>CBDCCO010000001.1:0-23390 GCA_965214845.1 Vicinamibacterales bacterium
CTCTGGTCCGTCAACATCCGGATCTACCCGTCGAGCGCGTGCGGCGCCGGCCGAGCAGCAGCGCTTCCGCCGCAAACCCGGGCGCGCTTGCGAGTGGAAGCCGTCGTCGCCTTCGGCCCACCCGATCACCCCCGTCGACGACATGCCCGGAGGGGAGCCTGACCGGCGACGCCGGCATCGGCGCCCAGCCGTGGCGGCGCCTTGAAGCCCGTCCACCGCACCGGGCGAAAGGCGCCGCCTCGATGGTGGACGACCGCCGACTGGCGGGGGACTGGCGTCCGGGCCAACGACCGGAACTGACCCGGCAGCGCTGACCTGACGAGCAGAGACACGACGCCACCAGCGACCCCATTTCGCCCGACGCCGGAACTCGCCACCTCGACGCCCCCGGCCGAAGCCGCGCGCCGGCGCCGGGAAGAAGGCGTCCGGACGCGTGCGACGCTGCTCCTGCGGTGCGGCCAGAGCCCTTGACAGGCTGTGGTGAAAGTCCCCCGGGGCAGAGACGCGACGCGAAGCGCGGCCGGGGAGGGGTGCGGGTAGGGTTCCCCCTCCCCGCGAAAGACGGTGGGGCGAATCGCGGAAGCGATTCGACCTGTTGAGCGGCGAAGCAGCCGGGCAACGCGACTTCGAGCGGCCGGGTCAGCTCGACGCCGGGATCGGACGGCGCCCGGCGGCCGTCCGCCGGGGCGCATCCCGATCAGCTGCGCCCCGGCCGGATACGCGCGGCTCGAAGATGCCCGTGCCGTCGGCGACCCGGAAGCGGGCGCGTGTCGCCCCGTCTGGCGGGAACAGCGCGCTCACCGGCTCCGAAAGCCTCCGGCTTCCGCGCGCTGCGCCCCGGGCGGCGCCCGACCTTCCCTCCCGGTGCGCCGCTCATCCCGCTCGCGGCCGCTCATCCTCCCGAAAGCCGGATGCTTCTCGCATCCTCTCCGCCCGGCTCGCGGATCAGGGGGTCGTGGCGCAGCCGGTTGGCGTCTCGGCGGTGGGGCGGATCGCGCAGCCGGCTGGCGTTGCGCCGAGGCGTCCGTTCCGGCCGTTCGCGACGAACCGGGCGGCCGGCTGGCGGCGCGGCGGCCCGAATCGCTTGCGCGATCCGTTCCGCCCGCTTTCGCGGAGAGGGAGGACCCCTCCCCGCACCCCTCCCCGGCGGCGCTTCGCGCCGCGTCGGCGCGCGAGGGACTTTCTCCACCGCCTGCTACGGGAACGACCACTACCAGCTCGAGTGGGAATTCGAGCTCGGCCTTCCCTGGGAGAACCCGGAGCTCTACGAGCGGCTCTCACCGATCGCCCGGGTGCATCGGGTGACGACGCCGACGCTCGTGCTCTGCGGCGAGAAGGACTGGAATGTCCCCTTGAGCCAGCCGGAGAACCTCTACCAGAGTCTCCGCCGGCTGGGAGTGCCCACCGAGCTCGTGATCTGTCCGGGCGAGAGCCACGGCACCCCGGCGCCCTCCCTTCGTTTCGGGCCGACGGCGGGTGACGTCTCATCTTGATCGTCGCGCCGCAACGCGTAGCCCCGATCGACGGCAACCGCGCCATCTGCGGCGACCCCGCCGCCGGTACCATCACCGCGGGCGTCGTCCCTCCGCGGGCGGCGTCCGCGATCGGCCATCGGCCGGGAGGAACCATGATCCGGACACCGTTCGTCCTCTCGCTGACAGCGCTTCTCACCCATGCCGCGGCGACTTCGGCCCGCGCCCAGACGGACCTTCCGACGCCCGAAATCGTGGAAATCCAGGGGGGCGTCTTCTTCATGGGCTCGCAGCGCGGCCCGGCGCAGGAGAAGCCTATCCATGCGGTCCAGGTCTCGGACTTCTGGATCTCGAAACACGAGGTCACCCACGACGAGGGCCGCTTCTTCGTCGCCGGCTCTCCCGCCCGCGCCGTCGGCTGGAGCGAGCTCGCCGCCTTCGCCCACGCTCCCGGCGCCCCCGAGGGCGCGGCGGAGGCGCTGGCCGCCGATGTGGACTTCAGGCCCTCCGGCGAGACCTTCCCCTTCGGAACCCACCTCTGCGCCGTGGAGATCGAGCCCGACACCGGCGAGGTCACGATCGCGCGCTACAATCTCGGTGGACGACTGCGGCGAGGTCATCAACCCGCTCCTCGCCGAAGGCCAGGTCCACGGCGGCCTCGCCCAGGAGATCGCCCAGGCGCTCTACGAAGAGGCGGTGTACGACGCGGACGGGAACCTCCTCACCCCGTCGCTTCTGGAATACGCCGTCCCTCGCGCCGACATGCTCCCCCGCTACGAACTCCACCGCACCGTGACGCCCACCCCGGTGAACCCGCTCGGCGTCAACAGCCTGTGGATAAAGCGCCCCGCATGGGAATCCGTCCTCGAAGAGATGCGAAACCCCTTCGTCCGCGCGGACGCGGGGCGCTTTCCCCACCGGGTGGCGGTCCGAATCGCTTGCGCGATCCGTTCCGCCCGCTTTCGCGGGGAGGGAGGACCCTCCCCGCACCCCTCCCCGGCGGCGCTTCGCGCCGCCTCGGCGCACGAGGGCCTTTTTCCACAGCCTGTCGAGGGCATCGGCGAGGCGGCGAACATCGGCTCCACCCCGGCGGTGGCGAACGCGGTCATGGACGCCCGCCGACCCTTCGGGGTGGAGCACCTCGACACCCCGCTCACCCCGGAAAAGGTCTGGCGCGCGATGCGGGGACAGAGCGAGTGATGAAGCTGCGGTCCCTCGACGCGCAGAACTACCGAAGTCTCCGCCGGACGACAATAGAGCTCGACGATCTCAACCTCTTCATCGGCGCGAACGCCTCCGGGAAGAGTACGGTCCTTGACGCGCTGCGCTTCCTGCATGAAGCAGCCCGCGCCCGGGATTTCGGGCCGCCGGTAGCCATCCGGGGAGGCATCCTCCACCTGGCGTGGAAAGGGGAACACGCGCAGCAGGTCGGGATCGCGGTCAGCGCCGCGAACGGGGATACGACCCATGAATGGAAGGTGCGCCTCGTTCGACAGGGACACGACTTCCATGTCGAGGAGCAGGTGACCCAGGGCCGACCGCATGCCCCGCCGACCACCGTGCTTTCCGCCGAGGATGGCCGCGGCTGGTGGTGGTCGGGCGACGAAGGCCAGAAGGTCGTCTTGCGGCAGGCGCCGACCGCCTGCGCACTGACGGCAGCCGCCGCGGACGCCTCCTTTCCGGCTCGCGGCCTCGCGGACTACGCGAACCGATGGGGTTTCTTCGATCCCAACCCGCACCTTCTCCGTCGCGATTCGGCCGGTGGGAACACCGGCCAGTTCGATCCCTATGGACGAAACCTGGCGAAAACGCTCCACGCGCTGAGCCGGTCCTCTCCGAAGACGCTCGAAGCGATCACTCGCGCCAGCCACTCCATACTCGGTCTGCCGTCCCGGCTGGAGCCCCGCGAATCGGAGGGAGGCTTCTACTTCGTCCAGGAGGAACCCGGACTCCGCTTCCCTGTCCACCAGGTGGGCGCATCCAGCGGAACGCTGCGCATGTTGGCGCTGATGACGGCGTTGCAGGTTTCCTCGGAAGCGACCCTGATCGGGATCGAGGAGCCAGAGAATTATGTGCACCCGACTGCGCTGTCGTCCTTCGTCGAATACCTCAAGAGCGCGGCGGGCCGCATTCAGTTCGCGATCACCACCCATTCGCCCCTGCTGCTCGATTACCTCGCTCTTCCGGAAGCCGTCCGCATCGTCCGGCGCGGCGCCGATGGCGCAACCCTGGTGCGGCGGCCCGATGCGGCGGGGGTGCGGAAGGCCCTTGAGGAATCCGGCTTCGGCCTCGGCGAGTTCCACGAGACGAAGGGATTCGGCGCCGCCCCCGCGGAATGAAGCGTGTCGTCATCATCGCGTCCGGACAGACGGAGCAGCGCGTTCTGCCGGTTCTGGTCACCCACCTCCGGGCAAACGGCATCGGGGCCGAAGATGTTCGAATCCCCCCGCGCAATCAGGACATCACCGCGCCGGTTGCGGAAAAGATCATCAAGGCCGCCTGGTTCGACCGCGGAAGCCCGCCCGACAAGATCGTGCTGCTTGTGGACACCGACAAGGGCGCTCCCGGCGCGAAGGTGACCGCCTTGAGGAGCAGCCTGTCACCACGGCTCACCCCCGAGATGCGCGGCGCCGTCCAGTACGCCTGCGCGCAGCAGCACCTCGAGGCGTGGTTCTTCGCCGACGCGGCCGGCCTCGAAACCTGGCTCGGCCGAGGGCTGGGGCGATCGATCCGGCTGCGCCGGACCAGCTCCAGAATCCGAAGCTGCATCTGAAGCACCTGCTCGGAGGCGGCCAGCCCTACACCTCGGTCCTTTCCGAGGAGCTCGCCAGGGCCCTCGAGCCCGAAGTCATCGCCAACCGCAGCCCCAGCTTCAGCCGTTTCCTGAACGCCATCCGGAACGGCGGCGCGTGAAGCGGCCAGAGCGATGGTCTGCCCACGACCTGGGCGAGTTGCCGTTAGCGCCCGAAGGCGGGGGCGTCGTCGGAGAAGCGATCGAACACTGCGGTGACGCCCGGTTCCGAACTCCCGACACTGCGGCGACGCCCGGCTCCGAACTCCCGACACTGCGGGGATGCCCGGCTCCGAACTCCCGACACTGCGGGGATGCCCGGCTCGGAACTCCCGACACTGCGGCGATGCCCGGCTCCGAGCGACCGACACTGCGGCGATGCCCGGCTCCGAGCGACCGACACTGCGGCGACGCCCGGCTCCCCGAGCTCCCGACACTGCGGCGACGCCCGGTTCCGAGCTGCCGACACTGCGGGGATGCCCGGCTCCGAGCGACCGACACTGCGGCGACGCCCGGTTCCGAGCGACCGACACTGCGGGGATGCCCGGCTCCGAGCTCCCGACACTGCGGGGATGCCCGGCTCCGAGCTCCCGACACTGCGGGGATGCCCGGTTCCGAACTCCCGACACTGCGGCGACGCCCGGTTCCGAGCTCCCGACACTGCGGGGAGGCCCGGTTCCGAACTCCCGACACTGCGGGGAGGCCCGGCTCCGAGCTACCGACACTACGGCGGTGGGCCGCCCTTCGCCCGGCTGCTTCTCGCCCGGCGTGAGCGCGATGACCCAGGTCTGGGCGATCCGCCCGTCCACCGTCTTCTCGGCCGTTTCCCGTTTCGCCTTCGCCTGCCGCTGCCGGGCCGGTTCGAGGTCGAGGTTCGGGTCCTCGCAGATGGAGCGCCACGCCAGCAGCAGCCGCATCCCGTCGCGCATCGTTTCGAGGCGGGCGCCGTCCGCCGCCAGGAAGAGGAGGGAGTTCCGTCATCGGCTGGGCCCCTGATCCCGACGGGAGGCAAGGCCGGCAGCTACCGGACGACGGCAACCTCCACGGAGCCCCGTCTGGCGGGACCAGCGCGCCCACCGGGTCCGAAAGCCTCCGGCTCCGGCGCGCTGCGCCCCGGGCTGCGCCCGACCTTCCCTCCCGGCGCGCCGCTCACCCCGCTCCCGGCCGCTCATCCTCCCGAAAGCCGGATGTCTCTCTCATCCTCTCCGCCCGGCTCGCGGATCAGGAGGTCGTGGCGCAGCCGGTTGGCGTCTCGGCGGTGGGGCGGATCGCGCAGCCGGCTGGCGTTGCGCCGAGGCGTCCGTTCCGGCCGTTCGCGACGAACCGGGCGGCCGGCTGGCGGCGCGCCGGGAGGTCAGAACCGGTAGCGCAGCTGCCCGATCACCTGCCGCTTCAGCACATCCCCGAAGATGTGCTGCTGGAGGTCCTGGTTCAGCACGTTGATGACGCGGAGCCCGGGCCGGAGCCGGCCCCCGAGCAGGTTCACCCCCAGCGTGGCGTTCACCATCGTGTACGGCTCCGTCCAGCCGTGGTAGTCGGCGGTGAGCACATCGGTCCAGAAGGCCCGCCCCGAATAGTTCATCGAGGCGCCGAGCTGCACCGCGCCGATCTCGGCATCGATGCCGGCGTTCACGCGGTGCGCGGCCGGGATTCCGACCTCCGAGAGCTCTTCGGTGGCGAAGCCCTCGACTTCGGGTTCGTCCTGCCAGGAATAGTTCACATAGGCGCCCACGCCCGACCCGAGGCGGGCGTTCAGGCCGACCTCGAAGCCCCGGTGGGTGAGCGAATCCCGATTCACATAGGTGAAGACGGACGGGAGCCGGACATCGGCGAGCGCGGCGAGCAGGTCCACGACGGCGCCCGGGTTCTCGCCGACGGCGACGATCGAGGGAGGAAGCGTCCCGGGGGGCAGGGCCGCCCCGAGCTGGCGGAAGAACTCGCTCGTGGGGGTGAACGCCTCGTTCCATCCCGGGGGCGGATTCGCTCCGGACCAGAACTCGGTGTCGGTGAAGTCGATCGCGTTCTTCGTCTTGTTCTGGTACACCGCCAGCGTGGCGCCGACATCCTCCGTGACCTCGCCCGACCAGCCGATCTCCCACGCGGTCAGGGTTTCCGGAACCAGCGAGAGGGATCCTCGCGCCACGAAGGGAACCCGATAGAAGACCGGGTCGGGCAGGGCCGAATCGGGAACCGCGATGCCGGTGAAGAAACCGCGGATCGCGGGGCGAAGGTCGAACTCCGCCGGCTGCGCCACGCTCACCTCGAGGAAGTTGTTCAGCAGCGAGGGCGCCCGGAAGGCGCGGTTGTAGGAGATCCGGAACGCCTGCTCGGGAACCGGCTTGAAGATCAGGGTCGTCCGGGGAGAGAAGTTCACCTCGTCGAGGACGCTGATCCGGTCCGCCCGCGCACCCACGATCCAGCGGAACTTCTCGTTCAGGAAGATCTCGTCGCTGATATAGACGCCCTGCTCGTTCCGGCGGTCGCCGAGCGAGGCGATCGGCATGTCGAGCGTGATGAAGCGGACGCTCGCCCCGTAGCTGAGGATGTGCCGGGTCCCGATCAGTCGGGTGTCCTTCAGGCTGAAGTCCCAGGTATTCGTCGTCATCTCCGAGTCGATCTGCCGCCCGGCCGGATCCTGGACGAGAACCAGGTTGAACGAGGCGGCCGTCTGGTTGAGGAAGGCGCCGATCTCGAGGGAATCGCGCAGGTACTGCGCCCTGCCGTAGGCCATCCGGGCTCCGGGAAGCAGCTGGAACGGCCCGAGCCCGGTGTGGAGCAGCCCTTCGGAGCCCGCATAGCCGCCCGACAACCGGAGCCCCGAGGACTGGTCGGGAGCGTCCCAGTCCACGCGGAAGTCGAGCTTCGGCGCCCGGGTCTCGATGCTTCCGACCTCGGGGTAGAGGGTTCCGCTGCCGTTCGGGACCTCGCCGGCGGGACGCGCGAACGCATCCTGCCGGGTGAAGCCGACGCTCACGCGGTAGGCGAACTCGTCGTTCACCGCCCGGGCGTGGGTGAGCGTTCCCGAGAGCAGACTCCCCGGATCCATGTCGCGCCCGGGCACATTGCGCTCGAAGGTCCCGAACCGGAGGTCGAGCGTGAGTTCTTCGGTGTCGCGGGGCGGCTTGGTGATCAGGTTCACGACGCCGGTCATCGCGTTCGCGCCCCAGACGGCCGACGCCGGACCGTTGATCACCTCGACGCGCTCGAGATCGTCGATGCCGACCGGGATCAGGTCCCACGCCACGAAACCGAAGAAGTCCTGATACACGGACCGACCGTCCACGAGCACGAGCTGCGAGGTGGCGAGCGTCCCGGCGGTGGCGCGGCTCGTCACATTGAAGTCCCGGTTCGACAACTGGGTCACATTGACCCCCGGCGCCTGCCGGATCAGGTCGCCGAAGTGGCTCGACGCCTGGGTCTCGATGACTCCGGTATCGAGGACGGTGATCGTGGCGGGAGCGTTCACGATCTCCTGTTCGACCCGCGATGCGGAGACGACGACGGTTTCGGAATAGCGGAGCTGCTCGATCGGGGGGACCTCTCCGGCGCCCTGCTCCTCCTGACCCGGCTCCTCCTGTCCCTCGGCTTCTCCCGAGGCGGTCTGCTGCTGTCCGGTTTCTTCCGGGAGTGGCGCCGCCGCGGCCGCCGGAGCGACCAGGAGGGCGAGCGCGATGGCGACGAGACTGGCCCCGGGTCGTGGCGACACCGGGGCGACAGCGGGGGATTTCACGGATTGCATCGGGGCGGGGACTCCTTGGGCGCGGGCAGGGTATCCTAGGCGGCCCCGGTTTTTCGATGTCCTCCCCGAGCCACGAAGCGGTCCTCGAAGCGCTCGCTCGAGTCCGAAACCCGGAGTTCTCCGGGGAGGACCTCGTGGCGCTCGGGCAGGTCGGCGATATCCGCATCTGCGCCCCCGCGGTATCCGCGACGGTCACGCTTCCGAATGTGCGCAGCGCCGTCGCCGGGCGCATCCGGGAGGAGGCGCTCGCGGCGCTCCGGGCGCTCCCGGGGATTCGGCATGCGGAAGTCGCGATGCGGACCGAGGTGACCGCTTCCCCGGCGCCTCGGGGTCGCGGCCCCGGCCGGGCCTCGTTCGCCCGCCACGCGGCCGGGCGGCCCGGGTCCGCCGCGCGCCCCGGCTCCGGCGAAGCCCGACGGCGTCCAGAATGTGGTCGCGGTGGCGTCGGGCAAGGGAGGGGTCGGAAAGAGCACCGTATCCGCGAACCTCGCGGTCGCGCTCGCCGCCAGCGGCGCCCGGGTGGGTCTCCTCGACGCCGATGTGTACGGCCCGTCGCAGACCACGATGTTCGGTCGGGACGACCGCCCGGAAACCGACGAGCGCCGCCGGATCTTCCCGCTGGAGGCGCACGGGGTGCGCTTCGTTTCCATGGGAATGCTCTCCTCGAAGGAGACGCCGGTGATCTGGCGCGGCCCGATGGCGTCGAGGCTGGTGCAGCAGTTCTTCTCCGGCGTGGTCTGGGGGGAGCTCGACTATCTGATCGTGGATCTCCCGCCCGGCACCGGCGATGTCCAGCTCACGATCGCGCAGACGGTGGCTCTCGCGGGGGCGGTGATC
Source organism: Vicinamibacterales bacterium (assembly GCA_965214845.1). Lineage (GTDB taxonomy): Bacteria > Acidobacteriota > Vicinamibacteria > Vicinamibacterales > UBA8438 > JAAXGX01. Next base: position 8,840 of record CBDCCO010000001.1, read on the forward strand.
GTGACGACTCCCCAGGCGGTGGCGCGGACGATCGCCGAGAAGGGACTCCGGATGTTCCAGCCGGTGGGAGTGCCCGTGCTCGGCGTCATCGAGAACATGGGCGCCTTCCTCTGTCCGCACTGCGGCGCGGCGACAGAGATCTTCTCCTCGGGAGGCGGCGAGGAGGTCGCGCGCGAGCTGGGGCTCTCCTTCCTCGGTGCGATTCCGCTGGATCCGGCCGTGGTCGCCGCGGGCGACGAGGGCTGTCCGACCGTGATCCGGGACCCCGGGAGCCCCCGCCGCCGCCGCCTGTCGCGACATCGCGCGTCGCGTCTCCCTGGAAGTCGCGCGGTCGAACCAGCGCGCGAACAGCGCGCTCGCCGAGTCGTTCCGGGTCGAGGACGGCTTCGTCGTCGTCGGCTGGGCGGACGGCCGCGAAGACCGCCTCGGATTCGAGTACCTCAGAAACCATTGCCCCTGCGCGACCTGCGTGGACGAGTGGAGCGGGAAGCGCCGGTCGCTGACGCTGCTGCTGCCGACGAACTTCGGCCCCGAGCAACTCGATCCGGTCGGCAACTACGGCGTGCGGATCCGCTGGAGCGACGGGCACGAGACGGGGATCTACAGCCACCAGCTGCTAAGGCGGCTGGCGCGACAGCAGGATCGGTCCCCCGGGGCGCCGACTGCGGCGCCGACCTCCGCCGTCGGAACCCGGTTCTGACCCGCCCGGGCGGGGCCGCGTTCGCGGAACCCCGTTGGTCCGAGCGGATTGCCGTCCCGCCCGGCGGCGTCGCCACGGGCCCGGGGTGCGGGGCTCCGGAGACCGGGTGCGGTGGTCGTGCCGGTTCCGGTCCCATCAGGATGCGCCGCGACGGTTCGGGTTTCTCCGGGCTTCGGAAAGGGCCGGGGCGGGTCGCTGGGCAGGGGCGACCCGGGGGGGAGGGTCCGGTCGGGACCGTCGCGCGTGAGTTCGCAGGGTCGGGCTGGGTGGGGCGCTGGCGGGTGCGACCCGGGGGAGGGTCGGGTCGGGACCGCCGCGCGTGAGTTCGTAGTGTCGGGTTGGGGGGCGCTGGCGGGTGCGGCCCCGCGGGGAGTCTCCGCTTCCGTTCGCGGCAGGTGCCGGAGGTGCTGCCGCCGGGTGCGGCCAGACCGGGCAGCGGGCCACTTTTACCGGGCAGCGGGCCACTTTTACCGGGCAGCGGGCCACTTTCGGCGGAAGGTCGTTCCGCCCCGAGCCGGTGGCGGGAACCCGCGGAGCCCGTCCCCGGATCCACTTCGGGGGGCGGGTCGAGCCCCGGCGGGTGTCCGGGCGTGCTCGTTACGCCGCGTTTCGTCGGTGACCGGGGGGCCGGATCGTCGCGCTCCGGCTCGGGAGGTCGGGCGCGTTCCTTCAGGCGTCCGGGCGCGCCGCCCTCGGCCCCGGTCTCGCGGGGCGGGGCGCCGCGGCGGACATCGATCACGCCGGGGATCGTCCGCAGCAGGCGGGCGATCGCGCCGACTTCCTTCGCGTTCTGGGACGGCCACGGTGACATGGATCACGCCGCGCTCCGCTTCGTCGGCGCTGCCGAAGAAGGTCCGGATCTCCGTATCCGCTTCGGCGATGATCTTCGTGATGTCGGCGAGCATCCCCTTCCGGTTCTCGACCCGGACCCGGAAATCGGCGTCGTAGCGCGTTCCGGTGGTCGCCTTCCAGGAGACGCTCACCTGCCGCTCCGGATCGCGCGCGAGCCCGGTGAGCTGCGGGCATTCGGCGGTGTGGACCGAGACGCCCTTCCCCTTCGTGATGTAGCCCGCGATCGGCTCGCCCGGCAACGGGGAGCAGCAGCGCGCCCGGTGGACCAGGATGTCGTCCTGGCCCCGGACCAGGATCTGTCCCGGCTCGCGTCCGATGATCCGGCGCACCGCGCCCGTCAGGCGCCCCGGAGCCTCGCTGTCCGGGACGGTGCGCCGAGGCAACTCCCCGACCGGGAAACAGTCCCGGATCGCCCGGTTCGCGGACAGCTTTCCGTAGCCGACGGCGGCGAACAGGTCGTCCAGATCCGCGGCGCCGTGGCGTTTCAGGGCTTCGGCGAGACGGGGAGCAGCGCGGACCCGCCTCGGGCCGAGCCCGTGCTTCCGAGCCTCCTGCTGGACGAGTTTCTTCCCGATCTCGATGCTCTCGAGCTTCGCCTCGGCGTTCAGTCGCGCCCGGATCTTGCTCCGGGCGCGGTTCGTCCGGGCGATGGTGAGCCAGTTCTCGGACGGGAGATGGTTCTTGCGGGTGAGGATTTCGCAGATGTCGCCGTTTCTCAGTTCGTAGCGGAGCGGCGCCATCGCGCCGTTCACCCGGACGCCGACGCAGGAATGTCCGACCTCGGTATGGACCGCGTAAGCGAAATCGATCGGCGTCGCACCGCGAGGGAGCGTCTTCACTTCCCCCTTCGGGGTGAAGCAGTGGACCTCGTCCGGATAGAGATCGAGCTTCAGGGTGCTCAGGAACTCGTGCGGATCCTCGACCCTCCTTCTGCCATTCGAGCACTCGTCGCAGCCACGCGAAGTGCTTCACATCCTGCTTTCCGTGTTTCGCCGCCGACTTGTAACTCCAGTGGGCGGCGATCCCCTCCTCGGCGACCCGGTGCATGTCCGTGGTCCGGATCTGGACCTCGAAGTGGGTTCCGGAATCGGTCAGGAGGCTCGTGTGCAGTGACTGGTAGCCGTTCGCCCGGGGCATCGCGATGAAATCCTTGATGCGTCCGGGGATCGGTTTCCAGAGGTTGTGGATCACGCCGAGCGCCGTGTAGCAGTGCGGCACGGTGTCGGTGACGATCCGGAGCGCGATGAAGTCGTACATCTGGTCGAGTTCGATCTGCTGTCGCTGCATCTTCTGGTAGATGGAATAGATGCTCTTCGTGCGGCCCGAGAGCTCGCCCGGGATGTCCTCGGCGCGCAGCTGCTTCTTCAGCGTGCGGCTGATGTCGCGGATGAAGTCCTCGGCCCAGCGCTTCTTGGCCCGGACCCGGGTTTCGAGGACCCGGTAGGTCTGGGGCTCGAGGTGGCGCAGCGCGAGGTCCTGGAGTTCGCCCTCCACCCGGCCGATGCCGAGGCGTCCGGCGATCGGCGCGTACACCTCGAGAGTCTCGGAGGCGATGCGCCGCCGCTTCTCCTCGCCGGAGGTGATCGAGCGTCCGCATGTTGTGGAGGCGGTCCGCGAGCTTGATCAGGATGACGCGGGCGTCGTCGGTCATCGCGATGACCATCTTGCGGACGTTCTCCGCCTGGTTCGCCTCCGCCGAGCTGAAGTCCACGCGGCTCAGCTTCGTGAGCCCGGCGATGATCCGGCTCACCTCCTTGCCGAAGCGAAGCTCGATGGTCTCGTTGGTGACCTCGGTGTCCTCGACCACATCGTGGAGGAGGCCCGCAGGCGACGGAGACGATGTCGAGTCGCAGCTCCGCGAGGATCGCCGCGACTTCGAGCGGATGGGTCAGGTAGGGCTCGCCCGAGCGACGGACCTGGCCGCGGTGCGCCTGCGCCGCGAGGACGTACGCCCGTCGGAGCAGGTCGAAGTCGGCGTCCGGCTGGTACGCGTGGACCCGGTCGCGTATCGTCTCGAAGCGGATCATCGCCGGCCGGTTTCCGTTCATTCTGGTCGCCGCTCGAGGCGGGCGACGCGCCGAAGCACCGGCGACCGCAATCGCACTTCGGGGGAGTGGTCAGGCATCCGGTTCAGGCGTCCCGGTCGGGCGGACGGTGGGAGAGGTTTCTGCCTCGTTCGAGCGGCCCGGGACGCCGCGCCCCCCGGCGGAATCGCCGGTGGCGGGTCTCTGGGCGTCCCGGGGTTCTGGATGCCGGCCAGCCGGTCGGTAGACCCGGGGAGGTACGGCGTGGGAGTGGTCGGGCCACGCGGTCGGGCGGTCCCGGTGGGCGAGGTCCCGCGGCGTTGGAGCGGCCGGGGCGCCGCACCGGCCCGGGCGGAATCGCCGGTGGGCCCAGCGTTCGGTGGGCGCGGTGTTCCGGCGGGTGGGCGAGGCTGCGAGAGTGAAGCGGTCGGGCGTTTCGGGTAGATGGCTCTGCTCATCGTTCCTCCTCGGCCGATCTCTTCCCCGGGCGCCTCCTCAGGGAGGCGCCCGGGTCGTTCCCCCGGTCCGCGCTGGCTCGTCCACCCGCGACCAGCAGCGGGTCGAGGCGCTCCTGCGAGAAACAGGAACCCCGCCAGCCGCGAGCCCGGGAGCGCGCGACCGGCGGGGTGGCAGCCGGCGGGTCGAAGAGCCTCAGCGCTCCGGCTGGTTCGCCTCGGCGGCTGCGGCGGCCGCTTCGCGGGCGGCTTCGGCTGCGGCGTCGCGCAGCGCGATCGCCCGGTTCCGGTATTCGTCGGCTTCCGCGATCAGCGCCGATTGATTCCGGGGCTCCACCTTGGCCTTCTCCCGGAGCAGCAGGTTCTTGTAAACGAGCGCGTCGATGTACTCGTCGTCGAGATCGAGCGCCTGATCGAGCTCCTCGAGCCCGAGGTCGATGTAATCCCGCCGATCCTGCTGTCCGAGGTCCGGGTCGCGATAGACCTTGTCCCAGTAGTAGGTCGCGAGGAGGTAGTAGCCCTCGGGGTTCTCGGCGTTCACATCGCGCGCCCGCCTCAGCCAGTCCATCGTTTCCTCGAAACGGCCGTACTTGTTCAGCAGGTTCGCGACCTGCCGGTAGGCGATCGGGTCGTCCGGGTTCATCTCGACCGGTTTCTCGTAGGCGGCGACGGCCTTTTCGAGCAGCGGGTTCTCCTCGGGATCGTGGAACCGCTCGTACACATCGGCGAGCGCATACCACCGTTCCGGAGTCTCCGGATCGAGCTCGATGAGGCGATTGAAGTAGTGCTCCGCCATCTCGAGGTCGTCGAGGTGATCCCGGTGGATCGCCGCGAGCTGCTCGGAGGCGTAGCGCTCATAGACCGCCACGGTCTCCTTCGCCGCCTCGTCGAGTGCCGGATCCTGCAGCGCGGCCTCGACGACCTCGAGCGCATCCTCGTAGCCGTCGAGCGCGGCGTCGAGATGCGCCTCGTTCTCCGGGTCGTCGAACGCGGTCGGCCGGTACAGCAGGTGGTGGCTGCTCGCGCTGAAGAAGCGGAGCGTCGTCTGGATGATCGGGTTGCCCTCGGGGGCATTGTCCGTCGCCGCCGCGTACTGGGTGATCGCCTCTTCGTATTCCTTCTTCCCGTAGGCCTCGTTCGCCTTTGCGAAGGCGCGCATCGCCTGGAGCATGTCCACATAGTTGCCGAGCCAGGCGGGCAGCGGGGATACCGCGACGCCGACGACGACGACCAGCAGGATCCCGCCGATGATGAGCCGGGTCTTCTTGATCTTCACGATGGTGTCCTCCTGTTCGTCGCCGTTACTCGGGAACGATCCCGACCCGTTCCACGCCGTTCCCCTTGGCTATGTCGAGGACGTTGACGACATCCCCATAGGGGAGGAATCCGTCCGCCTTGAGGAAGATCGTCTTGTCGGCGCGGGTCTCGAAGATGTCGCGGATGCGCAGCGGCAGCTCTTCCCGGGCCACGACCTGCTTGTTGATCGTCACCTGGTTCGCCGCATCGATCGTGAGGACGAGCTGGTTCGGGTCCGGCTCGGCCTCGACGAACTCGTCCTGGGCCTCGGGCATCTCGACATCGTGGCCCTGCTGGGTGAGCGGGGTCACGACCATGAAGATGATGAGCAGCACCAGCAGCACATCGATGAGCGGAGTGATGTTGATGTCGGAAGTTACGCCGCCGGAGGCGAATCCTGCCATTCCCATGAGGGGTTTCTCCTGGTGGTTCCTGGCGGGGCCGCCGCGCGGCGGCCCCGGAAGTTACTGGTTCGCGCGCTCGGTGATCAGGCCGATCTCGTCGGCGCCACCGTCACGGCAGAGCGACATGAGGTTCAGGACCTCTCGGTACTCGAGGCGTTCGTCCGCCTTGAGGAACAGCACGTTCTCGGACTTTCCCTCGAATTTGGCGGCGAGCGCGGTGGGCAATTCCTGTTGCGTCGTCGGGATCAGGTCGAGATAGATCGCGCCGTTCTCCCGGATCGCCACATTGACGACATCGTCGCTGTCCGGATGGTCCACGCCGTATTCCGCGACGGGGAGCTGGACATCCACGCCCTTCTGGAGGAGCGGGGTGACGACCATGAAGATGATGAGCAGTACCAGCATGACATCCGCGAGCGGAGTCACATTGATGTTCGCGTTGACGTCCTTGCCGCCGAGGCCGGACATTCCCATGATTCGTTACTCCTTGGCGGACGGGCCTGAACGGGGCGCGCCGGAACCCGCCCGGGGAGGGGCGGATCCGGCGAGCCCGGATGGGGAAGAGGGGGAATCGGACATGGCGCCGGGTTCCGGGACGGAATCAGCCCTTCCGCGACATGAAGTCGAGCAGTTCGGAGGCGCCGTTGTCCATCTCGACGCCGAAGCCGTCCGCGCGGTTCGTCAGATAGTTGAACGCCCACACCGCCGGGATGGCGACGAAGAGCCCGAAGGCGGTGGCGATGAGCGCCTCGGCGATTCCGGCCGAGACGGCGCCGATGCCACCCGATCCGGTCAGCGCCATCCCCTGGAAGGCGCTGATGATGCCGAGCACGGTGCCCAGGAGCCCGACGAACGGAGCGGTGGCGCCGATGGTCGCGAGCCCGGAGAGGTTCCGGCGGAGGTCCATCATGGTGATCGCGGTCGCCCGCTGGATCGCCCGGTGGGCGGCCTCGATGGTCACATCGCTGCTCGTCCCGCCACCCTCGTCCGAGTGGTACTGGACTTCCTGGAGACCCGCGAGCAACACCTTCGCAAGGTGGCTGTTCTTGACCCCCTTGGCCTTGCTGAGCTTGATGGCGCTGTCCAGGTTACCGGACTTGAGCTCCTTGGCGATCCTGACGGAGTAGCCCCGGGACTGGCCCTTGGCCCTCCGGTAGAGCATGTAGCGCTCGACCATGACCGCGAGCGAATAGACCGACATGACGAGCATCGTCAGGTTGACGGTCCTTGCTTCCCATCCCATGTGGGACCAGATCTCGAGCAAGTCGAAAGACATTTCCGATTGATTCCTCCTGTAGTACTGGAGATTTGCTGGAATTCAGCGACCGGTCCCGGAGAACCCGATCACGAACGGTGATCCGCCGAGTTCGCCGGGACGGCCCGAAGAAAGTGGTTCGATGGTGTGGGTTCGCCCGGTCAGCCTAGCTGGAAGGTCACGGTGACGGTCATCACGATCGGGACGGGAACGCCGTTCAGCAGGGTCGGTTCGTACCGCCACTGGCGCACCGCGTCCATCGCGGCCTGGTCCAGCAGGGGGATGGACCGCAGCACCGAGATGTTCGTCACATTGCCGTTCGGGTCGATGATCGCTTCGAGGATCACGACGCCGGAGACCCGGGCCTGCTTGGCGATCTCGGGGTACACCGGGTCCACATAGACGGTCCGGCGCGGTTCCCGGATCTCGCCGCCGACCCGGACGGGTGCGGCCGCGGGTGGCGGCGGCGGGGCGCCGGTCGGCAGCCCGCCGACGATTCCGCCGATCATCCCGCCGGGGATTCCGCCCTCGACGCCGCCGGGGACGCCGAAGTCCACCGCGCCGGTGCCGATGTCGTCCGGAATGTCCACGGGAGCGACGAACTGCGGGGTCGTGTTCAGCACCGGCTTCGGCGCCGAGGGACGACGGGCCGCCTTCGGTGGCGGCGGTGGCGGCGGTGGCGGCGGTGGCGGCGGCGCCGACGCCATGAAGGTCATGATGCCTTCGGGGGTCGGCAGGTTGACGGTCAGGATGGGGATCACGATGAAGGTGATCAGCAGGCCCCCCTGTACCAGGAACGACACCGCGAAGCTCCCGGCCGAACGGCCGGCGGCTCCTTCTGTTTCCGCCAATCGGAAGTTCACTTCCCTCGTCACGCTACGCTCCTTTTCCCCGGCCCCGTTTCCTCCTCGGAAGCGGCGAACAGCCCGGCCAGCCAAACCTCTTTCTCGAATCGTGGGGCGAGGAGGTGGCTCGCCGGGCTGCGTGGGGAAGATACGGAAACTACCATCCGTTCCCGGGGATGTCAACCGACGGTTCCGTCCCCGTCGGAGCCACTCGGAAGCGTCGGTTCAGCGGAGCGAGAACCGGACGACCAGGTCGCCGAGGGACGCGACGGGCCGGCCGTTCCGCCGGGCGGGCCGGAACCGCCAGGCGGCCTCGACGACCCGGATCGCTTCGGCGTCGAGGGCCGGGATCGAGCGCAGGACGCGGAGGACCTCGACGGCGCCCCGCTCGGTGATCAGGGCCCGCAACACGACGCGGCCCCGGACGCCGTCCCGGAGCGCGTCCTCGGGGAAGCGCGGGGGCGGCATCGCCAGCGCCCGCGGTGGTTCGTCCGGCGGGGGAAGAACCGGGTCGGCGCGGGCGCGAAGGCCCCCGATCTCACCGCCGGGAGTGCCGCCGGGGACGCCGCCGACGACTCCCGCGGCTTCGCCCGGTGCGAGCCCCTCCCGGAGTCCCTCGGGGATCCCGGTGTCCGCGCCGAACGGCCGCACCGGCGGGGGGATGTCGGGGAGCGGCCCGAGGTCCGACGGAACGAACCGCGGCGCTTCGAGCCGAGGTGGCCTCGGCGCGGGGCGGGCGGCCCGGTCTTCGGGATTCGGCAACGCGCTCTCGTCGCCGGCGCGAAGCGCCGCCGCGGGCGGGGCGAACAGCCGGATCCGGTGGGCCGGTGCGTACTCCGGCAACCGGTCGCTCCGGAAGGCGCGGGACGACTGGACGAGAAAGGCGATGGCGGCGAGGTGGACGAGGACGCCGAACGGCAGCGAGGCGCCGAGCCCGAGGCGCCCCGGCGGCGATCCCGACGGAGCCGGGTCGCTTCCTTCCAGACCTCGCGCCGGCAACCGGGGATCGGACCTCTCGCGGCCAGTCTGACATGGCGGCCCGAATCGCTTGCGCGATCCGTTCCGCCGTCTTTCGCGGGGAGGGAGGACCCTCCCCGCACCCCTCCCCGGCGACGCTTCGCGCCGCGTCGGCGGGCGAGGGGCTTTCGCCACAGCCTGATGACGGGGGCGGAACGGGCTCTTCTTCGGCCGCCCCGCTCAGCGAACCGGGGTGAAGAAGCGGTCCCAGCGGGTCCGCGAGGCGAACCGCACCGGCAGCAGCAGCAGGTCGAGAGCCCGCTCGGAAAGCCGGGTCTCGAGATAGGCGCCGTCGGGAGCGTCCCAGGACCAGTAGATGAAGAGGCCCTTCCCCTTCACCAGCCCGGCCGGCAGGGATCCCCAGAAGCGGCTGTCGTGGCTGTTGTCCCGGTTGTCGCCCATCACGAAGTAGTGGCCCTCGGGGACCTCGTGGTCGCGCATCGTCGGCTGGCCGCCGTGGACGAAGCGGGCGTAGTCCTCGGTGAGGGGCTCGCCGTCGATCCAGACCTGCTGCCGTCCGACCCGGACCGTCTCTCCGGGCAACCCGACGACCCGCTTGATGAAGTCGCGCTCGGGTTCCACGGGGAACTTGAAGACGACCACATCGCCGCGTTCCACCTCGCGCCGCGGAGAGAGGCCGAGCGCCCCGTCGTGGTAGAGCATCTTGTTCACCATCAGGTGATCGCCGACGAGCAGGTTGTCCTGCATCGAGCCGGTGGGGATCTTGAACGCCTGGAAGACGAAAGTCCGCACGAACAGAGCCAGGATCACCGCGGTGCAGATGGACTCGAAGTACTCGCGCAGCGTGGAGCGCCGCTCGCCCGGTCGCGCCATCAGGAGCCGCTCCCCGACGCCCGGCGGCCGGCGCTGGATCCCGGCGCGGTGACCGCTTCGGCGCCCGGGTCCGCCGGTTCGGGCGGCGGGCCGACCGAGACCGGGACCGTCGGCGGATCGAACGAGACGACGGCGACCGCGGGATCCCCGGCTTCCGGGAACGCGAGCGTCGGGACGACCTCGTGCGTTCCGTCCGCCAGTCCGTCGCAGGAGACCTCGGCGAAGAGAGCCGTCGCCGGCGTCTCGCCGGAAGACTCCCCGACGGCTTCCGCATCGAGCTCGGCCGCGAAGGCGCTCGGGACGCGGAGCGAGGCGCCGATCTCCCCGATCAGGACGCGGCAGGGTGGTTCCGCCGGATCCTCGTCCGCCTGCCGGACCGCGAGCCGCAACTCGCGCAGTTCGCGCTCTTCGCCGATCTGGAGCCTGAGCTCCACATACCGCACCGCGGGGCGAAGCGACGGGTCGAGCTCGATCTGCACCCGCTGCGAATAGGGCTCCCGCAGGCCCTGCGCCGAAATCGGCTCCGTCGTGATCTGTTCCAGATCGCGCAGCAACGACTCCGGGCCTTCGACCGCGAGCGCGGCCGGGGCGATCACGATCCGGTGGATCTCGAAGCCGGCCGCGGGCTCGCCGAGGACCCGCGGGCTCACCCGCACGGTGTTCGTCAGGGTGCGGTCCAGCCGGAGGACGACCCGGGGGGGATCCACGCGCATCACCTGGACCCCGGAAGGAGCCTTGACCGCCTCGGCCCCGAGAAACCAGGTGCGCTCGCCCGGGGTCCCGTCGGTCAGATCGAGCTGCGCCCGGAGTCCCTGGAGCGGCGCGTCGCGCAGGAGGCCCGAGGCTCCGCGGAGGCGCACATCCACCCGCTGGACCGACTGGTCCACGATCTCGAGCCCCGGCGGCACGTTGCGGAGCTCGAGCGCGGCCGGCGCCAGGATCTCCGCGCTCTGCTGGTCGGCGACGAAGAACCAGAGGCCGAACGCGAGCCCGAGCGCGACCAGCGCCCGCACCACCTCGACCGGCCGGAACGGCCCCCGGCGAGGCGTCGCCCGGTTCATCGCCCCGCTTCCGGCGCCGAGAGGGGGTGGCGGACGGCTCTCGGCCCGGCCTCGGCCGGCGGCGCCCGGCGCGTCCGGGCCAGCTCGGCCTCGAGGTCGGCGCGGTCGGCCGCGGCGACGATCTCCCCGGCGAACACGGCGCTCGCGTGCCCGGTCTCCTCGGAGACGACGAGGACGGTGGCGTCCGTTTCTTCCGTCAGTCCGAGCGCCGCGCGGTGCCGGGTGCCGCCGATCGCCTCGCCCGCCTTGTGCGCGGCGAGCGGGAGCAGGCACCGGGCGGCGACGATGCGGTCCCCGCTGACGATCGCCGCCCCGTCGTGGAGCGGCGAGGTCGGCTGGAAGATCGAGACGAGGAGTTCGGAAGTGAGCCGGGCGTCGAGCGTCATCCCGGTGTCGGCGTAGCTCTTCAGTCCGATCCTCCCCTGCCAGACGACGATCGCTCCCACCCGGTGCCGGGAGAGTTCGGCCGCCGCCTCGACGAGCGCGGCGATCGTGGCGCGCTCCGGATCCTGGTCGCGCCGCCGGTTGCGCAGGAACGCGCCGCCGCCGATGCGCGCGAGGCCGTTGCGGATCTCCGCCTGGTAGAGCACGACGATCGCGATCCCGAGATAGGGGAGGGTGTTCCCGACGATCCACTGGACGGTCGTCAGGCCGAGCCGGCTCGAGCCGAAGAGCACCAGCAGGCCGCCCACGATCACTGTGCCGAACGCCATCTGGGAAGCGCGCCTCCCCTCGATCAGCTTCAGGACGACATGGATCGCCCCGGCGACGAGCACGATGTCGAGGAGGTCGGCGAGCGAGAGGCGGGCGGCGACCAGCGCCGCCAGCTCGGCCAGGGTTTCGGTCAGACCGGCGCCTCCGGGGAATCCGCCCCCTGACGACCGGCGGGCAGGGTGGGGAGAGCGACGGGAGCGGTCCGGCGCCCGCCCGAGGAGGCGCGGGCGAAGGGAGTCCCCACGGGTCCTTCGACCGAAGCGGGACGACGAGCGGAACGGTTCGGCGGGGATGCGCGACCGTTCGGGAGAGGCGTCCGGTCATCCGGAGTGGGCGTCGGCGGGGCAGCGCGGCCGTTCGGGAGAGGCATCCGGTGGTCGGCGTTGGGCGTCGGCGGGGCAGCGTGGCCGTTCGGGAGAGGCATCCGGTGGTCGGTGTCGGGTGTCGGCGGGGAGGCCTGGCCGCTCGGGCGCCGCTCCGCACCGTCCACTGGCACTCTGGCCGGGTTGCCCGGCGGCTCGAACGCCGCGTGACCCCGTCCACCGGCGGTGGCCCCGGCTCCTCCGGACGGCGCCCGGGGAGCGCGACGGCCGACGGGTCCCGGTTTCAAGCCGCGCTACCCGGCTCGGGCACGAGCGGCGGCGTGATCGGAGCCCGCTTCGGACTCGGCTTCGGGGGCGCCTCTTCGGCTTCCGGCGCCGCCGCCGGCTGGGGTTCCGGTTTCGGGAGCGGTCTGCCGTCGAAGACGAGCTGGACCTCTTCCGAAGTCAGCACCTCGCGCTCGATCAGGGCTTCGGCCACCGCCTCGACCCCGGAGCGGTTCTCGACGAGGAGGTTCTTCGCGCGGTCGTAGGCGTCGTTCACGATCCGGCGCACCTCGTCGTCGATCGTCCGGGCGGTGTTCTCGCTGTAGTCCTTCTTCGAGGCCAGATCCCGTCCGAGGAACACCTCGTTGGCGCTCCGGTCGAAGGTCAGGGGCCCGAGCGTCTCGCTCATCCCCCACTCGCAGACCATCCGCCGCGCCAGGTCGGTCGCCTTCTGGATGTCGTCGGACGCCCCGGTGGTCATCTGGCCGAGGAATATCTCCTCGGCGAGGCGCCCGCCCATCTTCACCGCGATCATCGCCTCGACATAGTCGCGATCCTGCGTGCGCCGGTCGTCCTCCGGCAGCAGCATCGTGACCCCCATCGCCATCCCGCGCGGGATGATGCTGACCTTGTGGAGCGGGTCGGCCTTCTCGAGGAGCGCCGCCACCACCGCGTGTCCCGCTTCGTGGTACGCCGTGGTCCGCTTCTCTTCGGGGGTCATGATCACCGAGCGGCGCTCGGCTCCCATCAGGACCTTGTCCTTCGCCTGCTCGAAATCGAACATCCGCACCTTCTTCTGGGCGTAGCGCGCCGCGTTCAGCGCCGCCTCGTTCACGAGGTTGGCGAGATCGGCGCCCGAGAAGCCGGGTGTGCCCCGGGCGATGATGCTCAGGTCCACTTCGGGCTCGAACGGGATGCGGGCGCTGTGGACCTTCAGAACGCCCTCCCGGCCCTTCACATCGGGAAGCGAGACCACCACCCGGCGGTCGAAGCGCCCCGGCCGGAGCAGCGCCGGATCGAGGACATCGGGGCGGTTCGTCGAGGCGATCAGGATGACGCCGTCGTTCGATTCGAAACCGTCCATCTCGACGAGGAGCTGGTTCAGCGTCTGCTCGCGCTCGTCGTGGCCGCCGCCGAGGCCGGCGCCCCGCTGGCGGCCGACGGCGTCGATCTCGTCGATGAAGATGATGCAGGGCGCGTTCTTCTTCCCCTGCTGGAACAGGTCGCGCACCCGGCTCGCCCCGACGCCGACGAACATCTCGACGAAGTCCGAGCCGCTGATCGTGAAGAAGGGGACGTTCGCCTCGCCCGAGATCGCCCGCGCGAGCAGCGTCTTGCCGGTGCCGGGGGGACCCATGAGCAGGACTCCCTTCGGGATCCGCCCGCCGAGCCGCTGGAACTTCTGGGGCTCCTTCAGGAAATCGATGATCTCCTGGAGCTCTTCCTTGGGCTCGTCCACCCCGGCCACATCCTTGAAGGTCACCTTCTTCTGCTGGTTCGAGGTGAGCTTCGCGCGGCTCCGCCCGAAGGACATGGCGCGGTTCCCCGGCGCCTGCATCTGGCGGATCAGGAAGAAGAAGAGGCCGGCGATCAGCAGGATCGGCAGCCAGCTCAGCAGGGTGACGATCCAGGGGGTCCGGCTCGAATCGTCCGCCTCCACATTGATGCCCCGGTCGAGCAGCGTCTGGACGAACCCTTCCATCTCCGGAGCGAAGGTGCGAAAGGACTCGCCGTCCACGCCGGTCCCCGAGATCTCGCTTCCGGCGCCGGTGCCGCTGATCCGGACCTCGGCGATCTCGTCCTCCTCCACCCGCTGCATGAACTGGGTGAAGGAGAGCTCGTCCTCCTGCTCGGAGAGCCGGCCCGACACATTCCAGAAGAGGATCAGCACGAGCGAGGCCGTGAGCCAGAACATCAGGTTCTTCATGGTCGGACTCATCGCGCCCCTGTCTCTTCGCCCCCGAACGGACCCGGTGCAATCAGCCGGTGGATAAAACGCCCCGCATGGGAATCCGTCGTCGGAGAGATGAGGAACCCCGTCGTCCGGGCGGATGCGGGGCGCTTTCCCCACCGGGTGGCGGCCCGAATCGCTTGCGCGATCCGTTCCGCCGGCTTTCGCGGGGAGGGAGGACCCTCCCCGCACCCCTCCCCGGCGGCGCTTCGCACCGCGTCGGCGCGCGAGGGACTTTCTCCACAGCCTGCTATCACGAAAGAAGGTCGCATCAATTATAGGTCAGCAGCCGGTGGAGAAAGCGCCCCGCACGGGGATCCGTCCTCGAAGAGATGGGGAACCCCGTCGTCCGGGCGGATGCGGGGCGCGGAGAGGGAGGACCCTCCCCGGCGGCGCTTCGCGCCGCGTCGGCGCACGAGGGACTTTCTCCACGGCCTGTCGGGGGCGGCCGGCGGCTCCGGCGAGGAGAACGCTTCCCCGGGGCTCCCGTTCCGCGTTCGGGAGAGCGTCACCACCCCGCCGGCGAGCCGGAGCCTCGCGCCGGGAAGGTCGAGCG
>CBDCCO010000002.1:0-15342 GCA_965214845.1 Vicinamibacterales bacterium
GTGGGCGCGGACGGTCAAGAGCCCGAACCCGGCCTTCGCCGACGTGGACGTGCCGCTGGCGTCGACGTTCATGCTGTCCACGAAGAAGGGGAAGGAGGCGTACGTCGAACCGGTGATCCAAGGGCGGGGATACCGGCTCGCGGTCAGAGTCGGAGAGCCTCGTGACGCCGATTCTGCCAAGGCGGGGACGAAGTTGGCCCGCAAGGCGACCTTCCGTTGCCTGATGTCAGGATCACCGATCCCCAACGATTACATCAAGGCCGAGGGTTCGGCTCAGCGAATGGGCGAGCGATTGCTGGCGATCGTGGCGGAGGGTGACCGTGGCCGCGTCTACGTGGCGCCGGACGGCCAGCACGAACGGGCCACCCGAGTGCCGGCTCCCTCTTGGCGACCGGAGTTGAACATGCCGCGCGACCGCCGCTGGTTCTCTCCGCCGCTCTACGGGTTCCCGTCGTACGGCGACATCTTCGCGTCGCGCCAGCTCGTGGCCCTCACCACCTTCTCGGACCTGATTGGCGAGGCGGCAGCGCGAGCCCGGCGCGACGCCGCGGCGGTGGGTCTGCGCGACGACAGCCGACCGCTCCGCGAGGGCGGCACGGGTTCGACCGCGTACGCCGAGGCGGTGTCGCTGTATTTGGCGTTCGCGCTCGACAAGGTCGCCGACAGGGGATCGACGATTGGAGGACTCCCGCCAGAATAACTTGCCCGTTATGCCGGCCGCTCTGCTATGCTCGGCGTCATGAACGCCGTAACGCAAGCGGTGCAAGGAAAGTTCAACGTGTTGGGGCCGCTGTTGGACGAACGCACGCGACGCCTGTGGGCCGCGGCGGAAGCCCGCGCCATTGGCCGCGGCGGAATTACGCGGGTTGCCGAGGCGACCGGGCTGTCGCGCGGCACGGTGCGGGCCGGCGTGAGGGAACTGGATTCGGCCACGCCGCCGGTGCCGCGGGCGGGCGGTGCGCGGATTCGTGCCCCGGGCGGTGGCCGCAAGGCGGCGGCGGAACGCGACCCGGGTCTGGTCAAGGCGTTGGAGCATCTGCTCGACCCGTTCACCCGGGGCGACCCGCAGGGACCTCTGCGCTGGACATGCAGCAGCGCGGCGCGCTTGGCGGAGCAATTGGGGGCTGAAGGCCATCGGGTCAGCGAGCGCACGGTGAACCGGCTGCTGCACGAATTGGGCTATAGCTTGCAGGCCAATCGCAAGACGCTCGAAGGCCGCCAGCATCCGGATCGGGATGCGCAATTCCGGCGCATCGCCCGTCGCGTGCGGGCGTTTCAACGCTTGGGCCAGCCGGTCGCCTCGATCGACACGAAGAAGAAGGAGTTGGTCGGCCGATACCGCAACGGCGGCCGGGAATGGCGTCCGAAGGGCCAGCCCGAGGAAGTGAAGGTCCATGACTTCATCGATCGGGAACTCGGCAAGGCGATCCCCTACGGGGTCTACGACCTGACGGCGAACACGGGTTGGGTGAGCGTGGGCGTTGACCACGACACGGCGGAGTTCGCCGTGGAGACGGTTCGGCGCTGGTGGCTGCAAATGGGGCGTCAGGCGTATCCGTCGGCCACGCGATTGCTGCTCACGGCCGACGGGGGCGGTTCAAACAGCAGCCGCAGCCGGCTGTGGAAGTTCGAGTTGCAGAAGCTGGCCGACGCGCTGGGGTTACGGATCTCGGTGTGCCACTTTCCGCCGGGGACCAGCAAGTGGAACAAGATCGAGCACCGGATGTTCTGCCACATCACGGAGAACTGGCGGGGCCGGCCGCTGGTGAGTCACGAGGTGGTGGTGAACCTGATCGGCGGTACGACTACGCAGGGCGGTTTGGCCATCCGGTCGGAGTTGGACGAGGCCGACTATCCAACCGGTCGGGAGGTCACGGACGACCAGATGGACAGGCTGTCCATCAAACGCGACGCGTTTCATGGTGAGTGGAACTACAGCCTGCTACCCAGATCCGACCTGAACGGTTAATTTATTTTGGCGAGAATCCGGACGATGGGATCCAACCCCGACCCAGAGTGGGATCATCAACACGTTCAGTCGGCAGGCGTTGCCAATGACGTGGGACTTCGGCGAGTCAAATCCTCTGGGGAATGCGTCGGGGAACTACGTGGGAGCCGTTGACCTTGTGGCGAAGGCGCTCTCGGCCAGTCCATGCGAGGGCGTTGGAGCGGCGCATCAGGGCGATGCACGGGCGGGGCTCCTTGGTTCCAACGAAGTCGTTTCCACTGACCCACCGTACTACGACAACATTGGCTACGCGGACTTGTCCGACTTCTTTTACATCTGGTTGCGTCGCTCCTTGAAGCCTCTGTTCCCGGAGCTGTTCGCCACCCTCGCTGTCCCGAAAGCCGAAGAACTGGTCGCTACGCCGTACCGACACGGCAGCAAGGACGCCGCCGAGGCCTTCTTCCTCCGAGGTATGACAAGGGCGTTGCATCGGCTCGCTGTGCACGCGCATCCGGGGTTCCCGGTCACGATCTACTACGCCTTCAAGCAGTCTGAACGAAAGGGTGACTCCGGGGTCACCAGCACCGGATGGGAGACATTCCTGCACGCTGTGATCCGATCCGGCTTCGCGATCACGGGGACGTGGCCGATGCGGACGGAGTTGATCAATCGGATGATCGGCAGGGGCGCGAACGCCCTTGCCTCCAGTATCGTTCTCGTCTGCCGCCGCCGACCGGCGGACGCTGCGGCCGCCACGCGCCGGGAGTTTCTGACAGCTCTCTCTCCGCTCGGAACCCCAGGCGCTCCGCCTCCTCCAGTCCGGCAACGTCGCCCCGGTCGACCTCGCCCAAGCGGCGATTGGTCCCGGCATGGGGGTATACACGCGCTACGGGCGGTTGGAGCAATGTGCGCAAGTTGCGGCGCCGCACTGCGCCGTCTTTGTTTACCGGGTTGCCGCGTGAGATCCAAGTTTTTGGATTGTACTTTTGGCGGCAATATGGCATAAGTCTTGTGTGGGCAACGCGCACCGGGGCGATACGAGCGAACGGCCACTCGGCCGGCTCAACGATGTCGAGCAGCTTCGCACGGAGTTGACCCGGCGCGAGCGCGAGTTGCGACGCGAGAACCGCCGCCAGAAGCGCCAGATCGACGGCTTGCAACGAGACAAGGGCGACCTGCAACGGCAGGTCGAACACCTGCGGCGCGAGAACGAACGCTTGAGACGGGAGTTGGCCGCGGCGCAGCGAGCGGGGCGCCGTCAGGCAGCCCCCTTTGCCAAGGACCGGCCGCAGGGTCGCGGGCGCCGTCCCGGCCGGCGGGCCGGTGCAGACTACGGCCGGCAAGGCCGCCGCCGGCGCCCGACGCACGTTGACGAGACCCACGCAGCGCCGGTGCCGGCGGCGTGTCCGGACTGCGGCGGCGCGGTCACGGTGACCCGCGTGGCGTCGCAGTATCAGGAAGAGTTGCCCGTGGTGCGCCCCGTCGTGCGTCGCTTCGACATCGAGGTCGGACACTGCTCGCAGTGTCAGCGGCGCGTGCAGGGCCGCCACGTGCTGCAGACCTCCGACGCGTTGGGCGCGGCCGGCGTGCAGCTTGGTCCCGGCGTCGTCGCGCTGGTCGTCGAGCTGCACACGGAACTGGGGGTGCCGCTGGCCAAGGTGGCCCACCTGCTGCGAACGACCTTTGGCTTGCACGTCACCCCGGGCGGTCTCGCGCACCTGCTGCACCGGGCCGGCCGCGCCGCCGCGCCGGCCTACGCCGAGCTGTGCGCGCAGGTGCGCAATGCGCCGGTCGTCACGCCGGACGAAACCGGCTGGCGCGTCGGCGCCGTCCGCCACTGGCTGTGGGCGTTCGTCACGCCGCAGACGACGGTCTACGCCATCTGCTCCGGCCGTGGGTTCAATGACGCCGCCACCGTGCTGGGGACCGACTACGCCAACGTGCTCGTACGCGACGGATGGGTAGCCTGTCGGCGCTTCGGCGGACTGCACCAAACGTGTCTGAATCACCTGTTGCAACGCTGCAAGCAGCTCCGGCTGGCGTATCCCGACAGTCGCTGGGCCGACGACGTGCAGGCGACTCTGCGGGCCGGCCTTGACCTGCGCGACCGCTGCCACGCGGGCGAGCTGAGCGAACACGGGATGGCAACCGCCCGCGGCCGACTCATTGCCCGCCTCGGCCGGCTGGTCGACGCACCGCCGCCGCTCGACGACGCCGAGCGCTTCGCGAAGCACTTGGCCACCGAATTCCCGGCCGTGTCCCTCTTCCTGTCGGACCCCTCGCTTGACGCCACCAACTGGCGCGCCGAGCAGGCCATCCGGCCCGCCGTGGTCATCCGCAAGGTGTGCGGCGGCAACCGCACCCGCAAGGGCGCCGACACGCAGCAGATCCTCGCCAGCGTGGTACGCACGGCCCGGCAACGCATCCTCGACCTGCCCGCGCTGATCGCCGCGATGTTGCGCGCCCCCAAACCGGTTGTCCCCGAGCTGCTCGGGCTGCCGCCGCCGCCCGCGTAGGTGGGCACCGTCCGAACGACCACGTGGCACGACCGGTCCCTGCGGCCGCACCCGCCGTGACGGGCAGCGTGCCGGCACCACTGCGCCCGGTTGCCGCCGGTCCTCGCCGACAAGCCGACACCGGTGCGCGGCGTCCAACATCCCACCACGGCGCCGCAAGGGGGGTGCCGCACCGAGTAGGAACCCCACTGCCGTTCCAAGCAACCTCGTCGCAGCACTGGAATCTTTCTACGCTCAAGGCCATTTCAGCCCGTGTTCATTGGCCGATCACCCAGTAATGAATACGCCAAAGTCCAACTCGATTCCGATCCTCCCCGCTCGTGAAGTCCTTGATTTCCCCGCCAGCGAACCCCTCGCCGGCAAAATCTGAAGACGTCGTCGCCGGGGCCGCCGACCACTGTTCCGCGGTGATACAGCGTCAAATGATCGTCTCCAGCTCGGCCGTCGAGGTGATTGACCCCATCGAGACTTCCCCCAAATCAAGTCATCACCCGGGGATCCAAGCACATTCTCGATCCCGATCAGGCGTATCACCTTCGGCGTGGCCGCCTCTCACGTCCCCCGTCCAACAACGTCACCACCAGATCGTAGCCGAGCCGCGTGCGGGAGACTCGCCGTAGTCGACCGTATCCACTCCAGGCCCGCCGCTGATGATGTCACTGCCGGAGTCTCCGTAGAACGTGTCGTTCCCGGGTCCGCCGAACAGCACATCGTCACCGCCGTCACCGAACAGGTGATCGTCCCCGCGGTCACCGAACAACACGTCGATTCCGTCCGGGTGCGGCTCTTTTTCGTAGATTGCTATCTGGCTGATTCATAAGGGTTTATGGCCGAGGACACTCCCCTTCCCAGTGCGTTTTGAGGGGTGACAGCTGTCCGGCGAACGCCCCATCCGCCTCTTTTCGGGGCCGCCGCCCGACCCGGCATGCGCCGGTCCCCTCGGGCGTGCCCCCTTCCTGGACATTCGCGCGGCGTTCGGGGTACGGTGGCTTGGGAAGGGAGACCTGCGATGGCCGTGACGACAGGATTCCAAGGACGTACACGCGACGTGCAAGAGCCGCAAACCGGCGTCCGCCGCCTCGAGTTCCGGGCACGGCGGCCGATGCAGTCTTCGCGGATGCCAAAGCCTTCCTCTCCTCCAGCGAAGCCCGACAGATGAGCGAGAGCGAACTCGAACGGGAACTGCACCGGCGGGGCCAGGAGTTGGTACGCAAGCTCCTGCCAAGAACATCACGACCTACGTAGCCAGGGAGAGACTGCCGGTCCGGCCGAGGACGCCAGCGGTGTCGAGTGCTCGGAGCCGTGCGTGCACGACAGTGGCACGGAAACGACCTCCGGCACGATGCAGGTTGTGCGTCCGCGCTGCGCGCGGCGCCACGGCCCGCATCCGCTCGATGCCGCGCTGAACCTGCTGCCGGTGCGCTACTTGTTCGAGAGGCGCCGCGGGACCATCGCGACCGCCTCGCGGGCACCACCGCGTACGCCCTGGAAGCCACAGTGGTACTCGACATCATCCACGTCGCAGCGGCGATGCGGCGCGTGCGGAGCTCGTCGCCGGCTCATCGAAGGGCCTGTAGCATGCCGTCCGCGACTGCCGGTCCTCAAGCCGCCACGGGCAGCCGGTGCTTTGATGCGTACTGAGACCTTCCACGAAGCGCGCGAGTAACAGCGAAAACCCCCACAGCGGTCGCTAACGGCACAAGTACCGTTGGACACCGCTCCCCGTCGTCGCTTCCTCACCACGACCACGCACTGACGGATCCAACTGCCTCCTGCCTCGCCGCCGCCGCAAAGACTGGTTGGGCCGCCGACGAAGAAGAGCCGCACCCATTCCGTCCCCGCCGCGAATGGTATCGTCCCCGCGGCCGCCCCGCACGACGTCGTCGCCACCATCGCCTACAATCTCGTCGTTCCCCCGATCCCCGTACAAAGCGTCCGGGCCGGCCCCTCCGCCTCAAGGTATCGTCGCCGTCCCCGCCGCGAAGCTGATCCTGCCCATAACCCCCATGGATTCGGATCGGCCTCCGAAGTGCCAAAATATTGATCGTTGGCCGGTGACCCGTCGTAGTCCATGGCGCTTCCCCCCCTACCTCAGGATCCCTCTCACGCTCCAGCAGGTGCTTGCATCCCTGCTCCAGCAACAGCCGCCGCACGCGGCCACTGAGCGCACTGGTGGTCGCGAGATCCTGCAGTGCCCGACGCAGTGCTGCACAACTCGAAATGTCCCGACCGGATCCCGGTCCGTCGGATCCGTCTCTCTTCCCCTTCCCACCTGGCGGTTGAACCAGGTTTCGAAGTCCATCGAACGTCGCTTCCGCGGTCACTGCTCGCCGGGCCAGAACATCCGCCAGCGAGGCGTTGAGCAACTGCGCGTGAACGCTCTCGCCAAACTGCTCGGCGAGAAACATCGACAGTACGGCGCCGCCATAGTACACGCTCGTCGTCGATATGGTTCGTTCTTCCTCCAGCGTCTCCCGGCAGCAGAAGATCCTGTCCCGTTCGTTTCGATCCACCCGGTCGAGCAAACGATCCACGGCGACGTGTACGATTCCATTGAGTGGTGTGGAAGTACGCGTCGTATTCGGCGAGACCCTTCCCACATCCACGCGTCGAACGGCGTCGACGACACGCTGAACTGGATGGTATGCATCATCTCGTGCACGACGTGGTGCGCGTGGTATTCGTCCGGATCCTCGTATCGCAACCCGCCCAGCGGCGGGTCGTCCCAGGCGCCGGGGGTGAGATAGTGTATCTCGGTGCGCGTAATGTTTCCGACGTCAACGCAGCAGGCATTCCGAACATAGCCGGTGCGTGTGGAGGCCGTCGGACCAGGAGGCAGAAAACACCGTCGTGTGCAATGGTCGTCCGCGTCGCGTGGGCTCGGACACGCCGTACTTGTCGCGGCCAATCACCAGTGCTTCGTCGATCCACCGGCTCACCAGATTCACCTCATCGACGAAGTCCGGATCATAGCAGATCGTGTAGAGCCGGAATTCCCTGGAACAAGATTCAGACTCGTAACGTCGGGGTACCAGTCGGATTGACAAGGCGGAAAAGTGGCGACCTGCGCATCGACAGCAGGTGAAAACAGCATGGCCGCAGCCGCTGCCAATACCAGGGTACGTCGGCAAGACCTGCGACGCCGCTCGTGCGCCATCTCGCAGGGTGCCCGACGCGCGATCATCTTGCGGCGACAGAAGCCGCGGCATCCACCGGGATGGGTCATGGCGAGCGATGACGCCGATGCGCACGGCCGGGGACCAGCGCAGATGCAGTAGCCTGTGGTGCGTCTTCTCATCTCAGGATCTTCTCGCGTTCAAGGAGGTGCTTGCACGCTTGTTCCAGCAACAGCCGTCGCGCGCGCCTTGAGAGTGCCCTGGCAGTCGCGACGTCCTGCAGCGCCCGACGCAGCGCCGTACAACTCGCAACGTACCCGACCGGTGTCGGACTCCGTCGGATCCGCTTCTTGTGGACGCTCCCACTTGCCGGTTGAACCAGGTCCTGAATTCCTGGAACGTAGCGTCCACGGTCGGGGTGCGGCTCTTCTTCGTCGGCGGCCCAACCAGTTCTTTGCGGCGGCGGCGAGGCAGGAGGCAGTTGGATCCGTCAGTGCGTGGTCGTGGTGAGGAAGCGACGACGGGGAGCGGTGTCCAACGGTACTTGTGCCGTTAGCGACCGCTGTGGGGGTTTTCCGCTGTTACTCGCGCGCTTCGTGGAAGGTCTCAGTACGCATCAAAGCACCGGCTGCCCGTGGCGGCTTGAGGACCGGCAGTCGCGGACGGCATGCTACAGGCCCATTCGATGAGCCGGGCGACGAGCTCCGCACGCGCCGCATCGCCGCTGCGACGTGGATGATGTCGAGTACCACTGTGGCTTCCAGGGCGTACGCGGTGGTGCCCGCGAGGCGGTCG
This sequence comes from Vicinamibacterales bacterium, assembly GCA_965214845.1. Lineage (GTDB taxonomy): Bacteria > Acidobacteriota > Vicinamibacteria > Vicinamibacterales > UBA8438 > JAAXGX01. Next base: position 8,376 of record CBDCCO010000002.1, read on the forward strand.
CGATGGTCCCGCGGCGCCTCTCGAACAAGTAGCGCACCGGCAGCAGGTTCAGCGCGGCATCGAGCGGATGCGGGCCGTGGCGCCGCGCGCAGCGCGGACGCACAACCTGCATCGTGCCGGAGGTCGTTTCCGTGCCACTGTCGTGCACGCACGGCTCCGAGCACTCGACACCGCTGGCGTCCTCGGCCGGACCGGCAGTCTCTCCCTGGCTACGTAGGTCGTGATGTTCTTGCAGGAGCTTGCGTACCAACTCCTGGCCCCGCCGGTGCAGTTCCCGTTCGAGTTCGCTCTCGCTCATCTGTCGGGCTTCGCTGGAGGAGAGGAAGGCTTTGGCATCCGCGAAGACTGCATCGGCCGCCGTGCCCGGGAACTCGAGGCGGCGGACGCCGGTTTGCGGCTCTTGCACGTCGCGTGTACGTCCTTGGAATCCTGTCGTCACGGCCATCGCAGGTCTCCCTTCCCAAGCCACCGTACCCGAACGCCGCGCGAATGTCCAGGAAGGGGGCACGCCCGAGGGGACCGGCGCATGCCGGGTCGGGCGGCGGCCCGAAAAGAGGCGGATGGGGCGTTCGCCGACGCTGTCACCCCTCAAAACGCACTGGGAAGGGAGTGTCCTCGGCCATAAACCCTTATGAATCAGCCAGATAGCAATCTACGAAAAGAGCCGCACCCCCACGGTCGTGGCGCGGCGGGCCAGGACGTCATCCAGAGGCGATCTGAGCAACTGGATATGGATATTCTCTCCAAAGTGTTCGGCAAGAAACATCATCAGCACGGCGCCAGCGTCAAGCACACCTCCAGGAGGCGTTGAAATAGTTCGTGTCGCCAATGTTCGGCAGCAGTAGATCTTGTTTCGGTCGTATCGATCCACGTAGCCTAGCAGGCGATCCACGGCAACAGTGCGGTTCCATTGAGTAGTGTAATAGTATGCGTCGTACTCGGCCAAGCCCTCCGTATCCAATTGCCGGGGTGTCCTGGAGATATACTGTACTGAACAGCCTGCATCATCTGACGCACGACGTGGTGCGCATGGTAGTCGTCAGGATTCTCGTATCGCAGGTGGCCCAGGGGAGGGCCCTCCCAGGCCCCCGGGGGTGAGGTAGTATAGTTCCAGATGGGCAGTCTTGCCAGCCTCTGGACAACAGTAATTTCCGCCGACTCCACCAGTATAACGGGTCCGAACGGGAGTCAAGAAGAACGTGGTATGCAATGGCCGTCCGCGGCGCGTGGGTTCGGAAATGCCGTATTTGTTCTGACCGATTGCCAGTGCTTCGTCCATCCAATACCGCACAAGTTCCACGTCATCAACGAAGTCGGGGTCGTAGCAGATGGTGTAGAGCTGGAATTCTCTGGGGAGTGAGGTTCAAAATTCGTAACGGCAGCGTCCGCACCGGATTCACAGGGGGAGAAAGTGGCGACCTGCGCGCCGACAGCCGATGAGAACAGTACAAATGCTGCCGTCGCCAGAACGAGTTTGCAAGACATGGCCATACAGGTTTCCCATTCTACAGGCGCGCGAGAGTCGCATCGCACCTGCCCCGCCCTACCGTGCGGCTGCGGACCGCTACCGATTCCCACCCTGTTCCGGCAGCGTGAGCTCCCTAATTCTCGTAAGTAGCTGTAAACAAGTGACTTTCTGCGTATTCTCCCGTGCTCGTTCCCCCCGTTGATTACCACTTCCTGGACCGGAATCCACCGGACGGTCCGGGCCCTTCTCGGGGTAACCGTTCGGTCCTCCCGGTATTTTGTGCTGATAACGAGATTCGATATTCGCTATGGTCTCGGCCATGGCGAGTCGGGGACACGGAAGCCCGACCGGTTGCGGAAGGAGCTTCGCTGCCCGGGCGGCCGTGGTGGCGGCGGCTGTATGAGGCGGGCGCGAGGTCGTGCGGAGGCGGCCGAAGCGCGGTCGGAAGCGCTGAAGCGGGCGGAGGTGTCCGCCCGTTGCGAAGCGGGTTATTGGAAGTGGCAGTTCGAGTCGTCGCGGCGCAAGCGGCTGGCGGCGGTCGCGCGGTCGAAGGAAGCCCGCCGCGCGGGGAAGGACGCGCTGGCGCTTCGGGCGGAGGTGGGCCCGTCTCGGCAAGCTGCTTGCGGATGCCGGCGTCGCGTCGGGCCGGTACAGCGAGATGTCCCTGCGCCGGGAGGTTGCCCGGTTGCGCAAGGCGGCGCCGGGGGCGGAGGTGCAGGCGGCCGAGATTCGGCGGCTGCACAAGGCTCTGTGGAAGGAGCGCGTCGACAAGGCCGCGTTGCGCCGGCTGCTGCACGAGACTGTCCGGCTCTACGATGGGACGAGGAAGCTTCGCGACCAGCACGACCGGGTTGTGTCGCTGTCGGACGACGTTGGGCGGCTGCGGTATGCGTTGCAGCGTTCGGAGGCGGTGAAGGTCCGCCTGAAGGTCCGACTGCTTCGCAGGGCGGAATCGGCGCGGGCGATGTCGCCGGCTGCGTCGGACGTGGCTCTGCGCAAGGGCTCTGGGGAAGTCGCGTCGCCGGAAGGCCGCGCTCGGCCGGGCTGAGGCAGGAGAACGGCCGGCTGCGGCGGACGGTGGAGGCGTCGCGTCGCCGGATCGAGACGCAGGAGACGGAGCTTGCGAAGCTGGCGGGCGACCCGGGCGGTGCTGTCGAAGGCGTTGCGCGGCCGCAAGAGCGAGCAGCGGGAGAGGCCGCGCACCGGCCGCCCCGCGGGGCCAGCGGCGCGGCGCTCCTGGCCACGGCCCGCACGCCGCGTTGCCGACTGGAGGAACGCATCGAGGAGCCGCAGTCTGCCGGCCACTGCGCGCAAGGATGTTCCGGTTGCGGGAAGCCCTACGCGGCGGTCGGGGTGGAAGAGTCGGCCCCTGGTCGAGATCGAGGTCCGTGCCCACCGGCGGGTGATCCGGCGCCGGCGCTGGCGCCGGAGTTGCGCGTGCGCCTCGTCGCCGGCGGAGGTCTCGGCGCCGCCGGCGACGAGGCTGTTCGCCAACACGCCCTACGGCACCAGCGTCTGGTCGCGGGTGCTGTATGAGCGCTACGCGTGCCTGCGCCCGCTGCAGCGGGTCGGCGCCTGGCTGGGCGACCAGGGGCTTGCCGGTCTCCTCGGGGACGCTGGCCGGCAGCGTGCCCCGCTTCATGCTGCTGTTCGAGCCGGTCGCCGGGGCGATCCTCGCGCACCAGCACGCGGCGGCGCTGCGCCACGCCGACGAGACCACGTGGCGGGTGCAGGCGCTGCGCGGGGAGGGCCACTCGGGCCGGGCCTGGCTGTGGACCGCGGTCGGCAACGACGCGGTGCGCTTCCACATCGACGCGAGCCGCAGCGCCGAGGCGGCGGCGAAGCTGTTCGGCGAGCTGGCGCCCGAGACGGTGATCGTCTGCGACCGCTACAGCGCCTACAAGCGGCTGGCGCGGCTGCTCGGCGGCACGGTCGTGCTGGCGTTCTGCTGGGCGCACATGCGGCGGGACTTCATCGAGTGCGCCGCCGCCCAGGTCCGCCTGACCGGCTGGTGCGAGGGCCTGGCTTGCGCGGATCGCCGCGATCTACCGCCTGAACGAGGCGCGGCTGGCCTGCTACGACCCCGGCATCGAGCGCCAGAGCGCGGCCTTCGACGCGGCGCAGGGCGCGCTCGCGGCGGCCCTCGACGGCCTGTTCGCGACGGCGCAACGGGAGCTGGCCGGCCTGCCGGACCACGCGCGGGAGGGCAAGCCGCTGCGCTCGCTCGTCAACCACCGCGAGGGGCTCAGCGTGTTCGCCGGCCGTCCCCGGGTGCCGCTCGACAACAATCTCGCCGAGCGGCTGCTACGGGGGCCGGCCATCGGACGGCGCCTGTCGTTCGGCTCCGACAGCGGGACCGGCGCGCGGGTTCACGGCGCTGATGTACTCCGTGGTCGGCACCCTGGTGCTGAACCGGATCGACGTCCTGCGCTGGCTCGAAGCGTGGCTGGCGGCGTGCGCCGACAACGGCGGCCGGCCGCCGGACGACACCGCGGCGTGGCTGCCCTGGTCCGATGGACGCGGCGCGCCGGCGCGAACTGACGGCGCCGACATGACCGCTCCGGTCGAGTGCCGCTACTACGGCCGCGACTTCACGACGGCGGAGATGGCGTTGCTGCGCGCGCTGATCGCCGGGCCGCCGGCGCTCAACCGCCACGCCCTGTCGAAGGCGTTCTGCCACCGCGTCGGCTGGTACAAGGCCGACGGCGGGATCAAGGACATGATGGCCCGCGTCGTCATGCTGGCCATGCACCGGGACGGCCGGATCGAACTGCCGCCGCCGAAGTGGCGCCAGAATCGGCCCGGGCCGATCACCTTCGGGTCCGGCACCGAACCGCCCCGGTTGCCGCCGCCGACCACGCTCGACGCGGTCCGCCCGCTCGAGATGCGCACCGTCGTGCGCGGCGACCGCGGGGGGAAGCTGTGGAACGAGTACGTCGCCCGCTACCACTACCTCGGCTACAAGACGCTGGTCGGCGCCCAGATGCGCTACGCCGTGCACGCCCGCGACGGTACGCCGCTCGCCATGCTCGGCTTCTCCACCGCCGCCTGGACGCTCGCCCCCCGCGACCGCTTCATCGGCTGGTCGCGGCGACACCGCGAGAAGAACCTGCCGCTCGTCGTCGACAACCCGCGCTTCCTGATCCTGCCCTGGATCCGAATCCCCAACCTCGGCTCGCACATCCTCGCCCTCGTCCGCCGCCAGCTGCCCGCGGACTGGACCGCACGCTACAAGACCACCCCCGTGCTCATCGAGACCTTCGTGGAGACCCCCCGCTACACCGGCGCCGTCTACCGGGCCTCCGGCTGGACCCGCGTCGGCGCCACCCAGGGGCGCGGACGCTACGACACGAACAACCGCTCCGACAAGCCCAAGAAGGACATCTGGCTGCGGCCCCCTCCGCAAGGACTGGAAGCGCACCCTCAACCGATAGAATCAAGCGCCGCGCACCGGGAGGACCGAACGGTTACCTTCGAGGCGGTGCTTCGAGCTGTCGTGTCGTCCGGTTCACGTTGAGGGGTACCACGGGGGGACGGCGGCGAATCAGTACTCCGTAAACTGCTGTAATAGCGTCTGTTATCGTATATCCGTAGCCGTCTCACGGCTTCCGCTCGTCGTTCCGGGACCGGGCGGCGGAAATGACCGACCATCCGCGGGAGGTCATCGAGGCGGCGCTCGCTCACGTCGTGCAGAACAAGGTGGAAGCCGCCTACGCCCGGTCGGACTTGTTCGATCGTCGGCGGCGGCTCATGGACGATTGGGGCGCCTATCTTGCGGATTGGCGCGGCAGGTGACGCCGTTCGCCGGCAGCGGAATCCGGAACCGGCGGGCGGGCGCGTGGTACGCTTCGATCGATGCCCGACATGCTCGGTCCGGGGAGGCGGATTCTCGCCTCGCAACCGTTCAGCGTGCTCGTGGACGCGGAGCTGGTCCGCCTCGGAGACGGGCAGGCCGAGCTCAGGATTCCGATTCGCGCCGAGCTGAAGCAGCAGCACGGATTCGTCCATGGCGGCGTCATCAGCTACGCCGCCGACAATGCGCTCACCTTCGCGGGCGGCAGCGCGTTGGGGACCGGCGTCGTGACGTCGGAGTTCAAGATCAACTATCTGCGACCCGCCCGGGGCGAAGCGCTGGTCGCGCGCGCCGAGGTCGTTCATTGCGGACGGACCCAGTCGGTTTGCCGCTGCGACGTCTTCTCGTCGGAAGGCGGCGCCGAACGCCTGTGCGCGACCGCGCAGGGCACGATCGCGAAACTCCCGACGCTTTCGGAGGATCCGAACCGAGCCGACTGAAGACGTGCCGCGGCAGGGCAGGGACTACGTAACCGCCCAAGTGCCGCACCGTTTCAATTGCGGCGGCCATGTCCTAGCGAGGCTTCGCCTCAGACCCACAAGCATGTAGGTCTCGGTATCTGCTGACGGCAGGTCGGACTCCGGCCGCTGCTCCCTCTGCGGCGCGAAGCCGCGTTCATTGGTCGCGCAATGGCGATGGTGGCCGTAGACTGGCCGGTGGGGAGCCCATCGACCGGAGCCCGAGCCATGAAGGTAGCACGATCCGTCGCCGAGATCCTGTCGGAGCACACGACGCTGGCCCTCGAGTGCATCGACCGGCTGTACCTCAACATTTACGTGCCGGTGCTGCAGCGGGCGGCCGGGGCGGCGTACTTCTTCCGCACGGTCCGCGGCTGCAGCGTGCCGTCGTCGGCGCTGATGGCGCCGATGACGCAGCGGTTCGTCGCTGCGATCAAGCGTTACGCCGAACGCGACGGCATCGACATCGTGTCGTTCCGTCGGGGCGAGCGCAAGGACGACCGCACGCAGGAGTACCTGCGTCAGTGGCCCGGGGGCGAGGGCGTGCTCTACATCGGCAAGGCGCAGGAGAAGGCGCGGGTGCAGCGCACCGAGCGCCGCCGGCGCCCGTCCGGGGCGACCTACGCGTGGCTGGTCGACTCGACGGCAATGGTGAACCACTTCTACTTCTACGTGTTCGACGACGACTTCGGGCCGTTCTTCCTGAAGTTCTGTTCCTACTTCCCGTACAACGCGAAGCTTTGCATCAACGGCCACGAGTATCTGAAGCGTCAGTTGACGAAACGGGGCATCGGGTTCGAGCCGCTCGACAACGGCATTCTCTGCGCTGCGCGGACCCGGAGGCGATGCAGCGGCTGGCCGACGGCCTGACGGCCGACAAGATCGACGCGCTGCTGCGCAAGTGGCTGGCCCGGCTGCCGCACCCGTTTTTCGGCTCACGACCGCGAGCAGGGCATCCGCTACGACATCTCGATACTGCAAGCCGAATTCGCGCGCACCGAGGTCTTCGACCGGCCGGTTGCCGGACGGGTCTTCTTCGAGGAGGTGATGCGCGAAAACCTTGACATGGGGCGACCCGACCACGTGCAGTTGATCTTCGATTCGGCGCGTCAGCCGACGAACCCCCCACGCGGCATCGCACCCGCGTCATTACCGACGGGGTCATCCCGTCGCTGCATGTGGACTACA
>CBDCCO010000003.1:0-12597 GCA_965214845.1 Vicinamibacterales bacterium
GCACGCGCCAGGCCCCGGCCGAGCTGGTACCGCGCAACCTGATCCGTGCTACCGCCGAGCCTGTGCGCCTCGTCGACGACAATCAGGTCCCAGTCGGTCGTAATCAAGCCCTCGAAACGGTCGCCGTTGTACTCTGCCACGCGCTCCCGCGACCACCCGCGCCGGACATCCAGCGGCTTTATCGAATCGATCGAGCAGACGACCTGATCACAGGTCCGCCAGACGTTGTCGGTCCGCGCAATGCGTCGGAATGCCTGAAAGTCACTCGGGCTGAAGAGCCTGAACTCCTCGTCGAAGTGCGTACGCATCTCCGCGATCCACTGCGTCACGAGCCCCTTCGGCGCCGCGACCAGTGTCCGGCGCACCATGCCGCGCAGCTTCAGTTCGCGCATGATGAGCCCCGCCTCGATCGTCTTGCCCAGACCGACCTCGTCCGCCAGCAGGTAGCGGACGCGATCACCGGCCGTCGCGCGTTGCAGGGCGCGAACCTGATGCGGCAACGGTCTGACCCGCGCCTCGATGGGCGCCAACAGCGAATTTCCGGTGAGCGTGTCCGAAACCCGCGCGGCCGCAACGACGTACGACAGCCAAACCGAACCGCCCTGCGCACTTCCTCCGACCGAGCGAAGCCGATTCGATCGCACCCGGACGACCGCGTCCTTCGCGGGAATCCACACGCGACAGATCGAGTGGCCCCACAAGGTCTGTGTTTCGACCACCCGAACAATCTGCTCGTGATCGACACTCCACGCCCAGTCGCCCGACCGTACCTCCTCGTATCCAGAACACCGTCCGCCGCCACTCTCAACTCCCATTCTTTCAATGTATCCAACTCTGTCCGCAAACCGCTACTTCCTCTTCGCGCGCCTCTTTGCCTGCCTTTGTCTCTTACGTACATGCTTCGGATCCTGAAGATTTCGACGACCTGCCGCCTCCTGCTTCTCCCTCCTCTCTTCGCGCGCCTTCCAAGCCCTATCAGCCTGTGGCAAAAGTCGGGCGCGGACTCGACGGATCCCGCCGCGTGTCCTACACTGCCTGCATGGCGATGGGCAAGCGACCGGCGGCGCGGCAGGGCGCCGCCGATGTGGGTGCACAGCGAGGACCTTCCGACGAGCGATGGACATCCGTTCTTCGAGCGGCTGAACCGGATTCTGGAGGAGTCCGGGTTCGACGCCTTCGTGGAGAGGTTGTGCTCGAGCTTCTACGCGGAACGACTGGGCCGTCCGAGTCTGCAGCCGGGGCGGTACTTCCGGTTGCTGTTCATCGGGTTCTTCGAGGGCGTGTCTTCGGAGCGGGGAATTGCGTGGCGGGTGGCCGATTCGCTGAGTCTACGGTCGTTTCTGGGCCTGGACCTGACGGAGGCGGCGCCGGACCACTCGACGCTGTCGCGGACGCGACGGCGGATTGCCGACGAGACGCACGAGGCGGTGTTCACGTGGGTGCTGGAGCGCGCGGCGGAGGCGGACCTGGTTCGGGGGAAGACGATCGGCATTGACGCGACGACGTTGGAAGCGAACGCGGCGATGCGCAGCATCGAGCGTCGGGACACGGGAGAATCGTACGACGCGTTTCTGCAGGGGTTGGCGGAGGCGTCTGGGATAGCGACGCCGACGCGGGCGGAATTGGCGCGGTTCGACCGGTCGCGGAAGGACAAAACGGCGTCGAACAAGGACTGGCAGTCCCCGCAGGACCCGGACGCGAAGATCACGAAGATGAAGGACGGTCGGACGCACTTGGCGCACAAGGTGGAGCACGGGGTCGACATGGACACCGGTGCCATCGTAGCGGTGACGGTGCAGGACGCATCCGAGGGCGATACGGCGACGCTGCCGGAGACGCTGACGAAGGCGTCGGAGCAGGTGGAGGCGGTGCAGCCGGACGGACGTGAGGTCGAGGAGGTGGTGGCGGACAAGGGGTATCACAGCGACGCGACGCTGGTTACGCTGGACGAATTGGAGGTCCGCAGCTACATCTCGGAGCCGGAGCGCGGCCCGCGCCGCTGGCAGGACAAGCGGACGGGCGAGACGCCGCCGGAGAAGCGGGCTGCGCAGAAGGCGTTGTATGGGAACCGCCGGCGTACTCGTGGGGCTCGGGGTCGTCGTCTGCAACGGCGGCGTGGGGAGCTGGTGGAGCGTCCGTTCGCTCATCAGTATGAGACCGGGGGCATGCGGCGGGTGTGGGTGCGCGGTCATGAGGAGGTTCGCAAGCGCGTGCTCATCCAGGCGGCGGCTTGCAACCTGGCGCTGCTCCTGCGCCGCCGGACGGGCACCGGCACGCCCCGGAGCCTGCAGGGGCGGGCTCTTTCGGCCGTTTTCCGCTGGATCGAGTGTCAGATCGGCCTCTGGGGGCGTCTGAGGCCCTTCTGGGGCCTCCAGTGGGTGCCGACCGCACTCAACGGCCCAATCGCTCATCGCCAAGCCACTTGAACAGGCGACTCAGCGAGACACACTTCCGCCACGGGCTGTTAAGGTATCGGGGCTGGCCGTTCACGCAACAGTTTTCGGTGGCGGGAGGGACTGCAGTGGACACGCTGCGCGGCAAGCGGATTCTGATCACGGGGGCGAGCTCGGGCATCGGCCGCGCCACGGCCCTCGGGCTGGCGCGGCGCGGCGCGAGCCTGCTGCTGACGGGCCGGACGCCGGCGCGCTGCGACGAGGCGCTGGCGGCCGTGCGCGCGGCCGGCGCCGCCGAGGCGCGCATGTTCCGGACGGACTTCGCCAGCCTGGACGCCGTGCGGCAGCTCGCCGCCGACGTCCGCCGGGAGGCGCCGCGGCTCGACGTGCTGGTGAACAACGCGGCGGTGGTCGCCCGGCGGCGCACGCTCACCGCGGACGGCTACGAGACGACCTTCGCCGTCAACCACCTGAGCCCGTTCCTGCTGACCGGCCTGCTGCTGCCGCTGCTCGGGCGCGGGGCCCGCATCGTGAACGTGGCCTCGGCCGCCCACCACTGGGGCGCCGTCGACCTCGACGACCCGCACAACGAGCGGAACTACCGCGCGCTGCGCGCGTACGGGCAGTCCAAGACCGCGAACATCCTCTGGACCCTCGAGCTCGCGCGGCGGCTCGAGGGCAGCGGCGTGACGGCGAACAGCCTGCATCCGGGCGCGATCCGCAGCAACCTGGGCGGCGGGCAGGGATTCGCGACCGACCTGCTGCGGGGGCTGGCCAGCCTGTTCATGAAGCCGACGGAGGAGGGGGCGGAGACGCCGATCCACCTGGCGGCGTCGCCCGCGGTCGAGGGCGTATCCGGCCGCTACTTCGCCGACTGCCGCGAGCGGCAGCCGGCGCCGTACGCCACGGACGCCGCCACCGCCGCGCGGCTCTGGCAGCTCAGCGAGACGCTGACCGGCTTCCGCTACCCGGCCGCGTGAGGGGGGCGAGTGCCCCGGCCGGCCGCCCGGTCAGTGCACGACGTCGGTCTCGAGGTAGTCCTCCAGCGGCTCGAGGTGCGGAATCTCCAGCGTGCGCACGGCCTGGATCACCAGGGCGACCGCCTCGTCGGCGCTGCACGCCGTCGCCTCGGCCCGCAGGCGCCGGCGCGTCGCGCGCAACAGCCGCAGGACCTGCGCCCGATCGAACCGTTGGCCTTCGCAATGATCGCAGAAGCTCATGAGCGGTGCCTCCGTCAGGAAGTCGCGCCGCGGCGGACTCCCGGAGCCCGCGGTCGGGTTGCGAGTATATACTCCCCCCATTATGTCGCTTTTGTCCCGCGTCAGCAGCATTCCGGCCCGGGTCGTGGCGCTCGCGGCCAGCGGCTTCATCGCCGGCGGCGCGCCCCTGCAGGCCGAGGACTGGACGCAGTGGCGCGGCGCCGGGCGCCTGGGCGTGTGGCACGAGACGGGCATCGTCGAGCGGTTTCCGGCCGGCGGCCTGCAGGTGGCCTGGCGGGCCCCGGTCGGCGCCGGCTACGCCGGGCCCGCGGTGGCCGACGGGCGGGTCTTCGTGCTCGACTGGCGGGAGGATCCCGCGTCGCGCACCCTGGACGGGACCGAGCGCGTCATGGCGCTCGACGAGCGGACGGGCGCCGTGCTGTGGACCCACGAATGGCAGACGTCGTACCGCATGCTGATGGTGACCTACGCCATCGGCCCGCGCGCGACGCCGACCGTGGACGGCGACCGCGTCTACGTCGTGGGCGCCACCGGCCGGCTGTGGTGCCTGGACGCGGCGACGGGCGCCGTGGTCTGGGAGCGGGACTACGTCGCCGAGTACGACACCAGCGTGCCGACGTGGGGCGTCGCCAGCGCGCCGCTGGTCGACGGCGAGCGCCTCGTCGCCATCGTGGGCGGCGAGCCCGACGCCCTGGTGGTCGCCTTCGACAAGCGCACCGGCGGCGAGCTCTGGCGCGCCGTCGAGGTGGCCGGCGAGATGGGCTACGGCCAGCCGATCATCTACGAGGCGGGCGGGGCGCGGCAGCTCATCATCTGGCACACCGGCGCGCTGACGTCGCTCGACCCGGTCAGCGGCGAGGTCTACTGGAGCGAGCCGTGGGAGGTCCGCTCGGGGCTGAGCGTCGCCACGCCGGTCAGGGACGGCAACTACCTGTTCGTCAGCCAGTTCTACCTGGGCTCGCTGATGATGCGCCTGCACACCGACCGCCCCGCCGCGACCCGGCTGTGGGTGGGCGCCAGCCGCAGCGAGCTCCCGAACGACACCGAGGGGCTGCACGCCCTGATCACCACCCCCATCGTCGAGGGCGACTACATCTACGGCGTCGACAGCTACGGCGAGCTGCGCGGCCTGAGCGCCCGCACCGGGGAGCGGCTCTGGACGAGCGGCGAGATGACCGTGCAGAACCGCTGGGGCACCGCGTTCATGGTGCGGCACGGGGACCGCTACTTCGTCAACAACGAGGAGGGCGACCTCATCATCGCGCGCTTCACGCCGGAGGGCTACGTCGAGCTCGACCGGACGAAGCTGATCGAGCCGACCTCCACCGGCGGGCCACACGCGCGCGCGGTGGACGCGCATCGTCAACTGGTCGCACCCCGCGTACGCCAACCGGCACATCTTCCAGCGCAACGACCGGGAGCTCGTCCGCGTGTCGCTCGCGGCGGCGGACTACTGACGGGCCCCAGGACCGGAGACGACGATGCCAGCCCCGCGCCTGCAAGCGATCGCGCTCATTCTCGTGCTGGCCGCCGGCGGGCCCGGGCTCGCCGCGGCCGAGGACTGGCCGCAGTGGCGGGGCGCCGGGCGCCTGGGCGTCTGGCACGAGGACGGCATCGTGGAGCAGTTTCCGGACAGCGGCCTGCAGGTCGCCTGGCGGACGCCGCTCGGGTCGGGGTACGCGGGGCCCGCGGTCGCGGACGGGCGCGTGTTCGTCCTCGACTGGCGCCAGAACCCGGACTCCCGCACGCTGGACGGCACGGAGCGGGTGGTGGCGCTCGACGAGGAGACCGGGGCCGTGGTCTGGACCCACGCGTGGCGCACGTCCTACCAGGGCCTGATGGCGCGCTACGCGATCGGCCCGCGGGCGACCCCGACGGTGGACGGGGACCGCGTCTACGCCGTCGGCGCCACGGGCCGGCTGTGGTGCCTGGACGCCGCGTCCGGCGCGGTCGTCTGGGCCAGGGACTACGTCGCGGAGTACGACACGAGCGTCCCGACCTGGGGCATCACGAGCGCCCCGCTCGTCGACGGCGAGCGGCTGATCGCCCTGGTCGGCGGCGAGCCCGACGCGCTCGTCGTGGCGTTCGACAAGCACACCGGCAGCGAGATCTGGCGCGCGGTGGAGGTGGTCGGCGAGATGGGCTACGCCCAGCCGATCATCTACGAGGCGGGCGGCGCGCGGCAGCTCATCATCTGGCACCCGGCGGCGCTGGCGTCGCTCGATCCGGAGACGGGTGCGGTCTACTGGGACCAGGCGTGGGAGGTCGGCATGGGCATGTCGATCGTGACGCCGGTCCGGGGCGACAACTACCTCTTCGTCAGCCAGTTCTACAACGGCTCGCTCATGATGCGGCTCAACCCCGACCGCCCGGCCGCGACCGAGCTGTGGCGGGGCGCCAGCCGCAGCGAGCTGCCGCACCAGACGGACGGCCTGCACGCGGTCATGAGCCCGCCGGTCATCGTCGGCGACCACAACAACGGCGAGGGCGACCTCATCATCGCCCGCTTCACGCCGACGGGCTACGTCGAAATCGACCGCACGCACCTGATCGAGCCGACGACCGAGGTCGGCCGCTCGCGGGCCTGGGTCCGCACCGTCAACTGGTCGCACCCCGCCTACGCCAACCGGCACATCGTGCACCGCAACGACCGCGAGATCATCCGCGCCTCGCTGGCCGCGGACGACTACTGAGCCGCGGCCCGGCTGGCCTCGGACACTACCGAGCTGCGGAGCCGCGCGCGCTGCGAAGCAGCGCTATTCGCGAGCGTCGCGCCGTGGCTCCTGCGTGACGGCCTCCTCGAGCGGCCGCCCAAGCTCCTTGTCGTATTGCCAGAGGGCCTTGTCGATCAGTCGAGGCGAGGTTTCTTGTTCCCTGGCGCTCCAGCGCCTGAGCAGGCGTGTATAGAGCCGAAACTCTTCCGACTTGAACAGGGTACGCTTGCCCCGGTCGAACGCTGGCAGGTTGGTCAGCGTCTTCAGTGCACGCCACGTGCGTGCATCGATGATACCGAACGCGTCCTGGTTCCAGGCAGCCAGGAATACGGATGCAGTCGGGTAGCTCACGCCTTCCAGTTCGTTCAGGATCTCCGCGGCCGTTCCGGAGACTCATGCCAGTCATCTGCGCACTTGGCTGCACGCGCGGTCACCTGCCTGACGCTGGCGTCCGTATTGCGGTTCAGAAAGTTCGTCTTTTGTCTATCGGTCTTCCATGCTACGAGCTCGTATGCCTGCTGGCGCGTGAGATGCCTCTGCTTCCGAAAGTCGGCACCTCTTTCCCTGAAGGTCTCTTCGCCCTTGGGATAGGAGAAGCGGTTCGCCAGTTGCCGGAGTCTGTCGCTCGGAAGCTTCTTCCTCAACTGATCCACCAGCTCGTTGATGCGGGACTCGTCGAAGCGCGCGAGGGGCTCGAGCGCGATTCGGAGACGCGTGCCGGTGCTCCTGGCGAACGTCTCCAGCGTCCTGGTGGAAGGATGCCCCCCGCCCGCTCTCGAGTCGAGCGACGACCGACTGGGTTGTCTCCATGCGTTCGGCCAATTGCGCCTGGGTGAGCCCGGCGCCGACGCGGGCCTCGATCAGCGTGCGCGCCAACGCAAACTCGAGATCGAGGTCGTCATAGGCCCTGCGGTAGTCAGGGTTCCGGCTCCACTTCTGGTGCAGATCGCGGACCTTGCTCACTGGAGCACCTCCCGTGCACGTCGCGGCCCGTCATGCGCATTTCCCAGAGCGGACCCTGCAGGTGCTTGACGTACGGTTCGCGGACGCGTTCGAGTCCAACGGCCGCGATCAGTTCGCTGATGCGCACGAACCTGGCGCGCATATCCACCGGCAGGGCGCCGAGCTCTCTGTCGACGGTGTCGTTCAGGGTCTCGACGGACCAGCGCGCCACGAAACACGATATAGCACATATGCTATGTGCGCAAGCGGAGTCCGAACGCAAGTGATCGGGCATGAAGCCGACTACGCCCCGACGGCGCCGCGTCCGAGGCCGGACTCGGACCGCCAGTGCCGACGGCCGGTTGCCTTGCCGGTGTATCGTGGGCGCGAAGGAGATCACGATGAGGATTGGCCGTCGAGAGCTGTTCGCCGCCGTCGGCGCCATGGGCGCCGGACTGGGTGCTGCCGGCGCCGCGCCGGGGTTCCCCGCGTTCCGCCGGTCCCGGCCCCTGCGCCTGGGCGCGCTCATCTCCCACCGGGACCGGCAGGGACAGGACGAGCTGATTCAGCCGTACGACCAGCAGATGCGGCTCGGTCTGGAGCTGGCGATCGCGGAGCTCAACGCGGCCGGAGGGATTCTCGGGCGGCAGGTCGAGCTGCTCGTCGCCGATGACGAGGGCAGCCCTCCGCCGGGCGCCGCGGCGGCGATGGAGCTCGTTCGGAAAGAGGGCGTCGAGGCGCTCGTGAGCGGTTTCGTCATGGCCATGCCGCCGTACATGGACCGCGCCCTCGAGCGCGAGGGCCTGGATGTCCCCGTGGTGCACGCGATGCAGACCCCGGGCACCTACTGCGGGCGGGTGGCGCACGTCGGCTCGACGACGCTCCAGGCGATCACGACGCTGCTCGAGCACCGCGGGCCGGAGGCCCGGCAGCGCACGTTCCAGATCTCCGACTGGGCGCCCTCGCAACGGACCGTCTCGAACCAGTTCTACCGACACGCGCAGGCCGGCTCGACCGGGCGCCGCGCTGGTGACGACCCCGGTCAGCGGCAACAGCCCAGGCGAGTACACGGGGCTCGTGCGGTGGGCGCACGACCTCGACGCGAAGAACTTCTGGATCTCCATCCCGCGGCCGTACGCCGTGAACGTGGTGCAGCAGGCCGACTCGCTCGGCGTCGCGTCCGACTTCGCCTGGCACTTCCTGGAGTTCAGCGAGTGGCAGGCGTCGCAGCTCCCGGACGGCGTCGAGGCCTGGACGTCGGTGCCCTTCGTCGCGAGCGAGGACCGGCCCGGCGTCCGTGACTTCGCGGCGCGCGCCCGCCGGCACGCAGGGGACGACCTGGTCACGCACGTCGCCTTCTCGCACCATGCGGCCGTCCGCGCCCTGGCGCGGGCCATGGAGCAGGCCGGCACCACGGCGGCGGGCCCGGTGCGGGCAGCGCTCGACGGTCTCCGACTGGAAACAGCTACCGGCACGCTGACACTGGGGTCGGACGGCTACGCGACGATGCCGATGTACGTGGCGCGCGCCACGCGCGCCGGCCTGGAGGTGGCGCAGCGGTTCGAGGCCGTGGCGCCCGGCGCGGCGTGCGGCTGATCCGCGCCCGCGGAGACGTCGGCCCCGCAACTGCCGCGCCCGGCTGAGCCCACCGGTCATCGGCGGCAACTACATCTACGGGGTCGGCAGCTACCAGCGAGCTGCGCGGGCACGACGCAGCTACCTTGAACCGCCCGCCAGGAGCATCCATAATTCGGCGCGGCGGCCAGGAAACCGCACATGGCCATTGAAGAAGTCCCAACTCTACTCCTCGCTCTGGCGGAGCTGCGACGAGCTGCGCGGCGGCATGGACGCCTCGCAGTACAAGGACTACGTTCTGACGCTGCTCTTCATGAAGTACGTCTCCGACCGGCACGCCGGCCGCCCCGACGCGCTCATCGACATTCCCGCGGGCGGCGGCTTCGCCGACATCGCGGCGTTGAAGGGCGCCAAGGACATTGGCGAGCGCATCAACACCATCATCGCGGCGTTCGCCGAGGCCAACGACCTCCAGGGCGTTGCGATTGTCGCCCCAACCGGATCCAACTCATCCGAACCCTATGACTTCCGTCCGCATCTTCGTCAGCAGCGTCCAGCGCGAGTTCGCGGACGAGCGGGCGGCGTTGCGCGACTACCTGCGGGGCGACCCGCTGATGCGGCGGTTCTTCGAGGCGTTCCTCTTCGAGAACGTCCCGGCGACGGACCGGCGACCCGACGCGCTCTACCTCGACGAGGTGGAGCGGTGCGACATCTACGTCGGACTGTTCGGGCTCGACTACGGGTCGGAAGATGCGCACGGAGTTTCGCCGACGGAGCGGGAGTTCGATCGAGCCGGCACGGTCGGGAAGCACCGGCTGATCTTCGTGAAGAACACCCACGGCGACGACCGGCACCCGAAGATGCAGGCGCTGATCGACAGGGCGCAGGCCGATCTGGTTCGGAAGCGGTTCAGCACCCCGGCGGATCTGATGGCCGCGCTCTACGCGGCACTGGTGGAGTACCTCGAACACCGGGAACTGCTGCGCTGGGGACCGTTCGACGCGGCGCCGTGCACGGACGCGTCGTTCGACGATTCTCGACCTCGGGCGCATGACGGCGTTCATCGGCACGGCGCGCCGGGCAAGGCAGTTCCCACTGGCCGACGACGCGGCGACCGAGGCGTTGCTCGAACACCTGAATCTGCTGAACCAGGGCCGGCTGACCAATGCGGCGATGCTGCTGTTCGGGAAGCGGCCACAACGGTTCCTGATCTCCTCGGAGGTCAAGTGCGCCCACTTCCACGGGACGCGGGTCGCCAAGCCCATTCCCTCCCACCAGGTGTACAAGGGCACCGTGTTCAAGCTGGTCGACCACGCCGTGGACTTCGTGCTAAGCAAGATCGCGCTTTCGGTCGGCACCCGGGCGGAGAGCGTCCAGGCGCCCGTCGCCTACGAGATCCCGAAGGAGGTCGTGACCGAGGCGATCGTCAACGCGGTGGCGCACCGCGACTACACGAGCGCCGCCAGCGTTCAGGTCATGCTGTTCGCGGACCGGCTGGAGGTCTGGAACCCCGGCGCGCTGCCGCCGCCGCTGACCCTCGACAAGCTGCGGGTACCCCACCAGTCGGTGCCCGGCAACCCGTTGCTGGCGCGCGCGATGTACCTGGTCAAGTACATCGAGCAGATGGGGACGGGCACGCTCGACATGATCGAACGCTGCATCGGCGCGGGCCTCCGCGAACCGGAGTTCGAGGCCACCGGGAGGTTCGTGGTCAGAATACGGCGCGCGGCGCTGGCTGGGCAGCCGGTCGTGTTCACGGACAAGGACGACGTGCGCCGCAGGACGAGGAGACAAGCCGAGTCGCAGCTAGAGTCGGCGCCGAACCAGCTAGAGTCGAACCAGCTAGAGTCACGGCCAGAGTCGCTGAGGACGAGAGTGCTTGGGCTGTTGGTTGGCGGCCCTCTGTCCAAGGCGGAGCTGTCCGGCCGATTGGGGCAGAAGCAGGCCTCCGGCCAGCTCCACGCGGTGGTCAGCCAGCTCGTGGCCGACCGGCTGATCGAGTACACGGTATCGGCCAAGCCCCGCAGCCGACTGCAGAAATACCGACTGACAGAGACCGGCAGGGCCGCACTGGCGACTTCGGAGCCGACGCGGGCGGGCAAATAAGTCCCGTCGGGGTGACGGAATACGCACCTGTCCGAATCGCTGCCCGACGGCATCCGCGGCAACCGCGACGCGGTGGCCGAGACCATCGAGAACAATGTGCGCCGGATCATCCTCGACGAGATGGCGGTCAACCCCAGGTACTACGAAGAGATGTCCGGGCTGCTCGACGCCCTCATCCGCCGCCGCAAGCAGGAGGCGCTGGACTACCAGGCGTACCTGGCGAAGATCGTCGATTTGACCAAGCGGATCGGCAACCCGGAGACCCGCTCGTCCTACCCGCCGGGCATCGACAGCGGCGCATTGCGGGCGCTGTTCGACAACCTGGATGCGTTGGTGGCGCCGCTACCGCCGGCGGTGCGGGAGAAGCGCCCCCGCTACGACGACGACCAACGCGACGGCGTCGTCGACGCCCGAGCTGGCGCTGCCGTGGCCATCGATTGCGCGATCCGACGCGTCAAGAAGGCCGACTGGCGCGGCAACCGCATCAAGGAGCGGGAGGTGCGCAATGCCATCGGGTCGGTCCTCGGCAACGACGCGGACTTCGTCGACAGGATCTTCGAGATCGTCAAGGCACAGCGTGACTACTGACGTGGACAGACGCCGCATCGACGTCCGCGGCATGCGGGTCGAGGTCGTCCGTAAGAACATCAAGCCGGCAGGATCGCCAGTCCCGGCGGGAAATGGTGAGCGGTGAGAGCCACTACGTCGACGGCCGCCGCTACCGTCTCGCGGTGGTCGAGCAGGACGGTCCGCCGGCAGCGCGCCTCCGCAACCGGACGACGCTCGAGCTACATGTGCGTCCCGGCACCGGCCGCGACGCACGTGAGGCTGTGTTGTACCGCTGGTACCGCCAGCGACTCCGTGAACAGTTGCCGGCGCTGCTAGCGGCATGGGAGCCGCGAGTTGGCGTCCCGGTCGCCGAGATCCGCATCCGGCGGATGAAGACCCGCTGGGGAACCTGCAATCCCGACGCCCGCCGGATCTGGCTGAACGTCGAACTGGCCAGGAAGCCGATGTCCTGCCTCGAGTACATCGTCGTGCATGGGATGGTCCACCTGCTCGAACGCCGTCACAACGATCGGTTCCGCAAGCTGCTGGACGACCTCATGCCCCGCTGGCGCGCGCACCGCGACGAGCTGAACCGCGCCCCGCTCGCACACGAGGAGTGGACGTATTGACGCGACGCAACTCGTTCACGGTGCCCCAATTGGGTGCTTGGTTCGGCTTGGGCGATTGAGCCGGCCAATCCCGCGCCTGCGGAAGACATCGGCCCGCAAAGCGGACGCCGGGAGTCCGGGACGCAACCCCGCCTGATGCAAGGCGCGCACAGCGCGCCTCGGCGGGAGCGGCGCGGGGCGAAGGGGTCCCCGCAAGCGAACGCCGGGGGTTCGGGGCGCAGCCCCGTCTGATTGAAGCCGGGAGCGGCGCGGGGCGAAGGGGCCCCCGCAAGCGGACGCCGGGGGCTTGGGGCGCAGCCCCATCTGAAATCAGAAGCGGAGGAGGCGCGTCAGCTTGACGACGACCGCCCGGCTCTCCAGCTCCGGGAAGCGGCGCGCCAGGGCGTCCCGCTGCTCGTTGTAGACGACGAACAGCTCGCTCCCCGGCTGGTACTCCCAGCGGAAGCGCACGTTGGCGGCTACCGTGCGG
>CBDCCO010000004.1:0-8783 GCA_965214845.1 Vicinamibacterales bacterium
CCGCCTCCGACAGCGGGCCGGCAACGCTGGGCAGGACCAGGATGGCAGGGGCAGGCACGCTCACGCCGGGAGGGGGCGGAGCAGAGAGCGGTCGATCAGCGTCCTGAAATGCGTGGCGACGGTGGCGGCCAGGGTCCGGTCGCGGACCAGCAGTCCGACCTCGATGTTGTGGTCGAGCGCGGCCTCCGTCAGGTTCGCGGACGTCACGAACACCGCCTCGTCGTCGGCGACAACCGCCTTCGCGTGCAGGACGCCCGCATCGTGCGGATGGACGGATCGCGGGTCGTAGAAGACGCGTGGCCGCGCGGACAGGCGCGTACGAACCGCGTGGCGACCACCTGCCGGCCCTCGAACCGCCGCTTGTCGTCGAGCGCCTTGCGATGCACCAGGCGCCGCGACCGCACGTGCGCTCCGCTCCTCTCCGTATCCTGCACCACGAACCACTCCGGAAAGCGCGACGCCCCGATGCCGGTTGGTGTTGCGCCGGGGGCAGTCGATGCCGCGGGGGGCGCGTACAACTGGGGCTCGGCGCCGCCGGTGATCCCCTGCAGCTTCCTGGCGAGCCGCGGCTCGGCAACCGTGTCCAGCTTGCCGACCGGGGGCCACGTGTCCAGTCCGGAAACGATGGCCGAATCGTGCGGCAGGTCGATCAGCGCGCCCGGACCGTAAGTGGTGATGACCTGGCTCCGCCGCAACTGCCCGTGCGCCCGCCGCGTCACGCTCTTCCCTTGCCCGGCGGCTGATACGAATCGTTCAGGTACAGGTTGACCTCGGGCTCCACGTCACGCAGCGACCGGTTGGCGCGGAACTTCCTCTCGTGCGCCGACTCGAACGTCTCCTCGAGCATTTCCCGCAGCAGCGGCCGCGGCTGCCGCAGCTCGTGCCGCTGGTTACTGCATCTCCACGCCGGCTTGCTGATGGTCGTCGAGCACCTTGCGCCACGAGTCGAGGAGGTCCACGACGCGGCTGCGCACACTCGACATCCGTTCCGCGCGTTCATCCTCGTCGGCGAACGCCTGCTGCTCGACCCGGCGGACGAGCGCGTCCAGCAGCCGCGGCTCGAGGGCGGTGCGCACGTCGCCAATCCGTTCCACGCCGCGCGCCGGCGTCAGCGCCGGCTCGGCGTGCCGCGCCAGCGCGACCAGGGCGCCGGCCAGGCCCCGGTCGAGCGCGCGGGCCGAGAACGGCGTGACGCTGGCCACCTCCACCGTGCGGTAGAACGTCTGGTGGTAGTGGCTGAAGCGCTCGTAGTGGGACCGGTCGCGCGGCTTGTGGATGTTCAGCACCGTCACGACGAGACCGGGACGGTCGTCGCTGCGCCCGACACGGCTTCGTGGCCTGGATGTACTCGGCGTGCATCTTCAGCTGCCCGAGCACGAGCATCAGCCCCGAGGCGCGGGATGTCGAGGCCCACGGAGATCATGTTCGTCGCCAGCGCGCAGTCGACATGATCAGGGTCGTGAAAGCGGCACTCGAGCCGGCGGCGCGCCTCGGCCACCTTGTCCGTCGACACGCGCGAGGTGAGCTCGAGCACCTCCGTGAAGCTGTTGCGGTCGCGGAACAACCCGCGCGCCTCGTTCACGCGCTTGCGCGCCCCGTACTCCTTGATGGTGTTGCGGACCTCCTCCTCCAGGATGCGTCCGTGCCCCACCCAGCTCGCGCAGGCTGTTGAAGTAGGAGCGCCGTCATGTACGGATCCGCGGGATTGTCGGCATTGCGGTTGCCGCCGGCGTCGCGATGGGCGCTGGCCGCCGCGCCCATGATGGCCAGCAGCACGCGCCGCATCAGCACCTTGGGGTTGCGACCCTGGGAGGCGATGCCCGCGTAGAGCCGGGCCGGCTTCTCCGACGACGGCACGGTGCGCGCGAAGAACGTGTCGCGCCGGCAAGGGCCGGGCGGCGGAAACAACTGCGTGCTCGGCCGCGCGAACAGCGCCTGAATCTGGTCCCGCGCGCGCCGCGCCGTGGCGGTCGACGCGACGATCTTCGGCTTGACGGCGTGGCCTTCGACCTCCCGCACGGCAAGCGCCTCGATGGCGGCTTCATACAGCCCCGCCATGGTGCCGAGCGGACCGGCGATGAGATGCAGCTCGTCCTGTATCACCAGATTCGGGCGGCGGCAGCGGGGCGGCAAGCCGCCTGCCGCGGCCCGGCTCGGCCGCGCCGTAGAACCCGTGCTCGTTGCAGCGGTCGGCGCCGCCGAGGAGCGCGCCGGACTCGCCCGTCCACGGCAGCGACGCGAACTTGTCCACCGTCGCGATGAGGAACGCCGGCAGCCGGCGGTAGATCGGCTCGTCCACGCCGAGCACCGGCAGCGGCCGGTCGCCAGCGAAGTCGCGAAATTCGTGCAGACGATGCGCAGCTCGCGCGGCCGGTCGTCATCGGGCAGCAGCGTGAACGCCTCGGGCTCGAACCGCTCCCCGCACCAGGGGCAGCTTTCGAGCGGGATGGGCGACGGGTTGCCGCGCGGGTTGCTCTTGAAGCGGCGCACCTTCGTGCGGGCCGAGTCGGGGCGGCTGTCGCCCTTGCGGCCCAGCACGTTCGGCGTGGCGGCCTTGCCCACCCACAGGCCGATCTCGAACGGCCAGTCGCCGTACCGGGCGCGGTCGGCCTGGCGCTCGAGCTCCAGCGCGCAGACGAGCCCCGCCGCGCGCTGGAGCTGGTCGAGCGTCAGCAGGCGCAGCGTGTAGCGCATGATGACGCTCACGCCGGCGCCGGCGCGTCCCTCGTCGCCCGGGTTGCGCAGGCGCCGCAGCACCATCGCCACCGCCGCCAGCCCGAGATACGCCTCGGTCTTGCCGCCGCCGGTGGGAAAGAACAGCAGGTCGACCGTCTCGCGGTGCGGGTCGCTCGGATCGGCCAGTCCGGGCAGATTCAGCAACATGAATGCGAGCTGGAACGGACGCCAAGCCGGCCCCGTGTTGCCGAAGTTGTCGCCGAGCCGCCGGCGCAGCGCCCGCGCCACGGCCCGGTTCGCGACGCGGAACGCATCCAGCAGCTCCGCGTCCGCGGCCAGCATGGCGATGCCGCTCGCCATCCGGTCCGCCGCAATGCCAGCGTAGTTGAGCAATTGCGCGGCGGTCTCGCGCCGCGTTCCCTGCAAGCGACCCGGCGGCGACGGCCTCCCGGCGGGCGGCGATTCTTCCCAGGCCCGGTACTGCTCGACGAGGGGCGCGAGCGCCCGCTCCGCGTCCGGGCCCCCGGTCAACGCCCCCAACGCCTCCATGGACAGCTCGACGTCCCGCACCCGGGCCGTCTGCGTCTTCTCCACCTCGGCGGTGCCGATCCAGGTCGTGCGCAACTGCCGGCAGACGCCGTCCACCAGCGTCCACTGCGCAGACACGCCGTGGCCGGTCGCATATTCCGGCGCGTCGGCGAAGTGCAGGTCGGCCACCTGCTCGTCCCAGTCCGGTGCGCGCGCACCGCGCAGATCCGGCCGCGGCACGAAGCCGTGGTCCGTCGTCACCTCGATCTCGGCCTGAAACGCGTACGCCCTGTCCGGCTGCTTGTCCTCGGGGGAGCGCCGGTTCACGAGAAAGCACGACACCGAGCGCGTGCCGGCGGGCAGCTCGCCGGTCAGGTCCCCGGCGAGAATCGGGCGCTCCACCACGTTGAGCTCGAGGCCGTCCGAGTCGTCGACGTCGTGCGGCACCGGATCCGCCGCGCCCGCCAGGGGTATCGACATCGGCACCGCGCGCGGGATCCGCTGCCAGACGGTCGTCCGGTTCCCGGCGGCATCCTCGACGTCGGCCGGCGCGTAATCACCCCAGCGCACCGTCACCCTCAGCGCGCGGCACGCCTCCGGCACGAGGAAGGTCAATCCCATCGACGAGGGAAAGAAGGCCTTCCGGGCCGCCTTGCGCTCGTCGTTCGATTCCTCGGCGAGACCCGCCGTCTCGGGGACCGCGTCGAGGTCGTCGTCCTCGTCCGCGTCGGAGCGCTTGTCGGGCGGCGCGTCGGTCGGGATCAGGAACCCCGCCACGTACCAGTTCGAGGGGCGCTCGCGCATCGGCAACTGCTCGTCGGCGAGCGCGTGGCCGTCCCACGGACCGACCAGGTCCAGCTTCAGCGCGTCGACGATGCGCGCCCGGACTTCGACGGAGTCGGCGGGCGGGGCGGATGCGGCGGGGAATCTGGCGGCGCCGGTCAAGACCATCTTGGTAGATGCCTTGCAGCCTACCGCCTCCGGCAGGCGGCCGGCAACGCGTCAGCCGTCGACCGGCTGACGACGCTCGTGCTCGGCGGTTCGCTCACCGCCGGACCTGCTCGACATCGGTCCGCGAGAAGTCGTCGCCCTTGAACAGTAACAGCAGAATGACGACGATTGCCGAGGTGTCGACGACGATCACCGGGGCAGCCCGTGCTCGTCATAGAGTGCGTCTTGAAGCACCTGGGACAGCGACCGCCCTTCGCAGGGGTCCAAGCTGGCCAGCCGCCCGCGCAAACGGAGCCCCTCGCGGGCATACTGCTCCAGGGACGCCCGGATGGCCGCGCGGTCCGGCCGGTCCCGCACCACGCGCTCGGCCAGATCACGCCGGTGGACGATGTTGATAGCCATAACGGCATGGTAGCGTCAAATCGTAGTCAACGTCCCGGACGTACGGGCGGGAGGACAATGTGGAGATTCTCGGTCTTCGACAGGAGCCCCCGCGCGAGCCGGTCGGACAGATCTTCACGCACGAGGGACACCCGGACATCGCGGTGGTCGACCTGGGCCTGGACGTCAGCGAGGCTCTGCGCAAGTCGTGGGACCCGGGGCGTCCTCCCTTCGAGTCCGGCGGCGCGATCGAGAGCGCCTGGCTGCAACCGCTCTTCGGCGCCGGCAGCACGGCCGCCGCGTCACTGCTCGCCGGCAACGTCTTCCTGGCGACGGCCAATCCAGCGACATTGATGACCATCGGCGCCGGGGTCGGGTCGGCCGTCATGGGGCCGGCCGGGATCGTCGCGCAGGCGCCGTTCGTCGCCGCCAGCAGCGCGCTGTTGCCAGTGGTGGCGCCGGTGATGCTCTTCGTGACTGTGTCGTCGATGATCACCGGCGCGCGCCTCGACCGGCTGCAGATGACGCTCGGAGCGCTCGCCGAGAGTCTGGAGCGCGTCCGCCACCTCATGGAGGCCGAGGCCTACGCGACGTTCCAGAGCGCTTCGAAGCAACTCGATGAAGTCCGGGAGCAGTTCGAGCACAGCCAGCGGTTCACCCCTGCCATGACGGCAGAGCTCGTGCAGGCGCGGGGTGAGCTCAAGCGGCTGCACTACCAGTTCGGACACCTCGCCAGGCGGGAGGTACGCTCGGAGAACGACGCCAGAATGGCCGTGTCGGACATCAACCTGTTCTTCCTGTCGAGTCTCATGGACATTCGCGCCGACGTGCTCCGTCTGTATCTGACGCTCCAGGACGATCCGGGATTCGCGGGGCGGCGCCAGGAGGAGCTGCGCAGCAAGGTCGAGCAGTGCAGCAACACCTTCAGGGCGCTGCTGGACGAGGATCCCATCGAGGGCTTCCACAAGGCGCTGCAGGACGAGCTATCCGAGGTCAGGTCCTACCATCTTCCGAGTCAATTCCGCAGGTGGTTCGGCGGCGGATTACCCGCCAGGATACGGCACGTCGAGACGATCCGCGAGGCCTTCAGGCCGATCCGCGAGCGCATCGAGCGCTGGACCAGCGCCTTCGAGTCGGCGGGCGGCGCGGCGCTCGAGCACTGCGTCGTCGTCTATCGGGAACAGGATGGCGACCGCGCGCTCCGGGCGCAGCACACGCGGGATCTTCGATTGCAACGGACAGGCGCATAGGGCAGCTTCGCCGGCCCATCCCGCGAACCGCCACTTTTCTCATCCCGCACGCAATTTCCTCTTGACACCCATTTTGGAGGCGCGTCGCCCTGGACTCGAACCCGCGTCAGACATGCCCGTCCAAGCGCCCTGGCCGGCCGCTGACTACCTCTCGCCAGCCGACGAGGGAACGGCGCCGCGGCGCCACCAGATCGACCGCCCTGTGGGCGTACAAGCCGTTGAAAAACCGGGGGTTATGATGGAGTCATGCCTGCTGGTTCCGACCTCGTTCCAGTCGCATCGTCCGCCCTGCCAGCCCCCGTCTCCGCGTCCGACAACGAAGCTCTCGGCAACCGGATTGCCGAAGCGGCCGCCCGCATCCAGGCGGACACCTACGAGCTGCTGGTCCTGATCCGCGAGTTCGACGAGCGCGCCGGCTGGGAAGGCTTCGCCTCCTGCGCCCACTGGCTGAGCTGGCGCATCGGCCTCGCCCCCGGCGCCGCCCGCGAGCACGTGCGCGTGGCGCGCGCCCTGGCCGACCTGCCGCGGCTGAGCGACGCCATGCGGCGCGGCGCCGTCTCCTACTCGAAGGTGCGCGCCGTCACGCGCGTGGCCACGCCCGACAACGAGCAGGCGCTGCTCGACGTCGCCCTGGCCGGGACCGCGGCCCACGTCGAGCAGATCGTCCGCACCTGGCGGCGGGTGGACCGCGCGGCCGAGGCGGCGGAGGACCGGCACCGGCACGAGTCGCGGATGCTCCACACCTGGGTGGACGACGACGGCATGGTGGTGGTTCGCGGCCGTCTGATGCCGGAGGTGGGAGCGGCGCTGCGACGCGCGCTGGAGGCAGCGCTCGACGCCGCGCCGAGCCCGGTGGATCCGGACGGGGCCGCCAGGGACGCCGCGGATGGTCTGGCCCCGACCGTCGCCCAGCGGAGGGCCGACGCCCTCGGAACCATCGCGGAAGCCGCGCTGGCCGGCGGGCTGGACAAGGGAACCGCCGGCGATCGGTATCAGGTGGTCGTGCACGTGGACGCCGACGCCCTGGCAGATGCGGGCGACCAACCCGAGGCAGCCGAGACACGGGCGCGTCCCGGCGACCGCAACGACACCGCACGGGCGGCGAAGGCCGACAGCCGCGAGACACCAGCCGCGTACGTTCCCGCGGGAACGTACGGACAGCGCAATGCGGCGCCG
Source organism: Vicinamibacterales bacterium (assembly GCA_965214845.1). Lineage (GTDB taxonomy): Bacteria > Acidobacteriota > Vicinamibacteria > Vicinamibacterales > UBA8438 > JAAXGX01. The sequence goes on from CBDCCO010000004.1 coordinate 6,963, forward strand.
GACAAGGCGGCCACGGCGGGTCCTGCCCCACCACGAACGACCTCGACGCACGCCGCCTGTCCCGCCGCAGCCCGCGGCCAGTCCGCGCTCGACGAGGCGGGCGGCATCCACGTCTCCGCGGAGACGGCCCGGCGGCTGGCCTGCGACGCCGCGAAGGTCACGATGCGGCACGGTCACGCGGGCGAGGTGCTGAGCGTCGGCCGCAGGACGCGCACCATCTCGCCGGCGCTGCGGCGCGCGCTGGCGGCGCGCGACCGGCACTGCCGCTTCCCCGGCTGCCGGGCCACCCGGTGCGATGTTCACTATGCCGATGTCTGGATTATGCCGAGGCCCGACCTGATTTCCCTGTCGTGCAAGGCATCTGCGACGAAACAATCGGCATAATCACGTGCGCTGACGGCCAGGCTCCTCTCTCGTGACCCCACGAGAGAGGAGCCTGTCATGACTGACCCGTCACGCGTTCGTATCTCCGGTCCGCTCCAGCCATTCCTGTCGGGATTTGCGGCCGAGCTCGGACGGCAGGGCTACACACCACGCTCGCTGCTGACCCAGTTGAATCTGCTGGCCCACGCCAGCCGGTGGCTGCACGCGAGAGACCTAGACGTCGGCGATTTCCCCGAGCAAGCGCAACAGTTTCTGGTAGCCCGGCAGGACGCCGGCTACAAGAGCCTTCTGACGGGCAAGGCGCTACGACCGTTGCTGACGTACCTCCGGACTCGTGGCGCAATCCCGCCTGCGCCGACGCCCCTCCCGGCGGGGCCCGTGGACGAGACGCTGGCGCGATACCGGCACTACCTCACCGTCGAGCGGGGGTTGATGCCAGATACCGCCCGTGGTTACGTCGACGCGGTCCGCCCCTTCCTGCGCCGCTACGTCTCGGCCGATGGCCGCGCGCTGGACGTCACATCACTCGACGAGGCCGACGTGACCGCGTTCCTGGTGACGTGCTGCGCCGAGCAATCCCCCCGGGCCACGCAACGGACGGCAACCGGACTACGCTCGCTGTTGGGCTTTCTTCACTTCACCGGGGTGGTCGCGCAGTCGCTGACCGCGGCTGTCCCGTCGGTAGCCGGTCGACGATTGTCGGGGCTGCCGCTGCCCCTCGAGCCCGAGCACGTCCAGCGTTTGCTCGCCGTCTGTGACCGCCGGACGCTCGGAGGTCGCCGCGACTTTGCGGTCATCACCACGCTGGCCCGTCTCGGCCTCCGCGTCGCCGAAGTGGCCGCCCTGCGTCTCGACGACCTGCGGTGGCGCGCCGGCGAGATCGTTGTGCACGGCAAGGGACGCCGGGTCGAGCGCATGCCCCTCCCGACAGACGTAGGCGCCGCGATCGCCGCCTATCTCCGCCAGCGCCCGGCCCGCGCCCACGGACGCACCGTCTTCGTCCGCTTGCTCGCTCCTCTGGGGCCGCTGAGTCCTACTGGCCTGACGCAGATCGTGGCCGCTGCCGCGCAGCGGGCCGGCCTCGGCCTCATCCACGCACATCGATTGCGGCACTTCGCAGCCACGCAATTGCTCCGCGCGGGTGCTCCCCTGTCCGAGATCCAGCAGTTCCTGCGCCACGACCGCCTGCAGACCACGGCCATCTACGCGAAGGTCGACTGCGACGCCCTGCGTACCATCGCACGCCCGTGGCCGGGAGGTGCAGCATGACGTTCCTGCGCCAAGCCTTGGCCGACTATCTGGCGCTGCGCCGGGCCATGGGTTATCGCCTCGACCGCCCCGAGAAGCTCCTCGCGCAATTCCTGACCTATCTCGAAGAGCGCGGGGAAACACGTCTGCGCACCGACACCGCCCTTGCCTGGGCGACACTCCCCGCCG
>CBDCCO010000005.1:0-5631 GCA_965214845.1 Vicinamibacterales bacterium
TCCGTATTCCTCGACCCGGCAGAGTACTCGGCGCTGCGTTAGGGCTACGCGGGCCGGACCGCCGGTCCGGCCCGCGTAGCGGTCTAGTGCGAGGCGAAGTGCGAGACCGTGCCGTCCTCGTCGAACGCCAGCACGTCGTACGGCTGCGGGTTGGGACCTTCCATGCCCGGCGAGCCGATCGGCATCCCGGGCACCGCGATGCCGCGCACGTCGGGACGCTCGGCCAGCAGGCGCTTGATGTCGTCGGCCGGGACGTGACCCTCCACGATGTACCCGTCGACGAGCGCCGTGTGACAGGACGCGAGGCCCCGGGGAATGCCGGCCTGACGCTTGACCGGCGTGAGGCTCGGAACGTCGGTGGCCCTGACCTTGAACCCGTTCTGCTCCAGGTGTGCGACCCACACCCCGCAGCAGCCTCAGGTGGGCGACTTGTAGACTTCGACGACCGGTCCGGCGCTGTCCTGGACGGCCAGCGTCGCGACCGCCGTCCCGGAGACGAGCAGGGCGAAGGCGGCGGCGAGCAGAGTCAATCGCATGTGCATGTCGCCGTCTATTGTTGATCAAACGCCCCCGACAGGGAAGCGCGCGTATACAATCGTTCCCACGGGCATCGGAATCCGGTTCGACCTGCACGGAGCGCAACGGCGATGCTGACGAGACGAACCTTTCTGCTGGCGCCGCCGGCCGCCTCGCTGGCGCGCCTGGTCCACGCGCAATCCGCGGAGTCCGGCAAGATGCTGCTGGCCATTCATCAGAACACGTCGCGCGCAGCCGGCTTCCGCGGCTCGCTCGAAGGCTGGGCGCGGGCGGGCATTCGCTACGTCGAGCTCAACGACGGCCTGCTCGACGAGTTCCTCGAGGGCGACACGCTGGCCGGCGCCCGGCGCCTGCTCGACGATCTGGGCATGACGCCCGTGTGCGCCGCCGCGGCGCTGCAGGACATCTGGATCCCGGGGCCGGAACGCGCGGCGTCGCTCGCTACCTGGCGGCGGCGCTGCGACCAGTTCGCGAATCTCGGTCTGGAGAAGATCTACTCGCCATCGATCACCTCCCGGCCCGTCACGCCGGACGACTTCGCGGCCACGCCCGACTGCATCCGGGAGGCGGGGGAGATCGCCGGGGAGTACGGGCTGACGGCGATGATCGAGTTCGTGCGCACGTCGACCCACCTGGCCACGCTGACCTCGGCGCTGCAGGTGATTCGCGCCGCGGCGCATCCCAACGTCCGGCCCATGCTCGACTTCTTCCACTTCTGGTCGGGCCTGAGCAAGTTCGACGATCTGGACCTGCTCGAGCCGGGCGAGCTGGCGCACGCGCACTTCCAGGACCTGCTCGACACGCCCCGCGAGCTGATCGACAACGACTCGCGGCTGATTCCGGGCGACGGCATCGCCCCGGTCGTCCGCATCCTGCGCAAGCTGGCGGAGAAGGAGTACACCGGCGCGCTGTCGGTCGAGCTGTTCCGCGCCGACATCGTGGAGGCCGACCCCTTCGAGATGGCCACCGAGATCCGCGGCAAGTGCGAAGCGGTCATGCGCGAGGCGGACGTCCTGTAGCCGCCGCCGGACCCGTCGCGCCGGCCGTCACGCCCGGCCGCGCCCCGCCCATGTCCTGCATCGCCCGCGTTGGAGCCCGAAAGTCAGGTCGCGGGGCGATCGATCACGAACACCTCGACGCCCAGTGCTTCGGCGCGGCGCCGTTCGCCGGCGTGGATGTCGTAGCTGACAGTGGAGGCTAGTGTCCTGACCCGCAAATGGCCATTATAATGGGCGGTCTTCAAGCAAAGGGAGACTGCCCATGCCACGCGGACGCCCACTGGCACCACTCACGCTCACCGACGAGCAGCGGGATCAACTCAACGGGATTGCCCGGTCGGCTACGCTGCCGCACGCCCTGGTTCAGCGAGCCCGCCTGATTCTCGCCAGCGCCGAAGGCTTGAACAACTCTGCCGTCGCCCAGCGCTTCGGCGTCACACCGCAAACCGTCGGCAAGTGGCGACGGCGCTTCCGCGCCGCCGGCATCGAGGGTCTGCATGACGAACTCCGACCCGGTCGACCCCGGACGTATGACGACGACAAGGTGGCGAGCGTGATCAACCGCGCGTTGCAGGAGGCACCCGACGCCGCCACGCACTGGAGCACGCGCACGCTGGGGCAGGCCACGGGCATTTCCAAGAGCACGGTGCAGCGCTGGCTCGCCCTCTTCGGCGTCAAACCGCACCGGGCGCAGACCTTCAAGCTGTCGGCCGACCCGTTCTTCATCGAGAAGGTGCGTGGACATCGTCGGGCTCTACCTCCATCCACCCGAGCACGCGATGGTCCTGTGCGTGGACGAGAAGTCGCAGATTCAGGCGCTCAATCGCACCCAGCCGACGCCTGCCGATGGGCCTCGGCTACGCCGAAGGCTACACTCACGACTACGTCCGGCACGGCACGACGACGCTGTTTGCCGCCCTCGACATCGCCACCGGACAGGTGTTCGGGCAGTGCCGCAAGCGGCACCGCCACGAGGAGTTCCTCTCGTTCCTGCGCTTGATCGACCGGGAGGTGCCGGCGGCGTTGGACATCCACTTGGTCCTCGACAACTACGCGACGCACAAGCACGCCAAGGTCAAGCGGTGGCTGGCCGCGCGACCGCGTTTTCATCTCCACTTCACGCCCACCTCGGCGTCCTGGTTGAACCAGGTGGAGCGCTGGTTCGGCTTGCTCAGCCAGCGGGCGATCAAGCGGGGTTCGTTCCGCAGCGTCACCGACCTGGTGAACAAGATCCAGGCGTTCATCGACGTTTACAATACCTCCGCCACGCCGTTCGTCTGGGTCGCCACGGCGCAGTCGATCATCGACAAGGTGGCGCGCATTGCGATGCGCATTTCCGGGACGGCACACTAGGACGTCCGAGATTTCTTCGGGACGTAGATCCACCCGCTGGTCGTCGCGGTCCCACCGCAGGTCGAGCGTGTCGAAGCCGCCCCTGTCGTAGATCGTCAGCGTGACATCATTGCCGGCGTAGACGTCAGAGTTCGGTTCCTCACCGGTCATCGCCCGAAAGAGTTGGCCGAGGTAGCCGCCCACGTTGCTCTCGTAGCCGTACACGGTGTCACCGGGTTGATGACGGCGAAGCCGTGGTAGAGGTGCTGGATCGCGATGATGTCCGCGATCATCGGCGTGACGGCGAGGGCTCGACTCGCGTCGATGTGGGTGTTCTCGGTCTGGTCGAAGTACGACATGACCGACGCCTGCCGGGAGTCGTTCAGGAACTTGGCGTCGGCCCCGTACGTAGGGATGTAGTCGTCCTCGTCCGTGACGTTGTAGTCGCCCGGATGGCCAAGGCCGAGCGCGTGGCCAATTTCGTGGATGTAGGTCTGGAAAGAACGGCTGTCGATCGTGGGTGCCGTACCTGTCGAGCCAGTCCACGGAGATATTGACTTCGGCTTTGCCGGATCTCCCCGTTGGACCAGAGTTCGGTCGCCCGGCTGTAGGCGCCGGCTCGTCGTCGTCGAACGTGATGTGCGCGTGGCCGCTCACGAACTTGAACTCGATTCCCGTGACGTTGGTCCAGGCTTCGAGCGCCCAGCGCGCGAGCTGCTGGCCCTCGGCTGTGAGCCCGGTGATATTGGCGGAGAGTGAGCCGTCGCGCGCGACGTCGAAGGCGCGGCGGCCGCCGAAGCCGCCGTACTCCTCGGCCCCCCATCGATAGTACCCATCGGTGAGCTGGTAGGCGATCTCGTCGTAGGTGGCAACGTAGGCGGCCGGCTTTGGATCCGGATCAGCGTCACCGTCGAGGATGAAATTGTCCACGGTCAAATCGGAGACCCGGACGCCGCCGCCAAGCGTGATCGACCCCGTGTTCGTAGCCGTCGGCATCCCCGAGCAGGGTGAGATCGAGACATTCCCGCGGCTGCCGTCCAGCATGGCCTGCACGTCGGATCTCGTCACGTGCTGGAAGCCGGCCAAGCCGGCCAAGCCGGGCAAGCCGGCGAAGGAACGCAGGGAAATGACGTCGCCCTCCGCCGGGTCGAAGTCCTCGATCGTGGCTCCGTCGACCGAGCCCAGGAACCAGAACGTGTCCGCGCCGGGGCCGCCGAAAGCAGTCCCGCCTACCTGGGTGGCCAGGGTGTCGTCGCCAGGACCGCCATTGAGGTAGTCGCGCCCGTAGCCCCCACAGCTCATCGTCGCCGTTCCCGCCGTAGACCTCGTGGGCGATGGGGATCACCGAAGATTGAACCGGACCAGACGTCATCGACCGCGATCCTGTCGTCGTACGCGGACCCGATCACGCCCCTCGACGCTGACCAGGATGTCGCCCTCGCGTGGCCGCCGATGCCCGGGATGATCAGAGCCGGATAGCCAACGGCTAACTGCACGCCGTCGTGCACCGACCCGCCTTGCCGCGGGGAATCGCTGTAGTCGACCGTGTCGAAAACCGTCGCCGCCATTGATGTAGTCAGCGCCGGCAGGGTGCGGCTCTTCTTCGTCGGCGGCCCAACCAGTCTTTGCGGCGGCGGCGAGGCAGGAGGCAGTTGGATCCGTCAGTGCGTGGTCGTGGTGAGGAAGCGACGACGGGGAGCGGTGTCCAACGGTACTTGTGCCGTTAGGATTCTCGCCAAAAATAAATTAACCGTTCAGGTCGGATCTGGGTAGCAGGCTGTAGTTCCACTCACCATGAAACGCGTCGCGTTTGATGGACAGCCTGTCCATCTGGTCGTCCGTGACCTCCCGACCGGTTGGATAGTCGGCCTCGTCCAACTCCGACCGGATGGCCAAAACCGCCCTGCGTAGTCGTACCGCCGATCAGGTTCACCACCACCTCGTGACTCACCAGCGGGCCGGCCCCGCCAGTTCTCCGTGATGTGGCAGAACATCCGGTGCCTCGATCTTGTTCCACTTGCTGGTCCCCGGCGGAAAGTGGCACACCGAGATCCGTAACCCCAGCGCCGTCGGCCAGCTTCTGCAACTCGAACTTCCACAGCCGGCTGCGGCCTGCTGTTTGAACCGCCCCCGTCGGCCGTGAGCAGCAATCGCGTGGCCGACGGATACGCCTGACGCCCCATTTGCAGCCACCAGCGCCGAACCGTCTCCACGGCGAACTCTCCGCCGTGTCGTGGTCAACGCCCACGCTCACCCAACCCGTGTTCGCCGTCAGGTCGTAGACCCCGTAGGGGATCGCCTTGCCGAGTTCCCGATCGATGAAGTCATGGACCTTCACTTCCTCGGGCTGGCCCTTCGGACGCCATTCCCGGCCGCCGTTGCGGTATCGGCCGACCAACTCCTTCTTCTTCGTGTCGATCGAGGCGACCGGCTGGCCCAAGCGTTGAAACGCCCCGCACGCGACGGGCGATGCGCCGGAATTGCGCATCCCGATCCGGATGCTGGCGGCCTTCGAGCGTCTTGCGATTGGCCTGCAAGCTATAGCCCAATTCGTGCAGCAGCCGGTTCACCGTGCGCTCGCTGACCCGATGGCCTTCAGCCCCCAAATTGCTCCGCCAAGCGCGCCGCGCTGCTGCATGTCCAGCGCAGAGGTCCCTGCGGGTCGCCCCGGGTGAACGGGTCGAGCAGATGCTCCAACGCCTTGACCAGACCCGGGTCGCGTTCCGCCGCCGCCTTGCGGCCACCGCCCGGGGCAACGAATCCG
>CBDCCO010000006.1:0-12579 GCA_965214845.1 Vicinamibacterales bacterium
ACTAAAAATCGCACACGCGAGCCTGTTGGAAGATTCCTCGCGGTTTCTTCGAGAAGCAAAAACGGCTTCGAGGCTGCAACACCCGAATATCGTTCGAATTCTCGACGCCGGCACCTTTGGAGACCGACTTTGCATTCTTCGTGATTACGTTGAAGGCACGTCGCTTTCGGATCAACTAAAACATCGCAGCTACTCGCCGACTGAGGCCGCCAGTTTGTGTTGCGTGTTGGCGGAAGCTCTCGCCTATTCTCATGAATTGGGTTGTGTTCATCGTGACATCAAGCCGCAGAACGTCCTGATCCAAAACGATGGCAAACCATTCCTGATTGATTTTGGTCTCGCGAAATCACTTTCTTCTAACTCCTGGGCCACCCAATCGGGAACCATCCTGGGAACGCCGGTGTACATGGCCCCGGAACAGGCGAAAGGACAAAGTAACTCAGCCAGCCCGAGTGCCGATATTTATTCATTGGGAATCGTTCTTTTCGAGTTGCTGACGGGGCACGTTCCATTCCGTGGCAACTTTGAAATGATCATGTTGCAAGTGATCAACCAGGAACCGCCTCACCCGAGAAAATTCCAACCGGATTTGCCGGTGTCACTTTGCAACATCGCGCTGAAATGCATTGAGAAGGACCCCAGGGCCAGGTACGAATCGGCGGCAGAACTTGCAGCGGACTTGAACCGGTTTGCCAACGGTGGCCCGGTAGTTGCCAAGGCCGTTCCGTTTCACCTGCGGATGTTTCGTCGTGCACGCCGGAATCCACTCCTGGCGTCATTGACGACGGCGGTAACGGTTTTGCTGGCCGTATTACTCGTAGGCTCCATTTACTTTGCGATCTCGAATCACGTCGCGCTTCAGAATGAAATTGAATTGCGCAAGCAAGCCAATGATGCGCGTGAGTCAGCTGAACGAGCGACGGTCCGGGCCAAGTCCGAAGCCGAATTGTCGATGCAGGTGACCGCTTTCCTGGAAGAAGTCTTCGGAGCCACGGATATCGTGGGCGTTCAACTTGGCAATGATCAAATCAGCCGAGATTTTTCCGTCCGCGACCTGAATTCCATGAATGCCATGCAGCTTTTGAATCGAGCGGTTGCCAGGATGGACAAGGAGTTGGCGAATCAACCGCGAGTGCAAGCGCGCTTGATGGACATTCTCGGAAACGTCTTTCGAAGTCATGGTGAATTTGAGAAAGCAAACGAGTTGTTTGCTTCGGCCGAAGCAACACGCAAGAATTTCCAAGCCGGACACCCCGAATTCAATCTCGATCGCGACGAAGCCTTTCATCAATATTTCCTGGGACGACTGAATCAGTCGATGGGAGACTATTCATCGGCGCGCGACCGATACTTGGACGCATTGGGACGGCTCGGCACGTTGCCCCAACAAAACGTTGAACCCATTTCTGACTTGCTATTTCAGTTGGGCTGGCTACACCTCGAATGGCGCAAACCCTTACCCGCGCGAACTTATTTTGAGCAAGTCATTGAACTGCGGAAAAAGGAGACCCCCGACCAATTGAAGTCGATTTGGACTGCGAGAACGGCGCTCTTTCTTTGTGACCGCGAAACCAAACTGGATTGGACGAACATCGAAAAGGGCGTTGAAGAATTCATCCATCACCCTCGGGCCCGCCGACTGGCGTACCTTGCATTCCTGGTCGTGAACGCACGAAAAGACGAGAACTTCCAAGCGGTCGAAAAACACTACCGAGAGTTACTTGGTCCTCTCGAAGAAACACTGGGATCAACCAACCCGATCTATCTTTTGGCGTTGGGAGATTTTGCATCGGCACTGATGAAAAATGGGAAATACGCAGAGGCCTTTCAGGTTGTGATTCCACTTCTGAAAGTTGGCGAGAAAATTGCCCCTCAACATCGGCATCTCGCGGAAACCTATCAAAAACTTGGATTCGAAATGCTCCTCGCGAAGAAATACGAGTCGGCCGAGCGCTATATCAGAACCGGAATCGAAAAGGACCGCATCCAGAAAAGGACTCGCCGGGAACACCAAACATTAATGGCCGAAGCTCAGTTAGGTGCCGGTAAAATCAAGGAGGCAACCGCGACTCTTGCTCGCATTCAAGTCTATCGCTTGTCCAAAGAAAACCGACTTCACTATTGGCTTGTGAAGTATCGAATTGCCGAATCATGTCACGATCCAACTCAAACAGTAATCGCGCGATGCGAAATGGAGTCGATCCTGGATCAAGTAACGTTTCACTATCAGGATCCCATTTGGCTTCAACGTTTTGCGATCGCGGCGGAGTCGATTGACCGAAAAGAGCAGGCCGAACGACTTCTTCGGCTCGCGTTGGAAAAGGAAAACCGCAATCGACCATTCATGCACCCGCGAATCGCGCAATGCGAATTGGCCTTGGCATTGTTGTTACTCAAAGACGACAGGGCTTCTGAATCCATGCAGCTCCTTGAGCAAGCAGAAATGAGCTTTCGGAATCGGCTCCCCAAGGGCGACCAACGCTTGGTTGAGATCTCACGAATCAAAGCCAGGTTGCGGCGAGAAAGCGAATGAGCGCGCTCAATCGCCTTTCACCAACCCATCCACATTCAACCATATAAGCACGAAGCGCAAGCGAGGGGTTCAACCGCACAACCACCAACCATACAAGCACGAAGCGCAAGCGAGTGGTTCATCCGCTCAACCACCAACCTACAAGCACGAAGCGCAAGCGAGATCAACCGCGCAACTCACCAACAATACAAGCACGAAGCGCAAGCGAGTGGTTCAATCGCGCTCACACCAAATACAAGCACGAAGCGCAAGCGAGTGGGTTTCAACCGCAAATCACCGAAATACAAGCACGAAGCGCAAGCGAGTGGTTCAACCGCGCAACCACCAACCATACAAGCACGAAGCGCAAGCGAGTGGTTCAACCGCGCATAACACCGCGCGCAGAAACGAAACCGCTCCGAAGATGAAACTTGCGAAACGGTTTCGTTGATCACGGCTCATGTTGTGAATTCAAGTTGAAAACGTGATCGACTAAGGCACAAATTCTCCGCTCCAGACCCCGTAGACTCCGTTAGGAGTCAACATGGTGCCAAAGTAAGTGCCGTCCGGCTGCTCGACCCCGTGATAAACGACGCCGTTGCTCAGCTCAAAAGTGATTTCTCGCCAACGTCGCTTTTTACTCCAGGTTCCAGCATCGGCAACGAAATTGCCAGAAAGACAGTCAAACACATCGAACGTTTTTGGGCGCCGATGCAACGTGAGTTCGGCGCAGGGACACCAGGCATCAATATCGTTCTGGGTGGTTCCGCCCCAGCAATAAACCAATTCGAATGTTTTGGGCCAGTTCGCGGGGGTTTCCCCCGAATTTCCGCTGGCGGCCGGCTCAGCCGCATTAAGTGACGATGATGCCATCATGGCGATTGCAAAGAAAGCAACGAGGGCATTCAGGCAGATTCGGCGATGCCCAAACCAACTTTTCTTAGTCATGTACGATCCTTTGAAATATCGACGATTCAAAAGTTCCGCGCTTCGGACAAGCGCGGAGATTTGAGGCCCGAGCTGCGAGTCGACGGAGCCCTGACCGGAGCTCAAACCCGAGCTCCAAAAACGATATCTCTTTTCCAAGGTTTCCCCCCTCACGAATACGGCACAAATCGCAAGTTTCTGCTGGCATCAAGGCAATTCGAGGTTCAGGGGTTTGGATTTCAGGGGTTTGGATTTCAGGGGTTTGGATTTCAGGGGTTTGGATTTCAGGGGTTTGGATTGCGGTTAACGTGAGCGCACAAAAAAAGCCCGGTTTTCACCGGGCTTGAGGATTTTTCAATCAACTTATTCTTCCGCAGATCCCTCGGCTGCTTCTTCGCCGACTTCATCGCCAGCTTTCATTTCGCTAACCGATTTAAAGAGCGGTCCGGAATCGCCAACACCACCTTTGAGGTCGGCCGGATCGGACTTTTTGGGTCCTTGGGCCGCCTCTTTGGCTTCGGCTGCTGCTTCCGCAGCTTCTTCCTCTTCGGTCCACTCGACGCGTCGTCGAGAAAGACCAATCTTGCGTTCTTCCGTATCGACGCGAAGGATTTTTACTTCCAACTCGTCGCCGACTTTAACGACCTCTTCCGGATTCTCGACTTTTTCATCGGCGAGTTCGGAGATGTGCAACAAGCCTTCCAGTCCGTCTTCCAGACCAACGAAGACACCAAAATTCGTGATCTTGGTGACGTTTCCTTTGATCAATTGACCAGGCTGGTACTTGCTTGGGATGTCCTGTTCCCATGGATCCAGGTTCATCTGCTTCATGCCCAACGCGATACGTCGACGTTCGGTATCGACGTTGAGGACTTTGCATTCCACCTCTTCGCCTTTTTCCAACATCTCGTTTGGATGCCCGATCTTGCGGGTCCAGGACATGTCGGAGACGTGCAAGCAATCCGTCGATGCCTTCTTCCAGCTCGATGAACGCACCGTAGTTGGTGAGATTCCGAACTCGACCTTTCACCATGTCCGTCGACGGGGTACCGTGCGGCTAACCTTGCTCCCAAGGGTTGTCTTGGGTCTGCTTCATGCCGAGCGAGATTTGCTCACTTTGTCCTTGTCGATTCCCAGGATGGCACGACCTTGATATCGTCGCCGATCTGAACCAGTCTCGTTCGGGTGAGTGATCCGCTTGGTCCAGGACATTTCGCTGATGTGCACCAAGACCTTCGATGCCTTCGGTTCGAGTTTGACGAATGCCCCGTAGCTCATCACGTTCACGACCTGGCCTTTTCGCACCGTCGCACCCACGGGGTATTTCGGTCTTCGACACGTGCAACCATGGACTGGGTTGCATTCTGCTTGATGACCGAGGGCGATCTTGATCTTTCTCGTGGTCGATATTGAGGATCATGACCTCGATTTCTTGGTCGATCGACACCATTTCCGACGGACGATGGCCATATGCGTGCCATGACGACATGTCGGTAATGTGCAGCAGGCCGTCGATGCCACCAAGGTCAACAAACGCACCAAAATCGGCGATGTTTTTGACCACACCTTTGCGAATTTGGCCAACTTCCAATTCGTCCAGAAGTTTCTTTTGAGCGTATTGGCGTTCTTTTTCGATCAACGATCGACGACTGACGACAATGTTTCGTCGCTGCTCATCAATCTTCAGGATCTCACATTGAACGACTCGGCCAATGTAATCGGCGATGTCGCCCGGTCGGCGAATGTCAACTTGCGAAGCAGGCAAGAAAACGGGAACGCCGATATCGACCAACAAACCGCCCTTGATCTTTCGAGTGGCAGTACCGGTAACGATGTCGCCTTCCTTGATCTTCGAGATCAAGTCGATCCACTTCAAAATGTGGTCGGCGTGTTTCTTACTGATTTGGATCAGGCCGCCCTGTTGATCCGAACGTCCCATGTCATCTTCAAGATCCAGGATCAGAACTTTGATGTCCTGTCCGACCTCTGGCGGTTCTTCGTGACTTTCCCATTCGCTTCGTGGAATGGTGCCTTCGCTTTTGAATGCGATGTCGACGAGAACGACCTCGTCATCGACCCGGATGATTTTTCCATCGACAATTTTGTTCAGGTCGAATTCTTGCGCTTCAGCTTCGGGTGGAAACAACGCCTCGGTCAAGTCGAAGTTTTCGTCATCGAAGATGTCATTGAATTCAGTTGTGAGGACGTCATCTTCCAACGTCCGAATCAGGTTACGATTTACCATTGAGTACTCTCGAAATTTGTTTCGCTCATCGACAACGCATCGACGAACACAAAGGGGTTGTTGTGTGCGCAAAGCCTGACCGCTGCCAAATCCAGGAGAGCCCCCACACAGAGGGTTAACGAAGAAGAAAATATCGTGGGCAACGAATCACGGAATGTACCAGATTCTCCCATTAGAGGCAATGGATTTGGGGCATTGGGACCGAGAAACCGTGAGAAGCCTGGCGCGAGAAGCCGTTCCATTCGATTGCTTCGGTCCCGGTTCCGAGCCTCCAGCGTCGCCCCGGTCGGGCGCGTCACTCGGCGGAGGGAGTCTTTCGATGGCGTCGTCGGGGACGTTGGGATTGAGGCGGGCGACCGCGGATCGCAAGCGAGTCGTCAGGACGACCACGCCGTAGTCCGCCGCTCCGCGGCCGGAATGTCCGGTGCGATGTCCGGACCATGGAGAACCGTCCAGCCGAGCGACGTCAACCAATCGAGGGCGACGGTTTCGACAGTCGATTCCGAGACGCCGGATGGCGGCATGACTATGTGTCAGGCGTCTCGTGATTCCTGTCCGTCGTCGAGAAAGACGCCTTCAACGTGCGGGTTCAACAACCTCCACCGCTGGCCCGTGCGTTCGAGATCGCCCGCCAGCACGACCAGTGCGCGATCCTTGTGAGCCTGAACCGCTCGCTCGTAGTCCGCCCGCTCCAGAACCGCCACGACCGACTGCCGTTGCCCGTCGATATCGGTCGCGAGGCGGATCGTTCCGTCGTCTTCGGCCTCCGCGCGCTTCAGGAGCCGCACGAAGCCGTGGAGACGCACTTCGGGTCGGGGTGCGCGCTCGCGGAGCGAGCGCGCCGCCTCGCGCAGAAGAGCCGCATCCGCTCGGCCAAAACGAACGATGGTTCCCGTTGTCGCCACCGGCCGAGTCCGAGCCCACGAAACGCCAACGTCCAGCGTCGGAAACGGGTCGATGATCCGGACCAGGGCCTCGCAGAGATTGGCGCTCACGCCGCTGTCCACCGTCTCCTCGAAGGCGCCGTCTTCACCGGCAGGCCGCCCGTTCGGCCGCCTGACGCGCCGCGGTGACGGCCTCGACCAGTCGCCGTGTCATGCGGCGCTCGATCGGCGCGTTCCGATCATCCGGGTCGAGCAACAACGACGGCATCGGCGGTGGCACCACCGGTGTCAGCAGCGTAACCATGAAGCTGCCCTGGTCCGTCTGTCCAAGCCCGCATCTGCTTTAGAAGATCCGCCGCTTCCCGGTTCGCCCCGGCCCGGTAGACCGGCTGCGGCTCGCGAAGTGAACACGCCGCGGACAGCACGAGATCGCGGGTGCCGCCCACGAGGTTCACGCCGTCCTCCAGGGCAACGCTGCCCATCGTCGCTCTCCGTGACCCGGATGCATACGACGTCCCGGTCCGCCGTCACCAGAGAACGATAGACGCTCGACTCGTCCTGGCCAGTGATCCCGGCGAACGTGTCGATGAGTGTCGCCACGACAGTCGCGTAGTCGCCCAAGCGCTCCGTGCGCGGGACGATGATCTCCGGCCGCGACTCACCCTTGTAGACGTCCGAGTGCACGCGGGTATTGCTCATGCCGGTGCCAGCCGGCGCCGCGGGCGTATGCTGACAGTGCCGCAGGCGAAACCGCCAGTAGCGCACCCCGGTCGCGAATGTTGACTCGCATCAGATGTCCCCGCTGCGTGACCGCTCCATGAGGGTCTGGGAGTGCCTCGATGTCGAACAAGTTGTCCTCTGGAATGTGAATCGTGGTGGTCTCCTGTCCCACGACCTCTTCGTGTCCTTGCTGCAAGCTCGCCCAGTAGGCCCGACGTCGCAGAACGAGTTCCTCCGTGGTGAGGGTCATCCACTGCGATTCGTCCCGCGGCAGTTCCAGCACCACGAGCAGCCGGGGCGTCTGCGTCTCGACGCGAAGATCGTTGTAGTTCTTGATGGTCAATCGAAACCGGAGGAAGCCGGCCTGCGATTCGGCGAGATCGGCCGCCGCCTTCAGTTGCAGGTCGAGGGCCGGACGACGCGGCCCGCCCCGCCATGATCCGCAGATCGACGCTGTCTCGGTCCCGGCTCTGGCCACCGACGTCGAAAAACCCGCGCGTGCCCTCATGCATCCCCTCATTCTGCAGGGGCATCAGATCACGCCGAAGACCTCTCGGTACACCCGCTGTTCCAACAGCATGCTCCCGAACGTCTCCATCAACGGACGAACCCGACCCTCGGGCCAATTGGGAAGATGGTGGTACAGCATCAACCCCTGCCGAAACAACGAATGCGTCCGCCGCTTCACCGTATTCGCCTTCAACCAGCGGTCGTACCCAGATGCGCTCGCCCGCTGCACCCAGGACCGACAGCACCGCGATCGCCAACGCGCTGATCAACAGCAGGCGGTCCCGCCGGTCCGGGCGCGACACGTGCATCGATGACAGGACCCATCCCGAAGCGCATGTCCTTGATGTCTCGAAACCCCGCCTCGATCCCCCAGCGCTTGCCGTAGTAGCGAATCAGGACCCGCGTCGGGACCGTCGCTTCGCTCGCCACCAGACACCACGGTTCGTCCATCTTCTGGTCGTGTACGCACACGACCGCGCCCACCGGCCACTCGTGCACGTCGGTCACCCGAGCCCCCCACCAGCCGCCGCGCACGCCCCCCGCGCCGACCCACTCGGCGGCCACCCGCCGCTCGCCGCGCGCGTTCGTCACATAGATGTCTCCGCGCAGCCGAATCACGTATTCGAAGCCCAACTCCGTCGTCAACGCGTAGAACAGCTTGCAGTCGGCAAAGCCCCGGTCCGCCACGACGGTGACTTTCACCCCGTCCGGCAATACTTCCCGCAGCCGGCACAGCACCTCGTACTCATAGCGCCGCTGGTTGCCCTTCAGCGTCGATGACGCCACCGTCTTCCACAGCAGGGGCGTCGCGCGCCCGTGCCCGGTCAACATCGACAGCACGATAGTCTCCTGCTCGTCGGCCGCAAAGCTCGTCCAATCCAGCGCGACGACCACTTCAGTGCGGGCGCCGACGATGTACGGCGTCCCAGTAGGCGAAGAAGGTCCAGACGTTGACGCCTCGATTGCTCAGGAGCCGGTCCACCTGCTTGACGCCATGCTTGGTCAACGTGCCCATGGCTTGCGCCAAGCCACGCCCCGCCGCGTGGATTGCCAGCGAAGCACTCGTCAGCACGCCCAAGGTGGCGTTGGCCAGTGACAGCACCCGCTTGGCATGCAGGTCGCCCGCGTACAAGGTGTTGATGAAGTTCAGGAGGTCTTGTCTCTGGAACCATTTCCCGGATGACGTCTGCTGCCTTTCCTGTGGATGCATGGAACCACATTCTAATTCCGGCAACGCTACTTTTCAACTTCGTAGAGGTCCGAGCGTGCCGTCCTCGAAAGGACTTTCACCACATTGGATTCATATAGCAAAATGAGGGGATCTCTGAGGCGCGTGCCGCCAGCGCCTTGACGTAAGCCAACGACAAACCCCTCCTTTTGGTCTGGACCGCTGAGCGGCGTCGCCGTCATGCGATCGCTCCGACGAGGTTGTCGGCGTCGTGCACTCGCATCTCTCCGGAGATCAGTTTCGGCAACAAAGCGTCTCGGGAGGGCACCGAGGGTGCGGGATTCGTGGGTGCTCGCGACGATGCGCTCCAACATCGGACCCGCGACGCGCTGAAAGGTCTCGAGAATTGGCTCCGCAGGCCGCACGCCTCGTACCTGCTCATCGATCGCCAACTGGTTCGCGGCATCTTCGTACCTGTCGAAGTCTGGTTCTTGTACGAAACGAACTCGGGTGACGAGACACATGCGAGAACGAAGGCGGACAGCCGCGGCATCCTCGCCGTGAGGACGACGATGTCAGTGGAGCAAACCCCGTTCACGGGTGCGATCCCCACCTTGTGAAAGTACGGCCGCAACTTCCCGAACAGAACGTCACCCTTGGAGAGACCAGACTTGCTGCTGGAAACGCTCCCGGCCGATCCCCAATCTGTCAGCGCAACCGAGTGCCGAGGCATGTGTTCCAGCCCGATGTAGGGAGTATCTCGATCCACAGACTTCGGATCTACTCCCATCCCCGACGATTCGGCGATGTCGCCCAGAGTCCCGACAGACCACCCCTCCGGTATCTCACCCAATTCCGAGTCCACCAGCCGGTCGGGAAACAGGTCGACGATGTCCTTCGGCAGTCCCGTGTCGCGGCCCCCCCCATCTTGGCCCGCACGGGGTCGAAATCGACGAACCTCCAGCGTCGCGTTCATCCGACGGTTCAACTCGACCCTGTCGTCCAGCGTGCCGAGGATGTGGGCGATGGCCCGTTGAACAGGAAAGCTCGGAAGTGGAATCTCGATGTTCGCAGCGAAATCTGTAAACTGGAACCGAGCGACGCCTGTATGTTGAACCTGGTGCTTTTCCATTTCCCCCAGAGCATATAAGTACTGGAGATACCAATAGATATACGATGGGTATGCCAAGTTCGGGTCTATACGGACAAAACGGGAAAAGCTCGCGCAGGTTACGAAATCTCCCAGGCTCTTGAGGATTCTCGAGTAACGAGCAACGCGCGTCCCGTGGAACGGTTCTTCGAACCACCTGCCGTTTCGATGACAATATCCCACGGCTGTAGAGACTTCCTGGCGGCCACGTCGCGGCGTATGTGTCGTGTCGGAACCCCGGCGACACTTCCGTGACGCACAGGAGGAAAATCTTGTACCCGGACCTACTCGCATAAGCAGCCCATTGGAACACGGAGCTCCGTCTCCCCACTCACCATCGCGGGTGTAGGACACCAGTTCCCTCAGAGTGCGCGTCTCCTGGGCAATGGCGACGTGTGCAGGTCGGAGTTCTTTGTCTTTTTCGTCAAGAGCCACGTGCTCCGCCTCGATCTGCTTCCGAAACGAGTCCGGCATGTTGTCCCAAACGAACAGATCCACCCGGAACGGCAGGTTGCTCTCCTCGAACGCCTCTCGAAGATCATCGACTTGCCGCCGCTGCTCCGGTGTTGCGAAGACCACGAGATCGAGATCGGATTGCGGCCGGGAGGTCCACTTCACGCGCGACCCGTACGCCCAGACGGGTGTGCCCGGCAGGTACCGCTCGAGCAACTGCAGAACGATCTTGCAGTGCTCGGCGGTGAGGTCGATAGCCTGCTCTACTCCCATGCCGCTCCACTGATGGTCTGATAGAGCCCGATGGCGTCGTCGATGAAGTCCGGCACTAACGCCAGCCAGGTCTTCGCCTTCTCGCCGTCGTAGTCGTGCGACGTGTCGATACGCGCATCGGCGTGCCGCAACCGCTGTTCCACCGGGGGTGGCGAGCAGGTCGTTCTCGTGGGCCACCCGGAACACGGGCTTCGGGCTGTTGGGCGTCCTCAGCAACGCCCAACGTTTCGGTCAGGTGCCGCTTCAGCACCTTCCAGAGGCCGTCGTCGCAGGTTTCGAAGCGCTGGATGACCGATTCGGCGATGCCCTTCCGGTCGAGATCGGACAGATCCGGGCTACCCCGGCGGTAGTTCTCGTTCTGCTGCTGCACGCGCTCGAGCGACAGCCGGATCTTGCCATAGTCGATCATTGCGGACTCGTGGCGAGAACTGTCAGTGGGACGTGCGGCGCAGGACGAGCGCGTCGACGATCTTGGCGGACTCCGTAGCGTCGGCGGGGCTGTCTTCCGCCTCGCCGTGCCGCCCCTCCCAGTCGTTCACGCCGGTGTTCAGCGCAATCCGTACGACGGAGATCTGCTCAGGCGACAGATCGTCGTAGCCTTCCTCATACCCATTGACGACCACGCGAAGATCGCCGGGATGGCCCTTGAAAACGTCGATCATCTCACGCACGGTCATGAGCGTTCTCCTATGGACTCGCCGGGTGGACTTTCGAAGGATCGAACCCCAGCGCCTTCAGGTTCTCGGCGATGGCGGCGTCGAGGCGCGCCCCCTCCGCCTGCTGAGCTTGCAACTCCCGCCACCAGCCGCCCCATCTTCGCCTCGAACAGCTCTCCGTCGTCCGGCTGCGGCTCCGCGCCGACGTAGCGTCCCCGGCGTCAACACGTGGCCGTGCCTGCGCAGCTCGTCGAGCGGGGCGCTCTTGCAGAAACCCGGAAGGTCTTCGTAGGCGTCCGCGCCATCGCGCCAGGCGTGGTACGCGCCGGCGATGCGAGCGACGTCGTCGTCGGTCAGCTCGCGATGCGTGCGGTCGGACCATGCGGCCCAGCTTGCGGGCGTCGATGAAGAGGACCTCCCGGCGGCGCGGACGGCGGCGGACCAGGAACCAGAGGCAGGCCGGAATCTGCGTCGAGTAGAAGAGCTGCCCGGGCAGCGCGACCATGCAGTCCACCAGGTCCGCCTCGATCAGGTTCTTCCGGATCTCGCCCTCGCCGGACTGGCTCGACGACATCGACCCGTTGGCGAGCACGAAACCGGCGACACCGGCCGGGGCCAGGTGGTGCACCATGTGCTGCACCCAGGCGAAGTTCGCGTTGCCCTTCGGCGGCACGCCGTAGCGCCAGCGCTTGTCGTCGGCCAGGCGCTCGCCGCCCCAGTCCGAGGACGTTGAACGGCGGATTGGCCAGGATGAAGTCGGCCCTGAGGTCCCGGGTGGCGGTCTTTGTGGAAGCTGTCGCCGTGGGCGATCTGGCCCTCGATGCCGCGGATGGCGAGGTTCATCTTCGCGAGTCGCCACGTCGTGTAGTTCGACTCCTGGCCGTAGATGCTGATGTCGCCGCGCGCGCGGCCGCCGTTCCCGTTCCCGCTGGCGTGGGCGCGGATGAACTCGATCGACTGCACGAACATGCCCGACGAGCCGCAGCACGGGTCGTAGACGCGGCCCCCGGTACGGCTCGAGCATCTCGACCAGCACCTTGACGACGCAGCGCGGTGTGTAGAATTCGCCGCCCTTCTTGCC
>CBDCCO010000007.1:0-3215000 GCA_965214845.1 Vicinamibacterales bacterium
CACCGGACGACACTCTCACTGGGTTTACGGCTGCGTTCCGAGGTGTCTGTGGCCGCCATGACGGCACTCAGGTGGTCCAGCCGGCCGACAGCACCTCGGCTTGCTCCAGCACCGTCCGCGTCGCCGACTCCTGCCTGTCTGGCGGATAGCCGTGCTTCCGCAGGACGCGCTTCACGAGAACGCGGAGTCTGGCGCGGACGTTCTCGCGCTGCGTCCAGTCGATGGTCACGTTGTTCCGTACGGTCTCGACCAGCTCACGGGCGATGCCGCGCAGGGTCTCGTCGCCGAGCACCTGCACCGCGCTGTCGTTGACGCCGAGCGCGTCGTAGAACGCCAGCTCGTCGTCCGACAGGCCGAGCGCCTCGCCGCGGGCGCTTGCGGCCCGCATCTCGCGAGCCAACCCGATCAGCTCCTCGATCACCTGCGCGGCCTCGACGGCCCGGTTCTGGTAGCGGCGGATGGTCTGCTCCAGCATCGCGGCGAACGAGCGCGCCTGCACCACGTTCTTGCGCCGCCGCGTGGCCAGCTCGCCCTTCAGCAGCTTCCGCAGCAACTCGACGGCGAGGTTGCGCTGGCGCATGTCCCGCACCTCGGCCAGGAACTCCTCGGACAGGATCGACACGTCCGGCTTGTGCAGCCCGGCGGCGGCGAAGATGTCCAGCACGCCGTCCGGGGCCACGGCCCGCGAGACGATCTGCCGCACGGCGTGGTCCAGCTCCTCGCCGGTCTTCCGCTCGGAGCCGTCCCGCTTGGACAGCGCCGCCCGGACCGCCTGGAAGAACGCCACGTCGTCGCGGATGCGGATAGCTTCGGGATGCGGCACGGCCAGCGCGAACGCCTGCGAGAGCGCCCGCACGACGCTCAGGCAGCGCGCCTTGCCGTTCTCCTGCGCCAGGACGTGTTCCTGCGCGGCCGGCAGCAGACCGAGCCGCTCTGCCGGCGAGCCGGCGACCCACGCGGTCCGGTCGAACCCGTGGAACAGGCCGCAGCACACCTCGTGCTTCTCCAGCATCGCCCGGACCGCCTGTTCCTGGTCCAGCGCGGTCTGTCCCGTGCCGCCGCTTTCGGTGTAGGTCGCCAGCGCCCGCTTCAGCTCGTGGGCCAGTCCGAGGTAATCGACGACGAGTCCGCCCGGCTTGTCCCGGAACACGCGGTTGACCCGCGCGACGGCCTGCATCAGCCCGTGGCCGCGCATCGGCTTGTCCACGTACATCGTGTGCAGGCTCGGCGCGTCGAAGCCGGTCAGCCACATGTCGCGTACGATCACCATCCGGAGCGGGTCGCCGGGGTCGCGGAACCGCTTCGCCAGCTCCTCTCGGCGGGCCTTGTTGCGGATGTGCGACTGCCAGACCGGGGGATCCGAGGCGGAGCCGGTCATGACGACCTTCAGGGCGCCCGACCGGTCGCTGTCGTCATGCCAGTCCCGGCGCAGGCGCACCAGCTCGCGGTGGAGGTCGATGCAGATGCGCCGGCTCATGCAGACCACCATCGCCTTGCCGTCCATCGCGTCCAGACGCTTCTCGAAGTGCTCGACGACGTCCTGCGCCACGAGCGCGATGCGCTTCTCGGCGCCGACGATGGCCTCGAGCTGCGCCCACTTCGTCTTCAGCTTCTCGCGGCGGTCGATCTCCTCGCCCTCGGTCGCCTCCTCGAAACCGGGGTCGATACGCGGCTTCTCCTGCTCGTCGAGCGCGAGCCTCGCAAGGCGGCTCTCGTAGTAGATCGGCACCGTGGCGCCGTCCTCGACCGCCCGCTGGATGTCGTAGATGCTGATGTGGTCGCCGAACACGGCGCGGGTGTTGGCGTCGGCCAGCTCGATCGGCGTGCCCGTGAAGCCGATGAACGAGGCGTTCGGCAGGGCGTCCCGCATGTGGCGGGCGAACCCGTCGATGAAGTCGTACTGGCTGCGGTGCGCCTCGTCGGCGATGACGACGATGTTGCGGCGCTTGGAGAGCAGCGGATGCCGGTCGCCCTTCTCGTCGGGGAAGAACTTCTGGACCGTCGTGAACACGACGCCGCCCGCCTGCACCGTGAGCCTGGCCCGCAGGTCGGCGCGGCTCTCGGCCTGAACCGGGGGCTGGCGCAGCAGATCGGCGCAGCGGGCGAAGGTGCCGAAGAGCTGGTCGTCGAGGTCGTTCCGGTCGGTCAGCACCACGATGGTCGGGTTCTCCATCGCGGGGTCACGGACGAGGCGGCCGGCGTAGAACGCCATCGTCAGGCTCTTGCCCGACCCCTGCGTGTGCCAGACGACGCCGATGCGCCGGTCGCCCGGAGTCCCACCCTGCCGGTCGGACCGGTCGCGTTCCGGCCGGGTGGGGGCGTCCACGTCCCTTTGTAGCCGGGCCGCACGCAAGGTCTCGGCGACGGCGGTCTCGACCGCGTGGAACTGATGGTAGCCGGCCATCTTCTTCGTCAGTGCACTGCCGTCGTCCTCGAACACGGTGAAGTCGCGGACGAGGGCCAGCAGCCGGCCGGGAGCGCAGACCCCCTCGACGAGCACCTGCAACTGCGGCAGCGTCGAGTCGGCCAGCGTCTCGCCCGTGACCGTCCGCCACGGCTTGAACCACTCCCACGGGGCGGTCAGCGTCCCGATGCGCGCCGCCAGGCCGTCCGACACGACGAGCGCCGTGTTGAACGCGAACAGCGAGGGGACCTCCGCCTTGTAGGTCTGAAGCTGCTGGAACGCGGAGCGGATCGTCGCGCTCTCGTCGGCCGGGTTCTTCAGCTCGATGACGCCCAGCGGAAGTCCGTTGACGAACAGCACGATGTCGGGCCGGCGCTCGTGCTTGTTCTCGACGACGGTGAACTGGTTCACGGCCAGCCAGTCGTTCGCCTCCGGCACGTCGAAGTCGACCACGCGGACCTGCCCGCCTCGAACCGCCCCGTCGGCGGCGACGTACTCCACGGTGACGCCATCGACGACCATGCGGTGGAAAGAGCGGTTGCGGGCTTCCAGCGTCGCCCCCGCGGGACGGACCAGTCTGCGTTGTGCGTCATCGACTGCTTCCGCGGGAAGGTCGGGATTGAGCCGTGCGAGCGCGGACCGCAAACGCTCCTCCAGGACGACCTCGCCGTAGTCGTCGCGCTCCGCATTCGGCGTGTCGGGAGCGATGTCGGAGCCGCGCGCAACGGTCCAGCCGACCCCTTCCAGCCAGGCGAGGGTGGCGTCCTCGACCGTGGATTCCAGTAATGTGGCGTCGCTCACGAGATCGACTCCCCACGTGTCACGCGCTCGCTCCCGCCGCCGCAACCGGCCGCTCGGCGTCTTGGGGCGACGCCTCACGGACATCCACGCGCAGTTCCCCAGAGACCAATTTCGGCAGCAGCGTGTCGCGCAGTGCGGTCAGCGTATCGCCTTGTGCCGTACGGAGCCGTATCGTTTGGTCCCACGGATGCACGAGTTCCTCGAAGGCGCGGACGACATCCGCCGCCGGCTGCACCAACGGCAACCGTGCGAGCTGCTTCCGATTGATGGCTCCGAATACCGTGCCGGTATGCTCGTACTGTCGCATGTGTACTCGGAGCGCCTGAGCAATGTAGTAGCCGAAGGACGCTGAGCCGGACCTGTGCCGTAGTGCAGCAACCCCACGCCCAATGCAGCACCGCTCCCACGCCATGTTGATGTCCCCTACGGGTGCACGAACACTGACGATCGTGTCCCAGGGCTCCGCCATCCGGTTCGGCGCGGCGCAAAACTTCATCTTCGACGTGGCCGTCACTCCAACCCTCGGGGACTTCGCCCAACTCGGACTCCACGAGCCTATCCGGGAACAGGTCGGCGATGTCCTTCGGCAGCCCGGTATCGCGGCCTTCCATCTTGGCCCGCACCGGGTCGAGATCGACGAACCAGGACCGGAACAGCGCCCGCGCCATCGCCTCCAGCGTCGCGTTCATCCGACGGTTCAGCTCGATCTTGTCGTCCAGCGTGCCGAGGATGTGGGCGATGGCCCCCTGTTCAACCACGTCTTTGGGGGCGGGCACGTCGAAGTGCTCGATCATCCCTTTGGTCAAGGCGTTCCGTGTTCCGCCAGACGCGGCCCACGACAGGAGCGTCGTCTGCGTCTCCGGGCACGCGAGGAAATAGCGGAGGAACCCAGGATCGAGCGTCGCCGGATCAGGACGGACAATTGCCACATGTTGGTTCACGCGGGCGGGTAGAACTTGTGGGTCCACTTGGCAAACGCGCGCGACGGAATCCCCGGTGATGTTGAGTAGAACGTCTCTGGCCCGAACCTCTACGCCGGCGAGCTCGAAGGCATGTCGCTCACCGATGTACGCAAGGCCGTCGTGACGAAAACCGTCATTGAGGACGTTTTGACTCCGGATCAAGGCGTACGGCCCACTCTCCAAGTAAACAATCCTTGCCGCCGCGCGGCGTCGCTCCACTGCCGATCTTCGTGCACGCCCGACCGAGGTTTACGAATGTCCAGTCGCCGGGACGACGGAGGTTTGCCGCGGGATTGTGCCCTCGGCCGTCAGTCGATCGTTCGTACCACTCGATACCTTCACGCCGGATATGTTCCCGCAACGTCCGATCTTGTACCGAGTCGTACAGCAGCAGATCGACGGACTGCGCCATCGGAATCTCGTCCAGCGCGGCCGCGAGCCGGGCTTGGTCGGTCAGCGTCAGACGGTCCCCGTACAACGCGATGTCCACGTCCGACGACACAGTGTTGGTCCCTGTCGCCCGAGATCCGAACAACACGGCCCGTTCCACGCGGTTATTGGCCGCGATCTCGGCGATGATCGCTTCACGATGCGCGTCCTTGAGACCGTCCGTCATGGCGTCCGCTTGGCGTCCAGAGCCGCGTAGAGTCGCAGCAGGGCCGGGTAGTAGCGTTCCTTGATCAGCGTCTCGGCTTCCCGAGCCACGTCGCTCCAGTACGTGTGGCTCAACAGGTTACGCTTGTCCAGGGCGTCAAGCAGGGTCTCGCAGTCGTTCTCGTCGATGTAGTCGACCTCAAAGCTCTTGCGGATCGCCGCGCGCGGCACCTTCACTTCATGCCCCTCGTAGAAGAGCAGGTCCTTGAGGACGTTCCACGACAGCTCGAAACAGAACTCGAACGTCTTGATCAGACCGGCCCGTTCCAGGTCGTCGTACCGCTCGCGTTCGCAGGCATCCGTCAGTTGCCGGAGCGCCGTCCCGAAGTTGTCGAGCCGCTGCTGCCAGCGCCGCTCGTCAGCATTGCTCACGAGCCCTTGCCTCCGAAGCCCAACGCGCTCAGATTCTCGGCGATGGCAGCGTCGAGCCGCGCTCCCTCGGCCTGCTGCGCTTGCAGCTCCGCCACCAGCCGCTTCATCTTCGCCTCGAACGGCTCTCCGTCGTCCGGCTGGGGCTCGGCACCGACGTAGCGGCCGGGAGTCAGCACGTGGCCGTGCCGGCGCACCTCGTCGAGCGGGGCGCTCTTGCAGAAGCCAGGAAGGTCCTCGTAGGCGTCCGCGCCGTCGCGCCAAGCGTGGTATGCGCCCGCAATGCGGGCGGTGTCCTCGTCGGTCAGCTCGCGGTGGGTGCGGTCCACCATCCGGCCGAGCTTGCGGGCGTCGATGAACAGGACCTCGCCGCGACGCGGCCGGCGGCGGGCGAGGAACCAGAGGCAGGCCGGAATCTGCGTCGAGTAGAAGAGCTGCCCCGGCAGCGCAACCATGCAGTCCACCAGGTCCGCCTCGATCAGGTTCTTCCGGATCTCCCCCTCGCCCGACTGGCTCGACGACATCGACCCGTTGGCGAGCACGAAGCCGGCGACGCCGGCCGGGGCCAGATGGTGGACCATGTGCTGGACCCAGGCGAAGTTGGCGTTGCCCTTCGGCGGTACGCCGTACCGCCAGCGTTTGTCCTCGGCCAGCCGCTCGCCGCCCCAGTCCGAGACGTTGAACGGCGGGTTGGCGAGGATGAAGTCTGCCTTGAGGTCCGGGTGGCGGTCGTGGTGGAAGCTGTCGCCGTGGGCGATCTGGCCCTCGATACCCCGGATGGCGAGGTTCATCTTCGCCAGCCGCCACGTCGTGTAGTTCGACTCCTGGCCGTAGATGCTGATGTCCGCCTTGGCCTTGCCGCCGTTCCCGTTGCCGCTGGCGTGTGCGCGGATGAACGCAACCGACTGCACGAACATGCCCGATGAGCCGCAGCACGGGTCGTAGACCCGGCCCCGGTACGGCTCCAGCATCTCGACCAGCACCTTGACGACGCAGCGCGGGGTGTAGAACTCGCCGCCCTTCTTCCCCTCGGCGCTCGCGAACCGAGACAGGAAGTACTCGTAGACGCGGCCGAGCACGTCGCGGGACCGGGCGTCCCGGTCGCCCACCTGAATGTTGCTGACGAGGTCGATCAACTGGCCGAGCCGCCGCTTGTCGAGCGCGGGCCGGGCGTAGTCACGAGGCAGCACCTCCTTGAGTGCCGGGTTGTCGCGCTCGATGGCCGCCATCGCTTCATCGACGGTCTGTCCGACCGTCGGCTGGCGCGCCTGCGCCCGCAGATGCGCCCAGCGGGCTTCGGCCGGCACCCAGAAGACGCTCTCGGCGACGTACTCGTCGCGGTCCTCGGCCTCGGCGGCCTCCTCGCCCCACTCGGCGACCAGCGCCGCGCGACGCTCCTCAAAGGCGTCGGAGATGTACTTGAGGAAGATCAGCCCAAGCACGACGTGCTTGTACTCGGCGGCGTCCATTGAGCCGCGCAGGGCATCAGCCATCGTCCACAACTCGGCCTCATAGCCGGTCGTGGCCCCACCGTTCGGGGTTTCGCCCTCGCCGCCTGCCCGCTCCGACCGTCGTCGTGCCATGCCGTGTCTCCGTCGCACGAACCCCGACTTGCGAGCCGGCATCCGCTCCCGTCACCGATAGCGTACAACCAGCCGCCGGTCTGCCTCAACGGCCTTGCCCGCTCCCCTGCGGCGGCGGCGAGCAACAACAAGTGAATGCTGGCAAGTCGGCATGCTCGGCGACGGAATCTCGCCCCGCCGTCACCGGCGGCCGGCCGAGCGGTGACACCCTTCCGGGACGGACAATTCAGAGGGGAGCGACCCGGCGCGGCAGGTGTGACGGAGGAACACCTGCTGGGGCCGAAAACCGCCAGGTTTTCGGTGGGTCGCTCCCCTCTCTCACCCTGACCCCTTTCCTGACCCCGTGCCTGGATCGTACGTGGTCATTACGGTCAATGGTGTCAAGGGTTTAGAGGATTCCAAGTGTGATCCGGGGTGTGACTGGAGGTGTGACTGGGGGTGTAAGTTGGTCACGCCGGTCCTGTTACACCCTTGCTGCGGCACCTCTCCTGTAACCTTCGCCTCGGTCATGGTGTGATCAGGCGGCGGATCTGATCACACGCTTGCCCTCGCCCCCCGTCTCCATCGTGCTCCCGTTCTGCCCTCCTCACTGTCCCGCGCTCCGATCTCCTGCGTCCGGTACCTGGATCCCTGTCGAGCCCGTCCGGTCCGCTGCCGTCTTTCCGCGCCTCACGCCGGTCCGTACCGTTCCCGACGGTCCTGTCTGGCGGGCAGGGTTCGTGGGCATGTGCGGCGGGGTCGGGAGCGTGGTCGAGGCCGGTCCCGTTCTCGGGACGGACGGTCGCGTCCGTCCAACAACCAGCCTCGTCCGCGACGGCGGCCGGTGCGTCACCCGCAAGGGCCGGAGCGGAGCGGAGGAGCCCGTGCGTGCGCGGGCTTGACGCGCCGGACGCCGTCGTGGCACTCGGCTCCTGACAGTCCCCGTGCGCCGGGGCCTGCGCGGCGCTCCGACCGCCGCCGATCGTACCGGGACGGGGTTCAGGCCGCAACGTCGCCCGACGGGCATCAGCGCCCCGGCGCGTGCGCCGCCCGGCGCTCTCCAGCCAGATAGGCTTCCCAGTCGTTCATGAGCCGCCGCCGCCGTTCGAACAGGTCCGACCGCGCGTAGGCCGCCTCGACCGGGTTCCGCACGATGTGGGCCAGCGCCGCCTCGATGACCTCGCGCGGGTGGTCCGTCTCCTCGGCCGCCCAGTCCCGGAACGACGACCTGAAGCCGTGCGGAACGGCGGCGACGCGGTGCCACTGGAGCACCCGCAGCATCCGCTTCTCGTCGAGCTGCTTGCCGCTCCGGCCGGGGAACACCAGCGGGCTACCGCCGTCGCCGAGTCCCCGTGCCGCATCGAGGATCTCCAGCGCACGCCCGCACAGGGGCACCCGGTGGCCGCGCTTCATCTTCATCCGCTCGGCCGGGATCGTCCACACGCGGGCCTCGGTGTCCATCTCGGCCCACAGCGCCCCGCGCACCTCGCCCGACCGCCCGGCGGTCAGGACCAGAAACTCGAACGCCAACTTGACGGCTGGCATCGTCCGCGACGTGTGCATCGTCGCGATGGCCGCCGCGACCTGCCCGTGCGGCAGCGCCTGCCGGTGCTGCACGACCTCGTGCTGCGCGCCGAGGACCGGCAGGATGCGGTCACACGGATTATCGTTGCGCATCTCCATTGCCACGGCCCATTCCAGCACGGCCCGGATGCGCTGGCGCACGGTCCGGGCGGTCTGCATCTTCACGTGCCAGATGGGCGTGAGGACCTGGAGCACATCGGCGCTGTTGACCTCCGAGACGGGCCGGCTGCCGATGCGCGGGAAGACGTAACGCTCGAGACTGCGGAGCCACTCGGTCGCCTGCCTGGGACTGCGCCAGCCGGCCCGCTTCGCCTCGACCACGGTGGCGGCGGCCTCGGCGAAGGTGGGCATGCCCTGGGCGCGGCGCCGCTCGGCGAGCGGGTCGCCGCCCGAACGGGCGAGCTTGCGGTTGGCGAGGGCCTTCTCGCGGGCCTCGGCGAGCGTGACCAGATGGACGCTGCCGAGCCCGAGTTCGTGTTTCCGGCCCCGGATGACGAGGCGCTGGATCCAGCTTCGGGTGCCGGTGCGCTGGACGTAGAGGTACAACCCGTTGCCGTCAGCGTGCCGCCCGACGGGCGCGGTACGGACGAAGGCGGCGGAGAGTGCGTGGTGGGGGTGTCGGCCCTTGGGCTTGGTCTTCCTGGGTTTCGGGGCGTCGCTGGTCACATAATCCATTCCCCAATGATATACAGGAAGTCGGCGGATTGCACGCGACGTTCTGACCGGGACAGTCCGGCGCGACGAATAACAAACGATTACCAATCAGATACTTACGGTCAGTTCCGGACTTCGATGAACGTCAGCGGACCCCAATAGCCCGTTTGTGCGACGGACAGGGGCTCTACCTCGTCGTCCAGCCCACCGGCACCCGCAGCTGGGTCCAGCGGCTCGTCATCCGAGGCCGGAAACGCGAACTCGGACTCGGCAGCACCGCCCTGGTATCACTGGCCGAGGCGCGGGAGCGGGCACTGTCGAACCGCAAGCTCGCCCGCGAGGGCGGCGATCCGCTCGCCGAGAAACGCCGGATTGCCGCGGCCGTCCGCGAGCACGTCTGGCCGCACGTGGCCGCCGGGCGGCTGCGGCCGGTGGTGCATGCCACGTTCGGTTTCGCCGAGGCCGCCGCGGCGCACCGCCTGCTGGAGTCCAGCGCCCACATCGGCAAGCTGCTCCTGGTGCCCTGACGGCCACGGCGTGCCGCGCCGCGGCGCCTCATTCCTCTCGGGGCTTCGCGAAGGCCGCGATCAGCGTGTCGACCTTGCCTTCCAGCTTCGCAAGTCGTTCGCCCTGGGCGCGGACATGATCGTCCAGCCGACCGATTCTGACGTCCGTCCGGAAGAACAGGCCGGCCATGCCGATCCCGACGCCGATGATGGCCCAGAATTCAGGTGTCATTGATCGTGGATCCCGGTTCTCCGGTCCCGCGCCCCAACCCCTCGACCCCATCATATCCAATCTCTGCCGTACCGCTGCTGCTGGCACTCGGCGGCGTGTTGCACCGGGTCTTTTGGACCACGTTCGGGTTGCTCGATACGCCGCGGTTGACGGCCGCGGCGGCCGACAGGTCAAGCGTCGCTGCCGAGCCGCTCGAGCAGATCCAGGTAGATGGCGTGCACCCGGTCGCGGTGGCGGGCGAGCGTCGTCTCGAGCTCGGCCGCCGTCTCGAAGCCCAGCCGCCTGGGCATCGTCTGCGGCGCGGCCCCGTCGGTCGGCCCGGGCCGGTCGGCCGCGCCGGCAATCTGCAGCCGATGCTCGACCGTGCGCAGGAACGTGTACGCGCGCCTGAGATCGTCGAGCGCGGCCTCGCCGAGCAGGCCCCGTGCATGCGCCGCCGCTAGCGCGGACAGGGTGTTCGCGTCCTGCAGGTCGGGATGACGCGCGCCGTGAACGAGCTGGAGCACCCGGGCGCCAAGCTCGATCTCGCGCAGGGCGCCCTGGCTGGTTGCGGTGACGAGGTCCCCGCCGCCGTGCGGGCGGCCGCCGGCCGGGCCCGGACCCGCCCGCTGGCGCGCCAGCGCCCCGACGGCGGCGCCGTCGACGTGCGCGCGGTAGACGAACGGCGCGATCCCGTCCAGAAAGCGGCGGCCGAGGTCGAGGTCGCCGGCAATCGGCCTGGCCCCGGTCAGGGCGAAGCGCTCGAACGTCTCGCCGAGGCCTTCGCAGTGGCGCGTGGCCTCCTGCAGCGAGCAGACGGGGCCCGTGGCGCCCGCCGGCCGCAACTGCAGCCCGAGGTCGACACGGTAGCAGCAGCCTTCCTCGGTGGGCTCCGTGAGGATGGCCGTCAGCCCCCGCCCGAGCTGCTGGAAGCGGGCCTGGACGCGCTCGTCGTCCGGGTCCTCGGGTTCGTAGACGTACAGCAGGTCGATGTCCTGGCCGTAGTCGAGCTCGCGGCCGCCCAGCCGGCCGAGCCCGATGACGACGAACGACCCGTGCGGCGCGCCGCCCGCGCTCTCCGCGAGGTCGCGCTGCGCAATCTGCAGGGCGCCGGCGATGACGACGGCGGCCAGGTCGGAGAGCTGCTCGGTGGTCGACCGCAGCGTGTCCTTGTCGAGCAGATCGCGGCCGGCGATGCGCAGGATCTCGCGCCGCTGGAAGCGCTTGAGGGAATCGAGCCGGCGCGGCGCCGCCTTGTCCTGCGCCAGCAGCGCATCGACCTCGGCCCGGTAGTCCACCTGATCCGGCGGGGGGCAGTCCAGCTCGCCCTGCAGCCAGTGCAGGTACTCGGGATTGCGAATCAGGATCTCGCCGAGGAGCGGTGACGCGCCCACCATCCGCGTGAGGATCTGCAGCGCGCGCGGGTCGTCCTGCAGATAGCCGATGAACGAGCTCCTGGGAACGCGCCTGGCCGCGTAGCGGCAGAACCCTGCGAGCGCGGCGTCGGGATCGGGCGCCTCGAGCAGCGTCTCGAGCAGCAGCTCCGCCAGCTCACCGAGCGCCAGACGGGTCTGGAGGTCGTCGGCGAGCTGCTGCAGGCGTTCGTCGGCGCTCGCCGGATCGCGAAAGCCGCGCTCGGCGAGATACTGCCGCGCGCGCGCCTCGTCGAGGTTCCGCGCCAGCAGCAGGTCGCGCGGGTCGACGGGGAGGTCACTCGCCATGGGGCGTGGCGCGGCGTGGTCGGCACGGCGCCGGCGGGCCGGCGGCAGGGCGCCTGCCGCCGGCCCGCGCGCGTGCCGCTGCGAGCCCTAGATGTCGAAGTAGAGCGCGAACTCCCACGGATGGGGCCGCAGGCGGATGGCATCGACCTCGTTCTCCCGCTTGTACGCGATCCAGTTCTCGATCACGTCGCGGGTGAAGACGTCGCCCTTCAGCAGGAAGTCGTGGTCCTTCTCCAGCTCGGTGAGCACCTCGGCGAGGCTGCCCGGCGTGCTGTCGATCTTCGCGTGCTCCTCGGCCGGCAGGTCGTACAGATCCTTGTCGAGCGGTCCCGGCGGCGTGAGCTTGTTCTGCACGCCGTCGAGTCCGGCCATCAGCATCGCGCTGAACGCGAGATAGCCGTTGCAGGTCGGATCCGGGAACCGGCATTCGACCCGCTTGGACTTCTCGCTGCGGGAGTAGGCCGGAATGCGGACCGCGGCGCTGCGGTTGCGCTGCGAGTAGATGAGGTTGATCGGCGCCTCGTAGCCGGGCACCAGCCGCCGGTACGAGTTCGTCGTCGGGTTGCAGAACGCCAGCAGCGCCGGCGCGTGCTTCAGGATCCCGCCGATGTAGTAGAGCGCGGTCTTGCTCAGGTCGGCGTAGGTGCCGGCTTCGAAGAACGTGTTGGCGCCGCCCCGCCAGATGCTCTGGTGCACGTGCATGCCCGAGCCGTTGTCCTGGAAGATCGGCTTCGGCATGAGCGTGACGACCTTGCCGTGCCGCCGGGCGACGTTCTTGATGACGTACTTGAACTTGAGGAGCTTGTCGCCCATGCTGACCAGCGAATCGAACCGCATGTCGATCTCGGCCTGGCCGCCGGTGGCGACCTCGTGATGGTGCACCTCGGTCTCGACGCCGATGGACTCGAGGGTCAGCATCATCTCCGTGCGCAGGTCCTGATGGCTGTCCATCGGCGGCACGGGGAAGTAGCCTTCCTTGTAGCGCGGCTTGTAGCCGAGGTTGCGCGAGTGGCCGGCCTCGTCCGGGTTCTCCACGCGGCCCGCGTTCCAGAAGCCCTCGGCCGCATCGACGTGGTAGAAGCCCTCGTTGTAGCTCTGGCCGAAGCGGACGTCGTCGAGGATGAAGAACTCGGGCTCCGGCCCGAAGTAGGCGGTGTCGCCGATGCCGGTCGACTTGAGGTACGCCTCCGCCTTCTGGGCGATGTAGCGCGGGTCGCGCGAGTACGACTCGCCGGTGACCGGGTCCTTGACGTTGCAGATGAGGACCAGGGTGGGCGCGGCCGCGAACGGATCGACGAACGCCGTCGCGGGGTCCGGCACCAGCAGCATGTCGCTTTCCTGGATCTCCTGGAAGCCGCGGATGCTCGAGCCGTCGAACCCGACGCCGTCCTCGAACGCGTCCTCGCCGAACTCCCTGGTCGACATCGTAAAGTGCTGCCAAAGGCCAGGCAGGTCGATGAAGCGCAGGTCGACCGCCTGAATTCCCTTGTCCTTGATGAGTGCCGTCACTTCCTGTGGTGTCATCCGATTCCTCCCCATCTGCCAGTGGTTACGTTCTTACGACGTGTCCTTCTCGCCGGTGCGAATGATGTAGCCCTGCTCGACCGGCATCACGAACACGCGTCCGTCGCCCATCTCGCCCGTCCGGGCCGTGTCCATGATCGACCCGATTGCATCGTCCACGAGGTCGTCGGGCACGACGACCTCGATTTCCATCTTGGGCAGCAGGCTCACCTCGTACTCGCTGCCGCGATAGACCGTCGAGTGCCCGCGCTGGCGCCCGTGTCCGCGCACCTCGGTCACCGTCATGCCGGAGATGCCGTTGTTCGCCAGGGCATCCTTGATGGCATCCACCCTGTTCGGCCGCACGATTGCCTTGATCAGCTTCATCTGTCGATTCACTTGCCGGGTTCGAGCATCGCTTCCAGGCTCTGCTGCAACGCCGCTGCATCGTCCGCGGACAGCTTGGTGTCGCCCTTCGTGAGGTGGAAGACGTCGATGGCGCGGTTGCTCCCGGTCGAGATCAGCACGAACTCGATGTCGCACCGGTGCTGCGAGATCACCGTGCTGATGCGGTAGAGCAGCCCCCAGGCGTCCTGGGCCAGAATCTCCAGGATGCTGAACCGCTCGGAGTACTCGTTGTCGAAGTGGACCACCGGCTTGATGCGAACCGGCTCGCGCCGCGCCATGCCCCGCTGCTTCGGCAGCAGGATCGCGTCGATGTCCTGCCGGCCGCCCACGACGTCCGCGAGCAGGTTCGTGAGGTCGGGGCGCGCCGCCTCGTTGAGCTCGAAGAAGCGCTCGCGGTCCGTGAACTCCACGATGTCGACCGCGGTCCCGTGCCGGTTCGTCATCGCCTGCCCGCGCAGGATGTCCATGCCGAAGTAGGAGAGCACGCCGCACACCTTGGAGAACAGGCCGGGCTGGTCGGCCGAGACCAGCGCCAGCTCCCAGGCCGAGCCCTTCTGCTCCAGCAGGCAGCGCACGTCCGGGGCGTTCAGGTTCCGCGACAGCCGGACGTGCTCGTAGACGTGAGGCTGGTCGACGAGGCGCAGGTAGCGTTGCGGCAGCCCTTCGAGAAAGGTCTCCAGCTCACCCTGCGCGATGTCGGCGGGACGGCTCTCGTGCAGCTCGGCGAGGCTGGCCGCGGTCGCGTCGATGACGTCGTCGCCGTAACCCAGCGTCAGCCGGTTGTAGGTGTCGACGTAGAGCCTCCACAGCAGGTCTTCCTTCCACGGCGTCATCACGTCCGGCCCGACCGCGGACACGTCGGCGAGCGTCAGCAGGCACAGCAGCTTCAGGCGCTGCTCGCTGCCCACGAGCCGCGCGAACTGAACCACGGCGTCGGGATCGTCGGTGTCCCGCCGGAAGGCCGCGGTCGACATCCGCAGATGGTGGCGGATGAGGAACTCCACGGTGGCGATGTCGGGCTCCGGCAGCCTGATGCGGCGCAGCGCGCCGAGCGCCATCCGGACGCCCTCCTCCGAGTGGTTCCTGTTCGTCCACTTGCCGACGTCGTGGAAGAGCAGGGCGAGCACGAGCAGCTCGGTCCCCGGCGTCTCGGCCAGCAGGTTCGCGAAGCGCCGCCGGCTGCGCGTCGTCGGCTGGCACAGCAGCTCGACGTTCCGGATCGTCTGCAGCGTGTGCTCGTCGACGGTGTACTTGTGGTAGAAGTCGCGAATCACCAGGCAGTAGACCTTGTGGAACTCCGGAAACATGCGGCCCAGCAGGCCGCAGTTGTGCATCTCGGACAGGCGCGCGTAGAGGCCGGGCCGCGGCCGCAGCACCCGCAGCAGCACGTCGCGCTGCTCCGCGGCGGGGAAGAAGCGTTCGGGCGAGTAGCGCCCGCCGTGCCGCTCGATGCAGGTCAGCACCTGCTCCGAGACGGCGCCGCCCTCGTCGAGCGCCGTCTCGAACGCGCGCAGCCAGATGTGAGGCTGCAGCGAGGCGCGCGTGCCGTCCGTGAACCAGATCTCGTCGTCCCGGCGCTGCAGGCCGTCCGCCACGTCGACCGGCGCGCCGTCCGCCGCCGGCGCCAGCGCCTTGAGCGACGCCACGAGCGCGCGGTTGACGATGCGCGCATGGTGGAAGTACGTGCTCATCAGCGCTTCCACCTGACCGGCCACCTTGTCGTCGGGCGACCCGAACATCGGCGCGGCCGCTTCCTGCAGCTCGTGCGTCAGCACGTTGAGGTTGCGTCCGATCTGCAGGTGCAGAATCGAGCGCAGCCGGAGCAGGAAGTCCTCGGCCTCGTCGACCCGCCCGATCTTGACCCGGACGTCGAGCCGCCGCGCCGGATCCTCGAACTGCGTGATCATCCGCACGGCGGAAATGTCGCGCAGCGCGCCGGGCGCGTTCTTGATGTCGGGTTCGAGGTGATACAGCGTCCGGTTGAACTGGCCGTGCCGCTGCTCGAGCAGGTCGCCGAGGGCCGCCAGCATCGGGCCACGCCAGGCGGCGCCCGGTCCCTGGCACAGCGTCGTGAGCTGCTCGAAGAGCGCGGCGTCCCCGTCGAGGTAGCGGGCCTCGAGCAACGCGACCAGGAACTCGGGATTGTCGGTGTCGGGCTGCGCCAGGTCGGCCAGCTCGCGGACGTGGTGCCCGACGTCGAGGCGCAGGTCCCAGAGCGGGTGCAGCATCGACCGCAGGAAGCGCTCCTCGGGCGCGCCGATCGGGCTGCCGAACACGAACAGCAGGTCGATGTCCGAGTGCATGCACAGCTGCCGCCGCCCGTAGCCGCCCAGCGCCACCGCGGCGACGGGCGCGTCGGTCTGGCCGCGGGCCGCCCGGTAGATCAGCCGCACCAGATCGTCGACGCGGTCCGAGTAGCGGCCGAGGCTCGCCAGCCCGCCGCGCGCGAGCAGCGTGTCCGCGGCCAGCTCGTCGCGGGCCGCCTGGAGCATCCCGCGCAGCGTCTCGGTTGCGGGCGTGGGCGGCGCCTGCTCTGGTGCCATCTTGGTTCGGAGCGAGCGGGGCGGGTTCTTCAGTAGCCGATGCTGATGCCGAACAGACCGACGACCTGGGCCCGGTCGCCGTCGTTGAGCGCTTCGAGGTAGCCCCCGAGCGCGAGGAGCTGAACGCCGCCGGCAAGCTCCCACGCGCCGAAGCTCTCCGCGACCGGCAGCGGCACGGCCACCATCGCGCCCACGCCGAAGAACCCGAAGCCGTCGCGAAAGTGTCCGGGCGCGCCGTCCGGCAGGCCGTTCTCGTAGTAGTTGCCCAGGCTGAAGCCGAGCGTCACCGGAAAGCTGACGCTGGCGGCGTCCTCGACGATGGTCAGTCCCGGCTCGATGCCGAGCTCGAGATAGATGCCCTCGTCGGCGCCGCCATCCGCGCCCCCGCTCGTCTCGATGGCCAGCAGCGCATGCGGGAACAGGGAGAAGCCTCCCAGCAGTCCGCTGTCGTCCATCTGCAGGCTCAGCGCGAGCTCCTGCGTCGTGCCGAACGCATGGCTCGGGCTCGTGTACGCCGTGTAGACGATGCCGGCCTCCCAGTTGTCGATGAGCAGCGTCACGCCGGTGTAGAAGTCCGATTCGTACCACCCGGGGACGTTGTCCGACATCTCGTCGGCGCCGGTCGACGCGGAGTGCAGGCTGTTCCACTGCCCGAGCGTGAAGCTGACGCCCGTGAGTCCCTGACCCTCGGGGTTGGAGTAGAAGTCGAAGTTGACGTCCCCGTACGGCTGGCCGATGAAGCCTTCGCGCTCCTGCCTGATGCCCCGGAAGAAATAGGCGTGCGAGAAGTCGACGCCGGTCGTGAACGAAACCCTGCCGTCGTTCACCTGTGCCTCCGACGAACCGGACGCGAGCCCGCTGGTCAGGACGAACGCGCACGCGCCGCACAGCCACTGCGCGCCGCGGGTCCGAACAGCTGCGATCATTTGCTCCCCCGAAAAGGACACGGCCCAATCCGACCGTCGGCTGGCCCGCGCGCAACGGGCCAGCCGACGCGACGTATCTTATCAGGGTTCACAGTAGTGCACTTCAGCCCGCGCCGCCCTGGCGGCGCAGGCCGCTAGTAGCCGAGGCTGATGCCGAAGATGCCGATCGGCTCGAAGCCGTCGGTGCTCCCGTTGATGGCCTTGAGCCCGTCGCCGAAGAACAGCAGGTTGATGCCGGCCGTGAACTCCCACGAGCCGTACGACGCCGGAATGCCCGTGATCGGCACGCCCAGCATCGCGCCGACGTTGAAGAAGCCGAAGGCTTCGTTGACGCCGCCCGGGTCGTAGTAGTCGCTGGGGCTCAGGCCGACGGCGATCGGAAACGAGACGCCGACGGGCGAGTCGTCGAGCGGCAGCGACGGCTCGATGCCGAGCTCCAGGTACGTGCCCGAGTTGTCGCCGGCGGCGCTCCCGTCGAGCTCGAAGGCCAGCGTGATGTAGGGGGCGATAACGTCGTCGTGACTCAGCCCGACGGCAACCTCCTTGACGGTGCCCCAGCTCCCGCGCGGGCTCATGTAGGCCGTGTAGGTGACGTCCGCTCCCCAGCCGCCCGCGAAGCCGAAGCCGAGGCCGGCATAGAAGTCGGTCTCGTAGAAGATGCCGGGCGCACCGTCGAATCCCGCGTCGGTGCGCGAGTGCAGGCTGCTCCAGGTGCCGGCGGCGAGCGAGACGCTCCCGTCCTCGCCGTCGTAGAGCGACATGCCGGCCTCCAGGTACGGTTGGGCGATGAAGCCCCCGGTCTCCTGGACGATGCCGCGGAAGTAGTAGGAGGTCGCGAAATCGATGCCCGTGCTGACGGATATGGCTCCCGTGTTGGGGCCGTCCTGCGCCGCCGCGGGCCCCGCCATCAACGTCGCCGCCGCCAGCATGATGGGGACCAACCGCGGTGTCCGACCTCTCGCGTCTGCTCGTGTCATCGTCCCTGCCTTTCTCACATTGCCTGCCCTTCCCATGGTTGTCACTCCCCGATACGGAGACCGTACGCTTCCATCCCGTGCTCGCCGACGTCCAGACCCAGCCGTTCCTCGTCCGCGCCGACCCGCAGTCCCATGCTCAGCTTGAGCGCGAAGAAGATGAGCAGGGCCGCGGCGAAGGAGAAGGCGCCGTAGGCCAGCACGCCGATCAACTGCGTGAGCAGCGAGTGGTCGGCGCTGAAGATCCCGACGGCCAGCGTGCCCCACACGCCGCATACGAGGTGCACCGACACGGCGCCGACCGGGTCGTCGAGATGCCGGCGGTCGATGAACAGCACCGATCCGACGACGATGAGGCCCGCGATGAAGCCAATGAGCATCGCCGCGTTGACGCTCACGACGTCGGCCCCGGCGGTGATGCCGACCAGGCCGGCCAGCGCGCCGTTCAGGATCATGGAGAGGTCCGGCTTTCTCTGGATGCCCCAGGAGACCGCCATGGCGCCGATCACGCCCGCGGCCGCCGCCAGCGAGGTGGTGACGAAGACCAGCGACACGAGCTCCGGGTCGGCGCTCAGCACCGAGCCGCCGTTGAACCCGAACCACCCGAGCCACAGCAGGAAGACCCCGATGGTGGCCAGCGGCATGTTGTGCCCGGCGATCGCCTTGATTCTGCCGTTGCCGTACTTGCCCAGCCGCGGGCCCAGCACGATGATGCCCGCCAGGCCGCCCCAGCCGCCGACGGAGTGCACCAGCGTGGAGCCGGCGAAATCGTAGAACCCCATGGCGTCCAGCCAGCCGCCGCCCCACTTCCAGGAGCCGGCAATCGTGTAGATGAACGCCACGTAGAGGGTGGTGAACACGAGGAAGGAGGAGAGCTTGATGCGCTCGGCCACGGCGCCGGACACGATGGTGGCGGCGGTGGCCGCGAACATCGCCTGGAAGATGAAGTCCGTCCAGTACGTATAGCCGCCGTCCGCGTAGGCCACCGTGTTGCCGTCGGCGCCCGGGTCGAGGCCGAACCCGGCGAAGCCGAGGAACTGCCCGAGCGCGAAGTCGCCCGGATACATCAGGTTGAATCCCACGAAGGCGTAGGTGATCAGCCCGATCGCGACGACGGCGGTGTTCTTGAACAGGATGTTCACCGAGTTCTTGGCCTGCGTGAGCCCGGACTCGAGGCACGCGAATCCGAGGTGCATGATGAACACCAGGAACGTGGCCACGAGCATCCAGGTGTTGTTGGCGGTGAACATCTCCGGCGACGTGTCCTGCGCGTACCCCAGGTACGGCGTCAGCACCAGCAGCAGGAGCGCGAGCGCGCCGTGGCGCGCGATCGACCTTCCGGATCTCTTCTTCATGATGGGTTCCTCGACCTCCATGGCGGGTTTCCGGCGCTGGAGCTAGAGCGCCGCCGCTCCGGCTTCCCCGGTTCGGATGCGGACGGCTTCGCCCATGTCGCTGACGAAGATCTTGCCGTCGCCTATCTCCCCCGTCCGCGCGGACTCGGTGATGGCCGCGACGATGCTCTCGACCTGATCGTTGTCGGTCACGATCTCGACCTTGATCTTGGGGACGAAATCGACGGAGTACTCGGCGCCCCGATAGATCTCGGTGTGTCCCTTCTGGCGGCCGAATCCTCTGACCTCGGTCACGGTGAGCCCCTGGATGCCACCCTTCGACAGGGCGTCCCGCACTTCGTCCAGCATGTGAGGCTTGATGATGGCGGTGATGAGTTTCATGGCCACTCTCCAATACGGTCGTGGTGAATGCGCTGCCCGTCCGCGCGCCGGCGGCTCCGTGCCTCCCGGGAGCACCCCGAGCAGACGGCACGCGCGGCCGCACCTACTTGATGCAATATGCGGGCCAACTCATGCCAGCGGCGATCGGCGGAACGCTCCGCGATCCGGGAGGCGTACGGTGCGGCGCCAGTCCGTGGAGTTGGTCGAATCTACGAAAATGTAGACCAGTAAAAAATGAAGCGACAGCAATGTTGATCCGGTCGTCAGGCGGGCGGGCGGGGCGCCGGGTGGGCGAACGTCAGGCGGATCGCAAAATCGTAGGTGCGGCCGTTGAAAACTGAACGGAATTCGCGGGATTTGTCGCCGTCGCCGCGATATGTGTCGTCAAAAATGTCGTCCTGTGCACCGATCGTACAGATTTGTAGTTAGGGTGGGCTACGTACGGAAACGGCGGCAATCGATGTGGTACTTCTTCACCTTGTAGCTGATGATCCGCTCCGTGGAATCGAGCAGCATGGCTGCCCTGACGCGATTGCCGCGGGTGGTCTTGAGCGCGTCCTGTATCAGGTCCTTCTCGTAGGCCGCCACCGCGTTCGACAGCGACATGCCGGCGACCGTGCCCGACGCTTCGCCGGTCTGGAGCGTCGGCGGCAGGTGGTGGCCGTGCACGACGGCGGCGTCGCAGACCAGCACCGCGCGCTCGATGATGTTCTGCAGCTCGCGGACGTTGCCCGGCCAGTGGTAGGCCATGAGCATGTCGATGGCCGGCGTGGAGATGCGCTTGATGTTGCGCCCGTGCTCGATGGCGTACTTCTCGAGGAAGTGGTCGGCCAGCAGCAGGATGTCCGTCTTGCGCTCGCGCAACGGCGGCACGAAGATGGTGAACACGTTGAGCCGGTAGTACAGATCTTCGCGGAACGTGCCGGCGGCGATGGCCTTCTCCAGGTCGCTGTTGGTGGCGGCCACGAGCCGGACGTTGGCCTGGATGGCGGCGGTGCCCCCCAGCCGCTCGAACTCGCGCTCCTGCAGAACGCGGAGCAGCTTCACCTGGGTCGACAGGTTGACGTCGCCGATCTCGTCCAGAAAGAGCGTGCCGCCGTCGGCCAGCTCGAAGCGGCCCTTCTTGCGCGCGGTGGCGCCCGTGAAGGCGCCCCGCTCGTAGCCGAACAGCTCCGACTCGATGAGCGAGTCGGGGAGCGCGGCGCAACTGACCTTGACGAACGGCTTCCGGGCGCGCGCCGAGCTGTAGTGGATGGCGTGCGCGATGAGCTCCTTGCCCGTGCCCGACTCGCCGCGGATCAGCACCGTGGTATTCGTCGAAGCCACCCGCGCGATCTGCTCGAAGACCTGGCGCATGGGACCGCTCGTCCCCACGATGTGCGAGAAGTCGTAGCGTTCCTTGAGCTCCTCCTTCAGGTGGGCGTTCTCGTCGAGCAGCCGCTGGCGTTCCGCCTCGATCATCTGCTTGAGGCGGATTGCCTGCCCGATCATCGTCGCCACCACCCGGAACAGTTGCAGATCCTGGTCGTAGTTCCGATCCTTCCGGAAGGCGAGATCCACGTTGAACGCGCCGATGGCCTTGCGGTCGCCGGGGATCGGCACGCACAGGAAGCTGGTGTCCGAGCGTCCGCTGCGCTTCCGCCGCCCCGTGCGATGCAGGAACATCGGCTCCTGGCTGATCTGGGGGATGACGACCGGACGCCCCGTCTGCACGACGCGCCCCGTCACGCCCTCGCCGATGGCCCACGTGGCGCGCTGGCCCTCCGCGGTCAACCCCTCGGAAGCGGCGATCTGCAACTGGTCGGAGTCCGGATCCTTCAGGACGACCGAGGCCTGCAGGACCCGCCGCCGCTGCGCCAGAATCTCGAGCGCGCGCTGCAGGCCCGCGCGGCTGTTGCGGGCACCGACGAGTTCAGCGTTGATATCGGCAAGCAGGGCGAGCGGCGCAACCTCGGGTTCGGATGGTTTCTTCACGGGACCGGTTAGAGCGGCGCCGGCAGACTCGATGAGCCCATCAGGAAGGCATCGATGCCCCTGGCCGCGCTGCGGCCTTCGGCGATGGCCCAGACGATGAGCGACTGGCCCCGCTGCATGTCGCCCGCCGTGAAGACGCCGGGTTCGCTGGTCATCCAGGCCTCGTCCCGCCAGACGTTGCCGCGCTCGGTCAGGCGCACGCCCAGCTCGGTCAGCATGCCCGGCCGGTCCGGTCCCAGAAAGCCCATGGCCAGCAGCACCAGGTCGACCGGCATCTCGAACTCGCTGCCGGGAATCGGCTCGAAGACGGGCCGGCCGTTGTCGCGGCGCAACTCGACCTTGTTCGCGTGCAGCGCGGTCACGCGTCCCTCGGCGTCGCCCGCGAAACGCTGCGTGGACACGGCGTAGACCCGCTCGCCCCCTTCCTCGTGGGCCGCGGACACGCGGAAGATGTGGGGCCAGTCGGGCCACGGATTGTCCGCCGCGCGCGCTTCGGGCGGGCGGGGCAGGAGCTCGAACTGCGCCACCGCCGCCGCGCCCTGGCGGTGAACCGTCCCCAGGCAGTCGGCGCCCGTGTCGCCACCGCCGATGATGACCACCCGCTTGCCGGCCGCCGAGATGATCCGTTCGGAAGGCACGCTGTCACCCTCGCAGAGATGGTTCTGCTGAGTGAGGAAATCCATTGCAAAATGAATGCCAGACAGCTCTCGGCCGGGCACCTTCAGATCGCGAGGCCAGCCGGCGCCGCCCGCCAGCAGCAGCGCATCGTGCTCGGTCCGGAGCTCCCCGGCCGGCACGTCCACGCCGACGTGCACGCCCGTGCGGAACCTGACCCCCTCCGCCTCCAGGAGGTCGAGCCGGCGGTTGAGAAACCGCTTCTCCATCTTGAATTCGGGGATGCCGTAGCGCAGCAGGCCGCCGATCCGGTCGGATTTCTCGAAGACGGTCACCGTATGGCCGGCCCGGTTCAACTGGTCGGCCGCGGCCAGCCCGGCCGGCCCGGAGCCGATGATCGCCACCGTCCTGCCGGTGCGGGTCGGCGGTGGGGAGGCCTTGACCCGCCCGTCCTCGAACGCGCGCTCGATGATCGCGAGCTCGATCGACTTGATGGTCACCGACTCGCGGTCGATGGCCAGCACGCACGATCCCTCGCAGGGCGCGGGACACAGCCGTCCGGTCCATTCCGGGAAGTTGTTCGTCTTGTGCAGCCGCTCGATCGCTTCCTGCCACTTGCCCTGGTAGACCAGGTCGTTCCAGTCCGGAATCAGGTTGCCCAGCGGGCAGCCCTGATGGCAGAAGGGAATGCCGCAGTCCATGCAGCGCGCGCCCTGGGCGCGCAGGTCCGATGTCCGGTACGGCAGGTAGACCTCGCGCCAGTCGCGAAGCCGCTCGTCCACCGGCCGGGTAGGCGCCTTCTGGCGTTCTATCTCGATGAATCCCTTTAGTTTGCCCATCGCATGCAGGCGGCTACGTGGCCGCGCCGATCAGCTCTCCGAACTCCGGCTCGCGCGACTCCGCGCGGGCCCGGGCCTCGGCGGCCAGCACCCGCTTGTAGTCGCGCGGCATCACCCTCACGAAGCGGGCGCGGCAGGTCGCCCAGTCGTCGAGCACCCGCCGCCCGCGCGCGCTCCCGGTCAGCTCGACGTGGCGGCCGACGAGCCGGCGCACGAACGCCTCGTCCTCGTCGGTCAGCTCCTCCAGATCGACCATGCCGGGGTTGCAGCGCCGCTCGAAGTCCGCGTCCTCGTCCAGGATGTAGGCGATGCCCCCGCTCATGCCGGCCGCGAAGTTGCGTCCGGTCCGGCCCAGTATCACCGCGCGGCCGCCCGTCATGTACTCGCAGCCGTGGTCGCCGATGCCCTCGACGACGGCGTGGGCGCCGCTGTTGCGCACGCAGAACCGCTCGCCCGCGACCCCCCGCACGAAGGCCGTGCCGCCGGTGGCGCCGTACAGCGCGACGTTGCCGATGATGATGTTCTCCTCGGCCACGAACGGCGACTGGCGCGGCGGGTAGACCACGAGCCGTCCGCCCGACAGCCCCTTGCCGCAGTAGTCGTTCGCGTCCCCCTCGATGCTCAGCGAGATGCCGCGCGGGAGGAAGGCGCCGAAGCTCTGGCCGGCCGAGCCCGTGAAGTGGATCCGGATCGTGTCGTCGGGCAGTCCGGCCGCGCCGCGCCGCCGCGTCAGCTCGGAGCCCAGCATCGTGCCGACGGTGCGGTTGACGTTGCGGATCGGCAGGCTGAACTCGACGGCCCGACCGTGCGCCAGCGCGTCCTCCGAGCGCCGGATCAGCTCGTTGTCGAGCGCCTTGTCCAGCCCGTGATCCTGCGCCTGCACGCAGCGCCGGCCGACCGTGGCCGGCACGTCGGGCTGGTGCAGGATCGACGACAGGTCCAGTCCCCTGGCCTTCCAGTGATCGACCGCCGCCTCGAAGTCGAGCCGGTCCGAGCGGCCGATCATCTCGTCCAGCGTGCGGAAGCCCGTCTCCGCCATCAGCTCGCGCACCTCCTCGGCCACGAACCGGAAGTAGTTCTCGACGAACTCCGGCTTGCCCGTGAAGTGCTTCCGCAGCGCCGGGTTCTGGGTCGCGACGCCGACCGGGCAGGTGTCGAGATGGCAGACGCGCATCATGATGCAGCCGGACACCACCAGCGGCGCGGTGGAGAAGCCGTACTCCTCCGCGCCCAGCAGCGCGGCGATGACGACGTCGCGTCCCGTCTTCATCTGCCCGTCGACCTGCACGACGATGCGGTCCCGCAGGTCGTTGAGGACCAGGACCTGCTGCGTCTCGGCCAGCCCCAGCTCCCAGGGCACGCCCGCATGCTTGATGCTGGTCTGCGGCGAGGCGCCGGTGCCCCCGTCGTGCCCGGAGATCAGGACGACGTCGGCGTGCGCCTTGGAGACGCCGGCCGCCACCGTGCCGACGCCCACCTCCGCCACCAGCTTCACGTGGATCCTGGCCCGCGGGTTCGCGTTCTTCAGGTCGTGAATCAGTTGGGCCAGGTCCTCGATCGAGTAGATGTCGTGGTGCGGCGGCGGCGAGATGAGGCCCACCCCCGGCGTCGAGTAGCGGACCTTGGCAATCCAGGGATACACCTTGAAGCCCGGCAACTGACCGCCCTCGCCGGGCTTGGCGCCCTGCGCCATCTTGATCTGCAG
Organism: Vicinamibacterales bacterium; assembly: GCA_965214845.1. Taxonomy (GTDB): domain Bacteria; phylum Acidobacteriota; class Vicinamibacteria; order Vicinamibacterales; family UBA8438; genus JAAXGX01. The sequence continues at coordinate 24,652 of CBDCCO010000007.1, forward strand.
GTCGTCGGCGTTGACCAGGTATTCGCTCGTCACCCCGAAGCGGCCGGACGCCACCTGCTTGACCGCGCTGCGCCGCAAGTCGCCGTTCGGGTCGGGGGTGTAGCGGGCGGGGTCCTCGCCGCCCTCGCCGGTGTTCGACTTGCCGCCGAGGCGGTTCATCGCGATGGCCAGCGTTTCGTGCGCCTCCTGGCTGATCGAGCCGTAGGACATGGCGCCGGTCGCGAACCGCCTGAGGATGTTCTCGACCGGCTCGACCTCCGCGAGGGGAATCGGCTCGGCGGCGGGGCGCAGCCCGAACAGGCCGCGCAGCGTGGCCCGCTTGCGGCTCTGGTCGTTGACCAGGCGCGCGTAGTCGCGGTAGATCGCGTACTGGCCGCTGCGCGCCGCGTGCTGCAGCTTGAAGACGGTCTCGGGGTTGAACAGGTGGTACTCGCCGTCGCGGCGCCACTGGTACTCGCCCCCCGAATCGAGCTGGTCGTCGTCGCGCCCGCGCTCGGGATAGGCGCGGGCGTGCCGGCGAGTCACCTCGGCGGCCACCGTCTCGATGCCGATGCCGCCCAGGCGCGAGGCCGTCCACGTGAAGTAGCGGTCGACGAACTCCCTGTTCAGGCCCACCGCCTCGAAGATTTGCGCGCCGCGGTAGCTCTGCAGCGTCGAGATCCCCATCTTGGACATCACCTTGAGCACGCCCTTGGTGCAGGCCCGGATGTAGTGGCGGACGGCCGCCGGGACATCCAGGTCGCCCAGCGTGCCCTCGAGGATCAGGTCCTCGAGGGTCTCGAAGGCGAGGTACGGGTTGATGGCGCCGGCGCCGTAGCCCAGCAGCAGCGCCATGTGGTGGACCTCGCGCGCCTCGCCCGATTCCACGATCAGCGAGCAGCGCGTGCGCGTTCCCTCGCGCACGAGATGGTGGTGCACGCCGGCCGTCGCCAGCAGCGCGGGCACCGGCGCGTGGTCGCGGTCGACGCCGCGGTCCGACAGCACGATCAGGCTGTGGCCGTCCGCCACGGCCTCGCTGGCGCGCCGGCAGAGCGCTTCCATCGCCCGCTCGAGGCCGGCGGCGCCGTCCGCGGGGGAAAACAGCATGGGCAGCGTCACCGACCGGAACGCCGGATCCGACGCCGCGCGGAGCCTGGCCAGCTCGTCGTTGTCGAGGATCGGGTAGTCGATCTTGATCTGGTGGCAGCTTGCCGGCTCGGGCTCGAGCAGATTGCGTTCCGACCCCAGGGTCGAGCCCATGTCGGTCACCAGCTCCTCGCGGATGGCGTCGAGCGGCGGGTTGGTCACCTGGGCGAACAGTTGCTTGAAGTAGTCGTAGAGCAGCCGGGAGCGATCCGACAGCACCGCGAGCGCCGTGTCGGTGCCCATCGAGCCGATCGGCTCGGCGCCGGCCGCCGCCATCGGGCCGACGAGGATCCGCAGATCCTCCTCCGTGTAGCCGAACGCCCGCTGGCGCCGGCGGACCGACTCGCGCGCCGGCGGGGGCGTGTAGTCGGCCGGCGGCAGATCGTCGAGATGGATCGTCTCGCGCGCCAGCCACGCGCCGTACGGCTGCTCGGCGGCCAGGCCGGCCTTGATCTCCGCGTCGTCGATGATCCGGCCCTGCGCGGTGTCGACCAGGAAGATGCGGCCGGGGTGCAGGCGCTCCTTGACCAGGACGTTCTCGGGCGGGACGTCCAGCACGCCGACCTCGGACGCCATGATCACCATGTCGTCCTTCGTCACGTAGTAGCGGGACGGCCGCAGGCCGTTGCGGTCGAGCACGGCGCCGATCGCGGTGCCGTCCGTGAAGGCGATCGACGCCGGCCCGTCCCAGGGCTCCATGAGCGAGGCGTGGTAGCGGTAGAACGCCTGCCGCTCGGGGCTCATCGACTCGTGGTTGCTCCACGGCTCCGGGATCATCATCAGGACGGCGTGCGCCAGGGGGCGGCCGGTCAGCACGAGGAACTCGAGCACGTTGTCGAACGTGGCCGTGTCGCTCTGGCCCTCGCGGATGAGGGGAAACAGCTTCTGCAGGTCGTCGCCGAACAGATCGGACCGGCACAGCGCCTCGCGGGCCCGCATCCAGTTGATGTTGCCGCGCAGCGTGTTGATCTCGCCGTTGTGCGCCGCGTAGCGGTACGGATGCGCCAGGGGCCACGACGGAAACGTGTTCGTCGAGAAGCGCTGATGCACGAGCGCGAGCGCCGACTCGACCGCCGGATCGGACAGATCGGGGAACATCGTCTCCATCTGATCCGCGATCAGCATGCCCTTGTAGACGATGGTGTTCGACGACAGGCTCGGGACGTAGAACAGGTTCCCCTCGCGCAGCCCGAGCCGCTCCACCGCCCGGGCGACGCGCTTGCGGATGACGTACAGCTTGCGCTCGAAGCGCGCGTGCGCGTCCGCGTGCGGCGCGAGGGACTCGCCGCGGCCGATCAGGATCTGTCGAATCACCGGCTCGCCGCTGCGCGCGGTCCGGCCGAGCAGCGAATCGTCGGTCGGGACGTCGCGCCAGCCCAGCACCTGCTGGCCCTCTTCCGCGACGATGTGGCCGAACAGCGCCTCGACGCGCCCGCGCTCGCCGGCGTCGCGCGGGAGAAACACCATGCCGACGCCGTAGGCGCCCGGATCCGGGAGGTCGATCCCCGCCCGCCCGGCTTCCCGCAGGAAGAACTTGTGCGGGAGCTGGATCAGCATCCCGGCGCCGTCGCCCGTGTTCGTCTCGCAGCCGCACGCCCCGCGGTGGAGCAGATTGATGACCACCTCGAACGCCTGGCGCACGAGCTGGTGGGACTTCCGTCCCTTGATGTTCACCACGAAGCCCACGCCGCACGAATCGTGCTCGTGCCGCGGGTCGTAGAGTCCCTGGGGCGCAACGTGCAGTTTGCTCATACCGTCCTACCTTACGGCCTCGCGTGCCGCGGGCGCAGTCGGCGCGGGCGTGCGCTGCGCCGTATCGCGCGTGTCGTCGTCCGCGCACAGGAGCTTGATGAACTCCGTGACGGCCGGATTGAGGCGGCGCTTGCGCCGGTGCACGATGCTCAGCGGCCGGACGAGCGGCGCGCCGTCCGCCGCCGCGCGCAACGGCACCGTGACGAGCGCGTGCCGCCGCACCTCCTGGCGCAGCGTCGGCGCCGGCAGGATGGCGACGCCGGCGCCGTCCTCGACGGCCTGCTTGATGTTCTCGATGTTGTCGAACTCCGCCACGACCGTCATGGCGACGTCGTGCTTCCGCAGGAAGCGGTCGATCTGCCGGCGCACCGGCAGGCCGCGGTCGAACGTGACGAACGATTCCCCCGCGAGGTCCTGCGGCGGCACGCCCCGCCGCTCGCGGGCCAGGCGCGCGAAGCGGTGGCCGGGGGGGCACGCCACCGCCATGGTCTGGCGCTTCCAGGGGATGGCCGTGAAGCCCCGGCCGGGGTTCGCGAACGAGATGAGGCCCAGGTCCGACTGGTCGTTCAGGATGCGTTCGTAGACCTGGTCCGGGTGCATGTAGGCGATGTCCACCGCGGCGCCTGGCACCAGGCTCTGGAACCGTTCGACGTAGCCGCTCAGGTCGTGCAGCGGGACCGAGTAGATGGAAGCCACCCGCACGGTGTAGCCCGACGGGTGCTGGCGCCGCTGCACCGCGTCCTCGAGCTCGTGGTAGCGCTCGAGGATCTCCTGGCACCCCTGAAAGAACAACTTGCCCTCCGGTGTCAGCCGCCACGGCCGCGTGGACCGGTCGATGAGCTGGGCTCCCAGCCGCTGCTCGATCTGCCGCACGGCCTGGCTGGCGGCCGACTGACTCACCGAGTGCATCGCCGCGGCCCGCGAGAAGCTCTGGTGCCGGACCACGTCGCAGAAGATGCCGAGCGACTCGAGGTGCATCGAAGGACGTACTTTAGCACACTCACGCTAATAGCGAGAATGTGTTGTATAAGAATAACAAATACAGTAGCGCTGTCCGGCGTGGAAGACGCTTGCAACGAACGCCCCGGGAGTCTGCCCCGCAGAACGGCGCCGACTCCGCAAGGCGCGCACAGCGCGCCTCGGCGGGAGCGGCGCGGGGCGAAGGGGTCCCCGCAAGCGGACGCCGGGGGTTCGGGGCGCAGCCCCGTCTGATTGAAGCCGGGAGCGGCGCGGGGCGAAGGGGTCCCCGCAAGCGGACGCCGGGGGCTTGGGGCGCAGCCCCGTCTGATTGAAGCTACAGGCGTGCGAGGAGCTCGGAGAGCGCCGTGTCGCGTCTCGAGCGGAGGGCGAGCCGGATCCGGTCCCGCACTTCCGCCGGTGCCGGCACGTCCTCGGCGTCGTCCCGGAACAGCGTCCGGAGAAACGCGGTGAGGTCGGGCCGCAGCGCCGCGACGGTCGCCGGCGCGGGCGGAGCGAGCAACCGGTCGTTGGCGACGAACTGCAGCTCGTCGCCCCGGAAGCGGCACCCCTCGCTGGCCGCATCCGATTCCAGCCGGACGGCGGCCGCCAGCAGCGTGCGGCCGATCAGCGCCAGGCGATCGACGAGCGCGCCGGCGGCCGGCTGCTTGCGGTAGTAGTAGAGTCCCGGCCGGCCCTCCGTCCGGTCTATCGCGTAGTTGCCCTCGTGGCCCGCCAGCAGGACCGCGGGGCCGTCCGTGAGGTGCGTGTAGTCGGCGACGTCGATGAGCAGGCCGTCGACGGCGCCGGTCTGGATCCAGCGGTGGAAGATCGGAATGAACGCGCGGACGTCCGGCTCGGCGCCCGGCGCGAAGAAGACCTTCAGCCCGCAGCGCTGCAGGTTGTCGACGGCAGGACTCATCGGGCCGGCACCTGCTGCGCGGCGGCGCTCGCTTCCCCGGCCGCCAGGCGCGCCCGGCAGGCGTGGCTCGCTTCGAGGAAGAGCTGCGCTTCCTCGACCAGTTGCCGCGCCCGTTCGGGCGTCTGCCGCCGCGGGGCGGCCTCGTGGCGCCGGAACAGGTACATGGCGAACTTGCCGCCGGCGTACTTGTCGAAGAACAGCTTCGTGTCGAAGAAGCGCGCGCGGAACTCGGCCACGATCCGGTCGGGGTCGTCCGAGATGTCGACGAACTCCGTCTTGACGAGGCCGCGCGCGGCCAGCAGCATGCCGTCGTAGGCCAGCCGGTCGGCTTCCTGGGGCCGGCCGTCCTCGAGCTCCAGTTGCGCCTCGAACACCTGGGCTTCGGCGGCCGCCAGATCGAACTCGGTGAGCGAGACGACCTCGCCGGCGCACTCGCCGACGCCCATGTCGCCGAGCGTGAACTCGCGCGGGTCCCCCCAGTCGGAGTAGAACTCCGGCCGCTCCGCGTGCGACGGCACCTGCATCAGGTCCGTGAGCATCTCCTTCAGCGCCCGCTTCCCGACCCGCCGGGTGAACTGCTGGAACGTCTCGTCCGGCTCGCGCTCCGCGACGAACCTCTCGGTGATGCGCTGCACGGCCTCCGGGATGCGCTTGGAGGGGACCGCGCCGATCGCCAGGCCGTAGGCGCCGGCGTTCGCGGTCCACTGGCCGCCGAGCACGACCTGGAAGTGCGGCACCGTATAGCCGTCCACCGTCCGGCTGACGCCGTAGAACCCGAGGTCGGCGACATGGTGCTGGCCGCACGAGTTGAAGCAGCCGCTCGTCTTGATGCGCAGGCCGGCGACCGCGTCGTGCGGCCGTCCGGCCGGCGTGCTCGACCGGGCGCGCAGCTCCGCCGCGAGGCCGCGCGACGACGCGATGCCGAGCTTGCACGTGTCGGTCCCGGGGCAGGCCGTCACGTCGCTCAGGGTGCCGGCGCCGGCCTCGCCCAGCCCGGCCGCCGCCAGGTCGCGGTACAGGTCCGGCAGATCGGCCTCGCTGACCCAGCGCAGCACGATGTTCTGCTCCACCGTCGTGCGCACGGTGTCGCCGACGTAGCGGCGGGCAATCGCCGCCAGCTCGCGCATCTGCCGGGCGCTCAGGTCGCCGAGCGGCAGGGTGACCGTCGCCACCGCGTAGCCGGCCTGGCGCTGGCGGTAGACGTTGGTCCGCAGCCAGTCGGCGAATCCGGCCGGCACGGCGCCGCCGTTCAGCGCCGCCGCCGGCTTCAGCGGCTGCTCGCCGTAGCTCGGCGCCGCCGCGAGGTGCGCCCGCCAGCGCGGATCGTCCGCCAGCCCGGCGCGCTCCTCCAGGACCAGCCGCCTGAACTCGTCCAGGCCGAGCTGGGCGACCAGGAACTTGATGCGCGCTCGGGCGCGATTCTTCTTCTCGCCCAGCCGCGCGAACACGCGGGCGATCGCCTGCGCCAGCGGCAGGAGCTCCTCCTCCGGCAGGAATTCGTCGAACAGCTTGGCCTGGTGGGGCACGGCGCCCAGCCCGCCGCCGACGTAGGTGACGAAGCCGCGGCGCAACTGGCCGTCGACGGTGCGCGTGGCCGCCACCAGGCCCAGGTCGTGCATCGACACCAGCCCGCAGGCGTGCTCGCTGCAGCCCGAGAACGCCACCTTGAACTTGCGGCCGAAGTCCTGCGAGTCGGGATGGCCCAGCAGGAAGCGCATGCAGGCGTGCGCGTGCGGCGTGACGTCGAACGTCTCGTCGCGGCAGACTCCGGCGAGCGGGCACGCCGTCACGTTCCGCACCGTGTTGCCGCAGGCCTCGCGCGTGGTGATGCCGACGGCCGCCAGGCGCCGCATGAGGTCGGGCGTGTCCTCGATGTGCACGAAGTGGAGCTGGACGTCCTGGCGCGTCGTGATATGGCAGACCTCGTCGCTGTACTCCTCGGCGAGGTCGGCCAGCGTGTCCATCTGATCGGGATTGAGCCCGCCGAACGGGATCTTGATCCGCACCATGCCCGGCGCGTCCCAGACTGTCTCCGGGCCCTTGGTCATGCGGTCTGCCGGGTACGCCAGCGGGCGCGTGCCGGTGCCGTCGTTGCGGCGGCCGTTGTCGTACCGCTGACCGTAGACGCCGCGCCGCAGACGCGTCTCGGCGAAGACCTTCTCGTCGATCTTGTCCTGGCTGCGCAGGGCGATCTGACTCTCGAACGTCTCGATCTCGGCGGCGAGCTCCGCCGGCATGCTGTCGGCCAGCTGCTGTTTCCACGTCACGTCACACCCCTCCTCCAGATGGGGCTTCGCCCCAAGCCCCCGGCGTCCGCTTGCGGGGGCCCCTTCGCCCCGCGCCGCTCCCGCCGCTGCTCGCGGTGCGCGCCTTCCTAGCCGCCGGACGCCGCCGCGGGCGGGGCGAGCCCGTCCGGCTCGGCGGCGGTGGTCAGCGAACGCAGTCCCACGACGTCGCCGACGACGATGGTGCCGGCTGGCCGGCCGGACAGATCGAGCGGGGCGGCTCCCAGCTCGTCGAGTCGCCCGCTCCAGGTCCGCATGCGGCGCGTGCCGGCCGCGAGCACGACGGCGGCGCGCGTCCGCGGCCGCCAGCCGCGCCCCATGAGCCGGGTCGCAATCTGCCGCCGCGCCGCCAGTCCCATCAGCACGACGATCGTCACCGAGTGCGGCGCCGCCATGTCGAGGACGGGTCCGAACACGGTCTCGGCGTGGCCGGAAACCACCAGGAAGCCCGAGGCGAGGCCGCGGTGCGTCAACGGCACCCCGGCCAGCGCCGGCGCGGCAACGACGCTCGTGACGCCCGGCACGACCTCGAAGGGCACGCCCGCCTCGCACACGGCGAGCGCCTCCTCGCCGCCGCGGCCGAGCACGAACGGGTCGCCGCACTTGAGCCGCACGACCCGCTTGCCCTGGCGTGCGCCCCGAATCAGCAGCCGGTGGATCGCAGTCTGGCTGACGGATTTGGCGCCGGCGCGCTTGCCCACGCAGAAGCACTGGGCATGGGGCGCGAGCGCGACGATCTCGCGCGCCACCAGCGCGTCGTAGAGCACCAGGTCGGCCGCCTGCAGCCGCTGCACCGCCCGCAGCGTCAGCAGCTCCGGGTCGCCCGGTCCCGCGCCCACCAGCGAAACGAATCCGGTCATCCTCATTGGACGGGGCTTCGCCCCGAACCCCCGGCGTCCGTTTGCGGGGACCCCTTCGCCCCGCGCCACTCCCGCCGAGGCGCGCCGTGCGCGCCTTGGGGCCACCGTGACGATGGCGTTGGTGGCCCCTCAGGTACCAGCCGAGGGCGTTGCCCCGACCCCGGGCGTCCGCTTGCGGGGACCCCTTCGCGATGCTGGTCCTTCCTCGTCAGCCGTCGACACCGGCGGCGCCGCGGTAGCGGCGAAGCAGGGCGTCGAGCAGGAGCGGCCGGCGTTTCTCGAACGCCGTTCCCTGTGCGCGCCACGCTTGCCGCTCGCGCTCGGCCGTCGCGAGCCACTGCTCGAGGTCCGCCTCCGGAAGCAGTGCGTCGAGCCCCTCGCGCAGGAGTCCCGCCAGCGCCGGGGCCCGCCCGTCGGTCGAGATGGCGAACGTGACGCCGGCCCGCCGGACGACGCCCCCGAGGTACGCGCTGGCGCTGGCCGGATCGTCGACCGCGTTCACGAAGACGCGGCGCGTCTCGGCCGCCGCGGCGACCTGCCGGTTGACCTCCGGCGTCGCGGCCGCGACGACGAGCCAGACGCCGTCCAGGTCGCCCGCTTCGAAGGGCCGCCGCTCGATCGTCACGCCGCGCCGCCCGATCCCGTCCTCCACGTCGGGGGCGACCACCCGCACGCTGGCTCCGGCCGCCAGCAGGGCGCCGAGCTTCGCCGCGGCGACCTGCCCCCCGCCGACGACCAGCACGGTGCGGCCCGTCAGCTTCAGGAAGACCGGAAACAGCATCTTACGCTTCCTGGGGCGCCGGCGTCACCGGGGGCGCCGGGCCGTGCAGCCCGCACTCGGTCTTCGCGCTGCCGCGCCAGCGCCCGGCCCGTTCGTCCTCCCCGGCCTCGACCGGACCCGTGCAGGGCTGGCAGCCGATGCTCGGATAGCCCTGGTCGTGAAGCGGGTTGCAGGGCACGTCGTGCGCGAGGATGTGCGCCCACACGTCCCGTTTGGTCCACCGCACCAGCGGGTTGATCTTGACGATGTCGAACTTCGCGTCCCACTCGGTGACGAGCGCGGATGCGCGCTGGGGCGTCTGGTCGCGCCGGATGGCGGTGATCCACGCATCGACGCGTGCGAGCTCCGCCCGCAGCGGCACGACCTTGCGCAGCTCGCAGCAGCGCCCGGGATCGCGTTCCCACAGGCGCTCGCCGTGCGCCGCGGCCTGGCCGGCAACCGTCAGCGCCGGCGTCACGCCGCGAATCGTGATCCCGTAGCGCCGCTCCAGCCGGTTCCACAGCTCGCGGGTCTCCGGGAAGAGCAGCTCGGTGTCGAGCGTGAAGATGTCGATCGGCAGGCGGTGACGGCCGATGAGGTCGATCAGAACGCATCCTTCCGGACCGAACCCGGTCGCGAACGTCACCCGGGGCGCGTACCGGTCGGCCGCCCAGCGCAGCGCGTCGAGCGGCGTCCGCCGCTCGAGCAGCGCGGCCTGGCGGTCGAGGCGGTCGCTGTCGATGCCGGCGTCGGCCGGGGCAATCAGGGTGCTCTGTGCCACGAGACGTTTCCCTCCTGGGCGCCGGCAGTCTGCGCCGTAGAACGGCGCAGACTGCCGGGAGGATTGGTTGGGCGGCAATCGGAGCCGCAGGCGACGGTTTCCGGGCTCGGCGACGCCGGTTCGGCTCGGGCCGGCGACGCGCTGAAGAGTGCGAGCTGCAAGCCGATGGCGATCAGCACGGCGGCGAGACCGGCGCGCAGCGCGCGCTCGGGCACGGCCGTCGCCAGTCGGGCGCCGATGAGCACGCCGGGTACGGCTCCCAGCAGCACCGTGCCGGCGAGCGCGACGTCGACGCGACCCGCCAGCCCGTGGCCGACGGTCGCTATCGACGAGAGCAGCAGGGCATGCACCAGGTCCGTGCCGACGATCGTGGTGGCGCTCAGCGGATAGCAGAGCGCGAGGATGCACAGCAGCAGCGAGCCGCTCCCGATGCTGGTCATGCTCACGAGCATGCCGGTCGCGAAGCCGAGCGCGGCGGTGACCGGCGGCGGCGGCGCATGCCGCGGATGCGCCCGGGCGCCGGCGGTGAAGCGGACGAGCACCGCCGCCCCCGCCGCAATCAGGACGACCCCGAGCCCGCGGGTCAGGTATGCATCGAGAACGTGCGCGGGCAGGCGGTTGAGCACCCAGACGCCGGCGACCGCCCCCGGGATGGAACCGAGCGCGAGACGCCCGACGGTCTGCCAGTGCACCTCGCCCCGGAGCGCATAGATTCCGCCGCCGACCAGCTTCATCCCGCTTGCGATCAGGACGTCGGAGCCGATTGCGATCGACGCCGGCACGTGGGAGATGAGGATGAGCGCCGGCGTGAGGAGCGCGCCGCCGCCGGTCGACGTGGCGCCGACCACGACGCCGACGAGCAGGCCGATCAGGCTGGGTCCGTAATCCATGGACAACAAAAAAAGGCCCGGGAAGCGTTTGCCTCCCGGGCCTTCGGTCTTGTGCGTTGAGTGGTTGTTTGCGTGTCTGGCTTACGTCAACACGACGCGACCGGCGGCGCGGGGGCCCGGAGGGGCCTCCATACAACAGCAACAACAGGCGCCGCCGAAGCGCGCGTGGGTGCGCATCCCGCCTATTCTGGAACAGGGCCGCGGCCTGCGTCAAGCCGGGGCCGCGGGCCGGCCGGGGGCCGGCGCCGGGTCGTCAGGGGCGCTCCGCGGTGGCGGCGTCCAGGTAGCGCCGGCCGAACACGGCCGACGTGCGGGCGACCGCGCGGTAGCGGCCGTCGGGGGTGGCCGCCGCGATCTCGCCCGTCTCGCGCGCGGCCGGCAGGTCGGGACCCGCGGCCAGCGCTTCGATCAGCGCCCGCCCGGCCATGGTCGGCGCGGCCGGCAGGCCGAGCAGGTAGAGGAAGGTGGGGGCGAGATCGACGTTCGACGTCGGCAGCGAGACGACGCTGCCGGCCGCGAGGTCGGGGCCGGCAGCGATCAGCGTGTTGTGGATGTCGTACGGGCTCGCGCTGCCGTGTCCGGCCGTGCCCCCCGCCGCGCTCGTCCCGCGGTAGCCGTAGAGGTTCTCGGCGTCGGTCCAGGCCGGCGAGTAGAGGATGTCGGCGGCGCGTTCGTGGTCCCAGCGCGCGTCGGCGAGTCCCAGGGTGCCCGGCACGCGGCCGTCGCGCGTGAAGATGGCCCCGATCCGATCCGCGCCCTGCAGGGCCTCGACGATGCGCGCCACGGTGTCCGGGTCGCCGTCGCGCACGTAGATGGCCCCGCCGCCGGCGACGATGCGCGGCGTGCCGTCCGGCAGCTCGCCGGCGAAGGGAGCCAGCAGGGCGTCGAGGTCGACGCCGCCGGTATGCGTCGAGAAGCCGTGGTCGGAAGTCACCCAGATGTTGAACGTCTCCAGTCGGCCGGCGGCCCGCAGTCCGTCCTGCAGCCGGCCGAGCTCCGCGTCCACCGCGCGGAGCGCCAGGACGGCGGTCGGATGCCCGATGCCCCTGGCGTGCGCGGTCGTATCGGGGTCGCTCAGCCAGACGATGGCGACCGCGGGGTCGACGTGGTCGAGGCCGACCTCGAGAAACGCGTCGACGATGTAGCGGTTGCGGGCGCGGTTGGGCAGCGCGGCGGGCGGGGGCCGGCCCAGCCGCCGGCGCACGGCCTCGCCGAGCTCGGCCGGCAGCGCGTAGTCGTAGTGGATGATGCCGCCGCCGGCGACCGTGTGGTTGAGCAGATAGGAGGAGCCGCTGGAGCCGGCGCTGGCGACGAGCAGGCGCAGCCCGGCCCCGGCCAGGCGCTCGCCGAGCGTGGGCGCCGTGAGCAGCCGCCCCGCCTCGACGTCCTCGATGCGCAGCAGGTTGGCCCGCTCGGCCGTGCTCAGGAAGCGTGCGGCGTCGACGCGCGGAAAGAAGACGGCGTTGCCCAGCAGGCCGTGCGTCTCGGGGTAGGCGCCGGTGGAGATGGAGGCCGCGTTGACGCGCGTCACCGTCGGATAGACCGCGTGATGATCCGTGAAGACGACGCCGCGCCCGGCGAGCGCATGGAGATTCGGCATCAGCGCCGGCGTGACGTAGTCGGGCCGCAGGCCGTCGAGCACGACCAGCAGTTGCCGGTTCTGCGCGCGGTCGCGCGCGGCGGGTGCGGATGCGGCGGGCAGTTGCGGTGCGCTGCAGCCGGCGGCGAGGAGACACGCGAGACCGACGCCGACCGCGGTGAGACGAGCGCTCATCTAGCGGACCCCTGTGCCCCGCGCCGCTCCCGCCAGGCGCGCCGTGCGCGCCTGGCGGAGTCCATCGCCCAGGCCGCAGTATAGCAACGGGATCGCTATAATCGGGCAGCGCCATGTCCAACCTTCCAGAGCCGGCCGTGCAGGCGAGTGCGTTGCGGATTCAGCCGGTCACCCCGGCCATTGGCGCCGAGGTGTCGGGCGTCGACCTGACCCGGCCGCTCGACGACGCCGTGCTGGCGGCGCTGAAGGACGCCTGGGCGCAGCACCTCGTCCTGTTCTTTCGCGACCAGGACCTGACGTTCGAGCAGCACAAGGCGCTGGGGCGCCGGTTCGGCGAGCTGCACATTCACCCGGCCGCACCGAAGGACGCGGAGCATCCGGAGATTCTCGTCGTGCACGGCGACGACAAGGTCGAGTTCGTCGCCGGGAGCCTCTGGCACTCGGACGTCTCGTGCGACGTCGAGCCGCCGATGGCCAGCATCCTGCGGATCGTCCAGTTGCCCTCGGCGGGCGGCGACACGCTGTTCTCCAGCATGTACGCGGCGTACGAGGGGCTCTCGGACCGCATGCAGCGCATGCTGGCCGGGCTGACCGCGGTCCACGAGGGCGAGCAGTACTACCGCGGCCGCTACGGCGCCGGGGACCTGCGGGACGGCAGCTACCCGTCGGCCGAGCATCCGGTCGTCCGCACGCATCCGGTCACCGGCCGGCCGGCGCTCTACGTCAACGAGGGGTTCACGACGCGCATCAAGGAGCTCCCGCTCGCCGAGAGCGACGCGCTGCTGGCGTTTCTCTTCAGGCACTGCGCGCGGCCCGACTACCACTGCCGCTTCCAGTGGCGCCGGCACTCGGTCGCCTTCTGGGACAACCGCTGCGCCCAGCACCTGGCCATCTGGGACTACTACCCGGAGACCCGCCACGGCTACCGCGTGACCATCAAGGGCGACGCCCCGTTCTACGACCCCGACCGGGGTTCTTCTCGACGCCCCCGCTGATCGGCGTCAGCGCGGCGCAGCGGCGGCCCCGCCGTCGTACGCCCGGCGCACCTCGTCGGCGATGATGTCGAGGCCGCGCTCGATGCGCCCCCAGTCGTCGGCGTAGCTGATGCGGATGCACTCGCGCTTGTGCCGCCAGTCGTCGTCCTCGAGCCCCGGGAAGAAATAGTGTCCCGACACGACGATGACGCCGCGCACCTTGAGCCGCTCGTAGAGCGCGGCGTTGGTGATGGGCAGGCCCGGCATCCAGAGCCACAGGAAGAACGCCCCCTCCGGCTTGTGGATCCGCACGTCGTACGCCTCGAGACCGGCGCGGAGCCGATCGACGGCGCGCTGCGCGCGGGCCGCGTAGTGCGGCCGGATGACGTCGCGGGCGAGCGCGAGCACCTCGCCGCTGGCGACCAGATCGGTGGCCAGGGCCGGGCCGAGGCTGCCCGGCGCGAGACAGAAGATGGCCGTGGCCGCGACGAGCGCCTCGATGATCGCCTCGTTCGCGATGACGATGCCGGTCCGCAGCCCCGGCAGCCCGAGCTTCGACAGGCTCATGCAGACGACCGTCCGCTCGTCCCAGACCGGCGTTGCGGCGCCGAACACGATGTCGGGGAACGGCGACCCGTACGCGGTATCCAGGACGAGCGGCACGCCGCGGGCGCTTGCGGCAGCGCGCAGGCGCTCGACCTCCGCGTCGGTGACGACGTTGCCGGTCGGGTTGGTGGGACGCGACAGGCAGATGGCGCCGATGTCCTCGATGGCGTCCAGTCCCTCGAAGTCCACCCCGTACTTGAAGAGCTTGTCGCCGAGGTCGTGGATGGCGGGCCTGCGCGAGGTGAACAGCCCCGGCGTGAAGCCGACGTCGGCGTAGCCGATGTACTCCGGGGCGAGCGGCAGCAGGACGCGGCGGGCCGGGCGCTCGCCGCCGCCCGGACCGGCGAGGAGGTTGAACAGGGCCAGAAAGGCGGACTGGCTGCCGTTGGTCAGGGCGATGTTGCGCGGGCCGACCGCCCAGCCGAGCTCGCGCCGCAGCAGGCCGGCCAGGGCGCGGGCGAAGCCGCGATCGCCGTCGGGGCCGCCGTAGGTGCCTATCGCGCGCCCGAACGCGCCGCCGGGTTGCAGCAGACGCTGCATGTGGCGGCGAAACACCGCCTCGGCGGCCGGGATGAGGCTCGGCGTGCCGCCGCCGAGGTTCATGATCTCGCCGCCGGCCTCCGCGACCGCGCCGAGGTCCGCCATCAGCGACCGCGGGCCGGAGTCGCGCAGCAGCCGCCGCCCGTACGCCGACAGCTCCATGCCGCGGGGACCGTCAGAACCCGAGCAGCTCGGACGGCCGGTGCAGCACGTAGCGCACGAGCCGCCGGCGGCTGACCTCGCCCGCGTAGATGTTGCCGTCGAAGTCCACGCCCAGGAACTCGACGCCGGCGCCGACGTCCACTTCGTGATGCGGAATGAAGTGCGTCACCCAGGCCTGATCGGTCTTCAGGCTGCCGATGCGGATGCCCTTCTCCCAGCCCAGGTTGCTGCGCCAGTTGTCGGGCGGGCCGGTGCGGACCATGCCGGAGAGGCCGTCGCCGGCATACAGGATGTCGTTGCGGTCGATGAACAGTCCGCTCGGCTTGCCGTAGTGCGTCCAGATGTGCAGGAGCTCCCCGTCGGCATCGAACACCTGGATGCGGCTGTTGCCGCGGTCGGCGACGTACACGCGGCCCCGCGAGTCCATCTTGATGTCGTGCGGGTCGCTGAAGCGGGCGGCCTCCTTGCTCTCCGAGCCGACGCCGCCGCCGATCGCCAGCAGGAACGTGCCGTCCTTCGAGAACTTGACGATGCGGTTGTTGCCGCCGCGGTGCCCGTCCGCGATCCAGATGTCGCCGTTGGGCGCCACGACCACGCCCGACGGCCCGTTGAAGTGGTGCTCGTCGTCGCCCCAGACGCCCGCCTCGCCCAGGCGCATGACCACCTCGCCCTGCTGGTCGAGCTTGAGCACCTGGTGGCCGATGCCGATCTGCTCGCCCGGCGTGGCGCGCGAGTCGCCGTGCGAGCCGCCCTCGGTCACCCACAGGAAGCCTTCGTGGTCCAGGAAGAAGCCGTGCGGGAACCCGAACAGCCCGGCGCCGAAGCTGTCGACGAGGTTGCCCTCGAGGTCGAACTTCAGGATCGGGTCGAGGTCCGAGCCGGCGCACTGGTTCGCGCCGCAGCGGTCCAGGATCCACAGGTGCCGGCCGTCCGGATCGGGGAAGGCGCCGCTCACCGTGCCGAGCACGCGCCCCGCGGGGAGCTGCTCCCAGCCGAACGTCGCCCGGTACGGGTTGGTCGTCGACGACTGGCCCTGGATGGCCGCCCCGGCAGCTAGCAGCAGGCACGCCAGCGCCGCGGCGAGCAACTTCACTTCAAGTCGACCTGCGTCCGACATGGCTTCTCTCCTTGTCTTGCGGGGGCGTCCACCGCCGCTCGGTCCGCTGCGTCCGGTCGGCCCCGCACGGCGGGAGCTCCCGCGCCAGGGTCGCCGGCCCGCGCAGCCGCTCACGGGCCGACGCGGGTGAACTTCTGGATGCGCCGGCCCTCCTGCTCCGCCACGTAGACGTTGCCGGCCGAGTCGACGCCGATGCCGTGCGGCAGCGTGAACTGGCCGCGGTAGCGCCCCGGGCCGCCGCCGAAGCTCGTCAGGACCTCCCCGCTGCGGCGGTCGAGCACGTCGACCATGACGCTGTTCTGGTTGAGGACGAACAGCAGGCGCTGCTGCGGGTCGGGGGAGAATGCGAGCACGACGGCGGTGCCGCGGGTGCCGCTGCGCTCGCCGCCGCGCGGGGTGACCGGGTGGAACGGCACGTCGATGTTGCGCACGAACCTGCCCATCCGGTCGAACACCTGCACGCGGTCGGCCCGCCGGTCGCAGACGTACACCAGCCCGTCGTTGGACAGCCGCAGGCAGTGCGGCAGCGGCACGATGTCCCGCTCGCCGTCGGTCCGGTGCAGCGGCCACTGCCGGAGGAACCGCCCGTCGCGGTCGAGCACCGCGATGCGGAAGTTGCCCGCGGGCGTCTCGCCGTCGGCCACGTAGACGTCGCCGGTCTGCGGATCGACGTCGAGGCTGGCCGGCAGGAAGAACTGGGCGCGATCGGAGTTCAGGGGCCGACCCTCGCGCGTCCCGTCCGACGAGTCGTACTGGCCGGTCTCGCCGATCTGCAGCAGCAGCTCGCTGCCGTCGGCGGAGTACTTCTGCACCACGCCGGTGTCGGCCGCGACGATCCAGACGTTCCCGTGCGCGTCGACGTGGCAGTCGTGCAGCCGGTCGCCGCTCAGCGCCGGATCGCCCCAGGCCCGGACCACGTTGCCCTCGGGGTCGAGCTCGATCACCGGCGGCGCGAGGCGGGCGCCGTCCAGGTCGGCCGGGACGACGTTCTGCCGGTTGAGGATGAGGACGCGGTCCCCGCCGCCGACGCACATGCCGCCCAGCCCGCCGGTGAGCCAGCGCTCGCCGAACGGCAGCTTCGGCCACAGCGGATCGAGCTCGTAGCGCGGGACGTCCTGCGCCGCCGCCGGCAGCGCCCCGCCCGCAGCTGCGGCGACGACCAGCGCCGCGCCGTATCCGACCGCTGATTTCACGAGCGCGTTGCTCCAGCTCATGGCGTCCTCCGGAGGCTATGGACCAGTTGGCTTTCCCTGGTCTCGTTGTTCGCTCTCCCAGTCCAGCGCCGCATCGCGCGTCGTCCGGCGTCCCACCTGACGGATGTGGCCGGTCTCCCATCCAGGTTGCTGCCTGTGCTCCTGTTCGCGTCGGTCGATGTCGTTCGTGATGCCTGTGTGGACAATCCTGTTGCCCAACTTGAAGTGATACTTGTAGGTCGTTCTGCTCGTCGGCATTTCTGCTCAGTCCTTCAAGAAGCCGCCGGCCAGCAGTGTACAGCATTCGGCGAATTTCTGGAAGTGTATCTCTGCACGAGTGACGTTCCTGCCGCTTCTCTTTCTTCGTCCGCGGATGGTTATCTTGCCCTCGTAATATTCGCGTTCCTCTTGACCTTCGTCGGTCTCACTCACCTCGTAGGGTATGATTTCGACAGCGTGAATGATGGTATCGCAGGCTCGGCGAAATGTCAGATCCCGCCAATTGCCTTCCGGATAGTTAGCACAAATCCGTCCACAGATCTGACCTTCGCTGCCCGCGTCGATATCGAGCAATTGTTGGCTGGCAATCGATATCCATATCAACAGGCGGTTGACCTCTCTTTCGTGATAGTCGTTGGACAGATCACTGAAGGCATCAACCTGAGCCAATTTCTCATCTGCGAACAGCAGTACGAGTAGCCGATGAATGTCATGCCGCAGGCCGGAAACATCGACCAGAGGAACACTACCGCCAGATTTCGCCATTGGCCGGGGTTTCTCATGTCCGACGGGCGAGAATCTGCGCCCGACGATTCCTCCTCCTACCCGCCGCCGAGGCTGCGCACGGTCACGATCGCGATCGTAACGCACGCGGCGGCCGCCACCGTCATCACGATGCCGACCCGCGCCATGTCCCGGATGGAGAAGTAGCCGGCCGAGTAGGGCAGCACGTTCGTCGGGCTCTCGGTCACGAGGATGAAGGCGAGCGACGAGGTGAACGCGGCCGGCGCGGCCACGGTCCAGACGTCGAGCCCGAGGTCCTGGGCCAGGGCGATCAGGATCGGCATGATGATGGCGCCGGTGACGGTGTTGCTCGAGAACAGCAGGTGCAGCGCCGCCACCACCAGGACGATGACGAACGGCTGCAGGACGTCCGGCACGAGCGCCAGCCGTCCCAGCATCACCTGCGCCAGCCAGCGCGCCGCGCCGGTCTCGAACACCATCACGCCCAGCGACAGGCCGGCCACGATGAGGATGACCCCGCCCCAGTCCATGTCGCGCTGAGCTTCCTTCCAGACCAGCACGCGCAGGCCGGGCAGGAACAGCAGCAGCCCGCCGCCGAGGGCCACCGCCTGCGGCGGCGGATCGATCAGGCCGCCCGTCCAGCCGGCCAGCAGCGGCGTCGTCAGCCAGACGGTGATGGTGCCGGCGAAGACGGCGAGCGTCCAGATCTCGAGGCGCGTCGGGCGCCCGAGCGCCGCCAGCCTGCCGGCGATCTCGGCGTCGCGGATCGGCAGCCGGTCCAGCTCGGGCGGAAAGGCGCGCAGCAGCAGGCGCCAGCCGACCGGGATCATGAGCAGCGAGGCCGGCACGCCGTACGCCATCCAGCGCAGGAACGTGATCTCGACGCCGGCCAGCTCGCGCAGGTAGCCGACGGCGGCCAGGTTCGCCCCGGCGCCGGCCGGCGTCCCGATGCCGCCGATGAGGGGGCCGAAGGCGCACGAGATCATCAGCGCGCGCCCGAAGTTGCTCTTTAGCGGCTCGAGCCGCGCGTCGCGCAGCACGCCCACGCCCAGCGGCAGGAGCACGGCCGCCACCGACATGTCGGTTATCCACATCGACAGCAGCGCGCCCACCACCAGGAAGCCGAGCAGCACGCGGTCGGTGCGGGTCCCGACGACGCGCAGCACGTACAGCACGAGCCGCGTCCCGAGCCCCGAGCGCGTGAAGCCCGTCGACAGCAGCAGCACCCCGATGAAGAAGGTGATCAGGGTGTTGCCGAAGCCGGCGCGGACCGCCGTCGGATAGTCGGCGATTCCCAGGACCGGGATGAGCAGCAGGACGAACAGGGCCGTGACGGCGAACGGGACAGCCTCGGTGACCCACAGGGTGATCGCGAAGGCGAGAATCGCGAGGCACGCCTTGCCGGGGCCGGTCAGCGTGATCAGCTCGTCGCCGCGCGCGATCGGCGCGGGCTCCGGGAGCGCGTCGATGGCCAGCATGAGGAGCACGGCGACGAGGATGGTCGCCGCGCGCGCGCGCTCGGTGCTCGGCCAGCTCGACGGTGCGACGGAAGTCATGGGGCCTTCGGATCGTAGCAGGCTCGGCGCCCCGTGGTATGGTCCCCGCCATGGGCTGCTGCGAGGCCACGAATCCGAACCTGCTGGGGCCGGTTTCCGGAGCGCCGGCCGGGTCGGACGCGGCGGACGGTCGCTGGCCGGCGCCGGGCGCCGGGTGGGATCGGCGCACCACGCTCAAGAGCCTCGCGTGCGCGGCCGGGGCCGTCGCGGTCAGCGGCTGCGGCGGTGACCGGCCGGACGGCGCGGACGCCGTCCGGCTGGCCTTCTGCGGCCAGCTCCTGTGCGTCGTGCCCTACGAGGTCTCGCGGGTGCGCGGGCACTTCGCCGCGCAGGGGCTGGCCGTCGAGCTCATCTACACCCGCGGCGGGAACGCCGCCATGCAGGCGCTGGTGGGCGGCGCGGTCGACTATGCCGGCACGTCGTTCGACGTCGCGTTGCAGGCGGCCGCCAACGGGGCCCCGATCCGCCGGGTGGCGTCCACCGGGCGGCTGCCGCTGTTCGCGCTCGCGACGGCCCCGGCGCAGGCCGGCGCCGTCGGCTCGGTGGCGGCGCTGGAGGGCCGGACCGTGGGGATTTCCGCCCTCGGCAACGCCGACCACGCCCTGCTCCTGTTCCTGCTGGATCAGGCGGGCGCCGACGCCGGCGCCGTGCAGTTCGCCGCCATCGGCACCAACGTGTTCGACGCGCTGCGGATCGGCCAGGTTGACGCGGCGATGCTGCAGGAGCCGGCCCTGTCGCTGATCGTCGAGGCCGGCGGCAGCGAGCTGGTCAACTTCATGGAGATCGAGGAGGCGCGGCGCCATCTGGGCGGTCCGTACGCGTTCATGGGCGTCTCCGTGCGCGCGGCCGAGCGCGACGCGCGCCTGCCCGAGATACGGAGGCTGGCGGCCGCGCTGGCCGCGGGCCTGGCCGATACCCGGAGGCTGCCGCCGGCCGAGATCGTGGCGGCGCTGCCCGCGGCGCTCGTGGCCGGCGGGGACGTCGGCCGCCTCGAGACGGTCGTCGAGCGCTACCGGCAGTCGCTGTATCCCGAACGCGTCGCCGTGGACGTCGAGGCCGCCGGACGGGTGCTGCGCGCGCAGGAGGTCGCCGGCCTGCTGCAGCCGGGACAGGTGGCGCTGGAGGACCTGCTGGACGCAGGCGCCCTGGCCGGCTGAGAGCCCGTGGTGAAGCCCATGCTGCGGATCAGCGGGCTGGCGGTCGGCTACGGCGGAGAGCCGGTGCTCGAGGGCATCGATCTCGACGTGGCGGCGGGGGAGTTCGCCACGCTCGGCGGTCCTTCCGGCTCCGGCAAGACCAGCATCCTGCGGGTGGTGGCGGGCCTGTTGGAGCCGCTGCGCGGCACGGTCGAGCTCGACGTCGGGCCGCGCGACGTCGGCTTCCTGTTCCAGGACGACGCGCTGCTGCCGTGGCGCACGGCGCGCCAGAACGTCGCGCTCGGGCTGCGCATCCGGGACGTCGCGCCGGCCGGGGCGGACGAGCAGGCCGATGGTTGGCTGGGGATGATGGGCCTGGCCGGCTACGGCGACCGCTATCCCGGTCAGCTCTCCGGCGGCCAGCGCAAGCGGGTGGCTATCGCGCAGGTGCTGGCCCTGCGGCCCCGGCTGCTGCTGATGGACGAGCCGTTCGCCGCCCTCGACGCCATCGTGCGGACGCGCATCACGCAGGAGCTGCTCGAGTGGGTCGAGCGCGAGCGGCTCACCGTGCTGCTGGTGACGCACGACCTGGAGGAGGCGATCAGCGCGTCCGACGTCGTGCACGTGCTGGGCCACGGGCCGCGCGCCGCCATCCGCGCCAGCCACCGCGTCGGGATCCCGCGCCCGCGGCGGGTGCTGGAGGCGCGCGGGCATCCCGCCTTCGGGCCGCTCCTGCGGCGGCTCTGGGAGGAGCTGGCGGCGGAAGCGTCGCCGCAGCCGGCGCCGTCATGAAGGACTGGCGCCGGTCGCCGCCCGTCCGCCGCGCCGCCGCGCTGCTGTCCCTGCTCGCGGGGTGGGAGGCGGCGTCGCGCGCGGGCCTGCTGGACCCGTTCTACGCGCCCCCGCCGTCGGCCGTCGCGGGCGTCCTGCTCGACCTGGCCGCCGGCGGCGACCTCTGGCCGCACCTGGGCGCGACTGCCGCCGCCGCGTTCGCCGGCCTGCTCGTCGGTCTCGTGCTGGGCATCGCGCTCGGCTTCGCCGCCGCGCTCGCGCCGCTCGTCGCCGACCTGCTCGAGCCGGTCATGATCCTGCTCAACGCGATACCCCGCGTCATTCTGGCGCCCCTGTTCGTCATCTGGCTCGGCATCGGCCTGGCGTCCAAGCTGGCGCTCGCCACGATCCTCGTCGCCGTGCTCATCTTCTTCGCCGTCTACAACGGCTTCCGGGAGGTGGACCGGCGGCTGGTCGAACGGGTCCGGACCCTGGGCGGCGGCCGGCGGGTCCTGATCCGCGAGGTGTACGTGCCGTCGGTCACGAGCTGGGTGCTGGGGAGCTTCCGGGTCGCCGTGGGGTTCGCGTTCACCGGGGCGGTGGTCGGCGAGTTCGTGGCGTCCAGCCGCGGGCTGGGCTACCTGCTGCAGTTCGCGCAGAGCACCTACAACGCCGCGCTGACCATCGCGCTGATCCTCCTGATCATGGCCGTCGTGCTGCTCCTGTTCGCCTGCGCCGAACGGCTCGAGCGGCGCCTGCTGCGCTGGCGCTAGCTTCTATCAGACGGGGCTGCGCCCCGAACCCCCGGCGTCCGCTTGCGGGGGCCCCTGCGCCCCGCGCCGCTCCCGCCGGGGCGCGCTGTGCGCGCCCTGCGGTTCTACGGCGCAGACGCCTGGCCCACGAGGCCGGTGAGGCGCGCCAGCTGGATGACCGACAGCGTGCCGATCACCAGCACGACGAGGATCCCCAGCACGTTGACGAGCCGGGTGTTCCGGAAGCGGCCCACCATGTCGGCGCGGTTCGCGATGACCAGCAGCAGCACGAGCAGGATGGGCAGGACCACCGCGTTCGCCGCCTGCGCCAGGATGATCACCTGGTAGGGCGACCCGCCGAACAGCACCCCGAACAGCACGCCGCTGATCAGCACGAAGCCGCCGAGCATCCGCAGCCGGGCGCTCTTCAGGTCCGGCGTCCAGCCGAACGCGCCGGCGGCCGCGTAGGCGGCGGCCAGCGGGGCGGTGATCGACGACGTCAGGCCGGCGGCGAACAGCCCCGCCCCGAACAGGAGCGGGGCGGCCGGGCCGAGCAGCGGCTCGAGCCGCTGGCCGACCGCCGCCGCGTCGACGTTTCCGCCGAGGCCCTGGAGCGGCATGGCCGTGACCAGCACCGACGCGGTGACGAGCCCGCCCAGGATCATCGAGCAGATCGTGTCGAGACGCGCTTCCCTGACGTTCTCCTCGACCCGCGCCGGATCGGGCCACTGCTCCAGCGCGGTGCTCGCGTGCAGGAACAGGTTGTACGTGACGACGGTGGTGCCGATCAGCGCCAGCACGACGAGCAGCCCGCCGGGCGGCACGCTGGGCACGAGGGCGCCGCGGGCCAGCTCGCCGAGGCTGGGCGCGGTCAGGGCGGCCACGCCGCAGAACACCACGCTCATCAGCCCGACCAGCGCGATCAGGGCATTCTGGATCGTCCGGTAGCGCCCGGTCAGCAGCAGGCCGCCGGCCAGCGCGCCCAGCGACGCCACGATGACGCCCAGCGGGAGGCCGGTCAACAGGTTCAGGCCGACCGACGCGCCGAGCAGGTTGCCGGCCTGGAACGCGGCGTTGCCCACCAGGAGCGTCGCCGCGATGAGCGCCATCAGCGTGCTCCTGAGCAGCGGCGAGGCGATGCTCGCCCGGATGGATTCCGCGAGGCCCTGGCGTCCGGCGATGCCCACGCGCGCCGCCATGTCCTGGAGCACGATGGTGGCCGCGACCGAGAAGACGATCGTCCACAGCAGGGCGGCGCCGTAGCCGGCGCCCGCGGTGCTCGCGGTGACGATGGTGCCCGGGCCGATGAACGCCGCGGAGACGAGCAGCCCCGGTCCGAACTTGAATCTGGCCATGTGGTGTGGGCTCCCGCGGCGCCGACCAACGATGGTATCCCGCCGGTCAAGTGCGGCCTCCTCCGGATGGGGCTGCGCCCCAAGCCCCCGGCGTTCGCTTGCGGGGCCCCCTTCGCCCCGCGCCGCTTCCGCCGCGGCGCGCCGTGCGCGCCTTGCGGGGTTACACTGAAGGGTTGCATGACTGGCGCCATCTCGATCGGGGAGGTCGCCGCCGTCGCGTCGGACGCGGGTGACGCCGTGCTCCGGCTCTATCGGGACAGCGGCGCGTGGGTGCGGCGGAAGCAGGACGGATCGCCCGTGACGGCGGCGGACATGGCGTCCGAGGACGTGATTCGACCCCGCCTGGCGGCGCTCGATCCCGCCATCCCGTACCTGTCGGAGGAGGCCCCGCTGCCGGCGCACGCGGAGCGGCGCGGCTGGCGGCGCTTCTGGCTGGTCGATCCGCTGGACGGCACGAAGGAGTTCCTGCGGCGGACCGACGAGTTCACCGTCAACATCGCGCTGATCGAGGCAGGCGAGCCGGTGCTCGGGGCCGTGGCCGCGCCGGCGCTCGGCGTCTGCTACTACGCGGCCCGGCGGCAGGGCGCGTGGAAGCTGCGCCGGGGGCGGGAGCCCGAGCGCATCCGCTCGCGCCTCGCCGATCCGCGCCAGCCGCTGCGGGTGGTCGAGAGCCGCTCGCATCCGAGCCCGGAGCTCGAGGACTTCCTGGCGGGGTACACGATCAGGGAGCGGCTGCAGGTCGGCAGCTCGCTCAAGTTCTGCCTGCTCGCCGAGGGCCGGGCGGATATCTACCCGCGGCTGGGCCCCACCATGGAGTGGGACGTCGGGGCCGGCGACTGCGTCTACCGTCACTCCGCGGAGGGCGAGCCGCACCCGAGTCCGCTCACCTACAACAAGCCCTCGCTACGCAACGACCGCTTCGTGCTCGGGTTGCGGCCAGGCCCGCCAGCGCCCGCTGCCCGGCCGCCGCGCGGGTCTTCGTGATACCCTCAACGGTTCCCTTCGTCCCGCTCACCGTCAACAGGAGACGCTTGCCTTGGCCGACCACCTCATCCCGCCGCATGGCGGAAAGCTCGTGAACCTGATCGTGGACGAGAACCGCGCCGCCGCGCTGAGGGCCGAATCGCGCGACTGGCCGTCCCACGACCTCACGCCCCGCCAGTTGTGCGACCTGGAGCTGCTGCTCAACGGGGGCTTCTCGCCGCTCACCGGCTTCATGACACGGGGCGACCATGAGCGCGTGTGCGCGGAGATGCGTCTCGCCGACGGCACGCTGTGGCCGATGCCGATCACGCTGGACGTCTCCGAGGCGCTGGCATCGAAGCTCGCGCCCGGCGCGAGCCTGGCGCTGCGCGACCCCGAGGGCGTCATGCTGGCGGCGCTGCAGGTCGAGGACGTCTGGCGGCCCGATCGCCAGGCCGAGGCCGAGGCCGTTTTCGGCTCCGCGAACCCGGAGCACCCGGGCGTGGCGCACCTGCTCGAGCGCACGCAGCCGTACTACGTCGGCGGGACGCTGACCGGCGTGCAGCCGGTGACGCACTACGACTACCGGCTCCTGCGCCACTCGCCGCGGGAGCTGCGGGCCGAGTTCGCCAAGCTGGGGTGGACGAGCATCGTGGCGTTCCAGACGCGCAACCCGATGCACCGGGCGCACCAGGAGCTGACGCTGCGCGCGGCGAAGGAGGTCGAGGCCAACCTGCTGATTCATCCGGTGGTGGGGATGACGAAGCCGGGCGACGTCGACCACTACACCCGCGTGCGCTGCTACCAGGCGCTGCTGCACCGCTATCCGGCCCGGACGGCGCTGCTGTCGCTGCTGCCGCTGGCGATGCGCATGGGCGGCCCGCGCGAGGCGGTGTGGCACGCGATCATCCGCAAGAACCACGGCTGCACGCACCTCATCGTCGGCCGCGACCACGCCGGGCCGGGCAGCGACTCGTCCGGCACGCCGTTCTACGGTCCGTACGACGCCCAGGAGCTGCTGCGCCGGCACGAGGCCGAGCTCGGCGTCACGATGGTGCCGTTCCGGATGATGGTCTACGTCGAGGCCAGCGATTCCTACGCGCCGGTGGACGAGGTCCCCGAGGGCGCCCGCACGCTGAACCTCTCGGGCACGGAGCTGCGCGAGCGGCTGGCCGGCGGCAAGGACATCCCGGGCTGGTTCACGTTCCCCGACGTGGCCGGGGAGTTGCGGCGGAGCCACCCGCCGCGGCACAACCAGGGGGTCACCGTCTTCTTCACCGGCCTGTCTGGGTCGGGCAAGTCGACCATCGCCAACGTGCTGCTCGTCAAGTTCCTCGAGCTGGGCGGGCGGCCCGTGACGCTGCTCGACGGCGACCTCGTCCGCAAGCACCTGTCGAGCGAGCTCGGCTTCTCGAAGGAGCACCGCGACATCAACATCCGGCGCATCGGCTACGTGGCGTCCGAGATCACCAAGAACGGCGGCATCGCCATCTGCGCGCCGATCGCCCCGTACGACGCCGTGCGCAAGGATGTCCGGTCGATGGTGCAGCCGCTGGGCGGCTTCATCCTGGTGCATGTGGCGACGCCGCTCGAGGTGTGCGAGCAGCGCGACCGCAAGGGGCTGTACGCCAAGGCGCGCGCGGGCATCATCAAGGAGTTCACCGGCATCTCCGACCCCTACGAGGAGCCGGACGACGCCGACATCGCCATCGACACGACCCGGCTGACGGCCGAGGAGGCGGCGCAGCAGATCGTGCTGCACCTCGAGAAGGAAGGGTATGTCGCCGGAGACATCTGAGGGGAGCGCGGCCGAGGCGGCGCGGCTGCGCGAGGCGCTGGCCCGCTTCGATCGGGCCAATGCCGACGATCCCAACCGCGAGCTCGTCGACGGCGCGGAGCAGCCGCGCGAGCTGGTCTACGCCCGGCGCATGACCGCGACCCTCGATAGCTTCGTGCCGGAGGCGCCCGAGGCGGTCCGCCTCGCCGTCCGCTGCCAGCACATCCGCCGCTGGACCGTGCCGCGCGACACCTACCCGGGGGGACGCGACGGCTACCGCCGCTGGCGCACCGACCTGGCGCGCTTCCACGCCGAGACGGCCGGCACGATCCTGCGCGAGGTCGGCTACGGAGACGACACCATCGCGCGGGTCGGGGCGCTGCTGCGCAAGGAGCGGCTCAAGGCCGATCCGCAGGTCCAGCTCCTCGAGGACGTCGCCTGCCTGGTCTTCCTGCGCTACTACCTGCCCGCCTTTGCGTCGCAGCACGACGACGCCAAGCTTGAGGACATCCTGGGCAAGACCTGGCGCAAGATGTCGGAGCGCGGCCGCGCGGCCGCGTTCGCGCTGGAGCTCGAGCCGCGCGTGCGCGCGCTGGTGTCCCGGGCGGTCGCGGCGGCGGGGTGACGCTATGAGATCCGATTTCTTCTTCGCCATGCCGTCCGTCTGGTCCGGAGTGGCTCGGCTCGGCAGCCTCTTCGGGCAGTACGACGTCTACAACGACAGTCCCTCCGACGAGATGGCAGACGCTCGGGCACTCTACGGCAACTGGTGTGTCACGGGTCAGGATCTCGCGGACGCGATGAAGAGGGTCGACCGTGAGCCGAAGACGGCGCGCCAAGTCAGTGGCGGCGACACGGCCCGATAGCGCTCAACCCGCTCGGACAACCGAGAGGTCCGCGGGGCATCGAGGAAATCTCCGTTAGCGCGTCCTTTCAGGGGCCGCTTCCACCCCCGGGTGCCCTCTCCAAGTACAACGAGGCATTCGACGGCTGCGCGGAGCGGATTGTCGCGATGGCCGAGCGCCAGGCGGCCCACCGGCAAGAGCTCGAGGCCAAGGCGGTCCAAGGCAAGCTGGCGGCCGAACGGCTCGGTCAGATCCGCGGGTGCCGGGAGCCGATCGAACCGAATCATGAGAACGCTCGACGACGCACTCAAGCGTCGACCGCCGGTGGAGCCGTCCAGGCCGTTTCGTCTGATTACCGTCGGCGGCCATGGTCCGCGTCCGGATATCGACCTCGATCGACCGCGAGCCGTCGAAGCGGCGGACGATGAAGCCCGCTTCGGCTGCGGTGGCTCCTGATCGGCGTCCGTTGCCGGCCGTCGCGGGCGACCGCCTGTATCGTCGGTCCCGGTTCCCGTTGCTGCTCTGCCGTGCCTGGAGAGGCACGACTCCGCGGGTCAACGTGACTGCGGAGTTCGTGCCGGCGGCATCGCACGCCAGATCGCGGCGGCGAGGCTGCCCACCAGCGAATGGAAGAGCGCCGACAGCGCGCTGGGCAGCGCGACGAGCGGGTTCGCGAAGTTCTGCTGCGCCAGGACGACGCCCAGGCCGGAGTTCTGCATGCCCACCTCGATCGCCACGGTGCGCGCGGCGAGCTCGCGGCCGAGCAGCAGCCGGCCCGCCAGGTAGCCCAGCGCGAAGCCGCCGGCGTGGAGGCAGACGACGGCGAGCAGGAGGCGCAGGCCGGCGTCGATGACCTGCTGGCGGCCCGCGCCGAGGACGGAGCCGACGATCAGCGTGATGGCGATGACGGCGACGAGCGGCGCCGCGGGCAGGATGCGCCGGCTCGCCTCCGGGAAGCGCCACTTGAGCAGCGCCCCGGCGACGACGGGGACGATGACGACCTGCACGGTGTCGAGCAGGAGGTCGGCCGTCGGGACGTCGACGCGTTGCCCGGCCAGCAAGGCCGTGAGCGTCGGCGTCATGACGACCGCCAGCAGCGTGGAGCCGGCGGTCATGGTGACCGAGAGCGCCACGTCGGCGCGGGCGAGGAACGCGATGACGTTCGAGGCCGTGCCGCCCGGGCAGCAGGAGACGAGGATGAGGCCGGCGGCCAGCGGCGCGGGCAGGTCGAACAGGACGCCGAGCCCCCACCCGAGGGCCGGCATCAACGTATATTGGAGGGCGATGCCGGGCAGCACGAGGCGGCGCTCGCGGGAGATGCGGCGGAAGTCGTCGAAGCCGAGCGTCATGCCCATGCTCAGCATGATGATGCCGAGGCCGAGCGGGATGAGCGGTCCGCTGAACCACGTGAACAGCCCGGGGCGGACCAGCGCGAGCACGGTGGCCGCGAGCACCCACAGCGGGAACGCGTTGGTGAGCGCGGCAAGCAGCTTCAAGGCAGGCCGATTGTATACGGAGGGGGAGTCGGGCCATGGCGTTTCAACCTGATCTGCTGCAGGGCAGGACCGCGCTGATCACCGGCGGCGGGACCGGCATCGGCCGCGGGATCGCGCTGGCCCTGGCCGGCCACGGCTGCAACGTGGCCATCCTCGGCCGGCGCGCCGAGCCGCTCGAGGCGGCCGCGGAGGAGATCCGGGCGCGCGGGGTGCTCTCGGCCGGGATTCAGGCCGACGTCCGCGATCCGGCCGCCGTCGCCGAGGCCGTCGACCGGGCGGCCGCCCTGGACGGGCGCCTCGACATCCTGGTGAACAACGCGGCCGGCAATTTCCTCTGCCTTGCCGAGGACCTCTCGCCCAACGGCTTCGGCGCGGTGGTGGACATCGATCTGAAGGGGTCGTTTCACGCCTCGAAGGCGGCGCTGCCGCACCTCAGGAAGCAGGGCGGCGCGGTGCTCAACATCAGCGCCACGCTGCACTACCTCGGCACGGCCGCGCAGCTCCACGTCTCGGCGGCCAAGGCCGGCGTGGACGCGCTGACGCGCGTCCTCGCGGTGGAGTGGGGCCGCTACGGCATCCGCGTCAACGGCCTCGCGCCCGGCCCCATCGCCGATACCGAGGGCGTGCGCCGGCTGCTCGTCGGCGCCGCGAAGGACCGCGCGGCGGAGCGGACGCCGCTGCGCAGGCTCGGGGCGCTGAGCGACGTGTGCGACGCGGCGCTCTTCCTCTGCTCCGACGCCGCGGCGTTCGTCACCGGCGTCACCCTGGTCGTCGACGGCGGGCTGTGGCTGGCCTCGAGCGGGATGGTCGAGACCTGGGCGGAGAGCCTGGCGCAGGCAGGCTCCTGAGAGCCGCGGTCCTGCCCGGCGCGGCGCCCCGTCTTGACAGGCCGGCGGGCCGGGAGTACAACCGGAGGCGCTCAACGGCAACGCTCCGCTACCCACAAGGGAGAACCATGCGACGAATCCTGATCCTGGCGGCAGTCATCGCCCTGCTCACCGCGCCTGCGCCCGTGGCGCAGGGGCCCGGCGTCGAGTCGGTAGAACCGTTCAAGGTCGGCACCTTCGACATCCACGGCGTGCCGCACGTGGGCCTCGTGCTGCGCGACAGCCTGGTCATCGACATCGAGGTGGCCGCCCTCGTACTGGAGACGCATCCCGAGTACTCCCACGTGCCGATGCCCGAGGACGTGCTGGAGCTGATCGGGCGCTGGGACTACGGCCTGAAGTACCGCCTGTACGAGATCGTCAACTACGTGGTCGGCAACGACCAGCTCACGGGCGACGGCCGGGCCGACTACGTCTACGACGTGGGCGAGCTGCGGACGCGCCCGCCGATCATGTACCCGGGCAAGATCCTCAACGCGGCGGTCAACTTCTACAGCCACGTGTTCGAGGGCGCCACGCCCGAGGAGCGGGCCGCGGAGATGCGCCGGCGCCGCGAGGAGCGCGGCGTGCCGTACCTCTTCCAGAAGCCGAGCCGCGGCGCCGTCGTCGGCAACGGCGACCCCATCGTCATCCCCTACGGCCGCGACCGGACGGACTGGGAAGTCGAGCTCGGGGCGGTGATCGGCCGCCCGGCGAAGTACGTGTCCGCGAACGACGCGCAGGACTACGTCTTCGGCTACCTGGTGTCGATCGACGTCTCCGACCGCGGCGGGCGGCCGCCGGGCGGCGCGCCCTTCACCTCCGACTGGTTCGTGGGCAAGGGCCACGACACGTTCGCGCCCCAGGGGCCGTGGATCGCCCCCAAGGAGTTCTACGGCGATCCCATGCAGAACCTGCGGCAGACGCTCAGCGTCGGCGGCCGGACGCTGCAGGAGGCCCGCGCCGGCGACATGATCCACTCGCTCTGGGAGATCATCGAGTACGCCTCGTCGATCATCACGCTCTACCCGGGCGACGTGATCAACAACGGCACCTCCGGCGGCACCGCCGCCGGCGCGGCGCAGACCCGCGGCGAGGAGGACCGCTACCTCAAGCCGGGCGAGGTGGTCGAGGCCAGCATCGACGGCATCGGCACGCTGCGCATGCCGGTCGTGGCCGGCGACGAGCCGCAGGGGCTGACCGGCGCCGAGCTGCCGCCGGTCAAGAGCTATCGCGACTGACGGCGCGCGACCTCGCGTCGCGCCGTCCCGCTGTCCGGCCGTCGGGCCACGATCTCGGCCACCCCGAGGCCGTGGTCCGACGCGCCGTCCCGGCTCGGCCCACGCTCCTCGCTACGGAGCACGATCCAGCCCCAGCCGGTCACCAGCTTCGTCAGCTCGCCCGGCTCCAGCACGTAGCCGTGTCCCCGCTCGGTGTCGGGCGCGGGCAGGTGCAGCGCCGCGACGAGCAGCCCGCCCGGCCGCACTCCCCGGCGTATCGCCGCGAACAGCGGCCGGTGCAGGAAGAAGCAGTCGACGATCAGGTCGTACGCCCCCTCCGCAATCACGAATGCCGGCGGGTTTGCCTCGAGGTCCGCGACGTGCGGCCGGATCCGCTCGCGGCAGCCCGCCCGCGCGGCGCGCGCGAGCAGCAGTTCGATGCCGGCCGCCGCTCCGTCGACTGCGTCGACCTGCCAGCCGTGCTCCCCGAGCCAGACTGCGTGCCGCCCCGTGCCGCAGGCCAGGTCCAGGGCGCGGCCCGGCGGTACGTCGGCGACTGCGGCGGTGAGCAGCGGCAGCGGCTCCGCCTCGGCTGCGTGCCGGCGCCCGGCGTAGCGCGCGTTCCACTTCGCAATCTGCGGATTGTCCATGGCCAGCGTCCGGACGTATTGTGCGTCATTGGCGTCGATGGTGCCGCACGACAGGTTCGGCGAGCGCAGGCGACCGCGGCCGGCATTGACGAACGTAACGAGTAACGTTACGCTTGCTCGTGATCAGGAGTTTTGCCGACAAACGGACTGCTGCCGTTTTCGCTGGTCATGTCGTTCGCCGCCTGCCAATGCAGATTCAGTCGCGCGCGCGGTCGAAGCTCCTGGCGATTGACGCGGCGGTCCGGCTTGATGATCTTCGCGTGCCGCCCGGCAATCGTCTGGAGATTCTGGGCGGTGACCGGCGCGGTCAGCACGCGGTTCGCGTCAATGACCAGTGGCGCATCTGCTTCACGTGGCGCCGCGGCGATGCTTGGAATGTCGAGATCGCCGACTATCACTAGAGGTGCGGACCATGACGATCAGGCGCGAAGAAGTCGACCGTGGGGCGGTCGACTTCTCCGGCATCGCCTCGGGTCGCCGGCTGCCAGCCGTTCATCCGGGCCGGTTCCTGCGCGACGAGTTCCTGACGCCGCTGGACCTTAGCGTGTACGCGCTTGCCAGGGCGCTCAACGTGCCGCGGCCGCGGCTGAACGACATCGTGCGCGGCCGGCGCGCCGTCAGCACTGACACGGCGCTGCGCCTCGCTCGCTACTTCGGAACCTCGCCCCAATTCTGGGTGAACCTCCAGGCCCGCTACGATCTCGAAGTCGCGGAGCGCACGCTGCGCTCGACGATCGACCGGGAGGTCAAGCCCCGGGCCGCCTGAGGTAGCGGCTGCGCTGCCCGGTCCGTCTGGCGCCTCGTTGACGCGATTTTGGTGCTGCACTATTTTGTGCCGTGAAG
This sequence comes from Vicinamibacterales bacterium, assembly GCA_965214845.1. Lineage (GTDB taxonomy): Bacteria > Acidobacteriota > Vicinamibacteria > Vicinamibacterales > UBA8438 > JAAXGX01. The sequence goes on from CBDCCO010000007.1 coordinate 56,324, forward strand.
AACATCACGATCACGTTGCCCGAGGATGTTGCGCGCTGGCTGCGTGTCAAGGCGGCCGCGAACGACCGCAGCGTCTCGAGATGGATCGCCGAGCTGCTGGCCGGGATGCAGCGCCAGGAGGACGAGTACGAAGTTGCGATGAAGCGTTATCTGGCGATGAAGCCGCGGAAGCTCGAATGGCCGGACGGTCGCCGGCCGACCCGCGCAGGCCTGCATGACCGGCCCGGGCCTCGTTGATACGAACGTCCTCACCTATCGCGACTGACGCGCCCGGGCGGCGGGCTCACGCGTCGTTCGGCCGTCCACGGGCTGTGTCCGCCAGCATTGTCTATCGGCTATCGTCAGGCCTGCCGGCTGCATCGCATGCCGGGCGGAGACGCGAATGGCGACGAAGAAAAAGGGAATCTTCTGCCTGGAAGGGGGGGACTGGTGGGGCGTCAGGGACAAGACCTCCGTCGAGCCGATGCTGCGCCTGCTGGAGACGATGGGCAACTACCGGGTGCCCTATTTCCACCACGACGTCGGAACTCGGGAGGAGTTCCGTTTCTACTTGAAGAAGTGGACCGGGCGACGGTTCGACAACTATCCGATTCTGTACCTGGCCTTCCACGGAGAGCCCGGCGGCATCGCGGTCGGCGAGGGGCGGAACAATACGCTCACGCTGGATCACCTGGCGGAACAGCTCGAAGGTGCCTGCAAGGGACGTGTGATCCACTTTGGATCGTGCAGCACGCTCGACCTCGACGGACGCAAGCTGAGCAGCTTCCTACGCCGGACTGGAGCCTGCGCCGTTTTCGGATTCCGCACGGAGGTCAACTGGCTGCTGTCCGCCGCGTTCGATCTGCTGGTCCTTGGGTATCTGCAGGAGGTACCCCTGACGAAGCCCGGGATGGGGGAGCTTCAGCTACGGCTCAAGGAAGAGGCGCCCGGTCTGTGGAAGACTCTGAAGTTCAGGATGTGGCCGAATGCTGACTGACACGACCGGGTCGGTCGGCGCAACGAGAGTCGATGGGGAGCGCTTCAGCGCGTGCTGACCAGGCTGACCGTCCGCAACTTCAAGCGCTTCGGCGAAGTCGAGATCGAGCTCGGCAATCCGGTGGTCTTCATCGGGCCGAACAACTCCGGCAAGACGTCGGCGATGCAGGCGCTGGCCCTGTGGGACATCGGTCTCAAGCGCTGGAACGAGAAGCGCTTGGGCAAGAGCACGCCGGAGAAACGGCCGGGGGTGACGGTCAACCGCCGGGACCTCGTCGCGATCCCCATACCGGACGCGAACCTGCTGTGGCGACGAATGCACGTGCGGGACGTGCGGAGGGTCGACGGTCGCCAGACCACCAGCAACATCCGCATCGATCTCGTTGTCGAGGGAGTCACGAGGGACAGGCACTGGATGTGCGGACTCGAGTTCGACTACGCGAACGACGAGTCCTTCTACTGCCGGCCGCTGCGTCTCGGCGAGGGCAAGGCCCCTGACCGCATGCCGGTCCCCGCCGAGGCGGCGGACACACGGATCGCCTTCCTGCCGCCGATGTCGGGGCTGGCTGCCACGGAGACGCGCCTCGATCACGGCGCCGTGAACGTGCGGATCGGCGAGGGACGCACCGCCGAGGTGCTGCGGAATCTCTGCTTCCGCCTCCACGAGCAGGAACCGGAACGCTGGCAGGCGCTGGTCGGGCAGGTTCGGAGCCTGTTCGGGTCGGAGATCGAACCGCCGCAGTATGTCGCGGAGCGCGGCGAGATCGCGATGACCTATCAGGAGCGGGGGGCCAGGCTCGATCTCTCTTCGTCCGGGCGAGGCCTGCAGCAGACGCTGCTCCTGCTGGCCTACATGTACGCGAATCCCGGCGCCGTCCTGCTGCTCGACGAGCCCGACGCCCACCTGGAGATTCTCCGCCAGCGGCAGATCTACCGGCTGCTGACCGAGGTGGCGGCCGAGAGCGGCAGCCAGGTGATCGCCGCCAGCCACTCCGAGGTGCTGCTCAACGAAGCCGCCGGCCGGGACGTGGTCGTGGCCTTCGTCGGCCCGCCGCACCGCATCGACGACCGGGGCAGCCAGATCCTGAAGGCGCTGCGGGAGATCGGGTTCGACCAGTACTACCAGGCCGAGCAGGCCGGTTGGGTGCTGTACCTCGAGGGGGCCACGGACCTGTCGATCCTGATGGCGGTCGCCAGGCGATTGGCAATCGAGCGGGCGGTTCAGGTGCTCGAGAGGCCATTCGTCAAGTACGTCGGGAACCAGCCGACGGTCGTCCAGAGTCACTACCACGGCCTGCGCGAGGCTCTCCCGGGACTGCTCGGTGTGGCCCTCTTCGATCGGCTCGAAACGGCGCCGCGGGACAGCGCGCCCGTCGAGTGCCTGATGTGGGGCCGCCGGGAGATCGAGAACTACTTCTGCTCGCGGGCGACCCTGGAGGCTTACGCCGCGGCGTCGGCCGCTGACGATGCGTCGGGGCCCCTCTTCACCGCCGCGGAGGCTGGCCGGCGCCTGGACGCGATGCGGGACGCCATCGACGAGATCGAATCGGCGCTGGAGACGCTGGGCAAGGGCTCGCCGTGGAGCGCCTACATCAAGGCCAGCGACGACTTCCTGACGCCGCTCTTCGAGACCTACTTCGGCAAGCTCGGTCTGCCGAACCTGATGGCCAAGAGGAACTTCCACGAGCTGGCCGAGCACGTGCCGGAGGACGAGATCGACCTGGAAATCCGGGACAAGCTCGATGCGATCGCGAGCGTCGCGGAACGTGCGACGCCGGCGCGCGATCGGGAGTGAGGAGGAATCAGTGAGAAGACGGATTGCATTGGCGACCTGCGCGGCGCCGTTTCTGGCGCTGCTGGCCTGGCCCGGCGCAGCGGTCGCCGCCGAGTCGGACAACTGGCCGCAGTTCCGCGGCCCCGGCGGCACGGCGGTCGTGGCGGACGACCCGCGGCTGCCGGAGACGTGGAGCGCCACCGAGAACGTCGCGTGGCAGGCGCCGATTCCGGGGCTGGGGTGGTCGAGCCCGATCGTCTGGGGCGACCGGGTGTTCCTCACGTCGGTCGTCGCCGAGGAGGAGTACGCGGGCCCGCAGCCGGGCCTGTACGTGCCGGCGAGCGGCGTCGGCGCGCCCCCGGGCGACCACCGCTGGGTCGTCCTGTGTCTCGACCTGGGCAGCGGCGCGCTGCTCTGGCAGCGGACCGCGCACGCGGGGCCCGCGGCGTCGAGCCTGCATCCGAAGAACTCGTTCGCCTCGGCCACGCCGGTCACCGACGGCGAGCGCGTGTACGCGCTGTTCGGCGACATCGGCCTCTTCGCCTACGACTTCGACGGCAACCTGGTCTGGTCGCGCGACGTCGAGGCCCTGCCCGACTTCTGGGGCTGGGGTCCGGGGGCGTCGCCGGCGCTGCTCGACGACCAGGTGCTCGTGATGCACGACAACGAGCGGACGTCGTATCTCGCGGCGTTCGATGCCGCGAGCGGCGCGGAGAACTGGCGCGTGGAGCGGGACGAGCCGAGCTCGTGGTCGACGCCGTTCGTCTGGGAGAACGACCTGCGCACCGAGATCGTCACGGCGGCGAAGAACGAGGTCCGCTCGTACGACCCGGCCGGCAATCTGCTCTGGCACTTCGCCGGACGGATGACGGACGTGAACATACCGACGCCGCTGCCGGGCGACGGCATCATCTACGTCAGCTCGGGCTACGTGGGCAACAATCACCGCCCCGTGTACGCCGTGCTCGCGGGGGCCGAGGGGGACATCACGCTGGGCGCCAGGCAGCGCGCCAACGAGTACATCCGCTGGTACGAGCCGGGCATCGCCTCCTACAACCCGTCGCCGCTGCTGTATCGTGGCATCTACTACACGCTGCACGACCGGGGCTTCTTCACCGCCCACGAGGCCACCACGGGGCGCACGGTCTACGACCGCGTGCGGATCGAGACCGGCGCGACGTTCACCTCGTCGCCGTGGGCCTACAACGGCAGGATCTTCGCGCTGAGCGAGGACGGGGACACCTACGTCATCGCGGCGGGGCCGGAGTACGAGCTGCTCGGGAAGAACGAGATCGGCGAGATGGCGCTCGCCACGCCGGCTGTCGCGGGCCGCACGCTGCTGCTGCGGACGGCGTCGCGCCTGTACGCCATCCGGACGCCGGAGACTGCGCCGTAGGACGGCGCAGTCTCCGGGCCGCCTCACTGTCCGCCGCTCTCGTACACGTCGTCGGTGACCGGCTCCAGCCACTCGATGGCCAGGTGCTCCCCGGCCTCGTTCGGGAAGGTCACCGAGACGTGCGTCAACGGCTCGTCGGGCACGGCGCCGTGCCAGTGCCGGACGCCGCGCGGCAGGTGGGCGGTCTCGTTGGGACCGACCTCGCCCACCGGCTGGCCCTCGACCTGGTAGCGCAGCCGGCCTTCCCTGACGAACAGCAACTGCTCGCTGTGCGTGTGCCAGTGCGTGCGGGCGCCGGCCTCGAAGCCCCGCGACGACACGCGGATGCCCTCCGCCTCGATGCGGAAGGACGTGCCCGTGAAGGTGGTCTGCTGGGCCTGCACGAGCCAGACGCCGGACACCGCGGCGAAGACGCCGAGCAACAGGCCGATCCGCAACCGATCGCGCAGCTTCCGATTCATCTCGTACCTCCTGTCGCCTAGCCCGCCAATCGTCGCCTGACGGCTCCGCTTGGCGCCCAACCAACCCTGCAGGCGTGTTCGCGCCGGCCGCCCGTCGCGGCCGGCGCGCGTCACAAGCGATCTGAACGCGAACCGCCCGCGCAAGTCAACGCCGGAAGTGCGCCGGACCGGCCGCGGGAGCAGCGAGCGGGACGCGCGCTCGTGCCAAAACGCGGCCGACGTGCAAGGATCTGGAAGCGTGGATCGGGAGGTATCCGATGATCCGCTGGTGTCAGATTGCCCGCGCGCTCGCCGCGGCACCGTCCGGTCCGCTGGCGGCCGCGTGCGCCCTGCTCCTGCCCGCGGCAGCCGGGTGCGCGGGTGAGGCGGTAATGGACGTGGACGCCGGCGTGCCGTACGAGCTCGCCGCGCGGCGCGCCGCGACCATCACCGACCTGCGCTACGACGTCCACCTCGTGATTCCCGAGGCTCGCTCGGAGGCCATCGGCGGACAGGTGGCGGCATCCTTCACGTTGACGGAGCCGGGACCCGTCATCTTCGACTTCGCCCAGCCGGCCGGCAGCGTGCACGCCGTCCGCGTCGGCGGCGAGCCGGCGGCCTTCGAGACGCGGAACGAGCACGTCATCGTGGCGGGGGGCGCGGGGGGCATGCCCGCCGGCCCGCTGACGGTGGCGATCGACTTCACCGCCGGGGACGGATCGCTCAACCGCCGGGACGACTTCCTCTACACGCTGTTCGTGCCCGACCGGGCGCGCGTCGCCCTGCCGCTCTTCGACCAGCCGAACCTGAAGGCGAGGTTCCGTCTGCGCCTCGACGTGCCGTCCGGGTGGCGCGCGGTGGCCAACGGGTCGCTGGCCGCCCACGAGATCCTTGGCGACCGGGCGCGGTTCGACTTCGCCGAGACGGCGCCCATCAGCAGCTACCTGTTCGCCTTCGCGGCCGGGGAGTTCCAGGTGGAGACGGCGGAACGCGATGGGCGGCGGATGGCCATGTACCACCGCGAGACCGACCGCGACCGCCTGCGGCGCAACGCCGACGTCATCTTCGACCTCCACGCCTCCGCGCTGGCCTGGCTCGAGGACTACACGGGCATCCCGTTCCCGTTCGAGAAGTTCGACTTCGTGCTCGTGCCGGCGTTTCAGTACGGCGGCATGGAGCATCCCGGCGCCGTCTTCTACCACGAGCACGCCCTGCTGCTCGACGAGAGCGCCACGCAGAACGCCCATCTCGGCCGCGCCAGCCTCATCGCGCACGAGACGGCGCACATGTGGTTCGGCGACCTCGTGACGATGGAGTGGTTCGACGACGTCTGGCTGAAGGAAACGTTCGCCAACTTCATGGCGGCCCGCATCGTCAACCCCGCGTTTCCGGAGGTCGACCACGACCTGCGGTTCCTGCTGGCGCACTACCCGGCGGCCTACGCGGTCGACCGGACGGCCGGCGCCAACGCGATCCGGCAGCCGCTCGACAACCTGAACGAGGCGGGGACGCTGTACGGCCCGATCATCTACCAGAAGGCGCCCATCGTCTTCACCCACCTGGAGCGCCTGATCGGCGCGGCGGCGCTGCGCGCGGGACTGCGCGAGTACCTGAGCGCGCATGCGTACGGCAACGCCGCCTGGGCTGATCTGATCGCGGTGCTGGACCGGCGGACCCCGGAGGACCTGGCGGCCTGGAGCGGCGTGTGGGTGGAGGAGGGCGGGCGGCCGCGCGTGGACGTCGAGCTGGAGCCGGCCGGCGGCGTCATCGCGAGCCTCCGGCTGCGGCAGTCCGACCCGGCGGGCGCCGGCCGGCTGTGGAACCAGCGGCTCGACGTCGTGCTGGGGTACGGCGCCGACCGGCGCGACGTCCTGCCGGCGCGGCTGCGCGCGGCGGCCGCGGACGTGCCCGGGGCCGCGGGCCGGCCGCTGCCGGACTATGTCCTGGCCAACGGCGGGGGCGTGGGCTACGGCGCGCTGGTTCTCGACGCGCGGACGCGCGACTACCTGCTGGCGGCGCTGCCGGACATCGACGACGCCCTGACCCGGGCCGTCGCCTGGATCTCGCTCCGCGAGTCGCTCCTCGAGGGGGAGGTCGATCCCGAGGCGCTGGTCGATCTGGCGCGGCGCGCGCTGCCGGCGGAGCCGGACGAGCAGAACGTCGCGCGCATCCTCGGCTACCTCGCCGCGACGTACTGGCGCCACCTGCTCCCGCACCGCCGGGCGGCGCTGGCGCCGGACCTCGAGGCGCTGCTGTGGCGCGGGGTCGCCGCCGCGGCCGGCCGCCGGAGCCTGGCGGCGGCGTACTTCCGGGCCTACCGCGACCTCGCGTCGTCGCCGGACGCGCTGGCCCGGCTGGAGCGCATCTGGAACGGGGAGGAGCAGGTGCCCGGCGTGCCGCTCTCGCCGCGGGACTTCACGGCGCTGGCCCAGGCGCTGGCGGTGCGGGGCGTGCCGCGCAGCGCGGACATCCTCGCCGCGCAGCACGACCGCATCGACAACCCCGATCGGCGCGCGGCGTTCGCGTTCGTCAGGCCGGCGCTGGCGGCCGGGCGCGCGGAGCGCGACGCCTTCTTCGCCAGCCTCGCGGCGCCGGCCAACCGGGCGCGCGAGCCGTGGGTGCTCGCGGCGCTCCGCTTCCTGCACCACCCGCTGCGCGCCCGCGCGTCGGAGCGCTACATCCGCCCCAGCCTCGACCTGCTCGAGGAGATCCAGCGCACGGGCGACATCTTCTTCCCGGAACGCTGGCTGCACGCCACGCTGGGCGGGCACCAGTCGGCCGGCGCGGCCGACACCGTCGACGCCTACCTCGCGGACCGCCCGGATCTCGCGCCGCGCCTGCGCGCCAAGGTGCTGCAGGCCGCCGACGGCCTGCAGCGGGCCGCGCGCAGCGTCGCAACCTACGGCGGTCGCGATCAGACCCGCCGCTAGATCAGACGCGCTGATAGTCGGGCCGCCACGCCTCGATGGCCTGCTTGATCGGCTTCTGCTCCGCGATCTTCTCGTCGAGGACCTTGCGCGCCAAGTCCGGCAGCTCGGCGTCGCTCGCGAAGCGCAGCGCGATGAGCTGGCTGGTCGTGAACTCGTTGATCCGCGGCTTGAGATCGGCGGGCAGCAGCGTGTGCATCCGCAGGCGCTCCTCCAGGCGGATGACGCGGTCCTGGGCCGCCAGCGCGAATATCCGCGCGAAGAGGAAACCGAGCGCGAGCCCGAAGGCGAGCAGCAGGCCGACGACCGTCTCGAACGCGAAGCTCGTGACCAGCCGGTAGATGCTCCAGCCGAGATTCAGCACGAGGATCGGCATGAGCAGGAAGTGGTATCCGGGCACCCAGCGGGTGTGGTTCCGATACGTCTGCGGCGTCGGTTCGGCCATGGCGGTCTCCTGGTCGATTCAAGGTCGGTTTTCCAGTATAGGTCACGGTACGGGTCACGGCTCCGCGCCGGGCGGGCGCCGCGGGACGGCGCTGGCGGGCTCCCGCGCGAACCGTTATGCTGATCCCGTCGACGGTCGACCGGGGGGCGAGCACATGAGCGATCTGGCCGCGAAGCAGTGCGTTCCGTGCCGGGGCGGCGTGCCGCCGCTCGCGGGCGACGAGCTGGAGGCGCTGCGCGCCCGGCTCGGGCGCGACTGGCAGGTGGTCGACGGGCACCACCTGGAGCGCACGTACCGGTTCGACGATTTCCGGCAGGCGCTCGACTTCACGGTCAGGGTCGGCGAGATGGCCGAAGACCAGGATCATCACCCCGACATCTTCCTCGCCTGGGGCCAGGTGAAGGTCACGATCTGGACGCACAAGATCGACGGCCTGACGGAGAGCGACTTCGTCTTCGCCGCGAAGGCCGACGCGCTGCTCTGATCGACGCCCGACGCCCGACGCCCGACGCCCGGCGCTTGCCGCTCGACCGGCCCCGCTCAGTCGGAGTCGGCTGCCGGACGCTCCTCGTCCTCCCAGCGCACGGCGTCGCCCACGGCGATGTCGCCGCCGTCGAGCACCTCGCCGAAGGCGCCGCCCGCCCACGGCGGATCGAGCGCCGCGAGCAGCCCGGGGTGCGCCTCGTCCATCCGCTCGCAGCCGCGGGTCTCCCCCACGATGCGGACGCGGCACGGGCCGATGCGCAGCACCCGGTGCGTGCTGCGATCCAGATCGACCCCGGAGACGAGCAGGTTCGCCCGCCGCACCCGGGGGTCGAGCGCGACGCCGAGCTCGTCCGAGATGCGCCGCCAGCGTTCCACGGACAGGATGGTGACCTGACGCTTGCCGCCCGCGTCGGCGCTGTCGCAGAGACCGCGGCCGGGCTGCAGCGCCGCCGTGGCGACGGGGTCCATCGGCCCGCGGCGAAACCGCTTCCGCCATACCTGCTCCAGACGTCCGGGCATCTGTTCGCTCCCCCCTCTTAGTGTAAGATCCGTGGCTGATGAGCATGCAAGCAGCCGGCACCGAATCACGTGCGGGGACCGAGCGCGAGGCGCTCGACGCCTGGGTGCGCGAGGTCGTCGACTGGCACTTCGACCCCGCGACCGGGTGCCCCTTCTGGCTCGACTGGGCCAGCCGCGCCGGGTGGGATCCCCGGACCGAGGTGCGCGGATTCGACGACCTCGTCAAGTTCGGCCACTTCGAGGACGATCAGCTCCGCGGTGGCCCGGTGCGCCGCTGGGTGCCCCGCGCGTACGCCGACAAGCCAATCTACGTCTTCGAGACCGGCGGCACGACCGGCGTGCCGAAGAGCCGGGTCGCCATCGACGATTTCCGCACCGACTACGAGCTGTTCTCGGCGACCCTGCCCGACGAGTGCTTTCCCAGGGGCTCGAACTGGCTGATGCTGGGGCCGAGCGGCCCGCGGCGGCTGCGCCTGGCGGTGGAGCATCTGGCCCAGTACCGCGGCGGCATCTGCTTCTGCGTCGACCTCGATCCGCGCTGGGTGATCAAGCTGATCAAGAAGGGCTGGATGGACCACCTGAAGGCCTATCAGGCGCACGTCATCGATCAGGCCGTCACGGTCCTGTCGGCCGGACACGAGATCAGGTGCCTGTTCTCGACGCCCAAGCTGATCGAGGCGCTGGCGAACCGGCTGGAGGCGGACGGCTCGAGCATCAAGGACACGGGCATCACCGGCATCTTCGCCGGGGGCACGGAGTTCACCCCGCAGTGGAACCGGTTCGCCAACGAGGAGCTGCTCGACGGGGTCTACATGACGCCGACCTACGGCAACACGCTGATGGGGTTGGCCGCCAGCCCGCCGAGCGGACCGGACGAGGGGTACAAGATCACCTACTACGCGCCGCAGCCGCGGGCCGTGCTGCAGGTCGTCGATCCCGATGACGCCGACCGCGTCGTCGACTACGGGGACACCGGCCGCGTGATGCTGACCACCCTGACGAAGGAGTTCTTCGTCCCCCGCTTCCTGGAGCGCGACGAGGGCGAGCGCGAGCCGCCCTGCGAGCTGTATCCGTGGGACGGGGTGAGCGGCGTGCGCCCGTTCAGCGGCATCGCGGCGAGCACGACGGTTGGCGTCTATTGAAGGAGAGGGAACGTGATGCGTGATGTCAGAACGGCAGCGACGAGGCGCGGCTGGCTGGCCGTGGCGCCGCTCGTCCTGGCGCTCGGCGCCTGCGTGGCCGACCCCGAGCCGGCACCGGAGCCGGAGATGGCGTCCGAGCCCGCGATGGAGTCCGCGCCGGCGAGCATGAACCCGCGCGTCTTCTTCGTCTCGCCGGAAGCGGGCGGGACCTACTCGGCCAGCACCCCGGTGACGTTCGAGTTCGGCATCGAGAACTACGAGCTGTCGCCGGTGCCCGACGTGGTGGAGGAGGTGCGGGGCGGCATGGGGCATCATCATCTGGGTCTCGACACCGACTGCGTGCCGGAGGGTGTGGTGATTCCCAGGGACGATCCCACGTGGGTGCATTTCGGCGACGCGTCGGCCACCATCGACATGATGCTCGAGCCGGGCGAGCACAGCTTCGTCCTGCAGCTCGGTGACGACGAGCATCGCGCGCAGGCGGACGAGGGCCTCTGCGCGCGCGTCACGATTCACGTGGAGGAAGGCATCTAACCGAGGAAGGCGCCGACGTGATCCATTTTCCGATTCTGCGGTGGGGCAACCCGTACAAGAGCCTCGAGGTCGACAAGGTCGTCCATTTCGCCACCGGTGAGCCGGTGGCCGAGGTGAGCCAGGCCAATCCCGGTCTCATCGCGCGCGACATGCGCAAGGCCTCTCGCGCGCGCGAGGTGCTGCGGGAGGTGCCGGCCCCCGAGCTCGTGGGCATGGTCAAGAAGGCGGCCGAGCTCTTCTCGACGGCGGAGCTGCCGCTGGGCGAGGGGAGCCAGTCGCCCGACGACTTCGTGCGCCAGCAGTCCGCCACCACCGGGCTGCCGGAGCACATGTGCCGCATGAACATGGAGAAGCTGCGGTACGTGCTGGATCACATCGACGAGATCCTGCTGTCGCTGACGAGGGGGCTCGATCCGGGCATCCTGACCCGCGGCTACGGCGAGGAAGACGGCGTGATGCGGAGCTACCAGGCCACGACCCCGGTGCTCGGCATGGTGCTGCCGTCGAACTCGCCCGGCGTGCACAGCCTGTGGCTGCCCATCGTTCCGCTGCAGATCGGACTTGTGCTCAAGCCCGGACCCCAGGAGCCGTGGACGCCGTGGCGGATGACCCAGGCGTTCTTCGAGGCAGGCATCCCGCGCGAGGCGGTGGCGTTGTACCCCGGCCTCGGCGAGGTGGGCGCCGCGGTGCTCAACAACACGCCGCGCAGCCTGATCTTCGGCGGCACGGCCACCGTGGAGCAGTACGCCGGCAACCCGAACGTGCAGGTGCACGGGCCCGGCTTCAGCAAGATCCTGCTCGGTGACGACGAGGTCGACAACTGGGAGCGCCACCTCGACCTGATGGTCGACAGCGTGCTGATCAACAGCGGGCGGGGCTGCATCAACTGCTCGGGCATCTGGGCGTCCCGGCACACCCGGGAGATTGCCGAGGCAATCGCCGAGCGGATCGGCCCGATCGCGCCGCTGCCCCCGGAGGATCCGAACGCCGCGCTGGCCGCGTTCACGGTGCCCGGTCAGGCGGCCGCGATCTCGGGCGACATCGACAACGCGGTGGCGGAGGCGGGCGTCACCGAGGTGACCGCCAGGTTCAACGACGGCAGCCGGCACGAGGCGCGCGAGCGCTGCGACTATCTCCGCCCCACGGTCGTGCACTGCGAGTCGCCGGCTCCGGCCGCGGTGAAGAAGGAGTACATGTTCCCGTTCGTCACCGTCGTCGAATGCCCCCAGGACCGGATGCTGGCGTCCATCGGACCGACGCTGGTGGCCACGGCAATCACCTCCGACACGGCGTTCCAGCGGGCGCTGCTCGATGCCCGGCACGTCGATCGGCTGAACATCGGACCGATTCCGACGATCAGGCTCAACTGGCTGCAACCGCACGAGGGCAACATCGTCGACTTCCTCTTCCGGCCGCGCGCCTTCCAGATGGCGTCGTAACGATCGCCCTCCTCGGGCGTGGGGCATGTGATCCTTGCTGGAAGTCAAGAACCTGAGCAAGCAGTACCCCACGGCCCAGGGGGCGCTGCCGATACTCTCCGACGTCGGCTTCTCGCTGGGGCGGGGCGACTCCGCCTCGATCATGGGGCCGTCCGGCAGCGGCAAGAGCACGCTGCTGTATGTGCTGGGCGCGCTCGAGCCGCCGACGGCCGGCAGCGTGACGCTCGACGGCCGCGATCCGTTCGCGCTCGACGAGCGGGCCCTGGCCGAGTTCCGCAACACCCGCGTCGGCTTCGTCTTTCAGGACCACCTGCTGCTGCCGCAGTGCACGGTGCTCGAGAACGTGCTGGTGCCCACGCTCGTCGGCGACCCGGATGCGGACGCCCCGCAGCGGGCCCTCGACCTGATCGACCAGGTGGGGCTGCGCGAGCGCGTCGATCATCGGCCGGCCGAGCTGTCGGGGGGCGAGCGGCAGCGGGTCGCGCTCGCGCGGGCGCTCATTCGGCAGCCGCTCCTGCTGCTGTGCGACGAGCCAACCGGCAACCTCGACCAGGAGTCGGCCGACGCGGTGGCGTCGCTGCTCTTCGCCCTGCACCAGCGCCAGCAGACGATCCTCGTGATCGTCAGCCACAATGACCGGCTGGCCGACCGCTGCGCCATCCGCTTCCGATTGAACAACCAGCGCCTGGAGCGGATCCAGTAGAAATGACCCTGCTCACCCTGGTTCGCCACAACCTCGTCCACTTCTGGAAGACCAACCTCGCCGTCGTCGCCGGCGTGGCGGTGGCGGTGGCGGTGCTCGCCGGCGCCCTGCTGGTCGGCTCGTCGGTGCGCGCCAGCCTGCGGGGGCTGGCGCTCGAGCGCCTCGGCGACGTCGACCAGGTCGTGACGAGCGCCGCGTTCGTGCGCGAGGAGCTGGCGGCCGAGCTGCTCGCGCGCGACGGGATGCAGGACGCGTTCGCCGGGGCGGTGCCCATCGTGGCCGTCGAGGGTTTCGTCACCCACCAGGACAGCGGCCGGCGGGCTTCGGCCATCCAGGTGTACGGGGTCGACGACCGGTTCTGGGCGTTTCACGGGCAGGCCGGCGGCATCGAGACGCCGGAGCGCAACCAGGTGCTCGTCAGCGAAGGGCTGGCGAACGAGCTGGCCGCCGAGGTGGATCAGGCGCTCCTCGTGCGGGTGGAGAAGCCGTCCGACGTGCCGATCAGCTCGCTGCACGGCCGGCGCAGCGATATCGGCCGGACGCTGCGCCTGCAGATTGCGCGGGTGCTGCCGCCGGACGCGCTGGGCGAGTTCTCGTTCCGCCCGCAGCAGGGGCGGGCGCGGTCCGTGTTCGTCTCGCTCACGCGGCTGCAGCGCGAGCTCGAGCAGCCCGGGCGCGTCAACACGATTCTGCTGCGTGCGGCGGACGGTCCGGCCGCTGCCGAGCAGCGGCTCGCAGCCGCGGAGGCGGCCGTGCGCGATGCCACCGCACTGGAGGATCTCGGGCTGCGGGTCGTGCCGCTCGAGGCCGGACGCGGGATCGCGGTCGAGTCCGCGGCCGGCCTGATCAACGACGACACCGCGGCGGCCGTCACGGAGACCGCCGGCGGCCTGGGCCTGCGGGAGCAGCCCATCCTGACCTACCTCGCGAACCAGATCCGGTTGGGCGACCGGGTGACGCCGTACTCCCTGATTACCGCCTTCGATCTGCGTGCCGTGACCGCCGCCGCCACGTTGCCCGCGACCGGCGCCGAGGCGCCGATCGTGCTGAACAGCTGGGCGGCCGAGGACCTCGGGGCCGAGCCCGGCGAGACGCTCGAGGTCGAGTACTACGTCTGGGAGGACGAGGGCCGGCTGACCACCCGCGAGACCACGCTGCAGGTCGCCGCCGTGGTGCCGCTCGAAGGGCCCGCGGACGATCGCCGGCTGGCCCCCGACTATCCCGGAATCACGGAGGCCAACGACGTCACGGAGTGGGACCCGCCGTTCGAGATCGACCTGGGGCTGATTCGTCCCAAGGACGAGGACTACTGGGACGAGCACCGGACGACGCCGAAGGCGTTCATCCCGCTGGAGGTGGGGCAGCGGCTGTGGGCTACCCGCTGGGGCCAGCTCACGTCGGTGCGGATCCGGTCCGGGGCGGGGCAGGCGGCGCCCGACGCGGACGCGTTCGCGGCCGCCCTGCGCTCGCGGCTCGATCCCCTCGCGCTCGGCCTCGTGGTCTATCCGGCCCGCGCGCTCGCGCTGGAGGCGTCGGCCGGCGTGACGGACTTCGGGCTCTACTTCCTCTACTTCAGCTTCTTCCTGGTCGTGTCCGCGCTGCTGCTGGCGAGCCTGTTCTTCCGGCTCGGGATCGAGCAGCGGCTGCGGGAGGTGGGCCTGCTGAAGGCGGCAGGATTCCCGGCCGCGGCGGTCCGCCGGCTGTTCTGGTGCGAGGCGCTCGTGCTGTCCGTCGCCGGCTGCCTGGTCGGCGCGGCGGGCGCCGTCGCCTACGGCGAGCTGGTCATGTTCGGGCTGCGCACGTGGTGGGTGGACGCGGTCGGCACGACGCGTCTGACCCTGCACGTGTCGCTCTCCGCCCTGGGCGGGGGCGCGGCCGGGGGGGTCCTGGCTGCGTTCGGGACCATCGCGTGGACGCTGCGCTCGATCGAGCCCGCCTCCCCGCGGAGCCTGCTCTCGGGCGCGCTCGCGGAGGTGACGCAGGCCGTCGCCGCGGCCGGGGCGCCCGGGACGCGGCGCGCCGCCGCCGCGCTGTACGGGGCGCTGGCCCTGGCCGCGGCCGGCGCGCTGCTCGTGGCCGCCGCGGCCGTCGAGCTCGTGAGCGCCACGGTGGGCTTCTTCGCCGGCGGCATGCTGCTGCTGTGCGCGATGCTGGCGCTGGCGGCGGCCTGGCTGTACGGCCGCCCCGCAAGCCACGCCGGCGGGCAGTGGTCGGTGTCGCAGCTCGGCTTCCGCAACACCGCCTACCGCCCCGGCCGCAGCGTCCTCTGCATCGCGCTGATCGCGTCGGCGGCCTTCATCATCGTCGCGGTCGACGCGTTCCGCCGGGAGGGCGCCGCCGCGGGTCTCGACCCGCGCTCGGGCACCGGCGGGTTCACGCTGCTGGCCGACACGCTGCTGCCGATCGCCCACGACACGTCGAGCCCCGGCGGGCGCGACGCGCTGAACATAGTCGACCTGTACGACCCGGACGGGGCGCTCGAGGGCGTCACGCTGCGGCGGTTCCGGGTGCGGCCCGGAGAGGACGCCAGCTGCCTCAATCTCTACCAGGCCAAGGATCCGCGCATCCTCGCGCCCACCGGCGACTTCGTGGCCGAGGGCCGCTTCGCGTTCGGCGCCAGCCTCGCCGAGTCCGCGGCCGAGGTCGAGAATCCCTGGCTGCTGCTCGACAGGGAGTTCGACGACGGGGCGATCCCGGCGATTGCCGATGCGACGTCGCTGGCCTACGCCCTGCACCTGTCGATTGGCGACGACTTCGTGATCAACCGCGACACCGACCGCCCCCTGCGCCTGCGCATCGTCGCCGCCCTGTCCGACAGCATCTTCCAGCGCGAGCTGCTGATCGGCGAGCGGCACTTCGAGCGGGTGTTCCGGGACTACGACGGGTACCGCTTCTTCCTGATCGATGCGCTGCCGGAGCGGGCGGCGGAGGTGTCGGCGGCGCTCGAGGACCGGCTGGCCGACTACGGCTTCGACGTCGTCTCGGCCGGCGAGCGCCTGGCCGCGTTCCACCGCGTGGAGAACACCTACCTGGCGACGTTCCAGACGCTGGGCGGTCTGGGACTCATGCTCGGCACGTTCGGGCTGTGCGCCGTGCTGCTCCGGAACGTGCTGGAGCGGCACCGCGAGCTGGCGTTGCTGCGCGCCGTCGGCTACAGCGGCGGCCACGTGTCGCTGATGGTGCTGGCCGAGAACGCGTTCCTGCTGCTCGCGGGCGTGCTGGCGGGCACGGTGTCGGCCCTGGTCGCCATCGCGCCGGCGTGGATCGAGCGCGGGGTCGGGCTGCCCGTGCTGTCGCTCGGCGCGTTGCTGGCGGTCGTGGTCGCGACGGGCCTGACGGCGTCGCTGGCGGCCACGGTCGCGGTGGTGCGCGCGCCGCTGCTGGCCGCGCTCCGCGCGGAATAGGCGGCGCGGGTTGCGCCAGCGACGTCTGGTGTAGGATGTTCGGCGCGCAATTTGTGGGAGAGCGCCGCCGCGATGGATGGCCGCCCGGGCGGAGGACGCCGGCCGGGCGCCGCCCGGGGCGATGGATTGCGACTCGTGATTCGCTGGGCGAGTCGCCCGGACCGTGGAAGGGGCGAAGAGGATGCACCGTAGCAGATGCGACATGGGCGTGAGCGGATTGGCTGGTCTGGTGCTGGTCGTGTGCCTGGGCGCCTACGGGGGGACCGCCGCGTCGAGCGGGAACGTCGCCGCGGCCCAGGATGCGCCGCGCGTCTTCTTCGTGACGCCGGCGGATGGCTCGCAGCACTCGGGGGCCGTGATCGAGATCGAGTTCGGTGCCGAGAACTATCCGATCTCCGCCATTCCGGAGGGGTTCGATGCGGACACCGACACGCCCCGCGCGGGGATGGGGCACTACCACCTGGGGTACGACACCGGCTGCCTGCCGGTGGGCGAGATCATTCCCGAGGGCCAGGGCTGGCAGCACTTCGGCGACGGCTCCAACACGACGACGCTCGAGAACGCGCCGGCGCGGACGTACTCGCTGACGGTGCAGATCGGCGACGACGAGCATCGGACGCAGGAAGGCCTCTGCACGACGATCAGCATCGAGGTGACCGGCGGCGGACAGTAGCGCGGCGCGGTCGCGGTCGTGGGCCCGGCTGCCCGCGCCGCCGTGACAGGTTGTGCCGTCCGCGGGGGGTGCCCGCATGATCACGACCGAATCCCGCGGCCACGTGGCGCTGGCGCAGCTCGCCCACGGCAAGGTCAACGCCCTCGACACCGAGCTGCTGGGCGCGTGGATTGCCGCGCTGGACCGGCTCGAGCAGGCCGACAGCCGGGCTGCGGTCCTCACCGGCGCCGGCAAGGTGTTTTCCGCCGGCGTGGATCTGCGCCGGTTGCTGGACGGGGGGCGCGAGTACGTCGAGGCCTTGCTGCCGCTGCTGGCCGAGGCCCTCTTCAAGACCTTCATCTTCCCGAAGCCGCTCGTGGCGGCGGTCAACGGCCATGCCATCGCCGGCGGCTGCCTGCTCGCCTGCGCCTGCGACTACCGCGTGATGGCCGCGGGCGCCGGCCGGATCGGCACGCCCGAGCTGTCCGTCGGGGTGCCGTTCCCGACCGTCGCGATGGAGATCCTGCGGTTGGTGCTCGCGCCGCACAGGCTGCAGGCGGTGGTCTATCGCGGGCTCACCTGCGCGCCGGACGACGCGCTCGCAAGCGGCTTCGTCGACGAGCTGGCCGAGCCGGACGCGCTGATCGACCGCGCCGTGGAGGTTGCCGCGCACCTCGGCTCGCTGCCGCCCGCCTCGTTCGCGCTCACCAAGCGCGCCATCCGCCAGCCGGGTCGCGACCGCGTCGCGCGCTACCTGCGGTCGATCGACGAGGAGGTGCTGGCGGCGTGGTTGTCGCCGCCCGTCCAGGACGCCGTCCGCGCCTACGTCGAGCGCACGCTGCGGAAGTAGGCTCCCCCGGTCGCCGCGGCGGCGGCACGCCGGCTGCCGCGCGGTTCCGCGATCCCCGCCAGCAATTGCCGCGTCACCGGATGGTGCGTCCCGGCGATGTACAGTGACGATGATCACGGCGATGAGACAGGCTGATGAGGACGACGATAAGCATCGACGCGCGCATGCTCGAGGAGTTGGTCGAGGCTACCGGGGCGCGCTCCGGAAGCGCGGCCCTCAACGAGGCCGCGGCCGAGTACCTGCGGCACAAGAAGCTGAAGGCGCTCAAAGCCGCGTGGCTGGACATGCGGACGGCCGATGTCAAGCCCGAGGCCGCGGCTGCCGACCGGCGGCGCGAGAGGTTCCTCGACAGCCTTGGCTGAGGGCGGGCGGCATGGTCATCGCCGATACGTCGATCTGGATCAACGCCCAGCGGCGTCCGGAGTCCAACGACTCCGTGGAGTTCTGGCGTCTCTACGACCGGCGCGAGATCGTGATGGTCGGGCCGGTGGTGGCCGAATTGCTGCACGGGTCGCGGACGCAGCGGGAGTTCGACGCGCTGGCCGGCCACGTCGACGCGCTGAGCTGCCTCGAGGTCGACCGCGAGACCTGGAAGCACGTGGGGCGCATCCGGCGTGACCTGAGTCGGAGCGGGGCTCTGATCGGATTCTCGGATTCGGTCACCGCCGCGCTGGCCATTCAGCACGACTGCGCCGTCTATACGCTCGACGGCGATTTCCAGCGGGTTCCCGGCCTGCACCTGTACCGTCCGGCGCCCCTGAATGAAGCCGCGCACGGCGCGGCTCGACGGGAGCGGCGCGGGGCTGTAGGGTCCCCGCGAGCGGACGCCGGGGGTTCGGGGCGCAGCCCCGTCTGATGTTGAAGGAGGCAAGATGTTGCGAAGAACACTCATCGTCCTGGCGGCGTGCGTGGCCGCGCTGGCCTCGGCGGCGCCGGCCGCGGCCCAGACGAAGCTGCTGCGCTTCCCCGACATCCATGGCGACCGGGTCGTATTCAGCTACGGCGGCGACCTGTGGCTGGCCTCGACTGACGGCGGGCTGGCCACGCGGCTGACGGCCCATCCCGGGCTGGAGCTGTTTCCCCGGTTCTCGCCCGACGGCTCGCGCATCGCGTTCACCGGCCAGTACGACGGCGACGAGCAGGTCTACGTCATGCCCGCCGCCGGGGGCGTGCCGCGGCAGCTCACGTACTATCCGGCGCGCGGCCCGCTCGCGCCGCGCTGGGGCTACGACAACCAGGTCTACGACTGGTCGCCGGACGGGCGGGCGGTCCTGTTCCGGTCGCTGCGCTACAGCACCGACCTGTCGGACAGCCGGCTGTTCCTGGCGGCGGCCGACGGCGGCCTGCCCGTGCCGCTGCCGATGCCCGAGTCGGGGGCGGGGGACCTGTCGCCCGACGGAACGCGCGTCGTCTACTCGCCGCTGTTCCGCGACTTCCGGACGTGGAAGCGCTACGAGGGCGGCTGGGCGCAGGAGCTCTACATCTTCGACCGCGAGACCCACGCGGTCGAGCGCGTGACCGATCACCGGCGCGCCGATCGGGACCCGATGTGGATCGGCGACGCCATCTACTTCACGTCGGACCGCGGCGGCACGCTCAATCTCTACGCCTACGACCTCGCCTCGCGCGAGACGACGCAGCTCACCCACAGCGACACCTGGGACGTCCGCTGACCGGGCGACGACGGCGTGGGCCGCATCGTCTACGAGCTGAACGGCGAGCTGCAGATCTACTCGATCGACGAGGGAGCCTCGCGGCCCGTCGCCGTCACGGTGCCGGACGACGGGCTCGCCATGCGGCCGGCGCGCGTCGCGGCGGCCGACCTCATCGAGGACGCGGAGCTCAGCCCGCAGGGGGAGCGGGCGCTCTTCGTGGCGCGCGGCGACGTCTTCACGGCCCCGATCGAGAACGGCCCGACGCGCAACCTCACGCGCAGCTCCGGCGCGCACGACAAGTGGGCGCGCTGGTCGCCCGACGGCCGCCGCATCGCGTACGTCTCGGATGCGACCGGCGAGGACGAGATCTACCTCATCGCGCAGGACGGCTCCGGCGAGCCGGAGCAGCTCACGACCGGCGGGCGGGCGATGCGCTACGCGCCGGAGTGGTCGCCGACGGGGTCGCACCTGGCCTTCGGCGACAAGGACGGCAGGCTGTACGTCATCGACGTCGAGACGAAGGCGGTCATCGACGTCGCCGACGAGGCGCGCGGCCCGTTGCGCGACTACGTCTGGTCGCCCCGCGGCGGCTACCTGGCGTTCTCGATGAGCGACCCCACCGGGTTCGACTCCATCTACGTCTGGAGGCTGGCCGACCGTGCGCTGCACCGCATCACGGGCGAGTTCTTCCACGAGTGGAACCCGGCCTGGGACCCGGACGGCGACTTCCTCTACTACCTCTCCGACCGGCAGTTCGCGCCGCAGCTCGGCTCGTTCGAGTGGAACTACCTGGTCGACCGCGAGACCGGCATCTACGCGCTGGCGCTGCGGCGGGACGTCGAGCACCCGCTGCCGCCGGAGAGCGACGAGGTGGAGGTGACCGGCGGCGACGATGAGTCGGACCCCGACTCGGAAGGCGGGGGCGGCGAAGCGGACGACGATGGAGACGGCGGTGACGAGGAAGGGCCGATCGCCATCGACTTCGACGGGCTCGCCGGCCGCGTCGTGCGGCTGCCGGTGACGTTCGACAACTACGTGGGCCTCAGCGGCGCCGCCGACGGCGTCTTCTTCATCCGCGGCGGCGCCCAGTACTACGGCCGGCGCGGCGACGTGCAGCCGGCGCTGCAGCGCTTCACGTTCGAGGACCGCGAAACGGACACCCTCGCCGACGGCATCCGCGGCTACGCCGTCTCGCGCGATGGCGAGAAGGTGCTGGTGCGCGAGGGGAGCAGGTGGAACGTCTATCCGGCGGGCGGCGGCGACGCCGCGGCGGTGTCGACCGCCGGGCTGATGGTCGACCGCGTGCCGGCCGAGGAATGGACGCAGATCTTCGACGAGGTGTGGCGGCGGTTCCGCGACTTCTTCTATGTGGAGAACATGCACGGCTACGACTGGGAGGCGCTGCGCGACCGCTATCGCCCGCTGCTGGCGCACGTCGCCCACCGCTCGGACCTCAACTACGTCATCGGCGAGATGGTGGCCGAGCTGAACGTCAGCCACGCCTACATCGCCGGCGGCGACTGGGAGACGCCGGATCGGCCGCAGGTCGCCCTGGCAGGCGCCGTCTTCGAGCTCGACGCGGCTGCCGGCCGCTACCGCATCGCGGAGATCTTCGCCGGCCAGAACGAGGAGCCGCGCTACCGGGCGCCGCTCACCGAGATCGGCGTCGACGCGCGCGTCGACGACTACGTGCTCGCCGTCGACGGCGAGGAACTGCGCGGGTCCGACAACCCGTACCGCGTGCTGCGCCACCGGGCCGACCGGCCGGTACGGCTGACGCTCAACGCCGCGCCGACGTTCGACGGCGCGCGCGAGGTGACGTTCACCCCGGTGACCGAGGAGCGCAGCCTGCGCTACCTGGCCGAGGTCGAGGCCAATCGGCGGCGGGTGTCGGAGATGACCGGCGGGCGCGTCGGCTACCTGCACGTGCCCGACATGGGCGCGGCGGGAATCCAGGAATTCATCAAGTGGTTCTACGGGCAGATCCGCAAGGAAGGCCTCGTGATCGACGTGCGCGGCAACGGCGGGGGCAACGTGTCGCAGATGCTGATCGAGCGCCTCGGGCGCCGCGTCCTCGGCACCGGCTTCGCGCGGACGTACGACACGCCGGACACCTATCCGGCCGTCGCCTTCCACGGGCACCTCGTCTGCATCCTCGACGAGGACTCGGCCTCCGACGGCGACATCTTCCCGTACCGCTTCCGCGAGGCGGGCCTCGGGCCGCTGATCGGCAAGCGCTCGTGGGGCGGCGTGATCGGCATCACCAGCCACGGCCCGCTGCTCGACGGGGGCTCGGTCAACGTCCCGCAGTTCGGCACCAACGGCGCCGACGGGAGCTGGGTCGTCGAGAACGTGGGCGTCGAGCCGGACATCGAGGTGGAGAACGACCCGCGCTCGGTCATCGCCGGCCGCGATCCGCAGCTCGAGCGGGCCGTCGAGGAGCTGCTGCGCATGATGCGGGAGGACCCGAAGGCCCTCCCCGAGCGCCCGGCGCCGCCCGTGAAGACGCCGTAGCATTCGGCGACTCGGCGACGCTGCCCCGGGACGGAGATGCAATGGCGCTGACGCGCGTCGAGCTCGAGAACTTCACGGCTTTCAGGAGCCTGAAGCTGGACCTGTGTCCAGGCATCAACGTTCTTGTCGGCGCGAATGGCACCGGCAAGACGCACCTGATGAAGGTGTGCTACGCGGCGTGCGACGTTGCTGGAACCCCCGTTGACGACTTCACGCGGAAGTTGGTTGCCGTTTTCATGCCGTCGGGCTGGGAGCTGGAACATCTAGTCAGACGCGGACGTGATGCGGCTGGCGAGGCCACGATATGCGTCGAGCGTCGTGCTCTGAGCCTGCAGGCACGGTTTTCGAAAGGAAGCTCCAATGTGGCGAATCCGAGAACCTGGGCGGACAATCCTGTAGACGCGACCTATATTCCCGTAAAAGAAATGTTGTCGAACGCTCCAGGCTTTCGGTCATTGTACGCTGAACATCGAGTACATTTCGAGGAGGTGTACAAGGATATTCTGGATTTGGCATACCTTCCGGCACGGCGACAATTGGACGCTCAAAGCGAGGACATGCTGGCAACATTGCAGACGATAGTTGGTGGCACGGTCGCCGTGAGGGACGAGGAGTTCGTACTGCGCAGTGGACAGGAAGACTTGGAGTTCCCGCTGCTTGCGGAAGGCGCACGAAAGCTGGGCCTTCTGTGGGTTCTGATTCGGAACGGCACGTTGCACCGGGGTTCTGTTCTGTTCTGGGACGAGCCTGAGACCAACCTGAACCCGAAATTGTTCGGTGACGTTATTGACGTGCTACTGAAGCTGCAGCGCGGCGGCGTACAGGTTTTCCTGGCAACCCACGACTACGTAGTCCTCAAGGAACTTGACCTCCGTACAACCGCCGCCGATGAGGTCGCATTCCACTCACTGTACCGGGAGGAGGGGACGGGTGAGGTCAGGTGCGCCACGACCTACAACTATCTGGAGATCGACCCCAACGCGATAGCAGATACCTTCACCGAGCTCTACGATCGGGAGATCAAGCGCAGCTTGGAGGCGAGATGATCTTCGCTGAGGGGGACCTGGAGATTGACATCCCTGATGTCGTGAGCGGAGGGAAGTTCGACGGCGCGGGCCATGGGCTGAATCGCTGCATGAAAGCTGTGGACTTTGTTATCGAGCTCGCCGATAGGTACTTGTTCGTCGAGTTGAAGGATCCTCAGCACCCTCGTGCGACTGAACAGAGTCGCGCGGATTTCATTGAGAAGCTGAGCGCCGGCCGGCTTGACGAAGAGCTGAAGTACAAGTATCGGGACTCATTCCTCTAGCCCGGAAAATTCGTGAGGGGTCTGTCTCAGGTAGAGACACAAGAGCCTCCGTGTGCTAAAACGCTGTTAACCACAGGCATTTTCGGCACGACGGAGGCTCTTGCGTGACGGACCCCACGATAGCACAGTCTGTTCTGTTTCCCGATCTGTTCGACAAGCCGCTCGTGGCCACGTTCGACCGCGAGCAGTCGAGCTCGGATGGCGGCGCCGTGCTGCTCAAGGCCGCCGAGCGCGTTTACGGGTTGGTCAAGGCATTCGGCCGGTGTCTGATTGACCGCCGGGCGCCGGAGAAGGTCCGGCACACGCTCGAGGACCTGGTGGGCCAGCGGGTGTTCGGGATCGCCTGCGGCCATCCGGACGGCAACGATTCGGACCGGCTCGCCGACGATCCGATTCACAAGCTGCTGCTCGGGCGCGACCCGGTGGCCGGCGGTCGGCTGGCGTCGCAGCCGACGGTTTCGCGGTTCGAGAACGGCGCGGGCCGCGTCGCGCTCTATCGGCTCGGACGCGAGTTGGCGGCGTCGGTCATCGAGCGGCATCGCCGCCGGCTGCGTGGGCGGGTGCGACGCATCACGATCGACCTCGACCCGACCGACGACCCGACGCATGGTGCGCAGCAGCTGACCATGTTCAACAGCTACTACGACAGCTGGTGCTACCTGCCACTGCTGGCCTTCGTGAGCTTCGACCGCGAGGCGGAGCAGTATCTGTGCGCGGCCGTGCTGCGGCCCGGCACGGCGCAGGCGGCCGACGGCACGCTGGGCGTTTTGTGTCGGCTGCTCGCGCTGCTGCGGGCCGCGTTTCCCAAGGCACGCTTTCTCGTCCGGCTCGACGGCGGCTTCGCCACGCCGGAGGTCTTCGACTTCCTCGACGCCGAGCCGCGGCTCGACTACGTCGTGGCGATGGCCAAGAACGCCGTGCTGTTGCGGGCTGCCGAGCCCGCCATGGTGGCAGCCCGCACCGAGAACATGCTGCGCGAGAAGACGGCGCACTTCTACCGCGACACCCGCTATCGCGCGGGCACGTGGGCTCGTGAGCGCCGCGTGGTGATCAAGGCCGAAGTCGTGCAACTCACCGGCCGGGAGCCGCGGGACAACCCGCGCTTCGTCGTGACCAATCTGCGCCAGACGCCGCGCTTCATCTACGAGAAGGTCTACTGCGGGCGCGGCGACATCGAGAACCGCATCAAGGAACTGCTCGACGGCTTGCAGATCGACCGCACGAGCTGCACCAGGTTCTGGGCAAACCAGCTGCGGGTCCTGCTGACGGCCGCCGCCTACGTGCTCATGCAGGAACTGCGGCTGAGGGCCGCCCGAACCGCCTGCGCCCGCACCCAGGTGACCTGGCTGCGCGACCGGTTGCTCAAGGTCAGCGTCCACGTCGTGCGCTCCGTCCGCCGGCTCGTCCTGCACCTGCCGCGAGCGACCCCATACCGTGACGTCTGGCGGCACCTCGCCCTCGCGCTCGGGGCGCGCGCCGGATAGCGCGCCCCCGCGCCGCCAACCTCAAACCCCGCACTGCTCGCCAGCGCCCTGTCGCCGAAGCTGTCGGCGCGTGGTGCCTCGTGCGCGCCGTCACCCCGCCACGACCGCTTCACCACGCTGCCACCTGCCACACGCAATGTCCGACGACTTCATTCGCCCGACGATCACGCCCCGATCGTGACCGATTCGACAACCTCAGGAATAATGCGGGCTAGCCCGGAAAATTCGTGAGGTTATCGAATCGGTCCCAGGCAGGGCCTGATCGTCGCGCGAAGGACGTTTTCGGACGCGGCGCGTGGTAGGTGGCAGCGTGGTGCAGTGGCCGGGGCGAGGTGACGGCACGCATGAGGTGGCAAGCGCCGACAGGTCGGGCGCAGGGGCGCTGGCGAGCATCCGGGGCGCGGAGGTTGCCGTGGCGACGGCGCGCTATCCGGCGCGCGCCCCGAGCGCGAGGGCGAGGTGCCGCCAGACGTCGCGGTATGGGGTCGCTCGCGGCAGGTGCAGGACGAGCCGGCGGACGGAGCGGACGACGTGGACGCTGACCTTGAGCAACCGGTCGCGCAGCCAAGTCACCTGGGTGCGGGCGCAGGCGGTGCGGGCGGCCCTCAGCCGCAGTTCCTGCATGAGCACGTAGGCGGCGGCCGTCAGCAGGACCCGCAGCTGGTTTGCCCAGAACCTGGTGCAGCTCGTGCGGTCGATCTGCAAGCCGTCGAGCAGTTCCTTGATGCGGTTCTCGATGTCGCCGCGCCCGCAGTAGACCTTCTCGTAGATGAAGCGCGGCGTCTGGCGCAGATTGGTCACGACGAAGCGCGGGTTGTCCCGCGGCTGCCGGCCGGTGAGCTGCACGACTTCGGCCTTGATCACCACGCGGCGCTCACGAGCCCACGTGCCCGCGCGATAGCGGGTGTCGAGGTAGAAGTGCG
The DNA here is from genome assembly GCA_965214845.1 of Vicinamibacterales bacterium. Taxonomy (GTDB): domain Bacteria; phylum Acidobacteriota; class Vicinamibacteria; order Vicinamibacterales; family UBA8438; genus JAAXGX01. Next base: position 81,895 of record CBDCCO010000007.1, read on the forward strand.
CCGTCTTCTCGCGCAGCATGTTCTCGGTGCGGGCCGCCACCATGACGTGCTCGGCAGCCCGCAACAGCACGGCGTTCCTGGCCATCGCCACGACGTAGTCGAGCCGCGGTTCGGCATCGAGGAAGTCGAAGACCTCCGGCGTGGCGAAGCCGCCGTCGAGCCGGACGAGAAAGCGCGCCTCGGGAAACGCGGACCGCAGCAGCGCGAGCAGCCGACACAGCACGCCCAGCGTGCCGTCGGACGCCTGCGCCGTGCCGGGCCGCAGCACGGCCGCGCACAGATACTGCTCCGCCTCACGGTCGAAGCTCACAAAGGCCAGCAATGGCAGGTAGCACCAGCTGTCGTAGTAGCTGTTGAACATGGTCAGCTGCTGCGCGCCATGCGTCGGGTCGTCGGTCGGGTCGAGGTCGATCGTGATGCGTCGCACCCGCCCGCGCAGCCGGCGGCGATGCCGCTCGATGACCGACGCCGCCAACTCGCGCCCGAGCCGATAGAGCGCGACGCGGCCCGCACCGTTCTCGAACCGCGAGACCGTCGGCTGCGACGCCAGCCGACCGCCCGCCACCGGGTCGCGCCCGAGCAGCAACTTGTGGATCGGATCATCGGCGAGCCGGTCCGAATCGTTGCCGTCGGGATGGCCGCAGGCGATGCCGAACACCCGCTGGCCCACCAGGTCCTCGAGCGTGTGCCGGACCTTCTCCGGTGCCCGGCGGTCAATCAGACACCGGCCGAATGCCTTGACCAACCCGTAGACGCGCTCGGCGGCCTTGAGCAGCACGGCGCCGCCATCCGAGCTCGACTGCTCGCGGTCGAACGTGGCCACGAGCGGCTTGTCGAACAGATCGGGGAACAGAACAGACTGTGCTATCGTGGGGTCCGTCACGCAAGAGCCTCCGTCGTGCCGAAAACATCTGTCGTCAACAGCGTTTTAGCACACGGAGGCTTTTGTGTCTCTACTCAGGCCGGGCGCCTCATGAATTTTCCAGGCTATGAGTGGGCATCCGGGCGTGCCAACAAACCGATCCACTATTTCGTACTCATCGCCCTTGACACATTGCGAGAGGCAGACTTGCTTGCCCGAAAGGAGGCCTTGGAGCGGAGCCTCCCGCTACGGGGGCCGGCCGGTCAACCGTGGCCTCGTGGGATTGTGCGTGCGTGTGGTGTTTTCAATCTCGAATCGTGGAATCGGACGCTGCCGCGTTGTCGCGTGAATCGCGTTGGTGCAGGCACTCGGAACACCGGGACAGAGCCATGAGTGGCGAGCGCACTGGAGTTGGGTTCCCGGGAGCTGCGGACTTGCCATCGGCCACCTTCGACAGGGCCATGCAACATCGACGGCACCGGTTCTCGACGCGGCGGGCCGGGTTACCGGGCGCCGTGCGTGAAGCGAGGCTCGTTGGGGAGACTCACCTGTGAAGCCGCCGATTGCCGCCCGACGGCCGCACCGCCTAGAGCGGCACGGCGACGTGCGCGTCGACGAGTACTACTGGCTGCGGGACCGCGACGACCCCGAGGTCCGCGCCCACCTCGAGGCGGAGAACGCCTATCTCGAGGACCGGCTGCGGCACGTGCGCGGGCCGCGCGAGCGGTTGTTCGAGGAGATCAAGGGGCGCATCCCGCAGACCGACGTGTCGGCGCCCTATCGGGACGGCACGCACCGCTACTACTGGCGCTACGAGGACGGCCGGCAGTACCGCATCCACTGCCGGTCGCCGCTGGACGCCGACGGCGAGCAGATCATCCTCGACGTCAATACCCTGGCCGAGGGGCACGAGTTCTGCGACGCGGCGATCCTGGCCGTCAGCCCGGACGAGCGTCTCCTGGCGTACGCGGTCGATACCGTCGGCCGCCGCCGCTACACGATCCGCGTCCGGGACCTCGCGACGGGGGCCGAGCTCGCGGACGTCATTCCGGACGTCGTCTGCGAGGCCGTCTGGGCGAACGACAACCGGACGCTGTTCTACGCCCGCCAGGATCCGGTCACGCTGCGGCCGTTCCAGGTGCTGCGGCACACGCTGGGCAGCGACGTCGCCGCCGACGAGCTGGTCCACGAGGAGCGCGACGAGACATTCGGTTGCGGGGTCGGGAAGAGCCGCTCGAAGCGCTACATCCTGATCGGCTCGCAGCACACCCTGACGTCCGAGTTCCGCTACGCCGACGCGGACCGGCCGGAGGGTGGCTTCGAGGTGTTTCTGCCGCGGGAACGGGGCCACGAGTACCAGATCGATCACTACCGGGGGCGCTTCTACATTCGCAGCAATGCCGCGGCGCGCAACTTCCGGCTGCTGGAGACGCCCGACGACCGGCCGGGGCGCGAGCACTGGCGCGAGCTGGTGCCGCACCGCGACGACGTGCTGCTGGAGGCGTTCGAGCTGTTCCGCGACCACCTCGTCGTGCAGGAGCGGCGCGACGGCCTCGTGCGGCTGCGGGTGGAGCCGTGGGACGGCGCCGGCGGGCACGACGTGGCTTTCGACGAGCCCGCCTACGACGCCTTCATCGATCCCCACAACCATGTCGCGGACACGTCGGTGCTCCGCTTCCGCTACAGCTCGCTGAGCACGCCGGCGTCGACCTTCGACTACGACATGCGGAGCCGCGCGCGCACGCTGGTCAAGCGCGACGAGGTGCTGGGCGGCTTCGACCCGGCGCGCTACCGCACGGAACGGCTGCACGCCGTCGCCGCCGACGGCGCGCGCGTCCCGATCTCGCTGGTCGCCCGGCGCGACACGCCCCGGGACGGCACGAGTCCGCTGCTGCTGTACGGCTACGGGGCCTACGGCATCAGCATGGATGCCGGCTTCCGGTCACCCCGGCTCAGCCTGCTCGACCGGGGGTTCGTCTTCGCCATCGCCCACGTCCGGGGCGGAGAGGAGCTCGGTCGCCGCTGGTACGACGACGGCAAGCTGCTGAGCAAGAAGAACACCTTCACGGATTTCATCGCCTGCGCCGAGCGGTTGATCGAGCTCCGCTACACTTGCCCGGAGCGGCTGTTCGCAATGGGCGGGAGCGCGGGCGGACTGCTGATGGGGGCGGTTCTCAACCTGCGGCCCGACCTTTTTCACGGCGTGGTCGCGCAGGTTCCCTTCGTCGACGTCGTCACGACGATGCTCGACGAGAGCATCCCGCTGACGACCGGCGAGTACGACGAGTGGGGTGATCCGCGCGTCGCGCGCTTCTACGACTACATCAAGTCGTACTCGCCGTACGACAACGTGGCGGCCCGACGCTATCCGCACCTGCTGGTGATGGCGGGCCTGCACGACTCCCAGGTGCAGTACTGGGAGCCGGCCAAGTGGGTGGCGCGGCTGCGCGCCCGCAAGACGGACGACAACCTGCTGCTGCTGAGGACCAACGTGGACGCCGGCCACGGCGGCGCCTCGGGCCGCTACGAGCGCTACCGCGAGACGGCGCTGCAGTACGCGTTCCTGCTCGGGCTTCTATAGGACGGGGCTGCGCCCCGAACCCCCGGCGTCCGCTTGCGGGGGCCCTTCGCCCCGCGCCGCTCCCGCCGAGGCGCGCTGTGCGCGCCTTGGACAGCGCCGCCGCCGGCGGCGGCGTCAGTGCGGGCGGTTGGCCATGAACAGACCGACCCCGGCGGCGGCCATGACGATGCCCAGGTAGAACAGCGGCGACGGGCTCTCGCGCGGCGGATTGTAGAGCATCGCCACGAAGACGGCGACGACCGGCGCGCCGGCGAAGACGAGCGGCGGCACCACCGTCGGCCGGCCGCCGTTGACGAGCGCCAGCACGATGCCCAGCGCGCCGACCGCGCCCAGCACGCCCGCGCCGAACGTGAAGGCGACGCCGCTGGTCGCCTCGAACACGTTCCAGGTGCCGGCGCGGGCCACCATGGCGCCGGGGACGGCGATGGCCACGACCAGGTACGCCAGTCCCACCAGCAAGAAGGCGTGGACCCCGCTGCCGCCCAGCGCGGCCTGGCCCTTGTGCAGCGTCGGGATGTACGTACCCCAGCTCAAGACGGTGAGCAGGACGAACAGCAACCATGTATTCATGCCGCCATTCTAGTATGGTAGGGTTCCTGGACTCATGACGCGCTGGATGCTGGCCCTCGCGGTCGCGGCTCTCTACGTCCTGCACCAGGACACGTGGTTCTGGGACACCGCCCGGCCGCTCGTGTTCGGGTTCCTGCCGATCGGCCTCTTCTACCACGCGGCGTACTCGGTCGCCGTGGCGGTCCTGATGGTGCTGCTCATCCGCTTCGCGTGGCCGGCCGGACTGGAACGCGAGGCCGAGGCGCACGGCAGGGCGCGGCCGGCCGGCGGGGCAGCGGACACGGCGCGGGGGGCCGGCGGACGATGATCCCCGCGCTGGTGGTGTTCGCCTACCTCGGCGTCATCCTCTACATCGGCATCTTCGCGTTCCGCCGCTACCGGCAGGTCGACGCCGAGGGCTACTTCCTGGCCGGCCGCTCGCTGGGTCCCGCCGTGTTCCTCCTGTCGCTGTTCGGGACGAACATGACCGCCTTCACCATCCTCGGCTCGGCGGGGCACGCGTTCTCGAACGGCATCGTCACCTTCGGGCTGATGGCGTCGTCGTCGGCGCTGGTGATCCCGGTCGGTCTGTTCTTCATCGGCACGCGGATGTGGGCGCTGGGCAAGCGGCACGGGTTCATCACGCCGGTGCAGATGTTCCGCGACCGCTGGGAGTGCGCGCACATCGGGACGGCCATCTTCGCCCTGCAGGCGGCGCTGCTCGTGCCCTACATCATCATCGCCGTCATGGGCGGCGGCACCACGCTCAGCGCCGTCAGCGGCGGCGCCGTGCCGTACTGGCTGGGCGGCGGCGTGGTGGCCGTCGTCGTGATGAGCTACGTGTTCTTCGGCGGCATGCGCGGCACCGCGTGGGTGAACACCTTCCAGACGGTGCTGTTCCTCTGCTTCGGGGCGGCGGCGCTGATCCTGATCGGATCGAGCATCGGCGGCTACCCGCAGGCGATGGAGTCGCTGCTGGGGGAGGCGGGCACCGCCTCGCTGCTGACCCGCGAGCGGATCCCCCCGCGCTTCTTCCTGAGCTACACGTTCATCCCGCTGTCGACCATCGTCTTCCCGCACATCATCATCTTCTGCCTCACGGCGCGCCGGATGCAGCAGTTCAAGAGCACGGTGACCTTCTACCCGCTGTGCATCCTGGCCATCTGGCTGCCCTGCGTCTTTCTGGGCGTCGCGGCCAACGCCATGCACGACGTGCCGGCCATCGCCGCCAAGCTCGACGCGCGCGCGCTGCTGGCCGCGGGCGATGCGTCGCTGACGGCGGCGCGCGTGGCCGAGCTGCAGCAGTTGGCCGCCGGCGACGACGTCATCATCCTGATGCTCGAGCACTACGCGCCGCTGTGGCTGGCGGGCATGCTGGGCGCCGGGATCATGGCCGCGGTCATGGCCAGCGACTCGCAGATCCTCGCGCTCTCGACCATGTTCACGGAGGACGTCTTCGCGTTCTACGGCGGGAAGCGGCGCTTCGGCGAGCGGGCGCAGGTGCAGACCGGGCGGCTGTTCGTGGTGCTGATCGCCGCCGTGGCGTACGCCATCGCCCTGCAGGCGCCGCCCGGCATCTTCAACCTGGCCGTGCAGTACGCCTTCTCCGGCTATTCGGCGCTGTTCCCGCTGCTCGTGGCCGCGCTCTTCTGGCGGCGCAGCACGAAGTGGGGCGCGCTGGCCGTGACCGCGTGGACCACCGCGTCCGTGGCGGCCGTCGCGGTGTTCCAGGCCGTCGTGCCAGCGCCGCCGCCGGGCACGGTCGTGTCGTACTGGACGGTCGGCGCCGTCGACGTCATCACCCGCACGCCGGGCGGGACCGCCGTCTGGGGCTACATGCCGGTGGTGCCGATGACGCTCGTCTCCGCGCTCCTGATGGTCGTCGTCTCGCGGCTGACGCGTCCGCCGAGCGACGCCGCGCTGGCGCGGTACTTCAGCCCCGCCGACGCCGCGCGGCGCGGGTCGTAGGCCGTTTGCGCGTCAGCCGCCCGCGAATACGCGGCGGATGGCCGTCAGAGGGCGCTTGTGAACCTCGTGATTCGAGAGAAACTCGGTCGGTTCGGCCCCGAAGGTCAACAGGCCGGCGCCGGTCGGGCGGTCGACACGGTTCAAGCGACCAGATCCGACGGGTCGTTGGCCGCGGTTCCGGCGCTTCGCAACCATGCGACCGCCCGGCGATCGAAGCTTGCGAATACGGTTCCACCCAGTGCCTCACCCTGGTGGGCGATCACGCCGTCGGCGAAGTCTCGGCCAGCCCGCAACGCGGCCAGGCCAGCCTCGACCGCCAGCAGGTCGGTGACGACAACGTCGATCTCGGTGAGGGCCTCGATTGCCGCAGCAATGTCCGCGGCGCCGCGATCGTACGCGCGCTTCAGCACCCAGGCAAACTCGCAGAACACCGGGATCGGTATGGCGATGACCGTCGCCCGCCGCAAGAGCGCTCGGGCGGCACTCGCCTGCTCCGCGTCGTCGTGCACCACCGCGCGGACCAGGACGTTGGTGTCGGCCGTGATCTTCACGCCTCTCCCGCCCAACCCGCCGCCGCGGCCTCGTTCAGTTCTGCGATGGAACGTCGAGGGGTTTCCGGCTTCGCAAGCATCCCGAAGATGGTCGTCACCGACTTGCCCGGTTTCGCCCTGACCTGCATCCGGCCGTCCTTGAGCAGATCGACGTCGACCTTGTCACCGGGCCGTACTCGAAGATGTTCGAGCACTTCCTTGCGCAGCGTAATCTGGCCCTTGGCCGTCACTGTCAATGTGATGGGCATGTGTCGGTCTCCGTCCAGATCGACGTTTCAACGTAAGGCATTATAACCTTTTTTCGCGCGGTGTCGGCATCACAGCCAATCGGCGCCATCCAGGCGCGACATCTTCCTGTCGAACGTACCGACTCATCCTGCAGGGCGAGGCGGTCGTGTTCCATGAGCATGCTCACCACGGTTCCGATACGGCCGCGGCCCACCCCGTAGACGGACGTCAGGACCCGGACGGTCTCGGCGAGCACCGGCAGCGAGATCCAGGCGCCGTGCTCCACGAACGCCTCGGCGCGGCCAACCTGCTCCGGATCGTCGCGCACGATCAGGCGCACGAGGACGTTCGTGTCAATCGCGCGCATGGCTGCGCCGCATGCGGGAGCGGAAGCCTCTCCATGCGTCCGCACGGCCCCGTCGCGCGCGGTTGCAGGACTGACAGGATCTGACACGCCCCCTGGCTACTCTGGCCGGATCCACGGCACGCCACGTGGACGAGGAGGGTAGAGACCATGCAGATCATCCTGGACGCCATTGCCGGCCTGACGCTCGGGGCACCGATCGTCCAGCGGCAGATGGCCATGTTCCCGCTGCTCGACGGCAGGACGGGCGCCGCCCCGCGCGGCTACCTGACGCTGGACGAGGCGCTCGCAGCGGGGGCGGCGCAGGTGGCCGAGGTATCGCACGACGGGAGCGTGCCGGAGCTGCTGTTCAGGAACGGGGGCGACAGGCCGGTGCTGCTGGTCGAGGGCGAGGAGCTCGTCGGCGCCCGGCAGAACCGGACGCTCAACGTCTCGCTCCTGGCGCCGCCGAAGCAGGAGACCCGGATTCCGGTATCGTGCGTCGAGCGCGGCCGCTGGGGATACGACGATGACGTCGTGTTCCGGCGCTCGGACCGCTCGCACTTCGCTCGCGGCCGGCGGAGCAAGCTGGAGTCGGTCAACCGCGGCATGAGCCGCGACCCGGGCAGCCGCCACTCGGATCAGGGCGCCGTCTGGGACGCGATAGACGACAAGCTGGCGGCGATGTCGGTGAGCTCGCCCACCGACGCGATGGGGGCCGTCTACGAGCAGCACCGCGCGTTCCTCGAGGACTACGTCGCGGCGTTCCGTCAGCGGCCCGGGCAGGTCGGCGCCGTGTTCCTGGTCGGCTCCTGCTTCGCGGGCCTCGACCTGTTCGCGCACGAGTCCACCTGCGCCGCGCTGCTGCCGAAGCTGTTGCGCGGCTACGCGCTCGACGCGCTGGAGGTGGAATCGAAGCAGGCGCCCACGCCGGCGCATCGACTGATCGCCGGCGTCATCGTGGCGGAGGCCCGCGACTACCCGGCCGTCGGACTGGGCCGCGACGTGCGCATCGACAGCCCCGCGGTTGCCGGCGCAGCGCTGGTGGCCGGCGATGCGGTGCTGCACCTGGCGGCGTTCGGCCGCGACGGCGAGGCGGAAGCCTTCGAGTCCGGCACGTATCGCCGTGCCGGCCGGCGCCGCTCGCGTCACTGGCGGCGGCCGTGACGCGGGAACGGGGCGGCGCGGCGCCGGCCGCTGCCGCCCGGCGTCAGAGAATAGACTGCCGGAAGCCGCCCAGGCCCGCGAACCTCGCCTGGTCGCCCAGCTCGTGCTCGATGCGCAGCAGGCGGTTGAACTTGGCCGTGCGCTCGCCGCGGCAGCCGGACCCGGTCTTGATGTGGCCGCAGCCGGTGGCGACGGCGAGGTCGGCGATGAACGTGTCCTCCGTCTCCCCCGAGCGGTGGGACATGTACGCGCCGTAGTCGTGCTGCTGCGCGAGGCGCACGGTCTCGAGCGTCTCGGAGACCGTCCCGATCTGGTTCAGCTTGACCAGGATCGAGTTGCCGACGCCGCGCTCGATGGCGCGCCGCAGGATGCCGGGGTTGGTGCAGAAGATGTCGTCGCCGACCAGCTCGACGCGCTGGCCGAGCGCCGCGGTCAGCCGCGCCCACCCGTCCCAGTCGTTCTCCGCGAGCGCGTCCTCGATGAGGATGATCGGGTAGCGGCCGATCCACGAGCGCCACAGCTCGATCATCTCGACCGTGCTCCGCGTGGACTGGCCCGACTTGAACGCCACGTAGGTGCCGTCGCGCCACATCTCGCTGGTCGCCGGATCGAGGCAGAGCGCGATGTCGGCGCCGGGGCGGTAGCCGGCCTTCTCGATGGCCGCGAGGATGAGCTCGACAGCCTCCTCGTTGCTCCCGAGATCGGGCGCGAAGCCGCCCTCGTCGCCGATGCCGGTCGACTTGCCGCGCGCCTTGAGCAGCGCCCGCAGGGCGTGGAAGGTCTCGATGCCCATGCGCAGCGCCTCGGCGAACGACGGCGCGTTGTGCGGGGCGATCTTGAACTCCTGGAAGTCGACGGTGTTGTCGGCGTGCCGCCCGCCGTTGATGACGTTCAGGCAGGGGACGGGCAGCAGCGCCGCGCCGTCGCCGCCGAGGTGACGGTACAGCGGCACGCCGCTGGCCGCGGCGGCGGCGCGGGCGGCCGCCATCGAGACGCCGAGCATGGCGTTGGCGCCCAGCCGCGACTTGTTCGGGGTGCCGTCGAGGTCGATCAGCCGCTGGTCGAGCCCGCGCTGATCGGCCGCATCGCAGCCGCCGAGCGCCCGGTCGATCTCGCCGTCGACGTTGGCGACCGCCTGCCGGACCCCCTTGCCGCCGTAGCGCGGCCCGCCGTCCCGCAGCTCCGCGGCTTCGCGTTCACCGGTCGAGGCGCCTGACGGCACGCAGGCCGCCGCCACGGTCCCGTCGTCCAGATGGACCCGCGCCTCGACCGTGGGGTTGCCGCGGGAATCGATGACCTCGAGCGCGTCGATCTTGCGTATCTTCATCGCCGTTTGCGCCATGCCGCCGGATTTTCGGCTGTTCAGTATACAGCCGCGCCGGCGGCAGGTTACGGGCCCGGTGCGGCCGCCGGGGACGGCGCCTCGGACGCATGCGTCTGGATGATGTCGATGAACGTCGCGCCGTAGCGCTCGAGCTTCGCGGCGCCGACGCCGGGGATCTCGGCGAACTCGGCGAGCGAGCTCGGCTGCCGCTCCGCCATCTCGACGAGGCTGGCGTCGTGGAAGATGACGTACGGCGGCACGCCCTGGCTCTCGGCGAGCTCGCGCCGGCGCGCCCGCAGCGCGTCGAACAGCGCCTGGTTCTCCGGACGGAGCACCGCCCGCACGCTGCCGCGTCCCTCCCGCGCCCCGCGCCGCTGCGCCGGCGCGCGGGCATCGCGCCGGAGCTCGACCGTGGCTTCGCCCCGCAGCACGGGACGCGCCGCCGCGGTCAGGCGCAGCGATCCGTAGCCGTCGACGTCGACGCTCAGCAGGTCGCGCGCCACGAGCTGGCGGACGAGCGACCGCCACTGGCCGGCGTCGATGTCGGCGCCGACGCCGAACGTCGGGATCCGGTCGTGGCCGAAGCGGCGGATGCGCTCGTCGTCCTTGCCGCGCAGCACGTCGATCACGTAGCCGACGCCGAAGCGCTGGCCGGTCCGGTAGACGCACGACAGCGCCTGCTGCGCCGCCTCGGTCGCGTCCCACGACTCCGGGGGCCGCAGGCAGTTGTCGCAGTTTCCGCAGCGCTCGGGCGGCGTCTCGCCGAAGTACGCCAGCAGCGACCGGCGCCGGCAGGTCGCCAGCTCGCAGTAGCCGAGCATCGCGTCCAGCTTGCGGATCTCGATGCGCTTGCGCGCCTCGTCCGCCTCGGAGCCGCTGACCATCTGCCGCAGCATGATCATGTCCTGCAGGCCGTAGGCCATCCAGGCGGTGGCCGGCAGACCGTCGCGGCCGGCGCGGCCGGTCTCCTGGTAGTACGCCTCGAGGCTCTTGGGCAGATCGAGGTGCGCGACGAAGCGGACGTCCGGCTTGTCGATGCCCATGCCGAAGGCGATGGTCGCGACGATGACGACGCCCTCGCTCCGCACGAACGCATCCTGGGCCGCGCTGCGCTCGGCGGCGCCGAGGCCGGCGTGGTAGGGCCGGGCGTCGCTGCCGCGCCCCCGCAGCCACTCGGCGGTCTCCTCGACCCGCCGCCGCGACAGGCAGTAGACGATGCCGGCGTCGCCGCGGTGCTCGGTGTCCAGGAGCCGCGCGAGCTGCTCGCGCGGACTCTGCTTCGGCACGACCCGGTAGCGGATGTTCGGCCGGTCGAAGCCGCCGATGAACACGCGCGCACCGGCGAGGCCGAGGCGGTCGACGATCTCGCGCCGCGTCGGCTCGTCGGCGGTCGCCGTGAGCGCGATCCGCGGCACGTCGGGAAACCGCTCGCGCAGCGTCGAGAGCTGCAGGTACTCGGGCCGGAAGTCGTGTCCCCACTGCGACACGCAGTGCGCCTCGTCGATGGCGAAGAGCGCGAGGTCGACCTCGTCGAGCAGCGCCAGCGTGCGCTCGCCGAGCAGCCGCTCCGGGGCAACGTAGAGCAGATCGAGCAGGCCGGCGCGCAGCCGCGCCTCGACGTCGTACGCCTCGCGGGCGCTGAGGGTCGAGTTGAGGAACGCGGCCCGCACGCCCAGTTGCAGCAGCGCGGCGACCTGATCGCGCATCAGCGCGATCAGCGGCGAGACGACGACCGCCGCCCCGTCGCGGACGAGCGCCGGAATCTGGTAGCAGAGCGACTTGCCGCCGCCGGTCGGCATCAGCACGAGCCCGTCGCCGCCCCCGATCACGTGCTCGATGATCGTCTCCTGCTGCCCGCGGAACCGCTCGTAACCGAAGACGCGGCCGAGCAGATCCTGCGCCGGAGACAGCATCCGGCCATCGTACTACGCCCGCCCGACGGCGGCACCTGGGCTAGGAGGAGGGGCGGTTCGCGGCCAGCACGCCGCCGGCCAGCACGACGCCCAGCACGTCGAAGATCGGCACGCCCACGCCCGCCGCGCTCAGCGTGGGGCCGGGCGCGAGGAGCAGGCCGGCCGCCGCGAACACGGCGAGCCGCAGTCCGAGCGAGAGCGGATGGCGGAACTGGCCGGCGATGCCGGCGGCGAAGCAGGTGACGCCGAGCGTCGCGATGGCGACCGGGAGCAGCATGTCGAGCCACCCGGCCGGCTCGCCCGTGGCCGTCAGCATCAGCAGCTCCGGCCGGTAGATGAACATGTAGGGCAGCGTGAAGCCGACCAGGGCGTAGCGGAACGCGGCGATGCCGGTGGGCATGATGCGCGTGCCCGCGATCGATGACGCGGCGTAGGCCGCGAGCGCCACCGGCGGCGTCACCATCGACATCATGCCGAAGTAGAAGATGAACAGGTGCGCCGCCAGCGGGATCACCCCGAGATTGCCGAGCACGGGGCCGATGAGCGTCGCCATCAGGAGATAGCAGACCGCCGAGGGCAGCCCCATCCCGAGGATGATGGACGACACCATGATCAGCACCAGCGCGAGGAAGAGGCTCTGCTCGGCCAGCGGGATGATCGTCGCCGGCAGGCGGGTGCCGATGCCCGTCAGCGTGACGATGCCGATGATGATGCCGACGCACGCGGCGGCGGCCACCAGCGGCACCACGCCGCGCGCCGCGTTGACGAGCCCGGTCAGGGTGCGGCGGGGGTCGAGCCGGGTCGCCGGGCTGATGCTGCTGACCAGGACGATGGCGACGAGCGAGAGCGTGACCGCGCGAAACGCCGTATAGCCCAGAATCAGGAACAGGATGAGGCTGCCCAGCGCGGTGAAGAAGACGATGCCCGCCGCGCGCATGCTGCCCGTCTCGCTGGCCGCCGCGACCGGCTCGACCGGCGTCCCGCCCCCCGCCGCGATCGACATCCGCCGGGCATGGAAGTGCACGATCAGCAGCAGCGACAGGTAGTACAGGATGGCCGGGATCAGCGCCGCCCGGATGATCTCCAGGTACGTCACCGGCGGGTCGACGATCTCGAGCATCATGTAGGCGCCCGCGCCCATCACCGGCGGCATGAGCGCGCCGCCCGAGCTGGCCGCGGCCTGCACGCCGGCCGCCGTCACCGGCTGGAAGCCGGCGCTGCGCATCATCGGGATGGTGAACGTGCCGGTGGTGGCCGTGTTGGCCACCGCGCTGCCCGAGAGCGAGCCCATCAGCCCGCTGCTGAGCACCGCCACCTTGGCCGGGCCGCCCGAGCTGCGGCCGAAGACGCGCTGCGCGAAGTCGACGATGAAGCGCGTCGCGCCGGTCGCCTCCAGGAACGCGCCGAAGATGACGAACAGGAAGACGTACGTGAACATGACGTTCAGCGCCACGCCGAAGATGCCCTGGCTGTGGAGGAACGTCTGCGCCACGACGCGCGGGATGCTGTAGCCCCGGTGCGGGAACAGCCAGTCCGGAAACGCGGAGCCGAACAGCGCGTACAGGATGAACGCCCCGGCCAGCAGCGGCAGCGCCAGGCCGAGGGCCCGCCGGGCCGCCTCGATGACGAGCAGCAGGCCCACCAGGCCGATCGTGGTGTCGAGCGCGGTCTCGAAGCCGGCCCGGTTGCCGAGCGTCTGCCCGTCGATCCACCACGCGTCGAAGATCGGATCGGTCTGCACGACGATGTAGCCGCAGCAGCACGCCGCCAGGACCGCGAGCGCGAGGTCGCCCGTGCGTGCGCGCGGGTCGTCCTTCAGCCTGGGGTGAACCGGGATGTTCAGGAAGCAGATCGCCAGCCCCACCAGCGCGAAGAAGGCGAGGCGGCTCTGCGGCGCCAGCAGCGGGTAGTTGACCTCGAGCAGCGTGAAGGCGCACAGGAGCACGCCGAGCCCGCCGCTCACCGCCAGCCTGAGATCGCGTGGGCCCCGGGTTTCAGCCACGGCGCCGCCTACTGGGGCCAGATCCCGGCTTCCTGGTAGAAGCGAATGGCGGCGGGATGGAACTCCGTGCCGGTGTCGCGCACGACGTTGTTCGGGTTGATCGCCCGCCCGGCCGCGTGCTTCTCGACGACCAGCGCCTGGTTCTCGTACAGCAGCCTGGCCGTGTTGTAGACCAGTTCATCGGGGGCGTCGGCCGACGTGATGAGGTGCATCGAGCCGACGTCGAGCCCCTCGAACGGCTCGGTCTGTCCGCGGTACGTCTCGGCCGGAATGGTCGCCGGACGGAAGAAGAGGTAGTCGTCGATCAACTGCTGCTTCTCCGTCTCCCCGAACGGGATGAACGTGAGCTCCAGCGATGCGGCCGCCTGGGTGATCGACGCCGTCGGCACCGCGCCGCCGAGGAAGGTGGCGTCCGCCGAGCCGTCCGTCAGCATGTCGACCGCCGCCTGCTGCGTGGCGTTGAGCGGCGAGAAGTCGTCGTAGGTGACGCCGTGCGCCCCGAGCAGCGGTCCCACGAAGTACTCGAAGCCGGCCCCCGCCGGGCCGACCGAGACGCGCCGCCCGCGCAGGTCGTCGAGCGTGCTGATGCCGGACGAGGCCTGCGTCACGAACAGGGCGACGTTGGGCGCGAGCGTCATGACCGAGCGGACCGCATAGGCGCGGTCCCAGCCCTCGGTGCCGCGCACGGCGAAGTAGGTGATCGCCGCGTTCGACAGCGCCAGGTCGAGCTCGCCGCTCGCGAGCCGCCGGATGTTCTCCTGCGACCCGCTCGTCGCCTCGGCGGTCACGCTGTAGCCGAGATCGCCGCCCGTCTCGTTGAGCGCCTCGGCGAGCGCGCTGCCCACCACGAAGAAGGCGCCGCCGGGCGGCGCGGTGCCCATGCTGAGGAACTGGCGTTGCGGCGCATCGCCGGCGTCCCCCGCGTCGCCGCCGCCGCAGGCGGCGGTCAGCGCGAGCACAAGGAGCAGAGGCAGGAGCCGTGAGGCGAACGGTACGTGACGTTGCATAGGGGCCTATGGTACTACGACACAGCGCCGGGCCTTCATCTCGAAGCGCGGCAGGCTGCCGGCGGCGACCGCCGTGACCGGCACGGTCAGGCCGAGCGCCGCGCGGAGCCGCTGCTCGGTGCGCCGGCAGACCGCCTCGGGCTGCGCGGCCGACGGGTCGAGCTCGACCTCGACGGTCACCGCCCGCAGCGCGCCGCGCGAGGCGATGGTCGCGCGGTACTCGACCACCTCGGCGACGGCCCGCAGCACGGCCTCGATGGCCGTCGGGTAGACGTTCACGCCGCTGACGTGGACCATGTCGTCGATGCGCGAGCGGATGCCGCCGTCGAGCCGGGCGAGCGTCCGGCCGCAGACGCAGCGGTCCGCGTCGAGCACCACCAGGTCGCCCGTCCGGTAGCGGATCAGGGGACTGGCCGTGCGGCCCAGGTTCGTGAGGACCAGCTCCCCCGGCTCGCCGGCCGGCACGGGCTGCCCGGTGTCCGGGTCGAGCACCTCGCCGATGTACTCGCACTCGTTGAGGTGCACGGCCCCGGGGTTGTCCCAGCACTCGAAGCTGACCGGTCCGACCTCGGTCAGGCCGTGATGGTCGATGACGCGCGCACCCCAGCCGCGCTCGATCTGCTCGCGGGTGGCCGGGATGCTGCCCCCCGGCTCGCCGGCCACGATCAGCACGCGCACGGCGCTGTCCGCCAGCGGCGGCCCGGCGCCCCGCCCCTGCCGGGCCACCTCGACCAGGCGCAGGGCGTAGGTCGGCGTGGCGCAGATGACCGTCGGGCGGACGACGTCGATCAGCGCCAGGCGCGCCTCGCTCGTCATCCCGCCGGCCGGCACGCAGTGGGCGCCGAGCTGGGTCCCGGCGTCGAACGCGGTCCAGAAGCCGAGGAACGGTCCGAAGGAGAAGGGGAACAGGATCCGGTCGTCCGCCCCGACCCGTGCTCCGCGGTACACCGCCTGCCAGCAGTCGAGCATCCACTGCCAGCTCTCCGTCGTGTCGAGCCACCGCAGGGGGCGCCCCGTCGTCGACGAGGTCTGGTTGTAGCGCGTGTAGCGTTCCACGGGATAGGTGAGCACCGTCCCCCACGGCGGCGCCGCGTCCTGGTCCGCCACGAGCTCCGCCTTGGCGGTCAGGGGGAGCCGCGCGAGGTCCCGGGGCAGGACGAGATCGGCCGGCGCGATCCCGGCGCGCCGCAGCTTGGCCGTGTAGAACGGGTTGCGCCCGTCGATGGCGAGCAGCAGCCGCCGCAGGCGCTCGGCCTGCCGCGCGGCAAGCGCCGCCCGCGGCTGGCGCTCGGCCGCGGGGATCGGCTCGGCGGCGCGGGTCATAAAGCGTCCGTCCCGGTGTCGCTGTCGTTCGCGGCGCGCAGGCGCCGGACGATGTCGGGCGGGATGTCGACGGCCGCGAGCGGCTGGCCGGCCTGCCGGCGCACGCAGGCGATGGTCAGGCTGCCGCTGGCGACCGCCTCGCCGTCCTTCGTGACGTCGGCGGCGTAGGTGATGGACTTGTCCCCGATCCGGACGATGCGGATGTGCACCTCGAACTGGTCCTCGAACCGCAGCGGCCGGCGGAAGTCGAACGACGCGGCCACGCGCGGAAAGCCGACGCCCGTGCCGGGGGCGGCGATGCTGAGGCCGGCCGCGCGCCACAGCGCGTGCTCCGCCTCTTCCATGTAGCGGTAGAACCACGAGAAATGCACGATTCCCGCGCTGTCGGTCTCGTAGAACTGCACCCTGCGCTTGAGGCGGTAGGCGGCCGGCACGCGTCTATTCTAGGCCGTTCCGCCGCGCCGTCGACCGGTGCGGCCGGAACGCGGCTGCCCGCGCGCTGCCTGGCGCGGCGATGCACGGCGGCGGGTGCCCTACGCGGTCGCCGGCCGCTCCTGCGTCCTGGCCACGGGGTGCCGCGCGCCGGCCGGCGCGTCCCGCGCGGAGAATTCGCGGAGCGCGTCGAACAGCGGACCGAGGTCGGCAAAGATGTTGCCGACGAGCGCATCGACCAACCGCGGGTGCAGGGCCGGGTAGGCGCGGATGAACTCGCGGAAGCTGAACCGCTCGTTGTAGAACGACAGGACGAGCTGCCGGAACTGGTCGAGCGCCCAGCGCATGTCGCGGCCGTACCGCTCGAAGGTGGCGCTGGTGACGCCGCCCGCCGCGAGCCCCTGGTGCACGGCGTCCGCTGCCATCTCGCCGCTCTTGAGCGCCATGAACAACCCGGTGGAGAAGACCGGATCGAGGAACGAGAAGGCGTCCCCCGCCAGACAGTAGCCGTTTCCCCCGATCGCCTCCGCGCGGTAGCTGAACTCGCCGGTCACGCGCACCGGCTCCACGCGCGTGCCGGGCCGCAGGTGGTTCTCGATCCAGATGCACGCCGCGGCCTCGCGCGCGAATATCGCCTCGGGGTCGCGCGTGTCGCGATAGAGGTAGTCCTTCTCGGCGACGACGCCGACGCTGACGACGTCGTCTGGGAGCGGGATGTACCAGAACCACCCCTTGTCCGGGATGTAGGCGACGGTGGTGGCGCCCGCGTCGAGCCCCGGGTCGCGCAGGGCGCCCCGGTAGTAGGTGAAGATGGCAACCTTGTTCAGGTCCGGATCGCGCCGCTTCATCCCCAGCCGGGAGGCGAGGAACGCGTCGCGGCCCGAGGCGTCGATGACCGCGTCCGCGTGGTACGTCCCGGATCCGCGCCCCGCGAGATCGGCGCGGACGCCCGCAACGCGATCTCCGTCCATCAGCACCTCGCGCACCGCGGCGCCCTGGTGCACCTCGACGCCCTTGACGCGCGCGTTGTCGAGCAGCATGCGGTCGAAGTCGCTGCGGCGCACCTGCCAGGTCGTCGAGCAGGGGTGCTCGATGGTTTCGAAGAAGTAGAACGGCTGCGACACCTGGCCGCTGGTCGAGACGAACTGCACGCTGAACTTCTGCGGACAGGCGGCCTGCTCGAACCAGTCGAGCACGCCGAGCCGCTCGAACGTGAACCAGGTGTACGGCATCAGCGACTCGCCGACGTGGTAACGCGGGAACCGCTCGCGCTCGACGACCGCGACGCGTCTGCCGTGCTGCGCCAGCACGGTCGCCGCGGTCGCGCCCGCCGGTCCGCCGCCGATGACGACGCAGTCGTACTCCGCGCCGCTGCCCCGGGCGCCCATCCGACTCATCGTATCACCAGCGGCAGCACCTCGACGATGTCGCCGATCTTCCTGCCGCGGCGGACGATCTCGGTGCGCCGGCCGTAGAGGACGCGCGGCTCGCGCATCCAGAAGACGCCCATCATCTCGGGGTTCGGCATCAGTTGCAGGAACGCCTTGACGCGGCTGGCGTACTCGAAGCGCCGGTCGCGCAGAAGGCTGCCGAGCGGGATCTCGTTGTCGAGAATCTGCCGGCGGAGCGGCGCGTCGAACGCGTCGAGCTCCATCCGGATCGCGCCCATCTCGACCGGCTGGCCCGCGTACTCCTGCACGAGCAGCACGCGGCGGAAGTACGAGCCGCCCAGCGAGAAGGTCGACAGCGGCCGCAGCACCACGCGGCCGCCGAAGTGCCGCTCGAGGGTCAGCGTCATGTCGGAGTCGTGCACGAGCAGCGCGCGGTAGGGCAGCGGGATGGCGTCCGGCGCGACCACCTCGAACGCCGGGATGTCGATGCCGGCCCGCCGGTAGACGAGGTCGAGCGGGTAGAGCAGGCTCCTACGCCGCGGCACGTTCTGCCGGCTCGACGCGCTCTTCGGAGTCGGCATGTCGAATCGGGCCATCCATCAGGAATTGCGTGTCATGGCGCGGCTGTGATTGTGAATCCTGTTCGGGCGCCGGCCAAAAGGCGGATCGATATTGTAATGGGGTTCAGTATCCACGCCGAGCCGCCTGAGTTGCTGCTCAAGCCTTTCGTGTGCTGCCACAAGAGCTGCGTCGATTCTCGGGTTTCGACGGAGCACTTCCTCTCGATCGGGCCGCGAGATGGTTCGCTTACTTGCCATATCAGAAATACCCCCTGGTGTGGACGAAGGAGTACAGCTCGTGGCGACCCATGTAGTCCTTCAACAGGTCAAAATACGCCCTTATGGACCCGAGCAGATCTGGATTGTCCGCCAGATCGTCGACCTTCAGGCCAACTTCCTCGCGTAGCGTTTTCGCATCTATTCCGCGTGCATGAGAATGCCAGCGTGCGGTGTCGTTCAGTGAAGCGGCGATTTGTTGCGCGCGTTCTTTCTTCATCGCATCGTTGACTCTCTTGCCACGCGTCTCCGTTCTGTTCCAACCCTTGAACTTGTACCGCGACAACCACTTGACTAGAAGCTCTATGGACAGTTCCCGAGCCTGCTCGAATTGGTACAATTCGCCGAGATCTAGCTTGCTGAGGAGCGCGTACTCGGCGGCTGTGAGTGCTCCGTCGTGTGCCTTTTGATTCAGCCGTTCGAACTGGCTCAAGTAGGAAAGTGCCGGAACAAGTTTCTCATCTTTCTCGATCTGAGGATCGATAGGTCCCAAACATGAGAAGTAGTCCATCATGATGCGGTCGGCACTCAAGGCGAATATAGTGCCCGCAGACATTGCGCGATCCGGGACAATGACCGTTACAGTGTGATAATTGGACCTTAACGTTGCCACCATCCGTTCGACTACCTCGACGACCCCGCCCGGAGTGTCAAGGATCACGGAAACGGACTCTTTCCTGTCGCGGATTGATTCGATTGCATCCCGCAGGCGGCGATCTAATCCGGGGAGGATTGGACTGACAAACGCTACGACATCCGTGTCGAGAGCCTTATCAATGGCTTGAAGGTACCAGTCCAATTGGAACTTGACGCTGGCGTCAAGCGGCTGCATGGGCACGTTACGTGTACCGGATGTCGGCGTGCGCAGGCAGGAAGAAGCGCGGCAGCAGGCTGTCGACGCGCAGCAGGCCGTCGCGCGACAGGCGGACCGCGTCCGGCGATGCCTCGTCGAGGTAGCCGTCGCGATCCAGCGAGGCGAGCGGGCCGGTGAACCGGTCGCGGGGGTCGACGCCGTACTTGTCCCGGAAATAGGCGGGCCGGATGGAGCCCAGCTTGAGCTGCAGCACGAGCTCGCGGATGAGCCGCTCCTCCTCCGTGGGGCGGTAGGCGCGGTTGAGCGGGATGCGGCCGGCCTCGACCGCCGCCGCGTAGGCGCCCCGCGAGTCGATGTTCTGCATGTGGACGCCGTTGACGTGGCCGAACGACGCCACGCCGAGGCCGGCCAGGTCGGCGCCCTGCCAGAGGCGGTCGCGGTAGACGAACCGCGTGCGCGCCGGATCCCTGACGGCGGTGTAGGCGCTGCCGATGGCGTAGCCGGCGCGCTCCAGCGCGGCGAACGCCTCGTCCACCCAGCGGCGCTTGGTGGCCCAGGGCGCCACCGTCTCCTGGAACTGGCCGCCGCCGCCCAGCCGGTCGCCGCTGATGGTCGTGTTGAAGGGCAGCTCCATCTGGTAGATGGTGACGCTGTCGGGGTCGAGCGCGATCACCCGCTGGACGGCGTCCCGCCACTTGTCGTCGGTCTCGCCGAGCATGCCGGCGATCAGATCGACGTTGATCTGCGGAAAGCCGATCGAGCGCGCGAAATCGTAGGCGCGGAATATCTCGGCCGAGCGGTGCGCGCGGCCGTTGAGCTCCAGGACGTGGTCGTCGAAGTGCTCGACGCCGAGGCTGAGACGCGTGACGCCCAGCTCCCGGATGGCGGCCAGCTTCGGCTCGGTCAGCGTTCCCGGCTCGCACTCGAAGGTGATCTCGCTGGCGGTCGACCAGGGGCTGACCGCGGACAGCCGGTCGACGAGGCCCCGGAGCTGGCGCACCGACAGGAACGACGGCGTCCCGCCGCCGAAGTAGATGAAGTCGAGCGGGCGTCCGGCAATGGCCGGCTGCTCGGCGTAGAGCTCCCACTCGCGCCCCAGCACGTCGAGGTACGACTGCACCTCGCGCGCGTTCTTGTCCGTGTAGACCCGGAAGTAGCAGAAGTGGCAGCGCTTGCGGCAGAACGGGATGTGCAGGTACAGCCCGAGCGGAACGTCGGCCGGCGGCGCCGCCAGCGCCGGGTGGGCGGCGGCGGCGACGGCCTCCGACGACCAGACCGAGAACGGCGGGTAGTTGGCGACGAAGTAGCTGCCGACCTCCGTCTCGGCGGCGGCTGCCGCGGGCAGCGTATCGCTCATCGGAGCTACTATATCAGCATCGATCCGCCGCGCAGGCGCCGCCCCGCGCGAGGATCGGGAGCGGTTCGGCAGCCCGCGTGCCGGGCCCTCTGCGGCCACGCCGCGACCGGTCGCGGCCGCGCGTCAGCCGAAGCAGTACAGCACCCCGTCCTGCGATCCGATCACGAGCCTGCCCGCGGCGAGCGCGGGCGATGCCGACAGCGGCGCGCCCGTATCGAACTCCCAGAGCTTCTCGCCGGTGGCCAGGTCGAGCACGTACAGGCGCCCGTCGCCCGAGCCGATGTAGACGCGGCCGCCGGCGGCCGCCGGCGACGAGTCGACGCGCGCCCGGGTCATGTAGGTCCACCGCGCCGCGCCGGACGCCTGATCGATGGCGTGCACCATCCGGTCGCGGCCGCCGATCACGATGGTGCCGTCGATGTTGAGCGCCGACGAGTAGAACGGGAAGTGGCGCCGCGGATGCTCGTAGCGCCACAGCAGCTCCTGCGACGCCAGGTCGATGCCGATCACCTCGTTGTTGAACGTGCCGAAGTAGGCGCGGTCGCCGTCCGTCGTAGGCGACGCCGCCGTGTAGGCGCCCGCCGGCACGGCGAAGACCTCCTCGCCGTCGGCCACGCGCACGCCGCGGAACATCTCGTCGCAGCCCCCGAAGTACGCGACGCCGTCGACCACGGCCGGCGTGGCGTGCACGTAGTTGAGGGTCTCGTGCCGCCAGAGGAACTCGCCGCTCTTCGCGGCGAGACCGTAGAGATGACCGTCGTAGGAGCCGATCAGCACCGTGTCGCCCGAGACGACCGGCGACGACTTGATCTCGCCCTCGGTCTGGTACGTCCAGGCCGCCGCGCCCGTCTCGGCATCCACCGCGTGCAGGACGCCGGCCAGATCGCCGACGAAGACGAGCCCGTGGCCCACGGCCGGCGACGACTCGCCGATGCCCATCTCCTCGCTGGCCGTGTACCGCCAGCGCTCCGCACCGGTCTCGAGGTCCACCGCGAGCAGCTCCCCGCTGTAGGTCCCGACGTACACCACGCCGCCGGCGATGGCCGCGGACGAGTCGATCGATTCGCCCGCGTCGAGGGTCCAGAGCAGCTCCAGCTCGTCGGGGATGCTCGCCAGCGACGCCCCGCTGAGCTCGGGCGTGCCCCGGAACTGGCCCCACGTCTCGGGCGCGGCGGTGGTCGACTGGCCCGCGGCCGCGGAGCTCAGCGCCAGTACCGCCGCCGCCAGTGCCCCCCTCGTCAGTATGCGCATCGATACACCTCCAGAGCGTCCAGATGGTCGAACGGGATCGGATTGAACGCCGCGGTCCACTGCCGGCCGGCCTGCTCGGCCAGCGCCGCCAGCTCTCCCTCCTGCACGCCCGCCTCGCGCAGGCGGCAGGGGAAGCCGCCGGCCTTGCCGATTTGGACGAGCCGCTCGGCCAGATGGTTGCCGCTCGTGCCGCCGCCGTTCATCCCGGCGGCGACGAGCGGGCCGTACAGGTCGCGGTTGGCCGCGGCGTTCCGGCGCACGACGTGCGGCAGGAGGATGGCGAGCGCGACGCCGTGCGTGATGCCGTAGCGCGCGGTCAGCGGATTGGCGCAGGCATGCGCGGCGCCGAGCATCGACTGCTCGATGGCCACGCCGGCGAACGCCGCGCCGAGGTGCATCGCGGCGCGCGCGTCGACATCGCTCGGCGCCTCGAGGACGCGCTCGAAGTTCGTGCTCAGCAGCCGGAACGCCTCGTGCGAGAACGCCGTCGAGAGCGCGGTGCGGCGCGTCGTCACGGCGGTCTCGACCGCGTGCGCGATGGCGTCGAAGCCGGCCGCGCTGGTCACCGCGGCCGGCTGGGACAGCGTCAGCTCCGGGTCGAGCAGCGCCAGCCGGAACGCGCACTTGGGATCCCCGCAGGCCATCTTCAGGCCGGTCTCGGCGTCCGCAATCACGGCGTAGCTCTGGGCCTCGGACCCGGTTCCCGCCGTCGTCGGCACCGCCATCATCGGCAGCATCGGCCGGGACGCCTTGCCGTAGCCCTGGTAGTCGGCCAGCGCCCCGCCGTTGGTCAGCAGGAAGTTGATGCCCTTCGCGCAGTCCAGCGAGCTCCCGCCGCCGAGGCCGATGATCGCGTCCACACCGTGCGGCGCGGCGAAGGCCCGGCCGCGCTCGACCATGACGGTGTCCGGGTTGACGTCGAAGTCGTGAAAGGGGACCGGCTCCAGATCCGCGGCGCGCAGCAGGCGCAGCGCCCGCTCGACGTGCCCGGCCTCGCGCAGCCCGTGGTCGGCGACCAGCAGCGGCTTCGAGAAGCGCAGCTCGCGGGCGAAGTGGCCGAGCTGCTCGGCGGTGCCGGCGCCGAAGACCAGCCGCGTCCGCAGTTGGAAGTCGAACGGGTTCAACATCGGAGAAACCCACCTATGGTATCAACGTTGGCGTGCGCGTGCGTGACGCCGGCCGCCGGCCGGGCGCTCGCTGCGGCCGCCGGTCAATCCGCCTGGTTCTCGATCGCCGTGCGCAGCGCCGCCAGGGCGTCGTGGTGGGAGGGGCGCATGGCGAGAGGCCCGGACGTCGCCTCCCAGCGCCGCACCGTCGCCGTGGAGACGTGCAGCAGCGCGGCGAACTCGGCCGCCGAGAACCCGCCGCGCCGGCGCAGCCGGCCCACCAGCTCGCCCGTCGCGCGGAAAGCGGCTGCCGGCTCGCCGCTGTCCGGCGGAGCAGCCGGTGCGGATGCGGTGCTCGTCCCCGGTGTGCGACGCGACGTCCGCCTGCTCCCCGGCCGCTTCCGCGCGGGCGGGTCCGGCACGCCGTCCGCGCCGTCGAGGTCGATGCCGAAGATGTCCGCGAGGTCGTCGTCCGCGAGGGTGTCGGCCGTCGACGTGCCGCGGGGCAGCGCCATGTCGGCGGCAATCAGCTCGGCCTCGTCGACGCCGCGCAGCAGGAAGAGCAGCTCCGGCCTGTCGTCGAGGCGACTGCCGACGCCGTAGAGCACGGCCGCCGCATGCTTGCACATGGTCGCCCAGTCGGGGCAGTCGCAAGTCAGCTCGATCTGGCGCGGTTTCGGAAACAGGCCGGTGTCCCGATCGGTGACGAGGTCCATGACATGATCCGACAGCCGGCCCTGCAGCAGCTCGAGCACCGAGCCGATCTGCCCCGCGCAGGCGGTCTTGATGGCCTTCCAGGCCTGCCTGCCGAGCTTCCTGATACGAACCGTGACGCGGTACAGATCCGTCCCGACCACCATGGCGTCGACGCCGCCGGTGCGCATCTCCAGGTGGCAGACCGAGCCGTTGCGCACGTAGGTGCGGCCGCGCGGGAGCCGGTTGGCGTAGTCGGAGAACGATTCCAGATGCTCGCACCAGCGGCGGCCCCAGAAGCTGCGGGCGATGGTGCGTCCCTTGACCTCGACCGGTTGCACGTCCAGGCCGCTTGCGCGGAGCTTGCGCATCTCCAGCAGGGCTCTGGCGCGCCGGGCGCCGACCGGCACGTACGGGGGATACCAGTGCATTGTCATATTAGACGGGGCTGCGCCCCGGACCCCCGGCGTCCGCTTGCGGGAACCCCTTCGCCCCGCGCCGCTCCCGCCGAGGCGCGCTGTGCGCGCCTTGCGCCGGCTGCGCCAGCGCTTCATTCAGACGGGGCTGCGCCCCGCGCCGCTCACTGGCGCTTTGCGCGCGTCACGTCGAGACGGACCAGATCCAGCAGCTCGTCGTCGGACAACTCCGTGAGGTTGATCTCGCTGTCGCCGTCGAGCAGATCATCGGCCAATTGTCGTTTCTCGGCAATCATCCGGTCGATCCGCTCCTCGACGGTGCCGCGCGTGACGAAGCGGTGGACCAGCACGTTGCGCCGCTGGCCGATGCGGAAGGCGCGGTCGGTGGCCTGATTCTCGACTGCCGGGTTCCACCAGCGGTCGAAGTGGACGACGTGCGACGCCGCCGTCAGGTTCAGGCCGGTGCCGCCGGCCTTGAGCGACAGGACGAAGAACGGCGGCCCGTCGTCGCGCTGGAACCGGTCCACCAGATCCTGACGCCGCCGCACGCCGGTCCCGCCGTGCAGCGCCAGTCCGGGGCGGCCGAAGACCGCCTCCAGGTGCTCGGACAACGGATCGATGATCTCCCGGAACTGCGTGAACACCAGCGCCCGCTGCTGGCGGTCGGCAAGCTCCTCGCCGATCTCGGCCAGACGCATGAACTTGCCGCTGTCGGCGGGACGGAAGTCGCCGTCGCCGGAGAGCTGGCTGGGGTGGTTGCAGACCTGCTTCAACTGCATGAGGGTCCGCAGCACCAGGCCCCGCCTGGCGATGCCCTCGGTCGCCTCCAGCTCGCGCTGCATGGACCGCACGACGCGCTCGTAGAGCGCTGCCTGCGGCCGGGTCAGGTGGCAGTCGCGGGTGGTCTCCGTCTTGTCGGGCAGGTCGGCGATGATGCGGCGATCCGTCTTGAGACGCCGCAGGATGTAGGGGGCGACCAGTCGGCGCAGCGGCGCGAACGGCTGCTCGTCGCGCGCCTGCAACTGCTTCACGAATGCCTGGAACACGGCGCGCGAGCCGAGCAGCCCGGGATTGAGGAAGTCGAACAGCGCCCACAGGTCGCCCAGGCGGTTCTCCACCGGCGTGCCCGTCATGGCGATGCGGGCACGGGCGGGCAGCGCACGCACGGACCGGCTCTGCCGGGTCGCCGGGTTCTTGATCGCCTGGGCCTCGTCCAGGATGACCAGGCGCCACTGCACGTCGGCGAGCCAGGGCTGCCGCGTCAGCATGGCGTACGTCGTCACTGCCAGGTCGACGCCGGCCAGTTGCCGCGCCGGCGCCGCGGCGACCTCCGCCAGCGCCTGCCGGTCGGTCTCCGCGGGGTGCAGGAACCGCAGGCTCAGCGCCGGCGCGAACCGCGCTGCCTCGCGGCGCCAGTTCCCGAGCAGGGATGCCGGAATCACGAGCAGCGCCGGGGCCCGCTGCTCGTCCGCCGCCGCGTCGACGCGGTCGCCCAGCAGCAGCGCCAGCACCTGCACGGTCTTGCCCAGGCCCATGTCGTCGGCCAGGCAGGCGCCGAGGCCGAGGCGCGTCAGCAGGTGCAGCCACGCCACGCCGTCGCGTTGATACGGCCGCAGCACCCCCTGCAGGGCCCCGCCGGCGGTCGCCGGGTCCGGAGCGTCCGGCCGGCGCATGCCGTCGAGGATCTCGCGCAGCGCCTCGCCGGCCGCGACGTGCACCCAGGGACGTTCGGACTCGGTCTGCTCCTCGCCCCGGAGGTCGGCCGACGCGCCCGCGAGCAGGCGCATGCCTGCGATGAACGAGATCCCGTCATCGCCGGCCTGTTGCCGGACGGCGTCCCAGTGCTCGATCGCTTCCCGCAGCCGATCCCGGTCCACCTCCACCCACTGGCCCTTGAGCAGCACCAGGCCGTCGTTCCCGTCGAGCAGCGCCGCCAGCTCGCTGCGCGACAGCGGCTGGCCGCCGAGCGCGACGCTGACGTCGAAGGCCACCATGGCGTCCGCGCCGACCAGCGACGGGGTCGTGCCGCCGATCGTGACGGTGACCTGCGGGCGCGGTCGCTTGCGCCACCAGTTCGGCAGCCGCACCGACAGGCCGCTCGCCTCGAGCGCGGGCACGCTGCGCAGGAGCCGGTAGGCGCGCTCAGGCGCCCACGCCAGCGGCCGGTAGACGTCGCCCGAATCGACCAGCTCCCGCACCCAGTCGCATGTCTCGGCGGCCTGCTGGATCGGCGACAGCAGGGCGATGAGCACCGCGCGGTTCCGCGCCCCCGCGTACTGTTCGAGCGCCCGCCGCAGCGGCAGGTGCTTCACGCGTCCCGTCGTGCCGAACCCGGAGGCGTAGGTGGCCATGAACGCGAACGGCCGCGCCTCGTCGTTGCGGTTCTCGGCCAGGTGGAAGCAGACCCGTCCCACCTGGTGCCAGCTCGCGGCTCGCGTGCGCAGCAACGCCGGCAGTCCCCCCGCGGCCGGGATCGTCTCGCGCACCCACTCGTTCAGGTGCGTCCAGACGCGCTGCAGGCTCTCCGCGGAGAGGTACTCGCCGCCATGCATCGGCGGGGCGGCCAGGATCCAGGCGGCGCACTCGCCCGCCGTCGGCGGCTCGACCTCCACGCCCGTCTCGTGCTCCGGGAGGTGGCACAGGGCGGTCAGATGGCGTTCGGCGATCGCCTGCCAGTAGCGCACGGTGGGCGCTCCCCGCGTGTCGATGCGGTCGGCCGCCAGGGTGAAGAGGGCTGCGCGCCAGTCGCTGTCGAAGACGGGTTGCAGGCGCGACAGGGCAGGCGGAACCGGGTCGCCGTCCCGCGGCGCCCAGCGCAGTTGCCCGGCCGGGGTCAGTCCGAGACTCATGCTGGACCCGCCCGCCGGCTACGGACGGTAGCGTTCGAGCTCCCGCCTGACCACGGGCGCCAGCAGATACAGGCCGATCAGGTTCGGGATCGCGACCACGAAGACCAGGGCGTCCGACAGATCGATGACCGCCCCGAGGTCGACGCTGGCGCCGGCGACGACGAACAGGCAGAAGACGAGCTTGAAGCCGAGATCCTGGAGCCGGCCCTCGCCGGCCAGGTACGTGAACGCCTTCAGCCCGTAGTACGCCCAGGCGATCATCGTCGAGAACGCGAACAGGACGGCGGCCACGGCCAGCGGCACCGGCGACCAGGGCAGGGTGGACGCGAACGCGCGGGTCGTCAGCTCGATGCCGTTGACGCCGCTGCCGGCGAGCGCCGGATCGTAGACGGTCGTGGTGATGACCAGGGCGGTCATCGTGCAGATGACGACCGTGTCGATGAACGGCTCGAGCAGCGCGACGAAGCCCTCGCTCGCCGGCTGCGGCGTGCGGGCCGTGGCGTGGGCGATGGCCGCGCTGCCCAGGCCGGCCTCGTTCGAGAAGACCGCCCGCCGGAAGCCGATGACCAGCGCGCCCAGCGCCCCGCCCGCCATCCCGGTCGACGTGAAGGCGCCCTGCCAGATGGCCGCCACCGCCGCCGGCAGCCGGCCGGCGTTGAGCCCGATGACCAGCAGCGCCAGCGCCACGTAGAGCAGCGCCATGGCCGGCACCAGCCGCACGGTGGTGCTGGCGATCGTCCGGATCCCGCCGATGATCACCAGGCCCGCCGCGCCCGCCAGCAGCAGGCCTATCAGCCAGCCGCGGCCGCTGAAGACGCTCGCCTCCGCGCCGCTGATGTCGGTAAGGATGGCGGCCGCCTGGTTCGACTGGAACATGTTGCCGATGCCGAGGCAGCCGAGCACCAGGGCGGCGGCGTAGAAGAGCCCGAGCCGGCGTCCGAGCGCCGGCCAGCCGCGCTCGCCGAGACCCCGTTCCAGATAGTGCATCGGCCCGCCGGAGACGGAGCCGTCCGGGTTGCGCCGCCGGTACCGCACGCCGAGCGTGCACTCGGCGAACTTCGCCGACATGCCGAGCAGGCCGGCGACGATGAGCCAGAACGTGGCGCCGGGGCCGCCGGTGGAGATGGCGACGGCCACGCCGGCCATGTTGCCGATGCCCACGGTGCCGGAGACCGCGGTGGTGAGCGCGCTGAACTGCGATATCTCGCCCGGGTCGCCGGCGCGCGCGTAGCGCCCGGAGACGATGCGCAGCGCCTGGGCGAACCCGCGCACGTTGATGAAGCGGAGATAGACGGTGAAGAAGAGTCCGCCGGCCACGAGCCAGACGACGATGAGCGGCAGCTCGGCTCCCGGCAGCGGCAGTGCGTAGAAGACGACGCCCGAGACCGCGTCGGCCACCGGGCGTAGCGCGCCGTCGATGAGCTGGTCGATGGTCATGGCCGGCGCCGCGGCCGCCCGTTCGTGGGCGGCCGGGCTGGCCCGGCAATCGCCGCCTACGGCTCCGATTGCCGCCCAACCAATCCTACAGGAGTCCGCGCCGTTCCACGGCGCAGACTCCTACACGTCGAGGTCCTGCACCTGGTCCGCCCGCTCCATGATGAACTGGAACCGCGCCGAGGCGTCCCTGCCCATCAGCCCGTTCATCACCTGGTCGGTCAGGAGCCGATCGCCGACGTCGACCCGGAGGAGGCGCCGGGTCGCCGGATTCAGCGTCGTGTCCCACAGCACCTTCGGCATCATCTCGCCGAGTCCCTTGAAGCGGGTGATCTCGGCCTTGCCGCGGTGGCCGTTGTGCGCGACGCGGTCGAGAATCCGGTCGCGGTGCGGTTCGTCGAGCGCCCAGAACGTTTCCTTCCCGACGTCGACGCGGTAGAGCGGCGGCTGGGCCAGATAGACCCGTCCCTGCTGAACGAGCGGCGGCAGGTGCCGGTAGAGGAAGGTCAGCAGGAGGGTCGCGATGTGGTTGCCGTCGGAGTCGGCGTCCGCCAGGATGATGATCTTGCCGTAGCGCAGCTTGTCGAGCTTGAGGGTCTTCCCGAAGCCGCAGCCGAGCGCGGTCACCAGGTCCGACAGCTCCTTGTTCTCGAGCACCTTGGCGGGCGCGACGTTCTCGGTGTTCAGCACCTTGCCGCGCAGCGGCAGGATGGCCTGCCGGCGCCGGTCGCGCGCCTGCTTGGCCGAGCCGCCGGCCGAGTCGCCCTCGACGATGAACAGCTCGCGGTCCGCCGCGGTCCGGGCCGAGCAGTCGCTCAGCTTGCCGGGCAGGCTCAGCCGCGCCGCGGCGACGCCCTTGCGGGTCACCTCCTGCTGCGCCGCGCGGCTCGCCTCGCGCGCCCGCGCGGCGATGACGATGCGCGCCACGATGGCGCGGGCGGCGCTGATGTTGTGGTTCAGCCAGTGCTCGAGCGCCGGCCGCACCGCCGAGTCGATGGCCGCCGCGATCTCCGGATTGTTCAGGCGGTCCTTGGTCTGGCCCTGGAACTGCGGATCGCGCACGAAGATGCTGAGCACGCCCGTGAGGCCCTCGCGGATGTCGTCCGCGGCCAGCGTCACCCCCTTCGGGCTCAGCCCGTGGGTCTCGATGAAGTTGCGCACCGCCTTGCCGACGCCGGCGCGCAGGCCGGTCTCGTGGGTGCCGCCGGAGCCGGTCGGCACCCCGTTGACGTAGCTGCGGAGATGCTCGTCGGTCGCCTCCGTCCACTGCAGCACGAGGTTGACGCGCGAGCCCGTCTCGTCGTGGTCCCTGCCGAGGGCGAAGGCCTGCTCGTGCACCGTCGCCGCCCGGCGCGCCCCGACGATGTGGGCCAGGTAGTCCTGCAGCCCGTCGGCGTGCTGAAAGACCCGCTTCTCGCCCCCGACCTCGTCGTCGAAGACGACCCGCACCCCCTTGTGCAGGTAGCTGACGACCTCCAGGCGTTCCGCGATGACGGCCGGGTCGAACTCGGTCTTCGGGAATATCTGCGGATCGGGACGGAAGAACACCGCGGTGCCGGTGCCGCGGGCGCTGCCGAGCTGCTGCGGCTTCGTCACCGGCCGCCCGCGCCGGAAGCGCTGCTCCCAGAGCCGGCCGTCCCGCTTCGACGTCGCGACGAGCTCGGCCGACAGCGCGTTGACGACGCTGGCGCCCACGCCGTGCAGGCCGCCCGCGGTGCGGTACGTCCGATGCTCGAACTTGCCGCCGGCGTGCAGCGTCGTGAAGATCACCTCGAGCGCGCTCTTGCCGCTCCCGGGATGGCGGTCGACCGGCACGCCCCGGCCGTCGTCGGCGACCGTGATCGAGGAGCGGTCCGCGTGCAGTTGCACGTGGATGTTGCCGGCATGGCCGTTCATGGCCTCGTCGACCGCGTTGTCGAGGATCTCCCACACCAGGTGGTGCAGCCCGGGCGAGCCGACCCCGCCGATGTACATGCCGGGCCGCTTGCGGACCGGATCGAGCCCTTCGAGGACCGTGATGTCTTTCGCCGTATAGGTCTGTGCCATCGTCTTGCGCCGGCACCCTGCCGGGACTAGGGCGCCACGAGGCGGGAGCGACCGTAACCGTGGAAATCCAGTGTAGCATGGTGCCGTCATGGCCCCCGATCAGCGCACGACCGCGCTGGCTCGGCTGCGCGAGCTCGGCGAGTGCCTGCGGGCCGCGGGCGGCGCGCAGGCCGCGGCCGAGGACTGCGAGCACCTGCTACGGGCGGTCGAGACGTTCCATCCCGAAGGCGTCCGGTTCCGCCTGTACGGGCTGCACCGCCGGCTGACGGCCGACGGCGGGGAGGTGCCGGCGGCTGCCATGCGCCTGCTCGAGGCCGCCCGGGACGCGCTGCAGGGCGCCGGCTTCAAGACGGGTTAGCAAGGCGGATGCCGCCGGCCGCGGCCGCCAGCGCGAGCGCGGTGGCGGTCCAGACGATCGTCTGCGCCCGCCGGTAGTCGGCCGCGGTGCCGGCCGGCGGCGCCGCCGGATCGCCGAGCCACGCCTCGGTCACGAGTCGACCCTGCAGCCGGATCGGGCCGACGAGACGGCGGGCGAGGGCGCCGGCCATGGCGGCCTCGCTCCAGCCCGCGTTGGGTCCGGGCAGCACGCCGTGCTCGCGCCAGCCGGCGGCGAGCGCCTGCCGGCCCGAGCAGCCCGGCAGCACCGCGGCCGCCAGCGCGATCAGCAGCCAGGTCGCCCGCGCCGGCACGGCCTGGAGCAGGTCGTCGAGCCGCGCGCCGCACCATCCGAAGCGCAGGTAGCGCGGCGTCCGGTAGCCGACCATCGAATCCATCGTGCTGACCACCTTGCAGAGGACCAGCCCCGGCACGCCGAGCAGCGCGTACCAGGCGATCGGCGAGACGACGCCGTCGGTCAGGCTCTCGGCCAGGCTCTCGATGGTTGCGCGCCGGCAGGCGGCGCCGTCCAGCGCGGCGACGTCGCGCCCGACCAGGCGGCCCAGCGCGCGCCGCGCGCCGGGCAGATCCCCCGCGGCCGCCGCGCGGTCCACCGCCCGGCCATGGGCGAGCAGGTCGCCGAACGCCAGCAGGCTGTAGAGGATGAACAGGTGCGCGCCGCCGGCGGCGGCCGGGTGCAGCCGCTGGGCGCCCGGCAGCGCGAGCGATACGCCGCCCACCCAGCACGTCGCGAGGACGCCGAACAGCAGGCAGCCGCCGCCGCGGCCGTCCGCCCCGACGGCGCGCAGGCGGCGCTCGCACCAGGTGAGCGAGGCGCCCAGCAGCCGCACCGGGTGCCAGCGGTAGACCGGATCGCCGAGCGCCGCATCGAGCGCCGCCGCCACCAGGAGCAGATCGATCCGCGGCTCGAGCGGACTCAGGTCCACTTGGCGCTCCAGCCCGCGGCCAGGGCGTGCAGCGCCAGCTCGACCGGATTATCGGGCGCGGCGAGCAGCGCCGCGCGGAACGCCGGCCATTCGAGCGGGCGCGCCGCGAGCGCGCAGGCGAGGCAGGCCGCCTGTTGCCGCAGCGTCTCGCCGGCCAGGCCGGCCGGCAGCGTGCCGAACGCCACCCGGTCGAGCACCGCCGCGTACGCGTAGGCGGCGGCCGCCACCCCCGGCTCCCAGAACACCGCCTTGCGGTTCCGGTCGAGCAGCGCGTAGTGCTCCGCCGGCAGCAGCTCGGCCAGCCGCTCGAGCGCGCGCCGCTCGGTCAGGCCGAAACGGCCGAGCGCATGGAACAGACCGCGCGTCAGGGAGGGCTCGAGCCCGTTCTGCCAGCGCAGCGCCTCCTTGACCGCGGCCAGCACCGCGCTGCCGATGAGCTGGCCGAGCTTGGCGTGCGGGCCGGTGGCCGTCTTCGGGACGCGGCGCGCATCGAGCGGGGCCGCCACGCAGAACTGGTCGGTGCCGGTGCCGGTGGCGATGGTGGGCGAGTAGCGGCTGGGCGCGGCCAGCTCGGCGAGCGCCGCCGACTTGGCTTCCGTCAGCGTCACGACCGCGCGCGCCTGGGCAGCCGGCGTGACCGGGTGGTTGAGCAGCAGGATCGTGTTGATCGTCCCGGCGGGCGCCGCCGCCCCGCCATCCGCCTCGTCCGCGCCGGCCGTCTCCACGCGGCGCCAGCGCCCGTCCGCGGCTTCGGTCCAGCCCGCCGGATCGCCGGCGCGGGCGGCGTTGCCGGCGACGCCGGCGGTCACGAAGGCGTCGGCGCGGAGGTCTTCGAAGTCGGCCGCGCGGTGGGCCGCATACGCCATGTTCGCGGCCGTGCCCATGACTGCCGTCCGGTCCGGCGCGACGCCCATCTCCGCGCAGACCTGCGCGTGGTAGCCGACCGGTCCGAGCCCGGCAATGCGCTCGTAGCGGGCCGCGTCGCCCGTCGCCTCGCAGCTCTGGTGGTTGGCCAGGAACGACAGGTCGTCGCGCTCGCCGCCGCATTGAACGCAGGTGCTGACGACGCGGTGCGGCGCCGTCAGCTCGACCAGCAGGAAGCGCCCCGCCCGCCGGGCGACGAACAGCTCGCCGCGGCACAGCACGTCCGCCGCCCGCATCCGCTCCGGTCCGCTCATCGCCTCGTCACGCGCACCGGCGCGCGGCCCGGCGGCCGGCCGCAGCGGCCGTTCGGCGGGGTGCTATACTGCCGGCCGGCAGCATTGCTCCCGATGATTCCGGGAAGTGGGTGCGAATCCCACACGGTCCCGCCACTGTGAGCGGGGAGCGGGCGGCGCATCGGCGCCATGGGGCGCCAGTCACTGTGCTCGGCGAGCACGGGAAGACGTTGCCGCTCCGCCTCGATCCGCGAGTCAGGAGACCGCTCATCGGGATGGTCGCATGGCCCCGCGGTCCGGCCTGCCGGTCCGCGATATTCGGCGCGTGGACACGCCGAAAGGAGGTTCCCGCCCTTCATGGCTCGTCGCCGGTGCCGGCCGTTCGCCGGCCGCTGCTCATGCGCCCGTTGCGCCCGCACCGCGCCCGTTGGTAGCCGCACGCTGCATTGAGCGCAGAGGGTACCCCCGCGCCTGGAAGAGGCCGCGTGCGGGGCGGCCGTATCTGCGCGCCGCGGCTCCGCGGAAGCGACGACCATCGTGCTCCAGATGATACGGGAGGCATCACCCGATGAGCATCGTCACCAAGCAGGGCGACCGCGGCCGGACCGGCCTGGTCGGCGGCGTGCGGGTCTCGAAGGCCTCGTTGCGGGTCGAGGCGTACGGTGCGGTCGACGAGCTGAACAGCCAGGTGGGGTTCGCCCGGGCGATTTGCCCGAACGCATCGGTCGCGGAGCTGCTCAAGGACATACAGCGCGAGCTGTTCGCCGTCGGCGGCGCGCTGGCGACGCCGGCTCCCCGCGGCGGCGCGGAGCCGGCCGTGACCGCCGCCATGGTCGAGCGGCTCGGCGCGGAGGTCAGCCGCGTGGAGGCGGTCGAGGGCGTGCTCGGCGACTGGGCCCTGCCGGGAGAGCACGCCGCGTCCGCCGCCCTCGACGTGGCGCGCACGATCTGCCGGCGCGCCGAACGGCGCGTCGTGGAGCTGGCGGAGTCGGGCGCCGAGGTCGGCGCCGAGCTGCTCGCGTATCTCAACCGCCTCTCCGACCTGCTCTGGATACTCGGCCGCCAGATCGAGGTGGAGGCCGGCGTCGACGCCGCGCTGCGGAGCCCGGCGACGGGTGGGCCGAAGTGGTCGCGCGCGTGGTGAGCGGCTGAGCGGGTGAGCCCGGGCATGCGCCGTATTCGATCGGGACGGCTGTGGGCGGCGCTCGAGGTCGCGGTCTGCCTGGTGCTGCTGGTGGCGGCCTGGCGCGCCACCGCCGGCACGCAGGCGGGCCGGTCTCTCGCGGACCAGTCGGCCGCCCCCGCGCCGGCCGGGTTCCCGCGCACCGTGCAGGACTACGCCGGCGACGCTGTCCGCCTGGCCGGGCCGCCGTCCCGGATCGCCTCGCAGGCGCTGGTGACGGATCACTTCCTGTTCGCCGTCGTGCCGCCGTCACGGATAGCGGCGGTCAGCGCGGTCGCCCACGACTCCCGCTACAGCTACGTCGCCGACGCGCTCGCCGGGCTGGACGTCGGCGTGGTCGACGACGGCGAGGCCCTGCTGCGGCGCCGTCCGGATCTGCTGCTGGTGTCGCACACCGCCCGCGCCGACCTGGTCGTGCTGGCGCGCGCCGCGGGCATCCCGACGTTCCGCCTGCAGACCGTCTTCGAGGATTTCGACCAGATCGCCGACGGTCTGGCCACCGTCGGGCGCCTGACCGGCGAGGAGGTCGCGGCCGGCCGCGCGATAGCGCGCTTCCGCGAGCGCGTCGCGGCCGTGGTGGCGCGCGCGCCGACCGGCACGCCGCCCTTGCGCGTGCTGGTGTACGTCGCCCTGTCCGGTACGTTCGGCGCGGGCTCGCTCTTCGATCACCTCCTGACGGAGCTGGGCGCCG
Organism: Vicinamibacterales bacterium; assembly: GCA_965214845.1. Classification (GTDB taxonomy): domain Bacteria; phylum Acidobacteriota; class Vicinamibacteria; order Vicinamibacterales; family UBA8438; genus JAAXGX01. The sequence continues at coordinate 116,691 of CBDCCO010000007.1, forward strand.
TCAACGTGGCTGCGGAGCACGGCATCGGGCCGCACGGCACGATCAGCGGCGAGCAGATTGCCGCCTGGGATCCCGACTGGATCATCGCCGATGCACCGGCCGGCGAAGAGGATGCCGTGCGCCGGCGCCTGCTCGAGCAGCCCGGCGTCGCGGTGACGGTCGCGGGGCGGACCGGGCAGATCCTGGTGCTCGACCACCGCCGGTTCATCACGATGTCGCACCATGCGGCCAGTCTGATCGAGGCCGTCGGGGCCGCGCTGCACCCCGGGACGCCGTGACCGAGTCCGGCAGCCGGTCGCAGGTTCGCGCCGCGGCGTGGGTGGGGCTGCCGCTGCTGGCCGTCCTGCTGGCGGTTGCGGCGGTCGCGGCGATTGCCGTCGGCAGCACGGCCATCCCCTGGGGCACCGTCGCCCGCGTGCTCGCGGCCCGCGCGCTGCCGGACGGCTGGGTCGGCCTGCACGCGGTGTCCGACGCGGACGAGGCGATCATCTGGCTGATCCGGACGCCGCGCGTGCTCGTCGCGGCGCTCGCGGGCGGCGCGCTGGGCGTTGCCGGCACGCAGCTCCAGGGGCTCTTCCGCAATCCCCTGGCCGAGCCGAGCGTCATCGGCATCAGCCAGGGCGCGGCCCTCGGCGCCGTGGTCACCTTCGTCAGCGGCCTGTCCGCGGCGGCCGTGTTCTGGCTCCCGCTGTTCGCCTTCGCGGGCGCGCTGGCGGCGCTCGCGACCGTCTACACGATTGCCACCCGGGCCGGGCGCACCCCGGTCGCCACGCTGCTGCTGGCCGGCATCGCGCTCGGGGCGCTGGCCACCGCCGTCTCGTCGCTGCTGATCTCGCTGAGCGTCGTCAACTGGCAGGTGGCCAGCGAGATTGTCTTCTGGATGATGGGCGGTCTCGACAACCGGACCTGGACGCACGTGTGGATGTGCCTGCCGCCGCTGGCGCTCGGCGCGCTCGGCGCGCGCTGGTACACGCGCGATCTGGACCTGCTGCTGCTCGGCGAGGAGACCGCCGCCAGCCTCGGCGTGGAGGTGGAGCGGGCGCGCCGCCTGATCCTGGCGACCGCGGCGATGCTCACCGGCGCGGCCGTGGCGGTCAGCGGCGTCATCGGCTTCGTCGGCCTGATCGTGCCGCACATGCTGCGGCTGGTGCTCGGACCGTCGCACCGCGTCCTGCTGCCGGCGGCCATGCTCGGCGGGGCGGCGTTCCTGATCGTCTGCGATCTGCTGGCCCGCACGATCCACCCGCCGACGGAGATCCGGCTCGGCATCGTCACCGCGGCGTTCGGCGCGCCGTTCTTCCTCTATCTCCTGCGGCGGCAACGGGGACGCTTCGGCCTGCCATGAGTCTCCGTCTCGACGGGGCCGGCCTGCGCATCGGCGCCCGGCATCTGGTGCGCGACGTCACGGTCGAGGTCGCGCCCGGCCGGATCACGGCGCTCGTGGGGCCGAACGGGGCGGGGAAATCGACCATGCTGCGCCTGCTGGCCGGCCTCTGGCGCCCGACGGCAGGACGCGCCGCGCTGGACGGCGCTAGCCTCGCGCAACTCCCGCGCCGCGTCCTTGCGCAGCGGATCAGCTTCCTGCCGCAGGAGACCGGCATCGACATCCCGTTCACGGTGCGCGAGCTGGTGGCGATGGGGCGCCATCCGCACCTGGGCCGCTTCGACAGGCCGGGTCCCGCGGACGCCGCGGCGGTCGCCTCGGCGCTCGTCCGCGCGGACGTCGCGCACCTCGCCGACCGCTTCGTCACCGAGCTGTCCGGGGGCGAGCGCCGGCGCGCCGTGATCGCGCGCGGCCTGGCCACCGGAGCGCGCGTCCTGCTGCTCGACGAGCCCACCGCCAACCTCGACATCGATCACGTCATCGAGACGCTGACGCTGCTGCGCGCGCTGGCCGACGCCGGCGCGACGGTCGCGCTGGCGCTGCACGACCTCAACGTCGTCGCGCGCTGGGCGGACGAGGTGACCGTGCTGCAAGGCGGCCGCCTGCGCGCCGCCGGCCCCCCGGCGCAGGTGCTGGACGACGACCTGGTCGCGTCTGTCTTCGGCGTGCGGGTGGAGCGGCTCGCCGCCGGCGACGGGCGATCGACGCTGGTATTTCACCGCCGGGAGCGGGACAATCCCCTGAGCTCCGACCGGAGAGGGGGATCCTGAGCAACCGGATTCGAGCGGACAGCGGTCGCGGGGAAGCAAGCGCTGGCGCCGGCTCGCCAGGACGGGTCACTCGCCGAAAATCGTGTCGACCGGAAAGTCCAGCCCCTCCACGCTGGCAGCGGCTACCTCGTCACCGCGTCGCCGCACGGGCCAGGTGGCGTATCCATCCGGGCCGGGATCGGTATGGATGGTGACGGCAGCGGCGTCCACGTCCACGAGCCACGTCTCGGGAATGCCGGCCCGACCGTAGCGCGGCGTCTTCTCCAGCCTGTCGTAGCGCAGGGACGAATCCGATACCTCGATGACGAGCAGGATGTCGCCGGCCTCGGGATGACGATCGGTGTAGAAGTCCTTCCGGCGCCGCGCCACCACGAGATCGGGTTGCGGCTCGGTATGTCGATCCAGTCGCACCGGATTCTGGACGCTGACGTGCGCCCTGCCGGCCAGACGCGTCACGACGAGCTCGGTCAGACGACTCACGAGCCCGGCATGCAGCGCGCCAATCGGCGTCATTTCCAGGATCTCTCCCGCGATCAGCTCCACCCGGTCGTCCGCGGTGAAGATCCCGGCCTCGCCCATGCGTGCGAAGTCGTCGACCGTGAAGCGGTAGCGTTGGACGCCCGCAACGCGTGCCTGCTCTGCTGCCAGGGTCATGGCGCACCCCATCATAGCCAACCAGACGGTCGGCGTCGGGCTACCCGGTGACCGGAGTCCGGGCCGGCGCAGTTCGCGGGCCTCGGACGCCATCCCGACAGGCCACCGGTATGGTCCACTCGCCCGAATCGCTACGACCGCAGCACCGGCGTCGCCACCGGCGGCGGGACGACGCGCGTGAAGCGGCCGCGCTGGAGCAGCTCGCGGCCCTTGCCGCCGCGCTTCGTGACCTCGTACTTGGCGGTGCTGATGGTCTGCGCCGCGCCGCGGCTGGTCTCGACGGTCAGCAGGTCGCGGGCGCCGGAGGAGGCGACGAAGCCGAGCACGGCGTCCGCCTGCCGGTCGAGCTTGATCAGGGTCACGCCCTTGCCGGGACCGGACAGGAAGTTGATCTCGTCGGTGTCGCACAGGACGGCCCGCGCCTGACGGGTGGCGGCGATGAGCACCGCCTGCTCGCGCACGATCGCGACGCCGACGATCTCGGCGCCGCGGGCCTGGCGGGCGAAGCGGCGGCCGGCGCGGGTGCTCGGCTCGGCGAACGGCTCGAGGCTGAAGCGCAGGGCGAAGCCGTCGCTGCTGACGGCGAGGGCATGGGTGGGTGGGGGCTCGCCTTCCGCCGGCGCGGCGATCGCCGCCGTGACGCGCGGGTCGAGGCTGAACGCCGCCACCACGCGCTCGCCGTCCTTGAGCTTGAACAGCCGCTGGATCGGCTCGCCGTAGCCGGTCGATGCCGGAACGTCTATCAGCCGGCAGGTGTAGGCCGCGCCGAGGTTGCTGAAGAAGACGCAGGCGGCCCGGGTGCTGCCGGCGACGGCCGCCAGCAGGGCGTCGCCCTCGCGCAGGCGCGTGCTCGCCACGTCGCGCACCTCGCGCTGGCGCTTGATCCAGCCGTCGCGCGAGACCAGGACGACGGCGTCCTCGTCGACGATGAAGTCGTCGGCGGTGAACTGCTCGTCCGCGACGGCCGCGATCAGCGTGCGGCGCGGGTTGGTGGCCGGGTCGCCGTAGGCGTCGCGGATCTCCCGGATCTCGTCGCCGACCAGCGCCCAGCGCGCGTCCTCGTCGGCGAGCAGCCGGGTGATCTCGCCGACGCGCGCCCGCTTCGTCCCGAGCTCCTCGCGGATGACCAGGATCTCGAGCCGCGCCAGGCGGTAGATCTTCAGCTCGAGGATGGCGTCGGTCTGCTCGGCGTCGAGGGCGAACCGCGCCATGATCTGGCGGGCGGCGTCCGCCTTGCCGTCGGAGCGGCGGATCAGCCGGATGATCTCGTCGAGCGCGTCGAAGACCAGCGCGAAGCCTTCGAGGATGTGGATGCGCTTGTTGAGGGCGTCGAGCTCGTGCTCGAGCCGGCGCGTGACGACGTCGAGCCGGAAGCGGAGAAAGTGCGAGAGGATCTGGCGCAGGTCGAGCCGCTCCGGCCGCGCCGTCTCGACCTGCGCGCCGGGCACGAGGCAGGTGAGGTTGGCGGCGAAGTTGGTCTGCAGCGGCGTGTGCTTGCACAGGTACGCCATGACCAGCCGCTCGTCCGCATCGCTCTTCATCTGCAGGACGATCCGCACCTGGTCGGTCGACTGGTCCGTGACGTCGATGAGCGGCGGCAGCTTGCGGGCGAGGATGATCTCGGCGATGCGCTCGACTATCTGCGCCTTGTTGGCGGCGTACGGGATGCTCGTCACGTGCACCGTCTTCGAGCCGCGCGCCGGCGGCCCCGGCTCCCACGTCGCGCGCACGCGGATGGTGCCGCTGCCGGTCCGGTAGATCGCGCGCAGCTCGTCCGGCGTGTTGAGCACCTGCCCGCCGGTGGGGAAGTCCGGACCCGTGACGTAGCGGCACAGGGCCGCGCTGTCGAGCGCCGGGTCCTCCAGCAGCTTCAGGAGCGCGGTGCACACCTCGCGCACGTTGTGCGGCGGGATGTTCGTCGCCATGCCGACGGCGATGCCGGTGGCGCCGTTGATCAGCAGGTTGGGCAGCCGCGCGGGCAGGACGACCGGCTCCTGGCGCGTGCCGTCGTAGTTCGCGCGCAACGGTACCGTCTGCCGGTCCAGCTCCGACAGCAGCTCGGCGCTGGCGGCGTCGAGCCGGCATTCCGTGTAGCGCATCGCGGCGGCGCTGTCGCCGTCGAGCGAGCCGAAGTTGCCGAACCCCTCGACCAGTGGGTAGCGCATGGCGAACGGCTGGGCCATGCGCACCAGCGTGTCGTAGATGGCCGCGTCCCCGTGGGGGTGGTAGCTGCCCATCACGTCGCCGACCACCTTGGCGCACTTGCGCGGCTTGGCGTCGGCGGTGAGGCGCTGCTGCCACATCGTGTACAGGATGCGGCGCTGCACCGGCTTGAGGCCGTCGCGGACGTCGGGCAGCGCCCGCGACGTGATGACCGACAGCGCGTAGTTGAGGTACCGCGACTGCGCGGCTTCGTGGAGGGCGACGGCGTCGTCGCCCCCGGCGGCGGGCGGGTCGCCCCCCGTAGCGGGCGGAGCGCCGCCGCCGGCCTCGGCGACGTCCAGCAGGGGCGCCTCGCGCTCCGGGCGGCGGCGTGACCGTTCGGGCAACGGGTAGTCCTCCTGCGCCGGCGTCCGGCGACATGCCGCGCGGACGGGCCGGCTACTGCATGTGCCCGCGCGGGTCCGGGCCGGCCGCCGGCGCCGGCGGCGCCCCCGCGGGCGCCTCGCGCGCGCCGGCCTCCACGTCGGCGCCCCACGGGTCGGCCGGCGCCGCGCCGAGCAGCGCCAGCAGCTCGGCCAGTATCATCGCGGTCGCGCCCCACACGCGCTCGCCCAGCACCTCGAAGTACGGCACGAGCACGCGCTCGCCGCGCCGCCAGACGGCGCCCCGCCGCGGCGCCCCGTCCGGACCGCGCAGCAGCGCCAGCGGCACGTCGACGAGGCGCGCCACCTCCGGGAAGTGACGGCGGAACGCGGGGCAGGCGTCCGCCACGCCGACCACCGGGTGCAACGCGAAGTCGCTCACCGGGATGTAGAGCGTCGAGAGCACGCCGAGCACGCGCACGCCGCCCGGCTCGAGCCCGACTTCCTCCGCGGCCTCGCGCAGCGCCGCATCCCGGATGGTCTCGTCCGGCTCGACCTTGCCTCCGGGCAGCGATACCTGGCCGCCGTGCTGGGGCAGCGCGCCGGCACGCACGGTCAGCAGCACGTGCGGCTGCTCGTCGCGCGGGTAGAGGAGCACGAGGCCGGCCGCGGCGCGGGCGCCGGAGGGCACCCGGCTGGGGTGCCAGCCCCGGCGCGGTCGCGGGGCGAGATTCAGGTGCGCCGCGGCGCCGGGCAGCGGCAGGGCGAGCGCCTCCCGGATACGCGTTTCGATCTGATAGAGTGACGGGGATTCCGGCACCACGATGCGACTTCCCATCTTACATTACTGACCTCGGCCTCCCGCCGTTAACGGGCATCGCATGAGCGACCGTCGGCGACCGCAGCAGCGCTTCGACCGGAGCATCGTGGACGGCCCCCTTGCGAGGGCGGTCTGGAAGCTCGCCTGGCCCGCGATGCTGACGAACATGATCGGCGGCCTGCAGGGCATCGTCGACCAGGCGATGGTCGGGCACTACGTCGGCCACGCGGGCAATGCGGCCATCGGGGTCAGCATGCAGCTCTTCCTGCTCGTCATCGTCTTCGTGGCGTCGGTGTTCACCGGCATGGGCGTCCTCGTCGCCCGCTTCGTGGGCGCCAACGAGGCGGAGAAGGTCAACCGGACCGTCTATCAGGCGTTCCTGACCGCGGTCTTCATGGCCGTCGGCGTCATGGCGCCGGTCGGGTACTTCGCGGCCCCGGTCCTGCTGGACACGATCAACGCCGCGCCCGAGGTGCAGGCGCAGGCGCTGTCCTACATCCGCATCGTCTTCGTCTTCAGCATCGGGATGCTGCTCTTCTTCATGATGAACGGCGCGCTGCGGGCGGCCGGCGACGCGCGCACGCCGCTGCGCCTCGGCGTGCTGATGACGGCCCTCAACATCGTGCTGAACGTCGTGCTCATCCGGGGGCTGGGCCCCATTCCGTCGTTCGGCACGACGGGCGCGGCCATGGGCACGGCCATCGCCAGCGGGCTGGTGGCCGTGGTGTTCCTCATGCTGCTGTTCTCGGACCGCCTCGTCATCCGCTTCGCCAGGGACATGTCGTGGAAGCCGGACTGGCGGGTCATCCGGGAGCTGTTCAGGTTCGGTCTGCCGGCCGGATTCCAGGGCATCGTCATGAACGTGGCGGGCGTGCTGCTGCTGCGCTTCGTCGGATCGCTGGAGCACAGCGCGGAGGCGCAGGCCGCCTACGCGGTCGGCTACACCGAGCTGTTCGCCCTGATCACGTGGACCTCCGTCGGTCTCATGGGGGCCACGGCGGCGGTCGCCGGCCAGAATCTGGGCGCGGGACGGCCGGCCCGCAGCGCCCGGGCGGCGGAGGTCGCCGCTGCCATCGGCCTCGCGTGCGCAACGGTCGTCGGTCTGCTCTTCATCGGCATCCCGCGGCCGCTGCTGGCCATCTTCGCGCTCGATGAGGGGGTGTCGTACGAGCTCGGGCGGCAGCTCCTGAGCTATCTGGCCGTCTCGGGTTTCTTCGTCACCGTGGCGCTGACGTACACCGGCGGCCTGCAGGGCACCGGCGACACGCGCAGCCCCCTCTACATTTCCATGGTGTCCCAGGTCATCGTGCCGATCGGCTGGTGCACCTGGTTCGCGGCCGGCCGCGGGCTGCAGCCCGACGACATCTGGCTGGCCATCGTGCTGGGCCACATGACCCGCGCCACGCTGAGCGTCATCCGCTTCCGCCAGGGCCGGTGGCGCGAGATCGCCGTCGATATCGGGCCCTCGACGGCGTAGGAGTCGGCGCCGTAGAACGGCGCGGACTCCGCAAGGCGCGCACAGCGCGCCTCGGCGGGAGTGGCGCGGGGCGAAGGGGTTCCCGCGAACGGACGCCGGGGGCTCGGGGCGCAGCCCCGTCTGAAGCTAGCGCGCGCTCCTGCCGCCGCCGCGCCGCGACGCCCGGGGAGCTCGAACCGATGGAGAAGCCGTCCGATCTCAGCGCGCCGACGCTCGCCGCCCAGGCGCTCGGCGGGTGCGACCCGTCGACCGCGGCGATCGTGCCGCCCGTGGTGCCGTCGGCCACGTACGAGCGCGCGCCGGATGGCAGCTATCCGGGCGGCCACACCTACACGCGCGACCAGAATCCGACCTACGACCCGGCCGAGGCGCTGCTGGCCCGCCTGGAGGAAGGGCACGAGGCGCTGCTGTTCAGCTCGGGCATGGCGGCCGCGACGACGGTGTTCGAGACGCTCGCGGCGGGCGACCACGTCGTGGCGCCGGTGGGCATGTACTGGACCCTTCGCCTGTGGCTGCAGGAGCTTGCGGCCAGCGGCCGCATCGCGCTCGATCTGGTGCCCAACGGCGACCTCGAGGCGCTCCGGCGCGCCCTGCGTCCGGGGGCGACCCGGGTGGTGTGGGTCGAGACGCCGTCGAATCCGATGTGCGCCGTCACCGACATCGCGGCGACGGCCGAGATTGCCCATGGGGCGGGCGCACGGCTCGTGGTGGACGGCACCGTGGCGACGCCGGTCCTGTGCCGGCCGTTGCGCCTGGGCGCCGACCTCGTGATGCATTCCGCGACCAAGCAGCTCAACGGCCATTCCGACGTGCTGGCGGGCGCGCTGGTCACCGCCCGCGACGACGAGACGTGGGCGCGGATCAGGCACGACCGCGCCTATCGGGGCGCGGTGCTCGGTCCGTTCGAGGCCTGGCTGCTGCTGCGCGGCATGCGCACGCTCTTCCTCCGCGTCGCGCGGGCGTCCGAGAACGCGCAGCGGGTCGCCGCGGCGCTGGCCGCTCATCCGCGCGTGGCGCAGGTGCTGTACCCGGGGCTGGCGGGCCACCCGGGTCATGCGACCGCCGCGCGTCAGATGCAGGGCGGCTTCGGACCGCTGGTCTCGTTCCGCGTGGCCGACGGGGCGATGGCCCGGGCGGTGGTGGCCGAGCTGCGCGTGTTCCGGAACGCCACCTCGCTGGGCGGCGTCGAGAGCCTGGTGGAGCACCGCGCGCCCATCGAGGGCCCCGGGACGCCCGTGCCGGACGACCTGGTCCGCTTGTCGCTGGGCATCGAGGACGCCGGCGATCTGATAGCCGATCTGACGCAGGCGCTTGCCCGCGCCGGCGCGTGAGATGGCCTTTCGCATCGATCCCGCCACGCCCGCCGACGTGCCGCTCATCCTGGATCTCGTCCGGGAGCTGGCCGAGTACGAGCGGCTCGCGGACGAGGTGGTCGCCACCGAGGCCGACATCCACGCGGCGCTGTTCGCGGAGCGGCCGGCCGCCGAGACGGTGCTCGGTCGCCTGGACGGCGAGACGGTCGGCTTCGCGCTGTTCTTCGGCAACTCCGCAAGGCGCGCAAAGGCGCGCACAGCCGGGGGCTTGGGGCGCAGCCTCGTCTAATTTCGGACGGCCTGCTCGATCGCCATGCGGGCCAGGTCGCGCAGCCGGACGATCTCCTGCCAGCCGTCCGCCGCCGGGGTCAGCGGCCGGCCGATCGTCACCGTGATGCGGCCGGGCCGCAGCAGCAGCGTGTCGGCCGGGAGAATGCGCCGCGTGCCGCTGATGGCGACCGGGACGACGGGCCGGCCGGTCTCGACAGCCGCCCGGAACGCGCCGAGGCGGAACGGCAGCAGTCCGGGCGCGGCGACGAACGTGCCCTCGGGAAACACGAACAGCGACTCGCCCCGGCGCAGCGGCGCGACGACCGCGCCCGCACCCGCTATCTGCTGCGACAGGTCCGCCTTCTCGATGGGGATGTGCTCGCCCTTGCGGATCGCGGTGCCGAGCAGCGGGTAGCGCGCCAGGCGTCCCTTGGCGGCGAAGCGGAGATCCACCGGCAGGATCGCCATCATCAGGACCGAGTCCAGGTAGCTGGCGTGATTGGCCACGTAGACCGCCGGCCCGAGGTTGGCCACGCCGTCCAGACCGGTCACGTCGACCGGGCACCCGGCCGCGGCCAGCATGACCCGCGTCCAGCGCCCGACGAGGCGCGTCGCCCAGCGGCCCCGCGGGCCCACTGCCAGCACCGCCCAGACCACCGGCCCCGTGAGCAGCAGCAGCGCGGCGACGTACGCGGTGTACGCGCCGCGCAGGGCCGCTCCGCACCAGCGGCGGCACGTGGCGAGTCCGGACCGCGCCAGCACGCGCGCCCACTGGGCGGCCACGGCAGGCCGCCGGTCGGGCAGCCGCCCCGCGAGGTAGGCCTCGCGCGTGGCGGCGCGGCGAATCTTGCCGCTCGACGTCTTGAGCACGGCGCCGGGCGCGCGGATCACCACCAGGTCCGGCGGCACGCCCAGCGAGCTCGCGATGCGGCCGGCGACGGCGTGCTCGAGCCGCGTCCGTTCCGCGGCATCCGTCAGCCGCGTCTCGGCGATCACGACGAAGCGCTCGGTGCCCCGCTCGAGATCGGCGACGCCAAAGGCGGCCACGCACCCCGCACGCACGCCCGCGACGCCGCCCGCCACCTCCTCGGCCTCGTGCGGATGCAGGTTCCGCCCGCCCTTGATGATGAGGTCCTTGCGGCGGCCGGTCAGGAACAGCTCGCCGTCGGCCAGGTAGCCGAGGTCGCCCGTCGCGAGCCAGCCGCCGGCGCCGATCAGCTCGCGGGTGGCCGCGGGGTTGCGGTAGTAGCCGGCCGTCGCGGACGGGCCGCGGAACTCGACCAGCCCCTCCCGCCGCTCGGCGACGCGGGCGCCGGACGCGTCGACGACCCGCACCTCGTGCCCGGGCAGCGGCTGCCCGCAGGAGACGATGCGCAGGGCCGCGTCGCCGTCTGCCGCCGGGGCCGCGCGCCCGCCCTCCTGCAGGCCGCGCCGGCCGACGCGGTCCACGCGCGGCCCCCGGGACACCGGCGGCGCGGTGAGGCCGACCGAGCACTCGGCGAGGCCGTAGACCGGGCACAGGGCCTCGGGCCTCAGGCCGTACGCGGCAAAGCGTGCCGCGAACCGCTCCAGGGTCTCCGGATGCACGGCTTCCGACCCGTTGAGCAGGCGCCGGACCGCGCTCAGGTCGAGTCCCGCGAGCTCGTCGTCGCGGATGCGCCGGCTGCACAGGTCGTAGGCGAAGTTGGGCGCCGGGGAGACCGTGCCGCGATGGTCGTGGAGCGCCCGCAGCCAGCGGACCGGCCGCGCGAGAAACGCGAGCGGCGGCATCAGGACGAGCGGCGCGCCGACGTAGAGCGTGCCGAGCCAGGCGCCGATCAGGCCCATGTCGTGATAGAGCGGCAGCCAGCTCGCGACGACGTCGTCCGAGCGCATCGCGAGCGCCGCCTGCAGCGCGCGGATGTTGGCGAGCAGGTTCGCGTGGGAGAGCAGCACCCCCTTGGGGCTGCCCGTGCTGCCGGAGGTGTACTGGATCAGGGCCGGCTCGTCGCCGGGCCGGCGCGGCCGCCGCGGAACCGGCGCCGGGGCGGCCGCGCCTGCCGCCAGCGAATCCGCCGTGTCGACGGCCGCGAGCGACGGGACGCGGGCGACGAGGATCGCGGCCAGCCGCTCGACGGCGGTGAACGTGATCAGGAGGCGGGCGGCCGCGTTGCGCAGGATGCCGACCTGGCGCTCCGCGTACTCCTCGATACGGTCCGCCCGCACGGGCGGGTACAGCGGCACGGGGACGCAGCCGGCCATGAGCGTCCCGATGAAGGCGGGAAAGAAGGCCCGCTCGGTGCGCAGCATGATGGCGACGGTCTCGCGGCGCCCCAGGCCCCTGGCCGCCAACCCGTTCGCGATCGCCAGCGATGCCTGCCACAGCCAGCCGTAGGTGAGCGGCGTCTCGACGCCGTCCTCCTCGCGGAGGCGGATGTGAGCACGGTCCGGGGTGCGGCTCGCGTGCCACTCGAGGGCATCGACGACCGTGTCCGCGGCGCTCGGCTCGGTCGTGGCTGCCGCGCGCGGGGCCGCGCTCCGCGGCACGGCGTCGGCCAGCGCCGGGTCCGCGACGGCGATGGCGGCGGCGAGGTCGCCCGGCGTCTCCGCCTCGACCATGGCCGTGTCGCCCAGGCGCACGCCGAACGCCTCCTCGAGCCGCACCAGGAGCTCGACCCGCTCAAGGCTGCTGATGCCGAGGTCGCGCTCGAGCGAGTCGTCGAGGCGCGCCTGCCGGCCGTCGCGGCCGCCGCGCAGCTCGCTCGAGAGCTCGTCGACCACGTCGAGCACACGGGCCTGCGCGGTGCCGGGTGCCGTCGAATGCGTCGGCGGGGACATGAACGACCGGTGGCGCCGCCCCGGGCGGGCGGCGGCGCGGACCGGCTCAGTCGAGACGTCGAATCTGGATGATGATGACCGGGTCGCGGGGCACGTCGTCCAGGCCGTTCCGGCTGTGGGTGCGGGTGCGCTCGATCCGGTCGACGACGTCCATGCCGTCGACCACCTCGCCGAACACGGCGTAGCCGTACCCCCGCGCGCTCCGGTCCCGGTGGTCGAGGGAGCGGTTGTCGACGGTGTTGATGAAGAACTGCGCCCGCCCCGAGTTCGGATCGCCGGTGCGGGCCATGGCCACCGTGCCGCGGCGGTTCCGCAGGCCGTTGCTGGCCTCGTTCAGGATGCCGCCGCGCAGCCCCGCGGTCTTGGGCTGCAGGTCCGCGTCGTAGCCGCCGCCCTGGATCATGAAGCCCCGGATGACGCGATGGAACAGCGTCCCGGTGTAGAACCCGTCCTGCACGTAGGTGAGGAAGTTGACGACCGTCACCCGCGCGTCCCGCCGGAACAGCTCGACGGTGATGTCGCCCGCGGTGGTCTCGATCACGACTCGCGGGTTGGGCGGCGGGTCCTGCCGTTCCACGGCGGTCGCGCCGGCGACGGCCAGCGCGCCGACCAGGATGGCGCACATCCACCGGGTGCTGCGCGGAATGACCTTGGGCATGGTGCTAGTTGACGCTCACGCCGTTGATGACGACCGGCTCGACGGGGACGTCCCGGTGCGGGCCCCGGGTGCCGGTGGGCACGGCCGCGATGCGGTCGACCACGTCCATCCCGTCGGTCACCCGGCCGAACACGGCGTAGCCGTAGCTGCGCGCGTCGGTGCCCCGGTTGTCGAGGGGCGCGTTGTTGACGGTGTTGATGAAGAACTGCGCCGTGGCGCTGTCGACGACGTTCGTGCGGGCCATGGCGATGGTGCCGCGCTCGTTGCTGAGGCCGTTGGTCGCCTCGTTGCGAATCGGGTCGCGCGTGGACTTCTGCTGCATGTCGGCCGTCATGCCGCCGCCCTGGATCATGAACTGCTGGATGACGCGATGAAACACGGTGCCGGCGTAGAAGCCGTCGTTGACGTACTGCAGGAAGTTCTCGACGGTGACGGGCGCCTGCTCCTGGAACAGCTCGAGGGTGATGTTCCCGAGGGAGGTCTCCATCACGACCGTCGGATTGTCCTGCGCGGCGGAATCCGTGGCGCCCAGCGTCATGACGACGGCTCCCGCGACAACCAGCATGCGAAGCGACATGAAGTGTTCTCCTTCTCATCCAAAATGCGGGATCCGGAAATCCAATAATCGGGATTACCGTCCCGCGGCGTCAGTGGTGACAACCGGGCTATCCTCTTGGAATACACGGGTTTTTTGTCCTTTTGCGACCGCTTCCGAATTCGGTCCCGAGTATGCATAACTTTTGCCAACCTGTCCAGTAGCGGTCTACGATCGCACCGCGCCACATGGAGCTGGTAGACGAGCCGCACGCGCGCCCGGACGCCCAGGACGCGGATCTCCCCGCCCGTGGCGGAGCTGCGGCCGAGGGCGCCGATTCCGCCGCCGGGCAACCGGCGGGCGCCCCCGCCGCCCCCGCCGCGGACGCGGGCCCGGTCGCGGCGCCGGATGTGGCTGCCGCAGGTGCCCCGCCGGCAGACGTGCCGCCAGCCGCTCCACCGGCCGTCGATGCGCCGGCCGTCGATACGCCGGCCGCGGATACGGCGGCTGCAGATGCGCCGGCCGCGGATGCCCCGGCTGCCGAGGTCACCCCGGCCGGTGAGACGGCCGAGCCGGCCCCGGCCGCGTCCAGGCCGGCGGGGAAGCCGCGGGGCGAAGTCGACCGCCTCGGCCGGCTGTGCGCCGCGGCCGAGTCCGCCGCGGCCTCGGACAAGCTGGAGTTGCCGGTTGCGGAGCGTCACCTGCGCGCGGTCCGCCGGGCGCTGGACGAGATGCAGGCCGCGGACGCCGAGTCGTCCGCCCCGCCGCGCCGCGCCAGGGCGGCGACCGCGCGGCGGCTGCGGCGCGTGCAGACCGCGCTGCTCGGCCGCGTGCGCGAGCTGCGCGACTTCGCCGACTGGCAACGCTGGGCGAATCTCGGCCTGCAGGAGGATCTGTGCGCCGAGCTGGAAGCGCTGGCCGGCGTGGAGGACGACGCGCAGCTGGCGGCCCGCTACCGCAACGTCATGGCTCGCTGGCGGCAGGCGGCCGACGTGCCGAAGGACCGCGGCGAGCAGTTGCGGGCCCGCTTCGAGGCGGCCCACGAGAAGGTCTACGAGCGGTGCCAGAAGTACCTGTCCGCGCAGGTGGCCGACCGCGAGCGCAACCTGGCGCGCCGGCTCGCGCTCGTCGAGGAGGCCGAGCGCCTGGCGTCGTCGACGGACTGGCTCAGGACCGTTCAGCGCATCACCGAGCTGCAGGCCGAGTGGAAACAGATCGGTCCCGTTCCGCGCCGGCAGCAGCAGGACACCTGGGATCGATTTCGCGCGGCCTGCGGCACGTTCTTCACCCGGCGCAAGAACGATCTGGCGCAGCGCAAGCAGGAGTGGGCGCAGAACCTCGAGCGCAAGGAGGCGCTGATCGCGCGCGTCGAGGCGCTCGAGGCCGTGACCGATATCCCGGCGGCGGTCGCGCAGGCGCGCCAGGCGCAGGCCGAGTGGAAGCAGATCGGCGCCGTGCAGCGCAAGCGCTCCGACGCGATCTGGCAGCGCTTCCGGGCCGCCTGTGACGCGGTCTTCGGCCGGGCGCAGGCTGCCGAGCACGAAGCGGCGGCCGACAAGGTCGAGGCGCGCGAGGCGCTGTGCCGGGAGCTGGAAGCCCTGCTGCCGGCCGACGAGCCTGCCGGCGAGGCGCCGGAGGGGCTGGGCGACAGGGTGCGGGACCTGCAGCAGCAATGGCGCCAGGCTCCGGACCTGCCGCACGCCCTGCGGCGCAAGCTGGCGGCCCGCTTCGGACAGGCGATCAGCCGCGTGGTGGCGGCGTATCCGGCTGCCTTCCGCGGCACCGAGCTCGACCCGGCGCGGCAGCTCGCACGGCTCGACGAGCTGTGCCGGCGCGTCGAGTCGCTCATCGGCAAGGAGATCGAGCCCGATGCGTCGCCGGCCGAGATCCTGGCCACCCGCTGGCGCGACGCGCTCGCCAGCAACCTCATGGGCGCCCGGGTCGACGAGGGCGCCCGCCGGCGCGCCGCAATCGAGCAGGTGAAGCGGTTGCAGGCGGAGCGGCGCAAGCTCGGCCAGTTGCCCGGGCCGGAGGGACAGCGTCTCGCCGAGCGGTTCCAGCAGGCGTGCGACCGGCTGTTCGATGCCGGCGGCCGCCACACCTAGCTTTCATCAGACGGGGCTGCGCCCCGAACCCCCGGCGTCCGCTGGCGGGGACCCCTGCGCCCCGTGCCGCTCCCGCCGCGGCGCGCTGTGCGCGCCTCGAGGCCCTGTCGACGTGGGCTGCCAACAGCCGCAGGCTACAATAGCCGCGGGCATGGACGGCTTCCATCCGCTGACCGGCGCGTGGTTCCGCAGCCGTTTCGCCGCGGCCACCGAGCCCCAGCGCGAGGCTTGGCCGCAGATTCGCGCCGGACGCGACGTGCTGATCTCCGCGCCGACAGGCTCGGGCAAGACCCTGGCCGCCTTCCTGATCTGTCTCGATGATCTGATCCGGCGCGCCGCCGTCCCGCCGGGCCTGGCGGATCGCACGGAGGTCGTGTACGTCTCGCCGCTCAAGGCCCTGAGCACGGACATCCGCAAGAACCTCGACGCCCCGCTGGCCGCGATCACCGAGCTCGCCGGCACGACGAATCAACCGCTGGCGCCCATCCGGACCGCGGTGCGCACCGGGGATACGCCGAGCCGGGAACGCGAGCGGATGGTGCGCCAGCCGCCCCATGTCCTGGTCACGACGCCCGAGTCGCTCTTCATTCTGCTGACGGCCGAGCGCGGCCGCCGCGCGCTGGGCCAGGCGCGGGTCGTGATCGTCGACGAGATCCACGCCCTGGTGGACGACAAGCGCGGATCGCATCTCGCCCTGACCCTGGAGCGGCTCGACTGCCTCGTGCGCCAGTCCGGCGGCGACCGGCCGCAGCGGATTGGCCTGTCGGCGACCGTCAACCCGATCGAGGAGGTCGCCCGCTTCCTGCAGGGGTCCGGCGCCGCCGGCCCGGTGATCGTGAACGCCGGACACCGGCGCGAGCTCGACCTGGCGGTCGAGGTTCCCGAGGAGGAGCTCGGGGTGGTGGCCTCCAACGAGATGTGGGGGCAGATCTACGACCGGATCGCGGGGCTCGTCTCCGAGCACCGCACGACGCTGGTCTTCGTCAACACGCGGCGGCTGGCCGAGCGCGTGGCCCACCACCTGGCCGAGCGCGCCGGCGCCGAGGCGGTGCTGGCGCATCACGGCAGCCTGTCCCGCCAGTTGCGGCAGCAGGCCGAGACGGAGCTGAAGGCGGGCCGGCTCCGCGCCGTGGTCGCGACCGCGTCGCTGGAGCTGGGGATCGACATCGGATCGGTCGACCTGGTCTGCCAGATCGGCTCCCCGCGCTCGATTGCCGTGGCCCTGCAGCGCGTCGGCCGGTCGGGGCACAAGGTCGAGCGGTCGCACGTGCCGAAGGGCCGCTTCTTTCCGACGACGCGCGACGAGCTGATCGAGACGGCGGCCCTGGTGCGGGCGGTGCGCCGCGGCGGGCTGGACCGGCGGTTGATCCCCGACTGGCCGCGCGACATCCTGGCGCAGCAGCTCGTGGCGGCGACCGCCTGCGAGCCGTGGGAGGAGGATGCGCTGTTCGACCTGGTGCGAGGCGCGTACCCCTACCGCGGGCTGCCCAGGCCCGAGTTCGACGAGGTCGTGGCCATGCTCTCCGACGGCATCGCCACCGACCGCGGCCGGCACGGCGCCTACGTCCACCGCGACCGGGTCAACGGCGTGCTGCGCGGCCGGCGCGGCGGCCGCCTGGCGGCGCTGACCTCCGGCGGGGCGATTCCGGAGAACGCCAACTACCTCGTGGTGGCGGAGCCGGAGGGGGGCACCGTCGGCACCGTGGACGAGGACTTCGCGGTGGAGAGCCTGGCGGGCGACGTCTTTCTGCTCGGCACCACGTCATGGCGCATTCGGCGCGTGGAAGCGGGGCGGGTGCGGGTGGAGGATGCCGGCGGCGCGGCGCCGTCGATACCGTTCTGGCGCGGGGAGGCGCCGGGGCGGACGCCCGAGCTGTCCGCGGAGGTGTCGGCGGTGCGCGGCCGGATCGCGGAGCTGGCGCCCGCGTCCGGCGCCGAGCCGCGCGCCCGCGGCGCGGCGGAGGCGTTCCTGCGGGCGGAGTGCGGCCTGGACGCCGCCGGCGCGGAGCAGGCGGCAGCCTACGTCGCCGCCGGCATCGCCGGCCTCGGCGCGCTCCCGACGGTGGAGACCGTAGTGGCGGAGCGCTTCTTCGACGAAGGCGGCGGGATGCAGCTCGTCATCCATGCCCCGTTCGGGGCGCGGGTCAACCGCGCGTGGGGACTGGCGCTGCGCAAGCGGTTCTGCCGCTCGTTCAACTTCGAGCTGCAGGCCGCGGCGACCGACAACGGCATCGTCATCTCGCTGGCCGAGCAGCACAGCTTCCCGCTCGAGGCGATTTACCGCTTCCTAGCGCCCGGCACCGTCGAGGACGTGCTGACGCAGGCCATGCTGCCGGCGCCCATGTTCGCCGCGCGCTGGCGCTGGAACGCGTCGCGCGCCCTGGCCGTCCTGCGCTTCGCGGGCGGCCGCAAGGTGCCGCCGCCGATCCAGCGCATGCGGTCGGACGACCTGCTGGCGTCGGTCTTTCCGGACCAGGTCGCCTGCCAGGAGAACCTCACGGGCGAGATCCGCATACCGCGCCATCCGCTGGTGGACGAGACGGTCCGCGACTGCCTGCACGAGGCCATGGACCTCGACGGGCTGCGCGCGGTGATCGCCGGCATCGAGGACGGCCGCATCGCGACCCGCGCGGTCGAGACGGCCGAGCCGTCCGTCTTCAGCCACGAGATCCTGAACGCCAACCCGTACGCCTTTCTCGACGACGCGCCGCTGGAGGAGCGCCGGGCGCGGGCGGTTCAACTGCGGCGCACCCTGCCGCGCGACGCGCGCGACGTCGGCGCGCTGGACGCCGCGGCGATCGCGGAGGTGGCGCGCGACTCGTGGCCCGTGGTGCGTGACGCCGACGAGCTGCACGACGCGCTGCTCACCCTGTCGGTCACGCCGCCTGTCGCGGCCTGGCAGGGGCTGTACGACGCGCTGGAGCGGACGCGGCGGGCGACCAGCCTCGTCGTCGGCCCCCGCCGGCTGTGGCTGGCGACGGAGCGCCGGCGCACGGCGGAGGCGCTGCACCCGGGCTGCCCGCTCACGCGCGACGTGCCGGATATCGACCAGCCGGCGCCCGACAGCCGCGAGGCCGCGGCGGCGGAGGTGCTCCGCGGCTGGCTGGAGTCGTGCGGGCCGCAGCGGCCGAGCGTGCTGGCGGACACGCTGGCGCTGCCGCCGGCGGTGGTCGACGCCGGGCTGGCGCGTCTCGAGGGGGAGGGGCAGGTGCTGCGCGGGCAGTTCTCGCCGGGCGGCGCCGGCGGCGAGACCGAGTGGTGCAACCGGCGCGTGCTGGCGCGCATCCACAGGCTGACCCTGGGCCGGCTCCGGCGCGAGATCGAGCCGGTCACCGCGGCCGACTTCGTGCGCTTCCTGGCGCGCTGGCAGCACGTGGCGCCGGGCACCCGGCTGCACGGCGCGGCGGGCCTGCTGCAGGTGCTGCGCCAGCTGCAGGGCTACGAGACCTCGGCCGCGGCCTGGGAGCCCGACGTGCTGGCGCGGCGGGTCGCCGACTACGATCCGGAGCTGCTCGATCGGCTCTGCCTCTCCGGAGACGTCATGTGGGGGCGGCTCTCGCCCCATCCGGCGTTCGAGGCGGGCGCGTCCGCGGCGCCCGGGGAACGCGAGGCCGCGCTCCCGCGCGCCCGCCGCCGCGTGCGCCCGACCCGCGTGGCGCCGGTGACGTTCTTCCTGCGCGAGGACGCGGGCTGGCTGGTCCCGGAGGCCGACGCGGACGGCGCGGGGCAGCCGGCGCTCTCCCATGCCGGCAGCGCCGTGCTGGAGCAGCTCACGGCGCTCGGCGCGTCGTTCCTGCGCGATCTGGTGCGGGCCACGGGGCGGCTGCCCAGCGAGGTGGAGGACGGGTTGTGGGAGCTGGCCGCGGCCGGCCTCGTGACGGCGGACGGCTTCGACAACCTGCGCGCGCTGATCGATCCGAAGCGGCGGCGGGGCGAGGGCCGGTTCCGGGCGGCGCGCCCCCGCCACGCCGCCGGCCGCTGGGCGCTGCTGCGGACGCCGGCGGCGCCCCCGGCGCCGGCGTCCCGCGTGGAGGCCGGCACGCGCGTCGAGGCGTTCGCCCGCCAGCTCCTCGCGCGCTGGGGGGTCGTGTTCCGGGACCTCATCGCGCGCGAAGCGCTCGCGCCCCCGTGGCGCGAGCTGCTGCGGGCGCTGCGGACTCTGGAGGCGCGCGGGGAGATACGGGGCGGCCGCTTCGTGGACGGGTTCCTCGGCGAGCAGTTCGCGCGCCCCGAAGCGGTCGATGTCCTGCGCAGCGTGCGCCGGGCGCAGGCGCTGGACGAAGCCGACGGGAGCCTGCGCCTGTCCGCGGCCGACCCCCTCAACCTGGTCGGCATCGTCACGCCCGGGCCGCGTGTCAGCGCGCTGTCAGGGACCGTGGTCGAGGTCCTGGAGCGGCCGCCGGCCTTCGCCCGGGAGCGCGCCGTGGAAGCGACCGCCGGCTGACGCCGCCGCCCGCGGTCGGACGAGACAGAGAGGAAATGCCGATGCCATCGACGACTGGACGCCTGCTTCCCCTGGGTCTGGCACTGTGCGCGTGCGCAGCGTCCGTGCCGCGTTCCGTGCTCGCGCAGGAGGCGCCGCCGGCGGCAGCCTCGCTCGACACGCGCGCCATCGTCGAGTGTCTGGCCGACGACGCGCTCGAGGGGCGCCTGACCGGCTCGCCGGGCATCCGGCTGGCGGCCGACTACATCATCGAGCAGCTCGAGGCGATCGGCGCCGGGCCGCTTCCCGGCGTCGGCGGCTTCCGCCAGGCGTTCGCCTTCACCGCCGGGGTGACGGACATCGGCACGACGGTCGCGATCACCGCCGCCGACGGGACGCACCTGCGGCCGCCGGCCGCGGCGGGACCGTCCGTGCGCGCGTTGTCCTTCTCGGACACCGGAACGGCGGAGGGGCCGCTCGTGTTCGCCGGCTACGGGCTGTCCGTCCCGGAGACCGACGGCTTCAGCTACGACAGCTACGCCACGCTCGACGTGACCGGCAAGATCGTCGTCGTGCTGCGCTACTTTCCGGAGGACACGGACGGGGAGTTGCGGGGGACGCTGGCGCGCTACGCGGGCCTGCGCTTCAAGGCGCTCGCCGCGCGGGAGCGCGGGGCCGCCGGCATCATCGTCGTCACCGGGCCGCGCTCGCCCAACGCCGGAGAGCTGGTTCCGCTGACCTTCGACACCGCCGTGAGCGACTCGGGCATCGTGGCCGCCACGGTGGACGGCGTCCTCGGCGCGGCCATCATCGAGAGCGCCGGCCGCTCCATCGAGGAGGTGCAGGCGTCGTTCGACAGCGGCAATCCGCACGTCACCGGCTTCGATCTCCCGCTCGAGGCGACCATCGAGACCCAGCTCGACCGCGTGCAGCGCACGGGCCACAACGTGCTCGGCTACCTGCCGCCGACCCGCGCCGCGCGGGCCGAGGAGCCGTACCTCGTGCTCGGCGCCCATCACGATCATCTCGGGCACGGGCGCGGCGGCGACTCGCTGGCGCGGGCCGACGAGGCGGGGCAGATCCACAACGGCGCCGACGACAATGCCTCGGGGGTGGCGGCCGTCCTGGCGGCCGGCGCGGCGCTGGCGCCGCTGGAGCGCGAGCGCGGGATCATCCTCGCGTTCTGGTCCGGCGAGGAGCTGGGCCTGCTCGGGTCCGCGGACTTCGTCGAGCAGGCGCCGGTGCCGCTGGACCAGGTCGCCGCGTATCTCAACTTCGACATGGTCGGCCGGCTGCGCGACACGCTCAGCGTGCAGGCCGTCGGCAGCAGCTCCATCTGGACCGACCTCGTCGAGGAGTTGAACGAGCCGCTCGGGCTCGGCCTGTCGTTCGTGCGCGACCCGTACCTGCCGACCGACAGCCGGAGCTTCAACGCGGCGGAGGTGCCGACGCTGGCGTTCTTCACCGGCAGCCACGAGGACTATCACCGGCCGACCGACGACGCCGGCGCGCTCAACTACGACGGTCTCGACCGCATCGTGGAGCTGGCGACCGCCGTGGCGGCGGAGCTCGCCAACCGCCCCGCCGCGCCCGACTTCGTCCGGGCGGAGCCGGAGATGCAGCCCGGGGGGCGGGCGGTCATGCGCATCTTCACCGGCACCATCCCCGACTACACCTCCGACGCCGAGGGCCTGCTGCTGTCCGGCGTGGTCGGCGGGGGCCCGGCGGAGGCGGCGGGATTGCTCGGCGGGGACATCGTCGTCGGCCTCGCCGGCCAGACGATCACCAACATCTACGACTACACCTACGCGCTCGACCTGCTGCAGGTCGGCGAGCCGGTCGAGGTCGTCTTCATGCGCGACGGCGACCGGATGACCACCGAGCTGACCCCCGCGGCGCGGGAGTAGCGCCGCCTGCCCGGTCTGCGCTGCGGCGCCATGCGACCCACCGCCGGCGGCGTGCGACCGGGGGCGGCGACGCGGCGGTGGGTGGACGCGGCCGGCCTGTGGTGCGCGCTGGGTTACGCTGCCCTGGCCGTGCTCGCGCGCCGACCCGGCGAGCCGGAGCTGGCGGCGTTCTTCCTGCTGGTGGCGTGGACCGGCCTGCCGGTCGCGGGTCTCTACCTGTACGTCCGGGCGCGCGGCGAACCGTTCCCGATCGGCCGCCTGATCGCCTGGGCGGTCGTGTTCCGGATCTGCGGCCTGGCCGGCGGCCCGTTCTTCGAGGACGACTTCTACCGCTACCTGTGGGACGGCTACCGCTTCGCGACCACGGGCACGCCCTACGGCGCGGCGCCGGAGGCGTTCTTCGTCGACCCGGCCGTGCCGGCGTTGTTCCAGAGCGTCCTCGACGGCATCAACTATCCGGAGCTGCCGACCATCTACGCGCCCGTGACGCAGGCCGTCTTCCTGCTGGGCTACTGGCTGCAGCCCGCGAGCGTGACCGCGTTGCAGGCCATCCTGATCGCCATCGATCTCGCGGTCGTGGCGCTGCTGCTGCGCCTGGCCCCGGCGCGCAACGTCATGCTCTACGCCTGGTGTCCGCTCGTGATCAAGGAGGTCGCGTTCACGGCGCACCCGGACGGCGCGGGCGTGTGCCTGCTGCTGGCGGCGATCGTCCTGGCGCGGGACCGCCGCTGGCCGGCCGCCGCCGTCTGCCTGGGACTGGCCGCGGGGAGCAAGACGTTCGGGCTGGTGCTGGTCCCCCTGGTGCTCGCCGGGGCCCGCTGCAGGCACTGGCTCCTGTGCGGCGTCACGCTGGCCGCCGTGTATGCGCCGTTCGCGCTGCGCGGCGGAACCGACCTCGCGTCGCTGCAGGTGTTCGCGCGCGAGTGGGAGTTCAACTCGGCGCTGTTCGGGCTGCTCGCGGCGGGCGTGCCGCGCGACGCGGCCAGGCTCCTCCTGGGCGCGGCGTTCGCGGGGTTCTGGGGATGCTACTATGTCAAGTACTTGCGCGGCGGCCCACGGGGGATTCCGCGGGGCGACTGGCTATACGGCGCCTTGCTCGCCGCGTCGCCGGTAATAAATCCGTGGTACCTGCTCTGGCTGCTGCCGTTCGCGACCATCTATCCGAGCGTCTGGGCCTGGACCGCCTCCGTCGCGGTCCTTCTGAGCTACGTCACCGGCCTCAACATGCAGGACTACGCGATGCACCCGTACGCACAGCCGCTGTGGGCGCGCTGGCTGGAGTTCGGCCTGGTTGCGGCAGGCCTGGGCTGCGACGGGTGGCGGCGCCGGCGGGCGAGCCGCGCCGGTCGCGTTGAGGACCCGCGCAACCGCGGCGCGCGATGCACGAGCGGCTGACGGTCGGCGCCGTGGTGCCGGCGCGCGACGAGGCCGGCAACATCGGCGCGGTGGTCGGCGAGCTGCTGGCGCTGCGCACGCCGGGCGGCGTGCCCGTCATCGACGACCTGGTCGTCTGCGACAACGGCTCGACGGACGGCACGGCGCAACAGGCGCGCGCGGCGGGGGCGCGCGTGGTGGTCGAGCCGACGCCCGGTTACGGCCGGGCGTGCCTGACCGCCCTCGCGGCGCTGCGGCCGGTGGACGTGGTCCTGTTCGTCGACGGGGACCAGTCGTCGGCGACCACGGAGGCGCTGGATCTGTTGCGCGGGGTCGCGGCCGGCGCGGACCTGGTGATCGGCTCGCGCGTGCCGGAACGCCGCGAGCCGGGCGCCCTGTCGCCGCCGCAAATCGCCGGCAACCGCGTGGCCGCGATGCTGATCCGGCTCCTGTGGGGGCGGCAGGTGACCGATCTGGGGCCGTTCCGGGCCATCCGCGCCGATGCCCTGCGGCGGCTCGACATGCGCGACACGGCCTACGGCTGGACCGTGGAGATGCAGATCAGGGCCATCCAGGTCGGCTTGCGGGTCGTCGAGCGGCCGGTGAGCTCGCGGCGCCGGCGGCGCGGCCGCTCGAAGGTCGGCGGCACCGTGCGGGGCGTCATCGGCGCCAGCGCCGGCATTCTCGGGACAATCGTCCGGCTGCGCTGCCGCCGCCCCCCCGGGGACCCCGAGCACGTACCGTAGACTGGCCAAGGCGCGCACGGCGCGCCTCGGCGGGAGCGGCGCGGGGCGCAGGGGCCCCCGCAAGCGGACGCCGGGGGTTCGGGGCGTAGCCCCGTCTGAAGGAAGGCGCGCACGGCGCGCCTCGGCG
The DNA here is from genome assembly GCA_965214845.1 of Vicinamibacterales bacterium. GTDB lineage: Bacteria > Acidobacteriota > Vicinamibacteria > Vicinamibacterales > UBA8438 > JAAXGX01. Next base: position 140,596 of record CBDCCO010000007.1, read on the forward strand.
GGAGCGGCGCGGGGCTGTGGGGTCCCCGCAAGCGGACGCCGGGGGCTTGGGGCGCAGCCCCATCTGGAGGAGGCTGAACGACCATGAAGACAGCTCGCGTCGAGAGTAGCGGGGAACGTGCGCGGCGCCGCGTCCTGCTGGCCGGCCTGCTCGCCGCGGCGCTGGCCGCCGGGGCCTGCGGCCCGCCGGAGGCGGTCGAGATCGTCGGCTGGGACGCCAGCGACGAGAGCAACGTCGAGCGGGTCGACCACAGCGCCTGGCAGGACATCCTGGACGGCTACCTGGCCCCCGACGCGGCGGGCGTCAATCTCGTCGACTACGAGGGCCTTGCGGCCAACGCCGGGGACAGCGCCAAACTGGCCGGCTACCTCGACTACCTGCAGGGCCTCGACCCGCGCGACTACTCGCGGGCGGAGCAGATGGCCTACTGGATCAACCTCTACAACGCGCTGACCGTGAAGGTCGTGCTCGATGCCTATCCGGTGGACACGATCCGCGACATCCACGAGGGCGTGGTCCCGTACACCGGCCCCTGGGGCGACGTGCACGCCAACGTCGCCGGTCAGGATCTGACCCTGGACGGGATCGAGCACGGCATCCTGCGGCCCCTCTGGCGCGACAAGCGGATTCACTACGCGGTGAACTGCGCCGCCTACGGCTGCCCGCATCTGCTGCGGACGGCCTTCACCGCGGACAACACCGAGATGCTGCTCGAGGCCGGCGCGCGCGACTACGTGAACAATTTCCGGGGCGTGGACGTCGTGGACGAGGACTTCATCGTGCTCTCGAGCATCTACGAGTGGTACCCCGAGGACTTCGGCGACACCGAGGAGGCCGTCGTGGCACACCTGCTGGAGTACGCCGACGACGGGCTGGCGGCGCAGCTCGAGGTGTTCGAGGGGGCCGTCGAGCACGACTACGACTGGAGTCTGAACCGGCAACAGCGCTGATTCGTCTCTCGTCGGGGGCCCTCTACGTCATGTTGGGCGCTATTACGTTATATTTGGGAGACTTCTGTATTGTATTCGATAGCACTGAGCGACAAGGAGGAACGTGGGATGATGCGCAACATCTGCCTGGGCGTGCTGCTGGCCGCGGGGATCGGTCTGTTTCACCTGTCCGCCGAGGCCTCCGGCTCCATCGGGCCGGGCGCCGGCAAGGTGAGCCCCCGCGCCGCGTACTCGCAGGGCAAGGCGCTGACGTTCAACGAGCTGGCCTGCGACGGCTGCCCGTTGCAGAGGAACGATCTCGACCGTGACCGTGCCCGCAGCCTCACGGCCAGCCTCGAGGCCGTCTACGAGGGTGGCCAGACCGGGACTGGCGACGACGAGGCGGTCAGGGCGCTGTGCGGGGGCGCCACGGCCGCGGAGGACGAGGACTGCGCGCTCAAGATGGAGCTGGTGCACTACTTCCTCACCCGCCGCTACAAGCTGTAGCCCGAGTCCATGCCTCGGGATGCACCCATGCAAGGAAAGACACGACCCATGCATCGCACTCGCTCGTCGCTCGCGGCCGTGCTGGCCTGCACGGCCCTGTTCTCCTCGCTGTCGACTCAATCGGCTCAGGCTCAGAATACCCCCTGGATCGCGGAGCCCGAGACCGGCGCGGTCAGCGTTTCGTTCGTGTCCCAGCGCGCCATCGACTTCTACCGGGCGGACACGCAGACCAAGGGTCCGCTCGGCGCGACCGGGGCGCACCTGGCGCAGAGCACGCTGTGGTTCGGCGTCAACTACGCCTTCACGGACGCGCTGGCCCTCGATGTGCAGTCGGCCTGGGCCCGCAGCTTCGTGCCCGGACCGGTCGGCCCGACTCCGGAAGAGAGCCTCAACGGCCTGGGGGATTCGAATATCGCCCTCACGTGGCGCGTCGTCGACGAGTTGATCAGCAACGCGCCGAGCGTCGCGCTGCGCGTCGGCGTGGTCGCCGCCGGCGCCTACGAAACCGGCTACATCAACTCCGTGGGCGACGGGGCCCACGGCGTGGAGGCGTCCGTCATCATCGGCAGGTTCTGGGACCATTTCGGCTTCTCGACCGAGCTGGGCTACCGGCACCGCGGCAGCGCCGGGATCAACGAGCAGGCCATCGGCGGGACGACCGGTGACGTCGACGTCCCGTCGGACGTCTTCTACAACCTGTCAGGCTACTTTCCCGCCAGCGACGCGGTGACGGTCGGCGTCGACTACCGGCTGGTCAACGCCACGTCCGGCATCGACATCGGCGGCCCGGGCTTCTCGCCGGCCCGGTTTCCGGCGCTGGAGGAGGACGCGCACATCCTGGGCGGACGACTGCTCGCCAACGTCACCGACAGGCTCAGCCTGAACTTCTTCGCGGGGCGGGTGATCGCCGGACGGAACACCGCGCGATCAACGGTGTTCGGCCTCGGCGCGAGCTTCGGCTTCGGGGGCGCCGGGCTGGGCTTCTAGCTCTAGCCGGAAGTTTCAGCGTTGATCGCGCGTAAGTCACTAGAATTGTGTGATTTATCGATTTCGCAGGTGTTGGCTACTGGCTACATTCGCGGGGTCACTCCCAGCAGCTCGAAGCAGCGCTGCTGTACCGGCGTGGGCTCGGTGAGCAGCGCGAAGGTGGCGTCGCTGTCGGCCACGCGCATGGTGTTGGCGGTCAGCGTGCCGAGGTCGGAGAGCAGCGTCCGGAAGCTGTGCACGGGGAGGTCCTCGGCGGTGCGCTTGCGGGCGGCCTTGGCGCGTGCCGCGGGCGAGCGCTTGGCCTTGCGGACCACGGATGAGCGCTGCCGTTCGGCGGCGGCCGGGTCGTGGTCATCGAAGAGCAGCGGGGCCAGGGCCTGGCGCATGTGCCACTCGACGTAGTAGGCGAGCATGCACAGCAGGACGTGCGCCCGCACCCGGTCGGCCCGCCGGTGGTAGATCGGCCGCACCTTCAGGTCCACCGACTTGAGGGACCGAAACGCGCGCTCGACCTTCGCCAGGTCCTTGTAGGCGCGGACGGTCTGCGCGGCATCGAACTGTTCCGGCTCGACGTTGGAACGGACGATGTAGATCCCGTCGAGTTGCTGTTCGTCTGCGATCCCGGCCTCGTCGCGATGGAACGCGAACGACTCGTCGGTGATGGTGGTGACGAAGTGCTTGGCGACCTTGTAGCGGTTGACGACCTTGCCGACGCGCACGCCGATGTCTGCCGCGCCCCGTAGCGGGTCGTTCGGGCGCCGGGTCGCCGCCACAATCGGTTCGAGCTCCTTCTCGGTGGCGGCGAGCAGCTCGTTGCGCTTGCGGTGCCGCTCGGCGGCGAGCAGCGGATTGCGGCAGACGATGAGCCGTTCGCCGGGGAACTCGTTGCTGGTCACCTCGGCGAGGTCGCGCTCGTCGAACAGCGACGGGGTGACGGTGCCGGCGGCCACCAGCTTGCGGATCGTCGGCGCGCGCAGCGTGGTGATCCAGCGCAGCCCGTCGACGCTGGCGAGGTCCTCGCGGATGCGCGCCGCGGTCAGCATGCCGCGGTCGCCGACGAGCACGACCCGCTGGAGGCCGAAGCGGGAGCGGAGCTTGTCGACCTGACGGGCCACGGTCAGCGGGTCGCTGGTCGAGCCTTCGAAGACCTCGACGGCGACCGGACACCCCTTGGCCGTGCACAACAAGCCGAAGACGATCTGCAGCGTGCCTTTCTTGCGGTCGCGGCTGTGTCCGCGTCGGGCGAGCTCGCAGTGCGTTCCCTCCACGTAGCTGGAGGTCAGGTCGTAGAGCACGAGGGTGTGCTCCTGCAGATGGCGCTTGGCCAGGCGCTGTTCGATGGCCGCCTGCCGCTCGACGAGCCAGTCCATGGCGGCGTACAGCTCGAGCGGGTCGACCTCGCCGAGATTCAACAGGTCCCCCAGCGTGGAGACGGCGCTCTCGGGGGTCAGGGCGCGGGCGGTGGCCAGCTTCGACTGCGCGTCGATGACGCGCGCGACGATGAGGGCGACGACGAGGTCACGGACCCGGCTGGTGCCGCGGGCGAGGAGGGTAGGCAGTCCGAGGCGTTTGAGGGTGCCGAGCACGGCGGCAACGTGCCCGTGGGGGCGGCTGCGGACGCAGGTGAAGGCGTCGTCGGGATGGACGAGCCGCTCGCCGCGGAGGATGCGGCGCAGGGCCTCGATGGCGGTGGTGGGCAGCTTCGAGAGATTGGCGAGCGTACGCTTCTTGACACGGCCGCCGTCGCGGTAGGACTCGCGGAGGAGGACGGCGGGCGGCGAGGAGCGGTTGGGGACGCTCTCGATATACATGGTTACACATTATAGCACAAACACCACTAATATTATGGACCAACACGCCAACATGACAACCACAATACATGGCTACATTTCGCCACATACAGCACGCCAAAACCCCCGCAACGCCTTTAGAATCTATGGGTTCCGAAAAACAGGCCTCTGAAACTTCCGTCTAGCGCCGGCTGGCGCCGCCCGCGGCACAAGGAAAAAGAGCCGGGTCCGGGGCAACCCCCGGGCCCGGCTCTTCGTTCGAGTCGGATGGGCCGACGAGCGGCCGGCGCGGCCTGCGCTACAGCGGGTCGCCCTGCGCGCCTTCCTTGAGGGCCCAGACCCGGTTGCGGGTCAGGATGTACATCACGCCGTCGCTGACGACCGGTGTGCTGTAGACGGCGGCGCCCAGGGTGTACTCCCCGATCACCTCCAGCTCCCGGCCGGCCCGCAGCACCACGATGTCGCCGTCCTCGTCGCCGAGATAGACCTTGCCGTCGGCCGCGAAGGGCGAGGCCCAGACCGCCGCGAAGGTGTCGTACGTCCAGAAGTACTCCCCGGTCCGGGCGTCGAGCGCGTGGAGGAATCCCGAGAGGCTCGAGATGTAGACGATGCCGTCCTGGATGGCGGCGGTGGACATCGTGCGGTAGAAGTCCTCGCCGCCGCGGTGCCAGACGACGTGCGTGTCGGTGACGTCGCCGGTGCCGGTCGCGTCGATGACCCAGAAGTGCCCGGGGGCCTCGCCGTGCTCCGGGTCCTGGCCGACGCCGATGTACACCTTGTCGTCGTAGATCACGGGCGTCGAGAGGATGTTGTTCCGGGTCCCGCGGCCGCCGAGCGCCCAGATCGAGTCCTCCGGATTGCAGTCGAACTGCCAGACGATCTCGCCCGTGGCGGCGTCGAGGCTGTAGACGATGCCGTCGCCGCCGGCGAAGATGACCTGCCCCTGGCCGTTGATCTCGGCATAGGCCGGGTTGGTCCAGCTGCCGTGCAGCACGTTCTCGCCGACCACGGCGTTCTCCCACACGAGCTCGCCGGTGTTCTTGTTCAGCGCGATGAAGTTCGGCGAGAAGGGCGAGGGGACGTTGACGTGCCCCTCGTCGACGCCGTTGCTGGTCACCGTGTACAGCATGTCGCCGATGACGAGGGGCGAGCCGGTGGCCAGGTTGTGCGGGAAGACGTCCAGCTCGCCGATCATGTCGTACGACCAGATGACGTCGCCGGCGATCTCCGACGTGTCCGCCTCCGCGGTGAACGGGCCGTCGTTCTCGCCGTCCTTGAAGCCCTCGGCGTCGACGCAGACGACGTGCGCCTCGTTCGAGACGTAGTAGATGCGGTCGCCCTCCATGTACGCGGTGGAGCAGACGCCCTGCAGCGGCCAGTCGTTGACGCGCCCCGCGGGCAGCTTGTCGTGCACCATCTGCCAGAGGAACTCGCCGGTCTTGGACTCGAAGGCCATGACCACGCCCTTGTCGCCCTCGATGGCGGGGTCGCGCCGGCCCTCGTTGTTGGTGCCGACGAACACGCGGCCGTTGGCCACGGTCGGGCCGCCGTAGGCCTGCGACCCGACGGGCTGGGACCAGAGCACGTTCATGCCGGTCAGCACGTCCCACTCGGCTGGCAGGCCGGTTTCGTCCGACGCCATGTTCCGGGACGGCGTGTTGCCGAACATGCCGACGTCCTGCGCCTCGGCCGCGTGGCCTCCCGCCAGCAGCAGCACCGCCAGACCTGTTGTCAGTCCGTATCGAGTCATTGGTTCTCCATCACCCTTACGTTGTCGTAGAAAATATCGACCGGCGAGTAGGCGATCAACCCGGGGCTGCCCCCGTCGACCGGCACGGGGTCCTCGACCGTGATCGTCCAGTCCGCCGGCTCGGGAGCGTCGCGCTGCCACACCTTGCCCCGAACCGTGGCGCGCTCGCCGTCCTGGTCCACCCGCAGCTTGAGCGTGTACCAGACGTTCGGCTGCCACTCGAACGGCACCCGTTCGTCGATCCGCAGCTCGGCGGCCCACGACTGCAGTTGCAGGCGCTGCGCGTTGCCCTGCATGTCCAGCGTATAGCCGCTGTTGATCAGCCCGAGGTCGGCCCGCCGCCGGCCCCGCTGGGTGGCCATGGCGTCGGCCTGGATCGTGTAGCCGGACATGTCCGTCGGCCCGAGGTAGAGGGCGTGGCGATGGATGCCGGTGCGCGACGGTCCCTTGCGCAGCATCTGCTGGCCGCCTTCGTCCACGCCCCGCAGGTTGCCGCCGCCGCCGATCCAGGCCCGCGGCCGGCCGTTCTCGAAGTTCTCCGCCCATGGCAGCGGACCGAAGACGCGCACCTGCGCGCTGCCGGTCAGGCCGCCGGCGGTCGCCGTCACCTTGCCGTTCGCGTTCGGCGAGCCGTCCGGGGTCGCCAGCGCGCCCGCCGCCGACAGTTGCGCGCCGGCCAGGCCGTCGAGCGCCCACTCGGCGTCGCGCTCGCCGAGCGCGCGGCCGTTGGCGTCGAAGGCGAGCACGCGGAACGAGACCGAGTCCCCGGCGGAGAGGACGACCTCGGCCGGCACGACCTGCAGGCTGGCGGCCTCGCCCGGAGGCAGCTCCGCGGCCAGCGCCGGCGCCGGCGTGTCCCGCGCCTCGAACGGCGCGCTCGGGTCGCCGATGCTGTAGATGCCGGACTCCGCGGTCAGGTACAGCCGGCCGTACGCGGGTGCGAACGAGCCGTAGATCTCGGCGTAGCGCCCGTCCTCGACGGCCAGCTCCTCGTGGTCGAGCACGGTGGCCCCGTCGGCCGCCGGCTGGAGGATGGTGACGTTGCCGTTCACCTCGGTGACGTACAGCTTGCCGTCCGCCCAGACCGGCGACGACTTGCCGACCGTCCCGATGCTGGTCGTCCAGATCTCCTCGCCGCTGCCGGCGTCGAGCGCGCTGAGGTTCGCCGAGTTGTCGATGACGTACAACCGGTCGTCGTGGTACGCGGGCGTCGAGAAGCCCACCGCCAGCTCGTCGGCGCGCCACAGCTCGTGCGTGGCGGTCACGTCGCCGCTGCCGGTCGCGTCGATGGCCACCACGCGCCCCATGTAGCCGCTGTCGACGTTCTCCTCGCTGTGCGCCGCGTAGACGGTCGTGCCCTCGACGACGGGCGAGACGTTGATGCCGCGCTGGGAGAGATGGAACTCCCAGACCTTCTCCCCGGTGCGGGCGAGCAGCGCGTAGATGCGGCCGTCGGCGTTGCCGTCGATCAGCAGCCGCCGGCCCTCGATGACGGCGACGATCGGCACCGACTGCGTGTTCATGTCGGCGACGTTGCCGCCCGGCGTGGAGATCCACAGCACCTCGCCGCTGCGCTTGTCGAAGGCGACGTAGCGGTGGCGGGGCGGCCCCGCGTAGTCGCCCCACAGGCCCCCGATGACCGAGAGGACGAGCCGGTCCTCGTCGATGACGGGCGTCGACGTCCGGCCGCCGTAGCCCGAGGCGCGCCCGAGCTCCTCGGCCAGACGCCAGCTCCAGACGATGCCGCCGTCGCGGTCGAACACGTTCAGGTGGCCGTCGATGTTCAGGGCGTACAGGTACCCGGTTTCCGGGTCGCCGGTGACGCTCCCCCAGCCGACGCGGTTGAACGGCACGGTCGTGTTCGCGACGCTGAACTTGTGCTCCCACAGCTTCGTGCCGTCCTCGGCGTTCCAGCAGGCGACGATCTCCTGCTTCGAGAGGCCGTCGCCCGTGCGTCCGTTCGCGCAGGCCCGCCCGTCGAACACCGCCGGCGTCGAGCGGCCGATCCACTGGTCCGACCAGATCAGGTTCTCGCCGTCCTTCGACCAGCTCGATACGAGCGACACCTGGTCGGAGACGCCGTTCTGCCCATGGCCGCGCCAGCTGGGCCAGTCCTGTCCCGAGGCGGTCCCCGCAGTCGGGAGCGCCGACCAGGCGAGCAGGCAGGCCACGGGCACGAGGAAGCTGCGTGTAGCCTTGGTCATCCGTTCATTCCTTGCTGAGATAGAAGGCCGATGATATCACGCGCGCAGGCGGCTACTCGCGCCGCAGCTTGATGCGGTAGGGCCGGCCGCCGCGCAGGAAGTTCACCACCGTGTCGGCCCGGGATCCGACGCGGCCGAGGTTCTCGACCGCCGCGCGGGCATCCGGGACGTCGACCCCGCCCACGCGGTAGATCAGGTCGCCGGCCGCGAAGCCGGCGACGCCGGACACGCCGTCCGGCCGGACCTCCGTCACCAGTCCGCCCTCCCGGACCTGGAGGTTCTCGGGTCCGGCGCGGGCGGACAGCGCGTCGGTCGGCAGGGCGTCGCACAGCGTCAGGCCGACGACCGCCGCCTCGGCGCGCGGCTGATCGCCGCAGGTGTAGAGGTCCGCGGCGTTCTCCTGGGCCGCCAGCGCGCCTGCCAGCAGGAGCACGCCGATCGGAATGGCCGTTCTGCGGCGCAGATGCCTAGCCCTCCTTCTCCTCGTACTGCTCCCGGAGCTTGGCCACGATCGTCGGGTCGGCCAGCGTGGTCACGTCGCCTAGCGCCTTGCGCGCCGCGATGTCGCGCAGCAGGCGCCGCATGATCTTGCCCGAGCGCGTCTTCGGCAGGTCGGCGGTCCAGATGATCTCGTCCGGACGGGCGATGGCGCCGATCTTGGTCGCGACGTGCTGCTTGAGCTCGGCCAGCTTCTCGTCGGTGGCCGTCACCCCTTCCTTCAGGGTGACGAAGGCGCAGACGGCCTGGCCCTTGATCTCGTGCTCCTTGCCGACGACGGCCGCCTCGGCCACCTGCTGGTGGTCGACGAGCGCGCTCTCCACCTCCATCGTGCCGACGCGGTGGCCGGCAACGTTCAGCACGTCGTCGACGCGGCCCAGCAGCCAGAAGTAGCCGTCCTCGTCCACCTTGGCGCCGTCGCCGGTGACGTAGACGTCAGGGCCCCAGCGGTTCCAGTAGGTGGCGACGAAGCGGTCGTGGTCGCCGTAGATGGTGCGCAGCATCGAGGGCCAGGGCCGCGTCTGGACCAGGTAGCCGCCGCCCACCTGCACCGGCTCTCCGGCTTCGGTGACGATCTGCGGCTTGAGGCCCGGGAACGGCCGCGACGCGGAGCCGGGCTTGAGCGGGGTGATGCCGGGCAGCGGCGCGATCAGGATGCTGCCCGTCTCGGTCTGCCACCAGGTGTCGACGATGGGGCAGCGCTCGCCGCCGACGTGCTCGTAGTACCACATCCACGCCTCGGGATTGATCGGCTCGCCGACCGAGCCGAGCAGGCGCAGCGAGCTCAGGTCGTGCTTGCGGAGGTGGTCCGGGCCCCACTTCATGAACGCCCGGATGGCGGTGGGCGCCGTGTAGAAGACGGTCACCTTGTGCCGCGCGACCATGTCCCAGAAGCGGTCGCGGCCGGGGCTGTCGGGCGCTCCCTCGTACATGACGCAGGTGGCGCCGTTGGCCAGGGGCCCGTAGACGAGGTAGCTGTGGCCGGTCACCCAGCCGATGTCGGCGGTGCACCAGTAGACGTCGTCCTCCTTGAGGTCGAAGACCCACTTGGAGGTCGCGTACGTGCCGACCAGGTAGCCGCCCGTCGTGTGGGCGATGCCCTTCGGCTTGCCGGTGGTGCCGGAGGTGTACAGCGTGAACAGGAGATCCTCGGCGTCGTTCTCGCGCGGCGTGCAGGTATCCGGGACCTGCGCCATCAGCTCGTGGTACCAGTGGTCGCGCCCCGCGGTGACGCTGAACGGCGTCTCCAGGCCCTCGCGCTTGACCAGCAGCACGTTCTCGACGCTCGGCGAGCCGTCGAGCGCGTCGTCCGAGATCTGCTTGAGCGGCACGACGCCGCCGCGGCGGTAGCCGCCGTCGGCGGTCACCAGCAGCTTCGCCTGCATGTCGTTGATGCGGTCGCGCAGCGACTCGGCGCTGAAGCCGCCGAACACGACGCTGTGCACGGCGCCGATGCGCGCACAGGCCAGCAGCACGATGGGCAGCTCGGGGATCATCGGCAGGTAGACCGCGACGCGGTCGCCGTGACCCACGCCCAGGCGCTTGAGCACGTTGGCGCACTTCTGGACCTCGACGTGGAGCTCCCCGTACGTCAGCGTCTTCTGGTCGCCCGGCTCGCCCTCCCAGACGATGGCGCGCTTGTCGCGCCGGCTGCCCAGGGCGTGGCGATCGACGCAGTTGACGCTGGCGTTGATCTTGCCGCCGATGAACCACTTCGCGTCGGGCGGCTGCCAGTCGAGCACCCGCTCCCACGGCCGGCTCCATTCGAGCTCCTTCGCGAAGTCGGCCCAGAAACCCTCCGGGTCCGCGTCGGCGCGCTCGTAGACGGCGGGGTCGTTGACGTTGGCGTTCCTCCGGAACTCCTCCGGCGGCTCGAAGACACGGTCCTCGGTCAGCAACGCATCGAACCCGGCCGGCACCTTCTCGTCAGTCACAGTCTGTCCTCCTGATGTCCACCCGCGCCCGCCCGGGGCGCGGCTACTGCAGCCGTTTCGTCGCGACCAGCACGTCCCGGGTCCGTCCGTCGGGCGTGATCGAGTAGTCCCACAGCACGGCTTCGCGCTGGAAGCCCAGTTGCCGGAACACGGCCTGCGCGGCCGACTGGTCCAGGGTCATGCGCGCGGTCAGCAGTTGCAGGCCGAGGTGCCTGGCGATGGCGTCGATCTCGCCGGCCAGCAGGCGGGCCAGCCCGCGCCGCCGGGCAGCGGGCGAGATCTGGATGCGGATCTCGCCGAGGTGCCGGGTCCAGGCTGCCGCGTTGTGCAGCAGGGTGCCCTCGCCGACCACCTGCTCGTCCCGGCGGGCCAGCACCGTCACCGTGCGGCCCGCCCTGATCGACTCGACCCAGCGCTCGACGACCGGCTGCTCGGTGATGTTCACGCGCAGGAACATGAGGTCGTCCGGCGCCAGGGTGTTGGCGAAAGCCAGCACCGCCGCGACGTCCTCCGCGCCCATGAGCCGCAACTGGACGCGCCACTCGTCCGCGAGCTCGACGTCGCGCGGATAGCGCTGCGCGAGCCACCGGAGCACGCCCTCGGCGTTGCCGCCCGCGCCGGCTGCTGCTTTCGACATGCCCGTTCAGCGCCGCCGCCCGCCCGCGCGGCGCGGCGGAGAATCGGCGGCGGTGTCCTGCGCAGCGAGGGCGCGGCGCGCATCCAGCATCGGGAAATCATACCAGCGCCGGTGCCCGCTGCGGCGCGGAGGGGTAATATTCACGACGTTGCGAATCGACCTCAACTGCGACGTCGGCGAATCGTTCGGGCGCTACCGGCTCGGCGACGACGAAGGCGTCCTGCGCCACGTGACGTCGGCGAACGTCGCCTGCGGCCTGCACGCCGGCGATCCGTCGGTCATGCGCCGCACGGTGCGCCTGGCGGCCCGGCTCGGCGTGGCCGTGGGCGCGCATCCCGGATTCCCCGACCTGGTCGGGTTCGGGCGCCGCGAGATCCAGGCGGCGCCAGGCGAGATCGAGGACCTGGTCCTGTACCAGATAGCGGCGCTGGCCGGCATGGTGGCCGCCGAGGGCGGGCGGCTCCAGCACGTCAAGCCGCACGGCGCCCTCTACAACATGGCTTCCCGCGATCCGACGCTGGCCGCAGCGGTGGCCCGCGCGGTCGCGGCGGCCGATTCCCGACTGACGCTCGTCGGCCTGGCGGGCGGCTGCCTGCTGGACGCCGGCCTGGCAGCCGGCCTCGAGGTGGCGTCGGAGGCGTTCGCCGATCGCGCCTACGAGGCGAGCGGCGCGCTGCGGTCGCGCTCGCGGCCCGCCGCCGTCGTGCACGATCCGGCGCTCGTCGTCGACCGCGTCCTGCAGATGATCCGCTCCGGCGTCGTCACGGCCGCCACCGGCGAGCCGGTCCGGGTCCGGGCGGACACGGTGTGCATCCATGGCGACACGCCGGGCGCCGCCGCGCTGGCCGCCGCCGTGCGCAGCGGCCTGGAGGCCGCCGGCGTGCAGGTCGCCGCGCTCCGCCCGGCCGAGCCCTGAAATCCCTCGCCAGCGGCTCCGCCCGCCGGTCCAGGCGTCAAGGCCCGCACGGCGCGCCTCGGCGGGAGCGGCGCGGGGCAGTGGGGTCCCCGCAAGCGGACGCCGGGGGCTCGGGGCGCAGCCCCGTCTGATGGAAGCTGCTAGTGGATGGTGTAGGGCTCGCTGAGCGTGAAGGTGGCTATCTCGGCGTCGAAGCGCTTGCCGTCGGCGGTCACCATCTGATAAGTCCCGCCCATGGTGCCGAACGGCGTCTGGAGCGGACAGCTGGACGTGTACTCGAACGACTCGCCGGGCGCCAGGGTCGGTTGCTGCCCGACCACGCCCAGCCCGCGCACTTCCTCGACCCGGTTCTCGGCATCCGTGATGACCCAGTGGCGGCTGATGAGCTGCACCGTGTCCGCGCTCTCGTTCGAGATCTCGATGGTGTAGAGGAACAGCCACAGTTTGCGCAACGGCTGGGACCGCGTGGGCGAATAGCGTGCGGTCACGTGTACGCGGACCCCGCCGGTGACCGCCTCCGAGGTGTGCACGCCGGACTGTCGATGCTCGGACACGCGCGTGATAATACGACTTTGGAATGATCCCCATCAACACGCTGCTGGGCGCGTACAGCCAGGGGTTCTTCCCGATGGCCGTCGAGGGGCGCATCGGCTGGTTCTCCCCCGAGCGCCGGGGGATCCTGCCCATCGACCGGCTCCACGTCCCGCGCCGGCTGCAGCGGGTCCTGCGCCAGGGCCGGTTCCGCGGGACCGCGAATCGCGCCTTCCCGGCGGTGATCGCGGCCTGCGCGGAGCGGCCCGCCGCGGCCGGCACCTGGCTCGATCCGGAGCTGATCGCCAGCTATACGGCGCTGCACGAGGCCGGGCACGCCCACTCCATCGAGGTCTGGCAGGGGGAACGGCTGGCCGGCGGCCTCTACGGGGTGAGCCTGCGCGGCGCGTTCTTCGGCGAGTCGATGTTCCACACGGTGACGGACGCCTCGAAGGTCGCGCTCTGCCTGCTGGTGGAGCGCCTGCGGCGCCGCGGCTATCGGCTGCTGGACATCCAGTGGCTGACCACCCACCTCGCGCGCTTCGGGGCCGTCGAGGTGCCGCGCCGCCGCTACCTGGCGCTGCTCGCGGCGGCGCTGGCCGCCGACTGCCGCTTCGCCGGCGCGCCGCCCGGGTCCGCGCCCGCGGCCGGACGGTGTCAGGGAGCCGGGCGGTCGAAGGTCGGGCGGTCGCCGCCCTGCGCGAGATCCCAGCTGAGGTCGTACACGAGCCTCACCACGCGCGCCATCTTGTCGTAGTCGAGCGTCTCGGGACGGTCGCGCTGCGTGTGGTAGTCGGGGTGCAGGCCCGTGTGCACGAAAATGGCCGGGACCCGGTGGAACAGGAACGGCCACTGGTCGCTGCGCCGCAGCAGGTTCGAGCGGTTGTTGTCGTAGCGGAAACGGAGGTCGAGCCCGGCGTGGCGGTTCGCCGCCGCGGTGGCGGCCCGCAGCCCGTCGCTGAAGCTGTGGCCGATGATGTTGACGGCGTTCCGGTTCGACTCGGCGGTCTGCGGCGGGAGCCCGGCGAAGCGGTAGCCGCCACCGGGCGGCACCTCCTCGCTGCGCCCGATCATGTCCATGTTGAGCACCGCGACGGTGTCGCCGAGCGGCGCCAGCGGCTGCTCGGTGTACGCCCAGGCGCCCAGCAGCCCCTGCTCCTCCGCGTTCCACGCCGCGAGCAGGATGGAGCGGCCGGGCCGCACGCCGGCGGCGCGCGCCAGCGCGTACGCCTCGGCAATCTCCCGCAGACCGGCCACGCCGGAGGCGTCGTCGTCCGCGCCGTTGAAGATGCCCGCGGCGTTCGCTCCCTCGTGGTCGTAGTGCGCGCAGATGACCAGCCATTCGTGGCGCAGGTCGGGATCGGCGCCCTCGATCAGGCCGACGACGTTGTCGACCGCCGTCACGTCGTGCCGCACCGCCGTCGTGACCTCCAGCCTGACGTCCGGGAGCTCCACCGCCGCCGCGCCGCCCGGCGTCTCGGCCCGCACCCCCAGCTCGCGCAGCGTGTAGCCGCTCGGGCCGACGAGACGTCCCGCCAGCTCCGCCGAGATCCGGACGGCCGGTATCCGCACCTGGCGCACCCAGGCCGCGAGCTGGTAGCGGGGGATGCGCGGCGGGCGGCGCGGCCACGCGCGGGCCGCCAGGTCGGGCAGGGACCAGCGGCGCGCGTGGTTGTGGACGTCGTCCACGATGGCGACGGCGACGGCGCCGCGCCGCTGGGCGGCGAGCGCCTTGCGCAGCGCGCGGCCGCGCTCGCTCGCGACGACGCCCGCGAACGGGCTCTCGGGGTCGAACTCGCCCGGCTCGTGATCGAGCACCAGCACGACCTTGCCGGTCAGGTCGGCGTCCCGGTAGTCGTCGCGCCCGAGATCGGCCGCCGCAATCCCGAAGCCGGCGAACACGACCGGGCCGGCGGCCTGGCCGCTGCCGCTGAACGGCGCGGGGAAGAAGTCCCGCGGGTTCTCGGCGGCCTCGACCTCCGTCCCCAGGTGCAGCCGCAAGGTGTTCGGCTCGCCCAGGCTGGCGGTGAGCAGCTCGACCGGCTGCCGGTAGCTCGATCCGGGCGCCGCCGGGCTGAGTCCGAAGCGCCGGAAGCTGTCCTCGATGTGCCGGGCGGCCCGGCGGTTCTCCGCTGTGGCGGTGAGCCGGCCACGCATCGCGTCCGACGCGAGGAACGCGACCTCGCGCTCGAGGTCGGCGGCGGTGATCGAGTCTCCGGCGGCCGGCGGCTGCTGGCCGCCGACCGCCTGCAGGCCGAGCAGGCCGGCGCAGACGGCCAGACCGGTGAGCAGCGCGCGCGCGGGCATCGGAGCGGTCATTATCGCAGAAGCGGCGCGGCGGAGCAGCGACGTCCAAGCGCGCGCGGCAGGGGTCACAGGTACAGGCCGGCGCCGGGCCCGACCGGGATGCCGAGCAGCATCCAGGCCATCAGCAGCACGGACCAGACGACCAGGAAGGCCACCGTGTAGGGCAGCATCGTGGCGACCACCGTGCCGATTCCCGATCCCTTGTCGTAGCGTTCGAAGAACGCGACGATGAGCGCGAAGTAGGACATCATCGGCGCGATGACGTTCGACGTGCTGTCGCCGATGCGGTAGGCCACCTGGGTCAGCTCGGGCGTGTAGCCCAGCAGCATGAACATCGGGACGAACACCGGCGCCATGACGGCCCACTTGGCCGACGCGCTGCCCATGACGAGATTGATGAGCGAGGACAGCACCACGAACGCCAGCATGAGGGGAATGCCCCCCAGCCCCGAGGCGCGCAGCGTGTCCGCGCCCTTGACCGCCATGATGAGGCCCAGATTCGTCCAGTTGAAGTACGCCACGAACTGGGCGGCGAAGAACACCAGCACGAGGTACGTGCCGAGCGTGCCGATCGTCTTGCCCATGCCGTTCATCACGTCCGTGTCGTTGCGGAACGTGCCGGCGCCGGCCCCGTACGCCACGCCGACGGCCGTGCCGCCGGCGAAGAGGAACGCGACGATGCCAGTCAGGAACGGCGAGCGCAGCAGGCTGCCGGTGTCGGGGTTGCGCAGGAAGCCGTCGGCGGGGACGGTGCCCCACAGCAACAGGGCGCCGAACGCCACGGCCGCCGCGGCCGCGAAGCGCAGGCCCCGCCACTCCGCCGCGCTGAGCTGCTCCAGCCCGGTCTCCTGCTCCCCGGCTTCGTACGGCCCCAGGCGCGGCACCACGATCCGTTCCGTCACCCAGGTGCCGGTGCCCGCGACCACGAACGTCGACACGACCATGAAGAAGTAGTTGGCGGCCGGGTTGACCCGGTAGCCGGCGTCGACGATTTGCGCCGCCTCCTCGGAGAGCCCGGCCAGCAGCGGGTCGACGGTGCCCAGCAGCAGGTTCGCGCTGTAGCCGCCCGACACGCCCGCGAACGCGGCCGCCAGCCCGGCGATGGGATGGCGGCCGGCCCCCAGGAAGATGATGCCCCCCAGCGGCACCAGCAGCACGTAGCCGATCTCGCTCGCGGCGTTCGACAGCACGCCCGCCAGCACGATGACGAAGGTGAGCAGCCGCTGCGGCGCGGAGAGCACGAGCAGCCTGAGCGCGGCGCCGATCAGGCCGCTGGCCTCCATCACGCCGATGCCGAGCATGGCCACGAGCACGGTGCCCAGCGGCGCGAAGCCGGTGAAGTTGCCCACCATCTCGGTCACGATGCGATGCAGCCCGGCCAGCGTCAGCAGGCTGACCGGCCGGATCGTCTCGCCCGTCCCGGGATGGGCGGCCTCGATGCCCGCCGCCGCCGCGAGGCCGGAGACGACGATGGTCGCCAGGGCCAGGATGGCGAAGATCGTGGCCGGATGCGGAAGCGCGTTGCCGACGCGCTCGATCGTGCCGAGGAAGACCGTTGTCCAGTTGCCCAGGAAGGCCAGTCGCCGTGCCATCGAGGTGCTATCCTACCTTTCTTTGCGGCCCGCATTTCAGTTCCTTTCCCGATGACGGACCCAGCGGCCGGGTGGGGCAGCCTCGAGAGCCAGCGGCGGGCGGCGGCTGCCGTCGGCGTCGACGCGGCGGTCCGCCACATCTTCCTCTGCTGCGATCAGACGAAGCCGAAGTGCTGCGGGAAGGACCGGAGTCTCGCGGCCTGGGACTACCTGAAGCGGCGCCTGGGCGAGCTGGGCCTGTCCGGCCGCGGCGGCGTGCTGCGGACAAAGGCCAACTGCCTGCGGGTCTGCGAAGGGGGGCCGGTGGCGGTCGTCTATCCCGAGGGCGCGTGGTATCGTGAGTGTGATCCGGCGGCGCTGGAGCGCATCATCCAGGAGCACCTGGTGGGGGGACGGGTAGTGACCGACCTGCTGATCGCCGAGCACGACCTCCGTGGCTGCCTCCCCGCCGGCGAATGACCGCGACCGACTCTATGGATCTGCGAGGCGTTTTTCCCCCCATTCCGACTCCGTTCCACGACGGCGAGCTCGACATCGAGGCCCTCGGCCGCAATTGCGATCGATGGCTGGCGACCGGCCTGCACGGGCTCGTCGCCCTGGGCTCCAACGGCGAGGCGCCGCTGCTCGACGACGCGGAATCCGACCGCGTCATCGAAGCCGTCCGGGCGCGCGTGCCGGCGGAACGGCTGCTGATCGCCGGCGTCGCGCGGGAATCCACCGCCGGCACGGTGCGGGCAGCGCGTCGCGCGGCCGCCCTGGGCGCCGACGCGGTGCTGGTGCGCACCCCCTCGATCTTCAAGGCCTGGGTCGCGGACGACGACATGGTCGAGCACTACACGGCGGTGGCCGACGCCTCGCCCGTGCCCGTCCTGCTGTACAACTTCGCGGCGCTCACCGGCGTGAGCCTGACGGTGGCGACGGTGGCCCGGCTGGCGGGCCACCCCAACATCGCGGGCATGAAGGAGTCGGGCGGGGACATCGGCTTCCTCTCGGAGCTGATCGACGCGACGCCGGACGGGTTCCGCGTGCTGGCCGGCTCGGCGCCCGCCTTCTACGCGAGCCTGCTCTCGGGCGCGGCGGGCGGCATCCTCGCCCTGGCGTCCGCGGTGCCGGCGCTGTGCGTCGAGCTGTACGACCTCGTCAACGCGCGGCGGCTGGCCGAGGCGCGCGCCCTGCAGCGGCAACTGACGCCGCTGGCGCGGCTCGTCACGCGCGTGCACGGCGTGCCCGGGCTCAAGGCGGCGTTGACCGCCGCGGGGTACGCGGGCGGCGACCCGCGGCCGCCCCTGCGGCCCGCGGGGCCGGCCGCCATCGAGGAGATCCGCCGGGCGCTGGCGGCGCTGGCGATCCGGACATGAGCGTCTCCCGCGCGGCCGCGGCGCTCGGCGCGCTCGTGCTGGCTGCTGCCTGCGCCACGAATCCGGTCACCGGCAGCCGCGAGCTCGCGCTGATGACGGAGGGCCGGGAGCTCTCGATCGGGCGCGACGCGGACGAGCAGATCCGGGAGCAGATGGGCGTGTACGACTCGCCCGCCCTGCAGGCCTACGTCGAGGACCTCGGCCACCGCCTGGCGGCGCTCTCGCACCGCCCGAATCTGCCGTGGCAGTTCGCGATCGTCGATTCGCCCGCGGTCAACGCGTTCGCCCTGCCCGGCGGCTACATCTACCTGACGCGCGGCATCCTGGCGTATCTCGGCGACGAGGCCGAGTTGGCGGGTGTGCTGGGGCACGAGATCGGCCACGTCACCGCCCGCCACTCCGTGCAGGCCTACTCGCGCGCGGCAGGAGCGCAGATCGGACTGCTGCTGGGGCAGATCATCGCGCCTCCCATGCGGGCCAATCCGTACGGCGCGCCCGGCTGGGTGGACGCGGCCGCCTCCGGCCTCGGCGTCCTGTTCCTGCGGTTCGGGCGCGACGACGAGCTGCAGGCCGACCGGCTCGGCGCGGAGTACGCCGCAGCCGGTGGCTGGCATCCGGACGGCGTGGCCGGGATGCTGGCGACGCTGGGCCGGATCGGCGAGGCCGGCGACCGCCGGGGGGTTCCCAACTGGCTGGCGACGCACCCCGAGCCGGCGTCGCGCGTCGCCGAGGTGGAGCCGATCGTGGCCGCCCTGCTGCGCGAGGGCGACCCGGGCGCGCTGCGCGTGGACCGCGCGGGCTACCTCGACCGCATCGTCGGACTGCGCTTCGGCGACAATCTGGAGGACGGGATCGCCCGGGCGAACGAGTTCCTGCATCCCGAACTCCGGTTCGGCCTGCAGTTTCCCGCGGGCTGGGAGATTCGGAACAGCGCGGCCGTCGTCGCGGCGCGCCCGGCCGGGCAGGACGCCTACATGGTGCTGCGACTGGTCGAGGACGCCGGCGATGCGGATCTGCACGCGCTGGCCGAGCGCGAGATGGGGCGCGCGGGGCTGGTCGCGCCGGGGAGCCCCACGGTCATCAACGGCCTCGACGCCTATCTCGGCTCCTACCAGCGTGACGTCGACGAGATCGGACGGGTGCACGCGCGGATCGCGTACATCCGGCACGCCCGGCGAGTCTACGTGCTCGCGGCGGTGGTGCCGGTCCGGGAGTGGGCGCGCGTGGAGCGCGACGTCGACCGCAGCATCCGCTCGTTCAGGCCGCTCACGGCCGCGGAGGCCGACGGCATCGTCCCGAACGAGATCGCGCTGCACGTCGCCGGTCCGGGCGACACCTGGGAGCGAATCGCCCGGGTGGCCGGCGCGGGGACCGTGGAGGCGGCGACGCTGGCCGTCATGAACGGCCATGCGGCCGACGACCCGCCGCCACCGGGCGAGCGGCTCAAGATAGTCGTGCCCGGCTCGGTGAGATGACTGTAAATATCTGTTCAATAGTGTGTTACAGGCATACGTGAGCTTGACACCCGGACCCTGTCGGGCGAGAATGGGCGCGGGCGATCATGGAACAGGCCCTGCTGCTGAACGCCACCTACGAGCCGCTCAAGATCGTCGACTGGCGCAAGGCCATCACGCTCTGGTGCCAGGGCAAGGTCGAGGTCATCGCGGTCCACGACCGCGAGGTCCGCTCGGTTTCCGTCAGCTTCAAGCTGCCGTCCGTCATCAGGCTGCTGCGCTACATCACGATCCGCAGGCGGTTCGACTACGTCCCGTTCTCGCGCGCCAACATCTACGCGCGGGACGACCACCGCTGCCAGTACTGCGGCGAGCACTTCCCGGTCTCGGAGCTCACCTTCGATCACGTGGTGCCCGTGTCGCAGGGAGGACGCAAGGACTGGGAGAACATCGTCACGTCCTGCGTGACGTGCAACCGCCGGAAGGGCGGCCGTACGCCGGCGCAGGCCGGCCTGCGCGTCATCCGGCCGCCGCGCCGGCCGGCCCGCCCGCCCGTGGTGCGGCTGACGATCGGTCTGCGCAACGCGCCGGAGTGCTGGCGTGACTACCTCTACTGGAACGTCGAGCTCGACGACGCGTAGCAGCCAGCGCCGGGGAACGGCGCGGGCTGCCGCAGAGTCCGGTCGGGCGCGGCCGGTCCCGGCACGATGAGCGCTTCCGCAGCGGCGGGGACGCGCCCCCGCATCGACGGCGTGCGTCCGCCGTGCGCGGTCGAGGGCGGGCGGGTCACGATAGAGGGCGCCAATCTGCCGGCCGACGACTCGACGCCGCCCGCGGTGCGCCTCGGCGCGACACCTGCCCGCGTCGTGCATGCGTCCAGCCAGGCCGTGTCGGTCATCGTGCCGCCGGGACTCGACGGCGGTCGCACGGCGGTCCATCTGCAGGGCTCGGACGACGAGCCGGCCTTCGTCGACATCGGCGCGCGTCTGGCGACCGGCCTGCACCAGGTCGACAACCCGGCGATCGACGGCGACGGCTCGGTCTACCTCACCTACAGCGGCCCGCGCGGCGAGCAGACGCCGGTGTCGGTGTTCCGCGTGCGGCGGGACGGCTTCCGCGAGCCGTTCCTGTCGGGCATCACCAACGCGACGTCGCTCGCGTTCGCGCCCGACGGCCAGCTCCATGTGTCGAGTCGCTTCGAGGGCTCGGTGTACCGGGTCCATGCCGACGGCTCGTTCGACGAGCGCGTGTCGGAGCTCGGGGTCGCCTGCGGGCTGGCGTTCAGTCCCGACGGCACGCTCTATGTCGGCGACCGGTCCGGCACCGTGTTCCGGGTCGGCAGCGCGGGACAGGCGACGGCGTTCGCCACGCTGCCGGCCAGCGTGGCCGCGTTCCACCTGGCCTGGGGGCCGGACGACGCGCTCTACGTGACCTCGCCGACCCTGGCGACGTACGACCGCGTCTACCGGCTCGATCACACGGGGCGCATCGACGAGGTCTGCACATGCTTCGGGCGGCCGCAGGGGGTGGCGTTCGACGCTCGCGGCACCCTCCACGTCGTCGAGGCGCTGGCCGGCGCGAGCGGCGTCTACCGCGTGGCGCAGGACGGCGCGGCCACCTGCGTCCTGGCGGCCGAAGCGCTCGTCGGGCTCGCGTTCGACCCGACCGACGGCAGCCTGGTCGTCGCCTCGAACGAGACCGCCTACCGCGTCGACCCGACCGGCGACGCCGGGGGTTCGGGGCGCAGCCCCGTCTGATTGAAGCCCGATTACGCCGCCGGCGGCTTGCCCCCGAACCTGGCCTTCGCCTCCTGCCGCCGCGCGTGCAGGATGGGCTCCGTGTAGCCGCTCGGCTGCGCGCGGCCCTTGAACACCAGGTCGCAGGCTGCCTGAAAGGCCACGCTGCCATCGAAGTCGGGCGCCATCGGCCGGTAGTGCGGGTCGCCGGCATTCTGTCCGTCGACGACCGCCGCCATCCGCTGCAGCGTCTCGCGCACCTGCGCCTCGCTGCAGATCCCGTGGTGCAGCCAGTTGGCGATGTGCTGGCTGGAGATGCGGAGCGTCGCCCGATCCTCCATCAGCCCCACGTTGTTGATGTCGGGCACCTTCGAGCAGCCGATGCCCTGATCGATCCAGCGCACGACGTAGCCCAGGATGCCCTGGGCGTTGTTGTCGAGTTCCTGCTGGATTTCCGCGGGCGACCAGCGCGGCTGCGCGGCGCGTGGAATCGTCAATATCTTGTCGAGGTCGGCCAGCGGGCGCGTGCGCAGGGCGTCCTGACGCGCCCTGACGTCCACCCGGTGGTAGTGCGTGGCGTGCAGCGTGGCCGCGGTGGGGGAGGGCACCCAGGCTGTGTCGGCGCCCGCCTCGGAGTGTCCGATCTTCTCGCGCAGCATGTCGGCCATCCGGTCCGGCATGGCCCACATCCCCTTGCCGATCTGGGCGTGGCCGGGCAGGCCGCAGGCCAGGCCGACGTCGACGTTCCAGTCCTCGTAGGTGACCATCCAGGCGGCGGCCTTCATCTCCTTCTTGCGAATCATCGGCCCGGCTTCCATGGCGGTGTGCATCTCGTCGCCGGTCCGGTCGAGGAAGCCGGTATTGATGAAGAAGACGCGGTCGCGCGCGGCGCGCACGCACTCCTTCAGGTTGACCGTGGTGCGCCGCTCCTCGTCCATGATGCCGATCTTGAGGGTGAAGCGGTCCAGGCCGAGGGCGTCCTCGACCCGCGCCAGCATCTCGTCCGTGAAGGCCACCTCCTCCGGTCCGTGCAGCTTCGGCTTCACGATGTAGACGGAGCCGGCGCGGCTGTTGCGGCGGCCGTGGACATCGTGAACGGCGATCAGCGACGAGATCAGCGAGTCGAGGATGCCTTCCGGCGCCTCGTTGCCGTCCCCGTCGAGCACCGCCGGATTGGTCATCAGGTGTCCGACGTTGCGGATCAGCATCAGGCTGATGCCCGGCAGGGTGAGGCGCGACCCGTCCGGCGCGGTGAACTCGCGCCGCGAGCTCATGGCCCGGTCGATCGTGCGGCCGCCCTTCTCGAAGCGGGCGGTCAGGTCGCCCTTGATCAGGCCCAGCCAGTGGCGGTAGGCGAGCACCTTGTCCTCGCCGTCGACGGTGGCCACCGAGTCCTCGAGATCCATGATGGTCGTCGTCGCCGCCTCCAGCACGATGTCCTTGATCCCGGCCGCGTCGTCCCGGCCGACGGGATGCTCGCGGTCGATCGCGATCTCGATGTGGAGGCCGTGGTTCCGGAGCAGGACGGCGGCGGGCGCGCCGGGTTCGCCGCGGTAGCCGGCGAGCTTCGACGCGTCGGCCAGACCCGTCGTCGCACCGTTCCGCAGGCTGGCGGCCAGGGCGCCGCCGGCCACGGCATAGGACGCCACGTCCGCGTGGCTGCCGGCGGCCAGCGGCACGACCGCGTCCAGGAACTCGCGGGCGTAGGCGATGACGCGGGCCCCGCGCACGGGGTTGTAGTCGGCGGTGCGCGCCGCGCCGCCGTCTTCCGGGATGACGTCGGTGCCGTAGAGGGCGTCGTACAGGCTGCCCCAGCGCGCGTTGGCCGCGTTCAGCGCGTAGCGCGCGTTGGTCAGCGGCACGACGAGCTGCGGTCCCGCGACGGTCGCGATCTCGGGGTCGAGGTTGGCCGTGCGCACCGCGAAGTCGTCGCCCTCGGGCACCAGGTAGCCGATCTCCCGCAGGACGGCCTTGTACTCGGCGAGATCGATCGGCTCGTCGCGATTCTCCCGGTACCAGGCGTCGAGCCGCCGCTGCAGCTCGTCGCGCTTCGCGAGCAGCTCGCGGTTGCGCGGCGCCAGGTCGTGGACCAGCCGGTCGAAGGCGGGCCAGAACTGCTCCGGAGCGACCCTGCTGCCCGGCAATGCCTCGTCGTTGATGAAGTCGTACAACCGCTTGTCGACCTGGAGCCTCCCGGCCGCGATCCGATCCGTCATGCCTTCCCCCTGGCTTCATTCAGATGGGGCTGCGCCCCAAGCCCCCGGCGTCCGCTTGCGGGGCCCCTTCGCCCCGCGCCGCTCCCGCCGAGGCGCGCTGTGCGCGCCTTGCAGAGGCTGCGCCTCTGCTGCAATAAGACGGGGCTTTGCCCCAAGCCCCCGGCGTCCGCTTGCGGGGACCCCTTCGCCCCGCGCCAGCAGGGGCGATTCTACTCCGGCGGCGCCGGCCGGGCGAGTGCGTGCGGCTTGCGCGGGGCGGTCGTGATAGCATCGTGGATTCGGGCCGCAGCGGCGGTCCCGGACCGTGCAGATGCCGCACCGATGGATCGATGTACGCGGCGCCCGCGTGCACAACCTCAAGAACATCGACGTCCGGATCCCGCGTGATCGGTTCGTCGTGGTCACCGGCCTGTCGGGATCCGGCAAGTCGTCGCTGGCCTTCGACACCATCTATGCCGAGGGCCAGCGGCGCTACGTGGAATCGCTCTCGGCCTATGCCCGCCAGTTCCTCGAGCAGGTGGAGAAGCCGGACGTCGACCAGATCGACGGCCTGTCGCCCGCCATCTCCATCGAGCAGCGCACCACCGGCTCCAATCCGCGCTCCACCGTCGGCACGGTCACCGAGATCTACGACTACCTCCGCCTACTGTTCGCCAATGTCGGCGTGCCCCACTGTCCGTCCTGCGGGCGCGCGGTGACCTCCCAGTCGGTGGAGCAGATCGTCGACGCGGTCATGTCGGGCCCGACGGAGGAGCGCATCAATCTGCTCGCGCCGATCGTGCGCGGGCGGAAGGGGGAGTTCAAGAAGGAGCTGGGGGCCCTGAGAGCCAAGGGGCTGCTGAAGGCCCGGGTGGATGGCGAGGTGCGGTCGCTCGAGGACGAGCCGCGGCTGGATCGGCGCAAGAACCACTGGATCGAGGCGGTCGTCGACCGGCTCGTCGTCAGGCCGGGCGCGGAGCGCCGGCTCACGCGGTCGATCGAGCTGGCGCTGGCGCTGGCCGACGGCGTCGTGACGGTCAACACCCTGGGGGGCGGCGACCGCCTGTTCTCGAGACGGCTGGCCTGCGTCCACTGCGGGATCAACATGCCGGAGCTGACGCCGCGCATCTTCTCCTTCAACTCGCCGCACGGCGCGTGCGGCGACTGCCAGGGACTGGGCGCGGTCGAGGACTTCGACCCGCTGCGCGTCGTTCCGGACGACAGCCGGTCGCTGGCCGAGGGCGCCGTCCAGCCCTGGGGTCGCGCGGACGCCAGGCCGGTGCGCGAGGCGCTCGCCAAGCTGGCGGCGCACTACGAGATCGACGTCGAGACGCCGTTCAGGCGGCTGCCGCAGAAGAAGCGCCGGCTCCTGCTGTACGGACCGGACGCGACGCGCCGGACGCCCGTCCGGCGGCGCCGCGCCGCCGCGCCGCCGGATCCGTTCGGCCGCGACTTCGAGGGCGTCATTCCCAACCTGCGCCGCCGCTATCGGACCGGTACGTGGACCCAGCAGGAGGAGCTCGAGGCCTACCGCTCGCTGCGCGTGTGCCAGGCGTGCGAGGGCGCCCGGCTGCGGGCGGAGAGTCGGGCGGTGCGGGTGCACGGACGCACGCTGGCCGACTACGTCGACCTGCCGATCGCCGAGGCGCGGCAGGTCTTCGAGGCGCTGGAGCTGACGGGGCGCGAACGGTTGGTGGCCGAGCGCGTGCTGCGCGAGATTCGAGACCGCCTGGCCTTCCTGGCGAACGTCGGCGTCGGCTATCTCACCCTGGCGCGCGGCGCCGCCACCCTGTCCGGCGGCGAGGCGCAGCGGATCCGGCTCGCCACGCAGATCGGCGCGAACCTGACCGGCGTGCTGTACGTGCTCGACGAGCCGTCCATCGGGCTGCACCAGCGCGACAACCGGCTGCTGCTCGACACGCTGGGCCGGCTGCGCGATCTCGGCAACACGGTCGTGGTCGTCGAGCACGACGAGGAGACCATCCGCTCGGCGGACTACCTGATCGATCTGGGACCGGGCGCGGGCGAGCACGGCGGCCACGTGATCTTCCAGGGCCCGCCGGCGAAGCTGCTGGCGAACGGCAGCCGGTCGCTGACCGGTCAGTACCTGCGCGCGGAGCGCACCATTCCCACGCCGAGCGCGCGCCGGCCGGCGCTCCGGGGCGAGATCGTCATTCGCGGGGCGCGCGCCAACAACCTCAAGGACCTCGACGTCCGCCTGCCGCTGGGCCTGCTGATTGCCGTGACGGGCGTCAGCGGCTCCGGCAAGTCGACGCTCGTCAACGACATCCTGTTCCGCGCGCTGGCGCGGGAGCTGTACCGCGCGGCCGACGAGCCCGGGGCGCACCGGCAGGTGGACGGCACGGAGCTGGTCGACAAGGTGATTCAGATCGATCAGTCGCCGATAGGCCGCACCCCGCGCTCGAACCCGGCGACCTACACCGGCGTGTTCACCTTCATCCGGGAGCTCTTCTCGATGCTGCCGGAGTCGCGCGCGCGGGGCTACCGCCCGGGTCGCTTCTCGTTCAACGTCAAGGGCGGGCGCTGCGAGGCCTGCCAGGGCGGCGGGGTCATCGCCATCGAGATGCACTTCCTGCCGGATGTCTACGTCGCCTGCGAGCAGTGCAAGGGCCGCCGCTACAACCGGGAGACGCTGGACATCACCTACCGGGGCGCCTCGGTCGGCGACGTGCTGAACCTGACCGTGGACCAGTCGATGGAGCTCCTGGAACACTTTCCGCCCATTGCCCGCAAGCTGCGCACGCTGCAGGACGTGGGACTGGGCTACGTCAAGCTGGGCCAGTCGGCCACGACGCTCAGCGGAGGCGAGGCGCAGCGCGTCAAGCTCGCGAAGGAGCTTTCGCGGCGAGGCACGGGGCGCACGCTCTATATCCTCGACGAGCCGACGACCGGGTTGCACTTCGAGGACACCCGGCGGCTGCTCGACGTCCTAAACCAGTTAGTCGAGCAGGGAAACACCGTGGTCGTCATCGAGCACCACCTGGACGTCATCAAGACGGCCGACCACATCGTCGACCTGGGGCCGGAAGGCGGCGACGCAGGCGGCAGGCTCGTCGCCGCGGGCACGCCGGAGGACGTCATGGAGGTCGGCGGCTCGCACACCGGCCGCTTCCTGCGCCGGGTGCTGCCCGCGGCAGCCGGCAGCGGGGTGCTGGAGGTCTGAAAGGGGCTGACATCGGCCGGCAGGTGTGGTAGAAAAAGCCGGCCCCTCTTTCGGATGCTTTTCATGAGGTATTCTTCAAGTATGTGTCTGCCGTGAAGTCCTTGCATTCCCCCGTATCGGCACCGGTCTCGCTCATAGTCAGGACGTCGTGAGAACGAACGCGCAGGTTCGGACACATACCCAGCAGACGGTCCGCCGCCCGGTTTCGTGCTCCGGGATCGGGCTGCACTCCGGTCACAAGGGGACGCTGCGGCTGAGGCCCGCCCCCGCCGACCACGGCATCGTCTTCAGGCGGCTCGACTTGAACGGGCTGGAGATCCCGGCGCGGATCGGTTACGTGGCCAGCATGAACTACGCCACCGGTCTGGCCCGGGACGATGCCGCCGTGGCGACCGTAGAGCATCTGCTGGCCGCGCTCTTCAGCCTGGGGATCGACAACGCCGTCGTCGAGCTGAACCAGGCCGAAGTCCCGATCATGGACGGCAGCGCCGCCTCGTTCGTCTATCTGGTGCACGAGGCCGGCGTCAGGTCGCTGGCGGTGCCGCGCCGCTTTCTGAAGGTCGTCAGGCCCGTCTCGCTGTCGCGCGGCGAGAAACGGATAGCGCTGTATCCGTCGGACCATTTCAGGGTCACCTACACCATCGGCTTCGACCACCCCCTGGTACGGCATCAGGCGTGCACGCTGCGGCTGACGGAGGAGTCGTTCGTCGACGAGATCGCACCGGCCCGGACGTTCGGCTTTCTGAAGGAGGTCGAGCTGCTGCGCCGCAAGGGGCTGGCGCTCGGCGGGTCGCTCGACAACGCGGTGGTGCTGGGCGAGACGGGCGTCCTGAATACCTCGCTGCGCTTCGAGGACGAGTTCGTGCGCCACAAGATCCTGGACGTGATAGGCGATCTCGCGCTGCTGGGGCATCCGCTGATCGGCCACCTGGTGGCCCACCGCGGCGGCCACGCGCTGCACGCCAGCTTCGCCAGGCGCATCCTCGAGGCGACCGATGCATGGCGCCTCGTCGAGTCGCCGGTCGAGCCGGACGCCGCGCACGTGCCGGCGGCCGTGGCGGTCAAGAACACGGCCCCGGCCGGTTAGGAGTCTCGCAGCAGCTTGCGCAGATAGGCGCCCGCCTTCTCGTTCTCGTACGTCACCGTGTTGAGGAACAGGCTCTCGATCAGGTACGCGCGCCGGTCGGCGTCGGTCATCTGGTCGATGAGGTGATTGATCTCGCGCATCATGTCCTCGAAGGTGCGGTCGAGCCCGTGCCGGCCGGTCAGCTCCTTGTCGAGCGCCTCGATGACGGCCAGCAGGTCGCCGTCCAGTCGGACCTCCAGCCCGGAGTGGGTCGTGATGATGCGCATGACTACTCCCCGAAGCTCTCGACGGCGCTCGAATCGTCGGCGTGCAGCTCGATGAACTTCGGGACGCCCGTCATCGTCAGCATCGTCTCGACCCGCCTCTGGACGCCCGCGAGCTTCACCGTGCCGCCGGCCTGCGAGGCCCGCCGGTAGAGGTCCATCAGACAGCCGATCGAGGCGCTGTCGATGTAGACGACCCGCGACATGTCGATGACCACCTTCGGCGCGTCGCCGCGCAGGAGCGGCGCGACGGTCTCGGCGAAGGCGGTCAGCAGCGGGTAGATCAGGCGGGTCTCGCCGACGCGGACTATGTCGATGCCGTCGGCGCGATCGGTCGCAACGTTCATTCGCGGGCTCCATTGGCCGAAGTGTTCAGCAGCGCGGTGCGCGGCTCGCCGGCCGGGGACTGCTCCCGCGACCTGGCGATCTGGCGGGCCAGCTCGCGCCGGCCGCGGCTGATCCGCGACTTCACCGTGCCTACCGGCAGCGCCAGGCGCCGGGCGATCTCGTCGTACGTGAGCTCCTGCATGTCCCGCAGTACCACCGCTTCGCGAAGCACGGCCGGCACCTCCCGCAGCGCCACGCGCAGCAGCTCGCGCCGGTCCACGCGCTGGAGCTGCGCGGCGGGGTCCGGGCCCGTTGCGGCGGGTGCGAGGTCGGCCACGTCGACCCCCCGGTCGAAGGTCTCGCGCTCCTTGCGAACACGCCGGTAGTGGTCGATGCAGAGGTTGCGGGCGACGCTGACGAGCCAGGTCTGGAAGTTCGCCCGCCGGTCGAACGTGCTCAGGGCCCTGAACACCTTCAGAAAGATTTCCTGGGTCAGGTCCTCCGCCTCCTCGTGCCGTCCCACGAACTTGTACGCCACGTGGAAGACCTTGTGCCGGTATCTTCGCACGATCAGGTCCCACGCTCCCTGGTCGCCGCCGAGACAGGCTGCGACCAGCTGGTCCGTGGTCGGCGCCGGTGGCGGGGGGACGCTGGACATCCCCGGCGAGTGTACGCCACGTGCTGGATTGCGTCCACGCGTTGCACGTACAATGGCCCGTTTTGCGCACCAGAACCGCGCCGGAGAGGTTCCGTGGCTGATTCGCCGATCGCCCTCTCGCCAACGGTGCAGCGGGCCGTTTCGCTCGCCGCGATCGCCCGGCGCGTGGGCACGCCCGTGTACGTCTACCGGGCGGCGGAGATCGCGGCACGCTACGCTGCGTTCGAGGCGGCATTCGGCGGCTATCCGCACCGGGTGCACTACGCCCTGAAGGCGAACTCGACGCTGGCCGTCGCCCGCCTCGTGCGGTCGCTGGGCGGGGGCGTGGACGCCAACTCGGGAGGCGAGATCGACGTGGCCCTGCGGGCCGGTTTCACGCCGCGCGACATCGTCTTCACCGGCGTCGGCAAGACCGCGTCCGAGCTGGCGCAGGCGGTCGCGCTCGAGCTGCACGCCGTCAACGCGGAGAGCGCCGGAGAGCTCGAGCGCATCGACCGGCTGGCGCGTGCGCGCGGCGTGCGCACGCGCGTGGCGCTGCGGGTCAATCCGGACGTCGCGGCCGGCGGTCACCCGCACATCTCCACCGGCCGGCGGGCGCACAAGTTCGGCGTGCCCCTCGCGGCGGCGCGCGAGATCTGCGACCGCGCGCTGGCTTGCGCCGGACTGCAGCTCGTCGGCCTGCACGTGCACATCGGATCGCAGGTGGCCGCCCGGGCTCCGATTCGCGACGCGCTGGGCGCCGTCGCCGGGCTGGCGGCGGACCTGATGGGCGGCGGCTGCCCGCTGGAGCACATCGACGTCGGCGGCGGCCTCGGCATCTCCTACGACGGCTCCGAGACCCTGGACGTCGGCCTGTACGCACGCACCGTCAGCGACGCGGTGAGACCGACCGGGCTCGCGATCATCGCCGAGCCGGGGCGGTGGATCGTGGGCCCCGCGGGCGTGCTCGTGGCGAGCGTGGTCGATGTGAAGCCGCAGGACGAGGAGCGTTGCTTCGTGGTCCTCGACAGCGGGATGAGCGAGTTGCTGCGCCCGGCCCTCTACGGCGCGTATCACCGCATCGAGCCGCTGGAGCCGCGGCCCGGCCGGCCGGTGGTCTGCGACGTCGTCGGGCCGATCTGCGAGACGGGCGACGTCGTCGGGGCCGCGCGCTCGATGCCGCGTCCCGAGGTCGGCGATCTCGTCGCGATATTCGACACCGGCGCCTACGGCTCCGCGATGGCGTCGAACTACAATCGTCATCCGCTGCCGGCCGAGGTGCTGATCGACCAGCGGGACGCCTGGCGCATCGTCCGCCGGCGCCAGACCAGCGACGACATGATCGCGCTCGAGACCTGATCCCCGCCGATGCTGATCGCCATCGAAGGCCTCGACCAGAGCGGCAAGGAGACGCAGGCCCGCCTGCTGCGCGACCGCATCCGGGCCGCCGGCTACAAGGCCCGGGTGGTCTCGTTTCCCGACTACGGGACCGCCATCGGCGAGGAGATCGCGCGGGCGCTGCAGGGCGAGCGCGAGTACGGGCCGGAGGTGATGCAGCTGCTGTACATCGCGAACCGCTACGAGCGGCGGCCGGACCTCGATCGCTGGCAGGCGGCGGGCATTGCGCTGGTCTGCGACCGCTACGTCGCGTCGAGCGTCGCGTACGGCGAGGCGCACGGGCTCGACCCGTCCTGGCTCGGGGAGCTCCAGCGCTTTCTGCCGCAGCCCGATCTGACGATCCTCCTCGACATCGCGCCCGCGACGTCGCTGAGCCGCAAGGCGGTCGGCCGGGACCGCTACGAGGAAGATCTCGCCCTGCAGGACCGGGTCAGGGAGAGCTACCTGCGCCAGGCGCAGCAGCCCGCCTGGCTGAGGGTGGACGGGGAGCGCCCCGTACCCGACGTGGCGGCGGCGCTTGCCGCGGCGGTCGATCCGCGACTCGAGCAGCCGTGAGGCCGGCCACCTCGCGGGCCCCGGCCGCGCGCAGCACCCGCGCGCAGGCGGCCAGCGTCGCGCCCGTCGTCAGCACGTCGTCGGCCACGACGACGGCCTTGCCGGCCACCGTGGCGCGGGCCTGGAGCCAGGCCCGCCCGGTCAGCTCGAACGCGCCCCGCACGTTTGCCTGCCGCCGCCCGGCAGCCAGCGTGGCCTGCGGGGGCGTGTGCCGGACGCGAACCAGGATGTCCGCGAGCGGCGGACCCAGCCTGGCGGCCAGATCCCGCGACTGGTTGAAGCCCCGCTCCCAGCGGCGCCGCGGATGCAGCGGCACCGGGACGACCAGGTCGGCCGCGGCGAGCAGCTCCCCGCCGGCCTCGCGCATCAGCGCGGCCAGCGGCGCGGCCAGCGACTGGCGGCCCTGGTACTTGAACGCCTGGACGATCGCGCGCAACGCGCCGTCGTACCAGCCGGCCGCGCGGCAGCGCGCGAGCGGTCGCGGCCGCTCGCGTCCGGCCGGGCAGAGCCGGCACGGGACGGCCGCGCCGCGCCCGGGCGGTTCCGCAGCGAGCGGCGCGCCGCAGGCATCGCACAGCGGCGGCCTGATGCGCGCGACGCGCCGCCAGCAGTCGGCGCACACGACGGCGGCCGTCGGCTGCGGCAGCAGCGTGTCGCAGGCCGCGCAGCAGGGAGCCCAGGCGACGCTGAGCAGGCCGTCCGCCAGGCGCTGCAGCGCGGCGGCCGCCGTCATGCCGCGCGCTCGCAACGCTCAGGGGCTCTCGGATACCGGGATGCGCGTGGCGTTGCCCCACAGCCGCTCGAGGTCGTAGAAGCGGCGGGTGTCCGGCGTGAAGACGTGGACCACGAAATCGAAGCAGTCCATGAGGACCCATTCGCCGTGGTCGTAGCCTTCGACATGCGAGGGTGCGTCCTGCGCGGCGCGCAGCCGCTGGCGGATCTCGTCGGCGACGGCGCGCACCTGCCGCGCGCTCCGGGCCGAGCAGACGACGAAGTGGTCCGTGAAGGCGTGCGAGCCGCCGAGAAACAGGACGACCACGTCGAAGGCCTGCTTGGCCTGGGCCGCGCGGACGGCACTCCGCACCCCCTCGGGCAGCGTGTCGAACGTCTGCGCCGGCCGGGCGTCGTGCTCACTCATGCAAGCTGCCTGCCGGCGACACGCGCGCATACAGCGCGTGCTTCGCGATATGGCGGGCCACGGCGTCCGGCACCAGGCCGTCGATCGACTCGCCGCCCGTCAGGCGGCGGCGCAGAGCCGACGACGAGACCGTGCGGGTGGACGCCTCGACGAGCCAGACGGCCGGCCGTTGCGAGCCGGCAGGCGCGCCACCTGCCGGCTCGCGCATCCGTTCGCGGAGATCGGTCAGCCGTTCGCGCAGGGCGGCAAGGGGACAGCCCGGCCGGGAGACCGCGACGAAGTGACCGCGATCGAGCACGGCGGGGTAGTCGTGCCAGGACGCGATATCTGCAAACGCATCGGTGCCGATGATGAAGAAGAGCTGCCCGGGGCGCATGCCCCCCCGCGCCAGGCGCGCCAGCGTCACGGACGTGAACGAGGGGCCGTCGAACGCCAGCTCGATGTCGGATGCCGCGAGCTCGTCCCGGCCGTCCGACGCCAGCGCCGCCATCGCGAAGCGATGGTAGGCCGACGCCCGGGGCGCGCGGCTGCGGTGCGGCGGGGTGCGGGCCGGCACGAGCAGCACCGTGTCGAGGCCGCACGCGCGGCGCGCGGCGTCGGCGGCGTCCAGGTGGCCGTAGTGGATCGGGTCGAAGGTGCCGCCGAGCACGCCGATTCTGCCCTGCAGCCTCACGCGCGGGGTTCCTCGGACGACTCGGAGACGGCCGCGTCCGCCGCCGCGAGCGCCTGCCACACCGCTTCCTGCAGTTGGCCGAGACCGGCGCCGGTCGCGGCCGAGATCGGGTGCAACGCGATCGAGCGCGGCTCCAGCCAGCCGCGCAGGCGATCGAGCCGCGCCGCGTCGTCGAGCGCGTCGATCTTGTTCGCCGCGACGACCTGCGGCCGGGCTCCCAGGGCCTGCGCGCCCGGTGCGTCGGGGTCCGGCAGCGTGCTCGCGTAGGACGCCAGCTCCCGGCACACGATCTCGAAGTCCTCCACCGGGTCGCGGCCTGACGCGGACGAGACGTCGATGACGTGCACGAGTACCCGGGTCCGCTCCAGGTGGCTCAGGAACTGCAGGCCGACGCCATGCCCCTCGTGCGCGCCGGCGATGAGTCCCGGCACGTCGGCCAGCACGAAGCTGCGGTCCTCGTCGAGTCGCACGACGCCGAGATTGGGCGTCAGCGTGGTGAACGGATAATCGGCAATCTTGGGGCGCGCGGCGGAGAGGCGCGCGATCAACGTGGACTTGCCGACGTTCGGGAACCCCACCAGCCCGACGTCGGCCAGCAGCCTGAGCGAGAGCCTGAGCCGCCGCATCTCGCCAGCGGCGCCCGGCTCGGCGCGCCGCGGCGCCCGGTTCGTCGAGGTCGCGAACCGCTCGTTGCCGCGGCCGCCGCGCCCCCCCTGGGCGACGAGGACCTGCTGGCCCGCCGTCTTGAGGTCCGCCAGCGGCGCAAGCTGCTCGTCGTGCCACTCGTAGACGAGCGTCCCGGGCGGCACGTCGAGCAGCAGGTCGCGGCCTGCCCGGCCGGTGCGGCTCGACCCTTCGCCGTGCGCGCCGCGCTGGGCCTGAAACTGCCGGTGGAAGCGGTAGTCGACCAGGGTGTTGCGGTGCACGCTGGCCCGCAGGTGGACGGAACCGCCGTGCCCGCCGTCGCCGCCGTTCGGGCCGCCCCGCGGCACGAACTTCTCCCGGCGAAAGCTCACGCAGCCATTGCCGCCGTCCCCCGCCTGCACCTGGATGTCGACCTGGTCGACGAACATACGCTGCGCTGACGCACACGCGCGGGAGTGGAGTTGTACCGGGTGTCAGGCGGAGCCGTCCGGCGCGCCGGCGAGGGGCTGGACGCTGATGACCCGCCCGCGCCCGCCGTGGTCCTCGAAGGTGACCCGTCCGGCGGCGGTGGCGAACAGGGTGTCGTCCTTGCCCAGGCCCACGTTCAGGCCGGGACGGAACCGCCGGCCCCGCTGGCGAACGAGAATGGCGCCGCCCTTGACGATGTTCCCGTCGAAGCGCTTCACGCCGAGCCGCTGGGCTTGGCTGTCGCGCCCGTTCCGCGAGCTGCCCTGTCCCTTCTTATGTGCCATGCGACGCGTCCGTTTCGATGCCGGTGATGCGCACGCGCGTCAAGGCCGTCCGGTGGCCTATCGTGCGGCGCCTACCCTTGCGACGCTTCTTGCGGAACACGCGGATCTTCGGCCCGCGCTCCGGGCCGTCGACGATGCCCGTCACGCGCGCACCGGCGACGAAAGGCGCGCCGGCGACGAAGCCGCCGTCGTCATCGGCCACGAACAGCACCTGTCTGGAGGTGATCTGCTCGCCGGCCGGCAGCGCGATGTGATCGACCGTGACGACCGCCCCGGGCTCGACCCGAACCTGCCGCCCTCCGCTCTGGATGACTGCGTACACGCTTCCGTCCTCTTCCAGCCGCTCAGCCTACTACCGCGGCGGGTCGTCTGTAAAGCGCCCCGGCCGTCCTCCCTACTTGAGGAGGACGCGGGTGCCCTTGATGGACTCCGCGCTCAGCGTGCCCAGAAACGAAGGAATCAGGCGGTCCATCAGCTCGAAGTACGACGACAGCGCCGGCGTGTTCCGCGCCGCGTCGTACAGGATCTCTTCCCGGTGCCGCTCGGTGTACAGCGTGGCGCCCGTGCGGCCGTCGATGAAGATGAACTTCGGGCTCAGCACGTAGCCGCGGCGGTCGCGATACGCGCGCACGGGAGCCACCTGCCGCCGGCCGAACTCGTCGTAGATCTCCCGTTGCCGCGTGACCATGCCGGACCGCTGGTGCGGGGTGAAGTAGACCGTCCCCGTCACGATCAGCGGGCTCTGGTACTCCTCGCCCAACTGCTGCCAGTAGCTGGTGTTGGCGAAGATGTGCTCGAGCAGCTCGAGGTCCTCTTCCGAATACTGCTCCCGGTTTTCCTCGTCCCCGTCCCCGTTGCCGTTGCCGTTGCCGGCCGCACCGCCGCCGTTGCCGAAGCCCGCCGAGCCGCCCTGCTCCTCGGCGACCGCGGTCAGCTCGAGCACGTCGGTGTCGATCACCTGGAACGCCGAGTTGCTCCGGAGCTGGCTCTTCAGCAGCCGCGCCGTCTCGAGATTCGTGTCCACGTCGTCGCTGCCGCCCGTCACGAAGCCGGCCACCAGCACGCGCTGGAACCCGGCGACGTCGAGCTTCGGCCGCAGCGGCGTCTCGACGGGGATCTCGTAGTAGTTCATGCAGGCGGTGGCCATGACGGCCGCCGCCGCGACGCTACCGACCGCTCTCGTTGATACGGTCATTGATTTCCCTGAAGAGATCGTAGTTCTGCTGGATCAGCATGTTGTCCGGCTCGAGATCCAGCGCCCGCTCGTAGGCCTCGCGGGCCTTGTCGAACACGCCCTCGTGCTCGTAGGCGATGCCGAGGTTGTTCCAGGCCGCCGCGTAGTCCGGATCGATCGCCACCGCTCGTTCCCAGCGGTAGATGGCTTCCTGCCACAGCCCCCGGTGCACGACCTCGATGCCGAACTCGACCTGCGCCCTGGCATCGGCGCGCTCGTCGGCGGCCGCGACCGCTCCCCCGGCTGCCGCCAGCGCGCATGCGACGACCAGCATCCTGCTGAGCATGTGGTTGATCCTCACTATAGCCAGCACGCCTGATGCACGCAAGCACGGGGCGCTTCGTGCGACAATGGAGGTCAGGCGCGGGGTCGGGCCGGCTGCCGAGGGCAGGGGTGTGACCGGCTGCGACCGACGCGCTGCCCCGCCGGCCGGACCGCCCGCCTTGCCGACGACCGGAACGTGGATCTTCTCGACGCCGTCATTCTGGCGGAGCTGCTCGCCACGCCGCGCGGGCGGCGTGTCCTGCAGCCGCGCGGCGCGAGCGGGCGGGACGGCGACCAGCGGGTGCTCCCGGGTCCCGACCAGTTGCTCGCCCGCCTGGACGCGGCGGGTGCGGCGTTGCAGGACGAGCTCGGACAGGCCGCGCGCCGGGCGGTGCGGCTGCTGCGCCGCGCCGGGGAGCACGGGGTCGCCCCGCTGGTGTTCGGCGCGCCGGACTATCCCGCGGCGCTGGCGGCGATTCCCGATCCGCCCCCGGTGCTGTGGTGCCGGGGGCGGCCGGCGGTCGCCATCGTCGGATCCCGCAGCGGCTCGCCCTATGCGCGGGAGGTCGCGGCACGTCTGGGAGCCGACCTGGCCGGCCGCGGCGTGGCCGTGGTGAGCGGCCTGGCGCGGGGCGTCGACGCCGCTGCCCACCGCGGCGCCCTCGCCGCGGGAGGCGTCACCATCGCGGTGCTGGGCTGCGGCGCCGATATCGTCTATCCGCCCGAGCACGGCCCGCTGCTCGCGCAGCTCGCGGCGCAAGGGGCCGCCGTCAGCGAGCTCGCCCCCGGCGCGCCGCCGCGGCCGTTTCACTTTCCGCGGCGCAACCGGATCATCAGCGGCCTCTCGCTGGCGGTGGTGGTTGTCGAAGCGTCCGAGCGCAGCGGCTCGCTCATCACCGCCCGCTGCGCGGCCGAGCAGGGCAGGGAGGTCATGGCCGTCCCGGGCAACGTGCTGAGCGGCCGCTGCCGCGGTGGCCACGCCCTGATCAAGGACGGCGCGAAGGTGGTCGAGACCGCCGACGATATCGTGGAGGAGATTCGCCCCCAGATCGGGGCGCGCGGCGAGGACCGCCCGCGGCCGGAGGAGCCGGACGAGGCGGGTTGCCTGCTGCGGCGGATGGATCCGGGCGAGAGCTACGACCTCGACGAGTTGGCGGGCCTGTCGGGGCTCAGCCGCGGGGCGCTGGCGACGCACGTGCTGGAGCTGGAGCTCGCCGGCCGCATCACGCGCCTCGACGGAGGGCGCTTCAGCCGGTCTTGAAGATAGTCTTGAGGATGGTGGTAGGGTAGGGAGAGAGTCGAGAGGGAGTATGGCGAAATCGTTGGTCATCGTCGAATCGCCGGCCAAGGCCCGGACGATCAACAAATACCTGGGCTCGGGCTTCCGGGTCGTGGCCTCCATGGGGCACATCCGCGACCTGCCCAAGAACAAGCTCGGCGTCGACGTCGAGGCGGGGTTCAGCCCGGAGTACGTGGCGATTCCGGCGCGCAAGAAAGTGATCAAGGAGCTCCGCGACGCCGCGCGGGGCGTCAGCGACGTCTACGTGGCGACCGACCCCGACCGGGAGGGCGAGGCGATCGGGTGGCATCTGGCCCGGGAGCTCGGCGCCGGCAAGCGGCGCGTCAGCCGCCTCATGTTCAACGAGATCACGCGCGACGCGGTGCGCGCGGCGCTCGAGCATCCGGTGGAGATCGACCAGCGCATGGTCGATGCGCAGCAGGCGCGGCGGGTGCTGGACCGGCTGGTGGGCTACAAGCTGAGCCCGCTGCTGTGGGACAAGGTGCGGCGCGGGCTGTCGGCGGGCCGCGTCCAGTCCGTGGCGCTGAAGCTGGTCTGCGACCGCGAGGGCGAGATCGAGCGGTTCGTCTCCGAAGAGTACTGGCACATCAAGGCCCGCCTGGCGGGCGATGCGCCGCCGGAGTTCAGCGCGCGGCTCGTCAAGAAGGGCAAGGACGCGATCAGGATCGGCAGCGAGGCCGAGTCGAAGGCGGTGCTCGCCGAGCTGGACGGGGCGGCCTACGTGGTCGAGTCGGTGGTCACGAAGGAGCGCCGGCGGCACGCCGCGCCGCCGTTCATCACCAGCAAGCTGCAGCAGGCCTCGCGGTTTCCCGTCAAGCGCACGATGCAGATCGCCCAGCAGTTGTACGAGGGCATCGAGCTGCCGGGCGAGGGATCCGTCGGTCTGATCACCTACATGCGGACCGATTCCACGCGGGTGGCGGAGCAGGCGCTGGGCGAGGTGCGCGCGCATATCGCCGAGGCCTTCGGCCCCGACTACCTGCCCGCGAAGCCGAACCGCTACCGCACGAAGAAGGACGCGCAGGACGCGCACGAGGCGATCCGGCCGACAGCCGTCAGCCGGACCCCCGAGCAGGTGCGGCCGCACCTGAGCCGGGAGCAGCACTACCTGTACCGCCTGGTCTGGAACCGCTTCGTCGCCTCGCAGATGCCGCCGGCCACGTTCGACGACACGACGGTGGAGATCGGCGCCGCCGGCTATCGGTTCCGGGCGAAGGGGTCGGTACCCAAGTTCAACGGCTGGATGGCGGTCCAGGGCGGCGCGGACCTCGAGGCCGCAACGGCCCCGGCCGCCGCGGCCGAGCCGGAGGACGAGACGACGTCGGGGCTGCTGCCGCCGCTCGTCGAGGGCGCGCGGCTGGCGCTGAAGGCGCTCACCCCGGAGCAGAAGTTCACGCAGCCCCCGCCGCGCTTCAACGAGGCGTCGCTGGTCAAGGAGCTCGAGGAGAACGGCATCGGCCGGCCCAGCACCTACGCCTCGATCATCGGGGTGCTCCAGCAGCGCGAGTACGCCACGAAGACCGAGGGCCGGTTCACGCCGACTCCGCTCGGCCGGCTGGTCACCGACCTGCTGGCCAAGAGCTTCGACGCGATCATCCAGGTCGCCTACACGCGGGCGATGGAGGAGCGCCTCGACCGCATCGAGGAGGGGGCCGCCGACTACCGGGGCACGATAGACGGGTTCTACAAGACCTTCAGCACCGATCTCGAGAAGGCGGTCGAGGCGATGCCCGACGTCAAGGCGAACGGGCTGCCGAGCGACGAGACGTGCGACAAGTGCGGGAAGCCGATGCTCGTCAAGATCGGCCGGTTCGGCATGTTCCTGGCCTGCTCCGGCTATCCCGACTGCCGCAACACCCGCGAGCTCGAGAAAACGGACGAGGCGGTCGACGAGGCCGAGGCGACCTGCGACAACTGCGGGCGCCCGATGGTGGTCAAGCGCGGCCGGTTCGGCCAGTTCCTGGCCTGCTCGGGCTATCCGGAGTGCAAGACGACGCGCAAGCTGATCTCGACGTCGCAGGGGTTGGCCAAGGCCAAGCCCGACCGGCCGCTCGACGAGTCCTGCCCGCAGTGCGGCAAGCAACTGGTCGTCAAGCAGGGGCGGTTCGGCGAGTTCACGGCCTGCTCCAGCTATCCGGCGTGCCGCTACCTGAAGCTCGAGAGCACCGGCGTGGCCTGTCCGCGCGACGGCGGCGACATCGTGGTGCGGAAGTCGCGGCGCGGCCGGGTCTTCTACGGCTGCGCCAACTATCCCGATTGCGATTTCACCGTCTGGAACAAGCCGCTGCCGGAAGCGTGCCCCGCGTGCGGCGCGCCGTTCCTGCTCGAGAAGGTGACCAAGCGCCACGGGCGTCAGTTGCTGTGCCACAACGACGCCTGCGACTACGTCCGCAGCGAGGAGCTGGCGGCCGTCTAGCCCGCGGCCCGGCCGCCCTGCGACCATGATTCAGATTGTCGGGGGCGGGCTGGCCGGCTGCGAGGCGGCCTGGCAGATTGCCGCGCGGGGCGTGCCGGTCGCGCTCAACGAGATGCGGCCGGTGCGCGGCACGCGGGTCCACAGGACCGACCGTCTCGCCGAGCTCGTCTGCAGCAACTCCTTTCGCGGCGCCAAGCTCGAGAACGCCGTCGGACTGCTGAAGGAGGAGATGCGGCGGCTGGGCTCGCTGATCATGCGCGTGGCCGGCGAGACGAGCGTGCCGGCCGGCGGCGCGCTCGCCGTGGACCGGGAGCGCTTCGCGGCCGGCGTCACCGGCGCCATCGAGGGTCACCCCCTCATCACCGTCGCCCGCCGCGAGGTGGCGCGCATTCCCGCGGCCGGCGCGGCGCCGGTCATCATCGCCACCGGGCCGCTGACGTCCGACCCGCTGTCCGCCGAGATCGCGGCGCTGGTGGGCCAGGACCACCTGTACTTCCACGATGCAATCAGTCCGGTCGTTGCGGCCGATACGATCGATCGATCGAAGGTGTTCCGCGCATCGCGCTGGGACGCGTCGGCCGCCGGGGACTATCTCAACTGCCCGCTGGACGAGCAGGAGTACGGGATGCTGCACGAGGCGCTGGTGACCGCCGAGCTCGCGGAGGCGCACGATATCGATCGGGCGCGGTTCTTCGAAGGCTGCCTGCCGATCGAGGTGATGGCCCGGCGCGGGCTCGACACGCTGCGTTTCGGCCCGCTGAAGCCCGTCGGGCTGACCGACCCCGCGACCGGACGCCGGCCCCACGCCGTCGTGCAGCTCAGGCAGGACAACCTCGCCGCGGACCACTACAGCCTGGTGGGCTTCCAGACGCAGCTCAAGTGGGGCGAGCAGCGCCGGGTGCTGCGGATGATCCCGGGCCTCGAGCAGGGCGAGTTCGTACGCTACGGCATGATTCATCGCAACACCTACATCAACGCCCCGCTCGTGCTGCTCGACACGTGGCAGACGCGGGCGCGCCCGGACCTGCTCTTCGCGGGCCAGATATCGGGCGTCGAGGGCTACGTGGAATCGGCGGCGTCGGGGCTCATGGCCGGTCTCAACGTGGTGGCCCTGGTTCTGGACCGGCCGGTCGTTCCGCCGCCCCGCACCACGGCGATGGGCGCGCTCGCCTACTACGTCTCGCACGCGGACGCTGCCGACTACCAGCCGACGAACATGACGTTCGGCCTGATCCCGTCGGAGGAGCGCTCGCCGCGCAAGCGGCGGGCCCGCCGCCAGGCGCTGGCCGAGCGGGCGCTGAACGACCTGGCCGCGTGGGCCGCTGCCGCTTTGGCGCCCGCCGCCCTCGAGACGCAGCCGTCATGAAGGACCAACTGGACGCGTTCCTCGACTATCTGCGCTACAACCGCAACGCTTCGAGCCACACGGTGGCGGCGTACCGCAGCGATCTCCGGCAGTTCCTGGCGTTTCTCGAGGGCCGCGCGGAGGGCGGGCGGGGGCTGGGTCCGGCCGACTTCGACCACCGCGGCATCCGCGCGTTCCTCGGCGAGCTGCACCGCCGCGGCGACTCGAGCACGTCGTCCGCGCGACGGCTGGCCGCCATCCGCTCCTTCGGCCGCTACCTGTGCCGGGCCGGGTACCTGCAGCAGGACCCCGGCGCGCTCGTCGCCGCGCCCCGCGTGCACCGCAGGATGCCGGCGCACCTCGACACGGTCGAGATGGAGGAGCTGCTCGCCGCGCCCGACGCCGGCACGCCGCTTGGCCGGCGCGACCGGGCCATGCTGGAGCTGTTCTACGCGTCGGGCCTGCGCCTGAGCGAGCTGGTCGGCCTGAATCTCGAAGACTTCAACCTCAGCAGTCGGATGCTGCGCGTGCACGGCAAGGGCGGCAAGCAGCGCATGGTGCCGTTCAACCGCACGGCGGCGGCGGTGCTGCGGCGGTACCTGCAGGATCGGCGCACGCTGCTGGCCGCCGCACCCGATCGGGGCAGGTCCTGGGGCAGGCGCGCTGCCGGCGATCCCCTCTTCCTCAACTATCGCGGCGGGCGGCTGTCCGCGCGCAGCGTCGACCGGCTCGTGCGGCGCTACGTGCTGCGGACGAGCGCGAAGATGGGCATCAGCCCGCACGCGCTGCGGCACTCGTTCGCCACCCATCTGCTCGAGCGCGGCGCCGACCTGCGGGCGATCCAGGAGCTGCTCGGGCACTCCCGCGTGAGCACGACGCAGCGCTACACCCACGTGAACGCCGCGCAGCTCACCAGGCTCTATCGCCAGACGCATCCACGGGCGTCGTAGCTTTATTCAGACGGGGCTGCGCCCCGAACCCCCGGCGTCCGCTTGCGGGGGCCCTTTCGCCCCGCGCCGCTCCCGCCGAGGCGTGCTGTGCACGCCTTGAGCCCCGTGCCGGGCGGACGGCGGCCCAACCCCGAAGGCACGCTGTAGGTGCGTGATGCCGGGTCGGTGATATCTCCTCGTTGATCAGAGTGATACTATCCTCTGGTTGAAGGTCGCATCTCATCGGGGCACCGTCAAGTCGGGGCGCTTCGTGCTCCGGATGCCGCCGGGGCTGCACGCGGCGCTGGAGAGCGCGGCGCGGGCGGCCGGCGTGTCGCTCAACGAGTACTGCGTCCGGCGGCTGGCCGCGGCGGGTGCCGGCCAGGGTGACGGCGACGCGGCCGCGCTCGTGTCCCGCGCCGCGGCGGTCGCTGGCGGCGGGCTGACCGGCGTGCTTCTCCACGGGTCGTGGGCTCGCGGCGAAGCGACGCCGGCCTCGGACGTCGACGCGCTGGTGGTCGTGGAGCCGCGCATTGCGTTGCGCCGCGCGTTGTACCGTGCGTGGGACGAGCATCCGGTGCGCTGGCGGGGCCGGCGCGTGGACCCGCACTTCGTGCACCCGCCCGGCGCCGCGCTCAGCGGTCTGTGGGCGGAGGCGGCCATGGACGGGCAGGTGCTGTTCGACCGGGACGGGCGGCTGCCGGCCCTTCTGGCGCGGGTGCGCCGCGCGGTCGCCGAAGGCCGCCTGGCGCGGCGGACCGTGCACGGGCAGTCCTACTGGGCCGAGGTCGTCTGATGCGCAATCGGGCGCTGGCCGCCGACCACGTACGCCGGGCCGCGATTCGCCTGCGGGCTCTCGATGTGCTGTACGAGGCGGGGAGCTGGGCGGATGTCGTGCGCGAGTCGCAGGAGGTCGTCGAGCTCGCCCTGAAGGGGCTGCTGCGGACGGTCGGCATCGATCCGCCGCGCATGCACGACGTCGGGGACGTGCTGCAGGCCGAGCGGGGCCGGCTGCCCGCGGCCCTGGCCGGCGACGTCGAGCGGCTCGCCGCGGCATCGCGCGCCCTGCGGCGCGACCGCGAGCTGGCGTTCTACGGCGCCGAGGATCTGACGCCGACCGACTTCTACCGGGAGCCCGACGCCGCCGAGGCCCGCGCCGCCGCCCGCCTGGTCGTCGAGCGCGTGCGCCCGCACGTGCTCGGGCCCTGAGCCGTCACCTGGACTGGACGGCTCGTGCTGTACCACTGGCATGGTGACGCCCGACGCCGACGCTGCTCG
Source organism: Vicinamibacterales bacterium (assembly GCA_965214845.1). Lineage (GTDB taxonomy): Bacteria > Acidobacteriota > Vicinamibacteria > Vicinamibacterales > UBA8438 > JAAXGX01. The sequence goes on from CBDCCO010000007.1 coordinate 183,346, forward strand.
CGACGAGGCGCGGCTGGTCGTTCCGCTCGCAGTCCTGCTCACCGTTGCGTCGTTCGCAGGCGCAAGCCGACCTGCCCTCGCAGCCGAGCTCGGCATGCTGTGCGTGACGGCGATCGCGTGGCGGCGACGGCGGCCGGCGTCCACCGCCTGCGGCGTGCTGTTCGTGACCTGGCTCGGACTCGGGCTGGCCGGTCTGGGTCCGCAGCAGGTGACGTTGGCGCTGGCATTCGCGGGGTACGGCGTGTTCGCGGCCCGCGTCCGCTGGCTTCGCGACGCCCGGCCCGGCGGCGGCGCCTTGACCGCCGGCTCGTGTTTCGCCAGGTATTCTCCCATGCGCCCACTTGAAGGTCAGGTTGCCGTCGTCACCGGTGGGACGTTCGGGGTCGGTCGCTGGGTGGCGGGCGCGCTCGCCCGCGACGGCATGCGCGTGTTCGTGACCGGGCGCTCGGCGGCCGACGGAGAGACCCTGGACGACACCGGGCGGATCATCGGCATTCGCTGCGACCATCGGGTCGACGCGGAGACGGCATCCGCGTTCGAGCGCGTCGGCCGGGCCGCGGCGGGAATCGACGTCCTCGTCAACAGTGTCTGGGGTGGGTACGAGCGGATGGTCGAGGATGGCGAGTTCACCTGAACGAAGCCGTTCTGGGAGCAGCCCCTGTGGCGCTGGGACGCCATGTTCGGGGCCGGCGTACGTGCGCACTACCATGCCAGCCGCCTGGCGGCGCGGTCGATGGTCGCCCGCGGGCGCGGCCTGATCGTCAACATTTCCTTCTGGGCGGCGCAGAAGTACGTGGGGAACGTTGCCTACGGCGTGTCCAAGGCGGCAACCGACAAGCTGACCGCCGACATGGCCGTCGAGTTGCGGCCCCGCGGGGTGGCGGCAGTATCGCTGTACCCGGGTCTGGTGCGCACGGAGAAGATCCTGGCGGCGGCGCTCGACCTCGCCAATTCGGAGTCGCCGGAGTTCGTCGGGCGCGCGGTCGCAGCGCTGGCCGCGGACCCCGATGTCCTGCGCCGCAGCGGGACGGTCCTCGTGGCGGCCGCACTGGCGGCGGAGTACGGCTTTACGGACGTGGACGGGACCACGCCGCGCCGCCTGACGCTGGCCGACGTTTGATCAGGCGCCGCTCTTGGCGACCTGTCGGGCCAGATCGTCGGCCTCCTGCTGCATGGCCTCCCACTGGTTCATCAGGTCGCCGACCTCCCACATGAGCGCCTGGTGCCGGTCGATGCCCGCCTTCGCGCGGGCCTCGTCGCTGTAGAAGCCGGGCTCCGACATGTCGGACTCGAGGGCCCGCACGGCCTGCTCCCGCTCGCCGATGCGCTGCTCCAGCTTCGCGATCCGACTCTGCAGGGCGGCGAGGCGCCGCTCGAGGCGGCGGGTCGCGGCCTGCAGGCGGCGCTCCTCGGCGCCGCGGCCGCGGCGGGCGGGTGCCGGCGTCTGCCGCGGGCGCGGCGTGGCGGCCGCGTCCGGGAGCGCCCGCTGCGCGACGCTCCAGCGGAACTCCTCGTAGGTTCCCGGATAGAGCACGGCGGTCCCATTGCCGATCTCCAGCACCTTGGTCGCGAGGCGGTCGACGAAGTACCGGTCGTGGGAAACGAAGATCAGCGTGCCCCCGTAGTCCGTGAGCGCATCGAGCAGGACGTCGGTAGAGTCGATGTCGAGGTGGTTCGTCGGCTCGTCGAGCAGGAGCGTGTTCGAGGGGTGCAGCAGCATGCGGGCCACTGCGAGCCGGGTACGCTCGCCGCCCGAGAGCACCGCGACCGGCTTGTGCACGTCGTCGCCCTCGAAGAGGAAGCCGCCCAGGATGTTGCGGATGGCCGGCACCATGTGGATCGGCGAGCCGGCCGAGAGCGTCTCGTGGACGGTCAGCGCCGGATCGAGCCGGTTGGCCTCGTCCTGGGCAAAGTACTGCGCCACGACGTGCGGCCCCTCCACGCGCGCGCCGCTGTCGGGCGCCTCCGTGCCCGCGAGCATCCGCATCAGCGTGGACTTGCCGGCGCCGTTGGGGCCCACGAGCGCGATGCGGTCGCCCCGCTCGACATGCACATCGACGCCGTCGAACACGCGCAGCGCGCCGTACGCCTTGCACGCGCTCCGCAGCTCCAGCGCCGTCCGGCCACTCTTGGCGCTGGCCGGGAACTTGAAGTGAACGCGCTTGCGCTCGGGCGGCACCTCGATCGGCGTCACCTTCTCGAGCATCTTGATCCGGCTCTGCACCTGTGCCGCCTTCGTCGCCTTGTACCGGAAGCGGTCGATGAAGGCCCGCATGCGCGCCACCTCCTCGTCCTGCTGCTGCTTCCGCTCCCGGAGACGCGCCAGGCGCGCGTCGCGCTCGACGAGAAAGGCGCTGTAGCTGCCCGGATACTTCGTGAGAGTCCGCAGGCCGAGCTCGGCAATCGACGTCACGACGCGGTCGAGGAAGAAACGGTCGTGCGAGACCAGCACCACCGCGTGCGGGTAGCCCACGAGGAAGTCCTCGAGCCAGTTGCGGGCCTCCAGGTCGAGGTGGTTGGTCGGCTCGTCCATGAGCAGCAGCCGGGGCCGGCGCAGCAGGAGCTTGGCGAGGGCGATGCGCATCTGCCAGCCGCCCGAGAACTCCTCGGTGGGGCGCGCGAGATTCGCCTCGCCGAATCCCAGTCCCCGCAGCACGGCGGTCACGCGTGCGTCGATGTCGTAGCCCCCCTGATGCTGAAACGACTCCTGGAGCTCGCTGTAGCGGCCGAGCAGCGTCCCGTCGCCGTCGGCCGCGGCCATCCGGGTCTCGATCTCCCGCATCTCGGCCTCGAGCCCGAGCAGCTCGCCGAACGCCGCGCGCGCTTCGTCGAGCAGCGTGCGTCCGGCGTGGGCGATGCCGTCCTGCGGCAGGAAGCCGACCGTCAGGTCGGCCGGACGGGCCAGGACGCCGGCGTCGGTCTCCTCGCGCCCCGCCATGATCCGCAGCAGCGTCGTCTTGCCCGCCCCGTTCGGGCCGCACAGCCCGACCCGCTCTCCCGCCTGCACCTGCCAGGTGACGTCGTCGAAGAGCACGCGGGCGCCGAAAGCCTTGCGAACGGCAGACAGTTGAATCATGGTTGCGGCGGCCGGCCGCCTGTGATTCTGACACGACGACGAACCGCCCGACTCTCGCCCGCGTTCGTTCGTCTAAGCTAATTGGGTGTGCGCCGTAGAACGGCGCAGCCGGCGCAAGCCGCGCACAGCGCGGCCCGGCGGGAGCGGCGCGGGGCAACGGGGCCCCCGCAAGCGGACACCGGGGGTGCGGGGCGCGGCCCGTCTGATGGCCGAGGCGCAGGCGCAGCCGGCGCAAGCCGCGCACGGCGCGGCTCGGCGGGAGCGGCGCGGGGCAATGGGGCCCCCGCAAGCGGACACCGGGGGTGCGGGGCGCGGCCGGTCTGATGACTGAGGCGCAGGCGCAGCCGGCGCAAGCCGCGCACGGCGCGGCTCGGCGGGAGCGGCGCGGGGCAATGGGGCCCCCGCAAGCGAACGCCGGGGGTGCGGGGCGCGGCCCGTCTGATGACTGAGGCGCAGGCGCAGCCGGCGCAAGCCGCGCACGGCGCGGCTCGGCGGGAGCGGCGCGGGGCAATGGGGCCCCCGCAAGCGGACACCGGGGGTGCGGGGCGCGGCCGGTCTGATGACTGAGGCGCAGGCGCAGCCGGCGCAAGCCGCGCACGGCGCGGCTCGGCGGGAGCGGCGCGGGGCAATGGGGCCCCCGCAAGCGAACGCCGGGGGCTTGGGGCGCGGCCCGTCTGATGACTGAGGCGCAGGCGCAGCCGGCGCAAGCCGCGCACGGCGCGGCTCGGCGGGAGCGGCGCGGGGCAATGGGGCCCCCGCAAGCGAACGCCGGGGGCTTGGGGCGCGGCCCGTCTGATGACTGAGGCGCAGGCGCAGCCGGCGCAAGCCGCGCACGGCGCGGCTCGGCGGGAGCGGCGCGGGGCAATGGGGCCCCCGCAAGCGAACGCCGGGGGCTTGGGGCGCGGCCCGTCTGATGACTGAGGCGCAGGCGCAGCCGGCGCAAGCCGCGCACGGCGCGGCTCGGCGGGAGCGGCGCGGGGCAATGGGGCCCCCGCAAGCGAACGCCGGGGGCTTGGGGCGCGGCCCGTCTGATGACTGAGGCGCAGGCGCAGCCGGCGCAAGCCGCGCACGGCGCGGCTCGGCGGGAGCGGCGCGGGGCAATGGGGCCCCCGCAAGCGAACGCCGGGGGCTTGGGGCGCAGCCCCATCTAATATCGGATGCACGGGACCGACGAGGAACTGGTCGAGATCGCCGCGCGCGGCGACACGGATGCGTTCAACGAGCTCGTGGTGCGCTGGGAGCGGCCGATCCACGCGCTCGCCTACCGCGTCGTGGGGCGTGACGAGGACGCCCGCGAGATCTGCCAGGAAGCCTTCCTGCGCGCGTTTCGCGGGCTCAAGCGTTTCAAGGGGCAGGCCAAGTTCTCGTCGTGGCTGTACCGGATCGCGCTCAACCTGTGCCACGACTGGCTCCGCCGCCAGCGCCGCGGCGGGTTCGTGCAGCCGCCCGAGGACGCCGAGCCGGGCGAGCTGGGGGTGGTGAACCCCATCAACGAGACGGTCGAGGATCTGATCATCCGCCGCGACCTGGGCCGCGCGGTCGCGCAGGCCATGGCCCTGTTGTCGCCCGAGCAGCGAACGGTTATCGTCCTCAAGGAGTACCACGGCTTCACGTTCCGGGAGATCGCGGAGCTCGCGGAGTGCCCGCTCAGCACGGTGAAGACGCGGCTCTATCAGGGCCTGAACGTGTTGCGGAAGCATCTGGCACGCCAGGGGCTGAGCAATTCCACCACGGTTCGCCCGGGCTGGCGGCAGAAGCGCGCGGCGCAGGAGGCCTGACATGGACGGAATTCCTCCGTGCGGCGTCCGGGACCGGGAGGCGCTCGTCGCCTATCTCTACGACGAGTGCGAGCCGGGGGAGCGCGAGCGGGTCGAGGCGCACCTGGCGGTTTGCGTCCGGTGCGCCGACGAGGTGGCGGCCTTCCGGTCCGTCCGCGGCACGCTGGATGCCTGGACGCTGCCTGAAGCGTCGCTCGGGCTGCGGGTGGTATCGGACCGGGAGACGCGGGGCGGGCCGTGGTGGGCGTTCGCCCGGCGTCCGGGCTGGGGGCTCGCGGCGGCGGCCGTCGCGGTGTTCGCGGCGGGGCTCGTCCTCGGGGGCGTGGAGGTGCAGTACGGCGACGGCGCGCTCGTGCTCCGCGCCGGACTGGTCGACTACGTCCGCTCGGTAGGCGGAACTCCCGGCGCCGGGGCGCCCGCGGCGGCGGCGCCGGCCGCGGGCGCCCCGGCGCGGGCAGCCGCGCCCTGGCGCGCCGATCTGGTTGCGCTCGAGCAGCAATTGCGGCGGGAGCTGGCCGCGGGCGAGGTTGCTCCGCGGCCGGGGCCCGACACCCGTGCGATCGATCACGACGCGCTGCTGCAGCAGCTGCAGGGCCTGATCGCCCAGAGCGAGCGCCGGCAACAGCAGGAGCGGGCGCTGTGGCTGACGGAATTCGCCCAGGAGCTGGACGTGCAGCGGCGCGCCGACCAGCAGCAGTTGCGCCAGGAGCTGGGCGCGCTCGAGGGCGTCACGGACTATCTCGTGCGGGTCTCCCAGCGGTAGGAGTCGGTCCCGTGGAACGCCTGCCGGCCTGCATCGCGCTCGTCGTCCTGGCCGGGGTGCTGCCCGTGCCGGCGCCGGCTCAGGTGCCGGAGCCGGGCGCGCACCGCGACGAGGCGGTCGTGCAGCAGGTCCGGCGCCTCGAGCAGGAGCTCGAGCGGGCGGTGAGCCGCGGCGTGACCGCGGTGGAGCGGCAACTGCCCACGCTGGTGCCCGGCTTGCTCTTCTTTGCCGGCTCGATTCAGGCGCGCGGCTTCGTTCTGGACGACTACGGCGTGTTCTTCTACGTCGAGTACCCCGTCGTACGACGCAGCCTGCTCTGGTCGCTGGGCGTGCTGGACCGGTTCGACGCCGGCATGGGTCCCGCGCTGGCGGGCCTGCGGCGCCGCATGCTGGCCATGCAGGAAGGCCCCGGCCGGGCCGCGCTGGGCCGGGCGCTGCGGGAGGTGGAGGAGCAGGTGCGCGCGACGCCCGCCGCTCCCGTCGCGGCCGGGGCGCCCCCGCCGCCGCCCGGTGCGCACGCCGGCGCCGCGCCGGCGCCGCTCGCCGTGGATCCGGAGGAGCTCTACCGCACGGCGCTCAGGGAAGCGCTCACGGATGCGCTGATGACGTACGGCGGCGCCCTGCCCGCCGCGCTCGGGGACTTCGAGTGGCTGACCGTCGCCGCGCGCGACGCGCGCGGGTTGCGGGTCCGTGCCGGTGAGCGCCAGACCCTGCAGATCCGGGTCCGGGGCGGCGATCTGGCGGCGCTGCGCGACGGCCGGCTGTCGCCGTCGGAGGCTCGCGGCCGGGTCGAGACGCGGTAGGGGCACTATTTTGACGGGGCTGCGCCCCGAGCCCCCGGCGTCCGCTTGCGGGGATCCCTTCGCCCCGCGCCGCTCCCGCCGAGCCGCGCTGTGCGCGGCTTGCGGCCCTGGGGTGGGGCGGCTTCTGATCTACAATGCCTGCATGGGCGAGGGGCGCGGCGGAGCCGCGGTCGGCGGCGGCGCGCGGCGGGGGATCCTGGGTGTTCTGGTCCTCGTGCTCGCCGGCGGGTGCGGCGGCCCGACGCTGGACATGTCCGCCACCCTGGCCGTTACCGATGTGACGACGGGCTGGCTGGACATCGGTCTGGACGATCTCGGCCGCAGCAAGCTCGTGCCCACCATCTCGTTCCGCCTCAGGAACATCTCGGACGGCCACGTGCGGACGCTGCAGCTCAACGGCGTGTTCCGGCGCTGCCAGGTGGCCGTGGGCGGCGAGCCGCCCGTCTCGGAGGTTTCTCCAGCCAATCCGGAGGCAGGGACGTGCGCCGGCGAGGTCCAGGAGTGGGGCAACGCGTACGTGCGCGCCGTCGGCCGCGACGGACTCGACCCGGGCTCTCTCGCCGGGCCCTTCACGATGGAGTCCGGCCTCGGGTACACCGGGGAACAGCCGCGCGTCGAGATGCTGCAGCATCGGGATTTCGTCGACGTCAAGGTCGAGCTCTTCATCAAGCACCGGGCGGACCCGTGGGTGAGGCTGGGCGAGCATCCGATCGATCGGCAGCTCCTCACCCAGTAGTGGGTGCTCCCTGTGCCGCACCGGCCCCGCCCGCCTGCGCCTGACTCCGGCCGTCCGACGGCGCTGCGCCGGGGCCTCGGTCCGCTCGACGGCGCCGCCATCGTCGTCTCGAACGTCATCGGCAGCGGCATCTTCATCGTGCCCGCGTTCGTCGCCCAGGACGTGCCCAACGCCTGGGCCATGCTCGGCGTCTGGCTGGCGGGCGGCGTGCTCGCGTTTGCCGGGGCCATGGCCTACGCCGAGCTGGCGGCGTTGCGGCCGCGGGCGGGCGGAGAATACGTGTACCTGCACGAGGCGTTCGGTCCGCTGGCCGGCTTCCTCACCGGCTGGACGTCGTTCGTCGCCGGGTTCTCGGGAGCCATCGCCGCCAGCGCCGTCGGCCTCGCCAGCTACCTGGGCCGCTTCGTGCCGGCGGCCGGCGACACGACCCCGCTCCTGCAGTTGCCGCTGGGCGTCGCGACGCTCACGCTGTCGCCGCAGTCGGTCGTGGCCCTCACGGCCATCGCGGGCCTCTCGGTCGTGCACGTCGTCGGCCTCGGTCCCGGACGGATCGTCCAGAACGTGCTCGCCGCCCTCAAGGTGCTCGTGCTGGTGGTGTTCGTCGCCCTCGGCTTCACGATCGGCCTCGGAACGAGCGCGAACTTCGGCGCCGTCGGCGGGGCGGTCGCGCCGGCCGGCTGGGCGCTGGCGCTGATTCCGGTGATGTTCAGCTACTCGGGCTGGAACGCTGCGGCCTACGTGGCCGAGGAGATGCGCGACCCGGGGCGGAACGTGCCGCTGGCCCTCGGCATCGGCACCGTGGTCGTCATCGTGATCTACCTGCTGCTGAACGCGCTGTACGTCTACGCGCTGCCGGTGACCGAGCTCGCGGCCGTCGACGTGCGGGTGGTCGACGCGGCGGCCGACCGGCTGTTCGGGCCGGCCGGGGCGGCGCCGCTCGCCGCGGCGTCGGTCGTGATGATCGCGGCGAGCATCAGCGCGATGGTGCTGGCGGGGCCGCGCGTGTACTACGCGATGGCGCAGAACGGCCAGTTCTTCGCCCGCCTCGCCGAGGTGCACCCGACGTTCCGGACCCCGACGGCCGCCATCATCGCCCAGAGCCTGTGGGCGGGGGTGCTCGTGCTGACCGGGACGTTCGAGCAGCTCGTGGAGTACACGGGATTCGCCGTCGTGCTGTTCGCGGGCGTAGCGGTCACCGCGCTCTTCGTGCTCCGCCGCCGCGAGCCGCTGGCGCCGCGCCCCTTCCGGGCCTGGGGCTACCCGCTGGCGCCGCTCGTCTTCGCCACGGCCAGCCTGTTCATGGTCGGCAACGCCATCTGGCGCAGCCCCGGCACCTCCGCCGCGGGACTGCTCATCATCGCGGCCGGCGTCCCGGCCTTCTTCCTCTTTCGCCGCTCGCGCCGGGCGCAGCGGCAGGCACGGTGATCGGTGTCCGACTTCCACAGCACGACGGTGCTCGCAGTACGCCGCGGTGAGCGGGCCGTGCTGGCCGGCGACGGGCAGGTGACGCTCGGCAACACGGTCGTCAAGCAGAGCGCGCGCAAGATCCGGCGGCTCTACAACGACAGGATCCTGGCCGGTTCGCCGGCTCGTCGGCCGACTCGTTCGCCCTGTTCGCACGCTTCGAGTCGAAGCTCGAGCAGTACCGCGGGAATCTCGAACGCTCCGTCGTCGAGCTCGCGAAGGACTGGCGCACCGACCGCATGCTGCGCCGCCTCGAGGCGATGCTGGTGGTCGTCGACGCCTCGGCCACCTTCCTGCTGTCGGGCACCGGCGATCTCATCGAGCCCGACGACGGGATCGTCGCGATCGGGTCCGGCGGCGCGTACGCCATGGCGGCGGCCAAGGCGCTCGCACGGCATACCGAGCTCGATGCGCGCGCCATCGCCCAGGAGGCGCTGACGATAGCGGCCGGCATTTGCATTTACACGAATGCCAGTGTCACGATCGAGGAGTTGTAGCGCGCCGTCGGTCCCGCCGGTCATGCCCATCTATCTTCCCGAATCGACGGCGACGAGCGCCGACACGCTGACGCCGCGCCAGATCGTGGCCGAGCTCGACAAGTACGTCGTCGGACAGACGAACGCCAAGCGGGCCGTCGCCGTCGCGCTCCGGAACCGGATGCGGCGCCAGAAGCTGCCGCCGGAGCTGGCCGAGGAGGTGGCGCCCAAGAACATCCTGATGATCGGCCCGACCGGCGTGGGCAAGACCGAGATCGCCCGCCGACTCGCCCGGCTGGCCCAGTCCCCGTTCATCAAGGTCGAGGCGTCGAAGTTCACCGAGGTCGGCTACGTCGGACGCGATGTCGAGTCGATGGTCCGCGATCTGGTCGAGCTGGCGGTCGACATGGTCCGCGAGCAGCGCCTGGTCGAGGTGCGCGGGAAGGCCCGCGAGAGCGCGGAGGAGCGCCTGCTGGACCTGCTCCTGCCGCCGCCGCCGAGGCCGGTGGCCGACGCGCCGGACGCCGCTGCCGCCGGCGAGCACGCCCAGCGCACGCGGGAGAAGTTTCGCGACCAGCTCCACGCGGGCCGCCTCGATGGGCGGGTGGTCGAGGTCGAGGTCCGGGAGCGGTCGTTGCCCTCGTTCGAGGTCGTTACGGGCTCCTCGATCGAGGAGATCGACATCAACGTGAAGGACATGCTGCCCGGTCTCTTCCAGGGGCGGCCGCGGAAGCGGCGCCTGAAGGTCCCCGAGGCGCTGCAGCACCTCAGCCAGGAAGAGGAGCAGAAGCTCGTCGACATGGACAGCGTGAGCCGGTCGGCGGTGGAGCGGGTCGAGCAGGCCGGCATCATATTCGTCGACGAGATCGACAAGATCTGCGGGCGCGAGGGGGTGCAGGGACCGGATGTGAGCCGCGAGGGGGTGCAGCGCGACATCCTGCCGATCGTCGAGGGCACCACGGTCAGCACGAAGCACGGCATGGTGCGGACCGATCACATCCTGTTCATCGCGGCCGGCGCGTTTCACATGGCCAAGCCGTCCGACCTGATTCCCGAGCTGCAGGGCCGGTTTCCAATCCGGGTCGAGCTGGAGGCGCTGGGCACGGACGAGTTCGTGCGCATCCTGACGGAGCCGAAGGGCGCCCTGGTCACCCAGTACATGGCGCTGCTGGCCACCGAGGGTCTCGAGCTGACATTCGAGACCGAGGCCGTGCGGCGCATCGCGGAGTTCGCGACGATGGTCAACGAGCGCACGGAGAACATCGGCGCGCGGCGGCTGCATACGGTCATGGAGAAGCTGCTCGACGAGGTCTCGTTCGATGCGCCCGACATGCTGGAGCAACGGGTCGTCATCGACGGCGCCTACGTCGACCGGATGCTCGCCGACATCGTGAAGGACGAGGATCTATCGCGATACATCCTGTAGTCCGTGTCCGAGCCGGTCTGTCCGGGCTGCTCTGCGCCGCGCTCTCCGCGGCGTGCGGCGTGCGGGGCGACCCGCTGCCGCCGCGCCTGATCGTGCCCGCCCCGGTCGCCGATCTGTCCGCGGAACGTTTCGGAGATCAGGTCTACGTGCGGTTCACCATTCCGTCCGCCGCCGACGACGGCGCAGAGCCCGCCGGCCCCGGCCGGGTGGAGGTGTACGCCCGGACGGCGCCGGCGTCGGACGCCGGGACGGACGTGGCGTTCGACGACTGGCTCGACGCCGCCACGCTGGTCGCGACGCTCGAGGTCGCCCGGCCGGCCGGCGACGCCGCGGCGGATGACGAAGCGGCGGGGCAGGACGCGCGGCCGGCCCGGGGCGAGCGGGTGACCGTGGTCGAGCGGTTGACGCGCGCGGCGCTCGAGCCCGCGGCGACCGGCGAAGACGATGATTCGGAGGAGATGGACGACGACCCCGCAGGGCTGGTCGCCGGGCCGCTGCTCGGCCCGCCGCTGCCGCGGCCGCCGCTGCGCACCTACGTGGCCCTGGCGTTCTCCGGCCGCGGACGGGAGAGCCGGCCGTCGCAGCCGGCGAGCGTGCCGCTCGGACCCGCGCCCGCGCCGCCCGCGCCGCCGCGCGTGACGTACGACGAGGCGCGGGTCTCGGTCGCGTGGTCGCCGCCGCCCACGGCGCGCCTGCCGGTGCAGCGGACGGCGATCGATGCGGAGCTTCCGTCGCAGCCGCTGCCGCCCCCGCGAATCCCTACCCGCTACGAGGTGTATGCTGCCGCCGAGCCTGCGGACGCTGCGGGCGCACGCGTTCCCGGGCCGCTGCACGCGGCGCCGCTGGCCGGGACCTCGTATCGCGAAGCGGGGCCGACCCTGGGCGTCGAGCGCTGCTTCGTCGTCCGGTCGGTCGACGAGATCGCCGGCGTCGACGTGCGCAGCGCGCCGTCGGAGGCTGCTTGCCGCGAGCTGGTCGACACGTTCGCGCCCGCGGCGCCGGCCGGTCTCGCCGCGGTTGCGGCCGCCGGCGGCGTCAACCTGGCCTGGAGCGCGAACGCCGAGGACGACGTCGCCGGCTACCTGGTCTTGCGCGGCCGCGGCCCAGATGCGACACTCCGCCCGTTGACGGCCGAGCCGGTCGCGGCGACGACCTATCGCGACGCGACCGTGGAGGCCGGGGTGAGCTACGAGTACGCGGTGCAGGCCGTCGACGACGCCGTGCCGCCCAACGTCGGCCCGCCGTCGGAGCGGGTCAGGGAGCAAGCGCGATGAACGATGCGGCGCACTGGATCTACCGGGCGGAGCGCGCCGGCCGGCGCATGCACGTGCTGCACGCCGGCGGCGACTGGAACGAGCTCGAGGGCGACCTGTTCGGCCGCTACGCCGCCGGAGCGGCGGTCGATCCGGCCGATCTGCGGATACTGGCGCCGCTCGAGCCGTCGAAGATCGTGGCGGTGGGGCTCAACTACCGCGACCATGCCCGGGAGATGAACAAGGTGCTGCCCAGCGAGCCGTTGATCTTTCTCAAGCCGCCGTCGGCGGTCGTCGGGCCCGACGGCGCCATCGTCCTGCCCGCCGGGGCCGGCCGGGTCGACTACGAGGCCGAGCTCGGCGTGGTGATCGGCCGCCGCGCGCGCGGCATCGCGACCGCCGACGCGCCGGACTATATACTCGGTCTGACCTGCGTGAACGACGTGACCGATCGGGATCTCCAGAAGCGCGACGTGCAGTACACGCGCGCCAAGGGCTTCGATACGTTCGCCCCGGTCGGTCCGGCCGTGGCCGTGGGGGTCGACTGGCGCGCGCTGGACGTCGAATCGTGGCTCAACGGCGAGCGGCGCCAGGCGTCGAACACCCGCGAGCTCATCTTCGACATCGGCTACCTGGTCGAGTTCGTCTCCTCGGTCATGACGCTGCTGCCGGGCGACGTGATCGCGACCGGCACCCCGTCGGGGGTCGGTCCGCTGCAGCCGGGAGATCGGATCGTCGTGAAGGTCGCCGGCGTCGGCTCGCTGGCGAACGACGTGGTCGCCGCGGAGCCGGCGTGAGGTTGGAGAGATGAAGCTGTTCGTCGACACGGCGCACGTTCCCGACATCGAGGCGCTGCTGCCGCTCGGCATCGTGGACGGGGTGACGACCAACCCGTCGCTGCTCGCCCGGGAGGGTGGGGATCCGGACGCGATTCTCAAGGCCGTTTGCGGGCTCGTGCAGGGGCCGGTCAGCGCGGAGGTGGTCTCCACCGCGGCGAACGAGATGGTGCGCGAAGGGCATCGACTGGCATTGCTCGACGAGCACATCGTGGTCAAGGTCCCGTTCGGCCGGGAGGGGGTCGCCGCGTGCAGGCGCCTCACCGGCGACGGGATCCGCGTCAACGTGACCCTCGTGTTCTCCGCGGCCCAGGCGCTGCTGGCCGCCAAGGTCGGCGCGGCGTACGTCAGTCCGTTCGTGGGCCGGCTCGATGACGTCGCGACGTCCGGCATGGACCTCATCGGCCAGGTCGTGGACATCTACGACAGGCACGAATTCGCCACCGAGGTGCTGGTGGCGAGCGTGCGGGGTCCGCTGCACGTGGTGGAAGCGGCGACCCTGGGCGCCGACATCTGCACCTGTCCCGCCAGGGTCATCGATGCCCTGTTCACGCACCCCCTGACCGATATCGGCCTGCAGAAGTTCCTGGCCGACTGGGAGCGCGCCCAGGCGGCGAAGGCCTAGGCGACCGCGCACGAAGACGTATGGACACGCGACAGGTTCTCGAGGACTACGAGCGGCGGGCGGAGCTCGGGGGCGGCGAGGCGCGCCGGCAGCGGCAGCACGCCGCCGGCAAGCTCACGGCCCGGGAGCGTACCGAGCTGTTCTTCGATCCGGGCAGCTTTCGCGAGATCGACAAGCTGGTGACGCATCGCTGCCGCGACTTCGGGATGGACGGGGAGCTCATTCCCGGCGACGGCGTGGTGACCGGTCACGGGCTCGTGGACGGCCGCCCCGTATACGCGTTCGCCCAGGACTTCACCGTGTTCGGCGGATCGCTGTCCGAGACCAACGCCTCGAAGATCGTCAAGATCATGGACCTGGCGGTCAGGAACGGCGCGCCGGTCGTGGGACTGAACGACTCCGGCGGCGCGCGCATCCAGGAAGGCGTGGCCTCGCTCGCCGGCTACGCCGACATCTTCCTGCGCAACACGCTGGCCTCGGGGGTGATTCCGCAGATCTCGGCCATCATGGGCCCGTGCGCCGGAGGCGCGGTCTACTCGCCGGCGATCACCGACTTCAACGTGATGGTGCGCGAGTCCAGCTACATGTTCGTGACCGGTCCGGACGTCATCAGGACGGTGACGCACGAGGAGGTGTCCAAGGAGGCGCTCGGCGGCGCGATGACGCACAACGAGCGCAGCGGCGTGGCGCACTTCGCGGTCGCGGACGATCGGGAATGCCTCGCCCTCGTCCGCACGCTGCTGGGCTACCTGCCGAGCAACAACCTCGACGGCGCCCCGCGGGTCGAGTCGGCGGACCCGGTCGACCGGGAGGACGCGCGGCTGAACGCGCTGGTTCCGGAGGCGCCGAACCAGCCGTACGACATGCTGGACCTGGTGTACGCGGTGGCGGACGACGGCGAGTTCCTGGAGGTGCAGCGGCATTTCGCGCGCAACATCCTGGTGGGGTTCGCGCGGCTCGGGGGGCAGTCGGTCGGCATCGTCGCGAACCAGCCCGCGCATCTGGCCGGCACGCTCGACATCGACGCCTCGGTCAAGGGCGCGCGCTTCGTGCGCTTCTGCGACGCCTTCAACATTCCGCTCGTCACCTTCGAGGACGTGCCGGGGTTCCTGCCCGGCACGCAGCAGGAGTACGGCGGCATCATCCGGCACGGCGCCAAGCTGCTGTTCGCGTTCGCCGAGGCGACCGTGCCCAAGGTGACGGTCATCGTCCGCAAGGCGTACGGCGGGGCGTACTGCGTCATGGCGAGCAAGCACCTCCGCACCGACGTCAACCTGGCGTGGCCGGCGGCGGAGATCGCCGTGATGGGGCCGGAGGGCGCCGTCAACATTCTGTACAGGCGGGAGCTCGAGACGGCGCCGGACCCCGCGGCGCGGCGCGAGGAGCGCGTGCGGGAGTTCCGGGAGAAGCTCGCCAACCCGTTCGTCGCGGCGGCGCGCGGCTTCATCGACGAGGTCATCGAGCCGCGGACCACCCGGCCGCGCCTGATCGCCGCGCTGCGCAGCCTCGAGGGCAAGCGCGACACCAATCCCCCGAAGAAGCACGGCAACATTCCCCTGTGAAAGTTCTGGTCGCCAACCGGGGCGAGATCGCCGTCAGAATCATGCGCGCGTGCCGCGACATGCGCGTGCCGACGGTCGCCGTGTACTCGCCGAGCGATCGGCTGGCGCCCCATGTGCGCTACGCGGACGAGGCGGTCGCACTGGGCGCCGACCGGCCGGCCGAGAGCTATCTGGCCATCGACAAGCTGGTCGCCGCGGCGCGCCGCACCGGCGCGGATACCGTGCACCCCGGCTACGGGTTCCTGGCCGAGAACGCGGAGTTCGCGCGGGCCTGCCGCGCCGCGGGCCTGCGGTTCGTGGGGCCGGCGGCGGACGTCATCGCGCTGATGGGGGGCAAGACCGCGGCGCGCCTGGCGGCGCAGCGGGCCGGCGTGCCGGTCGTGCCGGGGACGGACGGCCCCCTGCCCGACGGGTTGACGGCCGACGAGATCACCCGCACCGCGGACCGCATCGGCTACCCGCTGTTCGTCAAGGCGGTGGCCGGCGGCGGGGGGAAGGGCATGCGGCTGGTCGACGGGCCGGACGCGCTGCCGGGCGCGGTGCGGGCGGCGCGCTCCGAAGCGCGGTCGGCGTTCGGCGATGCGACGGTCTACCTGGAGCGCTGCATACAGGTCGCGCGGCATATCGAGGTCCAGTTGCTCGGTGACGACGCCGGGCAGGTCGTGCCGTTCGTGGAGCGCGAGTGCTCGATTCAGCGGCGGCACCAGAAGGTGATCGAGGAGACGCCGTCGCCGGTCGTCGACACGGCGACGCGGCGGGCGCTGGCGGAGGCCGCGGCGGCGCTGGCCCGCGGCGTCGGCTATACCAACGCCGGGACGGTCGAGTTCCTCCTCGACGACGCCGGGCAGTTCTACTTCCTCGAGATGAACACGCGGCTGCAGGTGGAGCACCCGGTGACGGAGATGGTGACCGGGGTCGATCTCGTCGCATGGCAGCTGCGCATCGCGCGCGGCGAGAAGCTGGCGCTGGACGCGGAGCGCATGCTGGCGCCCGCCGGCCACGCCATCGAGTGCCGGGTCTACGCCGAGGATCCGGAGGCCGGGTTCATTCCCTGCCCGGGCCGCATCACGAGCCTGCGCACGCCGGACGGCCCGGGTGTCCGCAACGACAGCGGCGTGGCGCCGGGGTTCGAGGTGCCGCTGCACTACGACTCGATGCTGTCGAAGCTGGTGGCCTGGGGCGAGACGCGTGTCCAGGCGATCGACCGCATGCGGCGGGCGCTGACCGAGTACGAGGTCGGCGGCGTCCGGACGACGATCCCGCTCTTCCGGTGGATCCTGGGCCGGCCGGACTTCGCCGCCGCGCGCTTCGACACGGGCTTCCTCGACCGCACGCTGGCCGCCCGGCCCCCGGGCCCGCTGCTGCCGCCGCCGCCGGAGGTCGAGGAGATCGCGGTGCTCGCGACGGCGGTGCGCACGGTCCTCGCCGCCGGGGCGGGCCGCCCGGCGAGCGGCTCGGGCGGGGCCCGGCGCACGACGTGGCAGCAGGCGGCGCGGCTCGGGGGATTGCGGCGCTGAATGGCTGAGACTACCATCGAGATCGAGGTCGACGGGAACAGCCACCGCGTCGCGGTTGAGCGGCTCGGTTCCGACCCTGCGCGGTTCCGGATCGCGTGGGGCGGCGCGACGCGCGTGGTCGACGCCCGCCGGATCGACCCGGAGACGCTCTCGCTGGTGCTCGTCGAGGGCGGGTCCGGAAGCCACACCGTCCGCTGCGTCGAGGCGGCCGGCGACGGCGCCGTCGACGTGCACGTCGACGGCGCGCTGGTGCGCGCGCTCGTCGACGTCGGCCGCGCGCGGCTGACGGGACTCGACGCGCGCGGCGGCGAGCAGGGCGGCGGCCAGCACGTCGCGGCCCCGATGTCGGGCAAGGTGGTGCGGCTGCTGGTGGCGGCGGGCGACGAGGTCGAGGCCCGGCAGGGCGTCGTCGTGGTCGAGGCGATGAAGATGGAGAACGAGCTGACCGCGCCGCGCGCCGGCCGCATCGCCGAGGTGGCGGTGGCGGAAGGCGCCTCGGTGGAGGCGGGGAAAGTGCTGATCGTGATCGAATGAGCGCTGGCAGTCTGCGCCGCAAGACGGTGCAGACTCCGCAAGGCGCGCACAGCGCGCCTCGGCGGGAGCGGCGCGGGGCTATGGGGTCCCCGCAAGCGGACGCCGGGGGTTCGGGGCGCAGCCCGTCTGATTGAAGCCGGCCATGACTGACGAACCGACAGCCGCGCCGGCCCGGAGTGCGAGTCCCGCGGCGGCCGAGCCCGCCGCCGCGGAGCCCGCCGCCGCCGGCCGGGCCCGTTGGCGGCCGCTGCGCTGGGCGCCGGGGCGGCGCGCCCGCTGGGCGATCATCGCCGGGTTCGGTCTCTTCGCCGCGGGCGCCGTGTCGCTCGTCACGATCGATCTGGGACCCGTGGTGCGCGCGCAGGCCGAGTCGGCGGCGTCGGCGAGGCTCGGCCGCGCGGTGCGCATAGGCCGGCTGGGCACCTACGTTCTGCCGGGGCGGTTTCTCGTCGAGGACCTCGTCATCGAAGGGCTGGCGCCGGACGACGAACCCTTCCTGAACGCCGAGCGGATCGTCGTCAGCACCTCGTGGGTCGCGCTGCTGCGCGGCGAGATCCTGATCGACGGCGCGGAGATGGCCGGCTGGCGGATGCTCGTCGAGAGCTTCCCGGACGGCCGCCACAGCTTCCCGCCCTTCGCCGCCAGGCGGTCCACGCCCGCGGCGGCGCCGGCGGATGCCCGCGCCGGGACGCCTGCTGCCGGGGAAGAGGCTTCCGGCGCGGGCGCACCGGCGGCGGACGGGGCCAGCCGGCGCTACTTCGTCACCACCCTCAGCCATCTGCTGGCGCACGACGGCGAGTTCGTCTACCGGGATCACGGCGCGCCGTGGAGCGTCACGGCGCGCGACATCGATCTCACGATCCGCAAGCGCGCCGCGTACGGCGGCGAGGTGTCGTTCCGGGGCGGCACGGTCCGGATCGGCTCATTCGCGCCGATGACGGCCGCCATGGATGCCGCCTACACGCTCGACGGCGGACTGGTCGACCTGACCGACATCCGCCTGGCGATGGACGGCTTCACGTCGCGGCTGACCGGTGAGGTCGACTTGCTCAACTGGCCCGAGCAGACCTACCGCATCGTCGACTCGGACATCGAGCTGCCGCCGATGAAGGAGATCTTCTTCGCGGACGACGACTTCACCGTCACGGGCGACGCCAGGCTCACCGGGACCTGGCACATCTTCGACGGCGGCCGCGAGCTGACCGGCGCGTTCGAGAGCGCGAACGCGGCGCTCAACGGCCTGCGGTTTCCCGGCATCGAGGGCTCGCTGACCTGGACCGCGGACCGCTTCGAGGTGTTCGAGGGCCTTGCGCCGTTCTACGGCGGCGTCCTCGAGTTCGGCTACTCGATGCAGCCGCTCGGCGGGCCGACGCCCGGTCGGGCGCTGCTCGACACCGTCTACAGCGGCGTCGATCTCGCGGCGCTGGTCGACGACCTGCCGCTCGGGGGGATCAGGCCGGGCGGCCGGGCGGCCGGCCGGAACGTGCTGAGCTGGCCGCTCGGGGCCTTCACCGACCGCACGGGCGACGGGCGGCTGGCGGTGCGGCCGGTCCCCGCCGCGCAGCTCATGACCCGCGCCGCCGAGCCGCCCGGTCCTCCCGGGGACTCGTACGCGGCGACCCCGTTCGCCCCCGGAGGCCGCCGCTGGTCGTTCCCGCTGGGCGGCGAAATCACCTACTCGGTCGACCCGGCCGGGATCGAGATCTCGCCCAGCCGCCTGGCCACGCCGTACACGGAGATCGAGTTCCAGGGCCGGACGGCGTACGGCGGCCGCTCCCGCATTCCGTTCCGCGTGACGAGCGCCGACTGGCAGGAGAGCGACCGGTTGATGGCCGCATTCATGACGGCGTTCGGCGCGCCGACGAACGAGATCGCGGTGGGCGGCCGCGGGCAGCTCGAAGGCGTCATGCTCGGGACCTTCGCGTCGCCGCGCATCGAGGCCAGCTTCGACGGGCAGGACATTCGCGCCTGGGACGTCGCGTGGGGCGCCGGCCGCGGGGCGCTCACCGTCGAGAACGGTTATCTCGACGTCTCCGACACCCGCTTCGCCCTGGGCGACGCGACGCTGCGGGTCGACGGCCGCTTCGCGCTCGGCGGCCGGGGCGACGGCGAGGACGAGATCGATGCGGCCTTCGAGATCGCGTCGTTTCCCGCCGCCCGGGTGCGCCGCGCGTTCGGCCTGCGCGGCTACGACATCGACGGCCCCCTGACCGGTGCGCTCCGGCTCTTCGGCCGCTACCGGCGCCCCTACGGCGTGGGCCGCCTGACGCTGGACCGGCCGCTGGCCTACGGCGAGTCGTTCGATGCGGCGGCGGCGGGGCTGCGGTTCGAAGGGACCGGCGTCCGGGTCGAAGGCCTGGAGGTGCGCAAGGGCGGCGGCCTCGTGACCGGCGCCGCGTTCATCGGCTGGGACGGCACGTACTCGTTCAACGCGGCCGGCGGCGACATCGCGGTGGCGGCGCTCGACGCCGCCCGCGTCGAGCGCGTGCCGCTGGGCGGCCGGCTCGGGTTCGCCGTCGACGGCGTCGGCGCGTTCGCCGATCCGCGCTACGAGGTGCGCGGCGCGGTGCGCGGCCTGACCGTCGGGGGCGAGGTCGTGGGCCACCTCTCCGGCCGCATCGACGTGCGCGGCGGCGTGATGGGGCTGGAAGCCGAGGTCTCCTCGCCGCGCGGGGCGGTCTCGGGCTCCGGGCGCGTCGAGCTGGCGACGACGCGCTCCGAGCTGCTGCTGCGCTTCAGCGATGCCACGATCGATCCGTACGTCCGCGCGTTCCGGCCGGCGCTGCCGGAGCAGCTCGCCGCCGAGGTGAGCGGCACGCTGCAGGTGCTCGGTCCGCTGCGCGACATCGGCCGGCTGGAGGTCGCGTCCACGATCGAGCAGCTGCAGCTCGACGTCTACGGCTACACGGTCCGCAACGACCGGCCGCTGCAACTGGTTCTGGAACGGAACGTCGTCAGCGTCGAGCGGATGCGGCTGACCGGCGACGGGACGGCGATCGATCTGACCGGCAGCATCGACCTGGGCGGCGGGCGGCTGGCGCTCGAGGCCGCAGGCGAGGGCGGCCTCGGCTTCCTGCGGGAGATCTTTCCCGATCTCCGGAGTTCGGGGCACGCCCGGCTGGTCGCCGGCATCGGCGGCACGCTGCAGCAGCCGCTCGTGACCGGCGAGGCGGCGGTGGACGGCGGCCGGATTCGCCATCTGTCGTTTCCGCACGGGCTCGAGAACATCGCGGGCCGGATCGTGTTCGAGCCGAACGGGCTGCGCTTCGACGATCTGACCGGCGAGCTCGGGACGGGTCCCGTGCAGTTCGGGGGGCGGGTCGGCCTGCGGGGCTACGCGGTCGACGAGCTGAGCGTCACGGCGACCGGCAGCGGCCTGCGGCTGCGCTTCCCCGAGGGGGTCCGGTCGCTGGTGGACGCGGAGCTGGCGCTGGGCGGCAACGTCGGCGCGCCGGTGCTGTCCGGGTCGGTGGACGTGCACGACGCGGTGCTGCTGGAGCTGTTCGAGCCGAGCACCAGCCTGCTGGATTTCGGGCCCGACGACGCGCTGTCGGCGCAGCAGCCGGTGGATCTGGCGTTTCCGCTGCGCCTCGACGTGCGCATCAGCGCGCCGTCGAGCCTGCGCATCAGCGACAACGCCGCGCGCGTGGTGTCGAGCGCGGAGCTCACCCTCGGGGGCACCTACGCGCAGCCGCAGTTGTTCGGGAACGCCGAGATCGAGCGCGGCGAGGTGTTCTTCGAGGGCAACCGGTATCGCGTGACGCGGGGCAGCATCGGGTTCGCGAGCCCGACGGCCATCGAGCCGTTCTTCGACATCGAGGCCGAGACCGACGTCCGGGCGCCGGGTCAGACGTACCGGGTGACGCTGGGCCTGGTCGGCACCATGGAGCGGCTCGCCTTCGAGCTCTCGTCCGATCCCCCGCTGCCGGAGTTCGAGATCATGTCGCTGCTGCTGGGCAACATCCGGGACCCGCAGATGGCCGAGCTGCGGACGCTGCGCGCGCTGGACGAGTCGCGGCAGGAGCTGTTCCAGGCCGGGGCGGCGCGGCTGCTGACGAGTCCGCTGTCATCGGGCGTCGGGCGCGTGGTCGAGGAGTCGTTCGGCGTCGACACCTTCCAGATCACCCCGTCGCTCGTCGATCCGTCGGCGCAGCAGTCGGCGCAGTTGCTGCCCACCGCGCGGCTGCTCATCGGCAAGCGGATCTCCGACCGGGCGCACGTCACCCTGTCCCGGACGCTGACCGGCGCCAACCAGGACATCATCGTCGTGCTCGAGTACGACCAGAACGACCGCCTGTCCTGGATCCTCTCCCAGAACGAGGATCGCACCTACGCGCTCGACTTCCGGGTGCGGCACGCGTTCTGATGCGCAGGAGCGCGCGGGCAGGCCGCCGCCGGGTCGCGCCGCGGGCCGCCTGGCGCGCGCTGCTCCCGGGCCTCCTCGCGGCGCTGGCGCTCGCCGCGCCCGCGGCCGCGCCGGGTGCGGAGGTCGACGAGTACGTCGGCCGGCCGGTGGTGGCGGTGGAGCTGCACAGCGGCGGCTCGCCGCTACGCGACGAGGGTGCGTTGGAGCTGGTCGAGACGCAGGTCGGCGCACCGTTGTCGATGCGCCAGGTGCGGGAGACCGTGACGCACCTGTTCAGCCTCGGCCGCTTCGCCGGCGTCGAGGTCGACGGCAGCCTGCTGCCCGACGGCGTCCGGCTGCGCTACGCGCTCGAGCCGCTGCAGCTCATCGAGCGCATCGAGGTCGCGGGCGGCCGGGGCGTGTCGGCGGGCAGCGTCCGACGGGCCGTCAGCGACGCCCACGGCTCGTCGTTCCGCCTCGATCAGGCGCCCGCCGCGGCGGAAACGGTGAGGCGCCTGTACCAGCGGCGCGGGTTCCTGCTGGCCGACGTCCGGACGCGGCTCGCGGGCCGCGGCGCCGAGCGGGTGCTGCACGTCGAGGTGGAGGCGGGCGCGCGCGCGCGGATCGAGCGCGTCATCGTGCGGGGCGTATCGGCGACGATGTACCCCCTGATACTTGCCCGTCTCGGTCTCGAGGCGGGGGCGCCGTACGACGGCGTCGACGTGGACCGCCGCCTGCGCGCGTACGAGGAGCAACTGCGGCGCAACCGCTACTACGAGGCCAGCGTGAGCCACGAGATCGAGGCCGTGGCCGGGGGCGCCCGCGTCCACCTCGTCCTGAACGTGCGGCAGGGACGGCGCATCACGGTCGTGCTGGCCGGCGACGAGGTGGCGGGGGCGGATCTCGCGTCGCTCGCGCCGATCGAGCGCGAGGGCTCCGTCGACGAGGATTTGCTCGAGGACGCCGGGCGGCGCATCTCGGCGCTGCTGCACGACCGGGGCTATCGCGACGCCGAGGTGACCCACGCGCGCGAGGTCGAGGGCGAGGAGCTGTCGATCGTCTTCACCGTCGACCGCGGCCGGCTCTACGAGGTCGACGAGGTTCTGTTCGCGGGACAGCGCGCCGTGCCGCGCTCGGTCCTCGAGCCGCTGGTGAGCCTGGAGCCGGGCGAGCCGCTGGTGATGCGGGAGCTCGACGCCAGCCTCGGGCGGATCGCCGAGCACTACCGGCAACTCGGCTACGCGACGGTGCGGGTCGAGCCGCGCCTCGAGGAGCGGCCGGCGGGCGGCCCGGCCGGGGCGGTCCCGGTGGCCTGCGCAATCGACATCGCGGAGGGCGCGCGGACGGCCGTGCGGTCCCTGACGGTGGAGGGGAACGCGTTCCGGACCGACGCGGAGCTGGGCGAGCTCATCGCCTCCGCCGTCGGCGATCCCTACAGCGCGCGGCAGGCGGTCAGCGATCGCGACCGCATTCTGGCCCTGTATCTCAATGCCGGCTTCGAACGTGCGGTCGTGACGGTCGAGCCGCGCTTCGACGACGGGCTCGAAGCGGTGGACCTGCTCTTCCGGATTGCGGAGGGGCCGCAGATTCGGATCGAGCACGTGCTGATTGTGGGCAACGAGCAGATCGATACCGCGGGCATCCGCCGCGAGATCACGCTGGAGGAGGGACAGCCGCTCGGGTTGGCCGCGGTGGCCGAGACCCGCCGCCGGCTCAACGCGCTCGGGCTGTTCCGGCGCATCGACATCCGGGAGTTCAGCCACGGCGGGGGCAACCGCCGCGATGTCGTGATCGTGGTCGAGGAGGCGCCGGCGACGCGGCTCGGCTACGGCGGCGGCCTCGAGCTGTCGCAGCGGCTGCGGCGGCGGACCGACCCGGCCGGCGGCGCGAGCCAGGCCGTCGAGCAGATCGAGTTCGCCCCGCGCGGCTTCGTGCAGATCGGCCGGCGCAACCTGTGGGGCAAGAACCGCTCGATCGACCTCTTCACCCGCGTGAGCTTCCGCCGCGAGCACGATCCCGTCGATCCGACCGCGGCGGTGCAGGATCGGAAGCTCGGCTTCAACGAGTACCGCGTGGTCGGCACCTACGCCGAGCCGCGAGCGTTCGCCGGTGGCTGGGATCTGTTCGTGACGGGGTTCGTCGAGGAGGCCATCCGGCCGGGCTTCGATCTGTTCAGCCGCGGCGTCAACGCGGAGGCGCGGCGGCAGGTGACGCCGACGCTGAGCGCCAGCGCCGCCTACCAGTGGGGCAAGAACGACACCTCGAACATCCAGCTCAACCCCGAGGACGTGCCGCTCGTCGACCGGCTCTTCGAGAAGGTGCGGCTGTCCGCCTTCACGGGCAGCATCCTGCGCGACACGCGCGACGACGTGGTCGACCCGGCCGCCGGCGAGATGTTCAGCATCGACGGCAAGGTCGCGGCCCGCGGCATCGGCTCCGAGGTGGGTTTCGCCAAGACGTTCCTGCAGGCGTTCGCCTATCGCCGGCTGCCCGGCGTGCGGCGGGTGGTCGTGGCGGCGGGCGCCCGCCTCGGGCTGGCCGTCGGCTTCCGGGGGCTCTCCGCGCCGGCGGCGCAGGCGCTCGGCGGCCTGGCGCCGGTGGACGCGGGAGCGGCGCCGCAGCGCCCCCTGCTCCCGATCAGCGAGCGTTTCTTCGCCGGCGGCGACACCACGGTGCGCGGCTTCGCCTTCGACCGGCTGGGCATTCCGATCGGCCAGCCCGGCGCCACGATCGACGCCGCCGGGTTCCCGCAGGGGGGCAACGCCGTGGTGGTCCTCAACGCCGAGCTGCGCGTGCCCGTGACGCGCGATCTCGGGGTCGTGGGGTTTCTCGATGCCGGGAACGTGTACGATCGGGTGAGCAACCTCCACCTGGGACGCATCCGAAGCGGGGCCGGGTTCGGCGTCCGGTACCGCTCGCCGGTCGGTCCGATTCGGGTCGATCTCGGATTCAAGCTCGACCGCCAGGAGCTTGGCAGTGGTCCGGACCGCGAGAGGGAATCGCTCACCGCGCTTCACATCAGCATCGGCCAGGCCTTCTAGGCGTCTGCGCCGTGGAACGGCGCCGCGGGGCTTCGCGGCCGCCCGGATGCTCGGCGTCGCGTGCGCGCTGTGGCTGGGGGCGTCCGGGGCCTGGTCCTTGCACGCCGAAACGCTGGATCGCATCCTCGCGATCGTGGCCGGCCACGTGATCATGCAGTCGGACGTGCGGGCGATCGTCGACCTGCAACTGGCCGGGCCGGGCACCGGCTCGGCCCCGGACCGGGAGGACGAGGTGCTGGACTACCTGATCGAGCGGCGCCTCATCCTGGACGAGGTCGACCGCTACGTGGTGGGCGATCCGCCGCCGGCCGACATCGAGCGGCGGCTCGACGCAGTGGCCGCCCGCTTCGCGTCGGAGGCGGAGCTGGCAACCGTGCTGGCGCGCGTCGGGTACACCGCCGACGATCTGCGGCAGGTCCTGCGGGACGACGCGCGGCGCGACGCGTACGTGGAGACCCGCTTCGGTCCCCTGAGCACGCCCACCGAGGAGCAGTTGCGCCTGCACTACGAGGAGCACCTGGACGAGCTCGCCGCCGGCGGCCGCCGGCCGTCGTTCGCCGCGGTGCGGCCGCTCGTGCGGCAGCGCGTCGAGCGCGAGAGCCGCGCCGCCAACGTGGCCGCCTGGGTGGCGCAGCTCGTCGGCCGCGGCCAGATACTGCGGGTGCCGCCGCCGGAGCCGGCCGTCGCGGGCGGCGCGGCATCTCGTTAGACGGGGCTGCGCCCCGAACCCCCGGCGTCCGCTTGCGGGGCCCCTTCGCCCCGCGCCGCTCCCGCCGAGGCGCGCTGTGCGCGCCTTGCGGAGTCTGCACGCGTTCCACGGCGCAGACTCCGCTGGCGGTGAGGCTTGGGCTTCAGCCGGCTGCGGTGGCGGCCAGCACGATCAGGATCTCGCTGGTGTTGAAGCCGGCGTGGCTGATCACCGCCGGCACGATGCTGCGCCGCAGCAGGAACAGCGCGCCCCAGATCGCGCCCAGCACCGCCGTGACGATGGCGGCATCCCAGCCCTGGATGTAGTGGCCGAGGCCGAAGACGATGCTGAAGGCGGCCAGCCCCAGCCAGCCGCCGCCCAGGTGCTGCTCGAAGCGGCGCAGGATGAAGGCGCGCTGGATCTCCTCGCGCAGGCCGCCCGCGACGATCGCCACGACCGCGAAGAGCAGCGCGTCGAGCGGCGACCGGATGAGCCCCTCCATCGGGTTGTCGGCCACGTTCTGGAGCCCTGGCCAGAATGCGTGCAGGAGCTGGAGGCCGGCCCACGCCAGCAGCACGGTCAGCGGGATCAGCGCGAGGCCGAGGAGCACGTTCGGTCCGTGCGGGCGGGGGCCCAGCAGGACTCGCAGCGGCCGCTCGCCGCCGCGCCGCAGGAAGTACGCGATCAGCCCGACGAGCAGCACGGTGTCGCCGAGCGAGAGCGTCACGACGTAGAGCAGGCTGAGCTCGCCGCCGCTGCCGACCGACGCGATGCCCGCCCGCGTCAGGACCACCGCGAGCGCCAGTTGCGTGGGAAAGCCGGAGCAGAGGACGACCTCGAGCGCGGCGGCGAGGCGCGGGCTGCCCGCGGTGGAGGGCAGGGGTCGGGGCGGCGGCGCGGGGGGCTCGAGCGGCCCCCGGGCGGCGTCTTCCGCCTCTGCGGGCATCGCGCGACTTTATCACAGCGATGCGAACCACAGCGATGCGAACGCGGTTCCGCTATTCACAAGATATTGCGTTTCACGTAGAATACAGACCCTACATATGGTACACGACATCCAGAACGACAGCATCCTCGACAACACCACGGCAAGCGCCCACGACCCGGTCGCTCACGAGCTGCTGCCCGATCCGGAACCCGGGCCGGCAGTTGCCGCGGGGCCCGACGATACCGCGCCCGGCCTGACGTTCGACCGCTTCTTCAGCCATCCGGGCGCCGACCCGTTCGACGAGATCGAGTGGGAGACGCGCAGCGCCGTGATTGCGAACGAGAAGGGCGAGACGGTCTTCGAGCAGCGCGACGTCGAGATTCCGAAGGCCTGGTCGCAGCAGGCGGCCAACATCGTCGTCTCGAAGTACTTCCGCGGGCAGCTCGGCACCGCGCAGCGCGAGCGCAGCGTCCGGCAGCTCATCGGCCGCGTGGTCGACACCATCACGGCGTGGGCCCGGAAGGACCGCTACTTCGCCGGCGAGGAGGACCTGCGGGCGTTCAGCGACGACCTCAAGCACCTGCTCGTGCAGCAGAAGGCGGCCTTCAACAGCCCGGTCTGGTTCAACTGCGGCTTCGAGCCCGCGCCGCAGTGCTCCGCCTGCTTCATCAACTCGGTGGACGACCGGATGGACTCGATCCTCACGCTGGCGAAGACCGAGGGGATGCTGTTCAAGTTCGGGTCCGGCACCGGCACCAACCTGTCGCCCATCCGCTCGTCGCGCGAGCCGCTCGCCGGCGGCGGGACGGCCTCCGGTCCCGTCTCGTTCATGAAGGGCTACGACGCGTTCGCGGGCGTGATCAAGTCGGGCGGCAAGACGCGCCGCGCCGCGAAGATGGTCATCCTCAACGCGGATCATCCCGACATCGTCGAGTTCATCAACTGCAAGGTCGAGGAGGAGCGCAAGGCGTGGGCCCTGATCGACGCCGGCTACGACGGCTCGTTCACGGGCGCCGCCTACAACTCGGTCTTCTTCCAGAACTCGAACAACAGCGTGCGCGTGCCGGACGACTTCATGCGGGCGGCGCTCGACGGCGGCGAGTGGCAGACCCGCTCGGTCACCGACGGCAGCGTCATGGACACCCATCGTGCGGGCGACCTGCTGCACATGATTGCCGACGGCACCCACGTGTGCGGCGACCCGGGGATGCAGTTCGACACGACGATCAACGACTGGCACACGTGTCCGAACACCGGGCGCATCAACGCCTCGAACCCCTGCTCCGAGTACATGTTCCTCGACGACTCGGCCTGCAACCTGGCGTCGCTCAACCTGATGCGGTTCCTCGACCCGGGCACCGGCGAGCTCGACGTGGCGGCGTTCCGGGCCGCGGTGGACACCCTGATCACGGCGCAGGAGATCATCGTCGACAACGCCAGCTATCCGACCGACGCCATCGCCCGCAACAGCCGCGACTACCGCCCGCTGGGCCTGGGCTACGCGAACCTGGGCGCCCTGCTGATGGCGCGCGGCGTGCCGTACGACAGCGAGAGCGGGCGGAGCTACGCGGCCGCGGTGACGGCGCTGATGACCGGCGAGGCGTACGCGCAATCGGCGCGCATCGCCCGCGACCAGGGCGGGCCGTTCGCCGGCTACGCGCGGAACCGGGAGCCGTTCCTGCAGGTCATGCGCAAGCACCGCGCCGCGCTCCGCGACGTCAACGCAGGCGACGTGCCCGGCGAGCTGCACCAGGCCGCTGCCGAGGCGTGGGACGCGGCCGTGGAGCTGGGCGAGGCCCACGGCTACCGCAACGCCCAGGCCACGGTGCTGGCGCCAACCGGCACCATCGGGTTCATGATGGACTGCGACACGACCGGCGTCGAGCCCGACATCGCGCTGGTCAAGTACAAGAAGCTCGTCGGCGGCGGCCTGATGAAGATCGTCAACCAGACGGTGGCGATGGCGCTCGGCCGGCTGGGCTATCGCGACGGGCAGGTGCACGAGATCGTCGGCTACATCGACGAGCACGAGACCATCGAGGGCGCGCCGCACCTCGACGACGGGCACCTCGCGGTGTTCGACTGCGCCTTCAAGCCCGCGCAGGGCCGGCGGTCGATTCACTACACCGGCCACATCAAGATGATCGGCGCCGCGCAGCCGTTCATCTCGGGGGCCATCTCGAAGACGATCAACGTGCCGCAGGACGCCACCGTCGAGCAGGTCGAGCAGGCGTACGTCGACGCCTGGCGGCTCGGCGCGAAGGCGGTGTCGATCTACCGCGACGGGAGCAAGCGCACCCAGCCGCTCAACACGTCGCGCGCGGAGACCCCGGCCGGGACGGGGAGCGCGGCGCAGGAGCAGCCGCGGCCCGTGCGCCGCAAGCTGCCGGACGAGCGCGACGCCATCACGCACAAGTTCGACATCGCCGGTCACGAGGGGTACATCACCGTCGGGCTGTTCGAGGACCGCGCGCCGGGCGAGATCTTCCTGGTCATGGCCAAGGAGGGCTCGACCATCTCGGGGTTTGCCGACGCGTTCGCGCAGGCGGTGTCGTACGCGCTGCAGTACGGCGTGCCGCTGCAGGTGCTGGTCGACAAGTTCAGCCACCAGCGGTTCGAGCCGGCCGGCCTGACGAAGAATCCCGACGTGCGCGTGGCGAAGTCGATCGTCGACTACGTCTTCCGCTGGATGGCCACCAAGTTCCTCTCGACGGACGCGCAGTTTCGGGCCGGCGTCAACGTCCAGGACGGGCCGGACGCCGCGGACGAGGCGGACGAGGTCCAGCAGTTGACGCTGGCCGAAGCCGACGTGGCCGCGGGCAGCGGCGAGCCGGCCGCGGGACGGACGGACCGCGGGACGTCGTACGCCATCCAGAACGATCAGGACGCGCCGCCCTGCTCGACGTGCGGCGCCATCATGATCCGCAACGGCGCCTGCTACAAGTGCGTCAACTGCGGCGCGACCAGCGGCTGCGCGTAGCGCACATCAAGATCACGGTCGAGGCGTGGAGGTTTACCTCGTGGAAGGCGTTCAACCCACGCCTGATGCAGGCAATCGGCGACGGTAGAAGCGTTGGCTGACACGCGCATCGTGTTCTCCGCCCGGGCGCGCCGTGACCTGCGGGGGATCGACGCGCGAGCGCGAACACGCATCGTTGCCGGCATCGATCAGTACGCCGGAACCGGCGCTGGCGACGTCAAGCGCGTAAAGGCTCGAACGGCGCTTCGTCTGCGGGTCGGCGACTGGCGGGTGTTCTTCAGGCGGGCAGACGGAGGCACGATCGAGATTGATGCCATCCTCCATCGGCGCGAGGCTTACAAACGACCGTAACTGCGGCAGCAGGCTGACGGAATCCGTGTAGCGCCAAGTGGCTCAGGACTCGATCTCCAACTCACGCTTGATCTCGGCCATTGTGAAGGTGCGGCCGGCGGCGTGGTCCGCCAGCCCCTCTTCAAGCGCGCGGATTGCCTCTTCGCTCAACTCTTCCTCGGCCCGGCCGGCCTGCGGTCGCGCGGGCGGTACGCTGCGTCGGCTGGTCCGTGCCGGCCGTACCTCTTCAATGGGCATCGTGCGCTCTCCTCCGCGACGGTTCTGTACGATCATATCAGTCTGCCCCGCACGTCGCACGTGTTGAGCAGACAGCCCCCGGGCACGCGTTGCCGTTGACGCCTGCAGCAGCGACATCATGAGCACGTGTCGGTGGCCCGTCGCCAACCGGCCACGAGCGACCGGAACTCGCCCACCCGCGACGGCTCCACTCTCCAGCGTGGTAGTCTGGCCGGCGGTCCGTCGCCGCTCATTGGTCGGCGACGCTGGCTCGGGAGGCTCGCGGTTGGCCGACCTCGCATCATCACGAGCCGAGGTGGATCACCGTATCGCCGGGTCCGCTCGACATCATCTCAGGAGGATTCGCAGGCATGGCGTTTCAGACCCCCATCACGATCAGCGAGGCGCTCGGATCCATCGAACGCAGGGAATACGTCTTGCCCGCCATCCAGCGAGAGTTCGTCTGGTGGCCCGAACAGATCGAGTGCCTTTTCGACAGCTTGATGCGCGGGTACCCGATCGGCTCGTTTCTGTTCTGGAGGTCCGGCGGGAAGGCATCGGGAAGTAGTCTTCAGTTAGCGGGTTTTGGGCCGAGTGTCAATTTTTTGACTTGTACAACGTTTCGAATTGTGGCATAACGGTGGTGTGACGACCGCCGACCGGCAATCGCCCCCGCATCGGATTGCGGAACTGTCCACCGACGTCGAACGGCTTCGCGGAGAGTTGACGCGGCGGGAGCGCGACGCCGAGAGCGTGCAGCGCAAGAACAGCCGCCTGCAACGAGAAAATGACCGCCTGAAGCAACAGATCGAGGACCTGAAGCGGCAATTGGACGAGGCACGCCGGGCAGGTCGCCGCCAGGCCGCGCCGTTCGCCAAGGACCGGTCGCAAGGTCGCGGCAGGCGTCCCGGACGGCGGGCCGGTGCGGCGTACGGCCGCCACGGCTGCCGTCCGCGCCCGGCGCGGGTCGACGAAACCCACGCGGCGCCGGTTCCAGTGGAATGTCCGGACTGCGGCGGCGAGGTCGACGTGACCCGCGTGGCGTCGCAGTATCAGGAAGAGTTGCCCGTGGTACGCCCGGTCGTGCGGCGCTTCGACATTGAGGTCGGCCACTGCTCGCAGTGTCAGCGGCGGGTGCAGGGCCGCCACGTGCTGCAGACCTCCGATGCGCTGGGCGCGGCCGGCGTGCAGCTCGGTCCCGAGGTTGTCGCGCTGGTGGTTGAACTGCACACGGAGCTGGGGGTGCCGCTGGCGAAGGTCGCGCACCTTCTGCGGACCACCTTCGGCCTGCAGGTCACGCCGGGCGGTCTCGCCCACGTGCTGCACCGGGCGGCCCGCGCCGCCGCGCCGGCCTACGCGGCGCTGTGCGAGCAGGTCCGCAACGCGCCGGTGGTCACGCCGGACGAGACCGGCTGGCGTGTTGGCGGCGAGCGCCACTGGCTGTGGACGTTCGTCACCCCGGAGACGACGGTCTACGCCATTTGCCCCGGCCGGGGGTTCGCCGCTGCCGCCACGGTGCTGGGAACGGACTACACCGGCGTGCTCGTGCGCGACGGGTGGGCGCCGTATCGCTGCTACGACGGGCTGCACCAAACCTGTCTGAATCACCTGCTGCAACGCTGCAAGCAGCTACGGGAGGATCATCCCCACAGTCGCTGGGCGAGCGAGGTGCAGGCGGTCCTGCAGGCCGCCCTCGACCTGCGGGACCGCTGCAACGCGGGAGAACTGAGCGAGCACGGGATGGCCACGGCCCGCGGCCGACTCACGGCCCGGCTCGCTCGGCTCGTCGACGACCCGCCGCCGCTCGCTGACGCCGAGCGCTTCGCGGCGCACCTGGCCACCGAATTCCCGGCCGTGTTCCTGTTCTTGTGGGACCCCTCGCTCGATGCCACCAACTGGCGCGCCGAACAGGCCATCCGGCCCGCCGTGGTCATTCGCAAGGTGTGCGGCGGCAACCGCACCCGCAAGGGCGCCGACACCCAGCAGGTGCTGGCCAGCGTCGTGCGCACCGCCCGCCAGCGCCATCTCGACCTGCCTCCGCTGATCACCGCGATGTTGTGCGGCGTCGAGCCCGTTGTCCCCAAGCTGCTCGCGATGTCGCCGGCGCCCACGTAGGCGCGCAGCGTCCGACCGACCACGCGGCGCGACCCGTCCCCGCGGCTCACCCACCGTTGCGCCCGGTTGCCCGCCGACAGGCCGACGCTGGTGTCCTCGCGTCCAGTTCCCCACCGCAGCGATGTTCAGCGACACCATCCGGAGACACCGTGTGAACCCGCCGTCGGCTCAAAGCAAGTCTCGTGGCGGCACCGAGCTTTGGCGGCTCAGGCCCCGTTTCTGCCCATGTTCATTGGCAGATCACCCACTAACCCGGATTATGCGTGAAGGTGGGGTTGGCGACGAGACGCAAGGGCCTTCCGTGTGGTACAAACGTTGTGCTACCAAACGTTTAGCCACAACGGAGGCCCTTGCGTGACGGACCCCACGATAGCACAGTCTGTTCTGTTCCCCGATCTGTTCGACAAGCCGCTCGTGGCCACGTTCGACCGCGAGCAGTCGAGCTCGGATGGCGGCGCCGTGCTGCTCAAGGCCGCCGAGCGCGTCTACGGACTGGTCAAGGCGTTCGGCCGGTGTCTGGTCGACCGCCGGGCACCGGAGAAGGTCCGGCACACGCTCGAGGACCTGGTCGGCCAGCGGGTGTTCGGCATCGCCTGCGGTCATCCCGACGGCAACGATTCGGACCGGCTCGCCGACGACCCGATCCACAAGCTGCTGCTCGGGCGCGACCCGGTGGCGGGCGGTCGGCTGGCGTCGCAGCCGACGGTCTCGCGGTTCGAGAACGGTGCGGGCCGCGTCGCGCTCTATCGGCTGGGGCGCGAGCTGGCGATGTCGGTCATCGAGCGGCATCGTCGCCGGCTGCGCGGGCGGGTGCGACGCATCACGATCGACCTCGACCCGACCGACGACCCGACGCATGGCGAGCAGCAGTTGACGTTCTTCAACGGGCACTACGACAGCTGGTGCTACCTGCCATTGCTGGCCTTTGTGAGCTTCGACCGCGAGGTCGAGCAGTATCTGTGCGCGGCGGTGCTGCGACCCGGCAAGGCCCAGGCGCCCGACGGCACGCTGAGCGTGCTGTGTCGATTGCTCCCGCTGCTGCGGTCCGCGTTCCCCAAGGCACGCTTTCTCGTCCGTCTCGACGGGGGCTTCGCCTGCCCGGAGGTCTTCGACTTCCTCGATGCCGAGCCGCGGCTCGACTACGTCGTGGCGATGGCCAGGAACGCCGTCCTGCTGCGGGCTGCCGAGCCCGTCATGGTGGCGGCCCGCACCGAGAACATGCTGCGTGAGAAGACGGCGCACTTCTACCTCGACACCCGCTATCGCGCGGGCACGTGGGCTCGTGAGCGCCGCGTGGTGATCAAGGCCGAAGTCGTGCAGCTCACCGGCCGGCAGCCGCGGGACAACCCGCGCTTCGTCGTGACCAATCTGCGCCAGACGCCGCGCTTCATCTACGAGAAGGTCTACTGCGGGCGCGGCGACATCGAGAACCGCATCAAGGAACTGCTCGACGGCTTGCAGATCGACCGCACGAGCTGCACCAAGTTCTGGGCAAACCAGCTGCGGGTCCTGTTGACGGCCGCCGCCTACGTGCTCATGCAGGAACTGCGGCTGAGAGCCGCCCGCACCGCCTGCGCCCGCACCCAAGTGACCTGGCTGCGCGACCGATTGCTCAAGCTCGGCGCCAACGTCGTCCGCTCCGTCCGGCGCCTCGTTGTGCACCTGCCGCGGGCAACGCCCGACCTCGACGCGTGGCGCCAAATCGCCCTCGCACTCGGGGCGCGCGCCGGGTAGCGCCCCGTCGCAGCTTCCCCCTCAGCTCGCGGAATCCACACAGGCGCCTGGGGCGCCCTGTCGGCGAAGCTGTCCGCGTCTGGCGCCTCGTACGCCCCGTAACCACGCCACGCCGCTCCACCACGCTGCCACCTGCCACGTGCGGCGACCGCAGACCTCTCTCGCTCAACGATCAGGGCTCGGCCAGCGACCGATTCGACGACGTCATGAATTTTCCGGGCTAAACAAATACGGGAAGTACAAGTTCTGTCTTCGGTTAGCGTTGTTCGTGGAGGTGGTGCGTCTGGCGCAGGAGTTGGGTCTGGCTCGCCTCGGCAAGCTGTCGGTCGACGGGACGAAGGTGCGTGCGAACGCGAGCAAGCGCAAGGCGATGAGCTACGACCGGATGGCGGAGGCGGAACGGCGTCTGGAAGGCGAGGTCGCGGCGCTGTTGCGCCAGGCGGACGAGACCGACGAGACCGAGGATGCGTGCTTGGGCGCCGAGGTTCGGGGCGATGAGTTGCCGGCGGAGTTGCGTCGGCGGGAGGCGCGTCTGGCAGCGATCCGGGCGGCGAAGGCGCGGTTGGAAGCGGCGGCTCGGGCGGCGGACGACGCGCGGGGTCGGCAACCTGGGCAGGACCGGAACCCGAAGGGCGGGCGGCCGTACAAGCGGGCGTATGGCGAGCCGGACGAGAAGGCGCAGAGCAACTTCACGGACCCGGAAAGCTCGATCATGATGACGAGCAACGAGGGCTTCCAGCAGTGCTACAACGCGCAGGTGGCGGTGGACGCCGAGCACCAGTTGGTGGTGGCAACGGGTCTGACGGCGAACGCGAGCGACCAGGGTGAGTTGCCGGTGTTGCTCGACACGGTCAACGAGACGCTTGACGCGCAGCCGGCGACGGTGCTGGCCGACGCGGGGTACTGCAACGAGCGAGACTTGACGGACCTGGAACGGCGGGGCGTTGACGGGTATGTGGCGGCGGGCCGGGAGGGCAAGCAGGCGGTTACCCGCAATCTGGAGGAACATCCGGCGACGGGTCGGATGATAGACAAGCTGAAGACGAAGGCGGGCCGGGCGGTGTATGCGCAGCGCAAGTGGTTGTCGGAGGCTCCCAACGGCTGGATCAAGCACGTGCTGGGCTTCCGGCGCTTCAGCCTGCGTGGACTGGCGAAGGCGCGGTGCGAGTGGGACCTGGTGTGCCTGGCGCTCAACGTCAAGCGCCTGCACGTGCTGAAGGCGACGTAGAGGGCGGGGCATGAGGCTCGCAACGGCGACAAATCGACGCGGATCGCGGCCTCTGGCGGGCCATGTGGCCCGTGATGACTGATTTTCGCCTTCGGTTCGTCAACGGCCGCAAAATCTACCGCGCCCTGCCGACCGACACCGTTGCCCCGGCACGTGACTCAGGTCGTGAACTCACGACCCTTTCGTGCCGCAAATCTCCTGCGGCGCAGACTCCTAGCCCGGAAAATTCATGACGTCGTCGAATCGGTCGCTGGCCGAGCCCTGATCGTTGAGCGAGAGAGGTCTGCGGTCGCCGCACGTGGCAGGTGGCAGCGTGGTGGAGCGGCGTGGCGTGGTTACGGGGCGTACGAGGCGCCAGACGCGGACAGCTTCGCCGACAGGGCGCCCCAGGCGCCTGTGTGGATTCCGCGAGCTGAGGGGGAAGCTGCGACGGGGCGCTACCCGGCGCGCGCCCCGAGTGCGAGGGCGATTTGGCGCCACGCGTCGAGGTCGGGCGTTGCCCGCGGCAGGTGCACAACGAGGCGCCGGACGGAGCGGACGACGTTGGCGCCGAGCTTGAGCAATCGGTCGCGCAGCCAGGTCACTTGGGTGCGGGCGCAGGCGGTGCGGGCGGCTCTCAGCCGCAGTTCCTGCATGAGCACGTAGGCGGCGGCCGTCAACAGGACCCGCAGCTGGTTTGCCCAGAACTTGGTGCAGCTCGTGCGGTCGATCTGCAAGCCGTCGAGCAGTTCCTTGATGCGGTTCTCGATGTCGCCGCGCCCGCAGTAGACCTTCTCGTAGATGAAGCGCGGCGTCTGGCGCAGATTGGTCACGACGAAGCGCGGGTTGTCCCGCGGCTGCCGGCCGGTGAGCTGCACGACTTCGGCCTTGATCACCACGCGGCGCTCACGAGCCCACGTGCCCGCGCGATAGCGGGTGTCGAGGTAGAAGTGCGCCGTCTTCTCACGCAGCATGTTCTCGGTGCGGGCCGCCACCATGACGGGCTCGGCAGCCCGCAGCAGGACGGCGTTCTTGGCCATCGCCACGACGTAGTCGAGCCGCGGCTCGGCATCGAGGAAGTCGAAGACCTCCGGGCAGGCGAAGCCCCCGTCGAGACGGACGAGAAAGCGTGCCTTGGGGAACGCGGACCGCAGCAGCGGGAGCAATCGACACAGCACGCTCAGCGTGCCGTCGGGCGCCTGGGCCTTGCCGGGTCGCAGCACCGCCGCGCACAGATACTGCTCGACCTCGCGGTCGAAGCTCACAAAGGCCAGCAATGGCAGGTAGCACCAGCTGTCGTAGTGCCCGTTGAAGAACGTCAACTGCTGCTCGCCATGCGTCGGGTCGTCGGTCGGGTCGAGGTCGATCGTGATGCGTCGCACCCGCCCGCGCAGCCGGCGACGATGCCGCTCGATGACCGACGTCGCCAGCTCGCGCCCCAGCCGATAGAGCGCGACGCGGCCCGCACCGTTCTCGAACCGCGAGACCGTCGGCTGCGACGCCAGCCGACCGCCCGCCACCGGGTCGCGCCCGAGCAGCAGCTTGTGGATCGGGTCGTCGGCGAGCCGGTCCGAATCGTTGCCGTCGGGATGACCGCAGGCGATGCCGAACACCCGCTGGCCGACCAGGTCCTCGAGCGTGTGCCGGACCTTCTCCGGTGCCCGGCGGTCGACCAGACACCGGCCGAACGCCTTGACCAGTCCGTAGACGCGCTCGGCGGCCTTGAGCAGCACGGCGCCGCCATCCGAGCTCGACTGCTCGCGGTCGAACGTGGCGACCAGCGGCTTGTCGAACAGATCGGGGAACAGAACAGACTGTGCTATCGTGGGGTCCGTCACGCAAGGGCCTCCGTTGTGGCTAAACGTTTGGTAGCACAACGTTTGTACCACACGGAAGGCCCTTGCGTCTCGTCGCCAACCCCACCTTCACGCATAATCCGGGCTAGGATACCACCCGGAAAATTCGTGAGGTTATCGAATCGGTCCCAGGCAGGGCCTGATCGTCGCGCGAAGGACGTTTTCGGACGCGGCGCGTGGTAGGTGGCAGCGTGGTGCAGTGGCCGGGGCGAGGTGACGGCACGCATGAGGTGGCAAGCGCCGACAGGTCGGGCGCAGGGGCGCTGGCGAGCATCCGGGGCGCGGAGGTTGCCGTGGCGACGGCGCGCTATCCGGCGCGCGCCCCGAGCGCGAGGGCGAGGTGCCGCCAGACGTCGCGGTATGGGGTCGCTCGCGGCAGGTGCAGGACGAGCCGGCGGACGGAGCGGACGACGTGGACGCTGACCTTGAGCAACCGGTCGCGCAGCCAAGTCACCTGGGTGCGGGCGCAGGCGGTGCGGGCGGCCCTCAGCCGCAGTTCCTGCATGAGCACGTAGGCGGCGGCCGTCAGCAGGACCCGCAGCTGGTTTGCCCAGAACCTGGTGCAGCTCGTGCGGTCGATCTGCAAGCCGTCGAGCAGTTCCTTGATGCGGTTCTCGATGTCGCCGCGCCCGCAGTAGACCTTCTCGTAGATGAAGCGCGGCGTCTGGCGCAGATTGGTCACGACGAAGCGCGGGTTGTCCCGCGGCTGCCGGCCGGTGAGCTGCACGACTTCGGCCTTGATCACCACGCGGCGCTCACGAGCCCACGTGCCCGCGCGATAGCGGGTGTCGAGGTAGAAGTGCGCCGTCTTCTCGCGCAGCATGTTCTCGGTGCGGGCCGCCACCATGACGTGCTCGGCAGCCCGCAACAGCACGGCGTTCCTGGCCATCGCCACGACGTAGTCGAGCCGCGGTTCGGCATCGAGGAAGTCGAAGATCTCTGGCGTGGCGAAGCCGCCGTCGAGCCGGACGAGAAAGCGCGCCTCGGGAAACGCGGACCGCAGCAGCGCGAGCAGCCGACACAGCACGCCCAGCGTGCCGTCGGACGCCTGCGCCGTGCCGGGCCGCAGCACGGCCGCGCACAGATACTGCTCCGCCTCACGGTCGAAGCTCACAAAGGCCAGCAATGGCAGGTAGCACCAGCTGTCGTAGTAGCTGTTGAACATGGTCAGCTGCTGCGCGCCATGCGTCGGGTCGTCGGTCGGGTCGAGGTCGATCGTGATGCGTCGCACCCGCCCGCGCAGCCGGCGGCGATGCCGCTCGATGACCGACGCCGCCAACTCGCGCCCGAGCCGATAGAGCGCGACGCGGCCCGCACCGTTCTCGAACCGCGAGACCGTCGGCTGCGACGCCAGCCGACCGCCCGCCACCGGGTCGCGCCCGAGCAGCAACTTGTGGATCGGATCATCGGCGAGCTGGTCCGAATCGTTGCCGTCGGGATGGCCGCAGGCGATGCCGAACACCCGCTGGCCCACCAGGTCCTCGAGCGTGTGCCGGACCTTCT
Organism: Vicinamibacterales bacterium; assembly: GCA_965214845.1. Lineage (GTDB taxonomy): Bacteria > Acidobacteriota > Vicinamibacteria > Vicinamibacterales > UBA8438 > JAAXGX01. The sequence goes on from CBDCCO010000007.1 coordinate 221,159, forward strand.
CCGGTGCCCGGCGGTCAATCAGACACCGGCCGAATGCCTTGACCAACCCGTAGACGCGCTCGGCGGCCTTGAGCAGCACGGCGCCGCCATCCGAGCTCGACTGCTCGCGGTCGAACGTGGCCACGAGCGGCTTGTCGAACAGATCGGGGAACAGAACAGACTGTGCTATCGTGGGGTCCGTCACGCAAGAGCCTCCGTCGTGCCGAAAACATCTGTCGTCAACAGCGTTTTAGCACACGGAGGCTTTTGTGTCTCTACTCAGGCCGGGCGCCTCATGAATTTTCCAGGCTAAAATTTCTGGATGCTCGATGGGTGAGTAGGGCCAGACGCGCTGCCTCCTTCTGGTACAGTGGCTCGTTGTGTTCGACCGGGCCCAGTACGGGCACAAAGCCGATCCTGACATCATAAACACGCTTGACCAACGGCCCCGTCGAGGGCATCAACAACAAGCTCCGCGTCATCGCACGGCGCGCCTACGGCTTCCACTCACACCGTCCGCTCATCTCGATGCTGTACCTCTGCTGCGGAGGCATCAAGCTGGAGCCACCGCTACCCACACGAATTTGAGGAGACTCGTAAAAATGGCCTCGGTGGCTACCGGTACGTCGTTGAGCGGAACTTGATAGCCGTATGCCTCGAGGGCGTGGTGATACTGGGGCTTCCTCGCCGCGGCAATCCTGAGTCCTTCGGAGAGGATTCTAAATGCGCCGATGATAGTTGACTTTCCGGCATTGTTGGGGCCAACAAGGACATTGAAATCCTCGAATGCGACGGAAAAGTGCCGTAGAGCCTTATATCGTCGAAAGACGGCGCGCGTGAATCGATTCATCAGGTCAGAGGGATTCTACCTGGCGGCGGAGTCCAGGGAAGGCCAGCAGACATCAAGCAGTCGGCATGAGCCGGTAACACGCGAAAGTATAGCCCAGCAATCGCCCAAGAAGGACCCGGCGCTGGCGGCTCGGGAATGATGGCAGACGTGCGCCGAGAGTCGGTGACACGGCGGGTGTGGAGGCCACAACAGAGTCGACGCCGCGGGTGGGTCGGAGGGAGGTTGGGGCGCATTTGGTCGTTGATGCGGACCGGGCGACGTGGTGGCGGTGGCGGATGGGTAGGCGTGGGGATGGTGCCTGCGGTGGCCGCGACGAGTGCGCGGAAGCGTGGCAGGGCCGGTAGGCTGGCGCAGCGCAGTGCGATCGCTTCTGGCGCGAGACAACCCCTGAACCTGGATCTCTGGGGGATCGGGCAGGCGGGTAGATCCACAAGACGACGGGCGACGGTGCGCGCTTTGGTACCCGTTGCCGCACTCGCCTACGGCCCCGGCGCCGCGACGATGGAGATCGCCTCCAGCGCGGCCTGGTCGGCGGCCAGCTCCTCGTCGCCGGCGGGGTACTCGTTCATCTTGAGCAGGAAGGAGATGACGTCCGCGACGGCCGCGTCGCTGAGCGTCTGCGGTCGGTCGGCTGGCATCGTGACCTGAATGACGGTCATCAGGTCGCCGACCGAGCTGCCGTCCCAGCGGAACGTGAACGCGTCGTCGACGAGCGGCGTGGCGAACGCGTCGCCCATCAGGTCGTCGAGGTGGCAGAAGGTGCACTCGTCCTGGTACACCTGCTCGCCGCGCGTGGCCTGCGCCTCCGTGTAGACGCCGTCCCAGACCGTCCGCGGCTCCTGCGCGGCGGGCGGCGCCGGGAGCCACGCGAGCAGCGCCGAGACGAGAACGAGCGACAGGCCCGCCTGCGGGCGGGTGGGCGACATGCTTGGCATAAGGTTCGTCCGTCGGTTGCCGGCTGGTCAGTCGGGCAGGCTCAGCGCCACCAGGGCATTGTCCTCGTTGCCGCCGACCGCCACCGCGATGTACTGCCTGCCCTCGTGAAGATACGTCATGGGCGCCGAGGCCGCGAAGCCGTCGAGCTCGACGACGTGGAGCAGCTCGCCGTCCCGCTTGTCGAAGGCGTAGATCAGCTTGCGCCCGGCGTCCGGGTCGCCCCACGGCTCCCAGCTCGGCGTCAGGCGGGTCCCGTCGCGGCGGTCGCGGCGCCAGACGGCGGCAAAGGCGAGCTCCTTCGTCACCAGCACGCTCTGGCCGTCGATGTGGTCGCCGAGCGGGGGCGGATCGAGGTCGCGCAGCAGCGGGTGGTTGCGGGGCCCGTCGCCGAGCGGGCTGATCCACAGGACCTCGCCCCGGTTCATGTCGAACGCCGTGAGCCGCGCCCAGGGCGGCTTGAAGAGGGGAATGCCCTCGACCGTCGTGTCGGCGCCGACCCGGAGCGGGATGCTGCGCCGCCGCTCGCCGGGCCGGGTCGGCCGGGCGATGGACGGCGACGTGCGCGACGGCACGTACAGGATGCCGGTCTCGGCGTCGAACCCGGCGCCGCCCCAGCTCGCCGCCCCGATCAGGCCCGGCAGCATCAGGGTGCCGCGCTCCGTCGGCGGCGTGTAGAGCGGCCCGTAGTCGAACTGCCGCAGCTTCTCGAGCGCGCGCCGCCGCAGCTCCGGCGTCAGGTCGATCAGGTTGTCCTCGCCCGTGCCCTGCAGGTCGAACGCCGGCGGGCGGGTGGGGAAGGGCTGCGTCGGCGCCGCCACCTCGCCGGGCACGGTCGACGGCGGCACGGGCCGCTCGTCGATGGGCCAGACCGGCTCGCCGGTCGCGCGGTCGAACACGTAGGTGAACGCCTGCTTGCTCACCTGCATGATGGCCTTGATCGTGCGCCCGTCGACGGTGATGTCGCCGAGCACCGGCATGGCGGCGAAGTCGTAGTCCCAGATGCCGTGATGGATGGCCTGGAAGTGCCAGACGCGCGCGCCGGTCCGCGCCTCCACGCAGACGATGCTCTCGGCGTAGCAGGTTGTCGCCGGGCCGCTCGCCGCCGTAGAAGTTGTTGGTCGGGGTGGAGGTGGCCATGTACACGTAGTCGAGCTCCGGGTCGTACGCCATGCCGGCCCAGACGTTCGCGTTGCCCGTGTACTCGGCCGATCCGTTCAGCCAGGTCTCGTAGCCCGCTTCGTACTCGCGCGGGATGGTGTGGAAGGTCCAGAGCTTGCGCCCCGTGCGCACGTCGTACGCCTGCACGTCCCCGGGCGGCATCCGCCGCGTGCGCGAGGAGTCGCCGATCGAGTTGCCCACGACGACGATGTCGCCGGCGACCAGGGGCCGCCGCGCCGAGAAGTTGGTGCTGCGGACGACGTCCCGAATGCCGATGGTCAGGTCGACCTTGCCGTCTTCCCCGAACGCCGGGTCGGGCTGGCCGGTCCGCGCGTCGAGCGACAGCAGGTAGGCGTCGGCGGTGCCGATCAGCAGCCGCTCCTCCGCGCCGTCCGTCCAGTAGCCCATGCCGCGCTGCAGGAAACCCCCGTTGTTCGGACGCCCCAGCGCGTAGCTCTCGGGGTCGTGCACCCAGCGGACCTCTCCCGTGGCCGGGTCGAGCGCCGAGATGATGCCGAGGCCCGTGATGCTGTAGAGCTGGCCGTTCGCCATCAGCGGCGTGTCCTCGTTGCGCGAGCGGCGGAGGATCGGATCGTCCTGGAACGCGAGATCGGGCGACGGGTAGCGCCACGCCACGCGCAGTTGCTCGACGTTCTCCCGGGAGATCTGGTCCAGCGGCGAGTACTTGTGGCCGTCGACGCCGCCGGCGTAGTGGGTCCACTCGCCGGAAGCGCCGTCCTGTCCCAGCGCGGGCGCCGCCGCGGTCGCACCCAGCACCAACGTGGCTGCCAGCGCTGCCGCCCGGCGCCGTGCATGCCCCAGCCTGCGAACGCGACGGTGAGTGCCCTTCATCAGTCTGTCTCCGCCTTCCGGCCCCGGCGGCCAGTCGCGCGGCGCCGGGGCTCCCCGATCATGGCACATGCCGCGGTGCGTCACCAATGCCGCGGCGCGTGCGCCGGTCCGCGGCTTCAGAACGGCAAGCGCTCGACGCCCGGTACCACGTCGAAATGGGCGTCGTTGCTCAGCACGGGGAGGTTGTGCTGACGGGCGAGGGCGGCGATCCAGGCATCGTTGCTCGGGATTGGATTGCCGGCGCGCCTGAGCTCCAGGCGCAGATCGGCGTAGACGCCGGCCGTCGCGTGGGTGACGACGGCGATATCGACCAGCGGCAGGTAGCGGCGCAGCCAGTCTTCGTAGCGGCGGCGACGCCGCGACTGGCGAATGCCGAAATAGTATTCGCCCAGGACGATGCTGGGCACGACGAGGCGGCCGGCGGACCGCAGCGCGGCGCCCGCCGCCGGGCGTCCCTCCGCCCATGCCGACAACGCGTTGGTGTCGAGAATCACGCGATGTCGTCCGGCGCCAGCGTTTCGAACTCGTCATCGATGACGCGGGCGAGGCGGCGGTTTTCGGCCGCGAGATCGGCCAGCGCGCCGAACCCGGCCATCCAGGGCGCCTCCCGCCCGACTCTGGCGCGGTCGGCCACATCGCGGCGCAGCCTGTCCTCGAGCGCTTCGGTGAAGAGCTGCTTGAGGGTCATGCCGTGGCTGGACGCGAGCACCTTCGCCTGCCGGAACGTGGCGTCGGGCAGCTCGATGGTCGTCTTCATGGGGCCATATTTCCATATTTATGGGGACGCGGTCAATTTCATGGTATTTTCGAAGTAGCGGAGGGAGCCGATGGACTTCGAGTTTCAGGAGTGGGTGCTGATTGCCGTCGCGGCCATCAATCTGGTCGCGCTGATTGGGTTCTTCTTCACGAAGGGGTCGGGATTCTCGCGCTCCTCGACGAGCACCCTGCTCCTGTTGCTCGTGGTGGGCTCGGGCGGCATCCTGCTCGCGTCGGGCAATCTGACGGGGGAGATGCGGCAGGTGTTCGCGAACATCTTCTTCGCGGTCATCGGCTTCGCCGGCGGGCTCTACGCCGGGCGGGACACGGGGTCGCGGAAGCAGGCCGGTGCGGAGACGCCGGCATCCGGCGGCGAGGGAAGCGCCGCTGACGCGGACGGCGGCTCCAGCTTCGCCGGCTAGGAGTCCTGCGCGAGGGCGGCGAGGGTCGCCGTCAGCAGGCGGTAGAAGCGGCCCACGGACTCGATGTGGACGCGTTCGTCCGGCGAGTGGGGGAACTCGATGACCGGGCCGAACGAGATCATGTCCATGCCCGGCACCTTCCTGCCGATGATGCCGCACTCGAGCCCGGCGTGAATCGCCTTGACGCCGGGCACCGCGCCCAGCTCCCGCGCGTGGACGGTCTTGACGACCTCGAGCAGGCGCGAGTCGAGGTTCGGCTTCCAGCCCGGGTAGGCGGGACGCTGGTCCACCGCGGCGCCGGCCAGCTCGGCGGTCGCGCGGATGCGGCGGCGGAGCGCGTCGAGGGCGGCGTCGATCGATGAGCGGGAGCTCGTCGTGATGACGAGCGATCCGTTCTCGCCCTTGACCGTGGCGAGGTTGTTGCTCGTCTCGACCAGGTCCGGGATGTCGTAGCTCATCGCGTCGACGCCGTGCGGCAGGCCCACGATCAGTCGCAGCGCCGCGGTCGTGGCCGCGGCGGTCCAGGCCGTGTCCGCCGGCTCCGCGCCGCCGACCGCCAGCGCCATCGCGGGGTCGGCCGGCCGGTACTCGTCCCGAATCGCGGCGAACTCGTCGCGGATGGCCGCCACGACGCGTTCCCGCTCGGAGGCGCCGAGCACGACCGTGGCGAAGGCCTCGCGCGGGATCGCGTTGTGCGCGCTGCCGCCCTCGAGCCGGCTCAGGCGGAACGGCGCCCGCAGGTGCGCCGCCCACAGCGCCCGCGCCAGCAGGGCGACCGCGTTGCCGCGCTGCAGGTGGATGTCAACGCCGGAGTGCCCCCCCTTGAGGCCCGTCAGCGCCAGCGGCACCGCCACCTCGTCGTCCCCCGCGGCGGCGGGCGCGACGCCGAGCGTGATGCGCGTGTCGCCGCCCCCCGCGCAGCCGACGTAGACGAGTCCTTCCTCCTCGGAATCGAGGTTGATGAGCCGCCGTCCGGCCAGCAGGCCGGCATCGAGCTGCGCCGCGCCGGTGAGGCCGGTCTCCTCGTCGATCGTGAACAGCAGCTCCAGCGGTCCGTGGACCAGATCGGTCGCCTCCATGACCGCGAGCATGGCCGCGACGCCGATACCGTTGTCGGATCCGAGCGTGGTGCCGGTTGCCTGCAGGTAGTCGCCGTCCCGCCGCGGGACGATGGCGTCGGTCGCGAAGTCGTGGGCGACGTCGGCGTTCTTCTCCTGCACCATGTCGAGGTGCGACTGGAGAATCGTGACCGGCGCGGTCTCGTGCCCGGCGGCGGCCGGCTTGCGCACCACGACGTTGCCGGCGGCGTCGACCGCGTGGCTGCAGCCGCGCCGGGCCGCGGCATCCACGACGTGGCTGCGCATCCGGGCCTCGTCCTTCGAGGCGCGCGGAATGGTCAGGATCGCGTCGAAGTGGCTCCAGACGGCTGCCGGCTCGAGCGTCGCGACGAACGTCATGGCTACCCCCTCATTCGGGGCGTACCTCGATGGTCAGGGACGCGAAAGTCGTGGCGGGGATCCGCGGCCAGCCGGCCTGGTTCATGTCGCCGTCGTTGACGGCGGCCCGCAGCTCGTACGTCCCGGGTTGGCTGAACGTGGCGCGGGTGCTGAACTCGCGGTCGGCGAGGGGACCGTCAGCCTCGGGAAACGTCGACCGGGGCGGATCGAACGTGACGGCTCCCGGGCCGCGGTAGCGGAGCCACCGCACGTGGCCCGGCTGGCGCGCATCCTCCGGCAGCCCGTCGTCGCTGACCGTGGCGGTCAACGCGACCGTCTCGCCGACGCCGGCGGAGGTTCGATCGGCCGTGAGGCTGACGGCGGGGGGCGTGTTGCCTCCCGGTGGTCCCTGCAGCGCGTACAGGTCGAGCAGGGTGCCTACGGCCCGATCCGTCTTGCCGTGGGCGGTCACCGTCCACACGACCTCGTCCTCCTCGCCGAAGTCGGCGGGCAGCGACACCCGGAACACGTAGTTCTCGCGCCGGGCGACCGCCCCGCCCTGCCGGCGGCGCGGGACGAACACGGCGGGCTGGCCGCGGTCCGGCCCGCCGGGCTCGACGCGGTTGTCGGGCCCGACCGGCACGTGCAGCACCTCTTCGTAGTTCTGGTTGAGGTAGCCGAACCACATGTCGATGGTGCCGTCGGGATTGCGGATCCAGCCTTCGTACAACGGCGCCACGTTCTGGCCCCGGTTGTACTGGATCTGCGTATCGAGGATGTCGACCTGCTGGCCGGCGGCGGCCGGGGCCAGCGCCGCCAGCGCCGCCAGCGCGGGGCCGGCGGCACGCACCGGGATATTGCAACGCATCGTCGGACCTGCGCCTACGGCTGGCCGGGCGCGCCGGTGCCGGACGAGCCGACGTAGAACTGCGAGCCGTCGGGCAGCGTGATGTCGCGGGCGTTGGCGGTGTTCGAGCCGTCCTTGGCGCCGAAGCCGTCGACGACGAGCACGGTCCCGGCGGGCACCGAGTTCTTGTTGAGGCCGCGGCGGATCAGGGCGTTGGGCGCGCCGCACTCGATGGCCCAGCTCTCGACGTTGCCGTCCTCGTCCTCGACGTCGATGTGGATCCACGAGTGCGGGTTGATCCACTCGGTGCGGGTGACGGTGCCGAGCAGCTGCAGCGGCCGGTCGGCATCGAACTCGGCCGAGAACGCGTGATGCGCGACCGCCGGCGGAGGAGCCGACAGCAGACTGAGACCGAGAGCGGCAACAGCGATGGTCGTACGCATGGTTCGTGTCCTCCTGCTCGTCACCGGGGCTCTCCGTCACCCTCGATCAGCGCGTCGAGGAAGAAGTCGACGCAGTCGTAGTCGAGGATCTGGAGGTTCTCCTCCAGGCGCCGGTAGAGCGGCATGCGAATCGTCCAGGGCGCGGTGAACACCTCCGGATCCTCGATGGTCGCCTCGTACATGATGTGGTTGTCGCCCTGCGGGGTCAGGCGCTCGACGACGTGGAGCTGGTTGCTGTGGAAGTTGCCCGACGCATCGAACCAGGTCTGGTCGTTGAAGTGGGTCGTGTCGATGACCAGGGTGTCGCCCTCCCAGTGTCCGCGCGAGTCCCCCATCCAGAAGTCGTTCGGCAGCGGGTGCGGGCTGCCGTCGGTGTAGATGATCCGGACCGTGTGGGCGAACTCGAACGTCATCACCAGGTGGTCGGGCGTCTGGATGATCTGGAACGGGAACGGCATGTACATGATGCGCGGCACGCCGGGCAGGAAGCACTGGCGCACCGGGTCGTCGGCCAGCCGGTTCTCGAAGTTGGCCTGGCGCTGCGCCAGCGCGTCGTCGCGGTACGGGATCGAGCCGCCGACGACCACGCTCAGGCCGGCCGGCACGCCGTCCTCGGCGTTGTGGTCCTCGAGGTTCCACGAGGCCGCGTTGACCGCCTGCCAGATGCCGCTCAGATCCGGATGCTCCGCGGCGGCCGCCTCCTGGGCGGCTGCCGGCGCGCTGGCCTCGGCCGCCGCGCCGGGCGCCCGCAGGTACTCGACGGCCTGCGCCACCTCCTCGTCGGAGAGCTCGCGGGACGAGATGGGCGGCATCTGTCCATAGCCCTCGCGGACGATGGCCAGCACGTAGTCGCCGTCGTAGCTCAGGGGGGCCAGGGCGGGCGCCAGACCGCCGGCGCCTTCCGGTCCGTGGCAGGTCGCGCAGACCTTCTCGTAGGCGGCCAGGCCGGGGTGGTCCTGCGCCGCCGCGGCGGGCACGGCAGCCAGCAGGCCGAGCAGACCGCAGGCTGTCGCGAGGCGCAGCGCTCCGTTCCGCGACTGAGTCGTCATCCTCGTCGTTGTCGTCATCGTCATCATCAAGGGAACCTCCAACTGTTCCGGCAACTGTTCCGGGTCGGCACGCACATGACTAGTCGGGTCGCGCGAAGGCGACGAGCGCGGCGTCGGGCCCGGCGCCCGTCGCGATGACGACGAACTGCCGGCCCGACCGCGCCCGGTAGGTCATCGGGTTCGCGCTCGTCCGGAACGGCGTCGCGCCGCGCCAGATCTCCGCGCCCGTCGCCTTGTCGAACGCATACAGATACGGATCGCCGCCGCCGAGCAGCACCAGGCCGCCCTTCGTCACCAGCGGTCCGGGGTTGCCGCGCGTGCCGAGCCGCTCGGGCAGATCGACGCCGCGCAGCAAGGGATGGTTGCGGATGATCCGGCTGCCCTCGCCGAACGGCACCCGCCAGGCGATCTCGCCCGCGTTCAGGTCGATCGCCACCAGGTACGCATACGGCGGCTTGATCAGCGGAATGGGACCGAGCTGGCTGCGCGCGACCTGGGCGGCGCCGGGCCGGTTGGCGAGCTGAAAGATCATGGCCGCGGCGCCGTGCGGGCAGTTGTTGCTGTATTCGACGTCCACGTCCGCGTCGTCGCCGGTGTTCAGGCACACCTGGTTCGTGTCCGTGCCTTCCGACGTCCGCACGTACAACAGGCCGGTCTCCGGGTCGAAGGCCGCGCCGCCCCAGTCCGCGCCGCCGCTGGTGGTCGGCCGCATCAGCGTGCCCCGCAGGCTCGGCGGCGTGAACAGCGGCCCCAGCCGGAACTGCTGCATCTCGGCCACCGCCAGGGCGTGGATCTCCGGCGTCAGGTCGTTCGCGTCCTCCAGCGACACGCCCTGTCCGCTGAACGGCGGCGGCCTGGTCGGGAACGGCTGCGTCGGATACAGCACCTCGCCCGGCACGTCCGTCTCCGTGTCCACCGGACGCTCCTCGATCGGCCACACCGGCTCGCCCGTCACCCGGTCGAACACGTACGTGAAGCCCTGCTTCGACACCTCCGCCACCGCGTCGATCTCGCGCCCGTCCACCGTGATCGTCACCAGGTTCGGCGCCGAGTTGAAGTCGTAGTCCCACACCCCGTGGTGCACCGCCTGGAAGTGCCACTGCCGCTCGCCCGTGCGCGCGTCCAGGCACACCAGCGATTCGGCGAACAGGTTCGCCCCCAGCCGCCGGCCGCCCCAGTAGTCGCCGCTCGGCGTGCTCGTCGGCACGTACAGCAGGCCGCGCTCGGCGTCGAGCGACATCAGCCCCCACACGTTGGCGTGGCCCGTGTAGCGCCACGACTCGTCCTCCCACGTGTCGGCCCCGAAGTCGTCGTTCGACTGCGGGATGGTGAAGAACACCCAGCGCCGCTCGCCCGTCCGCGCGTCGTAGGCCTGCACCGTCCCCGGCGGGTCGAAGCGCCGCTGCACCCGGTCGGGCACCCGGCTGCCCACGATCACCAGGTCCTCGAAAACCACCGGCGGCGACGTCTGGTCGAAGTCGAAGCGGCTGACCGGCCGGCCGTGGCCCTCGGTCAGCAGGACGCTGCCGTCCGCGCCGAACCCGGCGTCCAGCTCACCCGTCGCGGCATCGATGGCGTAGAGCCGGTCGCGGCTGTTGAGGAAGATCCGGGCGTCGTCCCCGTCGCGCCAGTACGCGATGCCGCGGTGCTTGAAGCCCCCCGGCCCGGCGCCCCGGGGCCCCCCTTCGTAGGCCCGGGGATCGAACGTCCACAGCTCGGCGCCCGTCTCCGCGTCGAGGGCCGCCACGCGCGTGTACATGGTCGACAGATAGAGGACGTTGTCGACCATGATGGGGGTCGCCTGGAACGCGCCCGGCCGCGTGCCGTACTCCGGGAGCGGCATCTCGTTCGGCTCCCAGCGCCAGACGATCTCCAGCTCGGCGACGTTGGCGGCGGTGATGTCGCCGGCAGCGGAGTACTTGGTGTGCGCCTGCTCGGAGCCGACGTACGGCCACTCGATCATGCCGTCCGGCGCCTGGGCGCCGGCGAGCGCGGCAGACACGAGCAGGAGAGCGGCGGTTGCGGCGATGCGTTCCATGCGGGGATTCCTGACGGTGAACGGGACGGTGCTTTCGGGGCGGTATTCTATAGTATTACGCCCTTTCCGCCGCAAGCGGCATGCGGCGGCGCACCCCATCGCCGTTGACGGATTGAACGCTGCAGGCAAATCGAGGAGAAGAAGAAATGTTCGAAAGCATGACGACAAAGTTGCGTCTCGCGCGGCTCCCGCTCGTGATCGCCGCGGCCGTGGCCGCTGCCGGCGCCGGACTGGGCGCGGCGGAGGCCGGTCAGGGGCCGGGGGCCGGCGTGCCGGCCTACGAGCTCGATCCGTCGTTCCCGCCCGCGCTGCCCAACGGCTGGGTCATGGGCGTCCCGACGTCGGTCGCGGTCGACGCGCGCGACCACGTGTGGGTGCTCTCGCGGCCCCGGACCGTTCCGGAAGAGCAGTCCGCGAACGCGGCGCCCGCGGTGATGGAGTTCGACGCGAACGGGGCATTCGTCCAGGCCTGGGGCGGGCCGGCCGAGGGCTACGACTGGCCGGACACCGAGCACGGCATCTTCGTCGACCACCAGGACAACGTCTGGATCACCGGCATCAACCCGCGCGCGGGCAACGGCGTGTCGGACCGGGCGGACGACATGATCCTCAAGTTCACCCGCGACGGGGAGTTCCTGTTCCAGAAGGGCAGCTACGGCGCGAGCGGCGGCAACGCCGACACCGACAATCCGCGCCAGCCGGCGGACGTGTCGGTGTACGCCCCGACCAACGAGGCGTTCGTGGCGGACGGCTACGGCAACCGCCGGGTGTGGGTGCTCGACGCGGACAGCGGCGCCTACAAGCGTCAGTGGGGCGCCTTCGGCAACGAGCCCGAGGACGCGTACGAGATCGGCGTGGCGCGGCCGGCCCCCGCGCCGCGGGAGGACCCGCTGGTGACGATGGGAACCGGGCCGGAGCAGTTCGGCATCGTCCACGGCCTCGGGGTGTCGAACGACGGTCACGTGTACGTGGCCGACCGCGGCAACCGGCGGATCCAGGTCTTCACCGTGGCCGGGGACTACGTGATGCAGGGCTTCGTCAATCGGGGCGGTCCCGGACCCAGCACCGTGGCGCGGATCGCGTTCTCGCCCGATCCCGAGCAGCGGCTCATCTACGCCAACGACTTCAACAACGGCAAGGTGTGGCTGATCGACCGCCGGACCCTCGAGACGGTCGGCGAGTTCGGCTCGCTGGGCAGCGAGCCGGGCCAGCTCACGAACCTGCACCACATCGCCGTCGATTCGCGTGGCAACGTGTTCGGCGCCGAGGTGGGGCGCAACCGGCGCGTCCAGAAGTTCAGGATTGCCGGCAACTGAGAGACCGGCAGGCCGGGCGCCCGGGCGGTCGGCGGCGCACCGCCGCGTTTCCCGCCCGGGTGACCCGCCCCGTCGCCCCGCCGCCGGGCGCGCGCGGGCCGTCAGCGCGGCGCGCTGAAGAGCGTCAGGTCGATTGCCTCGCCCATCGCGCGGTAGCCCTCGTCGTTCGGATGGAGCCAGTCTCCGGGGTGGTACAGCGGCAGGAAACGGCGCGGGTCGGCGGAGTCGCGCACCACGGCGTCGAAGTCGATGACCGCGTCGTACTCCCCGCTGTTGCGGATCCACTCGTTCACGGCCTGCCGCTTGGCTTCGCCCGCCTCGGTGAAGTAGAGCGCGCCCTCGAACGGGGTCAGCGTGCCGCCGTAGACCGTGAGGCCGTGCGAGCGCGCGCGCTGGATCAGCGCGCGGTGCCCGGCAATCAGCTCCTCCACGGTGGGCGCCGCCGCGTCCCCGGCCATCCCGATGTCGTTGATCGATTCCAGAACGACCACGTGCGTCACGCCGGGCTGCAGCAGGACGTCGCGATCGAAGCGGCTGAGCGCGCCGGGGCCGAAGCCGGCGCTCGGATTCCGCGGGCCGGCGTCGCCGCCGCCCGTCGTCCCGAACGCACCGTCGTTGCCCCGCAACAGGCGGTTGCCCGAGATGGCGACGTTGAGCACCGCCGGCGCATCGGCGCCGAGCTCGGCGCCGAGCCGTTCGGCGAGGACGTCGGGCCAGCGGCGGTCGGCGTCCGCGGTCGAGCCGAAGCCTTCGGTGATGGAGTCGCCGAGGGCGACCACGACCCGGGCCGCGGCCGGCGCCGCGACCTCCACCCTCGACAGGTACAGCCAGGACCGGAGCGTGGCCTCGACCGGCATCTCCAGCGCGCCGCTGTGATCGCCGGCGGGGGAGACGTAGCCGGTCGTCCAGGCGCCGCGGAGCGTCGACGCCGGCGAGCTCGACTCCCAGTTGTCGCCGGGCAGATACAGGTCGACGGCAAGGTGCCCGAGCGCCGGCACCTCGAGGTCGACGGCGTCGCTGACGACCGTCGAGCCCGCCTCGATGGCGACGGAGGCCCGGCCGCCGAACGTGAGGGCTGCCCCGCTGCCCGGCTCGATGGCCGCGCCGGCGGCGCGCACGGCCGCGTGGGCCGCGCCGACCTCGAGCGGCTCCGTGCCGAACACGTTCGTGAGCGCGACCCGCAGGCGGGAGCCGCCGATCGTCGCGCGCACGATCTGCCGCAGCGTCTGATTGCGGACGCGCGCCAGCGGTCCGAACAGGTTCTGGCCCGGGTCCTGGCCGGACGCCGGGTCGGGCGGCGCCTGGGCCTGCAGGCCGGCGGCCCACGTGCCCACCCAGTGCTCGCCGGCCTGCGCGCCGGCGGCCGGCGGCAGCGCGAGCGCCGGGAGGACGACCAGCAGGGCGGCCGCGGTCAGGCGCGTTTGCCGGCCGGGGTTCGACGACGGGCTGCGTCCGATCATGCTTGCTCTCCTCGGGGATGTGGTTGCCCGCCGGGGCCGCCAGTGTACAATTCTGCGGCGGCCGGCCGATGCCGCCGCGTCGAATACGGGTGGTCACACACGGGGATTGGGGATACGAGCATGCGAAGGTTTCTGATACTGGTAGCGTTCAGCACGTTCCTGGTCGCCGGCTGCGGCTCCGAGCCGGCCGAGTCGCCTCTGCGGCCGGTGGCCAACGTCGCCGAGCTCATGAGCATGATTCTCGATCCTGCGGCCGATGCGGTGTGGGATTCGTCGGGCACGATCATCACCGCCGAGGGCCGTCACGAGTGGGAGCCCGAGAGCGAAGAGGACTGGGCGGTCGTCGCCAACGGGGCGATGACCATCATCGAGGGGGCCAACCTGCTGATGATCGGCGACCGCGCGCGGGACCAGGAGGGCTGGATGCAGCTCTCGCAGGACATGTCCGACGCGGCCCTGCTCGTGCACGAGGCGGCGGCGGCCCGGGACGCCGAGCTGGTCTTCGAGCTCGGCGAGACGCTGTACCGCTCGTGCGACCGCTGCCACAACCTCTACTGGGTGGGCGACGAGGATCGCGGGCGCGTGCGCAGCGACAACCCCGACCCGCAGTAGTTTTCTAAGCTGTTGCCTGCCCGGCGTGGGTGGCGGGCAGGCGGATGCAGAAGCGGCTGCCGCCGCCGGCGGCCGGCTCGTATGTGAGCTCGCCGCCGCTGGCTTCGACGGCCCACTTCGCGATCGCCAGGCCGAGACCCGCCCCGGCTTCGCCGGATCGGTGGTGGCTGCCGCGATAGAAGCGGTCGAAGACGCGTCGGCGGCGCTCGGCGGGGATGCCCGGACCGTTGTCGCAGACCTCGACCACCGCCTGCTCGCGCACCGTCGTGGCGCGCAGGTACACGCGGCCGCCCGCCGGCGTGTACTTGATCGCGTTCTCCACCAGATTGATCAGCGCCTGCCGCAGCACGAGCCGGTCCCCGAGGCAGCGGGCCCGCCCCGGCCGATCGACCGCCAGCGACTGATTCTTCTCCTCGGCCAGCACGCCGAGGTCCGCGGCGACGTTCTCGGCCAGCTCGCCCAGCTCGATCGCATCGGTCGAGAGCCTGACCTCGCCGAGGTCGGCGCGCGAGAGCGTGAGGAGGCGGTCGACGAGGCTGGCCAGGCGGCCCGCGTCCTCGAGCATGCTGCCGATGATGGAGCGGTAGCCGGCCTCGTCCCGCCGTTCCCGCAGCCCCACCTCGCCGACGCTCCGTATGGCGGTGAGGGGCGTCCGGAGCTCGTGCGAGACGTCGGCGGTGAACTGCCGCATCTGGTCGAAGGACGATTCGAGCCGTCCCAGCGTGGCGTTGAACACCTCCGCCAGCCGCCCCAGCTCGTCGCGCGGGTTGTCGACCGGGAGGCGCTCGCCGAGCCGCTCCGCCGTGATCGCGCGCGCACGCTCCGCCATGCGCTCGACCGGCGCCAGCGCGCCCCTGGCGAGCCAGTAGCCGCCCAGACCGGCGACGGCCACGCTCAGGGGCAGGCCGAGAACAAGGACGAGCATGAGCGCCGACAGCTCCTGCCGCATCAGCGCCTCGGAGCGGCCGACCTGGATGACCACCGGCTGGCCGGCGACCGTCGCCCGGCCGCTGAGGATCCTGAACGGGACGAGCTCGGTCGGCAGCGCGGCGATGCCGCCGTCCGCATCGTGCGCCAGGACCTCGCTGCCCGGCACCGGCAGCCGCCGGGCCACGGCCGTCCGAAAGACGGGCGCCCCGTTCTCGCGGGAGACGACGAGCCAGGGGTTGTCTTCGGCCCAGTCCTCCCCCTCGAACCAGGTGAGCGTGCCGTCCGGGCCCTGCTGGGCCATCTCGGCGGCCCAGCGGAAGTCGCCGCGCAACCGGTCGTCGAGGCTCTGCGAGGCGTTGCGGGCGACGAGGGCGAAGACTGCCGCCACATATACCATCAGCACCAGCAGCATGGCCGCCACGTGGGACACCGTCAGACGCACGCGCAGGCTGCGCGGAAACCACCAGCGGGTCATGGCTCACCCTCCCGTACGACGAAACCGACGCCGCGCACCGTATGGATCAACTTGACCAGCCCTTCGCCATCGACCTTGCGGCGCAGGCGCGACACGTGGACGTCGATGACGTTGGCCAGCGTCGTGCTGCGGTACGTGTCCCGCCAGACCTCGCGCGCCAGCGTGTCCCGGGAGACGACGCGGCGCTCGCAGCGCAGCAGGTACTCGAGCAGGTCGAACTCCTTGGCTGTCAGCTCTATCGGCCGCCCGGCGCGGGCGACCCGGCGCGTCGTCAGGTCCACCTGCAGGTCGGCGACGCCCAGGCGCGGCGGCGTCGACACGCGCCCGCGCCGCACGACGGCCTGTATCCGCGCGAGCAGCTCCTCGAACGCGAACGGCTTGACCAGGTAGTCGTCGGCGCCGGTGTTCAGGCCGCCGACCCGGTCGGCGACCGTGTCGCGGGCCGTCAGGACCAGCACGGGCGTGTCCACGCCGCTGTCGCGGAGCGCCCTGAGAATGTCGAGTCCGTCCCGGCCGGGCAGCCCGAGATCGAGCAGGACCAGGTCGAACGTCTCCGTGCTGCTCCGGAAGAACGCGGCCTCGCCCGTCGTTTCGACGGTGACCTCGTAGCCCTCGCCCTCCAGCCCTTCCCGCAGGGCCTCCGCCACCTTCTGCTCGTCCTCGACGACCAGGAGCCGCCGCCGCTGGTGCCCGTTTCCGGACGCTGTGGAGGTTTCGTCGCTGGCAAGCATCGAGTGCCTGAGACTACTCTAGCAAACGTCCCGGCGATGCTTTGGCTGCCGCGGGTCTCTTGATAGAGTAGGGATCAGCATGAGGGGCCACGCACTCGCGCTAGCCGTCGTGCTTGCCGGCTCTTCCGTCCCGGGTGTGCAGGCCGGCGCGCATCACTTGATCACCGAGGTCTACGACGTCGGCCGCACGGAGACCATCGAGGGCCGGGTCGACCGCTTCGTCTACCAGGATCCCCATTCCTTCGTGCACCTCCAGGTGCCGGGCCGGCGCGGCCGGCCGCTGATCTGGGCCGTGGAGCTGGAGGGCGCCGCCAGGCTGCGCCAGCTCGGCGTGAACAGCCGCACGTTGCGTCCGGGCGACAGGCTCACGGTCTGCGGCAATCCGGGGCGCGACGCCGGTCAGTACCGCCTGTTGATGCTGGCTCTCGATCGGCCGCGGGACGGGCTGTCCGTGCGGCGCACCACCGAGGAGTGGCAGCTCGACTGCGCGCGCTAGGGAATCTGCACCGCTGGAAGCCACTTGACACCGCGTTCAGGCCGGGTAAACTATCTGCAGGGGGTGATTAGCACAATGCGCACAAGGACAATCGTAGGTTTGGTGATGGTCGGGTTGGTGGCGCTGGCAGCGGCGCCGGTGGTCGCGCATCACGCCTTCTCGGCGGAGTTCGACGCGGACCAACCGCTGCAGTTGACGGGCGAGGTCACGCGGGTGGAGTGGATCAACCCGCACGCGTGGATCCACATCCGGACCGCCGAGGGCCAGGACTGGATGGTCGAGGGCGGCACGCCGAACACGCTGTTCCGCCGCGGCTTCACCAAGGACTCGCTGCAGATCGGGACCGAGATCGTGGTCGACGGCTACCAGGCCAAGGACGGCACGAACAAGGCGAACGGCCGCGACCTGACGTTCACAGACGGCCGCAAGCTGTTCATGGGCTCGTCCGGCACGGGCGCCCCGCGCGACGGCCGCGACCCGACGGAGCGGTAGCACCCGCTTCGACCAGCGGTTGATTCACCTGAGCCCCGGGTGTCAGATGGCACCCGGGGCTTTTCCATGTCCGGGACCATGGCGGGCGGCAGCGGTGATAGACTATAGCGCGCCGTGCGGCAGGCGCGCCGTCGCAGCGGACGTTCGCGCGCGAGGCCATTGACGGCTCGGCGGACCGGCAGAGGCTGGAACGAGAAGGGGGCAGGGTGTGAATGGAAGGATTCGGACCGCATGGGCCGGGCTCTGTGCCGCGGCACTGGTATGCGCGGCGACGGCCTCGGGCAGCCGCGTCGCCGCGCAGGAAGCGCAGACGACCCTCAGCGGGGTGTACACCGACGCGCAGGCCGCGCGCGGGGAGGACGTCTACTACAGCAGCTGCGCCTCGTGCCACGGCGACATCCTGACCGGGGGCGAGATGGGCCCCGAGTTGGCCGGGGGCTCGTTCGTGGGATTCTGGGCGGGGCTGTCGCTCGGCGACCTGTACCAGGTGATGAGCATCTCCATGCCTCAGGACAATCCGGGCTCGCTCGACCCGGCGGAGTATGTCGACGTCATCGCCTACATGCTGCAGCGGAGCGAGTTTCCGGCGGGCAGCGAGGAGTTGCACGAGGACGGGTTGAGCGACGTCGAGATCCAGGCCGCGGAGGGGCAGTAGCCGCCAAGCCGGGTGGGCCGGCTTTGCCGACGAGGAAGGAGGCCTGCGGCTGTTGACAGCGCGACAGCCGGAAGGGTATAAGACAGTCCGCACAGAAATGCCGGGGCCGTTCTGTCGCGGCGCCGGCGGCGAAAACGTACCGTTCAGAAGAGTCAGGGAGGAGAACCAGTATGCGAAATCGGCTCAACAACAGGGGCACCATCATGGGCGTGGTGGCCGTAACGGCGTTCATGGTCCTGCTTGCCGTGCAGTCGGTGCCGGCTCAGGACTATCGCGCGCCGCGAACCGCCGACGGCCGCCCCGATCTGAACGGGATCTGGCAGGCTGTCGGCGCCCACCACCATGATCTCGAAGGCCATGCCGCCGGGTTCTCGCCTTCGCTCGAGATGGGGGCGCTGGGCGGGGTTCCCGCAGGTCTGGGGGTCGTCGTCGGCGGCGAGATCCCGTACCGGCAGGAGGCCCTGGCGCAGCGGCAGGCCAACCGGGAGAATCAGCTGCTGTACGACCCGGCCGTCCGGTGCTACATGCCGGGCATCCCGCGGGCGACGTTGCAGCCGTTCCCGTTCCAGATCGTGCAGACCCCCGAGTACATCCTGTTCGCCTACGAGTTCGCGAGCGCGAGCCGCATCGTCTACATGAACCGCCCGGACTTCGAGGCGCCGGCCGATGCCTGGATGGGGCATTCGCGCGGCACGTGGGACGGTGAGTCGCTGGTGATCGACGTCACGAGCCAGGTGCCCGAGACGTGGCTGGACAATTCCGGCAACTATCACAGCAACTCCATCCGGGTCGAGGAGCGCTACACCGCGACCAGCGAGTACCACCTGCAGTACGAGGCGACGATCACGGATCCCGAGATCTTCGAGCGGCCGTGGAGCATCCGGGCGCCGCTCTATCGCCGTGTCGACGACAACATGCAGTTGCTCGAGTTCAAGTGCGTCGAGTTCGTCGAGGAGTTGATGTACGGGCACCTGCGCAAGGGCTACGAGGGCGATCGCACCGGTCTGCCCCCGCTGTGGCCGAACCGGTAGGCGCGACCGACGCAGGGTCGCAGGCTGGTGACAACGGACTCACGAGGGTCTTCGAACGTATCAGGAGGATAGGACCAATGCGCACAAGAGCAATCGCAGGACTGGTGATGGTCGGGTTGGTGGCGCTGGCAGCGGCGCCGGTGGTCGCGCATCACGCCTTCTCGGCGGAGTTCGACGCGGACCAACCGCTGCAGTTGACGGGCGAGGTCACGCGGGTGGAGTGGATCAACCCGCACGCGTGGATCCACATCCGGACCGCCGAGGGCCAGGACTGGATGGTCGAGGGCGGCACGCCGAACACGCTGTTCCGCCGCGGCTTCACCAAGGACTCGCTGCAGATCGGGACCGAGATCGTGGTCGACGGCTACCAGGCCAAGGACGGCACGAACAAGGCGAACGGCCGCGACCTGACGTTCACGGACGGCCGCAAGCTGTTCATGGGCTCGTCCGGCACGGGCGCCCCGCGCGACGGCCGCGACCCGACGGAGCGGTAGCACCCGCTTCGACCGGCGGTTGATTCACCTGAGCCCCGGGCGCCCCGTTGCGGCGCCCGGGGCTTTCGTTTGTACGCGGCACTCCGTTACCATGAGCTTGGAAGTGCTCGGCGCCGCCGCGGCCGTGATCGGCGTGCTGCTCTGGTTTCGTCGTGACCTGCGGCACGACATCGCCGAAATGCGGGCGGACGTTCGAGCGCTGAACGCTCGCATCGACAACATCCTGCTCGCCCGGCGGCAAGCCTGAAACCCGAATCGGCCCCACCCCGGCTTGGCTCTACGGTCGAGCAGGGCTTGGCCGCCACTGATTCAACGCCAACTGTTCCTGCATCGGGCGGCCTCGGACGCCTTGCTCCGAGGCATCAGGGACACTTGCGGGCGGGTGCTGGCCCGGGAGAGTCGATCCGGATTCGCTGGGGGGTGTCGGGGAAGTGGGCCGGCGGCGCCGTGCGGCGCCGCCGGGAAGGACTACCGAGGCTGCGCGCCTCGCGTCAGGACAGTCCGATGAGCCGGGCGCCGATGGTGACGCCGAGGAAGATGCCCATCGAGGTCAGGGCGACGACCTTCGGCCAGACCGGGCCGAGCGAGCCCTCGTCGGCCGCGATGACCTTGCGCCGCACCGTGAAGATGAAGATCAGCCCCAGCAGCAGCATCTCCATCTTCCACCACCAGAACGGGCTGTAGTACTGCTTGATCGACGTCGACGCCATCGTCGGCGTGCCCGTGATGACCAGCGCCACCAGCGCCCCCACCAGCCACGGCTGCGCGTCCTCGGCCACCTGCCGCAACGGCTGCGCCGTCAGACCCACGCCCAGCAGCCGCAGGTCCACCACCAGCAGCGAGCCCGAGAAGAACGCCACCGCCACCAGGTGCATCACCTGAATGATCGGGCTGTACCAGACCGCCGACTGGAACGTCAGGCTCAGCGCGCTGCCTTCCATCCACTCGAAAAATTCCAGGACCATCGCCTTCGCCCCCCGCTCAACCCCAGAGCCCAGCTACGGCGTCAACCCCAGGTCCAGCCACCACTGCGGAACCAGACCGCTGTAGGCAATCATCCGACCCGTCACGATCACGGCCGCCCACAGCACCAGACCCAGCGCCCCGGCCACCCGCGCCGGCACCGGCGGCACCGGGTCGTTGTCCCACTTGTCCACCGAACGGTAGATCGTCTGGTGGAAATACATCGCGTTGGCCAGCGCCAGCAGCAGCAGCAGGTTCTTCATCCAGAACCAGAAGTTGCCGTAGAAGCGCATCGGCTGCCCGTAGAACAACAGCCCCCCGCTGACCACCGACATCGCCAGACCCAGCATCTGCCACTTGAACAGACGGTTCTGAATGTGCGAGACCGGCGTGTGCAGATTGCCCATCCCCGTCAGCCGCAGGTCCATCATCACCAGCAGACCCGCAATCACGCACATGCTCACCACATGCGACGTCAGCAGAATCGGATAGCCGAAGATCGACTCGCGCAACGCCGTGCTCATCGGCATCGCTTCCAGCCACTCGAACACGCTCCGTAGCGTCATCCGTGCCTGCCTCCTGTCCTGGGCGCCCGTGCGAACGGACTCCCGGGGCTTGTCCGCCGGGGGCTGCAGCTACACCCCGCTACTGGCAACGTGGTTCCTGTCTGCTGTCGGGACCGTCGCGGTAGGTCTTGTGGCAGTGGGTGCACGAGTCGTTGACGTAGTTGATGGCGTCCCAGACCTCGTCGTAGTCCCGGGCGCGCGCGCCGTCCAGCACCCGGACGGCGGACTCCTCGAGAAGGCGGGCGCCTTCGATGTAGTCCGCGCGGTCGACCGGCGCCGTGAGGCCGTTGTCGCACAGGCGGCCTTCCATCATGGCGAGCTTGGCGCCGTCCGCGAGGGCCACCGCTGCGCCCTCGACCTCCGGCCAGCCGCGGTAGATCGCCGCGAAGCGGGCGGTCGTCGATCCCACGAGCGAGGCCTGGGAGTCGGCGGCGGCGTTGTTGAGCCGGGTGATCAGCCTCTCCGCGAGGATGTCGCCGACGAGCTCTTCCAATTGCTCGTTCATTCTGACCAACTCGCCGCCCGGCTCCACAGCCTGGGCGTCGAACAGCTTGTTGGCGTTCGGAAACATGATGCCGCGCATGAGCTGGGCCAGCGTCCCGATTGGTTCCTCGCTCAGCCCCTCCTGGGCCAGGACGGCGCCCGGCGCGAGCAGCAGCGACAGCAGAAATACGCTCACGAGTCGTCTCACACTACACCTCCCAACACAGCCGCTTCGTAGCCTATCAGCGCCGTGGACAGGGACGATCTGAAGAATTCCTGAATTCCTCGTCGCGCCATGGCCGAAAAAAGGGCGCCTCAACGAGCCGCAAGCGTACACCACGGTCTGGTAGGGGTCAACCGACCGCGGATCCCGCAAATGCCGGCGCTTGCGGCGTCTACCGAGTCTCGCCGGCACCCGCGTCGAGCCCGAGCTCGGCGACCGCCAGCTCCCGCATCCGGAACTTCTGGACCTTGCCGGTGACCGTCATGGGGAAGGTGTCGACGCGCTTCCAGAAGCGCGGAATCTTGGTGGTGGCGATGCGGCCCCGGCAGAAGGCGGCGAGGGCGGCGTCGTCCACGCCGGCGCCGGCCTTCAGCTTGATCCAGGCCATGACCTCCTCGCCGTAGAGCCGCGAGGGGACGCCGATGACCTGCGCGTCCTCGATCTCCGGGTGCGTGTAGAGGAACTCCTCGATCTCGCGGGGATAGATGTTCTCGCCGCCGCGGATGATCATGTCGGTGAGGCGCCCGACGATGCGCAGGTAGCCGTCGTCGTCCATCACCGCCAGGTCGCGCGTGTGCATCCAGCGCTCGGCGTCGATGGCGGCCGCCGTCGCCTCCGGATTGTTCCAGTAGCCGAGCATGACGCTGTAGCCGCGCGTGCACAGCTCGCCCGACGTCCCGCGCTCGACCACGCGACCCGTATCCGGATTCACCACCTGGATCTCGACGTGCGGGTGCACGCGGCCGACCGTCGAGACGCGCCGCTCGAACGAGTCGCCCCGCCGCGTCTGGGTGGAGACCGGCGAGGTTTCCGTCATGCCGTAGCAGATCGTGATCTCCCGAATGTTCATCCGGTCGTGGACCTGCTTCATGACCTCCGCCGGGCACGGCGCGCCGGCCATGATGCCGGTGCGCAGGCTGCTGACGTCCGTGCGCTCGAAGGCGGGGTGGTTGAGCTGCGCGATGAACATGGTGGGCACGCCGTAGAGCGACGTGCAGCGCTCGGCGCCGACGGTCTCCAGCGTGAGCCGGGCATCGAACGCCTCGCCCGGCACGACCACGCAGGCCCCGTGGCTGGCGCAGGCCAGATTGCCCATGACCATGCCGAAGCAGTGGTAGAACGGCACGGGGATGCACACCCGGTCCGCCTCGGTGTAGGCCAGGATCTCGCCGCAGAGGTGGCCGTTGTTGAGAATGTTGTGGTGCGACAGCGTCGCGCCCTTGGGTGCGCCGGTCGTGCCGGAGGTGTACTGGATGTTGATCGGGTCGTGGCAGTCCAGGCCGGCCTCGCGCTGCGCCAGCGCCGCGTCGTCCACCGCCGCGGCCTCGGCGAGCAGGGCGTCCCAGTCGTCGTCGATGACGACGACCTGCTCGAGGTGCGGGCACCGCGCGCGCACCTCGTCGAGCAGGGCGCGGTAGTCGGTCTTCCGGAAGCCGCGGGCCAGCAGCAGCAGGCGGATGCCGGACTGGTTGAGCGCGTACTCGAGCTCGCGCGACTTGTAGGCCGGATTGACGTTGACGAGGATGGCGCCGATGCGCGCGGTCGCGTGCTGGGTCACCACCCACTCGTAGCGGTTCGGCGACCAGATGCCGACCCGGTCTCCCGCCTCGATGCCGCGCGCCATGAGCGCCCTGGCGAGCGCCGTCGTCGCGTCCCACAGCTCGCGGTAGGTGGCCCGGTAGCCCTGGGCGCGCACGACGAGCGCCTCGCGCGCGCCGCACCGCTCGACGACGCGGCGGAGCATCGCGCCGATCGTCTCGGTCGACAGCGGCGCGTCGGTCGCGCCGCGCACGCGGGAGGGGGCTTTCGTCATCGGCGGCCGGCCTCGCTGCCGACACTATAATGGAAGGCGGCGCTGCCTGCCCCGGGGGAGCCAGGGACGTGCATCCCGATCCGAGAGCAATCGGCGGCCTGCTGGCGATGCTGTCCGTCTGGCTCGTCGCCGCCGGCCATCCGCAGCCGCAGGTCTTCCGCTCCGGCATCGAGGTGGTGCAGGTCACCGCCACGGTGCGCGATGCCGCCGGGCGGCTGGTGGGCGATCTGGCGGCCGACGACTTCGAGGTGTTCGACGACGGCGTGCCGCAGACGGTCACCCAGTTCCAGCGCGGCCGCGTGCCGGTCAGCCTCGGCATCCTGCTCGACGTCAGCGAGAGCATGTACGGACAGCGGATGGGCGATGCGAGCCAGGCGCTCGATCGCTTCCTGATGGATCTGCTCGAGCCGACCGACGAGGTGTTCCTGGTCGTCTTCAACCACGATCCCCGGCTGGAGGAGCCCTGGACCGTGGGACCCGCGCGCCTGGGGGGACGGCTGCGGGATGTCCGGCCGTACGGCGCGACGGCCATCTACGACGCCATGGCGCTGGCGCTGCCGCTGTTCGCCGGCCGCTCGCATCAGCGGGCGGCGGTCGTGCTCATCTCCGACGGGTCGGACACGGCCAGCGACGTCGGTATCGGCGACGTCCTGCGCGCGCTGCGGCGCGCGGACGCCTTCGTGTACGCGGTGGCCATCGACGCCCCGGAATCGCGCCCCATCAACGACCGCGTCGACATGCGCGCCCTGCAGAGCATGACGAACGAGAGCGGCGGATACACCGAGGTCGTCCGCGACAGCCCGGACCTGGCGCCGGCCACCGAGCGGATTGCGGAGGAGCTGAACCACCAGTACATGCTCGGCTACACCCCGAGCCGCCCGGCCGACGGGCGGTACCACCGCATACAGGTCCGCGTCAAGGATCGCGACCTCCGCGTGCGCGCGCGCCGGGGCTACGTCGCGGCGTCGGGCGGCCGGCGGTAGGCGCCCGATGGCCGTCCTCGAGCTCGTCGACGTCCACAAGCGCTACGGCCGGGGCGAGCTGGCGGTCGCCGCCGTGCGCGGCGCGACCTTCACGGTCGCGGCGGGCGAGTTCGCGGCGCTGGTCGGACCGTCCGGGTGCGGCAAGTCCACGCTGCTCCACCTGTGCGGCGCCATGGACCGGCCGACGCGCGGCACGGTGCGTCTCGCCGGCGCGCTGCTCGAGTCGCTCGACGACGACGAGCTGACCCGCCTCCGCCGCCGCCACGTCGGGTTCGTGTTCCAGTTCTTCAACCTGTTGCCGACGCTGACCGTGGCCCAGAACGTCGCGCTGCCGCTGCTGCTGGCCGGCGCCCCGGCGTCCGCGGCGACCGAGCGGGCGGAGCATCTGGCGGCGCGCGTCGGGCTCGGGGCACGCACCGGCCACCTTCCCGCGCAACTGTCCGGCGGCGAGGCGCAGCGCGCGGCGATCGCCCGCGCCGTCATCCACCAGCCGGGTGTGCTGATTGCCGACGAACCGACCGGCAACCTCGATTCCGTGAACGGCGCGCGCGCGCTGGAGCTGCTGCTCGAGCTGAACGCGCAGCTCGGGACGGCCGTGCTGCTGGCGACGCACGACGACCGGGTGGCCGCCCAGGCGGGGCGTGTCATCGAGATGCAGGACGGGGCGATCGTCCGCGACGCTGCCGCCGACCACGCCGCGGCGGCGGAGCCGGACCGGGCGGTGGCGGCCCGGGGAAGCGCCGGGTGAGCCTCTTCCGCTGGTTCATCCTGCGGTCGCTGCGGGGCGACCTGCCGCGCACGGCCGTCACCGTTGCGGGCATCGCGGTCGGCATCGCCGTGGTCATCGCGATTCGGCTGGCCAACGCCTCGTCCGTCCTCGGCTTCGAGACCGCGCTGAACGCCATGTCGGGCCGGACCTCGCTCGAGATTGCCGGCGCCGGCAGCGGCGTGGACGAGCACCTGCTGGCGGAGCTGGGGTGGCTGCGGGAGTACGGCCTCGTGAGCCCGGTCATCGAGGGCGACGTGCTGCTCGACCCGCGCGGCGGGGTTGACGGGGAGGCCGAGCTGGTTCGCCTGCTCGGCGTGGACATCCTGCGCGACCGGCCGTTTCGCGACTATCCGCTGGTCGCCGGCGCGGACGCGGAAGCGCTGACGACCCGCCGGTTCCTGGCGCTGCTCACCGACCCGCAGGCGGTCGTGCTGACCGGGGAGCTGGCGCGGCGCCGCGGACTGGATGTCGACAGCGCGGTCGACCTGATCAGCGGCGACCGCCGCGTCGGGCTGATCGTCAAGGGGCTGCTGGGGCGCGAGGGTCCGGCCGAGGTGCTGGACGGCAACTTCATCCTCATGGACATCGCGGCGGCGCAGTTCGCGCTGGACCGGCTGGGCCGCGTCGATCGCGTGGACGTCCGCCTCGCCGAGGGTCTGGACGTGGCCGCCGTGGAGCAGGCCATCGCCGGGCGGTTGCCGCCGGGCCTGACGGTGCAGCGGCCGGAGCGCCGCGGCGCGCAGGTCGAGAAGATGCTGGCGGCCTTCCACTTCAACCTCACCGCGCTGTCGTACATCGCCCTGCTCGTGGGCATGTTCCTCGTCTACAACACCGTCTCGGTGACGGTCATCACGCGCCGTGCGGAGATCGGCATGCTGCGCACCGTGGGCACGCCGCGGCGCGCCGTCCTGGCCCTGTTCCTGGGCGAGGCGGCTGCCCTGGCGCTGGTCGGGTGCGCCCTGGGCACGCCGCTCGGCTGGCTGCTGGCGCAGGCGGCGGTGCGCATGACCGCGTCGACCGTGACCACGTTCTGGGTCGCGTCCGCCGCGCGGGTCCCGCCGCTCGCGCCCGAGGACGTTGCGCTGGCCGTCGCCGTGGGGTTGTCGCTGGCGCTCGCGGCGGCCATCGTGCCGGCGCGCGAAGCGGCGCGTCTCACGCCGGCGGGCGCGCTGCGCGACGAGGACGGGCTGTCGCCGGCCGGCGGGCTTCCGGGCCGCCACGTGGCCGGCGCGGGGCTGCTGCTGGCGGCGGCGGCCTGGTGCGCGACCCGCCCGCCGGTGGCCGGCCTGCCGGTGTTCGGCCTGCTGGCGGTGCTCGCCATCGTGTTCGCGGCCGCGTTGCTCGTGCCGCCGACGCTGTACGGGCTGCAGCGCGTGCGCGGCCCCCGGCGCTGGATGCCGATAGAGAGCGAGCTGGCGCGCACGAACCTCGGCGGCGCCATCCGGCGCGTCTCCATCTCCGTGGCCGCGCTGGCGGTCAGTCTGGCGATGATGGTGGCGATCGCCATCATGATCGGAAGCTTTCGGGAGACCGTCGCCTACTGGGTGGGGCAGACGCTGCAGGCGGACCTGTTCGTCGCGGCCGGCCGCCAGTCGCCGGTGGGCGCTCGCGCGACCGTCTCCGCCGACGTCGAGGCCGCGCTGCGGGCGCACGGGTCGGTGCTCGCCGTGGACGGCTTCCGCAGCGTCGACCTGCCGTACCGCGATGCGCTGATCGTGGTCGGGTCGGGGCGCTTCGACGTCATGCTCGAGCACGGCAACCTGCTGTTTAAGGAGCCGGCCGACGGGCGGCGCGCCCTGGCCGCGGCGCTCGGGCGGCCCGCGGTCGTCGTCTCGGAGAGCTTCGCGTTGCGCTTCGACGCGGCGGCCGGCGACGACATCACGCTGCGGACGGCGCGCGGCGAGCAGGCGTTCCGCGTGACCGGCGTCTACTACGACTACTCGACGGACCGGGGCCTGGTGGTCATGGACCGCGGCACGTTCGCGATGTACTACGGGGACGGCAGGCCGTCGGGACTCACCGCGTACCTGGCCGCGGGCGCGGACCCGGGCCGGGTCCGGCAGGAGGTGCTGGCCGCGCTGGGTCCGGACAGACCCGTGTTCATCAACACCAACGCGTCGCTCAGGCGGAGCGTGATGCGGGTGTTCGACAGCACGTTCGCCATCACGTACGCGCTGGAGGCGATCGCGATCAGCGTATCCATGTTCGGCGTGGCGGCGACGCTGCTGACGCTGGCGCTCGAGCGGCGGCGGCCGATCGCCATGCTGCGCCTGCTCGGGGCCGAGCGCAGCCATCTGCGGCGCATGATCGTCATCGAGGCGGTCGCGCTCGGCATGGTGAGCCTCGGCATCGGCCTGCTCGTCGGCTTCCTGCTGTCGCTGATCCTGATCTACGTCATCAACGTGCAGAGCTTCGGATGGACCATCCAGTATCACGTGCCGCTGGGGTTCCTGCTGCGCGCGGCGGCCCTGGTCGTGGCCGGCGCCGCGCTGGCCGGCCTCTACCCGGCCCGGCTCGCCGGCCGCTTCCACCTGGCGGAGCGCGGAGCGGACGCATGACGCGGACCGGCGGGCGCCTCGCGGCGTGGATGGCGGCCTGCGCGCTGGCGGCCGGCCTGCCCGGGGCGGGCGCCGCGCAGCAGGCCGAGTGGCGCCAGGCCCGGCCGGACTACGTGCTCCAGCTCCCCGGCGACCACGCCAGCCATCCGGACTATCGCATCGAGTGGTGGTACTACACCGGCAACCTGGCCGCCGCCGACGGCCGTCGTTTCGGCTATCAGGTGACGTTCTTCCGCGTCGGCGTCGACGCCCGCCCGGCCAACCCGTCGCGCTGGGCCGTGCGCGACCTGCACATGGCGCACCTGGCGCTGACCGACGTCGACGGCGGGCGGCACCTGACCGCGGAGCGTCTCAACCGGGCCGGCGTGGGTTGGGCCGGCGCCGCGACCGACACGCTGGAGGTATGGAACGAAGATTGGCGCGTCGGCCTCGAGGGCGCGACGCACCGGCTGCAGGCGCGCGAGAACCGCGACGGCTTCGGCGTGGACCTGCGCCTGACGCCCGCCAAGCCGGCCGTGGCCCACGGCCGCGGCGGCTTCAGCCAGAAGGGGGCCCAGCCGGGCAACGCCTCGCACTACTACTCGCTGACGCGCCTCGCGACCCGCGGCCGCCTCTTTCTGGACGGCGAGGCGCTCGACGTCGAGGGCCTGAGCTGGATGGACCACGAGTTCGGCACGAGCTTCCTGGAGCCGTCGCAGCAGGGCTGGGACTGGTTCTCGCTGCAGCTCGACGACGACACGGAGCTGATGGTCTACGTGCTCAGGCAGCGCGACGGGTCGATCGATCCCCACTCGGCCGGCACGCTGGTGGATGCCGCCGGCCGGGCGACAGCGCTCGCCGCCGGCGACTTCCGCCTCGTCCCCGGTCGGGCGTGGTCGTCGCCCGCCAGCGGGGCCGCCTACCCGGTCGCGTGGCGCCTCGCGGTGCCGGGCGCCGGGCTCGAGCTGCGCGTGGAGGCCGCCCTGGACAGCCAGGAGCTGAGCACCGGCGAGTCGACCGGCGTCACCTACTGGGAGGGTGCGGTGGTCGCCACCGGCACGCGCGACGGCCGGCCGGTGCAGGGCAGGGGGTACCTGGAAATGACCGGCTACGCCGGCCCCCCGATGAGCGAAGTGCTACGCCGCGGGTCTGCGCCGTAGAACCGTGCAGACCCGCAAGGCGCGCACAGCGCGCCTCGGCGGGAGCGGCGCGGGGCAATGGGGTCCCCGCCAGCGGACGCCGGGGGTCCGGGGCGCAGCCCCGTCTAATTGAAGCTCCTAGACCGGCGTCCCGGCGGAGGCTTCGGGTGCGGCGTCGGCCTCCGGCTCGCCTTCGATCAGGCGCACGACGTCGTCGAATGCCATCATGTTGATGGCGTCGTAGTCGGGCGGGCAGCCGAAGTCGCGCGGCTGGGGCGCCGTCGGGTTGCCGAGCGTGACGCACAGGCCGCAGCCGATGCACTTGTCGACGCGCACCGCGCACACCCAGCGGCCGTTGGCGTCCTGCTCCTCGACGATGCAGTCCTCGACCGGGCAGGCAGCCTGACAGATCGAGCAGGCGAATGCCCCGAAGCAGCTGTCCGGGTCGATGACGGCGATATTCTTCGGCGCCCGCTTGCGGGGCCGGTTCATGAGCTTCGTCCACATACGCCCTGAATTATACCCGATGGCCGGGCGGCTGCCGCCGCCGGGGAGAGCTCAGGCGCCGCGCCGCGGCTGCATCGTCACCAGCGGCACGCCGGGCTGCACCAGATCGCCCGGCCGGCAGCGCACCGCGCCGACGACGCCGTCGCGGGGCGCCCGAATCGTCAGCTCCATCTTCATCGCCTCCAGAACGACCAGGACATCGCCCGTGCGCACGCTCTGGCCGGGCTCCACGCGCGTGGCCACGACGGTGGCCGGCATCGGCGCGGCGAGCGCGGCATCCCGGGCCTGATCAGCGGACCGCTCGGTGCGGGCCGGCCCGGCGACATCGGCATCCAGCTCGAACGCGAAGGTGCAGCCTTCGGCGAAGACAAGGCAGCGGTCGCCGGCGTCCACGATCCGGACCGGGATGCGGCGGCCGCCGACGGTAGCCTGGAACGTGGTCCGGTCGCGGCGGACCACGTCCACAAGCTCGGCCGCGCCCTCGACGCTGAGGGGGCCGTCAGGCGGGACCTCGACCCGGTAGGCGGCGGCCCCGGCGCGGATGCGCAGCCGTCGGCTCTCGGGCATCAGGAGCGGCCCAGCCGCCAGCCCGGCAGGTCGGTCCAGGGATCGCTGGCGCGGGCCGGCGGGGACGCGGCGGCGCCCGGTTCATCGCTGCCGCCGCGCAGGCGGCTGGCGGCCGCGGCCGCCAGCGCCGCGATCAGCGGCGCGCCGCCGGGCGGCTGCAGCAGTGCGTCGCGCTCCGCGTCGAGGAAGCCGGTGTCGAGGTCGCCGGCGACGAAGCGGGGGTGGCGCAGCACCTGCAGGAGCAGGTGCAGGTTCGTCTCGACGCCGAGGACGGCATAGCGCCGCAGCGCCTCGACCAGGCGCGCCAGCGCCCAGTCGCGACGCTCGCCGCAGGCAACCACCTTGGCCAGCAGGGGATCGTACTGGACCGGCACCAGGCTGCCTTCCTCGACGCCGCTGTCGATGCGGATGCCGGGGCCCGCCGGCTCGCGGTACAGCTCGATGCGGCCGGCCTGCGGCAGGAAGCCGCCCGCCGGATCCTCGGCATACACGCGGCACTCGACGGCGTGGCCGCGCTGGCGCAGCCCGCTCTGGGTCCACGGGAGGCGGCCGCTGGCGGCGATCTCCATCTGTCCGCGGACCAGATCGACCCCGGTGGTCAGCTCCGTGACGGGATGCTCGACCTGCAGGCGCGTGTTCATTTCGAGGAAGTAGAAGCGGCCGGCGGCTCCGGAGCCCTCGACGAGAAACTCCACGGTGCCGACGTTTTCGTAGCCGGCCGTCCGCGCCAGCGCGGTCGCGGCGGCGGTCAGCTCCCGGCGCAGCGCCGCGGGCAGCGCCGGCGCCGGGCTCTCCTCGATAACCTTCTGGTAGCGGCGCTGGATGGAGCACTCGCGCTCGAAGAGGTGCACGACCCGGCCGCGGCGGTCGCCGGCCACCTGCACCTCGACGTGGCGCGGGCGCTGCAGATGACGTTCCACGTAGAGGGTCCCGTCGCCGAAGGCCGCGACGGCTTCGCGGCGGGTCTGGGCGATGGCGGCCTCCGTCTCGGCGGCCGTCCGGACTACCCGCATGCCCTTGCCGCCGCCGCCGGCCGACGGCTTCAGCAGCGCCGGGAAGCCGACCGCGGCGACGGCGGCCCGCACGCCCTCCGGGGTCTGGTCCGCGGGCTCGCTGCCGGGCACCACCGGCACGCCGGCCGCGGCGGCCAGCCGGCGGGCGTCGAGCTTGGAGCCGGCGCTCGCGATGACGGCGGGCGACGGCCCGACGAACCGCAGCCCGGCCTGCTCGCACGCTTCCGCGAACGCCGCGCTCTCGGAGAGGAAGCCGTAGCCGGGATGCACGGCGTCGGCGCCCGCGCGGCGCGCCGCGTCGATGATCCGCGCGCCGGCGAGATAGCTCTCGGCCGGGGCTGCCGGGCCGATCCGCTCCGCGCGGTCGGCGGCCGCGACGTGCGGAGCGGCCTCGTCGGCGTCCGAGTAGACGGCGACCGTCTCGACGCCGAGCGCCCGGCACGTGCGCATGATGCGCAGCGCGATCTCGCCGCGGTTGGCGACCAGCAGGCGGCCGAACATCACATTCTGAACACGCCGAACGATGCGTCGCGGATCGGGGCATTGCCGGCGGCCGCCAGTCCCAGCGCCAGCGCCGCCCGGGTGCGGACCGGGTCGAGGATGCCGTCGTCCCACAGCCGCGCCGTGGCGTAGTACGGCGACCCCTCGCGCTCGTACTTGTCGAGGATGGGCGCGCGGATCGCCTCGACCTCCGCGCCCGACAGCTCGCGTCCCGCGCGCTGCGCCTGGTCGCGCTTGACCGTGGCCAGGACGCCCGCCGCCTGCTCGCCGCCCATCACGGAGATGCGGGCGTTCGGCCACGTCCACAGCAGCCGGGGATCGTAGGCCCGGCCGCACATGCCGTAGTTGCCGGCGCCGAACGAGCCGCCGATGATCACGGTCAGCTTGGGGACCGGCGTGTTGGCGACGGCGTGCACCATCTTCGCCCCGTCCTTCGCGATGCCCCGCTGCTCGTACTCCCGTCCGACCATGAAGCCGGTGATGTTCTGCAGGAAGACGAGCGGCACCTTGCGCAGGCTGCAGAGCTGGATGAAGTGGGCGGCCTTGAGCGCCGACTCGGAGAACAGCACGCCGTTGTTCGCCAGGATGCCCGCGAGCATCCCGTGGACGCGCGCGAAGCCGGTCACCAGCGTCACGCCGTAGCGCGCCTTGAACTCGTCGAGCCGCGAGCCGTCGACCAGCCGCGCGATGACCTCGCGCACGTCGTACGCCTTGCGCAGGTCGGTCGGCACGATGCCCAGCAGCTCCTGCGGGTCGTAGCGCGGATCCTCCGGCGGCGCGAGATCCGGGACTCGCCGCGGCGCCAGGTGCAGGGTCGACAGCACCGACCGCGCCAGGCGGAGCGCATGCTCGTCGTCGTCCGCCAGGTAGTCGGCGACGCCCGACAGCCGCGTGTGCACGTCGGCGCCGCCCAGTTCCTCGGCGCTGACGTCCTCGCCGGTGGCCGCCTTGACCAGCGGCGGGCCGCCCAGAAAGATCGTGCCGGTGCCCCTGACGATGATCGTCTGGTCCGACATCGCCGGCACGTAGGCGCCGCCCGCCGTGCAGGAGCCCATGACGACGGCCACCTGGGCGATGCCGAGCGCGGACATCCGGGCCTGGTTGAAGAAGATGCGGCCGAAATGCTCGCGGTCCGGAAAGACGTCGGCCTGCAGCGGCAGGAACGCCCCGCCGGAGTCGACCAGGTAGACGCACGGCAGGTGGTTGTCGAGCGCAATCTGCTGGGCGCGGAGGTGCTTCTTGACGGTCACCGGGAAGTAGGTGCCGCCCTTGACCGTCGCGTCGTTCGCGACGATCATCGCCTCGCGTCCGGCGACCCGCCCGACCCCGGTCACCAGTCCCGCCGCGGGCACCGCCTGCTCGTACATCCCGAACGCGGCCAGCGGCGACAGCTCGAGAAACGGGGACTCCCGATCGAGCAGCCGGTCGATCCGCTCGCGCACCGGCAGCTTGCGCTGCTCGCGGTGGCGCGCCTGCGCGCCGGCGCCGCCGCCCTCGCGCGCGGCGTCCAGCCGCGCGTCGAGCTGCTCGACCAGCCGCTGCATGGCCTCGCGGTTGGCGCGGAACTCGCGCGTATCGGTGCGAACCCGGGATTCGATCACGGCCATGGGCTGGGCAGGGGGCCGCCGCCGCGGTGACTACCAGCCGCAGCAGTCGGTCTTGTATCCGCAGGCGGGGCAGCGCCAGACGGCATGCATGCGGAACATGCCGGCGCCGCACCGCTCGCAACTGACCGCCTCGTCGGGCCTTGCGGCGGTGGGGGAGGGCGCCTGCGGGGAACGCTTGGTCGGCTGCGGCATGCCCGCGATTATAGCCGCGCCGGACGGCGCCGCGGGCGTCCTGCTACCATCGGGCCGGAGGCGCGGGCGCACCCATCCATGTCCATGGCGGCGGAAGCGGATCGCGGGCGGGCGGCCGAGCGGAGCCGCATGGTCGAGACGCAGATCCGCGCGCGCGGCGTCCGGCACGCGGGTGTCGTCGGCGCCATGGCCGTGGTCCCGCGGCACGAGTTCGTGCCGTCGGCGGCGGCGCCGGCCGCCTACAGCGACCGGCCGCTGTCGATCGGGTACGGCCAGACCATCTCGCAGCCCTACATGGTCGCGGCCATGACCGCGGCGCTGGAGCCGGCGCCCGGCGATCGGGTGCTCGAGGTGGGGACCGGATCCGGCTACCAGGCCGCGGTGCTGGCGCGCCTCGTGGCGACCGTCCGCACGTTCGAATGGGTGCCCGAGCTGGCCCTGCGCGCCCGCGCGACCCTGGCCGGGCTGGGGATTGCCAACGTGCAGGTGACGGCCGGCGACGGCAGCCGCGGGGTGCCGGGCGAGCGCTTCGACGGCATCATCGTCACCGCCGGGGCCCCGGCCGCGCCGCCGCCGCTCCTGGACCAGCTGGCCGTCGGGGGGCGGCTGGTGCTGCCGCGCGGCGCCCGGCATCACCAGGTGCTGACGGTAATCCGCCGCGGCGAGACCGGGTTCGACGAGGAGGAGCGCGACGGCTGCGTGTTCGTGCCGCTGCTGGGGGAATCGGGCTGGTAGAGCCGGGTTCGGCGGCCGCCGGGACGCCCGCCCGCCCGTGTATCATTCCGGGCAGGACTTGCTGCGGCACCGAGTAGCGCCGATCCCAAGCGCCGGGAGGCTCGGGGCGCAGCCCCGTCCGGATAACGATGCGTATCGCCTATCAGGGGGAGCCGGGTGCGTACAGCGAGGCCGCCGCGCTCCGCTTCAATCCGACCGCCGACGTGCTGCCCCGGCCGTCGTTCGAGGAGGTTTTCGCCGGTGTGGCGGCGCGCCAGGCGACGCACGGCATCCTGCCCATCGAGAACACCATCGGCGGCACCATCCACCGCAACTACGACCTGCTGCTCGAGCACGATCTCCCGATCGTCGGTGAGGTCAAGCTGCCGATCGTCCACCACCTGATCGTGCTCGAGGGGACCACGCTCGAGCAGGTGCGGCGCGTCTATTCCCACCCGCAGGGCCTGGCGCAGTGCGAGCGCTTCCTGCGCACCTTGAAGGACGTGGAGATCGTCGCGACCTACGACACCGCGGGCAGCGCCAAGATGATCAGGGAGGAGAACCTGCGCGAGACCGCGGCCATCGCCTCCGAGCGTGCGGCCCGCGTCTTCGACCTGCAGTTGCTGCGTTCCGGCATCCAGGACTACGCCGACAACATCACCCGCTTTCTCCTGGTCAGCCGCGAGGCGGTGCCACTCGGGACGCCCGACAAGACGACCATCGTGTTCGCGGTCGCGAACGAGGCGGGGGCCCTGTTCAAGGCGCTGAGCGTCTTCGCCCTGCGGGGCATCGACCTGACGAAGCTGGAGTCGCGGCCGATCCCGGACCGGCCGTTCGAGTACCTGTTCTATGCCGACCTGGCCACCAACCGCGAGGACTTCCGGTGCTCCCGGGCGCTGATGAACCTCGCGGAGTTTGCCCCCTCCGTGCGCACGCTGGGGTCGTACCCCGCCTGGAGCGAGGCCGCCCGGGACGACCCGTGAGGCCCGCTGTCGAATCATGCCGAACCGTCTGGCGGTCGAGCTGAGTCCCTACCTGCTGCAGCATGCGGACAACCCGGTGGACTGGTACGCCTGGGGAGAGGAGGCGTTCGCGAGGGCGCGCGCCGAGGAGAAGCCGATCTTCCTGTCGGTCGGCTACTCGACCTGCCACTGGTGCCACGTCATGGAGCACGAGTCGTTCGAGAATCGGGACGTGGCCGAGCTGCTGAACCGGCACTTCGTCGCGGTCAAGGTCGACCGCGAGGAGCGGCCTGACGTCGATCGGGTCTACATGGCATTCGTGCAGGCGACGACCGGCGCCGGCGGCTGGCCGATGAGCGTGTGGCTCACGCCGGAGCTCAAGCCCTTCTTCGGCGGGACGTACTTCCCGCCCTCGTCGCGCTGGGGGCGTCCGGGATTCACCGAGATCCTGCGCGAGACCGCCCGCCTGTGGAGCGCGGAGCGGCCCCGCCTGCTGCTGTCCGCCGACACGCTGCTGGAGCGGCTGCGCGCGCTGCAGCCGGCCGCCGCGGGCGGTGCGGCCGGGCAGGTGGCCGGCGCCGACACGCTCGAGCAGGGGGTGGACCAGTTCCGGCAGGCCTTCGACCGCGAGCATGGCGGATTCGGCCGCGCGCCGAAGTTCCCCCGGCCGGCGGAGCTGCTGTTCCTGCTCCGCGAGCACGCCCGCGCCGGTAACCGCGAGGCGCTGGCGATGGCGGCGGACACCCTGCGGGCGATGGCCGACGGGGGTCTGCGCGATCACGTCGGCGGCGGGTTCCACCGCTACTCGGTGGATGCGCGCTGGCGCATTCCGCACTTCGAGAAGATGCTCTACGACCAGGCCCAACTGGTGCTGGCCTACCTCGAGGCCGGCCAGGCCACGGGCGACCGCAGCCTGCTCGACGTGGCGGGCGAGACGCTCGCCTACGTGTCCCGGGACCTGACCGGACCGGAGGGCGCGTTCTTCTCGGCGGAGGACGCGGACAGCGTCGAGCCCGGCCGCACGGCGGACGGGGACGCGCCGAAATCGGAGGGCGCTTTCTACCTGTGGACGCAACCCGAGCTGGAGGAGCTGCTGGGGGACGACGCCGCCGTCACCGTGCTGCGCTACGGCGTCGAGGCGGGCGGCAACGCGGTTCAGGATCCGACCGGGGAGCTGCAGGGCCGCAACCAGTTGTACGCGGCGCGCCCGGTCGACGAGGTGTCGAAGCTCGCCGGCCAGCCGGCCGGTCAGGTGCGGGACGCCCTCGGCCGCGCGCTCGACCGGTTGCGCGCGGCGCGGGCCGGCCGGCCGCGCCCGCATCTCGACGACAAGGTGCTGACGGCCTGGAACGGCCTCATGATCGCGGCGCTCGCGCGCGCCGCGCACGTGCTGGACGGGCCGCAGAACGACGTCCGCGGCGCCGGGAGCGGGCGCGCGGAGGCGTTGCTCGAAGGCGCCGGCCGGGCCGCACGGTTCGCCCGGTCGACGCTATGGGATGCCGGGACCCGGGTGCTGCTCAGGCGCTCGCGCCGGGGCCAGGCGTCGATACCCGGCTACGGCGAGGACTACGCCTGCCTGATCTGGGGTCTCCTCGAGCTGTTCCAGGTCGACGGCGACGCCGGCTGGCTGCGCTGGGCCCTCGAGCTGCAGGCGCGCCAGGACGAGCTGTTCTGGGATGCGGACGGCGGGGGCTGGTTCAGCACGACGGGCGACGATCCGTCCGTGCTCCTGCGCATGAAGGAGGACTACGACGGCGCCGAGCCGTCGGTGGGCTCCGTCTCCGCGCTGAACCTGCTGACGCTGGCCCGCCTGACGGGCGACGGTGGCATCCGGGAACGGCTGGAGCGGGCGCTGGCGCGGTTCGGGCCGGGCCTGGGGCACGGCCCGCGCGCCATGCCCATGCTGGCGGCGGCGCTCTCGGCCTACCACGCCGCGGCCACGCAAATCGTGGTGGTGGGAGAGCGTGCAGAGGCCGGGACGGCGGCGCTTCGCCGCCGCGTGGCGGCCCGCTACCTGCCGTTCGCCGTGCGCGTGAACGTCGAACCGGGCGCAGCGCAGGCGGCGCTCGGCGAGGTGCTGCCGTTCGTCGCCCCGCTGACCATGCGCGGCGGCCGGGCGACGGCCTATGTCTGCTCGAACTTCGCGTGCCGGGAGCCGACCAGCGATCCGGACGTGCTGGAGGCGCAGCTCGACGCGCTGACACGGAGTGCCGCGGGATGACGTTCACGGTCGAGGTGCTGCTCAAGGGACGCGAGGACGTGGTGGCGCAGTCGGTGCGGCACGATGTCGCGCCGGATGCCTGGACTGACGACGACGTGCGCCAGGTGCTGCACCTGGCGCTGCGGGAGTTCGAGCGCGTTCAGCACCCGGGCGAGGAGGCGCGGCCCGTCCAGCTCCGGGGTCTGAGCTGGATCGTGACGCCGCTCGAGCGCGGCGTGGCGATTGCGATGGAGAGCGCCAGCGCGGCGATCGTCGCCGGGCCGTTCGAGATCGACAGGGAGTGGCTGACCCAGGCCATCAAGCGGGTCATGGCGGGGCCGCCGGCGGCCGGCGACCGGGTTCACTGAGGGACGCCCGCGAGTCCGCGCGGCACGGCCGCGCGGACTCCGTCGTCTAGCCGATGGCCGGCATCGTGAACCACACCCAGAGCAGGAGCCCGACGCCGAACGTGAGCGTGAGGACGCGGGTGGGGGCGTCGTTGAACTTGGCGTAGATCCAGAACAGCACCAGGGCGACGGCGACGGTGCCGTACGTCTGGCGGTGCACCACGCCATCGCCCAGGTAGCGCGAGTACAGGACGTTCGGCAGCAGGCCGATGTACAGGAACAGGGTGCTGCCCAGCACCCACAGGCCGACCCTGTCGAGCAGGCTGGTCTTTTCGGTCATGTCGAGCGTCTCCCCGAAGCAGCGCGTAGTATGGACCTCCGGGCGCGGGTCTGTCAATCGAGCCGCCGCCCGCGTCAGGGGCCGGGCAGCACGCCGCCGGTGCTCAGGGCAATCCGGTACAGGCCGGTCTGCGCCGTCATGTACAGGGTGCGGCCGTCGTCGCCCCAGCCGACGTTGGCCGGCCTCTCGTCGGGCATGATCGTGCCCAGGTGCTCGCCCTCGGGTGTGAACACCCAGACGCCGCCGGGCCCCGTGGCGAAGATGTTGCCCGCCGTGTCCACCTTCATGCCGTCCGGGGCCCCTGGCGCCGTCTGGTCGGTGACGTCGTAGAAGACGCGCGCGTTCGACGCGCCGCTCTCGTCGAGGTCGTACGCCATCCATACCTTGGGATCCTGGTCGGAGTTGGCGACGTACAGCGTCGACTCGTCGGGCGACAGCGCGATGCCGTTCGGCCGCGACTGGTCGCGCACCAGCGCCTCGAGCCCGCCGTCCGGACGCAGGCGGAAGATGCCGTTGAAGTCGAGCTCGCGCAGCGGCGACTCCTCCTGGCCTTCGAGGCCGTACGGCGGGTCGGTGAAGTAGAGTGAGCCGTCCGCGCCGTAGACGAGGTCGTTCGGGCTGTTGAGCCGGTTGCCCTCGAAGCGATCGACCACGACCGTGCGGGAGCCGTCGGCCTCGACGCGGCTGATGCGCCGGTTGCCGTGCTCGCAGATGACGAGCCGGCCCTCGGCATCGAGCGTCAGGCCGTTCGAGCCCGCCAGCGCCAGCCCCTCGGGGTCGCCCTCGAAGACCGGCTGGATGAACGGGCTGGCGCCCGCCGCTGCGGACCACTGGTGGATGGCGTTGCCCCGGACGTCCGAGAAGAGCAGGCGCGACTCGGCGCCGATCCAGACGGGGCCTTCGATGAACACGAAACCGTCGGCCAGCTTCTCGATCCGGGCGTCGGCCGGCACGAGGGCGTCGAGCCGCGGATCAACCCGGAGAATCGAGCCCGCCCCGGTATCCGGCGCCTCCGCGGCGGATTCGGCCTCGGTTGTTTCCGGCGGCGCCTCGGCGCCGCCGCACGCGATTGCCAGCGCCGCCGCGATGGCGGCGATCCAGGTTTTCTCGTTCAGCATGTCGTCCTCGCTCGTGGTGTCGATGATCGCGGCCGTCGCGCTCAGAAGACGGCGATCGGGTTGACGGGCGAGCCGGTCCCGTAGGGGATCGGCAGCGTGGCGATGGTCAGCATGAACTCCCAGCGGCTGCGCTCGGCGGCGGCGGCGGCCAGGTCGTCGAAGTCGGCGCGATCCAGCAGGTGCACGCCCAGCATCGTCAGCGCGAAGTCGTGCAGCGCCAGCCGCGGCAGGTCGCCCGGCGGCTGCGGCATGTAGGCCGGCGTTTCCCAGCCGATGATGGCCACGTCCCGCTCGCGCAGCCAGGGGATCACCGTGTTGTCGAGGCCGGCCGACTCGGCGCCGGTGTCGAACGGCCCGCTGGCGTCCTGCCGCGCCCAGCGGCCCCAGCGCAGCAGGAACGCGTCGCCGGGGCCGACCCGGGCGCCGGACTGCGCCTCCCAGGCTTCCAGATCGTCGATCCCGATCCGCTCGCCAGCCTCCAGGTAGGGCACGCCCCGGAGGCGCGGGATGTCGTACAGCACGCCGCGGGTGACCACCCCGTGCCGCATGGTCAGGATGGCGTTCTTCGTGGCCCCGCGCTCCATCGTGACGAACTCGTCGATCGGATAGCCGTTCCACATCTTCCCGTCGAAGAAGCGGTGGGCGAAGCCGTCGATGTGGGTCGTGCCCGGCCCGTGGATGCAGGGGTAGTTGACCGTGTCGCTGGCGCCCCCCGGCGAGGCCGTGGACATCGCCCATTCCACGGGGCAGGGGTTGTCGACGGTGCGCTCGGTGTTGGCGATCGACGCCAGGGACACGCTGAAGCCCTCGGTCACCAGGTCCGCCGCCTCGCGCCGCTTCGCCGGCGTGATGAGGTTGAGGGCGCCCATCTCGTCGTCCGGCCCCCAGCGCCCCCAGTTCGACAGCTCGTCGAACCACTGCTCGTACTGCGCCTCGCTCACCACCGGGCGTTCCTGCGCCTGCCCGGTGGCGGCCGGCTCGCCCGCGCCCGCCGCGCAGAGCGCCACGAGGCCGACTGCCGCCGCTGCGCGTGCGTTCCAGATCGTCATGCTCGCCTCCTGTCTGCTCCCGGGCTTCCATCAGGCGGGGCTGCGCCCCGCACCCCCGGCGTCCGCTTGCGGGGACCCCATAGCCCCGCGCCGCTCCCGCCGAGGCGCGCTGTGCGCGCCTTGCGGAGTCAGCATCTTCTACGGTACAGACCCCTGGTCTGCGGGTCGCACCGCCTGCCTGATTGCCGGCACGATCCAGCACTCGATCAGCTCGTCGAGCTGGCGCCGGTGCTGCCGGCGCCCCGCGCCCGGATTCGGCGACGAGGTCGCCACGATCACGCTGTCCAGCTCCGGAATCACGAAGATGAACTGGCCGCCGTAGCCCCAGGCGTAGTACGCGCGGTGGCCGCCCAGCTCGCGCAGCCACCAGCCGTAGCCGTACTCGCGGCGGCTGTAGCGCGACACGGTCCGCGGCACGAGCGACGCGCGCACCCACTCGGCGGAGACCACCCGGCGCCCGTCGGCGCTCGACCCGCCGCGCAGGTACAGCTCGCCCACGGCCACCATGGCCCGCGGGCTCAGCGTCATCTCGTTGCCGCCGAAGTAGATGCCCTGCGGGTCGCGCAGCCACGCCGGCAGCGTGATGCCGAGCGGCCCCGCCAGGTGCCTGCGCGCGAACTCGAGCGTGCTCGCGCCGGTGGCCCGCGTCAGGATGGCCGACAGCAGGTGCGTGCTGCCGGTGCTGTAGATCATGCGCCCGCCGGGGCGGTCGACCAGCGGCCGCGACAGCGCGTGCCGCACCCAGTTGCGGCTCTGCACCCAGCGCCCGTAATTCCGGTTCGACGTCGTCTCGAGGCCCGAGCGCATGCTGAGCAGGTCGCCGATGGTGATCGAGCGCCTGGCCGCGTCGGCCTCGGCCAGCTCTGCGGGGAAGAAGTCCGCGATCGGCTGATCGACGCTCGCCAGATGCCCGCGGTCGATGGCGATGCCGACCAGTATCGAGATCAGCGTCTTCGACGCCGACTTCAGGTTGGCCTGCCGGCGGGCCGTCGCGCCGTGGAAGTAGTGCTCCTCGACGAGCTGGCCGCCGATCGAGACCAGCAGGCTCCGGAGGCGCGGCATATCGCCCCCCTGCTCCAGGAGCGCCGTGCGCGTCGCGGTATCGAGCGCCGGAGCGCGCCGCGCTGCGAGGGTCGCGGAGCCCGCCGTCGCGAGCGCGAGCAGAAGCGCGAGCGCGACCCGCACGCCGATCGAGCGGCGTGGCAGGGCGCGGTATCCGACCATCATCGGAAAGGATACGCGCGGGCTTCCCCGGTTGTCACGCTACACTTGACGCAACGCGACAGACCGCGCGCCGTGCCGGGGTGGCGAAACTGGCAGACGCACGGGACTTAAAATCCCGTGGCCCTGACGGGCCGTGTGGGTTCGATCCCCACCCTCGGCACCAGCCCCCCTTTTTCAGGTGACTTCAGGAGAGACCAGAATGGCCGAACAATCGAACGCTACCCCAAACCGGCCCAGGCAGGTGGAATGGCGCGGCTATGTTCAAGTGGCCGCCATTTTGCTGACCGTCGCGGCGGTTCTGTATTTCGCGCAGGCGCCGGATCGTGTCGTCCGCGGCACCGTGTCCGACGGACGGATGGAGAGCGCCCGCCCCACCGTCAGCGTGCTCCACCCCGTGGCGGTCGATCAGACGTTGGCCGTGGAGTTGACCGGCACGGTGAATCTGGGAGAGAAAGCGACCGTCGTGTCCGAGGTCGTCGGCCGCGTCGCCTGGGTCTCTCCCGGCTTCAGCAACGGCGGCTCGATCGCGGCGAACGAGACCTTCATCAAGATCGAGCCGGCCGAGTTCGAGTTGCGGGTGGAAGCCGCTGAAATGGCAGTCCGGGAAGCCGAGGCCCGC
The DNA here is from genome assembly GCA_965214845.1 of Vicinamibacterales bacterium. Taxonomy (GTDB): domain Bacteria; phylum Acidobacteriota; class Vicinamibacteria; order Vicinamibacterales; family UBA8438; genus JAAXGX01. The sequence goes on from CBDCCO010000007.1 coordinate 263,053, forward strand.
CTGTGGGTCGAGAGGGCCAGGGCCGAAGAGGACGTCCGAGCGTTCGAGCGCCAGAACCCTGGAACCGAGGCGTCGGAGTCGGTTCGCCGCCTGCCGTGGATAGCGGAGGCCGAAGCCCGGCTCATGAAGGCGCAGGCCGATCGCAAGCTGGCCGACCTCGACCTGGACCGCACGAACATCTCCCTCCCGTACGACGGTCGGGTGATGGCCGCGGACGTCGAGGTGGGGGAGCTGGTGGGCCCGGCGGATCTGGTCGGGGAGGGCCTGTCCCACCTGGGCACCGTGTATCGGCTCGGGGCGCTGCAGGTCGCGGTGCCCATCGAACCGCGCGACCTCGAGTACCTGGATCCGGTGGTAGGTCGCTCTGCCCGCGTGGTCGGACAGATTGGGACCTGGGAAGCCCGGGTGGCGCGCGTCTCCTCTGTGGTCGCGCCCAAGACCCGCCTGGCCTCGGTGTTCCTGAAGTTCGTGGAGGACGAGCACGTGGACTCGCTCCCGGCGCCGGGCACGTTCGTGGAGGTCGACATCGAGGGTCCCGCCTATACGGGCGTGTACGTGCTGCCCGAGTCCGTCGTTCAGGAACGCGACAGCGTCTGGGTGGTCACGGACGGCTTGCTGAGCGCGTTCGCGCCGGAGGGTCTGGGATGGACGGCGAGCGGCTGGGTGGTGCAGGCATTCGACGCGGGCGAGGGCGTGGTCGTCGGCACGCTGCCGGGGGCCCGTGACGGGTTGGCCGTCTCGGTGCGGGACGCCGACTCGGCAGCGAACTGACGGAGCCACGAACATGGACGCAGCCGGCACCGAACGGACGGCCAAGTCGGCAGTCGCCCCGCACGGGGGACTGATCGGCTACTTCGCGGGAAATCCCGTCGCCGCCAATCTGCTCATGCTGGTCCTCGTCGTCGGCGGCATCGCGGCCGGGCTGCGGCTCGCCGTGCAGAACTTTCCGGAGATCGATCTGCGGACCGTGACCGTCACCGTGCGCTCACCCGGCTCGTCGCCGCGAGAGGTGGAGGAGGACATCAATCGTCGCGTCGAGGAGAGCGTGGTCGGCCTCGCCGGCGTCGAGCGGGTAGTGGCTACCGCGACCGAGGGTCTGGCGCGGGTCCGCATCGAGCTGGCGACGTTCGCGGACACCGTTTCCGTCCTCAACGATGTCCAGAACGCAATTGACGCCATCGAGAAACTTCCCGCCGCCGAACGCTGAGCAGCCGGAGGTCGAGCTGGCGCGGCTGACCATCGAAGCGTTGACGTTGGCCATCTCGTCCCCGGTGGCAAGTGAGCACGAGTTGCGACTGGCGGCCGAGGAAGTGCGCAACGAGCTCCTCGAATTGCCGTCCGTGTCGCTGGTGACGCTGCGGGGCACGCGCGACCGGGAAATAGCAATCGAGCTGAGCGAGGAAGAGTTGCGCCGCAACGACCTGTCCATCGGCGACGTATCGGCCGCGGTGCAGCGGGCTTCGCTCAACCTCACGTTCGGCGAGCTCCGCACGGAGTCCGGCGGCGTCGTGCTGCACACGGTTGCGAAGCGCACCGTCGGCGAGGAATTCGAGAGCATTCCGCTCATCACGCAGCTCGACGGAACCATCGTCACGCTCGGCGAGGTGGCCCGGATTCGCGACGGCTTCGTCGACGAGGACATCGTTTCCGAGGTCGACGGCAGGCCCGCGGTGTTCGTGCGCGTCGATGCGGCGGAGCAGCAGTCGATCGTCGACATGGCCAGGGAGGTCAGGACGTGGCTCGCGGACTATACCCCCCTTCCGGGTGTCGAGATCAGCGTCTGGAACGACATGGCGCAACCAGCCCTGCAGCGTCTGTCGGCAATTGCCAGGAATGCGTTGATCGGCATGGTGCTCGTATTCTCCCTTCTCCTGCTCGTGTTCGATCTGCGCGGGGCGACGTGGATTACGCTGGGCATCCCGCTGTCCTTCCTCGGGTCGCTGATGTTCTTCGGCCCTGCGAACCTGACGTTGAACATGGGCACGCTGGTCGCCTTCTTCCTGATGGTCGGGCTGGTCGTTGACGACGCCCTGGTGGTGGGCGAGAGCATCGCCACGGAACGTGAGCACGGCAAGCGCGGGGCAGAGGCCGCTGCCGCGGGTGCCCGGGCGGTGGTCGGTCCGATCACCATCGGCGCGTGCACGACGCTCCTGGCGTTCGTGCCGTTTCTCTTCGTCACCGCCACCGTGACGCAGCTGGTGAACGTGTTTCCGTACGTCGCCTTCTTCGTGCTCTCGGTATCGCTGATCGAGGCGTTCTTCATTCTGCCTGGCGCACCTCTCGCGCGAGGGGCGCTGGAGCCTGAAACCGCTGAGCACGGTGCAGGACCGCGTGTGCGCCCGGATAGACCGTATCCGGGATCGCACCGTGGTGCCGGCGGTGTCGTGGTCCGTGCGTCACGGCTCGTCGACGCTCGGCGGCGGGGTCGCGGTCGTGCTCTTCTCCCTGCTGCTGGTGGGTTCCGAGTCGGTTCGAGTCCTGCTCTTCGACAACGAGATGAACGTCCCCGAGAACGTGCAGGTGGATCTGCACATGCCGGTCGGCGCGCCGTTCGAGACGACGCTCGCTGCCGCGCAGCAGGTCGTGGACGCCGCCCATGCCTTGAACGAGCAGCTTCCGGGAGAGTCGGTCGACGCGGTCAGCATCCTCGTCGGCAACATCGTGTCGTCACGCACGGGAACCGAGCGGCCCAACGGCAGCCACCTCGCCGGCGTGCGGATCCATCTCCACGAGCGGCCGCTCCGGCAGGTGTCGCCCGCGGAGATCGAGCGGGCCTGGCGCGCGAACATCGGCAGGCCCCTCCACGTGGAGCGGATGGAGTTCCAGTCCACGCAACTTCGGGCGCGGCCGGACGTCGCGTACGCCTTGAAGCATGACGACGAGCCGACGCTCGAGCAGGCCGTATCGGAATTGAAGTCCCTTCTGGCGACGGTGCCGGGCATCTACGAGATCTCGGACAGCCTGCCTCTCGGAAAGCGGCACCTGCAGATCGAGCTCACCCCGGCCGGCAACGCGGCCGGACTGACGCCGGCAGCGATCGGGGGGCAGTTGCGCGCCAACTTCCACGGCGTGGAGATCCAGCGGATTCAGCGCGGCCACGAAGAGCTCAAGGTCATGGTGCGCTACCCGCGCGAGCGGCGCAGCAGTCTGCGGGAGCTGTCCCAGGAGCGCGTCCGCCGCGTCGGCGGCGGCGAGGTGCCGCTCTCCCTGGTGGCAAGTCTGACCGAGAGCCGCGAGCGTGCGACGTTGATGCGCATCGACGGCAACCAGGCCGCCGCGGTGAACGCGCGGGCGGACGCGGCGGTCATCACGCCGCTCCAGGCGCGTCGGCAGGTCGACCGCGAGTTCCTTCCAGGACTGCTTGCGAAGTATCCCGGCCTGCGGGTCGAACCCGACGGCGGCGTACGGGACGAGCGGGCCCTGCTGACAACCCTGGCTCTGCTGGTTCCGGTCGTGTTGATCGCGATGTACGCGCTCATGGCGGCCTTCCTGCGCAGCTACTGGAAGCCTCTCGTTGCCGCGGCCGGCTTTCCCCTATCGTTCGCCGGCGCCATCCTGGCGCACTGGGTGCTCGGATGGGACCTGACGGCCATGTCGCTGCTCGGGCTGATCGCGGTCTTCGGGGTCGTGGTCAACGACGCCCTCGTGCTGCTGGACCGCTACAACACGATTCGCCGCGAGAACGCCATGATGCCGGCCATCGCTGCGGCATCCGCTGCGGCCCGCTACCGTTTTCGGGCGGTGTTCCTGACGAGCGCAACCACGATCCTGGGATTGTCTCCTCTCCTCTACGAGCGCAGCGACGCCCTGATCTTTCTCGTCCCGTTCGTCGTCAGCATGGTAGGTGGTCTGGTGTTGTCGGCTGTGTTCATTCTCTTCATTCTGCCGACGCTGGTCATGGCCGCCGAGGGAGCCGCCGAATAGAGAAGCTCGTGCGTGGCTGACGAGAGAAAGACCGATGGCGTGTCCGGAGATTGCCTGGAGCAGGTCTCTTGCGAGCGTCGGCCCGATCGATCTGGTCGAAGTCGACCTCGCCGCTGACGCGCGGCGCGAGGCGGTTGCGATCACCTGGCTCGACTCGTCGGAAAGGGCGCTGTTCGAGCGGTTCAGGGGCGTTCGCGCGCGCCGCGAATTCGCGTTGTGCCGCGCAGCTCTCCGGCATCACCTTTGCCGGCGGCTCGACTGCTCCAACCAACAGCTTGCCTTCGGAACGCTCCCACACGGGAAGCCCTTCGCGATCGTGAAAGGAAAGGGCGTGTCGCATGGCTTCAACGTGAGCCATGGTGCTGCGCACGGTCTGATAGCGTTTTCGGGAAGGGCATCGCTGGGGGTCGATCTGGAGGAACGGTTGCCAAGGCGTGACTTCGACGGGATGGGTGCGAGGGTCTTCGGAGCAAGCGAGCGGGAGGCGCTGGCAACGACGGACGGGCTGGACAAGATGAACCTGTTCTACCGTCTCTGGACGTTGAAGGAAGCATTGGTCAAGGCGCTTGGTACTGGTTTCTCCTGCGACCCGACCGCGTTCGAGGTGCCCCTCGGCATGCTGCATGGCGCGCGCGCCGGGACAATCCACTTGCCCCGCGAAGGGGCGATGTCCTGGCGCCTTGCCGATCTTGGAGAGGCGCGGTTCATGGCCGCGGTTGCGTACGAGTTGGGGATCTGAAGTCCAGCCTGCGGCGCAGGCGGCGGTGCGCCGTGAAAGGCGCCCGGGCGGCTCAGCGGCCAGGCGAGTCGTAACGCGGGTGAACGCCGAGCAGGCCCCTGCACCACGGGCCGATACGAAACTCCGTGGACCGCGCTATCAGCTGGCTCGCCGGCAACCCCGTCGCCGCCAACCTGCTCATGTTATTCATCGTTGTGAGCGGCCTGATGGCCGCCACGACGATCACCGCGGAGGTCTTTCCAGAGGTGGATCTCGACCGGATCAGCATCCGGGTGCCCTATCTGGGGGCGGCGCCCGAGGAAGTCGAGTCCGGGGTCGTCATCCGCATCGAGGAGGCCATACAGAGCATCGACGGCATCAAGGAGATAGTGTCCACCGCGTCCGAGGGCAGCGCGTCGGTAGTCGTGGAGCTCGAGCTGGGCGCCGACCCCCAGCAGGTATTCCACGAGGTGACCAACAACGTCCAGGAGATCACGACCTTCCCCATCGAGACCGAGAGACCGATCATCCGCGAGCTGGCGACCCGCAGCAAGGTCACGGACATCGCCGTCGCCGGTGACACGGACGTTGCCGTCTTGAAGACGATCGCCGAGCGCGTGCGCGACGGCCTGGTCGCCTTGCCGAACATCAGCCAGGTCGAGATCGGGAGCGTGCCGGCGTACGAGATCTCCATCGAGGTGTCGGAAGAGGCGCTACGCCGGCATCGGATCACGTTCGACCAGGTCGCGAGCGCCGTCCGCCGCTCCTCCCTGGATGTGCCGGGCGGTTCGGTTCAGACCGAACGCGGCGAGATCCTCCTGCGTACGATCGGGCAGGCGTACACCGGCACCGACTACGAGAACCTCGTGTTCTGGACCCAGCCCGACGGGAGCCGCCTGCTGCTGAGCGACGTGGCGACGGTCGTCGACGGCTTCGTTGAAACGGATCAACGAGCCCGTTTCGACGAGGTCACGGCCGTTACCGTCTCGGTCTACCGGTCCGGCGAGCAGAACGCGCTCGATGTCGCGGCAGCGGTCCGCGCCTACGTCGAGCGGGCGGCGTCCTGGCTGCCCGAGGGGATCACGTTGACCGTCTGGCAGGACGAATCACAGGCCCTGTCGGATCGGCTGGCGATCATGCGCGGCAACGGCGCCGTAGGGTTCGTGCTCGTCTTCGCAATGCTGACGCTGTTCCTCGAAATGCGTCTCGCGTTCTGGGTCAGCCTGGGGATCCCTCTCTCGTTCCTGGGCGCGATCGCGATGATGCCGCACCTGGACGTTACCATCAACATGGTCTCGTGCTTCGCCTTCATCGTGGTGCTCGGGATCCTGGTCGACGACGCCATCATGGTGGGCGAGAACATCCATCGCCACCAGGAAGGACACGGAGACCACCTGCGGGGCGCCATTGAGGGCGCACAGGAGATCGGCAAGCCGGTGGTCTACGCCGTCCTCACGACGGCGGCGGCGTTCCTGCCCCTGATGTTCGTACCAGGCACATTCGGGAAGATATTCCGCATCATTCCGCTCGTGGTGATTCCCTGTCTACTGTTCTCGCTGTTCGAATCGCTCGGAGTCCTGCCCGCTCATCTGGCACACATCCGCCGGCGGAGCCGACCGGGCCCGTGGCGCCGTTTCCAGCAAGGCGTCGCGGACGGGCTCACGTGGCTCGTCCGGAAGGGTTACGAACCGGTCCTGGAAGCGTCTCTCCGCTGGCGTTACCTCACCGCGGCGATCGGCCTTTCCGCCTCGATACTGACTGCCGGCATCGCCCTGGGCGGCTGGACCAGCTTCCGTTTCTTCCCCGCGATCGAGAACGAGTACATGAGCGCCGCGGTCACGATGCCGCTGGGCACGCCGGTCCAGGCAACCTCGGACGCCATTGCGAAGTTCGAGGCAGGTGCTGCGCGGCTTCGTGCGCGGTTGCAGGACGAGACCGGTACCGACTATTTCAAGCACGTGGTGACGATCATCGGTGACCAGCCGTCACAGGCCGTGGGGGGGCGGCTGGGTGACGTCGACCTCGCCGCTGGCGCGGCCGCCCACCTCGGGGAGGTCACCATCGAGCTTGCGCCGGCGGAGTTGCGATCGTACACGAGCGAGCAGCTCGGCGCGATGTGGCGCGAGGAGACCGGTCCGGTTCCCGAGGCGGTCGCGATCGAGCTCGACACGTCGCTCCTCGACCCAGGCGAGGACCTGGACGTGCAACTGTCCGGGTCGGATCTGCAGCAACTGCGCGCCGCTGCCGACCGTATCAAGGACCGGCTGGGAAGCTACGCCGGCGTTTACGAGATCGCCGATTCGCTGCGTACCGGCAAGGAAGAGTTGCGGCTGGACATCCGCCCCGCGGCAGAGGTCCTCGGGCTGACGCTGCAGGATCTCGGAGACCAGGTCCGCCAGGCGTTCTACGGCGAGGAGGTGCAGCGGATCCAACGCGGCCGCGAGGACATCCGGGTCATGGTGCGCTATCCCCGCGCTGAGCGGCGGTCCGTCGGCGACCTGGAGAACCTGCGTATCCGGACCCCGGACGGCGGGGAGGTGCCGTTCAACCTGGTGGCGCAAATGGAGCCGGGACGGGGCTTTGCGTCGATCCGGCGGGTGGATCGAAACCGGTCCGTGAACGTGACCGCGTCGGTCGACCCGCGAGTCTCGTCGGCGTCGCAAGTCATCACCGACCTCGACGAGCGGATTTTGCCGGAAATCCTGGTGGATTTCCCGGATGTCTTCTACAGCTTTCGCGGAGCTCAGGCGGCACAGGAGGATACGATTGAGGCTCTGCGCTCGGGGTTCGCCCTGAGCCTGATCATGATCTTCGCGCTGCTCGCCATCCCGCTGCGTTCCTACGTGCAGCCGTTCATCATCATGGGCGCCATTCCGTTCGGCGTCGTCGGGGCGTTCTGGGGGCACCTGCTGCTGGGGCTCGACGTCACCGCCATGTCGTTCTTCGGTTTCGTCGCCCTGACCGGGGTCGTTGTCAACGACAGTCTGGTCATGGTCGACTTCATCAACCGCGAGCGGAACCGCCACGACGGTGCCGGTCGGACCCAGCGCGACGCACCGGCAGGCCGACGCCCCGACGGCGACCTCGAACAAGCCATCCGCCGCGCAGGCGGCCACCGTTTCCGCCCCATACTGCTCACGTCGCTGACTACCTTCGCCGGCCTGCTCCCGATGATGGCGGATCGCAGCCTGCAGGCCGCCTTTTTCGTTCCCATGGCGGTCTCACTCGGTTTCGGCGTGCTGTTCGCCACGTTCGTTACGCTGTTCCTGGTGCCGATCGCCTACCTGATCCTCGACGATCTGAAGCGGTTGCCGCAGCGCTTGCTCGCCTGAGCAGGTAGTTCGCCTTGCGGCGTGCGTCCGCCGCGTCACTGCGCGGGCCGGCGTGCCGGCGGCAGGTGCCCGGGCAACTGTCCCCGAGCCGTGATGAGCTCGAGATACGGCCCGAAGGCAGCGTCGACTCCTTCCGCCGTCAGGCCGTAGTCCTCCAGACGGTACCGATGCCGCGTTTCCCGGCGCCGCCGCTCCGCCTGTCGCGACAGCCACGCATCCATCCGCTCCACCGCCGCCGGTTCCAGCCGCCAGCCGAACCGGTCGTAGATCGCCCGCACCGCCGCCAGGGGGGTCCCGGACCAGGTCGACGTAGGCCACGTCGACCCACCGGTCCTCCAGTTCCGCGCGGCCGATGCGGAACCGCGTGGCCCGGTTGAGCATGCCGCTCATGAAGTCGAGCTGTTCGGGGCCGATCTCGTGCCGCGGAGGCGGCTCGACTGCGGCCGAACGCGCCCGTTCCACCAGGCTGCTCCACGACCCCATGACCTCGGCCGGCGCCCGGTGGGTCTGGATGAAGAGCGCGTCGGGATAGGTCTCGAGCAGCGTCTCCAGCTCCCTGAGATGGAAAGGCATCTTGAAGAGCCACTGCCGCTCGGCCCCGGCCCCGTGCCGGCGGCGCTGCCAGGTGAAGCGCTGCACGATGCGCCGGTGGTGGGCGTACGCCTGATCCGAGCCGGCCGCCGCCAGCCAGCGGCCGTAGTCGGCCAGACCGAACCGGACCATCGCGGTCCACGTCGTGAACGACAGCCGCAGCAGCGGAAAGTCCTCCTCGGGCTCGTCGATGTCGAAGTCGTGAACGCCGCTGAAGTTCTCGGCGGCGCCTGCTGCCTCGAACATGTCCTCCAGAGCCGCCCGACGGAGGTCCGCGTCGCAGCCGGCGGGCTCGCCGTCCTCCCGCGGCGAGCCGACCGGTTCGAAGCACTCGTAGCCCCGCAGGGTCCAGAACCGCGGGTCCCGCGCCATCAGCCGGTGCAGAAGAGTCGTACCGGTACGGTTGATCCCCACGATGAAGACCGGCCGCACGACCTCCTCCCGCTCGATCTCCGGATGTTCCCTCAGCTCGCGGGCGAGCGCCGCGTTGTTGCGCAACGACCGGTTGAGCTCGAAGACCAGCAGGCTCCGCCGCGCCTCCCGCAACCGCACCTCCGGCGCCCTCAGGCCCTCCACCAACCGTTCCAGGCCCCGGCGCATCCACGCCGGATACGCCTGCTCGAAGGCCACGCCCGCCCGGTCGGCGTAGCGCTTCGCCTGCGAGATCAGGCAGTCGAAGTCCAGGCGGCTCTCCGCCGCCGGATACGGCCATCGGTCGCGCCGCCCGACCCACTCGCTCAGGCGCGCGAGCATCGTCAAGAGACCAGGCCACTCGATCGCGAACGGGCAGTCCTCCCGCATCGCGCGGTTGCAGACCGGCAGGGCGTCGCGCGTGTCCCTGTCCCCGAACCAGCACGGCGCGACGTGGTCGAGCAACACCCAGTGCCCGTGGAGGGCCGAACGTTCGCCCTGCGCCTGGCACGCCCGCTTGAACGAGCGATAGGACACCTCCGGCCAGTACCACCCGAAATCGGCCGGCTCCACGTCGTGCAGGGCGGGACGCGAATCGCAGCACTGATAGATGGCGTGACGCCGCCGCGGGTTCCTCGAGATGGCCGCGCAGATCCGGGTCAGCACGTCGACGGGCTCGTGGACCCGCCGAATCGAGAACCCTTCCGGCACCATGCCGACCTCCCCCACCGCCGCCACGATCCTCGTGAGGACGTCATCCGCCCTGACGACCCCCGTGCTGGCCCCTCCGGTGATCGGCAGCCGGAAGATCCCCACCGGCAGGCCCGCCGCCGCCGCGAACAGCAGGGCCTGCTCGACCACCAGCTTGCTCCACGGGTAGCCGAGCAGCCCGACCGGGAACTTCCTCTTCATGTCCCCGAGGTCCGGCTGCATCTGGTGATCGATGCGATTGCCCGCGAATTCCCCCCCGAACAGGAAGAAGTACTGCGGGAACACCCCCATCGACGAGGTGAAGAACAGGTGCTTCAGGCGCGTGCGCAGACACAGCTCCAGCACGTTGCGCACGCTGAACGTGTTGACCCTCCTCAGGTCGAGGTAGGGCACCGTGAGGGCGACGTCGGCCGCGACGTGGTAGACCGCGTCCACGCGATGACACAGCTCGTCGAAATCGTCGAGTCTCCTCAAATTCGTGTGGGTAGCGGTGGCTCCAGCTTGATGCCTCCGCAGCAGAGGTACAGCATCGAGATGAGCGGACGGTGTGAGTGGAAGCCGTAGGCGCGCCGTGCGATGACGCGGAGCTTGTTGTTGATGCCCTCGACGGGTCCGTTGGTCATGCGGGTGTCGAGGTAGGCGAGGATCCCCGCCGCGTGCTTCCGGATGGTCCGCGCGAGCTTGACGAACGGCGCCAGCCGTGACCGCGCCGCCCAGTCCAGCCACTGCTCGAGCAGCTCCTCGGCCTCGTCGGGTCTGGCCTGCTCGAGGATGGTCGCCAGGTACTCGTTCAACTCGTAGGCGCGGTCGAGGGCGCGGTTCTCGCGGCGCAGGGTTGCCAGCCGTTGTGCTTGGCTGGGCTTGAGGCGCGCCGGATGCTTCAGCAGCGCGTAGCGCGTCCCCTTGAGGGCTTTGGCCGCGGTCGCCCCCAGGCGGTGTTGCTCCGCCCGGCGGACGGCGTCGACCGCGTCGGCCGCCAGCCGTTCAACGTGGAACCGGTCGTAGACGACCCTGGCCTGCGGCACCCGTTCCCGCACCGCCTTGCCGTAGCTCGCCGCCAGGTCCGCCGTCACCAGCGTGATCCGGGCGCAACCGGCCGGTCCCAACAGGTCGAAGAACCTGCCCAGCGTGTCGGCGCTGCGCCCCTTCCCGGCCCAGACCACGCGCCGGCGGTCAGGGTCGACCAGGACCGTCAGATAGTGGTGCCGCTTCCGATAGCTGAACTCGTCAATGCCGATCCGCCGCAGCCCGGCCAGCCGCGTCGAATCCAGCCGCCGAGCCACCACCCGCTCGACGATGCCGCCCACCGCCGGCCACGAAATCCCCACCAGACGACTCACCGTCGTCCGGTCCGTCACCTGCGCCAGATAGGCCACCAACTCCTCGAGCGGCGCCGTGAACGCGCTGCCGTGCACTGCCCACGACACCTGCTCGACCCGAACCCCGCAGCGACCACACGATACCCGCCACGGGGCATACCGCAGCCACACCGTCGTCCGACCCCACGGCACATGGCGCCACAGCCGAGCCGGTTGCCGGTCGTAGCGTGGGGCCCGGCCGCCGCACGCGCCGCACCGCGAGCGCCGCCACGACGGCCGCGCCGATACGCGGAACATCCCGTTGCTCCCGATACGCACCTGCTCGACGTACAACTGCGTGACACCGAGCAATCGTCGTAGTAGGGTCGTCACACGCATGGGGCTGTCCTCCTCCTCATTGGTTCTCCTTTGTCATGCCAATGAGAACAGGACGCCCCTGCGTTTTCAATGATTTCCAGCGGCTCGCCGAGGGCTGACCACCCGCCGGCTCCGGTCAGCTGCGGGCCGCGATTCACGGCCCGACCAGCCCAAGCCCAATCTCCCCTTTGGACGGCCCGGACGCCCCGTCCAGGCCGGGCCGCAAGGCCCATAACTGCACTCTGAGCGTAGGGACGGACGGCGTGTCACCCGCCAGGGTCGCAGCGAAGCGGAGAACGCGCGTAGCGCGTTGACACGCCGTCCGTCACGTAGCTACCCCACCGCTCGCTGAACCCGCCGATCACTCTCACCCCGGACCCACACCTGATTGAGGAGAGCCAAATCGTCCCCCTTCAAACCGAACCGGGGGCCGCTGACGTCCCCGACCACGACCCGCAGGCGGTCAGCGAAGGCGTCCTCCCAGACCTCGGCCGCCTCGAGGGCCGCCCGCAGGCGCTGCCGGCCATGCTCCTCGTTCGCGGCCCTGACCAGGCAGTGCACGACCAGATCGTCGTCCTCCCGCAGAAGGTCGCGCAGCAGGAAACGCCCGACGAGGCCGGTCGCTCCTGTCAGCAGGACCTCCCGAAAGGATGCGGGAGACACCGCGTCCGCCGGTCGCCCGTGGCCCATGGCCTCGCGAACGAACCGCCGCAGGGTCGCGAGATCCTTCTCGCACTGGGGCGGCAGCGTCCCGACGAGCGGAGCGACCGTTGCGACGTCGGCGGCGGTCCCCGTCATGCGCCCACCCCGGCGGCCCTCGCCGCACCCGGGCGGCAGTTCGTCCCGCCCGCCTGCCGGCTCCCCGGCGATGCGCAGTCCATTGCCCGGCGCTCTCCCGTCACGCGCTGAGACTCCCTTCCGGCTGTTCGCCCACGTCGACGCGGAAAGATTCCACGGCATCCTCGACGCCATCCCCGAGGTAACGGAACTCACCGGGGATCGACTCGTGGCGGGCCTTCACCTTCGCCCACGACCGCCGCCTCAGTTCACGGTCTTCTTCCGCGTGGCGTCGACCGTCCGCCGCCTCTTCCCGGAACCGCCTCCGCTCCGCCGCCACGAACTCCTTGAAGTCATGAAGCAGGGCCTGGCCTCGCGTCACCCTCTCGAAGTGGTAGCCCATGGCGGCCAGCCGAATCGCCTTCGGCAGCATGCGCGGGTGCTTCCTGGACACCTCCGCCACGAACTTCATGTAGCCCGGCACCTGCTCCGGGGACAGTCGCTCCCGCACCGCCATGAGCTCGACGAAGGTCGCGTTCCTGCTCTTCGGTTTCAGCAGTTGCGGAACCGCCTCGAGGTGCTCGAAAAGGGTCAGACAGCGGGCGAAGTAGTTGTCCAGCGTCGGATCGTAGAGCGTGGCCGTCACCCGCCTGTACCCGTCGACAAGGACTTCGGCCTCCATTTCCGTCTCGAAATTGAGCGCCATGGCACTGGTGCCGATGGGCACGTCCAGCAAGCGGTTCTCCGATTGCAGGCGATTGAACATGTCCGTTCCCCGGAGGGCGGTCAGCAGGTAGATCGGGGCCACTGGGATTCCCGCCGCCTGGATGAACGCGATCTGGGCGTCGAACACGCCTTCGTCGTCGCCGTCCAGACCGAGGATGAACCCCGCCTGCACCTGCATCCCCTTCCGTTGGATTCTCCGGACGGCGTTGAGAAGGTAATCGTCCTCCCCGCGGCTGACGTTCTGAACCTTCTTGGTCTTGAGCAGGGCTTTCGGCGTCGGCGTCTCGATGCCCACGAACACGGTGTCGAAGCCGGCCTCGCTCATCCCCTTCATCAGCGAGTCCATTCGCGCCAGGTTCACGCTCGCTTCGGTGGACAGGGTGAAGGGATATCCACGCGCCTTCTGCCACTCCGCGATCGCCGGCAGCAGGCGCATCGCTTCCCGCTTGTTGCCGATGAAGTTGTCGTCGACGATGAAGACTCCACCGCGCCACCCGAGCCCATGCAGCGCTTCCAGCTCATCCAGGACCTGGGCCGGCGTCTTCGTCCGGGCAACCCGGCCGTAGAGCTTGGTGATGTCGCAGAATTCACAGTCGAACGGACATCCCCGGGAGAACTGGATGCCCATGGAGTGGTAGCTGGCCAGATCGATCAGGTCGAAGCGCGGAACCGGGGTGCCGGCGAGGTCCGGCTTTCGCGGCTCCCGGTAGACGGCCGCGGCGGAACCGTGCTCCAGATCGCGCAGGAACTCGGGAAAGACCTCTTCGACCTCGCCGAGAACGAAGTGGTCCACGCCCTCGATCTCGGCGTGGAACGTGGTGGGGTGGGGTCCGCCGGCCACGACGGGGACGCCGGCCCGATTGCACCGCTCGACCACCTGCTGGAGAGAAACCCGCTGAACGATCATGGTGGACGTGAACACCATGTCGGCCCAGGCCAGATCGGAGTCCTCCAGAGCCGCGACGTTCATGTCCACGACGCGCAGCCGGTATTCGGGCGGGAACATCGCGGCCACCGTGAGCAGGCCCAGCGGCGGAAACGCGGCCCGCACGCCCACGATCTCCAGCGCGAAGTTGGCTCCCCAGTAGGTGGGGGGCTGTTCGGGAGACACCAGGAGCGCGTTGGGCACGGCAGCGTCCTCCTCGATTACCTCATGCCGGATGGATGGGCTGCCGGATCCGTCGATTCGACACCCTCACCGCGAAAATGATCGGCCGCCGCATTGGCGTACGCCGACGGCGCGCGCCGCGCGGGCGGCCGGATGCCGGGGGACACGTCCCCGGACCCCGCGTCGTCCGCCTCGGGCCGCTCCTCCTCCACATCACCTTTCCCGTGGACGATGCCCTGCGCCAGGGACAGGGCCGAGGCGGTGGTCATCAGCTCGAGCGCGCTCACGCGGTGGTTGAACTCCGTCTGGATGAACGCGCCCAATTCGGCGACAGAGATCGACGTGAGGCCGAAGCTGGACAGCGGTTCCTCCACGCCGCCCTCTTCGTGGCCGCAGAGCTCGGCCACCTTGGCGGCGATCCGGGCGACGACGCCGTCGACGGTGAATTGTGCGGCCGCGCCGAGCTCGAAGGCGTCCTGGTTGCGCATCAGGCGCCCGGTGCGCATGTAGTCGGGAGAATCGGGCGTCCACGACGGGCGCTCCACCAGGGCGGTGACGAGATGGTCCCGGTCGCGCATCGCCCGCAATGCGTAATCGAGGTTGGCGACGGCGAGGTCGCTGCTGACCGGCGGAAGCCCGGCCGCCCTCATCATCCGCAGGACGGGCAGGCTGCGCGCAGCCATTCCGGCGTCGGCGACGGCGGCCAGGTTGTACGAGAGGCCCGGCAGCCCCTTCGCCCGACGACTGGCGGCCAGGCCGTCGAGAAAGGCGTTGGCCGCGCTGTAGTTGATCTGCCCCGGGTTGCCCACCACCGAGGCGGTGGAGGAGAACAGCACGAAGTGGTCGAGGTCGCAGCCCAGCGTGGCCCGGTGCAGGTGGAGCGCGCCGTGGGCCTTGGCCGCGAAGACCCGGGCCAGGGACTCCGCCGACAGGTCGTCCAGCAGGTGGTCGTCCAGCGTCCCCGCAAGGTGGAAGACGCCCTTCAGCGGACGCTGGATGCTCTCGACGCAGCGCTGCACGTCCGCCTCCACCGCGACGTCGCCGGCCACGATGTCGAACGCGACCTCCTCGTCCATGTAGGCCAGCGCGCTCGAGCGGCGGACCCACGCCGCGTCCCGTCGCCGGTGCGGGTCCCGGTCCATCAAGGTGAGGTGGCGCGCGCCGCAGGCCGCCAGGTACGGCACCAGCCTCAGGCCGACGCCGCCGAGGCCGCCGGTCACCAGATAGGTGGCGTCCGGGTCGAACAACGGCCGCAGGTCACCGACCTCGAGCTCGGGGTCGCCGCCGGCCGGCGGCGCCTTCAGCACCAGCTTTCCCTGATGCTCGCCGGTGGTCATCAGGCGCAGCGCCCCGGCGTAGTCGCGGTAGGGAAAGGCGGTGACCGGCAGGGGCGGCAGCCGTCCCTCGTCGAGCAGGTCGAGGCAGGTCTGCGAGAGCTCGCGCGCGAGCAGCGGGTCGTCGACAACGAGGCGGTCGACGTCGATGGCCGCGAAGCGGATGTTCTTGCGGAAGACCCGCAGCCCGACGTCCCGGTCGGCGTAGACGTCTACCTTGCCGATCTCGCAGTGCCAGCCGCCGGCGCGCAGGGCGCGGAGGCACAGCTCGATGTGGCTGCCGGCCAGCGAGTTGAGCACGACGTCGACGCCCTCGCCGCCCGTGGCTGCCATCAGGCCGTCGTACCAGTCGAAGCTGCGGGAATCGAACGCGGCCCTGGCGCCCAGCGCCAGCAATCGCTCGCGTTTGCTCTCGCTGCCGGCCGTCGCGTAGATCTCGGCCCCCACGAGCCTGGCCAGAGCCATGGCCGCCTGTCCGACGCCGCCCATGGCGGAGTGGACGAGGACCCGGTGTCCCTTCCGCAGGCGCGCGAGGTGAATCAGCGAATAGTAGGCGGTGACGTAGACCGACAGCACCGAGGCCGCCTGCTCGATGCTCAGGCGGGCGGGCTTCGGAAAGACGAGCCCCCGGTCGACCACCGCGCGGTTGGCGATGCAGCCGCCGGCGATGAAGGCCACCTCGTCGCCGACCCGGCAACCGCGCACGCCCGGCCCGACGCGGCGAACCACCCCAGCGGCCTCCATGCCGACCTGGTGCCCGAGGGCGGAGCGCTCGTAGGCCAGAGCCGGCAGGAGGCCCAATGTGACCATGACGTCGCGGAAGTTGAGCGCGGCCGCCCCTACGTCGATCTCCACGTCCTCCGGCCCCAACGCCGGGAGCTCGCAGGTCTTCATCGCGAGGCCCGCGATCTGCCCCGCGTTGTCCACGGCGAGCCGGTACGCGGTGTCCTCGTCGCCGGCGAGAGGCAGGTACCGCTCGCGCACGCTCACCAGCCGCGGGGCCCACAAGCGCCCCTCGCGCACCGCCAGCTCCCGTTCGCGCAGGTCGCACCGGACGATGCCGGCCAGGGCGTCCAGATCGGCGCGCTCGCCCAGATCGACGAGCCGGAAATCGATCTTCGCCTCCTCGCCGACCTCCAGGGCCATGCTGCGGGCCGCCCCCCAGAGCACGCTCCCCCGCGGCTCCTCCACGTCGCGCACGGCGCGCCGCGTCACCACCGTCAACCGGCACCAGTCCCGGGCGTGATCCAACCGGTAGGAGACCAGGGCCTGGACGAACGCGACGAAGCGCCACGCCGCCCGCTCGCCCGTCGGATCCCCGGAATCGGCGCCGCAGAAGAAGTCCACGGCGCGCAGGTCCCCGGCGCCCGGCCACTCGCCGAGCGAATGGAACGCGCCGGCCTCCAGCTCTTCCGCGGAAACCCGGAACATCGCCTCGGACCCGCCCGGCATGGCCGCCCAGTCCGACGCCCAGCTCCCCCGCTCGCCCAGCACCCACCTCGGGCCCGGAAGCTCCGCGGCGTCCCGAATCCCTCCGCCGGCAGGCGACGCCTGGAGCAGGGTCGTGGTACGCCCGCGGCGAACCGTCGTCCAGCCGGCCGCCGGATCGACTGCGCGCCCCTCGTCGTGACGGACCAGCATCAGGCCGTTCGCCACCGCCAACCGGCGCGCCAACCCCCACGCCTCGGGCCCGAGCGCCGCGTCATCTCCGTGCGCGAAGACGATCTCCGCCGCGGACGGGCGCAGCAGCCCCGTCTCCAGCTCCGGACCGGCGGAGGAATCGACGCTTGCGAACCGCAGGGCGGCGTCCTGGAGGTGGAAGGCGTCGTAGGCGGCCCCGGCCCCCTCCTCGCTGTCCCCGACGAGCCAGTACTCCGTCTGCCCGTCGCCCCCCGCAAGATGGTCGATGCACTCCTTCAGGACGGTGCGGTCCGGCTCCCGGCCGCCGGCCAGCTCCACGACGTGACACGCGTAGGGCTCCGCCCCCGGTCCCGCGCGCTCGAGGGCCGCGATCAGCGCGGCCGGCCCGATCTCCCCGTCGGGAAGACGATCGATCAGCGCTTGTCCGGCCGCGACGAACTTCGGCTGCCAGGCGATCCGGTGCCTGCTTCCGGGCAGGTCCTTCCAGCGCGGATTGGTCGTGAAATAGACGTACTCGCCGATATGGGCGACGAGATCCCCAGTCTCCCCGTCGTAGAAGCTGATGCTCCCGCCGGACCTCTCTCCCTGCCGTACGGAGTACTGCCCCCTCTCGTTTGCATCCATCCAGTCGTCGGCGGGCCTCGTCACGTGACAGGTGACGCGCGGGCCGGACGGCGGCCGAAGGAACGTCACGCCTTCGGCGCGCTGCGGTATGGCGAAGAGGTCCGCGGCGGCCAGCAGGTGATACAGGAATATCTGCAAGCCCCCGTCGAGCAGCGGGGGGCATGCGACGTAGCCCTCCTCCCTGCCCGTGGTCCACAGTCCCTCGTCCATCTCCACGTCGAACAGATAGGCTCGGGTCACACCGTCCACCCGCACGCGCCGGACGGTCCTGAAGAAGGGGCCGTACTGGAAAGTCTCGCTGAGCACCACTTCCAGGCGCTCGTAGAACTCCTGATCGTCCCCGAGCAGGGAGGGTCCGAAACGGCTGGCGTCGATGTCCGCCAAACGCGCCGGCACGTCCGGGACATGACCTTCGCGCGCCAGACGCACGTTGCCGCGGCAGTGCACCTCGCTCTTGGAGTCGATCTCGTACGACCGGGACGAGATCGTGAAGGTGAACGCACCGGCCGCGCCGTCGACCGGGTGCAGGGCCGTCTGCAGCCGCACCGGCGTTCTCGGGACGGGGCAGGGCTGGAGGAACTCGATCACCTCGAAGTGGACCGGTACGCCTCCCAGGGCCTCCAGCACGAGCTCGAGGTAGCCGGCCGCCGGCATGATCGCCGCGTGATGGATGCGATGGTCGGCCAGCCACGGAAAGTCCCGGTCCGAGAGTCGGGATTCGAACAGCATGTGCTCCGCCGGAACCCGGTGGCCGACGAGCGGGCCGTGCGAGTACTCGCCCTGCCGGACGAACATCTCGTCGTCGCACATCGGGTCCATCGTTGCCTGCTCTTCCCTCGGATGGCCGGGAAGCAGGTGAGCGATCGGCCTCGGCCGCGGATACTGCGCCGCGAAGTCCAGCTCCGCCCCCGCCCTGAACAGCGCTCCGAGGGCTCCCTGGAAACCGAGGCACGCATCGCTGTCCCGCATCAGGGTCGGAATGCAGACCGGCGCCTGAGCATCTCCCTCCAGGCACTGCACGATGGCGGGCTGCAGGGCGCAGTGCGGGGCGACCTCGAGTACGATGTCCGGCCGGTACCGTCGCAAGGCGGTCTCCATCGCGGAGGCGAACAACACCGGCCGGCGCACGTTCGACCACCAGTAGGCGCCGTCCAGCCTCTCCGTGGTCTCGCCGGTCACCGACGAGATGAACGCCGCATCCGCGTCGAGGGAGCGGTCGTCGAGAAACGACAGCGCGGCCAGCACATCCTCCCTGATGGGGTCCATCGCGGCCGAATGGAAGGCGATGTTGCCCGGCAGCAGCACGCTCTGCAGGTCACGCCGCTCCAGCTCCGCGATGACCGCGTCCAGCGACTCCCGCCTGCCGCAGACCACCGTGCTCGCCGGCGCGTTCACGCAGGCGATCTGCACCCGGTTCGCGGGGTCGCCGTCGTCCCCGAAGGGCATGTGCAGACGATCGAGCAACTCCTCCACGCCCGGCTGGTCGAGGCCCACGGCCAGCATGCGGCCGGAGCCGGCCGTGCGCTGTTGCAGGGTCGCGCGATGGAAGGCCAGCCGGGTCGCCTCGCTAAGCGACAGCGCCCCGCACGCGTAGGCGGCGGCGACCTCGCCCGAGCTGTGGCCGATCACGCAATCCGGATGGACGCCCCAGGTCTTGAGCAGCTCGACCAGCCCGCACTGGACCATGAAGATGACGGGCTGAGCCAGCCTGACCTCGTCGAGCTCGTCCTGCCCGGCGCGGAAGCAGGCGTCGCGCAACGAGACGTCCGAATGCTCGCGCCAATGCGCCTCGACGGCGTCGATCACCCGGCGGAAGACCGGGTCGGCGTCGTACAGGTCCCGGCCGCAGCCCGCCCACTGCGTACCTTGACCCGGGAACACCATGGCGACCCGCGGTTCCCCCTCGTCCACCGTCGCCATCGGCTCGGGGTCTTCCGCGAACGCATCGAGCGCGTCGTACAGCTCCTGCCGGCTGCGGACGGCGAACGAGGCGCGCGCCGCGAAATGCGTGCGGCGCCGGCTCAGATTGCCCGCCAGCGTAGGGAGGTCGCAGTCGTGCTCGTCGAGCCAAGCCCGCAGCTCTTGCGCGCTCCCCGTCAGGGCAGCCGACGAGCGGGCCGAGAGCGGAATCATCGCTCCCCCGGCCGCGGCAGGCGGCACCGACCAGACTCGCGGCCGCACCGGCCGGTACTCGCGGACCACGCAGTGTCCATTGGCCCCGCCGAAGCCGAAGGAATTGATGCCGACCACCACCGGCCGCTCGGGAAAGGGCTCGCAGGCGGTCTGCACCTGCATGGGGCAGCCGTCGAAGTCGATCTCCGGGTTCGGCACCAGGAAGTTCCTGGAGGTCGGCGCGAACGTGCGGTGCCGCATCATCAGGATGACCTTGAGCAGGGAGCAGTGGAACGCCGCCGCTTCCATGTGGCCGACATTGCTCTTGACGCTGGAGATCCTGAGCGGATTCT
The DNA here is from genome assembly GCA_965214845.1 of Vicinamibacterales bacterium. Taxonomy (GTDB): domain Bacteria; phylum Acidobacteriota; class Vicinamibacteria; order Vicinamibacterales; family UBA8438; genus JAAXGX01. Next base: position 283,091 of record CBDCCO010000007.1, read on the forward strand.
CGCGCTCCACACCGCCGAACGCTTCCGAGATGGCGTTTCCCTCGATGCGGTCGCCCACGACAGTGCCGGTCGCATGGGCCTCGATGTAGTCGAAGTCCCGGCGTGTCCGGCCGGCCCGGGCACGGGCCGTACGCATGAGGTCCACTTGCGCGTGGCGAGTGGGCGCGGTGATGTAGCGGCCCGGGGCCAGGCCGACGCTGCCGTCGGCGGCGCCAGCCGCGTTGACCGCGGTCGCCTCGACGACGGCATGAATGTGGTCGCCGTCCCGTTCGGCCGCCGCGAGCGGCTTCACCGCAAAGACGAATGCGCCCTCCGAGCGCAGGTAGCCGTTGGCCTCGGCGTCGAAGGAATGGCACCTGCCGTCCGGGCTGATGACGCACAGGGCATTGAACGAAACGCTCAGCCTGGCGGTTCCCAGGTAGTTGACGGAGCCGACGAGGGCCTGCTCGCAATCGCTGGACTGGAGCGCGTTCATCGCCGCGTGCAAGGCGGTCAGGCTGGCGGAGCAGGCCGTGCAGTAGGTGGTCGACGGCCCCGTCAGGTTGAAATGGTACGAGATGCGATTGGCCAACATGGCCAGACTGATGCTGGTGACCGCGAATTCGTTGACGCCGCGCAAGGGCCGCCAGTTCGCCACGGACGGAACCTGTCCGCCTATGAAGACCCCGGTCGATCCGTTGCGCAGTGAACGGAGATCCCACCCGGTTCGTTCGATCGCCTCCCACGCGCAGGACAACAGCATCCGCAGCTGCGGATCCGTCGCCAGCATCTCGTTGTGCGACATGCCGAAGAGGCTCCGGTCGAAGAGCCTCTCCCGGTTCTCGCGGATCAGTCCCTCGTAGGGACTGGCGAATCGGCCGGGCCCGGAGAATCCGCCCACCGGCCGGTACCCCCGGCCGTAGCGGTCGGTGACGGGCTCCCGCACGATCTCACGCTCGCTGAGCAGGCGCCAGAAGTCCTCGTCGGTGCGCACGCCGCCCGGCATGCGGTGGCTGTACCCTACGATAGCCGTGGGGATTTGCGGCTGCGGAGGACACGGAGTCGCCGTGTCATCATCGTCCATCGGTAAACCGTCCTCGGTCCGTCAGGCTGGCTGCTAGCGTCCTGTTTCAATGGTTCCCGAAACATTATCCACCGTGGGCTGTGAGCGTCCGGTGCGCGAAGCGGGCGAGACTGGCAAGGATTTGAGCATAAAACCGGAAGCAAGTGAAGTCATCAAGCGTTGTCGGAACGACCGTGGGCCGGCGCCTGGTCCGAGAGCACCGTAAGCACCGTGTCTACTGTGCGCTCAAGAGCGGCACGAGGAACGCTCATCTTGCGCAACGGGTTGCGAACGCCGGTTTCCTTTCCTGACGAACGCGATCATGGTCCGGCGAGAGGTGCTGATAGACCGCAGCATTGCCGGGGCAGTCGTCGAGCAGCGAAGCGAGACGCCCCGGCGCGGGGGAAGCTCGCGCCGCAGGGAATCGACCCAACCGCGAAGCGCCTCGTCCCGGAGTTGAGTCGTCTCCCTGCCGAGTTTCGTCAGGAGTTAGAGGGTGACCGACCGCGCCTACCTCAGTGGCTGGCAGGTCGCACAGCGACCACAGCCATCATCATCTCCTTCTTCAAAACCTTGACGATCACGGCAATGGGACGGGCGTCTGAACCGGCTCGCGTTCACTTTGACGCAGATCTCGGTGACCGTCGACACGCGCTGCGGACGGGTGCGGGCCGGGCTGCGTTCCGCTGGACGGACCCCGTGCTGACGCCCTGGGTGACGCCGATCCGGCGCGTGCACCTGACGGAGCTGCGGGCGGCAGGGGCGGCGCTCGAGTGAAGTTGATCCGGTAGTGCAGAGCTCCGCATTGCCGGGTTTCGTGGACACCCATCCTGCGGCCGAAGGCGGGACAAGGGCGGCAAATGGTATGAAAACCGTACGCCACCGCTACCACTACCGGTATCTTGTGGCCTACCCCCCTTGAAAACCACCCGTCGCGCAACTACGCTGCTTTCACTCTGGAGAGAAATCGGCGCGGCGGCGCTACGGCGGCTCGGGTTCGAGGTGACGACGGAGCTGGACACGGATCGGGGCGGAGCCGCGGCCGCTCCCGGTTGGCGGTCCCTGGTGGCCCGCAGCGAAGGGCCCGGTTGCATTCGACGAGCGCTGCATCCGGTTGCACGCCTTGTCTGCCGGCCGCCTCGCCCGCCTCGGTGCGACGTGCTGTTTCCGCACCGGACCGGAGGCGGCGGCCGTGGTGCGGCCGCCTGGCGCTGGCCGTGCTGGCGGTAGTGTTCGCCGGCGAGCCCGCCAGAGCGGGCACCCGCTGCGAGACGGCGGGCGACCCGACCCCGGGCCAGACGGCGCCCGCCGCGGCGGACCTGGTGCCCGGGACGCCCCGCCGCGCATGTTCTTCAGCGGTCTGGTGCAGTACAACTCGAGCACCAACACCGTCAGCAGCAACCTCCGGCTGCGGTGGGAGTACATCCCCGGCAGCGAGCTGTTCGTGGTCTACACCGACGAGCGCTTCGCCGACCCGTTCCGTCCGGACCGCTCCTACGGGCTGCGCAGCCGCGGGCTGGTGGTGAAGGTGAACCGGCTCTTCCGGCAGTGAATGAGCAATGAGCTCGGAGGCACGCGCCCCGGCCGGGCGAGGCGAAGGCAATCGAGACCGTCGCGTCCACCGTTCCCGCAGGGTGTGGCAGCAGTTGCAGCGCCGGTTCGTCGTCGGCGGCCTTGCCGCCGTCGCCGGGGCAACGGTGTTTCTCACGGCGGTCGGGTCCGGCGCACAGGAGCTGCGGGGCCGCCTCGTGGGCGCGGTGACCGACGCCACGGGAGCGGTGCTGCCGGGCGTCACCGTGACCGCCTCGAGCGCGGCCCTGATCCGGGACCGGGTGGCGGTTACGGGGAGCCAGGGGGGCTACGTGTTCCCGGCCCTGCCGACCGGCGGCTACACGGTCACCTTCTCGCTTCCGGGTTTCCGGACCGCCGTGCGCGACAACCTCCGCATCGTCCTCAACACGACGTTGACCGTGGATGTCGCGTTGGAGGTCGGCGGCGTCGAGGAGACGGTCACCATCGCCGCCGCGGCCCCGCTCGTGGACGTCAGGACGACCACCACCGCCGTCAACTTCACGGAGGAGCTCCTCGAGGACGTGCCGAACGCGCGGGACATCTGGGCCGCCATGGCGCAGGCGCCCGGGTTCCAGATGGAGGCCTACGACGTCGGCGGGTCGCACACCGGCACCCAGACCGGCTATCAGGCCTTCGGCTTCGGCGACCAGCACCGCACGCTGCTGGAAGGCATCAACGTCACCGAGGGGACGTCGTCGAACGCCGGCTACTTCGACTACGGTAGCCTGGAGGACTTCCAGCTCGGCGGCGCCGGCAACATGGGGGAGACGCACGGCCTGGGGGCCTTCCTGAACCTGACCACGAAGTCGGGCGGCGACCGGTTTGCCGGCACCGTCTACGTCGACTTCCTGAACGACCGTACCGTAGCCGACAACGTCCCTGACGCGCTCCGTGGGGGCGGCGGCGCGGTGGGCCCGTACCGGGCGCCGCCGGCGGGACTGCGGGCCGGCAATCCGGTCACGCTCCAGAGCGACGTGAACGTCGGGCTCGGCGGGCCGATCCGGCCCGGTCGGGCCTGGTTCTACACCGGCTACCGGCTGAACCACCAGGAGGAGCTGACAATCGGGAATCCGGACCCGGCCACGACGCAGCTTGGCAACTGGACCGCCAAGGTGACGCATCAGCTCAACGGCGCAAGCCAGCTCGTCGGCTTCTTCAACCGGCGCACGAAGCTGCAGCCCGAGCGTGGGCTCGGCGGTGACCGGCCGCTCGCGGCGGCGTGGTACCAGCGCTCCGTGAACATGCCGATGAAGGTCGAGTACCGCAACCCCGTCAGCAACAGCGTGTTCCTGAACCTGCAGGTCAGCCAGTGGATCAACCGCTTCCCCCTCTATCCGACCCAGACCCGCTCGCTGAGCGTGCAGGGGATACCGGCCGGGCGGCTGGAGGTCAACACCGGCGACTACACGAACGCCCACAGCTACTACCACTTCCGGACGATCACCAAGCCCCAGGCGTCCGGGAGCGTCACCTTCTTCGCCGACGACCTCGGCGGCGAACATACCCTGAAGATCGGCTTCGAGGCCTAACCCGGATTATGCGTGAAGGTGGGGTTGGCGACGAGACGCAAGGGCCTTCCGTGTGGTACAAACGTTGTGCTACCAAACGTTTAGCCACAACGGAGGCCCTTGCGTGACGGACCCCACGATAGCACAGTCTGTTCTGTTCCCCGATCTGTTCGACAAGCCGCTGGTCGCCACGTTCGACCGCGAGCAGTCGAGCTCGGATGGCGGCGCCGTGCTGCTCAAGGCCGCCGAGCGCGTCTACGGACTGGTCAAGGCGTTCGGCCGGTGTCTGGTCGACCGCCGGGCACCGGAGAAGGTCCGGCACACGCTCGAGGACCTGGTCGGCCAGCGGGTGTTCGGCATCGCCTGCGGTCATCCCGACGGCAACGATTCGGACCGGCTCGCCGACGACCCGATCCACAAGCTGCTGCTCGGGCGCGACCCGGTGGCGGGCGGTCGGCTGGCGTCGCAGCCGACGGTCTCGCGGTTCGAGAACGGTGCGGGCCGCGTCGCGCTCTATCGGCTGGGGCGCGAGCTGGCGACGTCGGTCATCGAGCGGCATCGTCGCCGGCTGCGCGGGCGGGTGCGACGCATCACGATCGACCTCGACCCGACCGACGACCCGACGCATGGCGAGCAGCAGTTGACGTTCTTCAACGGGCACTACGACAGCTGGTGCTACCTGCCATTGCTGGCCTTTGTGAGCTTCGACCGCGAGGTCGAGCAGTATCTGTGCGCGGCGGTGCTGCGACCCGGCAAGGCCCAGGCGCCCGACGGCACGCTGAGCGTGCTGTGTCGATTGCTCCCGCTGCTGCGGTCCGCGTTCCCCAAGGCACGCTTTCTCGTCCGTCTCGACGGGGGCTTCGCCTGCCCGGAGGTCTTCGACTTCCTCGATGCCGAGCCGCGGCTCGACTACGTCGTGGCGATGGCCAGGAACGCCGTCCTGCTGCGGGCTGCCGAGCCCGTCATGGTGGCGGCCCGCACCGAGAACATGCTGCGTGAGAAGACGGCGCACTTCTACCTCGACACCCGCTATCGCGCGGGCACGTGGGCTCGTGAGCGCCGCGTGGTGATCAAGGCCGAAGTCGTGCAGCTCACCGGCCGGCAGCCGCGGGACAACCCGCGCTTCGTCGTGACCAATCTGCGCCAGACGCCGCGCTTCATCTACGAGAAGGTCTACTGCGGGCGCGGCGACATCGAGAACCGCATCAAGGAACTGCTCGACGGCTTGCAGATCGACCGCACGAGCTGCACCAAGTTCTGGGCAAACCAGCTGCGGGTCCTGTTGACGGCCGCCGCCTACGTGCTCATGCAGGAACTGCGGCTGAGAGCCGCCCGCACCGCCTGCGCCCGCACCCAAGTGACCTGGCTGCGCGACCGATTGCTCAAGCTCGGCGCCAACGTCGTCCGCTCCGTCCGGCGCCTCGTTGTGCACCTGCCGCGGGCAACGCCCGACCTCGACGCGTGGCGCCAAATCGCCCTCGCACTCGGGGCGCGCGCCGGGTAGCGCCCCGTCGCAGCTTCCCCCTCAGCTCGCGGAATCCACACAGGCGCCTGGGGCGCCCTGTCGGCGAAGCTGTCCGCGTCTGGCGCCTCGTACGCCCCGTAACCACGCCACGCCGCTCCACCACGCTGCCACCTGCCACGTGCGGCGACCGCAGACCTCTCTCGCTCAACGATCAGGGCTCGGCCAGCGACCGATTCGACGACGTCATGAATTTTCCGGGCTAGGAGTCTGCGCCGCAGAAAATCGGTGCGACAATCGTAGGCGAGAACTCGACGCTGGAAGGACTTGATGTCGACGACGTTTCGCCCCTACTCGCCGGACCAGTCGCTGCTGCTGCCACCGGACGTGCGGGAGTGGCTGCCGGAAGGCCACTTGGCGCACCACGTCAGCGATCTGGTGGACGGTTTGGATCTGACGGCATTCTACGCCCCGTACGAGGGAGACGGTCGTCGCAACGCCCCGTATGACCCGCGGATGATGGTGAAGGTGCTGCTCTACGCGTATGCGACGGGGGTGTTCTCGTCGCGTGGGATCGCCCGGGCGCTGGAAGAGGACGTGGCGTTCCGGGTGTTGGCGGCGGGCAACTTTCCGCAGCACCGGACGCTGTGCGAATTTCGGCGCCGGCACTTGGAGGACTTCCAGGCGCTGTTCGTGGAGGTGGTGCGTCTGGCGCAGGAGTTGGGTCTTGTTCGCCTCGGCAAGCTGTCGGTCGACGGGACGAAGGTGCGTGCGAACGCGAGCAAGCGCAAGGCGATGAGCTACGACCGGATGGCGGAGGCGGAACGGCGTCTGGAAGGCGAGGTCGCGGCGCTGTTGCGCCAGGCGGACGAGACCGACGAGACCGAGGATGCGTACTTGGGCGCCGAGGTTCGGGGCGATGAGTTGCCGGCGGAGTTGCGTCGGCGGGAGGCGCGTCTGGCAGCGATCCGGGCGGCGAAGGCGCGGTTGGAAGCGGCGGCTCGGGCGGCGGACGACGCGCGGGGTCGGCAACCTGGGCAGGACCGGAACCCGAAGGGCGGGCGGCCGTACAAGCGGGCGTATGGCGAGCCGGACGAGAAGGCGCAGAGCAACTTCACGGACCCGGAAAGCTCGATCATGATGACGAGCAACGAGGGCTTCCAGCAGTGCTACAACGCGCAGGTGGCGGTGGACGCCGAGCACCAGTTGGTGGTGGCGACGGGTCTGACGGCGAACGCGAGCGACCAGGGTGAGTTGCCGGTGTTGCTCGACACGGTCAACGAGACGCTTGACGCGCAGCCGGCGACGGTGCTGGCCGACGCGGGGTACTGCAACGAGCGAGACTTGACGGACCTGGAACGGCGGGGCGTTGACGGGTATGTGGCGGCGGGCCGGGAGGGCAAGCAGGCGGTTACCCGCAATCTGGAGGAACATCCGGCGACGGGTCGGATGATAGACAAGCTGAAGACGAAGGCGGGCCGGGCGGTGTATGCGCAGCGCAAGTGGTTGTCGGAGGCTCCCAACGGCTGGATCAAGCACGTGCTGGGCTTCCGGCGCTTCAGCCTGCGTGGACTGGCGAAGGCGCGGTGCGAGTGGGACCTGGTGTGCCTGGCGCTCAACGTCAAGCGCCTGCACGTGCTGAAGGCGACGTAGAGGGCGGGGCATGAGGCTCGCAACGGCGACAAATCGACGCGGATCGCGGCCTCTGGCGGGCCATGTGGCCCGTGATGACCGATTTTCGCCTTCGGTTCGTCAACGGCCGCAAAATCTACCGCGCCCTGCCGACCGACACCGTTGCCCCGGCACGTGACTCAGGTCGTGAACTCACGACCCTTTTCGTGCCGCAAATCTCCTGCGGCGCAGACTCCTAGCCTGGAAAATTCATGAGGCGCCCGGCCTGAGTAGAGACACAAAAGCCTCCGTGTGCTAAAACGCTGTTGACGACAGATGTTTTCGGCACGACGGAGGCTCTTGCGTGACGGACCCCACGATAGCACAGTCTGTTCTGTTCCCCGATCTGTTCGACAAGCCGCTCGTGGCCACGTTCGACCGCGAGCAGTCGAGCTCGGATGGCGGCGCCGTGCTGCTCAAGGCCGCCGAGCGCGTCTACGGGTTGGTCAAGGCATTCGGCCGGTGTCTGATTGACCGCCGGGCACCGGAGAAGGTCCGGCACACGCTCGAGGACCTGGTGGGCCAGCGGGTGTTCGGCATCGCCTGCGGCCATCCCGACGGCAACGATTCGGACCAGCTCGCCGATGATCCGATCCACAAGTTGCTGCTCGGGCGCGACCCGGTGGCGGGCGGTCGGCTGGCGTCGCAGCCGACGGTCTCGCGGTTCGAGAACGGTGCGGGCCGCGTCGCGCTCTATCGGCTCGGGCGCGAGTTGGCGGCGTCGGTCATCGAGCGGCATCGCCGCCGGCTGCGCGGGCGGGTGCGACGCATCACGATCGACCTCGACCCGACCGACGACCCGACGCATGGCGCGCAGCAGCTGACCATGTTCAACAGCTACTACGACAGCTGGTGCTACCTGCCATTGCTGGCCTTTGTGAGCTTCGACCGTGAGGCGGAGCAGTATCTGTGCGCGGCCGTGCTGCGGCCCGGCACGGCGCAGGCGTCCGACGGCACGCTGGGCGTGCTGTGTCGGCTGCTCGCGCTGCTGCGGTCCGCGTTTCCCGAGGCGCGCTTTCTCGTCCGGCTCGACGGCGGCTTCGCCACGCCAGAGATCTTCGACTTCCTCGATGCCGAACCGCGGCTCGACTACGTCGTGGCGATGGCCAGGAACGCTGTGCTGTTGCGGGCTGCCGAGCACGTCATGGTGGCGGCCCGCACCGAGAACATGCTGCGCGAGAAGACGGCGCACTTCTACCTCGACACCCGCTATCGCGCGGGCACGTGGGCTCGTGAGCGCCGCGTGGTGATCAAGGCCGAAGTCGTGCAGCTCACCGGCCGGCAGCCGCGGGACAACCCGCGCTTCGTCGTGACCAATCTGCGCCAGACGCCGCGCTTCATCTACGAGAAGGTCTACTGCGGGCGCGGCGACATCGAGAACCGCATCAAGGAACTGCTCGACGGCTTGCAGATCGACCGCACGAGCTGCACCAAGTTCTGGGCAAACCAGCTGCGGGTCCTGCTGACGGCCGCCGCCTACGTGCTCATGCAGGAACTGCGGCTGAGGGCCGCCCGCACCGCCTGCGCCCGCACCCAGGTGACTTGGCTGCGCGACCGGTTGCTCAAGGTCAGCGTCCACGTCGTCCGCTCCGTCCGCCGGCTCGTCCTGCACCTGCCGCGAGCGACCCCATACCGCGACGTCTGGCGGCACCTCGCCCTCGCGCTCGGGGCGCGCGCCGGATAGCGCGCCGTCGCGCCGCCAACCTCAACCCCCGCATTGCACGCCAGCGCCCCGTCGCCGAAGCTGTCGGCGCGTGGTGCCTCGTGCGCGCCGTCACCCCGCCACGACCGCTTCACCACGCTGCCACCTGCCACACGCCAGGTCCGACGACTGCATTCGCCTAACCCGGAAAATTCATGACGTCGTCGAATCGGTCGCTGGCCGAGCCCTGATCGTTGAGCGAGAGAGGTCTGCGGTCGCCGCACGTGGCAGGTGGCAGCGTGGTGGAGCGGCGTGGCGTGGTTACGGGGCGTACGAGGCGCCAGACGCGGACAGCTTCGCCGACAGGGCGCCCCAGGCGCCTGTGTGGATTCCGCGAGCTGAGGGGGAAGCTGCGACGGGGCGCTACCCGGCGCGCGCCCCGAGTGCGAGGGCGATTTGGCGCCACGCGTCGAGGTCGGGCGTTGCCCGCGGCAGGTGCACAACGAGGCGCCGGACGGAGCGGACGACGTTGGCGCCGAGCTTGAGCAATCGGTCGCGCAGCCAGGTCACTTGGGTGCGGGCGCAGGCGGTGCGGGCGGCTCTCAGCCGCAGTTCCTGCATGAGCACGTAGGCGGCGGCCGTCAACAGGACCCGCAGCTGGTTTGCCCAGAACTTGGTGCAGCTCGTGCGGTCGATCTGCAAGCCGTCGAGCAGTTCCTTGATGCGGTTCTCGATGTCGCCGCGCCCGCAGTAGACCTTCTCGTAGATGAAGCGCGGCGTCTGGCGCAGATTGGTCACGACGAAGCGCGGGTTGTCCCGCGGCTGCCGGCCGGTGAGCTGCACGACTTCGGCCTTGATCACCACGCGGCGCTCACGAGCCCACGTGCCCGCGCGATAGCGGGTGTCGAGGTAGAAGTGCGCCGTCTTCTCACGCAGCATGTTCTCGGTGCGGGCCGCCACCATGACGGGCTCGGCAGCCCGCAGCAGGACGGCGTTCCTGGCCATCGCCACGACGTAGTCGAGCCGCGGCTCGGCATCGAGGAAGTCGAAGACCTCCGGGCAGGCGAAGCCCCCGTCGAGACGGACGAGAAAGCGTGCCTTGGGGAACGCGGACCGCAGCAGCGGGAGCAATCGACACAGCACGCTCAGCGTGCCGTCGGGCGCCTGGGCCTTGCCGGGTCGCAGCACCGCCGCGCACAGATACTGCTCGACCTCGCGGTCGAAGCTCACAAAGGCCAGCAATGGCAGGTAGCACCAGCTGTCGTAGTGCCCGTTGAAGAACGTCAACTGCTGCTCGCCATGCGTCGGGTCGTCGGTCGGGTCGAGGTCGATCGTGATGCGTCGCACCCGCCCGCGCAGCCGGCGACGATGCCGCTCGATGACCGACGTCGCCAGCTCGCGCCCCAGCCGATAGAGCGCGACGCGGCCCGCACCGTTCTCGAACCGCGAGACCGTCGGCTGCGACGCCAGCCGACCGCCCGCCACCGGGTCGCGCCCGAGCAGCAGCTTGTGGATCGGGTCGTCGGCGAGCCGGTCCGAATCGTTGCCGTCGGGATGACCGCAGGCGATGCCGAACACCCGCTGGCCGACCAGGTCCTCGAGCGTGTGCCGGACCTTCTCCGGTGCCCGGCGGTCGACCAGACACCGGCCGAACGCCTTGACCAGTCCGTAGACGCGCTCGGCGGCCTTGAGCAGCACGGCGCCGCCATCCGAGCTCGACTGCTCGCGGTCGAACGTGGCGACCAGCGGCTTGTCGAACAGATCGGGGAACAGAACAGACTGTGCTATCGTGGGGTCCGTCACGCAAGGGCCTCCGTTGTGGCTAAACGTTTGGTAGCACAACGTTTGTACCACACGGAAGGCCCTTGCGTCTCGTCGCCAACCCCACCTTCACGCATAATCCGGGCTAACGATTGCGCCCCGACCGTGACCGATTCGACAACCTCAGGAATAATGCGGGCTACCGCGAGCGTCTCAGCTTCCACCGCATGCAACCGGGCGACCTGTTCTACCGGGACCTGGACGGGGCGCCGGCCGAGGTGGACATCTACAACACCCCCAACACGGGCGTGAACACGGTCCGTCTCCTGTCCGGGTTCGTCCAGGATTCCTGGGCCGTCACCCGCCGCCTCACGCTGAACCTCGGTGCGCGATTCGACCGCTACGTCATGGGCTGGCCGGAGCAGTCCATCTCCCCGACCCATTCGGACATCTGGGCGCCGGGCGGATAGCGGCGCGGAACGTGCTCACCTGGGCCAACGTCGGGCCGCGTGTCGGGGCCGCGTTCGACGTGACCGGCAGGGGGCGGACGGTCGTGAAGCTGTTCGCCGGCCGCTTCTACTGGAACCCGAGCACCACCATCGTGGACGACGAGAACCCGGTCGGTCAGGCGGCGGCCCGGTTCGCCTTCCGCGACCTGAACGGAAACCGCGTGCTGGATGAGGGGCCGAGCGGCGGACTTGCGGACTCGCCCGAGCTCGGACGGCGGCTCGCCACGTTGGGCGGCGCCGGAACGGTCACCGTGGATCCCGACCTCGGCAGCGCCTACGGTCACGAGATCTCCGCCCACTTCGAGCAGCAGGTGGCGGACGACCTCTCGTTCCGCGGGTCGTATGTCTACAAGAACGCCCGCAACCTGTACGGCATCGTCGACATGAACCGGGCGTTCACCTACCGGATCCCGTTCCCGTACGCCGACCGCGGGGCGGACGACGTCGAGGGAACCGCCGACGATCAGGTGCTGCAGCTCTTCGACCGGCCGCCCGACGTTCCCGAGGACCGCCGCTACGTCAACCCCGGACGCCACGGGCTGCCGTCGCCGGACGGCGACTACCACACGGTCGAAATGGCGCTGGACCGCCGCTTCTCGGACCGCTGGATGCTGCTGACCTCGTTTCTGCACACGCGCGCCAGGGCTCTGCTGCAAACGACGTCGTCGGCGAGCGTACGCACCGCAGCCCGCTTCGACTTCGTCGACGGCACGACGTACGAGTGGCGGGTCAACCAGGCGCGGTTCGGCCGGGTCGCGACCACCTACTGGAACTACAAGCTGGCCGGCCGCTACGTGTTTCCGTACGAGATCGGGTTCTCTGCCGCCTATCGCCTGCAGAGCGGCTATCAGGTCGGCAGGCGCATCACCGTGCAGTTGCCGAACGCCGGCACGGAGCGGGTGATGGCCAACCCGTACGACGAGCGTGCGCCGCACGTCGGCATCTTCGACCTGCGGGCCGAGAAGCAGCTCGCATTGCGGGCCGGCGTCAGCCTCACGCTCCTGCTCGACGCGTTCAACGTGCTGAACGACGCGTCGGTGCTGAACTTCCGGACCATCTCGGGGCCTCGCCACAACGAGATCATCGCGATTCTCAACCCGCGAGTCTTGCGAACCGGTCTGCGCCTGGAGTTCTGAGCCCTATTCGTGTGCGGCGCCGCGGCGTGAGCCGAACGCCACGCCGTTGGGTGTTGGGAAACCGCGGGACCCAGCACAGGTGGACCTGCCAAGCGGTCCTCGCCCCGGCAGTCAAGATCCTCCCGTACACCACTGCGGTTGCGGACGTCGCCAGTACGGTGCGACAACAGGGGCGGATGGCCGGCTGGATCTCGCTGGACAGTGACCACCCGCCGCACCTGTTCGGGAGCTATCTCGCCGCCGCTGAGGAACATCTACCGCAAGACGGGCGCCAGCCGCCGGAGAGACGTGGTGCGCTACGCACGGTCGGGTGCGGCGGGGCAGGACACCCCGTGACGTGCCGGGGCGCAAAGCGCATGATGAGAGACTGACTGACGCCGGCGCTCGTGGGGACGGCGGTCCAGCGGCTAGCGGGCGACATGGGACGCTGCCCGCCGGTGTCGCCGCGAGCCCGCGCAGGATAGTCGCAGGGAGAGTGCGAGATGGCGCAGCTCGGGACCGTGGCAGCGATATACCGTTATCCCGTCAAGACCATGCTGGGCGAGAGCATCCGGAGCGCCGCGGTTCACGAAGGCGGAATCGCCGGCGACCGACTCTGGGCGGTGCGGGACGAGTCGCGCGGCGACTTCATGACCGGCAAGCGCGCCGGTGCGCTGATGGGCTGCATCGCGCGGTCGCCGCGTTTCGCGGACGGCGCGCCCGAGATCGAGCTTCCAACGGGGGATGTGTTCCGGGCGGACGATCCAGCCGCCGGCAAGCGGCTGAGCGATTACCTGGGGCGCCGCGTGACGCTGTGGCCATGTGAGTCGCCTCCGGCAGATCGAAGTTCCGCGGCCGGCCCCGATGAATCCAGGGCGGAGCTCGAGGCGATACTTGCGCGGGCGCCGGGGGAGCCTCTGCCCGACCTGTCGGCCATTCCACGGGAGCTTCGCGAGTTCCTCGCCCGGCCGGTGAAGCCCTTCGTCGATCTCTCACCGCTGATGCTCCTGACGTCGGCGTCGCTTGCCACGCTGGCGCGGTCGGCCCCGGAGTCGAGGATCGACGTGCGACGCTTTCGGCCGAGCGTGACGATCGATGCGGTTGAGCAGTCCGGGTTCCCGGAGCAACGGTGGATCGGCCAGCGAGTGCGGGTGGGGGACTCCGTGTGGCAGGTGAGGATGACCTGCCCGCGCTGCGTGATGACGACGCACGGGTTCGCGGACTTGCCGCAGGACCCGGCCGTGATGCGGCGGTTGGTCAGCGCCGCGGGGGGGAACCTGGGCGTCTATGCGAGCGTCGAGCGGCCTGGCCGAATCCGTGTCGGCGACAGGATCGAGGCGCTCTGACATGGCCCTCCGTCAGGCCGGCGTGAACTCGGGCAGGTAGCTCACGACGCCGGCGCACCCGCGGAGTCCGTCGGGCGCCAGCGCCAGCGCCATGAAGGCCTCGTCCGGCACGTCGTGATCCCAGGCGAGGCCGTGGTCGCGGGCGCGCTCGAAGCCGAAGCGCGGGTAGTACGACGGGTGTCCGACGACGACCACCGCGCCGTAGCCGGCCAGCCGGCACGCCTCCAGGCCATCGCGGACCAGCCGGCTGCCGATGCCGCGCCGCTGATGCGACGGCAGCACCGCCATCGGACCGAGACCGCAGAGGCGCCGCTCGGCGGGTGCCAGCGTGACGGGCGTGAACAGGATGTGGCCGACGAGCTGATCGGCGTCAGCCGCCACGAGCGAGACCATCGGCACCCCGCGGCGCCGCACGGCGTCGACGATGGCGCCCTCGTCCGGCTGGCCGAAGGCCTCGTCGTTGACGACGCGGATCGGCTCGTGATCTTCCGGCCGCTCGGGTCGGATGAGCATGGGAAGACTACACGCCGCCGCGGCTCGCCGGCGGAACGACGCCGTTGAGGCGCAGGTAGACGGCCATCTGCCCGTAGATGTCCCAGGCGTGGCCGATGACGAAGTAGACGAGGCGCAGGCGCGAGGGCTGCCGCAGGAACGGCGGGCCCTGGACGCGCGCCACCAGGGCGTCGTCGTCGAACTCCTCGAGCGCGGCGGCGCCGTAGTCGTACGAATCGGCGAGCGCCTGCAGCACGTCGGCCTTCGACGTTGCCGCGTAGCCGAACGTGCGGGTGTTGGTGCGATCGATGGTCGGCCCGTCCGCCGCCGCGCCGAGGAATCCCATCAGCATCACGTTGCCGCCGGCGACGTGCAGGATCTGCTCGCCGAAGGTCCGCTGCTCCGGGGTGGACGCGTAGTCGAAGCCGTTCTCCGGCATCGCGTCGGCGATGCCCATCATGATCTGCTTCATGCGCTGCCAGTCCTGCTGCAGATCGGACGCGAGCGTCTGGGCGGCGGCGCCCGTCGCGCCGGCGAGCACGAGGACGGTCGAGAGGAGCAGGGTGCGTCGGGTCGTCATCGGATGTTCCTCGGGTCTTCAGTGCGCCGCTGAGCGCGTCCCTCGTGGGCCGGGGGCGTGCAGGCAACGTGTAGACGGACAGATGGGACTATACAGGATGGGCCCTCGTCCGCACGTTCGGTTCACGGTCCGGCGGCGCCGGGTGGGATGTTGGGCAGGCCGGGAGGGGATGCCGGGAGTCCGCGCCGTCCGGCGGCGCGGACTCCCGGCCGGATGCTAGCCCATGTTTAACAAGATCGGCGGTCATTTTGCCGATTCGGGCAGCATTTCGAGAGTTTCGTCTCTGTAAGTTATTGATTCTAAATGATCGGCGTTTGGCTGAGCTCAATGTAGTGCCATAATCGTATGGCTTGGGTTGCGCTGTGGCGGGTCCACCCGCTATCGTGGCCCGTATGTTCGTGCGGCGCACCCAAACCCGGCGAACCGAAGACCGACAGCCTTACTTCTCCCATCGCCTCGTCCACTCCGAGCGCGTCGGAAACACCGTCCGGCAGCGCACGCTGCTCAATCTCGGGCGCCACTTCGACATCCCCCGCGAGCAGTGGCCGCTGCTGTGCACCCGCATCGACGATATCCTGGCCGGCCAACCGCCGCTGGTGGCCGATTTCCCGCCCGCCGTCGAGCATGAGGCGCAGCGGATCGCCGCGCAGTTGGTTGCCCGCGCCGCACCGAGGGACGAGACGGCCGCCGGACCGGCGGCCGTGCAACGGGTCGATGTCGACTCGCTGCGCCTGGCCCGTCCCCGTAGCGTCGGGGTGGAGCAGGTCGGCCTGTGGGCGCTGGAGCAATTGGAGCTGCCGGCCCTGCTGGCCGAGTTGGGCGTCAACGGCGCGTTGCGTGCGGCGGCGGCCGGGGCCCTCGTCGGGCGCCTGGCCCAGCCGGCATCGGAGCGCGCGACGCACCGCTGGCTGCAAGCGCGCAGCGGTCTGGGCGAGCTGCTCGGCGTCGACTTCGAGACCGTCAGCGCGATGCAGCTCTACCGCGCCTCGGACGCGTTGGTGAAGCATCGCGAGGCGATCGAGGCGCACCTGTTCGACCGCGCCCTCGGGCTGTTCGACCTGCAGCCGACCGTGACCCTCTACGACCTGACCAACACCTATTTCGAAGGCGAGGCGAGCGAGCAGCCCCAGGCCAAGCGCGGGCACTCGAAGGAGAAACGCAGCGACTGCCCGCTGTTGACCCTGGGGCTGATGCTCGACGCCAGCGGCTTCGTCCGCCGCTCGCAACTGTTCGCCGGCAACGTCCGCGAGCACCGCACCCTGGCCGGCATGCTCGAGGCGCTGCGGGCGCCGGCCGGCGCCCTGGTGGTGATGGACCGCGGCGTCGCCACCGACGCCTGCATCACCTGGCTGCGCGAGCACGGCTACCGCTATCTGGTCGTCAGCCGCGAACGCCACCGGCAATTCGATGCCGAGGCCGCCGTGTCGGTCCGCACGCAGTCGAACCAGACCGTGCACCTGCACAAGGTCGTCTCCACCGACCCCGACGAGGTGCGCTTGTACTGCTACTCGGAGGAGCGAGCACAGAAGGAACGAGCCATCGTCGAGCGCGTCGCCACCCGCTTCGAGGCCGCGCTCACCAAGCTCAACGACGGGCTGGCGCGCCCCCGCGCCCACAAGCGCCTCGCCCAGGTCTGGCAGCGCATCGGGCGCTTGAAGGCGCGCCACACCCGCGCCGCCAAGCACTACCAGATCGACGTCACCGCCGACGAGACCGGCAACCAGGCCGTCGCCGTCACCTGGACCCGACGCCCGCAGGACGGCTCGATGGCCACCCATCCCGGCGTCTACTGCCTGCGCAGCAGCGAGACCGACTGGGACGAAGACGCCTTGTGGCGAACCTACACCACGCTCACCGACGTCGAAGCCGTCTTCCGCTCGCTCAAGTCCGAGCTCGGACTGCGCCCCATCTACCACCACAAGCCGCGGCGGGCCGACGGCCACCTGCTGCTCACTGTTATCGCCTACCAGCTCGTGCAGGTCATCCGCACCCGCCTGCGCGCGCACGGCGAGCACGCCAGCTGGTCCACCCTGCGCCGCATCCTCGAAGGCCAGCAGCGCGTCACCGCCACCTTCCGGCGCCCGGACGGGCGCACCCTGCACGTGCGCACGGCCACGCAAGCCGAACCCGAACAGCGGGCCATCTACGATGCGCTCGGCGTCGACCCGCAGCCGGGCGGCGTCCGCAAGACGATCATCTGACCGCCCTCCTTCCCCCGGTTGACGCGCATTTGTAGTGCCACTTGCGCCGTTCGGTCGGCGTAAGCTGCTGATTCTAAAATGCCTTGGCTGTACCGTTGTTAAACATGGGCTACCAGTCGAACTGGCC
Organism: Vicinamibacterales bacterium; assembly: GCA_965214845.1. Classification (GTDB taxonomy): domain Bacteria; phylum Acidobacteriota; class Vicinamibacteria; order Vicinamibacterales; family UBA8438; genus JAAXGX01. The sequence continues at coordinate 300,119 of CBDCCO010000007.1, forward strand.
GCCCAAGCGGAACAGGCGGCCGACCATGATGTCCGAGATGCGCGGGAACGCCCCGCCGGCCTGGTAGCTGGCGGAAAGACGCGTGGCAGCACTGGCGTTGAAGACGTTGTAGATGTCGAACCAGCCGCGCACCCGCGCCTGGCCGAAGTTGAAGATCTTCGCGAACCGCAGGTCGAGCTGAGTGAGGCGCGGCTCGAACTCCGTGCTGTTGTCGAGGAACGTGGAGGCGCTGTAGATCACCGAAACGTCCGGCCGCTCCCCGTAATACCCGGTGCCGGACGGGAACAGCTGGATCTGCTCGCCCGTGGCCAGCGGGAACCCCAGTTGCTCCTCGACCGACGCCAGCTCCGCAGGTCCTCCCAGGCCGATACGGTAGTCCGACATCCGGTACAGCCCCGGCAGGTTCTGGAGCACGAAGGCCACCTCGGTGTCGTACGGCAGCGGCACCGAGCCGTTGAGCTTGAACTGCGTGCCGTAGTCCCACCACGACGGCGACATGTTGCAGAACCCCGGCCGGGCCTGCTGGGGCGAGTCGACGACGAAGCAGTCGTCGGACGCCATCGCCCCCGTGGACATGCCGCCGGTGAGCGTGATGCCGTTGTCCAGGCGGCCGTTGAACGCGATGTCGATGCCGTTGAACCCCTCGCTCATGTTCCCGTACTGGTCGGCGAACTCGAAATAGTTGTCCGTGCCCTTGGCCTGTCCCTCGGGGGTGATGGCGTACAGCCCGCTCATCAACTGTCCGCTGTAGTCCCCCAGGGCGGGATCGACGGGCGCCGTGATGCTGTACTCCCGGAAGTCCTCGGGGCCGATGTTCCGGTTGTCGAGCACGAGGAAGTTCCCGTTCCTGCGGTTGAAGTAGCCGATGTCGACCGACCAGCCGTCGGTGATCTCATGCTGGATGCCGACCGAGAACTGCCAGTTGTACTTGCGCTTGCCCCAGCCGTCCAGCACGCCGTCGGCGAAGCGGTTCGTGACCACGGGCAGGCCGAACTCGGGGTCGATGATGGCCCCGCACTCGCCGTTCGCGGCGAAGTTGTCGAAGTTGCAGTCCGGGTTGTAGTCGCCGTTGCCGGGCGCCAGCCCCCAGGCCTCGAACGTATTGTCGTTCCAGAACCTCGCCGAATCGACCTTGATGGCCTCCATCGGATTGGCGAACTGCGCAACCGACGTGCCGACCGCGAAGATGTAGCGGCCGTAGTTCACCTTGAGCGCCGTCCGGCCGTCGCCGAACAGGTCGTAGGCGGCGCCCAGCCGCGGGTTGATGTCCTTCCAGTTCGGCAGGTTGTTGATGCGCTCGGTGGAGAAGGCGCCCACGAAACGGCTCGCCGGGTGCGTCTGCGCGGGCACGTAGCCGTGGATCGAGTCGTAGCGCACGCCGAGATTGAGCGTCAGCCGGTCGATCGTCCACTGGTCCTGCGCGAAGAACCCGAGGTCGTCCGCGTCCATGAACGAATTTCGCGGCGTCCCGAACTGGCGGACCTGGTACGAGAAGCCCGGGTTCAGGAAGCGGTACTCGAGGTTGTTGATGACCCGGGCGGAATTGTGGTACTCCCAGAAGTGCGTGTGCTCGAACCCGGCCTGGAACGTGTGCGACCCCGTCACGTACGAGACCGAGGCGTGCGAGGTCAGGTTGGGGAACTCGTGCGCGAAGCCGTACAGCGCCGGCGTGCTCGTCCAGTAGGCCTGCAGGTTTATGTAGCGGAACGGCGAGAGGATGCCGACCGCGATGTCCGTGGGGCGCGTCTCGGGCTGCGGCCGGGGCGTCGAGTTGTTGAACACGTACGACACGCCGGCCTCGAAGAGCAGCCGGTTGCTGGCCGGCATGGTCCACTTGGCCTGCGTGAGCGACACCGGTTCCTGCGGGAAATCGACCGAAGCCTTGTAGTCGACCACGCCGAACACCGCGAGCTGCTGGCAGAAGCAGCTCGTCTGCTGGTGGCGCGTCAGGGTGAGCTTGTTCCGCTCGCTGACCTGCCAGGTCAACCGCAGGGCGTGGTCGCGCTGGACGCTCTCGGTGATGGACGGGTTGTTGAGGTCCGGCTCGTAGAACACGGGAAACCCCGTGGCCGGCGCGTCCGGCGCCAGGTTGTGGAAGCTGTCGCGCGCGAAGCGCTCGGTGCCCCACCAGCGATGGGCCGTGTAGAACCACAGCCGGTCGTTCACGATCGGCCCGCCGACGCCGATGCCGTAGTCCCAGATGTCCTTGGTCCCCTCGAGCGGGGTCTGCCCCAGGCCGCGCGCGCCGAGCGCCTCGTTCCAGTTCCCGTTCTGGAGGTGCTCGTTGGTACCGCTCACGTTCACGTAGTAGCTGAACTGGTTGCCGCCTTCCTTGGGGATGGCGTTCATGCCGACGCCGCCGGTGGACGTTTCGGCGTCCATCCCGCCGGTCGCCATCACCATCTCCTGAATGGCGGCCTGGTTCATATAGAAGATCTTGCCGGTGCCGCCGCCGGCCGTGACCGAAGCGTTGATGGACATCCCGTCCCAGAGGATGTCGCCGTCGGTGTGGTGGCTCCCGTGAATAAGGACGTGGCCCCAGGTGTCGCCCAGGCTGCCGCCGACATCCTGTCCGCCGCCCAGGATGTCCGTGGTCGCGCCCACCGTCAGAGCGGCGTAGCCCCAGTAGGTCTTGCCGGTCGGGATGGTGTCCAGGGTCTCGCGGGACAGGTTCTCCTGGTGGACGACGTTCTGAACGTCGATGATGGGGGAGGCGCCGGAGACGGTCACCGTCTCCTCGACCGCCCCGACCCCCATGGTGACGTCGACGTTGGCCGTGAACCCGGTCGTCAGCTCGATCCCCTCGCGGATGAAGGTGTTGAAGCCGGGCAGGGTAAACGTGATCGTGTAGGTCCCGGGCCGCAGCCCCTCGATCGCGTACAGTCCGGACCCGTCGGTGAACGTGGTCCGGCTGCCCTCGATGAGCGCCGGGCTGGCGGCGTCGACCGTCACGCCGGGCAGCACGCCGCCGGTCTCATCGAGGACGCTCCCGGCGATGCTGCCCGTCTGGGCGGCCGCGCCGGTGGAAAGGAAAAGACACGCCGACAGCAGACCCGCGATGCGAACGCCACGTCTCGACACGGTCCCTCCTTGCTGCGACAAGGTGGTCGCGCCGACGAGGTCGCCGTTGGTGGCGATTCGTCGCGCGAAGCCACCTCCACTGTCCGCATGTTACGCTGCCGAAACATCGTGTCAAGCGATATCGTTTTCCGCAGAGGGGGCCGCAGGCCGTCTGGCGCGCCGTGCCGCGTCTGGCTATACTGCCTGCTGGGGCGGCAGTCCCACGTCATGGGGGCGCTGACGATGCGAACCGCAGGCCTTTTCGGGCGCGTTCTCCGCGGACCGGTCGCCGTGGCGGCCGGACTGGCGGTTCTGCACGCGCTGCCCGCGCTTGCCGCCGCTGGGCAGGCCGGTCCGGCGGGTTTCCCGCTGACGCCGCCGGAGACCTACGTCACGGACGTTGCCCTCTCCGAGGACACGCAGTCGCGCGTCGAGGGCGACCTGAAGGCCTCGCTGATTGCCGGGCTGCGCGGCTTCGACTGGGAGCTGGCGGCCGGCGCCTTCACGGCCGACTTCGAGGGGCGCTTTCCCGGGCCCGGGCAGGGGCGGGCGGTCGCCGACCGCACGCTCGCCATCCGCCGCTACGCCGCGGACGGGCTGGCGCCGCTCGGACGCGACGCCCTGCTGGCGGCGCTGCGCGCGCACGCGGACGCGTGGGTGTCCGTCGACCGCGCGGCTTGGAAGATGTTCGAGTTCCTGCTGGCGCCCGCCCGCGACCGCGCCTATGCGCTGGCCCACCTGCAGCTCGGCGGCCCCGACGCCGCCGGCGCCCGCGCGGTGCTCAACGCCACCGTCGCGGTCGAGCTCGTCGACTCTGCCGACGGCGGGTGGCGCATCCGCCGCCTGGACATCGTCGATGCGACGCGCGTGGACAATCCCGGGGGCTCGTTCCGGGACATCACCGACGCGGTCGGCCTGCACTTCAACCGCTCGGCGGCGAACATCCGCATTCGCCAGGATGCGGCGAACGGCGGCATGAGCCTGATCGACTCGGCGCTGGGCGTGGTGGACTGGAACCGCGACGGGTTCTGGGACATCGTCGCGACCGAGGCGGCCAACCATGCCGTCCTGTTCCTCAACGACGGCCGCGGGGGCTTCGTTCGCGAGGCGCTGCCCTTCCGGGACGACCGGCTGATACCGAGCCAGTTGCTGTTCGTGGACCTCGACGGCGACGGGCTCGAGGAGATCGCCGGCACGCGCGTCGTCTACCGCGGCGCGCGGGCCTGGATGGGCATCTACACGCGCCGGGGCGGCGAGTGGCGGCTGCTCCCGCGCGCGCTGGCGTTCGACAACCCGCCCGGCGTGCGGCGCTACGAGTCGCAGCTGCTGACCGCGGGCGACGTGAACGGCGACGGGCTGCTCGACATCTTCGTCGGCGGCTACCAGAACAACCGCTCGGGCAGTGGCGGCCGCTTCAACCGCGTCGACGCCAACGACGGCGACGACAACCTGCTGTTCATCAATCACGGCGGCCTGCGCTTCACGGAGGAGTCCGAGAGCCGCGGCATCACGGGCACGCGCTACACGTACGTCGGGCAGTTCTTCGACTTCGACGGCGACGGCGACGTCGACATCTTCGAGGGCAACGACTACGGGCGCAACGTCGTGTGGGGCAATCGCGGCGACGGCACGTTCCGGGCCCTCGAGGATCACCCGCTGGCGCGCGACGGCGCCTTCACCATGGGCATCACCATCGCCGACTGGGACAACAGCGGCGACTGGAGCGTCTATCTCTCCAACATGTACTCCCACGCCGGGCACCGCGTCGTGCGGCTGTCCGAGTCGGTGAGCGAGGCGATGCACGACCGGCTCGGCGTGCTCGCCCGGGGCAACCAGCTCTTCACGCTCGGGCGCGACGGCGGCGCGTCGGGCGACCGCGGCGTGCCGCTGGGCGTCAACGAGGCCGGCTGGGCGTGGGGCTCGCACTTCTTCGACCTCGACAACGACGGCGACAAGGAGATCTTCGTCACGAACGGCAACACGAGCCACGTCGATCCCGAAGCGCCCGACTATTGAACGTTCTTCTGGCGACAGGTTGTCGCCGACGCCGAGGGGCTCGAGCAGGAGGCGCCGCCGGAGCCGGTGCTCGTGGAGCAGGCCGACGGCTTCCGCGGATCGTTCAGCGGCTACGAGCGGGACCATCTGTTCTACCGGCCCGACGGCCCGGGCGAGCCGTTCGTCCAGAGCGGCTACGTGTTCGGGCTGGATGCCGACCACGACGGCCGCGCGGCCGCGCCGGTGGACATCGACGGGGACGGCGACCTCGACTTGGCGCTGCTGACGCTGCGCGGGCTGAGCCTGTTCGAGAACACGTCGGCGCCGCGCCGCTTCGCGCGCGTCCGCCTGACGGCGACCCGCTCGCGGCCCGACGCGCTGGGCGCGGAGGTCGTGCTGACCGCCGGCGGCGAGCGGCGCCGCGACTTCGTCAAGATCACCGAGGGGTTCCGCGCCCAGGTGCCGCTGGATCTCCATTTCGGGCTGGGAGAGGCGGCGGCGGTGGAAGCCCTCGAGGTGCGCTGGCCGTCCGGCGCGGTCGAGGTCTGGAACGATCTGCCGGTCGACCGCCTGCTCGTCGTGCGCGAGGGGGCGGCGGACGTGGAGGCGCGGCCCCTGCAGCGCTGGTCGGACGGCACGCGGCCCGTGCTGACCGCGGCGCCCTCGCCCGCGGTCGTCGCGCAGCGCCTGGACGGCGGCCCGGCGCCCGTGGCCGGCGGCCGGCCGGCGGTGCTCAACTTCTGGGCGCCGTGGTGCGCCCCCTGCAACGAGGAGCTGCCGCAGCTCGTCGAGCTGGCCGGGCGCTACGAGAACGAGGTCGACTTCGTCGGCCTGAGCGTCGAGCTGGGGGATCTGGACTCGGTGCGCGAGTCGATCGAGCGGTTCGCCATTCCCTATGGCCAGTTCCTGGCCGACGAGCAGGTCATGGCGCAGTTCTTCGGGACGGAGGCCGAGGCGGCGCTCCCGTCCACGTTCGTCTTCGACGGCGAGGGCCGGCTGCGGCGCCTCTTCCGGGGCGCCGTGACCGAGCCCGTGCTCGACGCGCTGCTGGCGTCCTTCCGCGAGGAGGCCGTCAACGAGGTGGCGCTGAGGCTCCTGGCGGAGACGCACCTCGCCGGCGGCGAGTACGAGCAGGCGATCGACTACTACACGCGGCTGGCCGAGCTCGAGCCGACCCGGCTCTACCAGATCAGGCAGTCCTGGCGCCGGCAGCGGGCCCGCGACCGGTTCCAGGTCGGACGCGCCCGCCTGCTGGCCGGGCAGGCCGCCGCGGCGGTCGGCGACTTTCGCAACGCGCTCGCGGTGCTCGGCGAGGACGAGGAGGTGCTGGTGCAGCTCGGCACCGCCGAGGCGCTGTCCGGCCAGTTGGCGCTCGCCGCCCGCACCTTCGACCGCGCCCTCGCGGCCGAGCCCGAATCCGTGCAGGCGTGGATCGGCAGGGCGCGCGTGCACGTGGCGCTTGGCGAGCGGGAGGCGGCGCGGGCCGGCTACGAACGGGCGTTGCGGCTGGACCCCGCCAATTCGAGCGCCCGCCGGGAGCTGGCGAACCTCGGACCGTGAGCGGCGGCCTGCTGCGGCGGTGCAGACGCTGCACGGCGCGCACGGCGCGCCTCGGCGGGAGCGCGCGGGGCGCAGGGGTCCCCGCCAGCGGACGCCGGGGGCCCCGCCAGCGGACGCCGGGAGTTCGGGGCGCAGCCCCGTTTGAAGCTTGCCGACGCGGAGTCGTCATGGGGCGGCATGGTTCATTGCGCTCGGTCGTGCTGCTGGCCGCGCTGGGCCTGCTGGCGGCCGGTTCCCCCGCGGTCCTCGCGCAGGCGGACTCCCCGTCGCCGGCGGACAGCCATCGCCGGATGCTGGCGACGCTCGGGCAGATTGCCGCCGGCGCGACGGAGACGAACAGCTACATCGGCGAGGGGCCGGCCATCCGCGCCCGGGCGGAGCTGGCGGCCCTGCCGCGTTCGGCCCCGCGTCCGGCCCGCTGGCGCCTGACGCTGGCCCTGGCCGAGGAGGAGTTGCGCCTGGGCAACGAGGCCGAGGCGATCCGGCGCATCGAGCAGGCTCTCGCGCTGGTGCCCGCGGGGCCGTCCGGAATACGCAACTACACCCGCTACCGCCTGGGGGTGGCCTATCTGCGGCTCGGCGAGACGCTGAACTGCGCGCACCATCCCAACGCGGAGGCCTGCATCCTGCCGCTGCGGGGCGACGGCATTCACAGCGACCAGAACCCCTCCCGGCAGGCGATTGCGGCCCTGACCGGCGTGCTGGACGACACCCCCGCGCCGACCCCGGACAACCTGGAGGAGGAGGCCGTCGAGCTGCACCTGTCCGCGCGCTGGCTGCTCAACATCGCGTACATGACGATCGGCGGCTATCCGGACGGCGTCCCGGCGGCCTACCTGATTCCGACCGAGGCCTTCGGGGCGGTCGGCGAGCTGCCGCGCTTCGCCAACATCGCGCCCGACCTGGGGCTCGACGTCTTCGACATGAGCGGCGGCGCGGCGGCCGAGGATTTCGACGGCGACGGCTGGCTGGACATCGCGACGTCGACCTGGGACACGGCGGGGCAGCTCCGGCTGTTCCGGAACAACGGGGACGGGACGTTCACCGAGCGGACGGACGAGGCCGGACTGCGGGGGCTGTTCGGCGGGCTGAACATCGTCCAGGCGGATTACGACAACGACGGCCACGTGGACCTGCTGGTGCTGCGCGGCGCCTGGCTGCACCAGCACGGCCGGTATCCGAACTCGCTGCTGCGCAACAACGGCGACGGGACGTTCACGGACGTCACGTTCGCGGCCGGCCTGGGCGACGCGCACTATCCCACCCAGACCGCGTCGTGGGCCGACTACGACCACGACGGCGACCTCGACCTCTACGTCGGCAACGAGAGCTCCCGGGCCCTGCGGGCGCCGAGCCAGCTCTTCCGCAACAACGGCGACGGGACGTTCACGGACGTGGCCGCGGGCGCCGGCGTGCTCAACCACGGCTACGCGAAGGCGGTCGTCTGGGGCGACTACGACGGCGACCGCCTCCCGGACCTGTACGTATCGAATCACGGCGGCCGCAACCGCCTGTACCGCAACAACGGCAACGGGACGTTCACCAACATGGCGCGCCGGCTGCGGGTCGAGAGGCCGCTCACCAGCTTCCCGGCCTGGTTCTGGGACGTTGACAACGACGGCGTGCTCGACCTCTACGTGTCGGCGTACATGGCCCGCACCGAGCACCTGGCGGCGAGCGCCCTGGGGCTGCCGCTCGACATCGAGCTGGCGCGGATCTACCGCGGAACGGGGGAGGGCGGCTTCGAGGAGGTCGCGGAGCGCTACGGGCTCGTCCGCCCGCACGCCGCCATGGGCGCCAACTTCGGCGACCTCGACAACGACGGCTACCTCGACTTCTACGTCGGCACCGGGTATCCGCCGTATCACAGCCTGATGCCGAACGTGATGTTCCGCAACCGGGACGGCCGGCGCTTCGTCGACGTGACCTACGCGGGCGGCTTCGGCCATCTGCAGAAGGGGCACGGCGTGTTCTTCGCCGACCTCGACCACGACGGCGATCAGGACGTCTTCGAGCAGATGGGCGGGGCGTATCCCGGCGACCGCTTCGGCAACGCTCTCTACCGCAACCCCGGACTGGGCAACCACTGGATTACGATCAGGCTGATCGGCGTGCGCTCGAACCGCTCGGCCATCGGCGCCCGCATCCGGGCCGAGATCGTCGACGGCGGCACGCCGCGCGCCGTCTACCGGCACGTCAACAGCGGCGGCAGCTTCGGAGCGAATCCGCTGCGCCAGACGATCGGTCTCGGGCGGGCGACCCGCATCGAGAAGCTGGAGGTGTTCTGGCCCACGACCGGCCTGACGCAGACGTTCACCGACGTCCCGGTCGATCGGTTCATCCGGATTGCCGAGGACGAGCCGGCGTACGAGACGGTGGCGCTCGACGCGGTCTCGTTCACCACCAAGCGAGGACCAAGATGATGAAACCGACCAGTCTGCTGGTGGCCGCCTTCGCGGCCTGGACGATGGCCTGCGGCGGCGCCCCGGAAGCGCCGCCCGAGGAAGTGGATGCCGGTCCGGCGCCGGAGGCCGCGGGCGAAGGCTCGATTCTGCGGGTCGACCCGCGGCTCGACTCGCTGGTGCCGCCCGGCGCCACCATCGAGAAGGTGGCCGAGGGCTACGTGTTCACGGAGGGCCCGGTGTGGGTCCGCGGCGAGTCGCGCCTGCTCTTCTCGGACGTGCGGGCCAACGCCATTCACCAGTGGACCGCGGCGGACGGCGCCAGCCCCTTCATCGATCCGGTCTTCGAGGGCGACCGGGAGGGGTTGCGGTCGATCTCGTCCAACGGGCTGACGCTCGATGCCGAGGGGCGGCTCGTCATCTGCGAGCACGGCAACCGGCGCATCGCGCGGGTCGAGGCGGACGGCGGCCGGACGGTGCTGGCCGACAGCTTCGAGGGCAGCCGCCTGAACAGCCCGAACGATCTCGTCTACGGCTCCGACGGGTCGCTGTACTTCACCGATCCGTCGTACGGCCTGGAAGGACTCGAGGAGTCGCCGCTGCGCGAGCTCGACTTCAACGGCATCTACCGGCTGAGCCCGGACGGCGAGCTGGCGCTGCTCGTGCGCGACCAGACGCGGCCGAACGGCATCGCCCTCTCGCCCGACGAGTCGACCTTGTACGTCGCCAACTCCGACGAGAACCAGAAGGTGTGGATGGCGTACGACCTCGACGAGAACGGCGCGTCCAACGGGCGCGTCTTCCACGACGTGAACGACCAGACGGCCCCGGGCGCCGCGGACGGCATGAAGGTCGACCTGCGCGGCAACCTCTTCGCCACCGGGCCGGGCGGCGTGTGGGTGATCGGGTGGGACGGGGCGCACCTCGGGACCATCCTGATGCCGGAGGTGACCGCCAACGTCGCGTGGGGCGACGACGGGCAGACGCTGTACATGACGGCGAGCACCGGCGTCTACCGCATCAGGCTGTCCACGGCCGGTCTGATTCCGGGCAACCCGACGGTGGTCATGGCGACGACCCAGGGCGACATCACGCTCGAGCTGTTCCAGGATCGGTCGCCGATCTCGGTCAGCAACTTCCTGCAGTACGCCTACGCCGGGTTCTACGAGGACACGATCTTCCACCGCGTCATCGAGGGCTTCATGATCCAGGGCGGCGGCATGGGGACCGATCTCATCAACAAGATCACCCGCGAGCCGATCCGCAACGAGGCCGCCAACGGCATCAGCAACACGCGGGGCACCATTGCCATGGCGCGCACCAACGCCGTCAACAGCGCCACCGCGCAGTTCTTCATCAACCACCGCGACAACGCGGGCCGGGGCCTCGACCACCGCGGCACGGAGCCCGCGGAGTACGGCTACGCCGTCTTCGGACGCGTGACGGAAGGCATGGACGTCGTCGACGCCATCGCCGGCGTCGAGACGACCGCGCAGGGCGGGCACCAGAACGTGCCGGTCACGCCGGTCGTGATCAACGCGGTGACGGTGCAGTAGGGCGGCGGCGGCAGGAGTGCTCCGCGTGGGGCGCATGCCGGAACGGTGCGGCGGCCGCGACCGGCGGCGGGGCCTTCGCCGGCGCGAGGCGGCGTTGCTGGCCGTGCTCGCGGCCCCGCCGGCCGCCGCGCCGCTGCAAGCCCAGACGAGCGCCGACTCCGCCACCTACACGGTGACGTTCCAGGGCAACTGGACGACCGCCAGCACGCCGGGGGGCGTTGTGTCCGGCGCGCATTTCACGACGCTGATCGGCGCCGTCCACAATGCCACGGTGACGTTCTGGCAGCCCGGCGGCATGGCCACGCCCGGCGTCGAGCAGGTGGCGGAGCTGGGCTTCACGGCGCCCTTCCGGAGGGAGATCGAGGCCAACCCGAACGCCGTCTCCGTCATCATGCAGGGTGTCGGCGGCGGCGGGACGGGCGCGGCGACGTTCGAGGTCGCGGTCACCCGCAGCCACCCGCTGGTCACCCTGCTCTCGATGATCGGGCCGAGCCCGGACTGGTTCGTCGGCATCTCCGGACGATCCCTGCTCGACGGCGAGGGCCGATGGCTGCCGGGGCTCGAGATCGATCTGTTCCCGTACGACGCGGGCACCGAGGAGGGTACCGGGTTCAGCCTGAGCAACCCCGCGACCTCACCGCGGCAACCCATCATGAGCATCCGGGACACGGGCAGGTTCTCGGACGTGCGCATGGCGCGGCTGACGTTCGTGCGCAGCCGGGCGAGCGGGTTCACGGACGATCCGGTGGTGGCCGGCGACACGGTCGTCCGGGCCGTGCATCTCACCGAGTTGCGCGAGCGGATCGATGCTCTCCGGGTGGCGGGCGGGCTGCGGCCGTTCGCGTACGCGGATCCGACGATCCGGGCCCGCGTCACCCGCGTCCGGGCGCTGCATCTGACCGAGCTTCGGACGGCGCTCGATGAGGCCTACGACGCAGCAGGCCGCAGCCGGCCGCGCTACACGGGCGCCGTGCAGGCAGGCGTCGCGGTGCGGGCGCTGCACGTCAACGAGCTGCGGCGGGCCGTTCAGGCCCTGGAGTGACGCCGGCTGCCGGCCTCGGAGCCCGGCTGGGCACCGCCGCCCCGCGACGCAAGGAGGACGAAGGATAATGACGCATGGCTGAACGACCGACCGACATTCCGTCCGGCACGCCCGGTCCGGGCTACGCTCGCGCTCCCGCGCATCGCATCGCGTTCGTGCCGCGCCACGTACGCGTGGCCGTCGCGGCCGGCGGGTTGCCGATCGGGGCGACGAACAACGTCGTAGCGCTCGAGGAGAAGGGCTGTCCGACGCGCTACTACCTGGCCCGCGACGGCATCGACATGACCCGCCTGCGGAAGACCGCCAAGACGACCTACTGCCCGTTCAAGGGGCTGGCCACCTACTACGTCATAGACGGCCCCGGCGGGGAGATCCACGACGCCGTGTGGAGCTACGAGCAGACGTTCCGCGAGGCCGAGCTCGTGCGGGACCGCCTCGCGTTCGACGCGAGCCGGGTGGAGGAGGTGGTGGGGTAGAATCCGTGTTCCTCAAACGCATCCGCATCGAGAACGTGCGCGCCATCGCCGGGTTGACGCTGGACTTCCAGAGCGAAGAAGGCGGAACGCGGAAGTGGACGCTGTTGCTCGGCGAGAACGGCGCAGGCAAGAGCACGGTGCTGCGCTGTGCCGCGTTGCTGCTCTGCGGCCGGGACGCGCTCGCGGAGCTGCTGGGACCTGAGCCGTCGAGGTGGATTCGGACGGGGCAGCCGAGCGCGCGTATCGAGGGCACCGTCGCAACTGCCACGGGAGAGGAACGGGCAGTTTGCCTGGAGTTGCGCAGAGACGAGACGATCGCGAGGACTCTCGATCGGAACGCGCAGTCACTGGCTCCACTCGAAGATGCACTCTCCTACACGGGGCGAAGCTATTTCGTAGCCGGCTATGGCGCATCGCGGCGCCTCGGTCGCGCCGGGCTAGGCAGCGACCTGCCACGCTCGGTCCGGGCCGGAATGGTCCGGACCCTGTTCGACCCTGATGCGGCGCTTCGGCCGCTGGCGTCATGGGCAATGGATCTGCACTATGCCAGAGGCGACAGCACCCTGGAACTGATCCGGTCGTCGCTCGGGGAGCTTCTGCCCGGCGTAACGTTCCGGCAGATCGACAAGACGCGCAAGACGTTGATTTTCGACACAGCCGACGGACCGGTTTCGCTTGAGGGCTTGAGTGATGGCTATCAGAACGTGGCGGCCTGGGTGGGCGACCTGCTGTACCGTACGACAGTCGCGTTCGATGACTATTCGGACCCTCTCGCGACCCGCGGCCTCCTGTTGATCGACGAGATCGACCTGCACCTGCACGTCAAGTGGCAGCGTCGGCTGCGGCGCTTTCTCGAGTGCAAGCTGCCGCAATTCCAGATCGTCGCTACCACGCACTCTCCAATGACGGCCCAGCAGGCCGGTCCGGGTGAAGTCCACATCCTTGCCCGCCCAAGCCGCGACGTGCCTCCCGAGCTGCAGCCCTATGAGGGTGCTCCTGACAGGCTCGGCCTGCACCAGCTTATCGAACCTTTCTTCGATGTGGATACCGTCGACTCGGAGAATGTGGCAACGCTCAAGGATGCATATCGGAGGCTCAAGGCAAAGAAACCTCGGTCCTCGGACGACGAGCGGGAGTTGGAGGATCTGCGCGAGCGGCTTGACGACGCCCCGGCATGGGAGGGTGGAGAGGAAGCCAGGAAACAAACTGCGGTGTTGAGATCGATTCAGGAGCTGATCGAGAAGGCGGGCGCCGATCCGTCCGACCCACCCAGCGGCCACGTGCCGGCCGGAAGGTCCGGTCGCCGGCGATTCGGCCGCAAGATCGTGGTCAAGTAGTTGAAGGCCGCAGCGCAGGGCATGCGGATCGACAGGCGGCCAGTAGAGTGATCAAGCTGACGAGAACGACGCACCCTCCCCCTGCGTTTGCAGGCAGGAACCGGGTCGAGAAGAACCTGACGCTGATCAGGTTGCGGGATGCCGGGGGCAAGCCTGATCCGGGGGTCTGGCGTCCGGCAAAGGAACATCTGAAAGGCGAGACCCACGGCAAGTGCGCCTTTTGCGAATCGGCAACCAGCACCGTCGCGTACGGCGACGTAGAGCACTTCCGACCGAAGAGCATCTACTGGTGGCTGGCGTATTGCTACGACAATTTTTCCTACACCTGCCGGCTCTGCAACCAGAGGTACAAGGGTGCCAAATTCAGGGTTGCGCGAGATGACCGCCGTTGGCAAGGGCCGGGGCGCCGAGCTCCGTCGGACGGACGTGCGCTGGTGGAGTATGCGAGGTTGATGACCCCTGACCCAATCGATCGCGATGCCGGCGGCATGCCGCTCAACGCTCCTGCGGGTCGCCGAAAGACTCCCCGCGCGCTCCGAAGCCCGTGCGGCAGTCGCGGAGCAGCTTCAAGCGATGCTGGGAGCAGAGCGCGAATACGCCGCCATGGCACGGTATTTCGCTCGCGCAGAACAGTGACCAGGGCTCTAGCCCGGAAAATTCGTGAGGTTATCGAATCGGTCCCAGGCAGGGCCTGATCGTCGCGCGAAGGACGTTTTCGGACGCGGCGCGTGGTAGGTGGCAGCGTGGTGCAGTGGCCGGGGCGAGGTGACGGCACGCATGAGGTGGCAAGCGCCGACAGGTCGGGCGCAGGGGCGCTGGCGAGCATCCGGGGCGCGGAGGTTGCCGTGGCGACGGCGCGCTATCCGGCGCGCGCCCCGAGCGCGAGGGCGAGGTGCCGCCAGACGTCGCGGTATGGGGTCGCTCGCGGCAGGTGCAGGACGAGCCGGCGGACGGAGCGGACGACGTGGACGCTGACCTTGAGCAACCGGTCGCGCAGCCAAGTCACCTGGGTGCGGGCGCAGGCGGTGCGGGCGGCCCTCAGCCGCAGTTCCTGCATGAGCACGTAGGCGGCGGCCGTTAGCCCGGATTATGCGTGAAGGTGGGGTTGGCGACGAGACGCAAGGGCCTTCCGTGTGGTACAAACGTTGTGCTACCAAACGTTTAGCCACAACGGAGGCCCTTGCGTGACGGACCCCACGATAGCACAGTCTGTTCTGTTCCCCGATCTGTTCGACAAGCCGCTGGTCGCCACGTTCGACCGCGAGCAGTCGAGCTCGGATGGCGGCGCCGTGCTGCTCAAGGCCGCCGAGCGCGTCTACGGACTGGTCAAGGCGTTCGGCCGGTGTCTGGTCGACCGCCGGGCACCGGAGAAGGTCCGGCACACGCTCGAGGACCTGGTCGGCCAGCGGGTGTTCGGCATCGCCTGCGGTCATCCCGACGGCAACGATTCGGACCGGCTCGCCGACGACCCGATCCACAAGCTGCTGCTCGGGCGCGACCCGGTGGCGGGCGGTCGGCTGGCGTCGCAGCCGACGGTCTCGCGGTTCGAGAACGGTGCGGGCCGCGTCGCGCTCTATCGGCTGGGGCGCGAGCTGGCGACGTCGGTCATCGAGCGGCATCGTCGCCGGCTGCGCGGGCGGGTGCGACGCATCACGATCGACCTCGACCCGACCGACGACCCGACGCATGGCGAGCAGCAGTTGACGTTCTTCAACGGGCACTACGACAGCTGGTGCTACCTGCCATTGCTGGCCTTTGTGAGCTTCGACCGCGAGGTCGAGCAGTATCTGTGCGCGGCGGTGCTGCGACCCGGCAAGGCCCAGGCGCCCGACGGCACGCTGAGCGTGCTGTGTCGATTGCTCCCGCTGCTGCGGTCCGCGTTCCCCAAGGCACGCTTTCTCGTCCGTCTCGACGGGGGCTTCGCCTGCCCGGAGGTCTTCGACTTCCTCGATGCCGAGCCGCGGCTCGACTACGTCGTGGCGATGGCCAAGAACGCCGTCCTGCTGCGGGCTGCCGAGCCCGTCATGGTGGCGGCCCGCACCGAGAACATGCTGCGTGAGAAGACGGCGCACTTCTACCTCGACACCCGCTATCGCGCGGGCACGTGGGCTCGTGAGCGCCGCGTGGTGATCAAGGCCGAAGTCGTGCAGCTCACCGGCCGGCAGCCGCGGGACAACCCGCGCTTCGTCGTGACCAATCTGCGCCAGACGCCGCGCTTCATCTACGAGAAGGTCTACTGCGGGCGCGGCGACATCGAGAACCGCATCAAGGAACTGCTCGACGGCTTGCAGATCGACCGCACGAGCTGCACCAAGTTCTGGGCAAACCAGCTGCGGGTCCTGTTGACGGCCGCCGCCTACGTGCTCATGCAGGAACTGCGGCTGAGAGCCGCCCGCACCGCCTGCGCCCGCACCCAAGTGACCTGGCTGCGCGACCGATTGCTCAAGCTCGGCGCCAACGTCGTCCGCTCCGTCCGGCGCCTCGTTGTGCACCTGCCGCGGGCAACGCCCGACCTCGACGCGTGGCGCCAAATCGCCCTCGCACTCGGGGCGCGCGCCGGGTAGCGCCCCGTCGCAGCTTCCCCCTCAGCTCGCGGAATCCACACAGGCGCCTGGGGCGCCCTGTCGGCGAAGCTGTCCGCGTCTGGCGCCTCGTACGCCCCGTAACCACGCCACGCCGCTCCACCACGCTGCCACCTGCCACGTGCGGCGACCGCAGACCTCTCTCGCTCAACGATCAGGGCTCGGCCAGCGACCGATTCGACGACGTCATGAATTTTCCGGGTTAGCAGGACCCGCAGCTGGTTTGCCCAGAACTTGGTGCAGCTCGTGCGGTCGATCTGCAAGCCGTCGAGCAGTTCCTTGATGCGGTTCTCGATGTCGCCGCGCCCGCAGTAGACCTTCTCGTAGATGAAGCGCGGCGTCTGGCGCAGATTGGTCACGACGAAGCGCGGGTTGTCCCGCGGCTGCCGGCCGGTGAGCTGCACGACTTCGGCCTTGATCACCACGCGGCGCTCACGAGCCCACGTGCCCGCGCGATAGCGGGTGTCGAGGTAGAAGTGCGCCGTCTTCTCGCGCAGCATGTTCTCGGTGCGGGCCGCCACCATGACGTGCTCGGCAGCCCGCAACAGCACGGCGTTCCTGGCCATCGCCACGACGTAGTCGAGCCGCGGTTCGGCATCGAGGAAGTCGAAGATCTCTGGCGTGGCGAAGCCGCCGTCGAGCCGGACGAGAAAGCGCGCCTCGGGAAACGCGGACCGCAGCAGCGCGAGCAGCCGACACAGCACGCCCAGCGTGCCGTCGGACGCCTGCGCCGTGCCGGGCCGCAGCACGGCCGCGCACAGATACTGCTCCGCCTCACGGTCGAAGCTCACAAAGGCCAGCAATGGCAGGTAGCACCAGCTGTCGTAGTAGCTGTTGAACATGGTCAGCTGCTGCGCCATGCGTCGGGTCGTCGGTCGGGTCGAGGTCGATCGTGATGCGTCGCACCCGCCCGCGCAGCCGGCGGCGATGCCGCTCGATGACCGACGCCGCCAACTCGCGCCCGAGCCGATAGAGCGCGACGCGGCCCGCACCGTTCTCGAACCGCGAAACCGTCGGCTGCGACGCCAGCCGACCGCCCGCCACCGGGTCGCGCCCGAGCAGCAACTTGTGGATCGGATCATCGGCGAGCTGGTCCGAATCGTTGCCGTCGGGATGGCCGCAGGCGATGCCGAACACCCGCTGGCCCACCAGGTCCTCGAGCGTGTGCCGGACCTTCTCCGGTGCCCGGCGGTCAATCAGACACCGGCCGAATGCCTTGACCAACCCGTAGACGCGCTCGGCGGCCTTGAGCAGCACGGCGCCGCCATCCGAGCTCGACTGCTCGCGGTCGAACGTGGCCACGAGCGGCTTGTCGAACAGATCGGGGAACAGAACAGACTGTGCTATCGTGGGGTCCGTCACGCAAGAGCCTCCGTCGTGCCGAAAACATCTGTCGTCAACAGCGTTTTAGCACACGGAGGCTTTTGTGTCTCTACTCAGGCCGGGCGCCTCATGAATTTTCCAGGCTAGCGTTGCCACCGCAGCGCAATCGAATCCCCGGGTCGAACTCAGAGAGGCGCTCGACCAGAAACGTCATCCGCCGAGCGCGTCCAGCGTCATCCGTCGGTACCGCGCGAGATACGGCGCGAGATCTGCGGCCCGGATTTGCACGTCACGGCGAAAGTCCCGATCCAGATCGCGATCGCGGCAGAAGAGCTCGATTCCGGTGCGGATGACCCGCCGCGCGAGCAGCGGCGGGGCGTCGTTGAGCACCACGAGGTCGACGTCGTTGTTGCCGAGCGCGTGAATGAGGTCGCTCGTCAGCCGCACCCGGAAATCGAAGCGTCGCGACGCGCTCGGTACGATCCGCCGATCGCACAGCACCCCGACGTCCACGTCGCTCTCCGTGTGCGCGCGCGACTCGCCGTGGCTCCCGAACAGCCAGGCCGTGACGATCGCCGGGTCGCGCGTGTCACGGAAGTAGTCGCGCAACCGCTGCGCGATCTGCACAGACACGACAGCCGTCCGCGCACGGTGTGAGCCCATCGGAGATCGGGTCGGCCGGCGGGCGGCGCCCGCCGGCCGGGATGTGCGCTGGCCCGCCAATCGTCGCCTGCGGCTCCGGCTGGCGCCCAACCAATCCTGCAGGCGTCCGCGCCGTTCTACGGCGCAGACTCCTACGGCTCGACGGTGACGGTCACGTCCGCGGTGCCGTGCAGGCCGCCGTCGTGGGCCATCGCCCGCAGGGTGTAGGTGCCGGGCTCGCTGAACGTGGCGGTCACCTCGACAGGCCGATCGGTCACCACGTCCGGCGGCGGCAGCTCCACCTGCGACGCGCCGCCGCCGGTGCTGCCCACCCGCGGCCGCCGGGCGCTCGAGAACGCGGTCTGCCGCAGCCGCGCGGCGGTCGCCTTCTGGCGGCGGTACTCCGGATGCTCCTGTTCCGGCTCCAGGGTGATCGCGTCGGCCGGGCCGCGGTAGACGAACCAGCCGGTGCCCAGGCCGAGGTCGTTGGAGCCGCCGATGCCGCCGCGCGGGTTGCCGTCGTCGCTGGCGTAGGCCGTCAGCGCGAGCGGTTCGCCGACCTTGACGGACCGTGCCGCGGCCCCCGGCAGGCGGATGCTCGGCGGCACGTTGTCGGGCTCGCCGAGCCGCTGCCCGCGGCCGCCGAACCCGCCGTTGTTCATCATCATGATCCGCTCGTCGATGATGTAGTCGGGCTTCAGCGTGGCGAACGCGTACTCGGTCTTGCCGTTCGCGGTGAGCTTCCAGACGACCTCCCGGTCGCCGAAGTCGGCGGGCACCGTGACCCGGAAGGTGAAGCGGCTGCGGCGCGGAAAGAAGTGCGCCGGCTGGCCCAGGTCGGGGCCGCCCGGCTCGATGCTGTTGTCCGCGCCGACCGGGACGTCGATGATCTGCTCGCTGTTGAGGTTGAAGTAGCCGAAGATCAGGTCGAACGTCCCGTCCGGGTTCGCCATCCACCCTTCGTAGATGGGCGCGATGCGCTGCCCGCGCTTCATGATGAGGTTGTCCTGGGCGAAGCAGAGGGTCGGGGCCAGCCACGCGAGCGCCGCCGCCGCGACCCAGCGCCATGCCAACGGACGCCGAACACGAGCACTCATGGTCAGGTCAATCCTGCTGGTTCGCGTTGGCGCCGAGCTGCAGCGCCTCGCGGCGCGCCACCTCTTCCGCGAACTGCTCGTCGGTCAGCAGCGTGATCTTCGGCAGGAACACGAACATCTCGTCGACCGACCGGTTGCCGCCCGTTTTCCAGTTGCGCGGCTCGATGTTGTTCGAGTTCGTGTCCGAGTTGTTGTACCACCCCATGATGTGCAGGATCGTGCCCCGCGGCAGGAGCGGCGCGTGGTCGTCCTCGTAGACGTAGGTCCGGACCCAGTTGTGGTCGTAGCCCGAGCAGTTGAGGATCTCGCGGTACCCGTTCGGGTACTGGGCCTCGACGCACATCCGGTCGCCGCTCATGTGCAGGTGCGGCTCGAAGGTGGTGAGGATGCCCGGCTCGCTCATCGTCTGGAAGTTGTCGTAGCGGATGGACGCCTGTCCGGGCGGAAGCGCGAGGTCCTCGCGCACGTTGCTGCCGCCGACGAGGCCGGAGTTGTAGCCCGACTGGCTGTACTTGGGCTCGTACCCCTGCGGATGGAACCTGAATCCCACGTCGACGCGGACCGGGATGTCGCGGCCCACCGAGTGCATGTGCACCGTGTAGGTCAGCGCGGAGCCGGCCCGCAGGCGGACGCCGGTGTCCAGCGGATAGACGGTCTCGTTCTGTCCGACCTCGTAGATCAGATAGAAGCCGTCGGGGGCGTCCATGTCGAATCCGAGCTCCCGGATGCCGGCATGGTGCAGGGTGAAGAGGTTCATGCCCTGCTCCTCTTCCTTCCTGAACGCGCTGCCGTCGAGCCGGGTCTCCTTCACCTCCACGGCGGCGATGTAGCGGTCCTCGGTCAGGCCGGTCGCCACGGGGCCGAGCTCGCGGTGGTAGTCGGGGGCGACGGTCTTGACGAGCACTTCCGGCCCCTCGACGATCAGGTCCGGCTCGCCGATGGCCCACTGCGTGCGGTCGAGGTACTCGCGGGGCGGCGGCATGTCGGCCGGGTTGCCGCGCGGGGCGCCGCTGTCGACCCAGCGCGCCACCATCGCAATCTCCTCGGCGCTCAGCGACGGGTCGTTCTTGAAATGCTGGACGCCCACGTCGGGCTCGATGAACCAGGGGGGCATCTCGCGGGTCGCGGTCCGCTGCCTGATGGCCCGCGCCCAGGGCCGCACCTCGTCGTAGGTCATCAGCGACATCGGGGCGAACCCGCCCTGCCGGTGACAGCTCTCGCACGACCGCTGGATGATCGGGGCGATGTGCCTGGTGTAGGTGATTTCCGCCTCGGCCTCTTCGGCCGCGGCGGGCGGGGCCGCCGCGAAACCGATGGCGGCAACTAGGAATGCCAGGGTCCCCACAAGTGTCTTCATCGGCTGCTGTCTCCTCCTGGTCGCCGCGGCTGGCCGGGCCAGCCGGCGCCGCGTTCCGCAGGCGCGCTCCGGCAGGGCAGGGGCGCGCGAAACGAACAGCGCCGGCCGGCACGCACGCGCGTACCGGCCGGCGTCATGACGTATGGGGGGGCGGCCCGTGCCGGCGGCCGTGCTCCCCGCGAAACTGCTGCTAGCGCTCGGTCGGATCGCGGCCGTCCCGCGGTGCGCCCGTGCCGGACGAGCCCATGAACAGCTTGCGTCCGTCGCCGAACGTGATGTCGCGGCCGTTGGCCTTGTTCGAGCCGTCCTTCGACAGGTAGCCCTCGACGAAGACCTCGTCGCCGATCGGCAGATCCCGCTTGGTGAAGCCGCGGCGCAGCAGGCTGGTCGGAGGTCCGCCCTCGACCATCCAGGCCTCGACCGTTCCATCCTCCCGCGTGACGTCGATGTGCAGCCACGAGTGGGGGTTGACCCACTCCATCCGCGTGATCTTGCCTTGCAGCGAGATCGGCTTGTTGGCGTCGAACTCCGCCGCAAACGCATGATGCGCCACGGCCGGCGCCGCCGTCATGACGGCGAACAGACCAACCAGGCAACCGACGATGGCCACTTTCGCTCGCATCTGAATCTCCTCCTGTTCAACTCGCCCTGTTCGATGTTCAAGCTCGCGAAGCTCGGCGCTCCGCCGCTCAGCGCCCCTGTGCCGCCTCCCACGCCTCGGTTTCCGCCCACTCGGCGGCGATCTGCGGCGCGCGGTCGTTGATCTCCCGCGCCGCTTCGTCCATCGCGATCTGCTCGTCCGCCCGGCCGCCCTTGAGCAGGCCCACCATGCCGTAGTTGTGCTCGTGGCAGGTGTACTCGTACACGTCCGGCTCGTTCGGGTCGAGGTGCCAGATGTTGACGGCTGTCCACGGCCTCACGAACACGCTCGGGTCGTTGATCGTGTAGGCGTACTCGATGGTGTCGGGCCCTGTCCGCCGCAGGCGCTCCGTGATCGTCAGGTGCTCGCCCGTGCCCATGTGGTAGTGGGCGTGGTTGTGGCCGTAGATGCCGCCGTGCGACGGCATCACGGGGCCGCCGTTCTGCCTGTTGTTGAAGTTGGTGGTCTCGATGACCAGCGTGTCGTCCTCCCAGCGGCCGTGCGAGTCGCCCCACCATTGCGTGATGTCCGAGCCCAGGCCGGGACGCCCGTCCAGCGGGACGATGCGGACCACGCCGTACTGCAGGTCGAAGACGATCTGGCCGGGGGTCTGGTAGATGTCCTTCGGCACGTTCATCTCGCCCATCGCCAGGCCCGTGCGCAGGATGCAGCGCTCCATGACGTTGCGGTCCAGCCAGGAATCGGCTTCCCCGCGGTGAGACCGTGCGGCCTCCCGCGTGTCCCACTGCTCGAGAATCTCGCGCGTGTAGGGCGGCAGCCGGCCGTCCGGGGGATCGACGATCTGCGACGTGCGCCGCGACGCGAGGCGCGGGCTGACCGGCGCGTTCCAGAACGCGTTGTACTCGGCCCCCGAGATCCGCTGCCCCGGGCGGTCGGGGTCGATGCTGTTGGACCGCTCGACGCGCTGGACGTCCGCGGCCACCAGATCGTCCGCGATGATGCCTTCCTCGCCGTCGGGCAGGCCGACGCGGTTGGCCACGCGGGCCGCGGCTTCCTCTTCGGTCAGGAACTCCCGGGTCCCGAACTCGACGGGCCGCTCCAGCGGCGTGGGCGTGCGGTTCTCCCACGAGCCCTGAAAGTCGGGGTCGCCCCAGGCGGTGTGCGGCACCATGTAGGCGCCTTCCTCCTGGGCCTGTGCGGCAGCCGGCGCCGCCGCCAGCCCCACCATGGCCACGACGGCTGCCGCCGCTCCGGCCGCGAAGTACAGCTTGCGCATCTCAAGCCTCCTGTCGTGCTCTCGCCTAGCCATCGCTACGGCTGCTCTCCCTTGACGAGGCTGCCGTAGATGAACTCCTCCACGATGTCGACGCACCGGAACTCGAGCAACTGGGCGTTCTCCTCCACACGCCGGTACAGCGGCATGCGGATGGTCCAGGGCTCGGTGTAGACGTCGGGATCCTCGAGCGTGGCCTCGTACATCAGGTGGTTCGGGCCCAGCGGCGTAATGCGCTCGACGACGCGCAGGGCGGCGCTGTGGAAGTTGCCGGAGCGGTCGAGCCACGTCAGGCCGTTGAAGCCCGTCACCTCCACCACCAGCGTGTCGCCCTCCCAATGGCCGTTGGACCACCCCATCCAGAAGTCGATGGGGGCCTCCACGTGGTTCTCCATGTGGATGGTGCGCTTGGCGACGTTGAACTGGTAGGCGACGAGGATCTTGCTCGGAATCTGAATGATCTGGAAGGGGAACGGCAGATACGTCGCGCGCGGAATCCCCGGCATCATGCACTTGGCTTCCGGGTCGCCCTGCGTGCTGAGCTCGTCCGGGTTCATGGTCAGGCGCGTCTCGTAGTTCTCGCGCCGCTGCTCCAGCGCCCAGTCCTGGTAGGGGATTCGGCCGCGGCCGACGATGACGCTGCGGCCGGCCGGCTGCACGCCCCAGGTGCCCAGCAGGGTCGGGAACGGTCCCGCTTCGACGGAATGGTCCTCGACGTTCCAGTGCGCCGTTCCCATCGCCTGCCAGATGCCGTTCAGGTCCGGGTGGTCCGTGCCGGCGAGGCGCGGCGCGCGATAGGCCTCGTCCTGGCCTGCGGTCTCCGCCGGCCACAGGATGGCGGCGACGGCTGCGACGACGAGCGCGACAGCCAGAAACGATCTTCCGACGCGTTGCAGCATGTTGCTCCTCCAGGCCGCCCGGGGCCGCGGCCCTCTCGCCAGCGGATCGCGCGCGGCAGACAGCTATTCTAGCCCGATACGCCGCAGCTTGCGGCCATTATGCGCCGCTACCAGGTCCACCGGCTCCCCGCCGCCTCCCACAGGCCCCAGCAGTCCTGCGCGATCCCCGCGTCGAGGAAGTCGGACGGGAGATTGGACATGGAGCCCACCGGCTCGACCGCTTCGCCGTCCGCCTGCCAGGAGGACAGGATGTTGCCGCGGTACGGGTAGGCTTCGTCCTGCTGCGGCGCGACGACCACCGAGTCGATGCTCACGCGCCAGGCGGCCTGTCCGCCGGCGCCGTCCGGCCCGGAGAAGGTGAGCTCGGTCCCGTCGCGCTCGAAGTCGCTGACGCCGCCCACCGCCGCGATCTGCTCGGCGAACGACGCCTGCAGGCTGTCGGCATCCGGCTGAACGTCGGCGCAGGCAGCCAGCAGCGCGATGGAGGCCAGGGCGAGCGGGGCGCGCAGGCGGACAAGCATGGCCAGATTATAGACGCTCCCGGCCCGAATAGGGCACCCGAATACGGCAGCGGAAGCGAGACTGCACTACAATGAGCCTCTGTTCGGGCGGGAGATGAGATCAGGATGCGAGACAGACGACATGCGGGATCCCTGGCGCTGGCGGCCGCCGTCCTGCTCGCGGCGTCCGGCGGGGCGCTCCGCGCGCAGGAGCATGCGGGCCAGTACGCGCAGGCGGACATCGAATTCGGCGCGCGGCTCTATGCCGACAACTGCTCGACCTGTCACGGCGCGCAAGGCAACGCGATCGCCGGCGTGAGCCTGCGGAGCGGCACGTTCCGCAACGCCTCTTCGGACGTGGAGCTGCAGGCGGTCATCGCGAACGGGCTGCCCGACACCGCGATGCCGCCCGGCGAGTACACCGCGGCCGAGCTGTCCGGGCTGGTGGCCTTCATCCGCACCATGGGGGATGTCGATCCGGCCACGCTCACGGTGGGGGACGCAGGCCGCGGCCAGGCCGTGTTCGCGGGCAAGGGCGACTGCCTGAGCTGCCACCGGGTCGCGGGCCGCGGGTCGCGAGCGGCCCCCGACCTGACCGACATCGGCGCGGTGCGCTCGGCCGGCGCCCTCGAGCGGTCGCTGCTGGACCCGACCGGCGCCATGCTGCCCGTGAACCGGCCCGTCCGGGCCGTGACGCGCGGCGGGCGGGAGGTGCGCGGGCGGCGGCTCAACGAGGATACGTTCACGGTGCAGCTCATCGACCAGGACGAGCGGCTCGTCTCGCTCGAGAAGGCCGATCTGCGGGAGTACACGGTGCTCACGACGTCGCCGATGCCGTCCTACGAGGACGAGCTCAGCGAGCAGGAGCTTTCCGACCTGCTCGCCTATCTCCTCTCTCTCCAGGGGGTGGACTGACCATGGCCCGATTCGTTGCCTCGACGTGCATTCTGTCGCTGCTGCTCACCGCGGGCCTCGGCGCCCAGGTCACCGCCGACCGCCTGCGCAATGCGGAGAGCGAGCCGCACAACTGGCTGACCTACTCCGGGTCGTACGCCAGCACGCGCCACAGTCTCCTGGACCAGATCACGCCGTCCAACGTCGACGACCTGGAGCTGAAGTGGGTCTTCCAGGCGCGGTCGCTCGAGAACTTCACCGCGACGCCGCTGGTGGTCGACGGCGTCATGTACGTCACCCAGGCGCCCAACGACGTGGTGGCGCTCGACGCCGCGACCGGGCGCGTGTTCTGGGTCTACGAGTACACGCCGTCGCCGGAGTCGCGGCCCTGCTGCGGCCGCATCAACCGCGGCGTGGGCATCCTCGGCGACACGTTGTTCATGGCGACGATCGACGCCCAGCTCATCGCGCTCGACGCGGTGACCGGCAGTCCCGTCTGGAAGACCAGGGTCGGCGAGCCGTCGCAGGGCTACGCCATGACGGTGGCGCCGCTGGTCATCGACGACAAGGTGGTCGTGGGCGTCGCGGGCGGGGAGTACGGCATCCGCGGCTACATCGCGGCGTACGACGCGGCCACGGGCGACGAGGTGTGGCGCTTCTACACCATCCCGGGCCCCGGCGAGCCGGGGAACGACACCTGGTCGGGCGACTCGTGGCGCACCGGCGGCGCCTCGGTCTGGCTGACCGGCTCGTACGATCCGGAGCTCAACCTGACCTACTGGGGCATCGGCAACCCGGGACCCGACTGGAACCCGGCGCAGCGGCGGGGCGACAACCTCTACTCGGACAGCGTCGTGGCGCTCGACGCCGATACCGGCGAGCTGCGCTGGTACTTCCAGTTCACCCCCAACGATCCGTACGACTACGACGCCGTGCAGATTCCGGTGCTGGCCGACATCGAGACGGCCGGCGGGCAGGTCGTCAAGGTGATGCTGTGGGCCAACCGCAACGGGTTCTTCTACGCCCTGGACCGGACGACCGGCCGCTTCATCAACGGGCGCCCGTTCGTGACGGTCAACTGGGCCGAGGGGCTCGACGACAGCGGCCGCCCGATTCAGACGCCGCAGGCGCCCGGCGAGGTCACCTATCCCGGCGTGCAGGGCGGCACGAACTGGTACTCGCCGTCCTACAACCCGGGCACCGGGCTGTTCTATCTGTCGGCCTGGGAGAACTACGGGGCGATCTTCGAGCCGGCGTCCGAGCCGGAGGAGTACCGCGAGGGCCAGTTGTTCCTCGGCGGGCGGCCGATGCCGGCCATCCCGGGCGCGGCGGCGCCGCCCGCGCTGACGCGCGGCCACGTCAACCGCTGGACGGAGGCGGTCGGCACTGGCGCCGTGATCGCGCTCGACCCGCGCACCGGCGAGCAGCGCTGGAAGTTCGAGATGACCGACGTGACGACCAGCGGCATCCTGACCACGGCTTCCGACGTGCTGTTCACCGGCGGCCGGGAAGGCTACTTCTACGCGTTCGATGCGAGTGACGGGGAGCTGCTGTGGCGGACGACGCTCGGCGGCGTGGTGCACAACGGGCCGATGAGCTACCAGGTGGACGATGCGCAGTACGTCGCGGCCGCGGCCGGCAACGTGCTGTTCGTCTTCGGCCTGCGGGACTAGCTTCAGACGGGGCTGCGCCCCGAGCCCCCGGCGTTCGCTTGCGGGAGCCCCACAGCCCCGCGCCGCTCCCGCCGAGGCGCGCTGTGCGCGCCTTGCGGAGCAGGTCGCTCTTGCTGCTGCCACCAGCGGCGGCAGGGCGCGATCATCCTGGGCCGAACCCCTTCAAGCCTGTCGCGGTCTGCCGATTTCTTCCCGCAGTTTCCTGAGGCGTTCGTCCAGGGCGCGTCGTATTTCCCGTACCTCTGACAGCACCCGGTCGGCGACGGCGGCCTCGCTCTCGGTGGGCGTGGAAGCGTCGACCTCCGAGCGCAGGGCGGCCAGCCGCTCGACGGCGTCCCTTGCCGCTGCGAGGTGGTCTCGCCAGATCGGCTCGAGCGTCGACTGGCCGGGTCGTCCGACCAGGTCTTCCAGGATGTCGATCTCGTCCCGGACGACTTGCTCGACGTCGTCGACTATCGCGTGCAGCTCGCTGTGAATGTCGCGCGTGTCCTGCGCTTCACGCTGACATCCGAACCCGGCGAACACGGCGAGCGCCATACCTGCAACGGCCAGCGTGCAGGCGGTTCCGGACATGACCGAAGCCTCGCGCGGTCCGTATCCTGACGTGCGGGCCGTCGAATCGGCGGTCGTCGAGGGCGTCGCCGAGCGCATCGTCATGCTGCAGGCGGCGGTGCGCGACGCACCGCCGGCCGCTACTTGCTGCGCACGGCGAGCACGAAGAGGATGTGAGCCGCGAACGCGAGGATGGCGGTGATCAGGACTGCGAGCCAGGGATTCACGCTTAACCTCCGTGGGAACCGCTTCTATTCTAGGGTCTCGGTTCCGCCCCGGGCAAATGCCGCGCCCCGGGTCGGCCGGAAGCTGACCTCCAGCGGCTCGGTCCCGCCCCGGCGCCGGAAGCGGCGCACGGCAATCCAGGCCTCGCCCGTGAGCCACACGGCCAGCACCAGGATGGCCGTCCCCGTGGCCAGCAGCGTCCACTGCGCGTCGGCCCAGAACTCCGCGAGGTTGATGCTCATGGCCGACAGCGTGGAGACCAGGATCAGCAGCATCGGCGCCAGCGTGTAGACGATGGGCTTGCCGCGCCGCAGGAGGTAGACCGTGATCGCGAGCAGCGCGAGCCCCGCCAGCATCTGGTTGGTGGTCCCGAACAGTTGCCAGAGCACCAGCCCCGCGAACTCCCCCCGCACCTGGAAGAACGCGAAGAACCAGATGGCGGCGACGGCAATGGCCGACGCCACGTAGCGGTTTCCGAGCGGCGCCACGCCCAGCGTCTCGCCGATCTCGGTCACGTTGTAGCGCAGCAGCCGCGTGGCGGAGTCGAGGGACGTCAGGGCGAACGAGACGACGAGCACGGCGACCCCGACGGTGGCCAGCTCGGCGGAGAACCCCAGCGTGGACAGGAACCGCGTCGTGCCGGCGATGAACGCCGCGATGTTGCCGCCGAGGCTGTCGGCCGTCTCCCAGCTCTGGTAGCGCGCCAGCCAGTCCTGCCGCGACACGAAGCCGGCAGTGCACGCCAGCACCGCCATCACGCCCAGCAGCGACTCGCCGAGCATCGCCCCGTAGCCCACGAGCGGGGCGTCGGTCTCCCGGTCGAGCTGCTTGGCCGAGGTGCCCGACGAGACCAGCGCGTGGAAGCCGCTGGCCGCGCCGCAGGCGATCACGATGAAGACGAACGGGAACATGGCGGGCGCCCCGGCCGGGGCGACGTCCACGACGGGCGCGGCGAACGACGGGTTGGTCAGGAAGAAGCCGGCGTACATCGCGGCCACGCCCGCGCAGAGCAGCAGGCTGTTCAGGTAGTCGCGGGGCTGCAGCAGCAGCCAGACCGGGAGCACGCTGGCGGCGAACGAGTAGATCAGCAGCAGCCACTTCCACTGCGCCAGCGAGGGGCCGATGACGGGATGCCGGATGCCGGCCCAGACGAGCAGGAGCAGCACCGGCAGGCCCGCCAGGGTCAGCGCCCGGATGTCCCAGCCGAGCCGGTAGATCGCCACGCCGATGCCGACCGCCAGCAGCATGAGCACCGCCGTCGGCAGCACCGACTCCGGGTAGAAGGCGGGGGAGAACAGGGTGGCCACGACGTGCACGAACACGCCCATGGCCAGGGCGATCAGGAAGAAGATGAGCAGGTGGAACAGCGTCTTGGCGCGCGGTCCGACCAGGCTCTCGGTCACCTTGCCGAGCGACAGGCCCCGGGCGCGAATGGAGACGGCGAGCGCGCCGAAGTCGTGCACCGCGCCGACGAAGACGGCGCCCAGCACCACCCACGCCAGCGCCGGCAGCCAGCCCCAGATGACCGCGATGGCGGGTCCCAGCATGGGCGACAGGCCCGTGATGGAGGCGAACTGGTGCCCGAACAGCACGTAGCGGTTGGCGGGCACGTAGTCGACGTCGTCGCGGAGCCGATGCGCCGGCGTCGGCCGGGCGTCGTCGAGCGCGAACAGCCGCCGGGACAGGTGCCGGGCGTAGAAGCGGTAGGCCGCCCAGTAGGCGGCGAAGGCCAGCAGCGCGGCGGCGACGGGAGAGACGTCCACGACGGTCGCCCGGGGCCTACGGGCCCGACTCCCAGCCGCGCCGCAGCAGCTCGCCGACCCGCCGCAGGGCGTCCGTGCCGTGCACGTCGCGTACGAGCAGCGGCACCGCAACCCGCGGCAGGCTGGCGAAGAGACGGTCGATCTCCGCGCGATAGGCCCGCTCCTGCGTCCGCCGCGCGGCCAGGAAGTCGCCCCCTGCGGCGCTCGGCAGCACGCGGTTGATCACGACCCCCCAGACGCCGACATCGAAGCGCGACAGCAGGTCCCTGACCCGCCGGCTCTCGAGGATCGACAGCTTGTCGGTGTTCATCACCAGCAGGAAGGCGGTTGTCGCCTGGTCGAGCAGCCGCTCGCGCGCCACCAGGAACGTGCGGCGCCGGGCCTGCAGGCGGTCGTGGATCTGCGCCTCGCGGCTGCCCGGCTCGTGGTCCGCCGGACTGTCGATGAGCGACAGATCGTCGCCGGCGGCCGGTCCGCCGCCGAGACGGCCCAGGGCGGCTGCCAGGCGACCCGCGCGTTGCCGGTGGCGCAGGAGGCCGTCCATCCAGGCGCCCATCACCTCGGGCAGCGAGAGCAGGCGCACCGTGTGGCCGCTGGGCGCCGTGTCGAAGACGACGAGGTCGTAGCGCGAGCCGTCGTGCCCCATGAGGGTCGCGACCCGTTCGAGCAGGGCGGCCTCGGCGGCCCCCGGCGCGTCGCGGGCGAGGTCGAGTTGCCGGTCGACCTCGCCGTACAGGCGCGGATGAACGAGGGCCTTCATCTGGGCCTTGACCGCGCCGATATGCCGCGCGGCCTCGTTGTCCGGATCGATCTCCACGCCCCACAGATCCGGTCCGAGCTCCTGCTGCCGGTCGCCGATCTCGCGCTCGAAGATGTCACCCAGCGAGTGCGCCGGGTCCGTGGAGACCAACAGGCAGCGCCGGCCCCGATCCGCGGCCGTTACGGCCAGCGCCGCGGCAACGGTCGTCTTGCCGACGCCGCCCTTGCCGCCCACGAACACCAGTTGGTGCGCCAGCAGGTTCTCGAGCATCATTCAGATGGGGCTGCGCCCCGAACCCCCGGCGTCCGCTTGCGGGGGCCCCTTCGCCCCGCGCCGCTCCCGCCGAGGCGCGCCGTGCGCGCCTTGCGCCGCGGTGGAGCTCTGTCGCGGCGCTTGAATCAGATGGGGCTGCGCCCCGCACCCCGGCGGCCTCCAGATGGGGCTGCGCCTCGCGCCCCCGGCGTCCGCTTGCGGGGGGGGCTTTGCCCAGCGCCGCTGCCGCCGGGGCGCGGCGTGCGCGCCTTGCCTAGCAGCAGCGGAAGTGGTCGAGCGGCGAGTGCTCGAGGCCCATCCGGGTGTGCCACTCGTGGAAGCGCTCCAGCAGCAGCGGCTGGAGCTCCAGCGTGTAGTAGGTCGCGGGATTCGGCACCCCCATCAGCTCGGCGTAGACGAACAGCATGAACAGATCGTCCTCGTCGCGCCTGGCGCGGGCCACGGCGCCCCGGTAGGGCGCCGTGTAGAACTCGCCGAGCAGCGCGCGGGCCGTGGCGAGGCGCGCCGCTGCCCGCTGACGCCAGGAGCCGCGCATCGCCTGCTAGCTCGCGGTTGCCGCCGCCGCGCGGCGTTCCCGCATGAGCGCCGACGCGGCCTCGAGCATAACGAAGATGGCGGTGATGATGATCACGATGTCGATGGCGACCAGCACGTATCTGCCTTCGGTGTAGAGGCTGCTGAGCTGGTAGAGCGCGGCGAGCAGCGCCATCGTCGTGACGAAGACCATCGGAATCAGCGTGTAGCGCGCCGGTCTGCCGAGCTTGACCAGCATGACGCTGATGACGAGGAGCGTCAGTCCCGCCAGCAACTGGTTCGTCGTGCCGAACAGCGGCCAGATGATCATCCCGCCGGTGCCGTCGGCGCCCCCCGCGCCGAACGCCAGCACCAAGCAGGCCCCCACCGCGCCGGCGGTGGCGACGTAGCCGTTCTGGAGCGCCGGGATGTTGTAGATCGTCCCCCATTCCTGCACGATGTAGCGCTGCAGGCGGACCCCGGCGTCCATCGTCGTGCCGGCGAACAGCACCGCCATGACGGCGAGCAGCGTCTGCGCGAAGCCGAGCGGTATGCCGAGCCCTTCAGAGGCGATCCGCGAGCCGCCGGTGACGAAGGCGCTGATGCCGCCCACCGCGCCGAAGCTCTCCGCGTTGGCGTAGGAGGACTGCCACTCGGTCATCGAGAAGCCGGCGGTGACCGCGATGATCGCGACGATGGCGAGGGTGCCTTCCCCGAGCGATCCGAGATAGCCGACGAAGCGCGCATCGGTCTCCGTGTTGAGCTGCTTCGACGTCGTGCCGGAGCTGACCAGGCCATGGAAGCCGGAGATCGCGCCGCAGGCGATGGTGACGAACAGCAGCGGCATGATCGGCGGCGTCCCCGGCGGGACGTTGGGGTTGATCGGCGGCGCGACTATCGTCGGGGCGGCGATGAAGACCGCGCCGTACAGGATGCCGAGGCCGACGAAGAGCTGGATGCCGTTGATGTAGTCGCGCGGCTGCAGCAGCAGCCAGACCGGCAGCATCGACGCCACCGCGGCGTAGGCGAACAGGATCAGGATCCACTGCGCCGCCGGCGCGATGCCGGCCGTCTCGGCCAGCGTGACCGGGAACAGCTCGCCCAGGTAGATGACCGCGTAGAGGATGATCGTCCCGGCCACCGTCGGCCAGGTGATCCCGACGCCCACCCTGTAGAGCAGGACGCCGATGCCGACCGCCACGAAGACGGCGGTCCAGGCCGGGATGACGCTCGCCGGCGTGTTGATGAACTCGGTGGCGATCGCGACCGCGAAGACCGCGTTCACCATCAGCAGCAGGAAGAAGACCACGATCATGAACAGGTTGCGCGCCCGGTGGCTCACCACCTCGCCGGTGAGCGAGCCGACCGACAGGGCCTTGTTGCGGACGCTGGCCCAGATGGCGCCGAAGTCGTGGACGCCGGCGAAGAACATCGTGCCGATGACGACCCAGAGGAAGGCCGGCAGCCAGCCCCACACCACCGCGATGCTCGGGCCGATGATGGGCGCGGCGCCGGCGACGGCGGTGAAGTGGTGGCCCCACAGGACCACCCGGTTCGTGGGCACGTAGTCGATGTCGTCCCGCATGGCGTGCGCCGGCGTCTTGAAGTCGGGGTCGAGCTGGTAGATCTTCTCGGCCATGAACTTCGAGTAGAACCGGTACCCGGAGAAGACCGCGATCAGACCGATAACCGCGAGAACGACAGCGTTCATGGTGTGCTCTCCTTGAGGTCGCGGACGGCCGGGAAGCCCGGAACGCCGCTGGCCGCGCGGACCGCGCGGACGATGGCCTCCGCGGTGACGTCGGCCGCCAGGGCGCCGATCCGCAACAGGCTCGTGGGGTTCGCCGCGGCGCCGGTCGACAGGGCGAAGATGGCGTCCCCGTCCACCGGGGTGTGCGCCGGCCGGATCGCGCGCGCCAGGCCGTCGTGCGCCATCCGGGCGACGATGCCGAGTTGCGCCTTGTCGAGCGCGGCATTGGTGGCGACGACGCCGATGGTCGTGTTCTCCCCGCGCGGCGCTTGCGGCGCCGGCTGCCGCAGCAGCGCCCGCGCGCCCGCGAGCCGCCGCCCGTCGCCGCTGCGTACGCCGGCAATCAGGGCGCCGGTCGTCGGCTCGTGGACGTCCCCGACCGCGTTGACAGCCATGAGCGCCGCCACGCGGATGCCGTCGGACAGCTCGATCAGCGCCGTGCCGATACCGCCCTTCATCGCGCGGCGCGGGCCGCCCAGCTTGCCCACGGTGGCCCCGGCGCCGGCGCCGACGCTGCCCTCGGCCAGCGGGCCGCCGCTGGCCGCCCGCGCGGCGCGGTAGCCGCAGTCGGCCGTGGGGCGGATGGACGGGTTGCCGCCGACGGCGAGGTCGTACAGGATGGCGGCGGGCACGATGGGCACCCTGGCGGCCTGCGTCGCGTACCCGACGCCTCGCTCCTCCAGGTAGCGCATGACGCCGTCGGCCGCCGCCAGCCCGAACGCGCTGCCCCCCGCCAGCACGACAGCGTGGACTTCCTGCACGGTGTGCATGGGGTCCAGCAGGGCCGTCTCGCGCGTGCCGGGCGCCGCGCCCCGGACGTCGACGGCGCCGACTGCCCCGCCCTCGGTGAGGACGACCGTGCAGCCGGTCGGGCGGGCGGCGAGGGTGTGGTGCCCGACCCTGATGCCCTCTATCGCGGTGATGCCCCCGGCGGCTGCGAGCGGCGGCTGCGACGCTACCGCCACGACCACCCCGCCCGCAGCAAGCAAACCCCAAGCAATGACACGCGTCATGTCGCCTTCCGGAAGGTCCGGGCATCGTACCCGAAAAGCGTGGCGACGGCTACCACGGCCTGGCGCCGGCGCCGCACGTCAGGCGCGCGTCCGGCTATCCTGAGACAAGCCCCGACAGGGCCGCAAGCCGCGCACCGCGCGGCTCGGCGGGAGCGGCGCGGGGCTGCGGGGTCCCCGCAAGCGGACGCCGGGGGTTTGGGGCGCAGCCCCATCCGGAGGAAGCCGCGCACCGCGCGGCTCGGCGGGAGCGGCGCGGGGCTGCGGGGTCCCCGCAAGCGGACGCCGGGGGCTTGGGGCGCAGCCCCATCCGGAGGAAGCCGCGCACCGCGCGGCTCGGCGGGAGCGGCGCGGGGCGCAGGGGCCCCCGCAAGCGGACGCCGGGGGCTTGGGGCGCAGCCCCATCCGGAGGAAGCCGCGCACCGCGCGGCTCGGCGGGAGCGGCGCGGGGCGCAGGGGCCCCCGCAAGCGGACGCCGGGGGCTTGGGGCGCAGCCCCATCTTGAGGAGGAGCCGGTGCTGTGGTCGTTGCTGGCGGATGCCGTGGTCCTGCTGCATCTCGGCTTCGTCACCTTCGTCGTGCTGGGCGGCCTGAGCGTCCGCTGGCGGCCGCGGCTGGCCTGGATTCACCTGCCGGCCGCCGCCTGGGGTGTGGCCATCGAATGGTCCGGGGCGATCTGCCCGCTCACCCCGCTGGAGAACTGGCTGCGGGCCCGCGCGGGCGGGCGTGGGTACGGCGGCGACTTCGTCGAGCGCTACGTGGTGGCCGTGCTGTACCCGGCCGGCCTGACGCGCAGCGGACAGATCGCGCTCGGCGGCGTGGTGATAGCGCTCAACGTGGCCGCGTACGCCTGGGTCTGGCACGGGCGGCGCCGGTCGAAGGCCGGCCCCCGGGACGTGTAGGATAGAAGGATCGTATGGAGCGAGCAGGGGAGCGCGGCGTCCCGTGGCGGCGCGTCGTTGCGCGCGGCGCGGGGCTCTGCTGTCTGCTGGTCGCGGCCTGCGCGCCCGCGGCCACCGACGGCGAGGAGCACGCGGTGTCCGCCGCGCCGGCCCTGCTCGCGGACCGGGCGGTCGCCCGGCCGCCGGACGAGCCGCTGATCGTGGCGTTCGGCGACTCGCTGACCGCGGGCCTCGGGGTGTTGTCGGACGAGGCCTACCCGGCCCGGCTGCAGGCCCATCTCGACCGCGCCGGCCACCGCCTGCGGGTCGTCAACGCGGGGGTCTCCGGCGAGACGACGGCGGGCGGCCTGCGGCGCCTCGAGTGGGCGCTGGACGGGGACGTGCGCATCCTGATCCTGGCGCTCGGGGGCAACGACGGCCTGCGGGGGTTGCCGATCGACCAGATGCGGGACAATCTCGCGCGGATGATTGCGGTCGCCAGCGCGCGAGGCATCCGCGTGCTGCTGGCGGGCATGGAGTCGCCGCCCAACTTCGGCACGGCGTATACGGACGCGTTTCGGCGCGTGTTCGAGCAGCTCGCTGCCGAGCACGACGTGGACTTCCTGCCGTTTCTGCTGGAAGGGGTGGCCGGCGTGCCGGCGCTCAATCAGGAGGACGGCATCCATCCCAACGCCCGCGGCGCCGCGCGGGTCGCGGCCCACGTCTGGTCGGCGCTCGAGCCGATGCTGGGGGAGACCGGGGCAGCGCGATGACGGACCGGCCGGCAGAACGATGATCGAGCTGCGCGGGGTGTCGAAGACCGTGCTCAGCGGCGGTCGTCCCCTCACCATCCTCCACCCGACCGACCTCGCGGTGCCGGCCGGACAGTTCGTGGCCGTCGTCGGGCCCTCCGGCAGCGGCAAGTCCACGCTGCTCGGCCTGATTGCCGGCCTCGACACCCCGTCGAGCGGCGAGATCGCGATCGACGGGGTCGAGATCACGGGTCTCGACGAGGATCGGCTGGCGCGGCTGCGCGGCGCGAAGATCGGGTTCGTCTTCCAGTTCTTCCACCTGATCCCGTCGCTGAGCGCACTCGAGAACATTCTGGTGCCGCTGGAGATCGCGGGGGAGGGGCGTCCCGCGGACAAGGCGGCCGCGCTGCTGCGGGACGTGGGGCTCACGGCCCGGGGCCATCACTATCCCTCGCAGCTCTCGGGCGGCGAGCAGCAGCGCGTCGCGATCGCCCGTGCGCTGGCCAACGATCCGCCGATCCTGCTGGCGGACGAGCCGACCGGCAACCTCGATTCCACGAACGGCCGCCACGTGGTCGACCTCCTGGTGGATGTCAACCGCAAACGGCAGACGACGATCGTCATGGTGACGCACGATCCCGAGCTGACGGAGCGCGCCGACATCGTGCTCTCGATGCGCGACGGGAGGGCGTGCTGACGGCCGCGATGCGATTCATCCTCCGCATGGCCTACCGGGAGCTGCGCTCGTCGTGGCGGCGCGTGGCGTTCTTCTTCATCTGCGTCGCGGTCGGCGTGGCCGCCATCGTCGCGTTGCGTTCGCTGATACAGAACGTGCGGGTCGCGCTGGCCGCCGAGGCCCGGACGTTGCTGGCGGGAGATGTTTCGATCCGCACGGATCGGCCGTGGTCGGACGCGGCGCGGCGCATCATCGACGGGCGCCTGGCGGGCATCGACCCGCTGCAGCGCACCGAGATCGTCGACACCACGACGATGGTGCGGGTGGCCGACCCCGCCAGCGTCCGCACCAAGGTGGTCGAGCTGCGCGGCGTGCGGGCGGCGTTTCCGTTCTACGGCCGGTTTCGCCTGGCCGGGGACGAGGCCTACTCCTTCGACCTGCTCCGGGGTCATGGCGCGCTGGTGGCGCCGGAGCTGCTCGCCCAGCTCGGGCTGGAGGTGGGCGACGAAATCCTGATCGGCGACGTGACGTTCACGATTCGCGACGTGATCTTCACGGAGCCGGGACGCCGGCTGGGGGCGTTCAGCTTCGGCCCGCGCGTGCTCGTCGACCGCGCGGCGCTCGACGAGACGGGCGTGCTGGGGTTCGCCAGCCGCGCCACCCGTCAGATCCTGCTCCGGGTCGAGGCGCCGATCATCGATCCGCTGGTGGCCGTGCTGCGCGAGGACCTGCAGGAAGAGATGGTCCGCGTGCGGTCGTATCGCGGGCACGAGAGCCGCATCGAGCGCAACCTGGGGCGGACCGAGAACTACCTGAGCCTGATCGGGTTCGTCATCGTCATTCTGGGCGGGATAGGGGTCTGGAGCGTGACCCGCGTCTTCGTCGAGCAACGCCTGCGCAGCGTGGCGATTCTCAAGTGCCTCGGCGCGACGGGCGGCCGCGTGCTCGCCGTCTACGCGACCCAGATCGCGCTGCTGGGCCTGAGCGGCAGCCTGCTGGGCATCGGCGTCGCCCGCGCGGCGCTGGCGGCCGTGCCCGATTCGCTGGCCGCGCAGGCGGCGACCGCGGCCGGGCTGACGACCGTCTCGACCGAGTTGACCGGATCGGCGATGGTGCAGGGGGTGGCCGTCGGCCTGCTCGTCTCGGTGCTCTTCGCGCTGGTGCCGCTGCTGGAGGTGCGCCACGCCAAGCCGCTCCTGCTGCTGCGCCGCGACGCGGTGCGCCCGCCCGCGGGCATCGACTGGGCGCGCGTCGCGGCCGTCGGCCTGGTGGGCGCGGGCCTGGTGGCGGTGGCCGTCTGGCAGGCGGCGTCGCTGGAGGTCGGCCTGTACGTGAGCGGCGGGTTCGCCGGGGTGGCGGCCGCGCTGCACCTGATCGGGCGCGGTCTCGTGCGGGCGGTGGCGCCGCTCGAGCGCGCGCCCTGGTTCGCGTTGCGGCACGCCGCCCTGAGCCTGAGCCGTCCCGGCAACCAGACGCGGGTGATCCTGCTGGCCGTCGGACTGGGCAGCTTCTTCATCATCGGCGTGCGCGCGATGCAGACCAACCTGCTCGGCAACTTCGACCGCGAGCTGCGCGACGATGCGCCCGACATGTTCCTCATCGACATCCAGCAGGACCAGGCTGACGGCGTGAGCGCGATTCTCGAGGCCGGTCTGGGCGAGGCGCCGCCCCTGATTCCGGTGCTGCGAGCGCGCGTCACGGCCGTCGACGGCCGCCGACTGTCGTTCGACAGCCCGCGCGGTGCGCGGCGGGCCGGCCTGGGACGCGAGTACACGGTCACGTACCGCGCCAGCCTGGCGGAGAACGAGCGCGTCATCGCGGGCAGGTTCTGGGACGACGTCCCGGCCGTGGAGCCGGAGATATCGATCGAGGAGGACCTGCGGGACGAGCGCGGGCTCGAGCTGGGCGACACCGTCCGCTTCGACGTGCTGGGCCGCGAGATCGCCGCGCGCGTGACGAGCGTGCGCGAGGTCCAGTGGGACGACACCCGCAGCGGCGGCTTCATGTTCCTGTTCCGGCCCGGCTCGTTCGGCGAGGCGCCCCACACGTACATCGCGTTCATGCAGGGTCCGGCCGACGGCGACGCGCGGGCCAGACTCCAGCGCGACCTGGTCGCGAGCTATCCGAACGTGTCCGTCATCGACGGCCTCACGGTGCTCCAGACGGTGCGGCGCGTGCTCGACTACGTGACGCTCGCCATCTCCGTGGTCGGCGGCATCGCGCTGCTCAGCGGCGGCCTGATCCTCGTCGGGGCCGTGGCGATGACGAAGTTCCAGCGCATCCACGAGGCGGCCATCTTCAAGACGCTGGGCGCGAACGCGAGGATGCTGACCCTGATGCTGGTGCTGGAGTACGGCGTGCTGGGCATCCTCGCCGGCAGCGTGGGCTCCATCGGCGCCCTGATCCTGACCTGGGCGCTGGCCCGCCAGGTGTTCGAGATAGCCTGGTTCCCGTCGGTTTTCACCAACGCCAGCGGCGTCGTCGTGACGGCCCTGGTCGTCGGCGGCGTGGGGGTCGTGTCGAGCCTGGACGTGTTGCGCCGCAGGCCGCTGGCGACGCTGCGCGCGGAGTAGCGCCGGGGGCCGGCCGGCCGGGGATCGCGTGCTATCATCGGCTATTCGGGGGGTGGGCACGGGCGACGGAGGGCACACCATGGACCTGACGGCATACAAGGAGGCACTGCTGCGGAAGCGGGGCGAGATCCTGGCCGAGGGTGGGCTGAAGCCGTTCCAGACGTCGATCGAGTACAACACGCGCCAGGGCGATCTCGCCGACCAGGCCGACGGGACCAACGAGGTTCACATCCAGCTCAAGGTGCGGCAGACCGACGCCAAGATCATGAAGGCGATCGAGGAGGCCCTGTGGCGCATGAGCCAGGGGACATTCGGCATCTGCAGCGATTGCGGCGAGCCCATCGCCCCCGCGCGCCTGAATGCCATCCCCTGGACCCGTGTCTGCATCAAGTGCAAGGAAAAGCAGCAGGGATGAATGCGCCGCACCGCGGTTGCTCTCGGCAGCAACCTGGGTGACCGGGACGCCCACCTGCGCTACGCCGTCGCCCGCCTCCGCTCGATTCTGGCGGATCCGGCCGTTTCCGGGTTCATGGACACGGCGCCCTGCGGCGTCGCTGCCGCCGGCCAGCCGCGCTATCTCAACGCGGTCGTGGTCGGATGGTCGGCGGCCCGGCCCGCCGACCTGTTGGCGCGCCTGCACGAGATCGAGGACGCCCGCGGGCGTCGGCGGCCGTTTCTTCACGCCCCGCGCACGCTGGATCTCGACATCGTCCTGATGGGCGGCCTGGCGGTCTCGACGCCCGCGCTCGAGGTGCCCCACCCCCGGTTCAGGGAACGCCGCTTCGTGCTCGCGCCGCTGGCCGAGCTGGCGCCGGACCTGGTCGACCCCGTCACCGGCCTGAGCGTGCAGGCGCTGCTGGCGCGTCTCGACGCGTCCGACCCGTACGAGGAGTCTGCCCCGTAGAACCGCGCAGACTCCGCAAGGATGTTACTCGAACCGCAGCGACTCGATCGGGTCGAGACGCGCCGCCTGCCGGGCGGGGTAGAAGCCGAAGAAGATCCCCGTGGCCGCCGCGAACACGACGGCGGCCGCGACGGTGTCGGCGGGGATCGCCGTCGGCCACTGCAGGAAGCGCGTCAGCCCGGCCGAGAGGCCGTAGCCGAGACCCACGCCGACGAGGCCGCCGACCAGGCTGAGCATCGCCGCCTCGACCAGGAACTGCCATAGTATGTCGCGGCGCCTGGCTCCGACGGCCCGGCGGAGCCCGATCTCGCGCGTGCGCTCCGTGACCGACACCAGCATGATGTTCATGATCCCGATGCCGCCCACGACGAGCGAGACGCCGGCGATGCTGGCCAGCAGCCCCGTCATCGTGCGGGTCATCTGCGAGCGCATCTCCGTCACGTCGGTCTGCGAGCGCACCATGAAGTCGTCCGGCTCGCCCGGCGCGAGGTCGTGCTCGGCCCGCAGCACGGCTTCGATGTCCGCGGCCACGCGGTCGACGCTGTCGGGGGAGTCGGCGGCGACGAAGATGCCCGAGATATTGATGCCGTCGCGCCCGCGCAGTTTCTTCTGCACCGTCGTGTACGGCGAGAAGATCACGTCGTCCTGGTCCTGGCCGAAGGCGCCCGCGCCCTTGGAAGCCATGACGCCGACGACCTGAAACGACTGGTTCCGGATTCGGATGCGGGCGCCGACCGGGTCGGCGCCCGGGCCGAACAGGTTGTCCCGGACCACCGTCCCGAGGACGGCGACCTTGGCGGCGGCGCGCACGTGGGTCGCGTCGAAGAACGAGCCGTAGTCGACGTCCCAGCGGCGGATGAGCGGCAGCTCGACGTCGGCGCCCTCGATTTGAGTCGCCCAGTTCTGGCTGCCGGCGACGACCTGATCGCGCGTGCTCACGGACGCGGAGAGGTACTGCGCGCCCGGCACCTGCGCGCGGATGGCGTCGATGTCCCTCGCCGTCAGCGTGGGTGCGCCGCCGATGCCCATGCTGACCCCGCCGCGGCGATAGTTCCCTGCCCGCACGCGGATCATGTTGGCTCCGGCGGCCTGGATCTGCGCCTCGATCTCCTCCCGGGCGCCGCGGCCGAGGCCGACCATCGTGATGACGGCCGCCACGCCGATGATCATGCCCAGCATGGTCAGCGCCGTGCGGAGCTTGTTGCGGCCGAGCGCCTTGAGCGCGACGCGCACGATGATGAGCAGCGACATGGTCATCAGCTCGCTCCTTCCGCTGGCGGCCGGCGCCGGCTCCTGCCAACCAGCGCGCTACCGCCGCCGCCCGCGTCCGAATTGCGGAATGAGCGGCGATTCGCTGCGGCCACCCGGCTGCGGCGCGCCGTCGCCGGGTGTCGAGACGTAGCTCACGAGCTCGGTTCCCGGCTGCAGCCGGCGGTCGGGGGGCGCCTCGCCGGTGGCCGCGTCGCGGCCCAGCAGCTCCGTCGCCGTGCCGTCGGTCAGGCCGAGGCGGACGGCCACCGGTGCGAGCTGGCCGCTCTCGAGCACCCACACCTGTCCGGCGGACGTCGTCTCGGGCAGCGGGCCGAACAGGGCGTCGATGGTCGTGGCGCCCCGCTCGACCGCCGGCAGGCCGGCTGCGGCGGCGGTGCTCGCGGCGCGGCGGCCAGCCGCGGCGCGGCCAGCCGGCGCGCCCGCCCGCCCGCGGGCCTGTCGGCGCAGGCGGAATTGCTCCCGCTCGTCCGCCGACATCGCGCCGAAGCGTTCCCGGAACCTGCTCTCTCGTGCGCTGTCGGGGACCTCCGCGCCCGCCGCCCGGGCGCCGGCGTCCGGGCGTCCACCTGCCCGCGAGACCGTCCCGGATGGGCGGCGCGACGACCCCGACCCGGCCCCCGCCTGCAGCCCGGCGGGAACGTCCTGGTTCAGGGCCGCGAACGTCGCGGGCGTCGGCCGGAATCGAAGTGCGGCGTTCGGCACCCTGGGCACGTTGTCGCGCCGGGCGATCTCGAGGGTGATGGTCGCGGTCATGCCCGGCTTGAGCTTGAGGTCCGGGTTGGGTGCATCGACTACCGTCGCGTACGTCACCACGTTCTGCTGCACGACCGGCTCGAGCCGAATCTGGGACACCGTGCCGGTGAACTCGTCCGCCGGATAGGCGTCGACGGTGAACGTGACGCGCTGGCGGGGCCGGATGCGGCCCACGTCGGACTCGTCGATGTTGGCGATCACGCGCATCTTCGTCAGGTCCGCGGCGATGACGAACAGCTCCGGCGCCTGCAGGCTCGCCGCCACGGTCTGGCCCACGTCGACCAGGCGCGAGATGACGATGCCGTCGATCGGCGCACGGATCACCGTGTGCTCGAGGTTGACCTCGTGCTGCCTGAGGGCGGCCCGCGCCTGCACGACCTGCGCCGCGGCAGACTTGAGCTGGGCATCGGCCGCCCGCGCGCCGACCTCGGCGGCCTCCAGCTCGGTCGCCGAGATCAGCTCGCGCGCGGCCAGGTCGACAGAGCGCGCGAGCTGCACGCGCGCGTCGTCGGCGGCCACCTCGAGCCGCTCCACGTCGGCCTCGGCCCGCAGCAGGTTCGCGCGCGCCTGCTCCGTCTGCGTCTCGAAGAGCGAGGGGTCCAGGCGCATGATCACGTCGCCCGCGCGCACGATGGAGTTGTAGTCGACGTACAGGTCGCGGATGATGCCGGACACCTGACTGCCGACCTGCACGGTGGTGACGGCCTCCAGCGATCCGGTCGCGACGACCGTGTCGACCACCTCCCCGACGGTGACCGTCACGGTCCGCACCTCCGGCACGAACGCGCCGGTGCGCGAGCCGAGATACCCGTACGCGCCGATGCCTGCCGCCAGCAGCGCGACCATCGCCATCGCCTTCTTCATCGTGCCTCCCTCCCGGTCACCGGTCGCCTACTGGATGATCGAGATCCCGGCCCGGTCCAGCGACGTCTGCTGCACCCGTTCGAACTCGATGACGGCATTCTGGTAGTCGAGGATGGCCCGCAGCTCGCTGTCGCGGGCGGTCGCCAGGTCGCGCTGGGCCTGCACGACGAAGAAATTGGTCGACGTGCCGACCTCGAACTTGCTCTCCTCGGCCGCCAGTTGCTCCTCGGCCAGCTCGCGCGCGGCGCGCGCCGCGTCGATGCGCTCCTGCACGCTCTCGATCTGGACCGCCGCGTTGGTGACCTCCGTGGCAATCTGCAGCTCGAGCTGCCGGAGCTGCGCCCGCGTCTGCCGGATCTGGAGCTGCGCCCGCGCATGGGCCGCCCGCTGCGCGCTCTGTCCCAGCGGGTAGGACAACTGGAGCTGGACGGTCCAGTCCGGGAAGTCGATGCCGGCGAGGTGGGCGAGGGCGTC
Source organism: Vicinamibacterales bacterium (assembly GCA_965214845.1). GTDB lineage: Bacteria > Acidobacteriota > Vicinamibacteria > Vicinamibacterales > UBA8438 > JAAXGX01. Next base: position 342,383 of record CBDCCO010000007.1, read on the forward strand.
CGTGTACCCACCCGGAATCATGTCGACCGTGCGGCCGCCGAGGACAGGGAGATCGCCGAAGGCCTGGGGGACGAGCCGCGTGCCGCCCTGGCCCTGCAGTCGATACGACCCGACCAGGTCGAGCGACGGCAGCGTCTCGTTCTCGAGATTGCGCAGCGTGACGTCGTTGATCTCCTCCTGGCGGCGGGTGCGCGAGATATCGGTGCGGGCGTCGAGCGCCGCGCGGATGGCGCGGTCCACGTCGACCGGCCCCAGGTCCAGCACCGGCCGGTCCACCGTGTTGATCTCGGCGTCCCACACCTCGTCGTCCGTGCCGCCGACGATCAGTTGCTTGAGCAGCAGCTCCGCCGTGCGGAGGTTCTGCTCCGCCTCGGCCACCGCCTGCCGGCGCTGCGCGGCCTCGGACTGGGCCTGCACGATGTCGATGGGGGCCAGCGTGCCGATCTCGACCCGTGCGCGGTTGTCGCGGACGAGCTGCTCGGCGAGCTCGAGCGCCTGCAGCTGGACGTCGACGCTGGCCTTTGCGTAGACCAGCTCCCAGTAGGCGCGGCGCACCTCCGCCACGGTGTTGGTGATCGTCTGGCGCAGGTCGATGTCGGAGATGTCGCGGTTGAGCTGGCTGACGAGCAGTTGGCGCCGCGGCGCGTCGATCCGCCGCCCGCGCAGCAGCGGCTGCGTGTAGCCGAGGGCCACGAAGCTCCGGAAGCTCGGGTTGTAGCTGAAGAACACGTTGTTGGTTTCGGTGCGCCCGTTGTCCCAGTTGAGGGTGTAGCGGCCGCCGTACCAGCGGGTCGCCTGCTCGATCCCGACGCCGGCCGCCCCGGTCTCCGTGTTGACGGGCAACTGGGACAGGCGCCCGTCGAGCTGCGACCGCGAGGGGGTCACGCTGCGGCCGAGGTCGAAGTTGGAGCTGAGGTTGGGCGCGAAGGCGGCGTTCGCCTCCGCGATCGACAGGTCCTGCAACTGGGGGTTGAGCCGCTCGACGGCGATGTCGAGATTCCGGTCGAGGGCGCGCTCGATCGCATCGTCCACCGTGAGGTCGAACACGCGGTGCGCCTGCAGCGGTGGGCCCCCTGCGCTCAGGCGCGCCAGATCGAAGGTCGGGGCTTGCGCCGCCCCGCGAGCGGTTTCCAGTAGCACCAGCAGGCCCACTGCCAAGGTACGCCCTCGTGTTGCGATCATTGCGTCTCCATCCTCCTCATGTCCGCCGCCGGCGCGGCGGGGCCGGCCGGCGCGTCCGCGTTGCCAGCCGCCTGTCAGCGGCGCAGGGACGGTTGCCGATGGCGTCGGTTCCGGCGCAGCCACTCGCGCAGCGCGTCCCGCTGCTCCGCCGACAGCTCGCGGCGCATGCGGTAGAGCATCAGGATCCTCGCCCGGCTCAACGCGCTGCGCACTCTCTCCACCCGGTCGATCTGGCGTATGACCGCCGCCTCGCCGGCCTCCGGCGCGCGGATCACGCGCGAGAGGGCCTGCTCTTCGCGGCCGAGCTCCCGCATCAGCTCGCGCTGCCGCGGTCTCGCGGCCTGAAAGATGGCCTCGAGCGCCGCGGAGGTCTCGTCCGTCAGTTCCAGCTCGGCCTTCACCTCGTCGGATTGCCACCACTTGTGCCGCCGTTGAGCGGCGGCGGTGTCGATGGCGACCAGGACGAGCAGCAGACAGACAAGGGCAGCCGTGCGACCTCGATGCATGCGGGTCCTCCGTCGTTGCGTCCCTGTGTTCTGAGACGGCGCCCGCGGCCGTGTCGTTTACCGGTGCTGTCGATTACCAATTGGCGGCGAAGGCGACGAGCCGCTCGATGACCTCGCCCACGATGCTGTCGGGGGTCGACGCGCCGGCCGTCACGGCAATCGCGAGCGGGCCGCGCGGCGGGAGCCAGCCCCGAGCCGTGGCCTGCTCGGCGTCCGGGCCGGCATCCGCCGCTCGGGCAGTGCCCGACAGGGGACGGTGCCTGAGCTCCGTGGGCGACACGAGGCACGCCGGATCGGCGATGTGATAGGTCGGGATTCGCTCCGCGCAGATCCGCGCCAGGTTGCGCGTGTTGCTGCTGTTGTAGCCGCCGATCACCACGGCGAGATCGAGCGCGTGCTCGGCGAGCAGCTCGACGACGGCGTCCTGCCGGTCCTGCGTCGCGCTGCAGATCGTCTCGAACGCCCGGTAGTGCTCGGCCAGCGCCGCCGTGCCGTGCCGATCGACCATCGCCAGCCGAATCATCTCGCCGATCTCGATCGATTCGGACATCAGCATCGTCGTCTGATTGGCGAGGCCTACGCGTTCGAGGTCGCGGTCCGGATCGAATCCCGGCGAGCAGGCATCCGCGAACGTCGCCAGGAAGCGATCGCGGTCGATCGTGCCGCGGATCCGCCCGCACACGATCTCCGCCTGCGGCCGGTCGAGGACGATGAGGAAGCTCCCGGCGTCGAAGTCCGCGGCCTGCGACGCGGTGGCCTGCGTCTCCTCGTGGTGCGCCTTGCCGTGGATGACGGCCGTGTACCCGTCGCGCGCGTACTTGCGGACGTTCTTCCAGACGTTGAGCACCGACCCGCAAGTCGTGTCGACCAGGGTGCAGCCCCGGCGCTGCAGGCGCTGGAGGACGTCCACCGTCACGCCGAACGCGGGAATGATGACGATGTCGGCGGGGTCGAGGCGGTCGATGGACGCGCCGAGGTCGCCGAGGAAACGGACGCCGGCCTCGCGCAGCCGGCCGTTGACGTTCGGGTTGTGGATGATCTCGCCGGCCAGGAAGACGCGCCGCTCCGGGAACCGCTGCCGGGTCTGATACGCGTAGTCGACCGCGCGGTCGACGCCGTAGCAGAAGCCGAACTCGCGCGGCAGGCGGACGGTGAGGCGCCCGGCCCGCGAGGCATACCCCGCCTCCCTGATCGTGTCGATCAGCCGGCTGTGGTAGTCGCTCGCAATGGCGTCGGCGACGTCCTGCTTCAGGTCCAGGCCCTTGCGATACACGGTTCCAGACATGGGCTGAGCGCGATTACCAGGGATCGATCGCCGCTTCGCGCAGTTGCGGCGTGAGGGTGTCGAGGGTGCTGAGCTCGGGCACCTGCGGACCGTGCAGCGCCCGGTCGACCGCGTCCATGAACGCCTCGTCGGACGCGCGGTCCGCGGCGGCCGCGGTCGCCGGCCGCTCCGGCGGCGGCGCGGGCGGCGGCAGATGCGCCAGGCCCAGCACGATCAGCAGCGCGGCCGCGGCCGTGGCGCCGAGCAGTCCGGGGTTGCGCGACAACAGCCGGCGGGCCGAGACGAGGCGCGCGAAGCGGCGCCGCCGGGCGGGGAAACGAAGAATGCGGGCCCGCGGGGGACAACCGTTGCCGGCCCGCTCCAGCCCGCGCAGGATGCCGTCCTGCAGGGCGGCCAGCCGGCGGGCCGGAAAGGCGGCCTCGAACGCTCCGTCGTGAGCCGCGGCGAGCTCGTCGAGCATCTGCTCGAAGTCCGCCAGGCGCGCGGCGCACGCGGAGCACCGGCGCACGTGCCGCGCCGTCGCCGCGGCCTGGCGCCGGCCGGCGCCGTCCGCCGGGAACAGCACGGCCAGCACGTCCGCGTCGGTCGGGTGCCGGGCGTCGGCAGGGGACGGCATGCTCATGCGCTCGCGGCCCGCCGCCGCCCCGCGGACCGCAGGCGTCCGCCGCCCAGACGCGCCCGCAGGGTCTGCACGGCACGAAACAGATGCACTCGGACAGTGGCCTCGTTCAAGCCGAGAATGGCGCCGGCCTCCCGGGGCGAGTAGCCCTCGAAACGGGTGAGCAGCACGGCCGCCCGTTGCCGATCCGGCAGGCGCTCGACGGCCGCCAGCAGGCGGCGGCGGGTCTCGCGGGCGAGCAGCGCGCCCTCGGGGGACGGGCCGTCCGCCTCGCGCCGCTCGTGCAGGCTGCAGCCGTCGGCGTTGGCGGCCACCAGCCAGCGCCGCCGCCGCGTGCGCGCCTTCAGCCGATCCAGGCAGCCGTTGACGAGGATGCGCGTGAACCACAGGTCGAACCGCAGCTCGGCGCGGCAGGCCGGCAGGTGCCTGAAGACCTTCAGGAACGCGTCCTGCACGGCTTCCTCGACCTCGACGGGGTCGCGCAGGTAGTGGTACGCGATCCGGGCGGCGCGCCGCTGGTAGCGCTCCACCAGCATGCCGAAGAGCCGTTGCGCCGCGGCGGAGTCGCCGCCCGCCAGCAGCCGCTTGACCTCCCGGACCAGTTCCGTGTTGGTCGGCTCGCCGGCAGGTTGCGCGCTGGCCGCGAAGCGGACGTCGCTCATGCTTCGATGGGGCTGCGGGCAGACGGCCTTCCGCCGGCCGTGCGGCGGATGCCGCCGTCGCGCCGCCCTCGGTTCAATGATAGACCAGTCGCCCGCGCCGCGGTCAGCGCGCCTGGGTGAGGCGGCTGCGAGGCGAGCCGACGGCCGTCCCGTGGTAGTAGTGCTCCAGGATGGCGCGCGGCGAGTGCCCGGCGCGTGCGCGCGCCCGCGCGCCGATCTGGCAGAGTCCGACGCCGTGGCCGAAGCCCAGGCCCTCGAACACGACCGTGTCGCCCTTGCGCTGCACGGTGAACCGCGTGCTCTTGACCGAACGGGCCCCGAAGCGGGGCACCACCGCGGCGCGCAACTGCTCCCCGCGAACCTCGACCGTGTGCTCGCCGCGCAGCGCGACGCGCTGCGCGCGCCCGGCCGCATCACGGTGGGTCACCACCAGCTCGTCGAGGCGCCGGCCGACCCGCGTGCGGGCGTTGCGGTTGAGCTCCCGGCGCAGCGCGGACACCGTGGTCTCGAAGCGCCACGGCGCCGAGCCGTCCCGCACGCAGAAGGCATCCGGCGTCCCGCGCAGGTAGGCCGGCGACGAGCCGGACCAGACGACGTCGGCAGCGCTGGTGTGCCCCCCGCAATCGGCGTGGAAGACCGCATTGATGGGGCGGCCGGCATAGGTGACGACGACGTTCCGGGTGGAGCTCACGGCCTCCTCGGCGAGCCGCACGAGGTGCGCCGGCCAGTCCTCCAGGTCGCGGTAGACCTGGCAATGCGTCGACGCGCACAGGTCGAAGCCGTCGCGGGCGTGCCGGTCCAGGTTCGAGAGTGCGTAGGTGCGGGCGAGAATCGCCTGGACCTGGGCTACCCGCAGGGCCGCGTCGGCGTCGAGGTTCGCGAGCGCCGCCTCGGGGAGTATCGCGCCCCGCACGTAGTCGTCCAGCGCGATGCGCCGGCGCTTGCCGTCGTGCGTGCGGATCCGCAGCTCGATGCCGGAGAAGTCCGCGCCCGGAGCGACGTCCGGGCGCGCGACGGGCGGCGAGCCGGAGCAGCCGGCCGCGAGCAGCGCGCCGCCGGTGACCAGACAGGTCAGGGTCAGGGTGCGTGCGGAGCGGAGCGGGATATGCATGGTCATTCGTCGAGTCACCGTGGACAGGTATCGATGCCGTTGCTGCAGGAGGTATCGGCCGGAGAGCCGCCCGCCGCCAGTCCCGGAAAGCCCCGCGGCGTTTGACTTTCCGGAGCACCGGCGTTTACGATTTTTCGTTCGTCCGGCACCCGACCACCCCGATATGACCTTAGCAGACATGCAAGACGCCGCGCCCACGTTCAGCCTCGCCGCCCACGGCATTACCGAGCCGCGCAACGTGTACCGCAACCTCGGCACGGCGGCTCTGTACGAACACGCGATTCGACGCTCCGAAGGGGTGCTGGCCGAGCACGGTCCCCTCGTGTGCCTCACCGGCGTCCATACCGGCCGGTCGCCGAACGACCGGTTCCTGGTCCGCGAGCCGTCGAGCGCAGGCAACGTGTGGTGGGGCCCCGTCAACAAGGCCATCGAGCCGGATCAGTTCGAGGCCGTCAAGCGGAAGATGCTGGCGTCGCTCCGGGGCAAGGACCTGTTCGTGCAGGACTGCTACGCCGGGGCCGATCGCGAGTACCGGTTGCCGGTCCGGATCATCACCGAGCTGGCGTGGCACAGCCTCTTCGCGCGGACCATGTTCCTGTCGGGGCCGGCCGGCACCGTGGACCCGGAGCATGCCCCGGAGTTCACGGTGATCAACTCGCCGTCGATGCAGGCCGATCCCGCGGTCGACGGCACCCGCTCGGGCGTGTTCATCCTGGTGAACCTCGCCGAGCGTCTCGTGCTGGTCGGCGGGACCAGCTACGCCGGCGAGACCAAGAAGTCGATCTTCTCGGTGATGAACTATCTCCTGCCGCTGCGCAACGTCCTGCCCATGCACTGCTCGGCCAACATCGGCGCGGCGGGCGACACGGCCCTCTTCTTCGGCCTGTCGGGCACCGGCAAGACCACGCTGTCGAGCGACCCGCTGCGCCGGCTCATCGGCGACGACGAGCACGGCTGGAGCGAGCGGGGCGTGTTCAACTTCGAGGGCGGCTGCTACGCGAAGACAATCAAGTTGTCCGCGGAGGCCGAGCCCGAGATCTATGCGACGACCCGCCGCTTCGGCACGGTGCTGGAGAACGTGGTGCTCGACCCGCAGACGCGCCGGCTGGACCTCGACGACGGCTCGCTGACCGAGAACACGCGCGGCGCGTACCCGATTTCGTTCATCGACAACTGGGTGCCGTCGGGGCAGGGCGGGCATCCCGCGAACATCGTCATGCTGACCGCCGATGCCTTCGGCGTCCTGCCGCCGATCTCCCGGCTCAGCTCGGCGGGCGCCATGTACCACTTCCTGGCCGGCTACACCGCGAAGGTGGCCGGGACGGAGAAGGGGGTCACCGAGCCGCAGGCCACCTTCAGCACCTGCTTCGGCGCGCCGTTCATGGTGTGGCACCCGACCGTCTACGCCAAGCTGCTCGGCGAGCGCATCGCGACCCACCGCTCGAAGGTCTGGCTCATCAACACCGGCTGGACCGGCGGCGCGTACGGCGTCGGCCACCGGATGCCGATCGGGCACACCCGCGCGATGATCACGGCGGCGCTGTCGGGCGCGCTCGACGACGTGGCGTACGAGACGGACACGCGGTTCAACGTCGACGTGCCGCTCAGTTGCCCGGACGTGCCGGCCGGGGTGCTGACCCCCCGCGCGACATGGGACAACGCGGCGGACTACGACGCGCAGGCCGGCAAGCTCGCGGGCATGTTCGCCGAGAACTTCAAGCGCTTCGAGGCCGAGGCCGCCGACGACATCAGGACTGCCGGCCCCCGCGCCTGACGGTTGGCCGGGGCGTCCGCGCCATGGATTTCGAACCGGTCATCGGACTCGAGATACACGCCCAGCTCCTCACCGAGACGAAGATCTTCTGCGGCTGCAGCGCCGAGTTCGGCGGGCCGCCGAACTCGCACGTCTGTCCCGTCTGCCTGGGACTGCCCGGCGCGCTGCCCGTGCTCAACCGGCGGGTCGTGGAGCTGGCGGTGCGTGCCGGGCTGGCCCTGGGGTGCACGATCCAGCCGGCGTCGCTGTTCGCGCGCAAGAACTACTTCTACCCGGATCTCCCGAAGGGCTATCAGATCTCGCAGTACGAGCAGCCGCTGGCCACCGACGGCCGCGTCGAGTACGAGTCCGGGGGGCAGACCGTCGCCGTCCGCATCATCCGCGTGCACCTCGAGGAGGATGCGGGCAAGTCGCTGCACGAAGGTCTCTCCGGCGCGGGCCGCGCCACCCACCTGGACTTCAACCGCAGCGGGGTTCCGCTGATCGAGATCGTCACCCACCCCGACCTGCGCTCCAGCGCGGGGGCGGCCGACTTCTTCAGCCGGCTGCGGGCCCTGTTCCGGGCGATTGCCGTCAACGACGGCAACATGGAGGAGGGGAGCCTGCGCTGCGACGCGAACGTCTCGATGCGGCCGGCCGGGACGCAGGGGCTCGGCGTGAAGGTGGAGGTTAAGAACATCAACTCCTTCCGCTTTCTCCAACGCGCGCTCGACTACGAGTTCGAGCGGCAGGCCGACGTGCTGCGGCGCGGCGGCGCCGTCGTCCAGGAAACCCGCCTGTGGGACACGGCCAGCGGCTCGACGCTCCCCATGCGGAGCAAGGAGGAGGCGCACGACTACCGCTACTTTCCCGAGCCCGACCTGCCGCCCCTCGAGGTGCCCGAGAGCTGGGTGGCGGCCATCCGCGCGACGCTGCCGGAGCTGCCCGAGCAGCGCAAGCGGCGCTTCCTGAGCGATTACGGTCTCGGCGAGCAGGAAGCCGGGTGGCTGTCCCAGTCGGAGGCTGTCGCCGGGTACTTCGAGGAGACCGCGCGGCGGTCCGGCAACCCGCGCGCCGCCAGCAACTGGATCATGGGCCCTGTCGGCCGGCACCTGAACGAGCACGGCATCGACATCGGGCGGCTGCGGGTCGACCCCGCCGGCCTGTGCGGCCTGATCGAGCTGGTGGACCGCGGCGCCATCAGCGGCTCGGCGGCCAAGACCGTCTTCGAGCGGATGGTGGAGTCGGGCGCGTCGGCGCAGGCGATCGTCGAGTCGGAAGGGCTCGCGCAGATCGATGACGCGGCGGTGCTGGGCGCCGCCGTGAAGACGGCCATGGAGGCCAATCCGGAAGCGGTCGCCAGCTACCGCGCCGGCAAGACGGGCACGCTCGGGTTCCTGGTCGGCCAGGTCATGCGGCAGACCCGCGGCCAGGCCAACCCGCGGCGGGTGCGCGCGCTGGTGCAGGGCGCGCTGGATGCGGCCGGAATTGACACCGCCGGAGACTGACGGCTACACTGTGCGACCGACATCGATGCCGCCATCGAACCGCGACGGCTCGCTCGGGCGCGAGCCCAGGCGCCCGGCCGCTCTGCGGGTCGTCGCCGGGCGCAGCAGCTTCTACCGGGAGGAGCTGGTCAAGCACCGCCGGTGTCTCGAACGGCAACGCGAGTACTATTCGGAAAAGGCCATCGGCGACGTCGAGGCGGCGCTGACACGCCTGATCTCCGAGGTCGACCGCCTGTGCGAGCGTGAGAACGGGGCTCTGCTGGTGAGCCGGCTGCTGCGCAGGATCGACGGCGTCACGCGCCTCTCGGATTGGCCCGACCAGAAGAAGTCCCACTGAAGAACGCCACCCGCGCCCTGCGGCGCCATCTCCTCGACATCGTCGACGCCGGCATCGCCGCCGTATCCGGAGAGCGGCTGGTCGCGCGGGCGCTTGCGGGCACCCGGCTGGGCGCGGATCTCGGCGGTCGCGCGCTGACGCTGGTCGCCGCCGGCAAGGTGGCGGAGCCGATGGCCGCGGCCTTCCTGCGCCTCTACCCCCGGTCCGTGACGGCCGGCCTCGTCGCGGCGCCGGCCGGCGGGGAACCGCTCGGTCGGCTCGAGCGGAAGCGGGTAGGGCATCCGGTCCCGGACGCCGCGAGCGAGGCCGCGGGGCGGCGCGCCCTGGAGCTCGCGGCCAGCACCGCCGCCGGCGAGCTGCTGGTCGTGCTGCTGTCGGGCGGGGCGTCGGCCGCGCTGGCGGTCCCCGTCACGGGTCTCGCCCTCGACGACAAGATGGAGGCCACGCGCTCGCTGCTGGCCGGCGGCGTTGCCATCGACCGGATCAATTGCGTCCGCAAGCATCTCTCGGCAATCAAGGGCGGCCGGCTGGCGGCGGCCGCGTCCGGGGAGGTTGTCACCCTGGCCGTCTCGGACGTCGTCGGCCCCGTTCCCGACGACCCGGCGGTCATCGGCTCCGGCCCGACGGCGCCCGATCCGACCAGCTTCGCCGACGCGCTCGACGTCGCGGACGCGCGCCCGGTGCGCGCAACGTTCCCGCCGGCGGCCCGGCTGGCGCTCGCGCGCGGACGGCAGGGGCTGATGCCGGAGACGCCGAAGCCGGGCGACCCGCGCCTGGCGCGGTCGCGCGTCCACGTCATCGGCAGCCGCCTGGACGCGATGGAGGCGGCGGCCCGGCAGGCGGCGGGCCTCGGCTATCACGTCGAGGTGCTGACCGAGCCGGTGATCGGGGAGGCCCGCGTCGCGGGCGAGGCGCACGTGCGGCGCGCCGCGGCGGCCGGCGCAACGCGCCCGCGCCCGGCGTGCGTGGTGTCCGCGGGCGAGACGACCGTGGAGGTGAAGGGGCGCGGCCGCGGGGGGCGCAACCAGGAGTTCGCGCTCGCCGCGGCGCCCCTGCTGGAGGAGCTGTTCGACCGCGCGGCGTTGGCCAGCGTCGGCACCGACGGCGTCGACGGCCCGACGGATGCCGCCGGCGCGATCGTCGATACGACGACCCTCGCGCGGGCCGGCTCCGGAGCGGCAGCGGCCTTGCGCAGCCACCTCGATCGCAACGATGCGTATCCGTTCCTGGACCGGCTCGGCGACCTGCTGCGTCTCGGTCCGACACGCGCCAACGTCGGCGACCTGCAGGTGATGCTGATCGAGTGACGATGCTGACCCCCGAACGGGTCCTCGAGGACATCCGCGCGAAGCTCGACCATCCGGCGACGGTCCGCGAGCTCATGCAGAAGCTCGGGTTGCCGCGCGAGCAGCGCGTCAGCCTGCGGCGGCGGCTGGCGACCCTGGTCGACGCCGGCGCGCTGATCAAGGTGCGCGGGAACCGCTACGGGCTGCCGGGACGGATGCGCCTGGTGACGGGGCGCATGCACGTGCATCCGCGCGGGTTCGGGTTCGTCAAGCCGGACCATCCGGTCGACGGCCTGGCCGGCGATCTCTACATCGCCGGCGCCAACCTGAACCAGGCCATGCACGGCGACCGGGTCGTCGCGCGCATCGACGGCCGCCCGGCGGCCGACCGGGCCGAAGGGCGCATCGTCCGCATTCTCGAGCGGGCGGCCGAGCGTCTCGTCGGCCGCTACGACGTCGACGAGGCGGGGCTTGCCTACGTGCTCCCGTTCGATAGGCGGCTCGTCATGGACGTGCACGTGCCGGCCGGCGAGGCGGCGACCGCGGCGCCCGGCGACATGGTTGCCGTCGAGCTGACCCGCTGGCCAACCGCCACCCGCGGTCCGGTCGGGCGCGTCAGCGAGGTGCTCGGCGACATCGACGCCCCGGGCGTGGACACCCGGCTGATCATCCGCAAGCATCACCTGCCCGACGGGCACGATCCCGCGGCCGCCGCCGAGGCCGCGCGCGCGGGCGATGCGGTGCGGGCGGGCGACATCGTCGGGCGGCGCGACTTCCGCGGCTGGCGGACCGTGACGATCGACGGCGAGACGGCGCGGGACTTCGACGACGCCGTGACGCTCGAGCGCCTGCCGAACGGCAACTACTGGCTCGGCGTGCATATCGCGGACGTCGCGCACTATGTTCCGGAGGGGAGCGCCCTCGACGCCGCCGCGCTCGAGCGCGGCACGTCCGTCTATTTTCCGGACCGCGCCATCCACATGTTTCCGGCGGCGCTCGCCACCGGCCTGTGCAGCCTGCGACCCGCCGTCGATCGGCTCGTGCAGTCGTGCCTGATGGAGATCGATGCGCGCGGGACGGTGTTGAGGTACGAGCTTCACGACGGCGTGATCCACAGCGACGCGCGCCTGACGTACGGCGAGGTGAACGCCATCCTGACCGACCGCGAGCCTGCGGTCCGCGCGGCCCGCGCGCCGCTGGTGCCGCTGCTGGAGTCGATGGCCGAGCTCTTCGAGGCGCTGCACGCCCGGCGCCGCGGACGGGGCTCGATCGACTTCGATCTGCCGGCGGCCGAGTTCCTCCTGGACGACGAGGGGCGCGTCGAGGCGATTGTCGCCGCGGAGCGCAACCTCGCCCATCGGCTGATCGAGGAGTTCATGCTCGTGGCGAACGAGACGGTGGCAGGCCATCTGGAACGCTGCCGCGTCCCCGTCCTGTTCCGTGTGCACGAGGCGCCCGATCCGTCGAAGATAGCCGAGTTCGAGGCGTTCACGGCATCGCTCGGCTTCAGTCTCGGCGTGCCTGCCGACCGCGTCGCGCCCGGGGACTTCCGGCGCCTGCTCGAGCGCCTGCGGGGCGAGCCCGCCGAGCGGCCGGTCGCGTTCCTCATGCTGCGCGCGATGCAGCAGGCCCGCTACGACCCGGCCAACCTCGGTCACTTCGGGCTCGCCGCCGCCACCTACACGCACTTCACGTCGCCGATCCGCCGCTATCCCGACCTGATCGTGCACCGGGCGCTGCGCGAGTCGTGGGCGCCGGCGCCCGCCGCGGCCGTGCGGGAAGGCTGGCTGGAGGATCTGCCGGAGCTGGCCCGCCACACGTCGGCCAGGGAGCGTCGCGCGGAGGAAGCCGAGCGCGAGATCGTGCAGTGGAAGAAGGTGCGCTTCATGGCGGACAAGGTCGGCGACGAGTTCACCGGCTACGTGACCGGCGTGACCGCGTTCGGCCTCTTCGTCGAGCTCGTCGAGCACTTCGTCGAGGGGCTCGTGCACATTTCCAGCATGGCGGACGACTACTACCGCTACGTCGAGGGCCAGCACGCGCTGCGCGGCGAGAACACGCGGAAGGTCTACCGGCTGGGCGATCCGGTGCACGTGCAGCTCGTGAGGGTGGACCGCGACCACCGCCAGCTGGAGCTGGCGCTGGTCGAGATCCTCGACAGCGTGCGGCGGGCGGAGGGGCGTCCCGGCCGAACCGGGCGCCGCAGCGGCCACGGCGGCCCGCGCCCGCGCCGCCGCCGCCGTTGACGTCGAGGCTCGGAGAAGGGTGCCATGAGACACGTGGTCGTCGGTACTGCGGGTCACATAGACCACGGGAAGAGCGCGCTGGTGCGGGCGCTGACCGGGGTCGATCCCGACCGCCTGCAGGAGGAGAAGGTGCGCGGGATCACGATCGATCTCGGGTTCGCCCACTACGCGCAGGACGACGTGAACATCGCGTTCGTGGACGTGCCGGGCCACGAGCGGTTCGTGAGGAACATGCTGGCCGGCGCGAGCGGCGTCGACGCCGTGCTGCTGGTCGTGGCGGCGAACGAATCCGTCATGCCCCAGACCCGCGAGCACTTCGACATCTGCCGGCTGCTCGGGGTGACGACGGGCGTGGTGGCGCTGAGCAAGTGCGATCTGGTCGACGGCGAGATGCTCGAGCTGGTGCAGCTCGAGACCCGCGAGCTGCTGGAGGGAACCCCTCTGGCGGACGCGCCGGTCGTCGCCGTGTCGGCACGCTCGGGCGCCGGGCTCGACCGGCTGCGGGCGGCGCTGCACGACGTGGCGGCCGCGCTCCCGGTCCGTGCGGCGGACGGCGCCGCGCGGCTGCCGATCGACCGCGTGTTCACGGTGCGGGGGTTCGGCACCGTCGTGACCGGCACGCTCGTGTCCGGGACGCTGGACCTCGACATGGATCTGGACGTGCTGCCGGGCGGCCGGCGCGTCAAGGTCCGCGGGCTGCAGGTTCACGGCAGGCAGGAGCGCGCGGCCGGTCCCGGACAACGCGTCGCGGTCAACCTGCAGGGCGTGGAGGTTGGCGATCTCGGCCGCGGCGACACGCTCGTCGAGCGGGGCAGCCTCGAGAGGACGCGGCGCTTCGATGCGGTGCTCAGCGTCCTGGCGAGCGCGCGCGCGGTCCGGCACGGCGCCCGGGTCCGGTGTCACCACGGCACGGCGGAGGCGATGGCGCGCGTGTCGTTGTGCGGGCCGACGACGATGACGGCCGGCACGGAGGAGCCGCTGTTCCCGACCGCCCTCGAGCCGGGCGCGGAGGCGTTCGTGCGCGTCCGGCTCGAGGAGCCGCTGGCCCTGACGCGCGGCGACCGCTTCGTGCTGCGCGCCTATTCGCCCCCGATAACGATTGCCGGGGGACAGGTGCTCGACCCGTCGCCGCCGCGCGGTCGCCTGCGGTCGCGGCGCGGCGTTGCCAGACTGCAGCGCCTGAGCATCGGGGGCGGCCTCGCCGGCGCCATCGCGGTCATGGCCGAGGAAGGCGCCGGGCGCGGCGTGTCGCGCGCGGCGCTGGTCCCGCGCCTGGGGGTCGGCGCGGCGGTGCTGGACCGCGCGGTCGTCCGTGTCGCGGCGGCCGGACAGGTCGCCGTCGTGGGCGAGCTGCTGGTGGCGCCGGACGAGCTGGACACCGTGCGGCGGCGCCTGCTGGACCTGGCGGCCGAGTTCCATGCGGCGCACCCCCTCGAGCCCGGACTGCCCAGGGAGGAGGCGCGGGAGCGGTTGGGTGAGCGGGCGGCCGTCGCGGTGTTCGACCACGTCGTGGCCGAGCTGGTCGCCGCGGGCGCCCTCGTGGCGACCGATCATCTGGCGCTCGCCTCGCACGAGGTCGCGCTGTCGGCCGAGGAGACGCGGGCCCGGGACAGCCTGGCCGCGCTGTTCCGGGCATCCGGGTTGATGCCGCCCGGCGCGGGGAGCGTGGCGGCGGCCGCGGGCGTCAGCGTGGAGCTGGCCGAACGCCTGCTCAAGCTGCTCGTCCGGGAGGGCACGCTCGTCAAGGTCGAAGCGCTGTTCTTTCATGCGGAGCACCTGTCCCGCCTGCGCGCGGACGTCACGGGTCTGAAGTCCGCGGCGTCGGGGCCGGCGCGCATCGACGTCGGCATGTTCAAGGAGCGGTTCGGCGTCACGCGCAAGTATGCGATCCCGCTCCTCGGCTATCTCGACCGCGAGCGGATCACGCGTCGCGTGGGCGACGTCAGGCTGGTGCTGTGAACGCGTCGCGGCATCGCCGGGGATGCCGCGCGCTGGTGTACACTTGACCTGTCTGCGTGAGGTCCGGAATGGCAGAGAACGAGGAACGAATTACCTTTACGATCGGCGTCTTCCAGGACACCGCGTGGGCCGAGCGCGGGCTCGATGCCCTGAAGCGGCGCGGGTTCACCGCCGACTCGCTGTCGATTGTGGCGAAGCACAGCCCCGCCGTCGCCGAGCTGGCGGGGCGCGCGCTGGCGGCCGAGACGACGCCGGTCGACGTCAGCGGTCTCGGGTCTGCCGTGGCGAGCGGCCCGCTCGTCGCCGCCCTGCAGGGGGCCGACGGAGGTCTCGGCAAGACCGGCATCGCCGCCACGATTCGCAGGGCCGGCTTCCAGGCCCACGACGGCTTCATTTTCGAAACGCTCACGGCCCGCGGCGGGGTGCTGGTCGGCGTCGAGAGCGAGGCGCTCGCCGCGGACGCACTGACGGTGCTGCATGCGTACGGCGGCGGCAACGCCGCGATCGGCGCCTGGACCGGCCGAGTCTAGCGGTCCAAGGCGCGCCTCGGCGTGAGCGGCGCGGGGCAGTGGGGTTCCCGCAAGCGGACGCCGGGGGCTTGGGGCGCAGCCCCATCTGGAGGAATGAGCCTGAACCTGGGTCGCATTCCGTTCTCGCCGGACCGCTCGCCCTGGGTGCGCCGGCGGCGAGCCCGCAAGGAGTCTGCCCGGCTTGTCGGGGAAGCGGCCGGCCGGCCGGCCGAGCCCGCGCCCGGCGGGGAGGACGGCGAGTCGGGTCCCCGCTCGCGTCTCGCCGAGCTGGCCATTCGCCCGGCCGCGTACGGTCCTGCCGACGTGCGCTTCCTCGTGGGCGCGTCCGAGGGTCGCATGGGCGGTGCGCTCACGGCCTCGCTGGCAAGCCACGTCGTTGCCGGCTCGCTGCTGGCGCTGCTCATCAGCCTGACGCCCGCACCCGTCTTCGAGCTCATCATTCCGAACCGCGAGATCTACAGCCTCGTCTGGGTGCCCGAGGAGGGGCCGGGCGGCGGCGGCGGCGGCGGCGGCAACGAGTCGCTCGAGCCGCCCGCGGCCATCGAGGTGGAGGGCGCCGAGGAGACGCCGCTGAGCGTTCCCGTGCAGGAGGAGCCCGATTTCGTCGAGCCGGAGATCGAGCCGGAGGTGATCGAGACCCAGGAGATGAACATCCCCGCCGTGTCGATGGCCGCCGCGCCGCAGACCAGCAGCGGGGTCCTCGCCGGCCTGGCCGCGGATGCGGCGTCCCAGGGCAGCGGCAGCGGCGGCGGCGGCGGTACGGGCGAGGGGACCGGCAGCGGATCGGGGACGGGACCGGGCCTCGGGCCGGGCGAGGGCGGCGGGGTCGGCGGCGGCGTCTACCGGCCGGGCGCGGGCATCGTCAATCCCCGGCTGCTGCGCGAGGTGAGGCCGCAATACACGGCCGAGGCGCTGCGCGCCAAGATTACCGGGACCGTCTATCTCGAGATGGTCGTCCTGCCCGACGGCACGGTCGGCGACGTGCGGATCACCCGCTCGCTCGACCCTGTCTTCGGATTGGACGAAGAGGCCATCAAGGCCGCCCGGCAGTGGCTGTTCGAGCCGGGCACGCGCTTCGGCGAGCCGGTTGCGATTCTGGTGAACCTCGCGCTCGACTTCAATCTCCGCTGAACGGTCCGGCGCCGGCCGCCTGTCCGCGTCCCCCCGAAGAAGAAAGGCCCGCCGGCACGGTGTGCCGGCGGGCCTCGATGAACACCGGACGCGGCGCGGTCGCCGCGGGTTCCCGGCAGTCCTAGTACATGCCGCCCATGCCCGGCGGGTGGCCGCCGCCGGCGGGCGCCGCCTCCGGCTTCTCTTCGGGGATCTCCGCGACGAGGGCCTCGGTCGTCAGCAGCAGCGACGCGATCGAGGCCGAGTTCTGGAGCGCGGTGCGCACCACCTTGGTCGGGTCGATGACGCCCGCATCGACGAGGTTCTCGTAGCGCTCGGCCTGGGCGTTGAAGCCCTCGTCCCTGGCCGTGGCCTCGCGCACCTTCTGCACGACGATCGAGCCCTCGTAGCCGGCGTTCTGGGCGATCCAGCGCATCGGCTCCTCGAGCGCGCGGCGGATGATGTTGACGCCGATCTGCTGGTCGCCGTCGACGTCGAGACTGTCGAGCGCCTGGACGCCCCGCAGCAACGCGACGCCGCCGCCCGGCACGATGCCTTCCTCGACCGCCGCCTTCGTGGCGTGCATGGCGTCCTCGACCCGCGCCTTCTTCTCCTTCATCTCGGTCTCGGTGGCCGCGCCGACCTTGATCACGGCCACGCCGCCGACGAGCTTCGCGAGCCGCTCCTGCAGCTTCTCGCGGTCGTAGTCGGAGGTCGTGTCCTCGATCTGCGAGCGGATCTGCTTGACGCGGCCCTCGATGGCCTGCGGGGTGCCGTCGCCCTCGACGATCGTCGTGTTGTCCTTGTCGATCGTCACCTTCTTGGCCTTGCCGAGGTCCTCGACGCGGATGTTCTCGAGCTTGAGCCCGAGGTCCTCCGTGATGGCCTTGCCGTTCGTCAGGATCGCGATGTCCTCGAGCATGGCCTTGCGGCGGTCGCCGAATCCGGGCGCCTTGACGGCCGCGCCCTGCAGGGTGCCGCGCAGCTTGTTGACGACCAGCGTGGCGAGCGCCTCGCCCTCGATGTCCTCGGCCACGATCAGCAGCGGGCGGCTCAGGCGGGCCACCTGCTCGAGCAGCGGCAGCAGGTCCTTCATCGAGCTGATCTTCTTCTCGTGGATCAGGATGATGGGATTCTCGAGCACGACCTCCATGCGTTCCGCGTCGGTGACGAAGTAGGGCGACAGGTAGCCGCGGTCGAACTGCATGCCCTCGACGACGTCCAGCGAGGTCTCGAGCGTGCGCGCCTCCTCGACCGTGATGACCCCGTCCTTGCCGACCTTGTCCATGGCCTCGGCGATGATCGTGCCGATCGTCTCGTCGTTGTTCGCCGAGATCGTGCCGACCTGCGCGATCATGTTGCCGCTGACCGACTTCGACATCGAGCGCAGCCCGCCGACCACCGTCTCGACGGCGCGCTCGATGCCGCGCTTGATCTCCATCGGGTTGGCGCCGGCGACGACGTTCTTGGCGCCTTCGCGGTAGATCGCCTGCGCGAGGACCGTGGCCGTGGTGGTGCCGTCGCCCGCGATGTCGGAGGTCTTGCTGGCCACCTCGCGAACCATCTGGGCGCCCATGTTCTCGAGCGGATCCTTGAGCTCGATCTCCTTGGCCACCGTCACGCCGTCCTTCGTGATCGTCGGCGAGCCGAACTTCTTGTCCAGCACGACGTTGCGGCCCTTCGGCCCGAGCGTGACCTTCACCGCGTCGGCGAGCTGGTTCACCCCCTGGATGATGGCCCGACGCGAGTTCTCACCGTACACAATCTGCTTTGCCATGCCTCAAGACTCCAATCGCACGATTCAGTCGGATTCCACGACGCCGAGTATCTCGTCCTCACGCATGATGAGGAACTCGTCGCCGTCCAGCTTGATCTCCTGGCCCGAGTACTTGCCGAACAGCACCTTGTCGCCTGCCTGCACGTCGAGCGGGCTCACGGTGCCGTCGTCCTTGACCTTGCCCTTGCCGACGGCGATGACCTTGCCCTGCTGCGGCTTTTCCTTCGCGGTGTCGGGGATGATGATCCCTCCCACCATCTGTTCCGTTTCCTCGATGCGCTCGATGATGAGCCGGTCGTGGAGTGGGCGAACCTTGACAGCCATGAACGTCATGCTCCCTTCGAATGGTTGACGGAAAAGTTGAGATCCCGACCGGCGCTTGGCCTGCCGGCACCCTGTCGGGTTGGCAGTCGCTCGGTCCAACTGCCAAGTATAGCGCAAGGAGGCCGCCGATCAAAGGTGCCGGCGAGGTCGGAGGCGTTCAGGCCGAGCGCTTGAGGCGGTACGCCGCCATCTTCCGGCTCAGCGTGTTGCGGTGAATCCCGAGCAGGTCCGCCGTGCGTCCGAGGTTCCCTTTCGTGCGCGTCAGCGCGCGGCTGATGAAGCGCCGCTCGATGATCTGCCGTGCGTCGTCGTAGTTGATGCCGCTGCTCAGCATCTCGTCGATCAACCGGTCGAGTTCCTTCCGCACGCGTCCGTCCCTCTCACGACCGCGAGGTTGCCGCCCCGGCGTCCGGCCCGGCGGCCGGGTCAGCCAAGCGCGGTGCCGGTGAGCAGCCGATACGCATCCCGGTACTTCTCCCGGGTCTGCTCCACGACCTCCGGCGGCAGCTCGGGAGCCGGCGGGCGCCGGTCCCAGCGGATGCCGTCGAGGTAGTCCCGCACGTACTGCTTGTCGAAGCTCGGCTGCGCCCGGCCGGGCGCGTAGAGATCCCGGGGCCAGAACCGCGACGAGTCCGGCGTCAGCACCTCGTCGATGAGGATGACCTCGCTGCCCGCGGCGGACGTGGTGGTGCCGAACTCGAACTTGGTGTCGGCGACGATGATGCCGCGCGCCTCCGCGTGCGCCGCGCCGAACGAGTACAGCTCCAGGGTCAGGTCCCGCAGACGATCGGTCAGTTGCCGGCCGATGCGCTGTGCCGTCTCGTCCTCGCTGATGTTGATGTCGTGGCCGCTCTCCGCCTTCGTGGCCGGCGTGAAGATCGGTGCCGGAAGCCGGTCGGCCTCGCGCAGGCCCCGCGGCAGCTCGACGCCGCAGACCCGTCCGGTCTCCTGGTACTCGCG
Organism: Vicinamibacterales bacterium; assembly: GCA_965214845.1. Lineage (GTDB taxonomy): Bacteria > Acidobacteriota > Vicinamibacteria > Vicinamibacterales > UBA8438 > JAAXGX01. The sequence goes on from CBDCCO010000007.1 coordinate 361,538, forward strand.
CCATCCGGAACCCACCAGGTACCCGCGCGCCACGCACTCGATCGGAATCGGCGTCGTGCGCCGCACCAGCATCGAGCGTCCCTGCAGCGTCTCCGCCTCGGCTTGCAGGGGCGCCGGGTACTCCGCCGGGTCGACGGACACCATGTGGTTGGGCACGATGTCGCGGGTGCGCGTGAACCAGAAGGCGGAGAGCTGGGTCAGCACGCAGCCCTTGTCCGGTATCGCGGACCCGAGCACGACGTCGTATGCCGAGATGCGGTCGGTGGCCACCATCAGCAACTGGTCGCCGACCTCGTACATGTCCCTGACCTTGCCCCGCCGGTGCACCGTCAGGCCGTCGAACGAAGTTTCGAAAATGGGAGACGCCGTAGACACTGGACAACCTCGCAGGTGGGAAAGGCCACCAGCTTAGCGGCAAGCGGGCCGGGCCGCAAGCGGGAAATGGACCCGCCGGGCGGACCGCGCGCGGGCGGGCCCGCGGCGCCGCCCGCGGCTGTAGTACAGTGGCGGCCACCCGCCGTTCCGGTCGGAGCACATGGCGCGCCACGTCCGTACCGTCGTCGTCACCGTCCTCGCGCTCGGCTTGATGGCGTTCTTCCTGCGCAACGCGAACCTCCAGCGCGTGTGGGGCGAGCTCGGCAGGGCCCGGCCGGATCTGCTGGCGGCGGCCGGGGTGCTGGCGTTCGCCTCCTATCTGCTGCGCGCGGAGCGCTGGCGCCGGCTCCTGCGGCCGGTGGGGCGGGCGAGCTTCCGCGCGACCCTGCGGGCCACGGTCATCGGGTTCGCGGCGAACACCCTGCTTCCCGGCCGCCTGGGCGAGCTGGCGCGGCCCTACATCCTCGCCCGCCGGGAGCAGCTGAGCGTGGCCGCGGTCTTCGCCACCAGCGTGATCGAGCGTCTGCTCGACCTGCTGGTCATGTGCCTCATCGTCTCCGTGCTCGTCACGTTCGTCGGCCCGCAGGCCTCGGCCGCGAGCAACGATCTGCTGGTGGGGCTGAGGATGTTCGCGCTCGTCGCCGGTCTGCTCGTCGTCGCGGCGTTCGGCGTCATGCTCGGCGCGGCCGCCGATCCCGAGCGGGCGGGGCGCAGGGCGCGGCGGCTGTTGTCGCGCTTGCCGCACGGGAGGACGGAGCGGTTCGCGGAGACGGTGCAGCGGTTTCTCGAAGCGGTGGCGGCAACGCGCGGCCGCGGCCCGCTCGGGACGGCGCTGGCGTGGTCGTTCCCGATCTGGGCGTCCGTCGCCGCGAGCCTCTGGTGCGCGTCGAGGGCGTTCGGCATCGACGTGCACCTGACGGGGGCGGCGCTCCTCATGACGCTGGCGGTGGTGGGCGTGGCGCTGCCCACGCCCGGTGGCGTCGGCGGCTATCATGCGGCGTACCAACTGGGCGCGACCATGCTCTACGGCGCCTCCGCGGAGCAGGCGGTCGGCGCCGCGCTGGTGCTGCACCTGCTGTGGTTCGGGCCGGTCACGGTGCTGGGGCTCGTGTTCATGGCGCGGGACGGCGTGCACCTCACCGGGTTGCGGAGCCTGGTGCGGGGTGACGCGGCGACGCCGGCGGCAGGGGCCGCGGCCGGGATCGACGGCCGCGGCGCGGCCCCCCGGCCTGCCGGCGCGGAGGATCGGCGCGCGTCATGAAGTGCCCCTTCTGCGGCCACCTCAAGGACAAGGTGGTCGATTCCCGCGAGAGCAAGGAAGGCGACGTCATCCGCCGCCGGCGGGAGTGCCTGGGTTGCGGCCGGCGATTCACCAGCTACGAACGGATGGACGACATTCCGTACATGGTGGTCAAGAAGGACGGCTCCCGCGAACGGTTCGGGCGCGAGAAGGTGATCGCGGGTCTGTTGAAGGCGTGCGAGAAGCGTCCGGTCAGCGTGGCGGCCCTCGAGGCGGTCGCCAATCGGGTGGAGGCCAGCTTGCACGAGCGGCCCGAGAAGGAGATCTCGACGGCGGAGGTCGGCGCGCTGGTGATGCAGGAGCTCAAGGCGCTGGACAAGGTTGCCTATGTGCGGTTCGCATCCGTCTATCGGCACTTCCGGGACGTTTCCGAGTTCATGACGGAGCTGCGGGGGCTGCTCGACGCCAAGGAACGCTGAGTGCGCGCGTCGAGCAGTTGAGCCGGCCGGAAGCCGTCGATGCGAAGCTGGCTGACCGCCGACTCGATCAGCGCCGCGGCGGGGACGAGCCCCACGACCTCGCTGCCCGCAACGCGCGCGCCCAACCGGCCGGCCTCGCGCTCGACAGCCTCGAACGCGCGGTGGAGCGGCGTCTGCGTGTAGTCCGTGAGGTTCATGGACACCTGCGCCGCGCCCCGCTCTGCGAGGTGCACGCCGATTGCCTTGACGTGGGGCAGACCGCCGTTGCTGGCCCGCACGGCGCGCGCGATGCGGCGGGCGATGCGCACGTCGTCCGTGTCCAGGTCGACGTTGAACGCGATCAGGATCGGCCTCGCGCCGACTACCGAGACGCCCGCCGTGACGTGGGGCGCGGGCGGCCCGAAGTCCGGCCGCCAGGCGTCGGGCTCGCGCGCCATGCGCTCGGCGAGGCCGTCGAGCTGTCCCCGGCGAATCGCTTCGAGCGCCCGCCGCTCGGGCCGCGTGGCCGCGTCCTCGTACAGGAAGACGGGAATGCCGAACCGCTCCGCAACGGTGCGTCCCAACGTTCGCGCGAGCGCGACGCAGTCGCCGGTCGAGGCGCCGTCGAGCGCCACGAACGGCACCACGTCGACCGCGCCGACGCGCGGGTGCTCGCCGCGGTGCGTGCGCAGGTCGATGGCGTCCGTCGCGACCTCGTAGAGCGCCAGCAGCGCCGCCAGCAATCCCTCTCGATCGCCGACGAGGGTGAGAACGGTGCGGTTGTGGGAAGGATCGGACGAGCAGTCGAGCAGGCGCCGTCCGCGCCCGCCGTCCGCGGCCTGCACCAGCCGCTCCAGGACCTCCCGGCGGCGTCCCTCGCTGATGTTGGGCACGGCTTCGATGAGCGGCGTCATCGGGCTTCGTTCGCATGCCGGCGGCGCCCGGCCCCGTCTAACGATACGGTATAATCCCGCTTCTGCATGCCCTTGGGAGCACCGTGTCGGCGGGTCGGCTGTTCCTGAGTGATGCGCAAGCCCGGCATCTTCATCGCTACCTGCGGATACGTCGGATACGTGCCGGTCGCGCCGGGCACCGCCGGCTCGCTCGCCGGGCTCGCGCTGTACGGCGCCGCCGGCCTGCTCGGCGGCACGCACGTCGAGATCGGTGTGCTGGCCGTGGTCCTGGCAGTCGGCGTGTGGTCGTCGGCGGCGAGCGAGCGCCACTTCGGCGAGACCGATCCCGGCGTGGTCGTCATCGACGAGGTGGCCGGCATGCTGATCACGCTGCTGGGGCTCGAGCCGACCTGGGGCGGCGTTCTGGCCGGGTTCCTCGCCTTCCGCTTCTTCGACGTCGTCAAGCCGTTCCCCGCGCGCTGGGCGGAGCGCCTGCCGGGCGGGTGGGGAGTGATGGCCGACGACGTGATCGCCGGCCTGTACGCGCACTTGGTGCTGCGCCTGCTGCTCTGGGCGGGGACCCCCGTCACGGTGTCCTGATGCCCGCGACCCGGATGTCCCGCGCGGTCATCATCGCGGTCGGTTCGGAGTTGCTCACCCCGAGCCGGATCGACACCAACTCGCTCTTCGTGACGCAGCGCCTGAACGAGCTCGGCATCGGGGTGCGGTACAAGACCGTGGTCGGCGATCACCGCGATGATCTGGCCGACGCGTTGCATCTGGCCCTGGCGCGGGCCGACCTCGTCGTGATCAGCGGCGGCCTCGGCCCGACGGATGACGACATCACGCGCGAGACGGTCGCCGCCGTCTTCGGGCTGCCGCTGGAAGAGGACGAGGGCGTGGTGGCCTCCATCCAGGCCCGGTTTTCCGCCCGCGGGCTGCCCATGCCCGTCATCAACCGCCGCCAGGCGCTCGTGCCGCGGGGCGCCGCGGCGCTCGCCAACGCGAAGGGAACGGCGCCGGGACTGTGGATCGAGCGGTCCGGCGCCGCGTGCGTGGTGCTGCCGGGTCCGCCGCGTGAGCTGCAGCCCATGCTCGAGGTGGTGGCGCGGGAGCGGCTCGCGCCGTTGAGCAGCGGGCAGGGGATCTTGCGGCGCGTGATCCGCGTGACCGGCCGCACCGAGTCGCACGTGGACGAGGCCGCGTATCCGGTGTACTCCCGCTGGCGGTCGGGTCCGGTGCCGATCGAGACGAGCATCCTCGCGTCGCTGGGACAGATCGAGCTGCACCTCGCGGCGCGCGGCACGACGGAGGATGCCGCCGTCCGCGCGCTGGACGAAGCGACCGCCGAGCTGGCGGGCGTGCTGGGGCGCGATCTGGTGAGCAGCGACGGATCGCCGCTCGAGGCCGTCGTGGGACGCATGCTGCGGGAGCGCGCCGCCCGGGTCGCGGTCGCCGAGTCGTGCACGGGCGGGCTCGTCGCCTCGCGCCTCACGGACGTTGCCGGCAGCTCGGCCTACGTCCATGCCGGGTGGGTGGTCTACAGCAACGAGGCCAAGGTTGCGCTGCTGGGCGTGGACGCGGCGTCGATCACGGCGCACGGCGCCGTCAGCGAGCCGGTGGCGCTGGCGCTGGCGACGGGGGCCCGCGAGCGGGGCGGCGTCGAGTACGGCATCGCGGTGACCGGCATCGCGGGGCCGGGGGGCGGCTCGGCCGACAAGCCGGTCGGCACCGTGTACGTGGCGCTGGCCGGCCCGGACGGACTGCAGCGGGTCCGCCGCTTGAGTCTGCCGGGCGAACGCGAGCAGGTGAAGTTCCAGGCCTCGCAGGCCGCGCTCGATCTCCTGCGGCGGGCGCTGCTGCGGTAACCCATGCGCCTCTTCGTCGCCGCGACGCTCGATGCCGCGACCCGTGACGCCGTGGCGGGAGCGATTGACAGGGCCCGGCGGCTGCGGGTATTCCGAACGGGGTCCGTGAGGTGGATCGAGCCGCGCAACCTGCACCTGACCCTGCAGTTTCTGGGTGAGACGAGCGCGGACACCGCCGCGGCAGTCGTCGCGGCGCTGGGAGCGGCGGCCGGCCGGCCGCCGTTTCGCGCCGCCCTCGGCCCGGCCGGCCTGTTTCCCGCGCACGGCCCGCCGCGCGTGCTCTGGCTGGGGATTGGCGCAGGGGGAGCGGAGCTGGTTGCCCTGCGGCAGGCTGTCGGGAGGCATCTCGCGGCACTGGGCTGCCCGCCGGACGGCCGCCCCTATCGGGCGCATCTGACCGTGGCGCGCCTGCGGCCCGGCGGGCCGCAGGCGCGCCGGGCGCTCGAGGCCGGGCTGGGGGCGATCGCGCCACCGCCGGCAGCCTGGCTCGTCGACCGGGCGGTGCTGATGGAGAGCCGGCTCGCGGCCGCCGGCGCCGAGTATCGTATCGTCTCGGAGGTGAAGCTCGCCGGTCCACCCCGGTCGGGGGCCGAATCGGGAGAGGCGACGTGCTGATGCAGCGGGTCACGGTGTTGGGCGGGGGCGGCTGGGGCACGGCGCTGGCCATTCATCTCGCGCGGCTCGGCAAGGACGTCACCCTGTGGGCCCGAAGCGAGGCGCTGGTCGCCGAGCTGACCGCGACCCGTGTGAATCGCACCTACCTGGCTGGCGTCGAGCTGCCGGCGTCGATGCGGCTGACGGCCGACCTGGAGCTCGCGCTGCGCGGCGCGGCGTGCGTCGTCTCGGCCGTGCCCTCGCACGGCACGCGGGACGTGATCCGGCGTGCGAGCTCCCTCCTGGCGCGCGACACCGTGGTGGTCAGCGCCACGAAGGGCCTCGAGGTGGAGACGCTGCTGCGCATGTCGGAGGTGATCGGGCAGGAGCTCGCCGCCGGGCAGCCAATCACCGTGCTGTCCGGTCCGAGCTTCTCGCTCGAGCTGGCCCGCGAGGCGCCGACCGCGGTAGCGGTGGCCGGGCGCCGCGCGGAGGCGGTCGCGGCCGTTCAGCGCGAGTTCCGCGCCCGCTACTTCAGGCTGTACGCGACGGAGGACATCGTCGGCGTGGAGATTGGCGGCGCACTCAAGAACGTCATCGCGATAGCCGCCGGCGCCGCCGAGTCGCTGGGGTTGGGCGACAATGCACGCTCGGCCCTGATTACGCGCGGACTCGCCGAGATTTCGCGCCTGGCGTCGGCCGTGGGCGGGCGCCGGGAAACCCTGGCCGGTCTCAGCGGCCTGGGCGATCTGGTGCTGACCTGCACCGGTCGGCTCAGTCGCAACCGGTCCGTCGGCATCGAGTTGGGTCGCGGCCGCCGCCTGCCCGAGATCCTGGCGGAGATGAAGACGGTGGCGGAGGGCATCCGGACCACGGGCGCCGCCCTGGCGCTGGGGGCGCGCCACGGGGTCGAGCTCCCGATCGCGTCGCAGATGGCCGACGTGCTGGCCGGTCGGAAGGCGCCGCGGGCGGCGGTGGAGGAGCTGATGCTGAGACGGCAGCGCTCCGAGGTGGAGGCCGGGTGAGACTGCTCGACAGGCTGCGCGCGGGGCTGCGGCGGACCGCGGCCGAGCTCGGCGGGCGGATCGACGGCATCGTCCGTGCGGGCCGCGGGGAGGCCGCGCGGCCGGCCGGTCCCGAGACGCTAGAGGCGCTCGAGGAGGTGCTGCTGCAGGCGGACGTGGGCGTGGCCGCCACGGAGCGCATCACGGCCGGGCTCGGCCGGCTGCCGGCCGCGCCGGACGCGCCCGGGCTGCAGGAGCTGCTGAAGCAGGAAATCCTGCGGATACTGTCCGGGACCCGACCGGTCGCCGCGAGCGGCGCGTCGCCGCAGGTCGTGCTCGTCGTCGGCGTCAACGGCTCCGGCAAGACGACGACGGTCGGGAAGCTGGCGCGCCTGCTGCGGCAGGAGGGGCGCCGGCCGCTCATCTGTGCCGCCGACACCTTCCGGGCGGCCGCCGTGGACCAGCTCCAGGTGTGGGCGGAACGTGCGGGCGTCGACATGGTGCGCGCGCGCGAGGGCGGCGATCCGGCGGCGGTCGTATTCGACGCGATCCAGGCCGGGCGGGCCCGGGACCGCGACGTCGTGCTCGTCGACACGGCCGGCCGGCTGCACACCCGCGCCGATCTGATGGCCGAGCTCGACAAGATGCGCCGGGTCGCGTCACGGGCGGTGGCCGGGGCGCCGCACGAGGTGCTGCTGGTGCTCGACGCGACGGTGGGCCAGAACGGACTGGTGCAGGCCAGGCAGTTCCTCGACCGGGCCGGCGTGACGGGGATCGTCCTCACGAAGCTGGACGGGACCGCGAAGGGCGGCATTGCGGTGGCCGTCGCGTCCGAGCTCGGGCTTCCGATCCGCTATGTCGGCGTCGGCGAGACGCTCGACGATCTGCTGCCGTTCGCCGCCGACGCGTACGTCGAGGCGCTGTTCGCGACGCCATGGTAGTGACGGTGCAGGGGGGAGCCGACGAGGTGCAGATGGATCGCGCCCTGGCGCTGGCCGCGCGGGGCCGCGGGCGGACCAGCCCGAATCCGATGGTGGGCGCGGTGGTGGTGTCCGACGACGGCGTGGTGGCGGGCACCGGGTTCCATGCGCGGGCAGGCGAGGCGCACGCCGAGGTGCGGGCGCTGGACGAGGCCGGCGCCAGGGCGCGCAACGGGACGCTGTACTGCACGCTGGAGCCGTGCGCCCATACCGGCCGCACCGGGCCGTGCGCGCCGCGCCTCGTCGACGCGGGGCTGCGGCGGGTCGTGATCGCGATCGGCGATCCGCATCCGCGGGTGGCCGGCGCCGGCGTGGCCTACCTCCGCGCGCACGGGCTGCAGGTGGACGTCGGTGTGCGGCGGGCGGCGGCCGCGAGGCTCAACGAGGTGTTTCTCACCTGGGTCACGCGGCGGCGTCCGTTCGTGATCGTGAAGATCGCGACGAGTCTCGACGGGCGGATCGCGATGCGGGCGGGTACGCGAACCGCGGTCACCGGCCCGGCCGCGGCTGCGGCCGTGCACCGGACGCGGGCCGAGGTCGATGCGATCGGGGTCGGCTCGACCACGGTCCTGGTCGACGACCCGCAGTTGACGGCGCGCGGCGACCCGCGGTCCCGTCCGCTGACGCGGGTCGTTCTGGATCGCCGGCTGCGCACGCCGCCCGCCGCCCGGATGCTGCGGACCCTGGCTGCGGGCCCGGTGCTGATCGTCACGACCCGCCGCGCGCTGCGCGAGCAGCCCGCGGCCGCGGACCGGCTGCGGGCGGCCGGCGCGACGCTCGAGCCTGTCGAGAACGGCACGCTGACGGAGGCCATGACCCGGCTCGCCGAGCTGGAGGTGACGTCGTTGCTGCTCGAGGGCGGCGCGGCCGTGCACCGCGCCGCCTGGACGTCCGGCGTCGTCGACCGCGTGCAGCGCTACATCGCCCCGCTGGCGCTGGGCGGCGACGGCGTCCCGTGGCTGGACGACCTCGTCGCGGTGTCCAGGCTGGGCGCGGCCCGCGTCGAGCAGTGCGGTCCCGACGTCCTGATACAAGGTGATGTTCAGCGGCCTGATTGAGTCGGTCGGCCGCGTCGCGGAGGTCTCGTCGAAGCCGTCCGGGCGCGCCCTGCGCGTCGCGTCCGGGCTGGCCGGCGAGCTGTCCGTCGGCGACAGCGTCGCGGTCGACGGGGTGTGCCTGACGGTCGTCCGGACCGACGGCCGCTCGTTCGACGCCGACGTGTCGCCCGAGACCGCGCGGGTCACGGCGCTGGGCGCCGCCGGCGCCGGCACGCTGGTCAACCTCGAGCGGCCGGTCCGGGCCGATGGCCGGCTGGGGGGGCACTTCGTGCTCGGCCACGTGGACGGCGTCGGCCGGATCGAGGAGATCCGCGCCGAGGCCGACTGCCACCGGATCCGCGTCGCGTTTCCACCGCACCTGCGGGCGCTGATCGTCGACAGGGGCTCGATCGCCCTGGACGGCATCAGCCTGACGGTGATCGGTCCCGACCGGGGCCGATTCGATATCCAGATCGTGCCGCATACCTGGCGGGAGACGAACCTGCACGCCGCCGCGGCGGGCGATGCCGTCAACCTCGAGTGCGATATCATCGGGAAGTACGTGCTCCGGGCGGTGGAGGCCGTCCGGGGCGGGGCGTTGCCTGCGGCAGGCCCATCGCCATCTTCCGGAGACCAGGGGTGAGCACCAGGGAGAAGCCGGATCGGACGCAGCCGCAAGGGCCCCGGCGCGTGGCCCGGCGCGCGAGTCCGTTCACGCCGGTCGCCGACGCGATCGAGGCCGTCAGGAACGGCGAGATGGTCATCGTGGTCGACGACGAGGACCGCGAGAACGAAGGCGATCTGACGATTGCCGCGGAAAAGGTCACGCCGGAGGCCATCAACTTCATGGCGCGGCACGGCCGCGGGCTGATCTGCCTGCCGATGACGGCCGAGCGCCTCGAGCAGTTGCGGATCCCCATGATGGTCGACCGCAACACCTCGCGCTATGAGACCGCCTTCACGGTGTCGATCGAGGCCAAGGGCGTGACCAGCACCGGGATTTCCGCGGCCGACCGCGCGGCGACGGTGCGCGCCGCGATCGATCCGGACACGAAGCCGTCCGACCTGGCCCAGCCGGGGCACATGTTCCCGTTGCGCGCACGGCGGGGCGGCGTTCTCGTGCGGGCCGGGCAGACCGAGGCGGCGGTCGACCTGGCGCGCCTGGCGGGGCTCTATCCGGCCGGCGTGATCTGCGAAATCATGAACGACGACGGCACCATGGCGCGGGTGAAGCAGTTGACGCGCTTCGCGCGCCGGCACGGGCTGCCGCTGATCACGATCGCGGATCTGATCAAGTACCGCATGCGCAACGACCGTCTCGTCAAGCGGATCGCCTCCGCGCGGCTGCCGACCGACCACGGCTCGTTCCAGGCCTACGCCTTCGAGAGCGTGATCGACGGGGAGACGCACGTGGCCGTCGTCAAGGGCGACATCGGCGACGGACGGGACATCCTGGTGCGGGTCCACTCGCGCTGCCTGACGGGCGACGTGTTCCACTCGTCGCGCTGCGACTGCGGCCGCCAGCTCGACGCGGCGATGCAACGCATCGCGGCGGAGGGACGCGGCGTGCTCCTGTATCTGAACCAGGAAGGCCGCGGCATCGGTCTGGGCAACAAGCTGCGCGCCTACGAGTTGCAGGACCAGGGCCTCGACACCGTCGAGGCCAACGAGCGTCTCGGGTTCAAGGCGGACCAGCGCGACTACGGGATCGGCGCGCAGATTCTGCGGGACCTCGGCGTGCAGGCGATGCGGCTGCTCACCAACAACCCGCGCAAGTTCGTCGGGCTCGAGGGCTACGGGCTGTCCGTGGGGGAGACCCTGCCGCTTGAGGTGTCGACGCCGGCGTTCGCCCGAGCCTACCTCAAGACGAAGAAAGAGAAGCTGGGGCACAAGCTCTCGTCGGTGTGAGGGGGGGCTGCGCCCCAAGCCCCCGGCGTTCGCTTGCGGGGCCCCTTCGCCCCGCGCCGCTCCCGCCGAGGCGCGCCGTGCGCGGCCTCCTCCAGATGGGGCTGCGCCCCAAGCCCCCGGCGTTCGCTTGCGGGGACCCCTTCGCCCCGCGCCGCTCCCGCCGAGGCGCGCCGTGCGCGCCTTGCGGCATCTGTGCGGCGTGGTGCTCGATTGACTCCGTGGCGGCGTACACGCTAGGATAAACGGCTGCTTTTGAGTCGCTTAGGCGCCATCTAACGCATCCGGTTCCAGCATGTTCGACGCCCTCGGCAACCGCTTCCGCGACGTGTTCTCCGCGCTGCGGGGCGAGGTCCGGCTGACGCCCGAAACGGTCGAGTCGGCCCTGCGCCAGATTCGCCTGGCGCTGCTGGAGGCGGACGTCAACTTCAAGGTCGTCAAGGCGTTCATCGATCGGGTGCGGGACCGGGCGGTCGACCGGGCCGTGCTCGCCAGCCTGACCCCGGCGCAGCAGGTGGTCGGCATCGTCAGGCAGGAGCTGCTCGCGCTGTTCGGCGACCAGGCGCCGCAGCTCACGGCCGGCGGCCGCCGGCCGCAGGTGGTCATGCTGCTCGGCCTGCAGGGTTCCGGCAAGACGACCACGTCCGCCAAGCTGGGGCGTTGGCTGGCGGGCCAGGGGCGCCATCCGCTGCTGGTGTCGACCGACGTCCGGCGGCCCGCGGCGATCACGCAGCTCAACGTGGTGGGCCGCGAGGCCGGCCTGCGCGTTCACGATCCGGCGGATGCGCCCGAACCGGCCGAGCGCGCGCGGTCCGCGGTCGCGCAGGCCAGGGCGCTCGGCTGCGACGTGGTCATCGTCGATACCGCCGGGCGGCTGCACATCGACGATCCGTTGATGGCCGAGCTCGAGTCGATCGCGGCGGTCGTCGAGCCGTCGGACCGGTTGTATGTCGGCGACGCGATGACGGGCCAGGATGCCGTCAAGAGCGCCGGCGAGTTTCATCAGCGCCTCGGGATCACCGGGATCGTGCTGACCAAGATGGACGGCGATGCCCGCGGGGGTGCGGCGCTGTCGATCGTGGCGGTGGTCGGCGTGCCGATCGTCTTCAGCGGCGTGGGCGAGCGGCTCGACGACTTCGAGCCGTTCCGGCCGGAGCGCGTGGTGTCGCGCATGCTCGGCATGGGCGACATCCTGACCCTGGTCGAGCGGGCCGAGCAGGCGGTCACGCGGGAGCGCGCGCAGGAGGTGGAGCAGCGGCTGCTGCGCGATCAGCTCACCCTGGAAGATCTGCGCGAGCAGTTGGGGATGGTCCGACGGATGGGACCCCTCGACCAGCTCGTGGGTCTCATGCCGGGCATGAGCGCGCTCCCGGGCGGCCGGCCCGACATCGACCCGCGGGAGCTGTCGCGGACGGCGGCGATCATCGACTCGATGACACCCGCGGAACGCCGCCGGCCGGTGCTGATCGACGGCAGCCGGCGCAAGCGCATCGCGCGCGGCAGCGGCGTCTCGGTGGAGGCGGTCAATCGCCTGCTGCGGCAGTTTGCGCAGATGCGGAAGATGCTCAAGACTGTCCGGGGCATGGCCGGGCGGAAGCGCAAGTCGAAGGCCCGCCGCGGCCGCGCGGGCCCCGGCACATTCGGACCGCGGCGAATGCCCGGCCAAGGCTAGGCGTCTGCGCCGTACAACGGCGCAGACGCCGAAGGCGCGCACAGCGCGCCTCGGCGGGAGCGGCGCGGGGCAATGGGGTCCCCGCAAGCGGACGCCGGGGGTTTGGGGCGCAGCCCCATCTTGGAGAGGCTGCGCACAGCGCGCCTCGGCGGGAGCGGCGCGGGGCAATGGGGTCCCGCAAGCGGACGCCGGGGGTTCGGGGCGCAGCCCCGTCTGATGGAAGCCGACGCCGGGGGCTTGGGGCGCAGCCCCATCTTGAAGAGGCAGGAGACGTATGCTCACGATTCGAATGCGGCGGGTAGGGGCCAAGAAGCGGCCGTTCTTCCGGGTGGTGGTGATCGAGTCGCACACCGCGCGCGACGGGCGCGCGCTGGAGGTGCTGGGCCACTACAACCCGACCGCCCGGCCGGAAACGCTGGTGCTGGACCACGAACGGCTGCAGCACTGGCTGGCGCGCGGCGCGCAGCCCAGCGATACCGTGCGCACCCTGCTGGTCCGTCATCCCGCGCCGGCGGACGAGGGCGGCAGCGCGGCGCCCGAGCCTCCGGACGCGGCCGAGCAGGCAGGCGCATGACCCGTGCGCGCGACGTGGTCGAGGTCGTGGCGCGCGCGCTGGTCGATCAGCCGGACGCGGTGACCGTGACGGAGACGGACCGGCGGGACGGGACGCGCGTGGCGCTGCGGACCGAGGCGGGCGACCTGGGCAAGCTCATCGGCCGGCAGGGCCGCACGGCGGAGGCGATCCGTGCGCTGGCGCTGGCCGCGGCCGAGCTCGACGGCGATCTCGCGCGCGTGGATTTCCTGGATGCCGATGAGTGATGGCGAGACGGTTGCCTGGGACGCGCTGGCGGTGGTGGGGCGCGTCGCGCGGGCGCACGGGAACCGGGGACAGGTGATCGTCAATCCCGAGACCGATTTTCCCGAGCAGCGCTTCCGGGACGGCAACGTGCTGTACGCCCAGATCGACGGTCGGGCGCGGTCGTTCCGGATCGTCGCCGCGAGGTTTCATGCCGGACGGCCTGTCGTGCTGCTCGGGGGCGTCGACACCATGACGCAGGCGGAGACGCTGGCCGGGGTCGAGCTGCGCGTTCCCGAGACCGAGCTCGCGGCGCTGCCGGCCGGCACCTACTACCACCACCAGCTCATCGGCTGCGTGGTGCGGACCGCGGACGGCGAGCCGGTCGGCACGGTGACGGCGGTCCACCGCGCCGCGGGCGCGCATCGCTTGCTGGTGCGCCCGGGCGGCGCGTCGGCTGGCGCGGACGCCGAGATCGACGTGCCGCTGGTGGAGCCGATCTGCGTGCGGGTCGACCCGGAGCACGGGCTGATCGTCGTCGATCCGCCCGACGGGTTGCTGGAGCTGAATCGCCGGCGGTGAAGCGCCGTGAAGTTCGACATCGTCACGATCTTCCCGCGGATGGTCGGCGCGCTGCTGTCGGAAGGGCTGATCGCGCGGGCGGTGGAGCGCGGCATTCTCGATGTCGCCGTGCACGATCTCCGGTCGTTCGCCCTGGATCGGCGGCGCACCGTCGACGACGTGCCGTACGGCGGCGGGCCGGGCATGGTGATGAAGCCGGAGCCGTTCGTGCGGGCGGCCGAGCACCTGCGGCGCCGGCGGGGCGCGCCGGACGCCGTCGTGCTCATGTCGCCGCAGGGCGCGCCGCTGACGCACGCCGAGGCGGTGCGCCTGAGCGGGCTGAACCACGTCGCGCTGCTCTGCGGGCGCTACGAGGGAGTCGACGAGCGGGTGCGTGAGCAGGTGGCCACCGAGGAGCTCTCGATCGGCGACTACGTGGTCAGCGGCGGCGAGCTGCCGGCGCTGGTCGTCGTGGAGGCCGTGGCGCGGCAGGTGCCGGGCGTCGTCGGCGACGCGGAGTCCGTGCGGGCGGATTCGTTCATGCGGAATCTGCTCGACTGGCCGCACTACACCCGTCCGGCGGACCTGGACGGCTGCCGGGTGCCGGAGGTGCTGGTGTCGGGCAACCACGCCGAGATTCGACGCTGGCGGAAGCGGGCCGCGGTGCGCCGGACCATCGAGCGGCGCCCGGAGCTGTTGCGGCGCAGCGTGCTCGACGAAGAGGAGCGCGAGATCCTGCGGGACCTGCAAGGGCCCGGGCAGGCTCGCAAGGCAGGAGCAGGGATATGAACGCGATCGAGGCGGTTGAACGGCCCCAGCTACGCGAACGGCCCGACATGCGACCGGGCGACACCGTGCGCGTCCACGTCAAGGTGCGGGAGGGCGACAAGGAGCGCATCCAGGTGTTCGAGGGGCTCGTGATCGCCCAGCACCGGGGCGGCGCCCGCGCGACCTTCACCGTGCGGAAGGTGTCGTTCGGCCAGGGGGTCGAGCGGATCTTTCCGCTGCATTCCCCGATCATCGACAGGATTGAGGTGGTCCGGTCGGCCCGGGTGCGCCGCGCCAAGCTGTACTTCCTCCGCAAGCTCCGCGGCAAGGCCGCCCGCCTGCGGGAGCGCCGCCGCCGATAGGGCCCCGTGCCTCGGCCGTCGGCGCGGCGCACGATCGAGAACGCGGTCCGGCGGCAGGGGTTCGAGCACGTGGCCGGCGTCGACGAGGTCGGGCGCGGGTGTCTCGCGGGTCCCGTCGTCGCGGCCGCCGTGGTGCTCGCGCCGGACCGGCCCGTGCGCGGCCTGCGCGACTCGAAGCTCCTGACCCCGTCCGCGCGCGAGCGCCTCTATGCGCAGGTGGTCGAGCGGGCCGCCGCCTGGGCGCTCGCCGCGGTCGACCCGGGCGAGATCGATCGGCTCGACATCCACCGGGCTTCGTTGCGGGCGATGCGCGACGCCGTGGCGGCGCTCGTCCCCGCACCCGACTTCGTGCTCGTCGACGGCTTTCGGATACCCGAGCTGGCCGTTGGCCAGCGCGCCGTCCGCGGCGGGGATCGCCGCTGCGCGGCCATCGCCGCGGCCTCGATCGTGGCGAAAGTGACGCGCGACCGGCAGATGCGCCGGCTGCACCAGGCGGACCCGCGCTACGGGTTCGACCGGCACAAGGGCTACGCGACCGAGCGGCACCTCGCGGCGCTGCGGCGGTTCGGCTATTCGCCGGCCCACCGGCGCTCGTTCCGTCCGCGGTCGCTGTTTGGTAGGATCGGCTGATGGAGGCAGCGCCGCGGGCTGCCCCGGAGGCTGACATCACGCGCTTCCTCCACGTCCTGCTCGTGCTCTATTTCGCCGAGGTCGGCCTGGTGCTCACCGTCGCGCCCTGGACGGTGTACTGGGACCGCAACTACTTCGTCGAGTCGCTGCCGATCCTGCAGGCCGTTCTGACCAGCCATGTCGTCCGGGGCGCCGTCACGGGTGTCGGCGTGCTCAGCGTCGGTGCGGCGGTCGTCGACCTGGCCGCCGCCGTGTCCCGAGTCTTCTCGCGGCCGGCGGCGCGTGCGGGCGGATCGTTGTGGGCCGATGCCGCTCGCCAGCCCTGAGCGCCGCGCCGGCCGGCGGCGGGCGGCAGCCTCCCGCCGCAGGGCCCAACCGTCGAAGCCGGCGCCCTGACGCATCGGATGCCGCACGACCTGAAGCCGCCCGTACTGTGCCTGGTGACCGACCGCACGCGCCTGGGCGGGGCGGACCGCGATGACCGCGAGCCGCTCCTGGTGCTCATCGCCGCCGCGGCGGCGGCCGGCGTCGACCTCGTGCAGGTCCGGGAGCCCGGCCTCAGCGACCGGGCACTCGGCGATCTGGTGGCGCGTGCCGTCGACAGCACGCGCGGCACCCGCACGCGCGTCCTCGTCAACGACCGCGTCGACGTCGCCCTGGCGCACGGCGCCGCGGGCGTGCATCTCAAGGGCGGCTCGTTCCCCGCGGCCCGGGTGCGGGCGAGGACGCCGGCCCGCTGGATCGTCGGGCGCTCCATCCACGGCCTGGACGAAGGGCTGCGGGTGACCGCTGCGCCCGGGCTCGACTACCTGCTGCTCGGTTCGGTCTACGCGACGGCCTCGAAGCCGGGCCGGCGCCCGCTCGGCGCCGGTGCGCTGCGCACGGCGGCCGGAAAGCTCCCGGTTCCCGTCCTGGCCATCGGCGGCATCACGCTCGAGCGCGTCCCCGAGGTCGCCGCGAGCGGCGCGGCGGGGCTGGCCGCCATCGGACTCTTCGCCGCGCTCGGCGGCGCGCCGGCGGCCGAGCTCCGGCGCCTGGTCGACGAGATCCGGTCGGCCTGGGCGGCGGGCCGGAGCTCCTGCGCGCCTCGGCGGGAGCGGCGCGGGGCTGTGGGGTCCCCGCAAGCGGACGCCGGGGGTTCGGGGCGCAGCCCCGTCTGAAGGAAGCTCCTACCGCTGCTTCCTGGCGCCCCCCGTGCGGCGCCTGCGCCGGGCGAGCCGCCACTCGGAGCGCATCTGCGACAGCCCGTCCATGTAGACCGCTGCCTGCTGTCGGCTCGGCTCGTCGGTCAGCGTCTTGAAGAGCTCGATCGCCTGCGCGAGATCGCGCTCGACCGTGGCCTCGGTGGTCCGGAAGTAGAGGCGCCTGATGGACTCGAGCGTGGCGCGGGTCATCGGTCACCCCCGCGAACGCTCACTCGCTCCGCACGCGGAGGCCCTCGGTGTCGACGCCGACCTCCAGGATCCGCCCGCCGCCCGCCGCGAGCGCCTCGCGGACCGCCGGGACGGCGGGCGGGTCGGCCAGGAACAGGACGCAGCCGCCGCCGCCGGCGCCGCACACCTTCGCCGCGCGGGCGCCGGCGGCGCGGCCAGCGTCGACGAGCGCGTCGATGGCCGGCGTCGAGACGTTGGGCGCCAGACCCTTGCGGATGCGCCATTCGTCCGCCAGTTGCCGGCCGACCTCCGGCCAGTCGTGCCGTTCGAGCGCGCCCTCCATGGCGACGGCGACATCGCGAATGCGGCCGAGGGCGTCGACGACCTGCCGGTCGCCGTCCAGGTGGCGCCGCATGATCTCCCAGTTGTTGACGCCGGAGTTGCGGGAGTCGCCCGTGTAGACGACGACGATCCGCTCGTCGAGTTCGCGGGCATCGATCGCCAGGGCCCGGCGCCGGACGCCGGCGGGTCCGAGCTCGAGGCAGGCGAGGCCGCCGTAGACCGCGGGCCGGTAGTCCTGGGCCCCGGTGGGGGCGCGGATCACCTGCGCCTCGAGGTTCAGGGCCAGGTCGATCAGCGCCTCGGGTTCGTACGACTTGCGCTGCCAGGCGGCCAGCGCGGCGCAGAGCGCGATGTTGAGCGCCGACGATCCGGCCAGTCCCGCACCGACCGGTGACTGCGACCCGGTCACGATGCTCAGGTCCTCGGCCTGGAAGTGGCGCAGCAGCCGGGCCGCGAGCCGCGGCTCCTCGTCACCCGTGAGAGCGGACCAGTGGGCCGCTCGCAGCACGGCCCCGGTGTCGCGCGAGGTCGCGAGCAGGCCGCCCGCCGCGTGGTCCGACACCACGCACTCGGCCCGCAGCGTGATCGCGACGTTGATGGTCCGCGCGCCTTCGTGCAGGAGGTAGAGGGGCCAGATGTCGAGGGTCCCACCGGCCAGATCCAGCCGGGTGGGGGCCGATGAGCGAACCCGCACGCGCGCATTATAATGTGAGCGCCGTTGCGCGCGATTGCCCGCCGCGGCGTGCGGTTGCGCCTGCCATGTCGAGCCCCCTTCGCCGCCGGATCGGTCAGTTGGCGATTGCCGGCTTCGGGGGCGCGTCGATTCCCGGCGAGCTGCGTTCGCTGGCGGCCGACGCGGGGCTCGGCGGCATCATCCTGTTCGGCCGCAACATCGAGTCGCCGGAGCAGGTCGCCGAGCTGGCTTGCGCGGCCTGCGCCCTGCCCGGCGAGCTGCCGCCCTGGGTCAGCGTCGACCAGGAGGGCGGGCGCGTCGCCCGCCTGCGGGCGCCGTTCACGAGCTGGCCGCCGATGCGCGCGCTGGGAAACGGCGACCCGGCGCTGGCCGCCCGCTTCGGCCGGGCCATGGCCTGCGAGCTGCGCGCCGTCGGCGTGACGCTCGACTACGCGCCGGTGCTCGACGTGGACACGAACCCGGACAACCCCGTGATTGGCGATCGGGCGCTGTCCGGGGCGGCCGGGCAGGTGGCCCGCCTGGGCGCCGCCGTGGTGGACGCGCTGCAGGCCGGCGGCGTCGCGGCCTGCGGCAAGCACTTCCCGGGCCACGGCGACACGGATGCCGACTCGCACGCCGAGCTGCCGGTCGTGTCCCATGCGCCGGACCGCCTGCGCGCGGTCGAGCTGCAGCCGTTCCGTGCGGCCGCTGCGGCCGGCGTCGCCACCATCATGACCGCGCACGTCCTGTATCCCGCCCTCGACGACCGCCTGCCCGCGACGCTGTCGCGGCGCATCCTCGACCTGCTCAGGGACGAGCTGGCGTTCGACGGTCTGCTGCTGTCGGACGACCTGGAGATGGCGGCGATCGCCGGGCGCTACGCGGTGGAGGAGGCAGCCGTGCGCGCGGTCGCAGCCGGTTGCGACATGGTGCTGCTGTGCGGCGCCGACGCGGATCGGCAGGCCGCCGCCATCGAGGCCCTGATACATGCGGTGGAGCAGGAGCGGCTGCCCCGCGCGCGCGTCGAGGAGGCCCTCGCGCGGCAGGAGCGCGTGAAGGCCCGCTTCCTGGCCGGCGCCCGCGCGTGGCGCCCGCCGCGGTCCGCCGCGCTGCGCGCGCTCCTGGGGCGTGAGGAGCATGCCGCCATCGCCGCGGAAATGGAGAGGTCGCTGTAGTGCCGGCGCTGCGCAGGCCCCGCGCGCTGCGGCGCGGGGACCGGGTGGCGGTCCTGGCGCCGGCCAGCCCGTTCGAGCGCGAGGTCTTCACGCGGGGCGTCGAGGAGCTGCGGGCGCTCGGGTTCGAGCCAGTCTTCGACGCGGGCGTGTTCGCGCGCGACGGGTATCTCGCGGGGCCGGCGGGGCAGCGGGCGGCGGCGCTGCGCGCGGCCTGGACGGCGCCGGACATCGCCGGCATCTTCGCGGTGCGCGGCGGGTACGGGAGCGCCCAGATCCTGCCGCTCCTCGACGCCGCGGAAATGCGGCGCGGCGCGAAGCCGCTGGTCGGCTGCAGCGACCTGACGGCGCTGCTCTCGTACCTGGCGATCGGCTGCGGAACGGTCTGTTTTCACGGGCCCATGCTCGTCAACCTGGCCGAGCGGGAGACCGGCTACGACCGGCGTTCGCTGCTGGGCTGCGTGACCGAGGCCGCGCCGCTGGGCGAGCTGTGTCCGACCGGCGTCGAGATCCTCAAGCGCGGCGAGGCGCGCGGCGTGCTGCTCGGCGGCACGCTCACGCAGATCCTGGCGTCGCTGGCGACCCCGTTCGCCTTCACGCCGCCCGACGGCTACGTCCTGTTCCTCGATGACGTCGGCGAGCGGCCGTACCGCATCGACCGCATGCTCACCCAGGTCCGCCAGGCCGGCCTGCTCGCCGCCGCGACCGCCGTCGTCTGCGCCGAGTTCCCGGCGTGCCGCGACGACGCGGGCCGCGACGCGCGGTCGGTGGTCGCGGCGCTGCTGGCCGACTTTCCGGGGCCGGTGCTGTTCGGGTTTCCCTCCGGGCATACCGCCGGCCCGACGTTGACGCTGCCGCTGGGGGTGACGGTCACCGTGACCGCCCGGCGGCGGCCGGGCCTGATCGTGGAGGAGGCGGCGGTCGCGTGAGGAAGGTGCATCTCATCGGGGTCTGCGGGACGGCGATGGCGACCGTCGCCGTGCTGCTGAAGCAGCGCGGGCTGGACGTGCGGGGCTCGGACGAGCACGCCTATCCCCCGATGAGCGAGCTGCTGGCCAGCCACGGCATCCGGCCGCTGGAAGGCTACCGCGCGGAGCACATCGCGGACGATCTCGATCTCGTCGTCGTCGGCAACGCCGTGTCGCGGGGCAACCCCGAGGTCGAGGCCGTGCTGGAGCGGCGGATTCGCTACTGCTCGCTGCCCGAGATCGTGCGCGAGGAGTTTCTCTGGAGGGCGCGGCCGATTGTCGTGGCCGGTACGCACGGCAAGACGACGACGTCGTTCATGACGGCCTGGGTGCTGGCGGAGACCGGCGCCGACCCGGGCTTCCTCATCGGCGGGGTCTCGCAGGACTTCGGCACCAGCGGGCGTCCGGGCGTCCGCGGCGGGCCCTTCGTCATCGAGGGCGACGAGTACGACAGCGCGTTCTTCGACAAGACGGCGAAGTTCCTCAAGTACCTGCCGGAGATCGTCGTCGTCAACGCCATCGAGTTCGATCACGCGGACATCTACCGCGACCTCGACGAGCTGCGCCTCGCGTTCAGACGCCTGGTGCGGCTGGTGCCCGGTGGGGGGCGCCTGCTGCTGTGCGCCGACGACGGGGAAGCGGCGGCTCTCGCCGCGGAGGCGCCCTGCGCCGTGGAGACGTTCGGTCTTGCGGACGATGCGGACTGGCGCGCGCGACACGTCCGCTACGAGTCGGAGACGACGGCGTTCGAGGTCACCCGCGGGGGGCGCCCGGTCGGCAGCGCCGTCCTGCCGCTGCTGGGCGCCTTCAACGTGCGGAACGCGCTCGGGGCCGTGGCGGCGGCGGTCTGTGCGGGCGCCCCGCCGGCGGCCGCCATCGCGGCGCTGGGCCGCTTCCACGGCGTGCGGCGCCGGCTCGAGGTGCGCGGGGTGGTGCGCGGCGTCACGGTGTACGACGACTTCGCTCACCATCCGACCGCCGTCCGCGAGACGCTGCAGGCGCTGCGGGCGCCCGGGACGGCGGGACGCCTGTGGGCGGTGTTCGAGCCGCGCTCGGCGACCGCCTGCCGGCGGGTCTTCCAGGGTGAGTTCGCCGACGCGCTGCAGCTCGCGGACGAGGTGGTCGTCGCGGACGTGTACCGCTCGACGCTGCCGGCGTCGGAGCGTTTCTCGGAAGGCAGGCTCGTGGCCGATCTGACCGAGCGCGGGGTGGCGGCCCGGCACGTGCCGGGCGCCGCGGAGATCGCCGGCATCGTCGCGCGCGAGGCCCGCGCGGGCGACCGCGTCGTCCTGATGTCGAACGGCGCCTTCGGCGGCGCTCACGAGCGGGTCCTGGCGGCGCTCGCGTCGCCGGCCGGGGAGGGAGATGGACGGCTGGACGCTGACGCGCGTGGGTGACGCCGCGCTCGCCGTCGAGTTCGAGCAGCGGATCGATCCGGCCGTCAACGCGCGGGCTCTGGCTGTCGGCGCCGCGCTGCGCGCCGCGCGCCACGCCGGCGTCCTGGACGTGGTGGAGGGGTTCTGCACCGTCACGGTGGTCTTCGACCCGTTGCGGACGGACGTGCGCCGCGTCGCCGCCGAGCTGGAGACCGCGGCCGAGCGCCAGCGCGGCAGCCTCGAGGCCGGCCGCGAGGTCCCGCTGCCGGTGTGCTACGGGGGAGCGCACGGTCCGGATCTGGAGCAGGTGGCGGCCTTTGCGGGCTGCAGCGCGGACGAGGTCGTCGCGCTCCACAGCGGCGCGCTCTACCGCGTCTACATGCTCGGGTTCCTGCCGGGATTCGCCTACCTGGGCTCCGTCGAGCCGCGGATTGCCATCCCGCGCCGGCGCAGTCCGCGGCTGCGGGTGCCGGCCGGCTCGGTCGGCATCGCCGGTCTCCAGACCGGCGTGTATCCGCTGGAGGCGCCCGGCGGGTGGCACCTGATCGGCCGCTGCCCGGTCAGGATCTTCGACCTCGAACGGGCCGAGCCGTTCGGCCTGCAGGCAGGGCACCGGGTGCGGTTCAGGCCGATCACGGAAGCGGAGTACAGTCTGCAGGTGGAGTCGGAGCGGTGATCGACGTCCTGCAGCCCGGGCTGTTCACGACGATCCAGGACAGTGGCCGCTGGGGTCACCAGCACTTCGGCGTGCCGGTCGCCGGGCCCATGGATCGGAGCTCGCACCGGCTGGCCAACCTGCTCGTGGGCAACCGCGCCTCGTGCGCCACGCTGGAGGTGACGCTGATCGGGCCGCAGCTCGCGTTCGGACGCGATCTGCTGTTCGCCGTGACCGGCGCGGAATTCGATCTGGTTCTGGACGACGCCAGGCTCGCGATGAATACGGTCCACGCGGCCCGCGCGGGGCAGCGGCTCCTGTTCGGGCCGCGGCGGGCCGGCGCCCGCGCGTACCTCGCCGTGGCCGGCGGGATCGATTCGCCGCCGGTGCTCGGGAGCCGCGCCACCCACGTCGGCAGCGCGACGGGCGGGCTCGACGGCCGGGCGCTGAGGGCGGGCGATCGGCTCGCGCTCGGCGCCGACGTCGAGCGGACCGCACGCCCGGGCGATGCGCGGCAGGGCCTCGTGCGCGTGGCCGGCCCGGGGGCCCGGGTGCGCTTCATCCCGGGCCCGCACGACGACCGGTTCGGGCCGCGCGGCATCGCGACGCTCGAGGCCGGCCGCTACCGCATCACCGCCGATTCCAATCGGATGGGCTACCGGCTGGCGGGCCCGCCGCTGGCGCAGGCGCCGGCCGGGGAGCTGATCTCGTGCGCCGTGCCCACGGGAGCGATTCAGGTCCCCCCCTCCGGCGAGCCGATCCTCCTCATGGCCGACCACCAGACGACCGGTGGCTACCCGCGCATCGGGACGGTGATCACCGCGGACATGCCGGTGGTCGCGCAGCTCTCGCCGTCCGACTGGATCGAGTTCGAAGGGTGCACCCTGGAGATCGCCTTGCGGGCGCTGATTGCGCATGAGCGCAGGCTGCTGGAGCAGGCGCCGTGAGCCGCAGGCGGGCCGCAGCATGACGGGTCACGACCGCAGGGAGATCGGCGACGCGTTCGCCGCGACGCTCGGCGCGGGTCGGGTCGGGCGCCACGTCAGGCTGGATACGCGCACGACATTCCGGACCGGCGGCGCGGCCGACTGGCTGCTGGAGACGCGCAGCAGCCGCGAGGCGGCGCGCGCCGTCGCGGTGTGCCACCGTCTCGGCCTGCCCGTCACGCTGCTCGGCGGCGGCTCGAACGTGCTGGTCGGCGAGCGCGGCGTGCGGGGGCTCGTCGTGCGGCTGCGGCACGGCGCCATCGAGCGCGCCGGACCGGGCATCGTCCGCGCCGCGGGCGGCGTGACGCTGAACGGCCTCGTGCGCTGGACGGTCAACCGGGGCCTGGCCGGTCTCGAACGGTGGGCGGGCACCCCGGGCACGGTGGGCGGCGGCCTGCACGGCAACGCGCACTTTCAGGGCGCGTTGCTCGGCGAGCGCCTCGTCCGCGCCGGTCTCGCGGACACGTGCGGCCGCGAGGTGCAGGTGGACGCCGCGGAGCTCGAGCTCGGGTACGACCGCAGTCGGCTGCAGCGCACCGGCGAGGCCGTGCTGTGGGCCGAGTTCGCCGTTGCCCCCGGGCAGCCGGCCGCCCTGCGGCAGCGGGCGTGCGCATCGCTCGCCTACCGCAAGCGGACCCAGCCGCTCGCGGCTCCCAGCGCGGGCTGCGTGTTCCAGAATCCCGACCCGGCTCGCGACCATCTGCCGGAAGGCGTGCCGCCGTTCGCGGGGGCGCTCATCGACCGCGTCGGCCTCAAGGGCGCCGCGGTCGGCGGGGCGCTGGTGTCGCGCCTGCACGGCAACTTCATCGTCAGCGACGGACGGGCGACGGCCAGCGACGTGCGCCGGCTGATCGAGGACTGCCGGGCTGCCGTGCACGAACGGCTGGGCGTCGTGCTGCGGGACGAAATCGTGTACCTCGGCGAGTTCGAGTGGGCGGCCGGCCGCGGCCCGGGCGAGCCGCAGCCGGCGGGCCGGGAGCGGACGGCATGACGCGGCGGCGCGCGCGCGGCTCGACGACGCTGGTGGTCCGGGGCGGACACCCGCTGGCGGGCTGCGTGGACGTGGACGGCAACAAGAACGCGGCGCTGCCGCTGCTGGCGGCGTGCCTGCTGTCCGATCAGCCGTGCCGCCTCACCAACGTGCCGCGCATCCGGGACGTCAGCGTCATGGTGGAGCTGCTGCAGGGCCTGGGCGCCGACGTGGCGGGGGCCGGCAGCGCCACGCTCGACATCTGCTGCCGGCACGTGACGACGGCCGAGCCGGATCCGGGCCTGGTCGGCCTCCTGCGCGGATCCGTCCTGCTGTTCGGCCCGTTGCTGGCGCGCCTGGGCCGCGCGCGGCTGGCGCCGCCCGGCGGCGACTTTCCGGCCCGCAGAACCATTGCCGTGCACCTGCAGGCGCTGCGGGCGATGGGCGCGCGCGAGACGTCCGCCGACGCGCACGAGCTGGAGGTCCCCGGCGGCCTCCGGCCGGCATCCGTCTACCTGGAGGAGGCGTCGGTGACCGGCACCGAGACGGCGATTCTGGCTGCCGCCGCCGCGCCCGGCACGACCGAGATCCGACACGCCGCCTGCGAGCCCCATGTCGTGGAGCTCTGCGCCTTCCTGCGGAGCATGGGCGCCGACATCGAGGGCGACGGCACGCCCCGCATTCGGATTGCCGGCGGCGCGCCGCTGGCCGGCGCAGCGCGGCGGCTGGGCGGCGACTACATCGAGGCGGGCAGCTGGGCGGTCCTGGCGGCGGTGACCGGCGGCGAGCTGGAGATACGGGGCGCCTGCGCCGCCGACCTCGAGCCGATCACGTCGGTCCTGTCGCGGATGAACGTCAACTGTGCCGTCACGGAGGATCGGCTGCTGGTCGGCGCGTCCCGACCCGCGGCGATCCGCCAGGTCACGACCGCGCCGTGGCCCGGCTTTCCGAGCGACATGGTCAGCCTGGTGAGCGTGCTGGCGACGCAGGCCCGCGGCCGGACGCTGGTTCACGACTGGATGTACGAGCTGCGCCTGTTCGCGCTCGAACAGTTGAGCGGCATGGGGGCCAACCTCTTCCTGTGCGACCCGCACCGCATGATCGTGGACGGGCCGAGCAGGCTGCAGGGGCGTGATCTCGACACGCGCGACCTGCGCTCGGGCATGGCGCTGATCGCGGCGGCGCTTGCGGCGCGGGGCACCAGCCGCATCGGACCCCTGGAAACCGTGGAGCGGGGCTACGCCAACCTCGTCGAGCGCCTGGCGGGCGTCGGCGCCCGCGTGGCGGTCGAGCGGGCGGACGCCGGCTCGTAGTCCACCCTTTCAGCGACCGAAGTCGTCTCCCGTCACGATCTCGGTGCCGGGGGGAATCTCGAAGGTGAACAGCGTGTCGGGCAAGTCCCGGTTCTCCTCGAGCCCGGAGAACGTGAACGCCGACACGGCGTTCTGGAAGTCGGTGGCCCGCAACTGGACCACGCTCAGGCTGGCGCGGTCGACCACCAGCGTCAGGCGCGTGTAGTCGACATCCCGGCGGGTCGGGATCAGCTCGACGGCCCACAGGTGCGGGGGCGGGTCGAGGGCCTCGTCGTAGGCGGCGACGAAGTCCCGGGACAGGTTGCCGCGGCCCGCCAGAAACAGCGCCGGCGTCGATATGCTGTCTCCGGGGGGCACCGTACCGACGATGACCTGGCGGTCGGCCGGGATGTACGAGTACAACGAGACGCCGTCCGAGACGAACAGCTTTTCCTCCGGCGACGTGTAGTGCCAGCGCATCTTGCCCGGCTTCTTGATCAGCACCGTGCCGCGCTCCACCAGGGTCGTCCGCAGCACGCCGCCCGCATAGGTCTGCTCGAACGCGGCCGAGAAGTTCCGGACGGAATCGTACTTGGCCTGCAGCGCGGCGATCAGCTCGGCGATGGGCGGGCGGTCCGGCTGGCCGTGCAGCGGGGA
Source organism: Vicinamibacterales bacterium (assembly GCA_965214845.1). GTDB lineage: Bacteria > Acidobacteriota > Vicinamibacteria > Vicinamibacterales > UBA8438 > JAAXGX01. The sequence continues at coordinate 387,145 of CBDCCO010000007.1, forward strand.
GGCCCCCAGCGCGCACAGCGCCAGCCCGGCGAGGGCAGGCGCCAGCAGCCCCGCTAGCCCTTGAGGGCGCCGGCCCGCGGCGGCTTCTGCTTGGGTGCTTCCTTCGCCTCGGTCGGGAACTTGGCGGTCAGCCACTCGACGATTCCCCCCTTGAGCGCGCTGGCGCGGTACCCGCCGCGAATCAGCCTGGCGGCCAGGTGGGCGCTGACCAGTTCGCCGGGATCCGAGTCGTAGGCCACGATGTCGCGATCCCTGGGCAGCTCCGGCAGGGCGAATTCCGGGGGCGCGACACGCACGGCGCCGGGCAGCTGGACAGTGCTGTGCTCGTAGGGGTACTTGAGCCGGACGTCGACGAGGACCGGCGCGGCAGACTCGTCGCCGTCGAGGCGCGCCTTCACTTCTTCCTTGGTGATGCGGGGAATAGCCATGGAATGCGGCCATGATAGCACGGGCCCGCGGGGCCGCCGGGGCCGCGCCCGGCGGCTCAGCGATCGGCCACGGCGTCGACCGCGCGCCGGACGGCATCGTAGTCGTTGGGCAGGTCCACCGGCAGGTTCGCGTGCGCGGACGCCACCGCGGGCAGCCGGCCCTCGTGGTACGCGCGCTTGAAGTCGGTGAACTTCAGCCCGCTCGCGGTCGAGATCACGACGACCCGCTCCGAGCCCCCGATTTCACCCCGGGCGCGGAGCTTCATGAGCACGGCCAGCGCGACGCCCGTGTGCGGGCAGTTGAACATGCCGGTGCGGTCCGCGAGCGCGACAGCGTCGGCCAGCTCCGACTCGCTGGCCTGCTCGACGATGCCGTCGTAGCGCCGCAGTGCGCGGACCGCCTTCTCGACCGAGACCGGGTTGCCGATCTGGATGGCCGAGGCCTGCGTCGGCCGGGCGGCGATGGGCTCGAAGCGCCACTCGTTGCGGTAGGCGCGGTAGAGCGGGTTCGCGGCCTCGGCCTGGGCGACGACGATGCGCGGGCGGCGCGTGATGAGGCCCAGCCGCTCCATCATGTCGAATCCGGCGCCGAGGGCGCTGACGTTGCCCAGGTTCCCGCCGGGGATGACGACGACGTCGGGCACCTCCCAGTCGAACTGCTGCACGATCTCGATCGAGACGGTCTTCTGGCCCTCGAGGCGCAGGCTGTTCATCGAGTTCGCGAGGTAGATGCCCTCCTCGGTCGCGAGCTGCTTGACGATGGCCATGCAGCCGTCGAAATCGGTGTCCAGGGCCAGCACCGTCGCGCCGTTGGCCAGCGGCTGCACCAACTGGGCGGTCGATACCTTGCCCCGCGGCAGAATCACGATGGCGGGAATGCCCCCGGCCGCCGCGTAGGCGGCGAGCGACGCCGACGTGTCGCCGGTCGACGCGCAGGCGACGGCCCGGATTTCGCGGCCGGCGCGGATCATCTGGCGGACGACCGAGACCAGGACCGTCATGCCGAGGTCCTTGAACGAGCCGGTGTGCGAGTTGCCGCACAGCTTCACCCACAGCTCGGCGAGGTCCAGCTCGCGCCCGAACCGCTCGGCCCAGAACAGGTTGGTGCCCCCTTCGTCCATCGACACGATGTTGTCGTCGTCGACCAGCGGGCACACCCACTCCTTCTTGCCCCAGACCGCCGACCCGTAGGGCCAGGTGGTGCGCTTGTAGCGGTCGTCGAACAGGCGCATCCAGGAGCCGGCCGCGCGCTTGCCGAGGGCGTCGAGGTCGTGGGCGACCTCGAGGAGATTGCCGCACGCCGGGCAGCGGTATATCGGCTCGAGCAGCGGGTGCTCTCCGGCGCAGCCGGCGATGCAGCGGAACGCGGCGCTATAGGACATCCTGAACTAGAGTTTACCGGGAGCGGCAGCTCCGGAGGGGGACGCATGGCAGGGGTGACGGCAGGGTTGATGGCGCGGGGGCGCGTCGCGCTCGCGGTCTGTCTGGCGGGACTCGCCGCGGCGGCCGCGGTGGCGGTCGGCGGCCCGGCCGGGGCGCAGGAGCGGGGTCTCGTCGCCGACACCCGCGGCGTGACGTGCGAGACCGTCATGGTGCGCATGCGCGACGGCGTCCGGCTCGCGACCGACGTCTACCGGCCCGCGGCGCCCGGCCGCTACCCGGTGATCATGTTGCGGACGCCCTACGGCCTGCGTCTGGGCCAGGGCTGCTTCGCGCCCGGCCTGAGCGCCGGGATGGCGTTCTGGGCGGAGCACGGCTACGTCGCCGTCTCGCAGGACGCCCGGGGCACGTTCCGCTCGGAGGGCGAGTTCCGGCCCATCTTCCAGGAGCGCGACGACGGCTACGACGCGGTGGAGTGGGCGGCGGCCCAACCCTGGTCCAACGGCCGGGTCGCCATGACGGGCGGCTCGTACATGGGGGTCACGCAGTGGCAGGCCGCGCTGGGCGCGCCGCCGCACCTGGTCGCGATCGCGCCCAACCAGACCGCGACCGACTACCACGACCACTGGACGTACGTGAACGGCGTGTTCGACCTGTGGTTCGGACAGAGCTGGCCGCTCGCCTTCTTCGCACCCGACGCCGTGCGCCGCGGGGAGCTCGCGCGCGGGGCGTCCGCGGAGGAGGCGCGCCGCGCCGCCGACAGCTTTCTGGCGGAGGGCGAGCGGCTGATTGCGAGCGAATGGATTGGTCGGGTTCCGCTGGCGGAGCTGGCCGACTTCCGGACGCTGGCGCCCTACTACTACGAGTGGCTGGAGCACCCCGACTACGACGGCTACTGGGCCAGCGTGGACGTCGAGGCGCAGTGGGACCGGGTCGTGGTGCCGGCGCTGGTCACCGGCGCCTGGGGCGACCTGTTCCACATCGGGTCGGTGCGGGCCTTCGACGGTCTGCGGACCAACGGCGGGTCCGCGGCCGCGCGCGCGGGAACGATGCTCGTCATGACGGGCGGGGGCGGCCATGGCCGCGAGGGCGCCCTGAGCTTCGGCGCGGCCGGGCAGATGGACCTGCGTGCGCTGCAGCTGCGGTTCTACGACCGCCACGTCAAGGGCATCGACAACGGGATCGACCGCGACCCGCGCGTGCAGCTGTTCGTGTAGGTGCCGCCCGACAGCGGAACTCGGGGCAGCGGCTTCTGGGTGACCGGCGACGCCCTGCCCCTCGCCGGCACCGAGACGGTGCGCTTCAACCTGGGCAGCGGCGGCCGGGCCAACACGCGCTGGGGCGACGGCGTGCTCGACACGGCGGCGCCGCCGCACGGGCCGGACGACACGTTCGTGTACGACCCGCGCGATCCGGTCCCGGCGCTCGGGGGCGGGCTGTGCTGCCTCACCCTGGGTTTCTACTTCCGGTCTGGCGCCCAGGACCAGTCCACGGTCGAGCTCCGCGACGACGTCCTGGTCTACACCAGCGAGCCGCTCGCGGAGGATCTGGCCGTCATCGGACCCGTCACCGTCAACTTCTGGGCCACGTCCTCGGCCCGCGACACCGACTTCACGGTCAAGCTCGTCGACGTGCATCCGGACGGATTCGCGCAGAACGTGCTCAACCGGGTCGTGCGGGCCCGCTTCAGGCACGGCTCCAAGTCGCCCCCGGCGCTGATCGAGCCGGGACGGGCGTACGAGTACGAGGTCGAGCTGGGGTACGCGGCGAACGTGTTCCGGGCGCAGCACCGTGTCCGGCTCGACCTGTCGTCGTCGGAGTTCCCGCACCTGGCCCGCAACCACAACACGGGCGGCAATCCGGCCACCGACGAGCGTTTCGAGATGGCCCGGCAGGCGATTCATCACGACGCGAGCCGGCCGTCGTACGTGGAGCTGGCGGTCGTGCCCGGGTTGCGGATCGCGTCCCGCCGACCGCCTCGCGGGAATCTTGACAGTCGGCGGTAACGGGAAGTACTTTCCAGGAGTTGCAGGAAGCACGGCGTTGTTCGGAACAGCTGGAGGTGGGGCGATGCGAGCGAGTCTGGCGATAGGCTTGGTGGCGGCAATCGGGATGCTGGCGGCGGCGTCGCCGGCCGTGGCGCATCACGCGTTCTCGGCGGAGTTCGACGCGGACATGCCGGTGACCCTGCAGGGCACGGTGACGCGGATGGAGTGGGTCAACCCGCATGCCTGGATCCACATCGCCGTGGAGAGGGATGACGGCACGACCGAGGCCTGGATGGTCGAGGGCGGCGCGCCCAACGCGCTGCTGCGCCGCGGGTTCAACAAGAACTCCCTGCCGCCGGGCACGGTCATCATGGTCGAGGGCTATCAGGCCAAGGACGGCGCGATGCGGGCCAACGGCCGCGACATCACGTTCGAGGACGGCACCAAGCTCTTCGTCGGTTCTTCCGGCACGGGCGCCCCGCTCGACGGACGCGACCCGACGGAGCGCTGATCGAGAGCCCGCACCCCGCGCGGACGGGGTGCTCCCGACTCCCGCGGATGGCGACGGCCGGGGCCTTCCCCGGCCGTCGCCATCCTGGCGCGCGGCAATGGGTCCCGGCGGCTGGACCCCCCAAGGAGATCTGGACAGATGTCACAGTGGTGGCGTGATCTGACGACGAGAACGGGCGTGGCGGCGGCGGCGGGCGTGCTGGGCCTCGTGGCGATGACCACCGCGGGCCAGGCGCAGTCGGACGAGTTGCCGCGCGCCGCCGACGGCCGGCCGGACCTGAGCGGCATCTGGCAGGCGGTGGGGTCGGCGCACTGGAACATCGAGCCGCATGCCGCCTACGCGGGCCGGCTGGCCGAGACGGGCGCCATCGGCGCCGCGCCGGGCGGCCTCGGCATCGTCGAGGGGGGCGCCATCCCGTACCGGCCCGAGGCGCTGGCGCAACGCCAGGAGAACTTCGAGAACCGCCGCACGGAGGATCCCGAGGCCAAGTGCTATCTGCCGGGCGTGCCGCGCGCCACCTACATGCCGTTCCCCTTGCAGATCGTGCAGGGCACCAACAAGATCTTCATCGCCTACGAGTTCGCCAGCGCCAATCGCGTCATCCACATGGACCCGGTGCCCGAGAGCCCGGTCGACACCTGGATGGGCCATTCGGTGGGCCGCTGGGACGGCGATTCGCTCGTCGTCGACGTGACCGCGTTCAACGGCCAGACCTGGCTCGACCGGGCCGGCAACCATCACAGCAGCGCCCTGCACGTGGTGGAACGCTACACGCCGGTCACGCAGCATCACCTGCAGTACGAGGCGACGATCGAGGACCCGAACACGTTCACCCGGCCGTGGCGGATCAGCCTTCCGCTGTATCGGCGGATGGAGGAGAACATGCAGTTGCTGGAGTTCCGCTGCGTGGAGTTCTCCGAGGAGCTGCTGTACGGCCACCTGCGGAGGCAGCCGTAATGACTCACAGGCTCTTCGCAGGGCTGTGCGTCGCGGCGGCCGTTGCCGGGCTGGCCGGGGCACAGGCGATCGGAGCCGGGGCGCAGGACGGCTACGAGCCGCCGCGGACGCCGTGGGGACACCCGGATCTGCAGGGCATCTGGACCAGCAACGCGGTGACGGGCGTGCCCGTTGAGCGCCCCAAGGAGACGCTCACGGCCGAGGACATCGCGCGCCGGGAGCGGGCGGAGGCGCTGCGCCAGCAGCAGGAGCCCAACCGCGACGTGAACATCGTCTGGGACGAGCCCGAGACCGAGCGCCGGATAGCGCTGGAGTCGCTGGTCGTGGATCCGCCGGACGGACGGATTCCGATTACGGCCGAGATGCAGCAGGCGGTCGACGACTGGGGACCGACGCACTACGGCATCGGCATCACGTCCTGGACCGATCTCGACCTCTGGGATCGGTGCATCACCAAGGGCTTCCCGACGGTGATGGCGCCCATGGGCTACAACAACGCCTACGAGATCATGCAGACGCCCGACTACGTGCTGATCCGCTACGAGATCATCCACGACATGCGGATCATTCCGCTCGACGGGCGGCCGCCGCTCCACGACAACATCCGGCAACTGTGGGGCGACTCGCGCGGCCGGTGGGAGGGCGACACGCTGGTCGTCGAGGTGACCAACTTCTCCGACACGACGTTCGGCACGCAGCAGCCCCTGGGCTCGTACCGCGGCGGTGGCCGCGACATGCGCGTCGTCGAGCGCTTCACGCTGACCGACGACAACACCATCGACTACCGCGCCGAGCTGGAAGACCCGCGCGCGTTCACCCGCCCGTGGACCCTCGCGATCCCGCTCATTCGGGACGACAGCTACGTGATCTACGAGTACGCCTGCCACGAGGGGAACTACGGCCTGGAGCACATCCTGAGCGCCGCGCTCAAGCAGCCGCAATAGCGGCTTCAGTTGGATGGGGCTGCGCCCCAAGCCCCCGGCGTCCGCTTGCGGGGGCCCCTGCGCCCCGCGCCGCTCCCGCCGTGCGCGCCTTGCGGAGTCTGCTTCAGCGGACTTGCAGGCCCTCTTCGCGCTCCGTGTCGTTGAAGTGCGGCCCGAGTGCCGTGTCGGCGCCCAGCCGCGCGAGCAGGGCCGTCGTGCCGGGCCGCGAGACGAACGACATCCCGCCGCCCTTGTGGCCCTGGGCAATCCGGTACGGCGTGCGCCCGGCGAAGTCCTGCGCGTTCAGGTCGGCGCCTTGCGCGACGAGATAGTCGGCGGCGGCCTCCGCACCGACGAACGCGGTGCCGTGCAGCGCGGTGAAGCCCGCCTCGTTGGCCGCGTTGACGTCGGCGCCGCGCTCGACGAGGAACTCGACCGCTTCGCGCGCCGCCCCGGCCGACCAGAACTTCTCGTAGCGGTCGCCCGCGTGGCCGAGGCCGGCGGCGACCATCAGCGGCGTGGTGCCGTCCTCCGTGGTCACGGTGGGATCGGCGCCGGCGTCGAGCAGCAGCTCGAGGAGGGTGACGTCCGCCTTGTGCGCGGCAACCCAGAAGGGGGACGCGCCGATCCAGCTCCGCGCCACGCCGAAGTTGTCCGGATCGGTGGGGCCGCGGTCGAAGCCGGACGCCTGCCCGTCGGGGGAGTAGACGCGCGCGCCGGCCTCGGGCACGCCGCGCCGGCGGTTGGGGTCGGCGCCGGCGGCCAGCAGGTCGCGAACCAGATCGGGCTTGTCGGGCGGCTCGTACACCACCGCGTCGGGATCGTAGCCGAGCTGCCGGCCGCCGATGGCGAAGGCGGCGGCGAGCGGCGTGCTGCCGTTGCGCATCACGATGTCCGCCTCGGCGCCCCGCTCGAGCAGGAAGCGGGCGAACGGCACGCGCCCGTGCTCGATCGCGACCACCAGGGGCGCCGGCCCCGGGCCGTCGCGGTCCACCGGGACGCCGGCGTCCAGCAGCATCGCGGCGATGGCCACGTTGCCCTGCCGGGCGGCGAACAGCAGCGGCGTGTACTGCCCCTGCGACCGGCCCCGCACGTCGGCGCCGTGCGCGATCAGCTCGCGGGCGGCGGCGGCGTGGTTCTCCGCGATCGCCCACATCAGCGCCGTCTGCCCGGACCGGATCGCGCGCGCGTGCGGATCCGCGCCGCGCTCGAGGAGCATTCGCACGATGGCGGCGCTCCCGGAGTGCGCCGCCCGCATGAGCGCGGTCTCGCCGTCCGCCGGCAGCGTCGCGGACGCGTCGGCCCCCGCCGCCAGCAGGCGCCCGGCCACCGGCGGGCTCCCGTTCTCGGCGGCGAGAAACAGGGGCGTGACGCCGTGGTCGTTGGCCGCGTCGACATCCGCGCCGGCCTGCAGCAGCGTCTCCACCGCCGCCAGCGCGTCCCAGTGGGCGGCCCAGTGCAGCGCCGTGGCGCCGTCGGCCTGGCCCGCGTTCACGTCGGCCCCTGCCGCCAGCAGGGCGTGCACGGCATGCCAATCCTGGCGCTCGGCGGCGGCCACGAGCGGCACATCGGCGATCGCGGTCGGAGCCGCCGCCGCCAGCAGCGCGAGCGTCCCCGCGGCCAGCAGCGTCCGGCCCCCGTTGCGGCATCTCGAGATCACGGCCAACTCCTTATGAATGCAGACTTTTCCGGCTACGATAGCCGAATCGGAAGCGGCTTGTAAACGGTCTGGCAGGCGGGTAAACTGGCTTGACCGAATGGACAGACGCGCATATGGCCCACGGTGGCGGGCGCCGGGTCTGGCGGCGGCCTTCCTCGTCGTCGTCGGCGCAGCACTGCCGCCGGCGTCAGGCGCGGCGCCGTCACCGGCCGCCGATCGCCGCCAGTTGCTGGACACCTACTGCACCGCGTGCCACAACGAGCGGCTCGAGACCGCGGGGCTGGTGCTCGAGTCGACGGCGGTGGACGCCGCGGACGTCGCCGCGAACAGCGCCGTGTGGGAGAAGGTGCTGCGCAAGGTCCGCAGCGGCCAGATGCCGCCGGCGGGCCGCCCCCGGCCTGCCGGCGCTGCGGCCGGACGATTCGCGCGCGAGCTCGCGTCCGCCCTCAATGCCGTCGCCGCGGCCGCGCCGGATCCCGGCCGCCCCGCGGTGCACCGGCTGAACCGCACCGAGTACGTCAACGTCATCCGCGATCTGCTGGCGCTCGAGATCGACGGGCGGGCGCTGCTGCCGGCGGACGACTCGGGCTTCGGTTTCGACAACAACGCCGACGTGCTGACGATGTCGCCGGCGCTCCTGGACCGCTACCTGGCGGCGGCGACCCGGATCGGGCGGCTGGCCATCGGCGACCCGCTGCTGCGTCCGGCCAGCGCCCGCTACGACGCACCCCGGCGCGCGAGGCAGCAGGAGCGGACGAGCGAGGCGCTCCCGTTCGGCACCCGCGGCGGCTTGTCGGTGCGGCACACCTTTCCGCTCGACGGCGAGTACCTGATCAAGGTGCGCCTGCGGCGAGACGGCGACTACGGCATCGCGGGGCTCGATCGAGGCGACCGGCTGGAGATCCGCCTGGACCGCCGGCGGATCAGGACGTTCACCGTCGGGGGCGACGCGGCGCTGAAGGGGCTCACCTACGACAGCCAGGAGCCGATACCGCCGGACCGGCCCGATCTGCTCCGGCGCAAGATCTACGACAACACCGCCGACGAGGGGCTGGAGGTGCGGCTGCCGGTGCCGGCCGGGACCCGCCGGGTCGGGGTGACCTTCGCCAGGTACGCCGGTGTCACCGAGGCAGGCGGCCGGCTGACCCGCAGTCCGGCGGTGGAGTCGGTCGAGATTCTGGGACCGTTCGAGGCGTCGGCGCCCGCCGACACGCCGAGCCGGCGGCGGATCTTCACGTGCCGCCCGGAGCGGCCCGAGGCGGAGACGCCCTGCGCCCGGGAGATTCTCTCGGCGCTGGCCCGGCGGGCGTTCCGGCGGCCCGTCGCCGCGGCCGACATCGACGCCCTGCTCGGGTTCCATGCGGCCGGCCGGGCCGCGGGCACGTTCGACAGCGGCATTCAGGCCGCGCTCGAGCGTCTGCTTGTCGACCCGGAGTTCCTGTTCCGCGTCGAGCACGACCCGCCGGGGCTGGCCGCCGGCACGGTGCACGCGCTGAGCGACGTCGAGCTGGCCTCGCGCCTGTCGTTCTTCCTGTGGAGCAGCATGCCGGACGACGAGCTGCTGGCGGTCGCGGAGCGCGGCGTGCTGGGCCGCCCCGACGTGCTGGAGGCCCAGGTGCGGCGCCTGCTCGCCGACCCCCGCGCGGCGGCGCTGGTCGACAACTTCGCCAGCCAGTGGCTGCTGGTGCGCAACGTCCGCTTCGCCGAGCCGGACCGCGCGCTCTTTCCCGGGTTCGACGGCGATCTCCGGGAGGCGCTCGCGCGCGAGACCGAGCTGTTCTTCCACGATCAGTTCCGGCGCGATCGCAGCGTGCTCGATCTGCTGCGGGCCGACTACACGTTCGTCAACAGCCGGCTGGCGGAGCACTACGGGATTCCCGGCGTCTACGGCGGTCATTTCCGCCGGGTGGCGCTGGCGGACGAGCGGCGGCACGGCCTGCTCGGCCACGGCAGCGTGCTCACCGTGACGTCGTACCCCAACCGGACCTCGCCGGTCCTGCGCGGCAAGTGGGTGCTCGAGAACCTGCTGGGCGCGCCCCCGCCACCTCCGCCGCCCGACGTGCCGTCGCTCGAGGAGGGCTCGCGAACCACGCCGACGACCGTGCGCGAGCGGCTTGAGCAGCATCGCGCGAATCCGGTCTGCGCGAGCTGCCACGCCCGGATGGACCCGCTCGGCTTCGCCCTGGAGAACTTCGATCCGATCGGGCGCTGGCGCGACGCCGAGGCCGGCCTGCCCGTCGACGCCAGCGCCGATCTGCCGGACGGCTCGCGGGTGGACGGCCCGGTGGCCTTTCGCCGGGCGCTGCTGGAGCGGCAGGAGGAGTTCGTCGGCAACTTCACCGAGAAGCTGCTGACGTACGCGCTGGGACGCGGCGTCGAGCACCACGACGCGCCGGCCGTGCGGGCCATCGTGCGCGACGCGGCGGCGACAGGCTATCGCTGGTCGGACATCGTCCTGGGCATCGTGGAGAGCGTGCCGTTTCGGATGCGGAAGGTGCCGGAATCATGATCATCACCAGGAAGCACTTGCCGCGGCGCACGTTGCTGCGGGGCATCGGCGCCTCGCTCGCCCTGCCGCTGCTCGACGGGATGGTGCCGGCGCTGACGGCGCTGGGCCGGACCGCGGCCGCGCCCGTGCGGCGCATCGGCTTCTTCTACGTGCCCAACGGCATGGCGATGAAGTACTGGGCGCCCGTGGCCGAAGGGGCCGGATTCGACCTGCCGCGGACGCTCGAGCCGCTGGCGCCGCACCGGGGCGAGCTGACGGTCCTGTCGGGGCTGGCCGCCATGGAGGCGTACCCGCGCCCGGGCGAGGGCGGCGGCGACCACGCCCGGGCCGCGGGCAGCTATCTGACCGGCATGCACATCAAGCGCACGACGGCGGCGGACGTGCTGGCCGGGATATCGGCGGATCAGATTGCCGCCCGCGAGCTGGCCGCCGACACGCAGCTGGCCTCCCTGGAGCTGGCCCTCGAATCCGTCGAGCTGCTGGGCGCCTGCGACGGCACCTACGCCTGCGCGTACACCAACACCATCGCCTGGCGGACGCCCACCACGCCGTTGCCGATGGAGAACGACCCGCGCGCCCTGTTCGAGCGCATGTTCGGCGCGGCGGTCAGCACCGATCCGGACGCGCGGCTCGCCCGCCTGCGCCGGGACCGCAGCATTCTCGATTCCGTCTCCGACAAGGCGGCGGCGCTCGAGCTGCGCCTGGCCCCCGGCGACCGGGTCAAGCTCACGGAGTACCTGGACGCGGTGCGCGACGTGGAGCGCCGCATCCAGATGGCCGAGGCGCAGAGCGGCCGGGAGATGCCGGTCGTGGAGCAGCCGCCCGGGATCCCGAACGACTTCGCCGCGCACGCGAAGCTGATGTTCGACCTGCTGGCGCTGGCGTACCAGACCGACCTGACGCGCGTCGCCACGTTCATGATCGGCCGCGAGGTGAGCAGCCGCCCGTATCCGGAGATCGGCATCTCCGACTCGCACCACCCGCTGTCGCACCACGAGAACGATCCGGTCAAGATCGACGATCTGGGCCACGTGAACCGCTACCACGTCGAGCAGTTCGCGCACCTGGTGGACCGGCTGGCCTCGACGCCGGACGGCGACGGCTCGCTGCTGGATCAGTCGCTCCTCGTGTACGGCGCCGGCATCAGCGACAGCAACACGCACTTCCACGACAATCTGCCGATCGCGCTGATCGGCGGCCGGGCGGCCGGCCTGCGCAGCGGGCGCCACGTCCGCTACCCGGACGAGACGCCGGTCACCAACCTGTGGATGACGCTGCTCGACCGGATGGGCGTGCCGGCCGAGCGGCTCGGCGACAGCACCGGCCGGGTCGCGCAGCTCTGGGACCTGTAGGGGCTTCAATCAGACGGGGCTGCGCCCCGAACCCCCGGCGTCCGCTTGCGGGGGCCCCTTCGCCCCGCGCCGCTCCCGCCGAGGCGCGCCGTGCGCGCCTTGCGGAGTCTGCACCGTTCTACGGCGCAGACTCCTGGTGGCTGCTATAATTTGCAGGGCGTCTGCGTCGGGCGCCGTTCTTGCGGGAGGTGTGATGTGAAGAGTGCGTACTGGTGCGGCGGGACCGCCGCGTTCCGTCTGTTCGGATGCGCGGCCATGCTGCTGCTGTTGCTGGGCGCCGTGCCCGCGCTGGCGCAGACCGCGGCCACCGACGGCGAGGTGACCTTCACGAAGGACGTGCTGCCGATTCTGCAGCAAAGCTGCCAGAGCTGCCACCGGCCCGGCGCCATCGCGCCCATGTCGCTGGTCTCGTACGAGGACGTGCGGCCCTGGGCCCGCTCCATCAAGCGCAACGTCGAGGCGCGCGAGATGCCTCCCTGGTACATCGATCGGCGCATCGGCATCCAGGACTTCAAGGACGATCCGTCGCTGACCGACGGCGAGATCGGCACCATCGCGGCCTGGGTCGACGCCGGCGCGCCGCGCGGGAACCCGGCCGACGCGCCGCCGCCGCTCGAGTTTCCGGACGCCAACGCCTGGCAGATCGGCGAGCCGGATCTGATCGTCTCGATGCCCGAGCCGTACCTGCTGCCGGCGGAGGGGCCGGACGAGTTCCCGAACATCCTCGCGGACCCCGGCCTGACCGTCGACCGCTACATTCAGGCGGTGGAGGTGAAGCCGGACGCCAACAGCCTCGAGGCGGTGCACCACGTCATCACCACCATGACGGAGTACGACGAGGACCTGGCCAAGGGCAACTTCCTCAACGAGTACGCGGTCGGGAAGAACGGTGACGTCTTCGACGACGACACGGGCCGCCTGATCAAGGCCGGCACGCAGATCCGCTTCGGTCTCCACCTGCACCCGTACGGCGAGGAGCTGCCGATCATGGTGCACGTCGGCATGAAGCTGTATCCCGAGGGGTACGTGCCGAAGTACCAGCTCGTCAGCCAGCACATGGGCGACGACGACGACCTGCTCATTCCGGCGGGGCAACGCAACGTGCGCACCGACGGCTACACCATGCTGACGCGGCCCGCCGTGGTCACCGCCTTCCAGCCGCACCTGCATACGCGCGGTCAGGCGCAGTGCATCGAGGCCATCATTCCCCAGACGGACGAGGAGGGGAACGTGCTGCTGCAGGCGCCCGGGCACTCGCCCGCGCCCCTCATGCGGCAGATGACGCTCAACTGCGTGCCGCAGTGGCGCTTCAACTGGCACCTGGTCTACAACTACGCGGAGGAGGCGGCGCCGGTCCTGCCGCCCGGAACCGTCATCCACATCTCGACCTGGCACGACAACTCGGAGTCGCTGCGCGTCAACCCGGACCCGCGCAACAACGTGGTGTACGGCCAGCGGACCATCGACGAGATGTCGTTCGCGTGGGTGAGCTACTACTACATCGACGAGGAAGAGTACAAGGCGCGCGTCGCCGACCGCAACGCGCGCAACACCGACAACCAGTAGGGGGGGAGCTGGAAGCAGTGAGCCCGGTGCGCATGCGGACAACCCTGGCAACGGCCGCCGTCGTCCTGGCGGCGGCCGCTGCCGCGCCCGCCCAGGAAATCGACATCCTCGACACCCAGATCCAGTACAACCGCGGCATGCGCGTCGCGCCGATCTACGAGGGCTGGACGCGCAACGACGACGGCACGTTCGATCTGTGGTTCGGCTATCTCAACCGCAACTGGGAGCAGACGCTGCACGTGCCGGTGGGGCCGGACAACCACGTCGAGCCCGGCGGGCCGGACCGCGGTCAGCCGACCGTCTTCGTGCCGCGCCGCCGCTTCGGCCGCGCCGTGGAGCGCCGCGAGACGATGGTCTTCAGCGTGCGTGCGCCGAGCGACTGGACCAGCGACGACGAGATCGTCTGGACCGTGCGGGCGAACGGCAAGACCGACCGGGCCATCGGGTTGTTCCTGCCGATCTACGAGCTGCCCGGGCCGCGCGGCAACAACACGCCGCCGCGGCTGACCGTCGACAGGTCGGTGGCGTCCGTCGTGCTGCCCGACACGCTGACGCTCGCCGCCACGGTCAGCGACGACGGCGAGATGGAGCGGCGCCGCGCCACGTCCGGGATGCGCTGGGTCCACTACCGCGGGCCGGGGCGGGTCACGTTCACGCCGCCGCGCTCGCCGTTCCCGCTGGCGCCCGGGCCGGTGGAGCTGGCGAGCATCACGACGGCCTCGTTCAGCGAGCCGGGCACGTTCCTGCTGCGGGCGGTCGCCTACGACGGGGACTGGTACGACAGCTACAACGTCACCGTCACGGTGACGGAGTAGCCTGCCCGCGCAGGACGAGCACCTCGCCGCCGCCGACCGAGCGCCGGATGCCGGTCGGCAGCGGGCCCACCGCGAGCAGCACCAGATCGCCGCGAACCGCCACGTCGCGCACCGGTTGCGCCGGCCGGTGACTGCCGGCGACACGCGGCGCGGCGGGCGCCGTCAGGTCGACGACCAGCACGCCCTGCAGCCCGTCGGCCACGTAGGCCAGGGGGCCGTCCAGCGCGACGCGCAACGCGCCGCCCGGGGTCGCGTACGTGGCGCGGTGGACCGGCTCGGCGGGGGGCGAGAGGTCGTACACCTGCAGCGCGCCGTGGCCGAGCAGCACGGCCAGCCCGCCCGCCGCGGTGTCTGTCACCTCCACCATGCGCGGACCGTCCGCCGACTGCAGCGCGATGGACGGCTCCCAGGAGTCGGTATCCGCCAGGTCCAGCACGTAGAAGCCGGAGGGGTCGTCGACGGCGTACGCCAGCGGTCCCGCCGTCGCGACGTCGCGACTGTAGCCGTCCAGGTACACCGAGCCGAGCGCGAGCGGCTCGCGCAGGTTCGAGATGTCGACCAGGTCGACCCCGGACATGTGGTCGGCGAGCACCGCCCGGTCGCCGGAGACGTCGACGTCCTTGACCTGCCCGGGGGTCTTCACGGAGCCGAGCAGCCGCGGCGTCTCCGGGTCGGACACGTCGACGATGCCCAGGCCGAAGAAGTCCGCGGCCACGTAGACGAGTTCGTCGCGCACGACGAAGCCCCAGATCTTCTCCGGAAACGTGTAGGAGCCCCCGCGCCGCGGCGCGCTCAGGTCGGACAGGTCGTAGACGGTGAGCGTCCGGTCGGCGGCGACGTAGGCGCGCCCGTCGCCTGCCTCGATGAGGTCGGCGGGCCCCGGGAGCAGGGCGATCTCCTCGAACGCCAGCGTCTGCGCCCGGGCCGGTGCCGGCGCTGCCGCGAGCAGGCACCATGCCGTCCCGATCAGAAGCGCGCCCGCCGCTGCCTTCTTCGCCCGTCGGCTCGTCATGGCGCTGCCGGCCTCGCGATGCGGTACAGCGACGACTGCGTCCGGATGAACAGGTTGCCGCGCACGACGGCCGGCGTCGCGAGCGTCATCTCGTTCAGCGGGTTCGTGTGCAGGACCTCGAACTCCGGCCCGGCCTTGATGACGTACGTGTCGCCCGCCTCGCTCAGCAGGAACACCTTCCCGTTGTAGCCCCAGGGCGACGCGGTGAAGCCGCTCCCGACGCGGATGCGCTGCCGGCCGTAGACCTCCCGGCCCGTGCGCGCGTTGTGGTTCAGCAGCAGGCCGCGGTCCAGCAGCGTGTAGTAGTAGCCGCGGTACACCAGGGCGGACGTGTTGTAGGTGCCCAGCAGCGGGTACGCCCAGGCGACGTACTCCGACGAGGCGCGGTTCCCCGGAAAGCGCCGCGACCAGGTGCTCTCCTCGTCGGCCCAGACGGAGATGTCGCCCTCGGCCCCGGGATGGATGGCGTACACGGGGCGCAGGGCGCCGCCGGGGTAGCCCGAGCTGATGTAGACGAGGCCGTTGCTGACGAACGGCGACGGGGTCGTCAGGTTCGACATCCCGTAGAGCTCCCAGAGCAGCGTGCCGTCGAGGTCGTAGGAGCGGACCCCGTCGCTGCCGGCGGTCACGATCTCGGTCCGGACGCGGTTCTCCCAGACGACCGGCGTGGACCAGTTGTTGCCCCGCTCGTCGCGCTCGACCCGCCAGATCTCCTCGCCGGTGCGCTTGTCGAGCGCCACCATGAACGACGCGGTGGTGTTGTCGTTCACGATGTACAGCCGGTCGCCGTGCAGCGCGGGCGACGCGGCGGTGCCGAGCTCGATCAGGGTGTTGAAGACGCCGATCTGCCGTTGCCAGACGACCTCGCCTTCCATGTCGAGGGCCGTGACCAGGCCGATGCTGCCGAAGTAGACGTAGAGGCGCTCGCCGTCGGTCACCGGCGTCTCGGAGGCGTAGCTGTTCTTGATGTGCCGCCGGAGGCGCGGCAGTTCGCGGTGCAGCTCCCGCTCCCAGCGCAGGGCGCCGGTCTCGAAGTCGAAGTCGTACACCACCCAGCGGTGGACGGTGTTCGCGCTGATGTGATCGTGCTCGTCGTACAGCCCCGGCACGGGGATCTCCTCGGCCCCGGCGGCGACCGCCGACGTCAGGAAGATGTGATCGTCCCAGATGACCGGGGAGCTCCAGCCGAGCCCGGGCACCGCCGTCTTCCAGACGACGTTCTCGGTCTCGCTCCAGGTATCGGGCAGGGACGGATCGTCGGCCACCGCGCCTGAATGGAGGCCGCGGAACCGGGGCCACTGATCGTCGCTCGCCGACAGGCCGGCGAGCCCGACGACCAGCAGGCAGACGAGGGCGAGTAGCGTGCGTCGCATCGGCAGGCAGTCTAATACAAACGGCCGGGATATTGTCACGGCGCCGTCACCGCGCGCGGTCGATCTCCTGCGTCTCGAACGCGTAGCGTTCCTGGCCGCGCTGCAGCTCCCAGGGCAGCCCGCGCGCCCGGAGCAGGTCCTGCAGCAGGGCCACCGTCCAGGGCCGGATGTTGATGTTGGCGACGCGGCCCTCCTCCTCCCCGTTGGCGATCTCGAGCGGCGTGAAGCCGCGCCCATTCTCGACGTGCAGCGCCGCGCCTTCCTCGACCAGCCGCAGGATGATGTCGTTCGCGCCCCGCCAGGCCGCGCCGTGCAGCGGCGTGTCGCCGTCGGCGTTGGCCGCGTTCACGTCGCCGCCGAGCGCGAGCGCCACCTCGAACGCCTCGAGCGCCTCGGCGTTGGTGCCGCTGTCCTCGTCCGGGTTGAACATCTCCACGCCGCAGGCGGCCATGATGGGGGTCGTCCCCCGCGCGTTCGCCAGCGAGACGTCGGCCCCGTGCTCCGCGAGCAGCCGCATCAGCGCCGCGTCGGCGCCCTTGGCGGCCGCCAGCAGCGGCGTCGCGCCGGTCTGCGTCCAGAAGTTGCGGTAGCCGTCGACGATCGGCCGCGTGATGCGCGCATCGACGTCGGCCCCGCGCGCGAGCAGCAGGCGGGCGAACTCGAGGCTGCTCAGGCGCCCGGTCGGCTCCGGGTGCGGGAAGAAGCCGATGTTGAGGTTCCGCGTGCGGACCACCTGGTGCAGCGCCGGCCAGCCCTGGGCGGCGGCGTCGGGGTCGGCGCCGGCGTCCAGCAGCAGCGCGCCCAGCTCCCAGTGGGCGTTGGCGGCCGCAATCACGAGCGCGCTCGTGCCGTCGGAGGCGGTCTGGTTCACGTCGGCGCCGGCGGCGAGCAGCGCCTCCACCGCCGCGCTGCGGCCGGCGCGCACGGCGAAGAGGAGCGGCGTGAAGGCGTCGATGCGCTCGACGCGGCGGGTGTACGTGCCGGCGCCGGCCGCGGCCGCGGCCGCCGCGGGGCCGTGCGAGCGGGCGTCGAGGTCCGCCCCGGCGTCCAGCAGCAGGCGCACGACGTCCGCGTGACCCTCGCCCGCGGCCCACATCAGCGCCGTCTGCCCGCGGGTCTCCTCGGCGGCGTTCACGTCGGCGCCGGCGGCCAGCAGGGCGCCGACCGTCCGGACGCTGCCCGTCCGCGCCGCAGACATCAGCGCCGTCTCGCCGCCGCGCTGCATGGTGTGCGGGTCCGCCCCGGCTGCCAGCAGCCGCTCGACGACGGCGCCGTGGCCGCGGGCGGCGGCGAGCGCGAGCGGCTCGACGCCGTAGCGGTTCGCGGCGCCGACGGCCGCGCCGCCGCGCAGCAGCAGATCGACGAGCTGCGGGTCGTCGCGGTAGGCCGCCCAGTGGAGCGCCGTCGTGCCGTCCGGCTGCGCGGCGTCCGGGTCGGCGCCGGCGGTCAGCAGCCTGCTCGCGGCCGGCCGGTCGCCGGCCTTCGCGGCCTCGATGAGCGGCAGCTCCCGGGGTGCGGCCGACGCGCCGGCCGCCGCCAGCAGCAAGGCAGTCGACACGGCCGCGCGAAGGGTGGTCCGCATGTCAGGTTCCTGGATACGGCGCGGGCTCCTAGACGTCCGCCAGACGCCCCGTGCTGTCGCCGATCTGCTCGATCCCGCGCCCGGCGCCGACCTTGTCGAGCAGGCTGAGACCGAGGTTCATGAACGGCGTGTCGAACGTCGCCCTGACGTGGCGTCCCGGTTGCAGGCGGCCGCCCCCGCCGCCGAGCAGCGCGACCGGCAGGTTGTGCGGCACGTGCAGGTTGCCGTCGCCGAACGCCGCGCCGTACAGCAGGACGACGTTGTCGAGCAGCGACCCGTCGCCGTCGGGGGTCTCGCGCATCCGCTCGACGAGGTGCGCGAACAGCCCCATGTGGAACTCGTTGATGCGCGTGTTCTTCTCCATGGCCTCGGCCCGGTTGCCATGGTGCGAGATGTCGTGGTGCGCCTCGGGCACGCCGAGCTCGGTGTAGGCGCGGTGGCTCAGCTCGCGGGCGATCTGGAACGTGGCGACGCGCGTCACGTCGGCCCGGTACGCCAGCAGCAGCAGATCGAACATCAGCCGGGCGTGGTCCGCGAACACCGGCGGAATGCCCAGCGGCGCGTCCTGCTCGAGCTCCGGCGCGTCGAGCGCACGCCTCTCGGTCTGCTGGATGCGGTGCTCGACGTCGCGCACGGCGTCGAGATACTCGTTGACGGTGCGCTGGTCGGCCGGCGCGAGCGAGGCCTGCAGCCGGGCCAGGTCCTCGGACACGCCGTCGAGGATGCTGCGGTCGATCCGCCGCTGCAAGCGCCGCGCGGCCGCATCGCCCGGCTCGCCGAACAGCCGCTCGAACGCGACGCGCGGGTTCGTCTCCATCGGCAGCGGCAGGGTGGCCGTGCGCCAGGACAGCGTGTTGATGTATGCGCAACTGTAGCCGCCCTCGCAGTTGCCGGTCATGAAGTTCGGCTCGAGGGCGAGCTGGAGCGACGCGAGCGGCGTCTCGCGGCCCAGCACGTCCGCGGCGTACTGATCGATGGTCTTGCCGGCCTCGATGTCCGCGCCCTCGGTGCGCCGCGCGCGCCGGCCGCTCAGCCAGCAGCCGCTGCCGCGGGAGTGCGGGCCGCTGCTGGCGTCGAGCGCGTCGCCGGCCGCGTTCGCCAGGCCGCTGACGATCGTCAGGTGGTCGCGCCAGGGTGCGAGCGGCGCGAGGATGCGCGGGAGCTCGAAGCCGCGTCCCGCGGTCTGCGGCAGGAACTCGCGGAGGATGAGCCCGTTGGGCACGAACACGAACCCCAGGCGTACGGGCGGCGCGGCCGCGGTGCGGCCCAGCGCCGACAGCGCGGGCACCATGGCGTCCAGCAGCGGCAGGGCGAGCGCGGCGCCCGCGCCCCGGAGGAAGGTCCGGCGCGGAAGGGCTGTCCTGGTTATGACCATGATGGCTCCTGAGTTCCGGGGCTCCTGGCGCCGTTCTACGGCGCGGACTCCTGCTGCGGCCGGGCCGCGGCCGCTGCGGGCTCGCCCCTCGCGCTCTCGCCCGCGCCGGCCGACCGGCGCATCCGGAACGGAATGCTGTCCGCGATGCCCAGGATCAGGTCCTGAAGCCGGAAGTCCGGCGCCGCGCCCCGCACGATGCGGCGCACGGCCGGCATGTCGTACGGCTCGAGGCCGCGGCCCAGGGCGTACGTGAGCAGCTTCTCGGTGACGTTGGTGACGAACGGCTCGGGATGCGCCGCCAGCGCGTCGCGGAAGCCCGCCACGCCGTCGAACACGGTGCCGTCAGGCAACGCGCCGGACGCGTCGATCGGACGAAACGCGTCGTCCACCTCGCGCCAGCGCCCCACGGCGTCGAAGTTCTCCAGCGCGAACCCGGGCGGGTCGATCAGCGCGTGGCATCCGGCGCAGGCCGGATTGCGCCGGTGCCGCGCCAGCCGCTCGCGCACCGTCTCCGCCCGGCTGTGGTTGCCCACCGCGTCCTCCTCGAGCGCCGGGACGTCGGCCGGCGGATCGGGCGGCGGGGCGCCCAGCACGTTCGTCAGGATCCACTTGCCGCGCAGCACGGGCGACGTCCGGTTCGGGCGGGAGGTCACGGTCAGCACGCTGCCGTGGCCCAGCAGCCCCCGGCGGTTGGGGTCGGTCACCGTCACGCGGCGGAAGCGGTCGCCGTAGACGCCCGGGATCCCGTAGTGCCGCGCCAGCCGCTCGTTGAGGAAGGTGTAGTCCGCGGTCAGCAGCTCCATGACGCCGCGGTTCTCGCGCAGGATGCTCTCGACGAACAGCTCCGTCTCCCGGCGGAACGCCAGCCGCACGCCGTCGTCGAAGTTGGGGAACAGCGCCCAGTCCATCTCGACCGCATCCAGGTTGCGGAGCTGCAGCCACTGGCCGGCGAAGTTGCGGACCAGCCCGGCGGCCCGCTCGTCGGCCAGCATCCGCCGCACCTGGCCGTGGTAGACGTCCGGGTCGCTCAGCTCCCCGCGCGCGGCCGCGGCGAGCAGCGCGTCGTCGGGGATGCTGCTCCACAGGAAGAACGACAGGCGCGACGCCAGCTCCAGGTCGCTGATCCGGTAGTTCGTCCCGGGCGCGATGCCGGCCGGGTCGCGCTTGATGCGGAACAGGAACTCGGGGCTGACCAGCAGCCGCCGCAGCGCGGCCTCGAGTCCCGCCTCGAAAGCGCCGGACGCGACGCGGCCGCCTGCCTCCCTGCCGGCCCGGTAGACCGGCATGAGGGCGGCGACGTCGGCCGCGGTCACCGGCCGCCGGAAGGCCCGCCGCAGCAGACCGGACAGGATCTCCTCGGCGCACGCCGTCTCGTCGGCCGCGCGCGCCGGCCGGCAGGTGAGGATGGCGCGCCGGCTCGGCGTGTCCCCCGCGCCCGCGGCCTCGAACGGGCCGGCGATGGTGACGCGGTCGACGAACGGCTGGTAGATCATCTGGCTCGGCTCCCCGACGACCCCGGTCACGTAGTGGGGCTTGAGGAACCGTGCCACCCGCGAGTCGGCTTCGCGGATCGACGGCAGCTTCAGGAAGGCGACGCCGACCTCGTGCGGACCGGCCGCCACCGGCAGGCGGACGCGCCAGGTGCGCTCCGCGTGCGGCCGGAACTCGGCCCGGGGCTCGAGGGTGAACAGCGTCACCCGCTCGCCGTCGATGGCGATCTCGAGCTCGTGCGCGTCCGGAAAGCCGACGCTTCCGTCGCACTCGCCCTGGATGCGGCAGAGCAGGTCGACCGCGATCTCGTAGGTGCCGTCGCGCGGAAAGTGGTGGGTCGCGAGCAGGCCGCCGCGCGTGCCGAACGGCAGCCCCTCGATGTGGTCGTACTGCGGCCGGGTCTCGGCGACGCGGTACTCGGTGACCGCGGGCGCCGGCAGCTCGCCGCCCAGCGCCTCGCGGCTGATCTTGCGCGCGGCCGAGAGATACTGCTCGAGCTGCGACTGGCTGATGCGCAGCACGCCGGCGATGTTGTCGAAGCCGTAGCTGGCGTCGTCGGCCGGCAGCAGCGCGGCCGCGTCGACGTCGAGCGCCAGCAGGTCGCGGACGGCGTTGCGGTACTCGGCCCGGTTGAGCCGGTGGAACGGCTCCTTGCAGCCCGGGTTGGGATGCGCGGCCGCGACGCGGTCGAGCTCGGATTCCAGCCAGCCCACCAGCGACGCACGCACCGGCGCCGCGGGCCGGCGGCGCCCGGCCGGCGGCATCTGGCCGGCGCCGACCCGGCGCACCACCTGCTCGAGCACGGCCGCGTGCGCGCCGACGTCGGTCAGATCCACGGTGTCGAGCGCCAGCCCGCCGTAGCTCTCCTTGAGGCGCTCGTTGTGGCAGCCGACGCAGTAGCGGTCCAGGGTGGCGCGCGCCGCCCGCGGCGAGCCCGCCGTCGCGCCGCTCGCTTGCGATTCGGCCGCCTGGAGAGGCAGCGCGTCGAGCCAGACGGTTGCCGCGGATAGCGCGCAGACGACGGTCAGCGCGTGCTGCCAGCGCATGCGCTAATGCTACTACCGGCCGGCGAGACGCGTCACCGGCGAATCGAGCGCCGGCATGGAGCCTGAACGCAGGATTCCGGTTGCGGCTCCGCCTGGCGCCCAACCAATCCGCCAAGCGTCCGTGCGATTCTACGGCGCAGACTCCTCCTGGCCGTCGTCTGCCATCATCGCCGCGTAGCGCCGCCGCATTTCCTCCGGCGTCACCTCTTCGATGCGGTGGCCGATGTTCCAGCGGTGGCCGAAGGGGTCCCGGATGCTGCCGGACCGCTCGCCGTAGAACTGGTCCTGCGGCTCGCTTTCGACCTCGGCGCCCGCCTCGGCGGCGCGGCGAATCACCGCATCGGCATCGTCGACGTGGAGGTAGATGGTGGCCGAGGCGCCGCCCAGCGTGAGTGGGCCCCGGACGCCGTACTCGGGGAACTCGTCGGCCAGCATGACCGTGGTGCCGCCGAAATCGAGCTCGGCGTGCTGGATGCGCCCGTCGGGGTTCGTCAGCCGGAGCTTCTCCGTCGCCCCGAAGACCGCGGCATAGAACTCGAGCGCCCTGGCGGCGCCACCGACGTGCAGGTATGCGGTGACTTCATGGATCATCGTGTCAGCCGAGCAGCGCCGCTGCGAGTCGACACACCCGAGAGGTCTGCATGTCCAGGCTATGATGCCATGATGCGAACAACCTTGACGACAGGCGACGTCGTCGCGGCCCGGATCGAGGAGCGTCGGCGGCAAGACGGGCAGTCGAGGAACGCGCGCGGGTGACCGTCCTGCGCTTCTGACCGGCATGGCACATGGACGACCATGGAATGGCCTGAAGTTCAGCGACGCATCGCCGGCGGAGAGGATGGCCGCACGGAGTTCAAGCGTGGTGTGGGCGATCTGAGCGGGGTCGGCAAGACGGTCTGCGCTTTCGCGAACGGCGACGGCGGGCTCCTCATCATCGGCGTGGACGATACAGGCGCGGTCGTCGGTGTCCGCGAGAACCCGGAGACCATCCAGGAACGGCTGACGAGCTTTCTGCAGACCGGCTGCGGCAAGCCCGTGACAGCGGCGTGCGGCCGCCATGATGCCGGGGGCGCATGGGTGCACTGGGTCGACGTCCACCGGCACCAACGGGGCTACGAGCCGTTTTCGTGCGACGGCCGATTCTGGATCCGGCGCGGACGAGCGACGGTGGCGCCTTCGCCTTCCGAGCTGCAGGAGCTGCTGAACGCCTTCGGCCTGGTCCTGACCGAGAAGCAGATCGTTCCGTTGGCGACCCTGGAGGCCATCGACTTCGGTGCCGTGCGGTCGTTCATGCGCAAGCAGGGGCTCGATCCGGACCACGCGCCGCAACCGGCGCGCGAGGACGACCTGCGGAACGCCAGCATCGTCGACGAGCTCGACGGCGTGCTGCGGCCGACGCTGTACGGGCTGATGGTGTTCGGCCGGGATCCGCAGGCGTATCCGCACACGCTGAGCCTGTTCGTGCAGTGCGCCGCGTACGGGGGCGCGGACCGGGCAGCCGACGTATTGAGTGCGGCCGAAGGCAAGGGCCGGCTCGAAGACCAGGTGCAGCGGGCGATGGGCTGGTTTCGCAGCCTCGGCAGGCGGGAGACGTACGAGGGGATCCAGCGCCGGGACATCCCGCCGGTGCCCGAGCACGCGCTCCGGGAGGCGCTGGTCAACGCCGTCATCCATCGCGACTACGCGATTACCGGATCACAGGTGTTGCTGGAGGCCTTCGATGACCGGATCGTGGTGACGAGTCCCGGCGCACTGCCGAACCACATGACGGTCGATCAGGCCCGGATGGGAGGCGCTCCGCGCTCGCGCAACGAGATGATGGCGAACGCGATGGTCGTCGGCGGGCTCATGGAGCGCCGCGGGAGGGGCTGGCTGACGATGCGGCACGCCATGCGGCGCTTCAACGGCACGGAGCCGGATCTCGTCAACGACGAGCGCAACCGGTTCGTCCGCGTGACGTTCGAGCGGTAGGAAGGCGCTGCAGGATTGAGTCGGTCGCGACGTCTCCCGGAATGGCCCGCGGGCGGGCGGCGCGCGGCGGCGGGCGGAGGGGCAGCGTGACGGCCGCGGCGCGGCTCGACATGCGCGCGGCGGTGGCGGCGTTGCGCGCGGCCGATCCGCTGCTCCGCCGGTTGATCGACAGGTGCGGCCCGCTGGCGTTGAGGCGGACGGAGCGGCGGCCGTTCGAAGCGCTGCTGCGCGCCATCGTCTACCAGCAGCTCTCCGGCCGCGCGGCGGGCGCCATCTACGCGCGGGTGGCGGCACTGTTCGACGGCGGACGGCCTACGCCGAGGGCGCTGGCCGCGCTGGCGCCGGAGCGGTTGCGGGCGGCCGGGCTGTCGCGCGCCAAGGCGCTGGCGCTGCACGACCTGGCAGCCAAGACCCGCCGCGGCGTGGTGCCCGGGCCGCGGACGGTGCGCGCGCTGTCGGACGAAGAGGTGATCGAGCGCGTGGTCCGAGTGCGCGGCGTCGGCCGCTGGACGGGTGAGATGCTGCTGCTGAACCTGGGGCGGCCGGACGTGCTGCCGGCGACCGACCTCGGCATCCGGCGCGGGTTCGCCCGCACACGCGGGCTCGACGAGCTGCCGGAGGCGGAGGAGATCCTGGCGTACGGCGAGCGCTGGCGGCCGTGGCGCAGCATCGCAGCGCTGTACCTGTGGCGCGCAGCCGACCTGTCGGCCGACGATCTACCCGCGGGGTAAGCAGCGATCCGTCCAAGCTGGGCACCCATGACCGGAACCGGCTCGCCCCGAGAACGGTCCGGGTCAACCCGCAACGCGAGGGCACAGGTCCCGTCGCCGCAGGAGCCCGCGATGCGTGCGCCGCAATCTGCCGCCCTGTTGATCGCGCGGTTGCCGGCGGCCGGCTACAGTTGTGTTTATCCGGCCCCGCTCCTCGCCGGGAAGGAGCCCGGGGTCGGCGAAGTCTTCTTGAAGCGTGTAGTCGTTCGTGTACAGCAGGCGGGCACCGCTGATGCGCGCCAGGGCAAGTACGTGCGGGTCGTTTGAACGGCACTGCCCATCGCGTTGAATGGCCAGCGTTTCCTCGTCGATTCTCGCGGCGGGCTGATCGAAGACGCGCCCGGCGCGAAGCGCCTCCCGAAGCCACTCGTCGAGCCCGCGGTGCCGCAGCTCGGCCTTCAGTTGGCCGCCCATTACGAGGCGTCCCTGCCTTTTGGTCAGCCAAATCGAAGAAGTAACGGCTGGCCACATTGCGGTTCTCCCCGAAGATCTCACCGCACACGTTGGCGTCCACGATGGCGCACATCTACAGACCCAGGGAGCGCTGTGTTTCCGAGAGGAAGAACTGTCGGTAGCCCGGAAAATTCATGACGTCGTCGAATCGGTCGCTGGCCGAGCCCTGATCGTTGAGCGAGAGAGGTCTGCGGTCGCCGCACGTGGCAGGTGGCAGCGTGGTGGAGCGGCGTGGCGTGGTTACGGGGCGTACGAGGCGCCAGACGCGGACAGCTTCGCCGACAGGGCGCCCCAGGCGCCTGTGTGGATTCCGCGAGCTGAGGGGGAAGCTGCGACGGGGCGCTACCCGGCGCGCGCCCCGAGTGCGAGGGCGATTTGGCGCCACGCGTCGAGGTCGGGCGTTGCCCGCGGCAGGTGCACAACGAGGCGCCGGACGGAGCGGACGACGTTGGCGCCGAGCTTGAGCAATCGGTCGCGCAGCCAGGTCACTTGGGTGCGGGCGCAGGCGGTGCGGGCGGCTCTCAGCCGCAGTTCCTGCATGAGCACGTAGGCGGCGGCCGTCAACAGGACCCGCAGCTGGTTTGCCCAGAACTTGGTGCAGCTCGTGCGGTCGATCTGCAAGCCGTCGAGCAGTTCCTTGATGCGGTTCTCGATGTCGCCGCGCCCGCAGTAGACCTTCTCGTAGATGAAGCGCGGCGTCTGGCGCAGATTGGTCACGACGAAGCGCGGGTTGTCCCGCGGCTGCCGGCCGGTGAGCTGCACGACTTCGGCCTTGATCACCACGCGGCGCTCACGAGCCCACGTGCCCGCGCGATAGCGGGTGTCGAGGTAGAAGTGCGCCGTCTTCTCACGCAGCATGTTCTCGGTGCGGGCCGCCACCATGACGGGCTCGGCAGCCCGCAGCAGGACGGCGTTCCTGGCCATCGCCACGACGTAGTCGAGCCGCGGCTCGGCATCGAGGAAGTCGAAGACCTCCGGGCAGGCGAAGCCCCCGTCGAGACGGACGAGAAAGCGTGCCTTGGGGAACGCGGACCGCAGCAGCGGGAGCA
The DNA here is from genome assembly GCA_965214845.1 of Vicinamibacterales bacterium. Classification (GTDB taxonomy): domain Bacteria; phylum Acidobacteriota; class Vicinamibacteria; order Vicinamibacterales; family UBA8438; genus JAAXGX01. The sequence goes on from CBDCCO010000007.1 coordinate 413,356, forward strand.
ATCGACACAGCACGCTCAGCGTGCCGTCGGGCGCCTGGGCCTTGCCGGGTCGCAGCACCGCCGCGCACAGATACTGCTCGACCTCGCGGTCGAAGCTCACAAAGGCCAGCAATGGCAGGTAGCACCAGCTGTCGTAGTGCCCGTTGAAGAACGTCAACTGCTGCTCGCCATGCGTCGGGTCGTCGGTCGGGTCGAGGTCGATCGTGATGCGTCGCACCCGCCCGCGCAGCCGGCGACGATGCCGCTCGATGACCGACGTCGCCAGCTCGCGCCCCAGCCGATAGAGCGCGACGCGGCCCGCACCGTTCTCGAACCGCGAGACCGTCGGCTGCGACGCCAGCCGACCGCCCGCCACCGGGTCGCGCCCGAGCAGCAGCTTGTGGATCGGGTCGTCGGCGAGCCGGTCCGAATCGTTGCCGTCGGGATGACCGCAGGCGATGCCGAACACCCGCTGGCCGACCAGGTCCTCGAGCGTGTGCCGGACCTTCTCCGGTGCCCGGCGGTCGACCAGACACCGGCCGAACGCCTTGACCAGTCCGTAGACGCGCTCGGCGGCCTTGAGCAGCACGGCGCCGCCATCCGAGCTCGACTGCTCGCGGTCGAACGTGGCGACCAGCGGCTTGTCGAACAGATCGGGGAACAGAACAGACTGTGCTATCGTGGGGTCCGTCACGCAAGGGCCTCCGTTGTGGCTAAACGTTTGGTAGCACAACGTTTGTACCACACGGAAGGCCCTTGCGTCTCGTCGCCAACCCCACCTTCACGCATAATCCGGGCTAGCTGTCCGGCGCGTGAAGCACGTTGCCCTGAGCATCGATTTCGAGTGAATGGATCCGAACCTCGAGATCCATCGGTTCGAAGTACAGGACGGAAACATCGTCCGGGCGCAGCCGCGTGCGGCTGTCCCGAACGTCCATGCGCACGCGATCCAGCAGATGGTCACTGTGCGTCTCGATCACCAGTTGCGGACCCCCACGCGCTACGATCTCGCAGAGCAGGCTGCCGAGCGCGGCCTGTGCGCTGGGATGCAGATGTACTTCCGGTTGCTGCAGCAGGAACATCGGTTGCGGGTCGCGCTTCAGCAGCTCCGTGACGATCGGCAGCACCTGACTGACGCCGTAGCCGAGATCCGCAAGGTCTCGGTAAGGCCCCTTGAGCTTCTTGCCGGCCTTCCTGACCTGGATCTCGAACGGGCCGCCATCTGCATCGCCTGTATCGCCGAGCAACTTGACATCGATCTCGTCGAACAGGCCGGCCTCGCGACCGAATGATTCGAGCGCGTCCTTGAGGGACTCCCAGTCTGTGGCATGACCGGAGCGCAGGTTCGCGAGGTACAGGGGAACGTACTCGCCTTCCGGATCGGGCGTGAAGATTCGCGGGTCGTAGGTGCGCAGCGGCCGGGAGCGCACGGGTGCACCGGCATACGGGGCCGCATAGGCGTAGCCGTGATGGAAATTCCAGATGAGATGGCGAACTGCCGTCCAGTCCTCCTCAGATGGCTGTTCCGCCACGTCATCGAGACGGACGACCTCCGCGGCGTCCTCCTTCATGGCAGCCAGCATCCGGAGCGGGACCAGGTATCCGTCGGGTGCGAATGGCACTTCGTCGGGAAGTGGGAACTCCCATGCGCGATCGCTTGTCCCGAAGCGAAACGTGCCATGCCTTCCCGACTGTCGCGCCGTATCGTGGTACCGGTGTTCGACCCAGCATTGGGCGCAGTCAAGTCGACGCGCCAGCGGGAATGGCGCCGCATCGCGCTTGCCGAAGGTGGCCGTGAAAGTTACGGGGTTCTTGCGCTTGCCCCTTCGGGAGTTGATCTTCACGCTGAAACCGGCAGAAAACGTCCTGGCAGAGCTGCCCCTGACGCCACGGTGGTGTGCTATTTCCCGAAATCGGCCAAGGTCGTACGGCGGTTCCCGGAAGTTCGGGACCGATTCGCGGGAGGCGATGTTCCACAGCGCTCGCAGGATGGCAAGGAACGAGGTCTTGCCGGTGCTGTTCTCGCCGACCAGCAGGGTCAGGCGGCCGAGGCGGGCAGTCTGCTGTTGACGGAAACACCGATAGTTGTGGAGCTGAACCTGTTCCATGAGCCGGTGGGGCTGATGTCGAGCCCTGGCAAGGCCGATGCGGCTTCTCCGACGACCGAGACGGCCGGTACAGCCGGTACAGCAAGTATACGCGGTCGTCTTCGACCCCGATTGCCGGGTCGCGGTGCTGTCCCACGCGGCTGTTGGTGGGGTCCTGGAAGGATGGCATCAGCGGCATGTCCATCTCAGCACGGCCCCGTCCCGACTCGCTCGCGTGCAGGGACCGGATCGGCGACCATACGGGGTAGACTGTCAGCAGTCGACCGTGCCACGCTGCGGGCTGGCCGTGATCGGTCCTGGAGGGAGGATGCGAATGGGACGCGCACTGCGTGAGGGAATGTCGTTGCGCCGGCTCACGGTCGCGGCCGTGGGGCTGGCGGCGGTGCTGCTGGCGGCCGTGCCGGCCGCCGCCCAGTCGCGGACGGGCGAGGGCACCTTTCAGCCCTGGCACTCGGTGATGTACCGCTCCGTGCTGGCGGCCGTGCCGTCGCCGGACGGTAGCCAGACCGCGTTCCTGCGCTCCCAGCCGCGGCGTCCGCTGGAGGACGACAGCGGGCGGGCGTGGATTGAGCTGTACCTGCTCGACGCCGACGGGCGGGAGGTGCCGTTCGTCACCGGCGAGGTCTCGGTGGGGCGCCCCGTCTGGCTCGGCGACGACGAGCTGGCTTTCGGCACGCGGCGGGAGGGCGACGAGCGGCGGGCGGTCTACCGCATCTCGACGCGCGGCGGCGAGGCCCGCAAGCTGCTGGAGCACGCCACCGGCATCGGCGCGTTCGACGTCAGCCCGGACGGCCGCTGGCTGGCGTTCCTGGCGCCGGACGAGCGCGACCCCGACCGGGCGGCGCTGCGCAACCAGGGCTTCAACCAGGAGATCTTCGAGGAGAACCTGACGTTCACGCGGCTGCACGTGGCCGACCTGCACTCCGGCGACGGGCCGGACGACCGCGACGTGCGGACGCTGGACATCGACGGGTCGCTGCGCTCGCTGCGCTTCGCCCCGGACGGGCAGCGGCTCCTCGTCGGGTCGACGCCGACGCCGCTCGTCGACGACGCCTTCGTCGCACGCAAGCTGCAGGTGGTCGACCTCGACGGGGCGCTGCAGGCGGACATCGCGATCGAGGGCAAGCTCGGCCGCGCCGACTGGAGCCCGGACGGGCGCCACATCGCGCTGGTGGGGTCGGTCGACCGCAACGACCCGGCGCCGGGCCGCCTGATGGTCGTGAGCGCCGCGGGCGGCACGCCGCGCGACCTGCTGCCGGGCCTCGAGGCCCACGTGGCGACCTTCGACTGGCGCGCCGACGGCGCGCTGGTGTACGTCACCGACATCGGGGCCGAGACGGAGGTGGCCTCGATAGCCGTCGACGGCTCCGACCGGCGGACGCTGCTGCCGGCCGGCGAGCTGGTGGTCCTCGCCATCGACGTCGACAGCACGGGGGAGGCCGCGCTGGTCGCGCAGACGCCGCGCCACCCGAACGAGGTGTACGCGCTGCCGGCCGGCGGCGGGGACGCGGCGCGGCGCACCACCAGCAACGACTGGCTGGCCGATCTGCGGTTCGCCGAGCAGACGGTCATCCGCCACGAGGCCCGCGACGGCCTCGAGCTGGAGGGCATCCTGATCCATCCGCTCGACTACGAGCCGGGCCGGCGCTACCCGCTCATCCTGTCCGTCCACGGCGGGCCGGAGGCCCACGATCGGAACGGCTGGCTCACCGGCTACTCGGCGCCGGGTCAGGTGGCCGCGGCGCGCGGCTTCTTCGTGCTGTATCCGAACTACCGGGGCAGCACCGGCCGCGGCGTCGAGTTCTCGAAGATCAGCCAGGCGGACGCGACCGGACCGGAGTTCGACGATCTGGTCGACGCCGTCGACCATCTGATCGAGATCGGCCTGGTCGACGGGGAGAAGGTCGGCATCACCGGCGGCTCCTACGGCGGCTACGCTTCGGCCTGGGGCACGACCTACTACTCCGAGCGGTTCGCGGCCTCGATCCCGTTCGTCGGCATCAGCAACGCCATCTCGAAGATGGGGACGACGGACATCCCGCAGGAGATGTACGACGTGCACCACCGCAAGTGGCTGTGGGACGACTGGGAGTACTTCGCCAAGGCCAGCCCCATCTACTACGTGACGCGCAACCGCACGCCGACCCTCATCCTGCACGGCGAGGAGGATCCGCGCGTGCACCCCAGCCAGTCGCTCGAGCTCTACCGCCAGCTCAAGGTGCTCGACCAGGCGCCGGTGCGGCTCGTGTTCTATCCGGGCGAAGGGCACGGCAACGCCCGGTCGGCGGCGCGCCTCGACTACGCGCTGCGGACGCTGCGCTGGATGGAGCACTACCTGCAGGGGCCCGGCGGCGAGCCGCCCGACTCGGACATCGACTACGCGGCGTACCTGCCCTGGGCGGCGGCGGACGAGGACGAGGAGGACGACGAGCCGGCCGCGCCGCAGACGACGGACTCGGGAGCGCCCTGAGCCCCATGGTCAGGCCGCTCGAGCAGCCGACTGGAGCGTTGGATCCGGGAACGATGACGCGCAGGGATCTGCTCGCGCTGGCCCTCGCGCTGGGCGGCGTGCAGCGGGGGAGGGCGTTGGCAGGACCGCACGCCCACCCCGCGGCTGTCCAGTCCGCCCTGCCCATCCGGGTCAGCACGCTCAACCACGTCAGCTTCGGCTGCGCGGATCTGCAGCGCACCGTGGCCTGGTACGAACGGGTACTCGGCGTGCCCCGCCACGCGTTCCAGGACTACGGGGGCGGGCAGACCGTCCTGCGGCTGGCGCGCGATCCGCCGGCCTACATGGCCCTGTCGCAGCGCAGTCCGGAGAGCCTCGCGGCGCCGCCGACGCGGCGCCCGCACTTCTGCTGGGGGATCGAGGACTTCAACGTCCACCGGATCTTCGAGGCCCTCGCCGAGATGCCCGCGCTGGCCCGCTCGGTGCTGCGCGAGGGCACCACCATCAACGGCGTCAACTTCGACGGCCCGGACGGGGCGCCGCTGCAGTTCAACCCCGTGATCGCCTGCGGCGGGCTGGGCTTCCTGGGCGAAGTGTGCGACACGTCGGCCGCGGCCGTACGGCGGCCGGGCGACCCGCCGCCCATCCCGGTCCGGACGTTGAACCACATCAAGTACCACGTGTCGGATCTGCCGGGCGCGCTCGAGTGGTACCGGCGGCTCACGGACATGCCGGTCGTGGCGTACCAGGAGCCGGCGGCGGGACCGCGGACCGCCGGCTACGAGGGGCCGCCGATTCCCGTGCTGCGGGTCGGCTCGGGCCCGCAGCACCTGGCCCTGGTCGAGGGTGACGGCCCGGAAGCGTTCCGTCCGCACGTCGGCCTGGGCGTGACGGGATTCGATGCCGAAGCGGTCATGGCGAGGCTCGCCGAGCACGGGGCCACGGCCCGCCTGCGGCTGCGCGAGGGCGTGACGCAGGAGGTGCTGGTGGATGCGCCGGACGGGGTCCGCATCCAGTTGCAGGACGTCGGCTACTGCGGCGGCGGCGGAGTTCTCGGCAACGAGTGCTGAAGCGGGCAGAGAATGCCGCGCCGATTGAATCGGGGGAGATCATGAGCAGACCGGGTCGCGCTTTTCTCATGGCGGTCGTCGTCGCCCCGCTCCTGGCCGGGAGCGCCGGGGCGCAGATCACGGAGTTCGACCTGCAGGTGGTCGAGTCGCCGGCCCTCGGCGGGCGGCACTTCGGCGAGGTCGGCCAGTACGAGTGGCTGCGGGGGGTCGTGGCCGGCGAGGTGGACCCGGCCGATCCGCGCCACCAGGGGATCGTGAACCTCGAGCACGCGCCCCGCAACGCGGCGGGGCGCGTGGCGTATCGGGCCACGGTCGAGATCTACCGTCCGCTCGACATGAGCCGCTGGAACCGGGCGCTCTACCACACGGTCTCCAACCGGGGCCGGGCGGGGGCGGCCGAGGCGGCGCTGCTCGAGCGCGGGTTCGCCTTCGTGCGGGTGGGCTGGCAGGGCGATCTGGCGCCGACCGCCTCGAACATCGTCGCCTACCTGCCGGTCGCGACCAGCGCCGACGGCTCACCGATCGTGGGAGCGTCGCTCGAGGAGTTCATCTTCAACGACGGCGAGCGCCGCTCGCGCGGCCGGCTGACGTATCCGGCGGCCTCGCTCGAGGCGCGCGGGATGCTCTCGGTCCGGCGCACGCAGGGCGGCAAGCGCGAGCGGCCGGGCGACCTGGACTGGCGCTACGTGAACGACCGGGAGATCGAGATCACCCGGCCGGCGGGCTTCGACGGCGGGGCGATCTACGAGTTCATCTACGAGGCGAAGGATCCGCTCGTGATGGGGCTCGGCTTCGCCGCGATGCGCGACGCCATCTCGTTCCTGCGCTACGAGCCGGCCGATCGCGCCGGCAATCCGAACCCGGTCGCGGTGGACGGCGAGCTGGCCCGCACGGCCATCTCGCTCGGCATCTCGCAGAGCGGCCGGATGCTGCGGGACCTCGTCTACCAGGGCTTCAACGAGGACGTCGCCGGCCGCATCGTGTTCGACGGCGTCCATCCGAACATCGCCGGCTCGCGCAAGACCTTCACCAACTACCAGTTCGGCCAGCCCGGCCGCTGGCAGAAGCAGCACGAGGATCACGTCTACCCCGGGGACCAGTTCCCGTTCACCTACGTGACGCTCACCGATCCGCTGACCGGCCGGACCGACGGGTTGCTCGAGCGCTGCGCCGCCTCGGATACCTGTCCCAAGGTGGTGCACAGCGACGGCGAGGCCGAGCTGTGGCAGGCGCGCGCGTCGCTCGTGGTGACCGACCCGGCCGGCAAGCACATCGAGCTGCCGGAGGATGTGCGGGTCTACCTGCTCGCGGGCACGCAGCACGGCGGCGGCCCGGGCGTCCACACCGGGCCGCCGGGCCGGGGCATCTGCCAGAACCTGACCAATCCGCTGCCGGTGGCCGACGTGCGCGCCGCCCTGAGCATCGCGCTCCACGAGTGGGTCGCGCACGGCGTCGAGCCGCCGCCGAGCCGCTTCCCGACCGTCGCCGGCGGCGGGCTCGTCGGCACCCGCGACAACGGGTTTCCCGGCATCCCCGGCGTGAAGTACTCCGGCTCGTACAATCCGCTGCACGTGGCCGACCACCGCTTCATGCCGCCGATGGAAGGCGATGCCTACACCGTGCTCGTCGGACGCACCGATGCCGACGGCAACATGGTGGACGGGGTCAGGCACCCGAACCTGGCGGCGCCCATCGGCACGTACACCGGCTGGAACTTGCGGCGCGCCGGCTTCGCCGAGGGGGCGCAGTGCGCCGGGGCCGGCTCGTTCATCCCGTTCGCGCCAACCGAGGCGGAGCGCACGGCGGCGGGCGACCCGCGGCCGTCGCTGGCGGCGCGCTACGCCGACCACGCCGCCTACGTGGCGGCCGTCGCCGACGCGGCCGACGCCCTGGTGGCGGAGCGGCTCCTGCTGCGGGCCGACGCGGACGTCATCATCGAGCGCGCGCGCCGGAGCGGGGGACCGACGCAGAACTGACGAGCTTCACGGCGGGCAGGCGTCGGGCGCCTGCCCGCCACGGCGCGGAGCTACTCGCCGTCATCCGCCGCGGCGGCCGCCAGCGCGCTGGCGGCGCGGGCGCTCCGCAGTTGCGCCTCGGTCCGGAACTGGATGCGGGCCGCGCGGCTCGCCTCCCGGTACACGACCCACACGTCCGGGCCGCCAGCATCGTCGACCGCGATGTGGCGCAGCTCGGCCCCGAGGCTGGGGAGCCTGAAGATCGTGTACTCCTCGGTGCCCGGATCGAACCGCGCGACCGCGTCGTCGGACGACAGGTTGGTCCATACCATGTGGTTGCGGTCGACGACCGTCGCGTAGGGATGCGCGCCGATGGGCAGGTGGTAGTAGGTCGCCTCGAGGGTGTTGATGTCGATCTTCGCCAGGTTGGAGCCCCACCAGTTGGCCACCCACACCGTGTCGCCCGCGGGATCGGCCGCAAGCCGGCGCGGCGCCTGCCCGCCGGGGTTGTAGACGCTGCCGGAGAAGCGCATCGCGCCGATGCGGTGGAAGAAGTCGCGGTCGGCCGGTGTCAGGAGCTGCTCGCGGTCGAGCGCGCCGGGCGGCCGCATCGGCACCTCGTCCACCTCGCCGGTGGTGCCGTTCGCGTGGCCGACGATGTCCATGTTGAACTGCGCCCACCAGCCGTTCCCGAGCCGGTCGGCGGCCGTGCCGTAGGTCTGGCCGTCGCCGACGGTCTTGTTCTGGTAGTACGTGAACTCGCGGGTGGCGGGATCGAACTTCAGCGCGCCGTGGCGGTTGCCGACCCAGATGTTGCCCCGGCCGTCCTCCTGCAGGCTCCCGCCGACGCTGAGCGGCCGCGGCGGCGTGTAGAGCTCGAACGTCTCCGTGCGCGGGTCCACCCGGCCGAGGCTGCCCTGCGTGTCGAACCACAGCATGCCGTCGCGCGCCTTCGTGACGCCGTGCGAGCGGCGCGCCCGCTTGCCGTCGGGCGCGGTCACCTTGAATCCCGTGACCTGGCCGGTGCGCGGATCGATCCTGGCGAGCGTCCGGAAGTCGTTCGGCACCGAGTCGGTGATCCAGACGTTGCCGTCGTCGTCGACGGCCGCGTCGTGCATGCCGCCGCCCCCGCGCATCCCCGAGGGGATGCCCTCGGACCAGTCGCTGCCGTCGATCGACGTGCGCTCGGTCGGCAGCTCCGCGATGGGGATGTCGTACTCCGTGACGACGTGGCGCGCGGCCTCGCCGCTGGGGCGGGGCTGCAGCTCGAACGTCAGGGGCGGCGACTCCGGGCCGCGGGCCTTCGTGAGATAGGCCGCCAGCTCGTCCCGGTAGTAGTCGATCGTGAGCGACCGCCGGCCGCTGGAGCCGCGCCAGCCGTGGTAGCTGACGTTGGCCATCAGGTCGATCATGGCGCGCCAGCCGCGCTCGTCGAAGCGGTTCTGCAGCACCAGGCCGGCCTGGTGGCATTCCGTGCACGTGACGCGAAACAGCTCCTTCAGGCGGCGGTCCTCGCGCGTGCCGGCGGGCAGCGCGTCCAGCCACTCCACGCCCGAGAGCTGGTGGGTGAAGTCGGCGGCGTCCGCCAGCGCGAAGTCCTGCGCCACCTGTCGCGCGGGGTCGAGGACGGCGTGCGCGCTGGCGCGCTCGTAGCCCACGGCCTGCGCCCAGACCTGGTACCGCCCGCCTTCGAACGGGGGCTCCAGCGCGGGGAAGTAGTAGCGGCCGGCCTCGTCCGTGAAGACGGAGGTCGTGGTGGACGCGCCCTCCGCGCGCGCGGAGACCGCCACGCCGGGCAGCGGCTCGCCGCCGGCCGCGGTGACGGTGCCGGCGAGCGGCGTGGGCGCGCCGGCCTGCGCCGCGGCGGGCGCCGACGCCCCCGCCACCAGCCACAGGCAGACGCCGATGATCGCTGCGGCCGGTCCGATGGGCCGTCGGGTTTCGGGCATGTCGCCTCCTCGGCGCGTCACTCCGGCGCCACGGTGTTCATGTAAGCGATGACCTCGCCGATCTGCTCGGGCGACAGCGTGTACTGCCAGCCCGGCATGCGTGACGAGCCGATCATGATGACGGCGCGGACCCGCGCCTCGCCCAGGTTGCTGACGGTCTCGCGGGTGAGCAGGGGGGCGAAGCTCTCCGGATACGAAGGCTGCCCCAGCGGGTCGTGGCAGAGCGCGCAGCGCTGCACGAACAGCTTCCAGCCCGCCAGCGCGTCGGCGGGAAGCGACGGCGGCCTGACGGCCTCCGCCATGTCGTACTCGGTCCGCACTATCTCCGGGCTGGATACCTGGGTCTCGCGGAACGGATCCTGCGCCAGCAGGCCGAGCGCAATCAACGCGAGCGAAAGCAGAGCATGCATGGGATTGATCCGGCTACTGCAGGCCGGCCGCCGCGGCCCGCTCGTCGGCGCGCGCCCCGCCGAGGATGCCCTCCATGGCGTAGTTGCCCTCGTGGCAGGCGTACTCGTACAGCGGCGCGTCGGTTCTCGTCAGCGGGACCACGGCGGTCCAGGGCCGCGTCCAGGTCACGGGATCGTCCACCGTGAACTCGTACAGCACGGTGTCCGGGCCGACGCGCGTGAAGCGCTCCACGAGGTGCACGTTGGCGGTGGAGCCCCTGACGCTGACCTGATCGCCGAAGTTGCGGGTCTCGACGACCAGCGTCGCGCCCTCCCAGCGGGCGCGGGAGTCGCCGTGCCACTGCAGGATGGCGCCGTGCTGACGCCCGTCCAGGCGCAGGATGCGCGCGTTGTGGATCATCTCGGTGAAGATGACCACGTGGTCCGGCGTCTGCAGGAGCTGGACGTTGTTGTTGTAGGCGCCGGGCGCCAGCGGCGGGCCGGCGTTGAAGCCCACGATGCAGCGGTCCGCCAGGCTGCGGTCCAGCCAGGAGTCGGCGGGGTGGTCGCGGCGGTGCGCCCGGCGGGCCGCGGCCCGCGCCTGCGCGGCCGGCGTCAGCGGCGGGAGCCGGCCGTCCGCCGGGTCGACGATCAGCGACGTGCGCCGGTCTCCGACCAGCCGGTTGCCGCGGTCGTACCAGAACTCGTTGTAGGGCACCACGCCGCCCTGCGACTCCGGCGGATAGATGGCCCCGCCCTGCTGCGGATCGACGAGGTCGCGGTTCAGGCGCCGGTTCTCGCTGGCCTCGAAGCTGGCGGCCTCCTCGACCGTCAGCACCGGCCTGCCGGCGAGCTCGGCCGGCCGCTCCATCGGCGTAATCGTGCGGAAGTCCCAGACGCCCTGCAGGTCCGGCGCGCCCCACGGCGTCAGCGGCGGCGTCCAGCCGTCCGGAGCGGCCTGGCCGGCGGCGGCAACGGGGATCAGCGCGACGACGGCAACGGTTGCCGCGGCCAGGAGTCGGCGCAGTAGAAGACGGCCCTTCATCTCGAACCTCCCTGCCTGTCCCCGGCGCGCTGCGCGTTGAGACGGGCGATGTTGACGTCCCGCTCGATGCCCGGCGGCGTGGGCTCGGCGCCCAGCGTCCGGAAGAGCGCCGCCATGTCGTCCGAGCGCGTATCGCTGGCGCCGAAGTAGACGCCCTCCGCGATGGCCAGGGGCGTCCATCCCAGGCCGTTCTCCACGTTGAGCTCGGCGCCCAGGTCCACCAGGAGCCGGATGATCGTGTCCGACCCGCTGAGTCCCCGGTAGGCGGCGCCGTGCAGCGCGGTCTCGCCGGTCGCGTCGGCGGCGCGCACGTCGTTGCCGAGCGCGACGCAGAGCTCTACCGCCGCGAGCGCGTCGGCCTCCGGCACCGGACTGTAGCCGCGGAAGCCGACGCCCGCGGCGATCATCAGCGGCGTCGTGCCCCGACTGTTCGGCCGCAGGGGATCGGCGCCGGCGTCCAGCAGCATCTGCATGAGGCGCGTGTCCCCGGTGCGGGTGGCGGCCAGGAACGAGGTGGCGCCGGCCAGGTAGCCGCCCCGCGCCTGGCCGCCCGCGTACCGTCCGGGCGTCCCCGCAGCCGGGGCGTTCGGGTCCGCGCCGAAGTCGAGCAGGAGCTGCACGAACGCGCGGCGCGCCCGACCCTCCATGCCCTCCAGCCCGCTCCACTCGTTGTTGTCCGCCCGCACCGCGGCGTCGGCCACGGTGTCGACGTTGCGCCAGTTGCCGGCCGCCCAGTGCAGCGGATTGAAGCCCGGCCCGCGGTCCGGGTCCGCGCCGTGCTCGAGCAGCAGCCTGGCCAGCGCCACGTTGCTCCTGACGGTCGCCACCAGCAGGGCGGTGGACCCGTCGGCCGCCTCGTCGTTCACGTCCGCGCCGGCGTCGAGCAGGAGGCGCACGAGCTCCGCGTCGCCGCTGCGCGCGGCGAACAGCAGGGGCGTCGACCCCGCCCGCGAGCGGGCATGGAGGTCGGCGCCGCGCGCGATCAGCAGCCGCGCCGCGTCCCCGTGCCCTTCGGCGGCCGCCCACATCAGCGCCGTCTGACCCTGGCGCGTCTCCTGCGCGCCCGGGTCCGCGCCGTGGTCCAGCAGCGCTTCCACGACTGCAGCGACCCCCGTGCGGGCGGCCGTCATCAGCACCGTCTCGCCCGTGACCGGGGAGGCCGCGTTCGCATCGGCGCCCGACGCCAGCAGCCGGCGCGCGACCGCCGCGTCGCCGTTCGTGCAGGCGAGCGACAGCGGCGTCACGCCGTAGTCGTTGGCCGCGGCCACGTCCGCGCCGGCGCGGAGCAGCAGCTCCACGCTGGCGAGATCGTTCCAGTGGACGGCCCAGTGCAGCGCGGTCGCGCCGTCGGGCTGCCTGGCGTTCACCGGCGCCTGCTGCGCGAGAAGACGCCGCAGCGCCGGCTCGTCGCGCTGCCTGACGGCCTCGACGAGCCGCAGATCCTCCACGCCGGCGGCCGGCCGGGCCGCCGGCAGGAGCAGCAACGCGGCCAGGGCGGCCGCCGCAAAGGTCCTGGCGGGCATGGTCATCCGCTTGCGGGGCCGGCTACAGGGCGGCGAGCCGGCCGCTGCTGTCGCCGAGGCGGTCGACCGGGATGCCCATCCTGTCCAGCACGGTGACGTGCAGGTTGGCCAGCGGCAGGTCCTTCGCCACGCGCAGATGACGGCCGCCGGCGATCTGCCCGCCGCCGGTGCCCACGAGCATCGTCGGCAGGTCCTGGTGATGATGCATGTTCGGGTCGCTCATGCCGGACCCGTAGACGAGCATGACCCGGTCGAGCAGGGTCCCGTCGCCCTCCTCGATCGACTGCAGCCGCTCGAGGAAGTGTGCGAGCAGGCTCGTGTAGAAGGTGTTCAGCCGCGTCAGCTTGGCCAGCTTCTCGGGCCGGTCCTGGTGATGCGACAGCGGATGATGGGGATCGGGGACGCCGATCTCGGGATAGCTGCGGCTGCTCTTCTCGCGGCCGTACATGAAGGTGCTCACCCGCGTCAGATCGCACTGCCAGGCGAGCGCCCACAGGTCGAACATGAGCCTGGCGTACTCCCCGTACGTCGGCGGCACCCCCGCGGGCTGGGCCACGACCGGCAGCTCGCGGCTGCTCTGGTCCTCGGCAATCTGGATGCGCCGCTCGATGTCGCGGACCGCGTCGACGTACTCCGTCACCTTCCGGCGGTCGGCCGCGCCGAGCCGCTGCTGGAGCTGCGCCAGCCGCTCGCTGACCATGTCGAGGATGCTGCGCTCCATCTTGAGCCGGGCCAGCCGCGCCCCGCTCTCCGTGCTCTCGCTGGAGCCGAACAGGCGCTCGAAGACGGCCCGCGGGTCGTTCTCGGCGGGCAGCGGCGTCGTCGCGCTGGCCCACGAGACCGTGCCGGTGTAGGCGCAGCTGTAGCCGTGCTCGCAGCCGCCCGCCAGGTCGTTGGCCTCGAGGGCCAGCTCGAGCGACGCCAGTTGCGTGTGCCTGGCGAGCTGCTTCGCGGCCACCTGGTCCATCGAGATGCCGTTCTCGAGGTCGGCGCCCTCGGTCTTCTTGGCGTGCGCGCCCGTCAGGTAGCCGGCCGACGAGCGGGAGTGGTCGCCCGAGCCCTCGCCCGGCAACTGGTCGGCGGCGTTGTTGGCCAGGCCGCTCAGCACGACCAGCCGGTCGCGGAAGGGCGCCAGCGGCTGGAGAATCGGCGACAGCTCGAAGGCCGTCCCTTCCGCCGCGGGGGTCCAGTCCGTCATGTTCATGCCGTTCGGCGCGTAGAGGGCGCCCAGCCGCAGCGGCAGCGTGTCGGCGGCGCCGCCGGCCCGGGCGAACGCGGGCACCATGCCGTCGAGCAGCGGCAGGGCGAGCGTGGCGCCCATCCCGCGCAGAACGGTCCGCCGCGCCAGATGCTTCTTCGTGACGATGTGGGGACTCATGGCTGAACCTTTCTGGATGCGGCGGCCAGCAGCGGCGCCGGCCCGGGCCCCTGCGCGGTCCGCATGCGAAACGGCACGCTGTCGACCAGGCCCAGAACCAGGGCCGACCAGCGGTAGTCGTCGGCGGCGGCGTCCGCGACGATGCGCCGGATGGCCGGCCGGTCGTAGTGCTCGGTTCCGCGGCCGAGCGCGTAGGTCAGGAGCTGCTCGACCAGCGTGTGCACGAACTCCGGGTGGCGGCGGACCAGGGTCTCGCGGAGCTCCACCGGCCCCTCGAGCCGGGTTCCGTCCGGCAGGGCGCCGGCCGCGTCGATCGGCAGCCCGAACTCGCTGTCCCGCCACTTGCCGATGGCGTCGAAGTTCTCCAGCGCGAACCCGATCGGGTCCATCTGGGCGTGACAGCTCGCGCAGACGGCGTTCTGCCGGTGGGCTTCCATCCGCTCGCGCACGGTGCTCGCCGGCGCCCCGCCCGCGCCGGCTTCCTGCAGGCCCTCGACGTTGGGCGGCGGCGCGGGCGGCGGCGAGCCCAGCAGGTTGTCCAGCACGAACTTGCCCCGCTGCACCGGCGACGTGCGGTTGGAGTACGACGTCACGGTCAGGATGCTGCCGTGTCCCAGCAGCCCGCGCCGGGCGGGATCGGCGACCGGCACCCGCCGGAAGTGCGCGCCGTAGACGTTCGGCACGCCGTAGAAGCGCGCGAGCCGCTCGTTGACGAACGTGTAGTCGGCGTCCAGCAGGTCCACCACGCTGCGGTTCTCGCGCAGCTGGCTGGCGATGAACAGATCGGTCTCGCGGCGAAACGCCTCGCGCAGGCTGTCGTCGAAATCGCGGAACACCTGGGTGTCGGGCGCCGCGACGCGCAGGTCGCGGAGAAACAGCCACTGGCTGGCGAAGTTCGTGACCAGCGCCGCCGCCCGGCTGTCGGCGAGCATGCGCCGGACCTGCCGCTCGAGTACGGCGGGCTCGCCGAGCCGGCCGGCCACGGCCAGGTCCAGCAGCTCGTCGTCCGGCACGCTGCTCCAGAGGAAGAACGACAGGCGGGATGCCAGGTCGACGTCGCTGATGCGGTACGCCGAGCCGGGCGCCGCCCGCGGGGGATCGTGCTCGACGCGCAGCAGGAAGTCGGGCGCGACGAGCAACCCTTCCAGCGCGAACTGGACGCCCGCTTCGAAGCCGCCCGCGGCCCGGCCCGTCCGGTAGAAGGCCAGCAGCGCGTCGAGGTCGTCGGTCGTGAGCGCGCGGCGGTAGGCGCGGCGGGCGAGCGTGCCGAGCACCTCCCGGGCGCAGGCCTCCTCGTCGCCGGCCCCCGCCGGCCGGCACACGAAGATGCGCTGGCGGCTAGGGCTGTCCGGCGGCCCGGCGGCGCTCAGGGGACCCTGGATCTCGATGCTGCCCACGTTCATCGGCGCGAGCTCGGTATTGCGCAGCTCCGAGGTGGGCCGCCGCCCGGGGCCGGGTCCCTCCGGCGCCGCGACGGCCCGGTCGACGAACGACACCCCGACGAGCCGCGGGCCGCCCCTCGTCGTGAACCGCACGTGCAGGTGCTCGTCGGCCGTGCGCCCGTACTCGGAGACGGGCACAACGCCGGGCGGCAGGAGGCAGCGCGGCTCGTCCGAGCCGACGCATTCGCCGCCCACGTCGAACAGCTTCAGCCGCACGCCGTCGAGGCGGACGTCGAGCTGCTCGCGGACGTCGAGACCCTGGATGGCGTTGTTGTCGAACCGCCGGCCGAGGTGGATCCTCAGCAGGTACTCGCCGTCGGCCGGAAAGTTGTGGCGCACGGCGGCGCCGCCCCGCGACCCGAACGGGAGGTCCTCGCTGAGGCGGCTCTCCTGCAGGAGAAAGGGCGAGACCTTGTAGGTCGCAATCGACGGCGGCTGCGTCGGATCGCCCACGGCGAGACGGCTGATCTTGCGCGCCGCGCTCATGTAGCGCTCGAGCAGCCCGGGCGAGAACGACAGCACGTCGCCGACGTTGTCGAAGCCGTAGCCGGACTCGTCGGTCGGCAGCAGCGCCCGGCCGTCGACGTCCAGGGCCAGCAGGTCGCGGATCGCGTTGGTGTACTCGAGCCGGTTGAGGCGGCGGACGACGGGCCGCCCAGGGTTGGGCCGCGCGTCGGCCGCCCGGTCGAGCTCCGTCTCGAGCCAGGCGGCAAGGCCGTCGTAGGCGGCCGGTTCGGGCCGCGGCCGCCCGGCCGGCGGCATCTGGCCGGCGCGGAGCTTGCGGACCACCTTCTCCCAGATCTCCGCGGCTTCGCCGACGTGCCCGACGTCGACCCGGTCGAGCTGGAGCCCGCCGGTCCGCAGCCGCTCGTTGTGGCAGGTGACGCAGTAGCGGTCGAGCAGGACGCGCTGGGCAGCGGCCGCTTCAGCTTCCGCCGACGCGGGCGCCTGCGCGTGGGCCGCTCCGGCGGCGAGCGGGCCGGCCGCCAGAACCACGCCGATCACGCCTGTGAGCATTCGTCGCATCGCTGCCGCTCCTGTCGGTCGGACACGCCGGGCGACCGGCGCCGGCCGGGCCGCCGCTCCCGGCCACCCGTCAGTTCTTAGGAACTTCCGCAGCATGTTGCCGGCCACCTCGCCGGCGAAGATGTTGCCGTGCCGGTCGACCATGATCCCTTCCGCGTTCACCGGCTCGATGCGCGACGCGATCGACCCGTCCCGGGCGCTGCCGACCAGCAGCGCCTTGTGCTGCTGGTCGTCGGCGACGTAGAGGGTGTCGTCGGCGCTGATGTAGATGCCGCTCACCATGCCGAACTGATCCCACGCCTCGAGGAAGTTGCCGTCCTGGTCGAAGATCTGGATGCGCGCATTGGACCGGTCGCCGACGAACAGGCGGCCCTGCGAGTCGATGGCGATCGTGTGCGGCAGGTCGAACTCGCCCGGCGCCGTCCCCTGCCGGCCCCAGGCCTTGATGAAGGTGCCGTCCGCGGCGTACTTGACCACGCGGTTGTTGAAGTGGCCGTCGGTGATGAAGACGTCGCCGTTGGCGGCGACGGCGATGTCGGTCGGTCCGTTGAAGGTGTCCGGCCCCTCCGCGCCGACGCCCGCGGTGCCGAGCGTCATGAGCAGCTCGCCGTCGCGGTTGAACTTGAAGACCTGGTGCCCCTTGCCGTCGGCGCCGGCCTGGTCGCTGGCCCACACGTACCCGTCGTGCGAGACGTGGAACCCGTGCGGGCGCACGAACATGCCGTCGCCGAACGTCTGGACCAGGTTGCCGTCGGGATCGAACCGCAGGATGGGCGGCTCCGACCGATGGAGCGCCCACACGTGCTCGCCGTCCGGATCGGGGTCGACGGAGATGACGTTGCCCCAAGTGATGTGCCCCGGCAGCCTGGCCCAGCCCTCGACGTGGGTGTAGTCGGCGGACCGGAACTCCAGGTCGCCCTGGGCGCCGGCGGCGACGCCGAGCCCGGCGATCAGTACGATGAGCAGGGCCGTGGCCCTGGAGCTCATCGCGCGCCCCGCGGCGCGTTGTTCTCGGGCCGCAGCTCGTAGGGCGCCCCGGTGCCGGACGAGCCGAGGAACAGCTTCGTGCCGTCGGGGAAGGTGATGTCGCGGCCGTTGGCGCGGTTCGTGCCGTCCTTGGCCTGATAGCCGTCGACGTGGATCTCGGTCCCCGGCAGCAGCGACTCCTTGGTGAAGCCGCGGCGGAAGAGCACGTTCGGGGTGCCGCCCTCGAACGCCCAGCTCTCGGTCGAGCCGTCGTCCAGCTCCACGTCGATGTGGATCCAGACGTGGGGGTTGACCCACTCCATCCGCGTGACCGTGCCGGCGAAGTTGACCGGGCTGTTGGCGTCGAACTCGGCCGCGAAAGCGTGATGCGCCGCGGCCGGCGTCGCGAACGCCGCCAGCAGCAGACCGACGCCGAGCACACCGACGATGAGCTTGCTTCGCATGGTTTCTCCTCCCGCTGCTTGCGGTCTCCGGTTATCGGTTCTCAATCGTCCTGCGCCATCCGGCTGCCGGCCCCGCCGCTCAGCGCTGCAACGGATCGACCTCGTCTCCCGCCTCGGCGAACCCGGCCGCGAACCCGCCGCAGCCCGCGGTGCACAGCGTGGCCGGATCGGGACCGCGCCCTTCCGCGAAGGCGCGGTCGTCGGCGCGGGCGCCCGCGAGCAGGCCCGGCATGCCGTAGTTGCCCTCGTGGCAGCGGGGCTCCTTGTAGATGCGGTTCGCGCGGTTGTCCTGCAGGCTCAGCTCCAGGGCGACCGTCCACGGCCGCACCCAGGTCGTCGGGTCCTCCATGGTGGCCACGTACTCCATGGTCTCCGCATCGATCCTTGTCCAGCGCTCGACGATGTGGAGATTCTCGCGGGAACCGTGGAAGTCCGTCTTGGGGGTGAAGTTGGTCACGTCCACCACCAGCGTGTTGCCCTCCCAGTGGCCGCGCGAGTCGCCCCACCACTGGCGCACGTCGGACGGCAGGTGCGGGCGATCCGTCACCGGGATCACGCGCTGCCAGCCCTGCCCCTGGCCGGTGTCGTAGAAGATCGACACGGTGCCGGGCGCCTGCACCACCTGCAGGAAGAAACCCGCGGCGCCGCCGAAATCGGGCAGCCTGGCGCCCAGGCAGCGCTCCGACAGGCCGCGGTCCTCCGGACCGTCGGAGCGGTTGAACGACCCGCCGGCGGCCGCGCCGGTGGCCGGGTAGTACGGCGGCGGCTCGAAGCGGCGGGGCGACGGCGGCCCGTACTCGCCGCCCGCGCAGGCCGGCAGATTGTTCTGGCAGACGTTCGTGGCCTGCAGCAGCGCCAGCTGATACTCGCGGATCTCGTCCCGGCGCTGCGCTGCTTCCGGCGTCAGCTCCGGCAGCCGGCCGTTCGGCGGGTCGACGATGAGCGACGTCCGCCGGCCCAGGTGCTTGTGGCTCAGAAAGATCGCCGCGCTGTACGCGCCGCCGACGTCCTGCTCGCTGCCGCGGGCGTCGCGCCGCCGGTCGAGGGCGAGCACCCGCGCGCGCTCGTTGTCGATGGCGGCCCGCTCCTCCTCCGTGAAGAACTCGCGGTCGGCGTACCGCGCGGGCCGCTCCAGGGGCGTCTGATAGTCGGTGGTCCAGATGCCCTCCAGGTTCGGCTCGCCCCACGCCGTGAGGGCCGCCGCGCCCGGAGCGGCAGCGGACTGACTCTGGCCCGCCACCGGAGCCAGCTTCAGCAGCATGCTCACGGCCACGAGCACGGCCAGCACGCCGATGGACTCGATCAGTCGCCTCTTCATCACAGACCTCCAGATCTGGCGCCGCGCTCCACGAGATACTCGATGACCGTCGCGTACGTCCAGTCCGTCGCCGCGTCGAGCGCGGTGCGCCCGTCCAGGTCGGCCGCGTTGACGTCGGCCCCCAGCTCCACCGCCGCCTGCACGGTCGCCAGCGCCCGGGCTTCGGGCTCGCCCTCCGCGGCCGGGGCCCACGCCCGCAGGCGCCGTCCGCCGCCCATCCCGAGCGCCGCCATCAGGGCCGTCGTGGCCTCCTGGCGCCGGATGCCGCGCCGCGAGGGCACGTAGTCGGCATGGTGCACGAAACGCGGATCGGCGCCGTGCTGCGCGAGCTGGCGCATGATGTCCGGCTCGCCCAGGCGCGCCGCCAGCCAGAAGGGCGTGGCGCCGACCAGGGCCGGCCAGAAGTGAAGGTCCCGCGAGGCGCGCCGCGTCGGCGTCCAGGCGCGCAGCCGCACGTTGGGGTCGGCGCCGTGCGTCAGGAGCGCGCCCACCAGCCGCGCGTCGCGGCGCATGACGGCGATGTGGAGCGCGCTGAAGCCGGCGTCGTCGGCGCCCGCACCGGCGCCTTTCGCGAGCAGGAACTCGGCAACCTCGCGGTGCCCGGCGTGGGCGGCCAGCACCAGCGCGCTGACGCCCCAGGCGTCGGCGTCGTCGACGTCGGCGCCGGCGGCCACCAGCCGCTGCGCCGCGGCCAGGGCGCCCTCGCGCGCGGCGAACATCAGCGCGGTGTTGCCGCCGTGCGGAATGTCGCCGTTGTACTCGGGGCGGCCGTGGGGCGGCACGGCCATCACCTGGCTCCAGACGTCGGAGCGGGCGTGGACGTCGGCACCATGGGCGAGCAGCACCTCGACGGCGGCCGTCCGGTGCCGCGCCGCCGCCCACATCAGCGCCGTCTGCCCGCGCGCCGCGCGGGCCTCCGTGGCGGCCCCGGCGGCCAGCAGCGCCTCGAGGACGTCCGCGCTGCCCGCGCGGGCAGCGACCATCGCCGGCGTCTCGCCGAGCAGGAGCGCCCGGTTCGGATCGGCGCCGGCCGCCAGCAGCCGGCGCACCATGGCCGGGCTCGCGTTCTCCGCCGCGAGCCACAGGGGCGTCACGCCCAGGTCGGTCGCCGCGTTCACGTCGGCGCCGGCACCCAGCAGCAGGTCGGCGCCCGCCAGGTCGTTGCGGTAGCTCGCCCAGTGCAGGGCGGTGGTGCCGTCCGCGTCGGCCGCGCCGGCCGGGGCGCCGGCCCCCAGCAGCGCCCGCAGCGACTCGGTGTCGGTGTTGCGGGCGGCGTCGACCAGCGGCGGCGCTTCGCTCGCGGCCGCGCCGGCGGCGGCGAGCAGAACGGCCAGCAGCGCGATGAGCGTTCGCATGGCGGCGTCACACCCCCGGCAGCGCGTCGAGCTGCAGCTTGCCCGCGCTGCCGCCGATGCGCTCCACCGGGACGTCCAGCTTGTCCATCAGCGTCAGCAGCAGGTCCGCCTGGGAAGGCGCGTCGGCGTAGTGCAGGTGGCGGCCCCCGTCGAGCCGCCCCGCCCCGCCGCCCACCAGCAGCAGCGGCAGGTTGCTGCCCGAGTGCCGGCTGCTGTTGGACAGGCCGGAGCCGTAGAGGATCGTCATGTGGTCGAGCAGCGTGCCGTCGCCGTCGGGCGTCGCGCGCAGCTTGGCCAGGTACTCGCCGAAGAGCTGGGTGTGATAGCGGTTGATCTTCGCCATGTGCGCCACCAGCGCCGGGTCGTTGTTGTGGTGCGACAGCGGATGGTGCGCCTCCGGCACGCCGATCTGCGGGTAGGGGCGGGCGCTCTGCTCCTTGCCGATCATGAACGTGATGACGCGCGTGAGGTCCGATCGGAACGCGAGCAGCTGCAGGTCCAGCATGAGGGCCAGGTGATCCTCGAACTTCGACGGGGCGCCCTGCGGCTGGGCGACTACCGGCAGCTCGACGTCCTGCTGCTCCTCGGTGCGCTGGATGCGCCGCTCGACATCCCGCACGGCCTCGGTGTAGTCGTCGACCTTGGCCCGATCCGCGGGTCCGAGCTCGCGCTTGAGGTCCGCCAGCCGCTCGGTCACCGCGTCCAGCAGGCTCTTGTGCTGCCGCAGCCGCGCTTCGCGCGCCTCCCAGTCGGTGCTGCCGCTGTCGCCGAACAGCGTCTCGAACACCGCCCGCGGGTTCCATTCCATCGGCAGCGCCTGCGTGGCGTTGCGCCACGAGATCGTGTGCGTGTAGACGCAGCTCAACTGGCCGCTGCAGGCGCCCGCGTTGTTCGGCTGGTCCATGGCCATCTCGAGCGACGGGACCTGCGTCCGGTCCGCGAAGTGGCGCGCCAGCAGCTGGTCCATCGACACGTCGGCCAGGATCTCCACCTCGTTGCGGCCGCCGCGCGTCGTGCCGGTCAGGAACGAGCCGGACGCGCCCGCATGGATGTAGTTCCAGCTCGACTTGAGGCCTGACAGCACGATCATCTGGTCGCGGAACGGGGCCAGCGGCTCGAGGATGGGCGTCAGCTCGAAGTCGCGCCCCTCGGTGGCCGGCAGCCAGTGCTCCATGGCCATGCCGTTCGGCACGTAGAACGCCAGGAAGCGGTGCGCCGGCTGCGCCGCGGCACGCGCGCGCAGCGAGAACGCGGGCAGCATGGCGTCGAGGAGCGGCAGCCCCAGCGTCGCGCCCAGGCCGCGCAGGACCGTCCGCCGCGCCAACGGTTTCGTCGTCAGGATAGCCATGGTCTGCGGTTCCTCTCGTTCAGTTTCCGGATGCCTCCGCGCCGGTGGCGCGCAGCAGGAAGCTGGGGCTCTTCACGATGCCGGCGATGATCGACGACCAGCGGTAGTCGCGCGGCGCGGCGTCGCGGACGACCTGTCGCACCGCCGGCCGATCGTAGTACTCCAGCCGCCGGCCGAGAGCGTAGGCCATCAGCTTCTCGGTCAAGGTGCGGGGAAACTGCTCGGGTTGCGCCAGGAGCAGCGCGCGCAGCCCGGCCAGCCCCACCACCGGCGCGCCGCTCGCCGCGGTCCCGCGCGCGTCCACCGGCTCTCCCGCCTCGTCGATGGTCCGCCAGCCGCCGATGGCGTCGAAGTTCTCCAGGGCGAATCCCAGCGGATCGATCACCGCGTGGCAGTTGGCGCACGAGGGATTCCGGCGGTGCTGCGCGAGTCGCTCGCGGATCGGCAGGCGCATGGACGCGGGGTTGGCGTCCAGGTTGGTGTCCACCCCGGGCGGGGGCGGCGGCACCGGCAGGCCGAAGATGTTGTCCAGCAGCCACTTGCCGCGCAGGACGGGCGACGTCCGGTCGGGATAGGAGGTGGTCGCCAAAACAGCTCCATGCGCGAGCAATCCCCCGCGCTGCTCCCGATTCGAGAGGGCGACTCGCCGGAACCGGCTGCCTTGGACGCCCATTATGCCATAGTGCCGCGCCAGCCGTTCGTTGACGAACGTGTAGTCGGCATCCAGCAGGTCGGTGACGCTGCGGTCCTCCCGCAGCGTGCTGGCGACGAACAGCTCCGTCTCGCGCCGGAACGCTTGCAGCAGCGTCTCGTCGTAGTGGGGGTAGCGGTGCGGGTCGACCACCACCTCCTCGACGCGGCGCAGGTTGAGCCATTGCGCCGCGAAGTCGCGGACCAGCGCGTCCTCGGCCCGGGGATCGGCCAGCATGCGTCGCACCTGCTGCTCCAGGATCGCCGGCTCGGCGAGCTGCCCCCGCTCGGCCAGCGCCAGGAGGCGGTCGTCCGGGATGCTGCTCCACACGAAGAACGCCAGGCGCGCGGCGATCTCCAGGTCGCTCAGGCGGTAGGCGCGCCGGCTGCGCGGCAGGTCGATCGGCTCGCGGTAGACGCGCAGCAGGAAGTCGGGATCGACCAGGATGCGCTCGAGGCCGTACTGGATGCCCGCTTCGAAGCTGCCGCCTTCGCGCCGGCCCGCGTCGAAGAACGCCAGCAGCGACTCCCGGTCGGCCGCCGTGACGGGCCGCCGGTAGGCGCGGCGGGCGACGGTCGTCAGGATGCGCTCCGCGCACGGCCGCTCCGCGGCCGGGTCGCGGGGGGTGCAGAGGAAGATCCTGCTCCGGCTCGGCGTGTCGCGCGAGCGGCCGCCGACCGTGTACGGGCCGCCGATCTGCACCGCGCCCACGGCCGCGTGGCCCATGTAGATCTGATCGTTGGTCAGCACCCGGCCGCGCTGCAGGGGTTGCGGGAGGCCCTCCGGCTCCCACAGCTCGCGCACGAACGAGACGCCGACCACCCGCGGCCCCGCCTCGACCGGCACGCGCACCTCCAGCGCGGCGTCGCCGGTCAGCTGCATGAACTCTTCCCAGCGCGGGTCGCCGGCAAAGCCCGGCTCGCCGGCGCCGGCATAGCTGGCCGCCGCCGGTCGGCCCTCCACGTTGCCCCCGACCACGAAGCGTCTGACGAGCCGGCCGTCGAGGCGCACGTCGAGCTGCTGCGGCCAGCCCATGCCCATGATGTAGTCCTGGTACTGCCTGCGGAGGCGCACCTTCAGGAGGTACTCGCCGTCGACGGGGAAGTGGTAGCGCACGGCGATGCCGCCGCGCGACCCGAACGGCAGGTCCTCGCTCTGCCGCTCGTCCTGCACGACGTGCAGCGGAATCTCGAACGTCTCGATGCCCGGCGCCACCGGGGGCAGACCGGTCGCCAGGCGCGTCACCTGGCGGGCGACCGACAGGTAGCGTTCCAGATGGGTTCTCGAGACCGTGAGGACGCCCGCGAAGTTGTCGAAGCTGCCGTCGGCCGTCTCGTCGCCGGGCAGCAGCGGCCGCACGTCGAAGCTGTCCGGGTCGATGGCGAGCAGGTCGCGCACGGCGTTGGCGTACTCCGTGCGGTTCAGCCGGTGGACCGCGCCGATGCGGCCGGGTCTGGGATTGGCGGCCCAGGCCCTGTCGATCTCCGCCTCCAGCCAGCCGGCCACGGCGCGATACGTGCCGGCGTCGGGGCGCGGCCGGCCGGGCGGCGGCATCGAGCCCGCCCGCAGCCGGCCGATGACGCGCTCCCACAGTTCGGGATCGGCGTCGGGCCGGGCCGTGTCGAGGCCGTCGAGCGCCAGCCCGGCGGTGCGCAGCCGCGCGTTGTGGCAGGTAAGGCAGTAGCGGTCCACGAGCGCCCCCACCGCCTGCGGGCCGGTGCTCGGCGGCTGGCCCCGGCCGGGCGCCGCCGGTGCGGCCAGGGGCGCCGCCAGGACGAGGACGCCGGCGAACAGCGCCAGCGCCGACTGCCGCTTCTCGAGCTCGAAGAACCGCATGCGCGCCTCCTGGGGCGACGGATGCCCATAAGGATGCCAACTTGCCGCCCCGAAGTCGAGCGATTCAGGCCGTCAAGGCGCGAATCGATCGTCGAGCGGCAGGCCCAGCATGCCCGCCAGCGTCGCCACGTACTCGGCGAACGCGCTGCGGCCGGCCGCCGTGAGCCGCACGGTCGTCTGTGCCTTGCGGCCCACGAACGCCTTCGCGACCTCCACGTAACCGGCTTCTTCCAGCCGCCGGAGGTGCACGCTCAGGTTGCCGTCCGTCAGTTCCAGCGCCTGCTTCAGGGTCGTGAAGCGGGCCTCGTCCAGCCCGTTCAGGAACGCGACGATGGCCAGCCGCGCCTGGGCGTGGATGGTGTCGTCGAGCGGGCCGCGCGCAACCCTCGGCATCGGTCAGGGGCGCTTTCCGCGGCGCACTATCGCCAGTCCCGGAAGCGCCATCAGGCCGAGGTGGAGCGCGATGCCCATGATGGTGCCGGCCGGCAGCCCGGGATCGAGCAGGCCGGCCGCTGCGGCCGCGGCCCACCAGGCGAGCGCGATCCACCGCATCCAGGCGAGGCCGGCAATCGCCGCCGAGACGAAGAACGCGAGCCCGGTTGCCGCAGGCGCCGCGACGCCGAGTTGGGCGGGCTCGATCCCCCGCCCGGCCAGCGCCAGCGCAAAGAGCAGGACGATGGTCAGACAGAGTCCCATCCAGACGCTGCTGTACAGGCGGACCGCGAGGTTCGTCGGATGGCGGCGCCAGGAGAACCCGAGCGCGGCCGACCCGCAGATGCCGGCGGCCAGCGCGCCCACCCAGGGATACGCGCCCGCCGGTCCGGCCCCCGCCAGCGCCAGCGCGAGCTGGACCGCCTGCACGGCGGCGAGCTGGACGCCCCAGAGCACGAGGTGGCGGCCGTCGAGGGCCGCGGCCTCCTGCGCTTCCTCTCAGCGAGATGGGTGCAACTGACATGACATAAAGTTCTTTATTAAACAAAGCATGTGTCCTTCGCGCCGCTCCGTCAACCGCGGTTCCCGGGGCAAGGGGTAATATGATGCGATTCGGTTCGATCAGGAGGATGACATGATCAGCAGAGCTCTCGTCGCCGCACCGGTGCTGGTCGCGCTCGCCCTGGGGGTTGCCCCGGCCGGCGCGCAGACCGCGTTCGACCCGCCGCGGCTGCCCGACGGCAGGCCCGACCTGCAGGGCGTGTGGGACTTCCGGACGCTGACGCCGCTCGAGCGGCCCGCGGACCAGGCGGACCAGGCGGTGCTGGCGGCCGAGGAAGCGGCCGCGATCGAGGCGCGGGCGGCCGCGCGCAGCGCGGAGCTGAACGCCCCGACCACGGATCGGGACGAGCTGCTGCCGGTCGGCGGCAACGTCGGCGGCTACAACCACTACTGGGTCGACCAGGGCGCCCGCGTGGTCGACGACCAGCGTACGTCGCTCATCGTCGACCCGCCCGACGGGCGCCTGCCGGCCCTGCAGCCGGGTGTCGAGATGCAGCAGCTCTCGCTGGCCGAGGACGTGGGCGGCACCCTGCCGGTCCGCGTCCGGGCCGCCGGCATCGGCACCGACAGCCACGAGGACCGCGGCCTGGCCGAGCGCTGCCTGCTCGGCTTCAACTCGGGTCCGCCGATCGTGCCGGCCGGCTACAACCAGAACATCCAGCTCTTCCAGACGTCCGACTACGTGGTGATCTTCCATGAGATGGTGCACGACGCCCGCATCGTGCCGCTCGACGGGCGCGACCACCTGCCGGCGAGCATCCGCCAGTGGATGGGCGACTCGCGCGGCTACTGGGACGGCGACACGCTGGTGATCGAGTCGACCAACTTCACCGCCAAGACTGCGAGCTTCAACCCGTCGGTCGCGCAGGCGGCCGGGACCGGCGCCCACCTGCACCTGACGGAACGCTTCAGCCTGGCGGCTGAGGACACGCTGCTCTACGAGTACACCGTGAACGACCCGACGACCTTCACGCGGCCGTTCACCGCGGAGCTGCCGATGAAGCGCGGCAACCTGGTGTTCGAGTACGCCTGTCACGAAGGCAACTACGGCCTCTACAACATGCTCGCGGGCGCCCGCGTCCAGGACGCCGCGGCGCAGCAGCAGTAGGCATGCGACGTGCCGCACGGTGCGCCGTGATGCTGGCGGCAGCCCTGGGCGGCTGCCTGCTGGCCGTTGCCCTGCCGGCAGCCCAGCAGGAGACGCCGGGCCTGCCGCCGGTGCTCCTACCCGCGGGGCCGCTGGTCATCGAGACCGCGGAAGCCCGGATCCGGCTGGTGGTCGTGACGCGCGACCTGTCGCATCCGTGGGCGCTGGCCTTCCTGGCGGACGGCCGCCTGCTCGTCACGGAGCGGGCGGGGCGCCTGCGGGTGATCCGCGACGGCGTCCTCGATCCGCGGCCGGTCGCGGGCGTGCCGGCGGTCCACGCGGTCGGCGCGGCCGGCCTGATGGACATCGCGCTGCACCCGCGCTTCGACGCGAACCGGCTCGTGTATCTCACCTACTCGCGGCCGGGCGAGGACGGCGTCCGCGTGGCGCTCGCGCGCGGGCGGCTGGACGGGGCGGCGCTGGCCGACGTCGAGACGCTGTTCGCGTCCGATCCCCTGGACGGCAGCGGCGCCGGCGCGTCGCGGGTCGTGTTCGCGGCGGACGGGACGCTCCTGCTCACGGTCGGCGGCGCCTTCGGCGAGCAGGGCGGCCGCGCCCAGGACCCGGGCGACACCGTCGGCAAGGTCGTGCGGCTGCGCGACGACGGCGGCATCCCCGACGACAACCCCTTCGCGGGCCGGGAGGGCCACCGCCCGGAGATCTACTCGCTGGGACACCGCAACCAGCTTGGCATGGCCCTTCATCCCGCGACGGGCGAGCTGTGGGCGCACGAGAACGGGCCGCTCGGCGGCGACGAGCTGAACATCATCCGCCCGGGCCGGAACTACGGCTGGCCGGTCGTCTCCTACAGCCGGCAGTACGCCGGACCGCGCGTCGCGTCGCGGCCGTGGCAGGCGGGGATGGAGCAGTCCGAGATCGTGTGGCTGCCCTCCGTGGCGCCGTCGGGGATGGCCTTCTACGACGCCGACCGGTTTCCGCAGTGGCAGGGCGACCTGTTCGTCGGCGCGCTGCGGACCGGCGGCATCCGCAACACCGGGCACCTCGAGCGCATCGTCTTCAACGCGGAGGGGGAGGAGCAGCGCCGCGAATGGCTGCTCACCGAGCTGCGCCAGCGCATCCGCGACGTGCGCCAGGGGCCCGACGGGCTGCTCTACGTCCTGACGGACGCCGACGAGGCCGCGCTCTTGAGGATAGAACCCGCCGAGTAAGGCCGGCGCGGCGGCGGCACCCCGTTGCCTCCCGAGCGATTTGCGGGGATACTAGGGCCTGCGCCGTAGGCAACTGTTCGGCTCATCTCGAAGGGAGTTGCGATGAGAGGCATGCATCGGCTCGGACTGCTGGTCGTCGGTGTGCTCGTGCCGGTCGCCGCGGGCGCCCAGCCCGGCACGGAGGGCGCGGCCCGCGAGGTCACGTTCGCCAGGGACATTGCGCCGATCCTGCAGCGGAGCTGCCAGGAATGCCACCGGCCCGACTCGGTGGCGCCGATGTCGCTGCTGACCTACGAGGAGGTCCGGCCCTGGGCGCGCGCCATCAAGGCCCGGACCGCGCTCCGCAACAAGCGCGGCGCCATGCCGCCCTGGTTCATCGAGAAGGACATCGGGATCCAGCACTACAAGAACGACCCGTCGCTCAGCGAGGCGGAGATCGAGGCCATCGGGATCTGGGCCGACAACGGGGCCCCGCTCGGCGACCCGGCCGACCTCCCGCCGCCGCGCCAGTTCGCCGGGCCCGATCAGTGGACGATCGGCGAGCCCGACCTGATCATCGAGTCGAACGAGGTCGTCGTGCCGGCCGCGGCGCCCGACAAGTGGACGTCGCTGGGCACCATTCCGATCGGCCTGGACGAGGACCGCTACGTGGCGGCGGTGGAGGTCAAGGAGTTCAACGACGTGCCCCGCTCGCAGGGCAGCAACACGGTGGGCGGGCGCTACGTGTTCCACCACATGACCTACGAGACCATCGCCCCCGAGGGCGAGGACGGCGAGACCACGACGCGCTGGCCCGTGCACGAGGTGGGCCGCAACGCGGACGTGTTCCCGCCCGAGGCCGGGCGGCTGCTCTCGGCCGGCTCGCGGCTGAACCTGGAGAACGCCCACCTGCACTCGAACGGCCGCGAGACCCGGGCGCACCTGAAGTTCGCGTTCAAGCTGCACCCCGAGGGCTACGAGCCCGAGATGAAGTACACGAGCAACGTCCTGGGCAACGGCGTCGACATCGACATGAAGCCGAACGTCGCCGGCCAGCAGTTGCACGCGTACCGCGTGCTGGAGGAGCACACCAAGATCGTGCTGTTCGAGCCGCACCAGCACGCGCCCGGCACGCGCATGTGCCTGGAGGCCATCTGGGGGCACAACGTCCAGCAGCTCACCTGCGCCGGCTACGACCACAACTGGGTGAAGCAGTACATCTACGAGGACGACCACGCCCCGCTGCTGCCGAAGGGCACCATCCTGCACATCATCGGCTGGCACGACACGACGGTGGCCAACCGCAACGTGGCCGACCCGCGCAACTGGTCGGGCGGCGGCCGGCGCTCGGTGGCCAACATGTTCATCAACATCGGGCAGGGCTTCGCGCTGACCGACGAGGAGTTCGAGCGCGAGATGGCCGAGCGCCGAGAGCGGCTGCAGTTGTCGAAGAACGACTACGTGATCGGCTGCCCGCTGTGCCAGGCCGAGTTCCCGTCGCAGCAGAACCTGGCCAACGACAACCAGCAGTAGCAGGTCATCCTGACGGCGGGAGGGCGTCCGGCCCTCCCGCCGTCCGATCCGGTTCCCTTCCCGCCGTCCCGCTGCAACCATTCCCCCGCATGACTGAAGAGACGATCTCGGCGGAGATGCCGTACGAGTCGCGGTTCGTGACCGTGGCCGGCTCCCGCATCCACTACGTCGAGGCGGGCGAGGGCGATCCGCTGCTGTTCCTGCACGGCAATCCGACCTCCTGCTACCTCTGGCGCAACGTCATGCCGCACCTGGCGGGCGATGCGCGCTGCGTGGCGCCGGATCTGATCGGCATGGGGCGGTCGGACAAGCCGGATCTCGACTATCGCTTCGTCGACCACGCGCGCTACGTCGACGGCTTCATCGACGCGCTCGGCCTGCGGCGGCTCACCCTGGTGCTACACGACTGGGGGTCGGCGCTCGGCTTTCACTACGCGCGGCGGCACGCGCCCAACGTGCGGGGCCTTGCATTCATGGAGGCGCTGGTGCGGCCGGTGAGCTGGGACGAGTGGCCGCGCACCGTGCGGCCGGTGTTCGAGGCGTTCCGCACGCCGGAGGTCGGCTGGGATCTCGTGGTCGGCCAGAACGCGTTCGTCGAGCAGGTGCTGCCGGGCGCGATACAACGCCGGCTGACCGACGTCGAGATGGAGCGTTATCGCGAACCGTTCCGGGCGCCGGCGAGCCGCAAGCCGGTCTGGCGCTGGCCGAACGAGATCCCCATCGACGGCGAGCCGGCCGACGTGGCGGCGCTCGTCGACGCTTACGCCACCTGGCTTTCGGAATGCGACGTGCCCAAGCTGCTCCTCTACGCGCGGCCGGGCGCCATCCTGCGCAAGGAGCTGGTGGGCTGGTGCCGTGCGCACATGCGGAAGCTGACGGCCGTCGACATCGGCCCCGGCCTGCACTTCGTGCAGGAGGATCGCCCGCACGCCATCGGCGCGGCGCTCGGGACGTGGTACCGCGGCCTGCCCGCGTAGCGGCTTCAATCAGATGGGGCTGCGCCCCAAGCCCCCGGCGTTCGCTTGCGGGGACCCCTTCGCCCCGCGCCGCTCCCGCCGAGGCGCGCTGTGCGCGACCTCTTCCAGATGGGGCTGCGCCCCAAGCCCCCGGCGTCCGCTTGCGGGGGCCCTTCGCCCCGCGCCGCTCCCGCCGAGGCGCGCTGTGCGCGCCTTTGGGAGTCCCGACGGCGGCTCAGGGCGCTGTTCGGCCGAGCACGTGGCGGAGCGCGTCCTCCAGGCGGGGATAGCCGAACTCGAAGCCGCTCTCCCGCAGGCGCGCGGGCTCGACGCGCGTGCTCGACAGCAGCAGGGCGTCGGCCATCTCGCCGAAGGCCAGGCGGGCGCCGAAGGCCGGCAGCGGAAAAATGGTGGGGCGCCGCAGGACCCGTCCCAGCGTCTTCGTGAACTCCGCGTTCGTGACCGGGTTCGGCGAGACCATGTTCACCGGACCGGCCAGGCCGTCCGTCCGCAGCGCGTGCAGGATGCCGCCCAGCACGTCGTCGAGCGCGACCCAGCTCATGTACTGCCGGCCGGAGCCGATCACGCCGCCGACGCCCATGCGGAACGGCAGGAGCATCTGGCCGAGCGCGCCTCCCGCCGGCGTCAGCACGATGCCGATCCGCAGGTGCACCACCCGCATGCGGGCGTTGCGCGCCGGGGTGGCTGCCGCCTCCCAGGCCTGGCACACGTCGGCCAGGAAGTCGTTGCCCGGCGCGTCCGCCTCGTCGAGCCGCTGCTCGCCCCGGTCGCCGTAGAAGCCGATGGCCGAGGCGGCCACGAGCGTCCGGGGCCGCCCGGGGAGGCCGGCCAGCGCTTCGGCGAGCCGCTGCGTCCCGTCGACGCGGCTGTCGCGGATGCGCGCCTTCCGTGCCGACGTCCAGCGCCCGCCGGCGACGTTCTCGCCCGCGAGGTGCACGACGGCATCGACGCCGTCGAGCGCGCCGGCGGAGACGGCGCCGCTCGCCGGGTCCCAGCTCGGTGCGCCGCCGCCGGCGGCTGCCCCCCGGCGCAACGGCACGACGTCGTGGCCGCCGCTTCTCAGGAACGGTACCAGCGCCGACCCGATCAATCCCGTCGCTCCGGTCACGGCCACCTTCATGGTTTGCCCTCCGTACTGATTATGCCAGCCCAGATCGCGGGCGGTCACGCGGTGGCGGTACGCCAGCAGGCGGTCTATCTCGCGCCGTGCGTAGCCGTCTCCGAGCGCGCCGACCGGTCCTCCGAACAGCTCGTACCGCACGTCGTCGACGAGCGTCGACGCGGTCGGTCCGCGCGGCTCGCAGAGATGGCGGTGCGTCCACGCCCGGAACGGCCCGGAGAGCTGGCGGTCGACGAACGAACGCCCGGGCTCGAGCGGTCCGTGCTCGGCCAGCCAGTCCACGGCCAGCGGGCCGGCGTGCAGCCTGAGCGTCACACGGCTGCCCGGCTGCAGGCTCCCGCCGCTGCGCGCCACGACCGCGATGCGCTGCCACGGCGGCGCCAGCCGTTCGAACGCGCCCGGCCGCCGGTGCCACTCGAAGAGCGAGTCGGCTGCCACCGGCATGTCCGCGGCACGCCGGCAGCGGCCGCTCATGGCGGCGTCACCGCCGCCGCGTGCGCCGGAACGGGCCGCGGCCGGGTCGGTTGCGGCGCCGGCCGGCCGGGGCCGGAGCGGCGCTCGACGGCCGCGGCGCGGACGTGCGGTTGGAAGTGGCAGGGGAAGGTACGGTGGTGCGCCCGGTCCGGAAGCCGCATCTGATTTCAGCTTACATTACGGATTGGACTCGTTGGTGACGACGGCCATGCCGACCATGGTGAAGATCGCGATCGACCGGCGGCGCGAGGTGGAACGGGCGTTCCGCCGCAAGAAACAGGGGCCCGCTTGAAGGGCCAGCCTCGGAAATGGCGTTCCGCGGGCAACACGCGCAAGAGCTACAATAATGTCAACGACATCACATGAACCCAAGGAGTCCGGTTGTGGGTCAGATCACGGCACGCCTGCCGAATACCGTCGTTGATGCGCTGGATGCCGCGGCGCGGGCGCTGCACAGAAGCCGAGCCGACATCATCCGTCAAGCGGTGGAACGCTACCTGGAGGACTTCGACGACCTTTCTGTAGCGCTGGAGCGCCTGCGCGATCCTGCCGACCCGGTGCTGAACTGGGACAGAGTCAGGGATGAGCTACTCCGTTCGGATCAAGCAGAGCGCGGCCAGGGAACTCGACCGCATTCCGGAGGCTGAACGCCGCCGAATCGTGCGCGCGATCGACGACCTTCGACAGCGTCCGCACCGGGGAAGCACCCTGAAGGGTGATCTTCTCGGCCTGCGTCGGGTCCGTGTCGGTGACTACCGCATCGTCTACGAAGTTCTCGACGATTCCCTCATCGTTCTCGTCGTGCGGGTAGCACATCGCCGGGACGTCTATCGCCGTCGGTGAGTCCGGGGCTGCGGCGGACGCTGCGCGGCGTCAGGGAGAGTCCGCCGGCAGCGCGAAGGCCACCAGCCGCGGCCCGCCGCCGATGGTGGCGGCGATGTACTGCCGGCCGTCGACCAGGTAGGTCATCGGCGTGCCGATGGTGCCGGCGGGCAGATCGACCGTGCCGCGAATCTCGCCGGTCTGCTTGTCCCAGGCGACGAGGGCCGGCCCGCCGCGGCTGCCCGCAGTCGGCACGGTGCTGATGAGCAGGGTCTTCGTCAGCAGCGGCCCGCCGATGGCGCCGTCGCCGAGCGGCGGCAGGTTCAGGTGGCGCAGGCGGGGATGGTTGCGGATGCGGTCGCCGTCGCCGAGCGGGACCATCCAGGCGTGCTCGCCGGTGTTCATGTCGATGGCGGTCATCCGCGAGTAGGGCGGCTTGAGCAGGGGCAGGCCCTGCGGCATGCGCGCCTGGTACGTCAGCCCCTCCCGGATCTGGCGCAGCCGATCCGCCTCCGGCGCGCCGTGCGTGTAGCGCATGGTGGCGCCGAGGGCCGCGTCGGGCGTGTAGAGGGGGATGGCGACGGCGACGTTGCGCGACGGGATGTAGAGCATCCCGGTCTCGGGATCCACCGCCGCGCCGGCCCAGCCCGCGGCCCCGAAGTCGGGCGGCCGCATCAGGGTGCCCTGCGTGCCGCCCGCGATGGGCCGCCCGGGCGGTGTGAACAGGGGCCCGATCCTGAAGTTGCCGACCACGTCGAGCGCCATCTGGCGGATCTCCGGGGTGAAGTCGACCAGGTCGTCGATGGTGACGCCCTGGTAGTCGAACGGGGCCGGCTTCGTCGGGAACGGCTGCGTCGGCGACGGCACCTCGCCCGGCATGTTCGTCTCCTGCGGCACCGGGCGCTCCTCGATCGGCCAGACGGGCTCGCCGGTCACCCGGTCGAAGGCGTAGACGAAGGCCTGCTTGCTGACCTGCGCGAGCGCCTGGATCGGGCGCCCGTCGACCACCACGTCGACCAGGTTGGGGTGCGTCGGGAAGTCGTAGTCCCACAGCCCGTGGTGGACCGCCTGGAAGTGCCACATGCGCTGGCCGGTCTCGACGTCGACCGCGATGATCGACTCCGAGAAGAGGTTGTCGCCCGGCCGGTCGGCCCCGTAGTAGTCGTTCGTGGTGGTGCCGGTGGGCAGGTAGACGTAGCCCAGCTCGTTGT
This sequence comes from Vicinamibacterales bacterium, assembly GCA_965214845.1. Taxonomy (GTDB): domain Bacteria; phylum Acidobacteriota; class Vicinamibacteria; order Vicinamibacterales; family UBA8438; genus JAAXGX01. Next base: position 447,072 of record CBDCCO010000007.1, read on the forward strand.
CGCCGGCCAGCATCGACCACACGTTGGCGTTGCCCGAGTAGCGCCACGAGTCGTTCAGCCAGGTCTGGGCGCCGAACTCGTCGGCGCTGTTGGGCACCGTGTGGAAGTCCCAGGCGTGCTCGCCAGTCCGCACGTCCCAGGCGCGGACCCAGCCGGGCGGCGCCTCCTTCGTGATGCGCCGGTCGGCGATCTGCGAGCCGTGGATCACCTTGTCGCGCACGACGATCGGCGGCGAGTTGATCGAGTAGAGCATGGCGTTGAGGTAGTCGCGCGCCTCGCGCTCGACCCGCGGGATGCCGACCATCGCGTCGACCATGCCGCTGCCGTCCGGGCCGAAATCGGGGCAGGGCTGGCCGGTCTTCGCCTTGACGCAGACCACGTAGCCGTTGCCGGTGCCCCAGAAGATGCGCTCGTCGCCGGCGCCGTCCGTCCAGTAGGCGACGCCGCGCTGGGTCCAGGGCGAGCTCATCGTCGGGGTCCCCTCCTCGTAGCTCTTCGGGTTGAAGACCCACAGCGTCTCGCCGCTGGCCGCGTCGACCGCCACGCCCTGCGACAGCGGCGTGTTGAGGTAGAGCACGCCGTCCACCATCAGCGGCGTCGCCTGCAGGCGCGACGGGTTGGGGGGCTGGCTGCTGCGGTAGAGGTCCGGACTGTCCTCGACCAGCGAGTCGACGATGGCGTCGAGCGGCCCCCACCACTCGCCGCCGCCGGGCGTGGTGCGGCTGACGAGGTTGTCGATCGACGTCCACTCCCACGCGACCTCCAGATCGCTGAAGTTGCCGGCGTCGATCTGGTCGAGCGGCGAGTACTTCGTGCCGGCGATGTCGCCGGCGTAGCTGCGCCACTCGCCGTTCTCGGTGCCGTAGGTCTGCCACGGCCTTTCCGCTCCCGGGCCTTGGGCGAGCGCGGCGCCGCCGGCGGCCGCTACGGCGATGGACGTAATCAACAGCGACCTCATGTTGGCATCCTCTCTTCTGTGCGGCCGCGCCGCGACCTGAGCTTTCCTATACTACGGCGGAAACGGGTGGTGATGACCGCGGACAGCAGCGCCGCCGGCTGGGCGGGCTGGGATGCCTACGCGCCGTTCTACGACTGGGAGAACCGGCGCACGATCGGCCGCCGCGACGTCCGGTTCTGGACCGACCTGGCGCGGCGCGCGGACGGCCCGGTGCTGGAGCTGGGCTGCGGCACCGGCCGCCTGTCGGTGCCGGTGGCCCGGGTCGCGCAGCGCTTCGTCGGCATCGACCGCTCGGAGGCGATGCTGCGCCGGCTGCGGCGGCGGATTCGCCGGGCAGGCCTGAGCGGGCGCACGTCGATCGTGCGCGGCGACATCCGCGCCCTGCCGTTTCGCCGGCGCTGGCGCTGCCGCCTGGTCATGGCGCCGTACGGCATGCTGCAGTCGCTGCTCTCGGACGCCGACCTGACGGCGACGCTCGCGGCGGTGGCCGCCGTCCTGCCGCGCGGCGGGACGTTCGGCGTGGACCTGGTGGCGGAGCTGCCGCGGTGGCGCGAGTACCGCCGCCAGGTGGCGTTGCGCGGGCCCATGGGCGGCGGTCGCCGGGTCACCCTGATCGAGTCCGTGCGGCAAGTGCGCGAGCACGGCCTGACCGTGTTCGACCAGGAGTTCCTGGAGTGGCGCGGCGGCCGGCGCGCCGCGCACCGCTTCTCCCTCGCGTTTCGCACCGTCACGGTCCCGCAGCTGGCCGAGCGCCTGGAGGCGGCCGGGTTCCGTGTCGACGCCGTCCTCGGCGACTATGCCGGCAAGGAGTGGTCGCCTGACGCGGACGCCTGGGTCGTCATCGCGCGGCGGGTCTGACGGCATGTCCCTGCAGCCCGGCGCCTGGCTCGCCGTCGCCGTCGTCGCGCTACAGGGGCCGGCCGGGATTCCGCGGACCTGGGATGCCGCCGAGGTAGCGGACTTCGAGCTGCCGCTCGCCGTTCCCGAGTTCACGCCGCGGCACGTCCCGGAGGACTACTACTACCGGCTGCCCGTGCGGCCCGTCTTCAGGAGCTATCCGATCTACCACCCGGACCGCGAGCCGGCGGGCTACCGGGAGCGGCTCGCACGGCAGGCGCCGGAGGTGGTGCTGGGCCCGGCCGAGCCGGTCGATCCGCCGGACTGGGCCGCCGGCGAGCTCGTCTTCTCGGCGCCCATCGGCTACAACGGGCCGGTCGGTCCGCGGCACGTGACCGATCCGGCCTGGTACGCCGAGGTCGGCGTGCCGCTTGCGTCGGACGGCGTCATGCCGTACGCCCGCTGGGTGATACGCCGGCAGGGCGTGCTCGAGGTCGGCAACCTCGCCTGCGCGATGTGCCACACACGCGTGCTGCCGGATGGCACCGTGGTGCCGGGCGCGCAGGGCAACTTCCCGTTCGACCGCTCCATCGCGCGCGACCTGGCGGGGGCGCCGCTGCAGGCGATCAGGGCCGGCCTGCGTCCGCTGACGTTCGCGCCGTGGGCCGCGGACGACCCTGCGTTCAGCCTGCCGCGGGACCGGCTGCTGGCGACGCTGGCCAGCGTGCCGGGCGGTGTCGTGATCCGCCACGGGACGAGCATCGCCCACCCGGCGCGCGTGCCCGATCTGATCGGCATCCGCGAGCGCCGGTATCTCGACGCCACCGGCCTGGTGCGCCACCGCGCCATCGGCGACCTGATGCGCTACTCGGCCGCGAACCAGACCATCGACATGCTCGCGAGCTACGGCGGCTACATGCCCGCCGGCGTGGGAGGCCGGGAGCGCCCCGCGCCGGGGCGCGGGCGCTTCGTCGGCACCGGCAGCCGTTACGGCGATGCGCAACTGTACGCGCTGGCAAGCTACCTCTATGCGCTGGAGCCGCCGCCCAACCCGAATCCGCCGGACGAGCGCGCGCAGGCCGGCCGGGCCGTCTTCGAGCGCGAGGGGTGCGGGCGCTGCCACACGCCGCCGCTGTACACGAACAACCGGCTGCTGCCGGTCTCCGGCTTCCGGCCGCCGCCGGAGCACCGCGGGCGCTACCGGATTCTCGACGAGCCCATCGACACCGACCCGGGCCTCGCGTTGCGGACGCGGCGGGGCACCGGCTACTACAAGGTGCCGTCGCTGAAGGGGCTGTGGTACCGGGGTCCGCTGGGGCACGGCGGATCGGTGGCGACGCTGGAGGACTGGCTCGATCCGGCCCGCCTCCGGCCCGACTATCGCCCGACCGGATTTCCGGGGCTCGGGGGCAGCGCTCGCGCCGTACCCGGCCACCGCTACGGGCTGTCGCTGAACGCCCGCGACCGGGACTTGCTGATCGCGTTCCTGAGGACGCTCTGATCAGGCCGGGCGCGTGCGGCGCTTCCCGAGCGTCCCGGCGGTGGTCCCGTTGGCGGCCGGCCGTGTAGTAGGATGCCTCACGCAGCGGACACCGCTGCGCACGCATTGAACATTGGACATTGAGCACTGAACACGAGGATGGAACGGAGAGGATCATGATCGACCCGACCGCACGACAGCGCCAGTACTCGCGACGCGAAGCCCTCGGTCTGCTCGGCACGGCCGCCGCGGCCGGCGCCGCCGTTTCCGGCGTGGGACTGCCGCCGCTGCGCGCGCAGCAGCGCTTCACGAGCGTGGCGCCGCCCGAGTTTCCGGCAGGGGCCGTCATCCGCACCCTGCAGGGCGACCTCGATCCGGCCGCGCTCGCCGACGGGGCCACGCTGTTCCACGAGCACGTGGGCCGCGCGGACGTCGACCTCGCGGTCGAGGAGCTTCAGGCCTGCGCCTTCGACGGGCTCGGCTGCATCGTCGATGCGGCCACCGGCCGGCGTTCGCCGGAGCAGGTGGAGCATCTGAACGCCATCGCCGCGCGCAGCGAGGTGCGCATCGTGATGGCCGGCGGCTACTTCGAGGACATCGGCTTCGCCATCTACCCGGTGCGCGTGGCCGAGATGTCCGAGGACGAGCTGGTCGAGGAGCTGGTGGCCGACGCCGCCGCGCAGCGCTGGGGCGCGTTCGGCGAGATCGCCTCGTCGCTCGAGATGCGGCCCGACGAGCGGAAGGTGCACCGCGCCATCGCCCGCGCCCACCTGCGGACCGGGCTGCCGATCTTCACGCACACGCCGCACGAGAGCTGCCCGACCTGCGCCATGGAGCAGATGGACGTCATCGAGGGCGCGGGCGTCGATCTCTCGCACGTCGTGATCGGCCACATGGCGACCATCAAGCCGGAGCACGACCCGCTGGCCACGCACACGGCGATTGCGAAGCGCGGCGCCTTCGTCGGCCTCGACACGCTGGGGCACGAGATGGGCCGCTCCGACATTCCCGAAGCCGACAAGGTGCGGATGGTGCAGGATCTGCTCGACGCGGGCCTGGAGGATCACATCCTCCTGTCGTCCGACCAGGGCAACATGCGCCAGTTCAAGCGCTACTACGGCCACGGGTGGGCGTCCGTGCTGATGCAGTTCGTGCCCAAGCTGCGCTACGCCGGCGTCCCGGAGGAGTCGATCCGGAAGATCCTGGTCGACAACCCGCGGCGCTTCCTCGCGTTCGTGCCGCCGGCCTAGTCCGTGGCGATGGCGCGCGTTGCCGCGGCCTCGCTGTCGACCGGCCGGTGGTGGCTTGCGGCGCGCCGCCTCGCGGCGCTGCTGCTGATCGCCGCCGCCGGCTGCGGCGGCGGGGAGGACGACGGCACCCCGGACGACTACCTCGCGCCGGAGCTGCGGGCCGCCGTCGAGCAGCTCAAGGCCGACGTGGCGGCGGGTCCGACCGACGAGACGACGATTGCCGAGCGCGCGCGGGTCCTCGCCGACTGGGTGGACGCCTACGCCCTCGGCGGCGGGGAAGCGGGTCGCGAGGGACCGGGCGTGCGCCTGCAGGCGACGCGGCCGCCCAGCGGCCGGGAGGCGCTCCGCGAGGGCGCGACCATCGACCGGCTGGTGCGGCAGTTCACGCTGCACGACGAGCCCGGGGCGCTGGGGGAGCTGAGCGCCGAGTCGCTCGGCCCGTTCGCGGCACGGACCTACCAGACCATCCGCCAGACCTGGACGGCCGGCACGCGCCCGGTGGCGACCGGGGGCGGCTTCCGGGCGGCGCGGCACGCCGCGGTCGACTTCGGTCCGTTCCAGGCCGACGACCCGGCCGGCGACGGCTACGTGACCATCGAGACCTCGGACACCGACGCGGCGTTCGAGGCCGGCGTCCAAACGGCGAACGGCCCGCACAGCGAGGAGGAGGCTCCGGCGCCGGCGCTCGTCTTCCGGGTCGTCGCGGGCCAGGTCGACCCGGGTGAGACGGTGACCGTCACCTACGGCGACACGCGCGGCGGCGGGCAGGGCCTGCTGATGAGCAGCGCCTCCGGCGCGCGCGTGCCGTTGCCGCTCCACGTCGATCTCGACGGGTCCGGCGAGTGGCGCCCGCTCCCGATCCTGCCGTTCGCCATCAGCGGGGCGGCCGTGGCCGGCGTGCACGGCGTCGCGCCCAGCGTGGTCGAGCCGGGCGAGGCCTTCGAGCTGTCGGTGCGGGCCGAGGATGCGTTCCGCAACCGGGCGGCGGGCGCCATTCCCGCGTTCGAGATTCTCGTCGACGGCGACGTGCGGGCCGCGACGCCGGCCGGGACGGACGCCATCAGCGTCGTGGAGCTGACCCTGGACGAGTCCGGGCCGCACTGGATCGCGATCCGCTCCGAGGACGGCGAGATCCGCGGCGCCGCCAACCCTGTGCTCGTCGAGGAGAATCCGGCGCGCCGCATCTACTGGGGCGACACGCACGGTCACTCGGGCCAGGCGGAAGGGGTCGGCACGGTCGACGCCTTCATGACGTTCGCCCGCGACGACGCGCGGCTCGACTTCGTCGCCCACGCGGCGCACGACGTCGGGCTGGATACCGCCGAGTGGGAGCTGACCCGGAGCGCGGTGCAGGCGTTCGACGCGCCGGGCCGGTTCATCCCGTACCTCGGCTGGGAGTGGACGCGGCCTGCCCGCTTCGGCGGTCATCACAACGTGCTGCTGCGCACCGCGGAGGGCGGCGACCGGGTGTCGGCGCTCGAGCACCCGACCCTCTCCGAGCTGTACCAGGGCCTGCATGCACGCTACGACCCCGCCGACGTGCTCGTCATCGCGCACGCCCACGAGCCGGGCGACTACCGGCAGTCCGACCCGCGGCTCGAGCCGCTGATCGAGATCATGTCGACGCGCGGCACCTTCGAGTCGTTCGTCCGCCAGTACCTGTCGCACGGCCACCAGGTCGGGCTGGTCGCGGCGTCGGACGACCGCCTGTCGCATCCGGGCCGGTCCGCTCCGAACGCCGGCTCGGCGGCGCAGGGCGGCGGCCTCGGCGCGGTGCTGGCGTCGGCGCTGTCCCGGGACGCGGTATTCGACGCGTTGAAGGCGCGGCGGACCTACGCCACGACCGGCGAGCGCATCATCCTCGACGTGACCGTGAACGGCACGGCGATGGGCCAGCGCGGCGAGTACGCGGAGAGCCGGGCCGTCGCGGGACGCGTGATCGGGACGGAGCCGATCGAGTCGATCACGCTGCTGAGGAACGACGAGCCGATCTGGAACGAGCGCTACGGCGTCGGCCGCGGGCGGCCCGCCGACGTGGAGGAATGGCTCCTCTCGTTCTCCTCCGACGCGGCGCCGCTGCACCCGGGCGATGCGCCGCGCGGCTGGCGCCACTGGCGCGGGCAGCTCGGGGTGCGCGGCGCGGTGCTCGAGCGGATCGCCGGGACGGACTTCGCGAACCCGGCCACCCAGCACGTCGAGCTCGAGCCGGCGCGCAACGGCGCCCGCTTCGCGACCCACACGCGCGGCGACACCAGCTCGCTGCGCATGACGCTCTCCGGCATCCGGCCCAGCGCCGCCGTCACCATCGAGCTCGAAGCCGCCCGCGAGAGCGCCGTGACGCAACCCTTCTTCCGGCCGCCGGCGGAGATTCCGGAGCGCCGGGTGCGGCTCACGCTCAACGCCGGCGGCATCGAGCGGGGGCTGCCGACCGACGACTATCCGGACGACCGCATCACGCTTCGCCGCCTGCTCCGCAACGCGCCGCGCGACGTCAGCTTCAGTCACACCGACGGGGACGACCCGCGGCAGGGCGACTACTACTACGTCCGGGTCCGCCAGGTGAACGGCGCCATGGCCTGGTCGAGCCCGATCTGGATCGGCGGCTATCCGCCCCGGTAGCGCGGGACACGGACGGGGCTGCGCGTTAAGATCACGTTTTCCGAAGGACGTTCCAATCCGTGCCGAGGGAGGACATCTCATGAGGACACGAACGATGCTCGGGATGCTCATGGCGGGCGCGCTGGTGCTGCTGGGCGCGACGGGCCCGCTGGCGCAGGGCTGCGATCCGGCCGGGGAGGTCGAGTTCCTGTGCGGGCCGGTGAGCCCGGAGGACTTCGCCCCGATCCCGGACTCGCCCTGGGTCGTCGTCGCCAGCATGGTGGACGGGGGCGATATCTACCTGGCCGACACCCGGGACAACACCGCGACCTCGCTCTTCTCGCCCGCGACCGGGCAGTCGGACCACGACACCGAGACCTACGCGGACTGCCCGGGGCCGCTGACGAGCGACTTCCGGCCGCACGGCCTCTACCTGCGCGACTCGGACGGCGTCAACCACACGCTGCTGGTCGTCGGGCACGGGGCGCGCGAGTCGATCGAGGTCTTCGACCTGCGCACCGGCGACGGGCCGCCGACGGTCACGTGGGTCGGCTGCGCCGTGGCGCCCGAGGGCATCGGGCTGAACTCGGTGGTCGCGCTGCCCGAGGGCGGCTTCGCCTCGACGAGCCCGGCGGCGGGCAACATCTGGCAGTGGGCGCCCGGAGCGGGCTGGAGCCTCGTGCCGGGAAGCGAGGACATCGGCCCGAACGGGCTGGAGATCTCGCGCGACGGCCAGTGGTACTACGTCGGGGGCTACGGGGCGCAGTCGCTGATCCGCCTGTCGCGGGGACGGATGCCCATCCAGAAGGAGGGCGTGGAGGTCGGCTTCCACATCGACAACGTCCGCTGGGGCGCCAACGAGAACCTGCTCGCCGCCGGTCACATCGGTCCGACGCGCGAGTCGATCCGGGAGTGCATCCGGGACGGCGCCTGCGACGGGGTGAGCTCGCGGGTCGCCGAGGTCGATCCGCGGCAGATGACGGCCCGCGAGGTCGTCAACTATCCGTCCAACGATCTGATCATCCTGGGCACCGTCGCGATTCAGGTCGGCGACGAGATCTGGGTGGGCCAGGTCGCCGAGGGCGACCGGATCGGCCGCTTCCCGGCGCCGTAGACGGCGGCGGCGGCGCCGGCACGAGAGCGGCCCCGCGGCCGGACCCGCAGGGGGCCGGCCGTGGGGCCCGGCGGGCTTGTTCAACCGTCGAGGAGGCGCAGGATCGCGACACCGAGCGCGGACCCCGCCACGATCGCGCCGAGCGTCCAGCGCAGGCGGTGCGTTTCGGTGCGGGCGTGCTGTTCGGCGAGTTTCGCGATGGCGGTGTTCACGTTGGCAAACCCCGTGCGGACTTCCGTCCGCAACTCCGCCAGCTCGCCGGTGAGCCGCTTGTCGAGGTTCGCGATTTCCACCCGCACCTCACCGACGGCCGCGTTCAGCTGGTCGGTCGTAACGAGATGCTCGTGATCCGCCATATCATCAGGATACCGACATCCACACCGCCAGCGGAAGCTGAAGCTGCACCATGAGCGCGAAACCGACCCTGACCAGGAAGGGCTACGCGGTGACCGGATCGGCCGCTTCCCGGTGCCCTGAAACGAGGGCCTGGGACGGAGGTGCGGGCGGCGCGCGGGCGGCGCGCGAACGAGAGCGGCGAAGCTGCCGGGCTCGCAGGAGGGTGCCGGCCGCGAAACCCGGCAGCGAGGAGTGTGCGATGCGCGGACGGTGCTCGATTGCAGGTGGTCTGTTCACTCTGGCGGCGGGCGCGTTGCTGGCGGCCGGGGCGTCCTCGGCGGAAGCCCAGCCCGGTGCCGCCGTCACGCCGGTCACCGACGCGATGCTGCAGGATCCCGCGCCGGGCGACTGGCTCATGTGGCGCCGCACGCTCGACGGCTGGGGCTTCCGATTCTGACGTCTCGTAACATATTGATAACAGGAGCCTTACGGATTTACAGGGCGCTCGTTCCCCTCGTTGTATCCCTCGTTCAGAATCGGATTGCAGTGGACCGAGGGCACCGTCCACGGACGGATCGAGATCGGCGGGCTTCGCCAAGTCATCGCCCACCGGCTTATGGGCGCGGGCCTCTGTCGAGCAGGCCGGCACGATTACGGGATGCTCTCCGGGCGGCCTTCGACGGGCAGCGTTTCGCTGGCGAGCATGGTCCCCTCTACGCCTTGCCGCCCGACAGGGCGGGTTGGATGCCCGCACCGCGTCGCAGCGTTGCTTCCGCGGTCCTAACCCGGATTATGCGTGAAGGTGGGGTTGGCGACGAGACGCAAGGGCCTTCCGTGTGGTACAAACGTTGTGCTACCAAACGTTTAGCCACAACGGAGGCCCTTGCGTGACGGACCCCACGATAGCATAGTCTGTTCTGTTCCCCGATCTGTTCGACAAGCCGCTGGTCGCCACGTTCGACCGCGAGCAGTCGAGCTCGGATGGCGGCGCCGTGCTGCTCAAGGCCGCCGAGCGCGTCTACGGACTGGTCAAGGCGTTCGGCCGGTGTCTGGTCGACCGCCGGGCACCGGAGAAGGTCCGGCACACGCTCGAGGACCTGGTCGGCCAGCGGGTGTTCGGCATCGCCTGCGGTCATCCCGACGGCAACGATTCGGACCGGCTCGCCGACGACCCGATCCACAAGCTGCTGCTCGGGCGCGACCCGGTGGCGGGCGGTCGGCTGGCGTCGCAGCCGACGGTCTCGCGGTTCGAGAACGGTGCGGGCCGCGTCGCGCTCTATCGGCTGGGGCGCGAGCTGGCGACGTCGGTCATCGAGCGGCATCGTCGCCGGCTGCGCGGGCGGGTGCGACGCATCACGATCGACCTCGACCCGACCGACGACCCGACGCATGGCGAGCAGCAGTTGACGTTCTTCAACGGGCACTACGACAGCTGGTGCTACCTGCCATTGCTGGCCTTTGTGAGCTTCGACCGCGAGGTCGAGCAGTATCTGTGCGCGGCGGTGCTGCGACCCGGCAAGGCCCAGGCGCCCGACGGCACGCTGAGCGTGCTGTGTCGATTGCTCCCGCTGCTGCGGTCCGCGTTCCCCAAGGCACGCTTTCTCGTCCGTCTCGACGGGGGCTTCGCCTGCCCGGAGGTCTTCGACTTCCTCGATGCCGAGCCGCGGCTCGACTACGTCGTGGCGATGGCCAAGAACGCCGTCCTGCTGCGGGCTGCCGAGCCCGTCATGGTGGCGGCCCGCACCGAGAACATGCTGCGTGAGAAGACGGCGCACTTCTACCTCGACACCCGCTATCGCGCGGGCACGTGGGCTCGTGAGCGCCGCGTGGTGATCAAGGCCGAAGTCGTGCAGCTCACCGGCCGGCAGCCGCGGGACAACCCGCGCTTCGTCGTGACCAATCTGCGCCAGACGCCGCGCTTCATCTACGAGAAGGTCTACTGCGGGCGCGGCGACATCGAGAACCGCATCAAGGAACTGCTCGACGGCTTGCAGATCGACCGCACGAGCTGCACCAAGTTCTGGGCAAACCAGCTGCGGGTCCTGTTGACGGCCGCCGCCTACGTGCTCATGCAGGAACTGCGGCTGAGAGCCGCCCGCACCGCCTGCGCCCGCACCCAAGTGACCTGGCTGCGCGACCGATTGCTCAAGCTCGGCGCCAACGTCGTCCGCTCCGTCCGGCGCCTCGTTGTGCACCTGCCGCGGGCAACGCCCGACCTCGACGCGTGGCGCCAAATCGCCCTCGCACTCGGGGCGCGCGCCGGGTAGCGCCCCGTCGCAGCTTCCCCCTCAGCTCGCGGAATCCACACAGGCGCCTGGGGCGCCCTGTCGGCGAAGCTGTCCGCGTCTGGCGCCTCGTACGCCCCGTAACCACGCCACGCCGCTCCACCACGCTGCCACCTGCCACGTGCGGCGACCGCAGACCTCTCTCGCTCAACGATCAGGGCTCGGCCAGCGACCGATTCGACGACGTCATGAATTTTCCGGGCTACAGCTGAGGCCATGCCAGTGCGGACCACTCTGCTCTGTTTCGATCAGGCTTCGCGGCTCGTAGCCCGACATGGGCCGCCAAGTGAGGAACCCGAGCAGGAGCGCAGGCGGTTCGGCTGTCGGCCCATGCGCGACATCGCCCTGAGAAACGACGAGCCCCAGCGAACCCGGGCAATAATGGTGCCCGACACACTCGATGAACCTCGATTTCGCGCTCTCGTCCGGCTTCGTCTGGTGGTATTGCGCGGGCATTTTCGCTTTCCTGGTCATCTCGGGCGGGTATCTGCTTTGGCAGACCGTGCGCCTGGGGCGCAAGCTGCGCAAGGTACGCCTGGAACTCAGCGAAGACAGCGAAGGCGACGCGCCCGCTTCGCCGAGGACGCATCTCAGGAAAGCACTGGCCAAGCGGTTCGAGGCGTACAACCAGGAGGTCGAGAAGACGCTGGGGCTACCGTGGACAGAATTCGTAGAGACGTTGATTCTTCCCGACCCCGGCTCCGACGACCCGATCCGCAACACAGGCGAAGTGTCGCGGTACCTGAACGACGCCACCATCATCTTTCCGCGCCTCTCGTCCGGGTTTTTCCAGGCCGTGCCGAACCTCTTGACCGGCACCGGCATCCTCGGCACGTTCATCGGCCTCGCCGGCGGCGTCGGCGCGGCGAGTGCGGGGCTCTCCTCCGGCAATCCGGGCGAGATCACGGCGGCGCTGCAGGAACTGCTGGCCGGCGCCGCGCTGGCGTTCTGGACGTCGATCGCTGGCATTGGATGCTCCATGTCATTCGTGCTCGTCGAACGCTTCACGTCGCGGTCTCTCCATCTCACCCTCGATCGGTGGGTCGGCGCCGTCGAGGACCGTCTCGAACGGGTCACGCCGGAGGGAGTCGCGCTGCAGCAGCTTCAACAAGCGAAGCGCGCGGCGACCCAGCTCGAGCGCTTCAACACCGACTTGGTGTTCGCACTCGAACAGGCGCTTGAGGAGAAGATCGCGAACCGCCTGTCGCCGCAACTCGAGAAGCTCCTGGAAGCGGTCGAGGGGCTCCGCGCGGATCGGTCGACCGACAGCGGCCAGATGATCGAACAGGCTCTTGCTCGCTTCACCGACTCGCTGCGCTCACAGACCGGATCGCAGTTCGAGGAGATGGCGGCGACCGTCCAGGATCTGAACCGCACTCTCCAGGCATCCACCGACGGACTGGCGCAGACCGAGCGCGATGCCCGCAGCGCAATCGATTCGCTGCTGGAGACCATCAAGACATCGATGCAGTCGAACACCGCCGACATGGCGGCAGCGTTGCAGCAGTCGCTCGGCGAGGTCAAGAACGTGCTTGCCGGCGCGTCGAACCAACTGGCGGAGCGGCTAACCGCTTCCGGCACGGAAGCTGCGTCGAACCTTCAGAAGACGCTGGACGCCGCGACGCAGAAGATGACCACCGCTGGTGCGAACGCGGCGGAGCGGATCACCGGTTCACTCGACGGTTTGCAGACGGCCGCCGGGCGGCTCGAACGATCCACGCAGCAAAGCGAACGAGTGCTGAGCAGCATGAACCGGTTCGTCGAGGGGCTCGACGCGCTGCAGAGCGTGATCGAATCGACGCAGCGGCACATCGCAGAGGTTGCGGAGCCGGTCGGACGCGCCGCCCACGACATACGGGAATCGATGCACTCGAACGCCGACGCGACGAGGAAGATGCATGACCTCGTCGACCGCGTGCAGGCGTCGACCGCCGACCTCGGACGACACGAGCAGTCGGTCGCCGACGCCTGGACGCGGTATCAGGCTCGCTTCGAGGGGATCGACAAATCGCTGGCGCAAGTGTTTGATCAGCTCGACGACGGTTTGTCGCGGTACTGTGAGCAGGTGAAGAACTTCGCTGATGAACTGGACAAGACGACGGACAAGACCGTCAGTCAACTCGCCGGTGCGACCTCGGAGCTCAAGACGGCGATCGAAGTCCTAACGGAGAGTCTGCCGAGGCGAGAGCGATGAGACCCCGGTCGAGACCGGCACCGGGCGAGGGCCAGGGTGGCGACAGCTATCTGGCGAGCGTCAGCGACTTGGTTTCGGCGCTGATCTTCGTGTTCATCATCATGCTGGCGGTGTTTGCGTATCAGCTCGCAAACGTCACCGAAGGGTTGACGGCCGCCGACGAAACCCGCCGGCAGATGCTCCAGGCCATCGCCGACCGGCTCCAGACCGCCGGCATCCGGGTTCAGGTGCTTTACGAACAGGGCGTCCTGCGCCTGTCGGACAACGCCATCAACTTCCCGTCCGGCGGCGAAACCCCGGTCGCGGGCCATCACGCCAACGTCGGACGTCTGGCTCGGGCCATCGCCGAGGTCGTGCCCTGCTACGTGCTGCCGCGCGGAAGTCTGGGGGCTGGACCGGCGGCCGACGAACGGGCGACGCACTGCTGGACGCCGGCCGACCCAGCCAACTACGAGTGCCAAGCGGTGGACTTTCCCTGGCTGCTGGAAACGCTGCTCATTGAGGGTCACACCGACGACGTGCCGGTGGCGTCCGGCAACCGGTTCCGGGACAATCTCGAGCTGTCGTCGATGCGCGCGGCGACGGTCCACCGCATGATCACCGCCTGCGAACCGGGCATGGAGCGCCTGAGCAACACGCAGCGTCAACCCATCCTGAGCACGAGCGGCTACGGCTCCGCCCGGCCCGCAACGCTTGACGCTGACCGCGCCGGAGAAAACCGGCGAATCGATCTGCGCTTCCTGCTGGAGCCGCCCGCAGGCGCCCTTCCAGGCACCGAGACGCCCGTCCAGACCGGCGTCCGGGAGCGCTACGACGAACCGGACCGATGACGGTGCCTCCCCCTCCTGAGGATCACGCCTCCGCTGGTCCGTAGAAACCCCAGCAAGCCCTTGTTGCCCATGGAGCAGCCAGCAACTCAACGCGAACGACGCGACAACGCGGCGGCAGGCCTCAACGGCGACGACAGCGGCCACGCCGTTTCCCTTCGGCAGTCGCTCGCCCGCTGGTCGTCCGAGTTCACGGCGCGCGGACGCGCGCGCTGGCCGGGGATCCTCCGCGATCCGGCGTTCAGGCCGCGTCGCGCGATCGCCGCCGCGAAGGCCGTGACCGAGCGATTCGAGAACGTCAAGCCGAAACCGCCCTCGCCGTACGACATCGAGGAGTTGCACCGGCGGGTCCGCGAGTCCTGGACGCGCCACGCGTCCCTCGATCACTTGTCCGGTCGCGACTTGTGGCGCCTGCCGTGGGTGCTCTTCTACACGCCGGAGTCGGCAGCGCCTTGGTCGGACGTCGGTCGGACCTCGGCGACCGCGTCGACTCCCGCCGGCGCGCAAGGGATGTTGCCGGGCCTGCCGGAAGCGGCCGGCACACCGTCCGCTGCGCGGTCCTGGCTGGGCGCCGATCCCCGCCTTGTGCCGGCCTACGGCCGCTGGCTGGCCGCAGAGCGCCGGGCGCTCCCGGCGCTGGCGCTGCTGCACGAGTTCCTGAGCGTCTATCCGGTCGGCCTGCCGACGTTCGACGATCTGCGCCGGGTGCTGAGCACATCGATCATGGACGGCGATTCGCCGTCCACCCGGCGGTGGCGGCGGCGATGCCGCGACTTCTCCCTGCTCGACGAGGGCGCGGACCTCGCTTTTGTGCGGACCCTCGTCACCGGACACGCCAGCGTCCTTGGGCCGACCGAAGCGCCCTCACGTCGGCCGCCACCGGCAAGGGAAGAGCCTCGGTCCGCGAGATCGGCTGACGAATCCGAACGGCAGTCGGAGCCGGTCATGGCCGCGGGCGTCGGCGGCGTGCTCCGGCGAGCAGGATTCGACGGCAAACTCGCGCGTTGCGAGTTCCTGAAGTCGGGCGCGCTTGGGTACCTCGCGGAGATCGACCGGCGGCTGAGGCAGGGTCGCGTAGAGCCGGCCCGACTGGATCGACTGCTCGCATTCCTCGAATGCGAGAACCAACTCCGCTTCGACGAACGATCCATGCGGACGGCGATCGCGGCGGCGCTGCTCGGCCCCTTCCTCGACCGGCCCCCGGACGCCGAGACGCAGCAACGGCTCCAGGCGTTCTTCCTGCGCCGCTTCGGCGACCCGCGTCTGCCTTCGAAGAGACGCAGATGGTCCAGCGTGCCAGATGCGGTCAAGCACGTTCTCATACGATGGCTCGTCAAGCAAACGCTCGACGAGTTCTTCCGGCTGCTCGATGAAACGGCGCTCGACCGACACTGGCGCTACAGGGAGGCGTTCTGGAAGGCGTACTTTCGTCAGGACTTGATCGACGACGCGTGGTTCGCCCTCGGTGCAGACGCGACGAGACTGCTGAAGCGGATACAGGATCACCGCGAGTCCACGACCGCGGCGCTCCGTGGCGCACAGGGCAATCAGTCGGTCCTGCTGCTGCGGATGTCCGCCGGGGTGACCGTTGCCGAGTGGAGCCACAACGGCAGTTGCCGAATCTGGCGCGACGGCAACCGTAGCGCACCCCTGTTGTACCGAAGCGACTATTCCGGCAGCGACCTGAGAAACGGATCGGACCTGTCGCAACGACACGACGGCAGCGAATACGGCCGCTGGCAAGACGAGATCGCGCGGTGGCTGCGGGACCATACGGGCGCCTCGGTCGAGCGCCGCGCATACATGGCGGCCGCGTCGCGGTGATTCGATCCCATCTCGATTCCGGCAGGTGACGGCATGGCGAACGACCTCGCGTTCGAGCGGACCGCGGACGGC
The DNA here is from genome assembly GCA_965214845.1 of Vicinamibacterales bacterium. Taxonomy (GTDB): domain Bacteria; phylum Acidobacteriota; class Vicinamibacteria; order Vicinamibacterales; family UBA8438; genus JAAXGX01. Next base: position 462,847 of record CBDCCO010000007.1, read on the forward strand.
TTGATCGTCCGGCTGGGCGACCCGCCGATCCCGATGGGCGAGTGGACCGCGCGGGCGGGCGGCTCACCTGGCCTCGGTGTGCTGATCCGGCTGCGGGACGATGGCGACGCATTCGAACGGCGCGGCGGCCTGTTCGCGCCGTGGAGGAGCGTGGCCGGGCTGACGTCTGACGAGTTGCGCATCACCGGCCTGCCAGACGCCGCGCCGTTCACCCTGGAGGTCGCGGCTACCGGCGCGTTGCACGACGAGGACTTCGAGATCCGCTACGGCTTCATCCGGGACGGGGGGCGCGTGGTTGGGGTGGAGCGTCAGGGGGCGTGGCTCCGCGTCGCGGGCGACGACTTCGTGCTGCTCGATCCGTTGTATGCGCTCGCGGAAGCCATCAAGCAGTTTCGCCAGGGTGCCGACGATATCGAGTCGCGGATGTTGCGGTGGGCGCAGATCGCAGAACGGCTGCCGGCCGATGCGATCGTCGACGGCCACCTCCGGTCGCTGCGGATCGCCGTCGCGTCGAGCTTCCGGCTCGAACCGTTCGTTAACGCGGTCGGAGAACCGGACTTCGATCCGGTCGTCGGCCGGCGGGAGACCTGCGCCGCCGCACCGGGCGAAGAAAAGCAGGTGTTTGCCGGCGTCCTGCCCGCTGCCCGGCAACAGAAATTCGCCCGGCGGTTCCGCGGCCTCTCCCGCGTGAAGCACCGCTACGCGATCGGCGACGGCGCCTACGTCGTACTGACGCCGAACGTCGAGCACGCTCTTGGCGCCGTCCGGCGCGCCCAGGCCGGGACCGCCGACGAGCGCCGGGACTTCCTGAAGCATGTCCACGGGCGCCTGCGGGCCGCGCTCGACGGCGACGGCACCGACGACACGCCGGCGATCGACGACGTCTTCGACGACGACGGGCTGAGCGAACGGGTCGCCGGCGTCGGCATCTGGGTCGACAAGGTCCTGCCGTGGATCCGGCAGACGAAGGAACCGTGGATGGCGCCCGAAGCGTTCGGGCTGCGCATCGGCGCGTACCAAGTAACGCTCACGGAAGACGAACTGCCGGGCGTGCTCGACCAGGTCAGGAGCGCGGTCGCGCAGGGGGAGCGGACGGTGCGGATCGCCGACATCGATCTGCCAGCGACGCCGGAGACCGTCGAGGCGGTCAAAGCCCTCGTCCGCCGCGCACAGCCCGTCGAGCGGCCGTCCGGCGACGGTGGCGCACCGGCATCCGACGAACCGGACGGGTCCGGTCGGGTCGACCAGGTCCTCCTCGTCATCGACAACCTGGAGACTGTCGGGTTCCACCGCGAACGCCAACGCCGCGTCTCCGGCGTCGCGAGCGTCCACCCCAACCTAGGAGTCTGCGCCGCAGAAAATCGGTGCGACAATCATAGGCGAGCACTCGACGCTGGAAGGACTTGATGTCGACGACGTTTCGCCCCTACTCGCCGGACCAGTCGCTGCTGCTGCCACCGGACGTGCGGGAGTGGCTGCCGGAAGGCCACTTGGCGCACCACGTCAGCGATCTGGTGGACGGTTTGGATCTGACGGCATTCTACGCCCCGTATGAGGGAGACGGTCGTCGCAACGCCCCGTATGACCCGCGGATGATGGTGAAGGTGCTGCTCTACGCGTATGCGACGGGGGTGTTCTCGTCGCGTGGGATCGCCCGGGCGCTGGAAGAGGACGTGGCGTTCCGGGTGTTGGCGGCGGGCAACTTTCCGCAGCACCGGACGCTGTGCGAATTTCGGCGCCGGCACTTGGAGGACTTCCAGGCGCTGTTCGTGGAGGTGGTGCGTCTGGCGCAGGAGTTGGGTCTGGCTCGCCTCGGCAAGCTGTCGGTCGACGGGACGAAGGTGCGTGCGAACGCGAGCAAGCGCAAGGCGATGAGCTACGACCGGATGGCGGAGGCGGAACGGCGTCTGGAAGGCGAGGTCGCGGCGCTGTTGCGCCAGGCGGACGAGACCGACGAGACCGAGGATGCGTGCTTGGGCGCCGAGGTTCGGGGCGATGAGTTGCCGGCGGAGTTGCGTCGGCGGGAGGCGCGTCTGGCAGCGATCCGGGCGGCGAAGGCGCGGTTGGAAGCGGCGGCTCGGGCGGCGGACGACGCGCGGGGTCGGCAACCTGGGCAGGACCGGAACCCGAAGGGCGGGCGGCCGTACAAGCGGGCGTATGGCGAGCCGGACGAGAAGGCGCAGAGCAACTTCACGGACCCGGAAAGCTCGATCATGATGACGAGCAACGAGGGCTTCCAGCAGTGCTACAACGCGCAGGTGGCGGTGGACGCCGAGCACCAGTTGGTGGTGGCGACGGGTCTGACGGCGAACGCGAGCGACCAGGGTGAGTTGCCGGTGTTGCTCGACACGGTCAACGAGACGCTTGACGCGCAGCCGGCGACGGTGCTGGCCGACGCGGGGTACTGCAACGAGCGAGACTTGACGGACCTGGAACGGCGGGGCGTTGACGGGTATGTGGCGGCGGGCCGGGAGGGCAAGCAGGCGGTTACCCGCAATCTGGAGGAACATCCGGCGACGGGTCGGATGATAGACAAGCTGAAGACGAAGGCGGGCCGGGCGGTGTATGCGCAGCGCAAGTGGTTGTCGGAGGCTCCCAACGGCTGGATCAAGCACGTGCTGGGCTTCCGGCGCTTCAGCCTGCGTGGACTGGCGAAGGCGCGGTGCGAGTGGGACCTGGTGTGCCTGGCGCTCAACGTCAAGCGCCTGCACGTGCTGAAGGCGACGTAGAGGGCGGGGCATGAGGCTCGCAACGGCGACAAATCGACGCGGATCGCGGCCTCTGGCGGGCCATGTGGCCCGTGATGACCGATTTTCGCCTTCGGTTCGTCAACGGCCGCAAAATCTACCGCGCCCTGCCGACCGACACCGTTGCCCCGGCACGTGACTCAGGTCGTGAACTCACGACCCTTTCGTGCCGCAAATCTCCTGCGGCGCAGACTCCTAGCCCGGATTATGCGTGAAGGTGGGGTTGGCGACGAGACGCAAGGGCCTTCCGTGTGGTACAAACGTTGTGCTACCAAACGTTTAGCCACAACGGAGGCCCTTGCGTGACGGACCCCACGATAGCACAGTCTGTTCTGTTCCCCGATCTGTTCGACAAGCCGCTGGTCGCCACGTTCGACCGCGAGCAGTCGAGCTCGGATGGCGGCGCCGTGCTGCTCAAGGCCGCCGAGCGCGTCTACGGACTGGTCAAGGCGTTCGGCCGGTGTCTGGTCGACCGCCGGGCACCGGAGAAGGTCCGGCACACGCTCGAGGACCTGGTCGGCCAGCGGGTGTTCGGCATCGCCTGCGGTCATCCCGACGGCAACGATTCGGACCGGCTCGCCGACGACCCGATCCACAAGCTGCTGCTCGGGCGCGACCCGGTGGCGGGCGGTCGGCTGGCGTCGCAGCCGACGGTCTCGCGGTTCGAGAACGGTGCGGGCCGCGTCGCGCTCTATCGGCTGGGGCGCGAGCTGGCGACGTCGGTCATCGAGCGGCATCGTCGCCGGCTGCGCGGGCGGGTGCGACGCATCACGATCGACCTCGACCCGACCGACGACCCGACGCATGGCGAGCAGCAGTTGACGTTCTTCAACGGGCACTACGACAGCTGGTGCTACCTGCCATTGCTGGCCTTTGTGAGCTTCGACCGCGAGGTCGAGCAGTATCTGTGCGCGGCGGTGCTGCGACCCGGCAAGGCCCAGGCGCCCGACGGCACGCTGAGCGTGCTGTGTCGATTGCTCCCGCTGCTGCGGTCCGCGTTCCCCAAGGCACGCTTTCTCGTCCGTCTCGACGGGGGCTTCGCCTGCCCGGAGGTCTTCGACTTCCTCGATGCCGAGCCGCGGCTCGACTACGTCGTGGCGATGGCCAGGAACGCCGTCCTGCTGCGGGCTGCCGAGCCCGTCATGGTGGCGGCCCGCACCGAGAACATGCTGCGTGAGAAGACGGCGCACTTCTACCTCGACACCCGCTATCGCGCGGGCACGTGGGCTCGTGAGCGCCGCGTGGTGATCAAGGCCGAAGTCGTGCAGCTCACCGGCCGGCAGCCGCGGGACAACCCGCGCTTCGTCGTGACCAATCTGCGCCAGACGCCGCGCTTCATCTACGAGAAGGTCTACTGCGGGCGCGGCGACATCGAGAACCGCATCAAGGAACTGCTCGACGGCTTGCAGATCGACCGCACGAGCTGCACCAAGTTCTGGGCAAACCAGCTGCGGGTCCTGTTGACGGCCGCCGCCTACGTGCTCATGCAGGAACTGCGGCTGAGAGCCGCCCGCACCGCCTGCGCCCGCACCCAAGTGACCTGGCTGCGCGACCGATTGCTCAAGCTCGGCGCCAACGTCGTCCGCTCCGTCCGGCGCCTCGTTGTGCACCTGCCGCGGGCAACGCCCGACCTCGACGCGTGGCGCCAAATCGCCCTCGCACTCGGGGCGCGCGCCGGGTAGCGCCCCGTCGCAGCTTCCCCCTCAGCTCGCGGAATCCACACAGGCGCCTGGGGCGCCCTGTCGGCGAAGCTGTCCGCGTCTGGCGCCTCGTACGCCCCGTAACCACGCCACGCCGCTCCACCACGCTGCCACCTGCCACGTGCGGCGACCGCAGACCTCTCTCGCTCAACGATCAGGGCTCGGCCAGCGACCGATTCGACGACGTCATGAATTTTCCGGGCTAGAGACGGACCTCCTGCCGCACCAGAAGGACGGACTCAAGTGGCTGGCGGATCACTGGGAGGCCGGGAGCTGCGGCGCGCTGCTCGCCGACGACATGGGTCTGGGGAAGACGCTGGAGGCGCTGGCGTTCCTCGCCTGTGTCCAGCGCCACACGCGCGCGTCGGACGCGCCCCGTCGGCCGATGCTGGTCGTCGCGCCGACAGGCCTGCTCAAGAACTGGAAGGACGAGCACGACCGGCATCTGTCCGCCCCCGGCCTCGGCCGCGTCGTCGAAGCGCACGGGGCCATGCTGCGGCGTCTGCGTGATCCCAACGTCCGGAGCGGACCCGGCGGCGAGCCGGCCCTTGGACATCGTCTCTCCGACCTTCGAGACGACGAACCGCCCGACGGGACGCAACCGGGCCGCGACGCCGCCCGGCTGTTGTCGGTGCTGGACATCAAGAAGCTGGAGAACGCCGACTGGGTGTTGACGACCTACGAGGCCCTGCGCGACTACCAGTTCAGCTTCGGCCGCATTGCGTGGAGCGTCGGCGTCTTCGACGAAGCGCAGAAGATCAAGAACCCGAGCGCCCGCCTGACCGACGCCGCGCTCGCCATGAACGTCGATTTCGCCGTACTGATGACCGGCACGCCGGTGGAGAACCGACCGGCGGACGTCTGGTCGCTGCTCGATCGGGTCGATCCGGGCCGGTTCGGCCCGCTGAAGGCGTTCAGCCGGACGTACGAAGGTGATGCGAACCAAGAGCAATCGCTCGCCGCGCTGCACCGCAAGCTGACGCAGCCCGACGCGCCGGCGTCACGGACGGAGGACGGCATTGCGCCGCAGCGGCCCGCGCCGGCCCTGATGCTGCGTCGGCTCAAGGCGGATCACATCGACGATTTGCCGTGCAAGTACGTCCACCGGTGCGCCGAGGAAATGCCGCCCGCCCAGGCAGAGGCCTACGCCGCAGTCGTGGAAGGAGAACGCGGCGGCAATATGTTGCAGGTGCTGCATCGGCTGCGGAGCCTCTCGCTACATCCGTTCGTTCCCGGCGACGCGGACATCGACGGTTACGTCCGGGCGTCCGCGCGGCTGTCCGAGACGTTCCGGATCCTGGAGCGGGTCGCGGCGAACAACGAGAAGGCGCTGATCTTCGTCGAAGCGCGCGAGATGCAGGGATTCCTGATCTCGGCGCTGCGGCTCCGCTTCGCGCTGGCCGAGGACGTGCTTGTCATCAACGGCGCAGTCTCGGGCCGGACGCGCAAGGCCCGCGTCGACTCGTTCCAGAACCGGCCCGGCTTCGACGCGATGGTCCTCTCTCCGCGCGCCGGTGGGATCGGTCTGACTCTGACCGCCGCGAACCACGTCATCCATCTGTCGCGCTGGTGGAACCCGGCGGTTGAGGATCAATGCACGGACCGAGCCTTCCGCATCGGCCAGCGCCGACCGGTCCACATCTACCTGCCGATCGCCCGGCATCCGTACTTCGGCGATTACAGCTTCGACGTCAAGCTCGACGCCCTCATGGAGCGCAAGCGGGACATGAACCGCCGCGTCCTCGCGCCGACCGGTGCGACGTCGGCGGACGTGGAGGATCTCTTTCGAAGCACCATCCAGCAGGCGCGCGCCGGCGCTGCGGATCGTAACGCGGCGGACGATGCGATTGGCGTGGACCTACTGGAGCCGGTGGCCTTCGAAGCGTGGGTGCTCGGGCAGTTGCAGGCGGCCGGGTACGAAACGCGGCGGACGCCGCACAGCCGGGATCGCGGCGCCGACGGCTTGGCGGTCGCCGACGCGGCCAGGGTTCGGCACACGCTCGTTGTGCAGTGCAAGCACACTCAGCCGGACGCCATGTGCGGCCGGGCCGCCGTCGAGGAGGTCCTGCGGTCGATTCCGGCGTACCAGGGAGCGATACGGGGTGACCCGCGCCCGATGGTCGTGACGAACGCGGCCGGCTTCACCCGCGACGCCGAGCGGCTGGCACACCAAGCAGGCGTGCGGCTGGTGCACCGCGGAGGGCTGGCCGGTCTGCGGATATTCCCGGTAGGTGGACCTCAATGACACTGCTGTTCCGATCATCTTCGACGCGGAATGGGGGTCAGGATCTCCAGCACGTCGACCGTGTTGACTTCGGAGACGGGCCGGCTGCCGATGCGCGGGAACGCGTAGCGTTCGAGGCTGCACAGCCCGTTTGAGCAAGACGCCGACGGCGCACGACAGCCCGGGTCCGTCCCGGTTGGCAGGTTCAGATAACAGCCTCATTCACGCCGTCCGCACGCCTCGTTGCGCCGCGCCGGACCGTGATCGCATCTCGGCGACCGAGCCACAGCCCCAATCACACTCTGGATCACGAGTATTGAGCGGGCTGGTCATGTGGAAGTCCTTGATTCTACGGCCCGAACTGCGCATCTGGCTTCATCCTCGAGGTCATGCATAGCGCCAGGCAAGAAGCCGGGAGCGACCCTCACGAAACCGTCGGTTTCGCGGCGCAATGGGTGTTCCTCCGTCACACCCACCGCGCGGGTCGCTCCCGGCTGGATTCTTCCGTCCCGGAAGGGTGAGAGCCCGCCGTCGGCGGCCTTCCGTCGGCTCTGCCGCGCGGCCAACCCGCCCCGCGTCCACGCCGCGCCAACGCGCGGCGCGGCGACCCATAGACGGCATCGTCCCTCGGTGGCCAACACATCGTCCGCACGTGCTCACCGGCGTCAAGGCTGCGTCGCTGACGCGCCGCCCCGCCACGGGCGGCTTCGGCCTGGACGCCGGCTCCGCGCGCGCTCCCCAACGGGCAATTGTCCGACGATGCCGGACTTGGACCCTGCCACACACCGACCGCGCTGTCGCCGGTCCGCTGCGTCGCGACAGCGGAGCGGCGCAGCTGTTCGTGTCGAGAAGGCGGGTCAGCCTTCCGGCTGGCCCGCAAGAGCGATCCCGCACGGTCGGCCGCGGCAGTCATCCGAAGGACCGAAGCGGACGCGTAGGTCCTGCGAAGCAGGTTGACGGCCGCGGCCGACCGTGCGCTGCCGGACGCCGGGGTCCGCCCGGCGCTCATCATCCGCGCCGACCGAGCGGCCCGGCGAGGGCCGCATCGACGGCGGGTCCGAACCGGCGCGGCGCGCGCCGTATCTCCGTGCGGGGGTCGAGGGGGCGGCGCCCCCCGCCAGCCCAATGTCGGACATTGGGTAAGCTGGCTCCTGACATACAACGGATGTCAGGAGCCAGCTTACGTTTCCTCTGATCGTGCTGCCCGCCTCGTTCTCTTCAACGCCCGGATCGCCTTCGTCGCTCTCCGGGATCCTCTCGTGTTCGCCGTCCCGCTCGATGCCGTTCTCCGCTCGATCTCCGTGCGCCTGATGTCCGTCCGCGTTCCTGTTCCCCCCCTGACCCCTCTTGGGCGTCGGTGTGGTCGAACGGGGGAGGCAAGATCGGATCGGGTTCAGCGGGGGTCAAGGTGCTGCGGTTCCGGCGCGTTCGTGTTCCGCTGGTTCCACGATCAGGGAATGCTGAGGGCGTGTGCCGGCAACGTACTTCGCCCAATCGTCCATCAGCAGCCGCCGCCGCTCGAACAGGTCCGATCTCGCGTAGGCCGCCTCGACCTTGTTGCCGACCACATGGGCCAGCGCGGCCTCGATGACCTCCCGCGGGTGGTCGGTCTCCTCGGCCGCCCAGTCCCGGAACGAGGAGCGGAAGCCATGAGGCACGGCGGCGATCCTCTGGTTCCTCAGCAGCCCCGACAGCGCCATGTCGTGCAGGCGCTTGCCGCCGATGCTCGGGAACACCAGCGGGTTGCCGCCGCCGTCGAGCATCCGGGCCGCATCGAGGATGTCCAGAGCACGCCGGGACAGCGGGACCCGGTGCTCACGCTTCATCTTCATCCGCGCCGCCGGGATGGTCCACACGTGGGCCACCGTGTCCATCTCGTCCCACAGCGCCCCGCGCACCTCGCCGGACCGTCCGGCCGCCAAGACCAAGAACTCGAACGCCAGCTTCGTCCCGGTCCACGCCCGCGACGCCCGGACCCGTTCGATGGCTCCCGCGACCTCGCGGTGCGGCAACGCCCGCATGTGCTGCACCAGGTCGCCCTGCGGGCCGAGCGCCGGCCCGATTCGGTCACAGGGGTTGTCGTCGCGATGCCCCAACGCCACGGCCCACTCCATGACCGAGCCGATGCGCTGGCGGACCCGCCGCGCCGTCGACGGCCGGGCGTGCCAGACCGGCCGCAGAGTCTCGACCACGTCGGCGCTCGTGACCTCGCCGACCGGCAGGTGGCCGAGGTGCGGGAAGGCGAAGCGGGTCAGGCTCGACAGCCAGTCGCGGGCGTGCCGCTGGTCGCGCCAGCCCTGCCGCATCTGGTTCCAGACCCGCTCGGCGGCGTCCGCGAAGGTCGGCATGCTCTTGAGGCGGCGCTTCTCGGCGAGCGGATCGCCACCGGCGCGGGCGAGCCTGCGGTTGGCGAGGGCAGCCGCGCGGGCGTCCTTGAGCGGGACGAGCGGGAAGCCGCCGAGCCCGAGTTCGCGGCGGCGGCCGCGGATGACGAGCCGCTGTACCCAACTGCGCGTGCCGGTCGGCTGCACGTCGAGGTAGAGGCCACCGCCGTCGCAGTAGCGCCCGGCCTGTGCTACGTTGCGGACGAAGGCGGTCGTCAGGGCGTGGTGCGGCTGCCGGCCGTTGGGCTTGGTGGCCCGGGGTCGATTCGGGAGTTCCATTTCTGCCAGTATACCCCTCAGTTAATGGCGGATACTGACGGATCGTACCGGACGGAAACGGCCCGCGTCAAGACCCGTAAACTGTAGCAATCAACGATTATTCAGTCATTTGCAGACCATTCAAGGCAGCGACGGACGGTAGCGGATTTCCTAGTATGGTGGACAGGGCTACAGCCACACAGTTGGCCCTTGCCGTCCAGTCCGTCGTCGAGGTGGACCAGTTCTACGGCATCGAGATCGGCGAGTTTCCGGCCCGCATCGCCGCGACCGCGCTGTGGATGATGGACCACATCATGAACAACCGGCTGAGCCTGGAGTTCGGCCAGACGTACGCGCGGATCCCCATCGAGAAGTCGCCGCACATCCGCAACGCCGACGCGCTGGAGATCGACTGGGCCGACGTGCTGCCGCCCGACGAGTGCTCGTACGTCTTCGGCAATCCGCCGTTCGGCGGCGCCAAGTACCAGTCGCCCGAGCAGCGGGAGCAGGTGCGGCGCGTGGCCGCACTCGAAGGACGCGCCGGGACGCTCGACTACGTGACCGCGTGGTTCATCCGTGCCGGCGACTACGTGCGGCGGGCGCAACCGCCGGACGGCGCGAGGCCGCCGCGGATCGGATTCGTGGCGACCAACTCGATCACGCAAGGCGAGCAGGTGGCGCAACTCTGGCCGCTGCTGTTGGACCGTCGCCGCCTGGAAATCGCCTTCGCTCATCGCACGTTCGCTTGGGGATCGGACGCTCGCGGCACGGCGCATGTGCACGTGGTCATCGTTGGGCTGGACGCGGCAGACCAAGCGCCACGAGACCGACGCCTATTCGCCTACGAGGACATCAACGGGGAACCGCTCGAAGGGCGCCACGCCGTGATCACGCCGTACCTGCTCGACGGCGGTGCGCTGGCTAATCCGCATGTCGTCGTGCGGGAGGAGGGCCGCCCGATCAACAGCATGCCACGGCTCATCATCGGCTCGAAACCGATCGATGGCGGACACTACATCCTCGACGCTGCCGGCCGGGAGGAACTGCTCGCCGCGTGCCCCGAGGTCGCGCCGTTCGTCCGCCCGTACGTCGGGTCGTGGGAGTACTTGAACGGCGGGGAACGCTACATCCTCTGCCTGCACGACGCGCCGCCCGAGTTGCTGAGACGGGAACCCGCGCTGCGCCACCGGGTGGCGGCCGTCCGCGAATTCCGGCAGCGGAGCAAGAGCGCCCCAACGCGAAGCCTCGCGACGACGCCCATTCTGTACCACGTCAACGTGATTCCCGCCACCCCGTTCCTGGTCGTACCGGAGGTCAGCTCCGAGCGCCGCGAGTACGTCCCGATCGGCTGGCTGGAGCCTCCGGTCGTCCCGAGCAATCTCGTGCGTGTTCTCGAAGGTGCGACCGAACCGATCTTCGCCCTGCTCACCTCGGCGATGCACATGGCGTGGCTGCGTCACATCGGCGGGCGGCTGAAGAGCGACTACCGCTACTCCATCGGCCTCGTCTACAACACGTTCCCGCTGCCGCCCGGCTTCGCCGACGCGGACACCTCGGCGCTGGAGCCGCTCGCGCAGGCCGTGCTCGATGCCCGCGCCGCCCACGAGGGTGCGACGCTGGCGGACCTGTACGACCCGGACCTGATGCCGCCGAACCTCCGACGGGCGCATCAGGCGCTGGATCGCGCCGTGGATCGCCTCTACCGTCGGAAGCGCTTCACGTCGGAGCGTGAACGCGTCGAGTACCTGTTCGGACTGTACGAGCGCATGCAGGCGCCACTCGCTGCGGCGGCTGCAAAGCCGAGAGCGAGGCGTCGGCGGCGGGCGACATGAGCTTCATGCCTCGCCAAGCGACGCACTGCCCGACAGTGGGTTACGCTGCTTCGGTGAGCCGGGACAGGATGAACGACAGGATCGATGAAGCCGTACTGGCGCTCCTGTATCTGGGAATCTGCGAGCGTGATCCGATGACGGGCGTGCGCGCGTGGAAGTCGTTCGACTGGGAGGCGATGGACCGCCTTCACCGCAGGGGGCTGATCTCCAATCCGGCGAGCAAGGCCAAGTCGGTGAAACTGACCGAGACGGGCTTGCGCCGGGCAGAGGCGGCCTACCGTCGGCTGGTCGAGGCGGACGACTGAGGCCGCGTCCAAGAGGTTGACCGCGGCTGGCGGACCAAGACCTCGGATCCCAATCGGTCCGCGAACGTCGTTCGAGGTGCGATGCGATACCGTTCGGATTGCGGGGTACAGGATGGGGACGAGGATCGATAGCAGGCAGCTAAGTTATTGAAACGATAGCGTGTTACTGACCGGTCGAGGCGGTTCGGTCAGGAACTCGCGGCCCGCGAACCGCTCGGGCCGCTCCAGGGGCGTGAACGTCGCCATGGTCCAGTGTCCCTGCAGGTCCGGCCGCCCGTCGGGCGTGCGCGGCAGCGTCCGCCCCGCTTCGTCCTGGCCGGCGGCGGGCGCCGCCGCCAGGCACAGCAGCGCCGCGCCGGCGAGCAGCATGCAACCGTATCGACACCTCATCTCCAGCCTCCTTCCGGTGCAACCGGCCGCCGGCCCGGGTCGGGCCCCGCCGCTCAGCGGCCGGCGGCGGCCGCGGCGGTCCGCCGCTCCTGCGCCCGCGCGCCGCTGAGGATGTTGCGCACGGCCTGCTGGCCCTCCTGGCAGGCGTACTCGAGCATGTGGTCCGGGGCGCCCGCGCTGGTCAGCGGCAGCGCCACGGTCCAGTCGCGGACGAACGTCCGCGGATCGTCGATGGTGACCTCGTACTCGATGGTGTAGGGGTCGACCCGCGTGAAGCGCTCGACCACCTGCAGGTCGGCGCTGTGGGCCACCTGCGAGGGCTCGCCGCGCACGGGATGCAGGGGCGTCCGATCCGTGAAGTTCCCCACCTCGACGACGAGCGTGTCGCCTTCCCAGCGGCCCCGCGAATCGCCCATCCACTGGCGGACACCGTCGCCGAGCGCCGGCCGGCCGTCGACGGGGATGATCCGCGCGTCGTGGATCATCTCGTAGAGGATCACCACGTAGCCCGGGATCTGCAGGATCTGGTAGTTGTTGTTGTAGAAGGTGGGGAACATGGAGCCGGGGATGCTGCGCGTGATGCAGCGGTCCCAGGGGCTCAGGTCCTCCCACGAATCGAACGACATCGCGAGCCGCTCGCGGTTCACGGTCCCGATGATGTGCCGCTCGCGCGCCTCGGCGGTGAGGGCCGGCACTTGGCCGTCCGGGGGATCGACCACCTGCGACGTGCGGTTGGACACCTTGCCCAGGTGCTCGTACCAGTGGTCGGGTCCGGCCGTCGAGCCCTCGTTCGACGACACCTCGGCGGCCTGCACCCGCTCGACGGCCTCGGCCTGCGCGGCGGCGAACTCCTCGTCGGTCAGGAACTGCCGCTCGCCGAACTCGGCCGGCCGCTCGAACGGCGTGGAGGTGGTGTTCGACCAGATTCCCTGCAGGTCCGGGTCGCCCCAGGCGGTGCGGGGCGCCGCGTACGGCTCGGCCGCGCCGCCCTGGCCCTGGCCGGCGGCAGGCGCGGGAGCAAGCCACGAGGCCGCGGCCGCGGCGAGAACGAGAGCGACGACGCGCGCGCCGGTTGCAAGAGGCATCTGACCCTCCTTGGCGACGGAACGGGAAGTGGACCGATTATAGGCCGCGAGCCGCTCGCCGCGCCGTGTTGATCAGAGATGGTGTTCCTTGCACCCGCGCGCGGCCGGCGGGCCGGAGGTTGCTCCGGGGGCGCCCATCCGAGCTTGACGACTGCCTGTCTCGCGGATATCGTCGGGCGCGATTCGGCCGCCTGCACAGGTCGAAGAGGAATCGGCGGCGCCAGACGATATCCCGCTCTGTTGGGCGGTTGCCGGATACATGAGGGGTTCCAGGGAGAGCAGCAGTCGATAGCCGAGAAAGGGGGGCTGTACAGTCCGGTGGTGGCCGATCACCCGTTGACGCTCGACGTGACAGACTGTGGACCGTTGGCCCGGGCCTGTGTCGAGTTGCGCCCGTTGACCGTATTCGTCGGGCCCAGCAACACCGGGAAGTCCTGGTTGGCGACGCTCGTCTACGCGCTGCAGCGGTATCTCTGGGATAGCCGGCGAGGGCGGATCTACTCGTTCCGCTTGGCGTTCGAGCAGCCGGCGCTTCCCGAAGGCGTGCGGGCGGATCTCGTCCGCATCGCGGAGCAGTTGGCAGCGTCAGCATCGGGGCATGCGGAATCGGCGGCGGAAGGCATCGAGCTGACGGCTCCGATGGAGGCAGCTATCCGGTTGCACATCGAGGAACAGGGCGGGGAGCTCGGCGGCGAAATCGAGCGTTGCTTCGGTGTCGATGCCGGCAGCCAACTGATTCGTAAAGGAGGCGCCGGTCGAGCGCGCATCCGGTTGCGACACGCGGTTGCGGGGGTGGGCAAGCCGGCGGTGCACGAACTGGCCTTCGGTGACGAGAGGTGGACGTTGCAGTCGGCCGTCCCCGGAGGCTTCCGAGTTCGAAGTGATCGCCATCACCATCGCCGGTGGTTCGCTGAACTGTCGTTTGCGCCGCGCGAATCCAAGAGCGTGGAGCCGCACTGGATGAGGGATGCCATCGCGGCGCTCGCGGAAGACATGCTGCCGAGCTTCCATCCCGCGTTCTACCTGCCCGCGGACCGGACCGGCCTGATGAACGCCCACAGCACCGTCGTGACTGCCCTCATCCAGAGTGCGACCATGGCTGGGATTCGCCGCGCGGACCCGGTGCCGCTGCTTTCCGGCGTGCGCGGCGACTTCCTGCAGCAAATGGTGGAGATGGTGTCCGATCGGAAGCAACGATCCCGGCGCGGAAGGGAACATCTTCGCCGACTCGGGAAGGGCATCGAAGACGCCATTCTCGGAGGTGCGGTCAAGGTCGGAGGTCTGCCCGGCGTGGCATATCCGCACTTTACCTACCATCCGAGGGGGTGGGGGTCCGGGCTGTCGTTGACGCACGCATCTTCCATGGTGTCGGAGCTCGCGCCGGTCGTGCTCTACCTGCGTCATGTCATCGCCCCCGATGACTTGCTGATTATCGATGAGCCGGAATCGCATCTGCACCCCGCCATGCAGGTGGCGTTCACCCGGCAGATCGCGGCCATCGTCGGGGCTGGAGTGCGGGTCATCCTGACCACGCACAGCGAATGGGTGCTCGAGGAGCTCGGCAACGTCGTTGGACGGTCCGGGTCGCCCGATCGAGGCGAAGGGGACTCCGGCAACGGATCGCTCCCGGCCCCTGACGTCGGTGTGTGGCTGTTCGAACCCAGCGAGGACAACCGTGGCTCGACGGTGAGGGAGATAGCGCTGGACACCGATACTGGCCTCTACCCGTCCGGATTCGACGCCGTCGCGGCGGCACTCCACAACGACTGGACCAGAATCGCCGACCCGCCCGGAGACGCGGGGTGAACGGATTTACGGACGCGGTCCGAACCAGGATCGCCAACGCTTCTTGCCTGGTTGGCGGCATCGACAGGGGGACGTGCGGTGTGTCGTTGGCAGACGCCCCGCATCCACGTGTCATCGTCGACCTCGACCAAACCGGGTCGCCCCTGGGAGGGACACAGACCAAGTGCGACTTCCTGTTCTTCGCGGATCCCGACCTGGTCGTGCCGATCGAGATCAAGGACCACGGCGCCCCTGACATCACGAAGGCCATCAGGCAGCTTCAAGCGGGTGCCAAGGCCGCTCAGGAATTGGCCTCCGCTGATCTCGCGATCACATTCCGACCCGTCCTGGTGTCCCGGAACTTGCGACGCCACAAGCAGCTCCAGTTGAGGGGGGCGAGGGTCGGATTCCGAAAACACCAGGAAAGGGTCCGGCGCCTTGTCTGTGGAGACCCGCTGACCGGGGCGCTCGAGAGCGCGTGAGCCCTCGTCCGTAGCCGGCGAACGCACGGAGCAGGCCGACGGGATGTTCATCCACGCGTCTGGTCCGTGACGAGCGTCGCTACGCGTCCCGCAGGAACTCCAGCAGCAGGCGGACGGTCTCCTCGGGCCGCTCCTGCTGCACCCAGTGGCCGGCGCCGGCGAGCAGGTGCGCGCCGCGAAAGTCGGTGCAGGCGCTCTCCTGCATCCGCTCGAACGCGCCCGGGCGCTGATAGACGCCCCAGTCGCTCGCGCCGCCGATGAACAGCGACGGGATGTCGATGGTGCGGCCGGCGAAGGTCAGCGGCTCGTCCGTGATGACGCCGGAGCGGTACCACTGCAGGCCGCCCTGGAAGCCGTTACGCTCGTACTCCGTGCTGTAGACGCGCAGCTCGTCGTCCGGCAGCCAGCGGTTGGCCGCGATCTCGGCCGCGGTCGGCATCTCGCGGGCGACCGTCTCCGCCATCCCCATGTCGAGGTCCATGATGTAGTAGGTCGGCATCTGCGCGACCTCGGCGGCCGTCCACGCGGCCAGCCGGTGCGGGCGGTTCGCGGCCCAGTCGGCGCTCTTGTGGTGGTAGTAGGCGCGCAGGAACGCGTGGACGCCCTGCGGGGCGCGCCACATGTTGGGGTTCGCCTCGCGCGTCCGGTAGTAGCGCTGGTAGTGCTTGCGCGGGCGGGGCAGGCGCGCCAGCTCCTCGTAGATGTCCGGCTCGGCGGCCGGCGCGGCGCGCGGGCCGTCGTCCGCCGTCCCGAACGGGAACGTCGGCGTGCCGCCGAACGGGGCGCTCATCAGGGCCACCGCCCGGAACACGTCCGGCCGCGCCACGGCGCACCAGGCGGCGATCGGCGATCCGAAGTCGTGGCCGATGACCGCGTCCACGGTGCGGTAGCCGAACGCCGCCACCAGCGCGAGCGCGTCGCGCGCGGCGTTCATCCGGCTGAAGGGCCGCAGGTCGCCGTCGTAGTCCGCGCTCCAGCCGGTGGTGCGGCCGTAGCCGCGCTGATCCGGCGCGATGACGTGATAGCCGGCCGCCGCCAGCGGCGCCAGCACGTGCCGCCAACTGTAGCCGAGCTCGGGGAAGCCGTGCAGCAACAGCAGGGCCGGGCGGCCGCCGGTCTCGAAGCCGGCCTCCAGCACGTGCATCGTGAGCCCGTTGACGCCGTGGACGAAGCGCGAGCGGACGCCCGGGGGCAGCCAGTCCGGGTCGTAGAGGCCCACGGACGCGGCCTGGGCGCCGGCCGCGGGCGCCGCCGCCAACGCCTCCGCTGGCAGCTCCCGCATCACCGCCGCGGATCCGAGCACGGCGCCGACTCCCTGCATCATGCGGCGGCGGGTGACGGCGCCCCGATCGGTGTTCTCTGTCGTCTGCCTGCGGGTGGTCATCGCTTCACCTCCGTGCGGCCGCGGCCCGGCGCGGGCTCGGCCGTGCTCCATCTGTTATACATTCGAGCGCACCTGGAATCCACGCCGATGGAGCGTACCCGTACCCGCCGTACTGGAGGATCCCGATGATCAGGCGCCTGCTGTTGCTCGTCCTCGGCCTGCTGATCGCAGCTCCGGCAGCCACTGCCCAGGAGACCCCCGTCACCATTCGCGCCGGCCGGCTCATCGATGGCGCAGGCGGCGTGCGCGAAGGCGTCACGATCACCGTGCAGGGGTCGCGGATCACGGACGTGAGCGCCGCCGGGGCCGGCGCCCGGGCCACCTACGACCTGTCGGCGCTGACGGTGCTGCCGGGGCTGATCGACACGCACGTCCACCTGACCGCGCACTTCGACGCCGATGGACGCACCCACGACGACCCCGACGAGTCGCCGGCCCGGACGATCCTGCATGCCGCGGAGAACGCCTACGCCACGCTGATGGCGGGCTTCACCACGGTGCAGAGCCTGGGCAGCCCCCTGGACCGCGACCTGCGCGACGCCATCGCGCGCGGCACGCTGCCGGGTCCGCGGGTGTTGACCTCGGTGCGGCCCGTCACCGCCGGCACCGGCTCGCCCGCGGACATCCGGGCCTTCGTGCGCGAGCTGGCGGCCGACGGGGCCGACGTGGTGAAGGTCTTCGCCTCGGCGAGCATCCGCGAGGGCGGGGGCCTGGTGATGACCGGCGAGCAGTTGCGGGCCGCGTGCGGCGAAGCCGCGGCGCAGGGCCTGCGCACGGTGGTCCACGCCTACGGGACCGACGGCGTGACCGCCACCGTCGAGGCGGGCTGCGGCGGCATCGAGCACGGCAACCGCTACGACGACGCCACGATCGAGCTGATGGCCGCGCGCGGCACGTACCTCGACCCGCACGTCGGATCGCTGTGGGCCAACTACTTCGAGCACAGGCCGCGGTTCATCGGCCTCGGCAACTACACGGAGGAAGGCTTCGCGCTGATGGAGGAGGCGCGGGTCGTCGGGTACGAGACGTTCCGCCGGACGCTGGCCCACGGCGGCGTGCGCGTGGTCTACGGGACCGACGCGGTGGCCGGGGCGCACGGGCGCAACGCCGAGGAGCTCGTCTACCGCGTCCGCGACGGCGGGCAGGACCCGCTGGACGCCATCGTCTCGGCGACGTCCCTGGCCGCCGAGTCGCTCGGGCTCGGCGACCGGATCGGCACGGTGCGCGCGGGCTACGCGGCCGATCTCATCGCCGTCGCCGGCAACCCGGTGGACGACATCGCGGCGCTGCGGGACGTCCGCTTCGTCATGAAGGGCGGCGTCGTCTTCAGGAACGTCGCACGGTAGGCGTGCGCCGGCCGCGGGCCAGACCGATCGGGGGCGCGGCCGGCGCGGACGCTACTCGTAGTAGCGCTTGTACATCCAGCGCCGGAACAGGAAGCCGCCCAGCGGGCCGAGCCAGCCCAGCACGTGGTACATGTAGCGCAGGTCGGTCAGCTCGATCAGGTTGCCGTCCGGATCGCGGACGAAGAACAGCGTGTGGCCCCGGGGCGAGCGCTCGGGCGGGCAGACGCAGTCCACGCCCCTGGCGACGAGGTAGTCGTACCAGCGCTGCGTGTTGCGCACGTTGAAGCAGATGTGGGTCAGGCCGACGCGGTTCCACGGCACCTCGATCGGCGGCTGGCGCGGCTCGAACCCGAATATCTCGATCACCGCGCCGCCCGGGACGCGGATCCAGCCGATCTTGCACGCCGGCGCCTCGGCGTCGACGCCGAAGAAGCCGCGCACGCGCTCGACGGGCGCGTCCGAGACGCCCACCAGGGGGCAGCCGAAGACCTCCCAGTAGAACTTCACGGCCGCGTTGAAGTCGGACACGGTGATGCCGGTGTGGCTGAACGATCGGACCTTCACGGGGCCCTCCTCAGGTCGGTTGCGACGATGTGATCGGCGACCCGCAGCGCCTGCGCCGCGATGGTCAGGCCGGGGTTGACGGCGGCCGACGACGGAAAGAAGGACGCGTCGACGACGAACAGGTTCTCGATGTCGTGGGCGCGGCACCAGGGATCGAGGACCGACTCGCGCGGGTCGGTGCCGAAGCAGAGCGTGCCGCACTGGTGGGTCGTGTTCTTCTGCTCGTGCGAGTGACGCATCACCACCCAGCAACCGAGCCGGCGCAGGATGCGCCGCATCTCGGCGACCAGCCGCCGGTGGGCGCCGCGGTTGTCGGGCCGGTAGCGCAGGCGGATACGGCCGTCCGGCTCGACGGTGACGCGGTTGTCGCGCCGCGGCAGGTCCTCGGTCAGCGCCAGCCAGTCCACGCCGCGCGCGACCCAGGCGTCGTACGCCCACAGCGGTATCCAGGGCACGACGGTCTGGGCCATGACGCCGTGGGTGCGGCCCTGCGACTGGATTTGGCCCAGCGGGTAGGCGGTGTCCGGGCCGCGCAGGTAGAAGTCGTTGATGGCGACCGTCTTCTGGAACACGGCCCGGTTGCGCCGCAGCGGATGGAAGCCCTGCATCATGGTGGCGAGATGCGCCATGTAGCGCGCGCCGACCAGCCCGGACGAGTTGGCCAGCCCGCGGGGATGCCGGTCGCTGGCCGAGCGCAGCAGCAGCGCGGCCGAGTTGACCGCGCCGCACGCGACCGCAACCAGCGGCGCGCGCGCGCGGACGATCTCTCCGTTGCGCTCCACCTCGACCGCCGCAATCCGCCGGCCGGCCGCATCGGTGAGCAGCCGCCGCGCGCGCGCGTTGGTCCACAGCCGCACGTTGTCCCGCGCGAGCGACGGGCGGACGCAGCAGCTCTCCGCCTCGCTCTTGGCGTGGCGCTGGCAGGGGAACGAGTTGCACGTGCTGCAGAGGATGCAGCCGTCCGGCGCTCCCGGCCGCCGCAGGCCCAGCGGCAGGGGCGACGGATGGAGACCCTGCTCCCGCAGCCGCTCGACCACCTCCGCGATCTCGTCGGCGTGCGGTATCGGCGGGTGGGGGAACGGGCCGCGCGGCGGCTCGGTCGGATCGTGGCCCCGCTCGCCGTGCACCTCGTACAGCCGCTCGGCGCGGTCGTAGTACGGCGCGAGGGTCTCGTAGTCGATCGGCCAGGCGGGCGAGAGCCCGTCGGCGTGCTCGGTCGCCTCGAAGTCCGCCTTGCGCAGCCGGTACAGCACGCTGCCCCAGAACTTCGTGTTGCCGCCCACGCAGTAGTGCATGTACGGACGAAACTCGCGGCCGGCCGCGTCCAGCCAGCGCTCCGTCGTGCGGTAGCGCAGCTCCTTCCAGACCGCGGCGGGGTCCCAGTTCTGCGGCTCGCGGGGAACGAAATCGCCGCGTTCGACGATCAGGATGCGCGCCGCGGTCGGCGCGAGCGCCTGCGCCAGCGTGCCGCCGCCGGCGCCGGAGCCGATGATGATGACGTCGCAGGTGTAGTCGCCAGGCACGGTCCTACGGATCGGCAGGGGCGCAGATCTGCTCCATGAGGCGCTGGTCCGCCATGGCCGTCTCCAGGCTCATCTCCGGCGTCCGCCCGCCGCGGATCGACGCGGCGAAGTCGCGGTACATCGCGCGGTAGCCGCGGATGTCGCGCACGCCGGGCCACAGCAGCCGCGGCCGGCCGCGGCCGCGCACCAGCACGAAGGCCCCGTTCGACTCGAAGGTGATGATGCCGCGCCGGCCGAACAGCTTCGAGAGACGCAGCCCGCGCAGCAGCGAGGGCACCTCGCGCGAGTAGTACAGCGTGCCGACCGCGCCGTTGTCGTAGGTGAAGGCGGCCAACATGCTCTTGGCGCGCGTGTCCGGACCGCGGCGGGACGGCCGCGGCCGGTAGCCGCGGGCGGACGCTATCGCAGGTCCGAGGCTGTTGGCCAGATGCAGCCAGTGGATGCCCTCCTCGAAGAAGGCGTCGCCGCCGGCCAGCCGCTCGTCGTTGCGCCAGTCGCCGGCGGCCTTGAGCCGGTGCGCCAGCGTGTTGAACTGGGCGAACACCAGCTCGCCGACGGCCTCCTCGCGCAGCAGGCGCCGCAGGCATACGGCCAGCGGCTTGTAGTGGTCGTTCTCGGCGACGAGGACCACGCGTCCGGCCCGGTCGCGGGCGGCGCACGCCCGCCGGTAGTCGTCCAGCGCGAGATAGGCCGGCTTCTCGACCAGCACGTGCTTGCCGGCGTCGAGCGCCCGCAGCGTGAGGTCGAGGTGCCAGCGCGGCGGCACCGCGATGACGACCGCCTCGACGTTCGGGTCGAGGAGGGCGGCCTCGTAGCCCCCGTAGCTGCGAAACCCGCCGTACCGCCGCCGGAAGGCCTCGGCCCGGTCCCCGTCGCGGCTGGCGTAGCCCGACAGGATGTCGCGACGGCAGCGGCGCAGGCAGCCGCTGTGCACCTCGGTGATGAACCCGCAGCCCAGATGAACGATCCGCAACGGCGCCGGCACGCGTCAATTATCCCCGACGCCGGAACGCAACACCGCGGTCGCCCGCCGCGCGTTGCCTCCCGCCATCATCTGGACGATACTAGAAGCCTGCACCGCAAAACGGTGCAGGCTCCCGCAAGGCGCGCACGGCGCGCCTCGGCGGGAGTGGCGCGGGGCTATGGGGCCCCCGCAAACGGACGCCGGGGGCTTGGGGCGAAGCCCCATCTAGAGGAGGTTTCAGATGCACAGCCGATATCTCGCGGGGTTGTTGGCGGTGGTCGCCGTCGTCGTGCTGACGCCGGCGCAGGCGGCCGCGCAGGCGGACGACGCGTCCTGGATGGCGCCGCGGACGCCGTTCGGCCATCCGGATCTGCAGGGGATCTGGACGAACAACAGCGCGACCCCGATGCAGCGTCCGGAGATTCTCGCGGACCGCAGCGAGCTGACCGCCGAGGAGCTGGCGCAACTGCAGCAGACGGTCGCCGAGTTCCGCGACAACGAGCAGGCCGGGGACCTGCTGGGCGACCGCCTGTTCCAGCAGGCGCTGGGCAATTCCACGTACAACGACTTCGACGTCATCACCGGCAACTACAACGCGTTCTGGCTGGTCGAGCGCGAGCTCGACAACCGCACGTCGCTCATCGTCGATCCGCCGAACGGCCGCTTCCCGCCCATGACCCCGCCGGCGCAGCAGCGGGCCGCGGAGCGGCAGGCGTACGTGCGCGATCACCCCTCCGACGGGCCCGAGGACCGGACCCTGGGCGACCGCTGCCTGCACTTCGGCGCGCCGCGCCTGGGCGCCGGCTACAACAGCTACTTCCACATCCTGCAGACCGCCGACAACGTCACGATCCTGCAGGAGATGGGGCACGAGGCGCGCGTCATCCCGCTGGACGGCCGGCCGCACGTCGACGAAGACATCCGCCTCTGGAACGGCAATGCCCGCGGCCGGTGGGACGGCGACACGCTGGTCGTCGAGACGGTGAACTTCTCGGCGCAGGCCCGCTTCCAGCAGGCCAGCGAGCACCTGCGGATGGTCGAGCGGTTCACGCGGATCGCCCCGGACACGATCCAGCACGAGGTGACGCTGGACGACCCGACCGTCTGGACCCAGCCGTGGACGGTCGTGATCTACCTCAGGCAGACCGAGGACCCGCTGTTCGAGTACGCCTGCCACGAGGGGAACTACGCGATGCCGGGCATCCTCGCCGGCGCGCGCGCGGAAGAGGCGGAAGCGGCGGGCTCCGAGTAGCCCCCCGCCGGCCGGCGGGGGAGACGGACGTCCGCCGCCGGCTCCGCCGGCCGTCCAACCCGGGCGCCTGGCCAACCTGCCGCAGGCATCCGCGCCGTTCTACGGCGCGGATGCCTGCGGCAGCGCCAGCGCGATCAGCTCCGGCGGCGCGCCGCCGACGGTCAGGGCGATGTACTGCCTGCCGTCCAGCATGTACGTCATCGGCGCTCCCAGCGCCCCGCTCGGCAGATCCACCGACGCCAGCTCTTCCCCCGTGGCCTTGTCGTAGGCGACGAAGCGCGGGCCGCCGTTGCTGCCGCCGACGGACAGTGCGAGCATCAGCAGCGTCTTCGTCACCAGCGGTCCACTCCGTCCCCAGTCGCCGCCGACCGGCGGCAGGTCCAGGTCGCGCAGCAGCGGGTGGTTGCGGATCCGGTCGCCGTCGCCGGTCGGAATCATCCAGGCATGGTCGCCGGTGTTCATGTCGATCGCCGTCATCCGCGTGTAGGGCGGCTTGAACAGCGGCAGGCCCTGCGGCATCTGCGGCAGGTCGCGCCCGCCGCTGCCGGCCAGCATCACGTCCTCGGGCGCCCCGTGCGTGAAGCGCAGGTTGCCGCCCTGGCCTTCCGGACTGTAGAAGCGGACCACCGTCGAGTGATTGGTCGAGGGCACGTACAGCAGCCCCGTGTCCGGGTCGACCGCGGCCCCCGACCAGCTGGCCGCGCCCGAGCCGGGCGGCCGGAACAGCGTGCCGCGCGTCACGCCGGGGACGGCGCGGTCGGGCGGCGTGAAGAGCGGCCCGAGCCGGAACCCGTCCACCGCCTCGATCGCCAGGGCGCGAATCTCGGGCGTGAAATCGACCAGGTCGTCGATCGTCACGCCCTGGTACTCGAACGGCGCCGGCCGGGTCGGGAACGGCTGCGTGGGCGACGGCACCTCGCCGGGGATGTTGGTCTCGGTCGGGACCGGACGCTCCTCGATGGGCCAGATCGGCTCGCCGGTGACCCGGTCGAACGCGTAGAGGAAGCCCTGCTTGCTGACCTGCGCGAGGGCCCTGACCGGGCGCCCGTCGACCACCACGTCCAGCAGGTTCGGGGCGGCGGGGAAGTCGTAGTCCCAGAGCCCGTGGTGCACGGCCTGGAAGTGCCACACCTTGCGCCCGGTCTCGACGTCCACGCTGACGATGCTCTCGGCGAACAGGTTGTCCCCGAGCCGGTGGCCGCCGTAGTAGTCGTTCGTGGGCGTGCCGGTCGGCAGGTAGACGTAGCCGAGCTCGTCGTCGCCGCTCAGCATCGACCACACGTTGGCGTTGCCGGAGTAGCGCCACGAGCCGTTCAGCCAGGTCTCGACCCCCTCCTCGCCCTCTTGCGGCACCGTGTGGAAGTCCCACCTGTGCTCCCCGGTGCGCACGTCCCAGGCACGGACCCAGCCCGGCACGGCCTCCTGCATGATGCGCCGGTCGGCGATGGACGAGCCGTGGATGACGACGTCGCGCACGACCACCGGCGGCGACTGCACGGAGTACAGCATGGCGTTCAGGTAATCGCGCTCGTTGCGGTCCGCGCGCGGCAGGCCGACGGTGAGGTCGACCCGGCCGCCGTCGCCGAAGCCGGCGCAGGGCAGGCCGGTCTTCGCCTCCGCGCAGATGAGATAGCCGTTGCCGGTGCCCCAGAAGATGCGCTGGTCCGTGCCGTCGGTCCAGTAGGCCACGCCCCGCTGCCGCCAGGTGACGGTCATGGTCGTGGTGCCTTCCTCGTAGCTCTTCGGGTTGTGGACCCACAGCGTCTCGCCGCTGCCGGCATCGATCGCGACCCCCTGCGACAGCGCGGTGTTCAGGTAGAGGACGCCGTCGACCATCAGCGGCGTGGCCTGCATGGACGAGATGCGCGGCGTGTTCCCCCGGCGGTACAGGTCGGGATTCTGCGCCTCGAGGTACTCTACGATGTTCGGCAGGCTGGATGACCATTCCCCGCCGCCTGCCGTCGAGGTGCTGACGTAGGCGTCGGCCGATTGCCAGCGCCAGGCGACCTCGAGGTCGCCGAAGTTGTCAGCGTCGATCTGCTCGAGCGGCGAGTACTTCGTGCTGCCCGCGTCCGCGGCATAGCTGTGCCACTCGCCTCCCGTTGCGCCCTGCTGGGCGGCGGCGGGAGCGACCGCGGCGCCCAGTCCTGCCAGGCAGGCGAGCGCGGTGACGATATGGAACCTGCATCTCATCGGAATCCCTCGCGAAAGTGTGAGAGAGATTGGACGTCCATGGCGGCGGACAACTGTAGCACGAGCGGGAAACAGGTTGGATCGGCCAGAACTCGCCAGGGTGATCCGCGAAAGTGGCAGCGCCCGGTCCGGAGAGCCGGGGTGAGCAGCAGCGAGGGGCTCAGGTGCTACGACCCTGCACTTGCGGCCTCGATCGGGGTCCGCATGATCTTGGCGACAAAGGGGGAGGTCATGGCGTGCAGCAGCGCGCTGTAGTCGAGCTGGAACCTTATTTCGGCGCCGACCGACAGCCGGTCGTGGCCGGAGTCCGCGACGAGATGGTCGCTGCTGGCTCCGAGGATCGCGATGCCCGGGGGCGCGCGGAGCCCCTCGGGGTCGGTGTCCTGACGCCCGAGCGCGAAGATCGCCTGGGAGGCGTCGCCCCGGTCCGCGCCCGGCGGCTGGGTCCCGAATGCCGTCTCGGCGAGCGTTCCCCAGGGCCGCGACGGCTTGGTGCCCGACTCGATCACCTCGGCTACGAGGCTGATGGCGTCGTAGTGCAGCCCGTCGATGGGTCTGCGTCGCAGCGGCTCGCGACCCAGCAGTATCGATTCGCCCAGGCGGAGGTTGTTGATCCGTCCGGTGTCCGCGGTGCCGAGGGCCCAGTTGAGGTTGGCGGAGTTGCCTCCGGACACGATGCCGACCGGTTGGCCGAGCATCGCATCGAGCGAATCCGCGAGCGCGGACAGCTCGGACATGTTCCTGGCGTCGGGCGCCACGCCGCTACGGCAGGCGAGATTCGCGCCGATGCCCCGAAGCGCGATGTTCGGGAGGCCGAGCGTGTCACGAGCGGCGTGTTCGAGGTCGCCGGGCATGATGCCTTCGCGGAGGTCGCCGAGTTCGACCATCAGCACGACCCCGTGACGACGTCCCGAGGCCTGCGCGGCGGACGAGAGCGCACGAATTACGTCGATTTCCGTGTTGAAGCTCACGTCGGCGTGCGCGACGACGCGGGTCGCCTGGCTGAGCATCGGCGCGCGCAGCAGGGTCATCGACGCCGGCACCCGCGCGCGGCGCATCGCCTCGATGTTCTCGATGCGGGAGTCGCCAATTGCCGTCACGCCGGCGCTCAGCAGGGCGCCGGCCACGGCCGGCGAGCCGAGGGTCGCCTTGGTGACCCCGGTCACGGAGATACCCCGGCCGGCCAGCCGTGCGACCAGGGTGCGCGCGTTGTGGCGGATCTTGTCGAGGTCGATCTCGAGTCGCGGCGCGCTCATCGCACGCCGGCGGCCGGCGTCCCCGCGAGCTGTGGGAACGCCGAGCACACCATTTCTGCCAGGCGTTCGGGGGCTCGGGTCAGCGCATCGGTGGCCGGGATGCCGAGCTCGCGCTCGTAGCTCACGATGGCGGCGGAGACCTCGGCCTCGGTCATGTGTTCGTGATTGATCGCGAGGCCGATGACGGTCGTGTCCGCGAAGGTCTGGATGAGGTTGATCTCGGCGGCGGCGGTGGGCATCGGCATGTGTTCGTAGTCGCAGCGGTGGGGACGTCCCGGGGCATGCTGCAGCACCACCCCGTGCGGATGGCAGCCGCGGAGGATGAGGCTCGACGTCGAGAACGCGGGGTGCCCGAGTGCGCCCTGGCCTTCGATGACGATCGCGTCGGGCCGCTCGGACTCGAAGGCTTCCACGATCGTGGCCTCCAGCTCACCCGAGCAGAACTGCGAGGGAATCGCGTCGAGCGCGACCCCGTAGCGGGCGCCCTGGATCAGGCAGGTTTGGCCGGTGCCGATCATCACCGCTTTCACGCCCCGCTCGTTGAGGGCGCGGGTCAGAATGGTGGCCGTGGTCCGTTTGCCGATGGCGCAGTCGGTGCCCAGCACGGCGATGCGCGGGCAGGTCACCTCGGCCAGGCGACCACTGAAGATGCGCAGGTCCTTCTTGGCGCGCGGCCGGCGGACGTCGAGGATCTCCACGTTCTTCGCGCGGCTCATCGCGAGGAACTCCGGGTCCTCCTGCAGAAACTCGTGCAGGCCGTTGACGACGTTCATCCCCAGTGCCATCGCTTCGAGGACCACCCCGCGCTCTTGCGGCGAGAGCAGACCGGTGGCCGGCGCGATCCCGATGATGAAGTAGTCCGGCATGCGGCGGGCATGCGCCAGCGCGTCGGCGAGGTTGCGCCGGATGGGAATGTCGTTCGGCCCGTCGCCGAGCACCACGCCGGCATCGAGACCGGTCTTGCCGCTGTCGATGACCGCGACGATCTCGTAGCGCTCCGAGTGCCGGACCAGCCCGTTCGCGGTCTTGCCGTCGGCGCTTCCGAAGTTGCCCTCGCAGTAGACGATGGCCGATGCTTCCCGTCCCGGCCGGGCCAGGCGGTTCGGCGGCCGCGGGGTTTGCAGGCTCGGTGGATTCCGGCGATTCGCGACTATCAAAGGCCGGTCCGATCGGTCGCCTCGAGCAGTACCTGCGCCGTCGTTCCCGCCGGCTGCAGCCGATCGAGACATGCGAGGGTCACCGCCAGGGCGACAGCCGCGGCGTTCAGCCCCGCCCAGTTCTCGATCGAGACCTGACCGGGTACGAAGAGGATCCAGGCGGCCACCGGCAGCATGAGCCACGTGGCGAGAGACACCCGGCGAACCAGACCTGTCGACATGTCGTCCTCCAGACGGCCGCGACCGCCGCGGCTTGAAGATGAACGCCGGGCCACTTGACCGGTGACGGACAAGCTTCCCGTCTCGGTCACCCGACCGACGGCTGCTGCTGTGACGCCGACTCCGCACCGGCGGAACGTGCACTGACACGTTTCGCGCACTGAGTCCGGCTTTGGTGAGGGCTGGGGCTTTCGGCCTCGGCAGAGGGCCGACGGCAGATCTCAGAAAAGCGGTGCACAGGCAGTATACTCCGTATCCGCGCGTCGATGGCCTTCCACGTTCCCGTGGACCGGTCGAGCAGGAAGCGGCCACAGAGCGGGCGCGACGCCGGCAAGTACTGCCCAAGGCGCGCACGGCGCGCCTCGGCGGGAGCGGCGCGGGGCGCAGGGGTCCCCGCAAGCGGATGCCGGGGGTGCGGGGCGCAGCCCCGCCTGCACGAAGCTCAGGGCGCCGCGGCGTCCGGCGCGAACGCCCACAGCGGCCGGGGCAGCAGCGTGCCCCAGGCCTCGTCGTACGGGTGGACCTGCGCTACGCGGGCGGCGCCCCGGTGGACGGGCCGTCCCTCCGCGGCCCAGCGGAAGATGGATCCCTCCAGGTTGACCGCGTTCGCGTGGCCCATGGCGCGCAGCCGCTCGACCAGCGCCGCCGAGCGGTAGCCGACCGAGCAGTAGGCGACGAGGGTGGCGCCCGGCGCCGCGGCGGCCAGACGGCTCGCGGCGGCGGCATCCGACCCGACGTGGTGCGCGCCCGGCAGGTGGCTGACCGCGAACTCGCCGGCGGCGCGGGCATCGAGCAGCACGACGCCGGCCGGGTCGGCAGCCAGTCGCTCGGCCAGCTCCCGCGTCGTCAGCCCGGGGACCGCCGGGAAGTCCTCCGCGATCAGCCGCTCCACCGCACTCCAGTCGAGCGCGTCCGGCGCGCAACCCGAGACGGCGAGCAGCAGGGCGAGGCCGGCTGCCGCGCTCCGCGCCCCGGGTCGCGGTTGCGTCCTCACGCCGTCTCCGCCGCGTTCGCAGCGCCGGCCGACGTCAGGCCGGTTGCCGCCTCGCGCACGACGCGCTCGTAGAAGCGGGCGCCGACCTTCAGCGCCTGCTCGTCGACGTCGAAGCGCGGGCTGTGCAGGGGGATGTACTCGCCGTCGGAGCCGCGCGTGCCGATGCGGACGTAGCAGCCGGGGATCTCGTGCAGGTAGTACGAGAAGTCCTCGGCGCCCATGCTCGGATACTCCTGCTCGACGACCGCTTCGGGGCCGACGACCTGCTGCGCCGCGCGCTGCGCGATGGCGGTCTCGCGGTCGGCGTTGACGACCGGCGGCGACCATTCGCCCATCGTCACCGCGATCTCGGCGTTGTGCAGGTGCGCCAGCGAGTTCGCGATGCGGTGCAGGCCGTCGACGATCTGCCGGCGCGCCTCGGCGCGCGTCGTGCGGATGGTGCCTTCCAGCACGGCGTCCTCGGCGATGATGTTCGGGGCGCTGCCGGCGCGCACCGAGCCGATGGTGACGACCGACGGAAACGCCGGGTTGATCGCGCGCGACACCAGGGTCTGGACGGTGGTGATCAGGATGCCCGCGATGACGACCGCGTCGATCGCCTCGTGGGGCCGCGCGCCGTGCCCGCCCCGGCCGCGGACGCGTATCGTGAAGCGGTCGGCGCGCGCGGTGATCGTGCCGCGCGAGACCATGATCTCGCCCAGCTCGTAGTGATGCGTGACGTGGCCGGCGAAGATGGCCGCCGCACCGGCCAGCAGGCCCGAGCGCATCATGACGAGGGAGCCGTTGCCGCGCTCCTCCGCCGGCTGGAACACGAGCAGGGCGGTGGCGGCCGCCGGGGACGCCCGCAGCAGCGCGGCGGCGCCCAGCACCATGGCCAGGTGGGCGTCGTGCCCGCAGGCGTGCATCCGGTCCGGCACCTCCGACGCGAACGCCAGCGCCGTCCGTTCGGAGCAGGGCAGCGCATCCATCTCGGCGCGCAGCGCGACGGTCGGGCCCCCGCGGTCGGTCCCCTCCAGACGGCCGACCACGCCGCCGCCGGGGCCGCCGTACTCGTAGGGAATCTCCAGCCGGTCGAGCTCCGCCATGATGGCGCGCGCGGTCTCGACCTCCTCGAACGAGAGCTCCGGGTGCCGGTGGAAGTGGCGGCGAAGATCGACCATGCGCCGAAACGTGTCGTCGGGAAGCGCTGGAATCGTCACGTGCTCATTCTCTCCGATTGGCCGCGGCCGCGGACAGCGCGCCGCCGGCGCCGCGGCTACAGTCCCAGCAGCCGGGGCAGATCGGCGAGCAGGGCCTGCTCGGCCTCGGCCTGGGTCTCGCCGAGCGCGACGACGTCGAGCTTGCCGTGCTCGGCCAGCGGGCCGACATTGTAGAAGAGGTAGCGGCCGCTCTGGGTGGCGGCGTCGAAGGCGTGGCCGCCCACCCGCTCGAGCACCTCCCCGAAGCCGAGGCCCTGCAGTCGAGCGTGCACGAAGTCCTGCCCGCGGTAGCGCGGGCGCGGACCGGACACGACCCGGTCGACGAGGTGCATCGGCGTGCTCGTGCCGCCCCAGCGGCCGTTGCACTCGGTGAAGCGAAGGGTGAACTCCGCGCGCGGGTCGCCGAGCACGAGGTGGTCGAACGAGCAGCGTCCGACGTAGCCGAGGGCCTGCAGCGCCGCGGCGACCTGCCGGCTGGCGTCCGCCAGCGCGCGGTTGACCGCCGCGGGCAGCGTGGAGGGCCGGCTGCCCACGAACAACTGTCCGGCGCCGGACAGGATCTGCTCGTAGACCCCGTCCAGCCGCGGCTCGCCGGCGGTCGCCGCGGGAATCCACCACTGCGTGGAGGGCGACGACGTGGCCGTCTCCCAGGCAACGACCAGCACCGGCTCGGGCGCCCGCCATTCCGTGCGGGCGAGGAAGCCGCGCACGACCGTGGCGGTTGCCGCCGGGGCCTGCGCCCGGATCTGCGCCGCGTCGAGCACGAGATTGCCGGTCCCCGACGCGCACCGCGTCCGTTTCAGGCCCACCCGCGTGCAGCGCGCGGCGACCTCGTGCAGCCGGTCCACGCAGCCCTGTACGCTGGTCGCCGCGCAGGTTTCGGGAATCCAGCCCGGGCCGAGCACGAGCTCGACCAGCTCGCCGAAGAGCGCCTTGTCGTTCGCTATCCAGGTCACCGGCGGCGGCGGCCCCAGCACCGCGACGGGTACGGCGGCCGCCGCCGCCACGCGCCCGGCGAGCGTCCACACGTCGTCGGTCGCCAGGTACGGGTGAATGGTCAGGCCGCCCGCCTCGCGGGCGAAGGCGGCGATCCCGTCCAGCGCAGCCCCCGCGCCGCAGGCGCGGGCCAGCGCCAGAGGCGCCGGCCCGCGGTCCGCGCCGAGCCAGTGAACGGCGTCGAGCCCCAGGCGCTGCCGGCAGTACGCCTCGTAGTCGGGATCGGGGGACGTCTCGGTCGCATACAGATCGCCCGCGCGAGCCCGTACCCGCGCCCGGTGCTCGTACTCCTCGACGCCGGCGATGTCGGTGAGAAACGGGATGCCCGAAACGTCTTCCAGGTGCAGCGCGCGCCGGTCCGCGGCCGCCGGGTCCCAGCGCAGGTCCCGGAAGGGCTCGAGCCGGCCGGCGAGGCTCAAGCGCTCGGCGAAGGCCCGGAGAGCAGCGGCGGTCCGTGCTGCCGCCGCGGGGTCTCGCGCCGCGGACACCTAGCCGCCGCCCTTGAGGCGGTGACGCTTGACGGCGATGGCTGCGTCCGTCAGGTGCGTGTCCACGCTGCCGTTGAACACCGCGCCGTCGTCGATGGCCAGGCGCCGCGCGGCGAGGTGTCCGGCCACGCGTCCGTGCGGCAGGATCTTGAGGCACTCGATCGCCGTGAGGTTGCCCTTGACCTTCCCGCGCACCGTGATGCTCCGCGCAAAGATATCCGACTCCAGCCGGCCGTGCTCGGCCACCGCGACGCTGTGATCCGGCGCCGCGATCCTGCCCTCGACGCGCCCCTCGATGACGATGTGCGCCGCGGCGCTCAGCTCGCCCCTGACCGTGACGTCGCGGCCGATGCTCGTGATGCCGCCCGGCGCATCCAGTTGCCGCCGGAGTGACGGGTCGGCGGCCAGAAGGTCACCTACCAGCGCCTCGTCGCTGCTCGCGGGGCTCGCCATCGCTGTGTCGTGGAGGTCGTCGGGCGCGTCCGGAGACGTGAAGTCTACTCGCCGCTGCGACGACGGCGCAACTCGGCTGGAAGAGCGCGCCGCGGCCCGCATGGTCGCGTCGATCGGCCGGCGTCGGCGCTGGGGCGAGGCCTGCCGCAGTGGGAGGCCGCCCGCTCCGGCGAGCTCGCGCGCCG
Organism: Vicinamibacterales bacterium; assembly: GCA_965214845.1. Taxonomy (GTDB): domain Bacteria; phylum Acidobacteriota; class Vicinamibacteria; order Vicinamibacterales; family UBA8438; genus JAAXGX01. The sequence continues at coordinate 494,212 of CBDCCO010000007.1, forward strand.
AGGCCCGGGCGGGCCCCTTGCCCGCAGCGTCGTCCCGGCGGGGCGCCGATCTCCGTTTCACTGCAACGGGATACGGCCAACGACGCCGCGCACAACGTCGCCGACCTGAAAGTCGCCGCGCGGGGCATCCGCGCGGGCGTCGCTGCAGTCGACACGGACTGCCGCGCGCCGGCCAGCGACGAGTGATCCAATCATCATGACCTCGTACTTCGCTCGCACCGGGACAGGACCCCGGCGCGTGACACGTCACAAGCATACGCCACCAACCCCCCTCCCGTCGGCCGGAATCCCCCAAGGCGCGCGCAGCGCGCCTCGGCGGCAGCAGCGTGGGGCACAGGGGTCCCCGCAAGCGGCCGCCGGAGGCTTGGGCAGCAGCCCCGTCTGATAACTGAGGCGCCGGCGCAGCCGGCGCAAGCCGCGCACAGCGCGGCTCGGCGGGAGCGGCGCGGGGCGCAGGGGCCCCCGCAAGCGGACGCCGGGGGCTTGGGGCATAGCCCCATCTGATTCTAGAAGGCGTACTCCAGGCCGAGATACCCGCTACGCCCGATCTCGGCTATCCGCTGCCGGGTGAACGGATTGAGCGAGTTCAGGTGGTTGACGTAGAACTCGTCGGTCAGGTTGCGCACCCCGCCCCGCAGCGTCACGCCGGCGGCGAGCTCCAGGCCCATCGACACGTCGACGGTCGTCCAGCCGGCGGTCGCCATCTCGAAGCGCGTCGTCGCCACCCGGTCCTGCGCGGCGGTGCTGGTGACCAGCAGCTCCATCCAGCGGGTCCTGGACGGATTGTGGATATCGAGGGCGTAGTGCTGCTCGAAGGGCGGGATGCCGAACAGCGGCTCGTCGAACAGCCGGTCCTCGGCGTGCACCAACGACCAACCCCCGCGCAGGCTGATCCACGGGCCGGCCGCCGATTCGGCGCGCACGTCGAAGCCCGCGAAGCGGGCGGCGTCGGCCTGGACGTAGCGGAACACCTGGGCGGGGCTCAGCGGCAGGCGCCGCGTCAGGGCGGGATCGTGCGCCACGGTGATGTAGTCGTCGATCGTGCGCCAGAACGCGTCGCCCTGGATCGTCGCCTGCCCGATGTGGAGCGTCGTGCCGGCGTTGAGCTCGATGCTCTTCTCCGGCACGAGCAGCGGGTTGCCGACGAACTCGGCCGCCGTCTGGAACTTGACGGCCGGGAACCGGTCGGCGTACCGCTCCAGCGCCGACGGGCTGCGGACGGCCCGCCCCGCGCCCAGCGTGACCAGCCAGCGGTCGGTGACGCGCAGGCTGGCGCTGGCAGCCGCGCTGAGGTTCAGGTTGTTCTGCCCGAAGTGGTCGGCGGGCACCAGCCTCGTCGGACCGGCGCCGTGGCGGCCCGGTCCGTGGCCGCCGCCGTCATGGCCGCCGGCAGCGTGCGCGTCGCCGTGACCCACGCCGTCGGGGTGGACGCCCATCCCGTGGCCGTCGCGCGCCGGGGCCTGGAGACCGACGTGGCCACGGACCCCGTGCAGCTCGTACGCGGGCACGGCGTGGTCGGCGAAGAACGCCGTGACCCCCCCGACCCGCGACCGCTCGCGGTCGAGGCGGACCGTGCCGCCGAAGCTGCTGCGCCCCTGGTCGTAGACGACCTGGGCGTAGCCGCCGATGTTGGCCAGGTCGGCGTCCGGCCAGACCGGGTGCCGGTCGTGGTGGATCTGGCCGGAGTGACGGTCCGTGATCGTCTGCGTCGCGTCCTGCCGGAGGCGGTAGGTGTCGAACCCCAGCTTGTAGCGCACGGCGCCGGTCGCGAGCGCCGCGTGGAAGCGCCCCCCGACCGTGTCCGCCGCGGCCGGCAGGTGGACATCGATCGGAAACGGCGGCGTCCGGTGCGGATCGGGTAGCGCCGTCGGCTTGTTGTCGTTGTTCATCACGTGACGCTTGTCGTTCACGTAGATCTGCCCCGCGATCTCCCCGACAAGGCCGGTGGGGCGCACGTGCGAGACCTCGAGCGCATGGGACCGCGTCTCGAACAGGGTGGCGTCGAGGATGCGGCCCGGGTAGTCGATGTCGTTCTGCTTCTGGTAGCCGCCGGTGTACTCGAGCAGCGTGCGCCCGCCCAGCCGCCCGCCCAGGCTCCAGCGCGTATCGAACGACTCGTAGTCGCCCGGCACGACCTCGCCGCCGCCGTCGAGGTAGTCGCTGCCGATCCGCGTGTTGTGCTGGAAGGTGAACCGGATGCGGTCCGAGCTGCCGTGCAGGCTCGCCAGCGCGTCGTTGGCGTCGCCGTTCGAGCCGTAGCTGTAGCCCGCGCGGCCACCGATCTGGAAGCCGCCGCCCGCGAACGCCGGCTTGAACGTATCGGCGCGGATGGCGCTGAGCGTGCCGGCGCCCCAGGTCAGCGCGTACGGCCCGCGAACGACGCGCAGCGACTGCAGCGCGTGCGGACTGACGTGGCTCAGCCCCGAGTCCATGCGGGCCGGGCCGGCGGCGAAGGTCCTCGTGCCGTCGACGAAGATGCCGATCTGCTCGGCGTACAGCCCGCGGACCGACGGATCGAGATTGATGGCGCCGCGCCTGAGCGCCGTCACGCCGGCATGGTCACGCAACGACTGCGCCAGATCCCGAGCCACGCGACGCTCGATGGCGTCCGCGGCAATCGTCAGCTCCGTGGCCAGCTCCGGCATCAGCGCCGACACGGTGACCTCCTGCGTGAACGCGCCGACCTCGAGCGCAAGCGAGGCGGAGACGCCGCTCGTTGTCACGGTGATGGTCTCCGCGCGGGTCTCGAAGCCGAGCAGCGCCGCGCTGAGCAAGTAGTCGCCGGCGGCGACGGCCGGCAGCACGAACCGGCCGGCGCGGTTCGTCGTCGCCGACGCGACGAAGCTGCCGTCGACGGTTCTGAGCACGACCGAGGCGCCGGGCAGGGCCAGTTGCTGGGCATCGGTCACCACGCCGGTGACCAGGGCGACGTCCCGGGCCTGCACGGCAGGCGCAGGGACGGCAAGCAGGAGAGCGAGCGCGGCCGGGAGCCGCATCCGGATGGTACAGCAGCGCATTCGGGAACACCTCCGCTCGGTGCCGCACGAACTCGACGCGGGCACGCGGCCCGCGGAACCGAGGCGGGTGGCACGCGAGAACCTGGGACAGCGGAAAACGGAACGATCAGGTCAGGGCCGCGTCAGGCCCGCGGCGGCGGCGAGGGAGGTGCGTGGTGGAACGGCGTGACGGGGTTGCCGGTCTGCACCGGCCGGCCATTGGCGTCCGGCGCGGGCGGCGGCGCGGACGACTCCGGCGTGAAGCCGGTGAGGCTCAGGAGCCCGATGAGCGCGTCGTCGAACGAGTCGCACGTCTGCATCCGGGGACCGTCGGAGGCGTCCGGGTGCGCGGCGCGCTTCAGCGGACAGAAGTCGCCGTGGTCCTTGCCCTCGCAGCAGGGCAGCACGCCGCCGTCGGCAGCGAGCACCGCCTGGCAGCAGAACGCGGCCGGCAGCAGCGCCAGCGCGGCCAGCTTCCAGGCGACGACGGCTATCGTCCCCGTGCGGAGCGTGCGGACCGAAGGCATGCTGTGACGACACCATTATAGGCCGCCCCGACGGTCGGCATGCGGCGCGGTCGCCTGCCGGCCGGTCCCGGCCGCCCTGCAGTCGGACGGCTGCGATAGGATCTGCAATCATGCCTTCCGTGTACGACGAGACGTATCGCCGGGCGCAGGACGATCCCGAGGCCTTCTGGGCCGCCGCCGCGGAGCCGCTGTACTGGGACCGCCGCTGGGATACGGTGCGGGACGACAGCCGGCCGCCGTTCCACCGCTGGTTCGCCGGCGGCGAGCTGAACACCTGCTACAACTGCCTGGACCGCCACATCGACCGCGGCCGCGGCAGGCAGCTCGCCCTGATCTACGACAGTCCGGTCACCGGGACGGTTCGCCGCTACACGTACGACGAGCTGCGCGATGCGGTGGCCCGCGTCGCGGGCGCCATTGCCGCCCAGGGAGTCACGGCGGGCGAGCGGGTGATCATCTACATGCCGATGGTGCCGGAGGCCGTCATCGGGATGCTGGCCTGCGCCCGGATCGGGGCGGTCCACTCCGTCGTCTTCGGCGGCTTCGCCCCCCGGGAGCTGGCGGCCCGCATCGACGACGCCAGGCCCAGGCTCGTGCTGTCGGCGTCGTGCGGCATCGAGGTGAACCGGGTCGTGCCGTACAAGCCGCTGCTCGACGAGGCCATCGCGCTGTCGTCCCACAAGCCGGAGCGCACGATCATCCTGCAGCGGCCGCAGGCCGAGGCGGCGCTCGTCGCCGGCCGCGATCTGGACTGGGACGAGACCTGCGCCGCCGCCGAGCCCGCCGCGTGCGTGCCCGTGGCGGCGACCGATCCGCTCTACATTCTCTACACCTCGGGCACCACCGGCGTCCCGAAGGGCGTGGTGCGCGACAACGGAGGCCATGCCGTCGCGCTCCACTGGAGCATGGAGAACGTGTACGGCGTCGGCGCCGGGGAGGTGTACTGGGCCGCGTCGGACATCGGCTGGGTGGTCGGCCACTCGTACATCGTCTACGGCCCGCTGCTGCGCGGCGCGACGACGATCCTCTACGAGGGCAAGCCGGTCGGAACCCCCGATCCGGGCGCGTTCTGGCGCGTGGTCGAGCAGCACGGGGTCAACGTGCTGTTCACGGCGCCGACCGCCTTCCGGGCGATCAAGAAGGAGGATCCGGACGGTTCGTTCATCCGCGAGCACGATCTGTCCGGGTTCCGGACGCTCTTTCTGGCCGGGGAGCGCTGCGATCCCGACACGCTGATCTGGGCCCGGGACCGGCTGGGGGTGCCCGTGATCGATCACTGGTGGCAGACCGAGACGGGCTGGGCCATCGCCGCGAACTGCGTCGGACTGGGCGCGCTGCCGGTCAAGCCGGGGTCGCCGACCCGGGCCGTGCCGGGCTACGACGTCCGGATACTCGGCGAGGACGGCCGCGAGATGCCCGCCGGCGACATCGGCGCCATCGTGCTCACGCTGCCGCTGCCGCCCGGCTGCCTGCCGACGCTGTGGAACAACGACGCCGGCTACGAGGGCTCGTACCTGTCGCGCTACCCGGGGCACTACCTGACCGGCGACGCGGGCTACAAGGACGAGGAAGGCTACCTCTACATCATGAGCCGCGTCGACGACATCATCAACGTCGCCGGCCATCGCCTGTCGACCGGCGCGATGGAGGAGGTGCTCGCCTTTCATCCCGACGTCGCCGAGTGCGCGGTCGTCGGGGTCGCCGACGCCATCAAGGGCGAGATCCCGATCGGCTTCGTCGTGACGAAGGCGGGCGTCACCCGGGGCGCCGACGAGATCGTCCCGGAGCTGGTCGAGCGCGTGCGGGAATCGATCGGCCCGGTCGCCGCCTTCAAGACGGCCACTCTTGTGCCGCGCCTCCCGAAGACGCGCTCCGGCAAGATCCTGCGCGGCACGGTGAAGAAGATCGCCGACGGCCAGCCGTACACCATGCCGGCCACCATAGACGACCCGACGATCCTCGACGAGATCACCGCGGCGCTGGCCGGACTGGGCTATCCAAGGCGACCCTGACGCCAACCCCCGCGGGGCGCAGCCCCCCGCGAGCGGACGCCGGCGGTTTGGGGCACGGCTGGCATGCGAAGGGGCGACCAACGCGGCACGGGCCCAGCGGGGGCGCCACCCGTCCCCGGCGGCAGCGGCGCAGCCCCCCGCGAGTGGACGCTGACGGTTTTGGGGAACGGCGGCACGCGGAAGGGGACGGCGAACACTGACCCGGCCGTCCCCAGGCCGCGCACAGCGCGGCCCGGCGGCCGCGGCGCGGGGCGCAGGGGCCCCCGCAAGCAGCCGCCGGGGGCTTGGGGCGCAGCCCCATCAAAGGATGGAGCGGGAGACGGGGGTCGAACCCGCGACCTTCAGCTTGGGAAGCTGACACTCTACCACTGAGTTACTCCCGCTCGCGTCGGGCTCGAGCAACCGCATTGTACCAGACAGCGTCCGCCGCGAGGCGCAGCCGTGCCGCAAGGCATCGCGGGCCGACGCGCCGTGGGCCGGCGACGTTGGTATAGACTTGCCGAACACAGCACCATCCAGCCAGATGAGGCGCAGCGTGCCGTTCCTGGGGGCCGTTTTCCTGCTGCCGGTCGCGTTGACCGCGCAGGGGACGGCGGTACCGCAGGAGTTGACGTTTGCCGACGCGCTGCACGTCGCCGAGACCGCCAACCCCGCGTTCCGCGCCGCCCGCAACCTCGTGGGCCTGGCCGAGGCGGATGCGCGGGAGGCGGGCAGCCGTCCCAACCCGGTGGTCGCCATGGAGGGCGAGGGGTACTCGGCCTTCACGCCGCACCACCGCTCGTTCTGGAACGACCAGGCGCTGACGCTGCGCCTGACGCAGGAGATCGAGACGGCGGGCCGGCGCGGCCACCGCGTCCGGGCGGCCGGAGCGGGCGTCGAGGTCGCCCGCTCCGAGGTCGCGGACGCTCGCCGGCAACTGCATCTCGAGATCGGACGGGCCTACTTCCGGCTCGCGCTCGCCCAGGCCGACCGGGCCACGGCGGCCGCCGCGCGCGACGAGCTCGAGCAGGTCATCGCGTTGACCGAGGCGCGGTTCGCCGCCGGCGAGGTGGCCGGCATCGAGCTGCGCCGGCTGCAGGTCGAGCGCCTCAATTTCATCGATCGGGTGTTCGCCATCGACCTGGCGGTCAGCAACGCGCGCGTGGCGCTGCTGGGGCTGCTCGGCGCGGGCGACCTGACGCAACCGGTCGCGGCGGTCGATCCGCTGCCGCCGCCGCCGCTGCTGGACGCGGAGGGGCGGCTGCTCGCCACGACGGACGGCGTGGCGGTCGAGCTGGACAGGCTGCGGGCGGACGCCGCCGCCGGCCGGCCGGACCTCACGGCGGCGCGCCGGGCGCGGGAGCGCGCGGAGACGGAGGTGGAGCTGCAGCGCGCACGGCGCATGCCGAACGTCACCGCCGGCTGGGGCTACCGCCGGCGCTTCGGCACGCATGCCATGGATTTCGAGGTCGGCATCCCGGTGCCGCTGTTCGGCAGCCTGAACCCGGGCGGGGTGCAGCGCGCGGACGCCGCGCACCGGCGCGCCGAGGCGCTCGAGAGCGCGGCCGCGGTCGCCATCGACGTCGAGCTGCAGCAGGCGGTCAACGCCGTCGAGATCAACGCCCGGCGGGTCCGCTACCTCGAGGAGCAGTACATTCGGAGCGTGGAGGAGACGCGCGACATCGTGCGCGCCTCGTACGAGTTCGGGGAGAGCGCCCTGATCGATTTCCTGGATGCGCAGCGTGAGTTCCTGGCGACGCAGCAGGTGCACAACCGGGCCCTGTACGACCTGCGCATCAGCCTGATCGAGCTGGCGGCCGCCGTGGGCGTCTCGCCGGCCGGACGGCCGTAGGAGCCTGCGCCGATGCCGGGAGTCCGAGGCGAAACCCGTTGCCGGCCGGCCCTGGAAGGGGCTCGAGCGGGCGGGGTCTGGCTGGCGCTGGTCCTCGGGGCGGCCGCGCTCTGCGGCTGCGCACGGGGGGACGGAACCGCGGGTCGGGAGCCGGACGGGCACGCCGGCGACGAGGGGCGCGGCCCGCTGGAGATAACCCGCGAAGCGCAGCAGAACGCCGGCATGCGCTTCGTCGCGGCCGACCGCAGCGAGCGTCCCGTGCCGCTGCAGGTGACGGGCGTCGTCACGCCCGACACCTCGCGCGTCGTGCACCTGCGGCCGCTGGCCGAGGGCGTCATCGATCGGGTCGACGTCACGCTCGGCGACCGGGTGCGCGCGGGCCAGACGCTCGTCGTGTACGACAACGTGGCGCTCGGCGACCACATCGGCGAGTACCTCGGCGCGCTGGCGTCGCGCCGCCAGGCGGAGGCCAATCTGGAGGTCCGGCGCCGCAGCTTCGAGCGGGCCGAGCAGTTGATCGGCCTCGAGGCAATCGCCCAGCAGACGCTCGACCTGCGCCGCTCGGAGTTCGAGCAGGCGCGGGCCACGCTGATGAGCGCCCAGGCGGAGGTGAGCCGGGTCGAGGAGCGGATCCACCGCTTCGGCCTCACGGACGACGACCTGCGGGAGGTGGCGCCGCCGGGCGCGGCCGACGCGCTGCGGGACGCTGCCGAGCGGCATCGCGAGGCGTCGCTCAACGTGCTGCGCGCGCCGTTCGACGGGGTGGTGACGGAGTACGGCGTCGCGATCGGCGACCTGGTGGCGCCCGAGCGCGCGCTCCTGACGATTACCGACATCTCGACGGTGTGGGTCCTCGCCGACGTCTACGAGCCGGACCTCGGGCGCCTGCCGCTCGACGCCGAGGTGACCATTCGGGTCGACGCCTACCCCGACCGCCGGTTCGCCGGCCGGCTGACGTATGTCTCCGACACCATCGAGGCGAGCACCCGCGCAGCGCACGTGCGCTGCGTCGTCGCGAACCCGGACGACCTGCTCAAGCTCGGCATGTTCGCGCGCGTCACCATTCCGACCAACGAGACGATCTCCGCGCTCGCGGTGCCGGTCGACGCGATCCAGCGCATCGACGATCAGCCGGTCGTCTTCGTGCGGACGGGGGTGACGACCTTCGAGCGCCGCGACGTCGCGCTGGGGGTCACGGCGGGCGGCGAGGTGGAGGTGGTCGCCGGGCTCGCTGCCGGCGAGTCGGTCGTGGCCGCCGGCAGCTTCTACCTCAAGACCGCGTTGCTCCACGAGCGCATCGGTCACGCGCACTAGGACGGGCCGGGCGATGCACCGCCTCGTCGACTTCTCGCTGCGCAACCGGTTCCTCGTGCTGGCGTCGACCGCGCTGGCGGCCGGGCTGGGCGTCCACTCGATGCTGCGGCTGCCGATCGACGCCGTGCCGGACGTGACCCCCAACCAGGTCATGGTGCTCACGCAGGCGCCGGGCATCGGTCCCACGGAGGTCGAGCAGTTCGTCACCGTGCCGGTCGAGACCGCGCTGAGCGGCCTGCCCGGCATCACCGCGATCCGGTCCGTGTCGCGGTTCGGGCTCTCGTCCGTCTACGTCTACTTCGAGGAGTCGGTCGATCTGTACTTCGCGCGCCGCCTGGTGATGGAGCGGCTGCCCGCGGCGCGCGACCTCGTCCCCGCGGGCTACGGTGCGCCGACCCTGGGCCCGATCAGCACGGGGCTGGGCGAGATCTACCAGTTCGAGGTCCGCGGCGACGGCTATTCGGCCATGGACCTGCGCACCCTGCTCGACTGGGAGATCGGATTCAAGCTGCGCTCGGTGCCGGGCGTCGTCGAGGTGAACTCCTACGGCGGCGAGCTGAAGACGTACGAGATACAGCTCGATCCGAGCCGCCTCGTCGCGTACGGGGTGTCGCTGGGCATGGTCGTCGACGCGCTGCGCGAGAACAACGCGAACACCGGCGGCGCCTACATCGAGCGCGCCCAGGAGCAGTACGTGGTGCGCGGGGAGGGTCTCGTCGCGACCCTCGAGGACGTCGCCAACATCGTCGTCACGGCCGCCGCGGACGGCACGCCGGTCACCGTGCGCAACCTCGGCCGCGCGGCCTTCGCGCCGATGGTGCGCCAGGGCGCCGTCACCCGCGACGGGCGCGGCGAGGTGGTGACCGGCGTGGTCATGATGCTGATGGGCGAGAACCCGCGCGTCGTCGCGCGCCGCGTCGACGAGGAGCTGGCGCGCATCGCGCGGACGCTGCCTCCCGGCGTCGAGATCGAGACCTACTACGACCGCAACGAGCTGGTCCAGCGCACGATTGCCACCGTGCAGCGCAACCTGGCGGAGGGCGGCCTGCTGGTCATCGCCGTGCTGCTGCTGTTTCTCGGCAACGTGCGCGGCGGACTGATCGTCGCCGCGGCCATCCCGCTGTCGATGCTGTTCGCCTTCACCGGGATGGTGCAGGCCGGCATCTCCGGCAACCTGATGAGCCTGGGCGCGATCGACTTCGGCCTGATCGTCGACGGCTCGGTGGTCATGATCGAGAACATCGTGCGGCGCCTCGACCGGGCACCGGAGGGCCGCGCGCGCCACGCGGTGATCGCCGAGGCGGGCCGGGAGGTGGCGCGGCCGGTGTTCTTCGCGGTGATGATCATCACCATCGTCTACCTGCCGATCCTCACCCTGCAGGGCGTCGAGGGGAAGATGTTCCGCCCCATGGCGCTGACGGTCGTCTTCGCGCTGCTGGCGTCGCTGGTGCTGGCCCTGACGCTGATGCCGGTGCTGGCCTCGCTGGCCTTCCGGCGCGGCGCCGCGGGCCGCGAGCCGCGCCTCGTCGCCTGGCTGAGGCGGCGCTATCGCCCCCTCCTGACCTGGGCGATGTCGCGCCCGGGCGTCACCGGCCTCGTCGCGGCGGCGCTCTTCGCGGCGTCGCTGGGGCTGGTGCCCTTCATGGGCGCGGAGTTCCTGCCGCGGCTCAACGAGGGGGCGATCGCCGTCCAGGCCTGGCGCCTGCCGAGCGTGGCGCTGTCGGAGTCCGTCAAGAGCACGACCCTCATCGAGCAGGCCCTGCTGGAGTTCCCGGAGGTCCGCACGGTCGTGTCGCGCACGGGTCAGGCGGAGATCCCGACCGATCCGATGGGCGTCGAGACGAGCGACATCTACGCGATCCTGACCGACGAGCGCGACTGGGAGACCGCCGACACCCGCGAGGGACTCATCGAGGCGATGAATCGTGAGCTCGTGCGCCGCGTGCCGGGCAACATCTTCAGCTACTCGCAGCCAATCGAGCTGCGCGTCCAGGAGATGACCGCGGGCGTCCGCTCCGATCTCGCGGTCACCGTCTACGGACCCGACCTCGACGAGCTGCGCCGGCTCGGCGAGGCGGTCCAGCGCGTGGTGGCCGGCGTGCCGGGCGCCGCCGACGTCAAGGCGGAGCAGACGGCCGGCCTGCCGTCGCTGCGCGTGCAGGTGGACCGCGGGGCGATCGCCCGCCACGGCATCAACGCAGCGGAGGTGCTGGCCGTGGTCGAGGCGCTGGGCGGCACCGTGGTCGGCGAGGTGCTGGAGGGCCAGGCGCGGTTCCCCCTGCAGGTGCGCTTCCGCGCCGACACGCGCGACGACCTCGACGGGGTGCGGAACATCCGGGTCTCGACCTCCAGCGGGCAGGTGCTCCCACTGTCGCAGCTCGCGACGATCCGGGTCGAGGAGGGCCCGGCGCAGATCAGCCGCGAGCGGGTCCAGCGGCGCCTCACGGTCGAGGCCAATGTCCGCGGCCGCGACCTCGGACGCTTCGCCGCGGACGTGCAGGCGGCGGTGGCCGCGGACGTCGAGCTGCCGCCGGGCTATGCGCTGGAGTACGGCGGGCAGTTCGAGAACCTGGCGCGCGCCAGCCGCCGCCTGGCGCTCGTCGTGCCCCTGGCGCTGTTCCTGATCTTCCTGCTGCTCTACACGGCCTTCGGCGCCGTCCGGCCGGCGCTGCTCATCTACTTCAACATCCCCGCCGCGGCCACCGGCGGCATCCTGGCGCTGTTCGTGCGCGGCATGCCGCTGAGCATCTCGGCCGGCGTCGGCTTCATCGCGCTCTCGGGCGTGGCCGTGCTCAACGGCGTGGTGCTGCTGTCGCACATCCGCGACCTGCAGCAGCAGGGGCTGCCGGTGGAGGAGGCGGTCCGCCAGGGCGCCGAGCGCCGGATGCGGCCGGTGCTGATGACGGCGCTGGTGGCCAGCCTGGGGTTCGTGCCGATGGCGCTGGCGACCAGCCCGGGCGCGGAGGTCCAGCGGCCTCTGGCCACGGTCGTCATCGGGGGGCTGGTGACCTCGACCCTGCTGACGCTGTTCGTGCTGCCGTCGCTGTACCGCCTGAGCGCCTATCTCGACTCGGCGCGCGATCTCGACCTGCTCGCCCTCTCCCGGCTCTACCGCTGGCGGCGGTTGCGCGGCCGCCCGTCCTGAGGAGCCACAAGGCGCGCACGGCGCGCCTCGGCGGGAGCGGCGCGGGGCGATGGGGACCCGTAAACTACCGCCGGTCGCGGATGAACGACAGCACCTCGTCGCGCTTCGCCGCCATCAGCTCGGGCGTGTCGCCCTCGAGGTTGAGGCGCAGAAGCGGCTCGGTGTTCGACGGGCGCACGTTGAAGTGCCAGGTCGGGTACTCGACCGACACGCCGTCCATGCGGTACACGTGCGCGTCGCGGTAGCGCGCGGCGACGGCGTCGATCGTGGCGCGCACGGCGGCCATGTCGCCCATCTCCGTGTTGATCTCGCCCGAGATGAAATACCGCTCCCGCAGCGGCGCGAGCAGCTCGCCGAGCGTCTGCCCCTTGAGCGACATCAGCTCGAGTATCAGCAGCGCGGGAATGAAGCCGTTGTCGGCGAAGAAGTTGTCGCGGAAGTAGTAGTGTCCCGTCACCTCGCCGCCGAACGCCGCGTTCTCGTCGCGCATCCGCTTCTTGAAGAACGCATGGCCGACGCGGTTCATCAGGGCCACGCCGGCGGCGGCGGCCACGACGTCCTTCACGGCGTGGCTGGCGCGGACGTCGTAGATGATCGACGCGCCCGCCTCCTTGCGGAGAAACGCCTCCGCAAGGAGCGCCGTGATGAAGTCGCCGGCGATGAACCCACCCTGCCCGTCGACGAAGAAGCAGCGGTCCGCGTCGCCGTCCCACGCCACGCCTGCGTCGGCCCCCTCCGCCACGACCCGCTCGACCAGGTCGCGCCGGTTCTCCTCGAGCAGCGGGTTCGCCTGGTGGTTGGGGAACGTGCCGTCGATCTCGAAGCACAGGCGGCTGGTGCGGCAGGGCAGCCGGTCGAACAGGGGAGGCGCGACCAGGCCGCCCATCCCGCTGCCGGCGTCGAGGACCAGGTGGAACGGCCGGATCGCCGACGAGTCGACGAACGACAGGACGTGGTCGACGTAGTCGTCGAGCAGGTGCGCCTCGCTCCGCCGCCCGCGGGCGCCGCCCGCAGGAATCCGGTCGTCGAGAATCATGGCCCGGATGTCGCTGATGCCGGCGTCGCCGCTCAGCGGCAGGGCCTGGCTCCGCACCAGCTTCATGCCGTTGTACTGCCCGGGATTGTGCGAGGCCGTGATCTGCGCGCCCCCGTCGAACTCGTCGCGGGCGACCGCGTAGTAGAGCATGTCGGTGCCGAGCATGCCGAAGTCCACGACGTCGGCGCCCTGCGCCAGCGCGCCGGCGGTGAACGCGGCGGCGAGCGACGGCGACGAGAGCCGCATGTCGCGCGACACCGCGATGCGCCGCGCCCCGAGATAGGCCACGAACGCGCGCCCGATGCGGTGGGCGAGGTCCTCGTCGAGCTGCTCCGGGTAGAGGCCGCGGACGTCGTATGCCTTGAAGATGCCTGGATCGATTGTGGTCATCACACCTGGCTGAAAGCGGTGACGACCGAGTCGTCACCCAGAACGGTTCCCGGTCCCACCACGGCGTGCGCCTCGACCCTCGCTCGCCGGCCGATGACGGCGTCGCGCACCACGGCGCCGGACTCGACCCTGCTGTCCGGCCAGAGGATGGCGCCGTCGACCACGGCGTCGCGGCCCACGGCGGCCCGCGCGCCGACCACGCTGTCGGCCAGAATGGCCGCACCGCCGCACACGCGCGCGCCGGCGCCGACGAAGCAGGGCGCGTCGAGCCGCGCGCCGGGGTCGACGGCGGCGGTCGAATCCACGAGCGGCTCGCCCGCGCGGCCGGCGAACGGGTGCGCCGCGCAGCGGCCGCGCATGATGTCCCGGTGCGCCTGCACGTACTTCTCCGTGGTCCCGATGTCGATCCAGTAGCCCCGTTCGACGTAGGCGACGAACGCTTCACCCTGCTCGACGAGCGACGGAAAGTAGCGGCGCTCGATGGAGTACTGCGTGCCTGCCGGAATGCGGTCGAAGGTGTCGGGCTCGAGCACGTAGATGCCCGCGTTGATCGTGTTGCCGGTGATGGCGTCGGGCGGCGGCTTCTCGCGGAAGGCGCGCACGTTGCCCGCGGCGTCCGTCTCGACCAGCCCGTAGGCCGCCGGGTCGTCGACCGGCGCCAGCACGATCGTCGCCCGCGCGCCGCGCTCGCGGTGCCGGTCGACGACCGCCCGCAGGTCGAGGGCGGTCAGCACGTCGCCGTTGAACACCACGACCGTGCCGTCGAGGTGCGGCGCGCAGAAGCGGATGGCGCCGCCGGTGCCCAGCGGCTGCGGCTCGACCGCGTAGCGGATGCGCGGACCGCTTCCGCCGCCGTCGCCGACCACGCGCTCGACCGCTTCCGGCCGGTAGTTGAGGCTCAGGATGACCTCGTCGATCTCGGGCAGTCGGCGGAGCATGTCGATCTGGTAGTGCAGCAGCGGCCGGTCGAAGATCGGCACGATCGCCTTGGGCGTGTGGAGGGTCAGCGGACGCAGCCGGGTTCCGAATCCGCCGGCCAGCACGATGGCCTGCACGCGATCAGGGTACAATACGGCCGGCACGCGGCGCGGTAGGCCGACCGGAGTGTGCGATGAACCTGCCCAACGCCCTCACCCTGGCGCGCATCTTCCTGGTACCGCTGCTGGTCGTCGTGCTGTTGACCCGCTTCGAGGGGCAGCTCATCCTGGGCGTGCCCAAGGAAGTGATCGGGGCGGCCATCTTCGGCCTCGCCGCCCTGACCGACTGGCTCGACGGCTTCCTGGCCCGCCGCCGGCGCCAGGTGACGGCGCTCGGCCAGTTGATGGACCCGCTCGCCGACAAGCTGCTGATCACCGCCGCGTTCATCTCGCTCGTGCAGATGGGGCTGGCGCCCGCCTGGATGGTGGCGGTGATCCTCGGCCGCGAGCTCGGCGTCACGGTGTTGCGCAGCCTGGTGCACTCGCGCGGCGTGACCATCCCGGCCTCGCGGCTCGGCAAGGTGAAGATGGTCAGCCAGGTGGTGGCGATCCTGCTGCTCATGCTGAGCGACCGCGTGTGGCTGTTCCAGGTGCCCGGCCTGATTGCGCTGTGGGCGGTGCTGGCGACGGCGCTCTGGTCGGCGGCCGACTACTACCGCCGCTACAGCCGCGTGCTCTCGAGCGCCAACGTGGCCAACTTCGAGGAGGCCCGCCGCCGGGCCGAGGAGTCGCGCCGCGCCGGCGTCGGCTGAGGCTGAGCTTCAATCAGACGGGGCTGCGCCGCGGACCCCCGGCGTCCGCTTGCGGGGACCCCTTAGCCCCGCGCCGCTCCCGCCGAGGCGCGCTGTGCGCGCCTTGCGGGGCAATCGGTTACGGCAGGGTGTAGGCGACCAGCTCGGCGATTCTCTCCTCGTCCAGGGCCGCCACGACCAGGTGCTGCCGGCCGGCCGCCAGGTACGTGATCGGGAACCCGGTCGTGGGTCCGCCCGGAAGCGGGACCTCGTGAACGACGTCGCCCGTGCGCTTGTTGTACGCACGGAGGACCGGGGCCCCGCGCTGCCCCTCGCCCGCGAACAGCAGGGTGGACGTCACCAGCAGCCCCGAGCTCTGCGTGAGGGTCCCGGTCGGCGGCACGTCCACGCCCTGCAGGTCCGGATGCTGCCGGACGTACTCGGGCGTGTCGCCGTGCGGGATCTGCCACAGCATCTCGCCCGCGGTCAGGTCGATGGCGGTGATGCGGCCGTAGGGCGGCTTCAGCAGGGGCAGGTCGCGGACGGTCGGGACGCCCCGGGAGAACGAGATGTGGTAGCGCACGCCGGTCCCTGCGGTGCCGTCCGTCAGTCCGAACAGCGTCGGCCTCGTCTGCGACGGCACGAAGAGGAGGCCCGCCTCGACGTCCACCGCACCGCCCGGCCAGTTGACGCCGCCGCCCGCGCCCGGCGCCCCGAGGGTCCCCAGGTTGACGCCCGGCTCGATCAGGGACGGCGGCGTGTAGAGCGGTCCGAGGCGGATCTGCTCCACGATGCGCAGCGCCTCGGCCCGCAGCTCGGGCGTGAAGTCGATCAGGTCGTCCTCGCTGACGCCCTGCTGGTCGAACGCGGGCGGCCGGGTCGGAAAGGGCTGCGTGGGGGAGGCCCGCTCGCCCGGGACGTCCGACGGCGGCACGGTGCGCTCCTCGATCGGCCACACGGGCTCGCCGGTCTCGCGGTTCAGCACGTAGGCGAACCCCTGCTTCGAGAGCTGCACCAGCGCCTTGACGGGAACCCCGTCGACCTCGATGTCGGCGAGGATGGGGGCGGTGGGGATGTCGTAGTCCCAGAGCTCGTGATGCGTGAGCTGGAAGTGCCACACCCGCTCGCCGGTCTCCGCGTCGAGCGCCAGCACCGAGTTGCCGAAGAGGTTGTCCCCCGGCCGGTAGCCGCCGTAGTAGTCGTTCGTGGGCGTCTCGGTGGCCACGTAGAACAGGCCCAGCTCGGGGTCCGCCGTCACGGGGGCCCAGTGCCCGACGTTGCCCGTGTACTTCCAGGAGGCGTCGAGGAGCTCCGGACGTTCCCGCACCCAGTCGTGCGTGCCGGTCGGCACGTCCCAGAGGGCCTCGTCCGCGCGCAGCCAGGTCTCGACCCCGAACTCGCCCTCCTTCGGGACGGTGTGAAAACGCCACAGCCGGCGGCCGATCCGCGTGTCGTACGCCACCACGTCGCCGGGCATGTTCATGGGCCAGGCTTCATTGGGAGAGGCCCGGGTGGGAATGCTGCCCGTATGCAGCGAGATCGACGCCACGAGGGCATTGCCGAGAATCGCCGGCGGCGACGTGTTGGCCACCCGGCCGGCTCGCTCCGCGGCCGGCCGCTCGCTCCAGCGCAGGTCGTCCATCATGTCGACCACGCCGGCCGCGCCGAAGTCCTCCACGAGCGTCCCGGTCCGGGCGTCGAGGGCCACGAGCTGAAAGCTCGGCGTCACCACGAAGATGCGCTCGTCGCCCGCGCCGTCCGTCCAGTAGCTCACGCCGCGGCCGGCGCTGCGGGCGACGGGCTCGATGATGTCGCCCCACCTGCGCTCGTTGTCGCCCGGGTGCCAGTTCCAGATGGTCTCGCCGGTGGCGGCGTCGAGGGCGATCACGCTGCGCTGGTTGCCGATGGTCGTGTAGAGGATCCCGTCGACGACGATGGGGCTGATCTGCGTCCGGCCGGACGGCGGCGGCGTGCCCTGGTCCCGTGCGCTCCAGCGCCACGCCACCTCGAGGTCGCCGACGTTGCCGGCATGGATCTCGGCGAGCGGCGAATAGCGGGTGGCGCCCGCGTCCGCGCCGAACACGCCCCACTCCCCGCCGGCGGCGCCGTGCTGAGCGCTCGCGGCGACGGTTCCCAGACAGGCGGCGGCCGCGACGACCGCGCAACGGAGCGCCGGATGCCGACTCGAATGCGTCTCGTGCATGGTAGCGACCGGCGGGCGCCCTTTCTCAGTCGAGCAGGTCGAAGCGGTCGAGGGTCATCACCTTCGCCCAGGCCTCGACGAAGTCGCGCACGAACGGCTCGCCCCCGTCGCCGGCCGCCGGTCGACCTGATCTTCGGCTCCAACTCCGAGCTGCGCGCGAGCGGGCAGCAGGGCTCCTATCGATTCTCGGCCTGGTTCTCGGTGCGGTTCTCGGCGTTGCTGGCCGTGGCCTCCTGCCGGGCGGCCCGTTGCCTGAGCTCCGCCATGCGCTCGGTGGCGTCTTCGATGAACTCCGACTCGGGGAACTCCTCGAGCAGCCGCTCGAACATCGGGAGCGCCTCGTCGACGCGCGCCGTGCGGCTCAGCGAGTCGGCGAGGTGATAGTAGACGGCGTCGCGCGCGGTGTATCCGGGGTCGTCGTTGAGGATGGCCTCGAGCCGGTCGATCGCGCCCGGGTACCACTTCCGGTCGTGGTAGTACTTGCCGACGACGTAGTTGTTCTCCGACAGCCGGTCGTGGGCCTCGCGCAGCTTCTCGCGCACGTCGTTGATCAGCCGGCTGCCCGGGTAGCGCTGCAGGAACAGCTCGAACTCGGTGATGGCGTTGTGCGTCTCGGTCTGGTCGCGCTCGGGGCGGCGCATCTGGCTGTAGTAGACCATGGCCAGCTTGTACTGCGCGTAGTCCGCGCGCGGATGGGTGGGGTAGAGGGCCAGGAAGTCGCGGTACTCCGACAACGCGGAGATGTACGACTCG
This sequence comes from Vicinamibacterales bacterium, assembly GCA_965214845.1. Taxonomy (GTDB): domain Bacteria; phylum Acidobacteriota; class Vicinamibacteria; order Vicinamibacterales; family UBA8438; genus JAAXGX01. The sequence continues at coordinate 512,127 of CBDCCO010000007.1, forward strand.
ATGGTCCCTTCCGCCTCCAGGGTGTCGCCGAGGGCCAGGCGCGTCTCGGCGCGCAGCGCGCTCTGCGGGTAGTTGTCGCGGATCTGCAGGAAGTACTCGCGGGCGGTGCGCCAATCGCCTTCCTGCAGAGCCGTGTTGCCGCGGTCGAAGAGCAGGTTGTCGGCGCCGACCGTCGCCAGCGGAATCTCCACCGGCTCCTCGCCGCACGCGCCGGCCAGCAGAGCGCCCGCCAGGAGGGCTGCGAGCCGCAGCCTCAGCCGGCGGCGCTTCCGTCCCGTCCCATTGCTCCGGATAGCCATTCGTACTCCGTCTCGATCCCCTGTTCCAGCGTAACAGATGGCGCAAACAGCAACTCGCGCCGGGCGCGGCTCGTGTCCGCCCAGGTGTCCCGCATGTCGCCCTTGCGGGCCGCCTCCCGGCGGACGACGGGCTCGCGTCCGGTGCAGCGGCCTATCAGCGCCAGCGCGTCGTTGAGGGACACCCGCGCGCCGCCGCCGATGTTGTATACGCTGCCGGGCGTGCCCCGCAGGCCGGCCGCGACCGTCGCGGCCACGGCATCGTCGACATGCGTGAAGTCCCGCGTCTGGGTGCCGTCGCCGTACAGTGCGATGGGGGCGCCCGCCAGGGCCGCCTCGAGAAAGCGACGGAAGGCCATGTCGGGACGCTGGCGGGGGCCGTACACGGTGAAGTAGCGCAACGACACGGCCGGCAGGCCGTAGCCCGCCCAGTACAGATGGCACAGGTGCTCCGCGGCCAGCTTCGTGACGCCGTAGGGAGACACGGGCTGCAGGCGCGCGTCCTCGCGCAGCGGGAGCTCGCCGCCGGCGCCGTAGACCGACGAGCTCGAGGCGTAGACGAGGCGCTCGAGCGCCGCGGACCGGCAGGCTTCCAGCAGCACCTGCGTCGCCTCGACGTTGCAGGCGGTGTAGGCGCCGAAGTCGCGCCCCCAGCTCCCGTGGACGCCGGCCCGGGCCGCGAGATGGAAGACGTGGGTCGTGCCCGCCAGCAGCGCGGGCCAGTCCGCCGTCTGGATGGTTGTGTCCACGAAGCGGAAGCCGCGCCGCGCACGGAGGGCGGCGACGTTGGCCTCCTTGAGCTCGCGCGCGTAGTGGTCTGTGAAGCAGTCCAGGCCGACGACCGTGGCTCCCTCCGCCAGCAGGCGTTCGGCCAGATGCGACCCGATGAAGCCCGCGGCGCCGGTGACGAGCGCGTTCACGCCAGCGCTTCCCGCACGTCGGCCGGCAGGCGCCGCGGCCGGCCCCGGTCGTCGACGGCCGCGTGGACGGTACGTCCGGTGGCGAGCAGCGCGCGATCGGCCTGCCGGACGATCGCGTACCGGAACTCGACCCGGACGGGTGAGAGCAGCGCCCCGGTGGTTGCGATTTCCAGGTCGTCGTCGTAGCGCGCCGAGTCCCGGAACTCGCAGTGCGCCTCGATGACCGGCAGCAGCACGCCGCGCGCCTCCAGCCCGCGGTAGGTGGCCCCGACGGCCCGCAGCAGATCGCAGCGGGCCACCTCGAACCAGACGAAGTAGTTGGCGTAGTACACGACGCCCATCGTGTCGGTTTCGGCGTACCGCACGCGCACGGTGGACGAGGAGGCTGGCACGGACTGACTAGGAAGCCGCGGGCTCGGCCGCGGCGCGCAGGCGGCGCGTGGCGGCCGCGGGATCGTCCGTGCCGAAGATGGCCGACGCGGCCACCAGGGTGTCGGCGCCGGCGCGCACGACCCGCGCGGCGTTGTCCGGCTGGATGCCGCCGTCGACCGCGATGCCGGCCCGGCTGCCGGCCTGCTCGAGCACGGCCCGCACGGCCTGGACCTTCGCCGGACTGCGCGGGATGAACCGCTGTCCGGCGAAGCCGGGGTTCACCGACATGACGAGGACGAAGTCCAGCAGCTCGGCCACCGGCGCCAGCGTCGCCGCGGGGGTCGCGGGGTTGAGCACGGCGCCCGCCTGGACGCCCAGCTCGCGGATGGCGGTCAGCGTGCGGTCGAGATGGGGCGATACCTCGACGTGCACCGAGATCAGCGACGCGCCGGCCCGTGCGAACGCCTCGATGTGGCGCTCCGGCTCCACGATCATGAGGTGGACGTCGAGCGGCAGCCGCGTGACGCGGGCGAGCGCCTCCACGACCGGCACCCCGATGGTCAGGTTCGGAACGAAGCGGCCGTCCATGACGTCGACGTGCAGCAGGTCGGCGCCGCCGGCCTCGACCGCGGCCACGGCGTCCCGCAGGCAGGCGAAGTCGGCGGACAGGATGGAGGGCGCGATGCGCAGCGTCACTGGCTGACCTCGAGCGAGATCGGCTCGCCGGGCGCGATCTGGAACCCCGCTTGAGGCGACTGGCGCAGCACGGTCCCGGGCGGCAGGCCGGGGTACGGGTGGTCGCCGACGACCGTCACCCGGAAGCCCCGTGTCCGCAGCGTCTCGGCCGCGGCAGCGGCCGCCACCCCGATCAGATCGGGCATGACGTACGTGCGTCCGCGCTCGCCCCGGTTCACGAGCAGCCGCACCGCCTGTCCGTCCCGGCCCGGCGGCGGGTCCTGGGCGACGACGGCGTCGGTGGGGTAGCGCCGGGAGCGGATCTCGGACAGTCCGCGCAGGGTGAACGCAGCCTCTTCGAGGCGCCGGCGCGCCGCGCCCTCGGAGGCGCCGACCAGGGCCGGCACCGAGCCCGGGGTGCGGCCCGAGCTGAGCCAGACCTTCACGTTCCGGCCGCGGCGGGTCGCGATCGACCGGTCCGGCTCCTGCTCGGCGATGCGGCCCTCGGCTATCGTCGGATCCACTCGCCGCAGGGGTTCGACGCGGAGCTCGAGATCGAGGTCCGCCAGCGCGGCCCGCGCCTCCTCCGGGGTCAGGTTGCCGAGATCGGGAACAGGCACCTCGCGGCTCTGCAGCGCGAGCCGCAGGCCGCCGACGGCGGACAGCCCGAAGGTCAACCCCAGGGCGCCCAGCACGATCACGGCCTTGCCGATTCTCAGGGCCATCTCGAGGCGGTGTGCGCGGGCGGCATCGACGATCAAGTGTACCGCAAGTCGTGCGCCGGCCGGCTGTCGCGGCGCAGGACGGCGGCAAAGAACGCCTCGAGCGAATCCCGATGCGGCAGCGTCTGCACGCACCCGGCCGAGTCGAGCAGCGGCGCCAGGTGCGGCGCCCGCGGCGGGTCCACGGTGAAGCCCGGAGCGCGGTCGAGGAAGGCCTCGACCACGTGCCGGTTCTCCTCCGGCTCGCTCGAGCAGGTCGCGTAGACGAGCCGCCCGCCGGGCGCCACGACCGCCGCCGCCGCGTCGAGCAGCGCCGACTGCACGCGCGCCAGTGCCGGCAGCTCGCCCGGCGTGCGGCGCCAGCGGATGTCGGGATCCCGCCGCAGCGTCCCGAGGCCGGAGCACGGAGCGTCGACCAGCACCCAGTCGAACGCGGGTCCGAAGGGCAGCGGCGCGCGCGCGTCGAGGCGCACGATGCGCGTGCTGCGGCAGCCGCAGCCGGCCAGCGTATCCGCCAGCAGCGCGAGCCGCGCCCGCCGCAGGTCGCCGGCGACGAGCAGGCCGCGGTCGGCCATGGCGCCGGCGATGGCCACCGTCTTGCCGCCGGGCGCCGCGCAGGCGTCGAGCACGCGGTCGCCGGGCCGCGCGCGCACCAGCTCGGCGACCAGTTGCGATGCTTCGTCCTGGACGAGGAACAGCCCGCGCCCGGCCAGGGCCGTGGCCAGCGGGTTGCCGCGGGTCACGACCAGCGTCGCGGGCGACCAGCGCCCCGCCGCCACCTCGATTCCGTGCTCCGCAAGCTGCGCGGCCAGCTCCGCGGGCGTGGAGCGCAGCCGGTTGACGCGAAGGGCGATGGGCGCCGCCGTGTTGTTGAACGACGTCCAGCGCTCGGCGGCCGCGAAGCCGTGGCGGTCCAGCCAGCGCTCCACCAGCCAGCGCGGGTGGGACTGGGTCGTGGCAAGGTACGCCAGCGCCTGCTGGCGGTCGAGGCTGCCGCCTGCCGCCTCCGCGCCGGAGGGGCGGGGCGGCAGCGCCGCCGCCGGGCGGGCGGCCAGCGCGCGCAGCACCGCGTTGACGTAGCCGGCGGCGCGCGCGCTGGCCACGGTGCGCGTCAGCGCCACGGCGTCGTGGACCACGGCGTGCGCGGGGACCCGTTGCAGGTGCCGGAGCTGGTACGCCGCCGCACGCAGCACGTCGAGCACGTCCGGATCGACCGTGTCGAGTCCCCGTGACGATACCTGCCGGAGCAGGTGATCGAGCGCCGCCCGCCGGCGCAGCGTGCCGAGGGCAATCTCGGCAGCGAGCGCGCGGTCGCGCGGATCGGCGAGCGCGCGGCGCGCGCGCTCCTGCGCGCGGGCGAGATCCCAACGGCCGGTGCGGACGTCGCGCAGCACGCGCTGGGCGGCGGCGCGCGCCGGGGCGGTCATGCGGATGTCTTGAAGGCCGTCCCCGGCGCGAGCGGGTGGCCCGCCAGAAACGCGCGCGCCGGCAACGCACGCCGGCCCTCGGGCTGGATCTCGAGGATCGCCACGGCCGTGCCGGACCCGGCCGCGACGACCAGGCGGTCGCCCGCGGCCTCCAGCACCTGTCCCGGCGCAGCCGCTGCGCCGGCCGGCGGCTCGACCACGGCGGTGCGATGGATCAGGTACCGTGCGCCGCCGAGGTGACTGAAGGCCCGCGGCCAGGGGTGCAGGCCGCGGACCTGATCGTGCACCTGCCCGGCCGTGCGGATCCAGTCGATGGCGCCGTCGGCGCGGGTCAGCCGCGGCGCGAACGTGGCCCGGGCGTGATCCTGCTCCTCCTCCGCGGCGCGCCCGCTCTCGAGATCGTCCACCGCCTGCAGCAGCGTCACCGCGCCCAGCGCGGCCAGCGCGCGCTCGAGCGTCTCGGCGTCGTCGTCGGGGTCGATCGGCAGCGCGGCGCGGCGCAGCATGGGGCCGGCGTCCATCTCGCGCACGAGGCGGATGATGGTGATGCCGGTCTCGGTCTCGCCGGCCATCACCGCGCGGTGGATCGGCGCGGCGCCCCGGTAGGCCGGCAGCAGCGACGCGTGCACGTTGATCATGCCGAGGCGCGGCAGCGCCAGCAGCGGGTCGGGCAGCATCTTCCCGTAGGCGGCGACCACGCCGAGGTCGGGGGCCAGCGCAGCCAGCGCCTCGACGAAGTCGGGGTCCTTCATGCGCTCCGGCTGGTGGACCGGCAGCCCGCGGGCGGCGGCGAGCTGCTTGACGGGCGACTCCGAAACGCGCTGGCCGCGGCCCCGCGGCCGATCGGGCTGCGTCACGACCGCCACGACCTCGTGCGCCGAGGCCAGCAGCCGCTCCAGCGTCGGCACGGCGAACGCCGGGGTGCCGAGAAAGACGATCCTCACCATTTGCCGGTCCGCCTGAGCTTCCGGATCCGGCGCACGATGAGGTCGCGCCGGATGCCCCGCAGCCGGTCCGGGAACAGGCTCCCGTCCAGGTGGTCGAGCTCGTGCTGGAACGCGCGCGCGGCGAGGCCGACGCCGGCGGCCTCGCAGGGGCGACCTTCGCGGTCGAGGCCGCGTACGACGGCGCGTTCAGGTCTGGGCACGACCGCCTCGAATCCGGGCAGGCTCAGGCAGCCTTCCTCCTCGCGCTGCAGGCCCTCCCGGCTCGCCAGCTCCGGGTTGATCATGACGACCAGGTCGTCCGGGTTGCGGCCAGCGGAGACGTCGGTGACGAAGATGCGCAGGTCCACGCCAATCTGGGGCGCCGCGAGGCCGATGCCCGAGGCGGCGTACATCGTGTCGATCATGTCGTCGATGAGGGTCCCGATGTCCGTCGTGACCGCGTCGACGTCGCGCGCCGGGCGGTGCAGCACCGGATCGCCGTAGCGGACGATGGGTCGGATCACGGCAACGATTCCAGCCCCGGGCGGCTCCGGCCGCGCCGCCGGCGGCTACTCGACGACGAACCGCCCGTGCGCAACCCGGCCCTCACCGCGCCGCCGCGTCTCCGACGGCGTGTCGCCGACGGTGAACGCGAAGGTGCCGGGGCGGACCGGCGTGAAGCTGAACTGCACCGTGCCCGCCACGTCGAACTCGATGGCGCGGAAGGCGAGGGCCTGCAGATGGACCTCGATCTCGCTGATCGTCACCAGCCGCAGGTGCGAGTTGCGCAGCAGCTCGTCCACCTCCAGCCGCCACGTCTCCACGCCGTCGCTGGTCACGTTGAGCCGGTAGTACTCGCCCGTGACCAGCTCGAACTCCGTGGCGGAGAGCAACGGCCCGTCGGACCCCGTCGTGAGCGCCAGGTGGAGCTCGACGGGCGGCCCCGCCGTGAGGCTGCCGCCCACCTGCGCCAGCGGCGCGGCGGGCGCGAGCGTCAGTGCCAGCGTCGTGAGCGCGAGCAGTCGAAGCATGAGCCAATGCTAATGCCCCGGCCCGCTCCCGGCAACGGCCACCGGCCTTTCCCGGCCCCACAAGGCGCGCACAGCGCGCCTCGGCGGGAGCGGCGCGGGGCTATCCCGCATTATTCCTGAGGTTGTCGAATCGGTCACGGTCGGGGCGCAATCGTTAGGCGAATGCAGTCGTCGGACCTGGCGTGTGGCAGGTGGCAGCGTGGTGAAGCGGTCGTGGCGGGGTGACGGCGCGCACGAGGCACCACGCGCCGACAGCTTCGGCGACGGGGCGCTGGCGTGCAATGCGGGGGTTGAGGTTGGCGGCGCGACGGCGCGCTATCCGGCGCGCGCCCCGAGCGCGAGGGCGAGGTGCCGCCAGACGTCGCGGTATGGGGTCGCTCGCGGCAGGTGCAGGACGAGCCGGCGGACGGAGCGGACGACGTGGACGCTGACCTTGAGCAACCGGTCGCGCAGCCAAGTCACCTGGGTGCGGGCGCAGGCGGTGCGGGCGGCCCTCAGCCGCAGTTCCTGCATGAGCACGTAGGCGGCGGCCGTCAGCAGGACCCGCAGCTGGTTTGCCCAGAACTTGGTGCAGCTCGTGCGGTCGATCTGCAAGCCGTCGAGCAGTTCCTTGATGCGGTTCTCGATGTCGCCGCGCCCGCAGTAGACCTTCTCGTAGATGAAGCGCGGCGTCTGGCGCAGATTGGTCACGACGAAGCGCGGGTTGTCCCGCGGCTGCCGGCCGGTGAGCTGCACGACTTCGGCCTTGATCACCACGCGGCGCTCACGAGCCCACGTGCCCGCGCGATAGCGGGTGTCGAGGTAGAAGTGCGCCGTCTTCTCGCGCAGCATGTTCTCGGTGCGGGCCGCCACCATGACGTGCTCGGCAGCCCGCAACAGCACAGCGTTCCTGGCCATCGCCACGACGTAGTCGAGCCGCGGTTCGGCATCGAGGAAGTCGAAGACCTCTGGCGTGGCGAAGCCGCCGTCGAGCCGGACGAGAAAGCGCGCCTCGGGAAACGCGGACCGCAGCAGCGCGAGCAGCCGACACAGCACGCCCAGCGTGCCGTCGGACGCCTGCGCCGTGCCGGGCCGCAGCACGGCCGCGCACAGATACTGCTCCGCCTCACGGTCGAAGCTCACAAAGGCCAGCAATGGCAGGTAGCACCAGCTGTCGTAGTAGCTGTTGAACATGGTCAGCTGCTGCGCGCCATGCGTCGGGTCGTCGGTCGGGTCGAGGTCGATCGTGATGCGTCGCACCCGCCCGCGCAGTCGGCGGCGATGCCGCTCGATGACCGACGCCGCCAACTCGCGCCCGAGCCGATAGAGCGCGACGCGGCCCGCACCGTTCTCGAACCGCGAAACCGTCGGCTGCGACGCCAGCCGACCGCCCGCCACCGGGTCGCGCCCGAGCAGCAACTTGTGGATCGGATCATCGGCGAGCCGGTCCGAATCGTTGCCGTCGGGATGGCCGCAGGCGATGCCGAACACCCGCTGGCCCACCAGGTCCTCGAGCGTGTGCCGGACCTTCTCCGGTGCCCGGCGGTCAATCAGACACCGACCGAATGCCTTGACCAACCCGTAGACGCGCTCGGCGGCCTTGAGCAGCACGGCGCCGCCATCCGAGCTCGACTGCTCGCGGTCGAACGTGGCCACGAGCGGCTTGTCGAACAGATCGGGGAACAGAACAGACTGTGCTATCGTGGGGTCCGTCACGCAAGAGCCTCCGTCGTGCCGAAAATGCCTGTGGTTAACAGCGTTTTAGCACACGGAGGCTCTTGTGTCTCTACCTGAGACAGACCCCTCACGAATTTTCCGGGCTATGGGGTCCCCGCAAGCGGACGCCGGGGGCTTGGGGCGCCAGTCCCATCTGAAGGAAGCGCGGCTCGGCGGTATAATCCGGGTATTCCAACCCGGAGAACGGAGGGCGTCATGACAGCACGGCCAGGACACTCGCGGCGATCATTCGTGCAGCGCATGGGGGCTGCAGCCGGCGGCTTGGCGCTCGCGCCGGCGGCGGCGGAGGCGGCCGCGCAGGCGTCGGCGCTGCCCGTCGAGACGCCGCGCTCCGTCCATCCGACCCTCAACCGGCGGACGCGCGGCTGGCTGCGCTTCCTGTGGGAGAAGGCGACGACGCCGGACGACTGGAGCGCGGACGGCGTGCCGCACATGTGGTGGGACCGCTACTCGAACCCGGTGGTCACCAGCTACCCGCGCTTCGACCTGCAGAACTCCTCCTACGCGCTGCTGGTCATGGCCGATCAGACGCCGGCCTGGCGCGAGGCGTACACGCGCATCGCCGACGGGCTCGCGAGCCGCTACCCGACGCACTGGGGCGCCGTGGACTGGCTGACCCAGATCGGCGAGGACCCGCGTCGCGCGAACTATCCGCCGCACGTGATGGCCGCCATTCCCGAGCACCTGCGCGGGCGCTACAACCGCATCGGCTGGACCGCCAACGGCGTCGATCCGTGGGGCCTGGCGGCCGATCCGATCGGCTCGGAGGGGAACCTGTTCTTCCGCGGCTGGTTCAACCTGCTCCTGTCCATCTACAAGTACGTCTCGGGCGACGACAAGTACGAGCGCCCGTTCAAGGTGACCGGCTACGGCGACGAGGAGTTCGAGTGGGACCACCACCGCATCGCGGCGTTCCTGTCCGAGCAGTACCGCGAGCGCCCGGAGGGTCCGCAGTGCGAGAACACGAAGATCTGGTTCGTGTGCAATGCCGCCGCCGCCCTCGGGCTGTATCTCTACGACCGGGTGTACGGCCGTGACGCCCACCGCCCGGTCCGCGGCTGGCTCGAGTACGCCCGCGAGAACTACATGGAGGTCGGGAGCGACGGCAGCCTCGAATGGGTGACCCGGTACTACGATCCCATCGTCAACCACAAGGTCAACCTGGGGCCGGGCGGGGGAGTCGGCACGGCGTTCCTGCTGCTGCCCCAGGATCCGGAGCTCGCGGAGCTGCTGTACGAATCCGCGGCGAACGGGCTCGGCTGGAACGATCCGCGCGTCGAGATCGAGCCGTCCGCCAACGGGCTCGTGCTCGCCCGCGAATTCGGCGACCACACGGTCCTGGCGCGGCTCAGGGCGGCTGCCGAGCGCGACTACGAGCCGCGCTTCTTCGGCGACCACGACGAGAAGTTCGGGTGGTGGTTCGGCCTGAACGAGGCCTATCCGCGGGGACAGCAGAGCGCCGGCATGATGGTGGGCGAGGTCGGCGCGGGCGACGCCTGGCGCCGCGCGCTAGACGCGCCCCACATGGACAAGTTCGACGCGCCGACCGTCGAAGGGGTCGACTTCCCGTCGCTGGGCATCTACCAGGCGTGGAACGACACCGCGAGCGGCACGCTGCACGTCGGCACCTACCCGGCGGCGCCGGACCGGCGCGGGCGGGACACGAGCTGGCGGGTCACGAACCTGCCCGCCACCGACGAGGTGTTCGTGCTGTGCGACGGCGCGCCGTTCACGCGGTTCGCGGTCGAAGGTGAGAACACCATCCGCATCGACGGCACGATCGACCTGCGCCAGTACCAGATCTTCACCGGCTACCGGGGCGCCGGCGCGCGCGGCGCCGAGGCGGCGCGTCGGCCTGCCGCCGGCCGCCCGGCCGGTGCGGCCGGCCCGCTGGCCGCCCGCCGCCGCCCGGCGAATGTGCGCCAGGCGACCACCAGCCTCGCCCCGGTCGACGCGCCGGGCTGCTCCTGCTGCCTGGCGTAGGAGTCCGCGCGGTGGAACGGCGCGGACTCCTGACGGGCAGGCTGGGCGCCGAACGGAGCCGCAGGCGACGATCGGCGGCCGAGGAGCCTGCGCCGTACAACGGTGCATATCCGCAAGGCGCGCACGGCGCGCCTCGGCGGGAGCGGCGCGGGGCAAAGGGGCCCCCGCAAGCGGAGCTGGGAGCAAATCGATGAACGCGAAGCGGAATGCGTGGGTGGGACTGCTTGCCGTCCTGGCGACCACGGTCGCCTGCGGGGATTCCGGACCGCCGGCCGCCGCGGAACTGGGCGACGGGACCGTGACCGTCGAGGGCGGAAGCATCGCCGGCTTGCCGGCCGGTGACGGCGGCGTGTGGAGATACGCCGGCATTCCGTACGCGGCGCCGCCGGTGGGCGCGCTGCGCTGGCGGCCGCCCCAGGCGGTGGCGCCCTGGGCCGAGGTCCGCCAGGCCGACCAGCTTCCCGCGGGATGTCCGCAGCCCACGTTGCCCGTGGCGCCCGGCGCGGAGCCGTTCTTCGGGCCCGGCGCCACGCGGCTGGAGGAGGACTGTCTCTACCTGAACGTCTGGTCGGCCGCCGCGCCGGACGAGCGCGTCCCGGTCATGGTCTGGATTCACGGCGGCGGGCTCTTCGTGGGCGACGGGTCCAACGTGGCGTACGACGGCGCGGCCCTCGCCCGGCGCGGCGTGGTCGTCGTGACGATCAACTACCGGCTCGGCGCGCTGGGCTACCTCGCCCATCCGCTCCTGCGCGAGGAGTCGGCGCACGGCGCGTCCGGCAACTACGGCCTCCTGGATCAGATCGAGGCGCTCCGCTGGGTGCAGCGGAACGTCGCGGCGTTCGGCGGCGATGCGGATCGCGTGACCATCTTCGGCGAGTCCGCAGGCTCGTGGAGCGTCAACTACCTGCTGGCCACACCGCTGGCGGCAGGCCTGTTCGCGGGCGCCATCGGGCAGAGCGGCGGCGGGTTCAGCCCCCTGGCCAGCCTGGCAACAGCGGATGCCGCCGAAGCGGAAGGCATGCGCTTCGCCGAGGCGCTGCTCGGCGCCGAGGCGCCCGTGTCGCTCGACGCGCTGCGGGCGGCAGCGGTCGCCGACGTGCTGGCCGCGGCCACGGCCGCGCCCCGGCCCAACCTGGACGGCCGGGCGTTGCCCGCCAGCGTCTACGACGTCTTCGCTGCCGGCCGGCAGCACGACGTGCCGGTCATCGTCGGCGCGAACGCCGACGAAGGAACGGCGTTGAGGGGACTCGCCGGCGATCAGGAGATCACGACGGTCGAGGAGTACCGGACATGGGCGCGCGGCGAGTACGGCGAACTTGCCGACGCCTATCTGGCGGCGTACCCCGCCGCGAGCGACGAGGCGGTCGAGACGGGCCGCATCGCCAGCAGCGGCGACGGACGCTTCGTCTGGGAGATGCGGACCTGGGCCCGCATGATGGAAACGGTGTCGTCGCCGGCCTTTCTCTACTTCTTCACCCGCGTGCCGCCCGCCGCCGACGCCGAGCGTTTCGGCGCGTACCACACCGCGGAGATCCCGTACGTCTTCAACAACCTCGGCGGCGGCGGCCGCTACTGGTTCGCGAACCGGGACTACGATGACGCGGACCGGCAACTGTCCGACGTGATGGCCTCCTACTGGGTCAACTTCGCAGCGACGGGCAATCCGAACGGCGACGGTGTGCCGGAGTGGCCGGCCTACACGCAGGCCGACGAGTCGGCGCTGGAGCTCGGCGACAGCGTGCAGGTACGACAGGGCGTGCGCGCCGAACGCCTCGACTTCTTCGAGCAGCACTACGCCGCCCTGCGCGCCGCTACCAACTGAGTCGAGACAAGGCGCGCACAGCGCGCCTCCGGCGGGAGCGGCGCGGGGCAGTGGGGTCCCCGCAAGCGGACGCCGGGGGCTCGGGGCGCAGCCGTCAGGGCAGCGCCAGCGCGATCAGCTCCGGGACGTCCCCCCCGATGGTCAGCGCGATGTACTGCCTGCCCTCGTGCAGGTAGGTCATCGGCGTGCCGATCGCGCCGGCGGGCAGATCGATCGATCCCACGATCGCGCCCGTCGCCTTGTCGCGCGCCACCAGCCGCGGGCCGCCGTCCGAGCCGCCCGCCGTGAGCGCGCTCACGAGCAGCGTCCGGGTCAGCAGCGGTCCGCCGTGGCCTTCGCCGCCCAGCGGCGGCAGGTCCAGGTGGCGCAGCCGCGGGTGGTTGCGGTAGCGGTTGCCGTCGCCGTTGGGCTGCATCCAGGCGTGGTCGCCCGCGTTCAGGTCGATCGCCGTCATCCGCGAGTAGGGCGGCTTGAGCAGCGGGAGGCCCTGCGGCATGAGCGGCTGCGTGCCGCTGTCGAAGTCCGCCTGCGTGTAGCGCAGGTTGCCGCCCTCGGCGGGGTCGGGCGTGTAGTACTTGATGACCGAGAAGCGGTTCTCGGACGGCACGTAGAGCAGGCCGGTCTCCGGGTCGGCCGCCGCGCCGCTCCAGCTCGCCCCGCCCGCGATGTGCGGGCGCTGAATGGTCCCCTGCAGGCCGCCCTCCACGCTCAGCATCGGCGGCGTGAAGAGCGGCCCGAGCCGGAAGCCGCTGACGGCCTCGACCGCCAGCGCGCGAATCTCGGGCGTGAAGTCGACCAGGTCGTCGATGGTGACGCCCTGGTACTCGAACGGCGGCGGTTTGGTGGGGAACGGCTGCGTCGGCGACAGCACCTCGCCCTCGAGGTCGGTGTCCGTCTCGACGGGCCGTTCCTCGATCGGCCAGACCGGCTCGCCGGTCGCGCGGTCGAAGACGTACGTGAATCCCTGCTTGCTGACCTGCGCCAGGGCCTTGATCGAACGCCCGTCGACGTTGATGTCGATCAGCGTCGGCGCGGCCGGGAAGTCGTAGTCCCAGACGCCGTGGTGGACGGCTTGGAAGTGCCAGGCGCGCTGGCCGGTCTCGGCGTCGACGGCGACGATGCTCTCGGCGAAGAGGTTGTCTCCGAGCCGGTGGCCGCCGTAGTAGTCGCTCGTGGGGGTGCCGGTCGGCAGGTACACGTAGCCCAGCTCGTCGTCGGCGCTCAGCGGCGGCCAGATGTTGCGTTGCCCGAGTAGCGCCACGACTCGTTCAGCCAGGTGTCGGCGCCGAAGTCGTCGCCCTGCGGCACGGTCCGGAACACCCAGCGGACGTCCCCGGTCCGCGCATCGACGCCCTTCACCCACCCCGGCGGGGCTTCCCTGCGGATCACGAAGTCCGAGATGATGGTCGGCGTCACGACCACGTCGCGGGTGATGACCGGCGGCGAGGCCACGCCCACCAGGTTGCGGTCCAGGTGGTTGGTCTCCCCGCGCACGGCCCGCGGCACGCCTTCCATCAGGTCGACGCGGCCGTTGTCGCCGAAGTCCCGCACCGGCTCGCCCGTGCGCGCGTCGACCGCCACGAGATACGCCTCCATCGTGCCCCAGAAGATGCGCGCGTCGTCGCCGTCCTCCCAGTAGGCCAGGCCGCGCGAGCGGTAGAAATGCGTCGGGCGCCCGCCCATATAGGCCTGCGGATCGTGCACCCAGAGGGTCTCCCCGGTGCCGGCGTCGATGGCGGCCGCCTGGTGGAGCGCCGTCGTCAGGTACAGGACGCCGTCGACCATCAGCGGCGTGGCCTGCAGGCCGAGGATCGAGACTGGCCGGTTCATCACGCCGGGCTGCAGCACGGACGTGTCGATCGCGCTGTCGACCGACTGCCAGCGCCAGGCGATGCGCAGGTCCTCGAAGTTGTCCGCGTCGATCTGGTCCAGCGGCGCGTACTTGGTGCTGCCGTTGTCGCCCGCGTAGCTGCGCCATTCCCCGTCGACCGCGCCGTACTGTGCCCCGGCGGGCTGCGCGGCGACGATGAGCGCGGCGGCGACGGCGGCCAGGATTGCGTGTCGAGCGTGCATGCCATTACCTCCAGTGTTCGACGCCAACCGGGTGACCCATCGTAGCAGTCATTCGGCTGGGGCGTACCGGCTTCCGGCGATCGACAATCCCGCACGCCGGCCGGGGCGGTCCGGCCGAGGAATCTCCCATCCGTGGGTCTATTGACCTCGGCCGCAGTCGGGCTGCGAATGCCCGCTGCCGGCGCGGGCCTCCGGGCCGGATTCTTGCACGTCGCCGCTCGTGGCCCGGACCCGGCCGAGCGGCCGTGCGGATGAGGATGACGGGCGGGTGGTGCGTGCCCGGGCGCGTATCGCCAGCGCCCTGGCCGTGGCCCGCGGCGGCCGCTACGCGTCGGCCGAGCGCATGCTGCGCGACGCCCTCGGTGTGCTCGAGCGCCGGCAGCGCTACGCGGGCGCGGCGCGCGCCGCCGCGACGCTGGGCGAGCTGCTGCGCGAGCGGGGCGAGAGCGAGCGGGCCGGGGCCGCGCTCGAGCAGGCGCGCCTGCTCTTCGATACGGCCCAGGCGGACGCCGCCGGCGGCATCCGCCACGCCCTGGCCGGCAGCGAGCACGAGGACTACCTGGAGGTGCAGGCACTGCTGAGCAGGCGCCCCGACCCGGCGCCTACCGCGCCGGAGCCGCACCCGCCCGCACGCATTGCACTGGAACGGCTGGCTGACGATCTGGAACGGCTGCTGCGGGGGAGTGTGGCGGCCGCCGGCCGGGACGCTATCGAGCAGGTCTGCGCCGGGTTGCGGCAGCAGATCGAGGCCCGCGCCGTGGCGGTGTATCGGCTGGGCGACCGCGGCGACCTGTTGGCGTCGGCCGGCGATGTCGAGCGCCAGATGCAGGCGACCATCCGGGACATGGTGAGCGCCGGCCGGATCGCGCCGCTGGTCGTGTGCGGCCGCGAGTACCGGACAGCGCTGCCGATCCGGGACGGTGACGGCTGGCCGGGCGCGCTCGTCATCCGCTGGACGCGTGCGCCGGCGTCGCTCGATCGGCTCATGGTGCTGGCGCGGGTCGCGGCTGCTGTCTGCGAGCCCGAGTTGCAGGAGCGCGCGCGGTGGACGGACGATGCCGCGGCGGGGAGCGGCCCCGACGCGCTGCTGGGACGCAGTCCCGAGATGGATGCCCTGCGCACGGCGATCACGCACGCCGCGGCAGCGCCCTATCCCGTCCTGATCGAGGGCGAGACGGGCGTCGGCAAGGAGCTGGTCGCCCGCGCGCTCCACCGCGGCGGGCCGCGTCGCGCGCGCGCGTTCTGTGCGGTCAACTGCGCGGCCCTGACCGACGATCTGTTCGAGGCCGAGCTGTTCGGGCACAGCCGCGGCGCGTTCACGGGCGCCGTGAGCGAGCGTACCGGCCTGGTGGAAGCCGCTGACGGCGGCACGCTGTTCCTCGACGAGGTCGGGGAGCTGTCGGCGCGCGCGCAGGCCAAGCTGCTGCGGGTGATCCAGGACGGCGAGATCCGCCGGCTCGGGGAGAACGCCGTGCGGAAGGTCGACGTGCAGCTGATCGCCGCGACCAACCGCCGCCTGGCGGCCGAGGCGGCCGCCGGCCGGTTTCGCCAGGACCTCCTGTTCCGGTTGGCCGTGGTCTGCCTGCAGGTGCCGGCGCTCCGCGATCGGGCGGGCGACGTGGCGCTGCTGGCGCGGCACTTCTGGGCGCGCGAGTCCAAACGCGCCGGCAAACGTGCGACGTTGGACGACGCCACCATTGAGGTCCTGGTCCGCTACGCGTGGCCGGGCAACGTGCGGGAGCTGCAGAACGTCGTGGCCCGGCTCGTCGTGGCGGCCCCGCGCCGCGGTCGGGTGGACCCGGGCCTGCTGCCCGCCGCCGTCCGCGAAGGGCCCGCCGATGCCCGACCGACGCTGGCGGAGGCCCGCGAGGCGTTCGAGCGCGGCTTCGTGCGCGCGGCGTTGAGCCGCAACGACGGGCGGCCGACCGCGGCGGCCAGCGAGCTGGGCATCTCGCGGCAGGGACTGGCCAAGCTGCTCAAGCGGCTCGGGATTGACGGGGAGCCGTGACGGTCCCTCTGCTCCATCCATATGCCCCGGCTGCCGCACGGCTCGGCGATGGCCTTCGGTACGTATTCGCGTGGGCGTCGCCAGCCGCCGCCAGCGGATCAAGAACGTGATCCACCGGGACATTGGCTGGTACGTCGAGTGCGGCGACGGGCCGGTGATGGCTCGCGCCCGCTTCGTGCCGTTCGCGCCGGGCCGGCGCGGCGCGCGGGAGGTTCTCGGCGATGGCCTCCGCTACGTGAAGCGGCGGCTGCTCTGCGAGTTCTGTCGCTGGTGGAACGAGCGCTACGGTTGAGCGAGATCCACGCCGGTGGCCGCTGCCAGTCCATATGACTGTCAGCGTGACGGTAGGCCCGATGTCGACCACTCCCGGGCTCGAGGAGCTCGAAGCGCGTCGCGACAACCTGCGCCGGCGACTGGCGTCGGTCGGTGACCTGCGGCCCGGTTCGCTGGTGGCCCAGCATCGAACGTGTGGGAACCCTGTGCCGCTGCGCAAGCGATGGATCGCGCGGGCGCGGTCCGAGCTGGTCTCTGACCCACGACGTTGCCGGCAAGACGGTGACGCGCGTCATTCCGCCGGACGCGGTGGCGAGGTGCAAGGTCGGCCCGGGCAGCAACCGTCGCCGGATGCGCTATCCGCGTTTCCTCGCCTTCGGTCTGTGTGTCTCCTCGAGAGTGGTCGGGCCGGAACGAGGTGGCGGAACCGTACGTCCTGGTGCATCGCGACGGCCCGGTGGCATCGTTCTTCCAGCGGTCCGGCGTGCTCGCGAAGCGCCGGATTGTCATGTCCGGCCTGCCGAAAACGCACTGCGCCGGGCCTCGCCACCTTTTTCATCCTGCCTTCATTTTCTGCTTGACAGCCTCCGTCGAGGCGACTTGTTGTGGGTTCGGACGCCCGTCAGACTTGCCCCTTCCACCGCCCTGGTCACGCTCTGGCGGACCGGCCCCGGCCGCGGCATGAAAAACGTCGCCCGGCCGCCCGATCGGCCGCCCTGGAGCCGTACAAGCGGTTGAAATAATGAGGGTTATGATGGATTCATGCCTGCTGACTCCAGTCTCCATCCGACCGTTTCCTCCGTTTCGCCGACGCCGGTTTCCGTCACCCCCGCCGCGGCCGGACCGTCCGTTGCCCTGCCTGACGACGGGGACGAGACCGCGCCCGGCGTCGACACGCTCGGCGACCGCATCGCCGAGCTGGCCGCCAACATCGCGGCGGCCACCGGCGAGCTGCTGGATCTGATCCGCGAGTTCGACGCGCGCAACGGCTGGACCGGCTTCGCCTCCTGCGCCGAGTGACTGAGCTGGCGCACCGGCCTGGCGCCCGGCGCCGCCCGCGAGCACGTGCGGGTCGCCCGCGCCCTGGGCGAGTTGCCCCGGCTGCGCGACGCGCTGCGGCGCGGCGCCGTCTCCTATTCGAAGGTGCGCGCCGTCACCCGCGTGGCCACGCCCGAGACCGAGCAGGCGCTGCTCGACGTGGCGCTGGCCGGCACGGCGGCGCACGTCGAGCAGATAGTCCGCACGTGGCGGCGGGTCGACCGCGCGGCCGAGGCGGCGGAGGACGCGCAGCGGCACGCCTCGCGGTCGCTCGCGACCTGGGTGGACGCGGACGGGATGGTGGTGGTGCGTGGCCGGCTGACGCCCGAGGTGGGCGCGGTGGTGCGGCGGGCACTGGAGGCGGCGCTCGACGCTGAGCGGCGCGAGGCGGGGTCGGACGGTGCGGCCGGGGATGACGTGGCCGGCGGCATGGCGCCGACGCTGGCGCAGCGGCGAGCGGATGCGCTGGGGGTGGTGGCCGAGTCGGCGCTGGCCGGCGGCCTCGACAAGGGCACGGCTGGCGACCGCTATCAGGTGGTCGTCCACGTGGATGCCGACACGCTCGCTACGGGGGCGGAAGACGGCGAGCCGAGCACGGATGGTGCGGCGACAGCCCGCTCGAACGCATCCGCAGTGGACACGGTCCGCGACGCCGGAGGCAGGCCGGCGGGTCCGTACGTTCCCGCGGGAACGTACGGACCGGGCTCGACGGCAGCCGGCAGCGCGGATGTGCCGTCCCCGGCGGCAGGCGCCAACGGCGGGGCGGACCCGAGGCGGGCGGCAGATGCGGCCCGACCGGTCGGCGCCGTGGCGCAGCCGGCGCGGGCCGGCGGCGCGGTCGTCCCGGCCGCCGCCGGGGGGCAGTCGGCGCTCGACGAGGCGGGCGGCATCCACGTCTCCGCCGAGACGGCCCGGCGGCTCGCCTGCGACGCCGCCAGGGTCACGATGCGGCACGGGCCAGCCGGCGAGGTCCTGAGCGTCGGCCGCCGGACGCGCACCATCTCGCCGGCCCTGCGGCGCGCGCTGGCCGCCCGCGACCGGCACTGCCGCTTCCCCGGCTGCCGGGTAACGCGATGCGATGGTCATCACATCCGCCACTGGGCGCACGGCGGGGAGACGGCGCTGTCGAACCTGGTGCTGCTGTGCCGGCGCCATCACCGGGCGGTGCATGAGGAGGGGTTCCGGGTCGGGTTCGATGCCGCGGGCGAGCCCCGGTTCGTCCGGCCCGACGGCCAGGCGCTGCCTGAGGCGCCGCCGCCGCCCGCCGTCACGGGTCCGCCGCTGGCGTCGATGATGGCGCAACTCGACCGGGAGGGCATCCGCCCCGGTCCGCACACCGCGACGCCCGCCTGGCGGGGCGAGCGGCTGGACGTGGACTGGGCGGTCGGCGTGCTGTGGCGGCCGCGGGGCGCCGCGCCGCCCGCCGCCGGGCCGGCCGCGTGACGGCCGGCACACCAGACGACACCGCGGCCGCCGACGTCCAGACCAAGGCGGTGCGCACGCGTATCGACCACTTGACCCGCAGCTTCAGCCAACGGCCGTGTCGAAACTTCCGGGAGCGGACGTGCCGTGCACAAGGATGAAACGCATCTCACGAATCTGACGTGCATCCGTCGCGGACCTGCTCTCGGAGCATCTGGCCCGGCAGGGGCTCGACGGACGGGACGGCGGAGCCGTGAAGCCGGCGCCGCAGGGGAGGGGACGCCGCCACACCGCGGCGGGCGGTGCGGCGGCAAGGTGTCTACTGATCGCTGGCGGGCACCTGGTCGGCGGTGAACACGCGCTCCTGGAAGCGCCAGCCGGCGGGTGTCTTGACGAGCTTGTCCTCGTAGATGCCCGCGACCGTCAGCCCGGCCGGCTGGGTCCGCGTGTCGACGAGCAGCAGGTAGCAGCCGCCGTCCGCGCCGTCGGCCGTCGGCGTGACGATCAACTGGCTGTTCCAGTGCCGCGCGGCGCCGTCGAAGTTGGAGAAGAACCCCGCGGCGAAGGCCTTCAGGGCATCGTGGCCGACGGTCTCGCCGAAGACGCCGTCGGCCGTGAACGTGTCGGCCCAGCCTTCCGCGTCGCCGAGGTCGAGGGTCTGCGCGTACTTGGCGTAGAGCTGCTGGATCTCGATGTAGTCCTGCGCGGTGAACGTGCCGCCGTCCCCCTGGGCGGCGCCGACCGACGCCACGGACAGAAGGCACACGGACGCGATGGCTATTCTCAGGGTGCGCTGCATGGTCTCGTCTTCCTCTCTTCTGCTCTCCGCCGGCGGGCTGCCGGCGGCCCTGCGCATCTTACTGCGCGGCCACGGGCCGTTCAACGGCCCGCGGCGAGGCTGTGCGCGGCGGGTGTACAATCGCCGTGTGCCGCGCTGGCGGCGCGAACCGAGGCAACGGGTGACCCACTGATGCATCGACAGCTCGCACTGCTGATCGTCGGGCTGGCGGCGGCCGCGGCGCTCCTGGCCGCGGTCATCCCGGCCGCCGGCGCCCCGGCCGCGGGCGCCGCGCCGGCGCAGGAGACGCGCCTGGACGCCCCGCGCCCCCATGCCCGGGGCCAGAGCGTGACGCCGTCGTTCGAGGGCTGGTATCCGAACCCGGACGGCAGCTTCAGCCTGGCGTTCGGCTACCTCAACCGCAACTACGAGGAGCACCTGGACATTCCGATCGGCCCGGACAACCGCATGGAGCCGGGACCGGCGGACCGCGGGCAGCCGACGCACTTCCTGCCCCGCCGCCAGACCGGCGTGTTCGCCGTGGTCGTGCCGGCCGACTTCGGGCAGCAGGAGCTGACCTGGTCGCTGACCGCTCACGGCCAGACGATCGCCATTCCCGGCCATCTGCGCCCGGAGTGGCGCATCGACGCGTTGAAGGAAGTCACGAACGGCAACACGCCGCCGGTGCTGCGGTTCGCGCCGGACGGGGAAGCAGGGCAGGGGCCCGGCGGCGTCGCGGCGCGTGTCCGGACCGCGCCGTTGCAGCCCGTGGCGCTGGCGGTCTGGACGAGCGACGACGGCATCTCGCGCGCCCGCGGCGGCGGGGCCTGGCAGCGCGGGGTAGGGTGGAGCAAGTACCGCGGACCCGGACCGGTGGTCTTCAGCGATCCGCAGCCGGCGCTGGACCCCGCGGGCGGCGGAACGACCACCGCGACGTTCGAGGTGCCGGGCGAGTACGTGCTGCGCGTCCTCGTCTGGGACGAGTCGGGCGGCCAGCGCGCGGTGATGGCCGGCGGCTTCTTCTGCTGCTGGACCAACGGGTACGTCACGGTGGACGTGCGCCAGGAGTCTGCGCCGTAGAATCATGCAGACTCCGCCAGGCGCGCACAGCGCGCCTCGGCGGGAGCGGCGCGGGGCTATGGGATCCCCGCCAGCGGACGCCGGGGGTTCGGGGCACAGCCCCGTCTGATTGAAGCCAGGAGATGGTGATGAGCAAGACGGCGCTCGGTTGGACAGTCGCGATCGGCCTCGTGGTCGGCCTCGTTCCGCTCTCGCCCGCGCCGGCCTTCGCCCAGGCGGCGCCGACGTTCAGCGCGGACGTCGCACCGATTCTGCAGCAGCGCTGCCAGACGTGCCATCGGCGGGGTCAGATGGCGCCGATGTCGCTGGTGACCTACGCGGAAGTCCGCCCGTGGGCGCGGTCCATCCGCACCAAGGTGGCGGAGCGCTCGATGCCGCCCTGGCACATCGACAAGACGATCGGCATCCAGGAGTTCGAGAACGACATCTCGTTGAGCGGGGCCGAGATCGACACGATCGTGGACTGGGTCGACGCCGGCGCGCCGCGCGGCAATCCCGCCGACATGCCGCCGCCGGTCGAGTGGCCGGCCGACGACATCTGGCGCCTCGAGGCGCGCTACGGCCGCCCGCCGGACCTGGTCGTGACCTCGCCGCCGTGGACCCAGAGCGCCGCGGGGCAGGACCAGTGGTGGCAGCCGGTCGTCGAGACCGGGCTCACGGAGGACCGCTGGGCGACCGGCATCGAGATCCGCCCGACGATCGAGGCGCGCCGCGTCACGCATCACTCCAACGTGTACCTGCTGCAGGAGGAGGAGCCCGGAGACCACGTCGCCGCCGTCGACGTCACCCCCCGGGGCAGCTACTTCAGCGAGTTCGCCATCGGCAAGATCGGCGACGTGTTCCGCGAGAACACGGGGAAGCTGCTGAAGGCGGGGGCGCGGTTCACGTTCGACAACCACTACCACTCCGTCGGCGAGGAGGTGGTGGCGCAGACGGACGTGGGCGTCTGGTTCTATCCGCGGGACTTCGTGCCCAAGTACCGGGTCTACGGCCAGGCCATGGGCGCGCGGCAGTCGCAGCAGACCATGGACCTGCCGCCCGGCAAGGTGACCGTGCATCATGCGTACATCCCGCTGCCCGCTCCGGCCCGGCTCGAGAACTACCAGCCGCACATGCACATCCGCGGCAAGTCGATGTCGATGGAGGCGATCCTGCCGGACGGCCGCGTGGAGACGCTGAGCCACGTCGAGAGCTTCGACTTCAACTGGCACGTCAACTACGTCTACACGGACGCCTCGGCGCCGGTGCTGCCGGCCGGCACGGTGGTCCACATCACCGCGTGGCACGACAACACGGCCGCCAACCGCAACAACCCCGATCCGCGGCAGTGGGTGGGCTGGGGCCAGCGCAGCTACGACGACATGTACCACGCCCACGTGAACGTCACCTACCTGACGCAGGAGGACTACGAGCAGATCGTCGCCGAGCGGGAGGCCAGGCGGCGCACGAACGATCAGCAGTAGGCGAACCGTGCGCGCCGACGCCTCGCACACGGGGGCCCGCGCGCCGCGGCTGGCGGCGCTGCTGCTGTGCGCGGCGCTGCCCGCGCAGGCGCAGACCGGCGCCCCGCGCGGCGAGTGGCCGACCTACGGCGGCGACCTGGCGAGCACGCGCTACGCGCCGCTCACGGAGATCGCCGCCGGCAACTTCGACACCCTCGAGCCGGCGTGGCGCTTCGACCAGGACGGGCTGGGTCCGCGCCGCGCCACCCCGCTCATGGTCGGCGGCGTGCTGTACTTCACGGGCGCCGCCGGCCGTCCCGCCGTCGCCGTCGACGCGGCCACCGGCCGCCTCCTCTGGAGCCACCATCTCGACGAGGGCGACCGCGCCCGCGCGGCGCCGATACCGCTGAGCCGCGGCCTCGCGTACTGGAGCGACGGCAGCGAGGCGCGGATCCTGTACGTGACGCTCGGCTATCAGCTCGTGGCGCTCGACGCCGCGACCGGCCGGCCGGTTCCCGCCTTCGGCGACGGCGGCATCGTCGATCTGAAGCGGAACATGGACCAGGCGATCGACCCGGTCGGCGGCGAGGTGGGCCTTACGGCCGCGCCCATCGTGGTCGGCGACGTCGTCGTGATCGGCGCCATGCACGGCGCCGGGGCCGCCCCGCCCAGCCGCCGCAACGTGAAGGGCTACGTCCGCGGCTACGACGTGCGCACGGGCGAGCGGTTGTGGATCTTCCACACCATTCCACTCCCGGGCGAGGTCGGCAACGAGACCTGGCTGAACGACTCCTGGCGGCACGCGGGCAACGCGGGCGTCTGGACCCAGATGAGCGCGGACCCGGAGCTGGGGCTGGTCTACCTGCCGGTGGAGATGCCCACCGGGGACTACTACGGCGGGCACCGGCCGGGCGCCAACCTCTACTCCGAGTCGCTGGTGGCCGTCGACGTGCGGACCGGCGAGCGGCGCTGGCACTTCCAGCTCGTGCATCACGGGCTGTGGGACTTCGACATCCCCTGCGCGCCGATCCTGGCCGACATCACGGTCGGCGGCCGGCCGATCAGGGCGCTCGCGCAGCCCTCCAAGCAGGGCTGGCTCTACGTGCTCGATCGGGTCACGGGCGAGCCCGTGTGGCCCATCGAGGAGCGTCCGGTGCCGCAGGGCGACGTGCCGGGGGAGTGGTACTCGCCCACGCAGCCGTTCGTGACCCGGCCGCCGGCGTTCGAGCGCCAGGGCGTGACGCCGGCCGACCTCATCGACCTCACGCCCGAAATCGCGCCGCCGCCAGGGAGCTGGCCTCGCGGTATGCCTTCGGACCGCTCTTCTCGCCGCCGATCCTCAGCCGGCCGGGGGGACCGCTGGCCGTGCTGATGCTGCCCTACGAGCAGGGCGGCGCCAACTGGCCCGGCGGCGCGCTGGATCCCGAGACGAACCGGCTGTACCTGTTCTCATCGACCAACATCGGCGCGCGCGGCCTCGTGCCGCCCGATCCGGACGCGAGCGACATGGCCTACGTCTCCGGCAACGTCGAGAGCGGTCCCGCGCCGGTCGGTGCGGGCGGGGGCGGCGCGCTGACCGTGGAGGGGCTGCCGCTGGTCAAGCCGCCCTGGGGCCGGATCACCGCCTTCGACCTCGACGCGGGCACGATCGCCTGGCAGATCCCGCACGGGACGACGCCGGACGAGGTGCGCGACCACCCGCTGCTGGCCGGCGTCGAGATCGCCCGCACCGGACGCGCCGGGCGCGCCGCCACGCTGGTGACGGGCACGCTGCTGATCGCCGCGGAGGCGGGCGCGGTCGCCGGACCGGCGGGCGAGCCGGGGACCATGCTGCGCGCCTACGACAAGGCGACCGGGCGGGAGGTCGGCGCCGTGCCCGTGGCGGGGCCGGTCACCGGCTCGCCGATGACGTACGTGGTGAACGGGCGGCAGCACATCGCGCTGGCCAGCCGCGGCGCGCTGCTCGCGTACAGACTGCCGGCGTCCCCGCCGCGGTCCCGACAATAGCCCGACATATGGATCGCGGCGGCGGGAGCGCGATGTCAAGATGCCCCTGCAGCGGAAGCCGGAGGTGCACCTTCCGGCGCCTCAACCGCACCGAATATCAGAACGCGATCCGTGATCTGCTGGCTCTGGACGTCGACGTGACGGCGCTGCTGCCGCGCGACGACGCCAGCTACGGCTTCGACAACGTCGGCGCCGTCAACCTCTCGCCGGCACTGCTCGAGCGCTACCTGTCGGCGGCGGGCAAGGTCAGCCGCCTGGCCGTCGGCAGCGACGTGCCCGCGCCGGGGAGCCGCGTGGTCGTGCTGCCCGCGGATCTCACCCAGGAAGACCATTTCGACGGCCTGCCGTTCGGCACGCGCGGCGGCACGGCCGTCACCCACAACTTCCCGGCGGACGGCGAGTACGAGATCCAGGTCCGGCTGTCCCGCAACCGGAACGAGAACGTCGAGGGCCTGTACGACCCCCACGACCTCGAGATCACCCTGGACGGCGAGCGGCTGCAGCTCTTCGAGATCCGGCCGAACCGGATGGTGGTGGCCGGCTACTACGCCGACGCGGACATCGACAAGCATCTGCAGGTGCGGGTAACCGTCGGCGCGGGCCCGCACCGGGTGGGCGCGGCGTTCCTGAAGAAGAGCTCGGCGCTCATCGAGACCGAGCGGCAGCCGTACGACGCCCACTTCAACATGGACCGCCACCCCTGCACGCAGCCGGGCGTGCGCTCGGTGGCCATCGCCGGTCCGTTCGCCACGGCTGGGGTGGGCGATACGCCCAGCCGCCGGCGCATCTTCGTCTGCCGCCCCGCGAGCGCCGCGGACGAGCCGGCCTGCGCGCGGACGATCATCGGCACGCTGGCGCGCCGCGCGTACCGCCGGCCCGTGGGCGGCGCGGACCTGGCCGGGCCGCTGGCGTTCTACGCACGCGGGCGCGAGCGGGGCGGGTTCCTGGATACGGTGCGCGAGGTGGAGCGCCGCATCCAGCGGGCGGAGCAGCATGCCGCCGCGTCGCCGCTCCCGGCGGTGGAGCGCCCGACCAGCGTGCCGGATTCGTGGGAGGAGCACGTCAAGCTGATGTTCGACCTGCAGGTGCTGGCGCTGCAGACCGACCTGACCCGGGTCATCACGTTCCAGCTGGCCCGCGAGGCGAGCACCCGCACCTATCCCCAGATCGGCGTGGCCGAGCCGCACCATCCGGTGTCGCACCACGTGAACGATCCCGAGAAGCTGACCAAGCTGGCCAAGATCAACGCCTATCACGTGTCGCTGTTCGCCTACCTGCTCGGGCGTCTGCGCGCCACCGAGGACGGCGACGGGTCGCTGCTCGATCACACGACGTACCTGTACGGCAGCGGCATGGGGAACCCGAACGTGCACGACCACAGCAACCTGCCGATCGTGGTCGCGCGCGGCGGGGCCGGGGACGCGCGGGGCGGCTGGCACCTGCGCTACGCCGAGCCGACGCCCCTGGCCAACCTGCATCTGACGCTGCTCGACTACATGGGCGTGCACCTGGACAACTTCGTGGACAGCACCGGCCGGGCCGGCGCGGTCCTCGAGCCCCTGACGTTGTAGCCGACCGCGGAGGCGGCACGCCGTTCCTCCTCGCGGCCCGCACCGCGGACGCCGAGCTGATGAGCCTGCTGGCCGAGCTGGGCGCGGACCCGCTGCTGGCCAACGAGGACGACACCACGCCGCTGATGGTGGCGGCCGGCGTGGGCACCCAGTCCCCGGGCGAGGATCCCGGCAGCGAGCCGGAGGTGCTCGAGGCGGTCGAGGTGGCGCTGGCCCTGGGCGGCGAGCTGGACGCCGTGGACGACAACGGCGAGACCGCCATGCACGGAGCGGCCTACAAGCACCTGCCCGGCGTCGTGACCTTCCTGGCCGAGCAGGGCGCGCGGATCGAGGTCTGGAATCGGGAGAACGCCAGGGGCTGGACGCCGTGGCGGATCGTGGCGGGCGTCCAGCGCGGAGCCAACATCGTCAGCTCGCCCGAGACCGAAGCCGCCGTGCGCGCCGTGATGGCGCGCGCCGGCGTCGCGCCGCCCGACGACCGGCCCTGACGCCGGGCGGCGGTTCTCGCGGGTCTCGCGCGGGGCCTCGCGTCCTCGCAGGCCGGCGTCGGCTATAGTGCCGCATGCCGGCGCCCCGCATCCTCCTGATATTCGCGCATCCGGACGACGAGAGCTTCATCGCCGGGGGCCTGGTGCGCCGTCATGCCGACCGGGGCGCGGAGACGGTGCTCGTGACGGCGACGCGCGGCGATGCCGGACGCGTGGGCGAGCCGCCCCTGTGCCGCCGGGAGGAGCTGCCGTCCGTGCGCGAGGCCGAGCTGCGGCGCGCGGCCGACATCCTCGGCATCGCGGAGGTGGAGCTGCTCGACCAGCGGGACAAGCACCTCGCGGAGGCGCCGGCCGCCGACATGCGCGAGGCGCTGGTGCGGCGCATCCGCGAGCACCGGCCGCACGTGGTGATCAGCTTCGATCCCGGCGGCATGAACGGCCATGCCGACCACGTCGCCATCGCGGGCTTCACGGTCGACGCCGTCGCGGCGGCGGCCGATCCGCGCTGGGCCGGCGGGGCGGGGCGACCCTACCGCGTGCCGCGCCTGCTCTGGAACGCGCCGCTCCCGCCGTGGGAGGTGACGCGGCCGCGCCACCTGGGCGGGGAGCCGGGCGTCGACTTCCTGATCGACGTGGCGGCGCAACGGGCGGCGAAAGCGGCCGCGCTGCGGGCGCATCGCACGCAGCAGGTACCCATCGACCGCTGTTTCTTCAGCAAGCCGGACGTCGATCGCATCCTGAGCATCGAGGCGTTCAGGCAGGCGTGGGGTCCGGCCCTGCCGCATGTACCCGCGGACGACGTGCTGGCCGGCATCGATCTGTCGGAGTGAACCGTCGGAGTGACGACATGCACTATCTCTACCTGGCCGTCGCCATCACGGCGGAGGTGATCGGCACCACGACCCTCAAGTCGACCGAGGGGTTCACGCGGCTGCTGCCCAGCGTCGTGGTGGTCGCCGGCTACGGCGCGGCCTTCTACTTCCTGTCGCTGTGTCTCGAGCGGCTGGCGGTCGGCGTCGCCTACGCCATCTGGTCCGGCGCGGGGATCGTCCTCATCGCGGTCTTCGGGCTGCTCGTCCACGGCCAGAAGCTGGACGGCCCCGCGGTCGCGGGCATGGGGCTCATCGTGGCCGGCGTCGCCGTGATCAACCTGTGGTCGAGGACCCAGTTGCACTGAGCGCGCCGGCCGGCGGCCGCGCAGTGTGCCCGCCAGGGGAACGTCCCGGCGCGACAGGGGGGCGGCAACGGCACGGGCGCTATAATTTGCCGGGCGAGCGTTCGCGGCGGACTGAGGCGGAAGGAAGAATGTGACGACGCGCGCGTCGGCCGTGTTGGCAGGTTCCCTGCTGGTGCTCGCGCCGGGCTGGGCGGCGGCGCAGCCGGTCGAGGGCGACGACATGCCGCGCACACCCTGGGGCCGGCCGGCCCTGGGGGGCGTCTGGGTCAACGGCACCCCCACGCCGCTCGAGCGTCCGGCGCCGTTCGGCGACCGGGAATTCCTGGCGGAAGGCGAAGAAGACGAGTTGCGGCGGCTGACGGTTCCGGACCGGCTCGGACCGCTCACGGAAGAGGAGCACGCGCTGGACGTCGATGGTGGCCCGGCCTGGGTCGAGCACGGGCCGCTGAGCCGGCGGACATCGCTCGTCACGGGCCCGACCGGCAGGATTCCGCCGCTCACGCCGGCGGCGCAGGCGCGTTTGGACGACGGCCTCAACCAGTTCATCACCGAGCGGGCCGACTCTCACGAGGACCGCGGCTACAGCGAGCGCTGCCTGCGCTTCGTCAGCGTCGGGCCGCCCATGATGGCGTTCCCGATCGGGAACGTCCACCAGATCTTCCAGACCCCGGACCACGTCGTGTTCCTCCACGAGGAGGGCCACGTCGTGCGGGTCATCCGCCTCGACGCGCGGCCGCGCATCGACGCGCGCATCAGACTCTGGAGCGGCGACTCGCGCGGCCGCTGGGAGGGCGACACCCTGGTCGTCGAGACGACGAACTTCAACGGCATCGACGGGTTTCGCGGGTCGGGGCCGCGGCTGCACCTCACCGAGCGGCTGACCCGCGTGGACGACGAGACGCTCCTGTACCGGTTCACGGTCGAGGATCCCGAGACGTGGACGGAGCCGTGGTCGGTCGAGATGCCGCTGGTGGTGTCGACGGGGTCGCTGTACGAGCACGCGTGCCACGAAGGCAACTACAGTCTGGTGAACATTCTGCGCGGCGCCCGCGTGCAGGAGCGCACGCGGCAAACGGAGCCGTGACCGCAAGGCACGCAAGGCGCGCACAGCGCGCCTCGGCGGGAGCGGCGCGGGGCTATGGGGCCCCCGCAAACGGACGCCGGAGGTTCGGGGCGCACCCCATCTGGTACCGGAGGGGCCACCAACACAATCGTCACGGTGGCCCCAAGGCACGCACGGCGCGCCTCGGCGGGAGTGGCGCGGGGCGCAGGGGTCCCCGCAAACGGACGCCGGGGGCTTGGGGCGCAGCCCCATCTAGAGGAGGAAAGTGATGACACGTGCGATGACAGCGTTGGCGGGTGTGCTGCTGGTGCTCGCGCCGGCCGCCGCGGCGGCGCAGGCCGGCGGCGAGGAGACGTGGCGGACAGCGTGGGGCGATCCCGACCTGCAGGGTACGTGGACGAACACCACGACGACGCCGATGGAGCGTCCAGGCGAATACGAGGGACGGACGGCGTTGACCGACGAGGAGCGCGCCGAGCTCGACGCGCTGGCCGCCAGCCGCCGGGACCGCGAGCCGCCGCCCGGCAGCACGGGCGCGTACAACAGCTTCTGGGTCGAGAGCGGGCAGCGCTCCGGCCAGACCTCGCTCGTGATCGATCCGCCC
The DNA here is from genome assembly GCA_965214845.1 of Vicinamibacterales bacterium. GTDB lineage: Bacteria > Acidobacteriota > Vicinamibacteria > Vicinamibacterales > UBA8438 > JAAXGX01. The sequence continues at coordinate 541,041 of CBDCCO010000007.1, forward strand.
GACGGGCAGCTTCCCGCGCTGACCGACCGCGTGCGCGAGCGGGACGCCGCGGTGGCCGCGTCGCGCAACGCCGCGCCGGACTCGTACACCGACCTGAACCTGTACGACCGGTGCATCACGCGCGGCCTGCCGGGCGCCATGATTCCCGGTTTCTACAACCACAACTACCAGATCCTCCAGACGCCCGACCACGTCGTGATCCTGGTCGAGATGATCCACGACGCGCGCATCATCCCGCTGGACGGCCGGTCGCATCTGCCCGCGGGCGTCGGCCAGTGGCTGGGCGATTCGCGCGCCCGCTGGGAGGGGGAGACCCTGGTGGTCGAGACCACCAACTTCAGCCCCGGGGCCGACGAGCGGGCGGTCAGCGGCCGGCTGCACCTGGTGCTGGCGGCGGGCGAGAAGCTGCACCTCGTCGAGCGCTTCACGCGCGTGGACGCCGACACCATCGACTACCGGTTCACGGTCAACGACCCGCAGACGTACTCGCAGCCGTGGACCGCGTCCATCCCGATGAGCCGCATCGACGGGCCGCTGTTCGAGTATGCCTGCCACGAGGGCAACTACGGCCTGGAGAACATCCTGCGCGGCGCGCGGAACCAGGAGCGGGCGGAGGCGGCCGGGTCGCGGTAGGCCGCTGGCCGGCTGCCGCTGGCGCGCGCGACGTGCGGGTCGGAACCGTTCGGGAGGAGGGAGATGTGTCCATGCGTCGAATGCCGCTCGTGATGCTCGTGCTGCTGTTGCCGGTCCCCGGAGCGGCGCAGCCGGCGGACACGACTGACATACCGCGCACGGCGTGGGGCCGGCCGGCCTTCACCGGCGTGTGGACCAACTCGAGCCTGACGCCGCTCGAGCGCCCGGACGAGTACGGCGACCGGGAGCTCCTCACGGCGGAGGAACTCGTCGAGCTGCAACGGACCGCGGTCCAGCGGCGCATCGACGCGCTCCGCGGGCCGGAAGCCATCCTGGCCGTCGAGTTCAGCGAGATCTGGATGGAGCCAGGGCCGCTGAGCGGGCGGACCTCGCTGATCACCGGACCGACCGGCAAGATTCCGCCCTACACGCCCGAGGCGGAGGAGCGGCTGGCCGACGGCCTGCGCCAGCCGATGACCCAGCGGGCCGACTCCCACGACGATCGGGGCTACAGCGAGCGCTGCCTGCGCTTCGTCACCGGCGGTCCGCCGATGATGGCGTTCCCGTTCGCACCCCTCGTCCAGATTGTCCAGACCCCGGACCACGTGGTGATCCAGACCGAGGAGAACCACGAGATCCGCATCGTGCACCTCGCCGATCGGCCCCACGTGGATGCGCGGATCCGGCTGTGGCGCGGCGACTCCCGCGGCCGCTGGGAGGGCGACACCCTCGTCATCGAGACCACGAACTTCAACGGCACGGGCGGGTTCCGGAACTCCGGCCCCGAGCTGCACCTCACCGAGCGGCTGACGCGGGTGGACGCCGACACCATCCGCTACGAGTTCACGGCCGACGATCCCGGCACCTGGACCGCGCCGTGGTCAGCCGAGATGCCGCTGCGGGTGTCGCCGGCGCCGATCTACGAGCACGCCTGCCACGAAGGCAACTACACGCTGCCGCTCGTCCTGAGCGGCGCCCGCGCGCAGGAGCGAGAGCAGGACTGACGGTACGTGGCAAGGAGATCAGCGACGACGATCGCAACCGAAGCATCCGAGGACGATCACGACCGCAAGTCGCGCAACACGTCGAGGGTCGTTCCGGCCGCGGGCGACCTGAACTCGAGTCGCTTCAATCGCGCGACAACTTCCCGCCGCCGATCGTCGGCTTCCCGGTCGACGAATCGTTCGCGGTAGTCTTTGAGACTCACGAGGGCCGCTGCCAGCGTTCGCCGACGGCAAACCAGAATAGGCTTGCCGTCGCGCTCGAGTCGGTCGAGCACCTTCCCGAGGGGCTGTCGAAGTTCGAGGGCGTTCACCGTCTCCATGTTTCTCAACAGCATCCGACTTGCGCAGTCGCCGGTTTCGGCCGACAGTGCAGCAATGGCGCATCCGATCCGAAGAGTGGTTTCGGTGACGTGGTATGGTTTGCCATATGAAGACAACTCTCAATATCGACGATTCCGTCATGCAGCGGCTCAGAGAGGAGGCGGCGCGGCGAGGAACCACGATGTCCGCTCTCGTCGAGGCGGGACTACGCCGCGTGCTCGCGCCCGAAGTTGCGGCGGACAAGCCGGATGAGCTGCCGCCGTTGCCGACTTGGAACAGCGGCGGACATCTGGTCAACATCGACGACCGCGACGCCCTGTACCAGGCTATGGAAGAGGGCGAATGAGTGCTGGTCTTCGATACGAACGTGCTCGTTCATGCAGCGGACGAGCACTCGATTCTCGCTGAGCCTTGCCGGAGGCGCCTCGATGACGCGCGGCGAAACCCTGCGCCCGCGTTCCTCACCTGGAGTATCTGCTACGAGTTCCTGCGGGTCAGCACCCATCCGCGCGCGGTTCGGTCGCCGTGGACGTCGGCGGCTGCCTGGAGCTTCCTTGAGCGGCTCCTTGCCGCACCGGGATTCGACGTGCTGGTTGCGACGTCGCGTCACACCGCGGTGCTGACGCAGACCTTGGCAGAGTTGCCCGAACTGGGCGCGAACGTGATGCACGACGCACACATCGCGATCCTGATGCGTGAGCATGGCGTCAGCCGCATCTGCACCCGCGACGCCGGCTTCCGTCGGTTCCCGTTCCTGACGGTGCTGGATCCGCTCGGAGTTTGGTGATGACCAGGGGAGACCGCATGCCGCCGCAAGGACACGGGGTGCGCCATCAACGAGGCCGGCCTCCGCTACCGCGGCGCCTCGGCCCGTGCCAGCAGATCCTGCAGTGTGTAGTTGACGCTCGTCACCCCGAAGTCCGGCTCGCGCTGGAACGGCTCAAGGACGTAGTGGACGCGGTGCTCCGAATCGCTCAGGAACTCGACGATGGCGAGGATGAAGTCGTCCGGCTTGTTCAGCGAGTAGAGGATCTCGTTGCGTGTGACAGTGACGGTTTCGGCGTCGCTACGGCGTCCCTTGACCTCAATGAACCGGAGCGCCCCGGTGCTCGGGACGCAACTCTCGATGTCGTAGCCGAGCTTTTCCGTCTCACGGTCGGTAGGCTCGAACCCGAGACCTCGCTCGGTTTCCATGACAATGGCCCGCGCCCGGGCTGCGGACTCCTGAGTGTCCACGGACGGCTTGGGAACCGGCGGGACGCGCCCGGCCATCTTATTGAGCAGGCCGCCCCTGGGCGACCATCTCGAGGCGCGCTTCGTCGTCGCGGTACAGGAACTCGTTGCCACGCTGACGACCGACACCGGCCCGCCGGGATGCACACCGCGGACCGTGCCGTGCGGCCGAAAGTCTTCGAGCTGCATGCCTGACTGGCAGCGGCTGCCGGTCTGCACCGCGAGCTGCGAGGTGCGACTCCCGGCCGCCCTCGCCTCAGGCGATGCGCACCGTGCGCGGGAACTGCTGGTGGTTCTCCAGGCCCGTCTGCTTGTACTCCAGCTCCGCGGCGGTCGGCTGCACGCGGCCCTCGGCGTCGGTGGCGCGCGAGACGAGCGTGTGCTCGCCCGGGGCGGCGCCGTCCCAGTCGTAGCGGAACAGCTTCCAGGAGTAGGTGTCGGAGGCCGTGGCCGGGTCGAGCGCCGCCGGCTGCCATGCGCCGCCGTCCACGCTGACCTCGACGGACTGCAGCGGCGTGCCGTCGTGGAGCACGAAGCCGTGGACCGTGTGGCGGCCGCCGGCGCGCGTCACGCGCGCGATGACGGACTTGACCCGCAGGCGGGTGATCTCGGTCTCGTGGTAGCTCACCTCGCCGTCGATCTCCTCGGCCCACAGCGTGCGGTACCAGCGCGCCTGCCACTTGCCCAGGAAACGGTCCTGCTGCGCCCGGATGCGGGTCAGCCACTTGACGTTGGAGACGCCGTACCAGCCGGGCACGACGAGGCGCAGGGGGAAGCCCTGGTCGAGCGTGAGCGGCTCGCCGTTGAGCGCGTAGGCCAGCAATGGATCGGGCGCCAGCGCGTCGGTGCGCGACATGCTGCGGGCGAACGGCTGATCCACCGCGTGGGTCTGACCGCGGAAGTCGACCATCTCCTCGCCGTGGTCCGCGCCGAAGAAGACCACCTCGCGGGCGAGATCGCGGAGGCCGACGTGCTCGAGCACCGTGCGCAGCCGGACGCCGCTCCAGCGGCCGTTGCTGGCCAACCCCTGAATCATGCGGGGGCTGTTGCCGGAGCACTCGAAGCCGGCGACGGTCTCGTCGCTGCCCATGCCGCGCAGGTCGGCGAGGGAGAGCTCCGCCGGCCGCTCGACCAGGCCGCCGATCTTCAAGCTGAACGTGTCGGCCGCGATCTCCGGCTTGTCGAAGTGCTGGATGGTGTAGAAGTCGTCGCGGGACGTGAGCGGGCCGCTGACTGTCCGGATGTCGAGGACCCGCCGCGTCGGTCCGAGCGCCGCGCTGCCGAACTCGTCCGGCACGTCCGTGAACGGCACGAGCTCCTCGCCCTGCGCCAGGGCCGGCAGGGCCCACTCGGGCCACCCGAACATGCCCACCCCGGCGGCGGCGAGGCCGCCCTTCAGTAGCGTTCGACGGGTCGTCTGGTTCGCCATCGTCTCATCCCTTCCGCACAGAATACGTCGCCGCGACTTCGCGGAATGCAGGTTACCACAGTCGGTGAGCGCGCCTCAGAACGCGTAGCGCATGGAAAGGACGAGTCCATGGCCCGCGAGAGCGGCCGTCGTTTCGGCCAGCGCGATCTCCAGCGGTTCGCGTCTGCCGTCGCGCCACACGATGCGGCCGGCGCCGCGCCCGGTGTCGACGGCGCCCAGATGCGTGTAGCGCCAGGCGACGTCGAGCGTCACCCGTGGCCCCAGGGCCGTTGCGACGCCCGCCGCGGGCATCCACGTCAGGCTCACCCGCCGGCCGCCGGGCACGATGGTCGTCGTGCGCGGGAACGCCATGCGGGTCTCGCCGATCGCGACGCGGGACACGCCGGCGCCGCCGCCGACGAACGGGGCGAAGGGACCGAGACGGGGCAGGCCGAGCGCCGGGAGGTCCAGGTACGCGGCGAGCAGGCCGGAGACCGCGGAGACGTCGGCGGAAACCGCCTGCCGGCCGCTGGTCTGGACGAAGTTCGCGCGCCCCTCGAACGGGGCCCGCGGGCGATGCGCGACCACGGCCTCGATCCGCAGCGCGGATCCGGCCGCGAAGCCGACCCCGAGCTCGTAGCCCGCCGTCGTCCCGAAACCGCCCAGGGTGCTCAGCGGCGCGCCGTCGAGCCCCGCGCCGCAGCCGTAGAGGGCGGCCGGCGACGCGCTGGCGCAGTTGCGGTCCGTGAACCGCGCGCCGGCCGGCCGCTCGAGCACGGCTCCCGCGCGCAGATAGAGCCCGTCGGGCGCCGGGACCGATTGCGCGGACACGGCGCCGGTCCCGGCCGTCACGAGCGCCGCGGCCGCCGTGGCGGCCACGGCAGCCCAGGGTCCTGCCGTACCGCCGCGGCCGTCCTGCAGGTTGCTTGCCATGCGCATCTCCAGTTGCGCCCGACCCGGCGGGCGGCGGCGCTATAATGCCTGTTCCGGCTCGATTCCGCACGAGGGAGGATCTGATGACGGCGGCCAGACTCGCACGCGCGGCAATGTTGGCCGCTCTGCTCTCGGCGCCGGGCACGGCCTGGTCGCAGGCTGCCGGCGGGGAAGAGCTGCCGCCGACGATCCCGCTCTTCCCGCTGCAGGACGTCATGCTGTTTCCGGACATGTCGCGCCCCCTGCACATCTTCGAGCAGCGCTACCGCGAGCTGGTGACCGAGGCGGTCCAGGGCGACGGACTGATCGGGATGGTGCTGCTCCGGCCCGGCCACGAAGCGGACTACGAGGGCAATCCGCCCATCTTCGAGGTCGGCTGCGCGGGCGAGATCGTGCAGGCCGAGGAGCTCGACGACGGCCGCTGGCTCATCCTCCTGGAGGGCACGGTCCGCTTCCGGGTGCTCGGCGAGGACCACAGCCGATCGTACCGGGTGGCCGACGTCGAGGCGCTGGCCGAGCAGAACGACCAGGACGACCGGCGGGTGCTGCGCGGCTATCGCGAGCAGCTCGCCGAGGTGTTCACCGCCATGGCGCCCAGCCGCGACACGCCGCCCGAGGACGTGTCGGACGCGGACCTGGTCAACGCGCTGTCGCAGTTCCTGCCGCTCGACCCGCAGGACCGCCAGGCGCTGCTCGAGGCGGCCGGCCCGCGGGCGCGCGCGGAGGCCCTGTTCGAGCTCGTCGGCGAGCCGGCCGGAGGGCCGCGGTGACACCCGGGCGCCGCGCCGCGCGGGCGGCGGGCGCGCCGCTGCTGCTGGCCGCCCTGGCGCTGGCGCCGCTGGCGGCCGGCGCCCGGACCGGCGCGCCCGGACCGCAGCGAACCGCCTGGGGCGACCCCGATCTGCAGGGCGTCTGGGACTTCCGCACGATCACGCCGCTGGAGCGGCCGGCGGAGCTGGCCGGCAAGGCGCGGCTGACCGCGGAGGAGGCCGCCGGCTTCGAGGCCCGGGAAAACCGGCGCCAGAACCGCGATCTGGTCGATCCGGAGCAGGGCGGGGCCATCTATCCGCCGGCCTCGGAAGGCGGGGTCGTGCCGTACAACGAGTTCTGGTACGACCGGGGCTCGGCGCTCGCGGCGGGCGGTCGCACGTCGCTCATCGTCGACCCGCCGGACGGACGGCTCCCGCCGCTGGCGCCGCGCGCCCCGCGGCAGGGGCGCGCGGTCAGCGCCGACGTGGCCGGCGAGCGTCCCGTGCGGTTCCGCAGCGGGGGGATCGGGGCGGACGGGCCCGAGGACCGCGCGCTCGGCGAGCGCTGCCTGCTCGGCTTCAACGCCGGTCCGCCGGTCATCCCCAGCGCCTACAACAACACGCTGCAGGTGCTGCAGACGCCGGACCACGTGGTGATCCTGCACGAGATGATTCACGACGCCCGCATCGTGCCCCTGGACGGCCGGCGGCGCCTGCCGCGGTCGATCCGACAGTGGCTGGGCGACTCCCGCGGACGCTGGGAAGGCGACACGCTGGTAATCGAGACCGCCAACTTCACGGACAAGACGGCGAGCTTCAATCCGACCATCCAGAGCGCCGCCGGCACGGGCGCCACGCTCCATCTCGTGGAGCGGCTCACGCGGGTGGACGCCGGCACGCTGCGCTACGAGTTCACGGTCGACGATCCCCACACCTTCACGCGGCCGTTCACCGGCGTCATCCCCATGACCACCGCCGACGGACCGCTGTTCGAGTACGCCTGCCACGAGGGCAACTACGGGATGTTCAACCTGCTGGCGGGCGCGCGCGTGCAGGAAGGGCGCTGACGCGCGACCGGCGCGGGACGAGAACGCCCGCCGGCTAGCAGAGCGGGAAGAGGAAGGATGCGATGAGGACGTCAACGATGCGCTGGGCGGCGGCGGCGCTGCCGCTGCTGGCGGCGTTCGGCCTGCTCGGCCCGGCGCCGGTCGGCCCGGCGGCCGTCGCAGGCCAGGCCGGAGCCGCGGAGACCACGCCGTTCACCATCGACGTGCCGGATGCGGCGCTCGACGACCTGCAGCGGCGGCTGGATCGCGCCCGCTTTCCGGACGAGCTGGAGGGGGCGGGCTGGACGTACGGCACCGACCTGGCCTACCTGCGGCAGCTCGTCGAGTACTGGCGGGACGGCTACGACTGGCGCGCGCAGGAGCGCATCCTGAACCGGTTTCCGCAGTTCACGATGAACGTCGACGGACTCGACGTGCACTTCATCCATCGCCGTTCGCCGGAGCCGGACGCGCTGCCGATCATGCTGATTCACGGCTGGCCCGGCACCTTCCTCGAGTTCTGGAAGACGGTCGATCGGCTCGCCGATCCGGTCAGCCATGGCGGTAATGCCGAGGATGCCTTCCACGTGGTCGTCCCGTCGCTGCCCGGCTACGGATTCTCGGAGCGCCCGCGCCGGATGGGGCACTCGCGGCGGCGGACGGCCCGCCTGTTCATGGAGGTGATGGCGCGGCTGGGCTACGACCGCTACGGCGTGCAGGCCGGCGACGTCGGCGCGAGCGTGGCCCACAACATGGCCGTGTACGACGCGGACCACGTGGTGGGGTTGCACCTCAACAGTTGCGGCGGCGCGCCGCCCGACCCGGATCACCCGCACGCCGGCCTGACGGATGCGGAGATCGAGCGGCTGCGCGAGCGGCGCGAGTACTTCAGCGACGAGGAGCGGGGCTATCAGCGCATCCAGGCGACCCGGCCGCAGACGCTCGGCTACGGGCTGAACGATTCGCCCGTGGGGCTGGCCGCGTGGATCGTCGAGAAGTACCGCACCTGGTGCGACTGCGGCGGCGATCCGGAGGCCATCTTCACCCGGGACGAGCTGCTCACCACGGTGATGATCTACTGGGTGACCGAGACCGCCACCTCGGCGGCCCGCTACTACTACGAAGGCCAGCATATTCCCGAGCCGCCGTACGTGCCGCCTACCGACAGGGTGGAGGTGCCGACCGGCTGCACCGTCTTCCCCGGGGAGCTCGGCTTCAGTCCGCAGAGCTGGGCGGAGACCCGCTACAACGTCCAGCGGTTCACGTACATGGAGCGCGGCGGACACTTCGCCGCGCTGGAGCAGCCGGAGCTGTTCAGCGACGAGCTGCGGGCGTTCTACCGCGCGTTGCGCTAGCCGGCGGCGCAGCGCAAGGACCGGGAGGCAACCGACGCTCCGCATCCGTCCCGGCCGCGGCCTGCTCCGCCTGCGCCGGCATCCGGCCCGCTGGCGGCTGGTGTTGCCCTTGGCGCTGGCGCTGCCGTGCGCGGCGGCACAGTCCGCCGCCGCGCAGCCTCCCGCCGCATCCGCCGACGCCGATCTGCCGGTCGTCATCCAGGGGCCGCCGCCGCCGGAGCCGCCGGCCGTCTTCACGCGCGACGCCGCCGGCCGCATGACCATCCGGGCCATCCGTCTCGCCGAGCCCCTGGACATCGACGGGGAGCTGTACGAACCCTACTACCGGGACGTGCCGGGGATGACCGACTTCGTGCAGGTCGAGCCCATCGAGGGCGCTCCCGCCACCGAGCAGACCGAGGTGTGGCTGGCGTTCGACGACGACAACGTCTACATCAGCGGCCGCTGCTGGGACTCGGCGCCGGAGTCGCGCTGGATCGCCAACGAGCTGCGCCGCGACAGCTTCAACATCGGCCAGAACGAGTACATCGACATCGTGCTCGACACCTTCTACGACCGCCGCAACGGCATCAATCTGACGGTCAATCCGCTGGGCGGCCGGATGGACGGGCAGATCACCGACGAGCGCGACTACAGCGCCGACTGGAATCCCATCTGGTCCGTGCGGGCGGGCCGCTTCCCCGGCGGCTGGACGTTCGAGTCGGCGATTCCGTTCAAGTCGCTGCGCTACCGGCCGGGCCGGACGCAGGTGTGGGGCTTCAGCCTCACCCGCAAGGTCCGCTGGAAGAACGAGCTGTCGTCGCTCGTGCCGCTGCCCATCTCGCGCGGCATCATGCTGATATCGCAGGCCGCGACCGTGGTCGGCATTGAGGCGCCCGACGACGGCGGGCGCGTGCTCGAGATCAAGCCCTACGCCATCGGCGACCTGACGACCGATCGCGCCGCATCGCCGGCACTCTCGAACGCGCTGCACGCGGAGGCCGGGCTCGACGTGAAGTACGCGCTGACGCAGAACCTGGTCGCGGACGCCACCGTCAACACCGACTTCGCCCAGGTCGAGGTGGACGAGCAGCAGGTCAACCTCACCCGCTTCGGCCTGTTCTATCCCGAGAAGCGGGAGTTCTTCCTGGAGAACCAGGGGGTGTTCGCGTTCGGCGGAACGGCCAACAACCTGTACGGGGACGCCAGCGTCAACGTGCCGATCCTGTTCTACAGCCGCCGCATCGGCCTGGAGGAGCACGGCGGCGTCGCGGCGGAGGTGCCGATGGAGGCGGGCGGGCGGCTGACCGGCCGGGTCGGCCCGTTCAGCGTCGGCGCGCTGCACATCCGGACCGGGAATCAGCCGCGGACCGACACGGTCGCCACCGACTTCTCGGTGATGCGCGTCAAGCGCGACGTGCTGCGCCGCAGCAGCGTCGGCGCGCTCGTCGCCCGCCGCTCGGTCTCGCGGCGGGGCGCGGGGGCCAACGACACGTACGGCCTGGACGGGACGTTCTCGTTCTACGACGACCTGAACATCAACACCTACTGGGCGCGCACCGCGACCGCGGGGATGCAGGACGATCTCAGCTACCGGGCGCAGCTCGACTACGCCGGCGACCGCTACGGCGTGCAGCTCGAACGGCTCGTGGTGGGGCGCGGCTTCAATCCCGAGATCGGGTTCCTGCGGCGGGACGACCTCGAGGGCAGCTTCGCCGCGCTGCGCTTCAGCCCGCGGCCGGCGGCAATCGAGGCTATCCGGCAGGTGACCTGGGAAGGCCGCGTCGACCACATCGAGGATCGCGCCGGCCTGCTCGAGACGCGCGAGCAGATCGCGCACTTCGGCATCGAGTTCGAGAACAGCGACCTGTTCGACGTCTTCTACACGCGCAGCTACGAGTTCCTCAAGGAGCCGTTCCACATCGCGCCGGGCGTCGTGCTGCCGGTCGACGGCTACGGCTTCCAGCAGGTGGAGGTCTCGTTCGCGCTCGGCCAGCAGCGGGCGTTCGCGGGCGCCGTCGGCGTCGTGCAGGGCTCGTTCTACGGCGGGGACAAGACCACCGTCAACCTGTCGCAGGGACGGCTGGAGATCACGCCGCGGCTGTCGCTCGAGCCCAGCGTCTCGTTCAACTGGATCGATCTGCCGCAGGGCCGGTTCTCGACCGAGCTGGTGACGACGCGGACCACGTACACGCTGTCGCCGTTGATGTTCGTCAGCGCGCTCCTGCAATACAACTCCAGCAATGCGTCGCTCGGCGCGAACGTGCGCCTGCGCTGGGAGTACCAGCCGGGCAGCGAGCTGTTCGTCGTGTACAACGAGGCGCGCGACACGCTGCGGCCGGGGCGTCCCGAGTTGCGCGACCGCGCGTTCATCATCAAGATCAACCGGTTGTTCAGGTTGTGAAACCTTCAGTGGAGGTCGAGATGCGACGCAGGTGGGGATGTCTGGCGATAGCGCTCGCCATGGCGGCAACGGTCGCCGCGGCACAGGAGGGCGAGCAGGGAGCGGACCCGTTCAACGGGACCTGGCGCCTCAACGTCGAGAAGACGAAGGAGCTGTCCGGCGGGACGTCGCCGGTGCACGAGATCATCACGTTCAGGATCGGCGACGACGGGGTGCAGCACTACCAGGTGGAGATCCAGAGCAGCGCGGACGAGCCGCTGCGCCAGGGCTGGTACGACTCGAAGTACGACGAGCCGAGGTTCGTGCCGTACAACGGCACGATCTACCCGGCGGACGCCGGCATGGAGGTCATGACCGTCAAGGTCGACGAGCGGACGCACTACCGCATCGCCCGCACCCGCACGGGCGAGGCCCGCTACGTCATGATGCGGCGGCTCGCCGAGGACGGGCAGTCGTACATCTCGGCCGGCCTGCGGATCGACGGCTCGCCGGGCCTCTACCGCTGGATGGAGCGGGTCGAGTAGGAGGGACCATGCGGACACGACATCTCGTGGCGGCGCTGGGGCTGGTCGCACTCGGGGCGGCGCTCGGCTGGATGTCGGCGCCCGGGAGCGCCGCGGCCGCCGCCGGGACGCTCACCGCGCAGGACCACGCCGAGATCGAGCAGCTCTACTACCGCTACAACCACGGCGGCGACTTCCGGGACAGCGAGCTGTGGCTGTCGGCGTTCACCGACGACGCGGTCTTCACCGTGGTGGGCCAGCGGACCCTCCGGGGCAGGGCGGAGCTCGAGGCGATGCGCGCGGAGCGGGACGCCGGGCACGGCGACCGGGGGCGGCGCCACTGGAACAACGGGTGGCGCATCGTGCCGACGCCGGACGGCGCCGCGGCCCGCGTCTACTGGATCGTGGTGGACGTAGGCACCGGCACGCCGATCACCGACCGGTCCGGCTACTACGACGACAGATACGTCAGGACCGCGGACGGCTGGCGCATCGCGGAGCGGATCATCACCTTCGACAGCGCCGGGTAGCGCGCGGCGCGGTACGCAACCAGGGAGAAGAGGGGGAAATCGTGAAGACAAGACATCTGTTGACCGCCGTGGCGCTGGTCGCGGTCGGCGTCGCCATCGGCTGGATCTCGGCGCCGGTGAACACCGCGGCCGCGGCGGGGACGCTCTCGGCCCAGGACTACGCCGAGATCGAGCAGCTCTACTGGCGCTACAACCACGGCGCCGATTTCCGCGACGGCGACCTGTTCGTCTCGGCGTTCGCCGCCGACGCGGTATTCGAGGTGGGCGGAAACAAGATCACGGGCCGGGAGGAGCTCACCGCGTACCGCGTCGAGCGGCACGCGGGCGAGACCGGCGACACGCAGCGCCGGCACTGGAACAACAGTTGGCGCATCGTGCCCACCGCCGACGGCGCCGAGGGGCGCGTCTACTGGATCCTCGTGGACGTCAGCGGCGACGCGCCGGATACGGTGGCGTCCGGCTACTACGACGACACGTACGTCAAGACCGCCGAGGGCTGGCGGTTCAAGACCCGCACCATCACCGCCGACCGCGCCGGCTAGCGCCAGCCGGGGCCGGGAACGTCCGGACGGTCCGCGCACGGGAGCCGACGGCGGCAGGACTGACCGCCGTCGGCTCGGTGCGCGCGACCACCCGGACCGCAAGCAACGGGGCTCCTTGCGCCACGCGCCGCCTTACCAGGGTGTCGATTTCGACTCCGTCTCCCAGCGCGTCTCGCTCCAGCCCCGCATCGATCCACGGGTCTTGATCCGCCAGCCGTCAGGCGTGCGCACGAACGTGTCGAAGTAGTGGCCGTGCACGAGGATCGCGGGCGGGCTCTGCATGGTGTCGAGCACCAGCCAGTAGCCCCGGCCCTTCGCTCCCTCGGGCGTGCCCTTGACCAGGATATTGATGGTCACGTGGGTGATCCCCGTGCCTTCGGCGCCGGGCCGCTGGCGGAAGCGCGCGCGCAGTCCCTCGCGGCCTTCCCAGACTTCGCCGCCGCCGGTCGTGAAGACGGCGTCGTCCGCCCAGGCCGAGAGGTACAGCTCCTCGTCCTGGAAGTCGAGGCCCTGGGCGTAGCGGTAGTAGAGCCGCTCGATCTCCGCGATGTCGTCCCCGGTCAACTCGCTCGAGCCGCCCTGCCCCTGGGCGTACGTCCAGCCGCCGGCCGCGGTAGCAGCCAGCAGCACGATTGCAACCAACAGACGCCAATTCCTCATGCCATTTCCTCCTGTGATTCGGGATGTTCGAGCCGGCGCCTCCGGGGCCGCCGGCGCGGCGGACGATGCCGGAGACGCGCGTAGAATGCTTGCACGAAACGGGCGGCCGCGACCACTGCGCCGCGCCCTCGACGCGGGCCGTCATGCTATGGTTCTGCGCATGCTGAAACGACTGGGCCGCGGGGTGCGACTGGTCGTCTGCGGCGTGGCGCTGGTTGCGCTGGCGGCGGCCGCGCCCCGGCCGTGCGCGGGACAGGTGGAGTCGCGCGGGTCCGGAGGCTGGGTTGCCCCGCGCACGCCGGACGGGCAGCCGGACATCCAGGGCGTCTGGACGAACGCCACGATGACGCCGCTGGAGCGGCCGGGCGACCTCGCCGGCAAGGCCTTCTTCAGCGAGGTGGAGGCCGCGGCGCTGGAGCGCGCGGCGCGGGAGCAGCGGGAGCAGGCGTTCGCGCCGGGTGCCGTGCGGGTCGAGCGCCTGCCGCCGGGCAGCAGGTTCGCCGGCTACAACGCCGCCATCTGGTCCGGCACGCGATCGGTCGCAACGACGCGGCGGACCTCCATGGTCGTCGACCCGCCGAGCGGCCGCGTGCCGCTGCGGCCGGAGGCGGAGTCGCGGCGCGACTATCTGGCCGCCCATCGCGCGGACACCTACGAGAACATGAGCGTCTACACCCGCTGCATCACGCGCGGCGTGCCGGGGGCGCTGATCCCGAACTTCTACAACGCCGGCAACCACATCCTCCAGGCGCCCGGCTACGTCGTGATCCTGACGGAGATGATCGGCGAGGCCCGCATCATCCCGCTGGACGACCGCCCGCCGCTCGACCCCGCCATCGGCCTCTGGATGGGCGACTCGCGGGGGCGGTGGGAGGGGGAGACGCTGGTCGTCGAGACGACGAACTTCAGCGACAGGGGCTGGATTGCGCCCAACCAGAACGCCGGCCGGATGCACGGCGTCCCCGTGAGCCGGGCGCTGCGCGTGGTGGAGCGGTTCACGCGGGTGAGCGAGGACGTCCTCGACTGGCGCGCCACGGTGGAGGACCCATCCGTCTACACGGCGCCCTGGACCCTCGAGCTGCCGCTCACGCGCGACCCCGCCTACGATCTCTACGAGTACGCCTGCCACGAGGGCAACTACGCCGTGCCCAACATCCTGCGCGGCGCGCGCGTCCAGGAGCGGACAGCCGCCGCGGAGGATGGCGCCAGATAGCGACGAGGGCTGGCGGTCGCGCCGGCCCAACCGTCAGGTCGCCGCGGCTGCCCCGCCGAGCGCGTTGCGATTCGGACGACGGCCGTCAAGCGATGGGTATCGTTCGAAGGTGCGCTTCGATGGCCTGGACGGCTTCGGCAGCAAGGGGCAGATGCCGCCTCTCGCCAGCCCAATGCTGGTGGAACAGGGCGACGGTTTCGCGGGCGGCATCGAGCACGAGCTTTTCCGGTAGCAGCGCCCTGGCGGCCAGATGGGCCAGCTCATCCTCGGAAAACCCGGAGAAGCGTCGCGTCCGGCTGAACTTCAGGGCCGCGCTGTCGTCCGGGAGGTAGGCGATCGTCGATACGAAGTCGTAAGCCGGCGCCAGGGCGGCGTGCCGGCGGTCAGGGTAGGTCAGAGACCAGTTCTTCAGATGCATGTCGGCGTTGCCGATCAAGGTGTTGAAGGTCAGCCGCCTGATGAACTCGACGATGTCGTCGCCGCCGCACTCGGCGCCGATGACAGCGCCGATGTTGCGAGCGCTGGCGCGCCGGTACTTGTCCTCCGGATAGACGCCGAATACCTGGGCGAAGTCTTCGATGTGCACGGCGCCGCCCCCCGGCAACCGGTCGAATCGTTCGATCGCGAGCGCCTGGCCGTCGACCGTGCCGAACCCGTCCGGCAGATTTCCGATGGCAGCGACATCGACCAGTTGGAACGCGGGTACGTCCATGCCGCTCAGCCTGGCAAGCGTCAACATCGAGAATTCGTTTTCGGGAACGCGCGTGAATTGGCGCGATGGCAGCTTGACAATCCACGACCCGCCGATTCCGCGGGCCGGGATGGTGAGCCCCCCACTGGCCTCCACTACCGCGGAGAGCTTGAGCTGCACGCCGGCGAGGGAGAACCTCAGCGCGTGGTCACGTCGCTGGTCGTTGTCGTCGCCGCCGGACTCGGCGGGAGGCCACGCGTGGTGGTCGACTGGACGGATCATTATGGCGCCCGGCAGATCGGGGCCGAGCACCCAGAGGAGGAAGAACTCGCGTGCGGGGTTGACCCCCGCCCGCTCGGCAACGTAGCTCCGCAGATGCCCTTCAGGCAGCAGGTTGGAGAAGAACGGCATGACTCGCGTCCGAGTCGGCCTGAAGGTGCTGATCAGCCCGCCGAGCTGATCCTTGAAGCCCAGTCCGAGTACAGGCCTGTCCTCGTCCGCAACGTAGGCGTCGTTGAAAGCGAAGAGCGTCTGGTCGCCGCCGACACGGGTCAGCGTCCCAATCGGTTCGTGATGCAGCAGGACTTCGAGGATGTCGACATCAGCCATCGTCTGCGAGGCCGTAGGCCGGCCGTGCGGGCCCCGTTTCGTCGCGCGCGATCCGGTTGAGGGCAAGCGCGTTGCGAAGTTCCTGGAGCCGGGCCAGCGGGCGCCGGATGGCGGCCGGGTTGCCCTCGCCTCGGACGAGTGCGGCGAGCGCCTGGTTCACGTCCCGGACAACCTCGATGTCAAGGAGCGCGGGCGCAAAGTGCGACAATTCGCGTACGTGACGGCGAA
Organism: Vicinamibacterales bacterium; assembly: GCA_965214845.1. Taxonomy (GTDB): domain Bacteria; phylum Acidobacteriota; class Vicinamibacteria; order Vicinamibacterales; family UBA8438; genus JAAXGX01. Next base: position 557,082 of record CBDCCO010000007.1, read on the forward strand.
GTTGCGCCAAGTCGTTCCGTGACTGGAGCCGGGGCGGCAGACTGCCCAGCGCCTCCTGCATCAGTGCCAGCTCCCTTCGGACCCGACGCCCTGCCTGGCCCCGCCCCGCGGCGGCGGTCGCGGCGCTTCGTGCAACCGATCGAACCGCCGGGACCGCCTGGCGGGGCACGAGCATCAGCTCCAGATCGAGGGCTCGGGCCAGCGCGACCAGGTTCGAGAGCCTGAGATCGACGGCGCCGTTCTCGATCCTCGAGATGTGGCCCTGCGGCACGGCGGAGTTGACGCTCAATTCACGTTGGCTGACGCCTCGTGCTGCGCGAGCCGCCCGCAGGGTGCTGGTGACATGCTCTGTCGCATGACTTGGTGTATTCATGAAAATATATCAACAACACTCACTTATTCATTATAGTGAAATGCCGTCTACGATCCTGCGACGTTCCTACGGCACAGACACTTGGCCTTCCGGCCAGATGCCGAGCGCCTTTCGCAAGACGACGATCTGCCCCGCGTGGTAGCCGTTGTGGTCCAGCAGGATGAGCGCGGCCCGCAACGTGTGGTGCTGCGCCTTCTCGGCGGCGGGAACCGCGGAGAACAGGTCCAGGTCGGGATCCTCGACGAGACGCGCGAGCTTGTCGGATGCCTCCAGAAGGCGCCGGCAGCTCTCGGACCATGCCTCGGGCGACGGCGGCTCGGGGCTCGCGGGCCAGTAGCCCGCCGGCCACTCGGGCGGCGCATACTCGGCGTCCCGGCAGTAGGCGACGAGGTCCTCCGCCGCCAGCCGCAGGTGCTCGACCTGCTGCCAGGCGGTATGCGGGTGCCCCGCGACTGCGCGGCCCGCAAGCTCCGCGGGAAAATCGTCGAGCGCGGCGGCAAGTCCGGCATGGGCCTGGCTGCGCCGCAGTTGTTTCGCAACCGTCTCTCTCAACTGTGCAGTGCTCATTGCCGGAGGATACCCCGCTAATCGGCGTCGGCGAACGGGTTGCTGATCGTCACTCGCTCGCTGGTGCAGCGGGTTCCGGACCCGATCGGCCGTATAATCGGGCGGTCCGGCCGCCATCAACCAAGGAGAGCGCCATGACCTCCCGCCACCTGCGTCGCACCCTCGTCCTGGGCTGTCTGGCCGTCATCGTCTCCGGGTACGCGCAGGCGGCGTGGGCGCAGGATCGCCAGCTCTTCATGCTGGTGACGGACTTCTCCGACCAGCCCCTGCTGGACGTCCGCGCCGACGAGGTGGATCTGCAGATGGTGGGAGCCGATTGCGAGATCAAGGACATGCACCTCGACGCGGGGCCGATGAAGGTGGCGCTGCTGGTCGACAACAGCGACGCCGCCGCGCAGTCGCTCAACCCGCTGCGCGACGGACTGAGCGCCTTCCTGGACGCGCTGCCCCCGGAGCACGAGATAGGCCTGTTCACCATCGCCGGCCAGGTCCGCCGGCGCGTCGATTTCACGACCGACCGCGAGGAGCTGAGGGAGCGGGCAACCAGCCTCTTCGTCGACCGCAACACCGGCGTCATCTACATCGACGGCCTCGTCGAGACGTGGGAGCGGCGCTTCGAGGACGACGACGCCTGGCCGGTCTTCGTCGCGCTGGTCTACGACGGCGCCGAGGGCAGCCGCAGCGTGCAGCAGGACGAGTTCAACGAGTTCGCGTTCGAGTTGCAGATGCGTGCCGCCACCGTGCACGCCGTGCTGGTATCCACGCGGGGCGGCAACGTGCAGACGGAGGTGTCCACGTTTCTGACGCGCAACACCGGCGGGACCTACCGGGCGCTGGCGGCGCCGACGGCTCTCCCCAACGTGTTCACCGAGCTGGGGACGCTGATGGGCGAGCACCACCGCGCCGTGCAGAACCGGTATCGCGTGGTGTACGAGTGCGAGCCGGGCGACGCGGGCGGCTCGATCAGCGCGGGCGTGTTGCGCCCCAACGTGCTGGTGCGGCTCTATCCCGACCGGCGCCTCCAGCGCTAGCAGCCCGTGGCCAAAGGCCCCGCTGCATTCGAGCGGCGATGCATCCCGTCTGACGGCGTTGCTCCTCGGTCGAATATGGTCAATATGCTCCCTCGTCACGCCCTGTTCCGGCCGTGCGCGGCATTGTCACGACCGGCTCTCGGTGCGACGCGGGGTTTCACCACGGACTGCCAGGAGGGGAGTCGACGGCATATGAGACAGTGGACTGCAATCGGGTTGCTCGCCGCGTTGGCGGCGGCGTGCGGCGGAGGTGGGCCGGAGGGCCCGGGAGAGGCGGCGGAGGCGTCCGCAGCCGCGGGCGGAGCCTGCGAGCCGGTCGGCGATCTCCGCTTCATCTGCGACGTCATCAGCCCGGAGGATCTGGCCGTCGTGCCGGATTCCGACTGGGTGATCGCCTCGGGGAACCAGGCAGGCGGGCGGATTCAACTGGTCAGCGTGAGCGGCAGGACGGCGCGCGTCCTGTTTCCCGCCGCCGCGGCCGGCGAGCGGCTCGACGACGAGGCGTACCCGACCTGTCCGGGTCCGATCGACCCGGCCGAGGGCGACGACTTCAGGGCGCACGGCCTGTACCTGAAGCCGGGTCCGGCGGCCTTGCACACGCTGTTCGTCGTGCACCACGGGCTGCGGGAGTCGATCGAGGCGTTCGAGCTCGACGCCGGCGCGGCGGAGCCGGCGCTGACCTGGATCGGTTGCGCCGTGGCCCCCGAGGGGGCGACCCTGAACGCGGTGGTCGCGCTGCCGGACGGCGGGTTCGCGACGACGGCGCCGCGCATGACCGGCGACGTGACCAGCGCGGTCTGGGAATGGCGGGCCGACAGCGGTTGGCAGATGGTGCCCGGCAGCGAGGACATCCGGCCGAACGGCCTGGAGATCTCCGGCGACGGCGAGTGGTTCTACGTCGCCGGCTGGCAGGACGAGCGCTTCATCCGCCTGTCGCGCGGGCGGACGCCGGTCGAGACGGGCGCCGTCCAGTTGGGCTTCCGGCCGGACAATCTGCGGATGGCCCCGGACGGGCTGGTCTACGCCGCCGGCCACACCGACTTCCGGACGCCGAGCGAGGCGTCGAACGTGGCCCGCGTCGATCCCGAGACGCTCGAGTTCGAGCGCATCTTCCGCCAGCCCTTCCTGGAGGGATTCGCCGCCGCGACGACCGCCGTGCCGGTCGGCGGCGACATCTGGCTGGGCACGAACCGGGGCGAGAGCATCGCCTACTTTCCCGCGCCCTGAGGGCGCGCCGCCGATACGGGAACCGGAGGGTCGATGAAGTACCGGCTGCTGGGCAACACGGGCGTGTACGTATCGGAGCTGTGCCTGGGGGCGATGACCTTCGGCGCGCGCTGGGAGGCGATCGGGGCGCTCGGGCAGGCGGAGGCCGACACGCTGGTGCACCGGTCGCTCGACGCCGGGGTCAACTTCTTCGATACCGCCGACGTCTACTCGACCGGCGAGTCCGAGGAGATCCTGGGACGCGCGCTGGCCGGCCGGCGGCACGAGGTGGTCGTCGCCACCAAGGTGCGCGGGCGGATGGGACCGGGTGCGAACGAGGTCGGGCTTTCGCGGCTGCACATCATCCAGGCGGCCGAGGCCAGCCTGAAGCGGCTGGGCACGGACTACATCGACCTCTACCAGATCCACCGCAGCGACGCGCTGACCGACATCGAGGACACGCTCGGCGCGCTCACGGATCTGGTCCGTGCGGGCAAGGTGCGCTACATCGGCTGCTCGAACCTGCCGGCCTGGGAGCTGATGAAGGCGCTCGGGGTTTCCCGGCAGCGCGGACTGGAGGCGTTCAAGACCACCCAGTCGTACTACGCGCTGGTCGGCCGCGAGCTGGAGCGGGAGACCATTCCGCTGCTGCGCGACCAGGGGCTCGGGCTGCTCGTCTGGAGCCCGCTGGCCGGCGGCTTCCTGACCGGCAAGTTCACGCGCTCGGGCGGGGCGACGGATGCCCGCCGGAGCACGTTCGATTTTCCGCCGATCGACAAGGAGCGGGCGTTCGACATCCTCGACGTCATGCAGCCGATTGCCGCGGCGCACGGCGCCTCGATCGCCCGCGTGGCGCTGGCCTGGCTGCTGCACAGGGACGTGGTGACCAGCGTCATCATCGGGGCCCGGCGGATGGCGCAGCTCGATGACAACCTCGCGGCGGTGGAGCTCGAGCTCGCGGCCGAGGAGCTGGCGCGTCTCGACGAGGCGAGCCGGCTGCCGCTCGGCTACCCGCAGTGGATGACCGCGCTCGGCGACGACCGCAACCCGGGACAGTCGCGCAACCTCGAGGCGCGGCTCAGGAAGTAGGCGGACAGGAGGGACCTGATGCGGACAACCAGGACAGCGGTGCTCGGCCTCGGCATCCTGCTGGCGGGCGCGGCGCTGCTGCCGGCTGGATTCGCGGCATCGGATCTGCCGGTCATGGACGGTGTCCCGACGGCCGCGCCGGAGGAGGTGGGGATGTCCTCCGCGCGGCTCGCACGCCTCGAGCACGCGCTGCAGGCGTACGTCGATCGCCGCGAGGTGGCCGGCATCGTCTCGCTCGTGGCGCGCCGCGGCAAGGTCGTCCACTTCTCGGCGTTCGGCGACCGCGTCGCCGGCAGCGCGCCGATGACGCACGACGCCATCTTCCGCATCGCCTCGATGACCAAGCCGATCGCGTCGGTCGCGTTGATGATGCTGTACGAGGAGGGGCGCTTCCAGCTCCGCGATCCGATTGCCCGCTGGCTGCCGGCGTTCGGCGCCATGCAGGTCGCCGCGCCGGCGAGCTATCAGGAGCTGGGCCGGGCGCGCTACCGGACGGTCGAGGCGGCGCAGCCGATCACGGTCCAGCATCTGCTCACGCACACGGCCGGGCTGCCCAACACGTACCGCGGCATCACGAAGCCGGACTTCGACGCCATCGGCCCGCAGCGCGAGCCGGGCGACACGCTTGCCGACTTCGCCGCCCGCCTCGCGCGGCTGCCGCTGAACTTTCACCCCGGCGAGCGCTGGGAGTACGGCCGGGCCACCGATCTGGTCGGGCGCCTGGTCGAGATCATCTCCGGGCAGCGCTTCGACGAGTTCCTGCGCACGCGCCTCTTCGAGCCGCTGCGGATGACGGATACGCACTTCCATCTCCCGCACGCCAAGCTGGACCGCTTCGCCGCCCTGTACCGGCCCGGCGACCAGGGCGGGCTGGCGCTGACCGAGGGCCCGACGGCGGACAGCCGCTTCGTCCGCGAGCCGCACAGCTACTTCAGCGGCGCCGGCGGCCTGGTCTCGACGGCGCGCGACTACTTCCGCTTCAACCAGATGATGCTCAACGGGGGCGTGCTGGACGGCGCCCGCATCCTCGGGCGCAAGACGGTCGAGCTGATGACCCTGAACCACACCGGCGACCACGACGTCTGGCTCGTGGGTCCCGGCTACGGCTTCGGCCTGGGCTACGCCGTCGTGCGGGATCCGGGACAGGCGGCCATGCCGTACTCCGCGGGGTCCCACTTCTGGTGGGGCGCGTTCAACACGACCTTCTGGAGCGATCCGCGGGAAGACCTGACCGGCATCCTCCTGACCCAGTTGCGCCCGTACACGCACCTGAACATCCGCCAGGACCTGGCCACCCTGACGTACCAGGCAATCGTGGACTGAGCCGCGCCGGATCGGCCGGCGGCGGCGCGCCGAGTTACGGTAGAATCGGGCAGTCGAGTCATTCCACGAGGGGACGGACCATGAGTCACCGACATGTCGCGGGAGCCGTTCTGTTCACCGTTGCGATCGGCGTCTGGGCGCTGGCGTCCGGCGCCGCGGGTCAGGAAGCCGCGGGGGCGGCCGACGACTACGCCGCGAGCCAGACGCCGTGGGGCGACCCCGATCTGCAGGGGATCTGGGGCGCCGGCTACATCTTCACGCCGCTGGAGCGGCCGGCCGACTTCGAGGGACGGGAGTTCCTGACGGACGAGGAGGCCGCGTCCCTCGAGCAGCAGCAGGCGTCGACCTTCGGCATTGGCGCCGGGGCGGGCGCGGGCAACACGACCGGGCGGCCCGAGCGCGGGACGCTGGCGGACCTGCGCGGAGCCTACAACGACGTTTACACCGGCCGCGGCACCGAGGTCATCGCCACGGGCCGCACGTCGCTGGTCGTCGATCCGCCCAACGGCCTGATTCCGTACCTGCCCGGCGTGCGCGCCAGGTGGCAGGCGGAGCGGCCGCGCGTGACGGACGAGATGACGGACGGCCCGGAGCAGCGCGCGAACGACCGCTGCATGGGCGTGCAGTTGCCGCTGGCCTACGGCCAGGCCGTGACGGCCGGGGGCCACAAGCGCATCGTCCAGACGCCGGGTCACGTCGCCGTCTACTACGAGCACGGCCACCACGGCGGCGCCTACCGCGACATTCCGCTCGACGGCCGGGCGCATCCGCCGGCGCACGTCCGGCAGTGGCTCGGGCACGCCGTGGGCCGCTGGGACGGGCAGACGCTGGTCGTCGAGACGCGCAACTTCACGGGCCAGACGCGCTACCAAGGCGCAACGGCGAACATGACGCTGACCGAGCGCTTCACGCCGACCGCGCCGGACACGATCATGTATCACGCCACCATCGAGGACGCGACCGTGTTCAGCGCGCCGTGGACCATCGAGGTGCCCCTCAACCGGCTCGACAACGTGGAGAACCAGATCTACGAAGCCGCCTGCCACGAGGGGAACTACGCGATGGTGAGCATCCTGGCCGGCGCGCGCCTGAACGAGCAGTAACGCGGGTTCCGGCGCTGCCTGCGCGGCGCCGGGGACGACCGGATACGAGGAGGGGTAGATGAGGTTTCGGCATACGGCGGCGGCCTGCGTGCTGGCCGCCCTGGGCGCGTTCGTGCTGATCGCGGGGGGACCGGTTGCCGGCCAGGAGCAGGCCGCGGACGCGGACGGCTTCACGGCGCCGCGCACGTCGTGGGGCGTCCCCGATCTGTCCGGGATCTGGAGCCCCGGCTATACGTTGACGCCGCTGGAGCGTCCGGACCAGTTCGAGGGGCGCGAGTTCCTCACCGACGAGGAGGTGGCGGCGCTCGAAGGGGTGCAGGACTCGTCGGCGGGCCGCAACTTCCGGCCCGAGTCCGGAACGGTCGAGGACGTCGAGGGCGCGTACAACGACGAGTTCACCGGCCGCGGCAAGGACGTCATCCGCACGCGGCGCACGTCGCTGATCGTGGATCCCGCGAGCGGCCGGATCCCGCCGCGGACCGCGGCGGCGATCGAGCGCATCGGCCCCTACCAGCCGCGCCGGGCCGCGGGCGGCGGCGAGATCGAGACCGACGTCCGGATTCCGTACCCGGTGGATCCGCAGAGCGGGCGCTACGCCGACAACCCCGAGGACCGTGCGCCGGACCGCTGCATGGGCATCACCATTCCGTTCGTGCGCGGGACGTCGGGGACCTTCAGCCGCTTCGTGCAGTCGCCGGGGTCCATGTCGATCTACCACGAGGACGGCCATCGGGGCGGGGGCTACCGCACGATCCACCTGGACGGCCGGGCGCATCTGCCGGCGCACATCCGCCAGTGGCTCGGCCACTCCATCGGCCACTGGGAGGGCGATACGCTGGTGGTCGACACCACCAACTTCAGCACCGGCACCAGCTTCTACGGCTCCAGCGAGAACCTGCACCTCGTCGAGCGGTTCACGCGCACGGCGCCCGATCTGGTGATGTACGAGGTCACCGTCGAGGATCCGACGGTGTGGGAGTCCACCTGGACCGTCGAGATCCCGCTGACCCTGGCGGACAACCAGGCCAATCAGATCTACGAGGCCGCCTGCCACGAGGGGAACTACGCGATGGTGAGCATCCTGGCCGGCGCGCGCAACCTCGAGGCGCAGGGCAGGTAGAGACCCGGCGGCGCACGCCCGCAGCCGCGCGGGCGTGCGCCGTGCCGGCCCCCGCCCGAGTCCGCGCCGTGGAACGGGCTACGGCAGGCCGAACGCGAGCACCGCGTTCACCGCGGCAATCGCGACGTACTGCGTGCCGTTCACCTGATAGGTGAGCGGGCTGGCGTGGACGCTGCGTTCGGTGTCGTACGTGAACAGCCGCCGGCCCGTCTCCGCGTCGAATCCGTGGAAGTTGCCGTTGCCGGCTCCCTGAAAGACGACGTTGCCCGCCGTCACCAGGTTCCCGCCGTTCGTCGCGCCCTCGCTCTCGACGTACCAGACCTGCTCGCCCGTGGCCGGATCGTAGGCAGCCAGCGTGGAGGTCGGCGTCATCCCCGTGCCGCCGAGCTCCGCGATGTTGCCGAAGTGGCCGACGTAGCCCGGGCCGGGCTTGAGGGTGTCGCCGACCACCTTCACCTTGATGGACCAGGCGTCGTTCTTGCCGGTCACGTACAACAGGCCGGTGCGCGGGCTGAACGACGGCGAGCCGTAGTTCGCGCCGCCCGTGTTGCCCGGTGACGTGATCACGAACTCGTTGACCTGGTACGGATGGAAGATCTGCCGCGCCCGCGGTGCGAGCTCCGGGTCGGTGATGGTCGGGTACGTGGCGCAGAAGGGCTCCTGCGGGACGCCGCGCGCGTCGTAGGGCACCGGCTGGGTCGGCCACACCTCCTCGCCCGGCACGTCGGTGTTGCGCGGCACGGCCGTCTCGACAATCGGGTTGAGCGGCTCGCCGGTGGCGCGGTCCAGGATGTAGACGTAGCACGTCTTGCCGAGCGAGGCGACCGCCTCGACCGGGCGCCCGTCGACCGTGACGTCGAACAGGATCGGTCCCGAGGCCAGGTCCCAGTCCCAGATGTCGTGGTGCAGGGTCTGGAAGTACCACGCGAGCTCGCCCGTCTCGATGTCGATGGCCAGCATGGAGTTGGTGAACAGGTTCATGCCGAGCCGCGACGAGCCGTCGTAGTTCGGCGAGGGGTTGGCCGCGTTGATGTAGACCAGCCCCAGCTCGGTGTCGACGGCCGGCTGCATCCACACGCCGCCCCCGTACCGCTTGTCCGAGCTCCAGGTGCCGTTGGCGATTTCCCAGCCCGAGTCCTGCGGTCCCTGGGGAACGGTGTTGAAGACCCAGCGCATGGCGCCCGTCGAGCCGTCGAGCGCGGCCAGGAGCCCGCCGGGCAGCAGTCCCTCCGAGAAGGGCAGACCCACGAACAGGGTACCGCCGGCGGACGTCGGCGGGTTGGTCATCGCGAAGCCCATGGCCGTCGTGTCGACCGTGGGCGGGTAGGTGTCGGGATACTTGAACGTCAGCGCCTCGCGCGCCACCTGGAGCAGGCCGTCGGCGCCGAACGACTCGACCAGCTCACCCGTCGCGGCATCGACCGCGTACAGGATCTCCGGACCGAAGGCGTAGATGACGCCGTCGGCGTAGGCCGGCCCGCGGCCGCCGCCCGGAAAGGCCGGGTCGCCCTCGAACGTCCACACCGTCTCCCCGGTCGCCGCGTTCAGCGCGGTCAGCTTCGAGCCGTTGTTGAAGTACATGACGCCGTCGATGACGAGCGGGGTGGTGGAGCGCACGAGCTCGCGCGGCGGCATCTCGTACACCCACTTGAGCTCGAGGCTGCCGACGTTCGACGTGTCGATCCGGTCGGGCGGCGCGAACCGCGTGTTGCGGACGTCGAGGTTGTGCAGCGGCCAGTCGATGGTCCCGGCCGGATCGATTGCCGGCGGGGCGGCGCGGCGCACGGTGCGGCCTTCCTGGGCCTGCGCCGGGAGCAGCGCGCCGGCCGCGAGAACGAGCAGTCCCAGCGCGCCGCCCGCGAGGCGGCGTGCGATGCGTCCCGAGTGCCTCATCCGTATCGTCTCCTTCCGTTGCCGGTGATTGCGCATCGGAGAAGTATACCGGTGGTCCTGGCACGCAGCCGGCGGGGCAAGGCAGGGCCGCGCACCGCAAGCCTGGTGGAATGCGGCGCGGCGCGCGCCGGCACGAAGGCCGCGTGTCGCGCGAGAAGCGGCCCGCCGGCGGATCAGGACGAGGCGGGGTCGTCGAGACCGGCCAGCCGCCGCACGAGCGCCACCGCCTGCTGGTGGTCGTAGCTGCGGGCGACCATCTGCTTCTCGGCCTCGAGCGAGCCTTCGGCGTGCACGGCCAGCACTTCCTGGTAGGCGCCGAACTCCGAGGCGACGAGGTTCTTGACGAACGTCAGCGCCTTCAGCCGGTCCGCGCCGCCGACGCCGTGGCCGGCGTAGTACTTGTGGTAGTAGTGCGCCGTCTCCTCCGACTCGAGGTCCTCGGCGCCCGGGCCCGTCACGAGCGCGCCGCCGGCGATGTCCTGCACGTTGCGGACGGCGTCGTGATAGCCGTGGGCGAAGTGGTACTTGGCCATGTTCACGTACAGCGGATCGGGCGCCGCAATGCCCAGCTCGCGGGGCTTGCCCATCAGCGCCGCGTAGTGGGTGAGGCCGCGCAGGGTCTCCGCGTAGCTGATCAGTTGCACTAGCTTCTCGCGCACGTGCCCGGCCCGGGCGATGCCGTTCATGTCGGCCATGACGAGGGCCGAGCCCACCAGCGCGTCGACCAGCGGCAGCTTGTACGAGATGGCGGTGAAGCGGTGGTGCTCGACGAACGCGAGCGCCAGCGGGCCGGCGAACTCGTGCTCGCCCGCCAGGAACACCCGGTCCCACGGCACGAACATGTCGTCGAAGACCGTGGTGGTCTCCATCATCTTGTGCCGGCCGCTGATGGGGAGCTCCGCGGGGGGGGTCTGCGGGCCGTGCGAATCGAACGCCGAGGCGAGCAGCACCAGGCCGGGCGTGTCCATCGGGACCGCGAAGCTGACGGCGTAGTCCCGGTCCCCCGCGCCCAGGGCGCGCGTCGGCAGGACGATCAGCTCGTTCGCGTTCGTGCTGACCGAGGTGTGCGCCTTGGCGCCGCGCACCACGATGCCGTCGTCGCGGCGCTCCACGATCCGCACGTACATGTCCGGATCGTCCTGCTCGGACGGCTTGCGGGCGCGATCGCCCTTGACGTCGGTCTGCGCGACGGCCACGGCCAGGTCGTTGTCGCGGCAATGCTCGTAGTAGTCCCGCACGCGCCGCCCGTACTGCGTGCCGTGCTGCGCGTCGACGGCGGACGATACGCGCAGCAGGCCGCACAGCGCATCGGTGCCGATCTCCTTGATCAGCACGACCAGCGTGGCGCCTTCGGCGGTCGCGAGCTCGATCAGCCGGCTGCGCTGGAGCAGATCGTCCGGCGTACGGGGAATCTGGTAGTAGCGGGAGTACTCGCCCGCCTCGTCGCTGACGACGCAGAGGTCGCGGTGGGCCGGGTCATGGGCGAGCTCGTAGTCGATGGCGGCGTGGGTGGCCGCCACGCCGATGACCGGGTGCGTGGTGACGTCCGGCACGCGGCGCCCCCGGTAGTAGACGGTGCGCCCGTCGCGCAGGCTCTCGAGATAGTCGTTGGCCGTCCGCAGCGCCATGGCCTCTACTCGAACGTTCCGGGCGTGCCGTCGACGACCAGTTCCGCGCCGGTGGCCTGCCGCACCTGGTCGAGGGTGACGCCCGCGGCCAGCTCGCGCAGCGCGAACCCGGCCGGCGTGATGTCGATGACCGCCATCTCGGTGACGACCCTCGTCACCACCTGGACCCCGGTCAGCGGCAGCGTGCAACGCTCGACGAGCTTGTGGCCGCCCTTCTTCGTCGCATGCTCCATCGCCACGATGACCCGCTTGGCGCCGCCCACGAGGTCCATGGCGCCGCCCATGCCCTTGACCATCTTGCCAGGGATCATCCAGTTCGCCAGGTTGCCTTCCTGATCCACCTGCAGGGCCCCGAGCACGGTCAGGTCGAGGTGCCCGCCGCGGACCATGGCGAACGACTCGACGCTGCTCACGATGGACGAGCCGAGCAGCTCCGTCACCGTTTCCTTGCCGGCGTTGATCAGGTCGGGGTCGACCTGGTCGCGCGTCGGGTACGGCCCGATGCCGAGCAGCCCGTTCTCCGAGTGCAGCGTGATCTCGATGCCGGGGGGAATGTGGTTGCCGACGAGCGTCGGGATGCCGATCCCGAGATTGACGTAGTCGCCGTCCTGCAGCTCGCGCGCCACGCGCTTGACGATGCGTTCCCGTGGATCAGCCATCCTGGAGCACCAGCCTCTCGATGCGCTTCTCGTAGTGCGTCCCCCTGACGACGTGCTGGACGTAGATGCCGGGCGTCACGACATGGTCGGGGTCGACGTCGCCGGGCTCGACCAGCTCCTCGACCTCGGCGATCGTGACCCTGGCAGCCGCCGCCATCATCGGGTTGAAGTTCTGGGCCGTGCGGTGATAGATGAGATTCCCGAGGCGGTCGCCCTTCCAGGCCTTCACGAAGGCGAAGTCGGCGTGGAGCGGCTGCTCGAGGACGTACCCGCGCCCGTCGATCATCCGGGTCTCCTTGCCTTCCGCAACCACCGTCCCGTAGCCGGTCGGGGTGAAGAAGCCGCCGATGCCCGCGCCGCCGGCCCGCAGGCGCTCGGCGAAGGTGCCCTGCGGGACCAGCTCGACCTCGATCTCGCCGGCCAGGAACTGGCGTTCGAACTCCTTGTTCTCGCCGACGTAGGTGGCAACCATCTTCGTGACCTGCCGCGACTGCAGCAGGACGCCGAGCCCGAAGTCGTCGATGCCGGCGTTGTTGCTGACGGCCGTCAGATTGCGAGTCCCCTGGGCGTGCAGGGCGCCGATCAGGTTCTCGGGAATCCCGCACAACCCGAAGCCGCCCATCATGATCGTGGCGCCGTCCGGAATCACCGCAACGGCGCTCGCTGCATCCGGGAGCACCTTGTTCATGAGTGCGGATCATACCATCACGGCCGACGCGGCCCGCGCGCCCCGCGGGCAGCAGGCTGCTATCATTCGGCGCATGTCAACGATCGACGTCAGCAGCCTGTTTTCGCTGGAAGGAAAGGTCGCCCTGATCACGGGCGGGTCACGCGGAATCGGCCGGATGATCGCGGAAGGGTATCTGCAGTCCGGCGCGACGGTCTACATCACGGCGCGCAAGCGGGAAGCCTGCGACCGCACCGCGGCGGAGCTCGGCCGGCTCGGCACCTGCGTGTCGCTGCCGGGCGACGTCTCGACCGAGGCGGGCCGCGCGGCGCTGATCGAGGCCCTGGCCGAGCGGGAGGACAGGCTGCACATCCTCGTCAACAACGCCGGCGCGAACTGGGGCGCGCCCTACGGCGAGTTTCCGGAGAAGGGGTTCCGCAAGGTCATCGACCTGAACCTGACCGCGGTCTTCTTCCTGACCCGGGACCTGACGCCGATGCTGGAGCAGGCTGCCAGCGCGGCGGATCCGGCGCGGGTCATCAACGTCGGGTCCATGGACGGCATTCACGTCCCGACCATCATCCCGACCGGCGTGTTCGCCTATGCGTCGAGCAAGGGGGGCGTGCACCACCTGAGCAAGTGCCTCGCGGTGGAGCTGGGGCCCCGCAACATCACGGTCAACGCGATTGCGCCGGGCTACTTCGAGAGCAGGATGACGGCGGAGGTGCTCGTCGAGCACGGGGAGCGGATCAGGGGCGCCTGTCCCCTGGATCGGATCGGCCGGCCGGAGGAGATGGCCGGCATCGCGATCTATCTCGCATCACGTGCCGGCGCCTACACCAACGGTGCCGTCATCCCGGTGGACGGCGGCACCTGCATCAACTGACCGTCAATTGACGGTGAGGGTCACGAACTCGTACGTCGACTTGCCGCCGTCGTGCGCGCGGGCCTGCAGCAGGTAGGTGCCAGGCGCCGAGAACGTGGCCGAGGTCTTCGCCGTGCCGCCTTCCACCATCGAGAACGGCGGATCGAAGACGACGTCCGCGGGGCCGCGCCACACGATGTACGAGACCGACAGGCCTTGCGGCGGGCTGGGCTTGCTCTGCCGGCCGCGGGCGTTGACGTTCAGGAAGGGGACGTTCTTGGGCGGCTCGGGGGCGCCCTCGGGGGGCACCAGAATCGGCGGAATCTCCTGTCCGACGGCCCGGTTGCGCTGAAGCTGGCGCCGGCCGCGCGGCGTCGGCAGCCCGTCGTCGGTGACGCTGGCGGTCAGCTCGAGGCCGGCCTGCAGCGATACGGCCGCCGGCAGGTCGATGGCGTCGATCGTCGGCTCCACGTTCCGCCGGTTCTCCTCGCCCTGCACCCGGCCGCCGAAGGCAGGATCGATCTCCCACTCCGGCTGCAGCCAGGCGACGGCCTGCTCCGTCCTGCCCCCCACGGTGAGGGTCCAGATCAACTCGCGGTCGCCGAAGTCGGCCGGCACCGTCACGCTGAAGATCTGGCGGTTGTTGCGCGTGTAGAAGTAGGTCGGCTGGCCCTGGTCGGGACCTCCCGGCTCGATGTTGTTGGCGGGCCCGATCGGGATGTGCAGCTTCTCGAGATAGTTCCGGTTCAGGTACCCGAGATGCATCTCGAAGCTGCCATCCGGATTGCGGGACCAGCCCTGGAAGATCGGCTGGACGTTCTGCCCCTTGTTGTACTTGAGCATGTAGGGGAGGTGGTCCAACTGGGCCGGCGCGGCCTGCGGCCGCAGCAGCAGGCCGGCGCCGATTCCGGCGATTGCCAGATACCTGAATCGCATCGACTTCATGACGGTTGCTTCCCGGCTTGCGCCTGCTACTGCTGGTTCTGGTTCGTCGCGGCGGCCGCTTCCTGGATGGCTCGCCGCTCGGCCAGCTCCTGCTCGTACTCCTCGTCGGTCAGGTCGTACCAGCCGAGCCACGCAAAAGCCATCTCGTCGATGGTCCGCCCGCCGTTGCCCGTCCAGTTCCTCGGATCCGGATTGGCCCGGAACGACTCCGTGTTGTCGTGCCAGCTGATGATGTGCGCCACGGTGCCGGCCGGCACGATGGGCGCCACGTCATCCGCGTAGTTGTAGACCATGTGCCAGTTGTAGTCCCAGTGCGCGCAACTGACCATCTCCGTCTCCGCCGGCGATCCGGTCGACGGGTAGATCAGCTCGAAGCACTGGTAGGTGCCGAGCGCGTGCATGTGCGGCTGGAACGCCGTGATCCGCGCCGCCTTGTGGAAGTACGTGTAGCCGTCGGTGCGGACCACCTTGCCGGGCGGAATGTCCAGGTCGGTGACGTGCTGGCCGAGCTGCTTCGACCAGCGGACGTGCTCGGGGACATGGCCCTTGGGATGGAAGACCATGCCGAGCTCGACCTTGGCGTCGATGTCCTCGCCGACGGAGTGGAGGTGGTAGTCCAGCCGCATCCGCCGCCACGACTCGAGCAGGAGACCCGAATTCTCCGGGTAGATCTCCGACTGCTTGCCGGAGGCGTACTCGACCAGGAACATGGCCGCCGGAATGTCGGTCTCGCCGGCTTCCCGCATCTCCTGCTCGCCGGGGTCCACCGCGAAGGAGAGCGCGTGGTGCACCACCCGGCGCGACGCGTTGTCGGGCACGCGGGTCTGGATGGCCTTGATGTAGCGGTCCTCGTCCAGATCGAGATCCGTGTAGATGTTGCCGAACAGATCCGGACCCTCCGCCGGCACCAGGTAGTCCGGGAACTTGACGATCAGGTCGGGCTCGCCGATCTGCCACTCGGACGCGTCCGGGAACGCGACCGGCGCCGGCAGGTCCTCGGGGTTGCCCCGCGGCGCGCCGCCGTCGACCCACGCGGCCACGAGCGCGATCTCCGCATCGCTCAACGAGGTGTCGTTCTTGAACTTCTGGAGGCCGATGTTCTTGTCGATGTGCCAGGGCGGCATCTCGCGATTGACGACGCGGTTCCTGATCGAGCGGGCCCAGGGTCTGACCTCCTGGTAGGTGACCAGCGACATCGGGGCCATCTCGCCCTGGCGATGGCACACCTGGCAGGAGCGCTGCAGGATCGGCGCGATGTCCTTGGTGAACGTGACCTCGGTCGACGCCGCGGTCTGCGCCGACGCCAGCGCCGGCGCGGCAACCAGCGCCGCGAGCAGCGCGACACGCGTCAAACCCTGAACATGCTGGGACATACGAACTCTCCTTTGCCTGGCAGAATGCACAGCTCCACACGTACTTTCTGGATCAAATACTCTACCACAGTCACCGCGGCGCGTCAGCGGGCCGGGGCGGGTTCCCCGTGTGGCGCGCCGCGGCCGGAGTTGCTACAGTAACGGCGGCGAACGGTTGAGGATGCGACCGGATGGCTGACGAGTTGCAGGTCTCGATCCCGGGGCGCTTGTCGGAGGTCGACGCCGTGGCGCGCCGGGTGGAGGAGTTCGGGGATGCGCACGGCCTGCCGGGCCCCAAGGTCTACGTCATCAACCTCGCGCTCGACGAGCTGATCACGAACGTGGTCTCGTACGGCTTCGGGGGCGTTGCCGAGCCCGAGATCCGGATCACGCTGCGGGTCGAGGGCGGCGCGCTCGTGCTGATCATGGAGGACAACGGGCAACCGTTCGATCCGACGCGGGAGGTGGCGACGGACGTCACGTTGTCGTTGGCGGAGAGGCCGATCGGCGGCCTGGGCCTGCACCTGGTGAAGAGCTTCGCCGACCGCCTGTCGTACGAGTTCGCGGACGGCCGGAACCGGGTGATCATGGAGCACGACCTCGCATCGGCGCCGGCCTGAAGGCCGGGACGCCGAAGTCTGATGGACCGGGTGACGAACCATGGATATTGAAGTCGCAGAGGAACGGGACGCTGACGCCCTGGTGCTGCTGCCGGTGGGGCGCCTGGACAGCGCGAACGCGCGCGCCTTCGAAGCGATCGTGATGGAGCGGATCGGCGCCGGCGAACAGCGCATGGTCGTCGATTTCAGCCGACTCAACTTCATCAGCAGCTCGGGGATGCGCGTGCTGCTGCTGGCCGCCAAGCAGCTGCACGCCAGCAAGGGCACGCTGGTGCTGTGCTCGATGCAGGACCACATCCACGAGGTCTTCCGGATCAGCGGCTTCGACCAGATCATCCCCATCCGGGACTCGCGCGAGGCCGCCGTAGCCGGAAGCTGACCGGCGACCGGCGCGCATCTCGCCCGCTCCCGAGAAGACACCGGGCGACCAGCCGCTGTGAGTCTGCGCCGCAAGCCGCGCACGGCGCGCCTCGGCGGGAGCGGCGTGGGGCCGCGGGGTCCCCGCAAGCGGACGACGGGGTTCGGGGGCAGGCCCGCTTGATTGAAGCGCCGGCGCAGCCGGCGCAAGGCGCGCACGGCGCGCCTCGGCGGGAGCGGCGCGGGGCGAAGGGGCCCCGCAAGCGGACGCCGGGGGCTTGGGGCGCAGCCCCATCCAATGAAGGACGAGCTACGCATTTCGCTGTCGCCCCCGCGCCTGTCGGTGCTGCGCGGCCTGTCGCAGATGGTCGAGAACTTCGGCGCATCCCAGGGGCTGCCGGCGTCGAAGATCTACATGATCAATCTCGCGCTCGACGAGCTGGTCGCCAACGCCGTGCACTACGGGTTCGACGGCGTCGCCGATCCCCGCATCGACGTCACGATGTGGGTCAGCGGCACGCTGCTGGTGCTGACGGTCGTGGACAACGGACGCCAGTTCGATCCGTTGACGAGCGCGAATCCCGATGTGTCGTCGCCGCTCGAGCAGCGCCCCGTCGGCGGTCTGGGGCTGCATCTGATCCGCACGTTCGCCGACCGCCTGACCTACCAGTTCACGGACGGGCGGAACCGGTTGACGCTGGAGCACAACCAGGCGCCAGGGAGGCAGGAGCCGGCGCAGGCCGAGGAACGGGACATGCCGATGGATATCGAAGTGGCGGAAGAACGGAATGACGACGTGCTGGTGCTCCTGCCCGTCGGCCGGCTGGACAGCGGGAACGCGCGTTCGTTCGAGTCGGTCGTCATGCAGCGCATCAGCGGCGGCGAGCAGCGCCTGATAGTCGACTTCAGTCGTCTCGACTTCATCAGCAGCTCCGGCCTGCGGGTGCTGCTGATTGCGGCCAAGGCGTTGAAGTCGGAAGCGGGGACGCTCGTCCTCTGCGGCATGCGGACGCACATCGAGGAGGTCTTCCGCATCAGCGGCTTCGACCGGATCATCCCCATCCGGGACTCGCGCGAGGCCGCCCTGGAAGCATCCGCCTGACGCGCGGCGCCGGGCATCCGGCGTGCCGGCGGCCCGTCACTGCCGGTACTCCCGCAGCACCCGGAGCAACTCTTCCTCCTCGGCGGCCCAGACCGCCTGGATCGCCCGCAGCGCCGCCTCGGCGGTGGGCTCCTGGCGCGCGAGGCGCCGGTTCCTCTCGAGCAGCAGCCCCTGCGCGGCCGCCCGATCGAGAAATTCGAACAGGAGGTCGTAGTAGCCGTCGATGTTGACGAAGACGCAGGGTTTCTCGTGCAGCTCGAGCGGCTTCTGCGCCCACGTGAGGGCCTCGAACATTTCCTCTATGGTTCCGTAGCCGCCCGGCAGCGCCAGGCACCCGTGACACAGCGACTGCATCTTGTACTTGCGCTCGTGCATCGTGTCGACGACGTAGAGGCGGCTCAGCCCCTCGTGGGCGAGCTCCTGATACGAGAGCTGGCGCGGCACGACGCCGGTCGCGAAGCCGCCGTTCGACAGCACGGCGTTGGCCAGCACGCCCATCAGGCCGACGCGCGCGCCGCCGTACACCAGGCCGACGCCGTCGGCCGCCATCAGACGGCCCAGCGTCTCGGCTTCCTCGATGTACCGTTTCTCGTAGCCGACCTGCCCCCCCAGGTAGACGCAGATGTGCTTCATCCCATCCGGCGCCTCCGCGCCCTCGCGCCGGGCGTCCTGCCGCGATGCGCCGCCGTCTGCCATCCTGTCAGTCCTCGTCGTCGCGTTCGGGCATGAGCACGAACTCCGGATAGGCCTCGATGCCGAGCTCGGCGGTGTCGCCGCCGAGCTGCTCCACCCGCCGCGACACGCGCGCCCCGATGGTTTTCTCCAGACCGAACCAGACGAGCCAGGAGGTCGTGAACGCGAACGCGCCGATGGCGACCACGCCGAGCAACTGCACGCCGACGTTGGCGCCGCCGGCGATGCTGGCCGCGACGGTGCCCCAGGCGCCGGCGAACAGGTGGGCCGGCACGGCGCCGACGACATCGTCCACCTTGACCTTCTCGAGCAGCTTGATGCCGGCCGTGCAGAGGATGCCGCCGGTGGCGCCGATGACGATGGCCCAGTAGTGTCCGACGAGATCCGGCCCGGCGGTGATGGAGACCAGCCCCGCGATGGCGCCGTTGAGGCCGGCCAGCAGGTCGACCCGGCCGAGAATCGGCCGCGACACGGCAATGGCCGCGATGACGCCGGCCGCGCCCGCCAGGTTGGTGTTGACGAGCACGTGGCCCATCGCCACGACGTCGGCCGCGCTGGCGAGCGCGAGCTGGGAGCCGCCGTTGAAGCCGAACCAGCCGAACCAGAGGATGAAGACGCCCAGCGTCACAGCGGGCACGTTGGACGGCGGCGTCGTCAGCACGCCGCCGCCCTTCGGAAACTTGCCGCGCCGCGGGCCGATCACCAGCGCGCCCGCCAGCGCGGCCCAGCCGCCGGTCCCGTGGACGATGGTCGATCCGGCGAAGTCCTGGAACCCGAGCGCGTCGAGCCAGCCGCCGCCCCAGGTCCAGGCGCCGACAATCGGGTAGATCACGGCGGTCAGCACCAGCGTGAAGGCGAAGAACGACCAGAGGTGGACGCGTTCGGCCAGCGTGCCGGAGACGATGGAGGCGGCCGTGGCCACGAAGACCATCTGGAAGAACCAGTCGGACATCGTGGAGTAGTCGTTCGCGACGACCGCGGCCCGCGCCTCCGCGTCGCCCGCCACCAGCGCGAGCTCGTCGGCCGACGAGCCGTGCAGGAACGAGAGCGACCCGACGAGCGCGCCGACGTCGACGTACATGAGGCTGTAGCCGATGAGGTAGTAGGACAGGCCCGCAATGGCGTAGAGGCCGATGTTCTTGAGGCAGATCAGCGAGGCGTTCTTGGTGCGCACCGAGCCGGCCTCGAGCATCGTGAAGCCGGCGCACATCCACATGACGAGGGCGCCCCAGACGAGAAACGAGAACGTGTTCAGGATGAACTGCAGCTCATCGGCTGGAAGCTCACTCAATGTGTCGCTCCTCTCATGGTCTCTCGCGGTCGTGGTCGACATGCCGGCGACGGCTGCCGGTCTGTCCCGCAATCATGGCATCAGTGCGGCAGAGCGCCGTCGACGTCGTAGCGCGCATGGGCGGTCATGACCAGCTCGTGCAACGTGCGGCAGCGGGCCTGCATCCGGCGGAGGCGGTCCTCGCGCACGTCGAGGCCGGCCGCCGCGGGCCACGGGCGGCGGGCGGTGGCGACCAGGTCGGCAACCAGCTCCCGGGCCGCGCCGACCGGGCTCGGACCCGGGGCGATGGCGCCGAGCCTGGCGGCCGCGGTCTCGAGCGAGCGCGACAGCGAGCGCGACAGCAGCGGATCGCCGACGACCAGGTCCAGCACCTGGTCCGGCCGCAGCTCGATGCCGAAGCAGCGCCGGTACGCGTCGAAGGCGTCGCAGATGCGCAGCAGGCCCGACCACTCCTCCTCGGCCGGATCCTCCCGCGTCCGAACCGCCTCGAATTGCGCAAGGAGCACCACTATCGTCGACTGGGCCCGCTCGACGGCGCGGCCGAGCTGCACGAAGCGCCAGCCGTCGTCGCGGTACATGGTCGCGTCCATGACCCCCACGAAGGTGCCCACGTCCTGGGCGACCTCCGTGTAGAAGCTCTCCGGCGCCGGCTTCCAGATGTCCTGGATGCGCCGCTCCCGGAGGCGCAGCCACGCCAGGTTGAGGCACGTCCACATCTCGCCGCTGATGCAGTGGCGCGTCTGGCGCGCGTTCTCCCGGCCGTTCGAGAAGCAGTTCCTGACCGAATCCGGGTTCGTGCGCTCGAAGGTGAGATCGTCGGCCAGCGTGAACGAATCGGCCAGCGCGAAGTCGTCGTCGGCCCCCGCGAAGCCGACGGCCGGACTGGGCGGCTGCCGGCCCACCGCGGCGTAGATCCGGCGCCACCCCAGGTTGATCTCGCGGACCGGCCGGTCGACCAGCACCTCCATCTGCACGCGCAGCAGGCGGCAGACGTGCTCCGTCCGCTCGATGTAGCGTCCCAGCCAGTAGAGGCTCTCCGCGCTGCGCGCCAGCATGTCAGTCCTGCAGGACCCACACGTCCTTGCCGCCGCCGCCCTGGCTGGAGTTCACCACGATGCTCCCGCGCCGCAGCGCGACGCGGCAGAACGCGCCGGGCACGATGCGGGTCTCCCGGCCGGTGAGGACGAAGGGACGGAGATCCACGTGCCGCGGCTCGGGTTGGCCGTCGACGAGACAGGGCGCGCGCGACAGCCGGAGCACCGGCTGGGAGATGAAGTCGGCCGGATTCGCGCGCACCTCCCGCGCGTAGGCTTCGCGCTCCGCGGGGCTGGCGTGGGGCCCGACGAGCATGCCGTAGCCGCCGGACTCGCCGACGCGCTTCACGACGAGGTGCTCGAGGTTGTCCAGCGTGTACTCGAGCTCTTCGGGACGCCCGCAGATGTGGGTCGGAACGCTGGCCAGGATGGGCTCCTCGTGCAGGTAGTAGCGGATCAGGTCCGGCACGTAGGCGTACACGCTCTTGTCGTCGGCGACGCCCGTTCCCGGCGCGTTCGCGAGCGACACGTTGCCGAGCCGGTACGCCTGCAGCAGCCCGGGCGCCCCGAGCAGCGAGTCTGGGCGGAAGGCGAGCGGATCGAGGAAGTCGTCGTCCACGCGCCGGTAGATCACGTCCACCTGCCTGAGCCCCTCGGTGGTGCGCATGTACACGAATCCGTTGCGGGTCAGCAGGTCGCGGCCCTCCACCAGCTCCGCGCCGATCTCGCGCGCCAGGAACACGTGCTCGTAGAAGGCCGAGTTCCAGACGCCGGGGGTCAGCAGCGCGATGCACGGGTCCGGCCGGCCGGGCGGTGCGATCTCCCGGAGCGTCGCGAGCAGGAGGTTCCCGTAGTGCTCCACCTCGCGCACCCGGCAGCGGCGGAACAGGCGCCGCATGCTCGACTTCACGGCCTTGCGGTTGGCGATCATGTAGGACACCCCGGAGGGCACCCGCAAGTTGTCCTCGAGCACGAGGAAGCCGTCGTTCGTGCGTACGATGTCGGTGCCGCAGACGGCCACCCAGGTGCCGTGGGGCGGCGCGAAGCCGCGCATCTGGGCGCGGTACTGGGGGCAGCCGCGAACCATCGCTTCCGGAACGACGCCGTCGGCAACGACGCGGCCGTCGCCGTAGACGTCGGCCAGGAAGAGGTTCAGGGTGCGGACGCGCTGGGCGAGGCCGGCCTCGAGCTGGCGCCACTCGGCGTCCGGCAGGGTCCGCGGCAGGCAGTCGATGGGGATGATGCGCTCGTCCGCCTCGTCGTCGCCGTACACCGTGAAGGTGATCCCCTCGTTCAGGAACGAGCGGGTGACCCGCTCCTGAATCTCGCCGAGCTCGGCGCCCGACAGCTCGCTCAGAGCCTTGTGGATACGCGCGCTGTGGCCGCGGGGCGCGCCGTCCGACTGGAACATCTCGTCGTAGATGGCGGGGTCGATCTCGTACTTGCTGAAGTCCATGCGGGCGTCGGCTGCAATAGCGGGATCTGGTGCGATTGTATACCCGGCCGGGAACGAACGCGGGCGGCGGCATCCCGCGGCTCGCCGGTACGGCGCCCGGCGCGCATCGGTGTCGATCGATGCTCGTCGCGTCCCGTGTTGATAGGATGACGGCGTGGAGCGTCTCATGAGATACCCGCTGACTGCGACGACGGTGGCGCCGGCCCTCGGCGCGGCGCTGGCCGTGCTGGTCGCGCCGGGGGCCGGGGCCCAGTCGCCGCCCGAGTACCCGCCGGTGACCGACGAGCGCCTGGTGAGCCCGGGGCCCGGGGACTGGCTGATGTACCGCCGGACCTACGACGGCTGGGGCTACAGCCCGCTGGACTCGATCACGCGCGAGAACGTCGGCGATCTGCGCATGGTCTGGTCGCGCGCGCTGCAGGCCGGCACCCAGGAGGGGATGCCGCTCGCCTACGACGGCGTGCTGTACATGCCGAACCCGTTCGACGTCATTCAGGCCATTGACGCGGTCACCGGCGATCTGCGGTGGGAGTACCGCCGCGACCTCCCGGACGACCTCGAAGACGACCTCTTCGCGGTCGCCACCAACCGCAACATCGCCATCCACGGGAACCTGATCTTCGACAACAGCGCCGACGACCATGTCTACGCGCTCGACGCGACGACGGGCGAGCTGGCCTGGGAGACGCAGATCCTCGACTACCGGACGCAGCCGGCCAACCAGACTTCGGGCCCGATCGTCGCCAACGGCAGGGTGGTCTCGGGGCGCAGTTGCATGCCGTCGGGCGGTCCCGACGCCTGCGTCATCACGGCCCACGACGCGGCGACGGGCGCCGAGCTGTGGCGCCGGCGGTTGATCCCCGGCCCCGGCGAGCCCGGCGACGAGACGTGGGGCGGCGTGCCGTTCGAGCAGCGGGCGCACGTCGGGGCATGGATGGTGCCGAGCTACGATGCCGAGCTGGACCTCGTCTACGTCGGGACCTCGGTGACCTCGCCGGCCCCGAAGTTCCTGCTCGGCGGCACCGGCAACACGCACCTGTACCACAACTCGACGCTCGCCCTCGACGGCGCCACGGGCGAGATCCGCTGGCACTACCAGCATCTGAACGACCACTGGGACCTCGATCACCCGTTCGAGCGCCTGCTGGTCGACACGGCGGTGGCCCCGGATCCCGCCGCGGTCAGTTGGATCAACCCCCGGCTGCGCCCGGGCGAGCAGCGGAAGGTCGTCACCGGCATCCCGGGCAAGACCGGCGTGGTCTACACCCTCGACCGGGAGACCGGCGAGTTCCTGTGGGCGACGCCGACCATCACCCAGAACGTCATCAGCGACATCGACGGCGCCACCGGCGAGGTGCAGGAGAACGCGGAGATCGTCTTCACGGGCATCGGTCAGGAAGTCCTCGCCTGCCCGACATGGCTCGGCGGCAAGGACTGGGAGGCTGGCGCCTACAGCCCGCTGACCAACACGATGTACTTCCCGCTGCGCAACACCTGCGCGCAGATGATGGCCACCAGCCGCGAGGAGAACTCCTTCTACGCGCTGGCGATACGCGAGGAGATCGCGCCGGGCACGGATCAGCTCGGCACGGTCCTGGCCATCTCCGCGGAGACGGGCGCGATCGCGTGGCGCCACGACCAGCGGGCGAGCACCACGTCGCTGGTGGCGACGGGCGGCGGCCTGGTCTTCGGCGGCGACGCCAACGGGCGCTTCCGGGCGTTCGATCACGAGACCGGCGAGGTGCTCTGGGAGATCAACATCGGCTCGCCGGTGACCGGCTTCCCGATCACCTACGCGGTCGACGGGCGGCAGTACGTCGCCGTGAGCACCGGCAGCGCCGGCACCACGTCGGCCCAGATCCGCCTGACGCCGGAGCTGCGCCCCAGCGCCGGCAGCAACATCTTCGTGTTCGCTCTGCCCTGAGCATGAGAGCGTTCCGTAGTAGTCCGTGCAAGGCCGACGGATCTCCGCGATGACGTGGGGATGCTCCGTGGCACCTGGACGACTGGTTGTCCACTGCATTGTATGCCTCGCCGTGCTGTTCGGCGGCCCCGCGGCGGCTCAAGACGACGGCTGGCGCACCATCGAGCTTGACACCGTCGAGGTCACTCGCCCGGACGTCGCCCTCGCACCCGACGGCGAATCGTTGATCTTCACTCTTCTTGGCCACCTGTTCCGGCTGCCTGTGGCCGGGGGCGCGACCCAACAGCTCACGTTCGGGCCGTACTACGACAAGGAGCCGCACTTTTCCCCCGATGGATCCAAGGTGGCCTTTGTCTCCGACCGGGACGGCAGCGACGGCAACGTCTTCGTGCTGGATCTGGCGACTGGCCGGATCACGCAGGTCACACGCGACGTGCGAGCGGGCTGGACACGTCTGACCTGGACTCCCGATGGCCAGGCGATCGTCTACCTGCGCTTCGCGCAGATCCCGCTCGCCTGGAACGATCTGGTACCGGCGCTGGTGCGGCGGGTGTCCGTGGACGGAGGCGAGCCGGAGACTCTCAGTGCTTCAGCGCGCGGGTTCCGCGCGGTGTTCTACCTGCCGGACGGCCGACTGGCGTGGACGGTGGTTGAACCCCGGACGATGCTGCGCACACGGATCGAGGTGCGGCGACCGGATGGGACGGTCTCCTTGCTGCGGTCGCTGCGCGGCTACATGGATCGTGTCGTCGCCAGCCGCACGGGGGAGGGGGTCTACGGCCGCCATCGCCGGCCCGCCGCACCCAGCCGTCCCGAGATGAAGGAGCTGTTGTTCGTTCCGCTTCCCGACGGTGCCCCGCGTCACGTTGTCTCGCTGTCGCACCGCATGTACTGGGAGCCGCAATTCGCCGTGGCCGGGGACGACACGAGTCTGCTGCTGGGTGAGCACGGGCAGCTTTGGCGGATTCGACTGCCCGCCGGCGCACGGGAACCGATCCCGTTCCGCGCTCGCGTCAGGTTGGAGGTCCGCAACCCGGCGCCGCCACCCACCTGGGTGCCGGCCGCCCTGGGCAAGATGGCGCCGCCGCGCAGCGTGCAGTGGCCGAGGCTCTCGCCGGACGGCCGGACCCTGGTGTTCGGCGCCGCTCACCATCTCTGGCAACAGCCCCGCCCCGGCGGGGAGCCCGAACGGCTGTCGACCGGCGGCGGCCTCGAGTGGGCGCCGGCCTACTCGCCCGACGGCCGGCAGCTCGCCTTCGTGCAGCGCCGGATCGCAGGGGACCGTCTGAAGGTTCTCGACATCGACAGCCGTCAGACCCGAACCGTAACATCGGCGCGCAGGCTGAGCAGCCCCAGTTGGAGTCCCGACGGGCGGCGGCTGGTTTTCGTGGAGCAGGAAGATGCCGGTCGCTCCCGCATCGTCGTGGTGAACTTCGATGACGGCCAGAGAACGGTCCTTGCTGCCACCCCGAGATCCGGCGCCCGTCCGCATTTCTCTGCGGACGGCGAGTGGGTCTACTTCTCTTCGGGTCCAGGTACGAGCGGGACGGTCTTCCGCCTGCCGCCAGGACGACGCGCCCGGCCACAGCCGATCGTCCGCCTGCCCCGCGGCGTGATGGATGGCGTCGTCTCTCCTGACGGCGCGTGGCTGGCCTTCCAGCGCAACCAGGAGATCTGGGTGGCGCCGCTTGGCGCGACCGCCGTCGAGGAGGACGACCTGCGCCGGCTGAGCGATGAAGGGGGCCGAACCTTCGCGTTGACGCCCGATGGCTCGGCCGTGCTCTATGCTGCGGGCCATCGCGTCTGGCGACACCCGCTGGCGGGAGGCGAGCGGGAGGCGGTCCCGCTCCGCTTGACCCTCCGTCGTGCCACGCCGCCGCCGCTGCTGTTGCGACGGGTCCGCGTGCTCGACTTCGTCCGGGGCGGCTTCCAACCGGAAGCCTCGCTCTTCCTCGAGCAAGGGCGCATCCGTTGGATCGGCTCCGAGCGCCAACATGGGGTTCCACCAGAGACGGTCATCGTCGATGCCGGCGGCCGGTTCGCGATCCCGGGGCTGTTCGAGATGCACGCGCACGGCAGCGCCAACGGTCTCCCCTTTGGTCCTGCCTTCCTGGCCTACGGCGTCACCTCGGTGCGCAACGTCGGCGGGTTTCCTGCGTTCGAGCACGCGTTGGCCGACCGCGAGGCCACCACGCGGACCGTTCCCCGTTACTTTGTCGCGGGTGAAACCTTCAGTTGGCAGAGCGACCGACTCTCCATCGCCTCCGAGGCGGAGGCCCGGACCTTCGCGCGCCGCTGGAAGCAGCGCGGCGCGCGGTTGATCAAGGTGTATCAGAACCTGTCGTGGCCGTTGCAGCGAGCGGCCGCGGAGGAAGCCCGACAACTTGGACTACCGGTCGCAGGGCACGCCGACTACCTTGAACGAGTCGTCAAGAGCGTTGTCCAGGGGTATGCGAGTCTCGAGCACACGATGCTCCCACGTCCATACGACGACGTGCTTCAGATGCTGGTGCTGGCTGGCACGCGGTGGGTTCCCACGCTGGCAGTGCGAGGCGGCAACAACGTGCGACTGCACGCTGAGCCCGAGCGGCTGACCGACCCGAAGCTCCTTGCGTTCACACCGGGCTGGCGGGTCCGGCGGGCCGACCGGGGCCGGATGCGCATCGGGGAGGATTCGCGGGCCGATTGGGTCGAGCGGCTTGCCGGCACCCGCGCGGCACAGCGGCGCGGCGTCGCGCTCCTGGTGGGCACCGACGTCTGCTGCGGGCCGTCCCTGCACTGGGAGCTGGAGTCCTTTGTCGAGGCGGGCATCGCGCCGCTCGAGGTGCTGCGTGCCGCGACCCGGCAAGCGGCGGTGGCCGTTGGTGCGGGCGTCCACCTCGGCACGCTCGCACCCGGCAAGGTGGCGGACCTGCTCCTGCTCGATGCCAATCCCCTGGACGACATCAGGAACACGCAGGCCATCTGGCGTGTGATTAACCCATGTTTAACAAGATCGGCGGTCATTTTGCCGATTCGGGCAGCATTTCGAGAGTTTCGCCTCTGTAAGTTATTGATTCTAAATGATCGGCGTTTGGCTGAGCTCAATGTAGTGCCATAATCGCATGGTCTGGGTTGCGCTGTGGCGGGTCCACCCGCTATCGTGGCCCGTATGTTCGTGCGGCGCACCCAAACCCGGCGAACCGAAGACCGACAGCCTTACTTCTCCCATCGCCTCGTCCACTCCGAGCGCGTCGGAAACACCGTCCGGCAGCGCACGCTGCTCAATCTCGGGCGCCACTTCGACATCCCCCGCGAGCAGTGGCCGCTGCTGTGCACCCGCATCGACGATATCCTGGCCGGCCAACCGCCGCTGGTGGCCGATTTCCCGCCCGCCGTCGAGCATGAGGCGCAGCGGATCGCCGCGCAGTTGGTTGCCCGCGCCGCACCGAGGGACGAGACGGCCGCCGGACCGGCGGCCGTGCAACGGGTCGATGTCGACTCGCTGCGCTTGGCCCGTCCCCGTAGCGTCGGGGTGGAGCAGGTCGGCCTGTGGGCGCTGGAGCAATTGGAGCTGCCGGCCCTGCTGGCCGAGTTGGGCGTCAACGGCGCGTTGCGTGCGGCGGCGGCCGGGGCCCTCGTCGGGCGCCTGGCCCAGCCGGCATCGGAGCGCGCGACGCACCGCTGGCTGCAAGCGCGCAGCGGTCTGGGCGAGCTGCTCGGCGTCGACTTCGAGACCGTCAGCGCGATGCAGCTCTACCGCGCCTCGGACGCGTTGGTGAAGCATCGCGAGGCGATCGAGGCGCACCTGTTCGACCGCGCCCTCGGGCTGTTCGACCTGCAGCCGACCGTGACCCTCTACGACCTGACCAACACCTATTTCGAAGGCGAGGCGAGCGAGCAGCCCCAGGCCAAGCGCGGGCACTCGAAGGAGAAACGCAGCGACTGCCCGCTGTTGACCCTGGGGCTGATGCTCGACGCCAGCGGCTTCGTCCGCCGCTCGCAACTGTTCGCCGGCAACGTCCGCGAGCACCGCACCCTGGCCGGCATGCTCGAGGCGCTGCGGGCGCCGGCCGGCGCCCTGGTGGTGATGGACCGCGGCGTCGCCACCGACGCCTGCATCACCTGGCTGCGCGAGCACGGCTACCGCTATCTGGTCGTCAGCCGCGAACGCCACCGGCAATTCGATGCCGAGGCCGCCGTGTCGGTCCGCACGCAGTCGAACCAGACCGTGCACCTGCACAAGGTCGTCTCCACCGACCCCGACGAGGTGCGCTTGTACTGCTACTCGGAGGAGCGAGCACAGAAGGAACGAGCCATCGTCGAGCGCGTCGCCACCCGCTTCGAGGCCGCGCTCACCAAGCTCAACGACGGGCTGGCGCGCCCCCGCGCCCACAAGCGCCTCGCCCAGGTCTGGCAGCGCATCGGGCGCTTGAAGGCACACCACACCCGCGCCGCCAAGCACTACCAGATCGACGTCACCGCCGACGAGACCGGCAACCAGGCCGTCGCCGTCACCTGGACCCGACGCCCGCAGGACGGCTCGATGGCCACCCATCCCGGCGTCTACTGCCTGCGCAGCAGCGAGACCGACTGGGACGAAGACGCCTTGTGGCGAACCTACACCACGCTCACCGACGTCGAAGCCGTCTTCCGCTCGCTCAAGTCCGAGCTCGGACTGCGCCCCATCTACCACCACAAGCCGCGGCGGGCCGACGGCCACCTGCTGCTCACTGTTATCGCCTACCAGCTCGTGCAGGTCATCCGCACCCGCCTGCGCGCGCACGGCGAGCACGCCAGCTGGTCCACCCTGCGCCGCATCCTCGAAGGCCAGCAGCGCGTCACCGCCACCTTCCGGCGCCCGGACGGGCGCACCCTGCACGTGCGCACGGCCACGCAAGCCGAACCCGAACAGCGGGCCATCTACGATGCGCTCGGCGTCGACCCGCAGCCGGGCGGCGTCCGCAAGACGATCATCTGACCGCCCCCCTTCCCCCGGTTGACGCGCATTTGTAGTGCCACTTGCGCCGTTCGGTCGGCGTAAGCTGCTGATTCTAAAATACCTTGGCTGTACCGTTGTTAAACATGGGTTAAAGGTGGCTGGGTCGTCGATCCGGAGGAACTGCGGCGGTCGGCGCAGGCTGGCTGGAACTGATGTCACACACTTCCTAGTCGAGGACGTCGAAGAGGTAGCTGTACTTCACGATCAGGCTGCGCCCGGCGCCGACCGGGACGTAGTCGAGGATGCCTTCCGTCTCGTTGTAGACGAGAAACAGCCCGGTGTTGGCGTCCTGGAGCCAGCCGAACCGGAAGTTCACGGACCAGAGCTCGGCGCTGTCGTTGTGCTGCAGCAGCGTCTGGACGAACAGCCGCGGCGAGAAGTTGTAGCCGGCGCGCACGCCGGTCAGGTTGGTGATCGTCTTGCCCGACGGCAGGTCGATGTCGTTCCGGCTGTAGCTCAGCTCCAGGTTGAGCGTCTCGCCGTGGCGGGCGCGAATGGTCGGGCGGAGGGTCACGATCCGGCCGCCGAAGAACCCGCCGAACGTCGCGCGCACGCCGGCGCTGACCGGCGCCGAGCGGTTGTAGAAGAAGGAGGGGATGATCTCGCTCCAGTCGTAGCGTCCGGGAGGAATCGCCAGGCCGGACACCGAGAACGCGTCGAAGACCGTCTCGCTGCGCATGTCGTAGGCGAGGCCGACCGACGAGCTGTCCTCGAACTCGCCCATGAAGTGGTTGTGGACGAGGGTCGTCTCCATGACCCCGTTGAGGTTCCAGAACCGCGTGAAGGTCACGTGCGGCCGCAGCTCCTGAAACTTGAGAAAGCCCTCCGGCCGCGACCTGTTGTTGATGGCGAGGTCGTACTTCCGGAACCCGCCGGGCCGGTGCAGGTAGCCGACCTCGGGATTGAAGTCCTCGCCGTTCTCCTGATAGCCGGAGGCGATGCGCCACATCTGGGACTCGTAGGTTCCCGAGAGGCTCAGGGCGTGATCGCGGCCGTCGCGGCCCGGGGTCTCGGTGCGGCCGACGAACCCCTGCACGAGACCGGCCTGGCCGATGCCCCA
Organism: Vicinamibacterales bacterium; assembly: GCA_965214845.1. GTDB lineage: Bacteria > Acidobacteriota > Vicinamibacteria > Vicinamibacterales > UBA8438 > JAAXGX01. The sequence goes on from CBDCCO010000007.1 coordinate 587,421, forward strand.
GCGGCCGTCGAGGGCGTAGGTGCGGTTGTAGTCGTTCGTCACGGCTCGCGGGCCGGTGGCTTGCCGGTTGATGAAGATCCCGCCGATGCTCGAGCGGTTCGGCAGGTCCCGGCGCAGGCGGCTGACCGTGAAGTTGTTGGCCGCGCCGCCCGCGTCCGTTGCCTCGGTCTGCATGTTGAGAAAGCCGACCGTGAGGGTGTCGGAGACCTTCCCGGAGAGGCGGGCGCCGGCGCGGATGGGGATCGGGGCGCCGGCGTCGCTGATCCCGATCCGGCGACTGAAGAAGAGCTCCGTCTGCCCCAGGGCGCGCCCGCTGGCCGACGCCGCGTTCACGGTGAACGCCCCGGCGTTCTCCAGGAAGAACGGCCGTTTCTCGGGAAAGAACAGGTTGAAGCGGTCCAGGTTGATCTGCTGGTCGTCCACCTCGACCTGCGCGAAGTCGGTGTTGTAGGTGGCGTCGAGCGTGAGGCCCGACGTGACGCTGTACTTGAGATCCCCCCCCGCGTCGCCGAGCGCCAGCGGCGGCCGGGCGGGGGCGGCGTCGCGCGTGACCATTTCACCGACCAGGTAGGGCGTCAACTGCAGGTTGCTGGGGCGGTTGGCCGGCACCCGCAGCCCGCTCAACTGCCCGGCCAGCGAGACGCGGTAGAGGTTGTACTGGCGCGGCAACGGCGACCAGTAGGCCGTCTCGTTCCGGCGCCGGATGTTGCGCTGGAAGTTCACCCCCCACGACTGGCGTTCCCGCGCCGGGTAGCGGATGGTCCGCAACGGAATGGCGAACTCGGCGCTCCATCCGACGCGGGAGACCCGGGTCCGGACCTGCCACGCCCCGTCCCAGTTGAGATTGAACCCTCCCGCGTCGCCGCGCGAGAATTCGCCCGCTCCGCTGGATCCGAACCCGCCCCGGCGGCCGCCTTCGTTGATCACCTGCCCGTCGTACTCCTGACCTGCCGGGCTGGTTCCGAAGACGAATCCGTTCTGCCGGTCGCTGAACGTATCCAGGATGACCATGAAGCTGTCGCTGTCGGTGAGCGCCGAGTCGCGCCGGCTGTCGGCGACGATGATCGACGACGGGTCGCTGTCGTAGCAGACGACGCCGAAATAGATGGCGTCGCGGGTGTAGACGATGCGGACCTCGGTCCGCTCGGACGCCGGCTCGCCTTCGTCGGGCGCGGTCTGGCGAAAGCCGGTCGCCGGGCTCGCGGCGCGCCACGCGGCGTCGCCCAGCACGTCGCCGTCGAGGACGGGGGCCTCCTCGACGGCGCTGGCGGTGACCTGCTTGATCGAGAGCGCGGCGCCGAGCCCGAGACCGGCCGCGCGCGGCGGGGCCGGCGCTTGGCCGTCGCCGGTCGACCCGGCGGCCGCTGGCCCGAGCGACGTCTGGTCGGTCTCGGGCGCGGGGGAAGACTCCTGGGACTGGCCCGCGGCCGGCAAGATCGGGATCGTCGCGAGCACCGCGAGGAGGAAACCGCAGGTCAGGCGCCGCGAAGCCCCATGCTTCCCTTGGCGTTGCAAGTCCAATCAGTCTACGAGACATGGGAGGAGGACGCCAAGCCCGCTGGGCTCGGCGTATCATCGGCGTATCATTGGTTGCGTGCTCGCCGCCTCCCACCGCCCGAACAATCGAGTCCGCGTCGTCCCGCTGGTGGCGCTCGCGCTCCTGACGGTCACGGCGTGGCGTGTTGACGGCCGGCAGCCGGATGCCGCCGCCTCGGCCGCGGCCGTCCGGTTGTTCACCGGCGCGCGCGTGATCGTCGGCGACGGGCGCGTCATCGACGAGGGTGCGTTCCTGGTCCGCGGCGATCGCATCGTGCGGGTCGGGAGCGCCGGCGAGGTGGCGGCGCCGCCCGGCGCGGGCGTCGTCGACCTGACCGGGCGCACGGTGCTGCCGGCGCTCGTCAACACCCACGCGCACCTCGGCTGGGAGCGGTACACGAGCTGGGGCTCCGGGAACTTCACCCGCGCGAACCTCATCGACCATCTGCAGCGCCACGCCTACTACGGCGTCGGCACGATCATCTCCACCGGCAGCGACCGCGAGGAGATCGCGCTCGAAGTCCGGCAGGCGCAACGAGCGGGCGAGGTCGGCGGCGCCCGCTACCTGGTGTCGCCCGGCCTCGGGATCCCCGGCGGCGGACCGAACCCCCGGTTCACGAACGATGCCGGCTGGTGGGGACTGCACGGGGTGACCACCCCCGCCGGGGCCCGCGAGGTCGTGCGGGCCGAGGCCGCGCGCGGCGTCCGCATCCTGAAGATCTGGGTGGACGCGCGCGACGAGCAGCGGGGCGCGCGGGTGAAGCTCCATCCGGACATCTACGCGGCCATTCTCGACGAGGCCCGGGTGCAGGACATCCGGGTGATCGCGCATGCGACCACGCTGGAGGACCACAAGCGGCTGCTCGCGGCCGGCGCCCGGCGCTTCATCCACATGCCTTACGACACGGCCGTCGACGACGAGTATCTCGCGCTCGTCGCCGCGCGCAACGCCTTCATCGTGCCGACGATCGGCATGGTCACGCGGCGCGAGCCGTACCGGCGGCCGGCGTACGACGACCCCTTCTTCCAGGAGCAGGTGCCGGAGGACGTGGTCGCGATGCTGCGCGACGCCGCGGCCGGCGACGCCGGGGGCGCCTCGCGACCAAGGACGGCGGCGGACGAAGCGCGGGCGGGGCTGATCCGGGACAACTTCCTGCGCCTGCGCGACCACGTCATCCTGGGCACGGATGCCGGCGCGGTGGGCGACTTCTTCGGTTACGCGGATCACCTGGAGCTGGAGCTCTTCGTGCGGCTGGGCATGACGCCGGCGGAGGCCATCGTCGCCGCCACGACCCGGGCGGCGCGGGCGTTCGGGCTGGACGACACCGGGGCCATCGAGGCGGGACGGCGCGCCGACTTCCTGGTGCTCGACGCCAACCCGCTCGAGGACATCCGCAATACGCGGCAGATCGCGGCGGTGTATCTGCGGGGCGTCGAGGTCGACCGCGCGGCGTTGCGCGCGCGCTGGACGGACTGACTGGACGGATGGATCGGAGGAGGCAGCATGGGCTCAGCTCGAGCGGCGCTATCACGGACCTGCCTGGCGGCGTTGACGTGCGCGGCGCTCGTCGCCGCGGCCGAGGCGCCCGGCCGGGCGCAGGGCGGGGACTTCGTCCCGGTCACCGATGCGATGCTGCAGGAGCCGGATCCGGCGGACTGGCTGATGTGGCGGCGGACGCTCGACGGGTGGGGCTACAGCCCGCTCGACCAGATCAACGCCGCCAACGTGGCGCGCCTGGCGCCGGTCTGGTCGCTTTCGACCGGCCTGCGGCCGGGCCACGAGTCGCCGCCGCTGGTGAACGGGCGCTTCATGTTCCTGACCACGCCGCGCAACAACGTGCTGGCGCTGGACGCCGGGACGGGCGAACTCCTGTGGCGCTACGTCCGCCGGCTGCCCGACGGGCTCTCGCACGGCCACCCCACGAACCGCGGCGCCGCGCTCTACGAGGACCGCGTGTACCTGGCGACGGTCGACGCGCACGTGGTGGCGCTCGACGCGGCCACAGGCGAGGTGGTCTGGGAGCAGCCGGTCGAGGACTATCGCACCGGGTACTACATGACGATGGAGCCGCTGGTGGTCAACGGCAAGGTCATGGTCGGGGTTTCGGGCGGCGAGCGGGGCATCCGCGGCTTCGTGGCGGCCCTCGATGCCCGCAGCGGGGCCGAGGTGTGGAAGGCGTACTCCATTCCGACGCCCGATCAGCCGGGCGGCGACAGCTGGCCGGGCGATTCCTGGCGCACCGGCGGCGCGCCGGTCTGGCTCACCGGCACGTTCGACCCGGCGCTCAACCTGACCTACTGGGGCACCGGGAACCCGGGCCCCTGGATGGGCGACCAGCGTCCCGGCGACAACCTGTACACGAACTCCGTCATGGCGCTGGATGCCGACACGGGCGAGCTGCGCGGCTATCATCAGTACCATTGGAACGGGTCGTGGGACTGGGACGAGGTCGCAGCCCCGCTGCTCGTCGACGTCGAGCGCGGGGGACGGACGATCGACGCCCTCGTGCACCCGGGCCGCAACGGCTATCTGTGGCTGCTCGGCCGCCACGCCGACGGCATCTCGTTCATCGATGCCCGGCCGTTCGTGCGCCAGAACGTGTTCACGCGCATCGATCCGCGGACCGGCCGTCCCGAGTACGATCCGCAGCACCGTCCCGGCACCGGGGTGCGCGCATCGTTCTGCCCGTCGCTGTGGGGCGGCAAGAACTGGCCGCCCGCCGCCTACAACCCGCTGACGCGGTACCTCTACGTGCCCGCCAACGAGAATCTCTGCTCGTACATCGAGGGCCGCGAGGCGGAGTATGAGCCCGGCGAGCGGTTCATCGGCGCCTCCTCGCAGACGTTTGCGCGCGAGGACGCCGATCACTTCGGCGAGCTGCAGGCCTGGGATCTCGATGCCGGCGAGAAGGTGTGGACCCGCGAGTTCGCATCGCCCAACTGGGGACCGGTGCTGACCACGGCCGGCGGGCTGGTCTTCGCGGGCGGCACGAACGACCGCTACTTTCGCGCGTTCGACGCGCGCTCGGGCGAAAATTCTCTGGCGGCAGCGGACGAGCTCGGGCATCATCGGCGTGCCGGTCTCGTTCATGATTGACGGCGTGCAGCACATCGCGGTCCAGGCGGGGTGGGGCATCGACGCGCAGCGGATGCAGGGCGCGATCGACCGCAGTCTCGGGCAGACCACGCATGTGCCGCAGGGGGGCGTACTATGGGTGTTCGCGCTGCGAGACTGAGCGGCGCGGGCCGCGGTCGCAGCTTGTATCGGATGAAGGGGAGGAAGCGATGAGAAAGGGTTTCTTCGGTGCGTTGTGTGTTCTGACGCTGGCAGCCGTGGTGGCGCTGCCGGCCGCGGCGGCGGCCCAGGCGCCCGCGGAGGGCTGGACGGCGCCCCGCACGGCCCACGGCCATCCCGATCTGCAGGGGGTGTGGGCCAACAACAGCGCCACGCCGCTGCAGCGGCCGACCGCGCTGGCCGACCGGGAGACGCTGACCGACGAGGAGGTGGCGCGGCTCAAGGCCACGGCCGACGAGCTGTTTGCGCTCGACGCCGACGACGCCGCCTTCGGCGACAGCGTGTTCACGACGGCGCTGGCGGCGGCCGAGAGCTTCTCGTCGGCCGACACGCAGACCGGCAACTACAACCAGTTCTGGATGGTCGAGCGCAACTGGGACAACCGCACGTCGCTCATCGTCGATCCGCCGAACGGCCGCCTGCCGCAGCGCACCCCGGCTGCCGACGCGCGCCTGGAGGCGTACAACGCGGGCCGGCAGCGCCACGCGCACTGGACCGACGACCGGAGCCTCGGCGAGCGCTGCATCACGTTCGGCGCGCCGCGCCTGGGCGCCGGCTACAACTCCTACTACCAGATCTTCCAGACGGCCGACCACGTGGTCCTGCTGATGGAGATGGCGCACGACGCCCGCATCATCCCGCTGGCGGACCGGCCGCCGCTCGACGAGGACATCCGCCTCTGGCACGGCGACTCGCGGGGGCGCTGGGACGGCGAGACGCTGGTCGTCGAGACGGCCAACTACTCCCCGCAGACCTACTTCATGGGCGCCCAGGACAACCTGCGCATCGAGGAGCGCTTCACGCGCGTGGCGCCGGACGTGCTGGAGTACGAGGTCCGGGTCGAGGACCTCGAGACCTGGGCCGAGCCCTGGACCGCGGTCATCCGCATGAACCGCAGCGAGGACTCCCTCTACGAGTACGCCTGCCACGAAGGCAACATCGGCATGGAGGGCATCCTGTCCGGGGCGCGCGTGCTCGAGCGGGCCGAGGCGGCGGGGGAGCGCTGACCTGAATCCGACGCCGCGGCCCCGCTGCCGGGCGGGGTCGCGGCCGTGTTCTCTGCACGCGCAGCCGCAGTCCGCCTGCCCAAGCCGGGAGCTACCGGGCGGCCGGCTCTGGCGGCAGCGTGAAGACGAACAGCGCGTTGGGCGCGCCCGGCGCCCGGCCGCCGCCCACCGGGATGGCCAGGTACTGCCTGCCGTCGACCGCGTAGGTCATCGGGTAGCCCTGGACAGGGGAGGGCAGGCGGGTCCGATGCAGGACCTGCCCGGTCTCCACGTCGTGCAGGAACAGGTAGCGGTCCGAGTCGCCGCTGACCACCAGCCCGCCGCCGGTGGTCAGCGCCGCCGCCAGCGGGCGCGTGGCCGTGCGGTGGCGCCAGCGGATCTCTCCCGTGTCGATGTCCATGGCGACGAGCTGGCCGGCGTGCTCCGGGCTCAGCGGATGCGGGTTGCTGCCGGTGGTGCGCCATCCCGTCCAGGCCGGGTTGTAGTAGAAGTAGAGGTCGCCCTCCGGGTGCGCCTGCCGCTCGACCTCGGAGAAGATGCCGCGCGTGCAGCTCGGCGTGATGGGGATGTAGAGCGCCCTCGTCTGCGGATGGTAGGCCGAGGCCATCACGTTCCGGATGCCCCGGAAGTCCGGACAGAACGCGAGCTCGACGCCCGCCTCGGGGATCATGCCCGGGAGGTAGGACACGGCGCCTGTCTGCCGGTCGAGCGACACGAGCGTCTGGAAGCCGAGGTCGTGGGCGTCGATGAACTCGCCCGTCGCCGCGTCGAGCTCCCACAGGATGCCGAGCTTGCCCATCTTGAAGACCGAGCGCCGCCCGCCGTTGTCGATCAGGACGCTCTCGAACACCTCGTCCAGGTCGTGCGATTCGCCCGGGACGAACTGGTGGTACCAGCGCAGGTCGCCGTCGTCGGGCTCGATGGCCAGCACGCTGTTCGTGTACAGGGCGTCGCCGTCGGTGCCCCGCGACACGCGCGCCCAGGGCTTTGCCTGCGCGGTGGACCAGTACATCAGGCCCGTCGCCGCGTCGTAGCTGCCGGGGATCCAGGCATCGGCGCCGGCCCGGAACAGCAGCGGCAGGTCGCCCCACGTGTCGCCGCCGGGCGCGCCCGGCTCGGCGATGGTCGACGTGCGCCACAGCTCGCGCCCGGTGTCGGGATCGTGGGCGGAGATGAAGCACACCTCGTTCTTGTAGCGCTCGCAGCCCGTCATGCCGGCGACGATCCGGCCGTCCACGACGATGGCGCCGCTCGTGTAGCGGTAGCCGAGCCGGTGGTCGGCCACGGCACGCTCCCACACGACCTCGCCCGTCCGCGCGTCGAGGGCGATCAGGCGGGCATCGGCCGTGGTCACGTAGATGTTGCGGCCGTAGATGGCCAGCGAGCGCATCCGGTTGCGGAAGTTCTCGTCCGGCGTGTTCTCGAAGATGCGGCGGAACTCCCAGATCCGGTCCCCGCTCACCGCATCGACGGCCTGGACGTAGCCGTCGGGATTCGGCAGGTACATGACCCCGTTGTAGACCAGCGGCGTCGGCTGGCTGAGGCCGGGCCGCATCTGCCACGACCAGGCGAGCTGGAGTTGGTGGACGTTGTCCCGGTCGATCTGATCGAGCGGGCTGTAGCCCCAGCCGTCGAGGGTGCGCCGCCAGTGCAGCCAGTCGGACGGGTCGGGGTTCGCCAGGACCGCATCGGTGACCGGCTCGAACTCCCGCGCCTGCCCGGCCGCATCCGGCGCCTCCCGGGGCTGCCCGTTCGCCGCCGCCGCAAGGCCGATGCCGACCGCCAGCACGCCGCACGCGACCAGATACCGTCTCATCGTGGACCCTCCTGCGGACCGGTTCCGGTTGCGCCGGCCGGTTCCCGCCGGCGATTATCAGTCACGCGGACGGCGGGGCGCAACCGGCGCGGGTGCCGTCTGGGCGGGTCGACTTCGTGATATAGTCGGCGGTCCAGGCGCGCCCGCACCACGCACGCAGATACGGTTGTCGGGCGGCGGTCGTCACGCGCTGAGGAGGCAGGCACGGATGACGCTACGGAGCGTGTTCGAGTGGCTGGAAGCGATGCCGATGAGCACGGCGTTGCGCGAGTCGATCTTCGGCTATCCGATTCTGCTGACGTCGCATGTGGTGAGCATGTGCGTGATCGCGGGTCTGCTGGTGATGATGGACCTGCGGCTGACGGGGATGGGCAATCTGCACACGCCGGTCTCGCACATTCAGAACCGTCTGTTCAAGTGGCAGATGCTGGGTCTGGCGATGTCGGTGGTCAGCGGGGGGCTGTTGTTCTACGGGCAGCCGATGCGCTTCTACGGCAACTTCTGGTTCTGGATGAAGAACCTGCTGCTGCTGCTGGCGCTGGCCAACGCGATGTATTTCCACCAGACGATCTACCGTTCGGTGGACAAGTGGGACAACGACCCGGTGCCGCCGGTGCCGGCGCGGGTGGCCGGGGCGCTGGGTCTGGTGCTGTGGGCGGCCGTGATCGTGACGGGTCGGATGATTGCCTACAGCGGTCTGGTGCCGCAGTGGTGGCTGGACCTGGGGTTGACGCCGTAAGAGCGCGAGTGCGATGGTCCTGGAATTTTTCGAGTGGATGGAAGGCAGCGCGCTGAGCCTGACGTTTCAGTCGGCGGTCTGGTACAGCCCGATCATTCAGGTGATGCACCTGGTGGCGGTGGCGTTCTTCTCGGGCTCGCTGCTGGTGGTGGACCTGCGGCTGCTGGGCGTGGGTCTGACGGCGCAGCCGTTGCGGCAGGTGGCCGAGGACGCGCAGCCGTGGCTGGTGGGGGCGCTGGTGGCGCTGGTCATCACGGGCACGCCGACGATGGCGTCGACGTCGATCAAGCAGTACTACAGCCCGTTCTGGTGGTGGAAGATGGAGATGCTGCTGCTGGGGCTGATCTTCATCTTCACGGTGCGGCGCAAGGTCATCGCGGCCGACGAGGGCTCGCTCGGCCCGGTCTGGCCGAAGGTCGTCGCCCTGACCTCGATGGGCATCTTCCTCAGCGTCACCATCGGCGCCCGGCTCATCGGACTGTCCTGAAGGAGAGACGCGCGCATGAGTTCGATGCGGAGCTTCGTCTGCACCGGGTTGGCGGCCATCCTCGCGTTGCCGGCCCTCGCGCCGGCCGCCGCGGCGCAGGACTGGACGCAGTGGCGAGGCCCGAACCGCGACGGCGTCGCCGCGGCGTTCGACGTTCCCGCGCCCTGGCCCGACGGCTTGCGCCAGCATTGGGCCGTCGAGGTCGGCTCGGGCTACGCCACGCCGCTGCTGATCGGCGAGCGGCTGTACCTCTACGTCCGGCAGGCCGAGGACGAGGTGCTGCTCGCGCTCGACCCGGCCACGGGCGAGACGCTCTGGCGTGCGGCCTATCCGGCGCCGTACGAGATGAATCCGGCCACCAATCCGCACGGACCGGGGCCCAAGTCGACGCCGGCCTACGCCGACGGGCGGCTGTTCACGCTGGGCATGAGCGGCATCGTCAGCGCGTTCGACGCGGACGACGGCGAGCTGCTGTGGCAGGTGCCCGGAGGCGCGGTCGAGCCGCTCTACCACACCGCGATGTCCCCGGTGGTCGAGGGCGATCTCGTGATCTTCCATGTCGGCGGACATGACGACGGCGCCCTGACGGCCTTCGACACGGCAACCGGCGACGTCCGCTGGAGCTGGGACGGCGACGGGCCGTCCTACGGCTCGCCGCTGGTGCTCGACATCGAGGGCGTCCGCCAGGTCGTCACCTACACGCAGGACAACCTGGTCGGTGTGGACGTGCGGACCGGCGAGCTGCTGTGGAGCCGGCCGTTCACGACGGCCTACACGACCAACTCGCAGACGCCGGTCCGGCATGGGGACCTGCTGATCCAGTCGGGGCAGGGCAACGGCGTCACCGCCTTCCGCGTGTTGCGCGAGGGCGACGCGTGGACGACCGACGACGCCTGGCACGCCCGCGAGGTGGCGCTGGACATGACGAACGGCGTCGTGGCCGACGGCGTGCTGTTCGGGCTCTCGCACCTCAACAGCGGTCAGTACTTCGCCCTCGACCTGGATACCGGCGAGGTCCTGTGGACCGGCAATCCGCGCCAGGCGCAGAACGCGGCGATGCTGCGCTCGGGCGGCACGCTGCTGTCGCTGCAGGACGATGCGTCGCTGCTCGTGCTCAATGCCAGCCGGACGGGCCTCGACGTGGTGGAGCGCTACGATGTCGCCGACAGCGCGACGTGGACGCAGCCGACGCTGTCCGGCAACCGGCTGTTCGTCAAGGACATCTCGACGCTGACGCTGTGGACGATCGAGTAGGAGTCTGCGCCGCAGAACGGCGCGGACTCCTGCAGGGTTGGTTGGGCGCCGAGCGGAGCCGCCAGGCGACGATTGGCGGGCTAGCCGGAAGGATGGAAGGAACGTGGCACTGAGGATCAACGACGAGGCGCCGAACTTCAAGGCCGAGACGACCGAGGGGTCGATCGACTTCCACGCGTGGATCGGCGACGGGTGGGCCGTCCTGTTCTCGCATCCGAAGGACTTCACGCCGGTCTGCACGACCGAACTCGGCTACATGGCCGGCCTCAAGCCCGAGTTCGACAAGCGCAACTGCAAGGTCCTGGGCATCAGCGTCGACGGCGTGAGCAATCACGAGCGTTGGTCGCGGGACATCGAGGCGTCGCAGGGCCACCGCGTCAACTATCCGCTGATCGGGGATCCCCGGCTCGAGATCGTCAAGCTGTACGACATGCTGCCGGCCGACGCCGGCGACACCTCCGAGGGCCGCACGCCGGCCGACAACGCGACCGCCCGGTCGGTCTTCGTCATCGGACCCGACAAGAAGATCAAGGCGACCCTGACCTATCCCATGAGCACCGGCCGCAACTTCGACGAGGTGCTGCGGCTGCTCGACTCCTGCCAGCTCACGGCCGGCAAGAAGGTGGCGACCCCGGTCAACTGGCAGCAGGGCGACGACGTGATCATCCTGCCGGCGGTGTCGGACGACGAAGCCAGGCAGAAGTATCCCGATGGGTGGCGCTCGCCGCTGCCGTACATCCGCATCGTCCCACAGCCCTGACGGGCCGCGCGGCGCGCTGCCCGGCGCTGGCGGACCCGGCAGCCGACGGCGTTCACGCCGCCCGCGCGCGCTCGTGCGCCTGGCCACCGCCGTCTGGCTGCTGGCGTGCCTGGCCTGCGCCGGCGCCGGCCCCGGCGGGGACGGCGCGAGCCGGCCCCGACCCGACAACGCGCTCCCGCTCGTCAGCGAGAGCTGGCGCATCGCCGAGATGGCGACCGCCCACGGCGCCTTCACCATCGAGGTCGAGGTGGTGGACGAGGTGGACGCGGCCGCCCTCGCGCGGGAGCTGATCCGACCGCTGCAGGACCGCTACGCCGAGGTGCTGGTCTACTTTCACGCGCGGGACTCCGCCGGCGACCTGCCCCGGCTGCGAGTGCAGTGGACGGCCGAGCACGGCTACGTCGAGACCCGCTACCAGTAGCAGCCGGCAAGGCGCGCACGGCGCGCCTCGGCGGGAGCGGCGCGGGGCGCAGGGGCCCCCGCGAGCGGACGCCGGGGGCTTGGGGCGCAGCCCCATCTGAAAGCTAGCCGAACAGGGCGTTGACGATGAACGTGGCGGCCAGGATGCCGGCGATGTCCGCGAGCAGGCAGGCGGGCACCGCGTGGCGGGTGTCCCTGACGCCGACGGCGCCGAAGTAGACGGCCAGCACGTAGAACGTGGTCTCGGTGCTGCCCTGGTAGGTGCTGACCAGGTAGCCGATCAGCGAATCGGGACCGTACGTCGTCATCGCCTCCGAGGCCACCCCCATGGCGCCCGAGCCGGAGAGCGGGCGCAGGAGGGCCATCGGCAGCGCCCCGGCCGGGATGCCGATCAGACCGGTCAGCGGGGCCGCCAGCCCGATCAGGACGTCGAGCGCCCCGGACGCCCGGAACATCCCGACCAGCACGAGAATGGCGACCAGATACGGAATGATGCGGATGGCGACCTGAAACCCGTCCCGGGCGCCCTCGACGAGCGACTCGTACACGCGCACGCCGCGCACCCAGCCGTAGAGCACGAGCGCGGCGACGACCGCCGGCAGGAGCCACGACGAAGCCATGTCGCGCAGCACGTCGCCGGCCGGGACGGCCGGGTCGCGGTTGATCAGCGCGCTCGCGGCCGCGATCAGGAGGGTTGCCCAGAACAGCCAGCCCACCGCCCGCCGGCCCGCGGCGGGACGGGCGGCGCCGGCGGCCGCAGGCGACGCGCCGGCCGCCGGCGCGCCGGCCCCGGGTGCGGCCGTGTCGGGAGCCGGCGCCGCCTGCGGCGGCGGCGCCGAGGCGCGATAGCCGGGCAGGCGGGCCAGCAGCAGCGCGGCAGTCACGCCGACGGCTGTCGCCGCCGCGGTGGCGAACCACGTGGGCAGCAGGATGCCGGCCGCGTCGGACGAGCCGAGCGCCGCGCGGATGCCGATCATCCCGGTCGGGAGCAGGGCCAGCCCCGACGTGTTGATGGCCAGGAACAGCACCATGTGGTTCGTGGCCACCCCGCGCCGGCTGTTGTGCTTGTCGAGCTCCTCGATCGCCTTGATGCCGAAGGGGGTGGCCGCGTTGGCCAGTCCCATCATGTTGGCCGCGATGTTCAGGAGCATGGCGCTCATGGCCGGGCTGTCCGGCGGCAGTCCCGGGAAGAGCAGGCGCATGACGGGGCTCACCAGCCGCGCCAGGCGCGCCATCAGCCCGGCGTCGGAGGCGACGCGCATGAGGCCGAGGAAGAAGGCCATCACCCCCACGAGGCCGATGGCGAGGTCGACGGCGCCGCGCGCCGAGGAGACGACCGCATCGGTCAGGGCCCGCATCTCCCCGCTCAGGGCCGCGGCGAGAATCGAGGCAAGGGCGACGACGACGAAGATGCCGTTCAGCATGTGCGCGCGCTGCAGCCCATGGTAGCAGGACGCGGACCCCGTGGGGCGCGGGGCGGAACCGCGCTATGCTGTAGCGGAACCTCTTTCATGTCTCATGGCCAGGAGATGCCGATGCTGAACGGAGCTGTGTCAGGGCGGACGTTCCCGATTGCCGCGCTCGCCGCCGCCTGCGTGATGGCGCTCAACGTGCCCGCCGCGGCGCAGGAGGTCGAGCAGCGGCGCGACTGTCTCGACTGCGAGGCGTCGCGCATGCTGCCCGCCGAGCCGCAGGTCTTTCACACGCAGGAGCAGAGCTTCCGGGTGGTGCCCATGAAGGGCCTGGTGCGCCCGTGGGCGCTCGCCTTCCTGCCCAACGGCGATCTGCTGATCACGGAGCACGGCGGCCGGCTCCGCATCGTGCGCGACGGCGTGCTCGACCCCGAGCCGCTCGCCGGCCTGCCGGAGGTGTTCACGCCGCGCCGCAAGGGACTGATGGACGTCGCCCTGCACCCCCGCTTCCTGGACAACCAGTTCGTCTACTTCACCTACCACAAGGCGAGTCCCAGGCACCGGCTGGCCGCCACGACGGTGCTCGCGCGCGGCAAGTTCGAGGGGCGGGGGGCGCTCGTGGAGGTGCGCGACCTGTTCGTGGCGGACGCCGACTACATGGGCGCGGCGCAGACCTCGCGCATCACGTTCGGGCCGGACGGCAAGCTGTACATGGTGGTCGGCCAGCCGGCGCGCTACGAGGTGGGCTCGTCCGACTACGCGCAGGACCCGTCGAACCACGCCGGCAAGATGCTGCGCCTGAACGACGACGGGAGCGTGCCCGACGACAACCCGTTCGTCGACACGCCCGGTTACCGTCCCGAGATCTACTCGCTCGGCATTCGCAATTCGAACGGGCTGGCCTGGCACCCGGAGACCGGCGAGCTGTGGGAGACGGAGAACGGGCCGCAGGGGGGCGACGAGGTCAACATCATCCGCGCCGGCGCCAACTACGGCTGGCCGGTCGTCTCGTACGGCCGGGCGTACTCGGGCGATCTGACCGGCACGCATTCCGGGCCGCAGGGGACCGCCCGCCAGATGGAGGGCGTCGAGGACCCGGTCTTCTTCTGGAGCCCGTCGATCTCGCCGGCGGGACTGATGTTCTATACCGGCGACCGCTTCCCGAACTGGCGGGGCGACCTGTTCGTCGGCGCGCTGCGGGGCGCCGAGCTGCAGCGCCTGATCTTCAACGATCGCGGCCTGCTGGTGCGCCAGCAGTCGCTGCTGCGCGAGCTCGGGCAGCGCATCCGGGAGGTCCGGCAGGGGCCGGACGGCCTGATCTACCTGCTGACCGGCGAGGACGACGGCGCGCTGCTCCGCCTCGAGCCGCTGGAACCGTAGCCTATCTGGCCGCGGCCGTGGCCGCGTTGCCCAACGCGTCGGCGGCGCGGATGGCGAGCCGGTCGAGCTGACCGCGGTCGACGTGCAGCCGGAAGCGCTCCACCCGCGAGTCGGCGATCCCGTCGAGGGGGTACAGCACCTCCCAGCGTGCGGTGTCGAGCGAGTACTCGACCCGGCGCACCGGGGAGTGCCCGTCGCTGACGACGAACGAGACGGCGAACCCGCCGGCCTGCGGGCGCGGCGCATCGACGTCGATGCGCGGCGGCGCGTTGTCCACCTCGAACGGCTTGCTCTCGACGAGGCCCTCGAGGCCCGCGCCCGGCGCATTGGCGCCGGCGTCGGAGGCGACGAGACGGACGACGTAGGTGCCGTCGGGGGCGGACGTCGTATCCCACGTATAGATCGAGCTCTCGATCCCGGTCCGCAGCGCACGCCACGACGTGTCCGCTGCGGCGCGGACCAGGAGATCGAAACGCAGCGCGTCGTTGTTGGGGTCGCGCGCGGCCCAGACGAACGTGCGCAGCCCCCGGCGGTGGACGCGGCGTCCCAGCGTCGTCTGCTGGGTGTCGCCCTGCGCGCCGCCCCCGCCGTTCCCGGCACCCGCCTCGGGAGGGTCGTCGAGACCCGCAATGGGCGGATCGCCGCTCGCGAACGGCCGCTGGAACGCCACGCCCGGGTCGTGCACGGTCAGTGTCGTGATCTCCGGTCGCAGGTTCTGGGGCAGGTACGCGGCCGTGACCGAGAGCAGCGTCGGGGTGTCGGCGCCGCCGCGCAGCGCGGCCTTCCATTGCAGGTAGCGCGCCCTGGGGCTGGTGATGGCGGCGCCGTCCGCGTCGCGATAGGCCGTCGACCAGCGGCTCCAGGCGTCGTTGGGCGTGGACGTGTTGCCCGACCGGGTGAACAGCCGCAGCGAGCTGTCGCCCGGCGTCAGCGCGTGCCAGCGCAGCGCCCCCCAGGTGGCGACCGTCCCGGCATCGCGGACGTCCGACACGTACTCGCCCTCACCCGCCTGGCCGGGAAGCAGTCGATAGACCTTGCCGGGGTTGGCCGTGGCGTAGTAGGTGGCGCCGCCGGCCGCGGCCGCGAAGCTGGTGACCTGCCGCGCGGGGGCCCGCGCGAGCAGCCGTACGCGCGGCGGATCCTCGGCGACGTGGTAGATCCTGCCGCTCGGGCCGGTGCCGATCAGGAGCTCGCCGCGCGCGTCGATCGAGATGTCGTACGGCGTGTCCTGCGAGGACTCCCACACCGTGTCCCACGCGCCGTCGGCGCGAATCCGGTAGACGGCGCCGCGCCCCGGCGCTGCCGTCCCGGCCGTCCGGGCCGGGCGGGCGGGCGCCGCCGACGTCTGTCCGGCACCGGCGACCACGACCGCGGTGACCGTGGTGGACGTGGTCACGCGCGGGACGCCGGCGGAGCTCGCGGGCGGCGTCGCGGGCGGGGCGCTGCGCGGCGCCGACTCGCCGACGGCGACGGCATAGAGCGTGCCGTCCCCCGCGACGCGGAGCGCCCGAATCTCCGCGTACGGCGAGTCGAGGACGACGAAGCCGCGCCCGTCGCCGCCGATCCGCAGCACCTGTCCCGGCGTGCCGGTGCCGGCCAGCAGGTTGCCCTCGGCGTCGTGGGCCAGGGCGAGAACGTGCGACGCGTCCGCCGCGTAGAACAGGCTTGCCTCGCCGTCCGGCGGCAGGCGGTAGATGCGGCCCGCGTCGCCGGTGGCCACGAAGCGGTTGCCCGCCGCGTCGGCGGCGAGCGCCCAGATGTAGCGGTCGTCAGGGTCGAAGACGCGCTCGGAACGGCCGTTGCCGACCCGGAACAGCGCGCCGTCGGGAGAGGTGCCGACCAGTGCTTCGCCCGCGCCGGCGGGGTGGACGGCATGGACGTTCTGCTCCGCGGCCTCGAAGACCGTCGACGCGCTGCCGTCCGACTCCAGGCGGAACACGCGGCCGTCGCCGCCGCCGCCGATCCAGAGCGCACCACCCGCCGGCGCGAGCGACCACAGGAAGGGAGCGGTCGCCTCGTGGAGCAGCTCCGCGTCGCGCGCCAGGGTCAGCCGCCCGTCCGCGTCGATCGATACCCGGTCGGCCTCACCGGCGAGGAATTCCTCCTGCGTCGAGACCCGCCAGAATACGGGGGACGAGGCGTGGAGCACGACGAACGGCAGGCAGGCTGCGGCCGCGACTGCTGCGCGGCGCAGGCGGGTTCGCCAGCGCGGAGGCAGGCTCGTCATCCTGCCTCGATGTCCACCGTGAGCGTGCGGGAGCCGGACACCGCGTGGTCCGTGCGGATCTCCCACTCGCCGAGCGTGGCCTGCGAGAGCCGCCGGAGCCCGCTGCCGCTCCGGTCGCCCTCGAGCACCGCCAGCACCGAAGGCGGCAGCGCCGGCAGCGCCGTGCCCCGCACGATCGCGCCCGGCCGGGAGCTGAGCAGCTTGACGTAGAGGCGGTTGTTGCGCCGCGTCGCGTTGAGGTTGCGGATGATCTGCGCGACCGTATCGGGCGCCTGCGTCGATCGCGACTCGCGCAGCTCGCGCGCGTTCAGTTGCGGCGCATCCGACACCAGCAGTTGCAGCCGCCCTGCCGCGTGGCGGGGAATGTCGACCGTGACGGTCTCGACCAGCTCGGCGCCGCCGTAGCCGCGCGCGAGCACGTGCAGCCGCACCGCATCGCCGGGGCGAATGCGCGGGGCGTCGAGCCAGACGCGCTCGATGGTCGCCGTGCGCGGTCTCTCCGCCGACGTGATCTCGATGTCGATGCCGTCGAGCGCGAGGGGCGCTACGCGGTTGTTCAGCAGGGCGGTCAGCGGGTTGGCAATCGCCCCGGCCGCGCCGAACAGGGCGGTATCGCCGCTGTAGATGTCCTCGAACGCGACGTCGGCATGGCCGCGGACGCGCGTCGTGCTGCTGAGGGCGTACGTCGACGCCCCGCGCTCGCGGGTCCACGACAGGAACGTGCTGAGCACGCCGGTGTAGGTCAGCAGCGGCGTGAACAACCGATCCTCGACGACCTCGAACGCGAACTCGCGTGTCAGAGCGCGGGCCGGCTCGTGCAGCCTGACGCGCACGGGCACCATCGCGGGCCCCGGCCCGAGCGCGCCGAAGATGCCGGTCGAGCGATCCTGATCCAGGGTTCCGACGACCTCGCCGATGGCCGCGATCTTCGACGACAGGGCGAGGCTCGGCAGCAGCGTGGTCACGGAAGCCCGGGTCATCGGGAAGCGAATCGGCCCGAGGTTGTAGAAGGGGTGGCCGAAGGCGTAGACGCGGCCGTCGTCGACGAGCGTCACGGTGCCGGTGCCGGCCATGGTCAGGTCGCCGCGCACGAGCGTCGCACCGATCGCATCGCCCGCCTGCAGGGGGGCGGCGGCATCCGGGCGCGCAGCCTGGCCGGCGCCGACGGCGGTGACGAAGCCGCCGCCGTGGAACGCGGCGGTCCACAACTGCCGGACCTGCGGATCGAAGCCGTTGAGCACCACCGGCGTGGCGATGGGCCGCAGCAGGGTGCCCAGCCGTTGGCCGGACGCCGGCGGCAGGCCGAGCGCGCGCACGTGAGCGGGCTGCCGGGCGAACGGACGCAGCCGGTCGAACGCCGCGCCGATCACCGCCTGCAGGTCGGCGGGCGTTGCCGGAAACGCCGGCGGCAGCGTCGCCGCCCGCGCGACCTCGGCCCGGTTGGCGTCCGACGCCGCCATCTCGCCGATGGGCGTGATGCCGGCAATCGGCTCCTTGGGAAACGAGCCCAGAGCGTAGGAGACGGCGCCGACCAGCCGGTCGTCGATGTAGACGGGGCTGCCGCTCATGCCCTGGATGACCCCGGTCTCGGCCAGCGGCCCGCCGGACAGCCGGGCCACGATGACGTTGCGGCGCGGGCCCATGACGTTGCGCAGGACGCCCAGGACCTCGACGCCGAACTCCTCGCGCCGGCTGCCCTCGAACACGGTGAGGCCGACGCCGCGCATGCCCGGCCGCACTTCGTCCAGGGGCATGCGCGTCGTCGCCGCCGGGAGCGCCGCGGCGCACAAGCCGGCTGCCAGGAAGAGGATGGGGGCGATGCGTCTCATGGAGCAGGCCGCAGCGTCGACTGCGTATAGCCGTTGTGTATAGCGGACCGCAGGCGGCAGGTCAAGGATGTTCGGGCCGCCGGACGAACCGCGCTATGCTGTAGCGCAACGCTTTCATGGTCAGGAGATGCCGATGCTGAACGGAGCCAATTCCCGTGAGCTGCTGGCGGTCGCGGCGGTCGCCGTCGCCGTGCTGCCGGGCGCGCCGGCCGCGGCGCAGGAGTTCGAGCCGGCGATCGACGACACGCAGCGGCGGACCGACTGTCAGGGCTGCGAGCCGGTGGTCGCCCTGTCGGACGAGCCGCGGGTCTTCCGCACGCAGGAGCAGACCTTCCGGGTGGTGCCGATGACGGGCCTGGTGCGGCCGTGGGCGCTCACCTTCCTGCCGAACGGCGATCTGCTGATCACGGAGCACGGCGGCCGGCTGCGCATCGTGCGCGACGGCGTGCTCGACCCCGAGCCGCTGGCCGGCATTCCGGAGGTGTTCACCAGGCGCCGCAAGGGATTGATGGACATCGCCCTGCACCCCCGCTTCGCGGAGAACCAGTTCGTCTACTTCACGTACCACCAGCAGAGCCCGGACCACCGGATGGCGGGGACGCCGGTGCTCGCCCGCGGCAAGTTCGAGGGCCGGGGCGCGCTCGTGGAGGTGCGCGACCTGTTCGTGGCGGACGCCCCGTACATGGGGGGCGCCCAGACGGCTCGCATCGCGTTCGGGCCCGACGGCAAGGTGTACATGGTCATCGGCGTCCCGACCCGCAACCCGGTGGGCCAGGCCGAGAGCGCGCAGGACCCGGCCGACCATGCCGGCAAGGTGCTGCGACTGAACGACGACGGGACCGTTCCCGAGGACAACCCGTTCGTCGACACGCCGGGCTACCGGCCGGAGATCTACGCCCTCGGCATCCGCAACGCGAACGGGCTGGCGTTCCACCCGGAGACCGGCGAGCTGTGGGAGACGGAGAACGGGCCGCAGGGGGGCGACGAGGTCAACATCATCCGCGCCGGCGCCAACTACGGCTGGCCGGTCGTCTCGTACGGACGGGCGTACTCGGGCGACCTGACCGGCACGTACTCGGGGCCGCAGCAGACCGCGCGGCAGGCGGAGGGCATCGACGACCCGGTCTTCTTCTGGAGCCCGTCGATCTCGCCCGCCGGCATGCTCTTCTATACGGGCGACCGCTTTCCGAACTGGACCGGAGACCTCTTCGTCGGCGCGCTGCGCGGGCGGGAGGTGCAACGCCTGATCTTCAACGACCGCGGCCTGCTGGTGCGCCAGCAGTCGCTGCTGCGCGAGCTGCGCCAGCGCATCCGGGAGGTCAGGCAGGGGCCGGACGGCCTGATCTACGTGCTGACCGACGAGCAGGACGGCGCGCTGCTGCGCCTCGAGCCGGTCGACACGGAGTCGGCTCCGTAGGAGGTCGCGCGGCAGGCGCGAACTCCGCAAGGGGCGGCCGGGCACGGAAAATTGACAGCCCGTCGCGCCGTCTGCTACGGTCTGACGTCACATGCATTACGGTCGAACCCGGCGCTGCGCCCGTTACGGCTACGCCGCTGCCAGCCGCGGCTGGTGGTGGCGCTACGTGTTCAGCGTGCCCGCTGGAGGGGCTGACATGTAGGCCGGCAGGTCGACATTCAGGACGAGACGGATTTTCGAGCCTCTTCAGCCGCAGCGGTTGAAGAGGCTTTTTTTGTCGGGAGCAGGTGAACGGGTGCGAGCCAGGTTGTGCGCGACGGTGACGGGCCGAACGATGGCCGAGCTGCGCGCGAACCGGGATGGCGTCGACGGGGCGGACCTGGTCGAGCTGCGCCTGGATCAGGTCTGCGACCCGGATGCCGCCGCTGCGCTCGCCGGCCGGCGCACGCCCGTCGTGGTGACCTGCCGGCCCGCCTGGGAGGGAGGCGGCTTTCGCGGCTCCGAAGAGGAGCGCCGCGGACTCCTCGAGCGCGCGCTGGAGCTCGGCGCCGACTACGTCGACCTGGAATGGCGGGCCGGGCTGGACGAGCTGATTCGGGCCAGGCGCGGGCGGAACGTCGTGCTGTCGACGCACGATTTCGAGGGCATGCCCGGCGATCTGGCCGACCGCTACCGGGCCCTGCGGGCGACCGGCGCCGAGGTCGTGAAGATCGCCGCCAGGGCGCGCAGCCTGACCGAGACCCTGGCCCTGCTGGAGGTCGGCGCCGGCGACCCGGGCCGCGTGCTGGTGGCGATGGGGCCGGCGGGCGCGGCGTCCCGCGTGCTGCCCGACCGCTTCGGGTCGGCCTGGACCTACGCCGGCGACGGCGTCGCCCCCGGTCAGATCGGCCTGCGCCGCATGCTCGACGAGTTCCGGGTCCGCTCGGTCTCGGACTCGACGCGGGTGTACGGCGTGCTCGGCGCGCCCGTCGGGCACTCGCTGTCGCCGGCGATGCACAACGCCGCCTTCGCCGCCGCGGGGTGCGATGCGGTCTACCTGCCCCTGGAGGCGACGAGCGCGGACGACTTCTGGACGTTCGCGCGGACGATGAGGCTGCGCGGCGCCAGCGTGACGGCGCCCTTCAAGGAGGCCGTCCTGCCGGGCCTGGCCGCGACGGACGAGTTGGTGAGGAAGGTCGGCGCCGCCAACACGTTGCGGGCCGGCGAGCGCGGGTGGGAGGGCATCAACACGGACGTGCCGGGATTCCTCGAGCCGCTGGCCGGCCGCCTGGAGCTGCCGGGCAGCCGTGCGAGCGTGCTCGGCGCCGGCGGCGCGGCGCGCGGCGTGGCGGTGGCGCTCGCTGGCGCCGGGGCGCAGGTCACCGTCTGCGCTCGCAACGCCGAGCGCGCCGCGGGTGTCGCCGGGGTGGTCGGCGGCCGCGCCGGTGGGCTGCCGCCGCCGGCCGGCTCGTGGGACCTGCTCGTCAACACGACCCCGCTCGGCACCGCCCCCGGGGTCGCGGACAGCCCGCTGCCCGGCGGCCCGTTCGACGGCCGATTGGTGTACGACCTGGTCTACAACCCGGCCACGACCCGCCTCCTGGCGGAGGCGTCGGCCGCCGGCTGCGGCGTCCTCGGCGGCCTGCCGATGCTGGTGGCGCAGGCCGTCAGGCAGTTCGAATGGTGGACCGGCAAGGCCGCCCCCCGCGACGTGTTCGCCACCGCCGCGCAACGGCGACTGGCCGCAACGGGAAACCAGGAGTCTGCGCCGTAGCCGGTGCAGACTCCGCAAGGCGCGCACAGCGCGCCGGGGCGCAGCCCCGTCTGAATTGAGCTCATGCACGACACATCGTTCGACGAGTTTCGGGAGCGCGCACGCGACGGCACCTTCGTGCCGATCTGCAAGGAAGTGATGGCCGACCTGCTGACGCCCGTGTCGGCCTTCCTCAAGGTCGCCGAGCATGCCGACAACGCCTTCCTGCTGGAGAGCGTCGAAGGGGGCGAGCGGCTGGCGCGCTACTCGTTCCTGGGCAAGGACCCGTTCATGGTGCTGCGGGCCCGCGACGGGCGCACGGTCATCGAGCGCGGCGCGGAGCGCGAGGAGCGCGCGGAGCCGTTCATCGACACGCTGCGCGACGTGATGGGGCGCTGCCGGTCGCCGTGGGTGCCCGGGCTGCCCCGGTTCACCGGCGGCGCCGTCGGGTTTCTGGGCTACGAGGCAGCCGGCTGGTTCGAGCCGTCCCTCGCACGGGCCTGGGCGGAGCACGGCAAGACGGCCGAGCCCGGCCGCGAGGTGGCCGCCTTCATGCTGTTCGACACGATTCTCGCGTTCGACCACGTGAAGCACCGGATTCTCATCATCGCCAACGCCGCCGTCGGGGACGGGGGCGATCTGCGGGGCCACTACGACTTCGCGCAGACCCGCATCCGGTTCCTCGAGCGCGAGCTGCGGCGCAGCCTGTCCGAGCGCGACGCCGCGCCGGACGACCACTTCGAGGTGCGCTCGAACACGACGCGCGAGGCGTTCGAGGACAGCGTGCGGAGCGCCAAGGAGTACATCCGCCGGGGCGACATCTTCCAGGTCGTGCTCTCGCAGCGGTTCGAGGCCGACGTGACGGTCGATCCGTTCACCGTGTATCGCACGTTGCGGTACGTGAACCCGTCGCCGTACATGTACTTCATCCGGATGGGTTCGCGCGTCCTCGTCGGGTCGTCGCCGGAAATGCTCGTGCGCGCGGAAGGGCCGCGCGTCGAGACGCACCCGATCGCCGGCACGCGGCCGCGAGGGCCCGACGAGGCCGAGGATGCGCGGCTGGCCGCGGAGCTGCAGCAGGACGAGAAGGAGCGTGCGGAGCACGTCATGCTGGTGGACCTGGGACGCAACGATCTGGGGCGCGTCTGCAGGTTCGGGACGGTGCGGGTGCCCACCTACATCACGCTCGAGCGCTATTCCCACGTCATGCACCTGGTCTCGCGTGTGGAGGGGGAGCTGACTGCCGGCCAGGACCGTCTCGACGCGCTGGCCGCCTGCTTTCCGGCGGGCACGGTGTCCGGCGCGCCCAAGATCCGGGCCATGGAGATCATCGCGGAGCTCGAGCCGACCACGCGCGGCCCGTACGCCGGCGCCATCGGCTACCTCGACTTCGCCGGGCACCTGGACTGCTGCATCACCATCCGGACCATCCTCATCGAGGGCGGCAAGGCCTACATCCAGGCCGGCGCCGGGATCGTCGCCGACTCGAGCCCGGCCGCCGAGTTCAAGGAGACCTGCGACAAGGCATCGGCGTTGTTGCGCGCGCTCGAAATGGCCCAGCGCGGCCGCGGGCCGACGAGCATGGGAGTGAGCTGAGCGTCATGGTGCTCGTGATCGACAACTACGACTCGTTCACCTACAACCTGGTGCAGTACCTGGGCGAGCTCGGCGCCGACCCGCTCGTGCGGCGCAACGACGCCGTGTCGTGCGCCGAGGTCGGCGCGCTCGGGCCGCGGCAGATCGTCATCTCGCCCGGGCCGGGACGGCCGGAGGACGCCGGGGTCACGGTGGAACTCATCCGCACCTACGCCGCCACGATCCCGATCCTGGGCGTCTGTCTCGGCCACCAGGCGATCGGCCAGGCGTTCGGCGCGTCCATCGTGCCGGCGCCGGCGCTGCGTCACGGCAAGCGGTCGACGGTCGAGCACGACGGGCGCGGCGTCTTCGCCGGCCTCGAGCAACGCTTCGCCGCCGGCCGGTATCACTCGCTGGCCGTCGCCGAGCAGCCGTGGCCGAACGTACTGGAGATTGCCGCGCGGGCAGTGGACGACGGGACGATCATGGGACTCAGGCACCGCGACTTTCCCGTCCACGGCGTGCAGTTCCACCCCGAGTCCGTGCTCACGGCCGAAGGGCGGCAGGTGCTGCGCAACTTCCTGGGGACCTAGATGTTTGCCCGCCTCATCGAGAAACTGCAGCGGCGCCGCGACCTGACGGAGCAGGAGGCGGCCGCCGCGATGACCGAGATCATGGCTGGGCGGGCGGCCCCGGCGCAGATTGCCGGCCTGCTCGTCGGTCTGTCGATGAAGGGCGAGCGCCCCGGCGAGATCGTCGGTCTCGCCAGGACCATGCGCGCGGAGTCGGTCGGGCTGTCACGCTCCTTCAGCGGCGTGTTCGACACCTGCGGAACCGGCGGCGACGGCCAGGGCACGTTCAACGTGTCGTCGCTCGCCGCGCTGGTGCTGGCAGCCTGCGGCGTCCGCGTGGCCAAGCACGGCAACCGCTCGGTGTCGAGCCGCTGCGGCAGCGCCGACTTGTTCGCGGCGCTGGGCGTGGACGTGGCCGCCGCGCCGGCGGTGGTCGAGCGCTGCCTGGCCGAGGTCGGCATCGCCTTCTTCTTCGCGCCCACCTTCCATCCGTCGATGCGGCATGCCGGCCCGACGCGGCGCGAGCTGGGCGTGCGCACGGCGTTCAATCTGCTGGGGCCGCTCACGAATCCGGCGGGCGCGACCAGGCAGGTGATCGGCGTGCCGAGCCCCGAGTACACGGACTTGATTGCCCATGCCCTCGTGCGGCTCGGGTCCGAGCACGCCTGGGTGGTGCACGGCGCGGAGGGGCTCGACGAGATCTCCGTCGGCGGTCACACGAAGGTCTCGGAATGTCGAAACGGCGCGGTGCATACGTTCCATTTGCACCCGGCCGATTTCGGGGTGGAGCCCGCGCCGCTCGAGCGCGTTCGCGTTGCGGACCTCGAAGCGAGCGTCGCGATGGCGCGCAGCGTGCTCGACGGCTCGCGCGGCCCCGCGCGGGACTTCGTGGTGGTGAACGCGGCGGCCGGACTGCTCGTCGCCGGGCGCGCGGCGTCGCTCCGTGAGGGGACGCGGATGGCGGCCGGCGTCCTCGACGATGGATCGGTCGCAGCCAAGCTGCGCGAGCTGGCGGACGCCTCGACGGCGGCGGCGGAAGCATGAGCATGGTCGAGGGTGCCGCCGGGCGGAGGCAGGCGGCGCGAGGTCCGGATCTGCTCGAGGCGATCGTGGCCGCCACCCGCCGCGAGGCGCTGCTGCGCGAGGAGCAGGTGAGCAGGGCGGCCCTGGAGCGGGCGGCGGCCCGCCGTGCGCCGCGCCCCGCCGCGTTTCGCGCCGGTCTGGCTGCGGGCGGGCGCTTCAACGTGATCGCCGAGTGCAAGCGGCGGTCGCCGTCGCGGGGAGTCCTGCGCGCGGACTACCGGCCGGAGCGGGTCGCGCGGGAGTACGCGGCCGCCGGCGCCGCAGCCGTGTCGGTGCTGACGGAGCCGACCTTCTTCGACGGCAAGCTGAGCGATCTCGCGGCCGTCCGGGCCGCCACCGACCTGCCGCTGCTGCGCAAGGACTTCATCGTGTCGCGCTATCAACTGGTCGAGGCGCGCGCGGCGGGGGCCGATGCCGTGCTGCTCATCGTCGCCGCTCTCGACGAGTCCCGGCTGCGCCTGCTGCACCGCGCGGCCGAGGAGTACGAGCTGGCCGTTCTCGTCGAGGTCCATGACGCCGCCGAGCTGTCGCGCGCGCTCGACGCCGGGGCGCGGATCGTCGGGGTGAACAACCGCAATCTGCGGACGCTGGAGGTCGACATCGAGGCGTCGCACGCGCTCATCGACCGGATCCCGGCAGCGACGGTCTCCGTCGCCGAGAGCGGGCTGCGCGACAGCGCCGATCTGGTCGGGCTGCGCGAGGCCGGGTACGACGCGTTCCTGATCGGTGAGTCGTTGATGACCCGCGAGAGCCCGGGCGAGGCGCTGGCGGCGCTGCTGCGCGCCGCGGCCGCGGCGGCGTGAACATGGTGAAGGTCAAGGTCTGCGGCATCACGCGGCTGTCGGACGCGCTGCTGGCCAGCGATCTGGGGGCGTCGGCCATCGGCTTCGTCTTCTGGGATCGCAGTCCGCGGGCGATCGACCCGCGGTCGGCCGCGCGGATAGCGGCGCGGGTGCCGGCCGACGTGGCGCCGGTCGGCGTGTTCGTCGACGCGTCGCCAGCGTGGGTCCGCGACGTCGTGCAGCGCGTCGGCCTGGCGGCGGTCCAGTTGCACGGCGACGAGCAGGTCGAGCGTTGGGCGGACCTGCCGGTGCGGGTCGTCAAGGCGGTGGGCCTGCGCTCGGCGGCCGACGTCGAGGCGGCGCTGCGGCTGCCGGCGCACGTGACCGTTCTGCTCGACGGGCACGACCCGGTCCGGCGCGGCGGAACGGGCCGGACGCTCGACTGGGCGCTCGCCGCCGAGGTGGCCCGCGGGCGCCGGACGTTCCTGGCCGGCGGGCTGCGGCCCGAGAACGTGACGGCGGCGATCGCGGCGGTAGGCCCGTACGGGATCGACGCGTCGTCGGGACTCGAGGCGTCGCCGGGCGTCAAGGCGCCGGCCAGGCTGCGGGACTTCTTCGCCGCGGTCCGGGCCGTGCCGCCGGCCGAAAGGGTGGTGGACGAGACGGATGGGTAATGCTGCTGACACGCCGCTGCCCGTGTTCGGGCGGAGAGACCCGGACGAGCGCGGCTACTTCGGGCCATACGGCGGCCGCTTCGTGCCGGAGACGCTCGTCGAGCCCGTGGAGGCGCTCGAGCGGGCCTACCTCGCGGCCCGGCAGGATCCCGCGTTCGGCGAGGAACTGGCGGCGCTCCTGACCCGCTACGCCGGCCGCCCGACCCCGCTCTGGGAAGCCGCGCGGCTGACGGCCGATGCGGGCGGGGCGCGCCTCTTCCTGAAGCGCGAGGACCTCGCGCACACCGGCGCCCACAAGATCAACAACGCGCTCGGTCAGGCGCTGCTCGCCGTCCGCATGGGCAAGCGGCGCGTGGTGGCGGAAACCGGCGCCGGGCAGCACGGCGTGGCGACGGCGACCGCGTGCGCGCTGCTGGGGCTCCGCTGCGAGGTCTACATGGGCACGGAGGACATGCGGCGGCAGGCGCTCAACGTCGTGCGCATGAACCTGCTGGGCGCGACGGTGACCGGCGTGGAGGGGGGCAGCCGCACGCTCAAGGACGCCATCAACGAGGCGATGCGCGACTGGGTCACGAACGTCGGCGACACCTACTACCTGCTGGGATCGGTGCTCGGCCCGCACCCGTATCCGCTGATGGTCAGGGAGTTTCAATCGGTGATCGGACGGGAGGCGCGCGCGCAGTTCATGGCGCAGGTCGGCCGGGTTCCCGACGTCGTCGTCGCCTGCGTCGGCGGAGGCAGCAACGCGCTCGGCATATTCGACGGCTTCGTCGCCGACGAAGCCGTCCGGCTCGTCGGCGTCGAGGCCGGGGGCGAGGGGCTGGTGCCGGGACGTCACGCCGCCCGCTTCGCCACCGGGACCGCCGGC
This sequence comes from Vicinamibacterales bacterium, assembly GCA_965214845.1. Lineage (GTDB taxonomy): Bacteria > Acidobacteriota > Vicinamibacteria > Vicinamibacterales > UBA8438 > JAAXGX01. Next base: position 614,286 of record CBDCCO010000007.1, read on the forward strand.
GTGCTGCAGGGCACCCGCAGCTACGTGCTCCAGGACGTGCACGGCAACATCGATCCGACCCACTCGGTCTCGGCGGGACTGGACTACGCCGCGGTAGGTCCCGAGCACGCCTGGCTGCGCGACCTGGGACGGGCGGAGTACACGCACGTTTCCGACGCCGAGGCGCTGGCCGCGTTCGAGCGCCTCGGCCGCCTGGAAGGAATTCTCCCCGCGCTCGAGTCGGCCCACGCGGTGGCGTACGCCTGCCGGCTGGCGGCGGAGCTCGGCAGGGACCGCACGGTCCTCATCAACCTGTCGGGACGGGGCGACAAGGACGTGGAGACGATCAGCGGCCGCAAGGCCGGTCAGGAAGCGTAGATGTCGCGCATCGACGAGGCGTTCGCACGGCTGCGGTCGGATGGCCGGACAGGGCTGGTGACGTTCGTCACCGCCGGGGATCCGGACCTGGAGCGCTCGGCGCTCGTGCTCGAGACGCTGGACCGGGCGGGGGCGGACGTGCTGGAGGTCGGCATTCCGTTCTCCGATCCGCTGGCGGACGGACCCGCGATTCAACGGTCGTCTGAGCGGGCGCTCGCGGCCGGCGCGACGCTGGCGTCGAGCCTGGACCTGGTAGGGCGCGTGCGGCCCCGGATCGAGGCCGCCGTGGTCGTCTTCAGCTACGCCAACCCGGTGCTGGCGATGGGACTCGACCGCTTCGTCCGGCGCGCGGCCGACGCCGGCGTCGACGGGGTGCTGATCCTCGACCTGCCGATCGAGGAGGCCGACGAGCTGCGCGACGTGGCGGCGAGCGTGGCCATTGATCCCATCTTCCTCCTGAGTCCGACGACGACGGAGGCGCGCATTCGGCGCGCCGCAACGCTGGGGCGGGGCTTCCTGTACGGCATCTCGCGATTGGGCGTCACCGGCGAGCGCGATACGATTGCAACGGGCGCGCGCGAGCTGGTCGGGCGCATCCGGGCGGTCACCGAGCTGCCTGTCGCCCTCGGTTTCGGCATCTCGCGTCCCGAGCACGTGGCCGAGGTCGGCGCCTGGGCCGACGCCGCCGTGGTCGGGAGCGGGCTGGTGAACACGGTGGCGCGGGCGTCGCAGGGCGGGGATCTGGCGGGCGAGGTGGAGCGCTACATACGCTGGTTGAAGGGCGGGAGCTCGACAAGCCGATGACCGACAAGCCGAAGGATCCGGCAGCCGACCAGGACCGCGCAGCGACGGACTCGACGGCGCAGATGCGGCAGTTTCGGGAACGCATCGACCGGCTCGACGCCGAGATCGTCCGGTTGCTGAACGTTCGCGCGGAGTGCGCCCTGGCATTGGGTCGGCTGAAGGAAGCCGTCGGTCTGGACACGTACCAGCCGGAACGGGAGCTGGCGGTGCTCGAGCACGCGCGCGCGGCAAACGACGGGCCGCTCGACGGCGAGGCCATCACGCGGCTGTTCGAGCGCATCATCGACGAGAACCGCCGCCTCGAGCGCCTGGCCGAATGCCAGGACGCCCAAGGCGCGCACGGCGCGCCTCGGCGGTAGCGGCGCGGGGCGCAGGGGCCCCCGCAAGCGGACACCGGGGGCTTGGGGCGCAGCCCCATCTGGAGGAGGCCGACGCCGGGGGCTCGGGGCGCAGCCCCGTCTGATGGAAGCTGGGGAGGTTGCAGGACCTATGGTTGTGGTAATGGAAGAGCGGGCGTCGGAAGATCAGATTCAACACATCATCGCGACGCTCGTCGACAAGGGATTCGACGTCCACCGCTCGACCGGTGCGCTACGGACCGTGCTCGGCGCCGTCGGCGGCAATCGAGCGTTCGACGCGCGGTTGATCGAGGTGATGGACGGCGTGCACGAGGTGCTGCGGATCACCGAGCCCTACAAGCTGGCGAGCCGGACGTTCAAGCCCGAGCCGACCGTCGTGTCGATCGGCGGCGTGCGGGTCGGGGGCGACGAGGTGCTGGTCATCGCCGGCCCCTGCTCGGCGGAGTCCGAGGAGCAGGTGGAGGCTGCCGCCGCCGTGCTGGCGAAGGCAGGCGCGAAGATGCTGCGGGGCGGCGCCTTCAAGCCGCGGAGCTCGCCCTACAGCTTTCAGGGGTTGGGCGAGGAGGGGCTCAAGCTGCTCCGCGCGGCGGCCGACCGGCACAACCTCAAGCTCGTGTCCGAGGTGATGGACATCAGTCAGATCGAGCTCGTCGCGCGCTATGCCGACATGCTGCAGGTCGGCGCCCGCAACATGCAGAACTTCACGCTGCTGCGCGAGCTCGGCCGGAGCAGGACGCCGGTGCTGCTCAAGCGGGGCATCTCCGCGACGATCGAGGAGTGGCTCCTCTCGGCCGAGTACGTGCTCTCCGGCGGCAACACCGACGTGGTGCTGTGCGAGCGGGGCATTCGAACGTTCGAGCGGTACACCAGGAACACGCTCGATATCTCGGCGGTCCCGGTGATCCACAAGCTGAGCCACCTGCCGATCATCGTGGACCCGAGCCACGGCATCGGGCTGCGGGACAAGGTCGCGCCGATGGCCCGCGCGGCAGTGGCGGCCGGTGCGGACGGCCTGATCATCGAGGTCCATCCCGATCCGGACCAGGCCCTCAGCGACGGCGCGCAGTCGCTGTTCCCGGGCCAGTTCGAGCACCTGATGGCCGAGCTCCGGATCATCGCGCCGGCCATCGGCCGCAGCATCTGCGTCGAGCCCGTTCCACGCCGCAGGTGGGGGACCTGATCGCCGACATGGCAGAGACGAGCCGCCGTCTGCCCGTCATCCAGCCGGGCGCGTCCTCGACGGAGCCGCCGGTCTTCGACAAGATCGCGATCATCGGGCTGGGCCTCGTCGGCGGATCGATTGCGCTTGCCGCCCGCGAGCGTTGGCCGGGCGGCCTGGTGATCGGCGTCGATCGCAAGGACGTGCTCGAGCTGGCCATGGTCCGCCACGCCATCGACGTGGCGGCCGACGACCCCGTGGTGATCGCGGAGGCGGAGCTGGTCATCCTGGCCGCGCCCGTACGGCAGAACCTCGAGCTGCTGGCGGCCCTGGACGACCATGTCCCCGGATCCGCCATCGTGACGGACGTCGGCAGCACGAAGCGCGAAATCGTCGCGCGCGCGCAGTCGCTGCCGCCGCGCTTCACGTTCGTGGGCGGGCATCCGCTCGGCGGGGCCCCGCGGGGCGGACTCGGCAACGCGCGCCCGGATCTGTTCGTCGACCGGCCCTGGCTGTTCACGCCGACCAGCGATGCCGACAGCCCGGCGCTGGAACGCCTGCAGCAGTTCGTGGCCGGACTCGGCGCGCGGCCGCACCTCATGTCTCCGGCCCAGCATGATCGCCTGCTGGCGTTTCTGAGCCATCTCCCGCAGCTCACCGCCAGCGCGCTGATGCACGTGGTCGGGACCGCGGCGGGCGCGGAAGGCCTGGCCCTGACCGGGCGCGGGCTCGTCGATACCACCCGCCTGGCCTCGAGCCCGGTGAGCGTCTGGCGGGACATCTGCGCGAGCAACGCCGACGAGCTCGGCCTCGCGCTCGACACGTTGATCGCGGAGCTGCGGGAACTGCGCGAGCAGCTCGAGACCGGCGGCGCCGTCGAGCGCGTCTTCGAATCGGCGGCGGCCTGGCGCGCCGTGCTGGCCGAGCGCGGCGGCGCGCGCCGGCCCGGGTCCTGAGCCGGCGCGGCCGGGGATGCCTCGTGCGTGGCAACCCCGTGCCGGCGGCCAGCCTCACGATCCGGCGCGCCGCCCTGGACGTCATCCGCAAGCACGCCGCCGACGACCTGCCGAACGAATGCTGCGGCCTCCTGATCGGCAGCGCCGGGTCGGTCGAACGCGCCCTGCGGGCACGCAACCTGCGCCCCTCGCCCGACCGCTACCTCATCGATCCAGCCGACCACTGCGCCGCGCTGCGCACCGCGCGCGCCAGCGGACTCGAGGTCGTGGGCGTCTACCACTCGCACCCCACCGGCTCCCTCCGCCCGTCGGCCGTCGACCGGCAGGAGGCGTCGTACCGGGAGTTCGTCTACCTCATCGTCTCACCGCGGCCAGCGCTAGACGGAGCCGCCGACCTGGCCGCATACTGCCTGACCGCCGATGGCTTCGAAGAGATCGCGGTAGAGATCGCGAGCCAGCAGCCTGTGCCGTAGCCCGATGCAGCCTCCACAAGGCGCGCACAGCGCGCCCCGGCGGTAGCGGCGCGGGGCTATGGGGCCCCGCAAGTGAATGCCGGGGGCTTGGGGCGCAGCCCCATCTCGAGGAAGCCGCGCACAGCGCGCCTCGGCGGTAGCGGCGCGGGGCGCAGGGGCCCCCGCAAATGGACGCCGGGGGGGCGTGGGTGGGACAGAGCCCCACCTGATTGATTGAAGCAGAGGCGCAGCCTCTGCAAGGCGCGCACAGCGCGCCTCGGCGGGAACGGCGCGGGGCTATGGGGCCCCGCAAGTGAATGCCGGGGGCTTGGGGCGCAGCCCCATCTAAAGGAAGCTCAGTCGAAACGACCGAAGCGGCCGCCGCGCAACTCGACGACGGTGCGGGCCGACGCGACCGTGTCGCCGCGCCGCTTCAGGTTGATGCGCACTTCATAGCGCCCGCCGTAGTCGAAGCGCCGGCGCTGGGAATAGCGGCGGCGAATCTTCGTGGTGCCCGGCTCGTACGGCTCGCAGTCCGGGGTCGACTCGGAGCGCGTATCGTCGTCCCAGTCCCACTCGACGGTCGCGCAGTAGAAGTCCTCGTAATCGTCGGCCCCGCCCCGCAACTGCGCCACGAACAGGATCTCGGCAGGCGCGAAGGCGACACGCGGCGAGGCGCGCAGCGACAGCTCGGGCCGCTCGTCTCCGCCGCGTTGCGCCTGGCCGACGAAGCCGGGCTGGGTCGCACTGACCCACAGCAGCGCGGCGAGGAGCGCCAGGAGCGGCCGACGGAAGCTGCCGGAGAGTGATGCGGGCATGCCCGGTTCCTAGCCTACCGCAGAGCGTCTCCGGTGTGAAGCCGGAACCGGGCGGGCGGCCACTATAATGCACGGATGCCTAGCACGCCGGATACACGCGTTACGCAAATGGAACCTGCCGTTCGTGGAATCTCCGAGGCGCCGCCCGCGGTGTCCTGCGATCTCCTGATCGTGCCGGTCTTCGAGGACGACACGCTGGCCGATCTCCCCGGGTTGGACGAGGCGGCCGGCGGGGAAGTGGGCCGTGCGCGCGCCTCGGGCGAGTTCAGGCCCAAGCCGAACGAGCTGTTCGTCACGCGGCTGGCCGGCGGACAGTGGCAAGCGGCCAGGGTCGGGCTGGTCGGTCTCGGGGCCGCGGGGCCGGATGGCGAGGCCCGCCTCCGTGCCGCGGCGGCCAGGGTGCTGCGGGCGGCGCGGCAGCAGCGCGCGCAGACGGTGGCCTTCCTCCTGCGCGGCGCCGTCGAGGCGGAGCGGGCGGCCCGCGCCGTCACCGAGGGCGTGCTGCTGGGCAGCTTCGACGACCGGCGCTTCAAGACCGAGGACGAGGACGCCGCGCCGCGCGTGCAGCGCTGCGACATCGTGTACCCGGACTCCGCCGCCGCCGAGGTGCGGCAGGCGGTCGAGGTCGGGCGAACGCTGGGGGAGGCGTCGAATCGTGCCCGGGAGCTGGCCAACGCGCCGGGCAACATGCTGACGCCCCGCGCCTTCGCCGCTCAGGCCCGCGCGCTGCTGGCCGACACCGGTGTCGCCGTCGAGATCCTGGACGAGACCGCCATCGAGCGCCTCGGCATGGGGCTGCTGCTGGGCGTCGCCCGCGGCAGCGCCGAGCCGCCGCGGCTGATCGTCATGCGCCATGAGCCGCCCGGCGCGCCGGCGTCGCCGGTGCTCGGCCTGGTGGGCAAGGGGGTCACCTTCGACAGCGGCGGGGTTTCGCTGAAGCCGGCGGACGGGATGGAATGGATGAAGGACGACATGGCCGGCGGCGCCGCGGTCGTGTGCGCGATGCGGGCCATCGGCGGGCTCGGGCTCGGAACGCGGGTGATCGGCATCGTGCCCGCCACGGAGAACATGCCCGGCGGGCGCGCGACCAAGCCCGGAGACGTGCTCACGGGCGCCAGCGGCACGACGGTGGAGGTCGTCAACACCGATGCGGAAGGCCGGCTCATTCTCGGCGACGCGCTGTGGTACGCGCGCGAGCTCGGCGCGACGCATCTGGTCGACGTGGCGACGCTGACCGGCGCCTGCGTCGCCGCCCTGGGCAAGGCCGCGAGCGGACTGTTCGGCCAGCCGCCGTCGTGGGTGGGCGCCGTGCAGCGCGCGGGCGAGCGCGCGGGCGAGCGGGTGTGGCCGATGCCGCTTTACGAGGACTACCGGGAGCAGTTGCGCTCCGAGACCGCGGACCTGATGAACATCGGCGGGCGCGAGGCGGGCGCCTGCACCGCCGCGGCCTTCCTGCGCGTGTTCGCCGGCGATACGCCCTGGGCGCACCTCGACATCGCCGGCACGGCGTGGGCGAGCGACTCGCGCTCCGGTCAGGCGAAGGGGGCGACCGGCGTCATGGCGCGCACGCTGGTCGAGCTGGCGAGCGCCCGCGAAAGCTGGTAGGCTCGGATTCTCCGCTGGCGGTCGTCGACATGCTGTCCCAACCCGCGACACCGTTCGTCTACGAGGTGGTCGAGCCCACGACCGCGCAGACGACCGCGCTCGACGTGGTCGTGGGCGCCGTGGCCGTCGCCGGCGCCGTGGCCGTCGTCGCCCTCGTCCTCGGCCTGGCGCTGGCCGGCCTGATGATCGGGATCCGCCGCATGCGTGGAGATAACGGCTCGACCGGCCGCGAGGGCGCCAGCCTGCACCTCGGCGGCTAGCCCCATCCGAATTCAGTCCTGCTGCGCCAGCCGCGCAACGGGCTGCAGGCGGTTGCGGTAGCGGAGGATGCCCTCGAAGAGGGCGTCGGCGATGCGATCGCGGTAGTCGTCGCTCGACAGCAGGCGCGCCTCGCGGCCGTTCGTCAGGAACGAGACCTCCGCCAGGACGCTCGGCATGCGGGCGCCGATGAGGACGATGAACGGCGCCTGCTTGACGCCGAGATCCGGGATGTCCGGGTCGGCCTGCCGCAGCGCGGCCACCATGGAATTCTGGATGGCGCCCGCGAAGTCCCGGGATTCGTTCGCCTTGCTGTTGCTGGCGATCGTCTCCAGCAGATCTCCCAGGTTGTTCATCGTGCCGCCGCCGGCCACGTTCTCCCGCGCGGCAATGCGCTCGGCGCTCGGATCGGGCGCGAAGTTCAGGAAGTAGGTCTCGACGCCGCGCGCGCGGCTCTTGTGGCTGGCGTTGGCGTGAATCGAGAGGAACAGGTCGGCCTGCACGCGGTTCGCCAGCGCCGTGCGCTCGCGCAGCGGAATGTACGTGTTGTCGCGGCGGGTCAGCACGACCTCGATTCCCGGCTGCGTCAGGAGCCGCCGCTCGAGGCGGTGCGCGATGTCGAGCACGACCTCGGACTCGCGCAGCCCGTGCGCTCGCGCGCCGGGATCGTGCCCGCCATGGCCGGGATCGATGACGATGCGCGAAACCTGCAGCCCCAGTTGGCGGGCCAGCGAAAAGGCGCCTGTCTCGCCCGGCAGCGGTGTCGACCACGCGGAGTCCGGGTCGGCGGCGGCGGCGGTCCCCACGCGTGCCGGCGGCGGGGCGGCCGCGGAGCGATCCTGCCGCAGCGCCTCGGCCACGACGTGGAGCGGCGAGCGCAGGGCGTGAACCAGCGCGGCCAGCGGCGGCTGCAGGGGGCTGGCCGGAACGACCGGGTGGAACTCCGGACGCCGGCAGTCGACGACGACGCGATAGGGTTCGTACACCGTGAAGATGCTGCAGGCGTCCGCGTCCGACGTGTCGATCACGACCCGGGTGGTGCGGTTCGGATGGCGGCCGAGCCTGATCCCGTGCACGCTGCGGTGATCGTCGTCGAAGGTCAGGGTGGCGTCGCGGAGCCCGGCGAGAGCGTCCGTGTCGGGAAAGTCGAAGAACAGGCGGTCCGGGTCCGCAAGCCGCTCCGAGTGGAACGCCACGTCGCGATCGAGACGAATCAGCACCCGCACCACGTCGTCCCAGACCTCGCGCTCGATCGCGGTCAGTCGCGCGAAGCGGGTCAGCGCCTCCAGCTGGCCGCGCCGCTCGGTCACGCGCGCGGCAAACGGACTGCCGTGATGGAAGCGCGCGAGCCGGCGCAGCAGCCGGATCCCGACCTCGAGGTCGAGGTCTTCGCGGTAGCGGTCATAGACCTCGACCGCCAGTCCCGCGGCCTGCCAGAGGGCGCGATCTTCATAGTCGCTCGCCGGAAAGGCGAGCACGATCGATTCGTACGCCGCGATGAGGTCCCGGAATTCGTCCGCCGCCGGCGCGGCGCCGGGTTGGCGCAGGCTTCGCTCCCGGGCGAGCGCGTCCTGGTAGCGCTCGGCCGGCGACTGGCCGGCTGCCTCCAGCGGCGACATCAGCCACGCGGCGGCGATACCGGCGATCAGGGTCAGCGACGCGTGCGATCTGGTCATAGGGCAGCCGCGGCGCTCCCGGCGCCGCGTGAGATCTATCGACCGACGACGACCCGAACCTTACCCGCCCCGACGGAAACGGGGCCGCTCAGCGGGGCTGCAGGTCGACTTCCTCGAAGTAGTCCTGCTTGACGAGCACCTCGCGCGCCTTGCCGGATGCCGCTGCCGAAACGAGCCCGTCGGCCTCCATCATGTCGACCAGCCGCGCCGCGCGGCTGAAACCGATGCGCAGGCGGCGCTGCAGGTAGGAAATCGACGCCTGTCCGCTCGATACCACGATGCGCGCGGCCTGATCGTACAGGTCGTCGCGATCGAAGTCGGGCGTGCCTGCGGGCTGCTCCTCCTCGGTGATGGTGTCGTCGTAGCCGGGCTTGCCCTGCTTGCGCAGGAAGCTGGCCAAGCGTGCGGTCTCCTGTTCGGAGATGTACGGACCGTGGAGTCGCACGGTGCGGGAGGAGGACGGCGGGGCGTACAGCATGTCGCCCTTGCCGAGCAACTGCTCCGCGCCGTTCGCGTCGAGGATTGTCCGGGAGTCGACCTTCGACGAGACACGGAACGCGATCCGGGACGGAAAGTTGGCCTTGATCAACCCGGTGATGACGTCGACCGACGGGCGCTGGGTGCAGAGGATCAGGTGAATGCCCACGGCGCGCGCCATCTGCGCCAGGCGGGCGATCGACTCCTCGACGTCGTTGCCGGCCACCATCATGAGATCCGCCAGCTCGTCGATGGCGACGACGATGAACGGCAGCGGCTTGGACTCCTCGTCGCCGTCGGACGCAACCTGGTTTTCGGACTCGAGCAGCCGGGCGGCCATGTTGCGGTTGTACTGCTCGATGTTGCGCACCCCCTCCGTGGCGAGCTGCTTGTAGCGGCTCTCCATCTCCCGCACGGCCCAGCGCAGCGCGTTGGCGGCTCGCTTCGGCTCGACGACGACGGGGGTGAGCAGATGCGGGATCTCCTCGTACATCCCGAGCTCGAGGCGCTTGGGATCGATGAGGATGAGACGGACGTCGTCCGGGGTGGACCGATACAGGACGCTCGTGAGTATCACGTTGAGGGCGACCGACTTGCCGGTCCCCGTCGAGCCCGCTATCAGCAGGTGCGGCATGCGGGTGAGATCGGTCATGACCGGTTCGCCGTGGATCGACTTGCCCAGGGCCAGCGTCAGCTTCGACGGCGAGCGCTGGTACGCGTCCGACTCCAGCAGCTCCCGGATCGAAATCTCGTCGCGAACCTGATTCGGGATCTGGATGCCGACGGTCGATTTTCCCGGAATCCGCTCGATCAGCACCGACTCGGCCTGCATCGCGAGGCTGAGATCGTCGGCGAGCCGGGCCACCTTGCTGTACTTGACGCCGGCATCGGGCTTGAACTCGAACGTCGTGACCACCGGGCCGGGGTGGCACTGCGAAACCGAACCCGCGACGGAGAACTCGCGGCACTTCTCCTCGAGCAGGGCGGCGTTGTCCATGAGGACGCGCTCGTCGAACTTCTGGACGGCCTTCGGGGAGTCGAGCAGGGCCAGGGGCGGGTGGACGAACGAACCGTTGCGCTGCTCCGTGGACGTCTTGAGCGGCAGCTCCTCCAGGGGCAGCATGGGCGTCATGCCGGCCAGGTCCTCGGTCGCTTCCTCCTTGGGCGGGACGGGCGGCGGCTCCGCCTTCTCCGGGCGCGCCGCGCGCGCCGGCGGCTGGCTCTTGGCCAGCACCTCGGCGCGTGCGGTCGATGCGCCGGCCTTTTCGAGGTGCTTGCGCACGACGCCCTGCCGCTGCCGGTCGCGGCGGCGCTTCGTCCACCACTGCCGCACGGCGCCGCGCGCCCGGCCCAGGCCCCGGCCCAGGGCGCGCGCAGCCTGGATGAACAGGCGGCCGAAGGAGAACTGCGTCACCAGGATCAGGGCCAGCGACAACAAAGCCAGCAGCACGACGATCGAACCGGCACGGTTCAGGTACGGGGCGAGCATTCTGGTCAGGCTTTCCCCGACGTACCCGCCGGCCCGCACCGTCTTGCCCAGCACATCGACCGTGCCGAACGCGAGGCTCAGCAGCGTCGCGCTGCATCCGAACAGCAGGATGGAACCGACGAGCTTGGTGTACGCCGCGTCGATCTGCAGGCACCAGAAGTAGTACCAGCCGGCGACGACCAGCACCGCCGGCGCGAGGTACGACGCCAGCCCGAAGATCTGGTACGAGACTTCGGCCAGGAAGGCGCCGGCCAGACCAGCGAGATTCATCGGCGGCAGCTCGCCGCCGGTGTTGAAGAACCAGACCGCGTCCGTCGGGTCGTACGTCACCAGGGCGATGACCCAGACCGACGCCATCGCGAAGAACACGACTCCGAGGAACTCGCTTATCAGGTGTGGCAGCGCGGCTCGAGGCACGTCAGGTCTCCAGTATCACGGGCAAGACGAGCGGGCGCCGACCCGTCCGCTTGCGAAGGAAGCGTTGCAGCTCGACCCGGATCCGCTCCCGGACGAAGCCCTGGTCGGTGCGCTCCTCGCTGCTCTCGGCAGCGAGGACGCGGCGGACGAACCCGGGCACCTCTTCGAGAGCGGCCTCGGTCCGGTCGTCGACGACGAAGCCGCGGGTGGTCACGGTCGGCTCGGCCGCGATCAGGCCGTCGCGCGGATTGATGGCGATGACCAGCACGACCACGCCGTCGCCGGCGAGATGGCGCCGGTCGCGCAGCACCTCGTCCGCCACTTCGCCCGCCCGCGTGCCGTCGATCAGCACGTGGCCGGCCGGCACCGTGTCGGCGATCCACCCGCCCTCCGCGTCGAAGCCGATACGGCTGCCGTTCTCCACCAGCAGCACCGCGGCGCGGCCGTTCGTGACCTCGTCGGCGACCTGCGCGTGACGAGCCAGGTAGCGATACTCGCCGTGAATCGGCACGAAGTAGCGTGGGCTGACCAGCGAGAGCATCAGCTTGAGCTCTTCCTCGCTGGCGTGTCCCGAGACGTGCACCGCCTTCACGCTCGCGTCGATGCACCCGGCGCCCCGCCGCGCGATGTGATCCTGGAGACGCCCGATCGCGCGCTGGTTGCCGGGAATGGCGCGCGCCGAGAAGACCACGACGTCGCCGCGCTCCAGCTTCACGTGGCGGTGGGCGTCGACGGCAATGCGTGAGAGCGCCGCGAGGGGCTCCCCCTGCGAGCCGGTGGCGATGCACAGCACCTGCTCCGGTGCGTGGTGCTCGACGTCGCGGTCCCGAATCTGCACGCCGGCCGGGATGTCGAGATAGCCCAGCCGCTGCGCGGCAGCCGCATTCTGCTGCACGCCCCGGCCGACGAGAGCCACCTTGCGACCGAACCGTACCGCCAGGTCGACCAGAATCTGCACCCGATGCAGGCTCGAGGAGAACGGCGCGACGATGAGCTTTCCGCGGGTGCTTGCGAATATCTCCTCGAAGGCGGCGATGACGTCGCGTTCGGATCCGCTGTGTCCCTTGCGGGCGATGTTCGTGCTGTCGGCGAACAGGGCCAGCACGCCCGCCTCGCCGAGCTGGGCGAGGCGGTGGGTGTCGACGAGCTCGCCGTCGATGGGCGTCTGATCGACCTTGAAGTCGCCGGTGTGGACGATCGTCCCGGCCGGGGTGTGGACCGCGAGCGCGACACAGTCCGGCATGCTGTGCGTGACCCGGATGAACTCGACTTCCAGACTGCCGATGGCGACCCGCTCCCGCGGCGCGACGGCCACGAGCCGATCCGCCGTGTCGATCGCGTGCGCCTCGAGCTTGGGCTCGAGCAGCGCGAGCGTCAACGGGGTGCCGTACACCGGGCCGTCCAGCAGGTGCCACACGTACGGTACGGCGCCGATGTGGTCCTCGTGGCCGTGCGTCAGGACGAGGGCCGACAGGCGGCGTTCCGACTGCCGCAGGAACGTGAGATCCGGAACAATCAGATCCACGCCCGGGTGCTCCGGCCCTGGCAGCATGGCGCCCGCGTCGAGCAGCACCGTCGTGCTCGCGGAGGCGACCGCCATCATGTTCATGCCGAACTCGCCGACGCCGCCGAGCGGGACGACCTCGAGCAACGGCTCTCGTTCCGATCGTGTTGACGAAGACACTCGTGCGTCGAATGCGCGCCGTATTGCCCCCGGACGGGCGTCCGGGTTCTGCAGGCCGCTGGGATCGCCTGCGCGGGAAGGAACCGGGATTATATCACGGCTGTCAGCCGGGTGCGGCCAGAACCTCCGCCAGTTCAGCGAGTTCCGACAGCTCGAGCTGTTCCGGACGCCGCCGCGGGTCGACGCCCGCGCGGGCCAGCAGCTCGGCTGCCGGCACGGTGGTGTGCCGCGACGCGAATGCCCGCAGCGCATTGCGGGCCGTCTTGCGCCGCCGACTGAAGAGGGCGCGCACCAGCGCGTCGAACAGGGTCGGATCGCGAAGGCTCACCGGCGCCGGCCGCAGCGTCAACTGCACGACCGCGGAGCGCACGCGGGGCATCGGACGGAACGCGCCCGGCGGCAGCGTCAGCAGGCGCCGCGGCGTGGCGTGCAGGCGCGTCGCGATGCCCAGCGGTCCCCAGTCGCGCGACCCGGGGCTGGCCGTGACGCGGTCGGCCACCTCGCGCTGCAGCATCAGCGTGGCGTCGCTCAGGCCGGCGCCGTGCGCGCCGCAACGGAGCAGCTTCAGCAGAATCCGCGGCGACACGTTGTAGGGCAGGTTGCCCACCGCGCGCGCCGGCCGCGCGAGCGCCAGGCTGTCGACGTCGAGCCTGAGGAAGTCCGCCGTGACGACGGTCACGGCCGCCGGCGCGCGCGCGGCCAGATCGTCGGCGAGCTCCCGATCGATCTCGACCGCGGTGACCGAGGCGCCGCGCTTGGCCAGGGCCAGCGTCAGGACGCCGAGGCCGGCGCCGACCTCGAGGAACGTCTGACCGCGTCCGGGACGGATTGCCGCGATCAGCTTCTCGACCCACGCCGGCTCGAGGAAGTGCTGCCCGAGACGGCGTTTCGGGCGCGGCCTCATCGCCGCGTCCCGCGCACCGGGCGGCGCGGCGTCCCGACCTCCGCGCCGGTCGCGGCCACCCGGAAATCACAGTGCGCCGACGCGGCGCAGCGAGCGCAGAGCGGGCGCGGCTTGCAGATGCGCCGGCCATGCAGGATCAGGGTGTCGGAGGCGCTCGTCCAGCGCGCCGGCGGCAGCGCGCCGCCCAACTGCGCCTCGACGCGCACGGGATCGTCGCCGCTGGCGATGCCCAGACGATTGGCCACCCGCAGCACATGCCGGTCGACGGGCAGGCCGGGCACGCCCAGCGCGTGCCCCAGCACCACGTTGGCGGTCTTGCGGCCCACGCCCGGCAATTCGACCAGCTCGTCGAGGCTGGCGGGGATCCGGCCGCCGTGCCGCGTGGCGACGGCGCGCGCCATGCCGGCCAACGACCGCGACTTGGAGCGGAAGAAGCCGGTCGACCGGATCTGCGGCTCCAGCTCCTCCGGTTCGGCTGCCGCCAGCGCGGCCACGTCCGGGTAGCGCGCGAACAGCGCCGGCGTCACCTGGTTGACGCGCTCGTCCGTGCACTGGGCGGAGAGGATGGTGGCAACGAGCAGCTCGTAGGCATTCCGGAACCGCAGCTCCGTGGTGGCTCCCGGATGCTGGCTCGACAGCAGGTCCAGAATCCGCACCACGGCCGCGGCCGGACGCGGGGGCGGTGCGCGGCGCTTGCGTGCAGCCAAGGCCAGCGTGCGGGCTAGTGAACCGGCTCCGGCGGGGGACCGATCTTGAGCGTGCCCTCGCCGAACGATCGCATGTGCTCCTGGAGCGCGGTGATCAGATTCGGGACGAACTGGATGGGCACCACGATGCGGGCCCGGACCGGCGCGCGCAGCACCCGCTGGGTCTCGGCTTCCCGGACCTGCTGCTCGGATGGCGGCAGCACCTCGCAGAACGTCAGCGTGAAGTCGAACGGCGTATGCGAGATGGCGCAGAAATTGGCGTACGTCCGGGGCGAGTCACTCGTCTCGTCCGGCACGATCGTGAAATTGACCTGCTTTCGCTCGCTCATTGCTCTCCTCGGTCGGGGAATTCCCTCAGTAGCGCCGCAGGACGCCCACCACCACGCCCTGAATCTGCACCTGGTCGGCGTCGACGACCAGCGGCTCGACCCCGGGGTTGGCCGGCTGCAGGCGGACCCGCCGGCCGACCAGATGGAACTTCTTGAGCGTGACCTCGGTGCCGTTCAGCAGCGCGATCACCATCTCGCCGTTGCGGGCCGTCTTGCGGTCTTCCACGATGACGATGTCGCCGTCGCGGATCTGCTCGTCGATCATGGAGTTGCCGTGCACGCGCAGCGCATACGCATCGCGCTGCCCGACGAGGTCCTCCGGCACGCCGACCGTCTCCGAGCTGACGACCGCCTCGATGGGAGACCCCGCCGCCACGGTGCCGAGCAGGGGCAGGTCGAGCGCACGCGCGCCGACGCGGGTGGGGATCAGCTCGACGGACCGGCTGCGGTTCCAGGCCCGTCGAATGAAGCCCTTCTCCTGCAGGTTGGTCAGATGCTTGTGCACCGTCGCCAGCGAGGACAGCCCGAACCGCCGGCCGATCTCCTCGAGACTCGGGGCGTAACCGTGCTGCTCGATGAACTCGTTCAGGAAATCGAGGATCTCCCGCTGGCGCCTGGTGAGTGGTTGGCCATGCGGACGCACGCGGCAATTGTATGCAAACAAAAGGCGAAAATCAAGATCACGGCGGCCGATGGTAGCATCGGTTCGTGAAGCTCCCGGTACGGCTGGATCCGGCGGGCGACAAGCCGTTCGACGCGGTCGGGATGGGTCTGAACACGACCGATCTGCTGGCGGTTGTCGCCGACCATCCGCCCCCGGGCGCCAAGGTTCCCATCCTGGAGCTCGCCTCGCGCCCCGGCGGGCAGGCGGCATCGGCAATGACCGCCGTGAGCCGTCTCGGGTGGGGCGCCCGCTACATCGGCCGTTTCGGCGACGACGAGAACGGCCGCGCGGGACGGGCCAGCCTGACGGCGGACGGCGTCGACATCTCGGCCTGCGAGACCGTGTCCGGCGCGACGAACGCGCTCTCCCTGGTTGTCGTCGACCAGCGCTCGGGCCAGCGGACCGTCCTCTGGTCGCGACACCCGGCGCTGGCGATCGATCCGGCGGACCTGCCGCTGCAGGCGGTGCGGTCGGGCCGGGTGCTGCTGGTCGACTGCCACGAGACGGCCGCCGCGACGGCCGCGGCGCGCCACGCGCGGGCGGCGGGCGCGGCCACCGTCGTGGACGTCGAGCATGTCCGGCCCGGCGTGGAGGCGCTGCTGGCGCAGATCGACGTGATCATCACGGCGCAGGAGTTTCCGACCGCGCTGACGGGGCAGGCGGACCTGGGCCGGGCGCTGCGGACGCTGCGCTCGTCGTGCGGGGCCGGCGTCGTCTGCACGACGCTCGGCGCGGAAGGCAGCCTCGCCCTGGTCGGGGGCACCGAGATCCGCACACCCGGCTTCAGGGTGGACGCGGTGGACACGACCGGCGCCGGCGACGTGTTCCGCGGGGGCTTCATTGCGGGCTGGCTGCTGGGCGGCGCGGGCGCCGACGTCGAGGACATGCTCCGCTACGCGAACGCGGCGGCCGGGCTCAAGTGCCGCGCGCTCGGGGCCCGCGCCGGGATTCCGACGCGCCCGGAAGTCGCCGCGCTGCTGCGTGGAGAGCCGGTCCCGCGGGTCCGGGACGGACTCCTGTAGACTCGCCCTACCGTGTGTCGACCGGCCGCGATGCTCCTGCTCGTTGCGGGCCTGCTGCCCGTTGCAGGCCTGCTGCCCGCCGCGGCGCAGCGCGGCGGGCAGCCCGCGGCGGAGGACGGGCAGCGCCTGGCCGCCAAGCTCGCCCGCATCATCGACCGCGGCAGCCGCAGTTCGGCGGGGCGCCAGCGGGTCGTGCTGCTCGAGCGGGAGATCAACGCCTATCTCCGCTTCCAGGCAGCGTCGCAACTGCCGCCGGGCGTTGCCGAGCCCCACATCACCCTGGCTGGCGGCAGCCGCGTGGCGGCGCACGCCAGGATCGACCTCGACGCGGTGGCGGCGGGGCGGGAGCGCGGCGTCCTCGATCCGCTGAGCTATCTGCGGGGCAACCTGCCGGTGGCGGCCAGCGGGACCCTCGAGGCCCGCGACGGCATCGGCCGCATCCAGGTCGAATCGGTGACGGTCGCCGGCCTGCCGGTCCCGGCGTTCGTGCTCGACGTGCTGGTCCGCTTCTACTCGCGCAGCGCGGCCTATCCGCTCGGATTCGACCTGGCCGATCCGTTCGAGCTCCCCTACCGCATTCGCGAGCTGCGCGTCGCCGCGGGCGAGGCGGTCGTTGTGCAGTGACCGACGAGCTGCAGAGCCCGCTCCAATACGTCAGGGGCGTCGGCCCGCGCCGGGCGTCCGACCTCGCGAGCGCGGGATTCCACGTGCTCGAGGACCTGCTGCTGCGCCTCCCCCTGCGCTACGAGGACCGTGATCGCGTCAAGCCGATCGCGCAGCTCGACGCCGGCGACCTCACGGCCGTCGTCGGCGAGATCCTCGCCTGCGGCGTGCGCCCGACCCGGCGCCGGGGCTTGCGCGTCCTCGAGGCGGTGGTCGCCGATGCTTCCGGCCGGATGCGGGCGGTGTACTTCAACCAGCCGTTCCTGGCCGACGTCCTCGCGCCGGGGAGTCGGGTGGCGTTGTTCGGCCGGGTGGAGCGCGGCCGGATGGGCGGTGGCCTGCAGCTGACGAACCCCGCCTACGAGCTGCTGGCGGCCGACGCCGAGGACGACGCGCGGATCCATACCGGCCGGATCGTGCCCGTCTACGAGAAGGCCGGCGGCGTCGCCTCGAAGGCGATGCGCCGGATCGTGCACGCGGGACTCGAGCGCCTGCCGCCCGCGGTCGCGGACCCGCTGCCGCCGGAGATCCGCCGGGAGCACGGGCTGCTCGAGCGGCGGACCGCGCTGCTCCATGCGCACTTTCCCGCGCCGGGCACCTCGCTCGAAGACCTCGAGCGCTGCCGCACGCCCGCGCAGAGACGCCTGATCTTCGAGGAGTTCTTCCTCTTCCAGCTCGGCCTCGCGCTGCGGCGGCGCGCAACCACCGCCGCGCGCAAGCCGCGGACCATCCGCGTGGACGAGCGGATCCGCCGCGCGGCTCTGGACGTGCTGCCGTTCCGACTCACCGGCGATCAGCGACTGGCGCTCAAGGAGATCGTGGGCGACCTGACGGGCGAGCGGCCGATGAATCGTCTGCTCCAGGGGGACGTCGGCTCGGGGAAGACCATCGTGGCCCTGCTGGCCGCGCTCGTCGCCATGGAGAACGGCCTGCAGGTGGCCGTGATGTCGCCGACGGAGCTGCTCGCGGAGCAGCACCATCTCAACATCGCGCGCATCCTGGGGCCCGCCCGTTTCGACGTCGTGCTGCTCACCGGCGCGCTGGCGGCGCGCGCCCGCCGCGAGGCGTGGGAGCGGCTGGCCGCCGGACGCGCGCAGCTTGCGGTGGGCACCCACGCGCTGATGCAGGACGCGGTGCGCTTCCGGGAGCTCGGCCTGGTGATCATCGACGAGCAGCACCGCTTCGGCGTGATCCAGCGTGCCGCCCTGCGCCGCAAGGGAGTGCAGCCGGACGTGCTGGTGATGACGGCGACGCCAATCCCCCGCACGCTGGCGCTGACGGCGTACGGCGACCTCGACGTGTCGGTCATTCGCGAGCTGCCCCCGGGCCGGCAGCCGGTCGCGACGCGGGTGGCGCCGGAGGGCAGGCGCCGGGAAGCGTACGAGCTCGTGCGCCGCCAGTTGCGCGCGGGCCGCCAGGGCTACGTCGTGTATCCGCTCGTCGAGGAATCCGAGAAAATTGACCTGAAGGCGGCGACCGAGATGGCGCGGCACCTGGCGGCGGACGTCTTTCCGGAGTTCAGGGTCGGCCTGGTGCACGGCCGCATGAAGCCGGACGAGCGCGACGCCGTCATGACGGCGTTCGGTGCGGGGGAGACGGATCTGCTCGTGGCCACGACGGTGATCGAGGTCGGTATCGACGTCGCCAACGCGACGGTCATGGTGATCGAGCACGCCGAACGGTTCGGACTGGCGCAACTGCACCAGCTGCGCGGGCGCGTGGGGCGCGGACCCCACCGTGCGTACTGCATCCTGCTGCAGCAGGGCCGGCTGTCGGAGGCGGCCGAGGCCCGACTCGACGCCGTCGCCGCGACCAGCGACGGCTTCGAGATTGCCGAACGCGACCTCGAGATTCGAGGTCCCGGCGACTTCTTCGGCACGCGGCAGTCCGGCATGCCGACCCTGAGGGTGGGCGACCTGCTGCGCGACCACGCGACCATGGACGAGGCGCGGCGGGCGGCTCACGCCTGGCTCGCGCTGGGTCCGCCCCAGCCGGCGCTGGACGCCATGGTCGCCGGCTGGGCGGAACGCTTCGGTCTCGTGGGGGTCGGCTGACGTGCGCATCATCGCCGGCTCGCTCAGGGGACGCCGCCTCCGGCCGCCGCGCTGGGCCGGCCTCAGGCCCACGTCCGACCGCCTGCGCGAGACGCTGTTCAACGTGCTCGGCGAGCGCGTGGTCGCCGCCAGCGTGCTCGACGCCTGCGCCGGCACGGGCGCGCTGGGATTCGAGTCGCTCAGCCGCGGGGCACGGGCGGCGGCCTTCGTGGAGCAGGACCGGCGCGCGGCGGACCTGATTGCCGAGCACGCCGCGCGCTTCGGCGTCGCCGGGCGCTGCCGGATCGTACGGGGTCCGCTCCCGCAGGTCGTCGACGACGGCAGGCTGGCGGACACCTATGACGTGATCCTGCTCGACCCGCCCTATGACAACCCCGAGATTGGTGCGATACTGTCTGCGGTGGGAGGACGGCTGGCCGGGGGGGGAGTCCTGGTGCTGGAGCGCGCGCGCCGGGCGGACCGGCAGGCGGCGGCCGGTCTGGCGTGGGGCCGCGAGATCGTCTCCGGCGACAGCGTGCTGGACTTCTACGCGCGGCTGCCGGGCGGCCGTCGGGACTGACCGGCGAAGCAGCGAGATGCAGGGCGATCATTCTCCGCGTCTGGCCGTGTACCCCGGGTCGTTCGACCCGCTGACCAACGGCCACGTCGACATCATTCAGCGGGGCGCGCGCCTGTTCGACCGGATCGTGATAGCGCTGCTGGTCAATCCGGACAAGTCGGCCCTGTTCTCGGTCGCCGAACGCGCCGAGATGGCCCGCGAGGTATTCGTGGGCCAGCCCAGCGTCGAGGTCGACACGTTCGACGGGCTGCTCGTCGACTATGCCCGCTGTCGCCGCGCGAACGTCATCGTCCGCGGCCTGCGGGCGATCTCGGACTTCGAGTACGAGATGCAGATGGCGCTCATGAACCGGCGCCTGAGCGCCGAGCTCGAGACGGTCTTCATGATGCCCGCGGAACCGTATACCTACGTCAGCTCCCGGCTGGTCAAGGAGGTGTTCGCCCTCGGCGGCTCCGTGGCCGGACTGGTGCCCGAGGTGGTCGCGGCCCGGCTCGCGGCCAAGCACGGCCTCGGGGCGGTGAGCGTCTGACCGGCCGATCCGCATGCTCTCTCCACGGGCGGCCCGCGTGCCTGCGTCGCAGACGCAACAGGTGACGCTTGAGGTGACCCGGCTGCGACGGCAGGGGATCGATGTCGTCGACCTCGGCGCCGGCGAGCCCGACTTCGCGACGCCCGCCCACATCAAGGCGGCCGGCATCGCGGCCATAGCCGATGACTTCACCCGCTACACGCCGAACGCGGGCGTGCAGGAGCTCCGCGAGGCGATCTGCGCGCGGTACCGCGCGGACTACGGCGTCCCGTTCGAGCCCGGCGACGTCATCGTGGCGGCGGGCGGCAAGCAGGCGCTCTTCAACACGGCCATGGCGCTCTGCGGCGCGGGCGACCAGGTGATCGTGCACGCGCCCGGCTGGCCGAGCCTCCCGGCCCAGGTGCAGTTGGCGGACGCCGAGGTCGTGACGGTGCGCACGCATCCGGAGGACGGCTTCCGGTTGCATGCCGCGGCGGTCCTCGAGGCCTTCACGCCGCGGACGCGGGCCGTCGTCGTCAACTCGCCCGGCAACCCGACCGGGGCGCTCGTGAGCGAGGACGACCTGGCCGCGATTGCCGAGGCGGCGAGCCGCCACGGGGCGTGGGTCGTGCTCGATCTGTGCTACGAGCGGCTCATCTACGACGACGTTGCCCACAACCTGCCGCGGGTGCTGCGGGAGCGCCTGCCGGAGCGGTCGATTCTCGTGGGCAGCCTGTCGAAGAGCTACGCCATGACCGGCTGGCGCTGCGGGTGGGCAATCGGGCCGGCCGAGCTGATCGCGGCCTGCAACGTGGTGCAGAGCCACGCCACGTCGAACGTGTCGTCCATCACCCAGCGGGCGGCCATCGAGGCGCTCAGCGGACCGCAGGACTGCGTGGCCGCCATGCGCGACGCCTACCGCGAGCGCCGCGACCGGGTGCTGGCGTGGCTCGCCGCGGAGAGCCGCATCCGCTGCGTGCGCCCCGGCGGCGCGTTCTACTTCTTTCCGGACATCTCGGAGCTGCTGTCACCCGCCGGCCTGCGGACATCCGCCGACTTCGCGCAGGCGCTGCTGCGCGAGGCGCACGTGGCGGTGACGCCGGGCGAGGCCTTCGACGCGCCCGGCTTCCTGCGTCTCTCGTATGCCGCGTCGCTGGCCCGCCTGGAAGCGGGCATCGAGAGGATACGGGCCTTCGCGGACGCCCTCGCGAGCGGCGCGGGCCGCGCGCCGACGGGCGCCTGACCGCGTTCATGTTCCCCCCCGGCGTCATCGAGGCGCTCGCGCAGGTCGTCGGGCCGGACCACGTCCGACAGGACGACGAGAGCTGTCGCGAGTACGGCGCCGACGCGCTCCGCAGGGGCCGTCCGGCCGACGCGGTGGTCTTTCCGGCCTCGGCCGCCGACGTGTCGGCGGTGGCCCGCCTCTGCGACCGCGAGCGGATACCCCTGACGCCGCGCGGCGCCGGGACCGGGTACACCGGCGGCGCGGTGCCGGCAGCGGGCGGGGTGGTGCTGGCCATGGAACGGCTGGACCGCATCCTCGAGATCGACGAGGGGAGCCTGCTGGCGGTCGTCGAGCCGAACGTCGTGACCGCGCGCCTGCAGCAGGCGGTCGAGCGGATCGGCCTGTTCTACCCGCCGGACCCCGCCAGCCTGCAGCGCTCGGTGATCGGCGGCAACGTGGCCGAATGCGCCGGCGGCCCCCGCGCGTTCAAGTACGGGACGACGAAGCGCTACGTGCTGGGGCTGGAGGCGGTGCTGCCGACCGGCGAGATCATCGAGACCGGCGGCCGATCCGTCAAGAACGTGGTCGGCTACGACCTGACGCAACTGCTGGTGGGATCCGAGGGAACGCTGGCGATCATCACGAAGATCGTCCTGCGGCTCATCCCGAAGCCGCCGGCCTGCGCGACGATCCGCGCCGCGTTCCGGAGCGTCGAGGACGCGGTGGGCGCGGTAGGACGCCTGGTGGCCGAGCGGGTCGTGCCGGCCGCGCTCGAGCTCGTCGACGGCGACTGCCTCGAGGCGCTGGCCGCCGCGGCAGGTCGGCGCCTGACGGATCCGGACGCCGGCGCGCTGCTGCTGATGGAGGTCGACGGCATGCCGGAGGCGGTCGCCGCCGAAGCGGAGCGCGTGCGGCGCGCCTGCGAGGCGCAGGGAGCCACCGGCGTTCGAGAGGCCCGCGACGCGGCGGAGCGAGCCGAGCTCTGGCGGCTGCGCCGCGAGCTGTCGTTCGCCTTGCGGGCCCAGGCGCCGCTCAAGATCAACCACGACGTCGTGGTGCCCAAGGCCAGGATTCCGGAGCTGTTCGCGGCCGTCGACGTCCTGCGCCGCTCCCTGCGGCTCCGCATGCCGGCCTTCGGGCACGTCGGCGACGGCAACATCCACGTCAACATCCTCCTGGATCCGCAGGACCGGGCCGCCCTAGCGCGGGCGCGCGAAGCCGAGCGCCGCCTGTTCGAGGAGGTCGTGCGCCTCGATGGCTCCATCAGCGGCGAGCACGGCATCGGGTTCTCCAAGGCGGCCTATCTGCGGTTGGAGCTGTCGGACGACGTCATCGCCCTGATGCGGCGGCTGAAGGCGGCCTTCGATCCGCACGGCATTCTCAATCCGGGCAAGATCTTCCCGTAGCTTCATTCAGATGGGGCTTCAATCAGACGGGGCTGCGCCCCGAACCCCCGGCGTCGGCCTCCTCCAGATGGGGCTGCGCCCCAAACCCCCGGCGTCCGCTTGCGGGGACCCCGCAGCCCCGCGCCGCTCCCGCCGAGCCGCGCCGTGCGCGGCTTGCGGAGTCTGCGCCGTGTTTACGGCACGGACTCCTGGCTTGGAGCCCGAGGGGGACCGTCCGGCGGCGCGGGCGGCGGGCGATTGGCTACCAGCACGACGCGTTGCAGGTGATCGGGGCGCGGGTCGAGCAGCGTGCGCAGATTGAGCCCGCCGGTGTCCAGGTAGCGGACCTGGCCCAGTCGTTCGAGCGGCACGCCCTGGGCTTCCAGACGGTCCGCGTCCTGCGCCCGCAGCACGCACAGGACCCGCGCCGGGGCCCGCAGGAAGTCGGCGGCCGCCTGCAGCACGGGCAGCTCCACGAAGGCGGTGCGGGTATAGAACACGAGGTTTCTCGCAAAGACCGCGTGCCGGCCGTAGCGCTCGTCCCCCTCGCGGCTGGCCGCAATCAGGGAGGCCATCCGTTCGACCGGCGCCGGGCCCGGCGAGGCGAGCACGACGCAGTAGGTGACCAGCGTCGCCACGACCGCGGCGGCGGCCAGCGCCGCGGGTGTCCAGCGCTGCCGGACGACCGTGAGACAGACGCCGATCCCTGCGGCCCAGAACGCCCCGGCGGCGGCCGTGGTCCACAGCCCGTCCCAGTCCACCAGCAGCGGCCGGGCACGATAGGCGAGGATGCCCAGCAGCACCAGCACGGCGCCGGCCAGGGTGGTGCAGGCGGTGAGCAGATGGTCGCGCGACGAGCGGCGGCCGAGCCGCTCGCGCAGCGTGGCGGCGAGCAGGACGGCCAGCGGGGCGACCATCGGCAGGATGTAGCGCGGCTGCTTGCCGACGGCCAGCGTATAGACCAGCAGGGGAGCCAGGGTCCACCAGAGCAGGCGGACGGTCGCCGGGTCGACGCGGCGCGTCCCGGCGAACCGCGCCAGCGCCGGCAGCCACAGCAGCATGTACGGCGACCACGGCAGCATGCCGCCGATCGCGATCGGCAGGTAGTACCACCACGGCCGGGGCTCGTTGAAGCGGGCCGTTGCGAAGCGGTCGAGGTTCTCGGTGACGAAGAACCGGTCGAGGTAGTCGACGCCGTGCACGGCGGTCATCCCGAGGAACCACGGCGCGGCCACCACCAGGAACGCCAGCGCCGCCGGGACGAGGTGGGCGCGCCGCAGATGCCAGCGCGAACGCCCCGCGAGGCGCTCCCAGCCGGCGAGGGGCAGGACCACCAGGAGCGGCAGCGCAAGGCCGACCGGGCCCTTGGCGAGCACGCCTCCCGCGGCGGCGACCGCCGCGCCGACGAGCCAGCGCCGGCGGCGATCGGCGGCGAGGGCGCCGCGCCGCCGCGGGGGATCCAGCGCGGCCACCAGCGCGCACCACGTGGCGAGCGTGACGAGCAGCGCCAGCGTCAGATCCGGCAGGGCCTGCCGGGCCATCGCCACGTGACCGAAGCTCGTGGCCGCAATCAGGCCGGCGAGCAGCCCCGTGGCGTCGTCGAACCAGCGCCGGGCGGCAAGGAAGGCGAGCAGGGTCAGTCCCAGGCCGGCCAGCGCCGACGGCAGGCGCGCGGCCGCCTCGCGGACGCCGACCAGGCGGTAGGCCCCGGCGGCAAGCCAGTAGTAGAGCACCGGCTTCTCGAAGCGGTACGCGTAGTTGAAGTGCGGCGTCAGCCAGTCGCCGCTCTCGACCATCTCGCGGGCGCTCTCCGCATAGAACCCCTCGTCGGAATCGGTGATGGCCGGTTGACCCAGGCCGGCCAGGAAGGTGAGCGCGCAAACGCCGATGAGCAGGAGCACGTGACGCGGCACGGCAACGTCATTCTATGTGACGGGGTATACTCGCGACATGAAGACGGTGGCGGTGGTCGGCGCGTCGCGGGACCGCCGGAAGTTCGGGAACAAGGCGGTGCGGGGCTTCCTGCACGCCGGCTGCACCGTGATTCCGATCAACCCGCACGGCGACGAAATCGAGGGGCTGCCGTCCTATCCCTCCGTGCTCGACGTCCCGGTCGACATCGACATGGCGACCCTCTACGTGCCCCCGGAGATTGGCGAGCGGATCGTCGGCGAGGTGGCCCGCAAGAAGATCCCGGTGCTGTGGCTCAATCCGGGCAGCGACGGACCCGGGGTCCTGCGCCGCGCGCGGGAGCTCGGGCTGGAACCGACCGTCGGCTGCAGCCTGATTGCGCACGGGGAGTCGCCGGCCCGGTACTGACCGCGCGGCGTGTTGACATGGCCGGACGCCGATCCTATACTCGCTTTTTTCTGTAGGATCCCAACCGGCTGTCGCGTCCCAACTCATTGCTCATCGCGCTGGCTGCGCCCCTGCAAGTCGTGCCTGGCTCACGACAGGCTGGCGCAGAGTCTCTAACCACTCTCTCCATCTGACCCTATGCCAAACAATCAGAAACGTTCATTGCGATCATCCGCCGCGGGGGCGGGCGCCGGGGATGCCGCCTCCACGGCGGAAGCGGTGAAGCCCGCGGGAGCCAAGCGCCCCAGCGATGCGCCCCGGCGCGCGGGCGACACGCTGAACATCGGCGAGCTCAAGGACATGAGCATCGCCAAGCTGACGCAGATCGCCAAGGATCTGAACGTCGCCGGCGCCACCGGCATGCGGAAGCAGGAGCTGATCTTCCAGATCCTGAAGGCGCAGACCGAGCAGAGCGGCTTCATCTTCTCGGAGGGCGTGCTCGAGGTGCTCCCGGACGGATTCGGCTTCCTCAGGGCGCCCGACTACAACTACCTGCCCGGGCCCGACGACATCTACGTATCGCCGTCACAGATCCGGAAGTTCGATCTGCAGACCGGCGACACGGTGTCGGGTCAGATCCGGCCGCCGAAGGAAGGCGAGCGGTACTTCGCGCTCATCAAGGTCGAAGCCGTCAACTTCGAGCCGCCGGAGCAGGCGCGCGACAAGATCTTCTTCGAGAACCTGACGCCGCTGTATCCGCAGGAACGCCTCCAGCTCGAGTCGGAGGCGCCGAACCTGTCGGCGCGCGTCATGGACCTGATGACGCCGATCGGCAAGGGCCAGCGCGGCCTCATCGTGGCCGCGCCGCGGACCGGCAAGACGATGCTGCTGCAGAACATCGCGCAGTCGATCGTCAAGAACCACTCCGAGGTGTACCTCATCGTGCTGCTGATCGACGAGCGCCCCGAGGAAGTGACCGACATGCAGCGCTCGGTCGATGGCGAGGTCGTGTCGTCGACCTTCGACGAGCCGGCCCAGCGGCACGTGCAGGTGGCCGAGATGGTCATCGAGAAGGCCAAGCGTCTCGTCGAGCACCGCAAGGACGTCGTCATCCTGCTCGATTCCGTGACGCGGCTGGCGCGGGCCTACAACACCGTCATTCCGCCCTCGGGCAAGGTGCTGTCGGGCGGGCTCGACTCGAACGCGCTGCAGAAGCCCAAGCGGTTCTTCGGGGCCGCGCGGAACATCGAGGAGGGCGGCTCGCTCACGATCATGGCGACGGCGCTGGTCGACACCGGCTCGCGCATGGACGACGTGATCTTCGAGGAGTTCAAGGGCACCGGCAACATGGAGATCCACCTCGAGCGCAAGCTCGTGGACAAGCGGGTGTTCCCGGCCATCGACATCCAGAAGAGCGGCACGCGCAAGGAAGAGCTGCTGATCGAGGGCGACGATCTCAACCGCGTCTGGGTCCTGCGCAAGGTGCTCAACCCGCTGTCGCCCGT
The DNA here is from genome assembly GCA_965214845.1 of Vicinamibacterales bacterium. Lineage (GTDB taxonomy): Bacteria > Acidobacteriota > Vicinamibacteria > Vicinamibacterales > UBA8438 > JAAXGX01. The sequence continues at coordinate 640,620 of CBDCCO010000007.1, forward strand.
CGAGGCGATGGAGCTGCTGCTGGACAAGATGGGCAAGACCAAGTCGAACGCCGACTTCCTGGCGTCGATGCAGAAGATGGGCTAGCTGGAGGAGGATCGAACGTGGCGAAGATCACCGTGCGACAGAATGGCCCGCTCCTCGTCGAGGGCGACGACGTCACGCTGGTGGACGCAGCCGGCGCCGAGCTGCCGGTCGAGCGCCGGCCCTTCGCGCTGTGCCGCTGCGGCGCGTCGGAGAACAAGCCGTTCTGCGACGGCTCTCACAACCGGATCGGCTTCGACGGGTCCCCGCCTACGCGCTGACCGTCTCCCGCCTCGCGAACGCGACGCCGCCGTTCTCGACGTCGGCGACCACGCGGTCTCCCTCGCCGAAGTCGCCCTGCAGCATGCGCAGGGCCAGCGGATCGAGGACGAGCCGCTGAATCGCCCGCTTCAGCGGCCGGGCGCCGAACCGCGCATCGAATCCCTCGTCGGCCAGCAGCCGCTTCGCGGCGTCGCTGAGCTCGAGCGTCACCTTGCGGTCCGCCAGCCGCCGGGCGAGCCGGCGCAGCTGAATGTCCACGATGGCGGCCAGGTGCGCTCGCCCCAGGGCGTGGAAGCAGATGATCTCGTCGATGCGGTTCAGGAACTCCGGCCGGAAGTGCGCGCGCAGCACGTCGTCGATCTGCCGGCGCACGCTGGCGTCCAGCTCGCCCCCGGCGGCCGCCGGGCTGCTCTCGGCAATGTGCTGGCTCCCCAGGTTCGACGTCATGATCGTGACGACGTTCCTGAAATCGACCGTGCGGCCCTTGCCGTCGGTCAACCGGCCGTCGTCGAGCAGCTGCAGCAGCACGTTGAGCACTTCCGGGTGCGCCTTCTCGATCTCGTCGAGCAGCACGACCGCGTAGGGCCGCCGCCGGACGGCCTCCGTCAACTGCCCGGCTTCCTCGTAGCCCACGTAGCCGGGCGGCGCGCCGATCAGGCGCGAGACCGCGTGCCGCTCCTGGTACTCGGACATGTCGATGCGAATCAGCGCGTCGTCGGCATCGAACAGCAGCGCGGCGAGGGCGCGCGCCAGCTCCGTCTTGCCGACGCCGGTCGGCCCCACGAAGATGAAGCTGCCCAGGGGGCGGTTCGGATCCTGCAAGCCGGCCCGCGCCCGGCGCATGGCGTTCGCCACGGCGGCAACCGCAGCGTCCTGCCCGACGACGCGCTCGCGCAGGCTGTCTTCCAGGCGCAGCAGCTTCCGGATCTCGCCCTCCACCAGCCTGCTGACCGGGATGTGCGTCCACTTGCTGACAACCTCGGCGATGTCCTCCTCGCCGACCTCCTCCTTCAGCATGCGCGCCTGCGCCGGCGCGTCGTGCAGGCCGCTCTCCGCGTCGCGCAGTCGCCGCTCGATCTCGGGCAGGCGCCCGTACTGCAGCTCCGACGCCTCGGCGTAGTCGCCCGCCTGCTGCGCACGCTCGATCCGGTGGCGCACCGCCTCGAGCTCCTCCTTGAGCGTTCTGGACGACTGGATGGCCGCCTTCTCCTGCTCCCACTGCGTCCGGAGCCGGGTGCGCTCCTCCTTGCGGTCCGCGAGCTCCTTGTCGAGCCGCGCCAGCCTTTCGCGGGACGCGGCGTCGGTCTCCTTGCGCAACGCTTCGCGCTCGATCTCGAGCTGCATGATGCGCCGCTGCGCCTCGTCCAGCTCGACCGGCAGCGAGTCGATCTCGGTCCGCAGCTTCGAGGCTGCCTCGTCGACGAGATCGATGGCCTTGTCGGGCAGGAAGCGGTCGCTGATGTAGCGCTGGGACAGCACGGCCGCAGCCACCAGGGCCGCGTCCTTGATCCTGACGCCGTGGTGAATCTCGTAACGCTCCCGCAGGCCGCGCAGCACGCTGATGGTGTCCTCGACGGTGGGCTCCGTGACGAGCACCGGCTGGAAGCGGCGCTCGAGCGCCGCGTCCTTCTCGATGTGCCTGCGGTACTCGTCGAGGGTCGTGGCGCCGATCGTGTGCAGCTCGCCCCGCGCCAGCATCGGCTTCAGCATGTTGGACGCGTCGATCGAGCCCTCCGCGGCGCCGGCGCCCACCACCGTGTGCAGCTCGTCGATGAACAGCACGATGCCGCCGGCCGCGTCGGTCACCTCCCTGAGCACGGCCTTGAGCCGCTCCTCGAACTCGCCGCGGTACTTGGCGCCCGCAACGAGGGCGCCCATGTCGAGGGCGACAATCCGCTTCCGCTTCAGGCTCTCGGGCACGTCCTGGCGCACGATGCGTTGCGCGAGACCCTCGACGATGGCCGTCTTGCCGACGCCGGGCTCGCCGATGAGCACGGGGTTGTTCTTCGTGCGCCGCGAGAGCACTTGCACGAGCCGGCGGATCTCCTCGTCCCGGCCGATCACCGGGTCGAGCCTGCCCTGACGCGCCAGCTCCGCGAGGTCGCGCCCGTAACGCTCGAGCGCCTCGTACTTGCCCTCCGGGTGGGGGTCGGTGACCCGTTGCGATCCGCGCACCGACGTCAGCGCTTCGTAGATCCGGTCGCCGGCCACGCCGTGCGCGCGCAGAATCCGGGCGGCCGGCGCCCGTTCGCCTGCGGCGGCCACGGCAATCAGCAGGTGCTCCGTGCTGACGTACTCGTCCTTGAGGCGCCGGGCCTCGCTCACGGCCTGCTCGAGCACCTGCCGGAAGCGCGCGGACTGACCGGGGGCTGCGCCGCCGCTGGCCGCCGGCAGCTTCGCGACCTCGGCGCGCGTCTCGGCGGCGACCGCCGCCGGGTCGACCCCGAGCCGGCGCAGGAGTCCGGGCACGATGCCGTCCGCCTGCTCCGCCAGGGCGACGAGGAGATGCTCCGGCTCCAGCTCGGGATGTCCCGCCTGCGCGGCGAGCTGCTGCGCCGACAGCAGGGCCTCCTGCGCTTTCTCCGTTGCTTGATTCATGCTCACGCCACCGTCCTTCTTGCCTGCCGGTCCGTCTGCTTCGCGAGGTCCGCGAGAGCCTCGTAGTGGGCGCGCTCCGCGCTGCTGAGCTGCCCCGGGATTGTCACGCGGGCCGTGGCGAGCAGATCGCCGGCGCGGGCGCGCCCCCCGGCGCCGGGCATCCCCCGGCCCTTGAGCCGGAACACCTGACCCGGCTGGGTGGCCGCCGGAATCTTCACGCGTACCGGCTGCCCGTCGAGCGGCACCACCTCGACGCTGCCCCCGAGGACCGCGGTCATCAACGGGACGGCGACCTCGACCTGCAGGTCACGGCCGCGCAGGCTGAAGCGCGGATGCCGCGCGACGCGCACGCGCAGCAGCAGGTCGCCCGCGGGATGGCCCCCGGTCCCCGGCTCGCCCTGGCCCGCGACGCGGATGAGCGCACCGTCCGTGGCGCCGGCCGGGATTCGCACGTCGACCGGCCGCTGCTGCGGACCGCCGCGGATCAGCAACCGCTGCGTCGACCCGCGGAACGCCTCGTCGAGGCTCAGCTCGAGCACGTGCTCGATGTCCGCGCCTCGTCCGGCGGGTCGCGCCGGGCGCCGGCCGGGGGCGGACGCGCCGAAGAAGGTCTCGAAGAAATCGGAGAAGGGATGTGCGGCGCCGAAGCCGAACGGCGCGCCCGCGAAGGGTCCCGCGCCCGCGGCCTGCGCCCGATCGTGGTGGCGCCAGTTCGCCCCCAGCTCGTCGTACCGGCGCCGCTTGTCGGGATCGCCGAGGACTTCGTGCGCCTCGTTGATCTCCTTGAAGCGCTTCTCGGCCGCGCCGTCCCCGGCATTGACGTCCGGATGGAACCGGCGCGCCAGCTTGCGGTACGCCTTCTTGATGGCTGCCGGCGCCGCGTCGCGGGCAACGCCCAGCACCTGGTAGTAGTCCTTGAAATCCATGACCGCTACAGTCCCAGCAGCCGGGTCAGCCGATCGAGCTCCCGCCGCAGCGCACGCCGGCTGTTGCGCGAGCCGCCCTCTTCGTCGACCAGCGGGCGCATGCGCTCCACGGCGTCGGCCACCTCCAGGAGCTGCTGCACGCCGGCCAGGTTGATGCCCAGCTCGTCGACCAGCCGCTTGATGACGCGCAGCCGCTCGATCTGCTCGCTGGAGTAGAGGCGCATGCTGCCGATGGTCCGCGTCGGCCGCACGAGGCCCAGCCGCTCGTACTTGCGCAGGGTCTGCGGGTGCATTCCCAGCTCCCGGGCCGCCATGCTGATGAAGATCACCTCGCGGGTCATGCGCATCCTCAGGGTTGCATCGATCCAAGTATAGATCTTGATACGATCCATGGCAAGGTACGGGCCGCGCCTGCTACACTGGAGGCGCCTCTTTCGGCTGGGAGCATGGTGAAGCCCGAACTGTTCTCGTCCCGCTGGGCGATCATCGCCGCCGGGCTGGGCATGGCCGTCGGAACCGGCAACCTCTGGCGGTTCCCCCGCATCGCCGCGCAGAACGGCGGCGCCGCCTTCCTGATTCCGTGGGCGCTGTTTCTCGTCCTGTGGTCGCTCCCGCTGCTGATCGCCGAGTTCGGTCTGGGACGCGGCGCCCGGCGCGGGCCGATCGGCGCCTTCGCCACCTTTCTCGGTCGCCGCCGCGCCTGGATGGGGGGCTTCGTGGTCGTGACGACGACCATGATCATGTTCTACTACTCGGTCGTCACGGGCTGGACGCTGAAGTACGTCTTCGCCAGCTTCACGGGCGAGCTGGCGGTCGACGCCGCCGGCTACTGGGAGGCGTACAGCCAGTCGGTCTGGCAGCCGATTCTCTTCCACGTCGCCGCGCTCGCCATCGGCGCGGCCATCGTCGCGCGCGGCGTCGCGGGCGGGATAGAGCGCGCGAACCGGGTGCTGATTCCCACGCTGTTCGTGCTGCTGCTGGTTGCGGTCGCCCGCTCCGTGACGCTCGACGGGGCAGGCCGGGGTCTGGCGTTCCTGTTCCAGCCGGACCTGTCGGCGCTCCTCGACTATCGGACGTGGCTCGAGGCCCTCACGCAGTCGGCGTGGTCCACGGGCGCGGGCTGGGGTCTGCTGCTCACCTATGCGATCTACGTCCGGCGGGAGGAGAACGTGGTCCGCAGCGCCACGGCGATCGGCGTCGGCAACAACGTGGCGTCGCTGCTGGCCGGCATGGCGATCCTGCCGGCCGCCTTCGCCATCCTGTCGACCGCCGAGGCCCTGGAGGCGATGGCGGCCGGCAACACCGGGCTGACGTTCATCTGGATCCCCCAGTTGTTCGAGCTGGTGCCGGCGGGCCGCCTCTTCCTGCCGATATTCTTCCTGGCGCTCTTCTGCGCCGCGCTGTCGTCCCTCATCGCCATGATCGAGCTGGCGACGCGGGCGCTCATGGATGGGGGGCTGTCGCGGCGCGCGGCGGTCCGGGTCGTGGCCGGCGCCGGCATCGTGTGCGGCATGCCGTCCGCCGTGAGCATGGCGGTGTTCGAGAACCAGGACTGGGTCTGGGGCCTCGCCCTGATGATCAGCGGGCTGTTCATGTCGCTGGCCGTGACCGGCTACGGGCAGACGCGGTTTCGCACGGAGCTGGTCGACCTCGGCCCGGACACCGGCGGCCTGGGACGGCTATACGAATGGGTGCTCAAGTACCTGGTGCCGGTCGAGTTCGCGGCCATGTTCGGGTGGTGGATCTACCAGGCCGTGGCCGTCTACGACGCGGCCGGGTGGTGGAACCCGCTGCGCGTCTACAGCCTGGGCACCTGCCTGCTGCAGTGGGGCGTCGCGCTGCTGCTGCTGCGGGTCTTCAACCGGCGCCTCGCCGCTGCCAGCGCACGCTGACCGGGCGGCGGCGCACCGTGTGCTACTCTTGGTCCGTCTTGGACTTTCACCACGGACCGCCGGGTCCGAAAGGAGCAGCAACGTGTATCCAGAGTTCTTCATCGCGCCGATGCGTGACGAGTTGACGCGTCTCGGCGCCGTCGAGTGGCGCACCGCCGCCGAGGTGGACAAGGGGCTGGGCGAGACGCCCGGCACGGTCATGGTCGTCGTGAACTCCGTCTGCGGCTGCGCCGCGGGCAAGGCCCGTCCGGGCGTGGCGCTGGCGCTGCAGCACGCCGTGAAGCCGGGCCTCGTCGCCACGGTGTTCGCGGGAGCCGACATCGAGGCGACCGAGAAGGCGCGCGGCTACTTCACCGGGTACCCGCCGTCGTCGCCGGCGGTGGCGCTGCTGCAGGGCGGCAAGCTCGTCTACATGATGGAGCGGCACCAGATCGAGAACCAGCAGGCCGACAGCATCGCCCGCGAGCTGACGGCCGCGTTCGACAAGCACTGCGCCGCGCCGGTGGCCGGCTGACGCTTCAATCAGATGGGGCTGCGCGGCCTCCTTCAGATGGGGCTGCGCCCCAAGCCCCCGGCGTCCGCTTGCGGGGGCCCCGCAGCCCCGCGGCGCTGCCGCCGAGCCGCGCTGTGCGCGGCTTGCGGCGTCTGCGCCGCTATGCGGGGCAGACGCCTGACATCTTCAGCGGGCCGGGGAGCGGGAGGGGGGTGGCGGCTCGGTCCGGGGCGGTGGCAAGGGCGGGACGATGGGCAAGGCGCGGCCCGCGGCGTAGCGCCGCCAGGTCTGGCGCACGACGTCGGCGAGCGCGTCGAGAAAGAGCGGGTGGTCGTTGACGGCCGCGGCGCGCCGCATGTCGAGGCCGATGGCCCGGCACACGTCGCCGGCCTCCTCGTCGAGGTCGTACAGCACCTCGACGTGATCGGCCACGAATCCCAGCGGGCACAGCACCGCCGCCGCCAGTCCGCGCGCACGCTCCGCCCGCAGGTAGTCGCAGACATCGGGTTCGAGCCAGGGGTCCGTGGGCCTGCCGCTGCGGCTCTGATAGACGAGCGCCCAGTCGGATCGCCCGAGCTCACCCGCGATGAGGCGCGCCGACTCCTCCAGCTCCGCCTCGTAGCGGGACTCGTCCGCCATCGAACGCGGGATGCTGTGCGCGGTGAACACGAGCCGGGCGCGGTCGCGCCGCGCCGGCGCCAGCTCCGCCAGCGCCTGCTCGACGTGACGCGCGTTGGCGCCCACGAAACCCGGGTGGTCGTGCCACCCGGCCGGGTACGTGAACTCGACGTCGCTGCCGCCGGCCGCGCGCAGCCAGCGCCTGGCGGTGACGACGTTCTGCTTGTACTGGCCGCAGCTCGAGTACGTGTGGTGGGCGGCCAGCGGCACCGCCAGCGCGCGCCGCACGCCGGCCCGCGCCATCTCGGCCAGCGTGTCCTCGAGATACGGGTGCCAGTTGCGCATGCCCACGTACACGGGAAGCGGCGGCCCGCCGGCTGCCAGGCGCGCGCGGAGGCCGGCGGCCTGGCGCAGCGTGATGGCGGTCAGCGGCGAGATGCCGTCGAACCGCTCGTAGTGTCCGACGACGGCCTCGAAACGGGCGTCGGGTATGCGGCGGCCGCGCAGCACGTTGCGCAGGAACGGCCGGATGTCGGCGCGCCCCCGGGGCCCGCCGAAGCTGATGAGCAGAACCGCGTCGAACGGATGCGCCATCGGGGCAGCGCCAATGATATAGGAGCGGATAGACTGAGGCACCGCGTGCCCCGAATCCTCGTAACCAACGACGATGGCGTGCGCTCGGCCGGCATCGCGGCGCTGGCCGAGTCGCTCGCCCCGCTCGGCGACGTCTACGTCGTCGCGCCGGACGCCGAGTCCAGCGCGACCGCGCACGCGCTGACGCTCAGGCGCCCGTTGCGTCTCACACGGATCGCGGAGCGCTGGTTCAGCGTGGACGGGACGCCGACCGACTGCGTCGACATCGCTGCGAGCCGGATTCTGCGCGGCGTTCCGGAGCTGGTGGTGTCCGGGATCAACATCGGCTGGAATCTGGGCGACGACGTGACCTACTCCGGCACGGTCGCCGGTGCGCTGGAGGGGACGCTGCTCGGCGCGCCCAGCCTGGCGGTGTCGCAGAAGCGCGTCCACGGAGAGCCGGATTTCACGCAGGCCGCCGCGACCGCGGCGCAACTGGCCGCGATCGTCCTGGAGGCGGGGCTGCCGCCGCGCACGTTTCTGAACGTCAACGTGCCGCGCGGTCCGGCGCGCGGGATCAGGAGTACCTGGCAGGCGCGCCGGAATCACAGGACGGCCGTCACCGAGGCGTTCGATCCCCGACAGCAGCCGTACTACTGGATCGACGTCGCGCAGCTCGAGTGGGATTCCGACCCCGGCTCCGACTATCAGGCCGTACGGGAGGGCTGGATCTCGGTGACGCCGCTGCAGCCCGACTGGACGGCGCACGACGCCCTCGAGGCGGTCGATGCGCTGCTCGCCGGCGCGACCGCCAAAACCGGCTGACCCGGGCGGGCCGACTGCGCTACAATGGGTAGCTGTGTCGGGGCGTGGCTCAGCCTGGTAGAGCACTCGGTTCGGGACCGAGGGGTCGGAGGTTCAAATCCTCTCGCCCCGACCACCTTCTCCTCTCCGGACACCATCAGCCGGGCAGGAGTGGCGTATCGAACGGCCCATGGCGTACCATGAGGCCCGGACGATGATCCTGGTGAACCGGCACACCCGCGCCGGGGACAACCCCTTCCACACGACGCTCCGCATCAGGCCCACGTCCCGTCTCGATCTCATCGACGTGCGCGGCAAGCTGCGCGAGGCGTTCGGGGCCGAGTTCACCCGCTATCCGAAGGCGTTCTACATTTCCGACCACACCACGGCCGGCTATCTCGACCAGCGCCTGGCCGCGGTGCTGGACCACGACAGCAACAACATCCAGGACTACCTGCAGGTCTTCAACAAGCTCTTTCCGCCGGGCGCCGACTACGTCCACGACAAGCTCCATCTGCGGAAGGAGCTCTCCGAGCAGCAGCGCGCCGTGGAGCCTCGCAACGCCGACTCGCACCTCGCGTTCATGGGCAGCGGGCTGCGCAACGCCACGTCCTACGAGCTGCGCGGAAACGAACCGGTCTGGTTCGTGGAGCTGGACGGGGTCCACGTGGGCGGCACCCGGCAGCGGCGGACGACGGTCATCGCCTACAACCGCGAGGAGGAGGTCTTCCGGGCGCAGGTCCAGGTCGATGCGTCGGCGCACGCTATCGACGCCCAGAACCTGCGCGATCCGCGCCTCGGCTTCGTCAGCCGGCTGGAGGAGCTGGCGCGGCAGCACCAGGTGTCGTTCGGCCGCTTCGACGTGTCGCTGCCCGCGGACGAACGCAGCGCGGGCCTGACGGTGAACGAGTACGAGACCCTGCTCATGACGCATGACCTGCGGGAGGTGCTGACGGATCCGTTCCGCTTCATGGCGCAGATCGGCAAGGAGGCGAAGGAGGCGCTGCAGTCCCCGCGGGGCATACCCGCCCGGGCGCTGGGCTACGCCCAGTACGACGCGGTGCAGCTCTTCAACACGCTCATGGACCGCGTGGGCGTGCGGCAGTCGCTGGTGGCGCGGCTGATGAACCGGGCGCTGGCTCTCCCCGTATCGCACTTCCTGCGCATGAAGCGGGGAATCAGCCTGCCGGTGCTGGACCGGGGCGGCGACGGCCGCGGAGAGATCGGCTGGGGCACCTACCAGAGCCCGATCCTGGTCCAGTGGAAGGGCGCCGCGGGGCCCACGCGGGCGCTCAACGTCAGGCTCGTGCGGTTCGTCTAACTTCAGACGGGGCTGGTCAACCCGACTCTGTCTCCGACGGCATCTTCCCGAACGCCTTGAGCACCTCGCGCGTCATGTCCCAGCGGTCGAAGCCCTGGCGTCCGTAGTCGAGCCCCCGCCGGACGATGACGAGGTCGTGCGAGGGGACGATGACGGTGTACTGGCCCCGGTTGCCCGACGTCGAGTAGGCGTCCCCCGGCACGTCGGTCCGGCCGTCGGGGACGAGCCAGAACTGGCCGCCGTAGAAGCTGCCCCGGCCGCGGGTAGCCGGCGCCGGCGTCCGCACGAAGTCGATCCAGTCTTCCGAGACGAGCCGCTCGCCGTTCCAGACGCCGCCCTGCAGGTACAGCAGGCCGAAGCGCGCCAGGTCGCGCGCGTTCGTGTAGACCTGGCTGCTCAGCACGAAGTCGCCGAAGCGATCCGTGCTCAGGAGCGTGTTGCGCATCCCGATGCGGTCCAGCAGCCGCCGCCGCGGGAACTCCTGGTAGGCCTGTCCGCCGCCCAGCGCGCGCTTCAGGGCGTAGACGCCCAGCAGCGTGTCGTAGTTCTCGTAGTCCCAGTTGGTTCCCGGCTTGCGGATCAGGCCCCGGCTGCGCGCGCCGACGACCGAGCTCGCACCCGCCCAGTACGACAGTCCCGAGCCGATGGCGTACTCGCGCCCCGCGTTGTCGACCGGCTCGAGCCCGCTCGACATGTTCAGGGCGTGGCGCAGCGTGATCGCCGCGCGGGGGTCGTGCTCGGCGGCCGCCGCCTGCGGGAAGAAGTCGTAGCCCAGGGGCTCGTCCAGCCCCAGCCTGCCGTCGTCGACGAGCATGCCGATCAGCGTCGAGGCGATGCTCTTGGCGGTCGACCAGGTGCGCGTCCGCGTCGTCATCTCGACGCCCGGCGCGTAGCGCTCGTGGACGATCGCGCCGCGATGGACGACGAGCAGGCTCAGCGTGACCTGCTCCGGCGACTCGCGCTCGAACGACCAGTCGGACGCCGCCTGCAGCGCGCCCTCGTCGATGTAGGACGGCAGCGCCCGCCGCGCGACGAGATCGCCGTCCGGCCAGGGAATCGCCGCCGGATCGCCCGCCGGCGCCGCCAGCGTCTGCACCGGCAGGGCGCCGATGTCGTCCAGGGTCTGCCCGGGGCCGAGGATGACGCAGCCGATGCCCTCGCGGAACGCGGCCCGCATCTGCGGGACGCCGTGCCCGGCGCCGATCGTCACGGCCCGTCGTTCGCGGTCGATCGCGTAGTCGCCGCCGGCCGGCGTCCCCACCGGCTCCGGCAGGAAGGCCAGCTCCTGGGCGTAGACCTGCTCGAGCGTGCGGTGCGAGGTGAACAGGCCGTTGCACATGAAGATGGCCTGCTGGCCGTAGCTCACCATCCGCCGCTGATGCTGCCAGTAGTCGTACGTGTCCGGTGACTGGGCGGCGCCGGTCGCACCGAGCAGCAGCGCGCCCGCGAGCGCCGTGGACAATGTCTTCCGCATGGGACCATCCTCAATCAGAAATCAGACGGGGCTGCGCCGCGAACCCCCGGCGTCCGTTTGCGGGGACGCCACTCAGCCGCGATCCGCCTTGAACTCGCGGGCCTCGGAGACCGCCGGATGGTCGGGCTGCCCGCGCCACTGGCCGCTGAGCGTCTCGTACCGCGACCGCGCCGTCTCGGCGTCGCCGCTCGCCGCCGCCGCGCGCGCGGCGCCCAGCAGCGAGCGCGTGCGGCCCGGCATGCGCAGCAGCGACTGCTCGAACTTCTCGGCCGCCGCGGCGGGTTGTCCGAGCTCCAGCAGGATCTCGCCGTACAGCTCGTACGGCGGCTTGACCGGGTTCGCGGCGCCGTTGGGCGGCCGCATCGTCTCGACAACGGCGATGGCCGCGTCCATGTGCGCCACCGCCTCCTCGCCGCGTCCGGCGGCCAACGCCGCCAGCGCCGCCACCTGCTTGTGCATGATCTGCGCCGGCTTGCCGCCGTCGGCCGCGCGGGCCTCGAGCGCGGCGGCCGCGCTGCGGACCGTGTCGGCGTCGCCCTGGCGGAACGCGCTGAGCCCGGTCGCCAGCAGCTCGTGCGCCGAGCTGTCGCCGGTGGGCGGCGCGGTCTTCCACTCCTCGGTCTCGACCACGTAGCGCGCGCGCAGCAGCGCCAGCGAATCGACGGCCCGCTGCGCGCCGTCGCTCTCGTCGATCACCTTCTCGAGGCGCTCGATCCAGTCGCGCGCCCGGGCGTAGTCGCCGCGCTGGAGGTCGCCGTACTGGCCCCAGTCGAGCGGATGGACCGTATCGCCCACGCTGTCGCCGGGGCTCCAGAGCGCGCGGGCCGCGTCGTAGGCCGACTGGTTGTGTTGCGAGACGAGGTCCCACATGCCGTGCTGGATGAAGATGTGCGTCGGCATGTGCCGGGCGTGCGCCACGGCCGGAGCGATCTCGGCGTAGCGCCGGGCCGACGGCAGCGCGAGCGGCGCGTGGATCGGATCGTCGAAGGCGTGAATCGCGTAGTGCGGCGCGCCCGGATGGTCCGGGTTGACCCCGAAGACGCCGAGCGCGATGGCCCCGGCCTGCATCTCGAGGCGCCCCGACTGATCCCCCAGCGCGCGCGATCCGCTGAGCAGCGACAGGGCGTAGAACGTCGCTACCTCATGGTCGTCGGGAAACTGCCGGTAGAGCCGTCCCATGGCCTCCATGTAGGCGACGCGCCGCTCGTCGTAATCGCCCTCGGCCCACAGCGCCTCGACGGCCTGCAGGAAGCCCTTCTCGCGCGGCGTCGGCGCCTTGGCGAGCCGCTCGGCGGGCGTGGCGCCCAGGCGCGCCAGCGCGGCCCGCGGGTTGTCGTCGTCGGCCGAGGTGGCGAAGAGCGGGTGGTTGTAGCACAGCGTCTCGCCCCAGTACGCGAGGGCGAAGTCCGGCTCGAGCGCCTGGGCCGCGCGGAACTGCTCGATGGCCTGCAGCCACCCGAAGCTGTGCAGGATGGCGACGCCGCGCAGGAAGTGCTGCTGGGCCTCGGCCGAGCGCGCGGAGGTCGGAAAGTCGAGCGAGCCGACGCTGTCGAACTGCGCGGCGGGCGCGGGGCCCCGGAGCAGGAGGGCGGCGAACAGCAGCATGCCGGCACCGAGCCGAGTGGCAGCAGTCATCTTGTTTCTCCTCGTTGGCGGCGCCGGCGACTCATCCGGCCCGGGACGAGGGTACCACAGTCCGCGGCCGGCCGCGCCGCGCTTCGTGCGTCCGTACATGCGGGTACCGCAAAGACTTACGCGACGAGCGCGTGAAACGAGTCGGCTATAATCGCGCACCGGTCGATGGACGTTCTGATTGCCCGACGCTATCTCGTGCGCGGCCTGGTGCAGGGCGTGGGGTTCCGGTTCTTCACGGAGGCGGCGGCCAGCCGCGAGGGTCTCTGCGGCTACGTCCGGAACCTGGCCGACGGGCAGGTCGAGGCGCTGGTCGAGGGCTACGAGGAGGCCGTCGCCCGCTTCGAGCGCCTCATTCGCCGCGGGCCGCCCCTCGCGCGCGTCGACGGCGTGACGACGGAAGGACTGCAGCCGACCGGCCAGTTCGCCGGGTTCGCGATCCGGAGATGAACGGCCGCGGGGGCAGGGGAGTGCGATGGACGCGTTGAGACGGTTGATCAGGGAGGTGCCGGACTTTCCGAAGCCGGGGATTCTCTTCAGGGACATCACGACGCTGCTGAAGGATGCCGACGGCTTCCGGGCGGCGGTCGAGGTCGTGACCGACCCCTATCGCGACCCGCGGCCCGACGTCGTGGTCGGCATCGAGAGCCGCGGCTTCATCCTGGGCGCGGCCGTTGCCGACCGCCTGGGCGTGGGCTTCGTGCCGGTGCGCAAGCCGGGCAAGCTGCCGTGGCGGACGACGCAGGTCACCTACGATCTCGAGTACGGCAGCGACACCCTCGAGATCCACGACGACGCGCTCGCGACGGGCCAGCGCGCCCTGATCGTGGATGATCTGCTGGCGACCGGCGGTACGGCGCAGGCCAGCGTCGCCCTCGTCAAGCGCCGCGGCGCGCGGGTGGCGGGGCTCTCGTTCCTGGTCGAGCTGACGGCGCTCGAGGGCCGCGGGCGGCTCGCGGGCGAGCGTGTCGTGGCGGCCCTGCAGTACTGAGCGGCCGAATGGCGGGAGCGTGACCGGAGCGGGACTTCTGGCGGTCGTCGTCCTGCTGGCGGCAGGCGTGGGTGTGGCGCTGCTGCTGCCCGAGCTCCGGCGCCGGCGGCGCGAGCAGGCGCTGCTGCAGTTGCTGGCCGCGTTCGGACCGGCCGTGGCGGCGGGACACGCCGACCCGGAGCGCTTCGTGGCCTGGTCCGAGGTGGCGCGGACGGCGCGCGCGCTGTTCCCCGAGGCGTTCGCGCGGCTCGACGCCGCGAGCGGCGGCCGGTTTCCCTTCTCGCGGCAGGCCGTGGAGGCGGCCCACGCGCGCTGGACGGCCGACTGGCTGGCCTGGGAGCGGCAGCACGACCTCAAGTACAAGGAGCGCGCCGCGGCAGCCGAATCCGCCCTGGCGAAAGCCGACGGAGACGCGGCCGAAGCGCTGCGGGCCCGCCTGGCCGCCGTCAATCAGGAGAAGCTCCAGACGTACCAGGACCGGTACGCCCGCTACGTGCGCGTCGGCAAGGCAATCGCCGCCCTCGAGGACGGGAGCGACGCAAGCTGAACGCCCGCCACGCGGCGGCAGAGTGGGCCGGGTTAACCCCAAGCCGCGCACGGCGCGCCTCGGCGGGAGCGGCGCGGGGCGCAGGGGCCCCCGCAAGCGGACGCCGGGGCTTGGGCCGTAGCGCCGTCTGATAACTGAGGCGCCGGCGCAGCCGGCGCAAGCCGCGCACGGCGCGGCTCGGCGGGAGTGGCGCGGGGCGAAGGGGTCCCCGCAAACGGACGCCGGGGGCTTGGGGCGCAGCCCCATCTAATTGAAGCTTATGGATGCGGACCTCAGGGACGCGGTCGACTTCCACGCGGCGATTGTCGCCGAGGGGAGCAAGGCGCTCGTCGGGTACGAGCGGGAGAAGGCGCTCGCGAACATGGTGCTGATGGCCGAGATCCCGACGACCTACGACCGCGAGCAGCAGCGCCAGGTCAATGCCGGCAACCTGCTGCTGCGCGGCGTTCCCGGCGTGGGGAAGACGTTCTTCGGCGTCATCCTGGCGGCCATCAGCGGGGCCAAGTTCGCCCGCCTGCAGGGACGGGCGGACCTGCAGCCGACCGAGGTCGTCGGATTCGAGATGGTGAACCCGGTCACCGGCGCCCTGATGACCGAGTTCGGCCCGCTGGCGTCGGCGGAGGTCATCCTGCTCGACGAGATCAACCGGATTCCGCTCAAGTCGCAGAGCGCCTTCCTCGAGGGCCTCCAGGATCGGGCGGTCACCGTCGGCAAGCAGACCTACCAGTTGCCGGCCTTCAGCTTCGCCATCGCCACGATGAACCCGGTCGAGCTGGGGCAGGGCACGTTCCCGCTGTCGGAGGCCGCCACGGACCGCTTCGCGATCATGGTGACCATCGGCTACCTGCCGCCGGACGAGGAGCGGAAGCTGGTCGACTTCGACTTCAAGAAGGTCCGGCTCGACGGCCTGATCCGCAAGGAGCGGGTCATCGAGCTGCGGTCGGCCATCACCGAGCGCGTCTTCCTGCACGAGGCGCTGGGGCGCTACATCCAGCGGCTGGTAGCCGCCTCCCGGCCGTACGACGCGGACACCGAGTGGTTCACCCGGTCGCCGTCGGAGCTGGTCGAGCGGTTCGTCGACCTGGGGGCATCGCCGCGCGCGACCATCTGCTGGGGGCGCCTGGTGAAGGTGTGGGCGCTGCTCGCCGGCGGCCGCGCGGAGGTGCATCCCGAGGACGTGCAGCAGCTCGCCCGGTACATCCTCGGCCACCGCGTGTGGCTCGCGCCGCACGCGGCCAACCACGGGGTCCGGGTGGAGACCGTGATCGACGACATCGTCGAGCGCGTGCCGATTCCATGACGACGCCCGTCGCGGAGCGGCTGGTCAGCTGGGAGGAGATCCAGGACATCGAGCTGGTCGTGCTGCGCCGGATGCGCGAGCTCGCGCTGGGCGCGCACCGGAGCGTCTTCCACGGATCGGGCTTCGATCTGGTCGGCCTGCGCGACTGGCAGCCCGGCGACCGGCCCTCGGCGGTCGACTGGCCGCAGTCGAGCCTCACCAACTTCAGCCCGCTGATCACCCGCGAGTTCGAGCAGGAGAGCAGCGCGCCGGTCATCATCGTCGCCGACACGTCGCGTTCGACGCGGTGCGGCGTCGCCGGCACGCCGATCGCCAAGGTGATCGCCCGCACGGTGGCCACCCTGGGGCTGGCCGCGGCCTTCTGCCAGGACCTGGTCGGGCTCGTCGCCATGGACGGCGGCCGGCGGCGGCTGGCCGCGCGGCCGCGCACGGGCAGGAATCACGCCATGCACTGCGTGGACATCTATCAGGACAGCCTGTCGGACGCGGGCGGCGAGCGTGCCCCGGAGGGGCACGGCGACCTGGCCGGCCTGCTTCGCAAGCGCTCGCTCATGCCGGTCGTGTCGGACTTTCTCGTCGATCCGCCGGAGACTCTCGTCGAGGAGTTCGCGGCGCTGAACGTGCTGCACGACGTGTTCTTCGTGATGGTCGACAGCACCTTCGCCTTCGAGCTGCCCCCGGTGTCGACCGGCTGGATCGAGGCGTACGACGCGGAATCGGGCGAGCCCCGCCTGCTCTCCGCGCGCGATGTCGAGCGGCTGGGCGAGCGGGTCCGCGACTGGCAGGATCGCTCGGCGGCCGCCGCGCGGCGGCGCGGTCTCGATGTCGTCCGCGTGCAGTCCGGGCGCGAGCACGGGGCGCTCGCCGAGTTCCTCGACAGCCGGCGGAGGCGCAAGCGATGAGCCCGGTCCTGCGGCAGCTCCTGGTGCTGGCGGCCGTGTGGGCGGCCGGCCAGCCCGGCGGCGCGGCGGCAGCCGGCGCTCAATCCGAGGTTGCCGGGGAGCCGACGGCTGCGCTCCGTTGCTGGCGGCGGGTCGATCCGGGCGCCGTGCGCGTCGGCGAGCACTTCACGATGACGCTGACCTGCCGCGTCGTGGAGACGGACCGCGCCCGGGCCGTGCCGGATCTGGCCGGGCTGGAGCCCGAGACGCTGGACGCGCCCCCGTTCGACGTCCTGCGCGGGGAGCGGTTCGCCGACGTCCGCGCGGGCGCCGAGCGCCTGTTCCAGTACCACTACACGCTGCGTCTCGGCGGAGAGGACCACTTCGGCGCCGACGTCGAGATACCGCCGCTCGAGCTCAACTACCGCATCGAGCGGCAGCTCGAGGACGGGGCGCTCCTGCCCGGACGGGAGCTGACGTACGTCCTGCCGGCCGAGTCCATCCGCGTCGTGTCGCTGGTGCCGGAAGACGGCGGCGATATCCGCGGCCTCGAGCCGGGCACGCTGGGCGCCGCCGAGGCGCGCGGGTTTCGCGCCCGGCTGGCGCTGCTGGTTGCCGCGGGCCTGGGCATCGCGGCGATCGGACTGCTCGCCCTGGGCGTCCGGCGCGTGCGGCGGGAGCGGCGGGGCGTGGCCGCACGCGCGGCGCGGCCGGCGCCGGCCGCCGCGGTCGCCTGGGCGGTGACCGGGGAGCTGACGGCGCTGCGGGAGCTGAGCCTGACGGCCGGCTGGACGCCGGCCGCGATACAGCGGGCGCTCACGGCCCTGCGTCTGGCGGCCGCGGTCGCGCTGGGGCGGCCGGTGGCCGAGCGCGCCGCCGGGGCGGCCGGTGAGCCGCTGGCGGGTGAGCTGCGGGTCCGCACCGGGCTGCTGCGGGCGAGGTCCGTCGTCGTGTCCTCCGCCGTGACGCCGGGGCTGCTGGCGCACGCGGCGGCGCGCGGCGGCGCGGCGTGCGCAACGGCGGCCTGCTCCGACGACGACCTGGAACGGCTGCGGGACGCCCTGGCGGCGTTCAGCGCGGCGCGCTACGCCCGCGGCGGGGAGCCGGACGGCGATCTGCTGGCGGCGGAGCTCGACAGCGGACTCGCGGCGACGCGGCCGCTCCGCGTCCGCACGCTGGCGGCGGTCCGCCGCGTCGAGCAGGCGGCGGCTGCCGTCCGGGACTGGTGGCGGTCATGGACACGCTGACGGCGCTGGCGTCCCGGATCGGCGCCACGCTGGGCGAGCTGGGCCGGCTGGCGCCGGCGGAGCTCGGGTTCGTGCGGCAGCGGGAGGCGCTGCTCGCCGCGGCCGTGCTCGGGATGCTGGCGCTCGGCGCGCTGGTGGCGCGCGCCGTCAGGGCCGATCGTCCCGGGCGGCGCGCGATCATGCTGCCGGCGCTCCTGCCGGGGGCCGCGCGCCCCGGGCGCGGCGCGGGGCGCCACGGCGCGTTCCTGCTGTTCGTCGCCGGGCTGCCGTTCTTCGCGGCCGCCCTCGCGGCGCCGCAGGCCGCCCTCGTGCAGGAGGAGACCTCGTACCCCGGTCATCGCATCACGATCCTGATCGATGCGTCGCTGAGCATGAACTCGGCGTTCTCGACCCGCCAACTGCGGGCCGGCAACACGTTCCTGGCGAACGTGGCGGCGGCGGAGTACTTCGTGCGCCGGCGCATGGACGGCCCCTATCACGACCTCGTCGCGCTGATCGAGTTCGGCAGCCGGGCGTACCTCGTCACGCCGTTCACCAACGACTACGAGAACATCCTGCTGAGCATCGGGCTGATCGGCACGCCGGAGGAGTACCGCCGCTTTCCCGACCACGGCACGCTGATCATGGAGGCCATCAACCGGGGCGTGCAGTTGTACCGCACCTTCGACTTCCTGCAGGCAACCGGCAACCTCATCGTCATCTTCAGCGACGGGCAGGACACGCACGCGGTCCACGAGGACCGCTCGCTGGACGACATCCTGCGCGAGGCCTCCGACAACCGCATTCCGGTGTACTTCATCCGCACCAGCTACGATCAGCAGCTCGGCGACATCCTGCCGGACGTGGTGTGGAAGGAGGCCGTCGAGCGGACGGGCGGCCGGTTCTTCCCGGCGGCCAACGAGGAGATGATCATCGACGCGATCCACGAGATCGACCGGCTGGCGGCCGGGCGCATCCAGGTGACCCGCTACGTGACGCGCGATCCGCGGTTCGCGCCGTTCGCGCTGCTCGCGGCGGCGCTGTGGACGATTGCGCTCGCCCTGACCCTGGGCATCAGGACATTCAGGAGATTCCCGTGAGCTCGATGATCGACCCCCGCTGCGGGCTGACCGCGGTGGCGGTGGCCGCGCTGGCGGCCGCCTGCGCCGCCTGGGCCGTCGTGGAGCGCGACCTGGCCGAAGCCCAGCACGCGCTGGCGGCGGCGAACCTGAGCGCGGCCGAGCAGGCGTACGCCCGGGTCGGCGACTACCTGCGGCCCGCGGACCGGATACCGTGGGCGCTGGCGGGCGTGCGGGATGAGATCGCCGCCCGGCGCGCCGCGATTCGCTACTGGCAGGGGGACTATGCCGCGCTGCTGGCGGCACCGGCCGGCGGGCTGCCCGCCGGGCGGCGGGGCAGCGCCGCGCTGCGGCTGGCCGTCGCCAACGCGACCTACCGGGCGGGCCAGCGGCCGGGAGCGTCGCGCGAGGAGGTGCTCGACAGTCTCGACCGCGCGATCGCGCTCTACGTCGAGCTGCTGCAGGACGACGGCGACGATCCCGACGTGGCGTTCAACTACGAGCTGCTGGTGCGCCGGCGCAACGCGCTGGCCGGCGGCGGCCAGCCGCTCGCGGCCGGGCCGGGAAATCCGCTCGGCCGGGAGGGCGGGCAACCCCTCGACGACGAGACCGGTCTCGACGACATCCAGATCTACGTGCCGCTGAACCAGGACGAGCGGGATCGGATCGACGACCCGACCAGGGGCGGCGACCCCCCGCTCCGGCGCCGGGGATGATCCACTTCCTCCAGCCGGTGTACCTGTGGCTGCTGGCGCTGCCGGCCGCGCTGCTGGCGGCTTGGTGCTGGCAGCTCGCTCGCCGGCGGCGGGACGCGCGGCGCTACCTGCACGGGCGCGTGCTGCCGGTGCGCGAACGCTACGCGCCGGCGGGCGGACTCTCGTTCTGGCTGTGCGTGATTCTCGCGGTCGCCTGCCTCGTCGCGGCGCTGGCGCGCCCGCAGGCCCGCGTCAGCCGCGAGCGCCGGGCGGGCATCGACTTCATCGTCCTGCAGGACGGATCGACGTCGATGCGCGTGGGAGACGTGCGGCCCGACCGCTGGCGGCGCTCGACGGCCTGGCTGCGCACGTTCGCCGAGACGCTGAGCTGGACGGATCAGCGCGTCGCCCTGGCGCTGTTCGCTTACCGCCCGGCGCCGCAGGTGCGCCTGACGGCCGATCCGAACGCCTTCTTCTTCTTCCTCGACCACCTGGGCGACGAGCCGCCGTTCCGTCTCGAGGACGACACGAGCTGGGACACGAACATCGAGGAGGGCATCTTCTGGGGCGTCAAGATGGTCGACGTCGACGAGGAGCTGTACGGGCGCCGGCAGAACGCCCGGGCGTTCGTCGTCGTCTCCGACGGGCAGGCCTGGAGCGGCGAGGTCGGCAGGGCGCTGGAGCTGGCCCGCAGCCGCGGCATCCGCGTCTACGTCGTCGGGGTCGGCACGACGGCCGGCGGCCTCATCCCCGATCTGCCGCCGCGGCGGTACGAGCCGCCGCCCGAGCCGATCCATTCGGCGCTGGACCGGCAGTCGCTGCGGGCCATCGCCCTGGCCGGCGGCGGGCGCTACTACGAGCTGGGCATGCAGTCGGACCAGTCGACCGCGTTGCGGATTCTGGCCGACGCCCGGCAGTTCGCCCGGCGCACGGGCCGGGAAGAAACCGTCGAGGAGCTGTACTGGCCCCTGCTGGCGGCCGCGGCCGGGTGGATCGGCCTCGGCGTGCTGTTCATCCGGGAGCGCACGCAACTGTGGTGGCAGCTCGCCGCCGGGCTCGGGCTGTTCGCGGCGCTGTGGACCCTTGGATAGTATCATTGGTCCGAACCTGGAACCGCACGGCCGCCGCCGTTCAACGTGTCGGCCTTACCGGCAGGAGGAACCATGACGCGACAGCAGCATTCGTCCCGATCCCGGCTGCGGCTCGATCTTCGTCGACGCGCAGCGTACCTGGCCATCCTGACGGCCGCCGGACTGGCGATCACCGCCGGCGCCCACGAGGTGCAGCAGGGAACGCCGGCGCCGATCACCGACATGCAGGAGGTGGCCGAGAACCTGTACATGCTCGCCAACGCCGACCCCGCCGACGGCGACGCCTGGACCGGCGGCAACATCGGCGTCTGGGTGACGGAGACGGGCGTGGTGCTCGTCGACACCAAGCTGCCCGGCTACGGGCAGGCCATCCTGGAGCAGGTTCGCAGCGTCACCGACAAGCCGGTCACCGCCATCATCAACACCCACACGCACTTCGACCACAGCGGCAGCAACACCGAGTTTCCCGAGACCGTCACCATCGTGGCGCACGAGGGAACGGCTGCGCAGATGGCGCGCGACGACTGCCAGCCCGTCACCAACTGCGAGGCGTTCCAGGGCGACAACGCCCGGTTCCTGCCCGACCTGACCTACAGCGAGCGCATGTCGCTCTTCAGCGGCCGCGATCAGGTCGACCTCTACCACTTCGGCCGCGGCCACACGAACGGCGACACGCTCATCGTCTTCCCGGCGGTGCGTGTCATGCACAGCGGCGACCTGTTCCCGTGGCGGCGGCTGCCGTTCGTGGACGCCGACAACAGCGGGGGCAGCGCGGTCGACTACGGCGAGACGCTCAACAAGGCGGTCGCCGGAATCCCGGACGTCGACAGGATCATCACCGGCCACATCAACAACCCGGTGGCCTGGTCCGAATTCGAGGCGTTCGCCGGCTTCTACAACCACCTGGCCGGCGTGGCCCGGGCGGGGATGGAAGCGGGGCAGAGCGTCGACGACGCGGCCTCCGGCTACGCCGTGCCGGACGAGTACAGCGAGTTCAGCGCCGAGCCCGACACGGTGCGGTCCATCATGCAGCTCATCTACGACGGCCGCTAGGAGTCTGCGCCGTAGAACGGCGCGGACTCCTACAGGGTTGGTTGGGCGCCGAGCGGAGCCGTCAGGCGACGATTGGCGGGCTAGTTGCGGCCGGCCCGGGTAGGGACGAATGGCAGACTCCATCGGCCGGCGTGCGACGCGGCTGGCGGCGGGGGGCGCGGCCCTGCTGGCCTGCCTGCACCTCTCGGCGGCGGCAGCGGCCGCCCAGGACGAGATCCTCGTGCTGGGCGGCGCCGGGCGTCACTGCGGGGAGGACCCGCACTGCGTCAACCGACTGCACCCCGCGATCCCGATGGCGGCCCGGGCGCAGCCGGGCCAGACCATCGTCTTCCGGGCGCGCAACGCGAGCGACCTCGACCTCGATCCGGACAGCACCTACGACGACCCGCGCGCCGGCGACGCGCAGATCGGGACGGTGCATCCGCTGACCGGGCCGGTCCACATCGAGGGGGCCGAGCCCGGCGACGTGCTGGCCGTCACGCTGCTCGACGTCGCGCCCGGACCGTTCGGCTACACGGCGGTCAGCCCGATCGGGTTCGTCTCCGATCACGTCAGCGGGTCGTTCCGCGCCCTGTGGCGCCTGGACCGGACCGCCGCCGTGAGCGACGACCTGCCGGGCGTGCGCGTGCCGAACGCCAGCTTCCCGGGCATCGTCACCGTGCTCCCGGGTCCGGACGAGCTCGCGGTCATGTTGTCGCGCGAGGCGGAGCTGCGCGCGGTCGGCGGCGCCGGGTTCGCGCCCTACCCGCTGCACGCGTCCCCGGCGGCGGTCTGCGGTCCCGGCGGCTCGCACGCCGCCGAATGCCTGCGCACGCTCCCGCCCCGCGAGCACGGCGGCAACCTCGACATCCGCTACCTCCAGGTCGGTGTGACGCTGTACCTGCCGTGCTACGTCGAGGGCTGCGGCCTCGCCGTCGGCGACCCGCACTTCGCGCAGGGCGACGGCGAGGTCTCCGGCACCGCCATCGAGATGGACGCCGACTTCACGTTGACCACGCGGCTCATCCGGGACGGGCCCGCGCTGCGCCGCGGCCCGCACTTCGAGGGACCGGTGCGCGTGCTCGACATCCCGTCCCGGCGCTTCTACGCGACGACCGGGTTTCCGCTCAAGGCGGCGGGCGAGGTGCCTCCGGACATGCGCTACCTCGGCGCCTCGGAACGGATCGGCGGCCTGCGCAACCTCTCCAAGGACGTCTCGCTGGCCGCGCGCAACGCCCTGCTCGAGATGATCGACTACATCAGCGGGACCTACGGCCTGACCCGCGAGCAGGCCTACGTCGTCGCCAGCGTCGCCGTGGACCTGCGCATCGGCCAGCTCGTCGACGCCCCCAACGTCGGCGTGACGGCCCTGCTGCCGCTGGACATCTTCACCGGCCGTTGAGGGTACCCGGCTACAATGATCCCGAGCCGGATGGCGGACAGCGCGCCGGCCGGTCCCGCCACGCGCGTGTAGCTCAGCCGGATAGAGCGACGGCCTCCTAAGCCGTAGGCCGCAGGTTCGAATCCTGCCACGCGCGCCAACCCCCCTTTTCAGCCAGTCCGAGAGAGTCCGGGTTCGTCCCATGAACACGGGGCGATTTCGCTTGACGTGTCCGAGCTCCACACGAATCATCGTCGTCGATCTGCATACGCCGTTTCTTCGGGGTCGGTTTTCGACGTCGCCGGGGATCAGCCCCTGAGGCTCGCCCGGGTGGGGGAGGGGATGATGACAACCAGACAGGACGGATTGCTGGCCGACTGGTACAGCCGGGTGGTGTTCGGGGTGATCGCGGCATCGCTCGCGACGCTGGCGGTGCAGGGAGCGTGCACGGTTCAACCGGTGGCGCGGGCGCAAGGTTCGGCGTGCGGGGACAGGTTCGACCCGTGCTACGTCGAGGTGCTGGATGTGGCCGGAACCGTGGCTGTCGCCGAGCCGGTGAACGTCATCGTATTGGGCAGGTGAACGGCGCGGGACTGCCGCCGCGGCAGCCGCGACCTGCTCGGCGGGATCGTGGGCGGCAGCGAAAGCGCCGTGGACCCGGGAGTCCGGGTGCGTCAGAATCGGAGAAGCGGGACGATGGGAGAGATTCGAGCCAGTGTGACGCTGGAGAACAGGGACGACCGCGGAGCGGTACAGCTCGGACTGCGCAGCGAGGCGGACGTCCGACGAGCTACGGTCGAAGGGGTCGTCGACACCGGGGCGGTGAGCCTCGTAATCCCCGACGAGATCGCGACGCGGCTGGGGCTCCGGCACTGGGGAACGAGAACCGTCTACGCGGAAGAACGCCGCGAACAGCGACCCGTGACCGACGTCACGATCGAGATCGGAAACCTCGCCACGCGGACCGAGGCCATCGTGGGACCGGCCGGGAGCGAGGTCCTGATCGGACAACTCGTGCTCGAAGCGCTCGACCTCATCGCCGACTGCAGAAGGGGAACGCTGGCGCCGCGCCATCCGGAAGGGCCGGTCCTCGCCATCCGCTAAGCCGAACCCCGCAACAAAGGGAACGAGCCCGGCCAGTCGGATCCACTCGCCGACGGCGGCGGGCAGCCCGCAGTGGCCCTCGCCCATCGTCTCGGTCAGCGCATAGCTGATGCCGGTGCGCACCCCGGGCCGGTGCCGCTGACCTCGCGCGTACCCTTTCTCTGAACTTCTTGACGGTTCTGCCAGCGCGTGGTACTTTCTATATAGAAACAGAAAGAAGGTGTAACAATCATGAACTTCACTCTCCGTGGCTCGCCGCTGTCGATCACGGCAGCCGATATTCTCAGAGCTGCACACGACGTCTCGCCGTCCCCGATCGACGGCCGGAACAAGTACTTCGTCAAACTCCATGGACGGCGCTTTCCGATCAAGCAGGTCCTGCGGCTGGTCACCGGCTTGCCGTCGGTGGGCTTCACAGCACAGGACGCGCATCGGATTCTTTCGAAACTCGGCTTCGACATCTTCGAGAATCGAGTACCAGCACCAGCGGACACCGGCACTCCGACCCGAGCGAATGGCGTTTCTTCGCTGGTCGAGCCTGCGGCCATGGACCAGGACGCTGGCGAAGTCCGGCGACTGCTGGTGGTGTTCCAGAAGGATGAGGACGGCTGGGAGGTGGCGAGCTGTCCGACGCTGCCCGGGTGCCACAGCCAAGGCCGGACGAGGGAAGAGGCGCTCGACAACATCCGAGAAGCCATCAGGGGCTATCTGGCGAGCTTGCGAGAGCACGACGCCGCTCTGCCCCCGTCGTCCGAGTTTCAGATCATCGACGTGCGAGCCTAGCTGTGGGGCGACTTCCGGTTCTCTCGGGAGACGACTTCGCAGCGACGGTCGCCCGGATCGGATTCTCCCTCGATCGCACGGAAGGCAGTCACATGATCCTGATTGGGCCAACCGGCCGGCGACTCTCGGTACCGAGACACCGGGAACTGGGTCGGGGTCTTCTGAGAGCGCTGATCCGCGATGCTGGCTTGACCCGGGAGGAGTTTCTCGAACTCCGCGGTAGGAGATAACGCCGATGGATTGCACCCGCGGATGACCCCGTGGGTGAGCCCGTCATAGCACCGCTCCCGGCATCCTGCCACCGAAGGCGCGCGCTTGCTTGTCGTACCTTCCCTTCGCTGACGCCGGGAGAAACACGTGCAGGAGCACACGCGCCCTGGAAAGTCCCGTGTAGTGAAGCATGGACCACTGGTCCTCGCCGATCTCGGCCATGTCGATCGCCAGCACTGCCTGCCGTTCCAGCCCCTTGAAGGCGTGCATGGTCGAGAAGAGAAGGTCCCCCTTCCGCTGCTGCGCTCTCCCGTCCGCCTCGAACAGCCGGTATCCGGCTACGCGCGGGCGCCCGGCCACGAGCGAATTCTCCAGCCGTCGGGTCGAGAGCACGGCAATGTCATCCGGCCGCACTTGGGCTTCTACGAGCTGCCCGACGAGTGTCTCCAGAAGCCGGACCGCCTCCTCCTCCGTCGCGTAGTAATGGAGTACGGGGTCCGGCCCGGCCGGTGCGCCCGCCACCGGCAGGTCGATGCCGGAGACGATGGAAGTCTGGACCGCCACCTGGCGCGTGTTGCGGCAATTCTCGAACAGGTCTTCGAACGCCGGCGCGCAGGCCTCCAGGCGGCCCTCCACATTCGACTGCACGTCTTCCCCATAGATGTTCTGCCTGGGATCCAGGAACAGGTGCCAGCGGCCGCGGTGCATGCCCTCCCTCAGCAGCAGGTCGAACACGTCGAGGTGTTCGGGAGTCAAGAGATCCTGCGCCTCGTCGACGACGAGCACATCCCAGCCCGCCTGCGACTTCTCGGAGAGCGCCTCCGCGGCCAGTCCGGGGAATCCCGTGGCGAAGAACTCTGGCGCATCCTCATTCATGGCACGGAGCCGGGGAAGCAGCCCGGCATCCTCGATCAGATCGCGGTAGAGCGCATGGACGTGACGCACCTGCACCGACTTGCCGCCCTCTCTCGGCCGAGCGCCACGGTGCAGTGGCGATGGCCCACGGCCACGTCGACCCGGCGACGGGGGGCTGCTGCACCACCGTATACTCGCCGGGGAAGGGGAGGCGCGCTTTGGCAGTGAGCACGGAGACGCGCACCGCCATCTGGTACGCGACGCACGACGCGGCGCGCTGGGGACGCTACTACGGCACGCTGGCGAACCGGTACCGGCGAAAAGAGCGTCTGGTCCGCTCCGTTCTGCTGGCGTCCGCGATCGGCTCCGTCACGAGCTTAGTTTCCCAGATGCCGTGGCTGGTGCAGGCCCTCGCTGGCCTCCTGGTGGGCATGATGATCATCATCGACGTCGTGCATCGGCCGTCGGAGAGAGCGGCCGTGCTCGCGTTCATCCACGACGAATGCGACCACGCCAGGATCGCTCTGGACGAGCTGTGGAGAGACTTGGCAGCCATCGAGGAGGATGAGGCACGGCGGCGATTCGATGGCTTGCACAGGCACCTCGCGCACGTGACCTCCATGGCCGCCGTGCCACAGGACGAGGACGTCAACAAGGCATCCTCCATGGCCGCTCTCAGGGAGCTTGACGAGATACGGGACGGCCTCGTGCGCGCCCAGGCGGAAACCCATGGCAATTGGGCAGAGCCCAAGCCCGCCGCTACCGCCGGGGGTTCCACGCCCGGTACTTCCGTCGGCACCTACGCCGCCCGCGCCTGAGGCACCCGCTCCTCCCGAGTCCAGCCCGGGCGACTAATATGCTGGTAACGAGCGTGGGACATCAACGAGGGCGCGATACGGGCAGCAGAGACCGCGTTCGTCGAGCTGGCCCGGGAGCTGGCGGGTCGGCGCCGGGATCCTGATCAGGATTCGTCCGAATCCGCCACTGCGCGCCGCTCTCCATCTTCCAACATGCTCCCTCAAGGAACTCGAAAGGCGTGACCGGCAAGCGTCCCGAGCCATCCGTGCCTGCATCCACCCTTGACAGCCGGTCCCTGCTGCGCGACCTGGTCGTGGACGGGCAACTCCGTCTGACGTGTGGCGCACTCTTCGAGCGCCCCGCCCCGTGCTCCCCGGGCCGGGTCCGTTGGGACCGGGTGCGCGGCATGATGCTCGGGCTTGCCATGGGCGACGCCCTGGGGAACACGACAGAGGGCCTCCTCCCGCGCCGGCGTCGCCAACGGCACGGTGAGATTCGGGAGTACCTTCCGAACCCCCACGCCGGGAACCGCTCGGTTGGACTCCCGTCGGATGACAGCCAGCTCGCGTTCTGGACCCTGGAGCACCTCGTCGAGTACGGCACGTTCATTCCGGACCGACTCGCCGAGACCTTCGCCTCGCGACAGATCTTCGGCATCGGCAACTCGGTGGAGCAATTCGTTGCCGGGATGAACCAGGGAGCACCCTGGTGGCGTTCCGCTGCGCGATCCGCCGGCAACGGGGCGCTCATGCGCATCGCTCCGGTCACGATTCCGCACATCCGCACGGCCGACCCGACATTCTGGAGCGACGCCGCGCTGTGCGCGGCGATCACCCACAACGACCGCGGCTCCTCCGGTGCATGCGTCGCATTCGCCGGCATGCTCAGCGAACTGCTCTCGTGTCGACGGACACCAGCCACTGACTGGTGGATCACGCGCTACGTGGAACTTGCGCAGCAGGTCGAAGGTGAAAGCGGTTATGCCCCGCGTGGTGGCCCGCTTCGGGACGCCTATCGGGGTCCAATCTGGCGCTTCGTGCAGGAACAGGTGCCGCGCGCGCTCGCCCAGGGAGAATCCGTCCTGCAAGCCGGAAACAGGTGGTTCTCCGGGGCATACCTCCTGGAGACCGTGCCGACGGTTCTGTTCATCCTGTCGCGCCACGGCGGAGACCCGGAAGAAGCTATCGTGCGGGCGGTCAACGACACGAAGGACAACGACACGGTCGCCGCGATCGTCGGTGCGGCTGTGGGAGCATTGCATGGGGAGGACGCTTTCCCCGGACACTGGCGCAGGAACCTCCTCGGGCGAACAGCGGCCGGTGACGACGGCCGGGTTTTCGAGCTCCTGGATCGAGCCGAACTCGTCTTCGGCTGCGGCGACCTGAACCGCGACGCACGCGCCGGGTCCCGAGGCCAAGAGACGGAGCGCAGCCGGCAGGCGCAAGCCATCGACGGAATCGCAAGTCGGGCCCAAGGGTGTCTTCTCGGCCAACTCGCCGGCGACGCACTGGGCAGCCTCGTTGAGTTCAAGACGCCCGAGACGATTCGCCGAATGTACCCACGCGGAGTACGGCGGTTGGCGGACGGCGGCACCTGGGACACGGTGGCCGGTCAGCCGACCGATGACTCGGAGCTCGCACTGGTGCTGGCGCGAACGCTGGTCGACCACGCGCAATATGATCGGGAAGCTGCCCGTCGGGCGTATGTCTGGTGGTTGGAGTCGGATCCGTTCGACTGCGGCAACACCATCGCGGCCGGGTTGACAGGTCTGCCGAACACCGCGAGCCAAGCGAACGGCGCGTTGATGCGGATCAGCCCCGTTGGTATCTTCGCGACGCATCACGGTCCGGCGCGGGCGATGGAGTGGGCTCGTCAGGACGCAGCACTCACGCATCCGCACGAGGTCTGTTGCCAGGCGAGCGAGCTGTTTGCAGCGGCGATTTCGCTCGCGATCCGCACCGGCTGCGGCACCGAGGAACTCTATCGCGAGGTTTGCCGGCTCGCCGACAACATGGCCCTTGAACCAACCCTTCAGGAAGCCATCACGGGCGCCGGTCAATCACCTCCCGGCGATTATGTCCACCAACAGGGCTGGGTACTGATCGCGTTCCGCAACGCCATGTGGCAGCTGCTGAACGCTACCAGCATGGAAGAAGGCGTTGTGGATACGGTGATGCGCGGCGGCGATACCGATACGAACGCGGCCATTTGCGGTGCACTGCTGGGAGCAGTCTACGGCAGGAATGCGCTCCCCAATCAGTGGATCGATACGCTGCTTGGCTGCCGGCCCGAGATTGGACGGCCTGGTGTACGACATCCGCGGCCTCAAATCCTGTGGCCGGCGGACTCGCTGCAACTCGCAGCGCGACTGGTCGACGGTGTCGCGTGAAACTCGCCCGGGCGAGGGTGTCTGGAAGCGGGCTGAGGAGGGATGCTCACCGTGCCAGGCTGATCCGGATCTGATCCTGGACAAAACCCGGCCGCGATCACGCGCCGTCGCGCCGGCTGCTGTCAGTCCGCGGCAACCTCCAGCTACAATAGGCGTGACTCCGGGGACTTTCCACAGGAGGAGGCTCGTGCAGATCCGAACACGTACACTGGTGTGGCTCACGGCGGCCCTCGTCGCGGCTGCGGCCGGCATGCCGGCCGTCGCAATCGCTCAGGGGCAACAGGCCGACGGCGACCCGCGGGAGACGCCGCGGACGCCGTGGGGCGACCCTGATCTTCAGGGCATCTGGGATTACTGGACGTTCACGCCGCTCGAGCGGCCCGCCGATCTGGAGGGCCGGGACGTGCTGACCGCCGAGGAGGCGGCAGCGGTTGGCGAGCAGGGGAGGCAGGCCGCCCTGGCGCGGGATCGCGACGGCCCGGCGCCCGGCAATCCCGGGGGCTACGGCCAGGAGGTCTGGACCGACCGCGCCCGGGCGACGGCCCTGACCCAGGCGTCGCTGATCGTCGATCCGCCGGACGGCAGGATACCGGCGTTGACGGCGTCCGAGGAGCGCCGGGTGGCGCGGCACAGCGCTGCGGGCGGGCGGCCCGTGCGGACGCGCGCCGGCGGCATCGGCAGCGACGGCCCGGAGGACCGCGGGCTCGCCGAGCGCTGCATCGTGGGCTTCAGCACCGGCCCCCCCCTGCTGCCGGCCGGCTACAACAACAACGTGCAGGTGCTGCAGGCGCCGGGCTACGTGGTGCTCGTCGCGGAGATGATCCACGACGTGCGCGTGGTGCCGCTCGACGGGCGGCCGCACCTGCCGCCGCACATGCGGCAGTGGCTGGGCGACTCGCGCGGCTACTGGGACGGCGACACCCTGGTGGTGGAGACGACCAACTTCACCGACAAGATCGGGAGCTTCAGCACGACCAGCGTCTCGTGGGGCACGGGCGGCAACCTGCACCTCACCGAGCGCTTCACGCGCATCGACGACGGCACGCTGCAGTACGAGTTCACCGTGGACAACCCGACGATCTTCACGCGCCCGTTCACGGCGCGCTATCCCATGAGTCGCAGCGAGCTGCCGCTCTACGAGTACGCCTGCCACGAGGGCAACTACGGGCTGTGGAACATCCTGACGGGCGCGCGCGCGGAAGATCGGAACATGACAACAGGGAAGTAGCGGGAAGTGCGCAGAGAAGAACGGCACCACCTGAAGGAAAACCCGCTGGCCGCGGGGCTCGCGGAGTTCCAGGTTGTCCTGCACCGCCACGGCCGGAAGCTGGCCGTGGCGGTCGCCTTGGTGCTGGCCGGCGCGCTGGGCGTTGGCGGCTACTTCTTGTGGCAGCAACAACGGCTTGATGGGGCCGGAGCGCAACTGGCCGAGGCCCTGCTCGTGCTGGACGGCGACGTGGCGGCCCCGGATCCGGGCACGGAGGACGCGGCGGGCGGCGGCGGCGAGTCCGAGGAGGCGAGGCTGGAGGCCGCGCTCGAGCGGCTCCTGGCTGTCGCGGATGCCTATCCGACCCTGCGCCCGGGCGTCACGGCGCGCTATGAGGCCGCCGTCGCGCTGGTGGGGCTCGGACGGCCGGAAGAGGCCGCGGAGCACTACCGGCAGGTGATCGCCACGGCGGCCGGCCACCTCCACGGCGCGATGGCCCGCCTGGGGCTGGCCGAGACGCATGTGCTCCGCGGCGACTACGACGGCGCCGTCGAGCTGCTGCAGCGCGAGACCGAAGCGGAGGAGTCCGACGTCCCGGTGGACGCCGTGCTGATGCGTCTCGGGCGCGCCCACGAGCTGGCCGGCCGGGACGCCGATGCGCTGGCCGCCTTCACGCGGGTGGTCGAGGAGTTTCCGTTTTCCGTGTACTCGTCCGAGGCCCGGCGGAAGGCCGACGCGCTCGGCGGGTAGCGCTCTCGTGCCGATGGGCGTGGCGGCGTCTTCCGCACGGTCCGGGCCCGTCTCGGAACGCTTCTCGGTCGGGCTGGTCCAGATGCGTTGCGGCCGCGATCCGGAGCGCAATCGCGCGGCGGCTCTCAACGGCATTCGCGCGGCGGCCGGCCGGGGTGCCGAAGTCGTCTGCCTGCAGGAACTCTTCGCGTCACCCTACTTCTGCCAGTCGGAGGACGCGCGCTGCTTCGACCTGGCCGAGGAAATTCCCGGCCCGTCGACGGAGCGCTGCGCGGCGCTGGCGCGCGAGCTCGGCGTCGCCATCGTGGTGCCGGTATTCGAACGGCGGGCAGCCGGGCTCTACCACAACACGGCGGCGGTCATCGACGCGACGGGGGAGCTGCTCGGCCTCTACCGCAAGCTGCACGTCCCCGACGATCCCCAGTACTTCGAGAAGTTCTACTTCGTCCCCGGCGACCTGGGCTATCGCGTGTTCGACACGCGCGCCGCGCGGATCGGCGTGCTGATCTGCTGGGACCAGTGGTATCCGGAGGCTGCCCGGCTGACTGCCCTGCAGGGCGCCGAGATCATCTTCTATCCGAGCGCCATCGGCTGGCTGCCCGCGGAGCGGTCCACCCAGGGACCGCTGCAGCACGATGCCTGGCGCACGGTGCAGCGCAGCCACGCCATCGCCAACGGCGTCTACGTCGCGGCGGTCAACCGGGTCGGGCACGAGGGCGGCGGCCAGGGCGGGCTCGACTTCTGGGGACGGTCGTTCGTGTGCGATCCCCGCGGCCAGGTGGTGGCCGAGGCCGCGGGCGCGGACAGCGAGGTGCTGGTGGCCGAGTGCAGCCGCACGGTCCTGGAGGATCAGCGGCGCGGCTGGCCGTTCCTGCGCGACCGGCGGATCGATACCTATGCGCCCATCGGCCACCTTTTCCTGGACGCCGCGGCCGGACGTACGGATCCGGATCACGGATGAAGACCTCCGACGCGGGCCGGCCGGCCCTGCAACCGAGCCGCGGGTCGCCTGCCGCGGCCGGCTTCCGCATGCCCGCGGAATGGGAGCGCCATCGCGCGACCTGGCTCGTCTGGCCCCACAACCGGGAAGACTGGGACGTGAAGATGCCGGCGGCGGAATGGTGCTACGTCGAGATCGTGCGCCTGCTGCTCGAGGGCGAAGCCGTATCGATCCTGTTCCAGGACCGCGCCGTCGAGCGCCGGGCCTGCTCCCGGCTGCGGCAGGCGGGCGTCGACCCCGACCGGGTCGAACGCTTCCGGGTCGCGACCAACCGCTCGTGGATTCGCGACTCCGGCCCGCTGTTTCTCGTGCGCGAGGTGCGCGCGCGGCGCACCCAGGTCGCGGTCTCCGACTGGCGTTTCAACGGGTGGGCCCGCTACCGCGCCTGGCAACGCGACAATCTCGTGCCCCGGCGGATCGCCCGGCGGATCGACCTGGAGCGCTTCGATGTGACGCACACGGCCGGGTCCGTCACCCGCGCGGTGGTGCTCGAGGGCGGCAGCATCGACGTCGACGGGCGCGGGTTGCTGCTGACGACCGAGGAGTGCCTGCTCGGCGCGGTGCAGGCGCGCAATCCGCATCTCGGCCGGGACGACATCGAGCAGGTGCTGTGCGACTACCTGAACGTGCGCCGCGTGCTGTGGCTGGGCCGGGGCATCGTCGGGGACGACACCCACGGGCACGTCGACGGGGTTGCCAGGTTCGTCGCGGACGGCGTGGTCGTCGCCGCGACGGAGCCGGATCCTGCCGACGAGAACCACCAGCGGCTCGCGGACAACCTGGCCCGGCTCCAACGGATGACAACTCTCGACGGCGCCCCGCTGCGCATCGTCGAGATTCCGATGCCGAGCCCCGTCTGCTTCGGGGGCGAACGGCTGCCGGCCAGCTACGCGAACTTCTACATCGGCAACCGGCGCGTGCTGGTGCCGACCTTCAACGACCCCCGCGATCGGATTGCCCTCGACCGTCTCGCGCCCCTGTTCCCGGGACGGGAGGTCGTCGGCGTCCACGCGCTCGATCTGGTCCTGGGCCTCGGCACGCTGCACTGCGTGACGCAGCAGGAGCCGGCCGGTCCCGAGCAGGGGTGGACGATGCCCGGCGTCGCGTCGGGATCGTGACGCGCTTCGATATGGAAATCCCCGTGCCGGACAGGTACACTGGGCAGATTCGGGTTCTCCAGGAGGCAAGATGACGATGATGCGGAACCGGCGCGCGGCGTCGCTGGCAGGGTCTGTGGTTCTCACCGTGGCTATCGCGGCTGTCGTCGCATTCCCGCCGCCGGCCGCCGCCCAGACCGGGGCCGCGGACGAGGTGACGTTCAGCCGGGACATCGCCCCGATCCTCCAGCGGAGTTGCCAGAAGTGCCACCGTCCGGACGCTTTGGCGCCGATGTCGCTGCTCACCTACCAGGAAGTGCGGCCCTGGGCCAGAGCGATACGGAACCGCACCGCGCTGCGCGACCAGCCGGGCGTGATGCCGCCCTGGTTCATCGAGAAGGACATCGGCATCCAGTCGTTCAAGGACGATCCCTCGTTGTCGGACGCGGAGATCCGCCTCATCGCGCGGTGGGTCGAGAACGGCGCGCCGGAGGGCAACCCGGCCGACCTGCCGCCGCCCGTCGAGTTCCTGGGCGCGAACGAATGGGAGATCGGCGAGCCCGACCTGATCGTCACCACCCCGACGGTGGAAGTGCCGGGCGAGGCGCCCGACTGGTGGGGCGCCATCGGGAACGTGGCGACCGGCCTGACCGAGGACCGCTACGTCGCCGCGCTCGAGTACAAGGAGGTGACGGAGTCGCGTGAGGGCCCGCGCCGCAACACCGTGGGGGGGCTGTTCGTCGTGCACCACGCGGTGATGGATGTCCGTGCGCCCGGCGCCGAGGTCGACGACGGTCCGCGCCTGGGCGGCTGGCCGGTGCACGAGGTCGGCCGGAACGCCGACTTCTTCGACCCCGAGGCCGGCAAGCTGCTCAAGGCCGGCTCGACGCTGAACTTCGACAACGTGCACCTGCACTCGAACGGCGCGCACACGCTGGCGCATCTGGACGTCGGCTTCAAGTTCCATCCGCGGGGCTATGAGCCCACGCTCCAGACGCGCAGCATGGCGTTCGGCAACGGCGTCGACCTCGACATCGAGCCGATGGATCCCGACCAGCAGATGGAGGCCTACTTCACGCTGCCGGAGAACGCGAAGATCAGCATCTTCGAGCCGCACATGCACGCCCCCGGCGTGCGGATGTGCCTGGACGCCATCGTCGGCATCACGGTCCAGACGCTCAACTGCTCGGGGTACGATCACAGTTGGGTGCGCGTGTACAACTACGCCGACGACGCCACGCCGCTGCTGCCGAAGGGCACGATCCTGCGCCTCACCGGCTACTTCAACAACTCGCCGTCGAACCCGAACGTGTCGGATCCGCGCAACTGGTCCGGGGGCGGCAACCGCTCGGTGGACCAGATGTTCATCAACCTCATGCGGGGCGTCTACCTGACCGACGAGCAGTTCCAGGCAGAGATGGCCAGGCGGCGCGCGGCGCTGGGCCTGGCGCCGGGCGAGACCGTCATCGGCTGTCCCCTGTGCGGCAACGTCGCCGGGCTGACGGAGACGGCCGCGGGGCAGCAGCAGTGAAACCGGCCGTCATCGTCGTCGCTGCGCTGGCGGTCGGCGCGCTCGCGTCGGAGAGCGCCGGCCAGCGCTACCGCGCCGCCGGACAGGAGGTCGTGCCGGCGTACGAAGGCTGGGAGCGGAACGCCGACGGGTCGTTCAGCCTGGTCTTCGGGACCATGAACCGCAACTGGGAAGAGGAGCTGTACATCCCGATCGGTCCGGACAACCACATCGAGCCGGGAGGACCGGACCGGGGGCAGCCGACGTACTTCCTGCCGCGGCGCAACCGGTTCCTGTTCCGGGTCCGGGTGCCGGCAGACTTCGGCGGCAACGAGGTGGTGTGGACGGTCACGAGTCCGAACGGCAAGACGTACCGCGCGTACGGCACGCTGAACCCGGACTACTTCATCGACAACTACGTGGTCCAGCGCAACAACGGCCTCACCACCGCGGACAACCTGCCCACGAACCAGGCGCCGGTGCTCGACGTGGACAGCACCGCCACGCGCACCGTGCGGGTGGACGAGCCGGTGACCCTGACGGCGTTCGCCAGCGACGACGGGCTGCCCAGGGCGCGGCCCATGCGGCCGTACGATGCGTCGCGGCCGGGCAGCATCGTGCCCAGCACCGCCACCGGCCTGCGGCTCTCCTGGTTCGTGTACCGCGGCCCCGGCAACGTCGCCTTCGACCCGCCGCAGATCAAGGTCTGGGAGGACACGCGGCCGAACTCGAACTCACCCTGGGGCCCCGGCTGGGAGACGCCGCCGGCGCCGGCCGACGGCAAGTGGGTAGTCAGCACGACCTTCAACGAGCCGGGAACGTTCGTGCTGCGGTGCGTGGCTCACGACGGCGGGTTGACGACGCACGAGGACGTCACCTTCGTCGTCAATTAGATGGGGCTGCGCCCCAAGCCCCCGGCGTTCGCTTGCGGGGGCCCCTTCGCCCCGCGCCGCTACCGCCGAGGCGCGCTGTGCGCGCCTTGCAGAGGCTGCGCCTCTGCTTCAATCAGACGGGGCGTTGCCCCAGGCCGCCGGCGTCGGCCTCTTCCGGATGGGGCTGCGCCCCGAGCCCCCGGCGTCCGCGCCGTTGTGCGGCGCAGACGCCTAGTCGTTCTTGGTGGCGGGGGTGGCGTAGCGGCCGGCGGGGAGCTTTGTCCCGTCGACGACCAGCGCCGGGCCGTCGAGTCCGAAGCAGGCCCGGCGGCGGGCGCCGAGCAGGTCGCGCGCGCTGGCCGCGAGCGCCGTCGCCAGCAGCGGCAGCGCGAGCGTGGCGTCGGCGTGGACGGTGACGTAGTCGGCATCGGCGGCGACCTTGCCCCAGCTCTGCGCCTCGCCGAGCGTCGATCCGGATGCGCCGCCGAACTGCGGCACATCGGTCACGATCTGCAGCGCGTAGCGGTGGCCGGCGCACTCGGCGCCGAAGAAATCCGCCTGGACGCTGGCCTGGTTGATGAAGTTCTTCGGCGTGCCGCCGCCCAGCACGATCGACGCGGTGCGCGGGCGCCGGATGATGAGGCTGGCCGACTCGGCGATGTCGCCGATGACGTCGACGCCGCCCCGGTCGGGCGCGCGCTGGCGCGCCTGGGAGAGCCCCATGCCGATCGACGAGTCCGCGATGGCCGGGCAGAAAATCGGCACGTTGGCGCGATACGCCGCGGTCAGAATCCCGTCGCCCCCCGTCTCCCGCCACAGGTGCCCGCCCAGCAGGTGCAGCAGCTCCCGGCTCGTGTAGGGCCGGGGCTCGAGCGCGGCGGCGAAATCCGCGATCCAGTTGTCGTTGTCGATGAACTCGTCCTCGTCGACCAGCGTGTCGTACACGCGATCGATGTGCGCGGCCTGCAGCGCCCGGTCGTCGGCCTGCGGCGATCCGAGAAAGTGACGCCGGCCGCGCGTCTCGTGGAGATCGTGGTAGAGATTGGCGCCCGTCGAGACGACGCAGTCGACGTAGCGCTCCGCGATCAGGTGCGCCAGCACGAGCCGCAGGCCGCCGGCGCTGAGCGCGCCCGCCAGCCCCAGGAAGATCATGACGTCGTCGGCCAGCATCTTCCGCCAGACCTGATGAGCCGCGGCCAGGTTGCGGCCCTGGAACGAGATGCGTTCCATCCGGCGCAGAATCTCTTCCGCCGGCAGGCCGGGCTCGACACGGAACGGTTCGACCGGCGTGCGCAGGTACCTCGACTTCTTCGACATCGGCGGCGCCCCGTCAGTCCGACGCCTCGAGCTCCGCCTTGAGCTCCGCTAGCAGCGTCAGCGCGGCCAGCGGCGTCAGCTCGTCGAGATTGGCGCTGCGCAGGCGCTCCGCGATCCGCGCGTGGCCGGGCGGCGGCGAGTGGAACAGGCCGAGCTGCAGCTCCCGGGCTGCCGCCCGGGCGCTGAACGAGGGCCGCCCGCCGCGAGACAGCTCGTCGCTCTCGAGCCCGGTCAGGATCTCCCGCGCGCGCTGCACGGTCTCGGCCGGCAGGCCGGCCAGCCGCGCCACCTGGATGCCGTAGCTCCGGTCGGATCGCCCCGGCTCCACGCGGCGGAGGAAGATGATGTCGTCCTGCCACTCGCGGGCCACCACGTGATAGTTGGCGACCCCGGGCACGGCGTCCGCGAGATCGGTCAGCTCGTGGTAGTGGGTGGCGAAGAGCGTCTTCGGGCGCGCGCGCGCGTTCGTCGCCAGGTGCTCGGCAACGGCCCAGGCCAGGCTCAGACCGTCGAAGGTTGCCGTGCCGCGGCCAATCTCGTCGAGCAGGACGAGGCTGCGCGAGGTGGCGGTGTGGAGGATCCGCGCGGTCTCCTGCATCTCGAGCATGAAGGTCGACTGCCCGCGCGTGATGTTGTCGGCGGCGCCGACCCGTGCGAAGACGCGGTCGACGAGTGGCACCTTGGCGCTCTTCGCCGGCACGAACGATCCGCAGTGCGCGAGCAGGGCGATCAGCGCCGCCTGCCGCAGGAACGTGGACTTCCCGCCCATGTTCGGGCCGGTGACGATGATCAACTGCTGGGCGGCGTCGTCGAGCCGCAGATCGTTCGGGACGAAGGCGTCCGGGCAGTGGCGCTCGACGACGGGATGCCGTCCTTCGACGATGTCGAGCTCGGCGCCGGCGTGGACCTGCGGCTTCGTGTAGTTGAGAACGACGGCGGACTCGGCCAGCGCGGCGAGGACGTCGAGGCAGGCAATGGCCCGCGCCGAGGCCTGGATCCTGGTCGCCTCGGCCGCCACCTGCTGCCGCAGCGCTTCGAACAGCTCCTGCTCCCTGTCGAGCTGCCGCTCGTCCGCCCCGAGGGCCTTCTCCTCGTGCTCCTTCAACGCCGGGGTGACGTAGCGCTCGCCGGTGGCGACCGTCTGCTTCCGGTAGTAGTCGTCGGGCACCGCGTGCAGGTTCGACTTCGAGACCTCGATGTAGTAGCCGAACACGCGGTTGAAGCGGACCTTGAGCGATGCGATGCCGGTGCGCTCGCGCTCGGCGTTCTCGAGCGCGGCGATGTGCTGCTTGGCGTCCCGGCTGATGGAGCGCAGCTCGTCCAGCGCGGGATCGACGCCGTCGCGGATGCAGCCCCCGTCGTGGGCCGCCACCGGCGGCTCGTCCACGAGCGTCGCCTCGATGGCGTCGCGAACGTCGGCCACGTCGTCGAGCTGGGCCGTCAGGCTCTGCGTCAGCGGTGCGCGGCAATCGCCCAGCAGGCCCCGGAGGCGCGGAATGACCGCCACCGACTGCCGCAACGCGACGAGGTCCCGCGGTCCCGCGGTGCGCAGCGCGACGCGTGCGATCAGCCGTTCGAGATCGTGCACCGCCTTGAGGGTGTCGCGCAGCTTCGACCGCTCGGTGCTGCCGAAGGCCAGCTCCTCGACCGCATCGAGCCGGTCCTGGATCGGCTCGAGGGCGTGCGCCGGCCGCTGCAGCCACGCGCGCAGCAGCCGCCCGCCCATCGGCGTCACCGTGCGGTCCATCTCGCCCAGCAGCGAACCGCTGCGGCCGCCGTCGGCCGACTCGAGGATCTCGAGGTGCCGGCAGGTGGTCGCGTCCACCAGCACATGGTCCGCCCGCGACCGGAACACGATGCGCCGGACATGCACGAGATCGACCTTCTGGGTGTCCTGGAGATACTGCACGAGCGCGCCGGCAGCCCGTGCGGCGGCCGGGTGAGCGGCCAGATCGGAGCCCTCGAGGCTGGTCTGCAGCTGGTCGCGGAGCGTCTGGCGCGCGTGATCGAATCCGAACGTCCAGGGCTCGAGCGTCGTGACCGGCAGATCGCGGGCATCGAGCTCCGGCAGGATCTCCGACAGCTTCGAGTCCCGGGCGACGATGATCTCCCGCGGCCGGAGGAGCGACAGCTCGTCGGCGAGCGCCTGCCGGCCGCTCTCGTCGGCGTACTGCGCCGCGCTGAACTCGCCCGTCGACAAGTCGATCAACGCGGCGCCGTAGACCACGCCCGCGGAACCGCGACCGCGGGCAGGCGGAGAGTCGGTCGCGGGAGCGAGCGCGATGAGGAAGGCCGGCTCGTTCGCCTCCAGGTAGCCCGCATCGGTCAGCGTGCCGGGCGAGACGATGCGGACCACCTCGCGGCGCACCGGCTGCTTGGACTTCTTCGCCGCCGCGGCCGCTTCCACCTGCTCGCAGATCGCGACGCGGAACCCGCGCTTGACGAGGCGCGCCACGTATCCGTCCGCGGCGTGGTGGGGGACGCCGCACATCGGAATCGGGCTCCCGCCGCTGTCCCGGGAACGCGAGGTCAGCGTCAGCTCCAGCACGCGCGCGGCCGTCAGCGCGTCCTCGTAGAACATTTCGTAGAAGTCGCCCATCCTGAAGAAGACGAGCGCGTCCGGGTGCTGGCGCTTGACATCCAGGTACTGCCGCATCGCCGGCGTGACGTGCGAGGCGCGGCCGGCCTCGGTGGAGGAGGGCATCGGAGTATGGGCGGCGAGTATACCAGCCCCTGCCGGGCCGGCTCGCCGCGAGGATTCCGTTATCCTTCGGAACAATGCGGATTCTGGCGCTCGACACGTCCACGCCCCCCGGCAGCGTCGCGCTCGCCACCGGCGGCGAGCTGACGGCATGCCGGATCGGAGACGGCGCCCGCACGCACGGCGAGCGTCTCCCCGGCGACATCACGGCGCTGCTCTCGGCGTATGGACTGACCCCGGCCGACATCGACCGGTACGCCGTGTGCTCGGGACCCGGGTCGTTCACCGGCTTGCGCGTCGGCCTCGCCACCATCCAGGCGTTGGCGCTGGTCAATCGGCGCGGCGTGGTGGCCGTGCCCACGCTGGAGGCCCTGGCCCGCGCCGTCCTGTGGGCGCCGGCCGGCAACGAGAGCACGGAGCTGGTCGGGACCTGGATGAACGCCCACCGCGGCGAGGTCTTCGCGGCCCTCTACGACGCGGCGCCGGCCGCTGCCGGCGCCGGCGCCGCGCTGGCGGAGGTCGCCGGGCCGATTGCCGCCCCGCCGGACGTGGTGCTGCGGCACTGGCGCGAGCGGCTGCGCGACAGCGGCCGCCGGGTGGCCGTGATCGGCGACGCCGTGGCGCCCGTTCGGGAACGGCTCCGGCAGGAGCTGAACTGCGCCGGCCTGCTGACGCCGCGCATTCCGCCGCTGGCCCCGATTGCGGCGCGCGTCGCCGCGGAAGCCGCCGGGCGCGAGGCCGGGGCCCCGCATGCGGTTCGTCCCGTCTACGTGCGCCGTCCGGACGCAGTGCTGGCGCGCGAACGGCGGCAGCGACCCGGGGGCGCCGGCGCTTGAAACCCCGTGGGGCCTGTGATACGTTCGCGGGTAGCTCCAGGGTGGCGACGATCCGGCCTGCCGAACGCTCCCAACGCATTCCGGTACCAAGGAGGTGGAATGACAGGCACGCAGCAACTGCGGGAGAATCTCCTGCAGACGGATGAGGAGTTCCGTCGACTTGCAGCACAGCATCGCGATCTCGAGGCACGACTCGGCGAGCTCTCACGCCAGATGTACCGGACCGGACAGGATGAACTGGAGAAGGCCACCCTCAAGAAGCGCAAGCTGCAGTTGAAGGATCGGATGGAGGAGATCCTGCGGCAGCGCCGGAACCCGTCCGGCGTGGCGGCGCTGCCGCCCGCCGTGCGCGGTTGACCGTTCGCACCCCGCTCGACGCGGCGTCCGGGCCGCCGGCGGCTTGCCGTCGTCACGATCCGCGCCGCCGAAACCGCATGAGAATCGACCGGGCCGGTATTCCGTTCATCACGGGCACGCTGCTCTGCGGCGCCGTGTGCATGGCGTTCGGGCTCGTGACCTGGGCGGCCGCCGCGGCCGCGGCGGCCGGCTTCTTCGGCTTCTTCTTCCGCGACCCCGAGCGGCGCGTGCCCGCGGCTCCCGGCATCGTCGTGTCGCCGGCCGACGGCAGGGTCGTCTTCGCCGGCGAGGCCGAGGCCGGTGTGGCGCCGCCCGGCGCGTGGCGGCAGGTGAGCGTCTTCCTCTCGCCCCTCGATGTCCACGTGAACCGTGTTCCGGTCGGCGGCACGGTCACCCGCGTGGACTACTCGGCCGGCCGCTTCCTGCCGGCCTACCGGCGCGAGGCCGCGGCCGAGAACGAGCGCTGCGAGATATGGATCGAGCACGGCGCCCGGACCGTGGTCTGCCGCCAGGTGGTCGGCGTCCTGGCGCGGCGGATCGTCTGCCGCGTGTCCGCGGGCATGGCCGTGGCCACGGGTCAGCGTTTCGGTATCATGAAGTTCGGATCGCGGATGGACGTGTTCGTCCCGGACGGGGTCCGTTTGCGCGTACGGGCGGGCGATGCCGTGCGCGGCGGCGAGACCGTCCTGGCCGTCCTGGAGGCAGCGACGGCGCCGGAATAGCACCGAAAGGTTGGGCGTGCCCAGAGTCCTGTCCGTCTTCAGCCCGCCACGGCCGGAACGCCGCTTCCAGCGGGGCGTGTACCTGCTGCCGGGCATGCTGACGGTCGGCAACATGTTCTGCGGCTGGGCCTGCATCGTCTACGCCATGCGCGGCGACTACGTGACGGCCGCGCCGTTCGTGGCCTTCGCCATGATTCTCGACACCCTCGACGGGCGGGTGGCGCGGATGACCGGCGCCACGAGCGAGTTCGGCGTCGAGTTCGACTCGCTGGCCGACGTCATCTCGTTCGGCGTGGCGCCGGCGATCCTGGTGTTCACCTGGGGCCTCGACTCGCTCGGCCGGCTCGGGTGGGCCATCGGCTTCCTGTTCGTCACGGCCGCCGCCATGCGGCTGGCACGCTTCAACATCCAGGGCAAGGGCGGCGACCGGCGCTACTTCATCGGGATGCCGAGCCCGGCCGCCGCCAGCGTGCTGGCGGCCACCGTGTTCGCCTACCCGGGCGGCCTCGAGGGGATTCGCGAGGCGGTGTTCGCGCTACCGGTCGTGCTGGTGCCCGCCGCGCTGATGGTGAGCCGGATCAGATACCGCAGCTTCAACGCGCTGACCCCCGGGCGACGCCACTCGTATCTCACGCTGCTCGTGATGGCGGGCATCATCGCCGCGATCGCGATCCATCCGCAGGTCGTGCTGCTGGTGATGGCGTACACCTATCTGGCGTCGGGACTGATCGGCATGGTCATCTCCCGGGCGCGCGTGCGAGCGCCCGGCGGGGAGACCGAGACGATACCGCTGCCCTCCATGCAGGACCGCTCAGCCTCCTGACCTGGCAGCCCGTGGCGAAAGGCCCCGCTGCATTCGACGGGCGATGCATCCCCGTCTGACGGCGTTGTTCCTCGGTCGAATATGGCCAATATGCTCCCTCGTCACGCCTTGTCAGCCGGGCGCCTCGCCCGTCTCGGTGCAACGCGGGGTTTCACCACGGACTGCCGGCCGCGCGCGGCAGGGTCATCGTGACCGTGGTGCCGTGCTCCTTCCGGCTCTCGACGCGAATCGTGCCGCCGCTCAACTCGATGTTCCGCTTGGCGATCGCCATGCCGAGCCCGGTGCCGGACACCTTGGTGGAGAAGTAGGGCTCGAAGATGCGCCGCAGCGTGGCGGCATCGACGCCGGCTCCCGTATCGGCCACGGCCAGCCGGACGGCCGCCGCGGACACGGCGGCGCGAATCGCGAGCGAGCCCCGGCCCGGCATGGCGTGCAGCGCGTTGTCGATGACGTTGGTCAGCGCCCGTCCGACCAGGGTCCGGTCGACGAGCACCGCCGGGCAGCGCGCCGGGATGTCGACGGTGACCGCAATCCTGTCCTCGACGCCGACCAGGTACGGCGTCAGCACGCCATGCACCAGCGCGGCGACGTCCGTCGCTTCGCGGTTCACGGCGGGTGACGAGGCGTAGCTCGAAAACTCCGAGGAGATCCGTCGCAGAATGCGGACCTGGGCCAGGATGGAGTCGACGCAGCTCTGGAGCACGGGGCTCAGCGGCTCGCCGCGGTCCCGGTGCACGCGCAGCAGATGCTCTGCCGAGAGCTGCACGGGGGTGAGCGGGTTCTTGATCTCGTGCGCCACCTGGCGGGCCATCTCGGCCCACGCCTCGAGCCGGTGCGTGCGCTCGAGCCGGCGTTGCTGATCCTTGAGATCGATCGCCATGCGGTTGAACGCGGCGACGAGCCGCTGCAGCTCGTCCGCCGAGCGCACCGCCACCTGCGCGTCGAAGTTCCCGCGCGCCAACTGGCGCGTGGCCCGCGTCAGACGCTTGACGGGATCGGCAATCCGTTCCGCCAGGTAGAATCCGCTGCCCGCCCCGAGCACGATGAACAGCACCACGCCGAGCAGAATGCCGCGGTCCAGGTCGGCGATCTGGTCCTCGATCTGCTGCTGCCGCGACGCCAGCGGCACGGTCAGAATCGCGTCGCGTCCCCCGGCGCGCAGCGGTGTGGCGGCCACCAGGTAGCGCAGCGACCCGATGGCGTCCTCCGCCACGTAGCTGGGCGTGCGATCGAGGGCAATCGCGTCGTAGACGCCGTCCGGCGTGCGCGTCGGCAGCAGCCCGGACGCGAACAGGTCGCGCTCGCTGGTCGCCAGCAGTTGGGAGCCTTCGAAGATGTTGACGTCCTGATCGATGATCTGGCTGATGAAGACGAGCAGGTCGTCGTTGATGACGGACGCGGCAGCCTCACCCGTCTGCGGCAGTCGCGACGACTCCTCGATCACCCGCTGGGCCACGGCCGCCGTGCGGGCCGCGCCGGTTTCGACGTCGGCTCGCAGCTGCGCCGTGTAGTAGGTCCGAATCACCACGGCGAGCGCGAGCACCGGGATCACCGTCGCGGCGACGAACGCGAGGAGCAGGCGACGATAGAAGCTGGTGCGGATCTCGCGCAGGAGGGCGCGGCCGAAGCGCTGCCGCGCGGCGGCCCACGGCGCCGCGCCCACCGCAATCAGGAACAGCACGAGACACACGACACCGACGAACGGGGCGATCTCGACCAGACGCACCAGATGGTCGAACAGCCCGAAGGCCGGATATCCCAGCGCGTAGATCCCGGCGCGGTTGTTGGTGACGTACACCTCGTAGTCCCGCCCGCTCCTGGCGCGCCTGGTCCAGAACGGCTCGCGGGAAGCGTAGACGCGCGCGAACAGGTCCTCGTCGAGCAGCCAGGCGCTCGGACCCGACGTGAAGATCGGCTGGAGTCCCCAGCCGTAGATGACCAGCTCCACGTCGCGGCCCACCTGCCGGTCGGCGAGCGGGCTCGCCCGCCCGCGCAGCAGCTCCGCGTACGGGTTGCGGGGCGA
Organism: Vicinamibacterales bacterium; assembly: GCA_965214845.1. Taxonomy (GTDB): domain Bacteria; phylum Acidobacteriota; class Vicinamibacteria; order Vicinamibacterales; family UBA8438; genus JAAXGX01. The sequence goes on from CBDCCO010000007.1 coordinate 684,832, forward strand.
GATGAAGGGCAGCGCCTGATAGTCGAGGGCGAGGTGCACCACGACCGACCCGCGGGCCGCAGCCTGCGGATCGGCCGGCGCGCACAGCGCACGGTCCCCGTGCAGCACGCGACGCTCCTCGGACCCGAAGGGGGCGGCCTCGCCGAAGATCTCCCAGTCGCACGTGCCCGATATCCAGCCCTGCGGAACGCCTTCGTACTCGGGGAAGTTCAACGCGAAACGGCTGACCAGGCCGCCCTGCGCGCCGTACAGCTCGACGGCGGACGTCAGCCGCAACAGCGCCAGGTCTGTCCGCCGCCACACGGAGAACGCGCGGTCCGTATCCGGCTGCTCGATCTGCCGCGCGGGGGGCGCCGCCGTCATGAACGGCAGGTCCGGCATGGCGTCGATCTGGGCCAGCGCCCGGCCCAGATGGGCTTGCAGCTCTTCCGGGTAGCTCGCTGCCTGCACGGCGTACTGCGTTTCCACGAGCGCGCGCTTGGCCCGCTCCGCGTGATGCCAGAGCGTGGGGTAGAACAGCAGCGCCGGCAGCACCATGGCCAGCAGCGTGGCCAGCATGCGCGACGCGTGCGACGCGTGGCGAAACCAGGGTCGCAGGGTCGGCACGCTCAGCACCGCGGCGAGCGTGCCGCCGAGCGCGGCCCCGAACGGCCAGGCGGGCTGCACGCCCGCCGCCACGAGCGCCAGACCCGGCGCACTCCACGTGACGACGGCGGCAGCCACCGGGACGGCGTCACGCCGCCCGTGCCGCCAGACGATCCGTGTCGCCATGAGCACCACGATGCCGCCCCAGATCGAGCCGACGGCCGCAAGCAGGAGCCCTGCCAGCAACCCCGCGCGCCCGGCATCCCATGGCGACAGGGAGGTGTGCAGGAGATCCACCGCCGACGCCGACACCGTGTCGGCGGTGACGGCCTGCAGTCCGCTCAGGGCCGCGGCCAGCACGAGGCCCCCGGCCAGATGCGTCGCCAGGAACCACGGCGCGCGGCGGGCCGACAGCCCCCGCCGGGCGCCGCGCGACGCGAGGCGGACGCGTTCCAGGCACATCGCCGCCAGCAGCGCCAACGCGACGGCGAGCGCGCCCAGGAGCAGCAGATCGGCGGGGGACCGCAACAGACCGGGCAAGTGGGTGGAGCCGTAGACCTCGGCCGAGAACAGGCGGCTCCGTGCCGGGGCCGGCGCGCCCGCGACGCGCAGCAGGAGCACCGCGCTGCCGAGCCCCGCCGCGGCCAGGCCGCCGAGCCGCAGGTTCTCGCCGGCGGTCGCCCGCCGCGGCGCGAGGATGGCTCCCGGCAGCACCGCGATGAGGACCACCAGGACCACGAACGCCAGACTCAGGTCGCGGACCGCCCGCCGCCAGTCGTTGCGCGCCGCGCGCAGATCGGCGCCGGATACGGTCGCATCCAGCAGGCGCTCCCCGTGCGGCGATCGCAGCTCGAACGCTCGCGTCCCCGGCCCGGGCGCGGAGTCCCCGTCATGGGGTCGCACGATGACATCGGCGATCGGCGCGTCGAGTCGAAACGCGTCGGACGGCGCCTCGGCAACGCCCGCCGCCGTCGACAGCACGCGCTCGGCGGCGACCGAGCCGATGCGGCGCGGCGATGCCGCGCCGGCGGGCCGCTCCAGCACCGGCTCGATGTAGACGAGACGCAAACCAAGCGGCCCCGGGGCGACGAAGAACGTGCGGTCGCCCAGCACGCGGCGGGCGGGAATCTCCGACGGTCGCCCCGCCCAGGCCCGGGCAGACGCCGCGGCCCCGTAGACCGTCACGGCGACGTCGGACACGCCGCCGTCGGCCGCCGCGGCGCGCGTGGCCGCGAACAGACGGGGCAGGGCGGCCGACCCGCCGCCGATGCCGGCGATCACGGCCGGCTGAACGGCCAGGCGCGCTGCGAGCGATTCGAGCGAGACGGCCATGGCGCCGACGTCGCGCGACACGTGACGCTCGACCTTGTGAAACGCGGCGTCGTCCGATCCGCCCAGCCGGCCGAGCTCGATCAGCCGTCCGCCGGCCTGGATGAGAAGCACCCCGGCAGCTCCAGCCAGCACGGCGCGCCGCCACGAGCGCGGACTACTCATCGGCGGACGCTCCGAGCGGGGCGGCCACCCCCCGGGCGGCGCCGGTTGCCGGCGGCTGGACCGGCAGCACTTCGGCCGGCGCCAGCCGGGCGGGAGCGGGCAGCAGCGGCGGCGGCGGAAAGTCGAGCGGGAACGACGCGGGGCCGGTCGCGGGACGCATGCCGACGAGGCGTCCGTCGGCAATCGGCAGCACGACCCCCGGACCGGAGCCCCCCGGCGATGCCGCGAAGTGCGGCGGCGCGCCGAGCTCGTCAGCCGCTGACAGGATGCCCGCCGGCCGGCCGGTCTCGCGATCGAACGCGCGGACGTGCGCCGACACCCCCGAGACGAACAGCGCCCGTCCCACGATCACCGGACCGGCGCGCGGGCGGCCGGGCAGGGGCCGCCGCCACTGCTGAACACCGCTGTTCCGATCGAGCGCCCAGAGAATGTTGTCCAGCGACGTGAAGAAGAGCCGGCTCTCGTCCGCCGCCGGCAGGCCGACGACGTCGCCGCCCGCGCGCCAGCGCCAGTCGAGGCTGCCGTCCTCCGGCGACAGGCGGTACAGGTAGTTGTCCGTCGCGCCGACGAACACCGCGTCGAGCGGCAGCACCTGCCGCGGACTGCCACGCAACGTCCGCTCCCAGAGCGGCGTCCCCGTCGTGAGATCGAGCGCGACGAGCCGCCCGTCATCGATCGGCACGAACAGGCGGCGCCCCCCGACCGCGGGCCGCACGCGCAGCGGACCGTCGAGCGGGCGCCGCCAGAGCTCGCGGCCATCGGCGGCCCGCAGCGCGGCGACCTCGCCGGTCGCGAGCGAAACGACCAGCCAGCCCGCCGTGCGGAGGGGTGCCGCGGCGATCGGCGCCGCGAACTCCCGCGTCCACAGCGGCTGCGCATCGGCGGCCCGCAGGGCGACCAGCGTGGCGCCCGCCGCGACGATCACGCTGCCGCCGGCCGCCGCGGGGGGGAACCCGGTGCGGCGGGCGCTGATCCAGGCCGTTTCGCCATCGCCCAGTCGAATGGCCGCCAGCGTGCCGTCGCGGAGCGGGACGTAGGCGTGGATGTCGTCGTAGCCGGGCGCCGCGGCCGGCGGCTGGCCCAGGTCGGCCGTCCAGGCCGGCTCGAGCGGAAAGATGGACGCAGGCGGCTCGCGGACGCCGGCCCGCGCGCCGCCCGCCCCGTGCTGCGCGGCCGCGGGGAGCACGGGGCATACCGCGCCCGCGGCCAGGCACATCACGGACACCATGGATAGACCTCGTGCGATACCACAAGATATTGTGGTGCGACTGGTGCCCACCCCGCTATAATAGCGGCACGGGGTTGATCGATCCCGGCGGCGCGCCGCCCCCATCCACGACGAACTGGCACGGTCTTCGGTGGCCCATCAGACGATACTCGTTCTGGACTTCGGCTCGCAGTACACACAACTGATCGCCAGGCGGCTTCGCGAGCTGTCGGTGTACTCGGAAATCCTGCCGTTCGATACGCCCGCCGAGACGATCCGGGCGCGCGGGGCGGCGGGCCTGATTCTCTCCGGCGGGCCGGCGAGCGTGTCGGATCCCGCCGCGCCGCACTGCGACCCGGCGCTGTTCGACAGCGGCGTCCCGGTGCTCGGCATCTGCTACGGCATGCAGGAGATGACCGCGGCGCTGGGCGGCCGGGTCACGCGCGCGCCGGAGCGCGAGTATGGCCATGCGACGGTCTCGGTGCAGGGGAACGGGGCCCTGCTGGCCTCCGTGCCGCGGGAGCTGCGCGTCTGGGCGAGCCACGGCGACTTCGTCGCGAGCGTGCCGCCCGGGTTCACGGTCAAGGCCACCAGCGCCAACGCGCCGGTGGCGGCGATGGAGCATCCGGCCAGGCGCCTGCACGCCCTGCTGTTCCACCCGGAGGTCGTGCATACCGAGGCCGGCGATCGCATCCTGTGCAATTTTGCATGCAATATTTGTGCCTGCAATGGCGACTGGACGATGGCGTCGTTCGCCGACGAGGCGACGGCGCGCATCCGCGCCCGCGTGGGCGCGGAAGGCCGCGTCGTGTGCGGCCTGAGCGGCGGCGTCGATTCCACGGTGACCGCGCTGCTCGTGCACCGCGCCATCGGCGAGCGCCTGACGTGCATCTTCGTCGACAACGGGCTCCTGCGCCGGGACGAGGCCGAGCAGGTCCGGCGGCGCTTCGCCGGCAAGCTGCGCCTGCCGCTCGTGGTCGAGGACGCGAGCCGCCTCTTTCTCGAGCGGCTGGCGGGCGTGATCGATCCGGAGCGCAAGCGCAAGATCATCGGCGCCGCGTTCATCGACGTGTTCGAGCGCGTGGCGCGGACCATCGGCCAGTTCGACCACCTGGCGCAGGGCACCCTGTATCCGGACGTCATCGAGAGCGTCCCGGTCGTCGGTCCGTCGGCCGCGATCAAGAGCCACCACAACGTCGGCGGGCTGCCCGACCGCCTGGCGTTCACGCTCGTCGAGCCGCTGAGGGAGCTGTTCAAGGACGAGGTGCGCGCGCTCGGGACGGCGCTCGGGCTCGACGACGAGTTCGTCTGGCGGCAGCCGTTTCCGGGCCCCGGCCTCGCCGTGCGGATTCTCGGCGAGGTGACCGCGGAGCGGCTCGCGCTGCTGCGCCATGCGGACGCCATCGTCGCGGACGAGATTCGCCGCGGCGGCCTGTACCGGCAGCTCTGGCAGTCGTTCGCGGTCCTGCTGCCCATTCAGAGCGTGGGCGTCATGGGTGACGAGCGGACCTATGAACATACGATCGCGGTGCGCGCCGTCGAGAGCCGCGACGGCATGACCGCGGACTGGGCGCGGCTGCCGCACGAGCTGCTCGCGACGATGTCGTCGCGCATCGTCAACGAGGTCCACGGCATCAACCGGGTGGTCTACGACATCAGCTCCAAGCCGCCATCGACAATCGAGTGGGAATGAGCGCCAGCTTCGTTCACCTGCATCTGCATACGGAATACTCGCTGCTCGACGGGGCGTGCCGCATCGGAGAGCTGCTCGATCAGGCGCAGCGCCTCGACATGCCGGCGGTGGCGGTCACCGAGCACGGCAACCTGTTCTCCGCCGTCACGTTCCATGACGAGGCCCGCAAGCGCGGCATCAAGCCGATCATCGGCTGCGAGGTCTACGTCGCGAACGGCAGCCGCCTGACCAAGAGCGGGACCCCGGGCGAGACGGCCAACCACCTGGTGCTCCTCGCGACCAACCGCGCGGGCTACCACAACCTGATCAAGCTGGTCTCCGCCGGGTACACCGAGGGGTTCTACTACAAGCCGCGGATCGACAAGGACCTGCTGGCGGAGCATGCCGACGGGATCGTCGGGCTCAGCAGCTGCCTGAAGGGCGAGGTCGCCACCCGCCTGTGCCGGGAGCAGGAGCGCCAGGCGGTCGAGGCGGCGGCCACCTACCGCGACCTGCTGGGTCCGGGCAACTTCTTTCTGGAGATGCAGTTCCAGGGAATCGAGGCCCAGCGCACGGTGAACAGCGGGCTGCCGCCGATCGCGCGGGAGCTCGGGGTGCCGCTGGTCTGCACCAACGACGTGCACTACCTGCGGCAGGCCGACCATCACCCGCACGACGTGCTGCTGTGCATCGGGACGGGCAAGAACGTCCAGGACGAGCAGCGCCTGCGGTACCACGGCGACCAGTTCTATCTCAAGACGCCCGCGGAGATGGCGGCGCTGTTCGGCGACTACCCCGAGGCGCTGAGCAACACCGTCGCGATCGCCGAACGCTGCGACCTCGACCTGGGCACCAGCGAGAATCACCTGCCGAACTTCGACGTTCCGGACCGTCACACGCTCGACGGCTACTTCGAGCACGTCGTCCGCGAGGGGTACGCGGCGCGGCTGCCGCGGCTGCGGGAGCTGGAGAGCCGCGGCGCCCTGCGCCATCCGCTCGAGGCCTACGAGGCCAGGCTCGCCTACGAGATCGACGTCATCAAGCGGATGCGGTACCCGGGCTACTTCCTCATCGTCTGGGACTTCATCCGCTACGCGCGCGAGCACGCCATCCCGGTCGGCCCCGGCCGCGGCTCGGCCGCGGGCAGCCTGGTGGCCTACTGCCTGCAGATAACCGACGTCGATCCGCTGGACTTCGATCTCATCTTCGAGCGTTTTCTCAATCCGGAACGCGTCTCGCTGCCGGACATCGACATCGATTTCTGCGAACGCCGGCGGGGCGAGGTCATCGAGTACGTCACGCGCAAGTACGGCCGGGAGAACGTCGCCCAGATCATCACCTTCGGGACGATGAAGGCGCGCGCCGCGGTGCGTGACGTGGGCCGCACGCTGGGCATGTCGTACGCGGACGTCGACCGCGTCGCCAAGCAGATTCCGCCGACCCTCGACATGACGCTCGACCGGGCGGTGGAGGAGAGCTCGGCGCTCAAGGAGATGTACCGGCGCGACGAGCGGGTCAAGGAGCTGATCGGCGTGGCGCGCCGGCTGGAGGGCGTGACCCGGCACGCCTCGGTGCACGCGGCCGGCGTCGTCATCGCGCCGCGACCGCTGACCGAGTTCGCACCGCTCTACAAGAGCCAGAAGGACGAGATCACGACCCAGTGGGCCATGAAGGAGGTCGAGCGGGTCGGCCTGCTCAAGATGGACTTTCTCGGGCTGAGCACGCTCACCCTGCTCCATGACGCCGTGGCGCACATCCGCACGACGGAGGGGAAGACGCTGGCGCTCGACCAGATGCCCCTCGACGACGCCCGGACGTACGAGCTCTTCGGCGACGGTCAGACGCTCGGCGTGTTCCAGTTCGAGAGCTCGGGCATGCGGGAAACCCTGCGCAAGGCGAAGCCCAAGCGGTTCGACGACCTGATCGCGCTGAACGCGCTCTACCGGCCCGGGCCGCTCCGGGGCGGGGTCATCGACGACTTCATCGGGCGCAAGCACGGCAGGGTGGAGATCTCCTACGAAGTGCCCGAGCTCGAGCCCATCCTCAAGGACACCTACGGGGTCATTGCGTACCAGGAGCAGGTGATGCGCATTGCCAGCGACCTGGCCGGCTTCACCATGGGCGAGGCCGACCTGCTGCGCAAGGCGATGGGCAAGAAGGACGCGTCGGCGATGCAGGCCCAGCGCAAGCGCTTCGTCGAGGGCGCGGTCCAGCGCGGCGTCGAGCAGCGGAGGGCGACCGCCATCTTCGACCTCATGGAGTACTTCGCCGGCTACGGCTTCAACAAGAGCCATTCGACGGCGTACGCGCTGCTGGCCTATCAGACGGCCTATCTGAAGGCCAACTATCCCCGGCACTTCATGGCGGCGCTGCTGACCATCGAGCGGCAGAACACCGACAAGCTGGCGGTCTACCTGGGGGAATGCCGCGACCTGGGCGTCCCCATCCTGCCGCCCGACGTCAACAGCAGCGGCCTGCACTTCACGGTCGCCGGCGACGGCATCCGCTTCGGTCTGGCGGCGATCAAGAACGTGGGCGAAGCGGCCATCGCCTCGATCGTGAAGGCGCGGGAGACGCGGGGACGCATCGCGTCGCTCGACCGGCTGTGCGAAGACGTCGACCTGCGCCTGGTGAACAAGCGGGTGCTCGAGAGCCTCACGAAGGCCGGCGCCTTCGATTCGCTCGTGCAGTCCGAACCCCGCCCGCCGGTGGCCGCCCTGCGGGCACGGCTGCTGGCCGTGACGGATCGCGCGCTCGAGCACGGGAATCGGCGCCAGCGCAATCGGGACCGCGGACAGACGGAGCTGTTCGGCGACGCCGAGGCGGACGAGCCGCTGGAGGTCGGATGGCGCGGTGCCGGCGAGCAGGTGCCTGCCTGGACCGACGCGGAGCAACTGGCGTTCGAGAAGGAGGCCCTCGGCCTGTACCTCAGCGGGCATCCGATCGACCGCTTCGCCGGGGAGCTCGAGGCCGGCGGCGTGCGGCGCATCGAGGAGCTCGGCGAGGCGGCGGCATCCGTGGCGGTCGCCGGCATCATCGCCAGCCGCCGCCTGCTGACGACGCGCAAGGGCAGCCCGATGGCCGTGATCACGCTCGAGGATCGCGGCGGCAACCTGGAAGCGGTGGTGTTTCCGGACGCGTACGGCAAGTGTTCGTCCCTGCTCGAGCCCAACAGCCTGATCGTCGCCCGCGGTCGTCTGGAGAAGGACGAGGAGACGGCGCGCCTGATCGTGGCCGAGATTCAACCGCTCGCCGCGCTGGCCGCCGGACCGGGCAGCACCCTGCAGGTGCGCCTGGAGGCGCCGCCGCTCGATCGGCCGACGCTCGAGGCGCTCGCCGAGGTCTTCGGCCGCCATCGGGGCGACGATCCCGTCTCGCTGCGGATCGAGCTGCGCCGGCGGAACCGGCCCCTGCGGCTCCTGGCGGCGCTGCCTCAGACCCGCGTGCGCTTCTCGGACACGCTGGTGGACGAGGTCGAGCGCGTCTGCGGCAAGGGGGCGGTGGCGTGGGTGTGAAGCACTGATGCATCCCGCGACCGTCTGGGAGCACCTGCCGTGCGACGACGCCCGCGCGCGGCTTCTGACGCGCGAGCTGAACGTCCACCCGGTCGTCGCCAGGCTGCTGGTGTTGCGCGGCTTCGCGGCCGCCGACGAGGCCAGCGACTTTCTCAATCCGTCGCTCGATCAGCTCCACGACCCGTTCCTGCTCACGGATCTGCAAGCCGGGGTGGACCGCCTGCTGGCCGCCATCGCGCGCCGGGAACGGATTGCCGTGCACGGCGACTACGACGTGGACGGCATCACGTCGACGGTCATCCTGCGCCGCATGATCGAGATGCTGCACGGCGACGTCGTGCACTTCATCCCCGAACGGCTCCGTGACGGATACGGACTGCAGCCCGAGGCGATCGAGCTGCTGCACGGCAGGGGCGTGCGCGTCGTGGTGACGGTCGACTGCGGGATACGGAGCCGGGAAGCCGCGCGGCGGGCCCGGGAGCTGGGCGTCGATCTCGTGATCACCGACCACCACGAGCCGGAACGCGAGCTGCCGCCGGCGCTGGCGGTGATCAACCCCCGCCGCCACGATTGCGCCTATCCGGACAAGGACCTCGCGGGAGTGGGCGTGGCCCTCAAGATGGTCCACGGGCTGTGCGTCAGGAGCGACCGCCTGCGCTGGCTGCCCGGCTTCCTCAAGCTGGCGGCCATCGGCACCGTCGCCGACGTCGTGCCGCTGCGCGGCGAGAACCGGGTCATCGCGCGGCTGGGGCTGGAACAGCTCACCCGCGGTCCGCACACGGCAGGTCTCCAGGCGCTGCTCGACGTGACCGGCCTGACGGCGAAGAAGATCGGGAGCCACGAAGTCGGCTTCGTGCTGGCTCCGCGCGTCAACGCGGCCGGACGCATGAACACGCCGGACCTGGCCACCCGTCTGCTGCTGGCCGCGGAGCCGGGCATGAGCGGCGAGGCCAGACAACTGGCCGAGCGCCTCGACGCCGAGAACACGAAACGACGCGAGGAGGAGGCGGAGGTCGTCCGCGCTGCCCGCGGGCGCATCGCGAAGGACCCGACGATCGCCGCGCAGAACGCCCTGGTCGTGTGGGCGGAAGGCTGGCATCGCGGGGTAATCGGGATCGTGGCATCGAAGCTCGTCGACGAGTTCCACCGGCCCGTCGTCGTGGTGTCGGTCGACGGCGAGACGGCGTACGGCTCCGGGCGCAGCATCCGTGGATTCGATCTGCTCGCCGGGCTGGAACATTGCGCCGACCTCTTCGACCACTTCGGCGGTCACCGGCAGGCCGCCGGCCTGACGCTGCCGGCGGCCCGGCTCCCGGAGCTCCGGACGCGGCTGGCCGCCTATGCGAACGAGCGGCTCGCCCCGCACGATCTCGTGCCGCACCTGGCGATCGACGCGCGGCTGCCGCTGGCCGACATCAACCCGCGGCTGCTGGCGGGGCTCGCCGATCTCGAGCCGTTCGGCGCCGGCAACCGGCGTCCGGTCTTCCATGCCGGCGCCGTCGAGGTCGTCGACGGACCGCGCCTCATCAAGAACCGGCATATCAGCATGACGGTGCGCCAGGGCGGCGCGCGCTTTCGCGGCATGGCCTGGCGGGCAGCCGACCGCCAGGCGTTCGTCCGCGAGCGCTCCGCCGCACTGGATCTCGCGTTCTCCCTGACCGAGAACACCTTCCGCGGGAACACCTTCATCGAGCTCTCCGTGGCTGATATAAAGTGATTCATGGCCACCTGGCGGCGCTCGGTCCGTCTAGCACTGCTGTTGTTCGTGGCGGGACTCGGCACGACCGTGCTGCTCGGTCTCCGCGAACGCGCCGTGCCGGCCAGTGACCTCGTCATCGAGCGCACCGACCCGCGGGCCGTCATCCAGACCCGGGGCAGCCGCATCGTCCAGGCCGACGCGCTCGGCGACAACTTCAACGTGGTCGCCGGCCGCCAGTTGACGTACCCCGACGGCGAGGTGCGCATGCTCGGCGGGGTCGAGGTGGAGGTCGGCGCCAGGGACGACCGCGAGGGGTTCGTCCTGCACGGCGCGGAAGCGGCGATCGACGGCGACCGGGCCGCGGTGCTGGTGTCCGGCGACGTGCAGTTCACCGCCGGCAGCGGGCTCGAGGCGCGCAGCGAACAGGCCTCCTACACGCGCGCGGACGGGCTCGTGCGAATGCCCGCCGCGGCGTCGTTCGTGCGCGACGGGCTGCGTGCGTCGGGGCGGCAGGCCGTGTACGAGCGGGCGAGCGACCTGCTGCGGTTGCGGGGCGACGCCGTCGTGGCGCTGGCGGCGAGCGAAGCCCCCATGAACGTCGCGGCGGCGACCGCGCTGATCGCGCCGACCGACGGCTACATGACATTCGGCGGCGGGGTCGCCATCGACGCGGACCGCTTGCAGATGGCGGCGTCCCGGGCACGGGCCGACTTCACCGGAGAGATGGCGGCGCTCGAGTCGCTGCGGCTCCGGGACAGCGCGCGGATTCTGGGCGGCGCCCGCGACCCCGGGCGGCTGCGGGCGATGACTGCCGCCGATATCCGGCTGCGCTACGCGGGTGCGGACCGCGGGCTCGAGCAGGCCGCCCTGCTGGGGGATGCCAGGCTCGCCCTGTTCGGGACCGGCGACGGCGGAACGACGATCGCGGCCCGGTCGATGGACGTCGGATTCGCGCCCGCCGCCGGCGGCGTCAGCTCGCTGGCCGCGCGCGGGGGCGTCGTCCTCGACGTCGACGGCGGCGGATCCGGACCGACGCAGCGGATCAGCGCGGACGCGCTGCGCGGCGCGAGCGGAGCGGGCGGCACCCTCGAGCAGGTGCGGTTCGACGGCTCGGTCGCCTACCGGGAGGGCGGCCGGACGGCTGCCGGCGAGCGGATCGGCCGCGCCGACCAGTTGGAGACGGCCTTCGCCGCCGGCCTGTCGGCCCTGGCGGGCGCCACCTTTCGAGGCCGGGTCGAGTTCGAGGACGGCGAGGTGCGCGGCTTCGGCCACGAGGCCCGCTACCGCGTGGCGGAGAACACCATCGACCTGACCGGAGTCGACGCGGCGGGCCAGTCCCCGAGGGTCGTCGACGGGCGGGGATCGGTGGAGGCGGAGACGATTCGCCTCGTGTTCGACGGACCGCGGATCGCCGCCAGGGAACGCGTCGAGAGCGTGCTGCGGCCTGCCGCCGACGTCGCGGCGGGGGACGTGCGGCAACCGGGCCTGCTCGACAGCGCCCGGCCGGTGCTCGTCGTCGCCGACGAGCTCGCGTACGACGGCCGCGAACGGATCGGGACCTACGTTGGCGGCGCCCGGCTGTGGCAGGGCGAAACGCAGTTTCAGGGTGACACGATCGTGCTCGACGAGATCGCCGGAGACCTGCGCATCGAGGGCGCCGCCCGGACCCGTTTTCCACTGCTGCAAGTGGACGCCGACGGTGGGCTGCCGCGCAGGTCGCTGTCGACGGGGCGCGGCGCCGTCATGCACTACGAGAATGCCGCGCAGCGCGTGACCTACACGACGGATGCCGCGCTTCAGCTCCCGCGGGGCGAGCTGACGGCGGACGGGATCCAGGTGCACCTGCTGGCGAACGACAACGCGCTGGACCGCGTGACGGCCGCGGGCAACGTCACGTTCGCGTCTCCCGGCCGGCGCGTGGCCGGGGACACGCTCGTCTACCACGCTGCCGACGGCCGCTACGAGATGGCGGGACGCCCCGTGCGGATGATCGAGAAGATCGACGCCGGGTGCCGCGCAACGACCGGGCGCACCCTCACTTTCTTCGGTGCGACGGACGAGGTGTCGGTCGACGGGCAGGCCGGGGTCCGCACGGCGACGGCCAGCGAAGCGTGCCCGGAGTCGATCAGGTGAATGACGACGCTCCGGACCGCCAATCTCACGAAGTCCTACGGTGGCCGCACGGTCGTGCGGGGCGTCAGCCTCGCCGTCGACGCCGGTGAGATCGTCGGCCTGCTGGGCCCCAACGGCGCGGGGAAGACGACCACGTTCTACATGGTGGTCGGCCTCACCGCACCCGACGCCGGGCGCGTGATGCTCGCCGGGCAGGACGTCACGAACGACCCGATGTACGTGCGCGCGCGCAAGGGCATCGGCTACCTGCCCCAGGAACCTTCGATCTTCAGGGGCCTGACCGTCGAGCAGAACGTGCTCGCGATCCTCGAGACCCTCGACCTCAGCCGTGCCGGCCGGCGGGCCCGTGCCGATCAGCTGCTCAGCGAGCTGAAGCTCGCCTCGCTCGCCAAGTCGCCCGCGCACACGCTGTCGGGCGGCGAGCGGCGGCGGGTCGAGATCACCCGCGCGCTCGTGATCTCTCCCGTGTTCATCCTGCTCGACGAGCCGTTTGCCGGCATCGATCCGATAGCCGTGACCGACATCCAGTCGATCATCTTCCACCTCAAGGCCCGCGGCATCGGCGTCCTCATCACCGACCACAACGTCAGGGAAACGTTGCGCATTACCGATCGCGCGTACATCGTGCACGACGGGGCGGTGTTTCGCAGCGGCACGCCCGCCGAGCTGGCGGCCGACGACGACGTCAAGCGGATCTATCTGGGCACCGATTTTCGTTTGGACTAAGATGGAAGTGCGGTCGCTGTCTCGCCCCGTTTCGTGATGGTTATCCAGCAGAAACTCCAGACCCGGCTTTCCCAGCGCCTGATTCTCACGCCGTCGCTGCAGCAGGCGATCAAGCTGCTGCCGATGACGACCATCGAGCTGATGGACATGCTGAATCAGGAGGTCGTCGAAAACCCCCTGCTCGAGGAGGTCTCGGCGGAGGAGATGCAGCAGGCCGACGCCCAGGCCCAGGTGGAGAAGGCCGATCCGGATCCGGAGCCGCCCACCGAGAAGCAGGACACCTGGGACGACGCCGACTTCGAGTATTTCTTCGGCGACTATCTCGACGACGGCTATCGCCGGCGGGCGCCGAGCGAGGTCAAGGAGCTGCCGCCGATCGAGAACACGCTCTCGACCTCGTCCTCGCTGGCCGATCACCTCATGTGGCAGTTGTCCGTGCGGACGGACGACGAGCTGCTGCGGGAGATCGGCGTCGCCGTCATCGGCAACCTCGACGAGGACGGCTACCTGGTCGCGTCAATCGAGGAGATTGCCGCGATGGGAAGCTGGCCGGAGACGGAGGTCGAGCGCATGCTGGCGCTCGTCCAGGGATTCGACCCGGTCGGTGTGGCCGCGCGGGATCTCCAGGAATGCCTGCTGCTGCAGCTCCGCCACCTGGGCTTCGAAGGGACCCGCAGCGAGACCATCGTCCGCGAGCATCTCCATCTGCTGCAGAACAACCAGATCCCCGAGCTCGCGCGGCAGCTCGGCATCACGATCGACGAACTCAAGCACCACGTCGAGATCATCCGCCGTCTCGACCCGAAGCCCGGCACGCGCCACAACCCGTCGCAGTCGCAGTACGTGACGCCCGACGTGTACGTGATCAAGGTCGACGATCAATACGTGGCGAGGCTCAACGACGACGGGTTGCCGCAACTGCGGATCAGCCCCGTCTACCGCCGGCTGCTGGACAAGAACAGCCAGAACTCGGCCGAGACGCGATCGTACGTGAAGGAGAAGTTCCGATCGGCGCTCTGGCTCATCAAGTCGGTCGATCAGCGGCAGAAGACCATACTCAAGGTCGCCACCAGCATCATCGCCTTTCAGCGCGAGTTCATCGACCACGGGATCGAGCGTCTGCGGCCGCTGGTGCTGCGCGACGTGGCCAACGACATCGGCATGCACGAGTCCACGGTCAGCCGCGTGGTGAACAACAAGTACATGCACACGCCGCAGGGCGTGTTCGAGATGAAGTACTTCTTCCACAGCGGCATCCACAGCTCGTACGGCGAGAGCGTGTCGTCGGTCACGATCAAGCAGCGGATCAGGAAGATCGTCGACGCCGAGGACGTGCGCAAGCCGCTGAGCGACTCGCGCATCGTCGCCATGCTCCAGGACGAGGGACTCATCCTGGCTCGCCGCACGATTGCGAAGTACCGTGAAGATCTGAAGATTCCGACCTCGAGCAAGCGCAAGGTTCTGTACTGAGACGCATCGCCGCCCGCATCATGAAAAGCACCGTCACCGGCCGTCACGTCGAAATCACAACCGAGATCCGTGGGATCATCACGCAGAAGCTGGCGCGGCTCGAGCGCCTCCTCCACGACAACGCCGTGTCGATTCAGTTCGTGCTGACCCGCACGCGGGGCAGGTGCGGAGCCGAGGTCGTCCTGCACGTGCGGGGCGATCACATGCTGCATGGCGAAGACGAAGGCGGACACTGGGAGCAGGCCATCGGCGGTGCGATCGACAAGGTCCACCAGCAGGCTCACACCCTGAAGAGTCGATGGGAGACGCGCCACCGGAACAACGCGCGCTGAGCGCGGGTACGGCGCGGTTCGTCGTGCTGACCGGGCTCTCCGGAGCCGGGAAGTCCCAGGCCATCAACGCGCTCGAGGATCTCGGCTACTTCTGCGTCGACAATCTGCCGACGTCCCTGCTGCCGACGCTGGCGCGGTTCGCGGAGAGCGACGGCGCCCGCGTCACGCCGACCGCCGTGGTCGTCGACATGCGCGATCCCGCGTTCCTGGACGAGTTCCCGAGGGCGCTGGCCAGCCTGCGGCGGAGACAGTCCCTCGGAACGCTCCTCATCTTCCTCGAAGCCGACGACAACGCCCTGGTGCAGCGCTTCTCGGAAACGCGGCGCCCGCATCCCCAGGCCGCCGACCAGACCGTGCTCGAAGGCATCAGGAAGGAACGCACGGCGCTCGCCCGGGTCAAGCAGATGGCCGATACGGTGTTCGACACCTCGCAGCTCAACGTCCACGAGCTGCGGCGTACGTTCAGGGACCTCCCGCGGGTCGGCCAGGACAAGCCGCTCGTGGTCACCGTGCTGAGCTTCGGGTACAAGCACGGCATCCCCCTGGAAGCCGACCTGATGTTCGACGCGCGCTGCCTGCCGAACCCGCACTTCGTGCCCGCGCTGCGGCCGCTGACCGGCCGCGACCGCGCCGTGCGGGACTATCTCGGGGCCGCCGCGGCGACCGGCCTCTTCATCGACAAGACGGCGGACCTGCTGCGCTTCCTGATCCCGCAGTACGCCGCGGAGGGCAAGAGCTACCTGACGGTCGCGGTCGGTTGCACGGGCGGGCGTCACCGGTCCGTGATGGTCGCCGAGGCGTTCCGGCAGCGCCTGGCCGGCCTGGACGGCGTGCGCCTGAGGCTGGAGCACCGCGACGCGTTCTCGGAATGAGGAGGGCGATACATGCCGCACGAGAGCGATGCAGTCCGTGTCGAGAAGCCCTGGGGCTACGAGCTGCACTGGGCCAAGACGGAGCGGTACGTCGGCAAGGTGATTCACGTGGAGGCCGGCCACGCCCTGAGCCTGCAGTACCACGACCGCAAGGATGAGACCCTGCTGCTGTGGAGCGGCCGGCTGCTGTTCGAGCTGCGGCGGGGAAACGAGTCGCGGACGTGGGAGATGGGGCCGCGCGAGCGCATCCACATCGCACCCGGCACGATCCACCGGATGACCGCGCTCGAGGACTGCGACGTCATCGAGGTCTCGACGCCCGAGCTCGACGACATCGTCCGCCTCGAGGACCGCTACGGCCGCGCCCCCGCAGGATAGCGCACCCGGACCGGCAGCAAGGAGGCGCGCACGGCGCGCCGCGGCGGAAGCGGCGCGGGGGCGCAAGGTCGCCGCAAGCAAACGCCGGAGCTTCGCGACGCAACCCGCCTGATCGAAGTCCCCCCGGTGAATTGCCGCAGGGGCCACCAGGAGCACTTGTCGCGGTGGCCCCAAGCCGCGCACGGCGCGGCTCGGCGGGAGCGGCGCGGGGCGAAGGGGCCCCCGCAAGCGGACGCCGGGGGCTTGGGGCGCAGCCCCATCTGATTTTAGAACGGGATGTCGTCCTCGGTGAGCTCCGGGCTCTCGGCCGGCGCCGGCGCCGGCCTGCTCCGGTCGGAAGCTTCCTCGGCGCCCTGTGCCCTGGGCGCCGCGCGCGGATAGTCCTGCTCGTCGCGCGCACCGCCGCCTTCGCCTCGTCCTCCGAGCAGGACCACGCGGTTCGCGCGCACGTCGGTGGAGTAGCGCTTGTTGCCGTCGCGATCGTCCCACTGCCGCGTCCGCAGCGACCCCTCGACGTAGATCTGGCGGCCCTTGCGGAGATACTCGTGGAGCGTCTCCGCCTGCTTGTCCCAGAGATCGACGCTGTGCCACTCCGTGCGTTCCTGGCGCTGGCCGCTGCTCTTGTCGGTCCACGTATCGGTCGTGGCGATGCGGAGACGGGCGACGGCCGTACCGCTCGGCGTATAGCGCAACTCGGCGTCGCGGCCCAGGTTGCCCACCAGAATGACCTTGTTCACGCTTCCCATATCGGTAAGGCCTCGGATTACTGCTGATTCAGCCGGTCGAGCGCCTGCTGGGCAAGCGTCGCCATGGTGCTGTCCGGGTAGTTCGTCACCACGTGCTCGAACGCCTCTCGCGCGCGGTCGCCGTACCCGAGATGATCGAGTGCGAGACCGCGCTTGTACGACGCGTCGGGCACGATATCGCCGTCGGCGTAGTTGTTCAGGACCTCGTCGAAAGCCTCGACGGCGTCCTGGAACGCGCCGTCCGCGTAGTACGTCTGGCCGATGTAGAACTGTGCGTCGTCCGCCAGCTCGGAACGCGGGTAGGTCCTGATGTAGGCCTCGAATCCCTGGATGGAGAGCGCCCACTGGCCGTTGGTGTAGTCGGCCCACGCGGTGTCGTACATCCGTTGCGGCGACATGCCGGGACTCACCGCGGGCGCGGCGGCGGCGGCCGCGGGCGGCGCGCCGTCGAGCGGCAGTCCGGTTGCCGGATCCGCCGCGAGCTGCATCAGGGCAGGGGAGAGCGGCGGGATGGCAACCCGCAAGGCCTCGATCTCCTGCGACAGCGAGGAAATCCGCACATTGGTGTCGTCGAAGCGTTCACGCAGAATGCGCACGCCGTCGGTGACCATGTTTATCGACAACTGCTGGTCCGCGAACGCCCGCCGCGTGGCATCGGTCTGGCTGTCGATCTTTTCCGAGATCTGCCGCAGGGCCTCGTTGAGCGATGCGATCGCCAGTTGCAGACGGGCCGTCTGCTCCTGCAGCATGCGGACGTCGGCCATGACCTGCTGGTGCTCCCGATCCGCGCCGAGTGCGCCGGCCGGCGCGGCCAGCAGGGCCGCGGCGCAAAGCAGTGCCGTCAGGTGATTACGCGCCATGGAAGCTCCTGTGGATAGAGGTGTTCAACCAGCATACCGCAACGACAGCCGCCCGCAGGTCACCTGTCGCTGATCACCAGATGCGCGCGCCGATTCTTGGCCCAGGCGCCCTCGTCGCCCCCGGCGGCGAACGGAAACTCCTTGCCGTAGCTCACCGTCCGCAAGCGGTCTCCCTGCAGGCCGAGCTCGACCAGGTACTGCCTGGCGGCCAGGGCGCGGCGCTCGCCCAGCGCCAGATTGTATTCGGCCGTGCCACGCTCGTCGCAATGTCCCTCGATCGTGATGATCCAGGTCGGGTTGTCGCGCAGCACCGCCGCGTTGTCCTCCAGCACCCGACGCCCGGGCCCGTCGAGGTTGGAGCTGTCGTAGGCGAAGAACACCGGTCTCAGGGGCGACTCGCGATTGAGCTGCTCGAGATCTCGCGACACGATGTCGACGTCCGCCTCGATCGGCGGTACGACGGGGGGCGGCGGTGGCGGCGGCGGCTCGATGTCGAGCCGCGGCGCAGGCCCCGGGCGTTCTTCGGCCGCCGGCGGCGGGGGGGGCGGCTCGGGGGCGACCGGCGGCGGATTGCGAACGCACGACACGGTTGCAACGGTACAGACCAGCACCGCCTGCACGGCGCGGACGAATATACGGCGCGACATCTTGCTATCTCCTCCGGTTGGGGGCATCCGCGGCGGCCTGCGCAAGCTCAGGGCGACCAGCTGGGCATCTCGTTGTTGCCCTCGCTGGTCAGGCGCCGCAAGCCGCGACCGTCGCGACCGATGATCCAGATCTGCTTGTTTCCGCTGCCGCGCGTCGACATGAAGGCCACGTGCCTTCCGTTCGGGGAGTAGCTCGGACTCTCGTTGGTGCCGAGACCGAACGTCAATTGACGCACCTCGCTCGTGGGAATGTCGATGACCTTGATGTCGTGACCCGGCCCGGTCCGCGACGAATAGGCGATTTCGTTGTACGGGGCCGGCGACCAGGTCGGCCGGTCACAGTACGACTCGAACGTGATCCTGCGCAGCCCGGTTCCGTCGACACCGATGACGTAGATCTGCGGCGACCCGGTGCGGTCGGACGTGAACGCGATCTGGTGTCCCTGCGGGGACCAGGTCGGCGTGGTGTCGATGCTCGGATGGTTGGTCAGGCGCCGGACGTTCGTGCCGTCCGCGTCCATGATGTACAGCTCCGGGTTCCCGTCGCGGTTGGACGTGAACGCGAGCTGCCGGCCGTCCGGCGACCACGCGGGCAGCCAGTTGTGGATGTTCGGCGTGCCGCCGGCCGGCGACTCGAGCCGGCCCTCGTAGATGTGGGATACGAACACGTCCTGGAACCCGCGCCGCCAGGACGTGTAGGCGATGGCCCGCGCGCTCGGCGCCCAGCTCGGGGTGGTGTTCAGCGACCGGCTGACCGTGACCCGGCGAATGTTCGCCCCATCGTAGTCGGCGAAGTACACCTCCTTGGTCTGGCGATTCTCCACGAGGCCCAGCACCGACTCGCTGTCGCGGTCCGAGATGAAGGAGATCTTGGTGCGGGCGACGCCTCTCAACCCGCGTTGACGGCGATGAATCTCGTCGGCCAGTTGATGAGCGTAGGCCCGTACGTTGCGGGCGGAGCCCGTGTATTCCACGCCGAACGCCGACTCGCGGGACCGCGTGTTGAACAGGCGGGCGGTCACCCGCAACTGGCCCTCGCCGGCCGCCGCGACCTCGCAGCTCACGACCCCGTCGACGCCCAGCCCACGCCACCGGTCGAGGGGCAGATCGGTGAGCGACCGGGCGCGGGGGACGGTGTCGTAGACGTCGCGCGCCATCATCCGGAACTCGCGCTCGAACTCGAGATCGTCCCACAGCACCTCGGCGATCGTGCGTGCGGCTTCCGCGACCCTTTCGTCACCGTCGGCCGCCAGGCAATCGGGAACGGCGAACGTCGGCTGCGCGCCGATGCGGTCGCCGATGATCAGGTCGACCTCCGACTGCTGGCCGGGCCGCGATTGCAGCGCCGACGGCGCCCGGGCCTGCATCAGAATGAGCAAGCCTGCACAGAATGTCACGCACAGGACCGGAAGTCGCCGGAACGCGAGTCGATATCGGATCATCGTCGGTACTCGAACGTGAGACGAACCGTGAGACTGGGCTCGGTGAAGGCGGAGGGCAGTCCCGGCAACTGGTTCGTCAAGAGAATGGCACGCTGGGCGCTCATGTCCAGAGCGAAATAGCCGCTGCTGCGATCGACCGCTACTCCGGCGATGGCGCCGTCACGCTGAATTGTAAACCGGAGCACCGTCATGCCCGGCACCTGCTGGTTCGAATTCCACTGCCGGCGTATGAGCTGCAGCATCGTGTTGAGATACTCCGGGCAGCAGAAATCGGAGAGACTGATCTCTCCGCCGCTGCCGCCCAGACCGCCGCCCGACAGGCCGACCCCGATCCCGCCGACCCCCGTGTCGGCCATCGCCGTTCCCTCGAGCAGCTCGGGACTGCGCGTCGGCGTCCGCCCGCGGGCTTCGGCCGGCGCGGTTTCGACCTCCGTCTCCGGCTCGGGGCGGGGGGCTTCCTCGACGGGCAGGATCATCTCCGGCGGCGCCGGCGTCGGCGGCTGGATCCACTGCGGGCGGCGCGCCTCCTCGAGCGTCAGGAGCTGCTGAATCGGGCGCCCGCCGAGCGCCGTCTGTCCACCCTCGCCCGGTCCCTCCGGCCCTCCCAGCCGGATCGCCATGGCAACGGCCGGAACGGGCTCCTCCTGGGCGGCGAACCAGGATGCCGGACCCAGCATCAGGGCACCGAGCCCCAGGGCATGAGCCGCGGCGGAGACGACCAGCGTTCCCCGCAGCCCCTCGGGCTCCTGTCCGCGATCCACCAGAATCTGGGATGCCGCTTCTCTCACGGTGTGCAGTCGGCGGCGAGAGCCGCGCATCGTGATCAGGGCCCGTCCGGAAAATCCACCACGAGCCCGACCTCTTCCACGCCCCCCTGCTTGAGCCGGTCCATGACGCTCATCAGCTCGTCGTAGGTGATGCCCCCGTCGCCGCGGAGAAACACGTTGCGCTCCGTCCTGGCCTCCATCTCGACCGCGATGCGCTCGTGCAACGCGTCGAACGGCACCGCATCCTCATCCACCTGCACCACGCCGTCGCTGCGAAAGCTCAGTGGAACGGTGACGAACAGACGCTGGATGGTGAGCGGGTCGGCCCGCCGCGCCTCCGGCAGATTGACGTCGAGGCCCCGCTGCATCATCGGCGCCGCCACCATGAAGACGATGAGCATCACGAGCATGACGTCGACCAGCGGAATGACGTTGATTTCGGACAACGACGTGGCCACGCGCGGACCGCGCCGCTGCCGGCGCCCCGATCCGCCGTGATTGCTCGCAGGCTGTACCTTGGGCACCGGGCAGCTTCCTAGGAGAAGTTGCGTTCGGTGATGTTCAGGAACTCCAGCGAGAAGTCGTCCATCGCGCCGGCGAGCTCCTTTATCTTCTGCGTGAAGTGGTTGTAGAAGTAGACGGCCGGAATCGCCGCGAACAACCCCGCCGCCGTCGCGATGAGCGCTTCCGCGATGCCCGGCGCCACGACCGCCAGGCTGGTCGATCCGGTGGCGCCGATCCCCTCGAAGGCGCTCATGATGCCCCACACGGTGCCGAACAGCCCGATGAACGGCGTGATGCTCGCCGTCGTGGCCAGAAAGGCCACGCGCCGCTCCAACTTCGCCACCTCCACGTTCGCGGCCCGCAGGAGTGCGCGGTCCAGCGCATCGAAGCTCTTCAAGCGGCGGCGCGCGGCCGACTCGTTCGGCACATCCGGATCGCTGGATACATCAGCCTGCCGCAACTGGGCGTTCAGCTCCACGTAGCCGGCCTGAAAGATGCCGGCCAGCGGGCTGCGCGCCAACGACCGACAGACGGAGTGCACGTCCGAGAACTTGCTGCTGCGTCTGAACACGTCGCGGAACCGGGTTGTCTGGCTCTCGACGCGGCGGAACTGTCGCAGCTTGAACAGGACGACGGCCCAGGATGCGATGGAAAACAGGACGAGGATGACGAGAACTACCTGGGACAGCAGCGAGGAACGCCCGATCAGCTCGAACACCCCGCCGCCGAACCCCTCCTCCGACGCGCTCATGCCGGCCGTTTGGAGGAGGGCAAACGTGTAATGGTCAAGAGCACGCAACGAACCCTCCGCGAATCCGACTCTCGCGCGCCGCTCGGGCAGCGCAATCCTGTGAAGTTAGCACGACCGCAGGAACCTGTCAAACGTATGATAAGATGGAGGTTCCATCGCTTCGACGCCATCCTTGCCGCTGTCTCACCACGCCGCGGACTGTGTGAATGATCCGGTATCTCAGCGTCAGGAATCTTGCGATCGTCGAGCGCATCGACGTCGAGCTGGGCGCCGGCCTCACTGTGCTCACCGGCGAGACGGGCGCGGGCAAGTCGATCGTGCTCGGCGCGCTCGATCTGCTCGTCGGAGGGCGGGCCACGGCCGCGCTGGTGCGCTCCGGCGAGGACAAGGCCGTCGTGCAGGCCGTGCTCGACGCGGATGACGGGCGCGAGGTCGTCCTCCGGCGCGAGGTCACCGCCCAGGGCAGGAGCCGGGTTTTCATCGACGACGAGCTGACCACCGTGGCTGCCTTGCAGACGCTCGGGAGGCAGCTCGTCGACTTTCATGGCCAGCACCGGCAGCAGACGCTTCTCGATCAGCGGACCCACCTGCCCCTGCTGGACCTGCACGGCGGACTGGCGGAGCAGGCGTCGGCAGTGGCCGCCGCGCACGGCGCCTGGCGCGAGGCGGAAGCCCGGCTGCTGCAGGCGCGCCGGCGCGTCGAGGACAGGGCGGAGCGGGTCGAGCTGCTGACGTTTCAGAGTCGGGAGATCGATGACGCCGCTCCGCTTCCCGGCGAAGACGAGGAACTGGCCGCAACGCGGACCCGGCTCGCGAACACCGAGCGGCTGCTCACGTTGTGCTCCGACGCGTACGGCGCGCTGTACGAGCAGGACGCGGCGGTGCTGGCCAGGCTCGGCCACGTGTGGCGGCGAGTGGAGGAGCTGTCGGATATCGATCCGGTTTTCGTCCAGCACCTCGCTGGCCGCGACGCCGTCGGGGCGCAACTCGAGGACCTCGCGTTCTTCCTGCGCTCGTACGCGGCAGGCATCGACGGGTCGCCGGAGCGACTGGCCGAGGTCGAGTCCAGGCTGGCGCTCCTGGAACGGCTGAAGAAAAAGTACGGGCCGCAACTGCAGGACGTGCTGGATCATCGACGCCGAATCGCGGCGGAGCTCGACGCCCTGGATGGACAGGCCGCGGAGGTGGAACGGCTGACGGCCGCCGCCGGCGGGGCCCGCCGGGTGTTTCGCGACGTCGCGGAGCGACTGTCCGAGCAGCGGCGGCGAACCGCGCAGGCGCTTCGCGGCGAGCTGGCCCGCGTGCTGGCGGACCTGGCGATGCCGCACGCCTGTGTGCAGGCCCGCTTCGCCGCCGCGCCGCTGCCGACCGAGCGCTGGAGCGCCAGCGGCATCGACGAGGCCGAGCTCTACTTCTCGGCGAACCCCGGCGAGGAAGCCCGCCCGCTGGCCAGAGTCGCCTCCGGCGGCGAGCTGTCGCGGGTCATGCTGGGGCTCAAGACGCTCGCCACGACCGATCGCCCCGGCAAGACGCTGATATTCGACGAGGTGGATGCCGGCATCGGCGGCGCCGTGGCCGACAGCGTGGGCCGCATGCTCCGCACGCTCGCCCGGCGCTTCCAGGTGCTGTGCGTCACCCACCTGCCGCAAATCGCGGCGTACGCCACCTCCCACCACCACGTCTCGAAGCGCGTCCGGGACGGCCGCACCGCGACATCGGTCGAGAGTCTCGGCGAACAGGGTAGAGTAGCCGAGTTGGCCCGCCTGATGACCGGCGGCACTTCCGTCGCGGCGAAAGAAAGCGCGCGGACTCTGCTCGAGGAGAAGACCGGCGCGGAGGCGTCCGGGACGAAGCATTGAGGGGTGGCAGTGGGGAAGAAGGCGTGCATCGAGACGTTCGGCTGCCAGATGAACGTTCACGACTCGGAGCGCATGGCGGGCCTGCTCGAGCAGGCCGGATACGAGCTGACGCCCGCTGTCGATGACGCCGACCTCGTCGTCGTCAACACCTGCAGCGTGCGCGAGAAGGCGGAAGACAAGCTGTTCGCCCGGCTGGACGCGCTCGGCGGCCGGCCCGACGAGCGCCCCCTCGTGGCAGTCACCGGATGCGTCGCGCAGCAGGAGGGCAGCCGCCTGCTGGAACGGTCCGACCGGGTCGACGTCGTCGTCGGAACCCAGGCGCTGCGGCGCCTGCCCCTGCTGGTCGACGAGGCTGCGGAGACCGGCCGGCGCCAGGTCGACGTGAACCCGTACGACGACGTATCGTTTCCGCTCGGCATCGCGGCCCGGCGCGACCCCGTCAAGGCCTACGTCACCATCATCGAGGGCTGCAACGACTACTGTTCCTTCTGCGTCGTGCCGTACACGCGCGGCCACGAGCGGATGCGTCCGGCGCCCGACATCCTCGCCGAGGTTCGGGATGCCGCCGCCCGCGGGCACCGCGAGATACACCTGCTCGGGCAGATCGTCAACCACTACCACGACCCCGACCGGCCGGAGCACGACTTCGCCTGGCTGCTGCATCAGGTGCACGCCGTTGATCGCGTGGAGCGCATCCGGTTCGCCAGCCCCCATCCGCGTCACGTCAACCGGCGACTGATCGAGGCCATGCGGGACCTGCCGAAGGTTTGCAAGCACCTGCATCTTCCCGTGCAATCGGGATCGTCCCGCGTGCTGCAGCGGATGCGGCGGCGCTATTCGCGCGAGACCTACCTGCAGCTCGTGGCCGAGGTGCGGGACGCCATCCCGAACATCGCGCTATCGACCGATATGATCGTTGGGTTCCCCGGAGAGGACCCCGACGACTTCGAGGACACGTTGTCGCTGACCGAGACAGTCCGGTTTCACGGCATGTTCTCCTTCAAGTATTCGCAGCGCCCGAACACGCTGGCCGCCAGGCGCATGCCCGACACGGTTCCGGAAGGGGAGAAGACGGCGCGTCTCATGGAGCTGCAGACGCTGCAGCGCGGCATTCAGGTCGCGCTCAATGCCGAGCGTGTCGGCGACGAGGTGGATGTCCTCGTCGACGCCCACAGCCGCCGGCGACCCCAGGACCTGTCCGGCCGAACCACTCAGAACACGGTGGTGAACTTTCCCGGCAGGAGCGACTGGATCGGCAGGATGCTCACCGTGCGCGTCGACGGCGCGGGGCCGCACAGCCTGCGCGGCACGGCAGTCTGCGATGCATGACGGAAGACATGGAGAACTGGGATGCAGATAGAGATGACGATCAAGGGACTGGTGATCGATCCCATCACCAACATGCCCATCGTCATATTGCGCGATCAGGCAGGGCAGAAGGTGCTGCCGATCTGGGTCGGCATCTTCGAGGCCAATGCCATTGCCCTGCAGATCGAGAACATCTCCACGCCACGGCCCATGACGCACGACCTGCTGCGCAACGTGATCAGCGACCTGAACGCGGACGTCGACAAGATCGTCGTCTGCGACCTGCAGGACAACACGTTCTACGCACTGATCCACCTGCGCGTGAACGGGGAGGTCGTCTCCGTCGACGCCCGGCCCAGCGACGCCATCGCCCTCGCGCTGCGCGTCAGGGCGCCGATCTTCGTGGAAGACAAGGTCATCGACAACGCCAAGGCGATCGACTTCACCCCCGGCAAGGACAACCCCGAGCGACTTGCCAAATGGCTCGAGAGCCTCGATCCCGAAGATCTCGGCAAGTACAAGATGTAGCCCGTGTCGGCCGGCCGACATTCGGTGCAAGGCGCATTCCTTCAAGCACTTGCATCGATCGGCCGGCGGCCGTGCAGGCCGCCTCCCGCGGTCCGGCCGCCTTGACAGCTCGCAACGTGCTTCTCTAGAATTCGTGCGGCTGCTCACAATTTCGCGGCACTCGCCCCGGAATCAGCGGCTTCCGCACCGATGATTGTCGCCATCGCCAACCAGAAGGGCGGAGTCGGAAAAACCACGACGGCGATCAATCTCGCATCCGCCCTCGCGCTGCGCGGCAAGCAGACCCTTCTGATCGACCTCGACCCGCAAGCCAACAGCACGCTGGCGTACGTGGGCCGTGAGAGTCTGGAGCTGAGTCTCTACGACACCATGGCCGACGAATCGTGCGCCCTCTCCCAGGTGATCTGCGAATCGACGCAGAAGGGACTGTGGGTCGCCCCCTCCAGAATCTCGCTGGCGAAGCTCGAGGCCCGCCTCGTGGGGGAGCTGGACGCGCACTTTCGGCTGAAGGACAGAATCGACCCCGTCCTGGAGCGATTCTCGCATGTCGTCATCGACTGTCCGCCGGCCCTGGGTCTGCTGACGGTCAACGCCCTGGTCGCCGCGACGCACCTTCTGATCCCGATCCAGTCCTCGTACTTCGCGCTCGAAGGCACCGACGACCTGCTCGAAACGATCGAGCGGGTGCGCGCGCGGGCCAATCCAGGCCTGCAGCTGCTCGGCGTACTCGTCACCATGCACGACAAGCGGACATCTCTGGCCCGTGACATACGCGAGCAGATCGCCGACGTCTTCGGCGCAAAGGTCTTCAACACCGTCATCTCCAAGAGCGTCCGCCTGGAGGAGAGTCCCGCCTATCGCGAGTCGATCTTCAGCTTCGCACCCAACTCGACTGGCGCCGCCGACTACTACAGCCTTTGCGAGGAGGTGATGGCCCGTGTCTAGGCGAGGGCTGCCCCAGGCCGCTCGCATGCGCCACGACGCCCACTACGTCGACGCGCTGACTGCCGCGTCCGGTGAGCCGGTCGGCCGCATGGTGTCGATTGAGCGGCTCGATCCGAACCCGGACCAGCCGCGTCAGACCATGGGCGACCTGTCGGAGCTGATGGCGTCGATGCAGGAGAAGGGCGTCATCGAGCCGCTCATCGTCCGCCAGCGCGACGGTCGCTTTCAGATCATCGCCGGGGAGCGACGCTACCAGGCCGCGGTGCAGATCGGCCTGCAGGAGATGCCGGTCATCATCCGCGATGCCGACGACCGCGAGCTGATCGAGATCGCGCTGATCGAGAACCTTCAGCGCAAGGACCTCACGCCGTTCGAGGAAGCCGACGCGTTGCAGTCGCTCGTGGACCGTTTCGAGCACACCCATGAGCAGCTCGCGAGACGTCTCGGCAAGTCCCGGACATCGATCACCGAATCGCTCACGCTCACGTCGATACCCGAGGAGGTCAGGCGTCTGTGCCGCCTGGCGGACATCACGTCCAAGTCGCTCCTGCTGCAGGTTGCCCGCCAGTCCGACCCGCAGCAGATGGTGGCGCTGGTCGAGCAGATTGCCCAGTCGGGCATGACACGGGCCGAGGTGCGCAAGACGGCGCCGAAGCCGAAGGCTGCACGGCCGAAACCGTTCGCCTACAAGTACGTCGCACCGTCGAAGGCGTTCAGCGTACGCCTCCAGTTCAGGAAGTCGCAGGTCGAGCGTGGCGAGCTGATCGAGGCGCTCGAAGAGCTGCTCAGCGAGCTGCGAAGCGGCGCCTGAGGCGACCCGTCGACCCGCGCCCGTCAATCTCCGCATCGCGTTCCTGCCGCATGACGTGCAGCTCGACGGCGCGCCACGTGGCCGCGCGCGTCATCGACCGCCCCTGAGGCGCACCGCGCGGCAGGCCGCCGGACCCCGTGCGAACCACGGTTCCGACCTGGCTGAAATTCACGTTGGTTAACATAACAACCCTTATTGGACCCTCGAGACATGGGACCGGATCCCGGCGGTTGCCGGTCGAACCGGCCTCGCGCCAACGCGGATCCGGCGGCGGTCGGCGGCCCTCCGCGCGAGCCCGACCGACCGGTCGGCCCGGCGGGACGGCTTCAGGAAAACGTCAGGAAACGTTCAGTTGATGCGGCGGCCGGCTCGGCCCACACTCGGCGCGGAGCGTGCGCGGCAGGACGTCGTGCGGTGACGACGAAGGAGCGCAGGTTGCCATCACGAACGAGGACGACACGAGGGTTTGCACTTGCGAGGATTGCGCTGGTCGCGCCGCTGGCGGCGGCGCTGCAGTTGCCTGCCCCTGCCCGGGCGCAGGCGCAGGCGAACGGTGCGGTGCAGGGAACGGTGGCCGATGAAGCCAGCGGCGCGCCGCTGGCGGGCGCGGTGATCACGATCGAGGAGCTCGGGCTGTCGGCCACGACCGGCCCCGACGGGGCGTTCACGATCGCGGACGTCCCACCGGGTACGTACAACATCACGACCGTGCGGGAAGGATTCGCGCCCCTCACGACGCCGGTCACGGTGGCGGCGGGGCCCCCTACCCGCCTCGACGTGGGTCTGCCTGCCGCGGCGTTCGAGGAACGCGTGCTGGTCACCGGGATCCCGAGCGAGCTGGGGCTGGCCGAGGAAACGGCAACCGGCAGTCGGCTGGGCCTGCGCGCCATCGACGTGCCGGCCTCGATCGACGTGGTCGACAGCACGGTCATGGAGACGCGCGGGTACCAGCGGATCAGCGATGCCGTGGAGACGATGCCCGGCGTGCTGGCGGGTCACAGTCCGGCCGCGCCCTCCAGCTTCTCCGTGCGCGGCTTCACGCGCTCGCAGATCACCGTCCTGCGCGACGGCATCTGGCTCGGTCCCGCCAACATGGTCATGCGGCCGCAGAACACCTTCAACCTCGACCGCGTCGAGCTCCTGCGCGGGCCCTCGTCGGTCCTCAACGGGCAGGGCGCGGTGGCCGGCACGATCAACGCCCTGACGAAGCAGGCCGAGCCGACGGCCGCGCCGGAATGGAACGGACTGTTCTCGTACGGCCGGTTCAACACGTACCAGACGGCCATCGGCGTGAACGGACCAATCAGCGACTCGCTGTGGTACCGCTTCGACGTGAGCCGCTACGGCTCGGACGGCTACGTCGACCGCATGAGCCCCAGCTCGTCCAACTTCACCGGCAGCCTGCTGTGGCGGCCCGGCCCGCGCGCCGACCTGCGGTTCAGCGTCGACTACCTGAACGACGACGTCGGGTCGTACTTCGGCACGCCCCTGCTGCCCGTCGCGGCCGTGCGCGACCCGCTCGACATCATCACGACCACGACCGGCGAAGGCATCGACGCCCGGACCCGTTTCCTCAACTACAACGTCGAGGACGCCGTGAACGACTCCTCGCAGCTCCTGCTGCGCGCCGACGCCGAGGTGCGCCTGAGCGACCACGTCACGCTCCGCAACACGCTGTACGGGTTCAACGCCGAGCGGAACTGGCAGAACGCCGAGGGCTTTCCGTACTGCACCGCGGTCGTCGACGTCTGCACCGCGGCGGGCGAGATCCAGCGCTACTACGGCTACTTCTTCGTCGACCACGACCAGCGGATGTTCGGCGACCGGGCGTAACTCGACATCAGGACCCCGCTCGGCGCCCTCGAGAACCGGGCTACCGTCGGCTTCGAAGCGTCCACGCTCGACTTCGAGCGCGGGCGCGGTTTCAGGCGGAGCATACCGCTCGCGCCGGGCGACGCCGTCGACGTCTTCAATCCCGTGCCCGGCAGCTACGGGCAGCGCGAGCTGCGCGGCATCAGCCCCACCTACATCGATTCGCGGGCGTTCTTCGTCGAGGACTCGCTGCCCGTGCACGACCGCGTCCGGCTCACCGGCGCCCTGCGCTACGAGGCGATGGACCTCGAGCGCATGAACCTGGATGCCGCGGGCGCGGTCGAGCCGAACGGCTTCGCCCGCGAGTTCCGCTGGTGGAGCTGGCGCGCCGGCGCCGTCGTCAATCTGCGCAGCGACGTGGTGGCGTACGGCCAGATCAGCAACGCCAAGGATCCGGTCAACGCCAACATCCTGCTGGTCAACGCGAACCAGGACTTCGATCTGACCGACGCCCGGCAGTGGGAGGTCGGCCTGAAGGCAGACCTCGACGGCGGCCGCACGCAGCTCACCGCCGCCTGGTTCGACATCGAGCGGGACGACATCCTCGAGCGGTTCGCCCTCGACAGCGCGACGACGATCGGCGGCATCGAATCGCGCGGCCTGGAGCTGGCGGTCTCCTCGCGTCCGACCGGCGACGCACAGGTCGGCGCGAGCCTGGCCTTCACGGACGCGACGTTCGTGCCGTCGGCCAACTTCGTGCGGCTCGCCGGGAACACGCCGCCGAACGTGCCGACGGCCGTCGGCAACCTCTGGGGCAGCTACCGGAACATCGGCGGCTCGCCGGTCGAGGCGGGCGCCAGGGTGCGCGTCGTCGGCGACCGCCAGGCCAACAACGCCAACACGATCACGCTGAACGGCTACGCCACGGCCGACGCCTGGGTCGCGCTCGACCTGGACGCCATGCGCGTGACGTTCAACGTCGACAACCTGACCGATGCGGCGTACGCGTCCTGGTCGGACATCTTCTACCTGGGACAGACCGACCCGTCGTTCATCTACGCCAACCAGGTGATGCTGGGGGCGCCGCGGACCTATTCGGTCATGCTGCAGGTGCGTTTCTGACGCACCGGCGGCCGGCCGCGTCCGCAGCAGAGCGCGCGATGAGCGTCTTCAACCGCTGCCTGATCTGGGTGCACCGCTACGTCGGGATACCGCTGAGCATCCTGTTCGTGCTCTGGTTCGCCTCCGGCATCGTGATGATGTACACGGGGGGCATGCCGCGGCTGACGCCGGAGGAACGGCTGACGGCCCTGGCGCCCCTCGACCTGTCGCGGGTACGGCTCACGCCGGCGGCCGCGGCAGCGCGCGCACGCATCCCGCAGCCGCCGCAACGCACGGACCTGCTGACGGTGATGGGGCGGCCGGCGTATCGCTTCGACGGCGGCACCGTCTTCGCCGACACCGGCGCGCGCCTGTCGGCGGCCGATCCGGACGCGGCCAGGCGGGTGGCCGCCCGTTTCAGCGGCGCGCCCGCCGCGGCGCACCGCTACGCCGGCCTGATCGAGCGGCCGGACCAGTGGACGCTGGTGGCGCGGGCGGCGTTGCCGGCGCACCGGTTCCGGGTCGACGACGGCGCGGGCACCGAACTGTACGTCTCGCGGCGGACCGCCGAGGTCGCCATGGTGACGACGCGCCGGACACGGATGCTCGCGTGGCTCGGCGCGATACCGCACTGGTTCTACCTGCCGTCCCTGCGCGTCGACCGGCCCCTGTGGGAAGCCGTCATCGTCTACACGTCCGCGGTCGGCTGCCTCGTCGCGCTCACCGGGCTGCTGCTCGGCCTGACCCGGTTCCGGTGGCGGCGCCCGCCGGACGGACGACCGCGGATACCGTACGCCGGCTGGATGCGGTGGCACTACCTCACCGGCGCCGCCTGCGGGCTCGTCACGCTGACGTGGGTGTTCAGCGGCCTGCTGTCGGTGCAGCCGTTCGCCTGGATGACGATGCGCGGGCTCCACGTGCCCGCGGACGTGCTGAGCGGCGGACCGCTCCGCCTGACCGACTTCCCCGCTCTCGATCCGGCGGCCTGGGCGGCAGCGACCGCCGGGCGCACCGTCAAGGAGATCGGGCTGCGCCGCATCGACGGCGCCCCCTACTACGACGTGCGCCTGGCGGGTCCGAGCGGGCACGAGCAACTGCTGCTGGCCGCCCGCACGCTGACACCCCGCGAGGCGGCCGATGTCGACATGCTCGTCGCGCGGTTGAGCGCCGCCGTGCCGGCCGCCGCGGTGAGCGACGCGACGCGGCTGACAGCGTACGACGCCTACTACTATGGGCGCGGCAGCGACGGTCCGCCGCTGCCGGTCGTGCGCGTGCGGTTCGCCGACCCGCTGGCGACCTGGCTCTACGTCGACCCGGCCGCCGCCCGGATCGTGCTGGCGGTCCATCGCTACGGCCGCCTGGAGCGCTGGCTGTTCAACGGCCTCCACAGCCTCGACTTCGCCTTCTGGTACGACCGCCGCCCGCTGTGGGGCGCGGGTCTGATCGCGCTCAGCCTGGGCGGCCTGGCGTCGAGCGGCATCGGCCTCTGGATCGGGGCCGGCCGCATCCGGGGCGCGCTCGCGCGCCGGCGGTGACGGTCGGCGTTCCCGGCCCGGCCGCTGCTAAACTGACGCAGGCTGGCCATGCTGCGGATCACCGACCGCTACCTTCTCCGGGAAGTCGTCCCGCCGTTCGCGCTGGGCCTGTTCGTCTTCACGTTCCTGCTGATGATCCCGCCGATCATGACGGTGGCGGAGGATCTCATCGCGAAGGGCGTCGACACCCTCACCATCCTGCGCATCATGGGCACGCTGCTGCCGCAGGGGCTCGGCGTGACGATACCGATGGCGCTGCTGCTCGGCGTCCTGATGGGGCTCGGCCGCCTGTCGAGCGATCGCGAGACCGTGGCCCTGCAGGCGTGCGGCGTGAGCGTGCTGCGCATGCTCTGTCCGCTGCTGCTGCTCGGCGCGGGGGCGGCGGCGGCCACCTGCTACGTCCTGCTGGTGGCGCTGCCCGATGCGAACCAGGCGTTTCGGGAGATCACCTTCCGGACGGTCGCCGGCCGCGCCGAGGGCGAGGTCAAGCCGCGCGTCTTCTACGAGGACTTCCCCAACGTCATGCTGTACGTGCGCGACGTGTCGCCCGCGGGCGACGGGTGGCACGACGTGTTCCTGGCGGACATGCGGAAGGCGAATCAGCCGGACGTGTACGTCGCCGCCCGCGGGCGCGTCGTCCTGGACGCCGATGCGCGCACCGTCGACATCGTGCTGCGCGACGGGACGGGCCACGTGGTCGACGCCGACGACCCCGCGACCTACGAGGTCCACGCGTTCGAGGAGCTCGTCATCGGCCTGGATCCGGAGACGGTCTTCCCGCGCACCGGCCCCCAGCGCGGGTACGCCGAGCTCACCCTGCCCCAGCTCCGCCGTGAGGCGGCGCGCCTGCGCGAGCTCGGGCTGTCGCCGCACGTCCCGATCATGGAGATGCACCGGAAGTTCTCGATTCCCGCCGCGTGCATCGTCTTCATCCTGATCGGGGTCGGCCTGGGGGTGACGAGCCGCAAGGACGGCAGGCTGGCCAGCTTCGCGCTGGGCATCATCGTGATCTTCGCCTACTACGTCACGATGTACGGCGCCGAGGCAATGGCCAAGGGGGCGCTGGTTTCCGCGCACCTCGCCATGTGGCTGCCGAACATCGTTCTCGGCCTGGCCGGACTCGCGCTCCTGTTCCGGCGTTCGCGGTCGGTCGAGCGCCGCCTCGCACTCCCCTTCCCGCTCGCGCGCGGGACAGCGCCCCGGGCCCTGCCGTCGCTCCCCTTCCGATTGCCGTCCGGGATGCGCCGCGCGAGAATCGCCCGGGCCCGATTGCCGAACGTGAACCTGCTCGACTGGTACGTCGCCAGGCTGTACCTGGGAGTCGTGCTGCTCGCGTTCGTCGGGCTGCTGGGCATCTTCTACATCTCCACGTTCATCGATCTGTCGGACAAGCTGTTCAAGGGCCAGACCACGGGGCTGACGCTGCTCACGTACTTCTGGTACGCGACCCCGCAGTTCATGTACTTCGTGCTGCCGATTGCGGCGCTCGTCGCGGCCCTGGTCACGATCGGCCTGCTGACCAAGACCAGCGAGCTGACGGTCATGAAAGCGTGCGGGGTCAGCCTCTACCGCGCGGCGCTGCCGATCATCCTGTCGAGCCTCGCCTGGAGCGGCGTGCTGTTCGGGTTGGGCGAGACGATCATGGCCCGCTCGAACCGCGAGGCGGAGGCGCTGCGCTTCGAGATCCGGAGCGGTGTCGCGCGCGAGCGAACCATGGACGTGCTGAACCGGCAATGGATGGTCGGCGGGAGCGGCGCGATCTATCACTACCTCCACTTCGATCCCGAGCGTGGCGAGATCGGGAATCTCTCGGTGTACGAGTTCGGCGGCCGGCCCTGGGGCCTGACCCGGCGGACGTTCGTCAAGGAGGCCTCGTTCACCGGGGGCTGGCTCGGCCGCGAGGTGTGGCGGCGGGACTTCGCCGCGCCCGCGGCGGGCGGGGAGTCGCTGCCGTACCGCGCGGCGCCCGAGGCGCCGCTGCGGTTCCTGGAGCCGCCCGACTACTTCGAGACCGAGCGGCCGGACGCGGAGCTGATGAGCTTTGCCGAGCTGCGGGCGCACATCGCGGCGCTCGACGCCAGCGGGTTCGACGCGGGCCCCCTCGCCGTCGGGCTGCACCGCAAGGCGTCGTTCCCGTTCGTGACGCTCATTCTCACCCTGATCGCCATTCCGTTCGCGATCACCACCGGGCCGCGGGGCACGCTCTATGGCGTCGGCGTCGGCATCGCGCTCGCCTTCACCTACTGGACGACCATCAACGTCTTCGCCGCCGTCGGCAGCGCCGGGCTGCTGGCGCCGATGCTGGCCGCCTGGGCGCCCAACCTGCTCTTCGGGGCCTCGGCGATCTATCTCCTGCTCACGGTGCGAACGTAGGCGGGAGCGGGATCAGAGTCCGGCCGCCGCGCGCAGGGCCTCGGCCTTGTCCGTCCGCTCCCAGGTGAACTCCGGCTCCGTCCGGCCGAAATGGCCGAACGCGGCCGTCCGCCGGTAGATGGGACGCCGCAGATCGAGCGCGTCGATGATGTCGCGCGGCGTCAGCGCGAAGTGGTCGCGCACGAGCGCGGAGATGCGCTCCTCGGCGAGCTTGCCCGTCCCGAACGTCTCGACCAGCACGGATACCGGGTCCGCGACGCCGATGGCGTACGCCAGTTGCACCTGCACCCGATCGGCCAGGCTGGCCGCGACGCAGTTCTTCGCGATGTAGCGGGCCATGTAGGACGCCGAGCGGTCGACCTTCGTCGGGTCCTTGCCGGAGAACGCGCCGCCGCCGTGCGGCGCCATGCCGCCGTACGTGTCGACGATGATCTTGCGCCCGGTGAGGCCCGAGTCGCCGTGCGGTCCGCCGGTCACGAACCGCCCCGTCGGGTTGACGTAGATGCGGGTGTCGGCGTCGATCAGGCTCGCGGGGATGACGCGCCGGATGATCAGGTTCGTGACGTCCTCGCGGATGCGCTCGATCGCGACCGCGTCGCTGTGCTGCGAGGAGACGACCACGGCGTCGAGGCGCACGGGCGTGTCGCCGTCGTACTCCACCGTCACCTGCGACTTGCCGTCGGGCCTGAGGTAGTCGATGGCCCCGCTCCGCCGCACCTCCGAGAGCGCGCGCACGAGGTGGTGCGACAGCATGATCGGAAGCGGCATCAGCTCCGGGGTTTCCGAGCAGGCGTACCCGAACATGAGCCCCTGGTCGCCCGCGCCGCCCGGGTCGACGCCGAGGGCGATGTCGGGAGACTGCCCGTGCAGGGACGAGACGACGGCGCACGTCTCGGAGTCGAACCCGTACTTGGCCCGCGTGTACCCCACGTCGCTCACGGCCTGACGGGCGACGCCGGCGAAATCGCTGGTGCAGGTCGTGGTGACCTCGCCGGCCAGCACGATGAGACCGGTCGTCACCAGCGTCTCGCACGCCACCCGGCCCGTGGGGTCCTGGGCCAGCACGGCGTCGAGCACGGCATCGGACACCTGATCCGCAATCTTGTCCGGATGGCCCTCGGTTACCGACTCCGACGTGAACACGTAACGTCCTGTACGGCGCATATGAAGGGCTAACGCTAGCAGAGCGACGGTTGGCGGGTCAATTCGCAGCGCGCCGCTACGAGCGTGGATGGAACGCGTCGTACATCGCCTTGAGGCGCACCTCCAGGACGTGCGTGTAGATCTGCGTCGTCGAGATGTCCGAGTGTCCGAGCAGGCTCTGAATCGACCGCAGGTCGGCTCCCCGCTCGAGCAGATGGGTCGCGAACGAGTGGCGAATGACGTGCGGGCTCAGATCGCGCGGCAGCCCCGCCTGCCGGCCGTGGCTCTTGAGAATCTTCCAGAAACCCACCCGGCTGAGCCGGTTGCCGCGGGCGTTGACGAACAGCCACGGCGACGACCGCCCGGCGAGCAGGGACGGCCGCGCCGCGGACATGTACTGCCGGACCCACGTCACGGCGGGCCCGCCCATCGGCACGAGCCGCTCCTTCGAGCCCTTGCCCAGGCAGGTCAGATAGCCGCCGCGCAGGTTGAGATCGTCCAGGCGCACGGAGAGCAGCTCCGACACCCGCATGCCGGTGGCGTACAGCAACTCGATGAGCGCCCGATCCCGCAGGCCGGCCGGCGTGGACGCGTCCGGCTGCTCGATCAGGCGATCGACCTCCTCGACGGACAGGAACTTCGGCAGCGCGGGCCAGGCGCGGGGGGCGTGCAGATCGTCGGCCGGGTTGGAGCGGAGATGGCCGTCCCGCACGAGAAACCGGTAGAAGCCCCGGACGCACGCCACGAACCGCGCCACGGACCGGGGCGCCTGGCCGGCGGCCATCAGGTCGTGGACGGCGGCGTCGAGATCGTCGCGGGACAGGCTGTCCACGCGCGCCTTCTGGCCCGCGGCGAAGCGCAGCAGCGTCGCCAGGTCCCTGGCATAGCTCTCCAGGGTGTTGGCGGCGAGCCGGCGCACCCCGCGCAGCTCATCGAGATACGCGTCCGCCAGCGCCCGGTTGGCCGCCCCGTGCGGCGTCGTATCTTCTGGCGTCGTCGTCATCGCCGCTCCGGCCTGCAGGCGCCGGGGGCCGCCGCCGCGCGGCTGCACCGGCCGGCCCCGGCGGCCGGCCGAGGCGCTGCGGCGATCCGCCGGGGTTGTATACTACTAGCCTACTAGTCGATAGTGTCCGACTGGAGCCGCTGCTACCCTCTTTCTTGACGCGAGGAGCCTATGCCTCGGATGATTCGGACCGACGTCATCGCCGCCGCCCTTGTGCTTCTGCTGCCCGTCTCGGCGGGGTTGGCCCACGCCGCCCAGCAGCCCCAGGAGCCGTTCAACGGCATCTCCGCCCCCCTCGACGTGCAACTGGAGGGCTACGTGCTCGCCCAGGAGGCGCTGGCCGCCGACAACTACGACGACGCGAAGGCGGCGCTCGACAGCCTGGTCACGCTCGCCGATCCGATCACCCAGCCGCTCGTGCGCTCGGTCGCCGCGGCCGCCGACATCGAGCTGATGCGGACCCGCTTCAAGCCGCTGTCCGAGTATCTCGCGGCGCTCGACCTGCCGCAGGGGTTCGCGCGCGCCTACTGCCCGATGTACGACAACGGCTCCAACTGGGTGCAGCGCGACGGGCCGGTCCGCAACCCGTACTACGGCTCGGAGATGCTCACGTGCGGCGTCGTGGATGCCGCGCCGGGCGCCCACATGGACCACTCACCCCGGCAGGGGGGCATCGTGTTCATGGCTCCCGACAGCTTCCACCACATCGAGGGGACCTATCCCGAGGACGGCGTCTTCCGCCTGTTCGCGACCGACAACTACCGCGAGCCGGTCGACGTCAGCGGGTGGACGGGCCGCGCCGTGCTCGAGGAGGACTACGACGAGGCCACGGACGAGTTCATCGAGGTCACGGCGTTCGACCTCGTCGCGGCGCCCGACGGCGCGTATCTGGAAGCGCTCGTCGGCGATCTCGCGGTCCCGACCGAGGTCACGGCCAAGGTGGTGTTCGTCGAGGACTTTCCCGAGGAGCGATTCGACTTCATCTTCGCCGAGTACTCGTCGGCCGCGCCGGCCGCGGCCGCCACGGCCGACGCCGACGTCGTGCGGCCGTCCACGGTGATGACGGGCGCGCCCGCGTCGGTCCCGCTCGCCGCGCGGATTCGCCCGCCGATCCCCGAGCTGACGGCGGACATCGTGACGGCCATCGCGGAGCGCGACCAGGAGCTGCAGGCCCTGATCGAACGCGGTGCGTTCGCGGAGCTCTTCATTCCGGCCCTGCAGGCGAAGGAGCTCGCGCTGGCGCTAGGCGACCGGGCCGAGGAGCTCTCGGGCAGGGCGCGCGACGACGTCAGGATCGCGGTGCGCCATCTCGTGCGCTCGGCCTGGCTGCTCGACTGGTACGGCGATCTCGGCAACCGGCAGCAGGTCAGCGGCGCGTACGACATCTTCGGCACGGCCGCGAGCGAGATCGCCCGCGTGTACGAGGACGCGCCGTAGGACAACCGGACAGCTACGCAACACGCAAGGAGGAGAACCCCCATGCAACGATACAGGTGGTGGTTGCTGACGCTGGCCATGGTGTTCGTGGTCGCGGCCGGATCCGTCCCCCACGGTCACACGCCGATCAATTCCCGCTGGAACTACAACGAGCACCTGTTTCCGATCTTCCGCGACCAGTGCGGAAGCTGCCACGTGGAAGGCGGCATCGCGCCGATGTCGCTCGTGACCTACCGCTCCGCCTTTCCCTGGACGCAGTCCATTCGGGAAGAGATCCTCGGGCTGCGGATGCCGCCGTGGCAGGCCGAGGACGGGTTCGGATCGTTCCGGAACGGCCATGCGCTGTCGGCCCGCGACATGGACATGATTCTCGAGTGGTCCAGCGGCGGCTACCCGCAGGGTCCCCGCGATCAGGTTCCGCCCGTGCCCGAGACCGCCGCGGACTGGGCGCTCGGGGAGCCGACCGTGACGCTCGAGATGCCGGAGGCGTTCGCGCTCGACGCCGGCACCAGCGAGACGGTTCGCTACTTCGTGCTGCCGGCGGGCGACGCCCCCGATCAGTCGCTCAACGCGATCGACTTCAAGCCGGGCGCGACCGCCGTCGTGCGCAGCGCTGCCGTGTTCGTCGACACGACGGGCGCCGCCCGGACACTGGACGACGCCGACGCCGGGGTCGGGTTCGCCCCGCCGGACGCGGGAGACTTCCCGTCGGCGCCGCCCATCGCGGTCTGGATCCCGGGCCAGGAGCCCGTGCAGACCCGGGGCATGGGCTACTCGCTGCCGCAGGGCAGCGATCTCGTGCTGCGCATCCAGTACAAGAAGACCTGGATCACCGAAGGCCAGGCGTTCTCCGATCAGAGCCGGGTGGGCCTCTATGCCGCCGACGGCGCCGAGGCCAGCATCGAGTCGCTGCTCGTGACGTCACCGGAGGCTGTGAGCGGCCGGGAGGTGACGTTCACTCACGACGTCGAGCAGGACCTGAGCCTGCTGGCGCTCCTGCCGGAGATCGACATCGAATCGTCCGAGATCCGGATCGAGGCGGTGACGCCGGACGGGTCCCGCATCCCCATGCTCTGGCTGCGCGAGCCGGATTCGGGATGGACGACGCGTTTCTGGCTCGACGCGCCGGTGAGCCTCCCGGCGGGCAGCCAGCTCGAGATCAGGGCCACGCTCGATCCCGCCGCCGAGCGCCTGCCCTCGACGCCGCTGCTCGGCGCCGCCGCCGCCAACCCGATTCGTATCGCGGTCGACTACGTGGCGGGCAACGTCGCGGCCAACTAGGACCAGGCGGCGGGCGCCGCGGAACGGCGCCCGCCGCAACCGGCACGGGGGGGCGAGGACTTGGCCTCGTCCTCCCCCGTTCTTCCCGACGCACCCTGCCTCAATCCGGCCTCAATCCAGCAGGCCGTCGATCAGCATCAGCTCGGCGTTGAGGATGGCCGCCCCGGCGGCGCCGCGGATGGTGTTGTGCCCCAGCACCACGAACTTGTAGTCGAGCACCGGGCACGGCCGCAGGCGGCCCACGGTGACCGTCATGCCGTTGCCGCGGTCGACGTCGAGACGCGGCTGCGGCCGGTTCGCCTCGTCGTGGTACTCGACCGGCCGGGCCGGCGCGCTCGGCAGCTCCTCGGCCTGCGGCCGCCCCGAGAACGACCTGAACGCATCCACGAGCTCCCGGGCGGAGGGCGCCGCCTCCAGGCCGACCGAGACCATCCCCGTGTGCCCGTTGGTGACGCCGACGCGGGTGGTGTGCGCGCTCACCGTGACCGGGTAGGGCTCCACGCGCTGCCCCGCAAGCGAGCCGAGGATCTTCCGGGTCTCGGTCTCCATCTTCTCTTCCTCGCCGCCGATGAACGGAATCACGTTCCCGACGATGTCGAGGGAAGCGACGCCCGGATACCCGGCGCCGGAGACAGCCTGCAGCGTCGTGACGTTCACGGAGCGCAGCCCGAACCGCCGCAGCGGGGCCAGCGCCATCGTCAGGACGATGGTCGAGCAGTTCGGATTCGTGACGATGCGGCCGGGCCATTGCCTGGCCGTCCGCTGCGCGGACAGCAGCGCCAGGTGGTCCGGGTTGATCTCCGGCACCAGCAGCGGCACGTCGGCGTCCATGCGGTAGTTGCGCGCATTGCTCACCACGATGCGGCCCGCCGCCGCGAACGCCGCCTCCACCTCGCCGGCGACCGACGAGTCCAGTCCCGAGAACACGACCCGCGGCGCCCGCTCCGGCACGACGGCGTCCACGACCATGTCCGCCACCGCCGCCGGACGCGGCACCGGCAGTCGCCAGGCCGTCGCGTCCGCGAACCGGCGTCCTCGCGAGCGCTCGCTCGCGGCGATCCACGCGAGGCTGAACCAGGGATGCCCCTGGAGCTGCGCGATGAACTCCTGGCCGACCATCCCCGTCGCGCCGAGGATGCCGACATCGATCCGCCTGGCCGGCTGCCGCGTCGTCATCGCCCCGCCTCCGGCGGGAAGAACTCGTCGTGAACGGCGCGCACGGCGCGCTCGACGTGCTCGCCGCCGATCACGCAGGCCACCTTCATCTCGGAGGAGCTGATGCAGTCGATGTTGATCTCCTCCCGCGCGAGCGCCGAGAACATGCGCGCCGCGAGGCCGGGGGTCGACGCGAGGCGCGACCCCACGATGGAGATCTTCGCCACGTCGTGGTCGACGGTCCCGTCGCCGGCGATGCCGGCCGACTTCCACCGCTCGACCAGGTGCGCCGCCTGCTCGGCGAACTCCTCGTCGAGGACGAACGTGATGCGTCCCCGCCCTTGCGAACTCGCGCTCTGGATGATCAGCCGCACGCAGATGTCCTCGCCGGCCAGATCCTGAAACACGCGAGCCGCCAGGCCCGGCTCGTCGGGCACCTCGCGGAGCGTGATCTTGGCGATCTTCCTGTCGCTGCTCACACCCACGACCTCGGCCTGCTCCATCACCATATCGTCGCTCCCGCGGATCCACGTGCCCTCGCGCGCGTTGAAGCTCGACCGCACGTGGATCGGAATGTCGTACGCCATGCACAGCTCGGCGGCCCGGGGATGCAGCACCTTGGCGCCGCTCGACGCCATCTCGATGGCCGCCTCGTAGCTGATCTCGGGCCACAGCCGCGCACCGGGCACCAGGTTGGGATCGGCCGTGAGCACGCCGTCGACGTCCGTGCAGATCTCGCACACGTCGGCGCCCACGGCCACCGCCACCGCGACGCCCGTGATGTCGCTGCCCCCCCGGCCGAGGGTCGTGATGTCATGGTCGGTCGTCACGCCCTGGAAGCCCGTGATGATGACGACCCGGCCGGCAGCGAGCTCGGCGAGAATCCGCTGCGTGTCGATGGACTGGATCCGCGCGACGTTGAACGCGCTGTCGGTGCGGATGCCGCACTGCGCCGCCGTCAGCGACACGGCCGCCACGCCGCGGTCCTGCAGGGCCAGACCGAGCAGCGACACGGATACCTGCTCGCCCGTGGCCAGCAGCAGATCCATTTCGCGGCCCGCGGGGCGCCTGGACACCCGGTGCG
The DNA here is from genome assembly GCA_965214845.1 of Vicinamibacterales bacterium. Taxonomy (GTDB): domain Bacteria; phylum Acidobacteriota; class Vicinamibacteria; order Vicinamibacterales; family UBA8438; genus JAAXGX01. The sequence goes on from CBDCCO010000007.1 coordinate 726,007, forward strand.
CCAGCGCCACGAGCTCGTCCGTCGACTTCCCCATCGCCGACAGCACGACGATGAGCCCCCGGCCGCCGCCGGCCTGCTGCGCCACCCGCTCCGCGATCGCGCTGATCCGCTCGGGCGTCGCAACCGACGTGCCCCCGTACTTCCTGACGACGATCCCACTCTGCAACGCACTCGAGCCTGTCACCCGTCAGCCTCACTTCCCTGCCGCGCGCGGGTCGCGCCACGCCGCGTCCCGGCGTCCAGCGCTCCGAGCTGCGTGGCCAGCTGGTGAAGGAACAGCCCGACGTCGGTCACGATGCCCACGGTCTGCGACGACCCCCGGTCGCCGAGCTTGGTGACCACCGCGGGGTTGATGTCGACGCAGACGACGCGCACGTGGGACGGCAGCATGTTCCCCACGCCGATGCTGTGGAGCATCGTCGACAGCATCACCACCATCTTGACGTCGACCAGCTGGCCGGCGTACCGCTCCTGCGCCGCGATCAGATCCATCTCCGTATCCGGGAGCGGGCCGTCGTCGCGGATGCTGCCGGCAAGCACGTACGGAATGTCGCGGACGATGAGCTCGTACATGATCCCCGACCGCAACGTGCCGCCGTCGACCGCCGGTTGCAGCCCACCCACGCGGTTGATGGCGTTGATCGCCCGCATGTGGTTCCGGTGCCCCTCGTCGCGGGCGACGCCGGCCTCGAGGTCGACGCCGAGCGAGGTGCCGAACAGAGCCTGCTCCACGTCGTGGACGGCGAGCGCGTTGCCCGCCAGCAGCACGTCCACGAACCCCCCGCGAATCAGGTCCGTGAAGTAGCCGCCGCCGCCGCTGTGCACGACGACCGGGCCCGCGACGAAGGCAATGCGCCCCCCGTCCGCCTTGACGTCGCGCATCATCGCCACGACCTTCGACGCGCTGACCTCGACCCGGCGCTCCGTCGACACGTCGTTCGTCATGAACGCGAACCCCAGCCTGTCGCGCTCCCGGAACTCGGGCGAGACGCGGATGCCGGAGACGCCGCAGACCACCGGCTCGCCGCGCCGCACGTCCCGCAGCTTGCGGCAGGCCGCGCGGCCCTCGTGAACGACGACGACCGCGTCCATGCGCTGCGCGTCGACGGCCAGCCACCGGCCGCCGTGGCGGATGAGCGTCTGGTGGTTCGTCGTCGAGTAGAAGTCGTCGGGAACCACCCCATCACCCTCGGCGGGCCTGAGCAGCGCGTCGCGCAGCGGCCGGGCGTGGCATCCCAGCGGCATCAGGTCTTCGAGCAACTGGCGCAGGACCGCCGGCTCGGGGGCCGTGACCTTCAGCTCCAGGCGCGAGAACTCGTCGTTGGTCCGGCCGATATCGAACCGCAGCACCTCGAACCTGGAGCGCCGCTCGATGACCTTGTCGAAGATCACGTTGAGGAGCTGCGAGTCGACGAGGTGCCCCTCGGCCTCGACTATCTCGGAGCACGCGGCCGCGCCTCGCATTTCATCCGCCATCCGCACGCCGGTGAATCTCGTGCCGGTCGCTCAGGTACGCCTCGAACTCCCGCAGCGACCGGCCGATGCGCCGCGGTCCCGGCACGGTGTCCGCCATGGCGTCGGCCGTCTTGTAGCCGTTGCCGGTGATGCACACGACGACGGATTCCTCCCGCGGAATCACCTCGTCGCGCACGAGTCGAATCGCCGCGGCGAGCGTCGTGCCGCCCGCGGGCTCGGTGAAGATGCCCTCGGTGCGCGCGAGCAGCGCGATGGCGTCGAGGATCTCCGCGTCGCTCACGGCCGCCCCGCTGCCGCCGCTGCCGCGGACGGTCTGCAGCACGTGATGCCCGTCGGCCGGATTGCCGATGGCGATCGACTTCGCAATCGTGTGGGGCCTGACCGGCTCGGGATGCTCGAGACCGTTCTCCAGCGCGTGGATGACCGGGGCGCAGCCCGCGGCCTGGGCGGCGTGGATGCGCGGCAGCGGACCGTCCGCCAGCCCCACGTCGCGCAACTCGCGAAATCCGCGGCCGATGCGCGGCAGCAACGTGCCGCCCGCGACCGGAGAGACCACGTGCTGCGGGAAGCGCCAGCCGAGCTGCTCGACGATCTCGAAGCCGTACGTCTTCGCTCCCTCGGCGTAGTACGAGCGCAGGTTGATATTGGCGAAGCCCCACCCGTAGCGGTCGCCCACCTGCGTGCACAGCCGGTTGACATCGTCGTACGTGCCGTCGATGGCGACCACGTGGGGACCCGACACGGCGGAGCCGAGGACCTTGCCGGGCTCGAGGTCGTGCGGAATGAACACGTAGCACTCCAGCCCCAGGCGTCCGGCGTGCGCGGCCACGCTGTTGCCGAGGTTGCCGGTCGAGGCGCAGCCGAAGATCGTGATGCCCAGCTCCACGGCCCGCGTCGCCGCCACCGAGACGACGCGGTCCTTGTACGAGAGCGTGGGATGGTTGACCGAGTCGTCCTTGAGGTAGAGCTCCCGGAGTCCGAGCTCCCGTGCCAGGCGGTCGGCGCGAACCAGGGGCGTCCAGCCCGCGTGGAATCCGGTGCGCGGCTCGCCCTCGATGGGGAGGAACTCCCGGTAGCGCCACAGGTTGCCGGGGCGGGCGGCGATCAGCTCGCGGGAGACCCGGCCCCTGATGCCGTCGAGGTCGTAGGTCGCCTCGAGCGGCCCGAGGCACTTGTCGCAGACGTACAGAGCCTCTGCCGGGAAGACCTCCTTGCACAACGAACAGCGGAGACCAGTGAAATAGCTCATGTCTGCTGCCTCTGGGTCAGCACCGGCATCCACAGCGGCGGCCGGACGTGAAAGTCGAACGCCGACGCCTCGTCGAGCGCGGCATGCACCGCCGCCGCGCTGCAGGCGTTCAGCGTCATGACGAACGGCAGATGCGTCTTGGGCCAGCCGGGCTGCTGGAGCACCGCGTCGATGTTCACGCCGTGACGGGAGAACACGCCCGCCAGCGCCGCGACAATCCCCGGCCGGTCGTTGATGATGAAGCGGGCGTAGTGCGGCGACACGAAGTCCTGCACGGCGCTCGCCGCCGGCCCGGCCGCGAGGCGCGCCGCGGCATCGCCGCTCCCCCGCGCGATCGACTCCAGGTCCGAGACCACGGCGACAGCCGTCGGGTCGCCGCCGGCGCCGTGTCCGCAGAAGGCCGTCTCGCCTCCCGCCGCGCCCTCCACGACGACCACGTTGCGGCTGCCGCCGACCTGCGCCAGCGCCGACGTCCGCGGCACGAGCATGGGCTGCACGGCGGCGAGCACCCGGCCGTCGCCGTCGCGTTCGGCCCGCGAGACCTGCCGGATGGTGCAGGCGAGCTGCTTCGCGTACGCGAAGTCGACCGCGTCTATCGCCGTGATCGTCCGCAGGGGAATGCTGCCCGCCTCGAGCGGGCAGCGCAGTCCGACGGCCGACAGGATGGCCAGCTTCGCCTGCGCGTCGAAGCCGTCCACGTCCGCCGCCGGATCGGCCTCCGCGTAGCCCAGCTCCTGGGCCTCGCGGAGCGCCGCATCGAACGACACGCCGTCGGCCTCCATGCGGGTCAGGATGTAGTTGCAGGTGCCGTTGAGAATCCCGAGCACGCGGAACAGGCGATCGCCCGCCAGGCCCTCCTGCAGGCCGTGAACGATTGGAATGCCGCCGGCCACTGCGGCCTCGAAGCGCAGCCGCTGCCCCAGCCGCCGTGCAAGCGCCTCCAGCTCGGCGCCCTGCTCGGCGATGACCTGCTTGTTCGCCGTGACGACCGACTTCCCGGCTTCGAGAGCCCGCCGCATCCAGTCCGCGGCCGGGTCCCGGCCGCCGATGAGCTCCACGACGACGTCCGCGGTCGAGTCGAGCACCGCCTCGATATCGTCCGTCCAGGTCACGCCCGCGGGCACCCAGCTCGCCCGCTTCCGCTCGACCCGGCGATTGCAGACGTGCGTCAACCGCAGGCGGCCGTGCGACCCGTTGCAGAGAATGCGGGCCACCGCCTGGCCGACGGTGCCGAAACCCACGAGCGCCACGCCGAGCGGCCGGCTGCTCGTGCCGTTCTCAAGGTCGTGTGCGGGCATGACGCACCAGTCTGTGGTATGCAATGAAAAAGGCCATCACCCGGTGTCGGATGATGGCCTGCTGGGATTCCCCAATCGGTGTCGGCTACATCACCCGCCACGCAGGACCGGCCCGGTCGGGCCGGTCGTCGTCGGCATCATGCGAGCGGGCCGATCAGGCACGACACGATGGGTGTGCATGGACTCTGCTTCGGAACTCGAAACAACCGGTACTTATATATCCCGCCACGCGCGAAGTCAAACGCCGCCACCAGCGCCGCAACCATGCTCGATCCGGGCTCGATCCGGGCTCGATCCGGGCTCGATCCGGGCTCGATCCGGGCTCGATCCGGGCTCGATCCGGGCTCGATCTCCGGGCTTGACCTCCCCGGGCACATTCGTTACACATAACCACCGCGCCCCGGCAGCCAACGCCGATGTCCACTTCCTCGAAATGGAAAGACCTGCCGACCGAGGCGATCAACCCGGCCAGCGTCGAGCTGGACAAGGCGTCGACCGAGGAGATCGTCCAGCTGATGCTCAGCGAGGACGCCAAGGTCGTCGCCAGCGTCCATCGTGAACGCGCGCGCATCGCGATGGCCGCGGACCTCCTCACGTCCGCGCTGCGCAAGGGCGGCCGCCTCTTCTTCGTCGGCGCCGGCACCAGCGGTCGCCTGGGCGTGCTCGAGGCCGCCGAGATGACGCCCACCTTCAGCACCCCGTCGAGCCTGGTGCAGGCCGTCATGGCGGGCGGACGCGGGGCATTCTTCCAGGCGCGCGAGGGGGTCGAGGACAACTACGAGGAAGGCGCCCGCTCGATCGCGCGGCTGCGGCCGACCCGCAGGGACGTCCTGGTCGGCGTATCGGCAAGCGGCATGACGCCGTTCGTGCGCGGCGCCCTGTCGCGGGCGCGGCGCAACGGCGTCAGGATCATCTTCGTCACCTGCTGGCCGGGCACCGAGCTGCAGACCTTCGTCGACGTCATCATCGCGCCGGCCGTCGGCCCCGAGGTCATCGCCGGATCGACGCGTCTGAAGGCGGGGACCGCAACCAAGATCGTGCTCAACATGCTCACGACGATCGCGATGGTGCGCATGGGCAAGACCTACGGCAACCTGATGGTCGACCTGACGACAGGGTCCGAGAAGGCGCGCGACCGCGCGCGGCGCATCGTCACGACCGTGACGGGGCTGAACCATGAAGCGGCCGAAGTCCTGCTGCGGCAGGCCCGCTGGAACGTCAAGGCCGCCATCGTCATGCAGAAGACCGGGCAGCCGTGCGCCGGGGCGCTGGCCCGGCTGCGAGAGGCCCATGGGTCGGTGCGGGCGGCCATCGGCGAAAATGTCGAACCGCGGCCGAGGACGAGCCCCCGCTCGCGCTGACCTCGGGTGGCGCCGCCCGGCGCGCCGCTGATGCAGACTGCCGACCTGCTGGTGCTCGTGCTGTACGTCGCGGGCGTGGTCTGGCTCGGCGCCCGCTTCTCGCGCCGGCAGCGGAGCATCCGCGACTACTTCCTGACCGGCAGGCAGGTCCCGTGGTGGGCGCTGCTGGGATCGATCGTGGCGACCGAGACCAGCACGATCACGCTCATCAGCGTGCCCGGCTACGCGTTCGGCGCGGACCTCACCTTCCTGCAGCTTGCCTTCGGATACATCGTCGCGCGGGTGCTCGTGGCGCTGCTGCTGCTGCCGGCCTTCTTCCGCAGCGAGCTGCTCACGATCCACCAGCTCCTGACCACCCGCTTCGGCAGCGCCGCCGGGCGCGTGGCGGCCTCGCTGTTCCTGACGACGCGCTCGTTGTCCGACGGGCTCCGGCTGTTCGCCACCGGGCTGGTCCTCGCGGCCGTGCTGGCGACCGTGCCGGCGGCCGAGCAGCTTGCCGGCGCCGTTGCGCCGGCGCTCGACAGCTCCACGGCGCTGCTCGTCGCCGCGATCGCCATCGTCGCCGCCGCGACCCTGCTCTACACCCTGCTGGGCGGCATGCTGGCGGTCGTCTGGGCGGACGTGGCGCAGCTGGTCGTCTATCTCGGCGGGGCCCTGCTGGCCGGCAGCATCCTGCTGACGGAGATTCCCGGCGGCTGGGCCGAGGTGGCGGCCCGCGCCGGCGCGGCCGGCAAGCTGCGGCTGTTCGACTTCGCCCTGGACCTCTCCCGGAGCTACACGTTCTGGTCGGGACTGGTCGGCGGCGCCTTCATCACGGCGGCCACCCACGGCGCCGACCAGCTCCTCGTGCAGCGCTACCTGTGCTGCCGTTCGGTAGCCGACGCCCGCCGCGCGCTGGTGGCGAGCGGTTTCGTCGTCCTCGTCCAGTTCTGGCTGCTGCTGCTGATCGGCCTCATGCTCTGGACCTACTACACGGCCCACGATCCCGCCGCGCTCGCGGCCGTGTCGAGCGGCGGGCAGGTGCAGACCGACCGCGTGTTCCCCGTGTTCATCACGAGCCATCTCCCGACCGGCGTCAAGGGGCTGGTCGTCGCGGCGATGGTGGCGGCAGCGATGTCCACGCTCTCGTCGTCGCTCAACTCCTCCGCGGCCTCGACCGTCGGGGACTTCTACGTGCCGCTGACGCGCGGCGCCCTGTCCGACCGCCACTATCTCCAGGCCGCGCGCTGGGCCACGGTCGGGTGGGGCGCCGTCCAGGTGCTCGTGGCGCTGGCCGCCATCGCCCTCTCGCAGCGGGTCGTGGACGAGGCGCTGGGGATTCAATCGTTCACGGGCGGTCTCCTGCTCGGCGCCCTGTCGCTGTGCTTCCTGAGGACCCGCGCCGGGCCCGCCGCCCCGATCGCCGGCCTCGCGGCCGGCGCCGCCGTCCTGCTCGCGGTCAGGGCTGCGACGGACATCTCCTGGCAGTGGTACGCGTTGATCGGATCGGTGACGACGTACGCCGCCGGCCGGGCCGCCGGCGCCCTGCGGCGAGGCGCGCCGGCAGCCGGGAGCCGCGGGTGACGAGCCTGGCCGCACCGGAGGCGATCCTCGCGGAGAGCGTGCGCGGCGGCGCGTTTCCCGCCGCGGTGGTCGAGGTCGGCAGCTCGACGGCCACGCTGTGGAGGCAGGCGTTCGGCTCGCTCAGCCTGGCCCCGGATGCCCCGCCGGCGACCGTCGGCACGGTTTTCGACCTGGCGTCGCTGACGAAGGTCGTCGCAACGACGACGCTGGCGATGCAGGCCGTCGACCGGCGGCTGCTCGATCCGGATGCGCCGCTGACCCGCTGGCTGGCCGACTGGCGAGGGGCCGACCGGGCCGCCGTCTCGGTCACCGATCTGCTCGAGCACGCCTCGGGACTGACCGCCCACCTGCCGTTCTTCCGGGACTGCCGGGGGCGTGCGGAGTACGAGCGCGCGATCTCGACGCTGCCGCTCGAGTACGCCCCGCGCGCGGCGTCCGTGTACAGCGACCTCGGCTTCATCCTGCTCGGCTTCATCCTGGAGGAGGTGTACGGCGTGACGCTCGAGACCGCGTTCCAGGCCGTCGCGGAGCAGCACGATTGGGGCGAGCTGCGTTATCGTCCGCCGGCCGCGTGGCGCGGACGCACGGCGCCGACCGAGGTCGACGCGTGGCGCGGACGGCTGCTGATCGGCGAGGTGCACGACGAGAACGCCTGGGCGCTGGGGGGCGTTGCGGGCCATGCCGGCCTGTTCGGCACGGTCGCGGCGGTCGGCCGCTTCGCGCGGGCGATCGCCGCCGGCTTCCGGGACCGACCGTCCATCGTCGGCGCCGAGTCGTTCCGCCGCTTCATGACCCGCAGCGACGTGCCGGGCAGCTCCCGCGCCCTGGGGTGGGACACGATGCTGCCCACCTCGTCGTGCGGCACGCGGATGTCGAAGGCGGCCGTGGGTCATACCGGCTTCACCGGCACGTCGCTCTGGATCGACCCGCAGGCCGACGTGTACGTCGTCCTGCTCACGAACCGCGTGCACCCGACGCGCGCCAACGAGGCGATTCTGCGGGTTCGACCGGCGTTGCACGACGCCGTCCTGCGCGCCCTGACCTGAACCCTGAACGATGTCGCTCACCGGCCTTGACTGGATGCTCGTGCTCGGCATCGTGGCGCTGCCGCTGGCGGTCGGCTTCGCCTGCCGCCGGCGCGCCGGCGGCAGCACGCAGCAGTTCTTCCTGTCGGGACGCGATCTGCCCTGGTGGCTGTCCGGCACGTCGATGGTGGCCACGACCTTCGCCGCGGATACCCCCCTGGCCGTGACCGGCATCGTTGCCGCGAGCGGCCTCGCCGGCAACTGGCTGTGGTGGAACGCCGCCCTCGGCACGATGCTGACGGTGTTCTTCTTCGCGCGCCTGTGGCGCCGCGCCGGGATCACCACCGACGTCGAGTTCGCGGAGCTGCGCTACACGGGCAGGCCGGCCGCCTTCCTGCGGGGCTTCCGGGCGCTCTATCTCGGGCTGCCCATCAACTGCCTCATCATCGGCTGGGTGAACCTGGCCCTGGCCAAGGTGCTCGCGGTCGTGCTCGGCTGGGAGCGGCTCACGGCGGTCCTGCTCGGGCTGGCCATCACGGGCTGCTATACGGCCCTGGCCGGTCTGCGGGGCGTCGTCGTCAGCGACTTCCTGCTGTTCGGGGTCGCCCTGACCGGCACCTGGGCGCTGGCGCACTTCGCGCTCGCGGCGCCCGGCGTCGGGGGCCTCGCGGGGCTCGCCGAGCGGCTCCCCGACGAAGCGCTGCGCCTGGCGCCGTCCGTCGGCGCCGGCGCCGCCGACTCGCCCACGCTCGCGCTGTCGCTCTCCGCGTTCGTCGCGTTCCTCGGCGTTCAGTGGTGGGCCAGCTGGTATCCGGGCCAGGAGCCGGGAGGCGGCGGGTACCTGGCCCAGCGCATGATGTCCGCGCGCGATGAGCGCCACGCGCTGCTGGCGACGCTCTGGTTCGCCATCGCCCACTACTGCCTGCGGCCCTGGCCGTGGATTGTCGTGGCGCTGGTGTCGCTGGTGCTGTATCCGGACATCGCCGACCGCGAGTCCGGCTACGCGCTGGTCATGCGCGACCACCTGCCGGCGGGCTGGCGCGGCCTGCTCGTCGGCGCGTTCGCGGCCGCATACATGTCGACGGTGTCGACCCAGCTCAACTGGGGCACCTCCTATCTCGTCAACGACCTCTACGCCCGCTTCGTGCGAGCGCGGGCCGGGTCGGCCGAGCTGGTCGCGGTGTCGCGCGCGGTGACCGTCGGGATCATGCTGCTGAGCGGCGCGCTGACGTTCTGGCTCGAGAGCGTCAGGCAGGCCTGGGAGTTCGCGCTGGAATCCGGGGCCGGAATCGGGCTCGTCCTGATCCTGCGCTGGTACTGGTGGCGGGTCAACGCCGTCTCGGAGATCGCCGCGCTGCTGGCCGCGGCCGTCGGGTTCGTCGGCCTGCGGCTGCTGACGACGGTCGAGTTCCCCCAGACGCTGCTGTATCTGGTGTCCTGGACCAGCGTCTGGTGGCTCGCGGCGACCTGGCTGACCCCACCCGAGCCCATGTCCCATCTCGTCGCGTTCTACCGGCGGGTGCGCCCCGGCGGACCGGGCTGGGCGCCGGTGGCGGCGCGCGCCGGGGGCGCACCGCCGGAACGGCTGCGGCCGGGACTGCTGCGCTGGGCGGCCGGCAGCGTCCTGGTGTACGCCACGCTGTTCGCGGCCGGGGACGCACTTTTCGGATCGGCCGGCCGGGCGTGGCTGTGGGGCGCACTCGCCGTTGCCGCGGGCGGCTGGCTGTACCGCGATCCCGGCTGGACGCGACGACGGGCCGCCGCCGGGTAGCGACCCGTGGCGAGACGGCATGGCGCCGAGACGAGTGGATCACCGCGCGGCGGCAGTCAGCGTGGCCGCCCGGCACGCCTGGGCCGCGCCGGGCCGAACGGCTGCGTTGCGCCGACGCCACCCGGCGTTGCGGCGACGCGCCCCGGCTGCGCGGCGCCCCCGAAGCCGGCTGCCGCGGGCCCGCCCGGCCGGGCCTCCGCGCCGCCGTGGACGAACACCCACTCGTTGTACTTCGTGCGACCGTTGTAGATCCTGATGGACTCGTCCGCGCTCCGGCTGACGACGCCGGCAACGCCGCCGCGCAGCCCCTCGGCCAGCGGGGAATCGTCCCCGGCCGGGGCGGTCATGGCGCCCGCCCCGAACCCGGCGGTCCGCCGCGCCGCCGCGCGGCCCGCCGCACGCGCCGAGCCGCGGGCTGCGCCGGCTCCTCCCGCCGCCGCGGGGGGGGCTGCAAGCAGCTCGGACGCCTCGGCCTGATGCACGATGCGGAACTCCCCGTCGGCCACCATCGGATCGCGGTAGCGGCGGCGCAGGAAACGCTGCTCGACCAGCGTGTCGATATCGGGAGGATACGCGCCCGCGTAGACCCGCTGGTACAGCCCGATGGCGCGGGCGTACTGCTCGCCCCGAAAGATGAGCTCGAGCTCGCGCTCGCGCCGCGCGGCCTGGCTCCAGACCGGCAACGCCGCCGACATCGCGATGCCCATGACGGCCAGGCCCACGAGCAGCGCGGCCAGGGCGTAGCCGCTGTCCGCCGGGCCGCGGGCGGGCAACCTACCACTCGCTGTACGCCGTGCCATCGAGCGCCGTCCCCTCGTATCCGCTGCGGACGTCGTAGATTCCCTGCGCGAACGGATTCGCGGCGTCGAACTCGGCGGCCTCGGTCTGCCACGAATCGGGCGAGCTCGTGAACGGATCATCCGGCACCGCGCGCAGGTAGCCGGCGGCAACCAGGGCGTCGAGGCTGGCCGGATACTCGCCCTTGTCGGCGTAGTGCTGATCGATCGCCTCGCGCATCCGGAACAGATCCTCCTGCAGGACGGCTTCCCGCGCGCGAGTCAGCGCGTTGCGGTAGCCGACCAGCGCGATCGCGGCCAGGATGCTGATGAGCGAGATGACGATGGTCAGCTCGATCAGCGTCCATCCGCCGCGCCGCCGGCAGAGACGTCCTACCAATCGCGGTACCTCGTGCCGTCGAGCGCGGTGCCGCGGGACCGCGAGTAGACGTCGTAGACGTTCTCGCCGCCCCAGCCCGCGGCGTCCGGCTCGTCCTGGTACGACCGCAGCCCCCACTCGCGGCTGCGGGTGAACGGATCGAACGGAACGCGCCGCAGGAACCTCACCCGGCGTCCGCCGGCGTCGCCGAGCGCCTCGACGCCCTCGACGAGCGTCTCCAGATCGGGCGGATACCCCTCGTCCTCGGCTTCGACGTCGTCACCCCCGATGACGCCGAGATCCACCGCGTCCTTGTAGCGATCGATGGCCGTGCGCAACTCGCGAAGCGCGCGCCGCAGCTCCACCTCCCGCTGCCGCTGCACGGTCACCGACGTGAGCGGCATGACGGCGGAGGCGAGGATGAGCAGGATGGCGCTGACGACCAGCAGCTCGACGAACGAGTAGCCGCGGCTGCCGCAGCGCCACGCAGCTCGGCGGAGTCCCGGCATGGCGCGTCCCGCCTACCGCACCGCCACGGTCGCCGGATCGAATCCCAGCACGAGCGGCGCACCGCCCGGCGTCAGGCCGACGCCGCTGGGCGTGAAGGTGGCCACCCCGGGCCGCAGCGGCTCGACGACGACCGCCGCCAGGAGGCCGGACCCCGAGGCCCCCAGGAGATCGCTCGCCCGGGCCAGGGCGAGGTCCACGCGGCCATCGAGCCGGTCCACTTCCTGGGCGAACGTCACGTCGGCGCCACCCTGTCGCATGAAGCTGCCTTCCTGCACCGCGCTCACGCGCAGCAGGCTCGGATCGTAGTCCAGGCTGAGCGTCAGGGTCGACACCTGCGACGCGCCGCTGACCGATATGGGCAGGGTGTAGGGCCCGGCGCCCACGCGCAGATCGTCGGCGGGCAGGTCGAGAGCGATCCGCGGCCCGACGACGAGCGCCCCGGCGGCGGCAAGGTCCGCCGCCGGCCCCGCCGGCGGCCGCAGCGCGGCGGCGTCGTCGCGCACGGCCTCCGGCCGGCCGCCGAGAGACCGCAGCCGTCCGCTCGCGCCGTGCGTGTCGATGCGCACCGGACTGACATCCTCCTGCGTCAGCTCGTGCGTGCGCACGATCCGCGGCGTGAGGAGCATGATGATGTCGGTCTGCCTGATGGTGTCCTCGTTGGACGACAGGAGCTGCCTGATCACCGGCAGGTGCATGATGCCGGGGAACCCCCGCAGCGACCGTCGATCCTCCTCCCGCAGCAGTCCCGCGAGCAGGTTCGATTCGCCGTCCCGCAGCCGCAGCCGGGTAATCACCCGGCGCGTGCCGAACGTCGGCAGCGGCTGCCCCGCCACGTTCACGCTGGGGCCGAGCGTGCTGTTCTCCACCTCGAGGTCGAGGATGATCTCGTTGCGGTACGTCACGCGCGGCGTCATCTCGACGATGACGCCGATCGGACGGTAGTTGAACGAGGTCAGCGGGTTCACGGTGGCGCCGCCGGTGGCAATCGGCGTGAAGGCCGTGGTCGGCACCGGAACGTCGTCGCCGAGGTTCAGCGTCAGCGTCGCGCCCTCCTGACCGCGAAGCTGCGGCTTGGCCACCACGCGCGTCTCGTCGTCCGTCTCGAGAAAGTCGATGGCGACCGACGGGATCGAGAAGAAGAAATCGCCGGCGCCGACCAGCGGCGGGGCGGTGAACAGGTTGCCGTCGCCGGCGCTGCCCGGCGCCGCATCCGGCGCGTAGACCGAGCTGACCGAGTACTGGGTCAGGTCGAGGCCGAATTCGCGGGCCCGCTCCCGGTTGACCTCCAGGATCTCGATGTCGACGATGATCTCGGCCCGCGGCTTGTCGTTGGCCGCAATCACCTGCTCGATGACCACCATCACGGCCGGCGTCGCCCGCACGGCGATGGTATTGGAAGTCACGTTCGGGACGATGGTCGGCTGGACGCCCACCTGCGAGCCGCCGCGAATGATCTGGTTGAGCACCGTGGACAGCTCCTGCACGTCGGCGTTGGAGATGTAGAAGGTGCGAATGATCTGATCCTCGTACTGCAGCCGCTTCTGCGGGGTCTCCGGGACCACGATCAGACTGCGCGGGCTCAGCACCTTGTAGAAGTGCTGGTTGGCGATCAGGATCTGGTCGAGCGCCTGCTCCAGCGTGACGCCGTCGAGCTGGACCGTGTAGACGCGATCCTGGAACTGCTGGTCGTAGCCGATGTTGATCCCGGTCGCGTTGCCGATGAAGTCGAGAATGTCCTGCAGGCTCTGATCGACGAAGCGCAGGCTCAGCGGCTGGCCGGAGGCCGGATCGAGCAGCGGCGGCCCCGTCTCCCGCCGCGCGATGTCCTGCATCTCGTCGATGGGCGCCGGCGGGCGCGCGGCTTCGAGCTGGTCGCGAATGGCGCGCTCGAGCTCGAGCGCGCGCCCCGCGGCGTACGTGTTGCCCGGGTCGAGCTCACCCGCGATGCGGTACTCCCGCACGGCCTCGGCCAGCGCGCCGTCCGCCTCGAGCACGCGGGCCTCGTCCAGGTGCGCCCGCGACGCGCTGAGCATCGCCCGCTGGAGCGCCGTGCGATAGGCCGCGTTGCGCGGATCTTCCTGGACGGCGCGCCGGTAGTGCTCGACAGCGCCGTCCCAGTCCCCGCTCCGCGCCGCCTGCTGGCCATGACGAAACGCGGCCCCCGTGGCGCAACCGGCCACGACGCCGGCAGCCGCGGCCAGGACGACCACGCGGCACCACGTACTGCAGATCGTCCGCACGCTCCTCACGTCGTCCCGCAATCAGCGCAGCCCGTCCAGCCTCAGGACCTCGCGCCCCCCGGCAATCAGCCGCTCGAGCTCGACGGTGTCGCCGGCGATGCGGGTTATCCGATAGCGGCCGTCGACCGTGTCGCCGACCCGCCCCTGAAAGACGTCGACCCCGTCCGCCAGCACGGCAATCAACCCGGCGCTCTGCGGCGCGTCCACGATGCCGATGAACCGCAGCCGCGACGGCCGCTCGGCCGCGGCGGGACGCGGGCTCTCGCGACCAGCCTCCGGGACGCGCCGGGTCGGCGACGGGACGCTGTCCGGCGCGAGGCGGTCGAAGCGGAACGGATTCCGACTCGAGACCGTCCGCACCGGACGCGGCTCGGACAGGGCGTTCAGACGCAGATGGAGACTCCTCTCCTGTACTATATCGGCTGCAGGCCCGCCGTTCATGCCCGCAGCGTCGATCGGGCCGGCGGGGCCGGCGGGCTGCCCCCCGCAGCCCGCGCTGCCGCCGATGACGATGGCCCCGACGAACAGCGCCGCGCGATGTCGCACCGTTATGCTCCGCTCTCCACCCGATAGTAGGTCGACAGCCCCAGCGTGAGCACGAGCCCCGCGGCGGACGCCTCCTCGCGCTGGCTGAGCACGACCTCCTCGATGACGAGGAACTCCGGCGCCGTCTCGAGCGCTTCGACGAAGCGGCGGATGTCCGCATACTCCCCCGCCAGGAGCATGTTGGTGCGCAGCCGCCCCAGCCGGCCGTCGTCACCCCGCTCGCTGACGCTCGTCCGGCGCTCCAGAACGAGCTCCAGCCGGGCGGCGAGCGCGGCCAGCCGCGGGTAGGTGATCGAGCGCGCCTCGGCCAGGTCCCGCGGGAGAACCGTGTCGTAGAACTCCCGCAACTGCTCTCCGGCCCGCGTCCGAGCCGCGAGCCGGGTGCGGGTCGCGCCCAGCTCGGCCTCGCGGGTCGCCAAGGTCGCGGCCGCAGCCGCCGCGCGGGCTCCCGCGCGCGCCACCGCGGCGCGCAGCGGATGGACCGCGAGGCCGTAGAGCAGGACGTCACCCAGCAGCACGGCGCCGACCGCCGCCAGCGCGATGCGTTTCTCGCGCGCGATGCGCCGCATCAGACTCACCGCTCGGCTCCCGGGCCCGCGCCGGCCGGCAACGCGGCGATTGCGCCCGGCAGATAGCGGCCGACCAGCCGCGTGCGATAGGTGCCCGCGTCCGTTACGGACTCCTCGCGCGCCAGCATGCCCGCGAACGTCCCGGTTGCCTCGAGCCGGTCGATGAAGGCGTCGATGTCGGCGACGCGGCGCCCGAGCACGCCGATGGCCACGGTGGCGCCGCCCGCCGCGATGTCCGGCCGTACCGAGGTCAGCATCACGCCGGCCGGCAACGTCTGCTCGATGCGGTTGAAGAGCTCCGTCCAGGAGAACACGCGACGCTCGATGAGCGAGTTCGCCTCACGCGCGGCCGCCACCAGCCGCTGCAGATCTTCGTCCCCGACCTGGCGCCGCAGATCCGCCGCCGCGGCGGCGGCCGCCTGGACCGCACCTTCGTCGCGCTCGGCCAGGGCCGCCAGGACCCCGTGCTCCCGCGACAGCGCCGCGGCCTGCAGCAGGCCCGCGACGAGCAGGGCGCCCGCTGCAAGGCCGACCAGCCCCAGCACGAGATGCACGACGCGTTCGTTGTAGAACGGTCGGGTCGACAGGTTGACGTGAATCATCTGCTCACGCGGCCCGCCGCTCGCGGACGAGCATCCCGACAGGCGCCGCCAGGGTCTCCAGCACGCCGCGGTCCGCATTCGGCGGCGGCGCGACGGCGTCCATGGCGAGCGACGCGACCGGGACGCCGATCCGCCGGGCGAGCCGCCGCGTCAGGGCCTCGTTCCCGCCCGGCGCGCCGCCCCCGCGACCCGCCACCCAGGCCACCTCGAGGCCGCCGCCCGCCAGTCGGTCTTCGTAGTACATCACCGTCTGATGCACGAGGTCCAACAGCTCGCCGGCACCGTCTCCCGGGCGGTTCCTGAAACAGACGAGATGCTCGCCGCGGAGGACCGCGACGGAGTTGTAGCCCGCGGCCGCGTGCACCAGCAGCCAGTCTCCCGCCGGGGGCGGCGACTGGCCGGCCAGCAAGCCGTTGACGAGGCCGAAGGCCGCCAGGCCCACCAGGCCCGGCCGGACGCCGGCGGCGCGGCACGGCCGCTCGTACTCCCGCACGATGTCGCGGCGCGCGGCGACGACGACGTACTCCCGGCCGCCGCCGGCGAGCGGCGCGCCGGCGGCGTACGCCACCTGCGCGTCATCCGGCTTGAACGGCACCGCTCCGCGGAGCTGCCAGCGAATCAGCCGCGCCAGATCGGCCGTGCGCCTGGGTGTGGTTTCGAAGCGCACGAGCGAGACTTTCGCGGCGGCATCCGGTATGACGAGGCCTACCCGCGCCGGGCGGCGCGGGAGGCGGGCCAGCACGTCGCGCACGGCCTCCGCGACGGCGTCGCCATCCGGCAGGTTGGCCGCCGCGACGCCCGGCGTGACCGCGCCGGGCGGCAGTGCCGCCCGGGCGTGTCCGAGAACCGTCGGCACCGAGCGCGCGCGGCCGAGCGCGACGGCGGTCACGCGCTCGGGCGCGATCTCGATGGCCGCCGTCGGACCCGGGGTCGACAGCCAGGCGCGCGCCGCCCGCCACGGCGTCATTCGACGAACGTCACCTTGTTGACCTCACGCAGCGTCGTGATGCCGTGGAGGGCGCGCTCGACGGCCGACTCGCGCAGGAACCGCATGCCTTCCGCGCGAGCCGCGCCCTTGATCTCCGACGTCGACCGCCGGGACAGAATCAGCTCGCGAATGTTGTCGGTCAGGTCGAGCAGCTCGCAGATCGCGGTGCGCCCGCGGTAGCCCGTCCCGCCGCACTCGATGCACCCGCCACCCTCGTAGAACGTATGCCGCCGGGCCAGCGCCGGGTCCAGGCCGGACTCGTCGAGCTCCCGCGGCGCGAGCTCCGCCGGCCTGCGGCAGTCGGAGCAGATGGTCCGGACCAGGCGCTGCGCGAGCACGCAGTTGAGCGCGGACACGAACTGGTACTCCTCCACGCCCATGTTCAGGAAGCGGCCCAGGACGTCGATCACGTTGTTGGCGTGCACCGTGGTGAACACGAGGTGCCCGGTCAGGGCCGACTGGATGGCAATCTGCGCCGTCTCCGGGTCGCGGATCTCGCCGACCATGATCTTGTCCGGGTCGTGACGCAGGATCGACCGCAGCCCCCGCGCGAACGTCAGGCCCTTGCGCTCGTTGATGGGGATCTGGGTGATCCCCCTGAGCTGGTACTCGACCGGATCCTCGATGGTGATGATCTTGTCCTCGGGCGTCTGGATCTCGGACAGCGCCGCGTAGAGCGTCGTCGTCTTGCCGCTGCCCGTCGGTCCGGTGACCAGCACCATGCCGTACGGCTCGGCGATGTACTTGCGGAACCGCCGCAGCTCGTCGTCGGGAAACCCGAGCACGTCGAGCCGCAGGTCGCGGAACTGCTCGCTGATCGACTCCTTGTCGAGGATGCGTATGACCGCGTCCTCGCCGTGCACGCTCGGCATGATCGACACCCGGAAGTCGATGGTCCTGCCGGGCATCCGCATCTTGAACCGCCCGTCCTGCGGCACCCGCTTCTCGGCGATGTCGAGCTCCGACATGACCTTGATGCGGGAGAGTATGGCGCCGTGAAACTGCTTGTCGATGGGCCGCATCGCCGACTGCAGCACGCCGTCGATGCGGTACTTCACGCAGACCGCGTCGTCCTGCGTTTCGACGTGAATGTCGCTCGCGCGGCGCTGGATGGCCGTGTACACCATCGAATCGACCAGCCGGATGACGGGGCTGGCATCGCGCGTCAGCCGTTCGACCGTCAGGCTCTCCTCGCCGTCCTCGTCCTCGCGGAGCAGCTGCAGCTCGAAGCTCTCGGTGGCTTCGTCGAGGACGCGCTGCGAGCCCTCGCTCTTCTTGAGGATCGACTCGATCGCCGATGCCGTTCCCACCGCGACGGCGAGCGGCGAGCCGAGCAGCAGCGACAGCTCGTCGAGCCGGGGCAGATCGGTCGGATCGGCCACGACGACAACGAGGGCGCGCGCATCGCGGCGATACGGGACGAACCCGTAGCGCAGCATCAGATCCGCCGGGATGGACCGGAACAGCTCCTGATCGATATGGAACTGGTCCATATCGACGTATTCCAGACGATACCGGTCGGCGAGGCGGCGCGCCCGAGCCGCCTCGTCCGCCGTGTCGGCATGACCGACGCCGGCGGCCTGCTCGCCCAGGATCGCCCCGGGGTCGCGGTAGTCCGGCGCCGGCTGCCGCCGCCCGCCGTCCGCTGCAGACCCACTCATTGGACGAGCGCCCCGAGCTGCAGCAGCGGCATGTACAGGGCCATGAGCATGCCCGCGATGACGATGCCCATGACGACGAGCAGCATCGGCTCGAGCAGCGTCATGAACCGTCCGAGCGTCGTGTCGATCTCCTCGTCGAAGAAATCGGCCACGCTGTTGAGCATCTCCTGCAGGGCGCCGGTCGCCTCGCCGACCTCCACCATCTTGACGGCGACAACGGGAAAGATGCCGCGGGCGGCCAGCGACGCCGACAGCGCCTGCCCCTCCCGGACCTCCCGGGAGACGACGTCGAGCTGACGGCACACGTGGCGGTTGCCGATCGAGCGGCCCGCCACGTCCAGCGCCGTCACCAGCGGGATGCCGCCGCCGAGGAGCGTCGCCAGCGTGCGCGACAGCTGCGACGTCGCGTATTTCCCGGCCAGGGCGCCCGCCAGCGGCAGGCGCAGGAGGAGACGATCGACGACCGCGCTCCGCTCCGGCCGCCGCAGCCAGCGCCACAACGCGGCGCCGGCGGCCGCCAGCCCGAGCACGATGGGCAGCAGATAGCCGCGCAGGAGCTCGGACAACGTCATGATGGCCCGCGTCACGAGCGGCAGCTCCGCGCCCAGGCCGCCGTAGAACCCGGCGAACTCCGGCACGACGCGCAGCACGATGATCGCGACGACCAGCAGCGACAGGCCGAGGAGGATGGCAGGGTAGATCAGCGCCGATATCGTCTTCCGCCGCACCTCGGCCATGACCTTGGCGTGGGCCACGAAGCGCCGCACCACCTGCTCGAGGCTTCCGCTCTTCTCGCCCGCCAGCAGCGACGCCGTGTACACGCCGGGCACGGCGCCCCCCTGCGCCTCGAACGCCTCCGACAGGGCCTCGCCGCTCCGGACGCGGCGGTGGACGTCGTCGAGCAACGCGCGGAACCGGGGCTTGTCGACCCGCTGCCTGAGGATATCCAGCGACTCGACCAGCGGGAGGCCGGCCCCGAGCAGCGTGGCCAGTTCCTGGTTGAAGACGATGAACTCGCGCTGGGCGAGGCCGCGCCCGCGCGGGGCGCGACCCGGCCAGCGCAACCCGCCCCGGCGCTGCAGCGAGAGGACGAGCAACCCCTTCCGCTCCAGCTCGCGCCGCAGGTGCGCCTCGTCCTCGGCGGCGTAGACGCCTTCGACAATCTCCCCCGACGCCATCCCGAGTCTGCAGCGGAACTCCATGAGCGGCGCGTCGTGCAGGGCGCGCGAGACGTGCCCGGAATCTGCGCGCCGGCGCGGCGCAGACTCCTAGCGGGCGGCGTCGACGATCCGGAGCACGCGTTCGACGAAGCGGTGGGTCTCGGGATAGGGCGGCACGCCGCCGAACTTCCGGACCGAGCCGGCGCCCGCGTTGTACGCCGCCAGGCCGCCGCGGATACCGAACTCGTCGAGCAACCCGCGGAGGTACCGCGCGCCCGCGTCGATGTTGGCGGCCGGATCGAAGGGGTCGCGCACACCGTAGCGCGCCAGGATGTCCGGCATCAGCTGCATCAGGCCCTTGGCGCCCAACGGCGACTCGGCGTCGGCCCGATAGCTGGACTCCACCTCGATCAGCGCATGCAGCAGCGTGTCGGCCAGACCGTGCTGGTCGGCGGCGTCGCGAATCAGGGCCGCATGCGGCGTCTCGGGCAACGGCCGGGGCGCGATGGCCGGCGGCGCGGGCGGGGGCGGGGGCGCAGGCAGACGGGCCACCGACTGGATGCGATCGATGCGCCGTGCGTCGAACAGCACCTCACCGCCGCCCCTCAGCGTCAGGGCCGCCGTCTCACCCTCCACGCGATGCCCTTCGATTGCCAGCACCTGTCCCGACGTGAAATGCACGAGCTCCGTCGGCACCGGCGCCACCGCCAACGAGGAGTAGCAACAACCAGCCAGGCACACGCCCAGCACACCATTCTTCAGCACGTTCATCCGCCCCTACCTCGTGTCGCGGTTATCACAACCTGCCGGCGCATGCCGGGGCCGGCACGCAACCGGGAGGTTCGCCGCGAGAATCGTGTCGCCTGGGAGTGCGGAACACGGCGAAAAGAGTTCCGATGATAGCGTGTTGTCGCATTGAATTGCAATGTGTTACAGTCCGGCGCGCCCGGCGCCCGCTGACCGCCGGCGGCGCGCCGGGGAGGAAACCGATGACGCTCGAAGCGCTCGGCATGGTCGAAACCAAGGGTCTGGTCGGCTCGATCGAGGCCGCCGATGCCATGGTCAAGTCGGCCAACGTGGTGCTGGTCGGCAAGGAGTACATCGGCGCGGGCTACGTCACGGTGATGGTGCGCGGCGACGTGGGCGCCGTCAAGGCCGCGACCGACGCGGGGGCGGCCGCAGCGCGCCGGGTCGGCGAGCTCGTGGCCGTGCACGTCATCCCGCGCCCCCACACCGAGGTCGAGAAGATACTGCCCCACATCAGGGAGCCGTCGGCCTAGGAGCTTGCGCCGTAGAACGGCGCAGACTCCTGGTGAGGGTTGGTTGGGCGGCAACCGGAGCCGGAGGCGGCGATTGCCGGACTAGAGTCCCGCGTCACCTGCCATTCACCGACCCCTCCTGCCAACCGCGTGCCACGGAGCCATGAGTCCAGCCTCCGACCGCGATCTGCAATCCATTCGTGAGGCGCGCGGGCTTGCGCGGCGGGCGCAGGCGGCGCAGGCCCGGCTGGCCGAGCTGTCCCAGGACGAGATAGACGCGATCGTGGCCGCCGCGGCCGGCGCCGCGGCGGCGGAAGCCGAGCCCCTGGCCGCGCTGGCCGCGGAGGAAACCGGTTACGGTGTCGTTGCGGACAAGGTTCGCAAGAACCTCTTCGCCGCCCGCGACGTCCATCGCTTCATCCGGCCGATGAAGACCGTCGGCGTGATCCGGCGCCACGAGGAGCGCAGGGTCCTCGAGATCGCGGAGCCGTTCGGTGTCGTCGCCGCCCTCGTGCCATCCACGAATCCGACATCCACCGCCATCTACAAGATCCTGATCGCCCTGAAGGCGCGTTGCGCCATCGTGATCAGCCCCCACCCGGCCGCCGTGCGGTGCATCACGCGCACCGCCGACCTCATGGCGCGCGCCGCCAGGCGCGCCGGCGCACCGGAGGACGCGATCGGCTGGATGACGGCCGTCACGCTGGAGGGCACCCAGGAGCTGATGCGCCATCGCGACATCGCGGTCATCCTGGCAACGGGCGGCATGGGACTGGTGCGGGCCGCCTACTCGGCGGGCAAGCCCGCGTACGGCGTCGGCCCGGGCAATGCGCCCGCCTACATCGAGCGCTCGGCCGACGTCGCGAAGGCGGTCCGCGACATCGTCGCGGGCAAGACGTTCGACAACGGCGTGCTGTGCTCGTCCGAGAACTCGGTCGTGGTCGACGAGCCGATCGCCGGCGACGTGCGGCGCGAGTTCGAGGCCTGCGGCGGCCACTTCCTGTCGCCCGCCGAGTCCGATGCGGTGGCCAGGGTCCTCGTGACGCCCCAGGCCCTGCCGAATCCGTCCCTGGTCGGCCGGCCCGCGCGCGAGATCGCCGAGCGCGCCGGCATCGAGGTACCCGCCGGCACCCGCGTCCTGATCGCGCCGCTCGAGGGCGTCGGCCGCGACCATCCGCTGTCGATGGAGAAGCTGTGCCCGGTGCTCTCCTTCTACGTCGTCAGCGACTGGCAGGCCGGGTGTGAGCGCTGCAAGGAAATCCTCGGGTACGGCGGGATGGGCCATACGATGTCCATCCACTCGCGCGACGACGCGGTCATCCTCGAGTTCGGTCTCCGCAAGCCGGCGTTCCGCATCGTCGTCAACACGCCGACGACCCACGGCTCGATCGGCCTCACGACCGGACTCGACCCGGCCATGACGCTGGGCTGCGGCGGTTACGGCGGCAACATCACCTCGGACAACATCTCGCCGCTGCATCTGCTGAACGTCAAGCGGCTGGCCCACGAGATCCGGCCGGCAACCTCCGCGCCGGCAGCGTCTCCGCCGGCCGACGCCCGGCTTCCGGAGCCGCCGCCGGCGCCCGCGGCGCCGCGCCTCGACGGCGACACCCTGGCCGCCCGCGTGCACGCGTTCCTGGCCAGCCGTGGCGTCGGCGGGCACGAGCCGCGTCCCGCGCCGGAGCCGGCGCCCCCCGCTCGTCCGACCGGGCCGGCGCCGCCGACTCCCCCGCCGGCCACGCCGGCTCCGCAGCCGGCGCCCGCGGCCCCCGACGACGAGCCCGCGCCGGCGGCCGTCGCGTTCGTGTGCGAGGACGACGTGCGGCAGGCGCTCCGTCACTCGCGCTCGATAGTCATCGACGAGCGCACGATCGTCACGCCCGCCGCCCGCGACCTGGCCGAGCGGCACCGTGTCTTCGTGCACGCGGGATAGCTTCACTCAGATGGGGCTGCGCCCCAAGCCCCCGGCGTTCGCTTGCGGGGACCCCTGCGCCCCGCGCCGCTCCCGGCTTCATTCAGATGGGGCTGCGCCCCAAGCCCCCGGCGTTCGCTTGCGGGGACCCCTGCGCCCCGCGCCGCTCCCGCCGAGGCGCGCTGTGCGCGCCTTTCAGAAGCGGAACAGGCGGTTGATCTTGACGATGAGCGCGCGGTTCTGCCGGGGGAACCGGCGCGGCAGCAGCAGGGTGTCGGCCCGCTCCTCGTTGTAGACCACGAACAGCTCGCTGCCCGGGTGGTACTCCCAGCGGAGCCGGAGGTTGGTGCTGACGCTGCGGGTGGCGGAGTTGTACTGCACCAGCGCGCTGACGAACATCAGCGGGTTCAGCGCGTAGATGGTCCGCGTGCTGACGAGCTGCGTGTTGAACGCGCCGACGGGCAGGTCGATCCAGTTGAACGACACGTTCGGCTCGATGGAGAGCTGCGGCGTCAGCTCGAGGCGCGTGCCGAAGAACCCGCTGCCCAGACCGAAGTTGAGGCTCGTCTTCGTGCCGCCGAAGAACCCGCCGTGCTGCAGCGACGCGCGGCCGGCGAGGCGATTCTGCTGCCCGAGCTGGTAGCCCACCTCCACGTCGTCGAAGCTGTACCCGCCCACCGGGACGGTAACGCCGGGGGCCAGCGGGAACGGCACGTGGAGGAACTCGTGGTTGCGGTTGTAGATGACGTCGAACAGGTTGCTGTTCTCGAAGTCGATGGCGAAGCGCGCGCGGCCCTGCCGTGTCTCGAGGCCCCCCCGGCGATTGGTGATGTAGTCGAGCTGTCCTTCCCAGAAGAACTGCCGGATGGCCTCGATCGACCGCGGCCGCGGACTGAACCGGAACTTGCCGAAGCTCTGCTCGAAGCCGCGCCGCCGCAGAAAGCCGATCTCGGGGTTGAAGTCCTCGCCGACCACCAGCCGCTCGAGCGTGACGCCGTAGCGGTCGCCCGTGTAGTCGAGCTGCGCGCGGTGGCTCGACTGGTCGCCCCCGAGCTCCGATCCGGGGGTCCGCGTCTCCGCCCAGTAGGTGCTGATGTTGAGGTTCTGGTAGAACGAGAACAGGCCGTCGACACCGTAGGTCCGGTTCGACCCGGGGCCCACCTGCGACACCGAACGATCGGTGAACATGACGCCCACGTTGCTGCGCCGGAACAGGTCGCGGCGGACGCGGAGGACCGAGAAGCTGGTGGCGCGCGCGCCGGCGGCCGGCGCGTCGGCCGTCCGGATGTTCATCATGCCCAGGCTGAAGCGGCCGACGCGGCCGGTCATCCGGCCGCCGACGTCGATCGGCACCTCCGCCCCCTGGCTCAGCCCGATCCGGCGGCTGTAGAACAGGATCGGCGTGTTGCTGATCCCCGCGAACTGGCCGGCGCCCGCCTCGCCGCCGAAGGCGAACACGCCCTGGTTCTCCAGGAAGAACTCGCGCTTCTCCGGAAAGAAGAGGCTGAAGCGGGTCAGGTTGATCTGCTGCTCGTCGGCCTCGACCTGGGCGAAGTCGGTGTTGACGGTCAGGTCCGCGACGAGGTTCTCGGTGACGCCGTACTTCACGTCGAGCCCGTAGTCGCCGGTCGCCACGTTGGACAGGCGCGGCGCGGTCGTCCGCGCCCCGTTCACCTCGGCGATGGCGTACGGCTTGAGCTCGAGGTTGATGCCGGCGTCCGGCACCTCCAGGCCGACCAGGGTGGCGGCCTGCGAGATCTGCATGATGGCGCTGTAGCTCCAGGAAGCCGGGAGCGGCACGAGGGCGGAGTACTCGTTGTTCCAGACGACGCGCCGCTCGATGTTGAAGCCCCATGTCTGGCTGCGGCCCGGCCGGTAGCGCAGCGACTTGAACGGGATGGCGGCCTCGAACGTCCAGCCGCCGTCGAAGTGGCCGACCCGCACGCTCCAGACCGGGTTCCAGTCGCCGTTCCAGCCGCGCTCGTTGGTAATCTGGCCGTCCATCCGCCCGCCGAGCGGGTTGACGACGAACTCGACGGCGTTGCGGCGGTCGTAGAACGTGTCGAGCACAATGCCCACGTACTGTCCAAGACCGCTGCCGTCCCGGCGCATGTCGCTGGCGACCCACTCCGACGGCGGCGCCGCGCTCAGGCAGCGCGCGGAGACGTAGAGGTCGGTGTCGTCGAACGTGACCCAGATCTCGGTCTGCTCGCTGGCGATCTCGCCCTCGTTCGGCATCACCTGGATGAAGCCGGAGGCCGGCGGCAGATCCCGGTAGATTCGCTCGTCGAGCACGCCGTCGAGATCGAGCGGCTCGGTCAGGCGGACCGCCCGGACCGTCGCCTGGTTCGCTTCGTCGCGCGCGATGAGCGCCGGCGGCGCGGGCGGCGGCGGTCCGTGGAGCGGTCCGCGCGCGGCGAGAGGCTGCGGCGCGGGCGCCGCCTGCCGCGCGGCGGCCTGCGGGGTCGGGTCGACGGCGCGGGCGAGCGCCCCGCGCGGCGGAGCCGGCGCGGGGCCGGATGCGCCGCGCAGCGCGGCGGTCATCGCGTCCGCCACGCGATCCTGCAGGAGGAAGAGCGCGTCGAGGGTGCCGTCGACCGTGGCGGCGTCGACCGTCTCGCCCGTCCGCGTGTCGACCAGCCGCGCCACGATGCGCAGCCGGTCCCCGGTCCGCCGATAGCTGCCGCTGATGAGCCACCGGGCGCCGAGCTCGCGGGCAGCGAGGCGCGCGGCAGGATCCTCCGCGGCAGCGTGGCCGCGGCGGCGGGGATGGTCGCGGCCGTCCGGGGCGACGTCGAGCTGCACGAGCCGCGGCAGCGCCGAGCGCAGCGTCTCGACGAGCCCGGCGCCGATCCACTGGTCGCCGGCGGCGCCGCCGCCGTTGGTGAACGGGGCAACCGCAACGCTCTCCGCACCCGATCCGGGCCGGGCGGTCTGGCCGGCCTGGGCGGTCCCGGTCAGGATTGCCGCGGCCAGCAACACGGCGCCCGCAACGCGTGTCCGTCGATCGCCGTCGGGCCGCCGCACAGATCGTCTAGCCGCGCTCAAGGTCAAGTCGGGTTCGCCGTAAGGATATCGCACGCCTGCCGGTACGCAGTTCCATCCCGCTTCCGCACGCGGCCGGCTGGCAGTTCCTGCCCTGTCGCGGCGCCTGCCTGCGGCTGCCGGCGCGCGGCATGCCCGACGGCGAGCGGCGGCAGCCCGCTGCCTGCCGCACCGCAGGCGGCTGGAGCGAAACTTGCGAGGCGTCCCCGCGTGCTCGCCCGCCTGTGGTCCGCGGCCCTCCTCGGCGTGGAAGCCTCCCTGGTCCGCGTCGAGGTGGACGTCTCCTTCGGGCTGCCGACGTTCAGCATGGTGGGCCTGCCGGACTCGAGCGTCCGCGAAAGCCGCGATCGGGTACGCAGCGCCATCCGCAATTCCGGCTTCGAGTTTCCCGCCCACCGCGTCACCATCAACCTCGCGCCGGCCGACGTGCGCAAGCGCGGAACCTCGTTCGACCTGCCGATCGCCGTAGGCGTCCTGGCCGCCAGCGGCGCCATCAGGCAGCGGGAGTTCAGCGGGCTGCTCATCCTCGGCGAGCTCTCCCTCGATGGCCGCATCCAGCCCACGCGCGGCGTCCTGCCCGTGGCGCTGGCGGCCCGCCGCAACCGGCTGTCGCTGCTCCTGCCGGCGCCCAGCGGCCGCGAGGCGGCCGTCGTGCCGGATCTCGACATCGGCATGGTTTCCTCGCTGGCGGAAGCCGCGGCCGTGCTCAACGAGGAGCGTGCCGCCGAGGTGCCCGGGCCCGCCGCCTGCCAGCCGTCCCCCGCCGAGACCGACCGCGATCTGGCCGACATACGGGGCCAGCGCACGGCGAAGCGCGCGCTGGAGATTGCGGCGGCCGGTCATCACAACCTGCTGCTCGTCGGTCCGCCGGGCGCCGGCAAGACGCTGCTGGCGTGGAGCCTGCCGGGCATTCTGCCGCCGCCCAGCTTCGACGAGATCATGGAGACGAGCGCGGTCCACTCGGTCCTCGGACTGGTGCCGGCCGCGGGCGGACTCGTGCGCAGCCGGCCGTTCCGGGCGCCCCACCACACGGTCTCCGAGGCAGCGCTGATCGGGGGCGGGTCCGAGCCGCATCCGGGCGAGGTGAGCCTGGCGCACAACGGCGTGCTGTTCCTCGACGAGATCGCGGAATTCGAGCGGCGGGCCCTCGAGGTGCTCCGCCAGCCGCTCGAGGAAGGCTCCGTCCGCATCGCCAGGGCCGCGGGCATCGCGACCTTCCCGGCCCGGTTCATGCTGGTTGCCGCCATGAACCCCTGCGTCTGCGGCTATCTGGGAGACCCGCTGCGTGCGTGCCGCTGCACGCCGCTGCAGATCGGCCGCTACCACGGGCGGCTGTCCGGACCCTTGCGCGACCGGCTGGACATCACGGTGCCGGTCGCGCCGGTTCCGGCGGCAACGCTGACCGGACCGCGCAACGGCGAGTCGTCGCGCACCGTCCGCGCGCGCGTGCTGGAGGCGCGGCAGCGACAGGCGCAACGCTACCAGGGCCTGCCGTGTCGGACGAACGCCGGTCTGCGCGGCCGGCGGCTGGCGGCCTTCTGTGCGCTCGGCCCGGATGAACGGCGGTTACTCGAACGCGCGGTGACGCGCCTGGGGCTCTCGGCGCGCGCCTATGATCGGGTGCGGCGCGTCGCGCGCACGATTGCCGATCTGGAGGGTTCCGCGGTCGTCGGCGCCGCCCATCTCGCGGAGGCGTTGGGGTATCGGGATGAACGGAGCTGACATTCGCGGGCGCCGCGTGCTAAGATCGCGGCAGTCTGTGCAGCGGTCATCGTTCATGCCCCGTTCGCGCAATTCCCCGTCCGTAACCGACGGTCGAGGTCCGCGCCGCCGATTCGATGTCGGCAGCCCATGGATCCTGCTGCTCGCGACGGCCTTCCTCGTGGCGCCGTTCGCCTTCGGCGTGTACGTCGGGCTGACGGCCCAGGCCACCATCGACGATCTCAGGGCGCAGAACCGGCAGCTCGCGCTCCAGGGCTCGGCGCATCGCGAGGCTGCCGCGCGCGTGAACGGCCAGTTGCCGACGTTGCTCGAGAAAGTCGAGGAGCTGGCCGAACGCATCGGCATGGACCAGGTGGCGCGCGCCTCTGTCGACAGCCTGCCCGACGACGCCAAGCAAACCGTGCCCGGACGACTGGATTCCGACGAGCTGGACGACGTGAACGCCGTGTTCGACAGCCTGCGCGACCTGCTCGAGTCGCTGCAGGACACGTTGCAGGTGGTGACGCTGGGCGTGGCGCACCGCGAAGCGCTCGCCGAGGCCACCCCGACGATCTGGCCGGCCGACGGCTGGATCTCGGCGGGCTACGGCTATCGCGACGATCCGTTCACGGGCCAGCGGGACTTCCACCCGGCCGTCGACATCTCGACCAGGAAGGGCCAGCCCGTCTACGCGACGGCGACGGGGCGCGTCACGCGGGCGTCCCGGAACGGCGCGTACGGCAACCTCGTCGAGATCGATCACGGATTCGGGCTGACGACCCGCTACGGCCACTTGTCGGAGTTCGTCGTCGCCACGGGAGATACGGTGGTCCGCGGGGACGTGATCGGATCGGTCGGCGCCACCGGCAGAGCGACCGGACACCACGTGCACTACGAGGTCCGGGCCAACGGGCGCGCGCTCAACCCGCGCAAGCTCCTGAGCGGTCCGCCTTCCGTCGCCACCGACTAGGAGCTTCACTTGGACGGGGCTGGGCTTCATCTTGATGGGGCTGCGCCCCAAGCCCCCGGCGTCCGCTTGCGGGGACCCCTGCGCCCCGCGCCGCTCCCGCCGAGGCGCGCTGTGCGCGCCTTGACGGATCTCCCGGCCCTTCCCTAGAATCGACGTATCCCTGCACTGGCTCAGTCCCATCTCATGCCGCCTGTCGCCAGGCTCCATCGGCGGGGACCGTGTCAGGGCGCGCAGCACTGCCACCGCCGGCCGGCGGCGCATTCACCGGTCCCAGCGTGATGCTCCAGACCATCCTCAAGAAAGTCTTCGGCACCGAGAATCAGCGCCTGCTGAAGCGCCTGCAACCGCGCGTGGCGGAGATCAATGCGCTCGAGCCCGACGTGCAGGCCCTCTCCGACGACGAGCTGCGGGCCAGGACCGCCGACTTCCGGGAGCGCGTCGCGCGCGGGGAGTCGCTCGACGATCTGCTGAGCGAGGCGTTCGCGGTCGTTCGGGAGGCAGGCTGGCGCACGTTGCAGATGCGGCACTTCGACGTGCAGCTCATCGGGGGCATGGTCCTGCACCGCGGCACCATCGCCGAGATGAAGACCGGCGAAGGCAAGACGCTCGTCGCGACCCTGGCGGCGTATCTCAACGCGCTGAGCGGCAAGGGCGTTCACGTGGTGACCGTCAACGACTACCTGGCCCGGCGCGACTCGGAGTGGATGGGGCGCATCTATCGCTTCCTGGGCATGACGGTGGGCGTGATCCAGCACGACATGCAGGACGCGGAACGCCAGGCTGCGTACGCCTGCGACATCACCTACGGGACCAACAACGAGTTCGGATTCGATTACCTGCGCGACAACATGAAGTTCGAGATCGCGCGGTTCGTGCAGCGCGGGAACCACTTCGCCATCGTCGACGAGGTCGACAGCATCCTCATCGACGAAGCCCGGACCCCGCTCATCATCTCCGGGCCGGCCGAGCAGTCCACCGAGCTCTACTACGAGGTGGACCGGGTGGTGCCCCGCCTCAAGCCCGGCGCCGTCACGCAGGGCAACGTTCCGGCGGAGCGGCGGGCGGAGCTGGAG
Organism: Vicinamibacterales bacterium; assembly: GCA_965214845.1. Classification (GTDB taxonomy): domain Bacteria; phylum Acidobacteriota; class Vicinamibacteria; order Vicinamibacterales; family UBA8438; genus JAAXGX01. Next base: position 755,141 of record CBDCCO010000007.1, read on the forward strand.
ACGACCGGCGACTTCCTGAAGGACGAGAAGCACAAGACGGTCTCGCTGACCGAGAGCGGCATCGCGAAGGCGGAAGAGCTGCTCGGGCACCGGCTGCAGCCGGGCGGGCTCTACGACCCGGCCAACATGCCGCTGCTGCACCACATCAACCAGGCGCTGCGCGCCCACGCGCTGTACCGCCGCGACGTCGACTACATGGTCAAGGACGGCCAGGTGGTCATCGTGGACGAGTTCACGGGGCGGCTCATGCCCGGACGGCGCTGGAGCGACGGGCTGCACCAGGCGGTCGAGGCCAAGGAAAAGGTCAAGATCGAGCGCGAGAACCAGACGCTGGCGACCGTCACGTTCCAGAACTACTTCCGCAAGTACGACAAGCTCTCCGGCATGACGGGGACGGCCGAGACCGAGGCGCCCGAGTTCGCCAAGATCTACGAGCTCGACGTCGTCGTGGTGCCGACCAACCGGCAACTGGTGCGGCTCGAGCTGGCGGATTCCATCTACCGGACCGAGGGCGAGAAGTACCGCGCGATCGTCGACGATGTCGTGGAGCAGCAGGAGCAGGGACGGCCCGTGCTGTGCGGCACCGTCTCGATCGCGAAGTCCGAGCGGCTCTCGGGCATGCTCAAGCGCCGCGGGGTCCGCCACGTGGTCCTCAATGCCAAGTACCACGAGCGCGAAGCCGAGATCGTCGCGCAGGCGGGCCGCAAGGGCAACGTGACCATCGCCACCAACATGGCGGGCCGCGGGACGGACATACTGCTCGGCGGCAACCCCGAGTACATGGCGCGCCAGCAGGCGCTCAAGGAGGACGTGGCCCAGGAGGTCCCGAAGGCCGACTTCCGCTTCGTCGACGACGAGTCGTTCGTCTACTTCTCCCACGAGGACCGCTACTACCGGACGCCGCGCCCGGACTGGGAACGGGTCTTCGACCACTTCAGGGCCCGGACGGACGCCGAGCACGACGAGGTGGTGAGCAGCGGCGGGCTGCACATCATCGGCACGGAGCGGCACGAGGCGCGGCGCATCGACAATCAGCTGCGCGGCCGCGCCGGCCGCCAGGGCGACCCCGGCTCGTCGCGCTTCTATCTCTCGCTGGAAGACGACCTGATGCGCATCTTCGGGTCCGAGCGCATCGCCGGGCTCATGGAGCGGCTGGGCATGGAAGAAGGTGTGCCCATCGAGCACAAGATGGTGACACGCGCCATCGAGCGCGCCCAGAAGCAGGTCGAGGCGCAGAACTTCTCCGTCCGGAAACACCTGCTCGAGTACGACGACGTCATGAACAAGCAGCGCGAGAACGTCTACGCGCTGCGGCGGGAGCTGCTCGAAGGCACCATCCGCCTCGACGAGGACTCCGAGACGGACAGCCGCGAGGTCGATACCCGCACCTATCTCATGACGCTGGCCGAAGGGCTCGTCTACGAGCAGGTGGAGACCGTCTGCGGCCCGGACGTCGACCCGGAGGAGTGGGACCTCGATGCGCTCAAGCTGTACGCTGGCGAGCTCTTCGACCTCGACGCCGAGCAACTGGCGCTTATCGATCTGCAGGACCTGGGCACCGACGACATCAGCCGGGCGCTGTGGGCGGCCGCGACCGGGAAGTACGAAGCGAAGGAGGCGGAGATCGACCCGGCGCTCCTGCGCCGCGTCGAGCGCGACATCATGCTGCAGGTGGTCGACGTGCAGTGGAAGGACCACCTCTACGGCCTGGACCATCTCAAGGAGGGGATCAGCCTGCGCGGCTACGGCCAGCGCAACCCGCTCGTGGAGTACAAGCGGGAGAGCTTCTCGATGTTCCAGGGGATGAAGGACCGCATCGACGAGGAGACGGTGAAGTACCTCTGGCGCCTGCGCGCCGTCGCGCGGGACCGCGACGGCGCGGCGGCGGCCCAGCCGGTGCTCCGCCGGGCGGCGCCGGTCTCGTACAGCCAGCCCGGCGAGCCGGCGCCGGCCTTCGCGGCGGCGGCGGTGGGCGGCGGCGCACCGCGTCCCGCGCGCACGGGCGGCGACGACGCCGCGGTGCAGACGGTCAGGCGCGACGTGCCCAAGGTGGGCCGCAACGCGCCGTGTCCCTGCGGAAGCGGCAGGAAGTACAAGAAGTGCCACGGGGCGTGACGATGGAGACACGGACGCGAGCACGACAGAGCCGCCTGACAGGCACGACGATCGCCACCGCGCTCACGTTCGACGACGTGCTGCTCGTGCCGCGCCACTCGGGCGTCGTGCCGAGCGACGTGGACGTCTCCAGCCGCTTCACGCGCAACATCTCGCTCAAGGTGCCGCTGGCCAGCGCGGCCATGGACACCGTCACCGAGTCGCGCATGGCCATCGCCATGGCGCAGCTCGGCGGCATCGGGATCGTGCACAAGAACCTCGACATCGTCGAGCAGGCGTCGGAGGTCGATCGCGTCAAGCGTTCGGAGAGCGGGATGATCGTCAACCCGATCACCCTCTCGCCCCGGAGCAGCGTCTATCAGGCGCTCGAGCTGATGAAGAAGTACCGGATCTCGGGCGTGCCGATCACCGCGGACGGCCGCAACGAGGGACGGCTCGTGGGCATCCTGACCAACCGCGACCTGCGCTTCCAGGCCGACACCCAGCGGCCGATCGCCGAAGTGATGACGCGGAACGATCTGATCACGGTGCCGGTCGGCACGACGCTCGAGCAGGCCAAGGACATACTCCACCACCATCGTGTCGAGAAGCTTCTGGTCGTCGACGAGGAGTTCAACCTCCGCGGGCTGATCACGGTCAAGGACATCCAGAAGATGATCAAGTACCCCGACGCCAGCAAGGACGGGCTGGGGCGGCTGCGCGTCGGCGCGGCGGTCGGGATCGCGCGCGACACGATCGAGCGCGCGGAAGCGCTCGTCGCCGCGCACGTCGATGTGCTGGTGCTCGACAGCGCCCACGGCCACTCGCAGAACGTCATCGAGATGGCGCGCAGGCTCCGGCGCGCCTTTCCGTCCACCGACCTCGTGGCCGGCAACGTCGCGACCGCGGAGGGCGCCGAGTCGTTGATCGACGCGGGCGTCGACGCCGTGAAGGTCGGCATCGGATCGGGCTCGATATGCACGACGCGCGTCGTGGCCGGCATCGGCGTGCCGATGGTCACCGCGGTGGGCGACTGCGCCGAGGTCGCCGGCCGGAGTGGTGTTCCGATAATCGCCGACGGCGGCGTGCGCTACTCGGGAGACATCACGAAGGCGATCGCGGTGGGCGCGGGCAGCGTCATGATCGGCAGCCTCTTCGCGGGCACCGACGAGAGCCCGGGCGAGCTGATCCTGTATCAGGGACGCAGCTTCAAGGAGTATCGCGGGATGGGCTCGATCGGGGCCATGCGCCGCGGCAGCCGGGATCGGTACTTTCAGGACGAGTTCGAGTTGCCCGAGACCCCGGCCGACGAGGGGACGCAGAAGCTCGTCCCGGAAGGCATCGAAGGCCGCGTGCCGCACAAGGGCAGCGTCGCCGCGATGATTCACCAGCTGGTGGGCGGCGTCCGCGCCGGCATGGGCTATTGCGGCTCGCCGTCCATCGCGGATCTGCAACGCGAGGCCCAGCTCATCCGCATCACGCCGGCCGGCGTCCGCGAGAGCCACGTCCACGACGTGGTGATCACCAAGGAGGCGCCGAACTACCGCAGCGAGTAGCAGCTTCAATCAGACGGGGCTGCGCCCCGAACCCCCGGCGTCCGCTTGCGGGGACCCCAGCGCCCCGCGCCGCTCCCGCCGAGGCGCGCCATGCGCGCCTTGCGCTGCTATTGTTCCGGGCGTTCCTCCGCCCGCGCGCCGCGCAGGATGTTCTCCATGCCGTAGTTGCCTTCGTGGCAGGCGTACTCGTGCAGCTCACCGGCCACCCGGGTCAGCGGCACGACCGCCGTGAACCTGTCGGTGAAGGTGGCGGGGTCGTCGATCGTCCACTCGTACTCCACCGTGTCCCGATCGATGCGGGTGAACCGCTCGGTCAGCACCTTGTGCGCCGAGGTGCCGAACGCGCCGAAGCTCTTGGTCAGCCCGTTGAAGTTCCGCGTCTCGACCACCAGCGTGTCGCCGTCCCAGTGGCCGCGCGAGCTGCCGGACCACAGGCCGATCCGGTCGTCGAGCGGGGGCCGGTCGCCGATGGGCGCGATGCGCGCATCGTGGACCATCTCGGTGACGATCGCCACGTGGTCGCGGTTCTGCACGATCTGCACGTTGTTGTTGTAGAGGCTCGGGATGAACGGCGGGCCGGCGTTGAAGCCCACCAGGCAGCGCTCCGACAGGCCACGGTCCTCGGGACCGTCCGTGCCGATGCCCCCGACCACGAAGCGCACCGGCCGCTCGCCGGGGACGTCTTCCAGAAGCCCCCCGGCGACCGTGTCGACACCGTCCAGCGGCGCGGGCAGCCGGCCGTTGGCGGGGTACACGATATGCGACGTGCGGATGTGATCGGTGATGCCGGCCCGCTCCACCCAGAAGTCGTTGTAGCCGCCGGGCCCGCCGAGACCGGGTATCGCCTCGTCCGAGGCCGCGTCCGAGGCCGCCAGGCGTGCCCGCAATTCCGCCACTTCCTCCTCGGTCATGAACTCCCGCTCGCCGAATCGTTGCGGCCGCTCGAGCGGAATGTCGGACGAGAAATTCCACACCCCTTCCAGCGAGGGCCGGCCCCAGACGTCGCGCGGAATCTCGTTGCCGTCGGACGGCTGGGCGGCCGGGGCCGCGGTCCACGCGATGAGCAGCGCGCCGATTGTCAGCAGTGTCTTCATCGGTCCTCCCGTAGCTTCAACAAGACGGGGCTGCGCCCCCGAACCCCCGGCGTCCGCCCTCACCGTTGCGGCGCGAGTCCGGCCGGCGCTGCGTCGGGGTGCTCGACGCGGATGTCCCGCGTGTCGCCTCCCCGGTCCTCGATGTGGACGCGGATTGCTCCGTCCGGCGGACGCGGCAGGCGATCGGCCCACTCGATGGCGACGATGCCGGACGCGGACGCCAGCTCGTCCAGGCCGAGATCGTCGACCTCCGCGGGCGACAGGCGGTACAGATCGACGTGCGCCACCGGCAACCGCGCCGCGTACTGCTGAATCAGCGTGAACGTCGGGCTCGACACATCCTCCGGCGCCCCGCCCGCCCCCTCCAGCAGGCCCCGCACGAACGCCGTCTTGCCGACGCCCAGCTCGCCGAACAGCAGGACGACGCTGCCGGGAGCGAGCCCGGCCGCCAGCTCGCGCGCGATGCGGGCCGTCTCGGCCTCAGCGTGACTGCGGATCGATCGTCTCCTCGAGCGCCCGCCCCAGCGCCGCGGCGAGGTCGGAGGCCGTCAGCGCGGCCTCCCCGCCGCTCGCGGCCGCGAGATCGCCGGCCAGCCCGTGCAGATAGACGCCCGCGCGGCAGGCCGCGGACGCGTCGCCGAGCTGCCCCAGCCACGCCGCGACCACGCCCGCCAGGACATCGCCCGTCCCGCCCGTGGCCATGCCCGGATTCCCCGTGCGGTTGACGTGGACAGCGCCGTCCGGTCCGGCCACGAGCGTGCGCGCGCCCTTGAGCACGACGTGCGCTCGCCGCTCGGTCGCGAAGCGCCGCGCCGTGCCCAGACGATCGGCCTGCACCTCCGCCGCCGACCGCCCGCACAGCCTGGCCATCTCGCCCGGATGGGGTGTGAGGATAACATCCGGGCCTCCCTGACGGTCGAGCCGCGAGGGTGCGTCGGCGCAGACGTTGAGGGCATCGGCGTCCAGCACCAGCGGCACCCCTGCGCGCTCGAGCAGGCCGTGCACCAGCCGGGTCGCGCCGGCCCCGGTTCCCAGGCCGGGCCCGACGGCGATCGCGTCGCAGCGCGCGTCGAGGACGGCCGCCAGCGCCTCCCCGCTCACGAGCCCGCCGGCTGTCTCGGCGAGCGGCAGCGTCATGTACTCCGGCGCCCCGGCGGCCACGGTCGGCAGGCAGGATGCGGGCGTGGCCACCGTGACGAGACCCGCCCCCGACCGCAGCGCGCCGATGCCGGCCAGGCAGGCGGCCCCGGTCTTCCCGCGCGACCCCGCCACGATCAGCACGTGCCCGAAATCACCCTTGTGAGCGCCCCCGGCGCGACCGGGAATGAGACGCCGGACGCCGGCCGGCGTGAGCAGCTCGAGCCGCGGCCCCGCGGCCTCGTCGATGATGTCGGCAGGAATGCCGATGTCGGCGACCACCAACTCCCCCGCCCGGGTGTCGCCGGGCGGCAGCACGAGCGGAATCTTCGGCGCCCCCAGGGTGACTGTGACCGCCGCCCGCACCGCCGGACCGGGCGGCTGGTGGCTGTCGGCCGACAAACCGCTCGGCAGATCGACGGACACGACGGGCGCGCGCGCGGCGTTCACGTCGTCGACCACGGCCTGCAGCATGCCGCCCAACGGCCGGCCCAGCCCGGTGCCGAACATCGCGTCGACGATCAGGTCGTGCCAGGCGAGATCCGGGCCGTGCCGCGCCCAGGCGGCAGCGTCGGGCACCGCGAGGACCCGCACGCCGAGGCGGCCCAGAATGTCGAGGTTCGTCCGCGCGTCGCCGCGCACGGCGTCCGGCGCACCGAGCACGAAGACCGTCGGGTCGACGCCGCGGCCGCGCAGCAGACGCGCGACGACGAATCCGTCGCCGCCGTTGTTGCCGCGGCCGCACAGCACCGCCACCCGGCGCTGGCCGAGGTCCTCGAAGGCCGACTCCATCGCCTCCACGACCCGTTGCCCGGCATGCTCCATCAGCACGATCGACGGAATCCCGATCTCCTCGATCGTGCGGCGGTCGGCCTCGCGCATCTGCGCGGCGTCGAGCACCCGCATCGACAGCTCGTTGGTACACTAGCACAGGGGTCAGTCGGCGCCGGGCGCCGGACGCAGCCATGCAGAACGCCACGGTGAACGTGAACGGACGGATCAGTGACGGAACCTCGGCGGTCGTGCCCGTGTTCGATCACGGCTTTCTCTTCGGCGAAGGGATCTACGAGACGCTGCGCACCTACAATCGCCGTCCCTTCCTGCTCGATCGACACTTTCGGCGCCTGCGCGCTTCGGCCGCCGCGATAGATCTGGATGTCCCGCTCACCGATCCCCAGTTCGCGGCCCGGATCGACGAGACGGTGGCTGCGGCGAACGGCGCGGCCGAATGGTACGTCCGCCTGCTCGTGACCCGCGGCGTCGGCGCGCTGAGCTACGACCCGGCGGGCTGTCCGGAGCCCACGATCGTCATCATCGCGATGCCGTACACCGAGCCGCCGGCCACGCTCTTCGCGCGCGGCATCGCGATTGTCCGCTCGTCCGTCATCCGCAACCACCCGCGCGCCCTCGACCCGCGCATCAAGTCCAACAACCTGTTGAACAACGCCCTGGCCATGCAGGAAGCGCTGCGCAAGGGTGCCCGCGAGGCGCTGATGCGAAACCACCGCGGGGAGATCGCCGAGTGCGCGCAGTCCAACTTCTTCCTCGTCCGGCGCGGCGAGGCGCTGACCCCCTCGCTCGACTCGGGCCTGCTCGAAGGCGTAACGAGGAATTTCCTGTTCGAGGTCGGCCACGCCGTGGGCGTGCCCGTGCGGGATGCCGTCCTCACGGACGCCGACCTCGAGACCGCGGACGAGATGTTCATCACCAGCACCACCCGGGGCGTGCTGCCCGTCACGCGCCTCGACGGCCAACCGGTCGGCGCGGGCCGGCCCGGCCCGGTGACGCGCAAGCTCGCGGAAGGCTTCCGGCGGCAGGCCCTCGAGCTGACCGTCAAGTGAGGGATCGTTTGCACAAGCATGTGATTTGTAGCATGATGGCCTCAGGGGCAGATTGCAACGGTCCGTCGCCCCCGTGCGGCAATCGGGTTCCGGCGAGGAACCGCGCATGCCAGAGGACAAGCTGCTCACGTTTCCGATGGACCCCGTGGTCATCGACGCCATCCGTGAGCCCTACGAGGAATTCATCCGGATGCTGCGGCGGCGGGACGTCATCGATCAACAGGACATTGCCCACCTGCGCACGGCGCAGCGCGCCCGCGCCCTCAAGGTCTGTCAGGAATACGAGATCGTCCTGACGCGGCGCGAGTAGCGCTGAGGCTACTCGTCCGCGGCATAGGCCTCGATCGGCGGACAGGAGCAGACCAGGTTCCGGTCGCCGTGGGCGTCGTCGATTCTGCCCACGGGCGGCCAGTACTTGGCGGCCCGCACGAACGGCAACGGATAGGCCGCCTCCTCGCGCGAGTACGGATGCTTCCAGTCGGCCCGGGCCATCTCCTCGGCCGTGTGGGGCGCGTTCTTCAGCACGTTGTCGGACCGCTCGGCCGTTCCGTCGATGACCGCCTGAATCTCGCGGCGGATGCTGATCAGCGCCTGACAGAAGCGGTCGAGCTCGTCGCGGGGCTCGCTCTCGGTCGGCTCGACCATCAGGGTGCCCGCGACCGGGAACGAGACGGTCGGCGCGTGGAACCCGTAGTCCATCAGCCGCTTGGCCACGTCCTGCTCCGTGATGCCGGCGGCCGCGCGGAACGGGCGCAGGTCGAAGATGAGCTCGTGCGCGACCCGGCCGTTCGCGTTGGCGTAGAGCACCTCGAAGTGGGGCTCGAGCCGCGACTTCACGTAGTTCGCGTTCAGGATCGCGACGCGGCTCGCCGCGGTGACGCCGCCGCGGCCGAGCAGACGGATGTACGCATGCGAGATCAGCACGATGCTCGCGCTGCCCCACGGCGCGGCGGAGACGGCCGGAATGGCCTGCCCGCCGCCGACGGGAACGACGGGATGTCCGGGGAGGTACGGCGCCAGGTGGCCGGCGACCGCGATGGGGCCCATGCCCGGGCCGCCGCCGCCGTGAGGGATGGCGAACGTCTTGTGCAGGTTGAGGTGGCAGACGTCCGCCCCGATGGCAGCCGGACTGGTCAGCCCGACCTGCGCGTTCATGTTCGCACCGTCCATGTAGACCTGCCCGCCGGACTCGTGCACGACGCGGCAGATCTCCTGCACGTGCTCCTCGAACACGCCGTGCGTCGAGGGGTACGTGATCATCAGCGCGTTCAGGCGGCCGGCATGGGCCGCCGCCTTCGCCCGCAGATCGTCGAGGTCGACGTTGCCCTGACCGTCGCACTTGACGATGACGACCCGCATGCCCGCCATCGCCGCGCTGGCAGGGTTCGTGCCGTGCGCCGACGCGGGGATCAGCACGATGTCGCGATGGGCCTCGCCGCGGGCGCGATGGTAGGCCCGAATCACCAGCAGCCCGGCGAACTCGCCCTGGGCGCCCGAGTTCGGCTGCAGCGACACCGCCGCCAGACCGGTGATGGCGCGCAGGGCCGCCTCCAGCTCCGCGAAGACCGCGTGGTAGCCGGCGGCCTGCCCCGGCGGCGCGAACGGGTGGAGCCCGCTGAACCCGGGCCACGTGACGGGCCGCATCTCGGTCGCCGCGTTCAGCTTCATCGTGCACGAGCCCAGCGGGATCATCGACCGGTCCAGGCCGATGTCCTTGCACTCCAGCCGCTTCAGATAGCGCATCATCTGCAGCTCGGACTGGTGGCGCCGGAAGACCGGGTGCTCGAGAAAGGCGCTGGTTCGACGGACGCCGGGGGGCCAGTCCGCGCCCGGCGCCGCGCCGTCCGCCGCCGGCGACCACGAGGCTCCGCGCGCGGCGGCGAAGACCCGCAGGATCCGCTCCACGTCCTGCCGCCCGGCGGCCTCGTCGAGCGCTATCCCCACGTCGCGATCGCCCGCGTAGCGGAAGTTGAGCCCCTCGGCCTCCGCCGCCTGCCTGATCGCGTCGCGCGCGGCGGCCGACCCGGCGTCGATCCGCAGCGTGTCGAAGAAGGACGCGTGCCGCGGCACCAGGCCGAGCGCCGCGAGGCCGCGCGCCAGCAGTCGGGCCAGCTCGTGCACGCGCTCGGCGATGGCCGTCAGGCCGCGCGGGCCGTGGTACACGGCGTAGAAGCCGGCGATGTTCGCGAGCAGCGCCTGCGCGGTGCAGATGTTCGACGTGGCGCGCTCGCGGCGAATGTGCTGCTCGCGCGTCTGGAGCGCCATGCGCAGCGCGGGCCGGCCGCCGGCGTCGACCGACACGCCGATGAGGCGGCCGGGCATGTGCCGCACGTGGGCCTCCCGCGTCGCGAAGAAGGCCGGGTGCGGTCCGCCGTAGCCCAGCGGCACGCCGAAGCGCTGCGCGCTGCCCACGACCACGTCGGCGCCCCGCTCCCCCGGTGGAGCCAGCAGCGTGAGGGCCAGCAGGTCGGTCGCCACCGCGGCCAGGGCCCCGGCTGCGTGCGCCCGCGCGATCGCCGGGCCCGGGTCCACGATCGCCCCGTCGGCGTCCGGATACTGCAGGAGCACCCCGAACGTCGTCTCGTCGATCGGCAGGGCGGCCGGATCGCCGACCACCACCCGCAGCCCCAGCGGCTCGGCCCGCCCGCGCAGCACGGCAAGGGTCTGCGGAAAGCAGCGTTCGGAGACGACGAAGCGATCCGCGCGGCCCGGCCCGCGCGCGCGGATGCGGTGCAGCATCGTCATCGCCTCGGCCGCCGCGGTCGCCTCGTCGAGCAGCGAGGCGTTCGCCACCTCCATGCCGGTCAGATCCTCGACCAGGGTCTGGAAGTTCAGGAGCCCCTCGAGGCGTCCCTGCGACACCTCCGCCTGGTACGGCGTGTACGGCGTGTACCAGCCGGGACTCTCCAGCACGTTGCGCAGAATGACGCTGGGCGTGATGCAGCCGTAGTAGCCGAGCCCGATGAAGGAGCGGAACCGCGCGTTGCGAGCGGCCAGCTGCCGCAGCCGCTCCAGGTAATCGGCCTCGGTTTCCGGCGGCGGCAGGTCGAGCGGCTCGGTCAGGCGGATCCGCGCGGGGAGCGCGTCGTCGATCAGGGCATCGAGCGACGGCGCGCCGACCACGGCCAGCATGTCATCGAGATCGGCGACCCGCGGACCGAGATGGCGCTGCTGGAAGCTGTCGGGCGAGTCGGGCAGCATCTACTTCACGAGCTCGCCATAGCCGTCGGCGTCGAGCAGGGAGGCGACCTCGCCCGGGTCGGACACCCTGATCGCGATCAACCATGTCCCGTAGGGATCCTCGTTCACGCGCTCGGGCTGCTCGACGGCAGCCGCGTTGACGGCGACGACCTCCCCGGAGACCGGGCAATAGAGATCCGAAACGGCCTTGACCGACTCGATGGCGCCGAACTGATCGCCCTGGGCGAAGGTGCGGCCGACCTCGGGCAGATCGACGAAGACGACGTCGCCGAGCTGCTCCTGGGCATAGGCCGTCACCCCGACCTCGCTGCGGTCGGCGCCGACCCGCATCCACTCGTGGTCCCTGGTGTAGCGCAACTCCGGCGGGTTCATGGCTGCTCAGCTCCTCCGGCGCCTGTAGAACGGCAGGCGGACGACGCGGGCCAGGCGCCGCCGACCGCGAACGTCGACCGCGATCTCGCTGTCGGGCGCGCCGGCCTCGACCGGCACGTAGGCCATGCCGATCGCCTTGTCGAGAAACGGCGTGTGCGTGCCGCTCGTCACCCGGCCCACCTTCTCGCCGGCGGCGAAGACGTCATATCCGTGCCGGGCGATGCCCCGCTCGAGCATCTCGAAGCCCACCAGCTTCCTGGTCAGCCCGGCCTGCTTCTGCCCGGCCAGCGCCTCCCTGCCGTTGAAGGCCCCCTTGTCCCAGTCTACAATCCAGCCCAGACCCGCCTCGAGCACCGTCGTCGTCCCGTCGATGTCGCTGCCGAACAGCCGCATGGCCGCTTCCAGGCGCAGCGTGTCGCGCGCGCCGAGCCCCGCCGGCTGCAGCCCTGCCGGCCCGCCCGCGTCCAGCAGCGCATCCCACACGCGGGCGGCGGCCTGCGGCGCGACGAAGAGCTCGAAGCCGTCCTCGCCCGTATAGCCGGTGCGCGAGATCGTCGCGCGCACCCCGGCGACCTCTCCGCTTCCGAACCAATAGTACCGGAGATCCCGCAGCTCGACCCCGGTCAGCGGCTGCAGGATGGCCGCGGCGGCCGGCCCCTGCACCGCCAGCAGGGCGTAGCGGCTGCTCGCGTTGACCGCGACAACGTCGCCCGCCGTCCTGATCTCCTGCCTGATCCACGCGCAGTCCGTCTCGATGTTCGCCGCGTTGATCACGAGCAGGAAGTGATCGGCCGCCAGGCGATAGACGAGCAGGTCGTCGACGAAGGTCCCCTCGCGGGTCGTCAGCGCGGAGTACTGCGCCTGGCCCACGTCGAGCGCGGCGGCGTCGTTGCAGCAGATCCGCTGCACCGCGGCCAGCGCGTCCCGCCCGGCGACCTCGACCTCGCCCATGTGGCTGACGTCGAACAGCCCGGCGCGCTCGCGGACGGCCCGGTGCTCGGCGGCGATGCCGGCGTACTCCAGCGGCATCTCCCAGCCCCCGAACGCCACCATCCGCGCGCCCATGGCGCCCTGGCGCGCATGGAGCGGCGTCCGCTTCAATCCGGTTGGCGTAGTCGCAGACATCCTGGCAGGGCCGGCGGGCGGCTCGCCGCAAGCGGCCGTAACCGTACTATGCCGTCCGAGCGCCGGTCAAGACGGGCGGGCAGCGCACGACCGGTTGCTCATTGCCTGGATTTGGGACCCTTGTAGGTCAGGTACGCCTGCAGCGTGTGGTAGCTGATGCCGAGCATCCGACAAGCCTCGCGCTTGTTGTGGTTGCACCGATCGAGCACCACGCGGGCGTAGCGGCTGCCCCACTCCCGCATGGTGTCACCCTGGCGCAAAGAGGGCCCGACTATCTCGTCGTAGGTGCGGCTGACCGCCGGCGGCAGATCCCGGGCCGTGACCTCGGCGGAGGTCGCCAACGCCACGGCCCGTTCGACTACGCGTTCGAGCTCCCGGACGTTCCCGGGCCAGTCGTACGTGAGCAGCGCGTCGATGGCGCTCCGCGCGAGCTGGACCTGGCGCATCGCACGGTGCCGGCCGAGAAAGTGGTTGGCCAGGGCCACGATATCTCTCCGGCGGTCCCTGAGCGGCGGCACGTGGATCTCGAGACCACTGAGACGATAGTAGAGGTCGGCCCGGAAACGGCCGGCGGTGACGAGCTTGCGCAGGCTCTGGTTCGTCGCCACGATCAGGCGCGCATCGACCGCGCGCGTCGTGTGCCCTCCAACCCGCTCCACCGACATCTCCTGAATGGCCCTGAGCAGCTTGGCCTGTGCGGCGGGTGAGAGATCCGACACCTCGTCCAGGAAGAGCGTGCCGCCATCCGCCAGCTCGAACTTGCCTCTGCGCCCCCGCACACCGGTAGCCGTCCGATCCTCGATGCCGAAGAGCTCGGCTTCGAGCAGCGTCTCGACGAGCGCCGCGCAGTCGACGCCTATGAAGCGGCCCGACCGCCGATCGCTTTCGTCGTGAATGCGGCGGGCGACGAGCTCCTTGCCCGAACCGCTCTCCCCCTCGATCAACACCGTGAAGACCGTGCCGGCCACCTGCGCGATCTCCTGGCGGAGCCTGACCATCGACTCGGCCGCGCCGACCAGCCGTGGCGAGTCGAAGGGCGGACTCGTGAGACGCTCATCCGGAGCGGGGACGCTCTCCGCGGCGGCGCTCAGCGCAAGGCCGGCGATCCGCGCCGCGTCGAGCAGGTGCTTGCGCCCCCCGGCGTCGAGACGCTGCCCGCGACCGAGGGTGACCTCCAGGTGCAGCGCGGGCCTGGTCGACGCCGGCAGCGCAACGCGCAGGACGTCGCCGTCCATCCGTGCCGCGTCGACGCCCGCCGGCAGACCTCCATCCCTGATGCTCACCGCCCGGGCGTTCAACACCTGCCGCAGCGCCGCCTCCAGCTCGGCCCGCCGGCCACGCGGACCGTGCGGGCTGCCGATACAGGTCACCGCGCGCGCGAGCAGTTGCGAGAGTCCCCCGCTCTGGTCGACGTCGCCTTCCCAGGGCCTCTGATTCTCACCGTTCATCGGCGCCGCGCGACCGCACGCGGCAGCCGTCCCGTTTGCGGTGGTGTGTCGAGGTTTGAGTAATTCCAACGCCATATGCCAGCCCCCCAGGAGTTTCCAGGATTCGCAGCACGCGCTCCGCAGCTTCGAACCCGTTTCAACCGACGCGAGTGGCAACTACCCGAATTTCAAGATAGCACGCCTGTGTCCATTGGCGCATGAATAAATCGCCGTTTGTGCCATTTGTGACACATGTCAGAAATCGGGCCGCTCGTCGAACGACAGCCTGCCCCGATAGCGCACTTCCCCATCGCTTCCGATCCCCGCAACGTACCCGCGCACGACGCGTCCTCGAACCTCGACGAGCCGCTGTCGCACGCGCAGCTCGAGCACCACGACGCGCTCCGGCGCAAGACTCAGCGCCGCCTCGACCAGCGCGCTCTTCTCCGAGAGCTCGAGCAGCCGCGCTTCGTGCGCGGGCCGAATCCGCACCGACGTTATCGAAGACAACACGCCAGCGGGGTGGCGCCCGGCCCGGGCGGGTGCGGCGGGGCTCACTGCCGCCTCCAGGCGCCGGCTGCCGCGTCGAAGTACAGCACCCTCACCCTGCCCGTGGCCCCGAGCACGCGGACGGCATACTGCGCACCCGATCCCCGCAGATAGAGCGTGCCGCTCGTGGCCGTGCCGAGCGGGCTGAACGTGAGCGTATCGCCGCGGCCGAAGCGGATTGGATCCGCGTCCGAGCCCGCAGCCCGGCTCGAACCGATCGGCGGAACCGACGCCAGCAATCCGAAACGGACCGAGGGATACACGTCGCCCAGTCGCTGCGCGGGACCGAGGCGCCGATCGATGCCCCGGGAGACGTCGGTCGCGCGGATGCCGTCCCCGTCGCCGTCCACGTAGCTGGCGAATCGATCGGCGCCCGCGTCGGCCTCGAACCGCAACCCGACCGCCGCCCCCTGCCGCACCGCGCGGGAGCGCGCCAGCATCGCTTGCGCCGAGAAGTACGCCGCCGCCGCCGACACCTGCGATTGTTCTCGCGCGGCCATCAGAAACGGAACCGCCAACCCGGCGAGTATGGTGACCACGGCAACCCCTGCCATGCTGTCCACAAGCGTCATTCCCGTGCCCTCTCCGTGCTGCATGCCTGCCTGCCCGGCGCGGCGAGTGGAGCCCGCGAACCGGCGAGCTCCACCCGCCGCAGATGCTATTGCGGGTCCGACGTGCTGCCGACCCGCACGAGATCCCGCAGGCGCAGGAACGTTCGTTCGCCGATACCCCTGACGTTCATCAATTCCTCGATCTTGTCGAACCGACCGTTCTCCATTCGGTATTCGATGATCCGCTCGGCGGTGCGCGGGCCGATTCCCGGCAACTCTTCGAGCTCCATCCGGTCGGCGGTGTTGAGATCCACCCTGTCCCGTGACTCCGCCGGCGCCGTGGTCTCATCACGCTCGGCCGACTGCACCGGGCGCTCCGCGGTCACCGGGCTCACCAGACCGCAGACGATCGCCAGCGCGCCGACCGCGATGATTTCGCGCATGAGTTGCTCCTCCCCCTGGTAGCCAGCGCCCGCTGACACCTCAGGTGCCCAACCGTCAGTGGCCCCGCCTCGATTGGCGGTTGCAGTGGAGGTCGGGCACAGCACCGGACGCTCTCGGCGGGGCCGTGCAACAAGAGAGCAAGATGCACGCCAGGGCCCCGGCGGCCGTGTGTTGTGCAACTAACTCGCTGGAGAACAAGGAGAAGCTCGATTGCGTCCAGGTCGCTGCAGGATGGCCGCGCCATCCGCAGCGGGAAATCGTCAACAGCGGTAGCGGCGCGGCGCCGGCAGAGGCAAACGAGCCGTTGCGACGCCGCCTGGCCCGGCGCCCAGCCGGCGCTATAATCGCGCCTGCCGGACCCCTTCCCGGAGGATGCGATGAGCCGTCCGATATTGCGCGTGGCGCTCGCGATCGCAACGACCGCCGTCATTCTGGGCGCCCGGGCGCAGGACGCCGCCCTCGACATCTACTGGATCGACGTCGAGGGCGGCGCCGCCACGCTGGTCGTCACGCCGGAGCGGCGGTCGATCCTGATGGACGCCGGCTGGGCGCGCGCCGACGAACGGGACGCCCGGCGCATCGAGGACGCCATGCAGGATGCCGGCGTCGACCGCATCGACTACTTCATCGCGTCGCACTTCCACGGCGACCACGTCGGCGGCCTGCCCGCCCTGGCCGCCCGCGTGCCCATCGGCCAGCTCGTCGACCACGGCGACAGCGTCGAGCAGTCGACCGCGCGCGGGCTGGCGTCGTGGAACGCATACCTCGGCGTGGCCGAGGGCCGGCGGCGCACCATCGCGCCGGGCGACAAGCTGCCGCTGCGCGACGTCGAGTTCTCGTTCGTGCTCGCCCGCGGCGCGATGCCCGAGCGGCCGCTCATGCCGACGGGCCCCAACCCGTACTGCGGCGGCACCTGGCCCTACCCGGACGACAGCGGCGAGAACGCGAGCAGCGTGGGCTACCTGGTCTCGCTCGGCGCGTTCCAGTTCCTGAACCTCGGCGACGTCACCCTCAACGTGCAGTACGCGCTGGCGTGCCCGGAGAACAGGCTCGGCGAGGTCGACCTCTACCAGGTGCCCCACCACGGCAACGGCGTGGCGCCGCAGCTCACCTGGGCGCTCGCCCCCGCGGTGGCCGTCATCAACAACGGCCCACGCAAGGGCGGCAGCGCGGAGGGTTATCAGGTGGTGGCCGAGAGCCCGCGGCTCGAGGACGTCTGGCAGTCGCACCGCGCGCTCGACACCGACCCCGCCTACCGAGCCCCGGACGAGCTGACGGCGAACCTGACCGCCGAGGACGACTGCCGCGGCCACTGGATCAAGGCCACGGTCAACCCCGACGGACGCGGCTACACCCTCTCGAACGGCCGCAACGGCGTCAGCCGGACGTACCTGTCGCGGTAGGACTTCGGGCCACGACTCACGCTCGAGGCCTTCATCGGCGAGGCGCTGTTCCAGCGCGGATCCAGCTTGGCACATTCGGTCGCCGGCCGGGCGTGGGCGAGCCGACCGTTCCGAGACGAGGATGTCCACCCGATCGAGCAGCTCTGCGTCGATGGTGAGGGCGACCTTGGCTTTCGGCATCGCTGCCGGAGTATGACCACTTTAGGTCCGCGCCGGACCCTGCGGTAGAATGGCGCCCGCCATGAACATCGCGACGCTGTCCATCCTGTCGTTGTTGCCGATCATCACCGTCGCCGTCTTCCTGGTCGGGCTGCGCTGGCCCGCCAGCCGGGCGATGCCTCTGTCGTACGGCGTCGCCATCGTGCTGGCGCTCGTCGTGTGGCAGGTTCCCGCGGTGCAGGTCGTGGCCGCGTCGATCAACGGCCTGGTCGTGGCGCTCACGGTCCTGTACATCATCTTCGGCGCCATCCTGCTGCTGAACACGCTGCAGGAGGGCGGCGCCCTGAAGACCATCCGGCAGGGCTTCACGGACATCACGCCCGACCGCCGGGTGCAGGTGATCATCATCGCCTGGCTGTTCGGATCGTTCATCGAGGGCTCGGCCGGCTTCGGCACGCCCGCCGCGGTGGCCGTCCCGCTGCTGGTCGGACTCGGCTTCCCCGGCATGGCCGCCGTCGTGGCCGGCATGATCATCCAGAGCACGCCGGTCAGCTTCGGCGCCGCCGGCACGCCGATACTGGTGGGCGTGAACACCGGCCTGTCGGCCGATCCGGCCATCGCCGAGTACGCCCTGCAGCGCGGCTTCGCCGACTGGAACTCGTTCCTGGCGCTCATCGGCCTGCGCGTGGCCATCCTCCACGCGGTGGCCGGCACGCTGGTGCCGTTGATCCTGGTCTCGGCCATGACCCGCTTCTTCGGTCCGAACCGGTCGCTGGCCGAGGGCCTGCAGGTCTGGAAGTTCGCGCTCTTCGCGGCGCTCGCGATGACGCTGCCCTACGTGGCGGCCGCCTACCTGCTCGGCCCGGAGTTCCCGGCGCTGCTGGGGAGCCTGGTGGGGCTGGCCATCGTCGTGACGGCGGCGCGCAAGGGTTTCCTGGTTCCCAAGGCGGACGAGTGCTGGGAGTTCGAGCGCCGCGAGAGCTGGCCGGCCGACTGGACCGGCTCCATCCAGCCCCGCGACGTCGCGCACGACAGCGGCTCGATGAGCCTGGTGAAGGCCTGGTCGCCGTACGTGCTGGTGGCGGCGCTGCTGCTGATCACGCGCATGCGCGAGCTGCCGTTCGGCGGCTGGCTCCAGGCCTGGACCGTGAGCTGGCCGAACATCTTCGGAACCGACATCTCGGCCGCCGTGCAGCCCCTCTTCCTGCCCGGCACGGTCTTCATCGTGGCCTCGCTCGCCACGTGGCGCATGCACCGGATACCGATGGCTGCGTACGGCCAGTCGTGGGCGGCGTCGCTGCGCGTCACGGCGGCGGCCTCGGTGGCGCTGATCTTCACCGTGCCGATGGTGCAGGTGTTCATCAACAGCGGCGGCGGCGCGGCCGGGTTCGAGCGCATGCCCATCGCGCTGGCCGACGGCGTGGCGGCGCTGGCAGGCACGGCCTGGCCGCTCTTCGCCCCGTTCATCGGCGGTATCGGCGCGGCGGTGGCGGGCAGCAACACCGTCAGCAACATGATGTTCTCGCTGTTCCAGTTCGAGATGGGCGAGCGCATCGCGGTCGATCCGACCTGGATCGTCGCCCTGCAGGCGGTCGGCGGGGCCGCCGGCAACATGATCTGCGTGCACAACGTGGTCGCCGCCTCGGCGGTGGTCGGGCTGCTCGGCAAGGAAGGGGCCGTCATCCGCATGACGGTGCTGCCGTTCGTCTACTACGCGCTGCTGCCCGGCTCGGTCGGCTACTTCCTGGTCCTGTACCCCCAGACCGGCTGGATCAACGCGGGCTCGGTGCTGGTCGTGGCCATCGGCGCCGGGGCGGCCTGGGTCATCGGGCGCTACGGCGAGCGGCCGCTGCCCGCGGGCCGGTCATGAGGCTGTTCCACCCGGCCGCGCATCCGGCGCGGCCGGCCGACCCCGCCAACTTCACCGGCGACGCCACCATGGCGCGCATGGACGCGGTGTGCGAGGCGCCCAACGTCAACGCGTACCGCGTCACCTTCCAGCCTGGCGCGCGCACGGCCTGGCACGTCCACAGCGGGCCCCAGGTGCTGCTGGTCGTCGCAGGCCGCTGCCGGCTCCAGAAGGAGGGCGAGCCCGTGCAGGAGGTGGCCGCCGGGGGCGTGGCCTGCATCGGACCGGGCGAGAAGCACTGGCACGGCGCGGCGCCGGATGCGCCGATGACGCACGTGGCGCAGAACCTCGACGCCGCCACCACCTGGCTGGCGAAGGTCAGCGACGCCGACTACCTCGGCGCCACCTGACGCGGGCCGGCCGGCGGCTCACCAGCCGCAGGTCCGGCCGGCGTTCTGCTCCTCCAGCCAGGCCGCGAGCGGAGCGAAGTAGTCGAGAATGGCGGTGGCGTCCATCTCCCGCGTGCCGGCAAGGGCCTCGAGCGCGTCGGGCCAGGGCCGGCTGGCGCCCATCTCCATCATCGCGCGCAGCCGCCGGCCGGCTGCCGCGCTCTCGAAGATCGAGCAGCGGTGCAGCGGCCCGTCCACGCCGGCCACCTCGCACAGGGCGCGGTGGAACTGGAATTGCAGTATCTGGGCCAGGAAGTAACGCGTGTACGGCGTGTTGGCGGGCACGTGGAACTTGGCGCCCGGATCGAAGTCGTCCTCGCCGCGCGGCAGCGCGGGGCGCACCCCCTGGTAGCGCTCCCGCAGCTCCCACCAGGCCGTGTTGTACGCGTCCGGCGCGACCTCTCCCGAGAACACCTGCCAGCGCCACTGGTCCACCAGCAACCCGAACGGCAGGAAGGCCACCTTGTCGAGCGCCCGCAGCAGCAGCAGGCCGATGTCGGCCTCGGCGTCGGGGGCGCTGTCGAGCAGGCCGACCCGCACGAGGTACTCGGGCGTGATCGACAGGGCGACGGTGTCGCCCAGCCCTTCGTGGAAGCCGTCGTTCGCGCTGTCGCGGAAGAGCGGGTCCTGGCCGCGGTACGCGCGCTGGTAGTAGTTGTGCCCCAGCTCGTGGTGGATGACGACGAAGTCCTCGTCGTTGACGCCGATGCACATCTTGATGCGCACGTCCGACTCGAAGTCCAGGTTCCAGGCGCTGGCGTGGCACACGACGTCGCGGTCGGCCGGCTGGACGAACAGCGAGCGGTCCCAGAACGTCGCCGGCAGCGGCTCGAAACCCAGCGAGCTGAAGAACCGCTCGCCGTAGCGCACCATCTCGCGCTCGTCCACCCGGGCGCGCTCGAGGAGCCGCGTCAGGTCGTAGCCCGGGCCGGACCGGGCGGGGCCCACGCTCTCGTAGATATTCTGCCAGTTCTGGCTCCACATGTTGCCGAGCAGGTGCGCCCGGATCGGCGCATCCTGCGGCACGATCGCCGTGCCGAACTCTTCCCCCAGCCGGGCCCGCACGTGACAGTGCAGCGCCTCGTAGAGCGGCTGCACCTGCTCCCACAGCCGTTCGATCTCGGCCCGGAAGTCGTCGGGCGTCATGTCGTAGCCCGACCGCCACATGTCGCCCAGATCGGCGAAGCCGAGCTCCCGGGCGCCGGCGTTCGACAGCTCGACGAACCGCTCGTAGAGCGCGCGCATCGGCGGCGCCACCTCGCGCCAGCCCGCCCATAGCTCGAGCAGCTCGTCCGTGTCCCGCACGGAGGCGAACAGGCGCTCCATGGTGGGCAGGTCCAGGCACTCCTCGCCGTCCGCCGGACAGTACTCGCCGCGACCGTAGCGGCTCTCCATCTCGGTCATGATGCCGGCCAGCTCGCGCTGCAGGGCCGGGTCGGACGGGGCGACCGCGGCGAGCGACGTCTTCAGGCGCAGCCGCTTGCGCTCGAGCTCGAGCGGCAGCGGCAGCGCGTCGAAGCGGGCGGCGGCGGCGGCCAGCTCCGTGGTCGCCGCCATCACCGCGGTGTTGGCGGCCGCCGCGAGGGCGTTGGTGTCGTCGGTGATAAAGTTGTTCTGGACCCACGCCGCGCGGCCGGCGTCGATCCACAGGTCGAGCAGTCGCGTCTCGGCCTGCGCGATGAATGCCTGCGCCTCTTCCACCGTCGGTTCGTCCGCGCCCGAACACGCGCACGCGCCCAGGGCCGCCGCGGCCACGCAGGCCCGCAGCCGGCGTCCGACGCCGTGTGTCGACCGTTCCCTCATGACCCCGGCATTATAGGTGGACGGCGTCATCCTGGCCCTGGATCAGGGCACGACCGGCAGCACGGCGCTCGTCTTCACCGCCGACGGCACCATCGCGGGACGGGGCTACGCCGAGATCGGCCAGCGCTACCCGCAGCCCGGCTGGGTGGAGCAGGACCCGGGCGAGCTGTGGACGTCCAGCCGCGACGTCATGGCGCAGGCGCTGCGGGCCGCCGGCTGCGCGCCGGCCGACGTCAGGGCCATCGGCATCACCAACCAGCGCGAGACCACGATACTCTGGGACCGGCGCAGCGGCGAGCCGCTGCACGCCGCCATCGTCTGGCTGAGCCGCCAGACCGCTGACATCTGCGAGCGCCTGCGGCAGGCCGGCGCCGAGGCCGCCGTCCGCGACCGCACCGGGCTCGTCATCGACCCGTACTTCTCGGCGTCGAAGATCGCGTGGCTGTTCGAGCGCCATCCCGAGGCGCGGCGGCGCGCCGCGGCCGGCGAGCTGCTGTTCGGCACGGTGGACAGCTGGCTGCTCTGGCGCCTCACCGGCGGCCGGGTCCACGCCACCGACCCGACCAACGCGAGCCGGACCCTGCTCTACAACATCCACGACCGGCGCTGGGACCCGGAGCTGCTCGAGCTGTTCGACGTGCCGCCGGCCATGCTGCCGGCGGTGCGGCCGAGCTGCGGCGTGCTGGGCGAGACCGCCGCCAGCGAGGGCCTGGCGGCCGGCATCCCCGTCGCGGGCCTGGCCGGCGACCAGCAGGCCGCGCTGTACGGCCAGACGTGCTGGGAGCCTGGGCTCGCCAAGACCACGTACGGCACCGGCGCGTTCGTGGTCCTCAACCTCGGGCAACACCATCCGGTCCTGGGCAACGGCCTGCTCACGACCATCTGCTGCGATGCGGCCGGCGGCCCGGCCTACGCCGTCGAGGGCGCCATCTTCACCGCCGGGGCCGCCATCCAGTGGCTGCGCGACGAGCTGCGGATCATCGACCGGGCCGCGGACAGCGAGGCGCTGGCCGCGGCGGTCGCCGACACCGGCGGCGTCTACTTCGTGCCGGCCTTCAATGGCCTGGGCGCGCCGTACTGGGACATGCACGCGCGCGGCGCCATCGTCGGCCTGACGCGCGGCACGGATCGCGGGCACCTCGTCCGCGCCACGCTCGAGAGCCTCGCCTACCAGACGCGCGACGTCATCGACGCCATGCGCGAGAGCGGCGTGGAGCCGACCGAGCTGCGGGTGGACGGGGGCGCGGCAGCCAACGGGTTCCTCATGCAGTTCCAGGCCGACATCCTGGGCCTGCCGGTGGACCGCCCCGCGGTCCTGGAGACCACCGCCACGGGCGCCGCGCTGCTGGCCGGCCTCGGCGTCGGCTTCTGGAAGGATCCCGAGCAGCTTCGCCATCTCCGGCGGCGCGAGCGCCTGTTCGAGCCGCGCATGCCGGCTGACGACCGGGACCGCCTGTACGCGGGCTGGCGGCAGGCCGTGGCCCGCGTACGCAGCGGCCCGCGGTCAGGCGAGCCAGCGGCCGGCGATTGAGTCGTCGACGTGATCGGGCACGGCACCGACCAGAAACCGCAATAGCCTGATCCAGGGTGCGCCGTTCCCGCGCTTCAACCGCCAGCCGTGCGATTCGAGCAGCCGGCAGAACTGTTTTCCGCCGAGGGCCCTCACACGGCGATCTCGATAACTCTGTCGGTCTCGGAGATGGGAACATCGCGAACGTCGACGGACAAGCACCCCTCGACGGCTTCGTAGAGGTTGCTCAGCAGGTCCTCGAACGAATCTCCCTGGGTCGCGCACCCCGGGATGGACGGCACTTCCGCCCGGTAGCCGCCTTCCTCCGCTTCGTGGATCACGACTTTCAGCTTCATGGAGAGATCATCCTACCCGGCCGAGAGTCGGGGCGGAGGCGAAATCCGCGGCGTGCCCATCGCCCCCGCCCGCCCTCAGGCGAGCCAGCGGCCGACGACCGATTCGTCGCGGATGATGGTGTCGTGCCGGTCGGAGCCGGTCGAGACGACGGCGACCGGGACGCCGGTGAGCTCCTCGACGCGCTCGATGTAGCGCACGGCCTCCGCCGGCAACTCGTCGAAGCGCCGCAGGCCGGCGGTCGGGCGCGACCAGCCGGGCAGCGTCTCGAGCTCGGGCGTGCAGCTCGCGAGCCGCGGCATGCTGGCCGGGACGCTGGTCAGCGCCTCCCCGCCGCAGCGGTAGCCCGTGCAGATCTTCAGCTCGGGCAGCCCGTCGAGGACGTCGAGCTTGGTCAGCGCCAGCGCGTCGAGGCCGTTCACGCGCGCGGCGTAACGCACGACGACCGCGTCGAACCAGCCGCAACGGCGCGGGCGGCCGGTCGATGCGCCGTACTCCTCGCCGCTCTCCCGCAGCGCGGCGCCGAAGTCGCCGCCGAGCTCGGTGGGAAACGGACCCTCTCCCACGCGCGTCGTGTAGGCCTTGGCGATGCCGAGCACGCCCCCGATGAGGCGGGGCGCGATGCCCAACCCGGCGCACACGCCGCCGATGGTGCCGTTGGACGAGCTGACGAACGGATAGGTCCCGTGGTCGATGTCGAGCATCGTGCCCTGCGCGCCTTCGAACATGATGCGCTTGCCGGCGCGCGCCCCGTCGTCGAGCAACCGCGACACGTCGGCGACGAGCGGCTTCAGCCGCGGCCAGCAGGCGCGCAGGTCGTCGAGCACGGTCCGCCAGTCCACGGGGTCGCCGCCGACGGCGCGGTTCCGCAGCGCGACGTTGGCTCGCACCGCGTCGCCGAGCGCCCCGTCCGCATCCGCCGCGGCCGCCAGATCGGCGAGACGAATGCCGCGGCGGCCGCTCTTGTCCTCGTAGCTGGGCCCGATCCCCCGGGACGTGGTCCCGATGCGCTGCTCGCCGCGCCCGGCCTCGGCCGCCTGCTCGATGTCGCGGTGGTACGGCAGGATGAGATGCGCCCGCTCGCTGATGAAGAGGCGCCCGTCGGCCTCGATGCCCTCGCGCTGCAGCTCGTCGAGCTCGGCGAACAGCGCCAGCGGGTCGACGACCACGCCGTTGCCGATGACGCACGTCACCCCCGCGTGGAGGATGCCGGACGGGATCAGGTGCAGGATGAACTTGCGGCCGTTCACCAGGACGGTGTGACCGGCGTTGTGGCCGCCCTGGTAGCGCGCCACGATCGAGAACGAAGGGGTGAACAGATCGACGATCTTGCCCTTCCCCTCGTCGCCCCACTGTGTCCCGACGATCGCAACGTTGACGGTAGCCATGCGTGCCTGCAGTCCAAACAGCCGATGATAGCAGAACGGCGGCTGTCCGCGGGCCGGGGCCGCCGCGGGAAAAAGGGATTGACACCTCTTCGCCCGTTCCATAACCTTCGGCGTCGCACGTTGCGGCCACGCACGGTGGCCGCCCTGTTACGCGCAACGCCGTGGTTCCGGAACGCCCCGCCATCGAACGCAGGATTCTGGCGGCCTGCGACGCGACACCGCCCCGCATTCCCCTGCTCGTCGGCGGGTGCGGCAGCGGGCGCACCTCCCTGCTGCAACGCGTGGCGGCCCGCACCGCGCCCAACCGCAGTCAGTACATCGACGCCGAACGGGCGGCGTCGACGCCCGAGGAGTTCTGGGCCGCGGTTGCGGCCGCGAGCCCGCACGTGGCGCCGCGGGCAGCCGACCCGCCGCGGGCCGAGAGCTCGACCCGGGCCGCCTTCGACAACCTGCTGGCGTTCTTCGAGCACGCACGGGCCCAGGACGGTGGAACGCCGACCTTTCTCATCGACGGGCTGCTGGAGCTGCGCACCTTCGAGAGCTTCCCGGGACTGCGCGGCGCCCTGCGCGAGACGGTCGCCGCGCTGACGCGGAGCCCGAACCGGTTCGTGCTGGCCACGCGCTACGCCCATCGGGCGCGCCGCCTGCTCGGCGGCGGCGGCGACCGGATCGAGATAATCGACGTGCCTCCGCTGTCGGCGGCGGAGACCGCCGCGACGCTGGTCCGGCCGGGCGCCGCTCGCGACCGGCGCGACCACGCCGAGCTGGCGCGGCTGCTCCACGCGCTCGCCGACGGCCGGCCCGCCTACGTGCAGGCGCTGGGCGCGGGGTTGGCGGCGACGGACGGCGGCGGTGGCGACCCCGTGCACGCGCTCGCGGCGCAGATGGCGGTGGGCGCGCCGTTGTGCCTCGTGTGCCGCCTGTCCTACGAGGCGCGCCTCGGCCGGGCGCGCGGATACGGCGCGCTCAAGGCCATCCTCCACCTGCTGGCGGACGAGGAACGCCTGACGCTGACGGAGATCGCCCGCAGGTTGAGTCGCACCCCGGGGTCGACGAGGGACTACCTGCTCTGGCTCGAGGATGTCGACCTGGTGCAGGTGGAGCAGAAGCGGTACGGCTTCCGCGATCCGCTGCTGCGGCTGTGGGTCCGCCTCCACAGCCGCCCCGCCCCGCCCGACCGGGCCGATCTGCTCCGCGAGGCGCAGGAGTACGCGGTGTCCCGCCTGCCGTTCATGGAGGACGCGCCGCCCGCCGACCCGCCCGCGCCTGCGCGCCCGCCGGTGGGCTCCGAACGCCGCTGGAGCATCATCGAGATCGACTAGCTTTCATCAGACGGGGCTGCGCCCCGAACCCCCGGCGTCCGCTGGCGGGGACCCCATAGCCCCGCGCCGCTCCCGCCGAGGCGCGCCGTGCGCAGCTTCAATCAGACGGGGCTGCGCCCCGAGCCCCCGGCGTCCGCTGGCGGGAACCCCATAGCCCCGCGCCGCTCACGCCGAGGCGCGCCGTGCGCGCCTTGCGCTAGCCGCTGCAGCGCTTCGGCCGCCGCCAACTGCTCGGCCTCCTTCTTGCTGCGCCCCTCGGCGCGCGCCACCGCCTCGTCGCCGACGCGGACGTCGACCACGAACACCTTCTGGTGGTCGGGGCCGTGCGTGGCGGCCACGTCGTAGTCGGGCAGCGGCCGGCCGCGCGCCTGCAACCACTCCTGGAAGGCCGACTTGTGGTCGCTGACGAGGCCGGTAACCTGCTGCCCCGCGCGCAGCTCGGCCAGCGCGCGCCGGAAGTGACGCTCGATGAAGTCGTCGGCCGCCGCGAGCCCGCCGTCGAGGTAGATGGCCGCCACGACGGCTTCGAACGCATCGGCAAGCAGCGACGGCTTCCGCCTCCCGCCGCTCTTCTCCTCGCCGCGTCCGAGGAGCAGGTGCTCGCCGAGCCCCAGCGCCTCGCCGAGCTTCGCCAGCGACGGGGCGGAGACGAGCACCGACTTGGCCTTCGACTTGAGGCCTTCGTCGTAGTCGGGAAACTCGCGGTACAGGCGATCAGCGATCACGAGACCCAGCACGGCGTCGCCGAGGAACTCCAGCGACTCGTTGTCGGCGACGACCTCGCCGGCGTCCTCGTGTGCGCGAGAGCGGTGCGTCAGCGCCTGTTCCAGCAGCTCGCGGTCGCGGAAAGCGTAGCCGAGCCGCGTCTCCAGCGTCGCGGCGGTGGCCTCGTGACGGAAATCGTCGATCGTCTGCCGCGCCCGCTCCGCGTCAGCGGCCCGAACCGCCAGCCGCACCTCGCCCAGGCTGTCGACGGAAAGCGGGAAGACGGCGTGCGGCGCGGCCGAGGACAGCAGCGTGCGGATGCCCCGGGTCTCGAGCAGCCCGCGCACCACGTTCGCCTCGATGTCGGACTGCGTGCGGAATACGACGGTGAGCTCGGCCGGCGCGTCCATTCAATCAGACGGGGCTGCGCCCCGAGCCCCCGGCGTCCGCTGGCGGGGACCCCACAGCCCCGCGCCGCTCCCGGCTTCAATTGGACGGGGCTGCGCCCCGGGCCCCCGGCGTCCGCTGGCGGGGACCCCACAGCCCCGCGCCGCTCCCGCCGAGGCGCGCTGTGCGCGCCTTGCGGCGGCGCTCTCCCCCGTATTGCGTACACTCATGATTGAGGTTGCCTTGCTGAAATCGATGCTGGCCGCCCCGCGGCGGCTCTACGACTGGACGCTGCGCTGGGCCGACACCCCGCAGGCGCTCACCGCGCTGTTCCTCGTCGCGCTGACGGAGTCGTCGTTCTTCCCGATACCACCGGACGTGCTGCTGATCGCGATCGTCGCGGCGCGGCCTGCCGGCTGGCTGCGGGCCGCCGTCTGCTGCGTCGCCGGCTCGTTCATCGGGGCGGCCATCGGCTACGGCATCGGCTCCGGGCTGATGACCGCGATCGGCGATCCGATTATCGCCTTCTACGGCGCGCATCACCACTGGGAGCGCTTCGTGGCCCTGGCCGGGACGTGGGGCATCTGGTTCCTGGCGGCGGCGGCGTTCACGCCGATCCCGTTCAAGGTGGCCACGATTGCGGCCGGCGCAACCGCCATGCCGTTCCTGCCGTTCCTGGCCACCAGCCTGATCGGGCGCGCGGCCCGATTCCTGCTCGTCGCCGCGATCCTGCGGGCGTTCGGTGCGCCGATCCGCCGCTTGCTGGAACGGCACTTCAATGCCGCGTCGATCCTCTTCTTCCTCCTGCTGCTGGGCGGATTCCTCGTGCTGCGCCTGCTGTAGCCGTCAAGCCGTCAAGCCGTCGACGCGCGGATCCAGTCGAGGTAGTCCCGGCCGCCGTCGACGATCGGCAGGACGACGATCTCCGGCACCTCGTAGGGATGGAGCCGGCGCATGCGCTCGATGAGCGGCTCCACGCGACCCCGCGTCGTCTTGACGAGCAGTTGCTGTTCGTCGTCCGTCTCGACATCGTCGCGCCAGCGATAGACCGAGCGCACGCCCGGCAGCGCGCTGACGCAGGCCGCCAGCCGCTCCTCGACCAGGGTTCGCCCGAAAGCCGTGGCGTCGGCGCTCGCCGGCAACGTCGTGCAGACGACCACGCAGCCTGTATCGTTCACCGCCCGCCCTCCGCGCGGCCCCCTCCGGCGCCCCGCCCTCGACCGCACCGCATCCCGTTGACCGCGTACGGACGGCATGTTAGCATCGGTGCTACAATGCTGACGCGGGGTGGAGCAGTCCGGTAGCTCGTTGGGCTCATAACCCAAAGGTCGGGGGTTCAAATCCCCCCCCCGCAACCAATTCCCCTCCCTAGGTTTCCCGGGTTTACGGCAAGTTTCGTGGCGTGCCCGCCCGACGGCTGACGAATTGCCGGCGGCACGTCCTATAATGCTCCTCGACCATGCATCTGCCTTCCCGCGTCGCCCTCGTGACGTGTGCGGTCCTGCTCGGGATGTGCGCCGGCACGGCGCTCGCTGCAGGCCAGGACCCGGCGGCCCTGCAGGCCGCCGCCGAGCAGGGAGAGGCCGAATCCCAGTACCGGCTGGGGCTCGCCTACCAGCGCGGCGACGGCGTCCCTCGCAACCGCGCGGAGGGCGCACGGTGGTTGGGCCTCGCGGCCGACCAGGGCCACGCCGCGGCCCAGAACGACCTCGGCAATGCCTACGCCAACGGCGCGGGCGTGCTCCAGGACGCCGCGGAAGCCGTGCGCTGGTTCCGCCTCGCCGCCGACCAGGACTTCGCGGTAGCCCAGGGCAACCTCGGGCTGGCCTACGCCAACGGCGTCGGCGTGCTCCGCGACGACGCCGAAGCCCTGCGCTGGTTCCGGCTCGCCGCCCAGGAGGCGCTGCCGGTGGCGCAGCACCATCTCGGGCTGGCCTACGCGAACGGCCTGGCGGTCGAGACGGATGCGGCGGAGGCCGTGCGCTGGTTCCGCCTCGCCGCCGACCAGGGGCACGCCGACGGGCAGTACAACCTCGCCGTCGCGCATGCCAACGGCCTGGGCGCGCTGCCCCAGGACGCCGTGGAAGCGGTGCGCTGGTTCCGGCTCGCCGCCGACCAGGGGCACTCGGCCGCGCAGGGCAACCTGGGCATTGCCTACTCGAACGGACTCGGCGTGACCAGGAACGCCGTGGAGGCGGTGCGCTGGTACCGCCTTGCCGCCGAGCGCGGCTACGGGGGGGCCGAGTTCGCCCTGCCCGAGCTCGAGGCGATCATGACCTCCGAGGAGCTCGAGGAGGCCGAGCGCCTGGCGCGCGAGTGGCGGCTCGACTTCCGGCAAAGACGATTGGGACGACGCTGACATGAACCGACTTGCCTCGCTGCTCTGCGCGTTTGCGCTGCTCGTTGCGGCCCCCGTCGGCTCCGACTCCCCGCTGCCCCGCAGCGAGCCGGCCGCCGTCGGCCTGTCCGCCGCTGTCCTGGACGCCATCCCCGAGGCCCTGCAACGCTGGGTCGACGACGGATCGGTCGGCGGGGTCGTGAGCCTCGTCGCCCGCCGCGGCCGGCTCGTGCACTGGGAGGCGATCGGGTACCGCGACCTCGGCAGCCGCACGCCGCTCGAGCGCACGGACATCTTCCGCATCTGCTCGATGACGAAGCCGGTGACCTCGGCCGCCGTCATGATGCTCGTCGAAGCGGGCGAGTTGACGCTCGACGAGCCGGTCTCGCGCACCCTGCCCGAATTCGAGCACGCCCAGGTGTACGACGCGGGGGAGATCGTGGCGCCCCGCCGGCCCGTCACCATCCGGGATCTGCTCCGCCACACCTCCGGCCTGACCTACGGCCTCTTCGGCGACACGGACGTGGATGCGCTCTATCGCGAGGCGGACGTCTTCTCCGGCGACCTCGAGAACCTGGTGAGCGAGGCCGCCGCGCTGCCGCTGCTGGCGCACCCGGGCTCGCGCTGGAACTACGGCGTGTCGACGGACGTGCTCGGCCGCGTCGTCGAGGTCGTCTCCGGCCAGCGGCTCGACGAGTTCTTCGGCGCGCGCATCTTCGAGCCGCTCGGGATGCAGGACACCGCGTTCGTCGTCCCGCCGGCGAAGGCGGAACGCCTGACCACCGCCTACACCCGCGGGCCGGACGGCTCGCTCCAGGAAGACGACGTCGCGCTGTGCGGGGTGCACGACACGCAGCCCGACCTGCTGCTGGGCGGCGCCGGGCTCGTCTCGACCGCCGCCGACTACCTGCGCTTCGCGCAGATGCTGCTCGGTGAGGGAACGCTCGACGGCGTGCGGCTGCTGAAGCAGGAGACGGTGCGCGAGATGCGCACGAACCAGCTCCCCGAGCACCTGATCCCGATCAGCATCGGCGGCCCCGACCCCGGCTACGGCTTCGGGCTCGGCTTCAGCGTGCTGACCGACGCCGACGCGACGCCCTACGGCGATAACGACGGCGTCTTCCGCTGGAGCGGCTACGCGAGCACGTACTTCTGGATAGACCCCGAGGACGAGCTGATCGGCGTGCTCCTGACCCAGGTCGCGCCGCCCACCTCTCCCGAGATCGAGCGCGAGTTCCAGACCCGCGTCTACGAAGCGCTGCTCGACTGACCGCGGGAACGCCGACCGGAGGACGGGATGAAGCTGCTGCCGCTCGTGCTCGTGCTTGCCGTCGCGTCGCCCGCCGCCCTGGCGGCTCAGGACAACGACGGCACCGGCCTCGCCCTGCTGAGGGACTGCGAGGAGGGGCTGCGCGCCAGCGGCGACTTCGCGCGCGCACGACACTGCAGCGGCGTCGTGCGCGGGGCGGCCAGGACGCTGGCGCTCCTGCAGCGGGACGGAGGCGTCGCGGAAGAGCGCGCCTGCCTGCCCGCCGGCACACCCGACGCGCGGCTCGTCACCGTCGTCCTCGGGTACCTGAGCGAGCATCCCGAGGAGCTGCACCTGCCGGACGTGCAGCTCGTGCTGAAGGCCGTCGAGGCCGCCTTCCCCTGTTAGCTTCAATCAGATGGGGCTGCGCCCCAAGCCCCCGGCGTCCGCTTGCGGGGACCCCACAGCCCCGCGCCGCTCCCGCCGAGGCGCGCTGTGCGCGCCTTGGGGACTGTCGCTGCGGGATCATTGACGGCGGGTCGGTCGAAGGCTGAAGATCGGGCATCATGAGACGCTGGACAGCAACGTTTGCAAGTGCGCTGGTTCTGATCGCGGCGGCGGCCGCTGCGCGGCAGGCTCCGCAGGCGCCGGGACCGGACGAGATCGTCGCGGCGCTGCCGGCCGGCGTGCCCGACCAGCCGGTCGTGCTCAGCGCGGACGGCCAACGGTTCCGGGTCGTGCCCGTCAAGGGCCTGGTCCGGCCCTGGGCGCTCGCCGTCCTGCCCAATCTCGACATCCTGGTCACCGAGCGGGAGGGCCGCCTGCGCATCATCCGCGACGGGGTGCTCGACCCCGAGCCGATCGCCGGCCTGCCGGAGATCAACACCGGGGCCGTGAACTCCGGCCTGATGGACATCGTCCTGCATCCGCGCTACGCGGAGAACCGGCTCCTCTACTTCACCTACTCGAAGCCGATGCCGGGCAACCCGCACGACGACTTCCAGGGCGGACCCGGCGGCCCGCCCATCACGCGCGACGCCGCCACCGCCACGCTGGCGCGGGCCCGCTACGACGGCGGCGGCGCGCTCGAGGACGTCACGGACGTCTTCGTCTCCGATGCGTGGTCGCAGGGCACGTCGGGCGCGCGCATCGCCTTCGGCCGCGACGGCCGCATCATCATGGCCATCGGCATGCCCACGCGCCACATGATCGGCACGGCCGACGACGCCCAGAATCCGGCCAACCACGCCGGCAAGGTGCTGCGGCTCAACGCGGACGGCTCGGCGCCGCACGACAACCCGTTCGTCGGCCGCGAGGGCTACCGGCCCGAGATCTACGCCCTGGGCATTCGCAACGCGCTGGGACTGTACGTCCATCCGGACACCGGACAGATCTGGGAGACGGAGAACGGCCCGATGGGCGGCGACGAGCTCAACGTCATCGAGGCCGGCCGCAACTACGGGTGGCCCGTCGTCTCGTACGGCAGCGACTACACCGGCAACAAGCTCGGCGGCCTGTCGGGGACCACGTCGGAGCGCACCTGGGCGCCCGGCATGGAGGAGCCGTTCGCGTTTTGGATGCCGTCGCCGGCCCTGGCGGGCATCACGTTCTACACGGGCGACCGGTTTCCGACGTGGCGGGGCAACGCGTTCATCGCCGCCATGGGACGGGGCAACATGGGCACCCGGCAACTGCACCGCATCGTGTTCAACGCGGAGGGCCGTATCCAGCGCAACGGCATCCGCCCCGTGCTGGCCGAGCTCAAGCAGCGGTTCCGGGACGTGCGGCAGGGGCCCGACGGCCTCCTCTATCTGACGGTCGACGAGGCGCAGGGGGCCGTGCTGCGCATCGAGCCGATCGACGCCTCCTGACGCGCCGGCGCCGCCGCGATCCGACGGCGGCCAGCGGCGCCGCAGCGAGGATCCAGCGGGCGTTCGCGGGGGTCCACCGCCGCCGCCGCGGCCTCTTTGTCGGCCCGCGACAGTGTTGTATAGTGCCCACTCGCAGCGCCGGGCCGCCGCTCGCCCGGCGCGGGTGCTCCAGGCGCCTCACACCCCAGGAGAAGGAGACGAGGATGAAGCTGGTCACTGCGATCATCAAGCCGCACATGCTGGACGAGGTTCGAGACACCCTGTCGCGAGTCGGGGTCGCCGGACTGACGGTCACCGAGGTCAAGGGCTTCGGCCGTCAGAAGGGCCACACGGAGGTCTACCGCGGCGCCGAGTACTCGGTCGATTTCGTGCCGAAGATCAAGATTGAGATCGTGGTTCCCGACGACCGCGCCGCACCCGTGGTCGACACGATCAAGTCGGCGGCCAGGACCGGCCAGATCGGTGACGGCAAGGTCTTCGTCAGCGACATGGAGCAGGCCGTCCGCATCCGGACCAGCGAGGCGGGCGACGATGCCCTCTAGCGATCACAGCCGAGGAGGAACGACACCCATGCAACTTCTCAGCAGCCGCCTGATTCCTGTTGGCATCGTCCTCTTCGTGCTGGGCACGCCGTATGCGGCGTGGGCCCAGGACGACGCACTGAACGCCGGCGACACCGCGTGGATGCTGACATCGAGCGTCCTGGTGCTGTTTATGACCATTCCCGGCCTCTCGCTCTTCTACGCGGGTCTGGTGCGGGCCAAGAACGTCCTGTCGGTGATGATGCAGTGCTTCGCCATCACCTGCCTGGTCACCATCCTGTGGACGGTCTACGGGTATGGCCTCGCCTTCGGCGACGGCGGGGCGCTCAACGCCTTCGTGGGGATGGGCAACGTGCTGCTGTCGAACGTGAGCGTGGACACGGTGGACGGCACCATTCCGGAATCCGTGTTCCAGATGTTCCAGCTCACCTTCGCCATCATCACGCCCGCGCTCATCGTCGGGGCGTTCGCCGAGCGGATGAAGTTCTCCGCGATGCTCTGGTTCATGGGCATCTGGCTGACCCTCGTCTACACGCCGGTCGCCCACTGGGTGTGGGGCGGCGGCTGGCTGGGCGACCTCGGCGTCCTGGACTTCGCCGGCGGCACCGTCGTGCACATCAACGCGGGCATCGCCGCCCTCGTGCTCTGCATCGTGCTCGGCAGGCGGCACGGCTATCCCGATACCCCGATGGCGCCGAACAGCCTGGTGCTGACGGTGGTGGGCGCGTCCATGCTCTGGGTCGGCTGGTTCGGCTTCAACGCCGGCAGCCAGCTCGCCGCCGACGGTGTGGCGGGGATGGCAATGGCGATTACGCACATCTGCACGGCCACGGCCGCGTTCACGTGGATGACGGTGGAGTGGGTGCGCTTCGGCAAGCCGAGCGTGCTGGGCATCGCCACCGGGGCCGTCGCGGGCCTCGTCGCCATCACGCCTGCTTCCGGCACGGTCGGTCCGCTGGGGGCCATCCTGATCGGGCTCGCGTCCGGGATCCTGTGCTTCTTCGCCGCGAGCAATCTGAAGCGGGCGCTGGGCTACGACGATTCCCTCGACGTGTTCGGCGTGCATGGCGTCGGCGGCTTCGTCGGCGCGATACTGACGGGCGTATTCACGGCCGAAGTGTTCGGCGGGTCGGGACTCGAGAACGGCATCGGCGCCCAGCTCGGGCTGCAGTTCGTGGGGGCGGCGGCCACCATCGTCTACAGCGGCGTGCTGACCTGGATCATCCTCAAGGTGCTGGATGCCACCCTCGGGCTGCGGGTCACGGCCGCGGAGGAAGAGGAAGGGCTCGACATCGCCCTGCACAACGAGCGCGGGTTCAGCCTGTAGCGGGCGGCGGGCAGACTCCGCAAGGCGCGCACAGCGCGCCTCGGCGGGAGCGGCGCGGGGCCAATGGGGTCCCCGCAAGCGGACGCCGGGGGTTCGGGGCGCAGCCCCGTCTGATGAAAGCCCGGCGCGGGGCAATGGGGTCCCCGCAAGCGGACGCCGGGGGGTTCGGGGCGCAGCCCCGTCTGATGGAAGCCCGGCGCGGGGCGCAGGGGCCCCCGCAAGCGAACGCCGGGGGCTTGGGGCGCAGCCCCATCTGACAAAAGCTCTACCCGACCACCCCCGCGGCCCGCAGCTCGGCGACCTCGCTGTCCGAGTACCCCGCTTCGCCCAGCACCTCCGTGGTGTGCTCGCCCAGCAGCGGTGCGGGACGGCCGGTCACCAGGGGCGTCCGCGACAGCTTGAGCGGCGTGCCCAGCGTGCGCAGTCTTCCCAGCGTGGGATGGTGGGTGTCGACCACCATCTCGCGCGCCGTCATCTGTTCGTCCGTCAGCGCGTCGGCATAGGTATTGATGGGGCCGCAGGGAACGCCCTCCGCCTCGAAGCGCGCCAGCCAGTGCCGCCGCGGGCGGGTGCGGGTGACCTGCTCGATGCGGTCCGCCAGCGCGCGCCGGTTGGCCACCCGCGCGGTGTCGTCCGCGAACTGCGGGTCGGCGACCCACTCCGGATGCCCGAGCAGCCTGCTCAGGCGTGCGAACAGCCGGTCGTTGGCGGCGCCGACGGTGATGTAGCCATCCGCGCACTCGAGGGCCTGGTACGGCGCGCTCATGCGGTGCGCCGAGCCGAGCGGCTGCGGCACCCGCCCGCTGGAGAGATACTCGGTCGCCTCCCAGACGGAGAGGGCCACGCCGGCTTCGACGAGCGACGTATCGACGTGCTGCCCCGCATCCGTCCGTTGCCGGTCGTGGAGCGCCGCCAGAATGCCCGCGACGGCGAACAGGCTGGCGCCGAGGTCGGTCAGCGGCACGCCCGCCTTGACCGGCGGCCGGTCCGGCTCGCCCGTCACGGACATGATGCCCGACACGCCCTGCGCCACCAGGTCGAAGCCGCCCCGCGCACCGTGCGGCCCGGTCTGGCCGTAGCCGGAGATCGACGCGTAGACGAGCCGGGGGTTGACCGCGCGCAACTGCTCGTATCCCAGACCGGCCCGCGCCATGGCGCCCGGCCGGTAGTTCTCGATGAGCACGTCCGCGGTCGACGCGAGGCGGGCGACGACCTGCGCCCCCCGCTCGTGCTTGATGTCGACCACGATGCCCCGCTTGCCGCGGTTGACGGCGTTGAAGCCGGGGCTGTCGCCGCCCCGGGCGCCGGCCATGCGCCGCGTGGAGTCGCCGGCGGGCGGCTCCACCTTGATCACGTCGGCGCCCATGTCGCAAAGTAGCATTGCGCAGTACGGCCCGGCCATGACCTGGGTGACGTCAAGCACTCGGATGCCGCTCAGTGCATGCTGCATCGGTTCCCTTCCCGCGTGCTGCCGCGGACCTCGACCTGGGAGATACGACTCGTGCCGACCCCCCACGTGCTGTACGAGCAGGCTGGAGCCATCGCCTTCGTCACCTTCAATCGCCCGGAAGCCCGCAACGCCATGACCTGGGAGATGTACCAGGCGCTGGTCGACTACTGCGACCGCGCGGCGGGCGCTGCCGACGTCCGCGTCCTCGTGCTGCGCGGGGCCGGCGGCAAGGCGTTCGTGGCCGGCACCGACATCGCGCAGTTCCGCGCGTTCAGGTCGGCGCGGGACGGCACGGACTACGAGCAGCGGCTGGACGCCATTATCGACCGACTCGAGCGCGTCCCGATAGCTACTGTTGCCCAGATCGACGGTGTGGTCACCGGCGGCGGGTGCGCCATCGCGGCGGCCTGCGACCTCCGCGTGTGCACGCCGGCGTCGCGCTTCGGCGTGCCGATTGCCCGCACCCTGGGCAACTGCCTCTCGGCCGCCAACCACGCACGCTTCCTCGACCTGATCGGCCCGACGCGGCTCAAGGAGATGCTCTATACCGGGCGCCTGTTCAGTGCGCAGGAGGCGCTGGCCGCCGGCCTGGTCAACCGCATCGCCCCCGCCGACGATCTCGACCGGACCGTCCGCGAGCTGGCCGCGACGATCGCCGCCAACGCCCCCCTGACGGTCCGGGCCACCAAGGAGATGATTCGGCGCGTGCAGGCCGCGCGGCGCATCGAGCCTGTCGCGGGGCACGACCTCATCACGCTGTGCTACACGAGCGCCGACTTCCGGGAGGGCGTCGAGGCGTTCCTCGCCAAGCGGCCGCCGCGCTGGCAGGGTGCATAATATGTCAATGTCCGAACGCCGTTCACGAACGTGGAGTGTCGTCGCGTGCGCCTGCGTCGCGCTCGGTGCGACCGCCGGCCTCGACGCCGAAGACTGGCCGCAATGGCGCGGCGTCCACCGCGACGCGGTGTGGCACGAGCGCGGCGTCGTCGCGCGCTTCCCCGCCGACGGTCTCCGCGTGACGTGGCGCGCGCCCGTGCGCGGCGGGTTCGCGGGTCCGGTGGTCGCCGGCGGACGGGTCTTCGTCCTCGACTACGAGGAGACGGCGGGCAGCCGCACGATGGACGGAACCGAGCGGCTGGTGGCGCTCGACGAAGAGACCGGGGCCGTGCTCTGGACCCGGGAGTGGCCGGCCACGTACCGCAACCTGCAGTGGAAGTTCGCCACCGGCCCGCGGGCCACGCCGGCCGTCGCCGGTGACCGCGTCTACGTGCTCGGAGCCGCCGGCACGCTGTCGTGCTTCGACACCGCCACGGGCGACCTGGTGTGGCGGATCGACACCACCGCCGACTACGACGTCACGGTCCCGGTCTACGGCGTGTCGCAGTCCCCGCTCGTCGAGGGCGACCATCTGATCGTCCTGCTGGGCGGCGAGCCGGACGCCAAGATCGTCGCCTTCGACAGGGAGACCGGACAGGAGGCGTGGCGCGCGCTCGACGCCACGTCGGAACCCGGCTACTCGTCGCCCATCGTCATCGACGCCGGCGGCGTGCGCCAGCTCATCGTGTGGCATGCCACGGCCATCACGTCGCTCGATCCGCAGACCGGCGACATCTACTGGAACCAGGACTTCACGATCGGCGGCGGGATGGCGATAGCCACGCCCGTGCGCAGCGGCCGCTACCTCGTCGTCAGCCAGTTCTTCAACGGCTCGATGATGCTGGCGCTCAACCCGGACCGGCCGGCCGCACGCGTGCTGTGGCAGGGGCGCAACCGAGGCGAGCTGCCGCATCAGACCGACACGCTGCACGCGCTGATGTCGACGCCGATCGTCAGCGGCGACTACCTGTACGGCGTCGGCAGCTACGGGGAGCTGCGCGGCATCGACGCGACGACCGGCGAACGGTTGTGGCGGAGCGACCGGATGACCGTGCAGAAGCGGTTCGGGACGGCGTATTTCGTCCGCAACGGCGACCGCCACTTCGTGACGAACGACGAAGGCTTCCTGATCATCGCGCGCTTCACGCCCGAGGGCTACCAGGAAGTCGATCGCACCCGCCTGCTGCGGCCGACGACCCGCACGCGCGGCGGCGCCTCCGGCCGCTGGGACGACCGTGCGGTGCTGTGGGCGCATCCCGCGTTCGCGAACCGGCACGTCGTCGTGCGCAACGACGCCGAGGTGGTCCGCCTGTCGCTCGCCGCCGACGACTACGAGTAGATGATGAACTCCAGCAGGTTGCCGTCCGGATCGCGGATGTAGCGGCTCGTGCCGGTGTCCGTGCCGCCGCTGCGCCCGCCCTCGCGGGGCACCGGACCCTCGATCACGACCGCGCCGACGCGCTCCAGCGTCTGCTCCAACGCCGCGGCGCTGCCGCCCCAGACGAAGCAGAAGTCGCCGCACGGCGGTACCGCCGCCTGCCCCCTGAGCGTGAACTCGGGGTTCTCCCACATCTCGGGACGATGGAAGTTGATCTTGTTGTCCCCGAAGTGGACCGAGCAGATGCGATCGCCCTCCCGCACGTGAAAGCCGAGCCCGCGGTAGAACGCGACCATCGCGGCGGTGTTGCGCATCGGGACGGCGACGTGATCGAACCGCACGATGCTCGGTGAGGCCTGCGCGGCGCCGACGCCGCGCTCGAGGCCGGCGGCGGCCAGCGCGGCGCCGGCTCCCGCGGCGTGTTTCAGGAAACGACGGCGATCGGACATTTCACACCCTCCGGCTTCAATCAGACGGGGCTACGCCCCGAACCCCCGGCGTTCGCTTGCGGGGACCCCATTGCCCCGCGCCGCTCCCGCCGAGGCGCGCTGTGCGCGCCTTGCGGAGTCTGCACCGTTGTACGGCGCAGACTCCTGGCCGCCAGGTCGGCGAGACGGCTCAAGCCGTCGAGCAGGTTCCCGGTCACGTGCAGCCGCAGCACCCGCCGCCCGCGCGCCGCGAGCACCTGCAGGTCGCCGCGCGCCTGCGCCGCCTTGACGGCGCCGAAGCTGTAGCGCCGGCCGGGCACGGGCACATCGACGGCATCCTCGCACGTGATCTGAACGAAGACGCCGCTGTTCGGCCCACCCTTGTGGGCCTGGCCGGTCGAGTGAAGATACCGCGGCCCGAAGCCGACGCAGGTGGCCACACGAAACGCGCTCCGCAACGCGTGCCGCACGCGCTGGAGCACCCGTTCGTTCGCGGCCGACATCTCGATGTAGGCCAGCAGCGCCAGGTAGTCGCCGGCGCCCGCCTGCCGGCAGTGCGCCGCGAGCAGCGCCGCGAGCGAGTCGCTCGCCTCCGCACCAGCCGGCCGCGCGCCGCCGGCCGGTGCAGCGTACAGCGTGAGCTGGCCTTCGCGAGCGAGCGGCGGCTCGTCCGGCAACGCGTCGCCGGCTTCGTACGCGGCCGTCAGCCGGCGCGTCTCGACCTTGCTCGCCTCGACGTCGGGCTGGTCGAACGGGTTGATGCCCAGCACCGCGCCGGCCACCGCGGTCGCCAGCTCCCAGCGGAAGAACTCGCCGCCCAGGTCGTGCGGGTCGCTCAGCCCCAGCCGGACGACCGGGTGCCCGGCCCGCTCCAGCTCGGCGAGCGCGGGGTCCGGATCGCCATCCGCTGCCGCCTCGTCGCGCAGGTGCACGAAGATCCGGTCGTCGCCGTACAGATCGCACGTCCCCACCGCCTCGCCGTCGACGGGATTGAGCCCCGTGCCGTCCTTGCCGGTCGATTCGGCCAGAAGCTGCTCGAGCCAGGCCCCCAGCGACCGGTACGCCGGGGCGCTCACGAACGTGACCTTGTCCCGTCCCGCGCGCGCAGCCGCCGCCAGCGTCAGCCCCAGCATGGCGCCGGGATTCGCCCGCAGAGGTCTCGACGGCAGGCAGGCCGCGCGCATCGCCTCGGCGCGGTCCAGCAGCCGGCCGACGTCGAGCCCCATGACCGCCGCGGGAACCAGGCCGAAGTCGGACAGCGCGGAATAGCGCCCCCCGATGCTCGGAACGCCATGGAACACGTGCCGGAACCCCTCGCGGACGGCCAGCCCCTCGAGCTGCGAGCCGGGGTCGGTGACCGCCACGAACCGGCTGCCGGCGGGGCCGGCCCGCCCGCGTGCACGCTCCGCGAAGTAGCTCAGGAAGATGGTCGGCTCCAGCGTCGTGCCGGACTTGCTCGACACGATGAAGAGCGTGCGCTCGTAGTCGATGCGCTGCTCGATGGAGACGACCTGCGCGGGATCGGTCGAGTCGAGCACGCGGAGATCGGGCGCCCCGGCCACCCGGCCGAAGCTTCGCCGCAGCACCTCGGGGCAGAGGCTCGAGCCGCCCATCCCCAGCAGCAAGGCGTGCTCGAAGCCCTGATCGACCACCTCCCGCTGCAGCGCCTGCAACTCCCCGACCCGAGCACGCTGGGCACCGACGACCTGCAGCCAGCCCAGCCACTCGCCCTCGCCAGCGCCGGTCCAGAGCGACGCGTCGCCCGCCCACAGCCGCGCCATGCGGTCATCGGTCTCCCACTCGACCGCCAGGCGCTCCACCGCGTCGTCGAGAAGCACCGGAACCGAGGTCACCATGCCGTCTTCATGCTACATTGGCGGGGCCCGTCCGGAGCCCCCGGCAGGAACTCGACGCGACGCCGCTCTACAGCAATTCGCCAGCAGATCATACGCCGGCCGCGCGTCACTGAAGGCGCGCACAGCGGCACAGCGCGCCTCGGCGGAAGCGGCGCCAGGTGCCGGCCGCGACCCAGCCGACGCAGACCCCGGAAGGGGCCACCAGAGCGATCGTCGCGGTGGCCCCGCAAGGCGTGCACAGCACGCCTCGGCGGGAGCGGCGCGGGGCGAAGGGGCCCCGCAAGCGGACGCCGGGGGTTCGGGGCGTAGCCCCGTCCAATATCAGTTCCCGCGCAGCGGACTCGGCCCGCCGCTGAAGGTCAGCAGGTAATCGCGGACCGCCTCGATCTGCCGCACCGCGTCGGCATCGAATTGCGGATAGAACGACCCCGGGTACTCGGTCCAGAACATGGGCATGCGCGTCCCGGGCTGAATCTCGAGCGGCGCGATCAGCCAGTCCAGGATCCAGTCGGGCTGCAGGCGTTCCTGCGCCATCCGCAGGTCGGGCGCCAGGTTGTCCGTCGGCTGATCCTCCGGGATCGTGTCCAGCACGTGGCACTGCTGGCAGCGCAGCAGCTCGAACAGCTCCTCGCCCGTGGTCGTCACCCCCGGCGCCGGAACGGACTCGTGAGTCCGGAACGGCCCGATCGCCTCGGAGACGGCCGCGAAGTAGTCGAGCGCCTGGTTCCAGTGCGCGTCGTCGAGCCCGAACGTGGGCATGCGCACGTCCAGCCAGGGCCGGATCGTGATG
The DNA here is from genome assembly GCA_965214845.1 of Vicinamibacterales bacterium. Taxonomy (GTDB): domain Bacteria; phylum Acidobacteriota; class Vicinamibacteria; order Vicinamibacterales; family UBA8438; genus JAAXGX01. The sequence goes on from CBDCCO010000007.1 coordinate 795,966, forward strand.
GGACTGCGGAAGAACGCGTACAGCCACTCGGGCTTGACCTTCGCGCCCTCCGGCGTCAGCAGCGGCGGCGCCAGCGCCGGATCGTCCACGAGCTCGCGATAGTCGCCCCCGTCGGCCTCGATCTCGTGGCACGAGATGCAGTTGCGGCGACGCACGAGATTGCGGCCCTCCCGCAGCGCATCGTTGCGCGCGGAGCGCGGAACCTGCGACACGAGCGGCTGCACGTCGCTCTGGAAGCTCATGATCGCCGTCGCGAGCAGCGTCACCTCGTCCTCGCTGAAGCCGTAGTTGGGCATCCGGAGCTTCTCGAGCGGCTGCAGGACGCGGCTGCGGTCGAAGCTGCGCGGGTCGCGCAGCTTCTGCTTGAACCAGTCGACCTTCGTGTGCGGAATCTCGTGGACGAACGCGAAGTCGAGGCGCGGCAGCAGCTTGGTGCCCTCCTCCGACAGCTCGATGCCGATGGGCTGCGTCTCCTCGAAGCCCTTGATCTCGTGGCAGCTGTAGCAGCCGTAGCGGCCGATGGCGCGGCGGCCGAGCTCGAGCTGCTGCTCCTCGGCCGACATGGCGGCCACGGTCGCCCGGGCTTCCTCCGTGGGTACGATCGCACGCAGGTAGTCGGTCAGGATCTCGCCGACGTCGGCGGCGGTGTAGGCAGCCCGCGCCCCGTCCCCGTCCGGCCCGCCGAGCGTGGCCAGGTACGCGGCGACGTCGCTGACCTCGTCGTCGGTGAGCCGCAGGTCCGGCATGTAGGTCTCGGCGCTGAAGTGCCGCGGGTCGCGGACCCAGTCGTAGAGCCACTCGAACGACGTCTTGTTGCCGATGTTCTGCAGCGGCTGGCCGAACGTCCGCCGCGAACCCGCCTCGAGGCGGCCCTCGTCACCCGTGACGTGGCACGCGAGACAGCCGACCGACTCGACCAGCTCCTGCCCCCGCGCGGCGTCGCCGCGGCGCGGGAACCGGACGGCGAACCGGTGCTCGTCGGAGTTCGCGAACAGGTACGCCACGACCGCGTCGATCTCGGCCTCGTTGCGGACCGCGTCCTCCGGCTCGCTCGTGTTGCTGTTGTACCAGATGCGGGGCATCCAGGTGCTGGCCTTCATGGCGCGCGGCTCGCGAATCCAGCGCGCGACCCAGTCCGGCTCCAGCTTCGAGGCAATCTTCGTCAGGTTCGGCCCCGGCCTGCGCAGTTCCTCGAACCCGCGCGTCTTGTGGCAGGCGTAGCACCCGGCCCGCTCGTACAGGCCGTAGGCCTCGCTCAGCTTCGGGCCTTCGGGAACGAAGACCGTCTCGCGGTGGCACTTGGCGCACGACGCCTCGGTCATGTCCGTCGGCAGCATGGGATAGTCCCACAGATGGGGCTCCTCCCAGCCGAAGTCATGCTCCCAGGCGAGCGTCTGTTCCTCGCCCACGGGGGTATGCGAGGCGTGCCGGAACGTCAGCGACTGCCCCATCCCCTCGTGGCAGACCGTGCAGCCGAAGCCCCCCACCGGATGCGGCGAGGCGCTGCCGACGTAGGCGTCCAGGTTGGAGTGCGTCCGGAAGGGCTGCGGATAGTCCTCGTATCCCTCGCGGTCGATTGCCAGGTGGCACGTCGTGCAGCGATCCATCTTCGCGACGCGCGTGAAGTTCACGTCCTCGACGATCTGCGGCGTGATGACCTGCCGGACCGTGATGGTCGGCGCCATGAAGTCCAGCAGCGGCGCGTTGAGAATCAGATCGTTCACCAGGCTGGGCTGCAGGTCGGCCACCCGCGTCGTGAGCCGTTCCGTCTCGGAGGTCAGCTCGCGCAGCTGCGTGTCGACCTCCACCGCCCGGCCCGTGAAGACGCCGATCTCCGCGCGCAGCTCGTCGCGCTGCGCCGTGAGGCGTTCGACCTCCAGACCCAGATCGAGCCAGCGCTGGTACATCTCGTCGATCGGGGCGCGCTCGCCCGCCGCGCGCTCGGGGTCGTTCTCCTGCAGCTCCTCGAACTCGTAGCGTTCCGCGTCGTACACGGCCTTGGTCGACTGGAACTCCTGGTTCGCCAGAAACAGATCGGCCTCGATGTCCTCGAGCTGCTCCTGCAGCGCGTCGATCTGGTCCTGACTCGCCGCCGCCTCCTGCTCGGCCTGCGCCAGCTGGTCCCGCAGCTCCGCCACCCGCGCCGGGTCCACCTGCGCCTGCGCCGCGGCCAGGCTCGCCTGGGTGACCTCCATCTCGAGCTGGACGAAGCGGCGCTGGTAGTCCTTCCACTCGCGGTCGTAGTCGTCCCAGATCATCAGGATCGTCGTCACGAACAGGAAGATGCTGGACGCGGCGAAGACCACGTTGAGAAAGTCGATGTTGTACGCGTGCCCGACAGACTTCTTGTCAGCCATCTTGCTCTGTGCTCGCTATATGTTGAAGAAATACTCCGGTATCGACACGACGTATTTCAGATTGAACACCCACCGCGTCAGCATCTTGACCGGCAGCGACAGCATCATCAGCAGCAGCACCGCCGTCACGTAGAAGCGCGTGCCGCCCAGCAGATCGTAGTACCGCCGGAACATCCTGGCCATGAGCGGCGGCAGGGCGGCGACGTAGATGAGCGTCAGGACGATCCCGAAGAACTCGCGCACGAACCAGTTGTCCGGCAGCGGCTGCCCCAGCAGGCGCACCCAGATGAAGTCGGAGAGCTGCACGTTCGTGAGCGGCTCGAGCTTGTGGATGTCCCAGTACTCGAACGGCCCGAAGAAGTTCCAGTTGGGCCCCCGCAGGAACGTGCCGAGGACGATCAGCGACGACCACAGCACGAGGAAGCCGAACAGGAAGATCGTGATCTCGGCCTTCCGCTCGCGGAACGTGTAGTACCCGTTCCCCTTCGGGTTCGTGTCGATGTAGGGAATCGCCATCAGGCCCACGATGATCAGGCTCGGCAGCACGACCCCGGCCAGCCAGGGGTCGAAGTAGACCAGCATCTCCTGCAGCCCGAGGAAGTACCACGGCGCCTTCGACGGGTTGGGCGTGTTGGCCGGGTTGGCCGGCTGCTCGAGCGGGGCCTCCAGGCCGACCGACCACACGACCAGAATCGCCGTGCAGAGGATCAGGGCGATCAGCTCCGTGTAGACGAGGTCGGGCCAGACCCAGACGCGGTCCGACTCCTCCTTCTCGATGGGGTCGTCCCCGGCGGCGATCCGCTGGTCGTTCCGCACGCCCTCGCGAATCGCGTACCACGTGAAGAAGATCACGAGGAAGATGAGCGCCACGATCGGCACGTTGTCCGGCTTGACGACAATCAGGCGGAAGTTCTCGTCGAACAGGCCGAACGCGAAGAACACCGCCAGAAAGCCCATCATGCCGTAGCCCACGGCATTCTTCGAGAAGGCCTCCCGCTTCCAGACGATGATCACCAGCGCAATCACCGACAGGATGAAGAACAACCGGGGATCCGCAAACAGATTGACGAAACCTTTGATCGCGTCCATGACGTCCCCTGCCGCCGGCGGTCCCTAGAGCGGACCGGAAATGCCGCCGTCCTTCCTGACCCGCCAGAAATGGACAGCCATGAGAAAGCCGATGACGAGCGGCAGCCCGACACAGTGCAGCACGTAGAAGCGCAGCAGCGCGCCCTCACCGACGAACGTGCCGCCGAGCAGCGCGAACCGGGCGTCGTCGGCCGCGTGAATCAACTGGACGTCTCCGAGCGCGAGCAGGGCGGCGCCCGGCCCCTCGTGGCCGAGGAACGGCGTCGCGCGCGCCATGTTCGAGCCCACGGTGATGGCCCAGATCGCCAGCTGATCCCACGGCAGCAGGTAGCCGGTGAACGACAGCAGCAGTGTCAGGACCAGCATGATGACGCCGATGTTCCAGTTGAACTCGCGCGGCGGCTTGTACGATCCGGTCATGAACACGCGGAACATGTGCAGCCACACGGTGATGACCATCGCGTGCGCGCCCCAGCGGTGCATCTCCCGCATGATGCCCAGCGGCACGTGCTCGCGCAGACCGACGATGTCCGAGTACGCGTACTCGAGCGTCGGCCGGTAGTAGAACATCAGCAGCAGTCCCGTGAACGTCAGCACCAGGAACAGGAAGAAGCTCAGTCCGCCCATGCACCAGGTGTAGCGCAGCCGGACGCCGTGCTTCTTGAGGCGCACCGGATGCAGGTGCAGGAAGACGTTCGACAACATCACCAGCACCCGGTTGCGGTCGTTGATGGGAGCGTTGTGCCGGAAAATCGATGTCCAGATCTGCGTCGCGGTCAGCCAGTTCCAGGCGCGGACGAGCGCACCTTCCTTCGGCTTGATCGTCTCGGTTTGGGCCATGGCGTCGTCTACACCTCGAGAAACGACTCGGGATCCGTCCACTGCCCGAGCTCACTCTGAAACTTCCGGCTCTTGTCGACCAGTATCTGACCGTCCTCGGCCAGGACGATGCGGGTGCGCTCCAGGGGCCGCGGGGCCGGCCCCTCGAAGTTGACGCCGGTCGGCCGGAACCCGCTGCCGTGGCAGGGGCACTTGAACTTGTTCTCCGCCGCCAGCCAGTTCGGCGTGCACCCGAGATGGGTGCAGATCGAGAAGAGCGCATAGAAGCCCGACGCTTCGTGGACGAGGTCGAACGGCGTGCGGATGATCCAGACGCCGAAGCGATCCTTCCAGCGCTCGTCGACGCCGTCGACATACTCGTCCGGGAAACCGATGGTGAACTGCTGCGGCGGCTCGTTGAGCACGTTGGGGAACATGAAGCGGCCCGTCGCCGCCAGACACCCGGCGGTCGCCGCGGTGAACGCCCCCCACGACAGTCCGAGCCAGCCTCGGCGCGACATCAACGGCGACGTGTCGTCCGCCGCCCGCGACGGCTTCGCCGGCGCCTTGCCCGCCGCGGCGCTGGTCGTCCTGCGCGCCAGCGCGGGCTTCGGCGCCGCCTCGGCCGCAGGTGCTACTTGAGGTTTCTGCTCGTCAGCCATTCAGTTGTCGTCCTCCAGCACACGGTGTCTCAACCGTGATTCCCCGCCGCGCTGCCGTCCGCCACCGCCGGCTCGAGCAGCTCGAGCGTGCGCAAGGCCACTTCCCGCACGCGCAGGCTCGCGTCGCTGCGGCTCAGCTCCGCCACCCGGTCGTGAAGCTGCGACGCCTTGAGCGCCCCGACGGCCTGCAGACCGCTGACCATCACCTCGGCGACCGGATCCACGCCGCTGTCCAGGCTCGACGCGCGGTCGACGTTGCGTTGCACGTACTCGCGATCGAGCATCCTGCCGAGTATCCGCAGCCCGTCGCTCCGGCCGTGCCGCGCGAGCGCCACCGCGGCGTTCCACTGCACGTCGGGCGCGGCGTCGTCCAGCGCGTTGCGCAGCGTGGCGGCGCGCTCGTCGGCCGGCAGCACGCCGAGCGCGTACACCGTCATCTTGCGCACACCCGCATCCTCGGACAGATACATCGCCTCGATCTCGTCGACGACCGACGGATCGCCAATCGACGCCAGGGCCCAGATGACACTGATGCGGGTCTCGGAATCGGGATCGTCCAGCGCCTCGACCAGTGTCTCGAGCGCGCCGGGCGGCTGCGTGCGAAGCCGCCCGACCGCCAGCGCCAGATAACGACGCACGCGGGGGTCGTCGCCGGCCGAGTCGGCAAAGGCCTGCACGATGGCCGGCCCCAGATCCGGATGCCGGCTCTCGATGCCGGGCGTGTCCAGCATCCGCGACAGCTCGTACGCGGCCGGCCAACGGCGGTCGCGCCCGCCGACCCGCACGTCGTTGAGAAACTCCTCGGGCGTCCGCTCGTTGGTCACCAGCATGCGGAATCCGCCGTAGATGAGCACGACCGCACCGACCACGGCCAGGGGGATCAGGAAGAACTGAACGGCGAGCGCAGGGGCGTTGGCAAGCGGGCTGCGGGCGGGCGCAGCTTCGCGCTCGTCGAGCTTTTTCATCGGGTGTCAGCTATCCGAGCGTCTGGGGATAAGGAGGCCGGGTACCTGCCCTCCAGGCCCAAACATTACTATGGCGGCCGAACTCGGGTCAAGGCGGCCGCCGCCCCGCGTGGTCATCTCCCGTTCCCTCATCGGCGCACCAGCAGCGTGACGAGCGAGAGGACGACGCTGACGAGGATGCTCGTTGCGATCGGAACGTAAATCGTCGTCCCGGCCCTCCGGTACACGATGTCGCCCGGCAGGCGGCCAAGCGGCACCCCGGCCATCACCAGCACGCCGGCTCCGGCCAGCAGCAGCCCGACCACCAGCAGCGTCTTCCCCATCTCCGTGAGCCGACTAGCGGCCGTCGGATGCCAGGGAAGGAAAGAAGTAGTCCAGCTCGAACGCCGCCGTCTCGGGCGCGTCCGACCCGTGCGTCGCGTTCTGCTCGATCGTCCGTCCGAACTCCCGCCGCAGCGTGCCGCGCTCGGCCCGGGCCGGATCCGTGGCGCCCATGAGGCGCCGCCAGCGGGCGATGCAGTCGGGCGCCTCGAGCGCCAGCAGGACGAGCGGGCCGGACGACATGAAGCTGGTCAGGCTGTCGAAGAACGGCTTGCCCCGGTGCACGGCGTAGAACCCCTCCGCCTCCGGCTTGGTCAGGTGCGCGAGCCGCATCGCCCTGATGCGCAACTCGGCGCCCTCGACCCGTTGGATGATCGCGCCGACGAGCTGCCGCTCGACTGCGTCGGGCTTGATGATCGCCAGCGTCCGCTGCATAGCGCTGAAGCTCCTACCGTAGCGACTCCATGATCTCGGCGAGCGCCGCCTTCGGCGGCCTGGTACGCTCCTGCGGAAGCTGCGCGAGCGGCTCGTCCACCAGATTGAGCATCGTCAGGAAATCGTCGCGGTCCGGCTCGACGTAGATGACCCCGGTGGCGAACTCGCCGCGCCGCCGCGTCTCGTTCAGCACGCGCAGGGCCTGCAGCCGGTCGAGCGGATCGTACGCCTCGTCGAGCTTGGTGAGATACAGCGTGGATCCGTCGTGCAACGCCACGGCCTGTGTCGTGCCCGGCTCGTAGTCGACCGAGATGTCCTCGAAGAACGGCACGAAGCTGATGTCCTCGAGCGGGTCCTCGTGCGCCTTGGCGTAGGCGTAGCTCTTCGTGGAGCCTTCGTGGTCGTTGAACGTGACGCACGGCGACAGGACGTCGATCATGGCCGTGCCGCGATGGCTCAGCGCGGCCTTCAAGATGGCCATGAGCTGCTTCTTGTCGCCCGAGAACGAGCGCGCGACGAACGTCGCCCCGAGCTCGACGGCCAGCGCGCACGTGTCGATCGGCGGCAGATCGTTGACGACGCCGGTCTTGAGCGTCGAGCCCAGATCGGCCGTCGGCGAGAACTGCCCCTTCGTGAGGCCGTAGCACCCGTTGTCCTCGATGATGTAGATGATCGGCAGATTGCGCCGCATGAGGTGCACGAACTGGCCGATGCCGATGGCCCCCGTGTCGCCGTCGCCGCTCACGCCGAGCGCAATCAGCTTGCGGTTGGCCAGCAGGGCGCCGGTGCCGACGGAGGGCATCCGGCCGTGCACGGCGTTGAAGCCGTGCGCGGACCCGAGAAAATAAGCCGGGCTCTTGCTGGAGCACCCGATGCCGGACAGCTTCACGACCTGGCCCGGATCGACCCCCATTTCGTAGCAGGCGCCGATGATCCGTTCCGATATCGCGTTGTGGCCGCAGCCCGCGCACAACGTCGTCTTCGTGCCCCGGTACTCTTTCGTTACGAGCCCGATCCTGTTGACGTTCTTCCGCTCTTCCGGTGGTGCGACGCTCGCCACGGTATCGTCCCTCTCCGAGTGTCCTACTCTCCGCCCACGCCGGCGCTGCGCGGCAGCCGGGCCGGCCGAGCCCCGGCCTTCTCGGCGCGGTAGCCCTCTTGAATCAGGATGCTGTCGGTGATCGTCCGCGCGTCAATCGGGTTCCCGCTGTAGTGCAGCACGCTGCGCAGCCGGCTGGCGAGGTCGATCGGCACGTCGAGCTTCATCAGGCTCAGCATCTGCGCGTCACGGTTCTGCTCCACCACGTAGACACGGTCGTAGCGCTCGATGAACGACGCCAGGACCGAGCGGAAGGGATACGCGCACACCCGGTAGTAGGAGGTGTGCAGGTCCGCCTCGGCGAGCAACTGGTCGCGGCTCTCGACAACGGCCCAGTGCGTCGTGCCGTACGCGACGATGCCGATCGAGGCCTTGCGGTTGATGGTGACCACCGGCTCGGGCAGCCAGTCCCGCGCCGTCTCGAACTTCCGCGCCAGGCGATCGATGTTCTGCTGGTAGTCGTCCGGGCGCTCGCTGTACTGCGCCCACTCGTTGTGCCCGGAGCCGCGGCAGAAGAACGCGGGCATGCCGTCGCCGGGCAGGCTGCGGTACGGAATGCCGTCGCCGTCGACGTCCCGGTAGCGACCGAACTTGCCGATCCGCTCCAGCGCCTCCTCGTCGAGGACCTTGCCGCGATCGAGCGGCTTCGAGGGGTACTCGAAGGGCTTCGACATCCAGGTGTTCATGCCCAGGTCGAGGTCGCTCATCACGAACACCGGCGTCTGGAAGCGCTCGGCGAGGTCGAACGCCTCGCTCGCCATCGAGTAGCACTCCTCCACCGACGCCGGAAACAGCATCAGGTGCCGCGTATCGCCGTGCGAGAGAAAGGCGGTGGTCAGCACGTCGCCCTGGGCGGTGCGGGTCGGCAGCCCCGTCGACGGCCCCACCCGCTGGATGTCGAAGATGACGGCCGGCACCTCCGCGTAGTAGGCCAGCCCGGAGAACTCGGCCATCAGCGAGACGCCGGGCCCGGACGTCGACGTCATCGAGCGCGCACCTGCCCAGCCGGCGCCGATCGCCATGCCGAGCGCCGCAATCTCGTCCTCGGCCTGCACGACGGCGAACGTCGCCTGGCCGGTTTCCTCGTCGATGCGGTACTTGCGCAGGTAATCGATGAGCGTTTCGCACAGCGACGACGACGGCGTGATCGGATACCAGGTGACCACGGTCACGCCGGCCATCAGCGCGCCCAGCGCGGCGGCGGCGTTCCCGTCGATGAGGATGAGGCCGCTCGTCTCGTCCATCGGCTCGACGACCAGCCGGTCGCGCTTCTCGAGGTTCTCCGCCGCGAACCGGTACCCGACGTCGAGCGCGCCCCGGTTCAGCGCCACCGCCTTGGGCTTGCGGCCCAGCTGCTTCTCGAGGGCGGCCTCCATGTGCCGCATGTCGATCTGCAGCAGGTTGGCGAGCACCCCGTCGTAGATCATGTTGCGGACCAGGCGCCGCAGCTTGGCGTCGGTGCACACGCCCGCCACCAGCTTGTCGAACGGGACCGGATAGAAGACGAGGTCGTCGCGCAGGGCGTCGAGGCCCAGCGGCTCGTCGTAGACGACCGCGGCGCCCGCATCGAGCGCGAGCACGTCCTCGCGCGCCGTCTCCGCGTTCATGGCCACGAGCAGGTCGATGCCGGCCTTGCGGGCGATGTAGCCGTCCTTGTTCGCGCGAATCGTGAACCAGGTGGGCAGGCCGGCGATGTTCGACGGGAACAGGTTCTTGCCGGATACGGGAACGCCCATCCGAAAGATGGAACGCAGGAGCACCAGGTTCGCCGTCTGGCTGCCCGAGCCGTTGACGGTGGCAACCTGAATGCTGAAATCGTTGACGATCCGCTCGGTGAGATGCGCGGCGGGAGCGTCGAGTACGGCTACGTCAGAAGGCGCCATTCGCGGCCTCGCCATCCATGGAAACAAGACATGGAAATAGAAAACTCCCTATTGTAGCACGAACTTAGCCCCTCCGAGGCGCCGCGCCACCGCGGCGCCGATCTCGGCGGGGCTCCTGACGACCGTGACGCCCGCCGCCTCCAGCGCCGCCATCTTCTCGGCCGCGGTTCCCTGGCCGCCCGAGATGATGGCGCCGGCATGCCCCATGCGCCGCCCCGGCGGCGCCGTCTGACCGGCGATGAAGCCCACCACCGGCTTGGCGAACTCGTCGCGCACGCAGGCCGCGGCCTCCTCCTCCGCCGTGCCCCCGATCTCGCCGATCAGCACGACGGCCTCGGTGGCTTCGTCCGCGGCGAACAGCCGCAGCGCATCCACGAAGCTGGTCCCGATCAGCGGGTCGCCGCCGATCCCGATGCAGGTGGTCTGCCCCAATCCGAGGCGCGTCAGCTGGTGAATCGCCTCGTAGGTCAGCGTCCCGCTCTTCGAGACGATGCCCACGCGGCCCTCGCGGCAGATGTGCCCCGGAATGATGCCGGCCTTGGCCGCCCCGGCCGAGATGATGCCGGGACAGTTGGGGCCGATCAGCCGGGTCGGCCGGTTCTCGAGGAAGCGGACGACGTGCAGCATGTCGAGGGTGGGAATGCCCTCGGTGATGCAGACGACGAGCGGGATGGAGGCATCGGCCGCCTCCAGGATGGCGTCCGCGGCCACGGAGGGCGGGACGAAGATCACCGACGCGTTCGCGCCGGTCTCGCGCACGGCCTGCTCCACGGTGTCGAACACCGGCCAGCCTTCGTGAGTCGTCCCCCCCTTGCCCGGCGTGACGCCGCCGACCACCGTGGTTCCGAACTCGGCCGCCTGCCTGGCATGGAACGCGCCCTCCCGCCCGGTCAGCCCCTGGACGAGCAGGCGCGTGCTGCGATCGATGAGCACCGACATCGGCAGTGTTCTCTCCGGCGCGCTCAGCGCGCCACACCGGCTGCGCCGGCGAGCGCAACCACCCGCTCGGCCGCCTCGTCCATCGCGTCGGCGGTCGTGAAGTTCAGACCGCTCTCCCGCAGCATCTGCTTGCCCTGCTCCACGTTCGTGCCTTCCATGCGGATGACGACGGGCACCGCCACCGCCAGCTCCTGCACGGCGGCAATCACGCCTGCGGCCAGCACGTCGCAGCGCAGGATGCCGCCGAAGATGTTGATGAGCACGGCCTTGACGTTGGCGTCGGACATCAGGATGCGAAAGGCGTTGCGGATCTGCTCGGCGTTGGCGCCGCCGCCGACGTCGAGAAAGTTCGCCGGCGAGCCGCCCGCGAGCTTGATGATGTCCATGGTCGCCATCGCCAGCCCGGCCCCGTTGACCATGCAGCCGATCGTGCCGTCGAGCCGGATGTAGTTCAGCGCGTGCTTCGAGGCCTCGATCTCGAGCTCCTCCTCTTCCGCCAGGTCGCGCAGGTCCCGCAGCTCCGCATGCCGGAACAGCGCGTTGTCGTCGAGGGACACCTTGCCGTCGAGCGCCAGCACGTCGCCGGCCGCCGTCACCACGAGCGGGTTGATCTCCACCAGGGAGGCGTCGTTCTCGCGGAAGACGGCGCACGCCGCCTGCATCACCCGCACGGCCCTGGTCACCGTCGGACCCGTCAGGCCCAGGCCGTACGCCAGGCGCCGTCCCTGAAACGCGGACAGGCCGACGCCAAGGTCGATCGCCTCGCGCAGGATGAGCTCCGGCGTATCGGCCGCGACCTGCTCGATCTCCATGCCGCCGGCCGCGCTGGCCATGACGATCGGCCGCGCCGCCGAGCGGTCGACCAGCAGCCCGAGGTACAGCTCGCGCTCGATGTCGAGCGCCTCCTCGACCAGCACGCGCGACACGCGGCGCCCCTCGGGACCGGTCTGCGGCGTCACGAGCGTCATCCCGATCAGGGCCTCGGCCGCCTGCTCGGCCTCGCCCGCGTTCGCGACCACGCGCACGCCGCCGCCCTTGCCCCGCCCGCCCGCATGGATCTGGGCCTTGACGACGACGCGCCCCCCGAGACGCTCCGCCACCCCACGCGCCTCGGCCGGCGTGAACGCGACCTCGCCGCGCGGAACGGCCAGGCCATGCTTCGTGAACAGGGTCTTCGCCTGGTACTCGTGAATCTTCACGGGCTCACACGTGGATGACCTGCACCAGCTCGCGAACGGCGGCGGCCGACCTGTCCAGCGCCGCCTGCTCGTCCGCCGTCAGCTCGATCTCCACGATCTGCTCGAGACCCCGCGCGCCGAGCTTGACCGGCACGCCGACGAAGAGGTCGCGGATGCCGTACTCGCCCTGCAGGAAGGCCGCGCACGGCAGGATCTTCTTCTTGTCCTTCAGAATCGCCTCGACCATCTCGACCACCGCGGACCCCGGGGCGTAGAAGGCGCTGCCGGTCCCGAGCAGCTTGACGATCTCGGCGCCGCCGCCCGCGGTCCGCCTCACGATCGCGTCGATCGTGGCCGCGTCCATCAGCTCCGTGATCGGCACGCCCGCCACGGTCGAGTACCGCGGCAGCGGCACCATCGTGTCGCCGTGGCCGCCGAGGACGAAGGCGTGGGTGTTCTCGACCGACACGTCGAGCTCCTGCGCGATGAACGTCCGCATGCGGGCGGAGTCGAGCACGCCGGCCATGCCGACGACCCGCTCGCGCGGGAAGCCGCTGACCCGGTAGACCACTTGGCACATGGCGTCGAGCGGGTTCGTGACCGGCACGATGATGCAGTTCGGCGAGTGCTTGACCACCTGCTCGGTCACGCCCTTGATGATCTGGTAGTTCTTCGTCAGCAGGTCGTCGCGGCTCATGCCGGGCTTGCGCGCCAGACCGGCGGTGATGACGACGATGTCGGAGCCGGCCGTGTCGGCGTAGTCGTTGGTGCCGAGCACGCGCGCATCCGAGCCTTCGACCGGGCACGCCTCGAGCATGTCGAGCCCCTTGCCCTGGGGGACCCCCTCCAGGATGTCGAGCACCACCACGTCGGCCAGCTCCTTGTCCGCCATGCTGCGCGCGGCGGTCGCGCCGACGTTTCCCGATCCGATGACGCTCACCTTCCTGTTCATGCCTCTCAGCTCCTTCTCGGGGTCGACCCCCTGCGGGTTCCCGACGCTGGCGGCGCCCGGCCGCACCACGGGCCGGGCCACGCGTTTAGGTCACTTCCCTGTGACCCATGACAAGATCTTCAACAGAAAGTGTGGAAAACCTTGTGAAAAAATGGCCCGTCAGACGCCGGCAAGCCGCATCAAACGGACGGTTTAGCGATTTGCACCATCGTGGTGCGGCAGGCAATACCGTGACCGGTCTCCCGCAGACGGGGTGAGATTATACTGTACGGCGTTCGGCCCCGCGTTCTCATGAAAATCATCATCGCCGACCCCCTCCCCGGCTCTGTCGCCGATCTGCTGCGCCGCGAGGGGTGGACGGTGGACAGTCGGACGGATCGTTCCGGCGGCGAGCTCGAGGCGGCCATCGCGGACGCCGAGGGCATCATCGTCCGCAGCGCCACGCGCGTGGATGCCGCGCTGCTGGCGGCCGCCCCGCGCCTGCGCGTCGTAGCCCGGGCCGGCACCGGCGTCGACAACGTCGATCTCGACGCGGCCAGCCGGCGCGGCGTGCTGGTGCTCAACGCGCCGGGCGCCAACAGCATCAGCGTGGCGGAGCACGCCTGCGCCCTCATGCTGGCGCTCGCCCGCTCCATCAGCCGCGCCGACGCCCTGATGAAGGACGGCCGCTGGGAGAAGAAGTCGCTCCAGGGCGCGGAGCTGCGCGGCAAGACCCTGGGGCTGGTCGGGCTCGGCCGTATCGGCCGCGAGGTCGTGCGCCGCGCGCGGGCGTTCGAGATGCACATCGTCGCGCACGATCCGTACATCACGTCGCAGATCGCCAGCGACCTCGACGTCGAGCTCGTGTCGCTCGATCGGCTCTGCGAGCTGGCGGACTTCATCAGCCTCCACGTGCCGGCCACCGCCGGCACCCGCCAGCTCCTGAACGGCGAGCGGCTGGCGCGCTGCAAGCCCGGCGTGCGGATCGTCAACACGGCCCGGGGCAACCTCATCGACGAGCCGGCGCTGGCCGCAGCGCTGACCTCCGGCCACGTCGCCGGCGCGGGTCTGGACGTGTTCGAGACGGAGCCGCCCGCGTCGCCCGTCCTGACCGGCCTGCCCCAGGTGGTGGCGACCCCGCACATCGCGGCCTCCACCAGGGAGGCGCAGGAGCTGGTGGGACTCGAGGCGGCCAGCTCCGTCCGGGATTTCCTGCGCTCCGGGATCGTGCACAACGCCGTCAACTTTCCTTCCGTGTCGCCGGAGGAGTTCAAGCGCCTGCAGCCGTACGTCGGGCTGGCCGAGCGGCTGGGCAGCTTTCTGGCCCAGCTCACGGACGAGCGGATAGAGACCGTCGGCATCCGCTACTACGGCGAGCTCGCCGGCGCCAGCCACGACATGCTCGTGGGCGCCGTGCTCGTCGGGCTCTTCCGGACGGTGCTTTCCTCGACCGTGACGCTCGTCAACGCCCGCCCGCTGGCGCAGCAGCGCGGCGTGGAAATCGTGGAGTCGCACAGCTCCCGCCCCCGCAACTTCACGAGCCTCATCTCGATCAAGCTGCACACGAGCGGCGGCGAGCACTGGGCCGAGGGAGCCGTCTTCGAGCCGCGCGAGCCCCGGCTGGTGCTGCTCGACGGCGTGGAGGTGGAGGCACCCCTGACCGGCACGCTCGTCGTCATCCGCAACAGCGACCAGCCGGGCGTCATCGGCGAGGTGGGCACGATCCTCGGCCGGCACCGCCTCAACATCGCCACGTTCGCCCTCGGCCGCGGCGCGGACGGCGCCGTCGGCGTCGTCAACATCGAGACGTGCGGCACGGACGCGAAGCGACCCGGGCCCCCGGTCGACAGCGCGCTGCTCGACGAGATCCGGCAGGTCCCCGCCGTCCGCCGCGTCAGCCTGGCCCATCTGTAGGGGTGTGCTAGTATCGCGCGTGCACCCTGCCGCGCCCCAGGGCACTATCCAGCCGGCCGCCCGCACCGCCACCGTCGCCGTCATTCCAGCCCGCTACCAGTCGTCGCGCCTGCCCGGCAAGCCGCTGGCCGATATCGGCGGCCGGCCCATGGTCGAGCACGTCTACCGGCGCGCCCAGGCGGCGGCCTCCGTGCACGCGGTGCTCGTCGCCACGGACGACGCGCGCATCCGCGACGCCGTTGCCGCGTTCGGCGGCGAAGCGCGCATGACAGCCGCCGCGCACCGCAGCGGCACCGAGCGCCTGGCCGAGGCCGCCCGCGACCTGCGCTGCGACATCGTCGTCAACCTGCAGGCGGACGAACCCCTCATCGACCCGCGCGCCATCGACCTCGTCGTGCGGGTCCTCGACGAGAACCCCGGCGTGCCGATGTCGACCGTGCGCTGCCCGCTCGCGGGCGGCGGCGAGCTCACCGATCCGAACGTCGTCAAGGTCGTGGTCGACGCCGGCGGGTTCGCCCTCTACTTCTCGCGGGCCGCGATCCCGTACCAGGGCGAGGCCGCTGCCGGGCCGGTGGCCGGGACCTACCGTCACGTCGGCCTGTACGCCTACCGCCGCGAGTTCCTGCTGCGCGTCGCGGCCCTGGCGCCGACTCCGCTCGAGCGCGCGGAACGCCTGGAGCAGTTGCGCGCACTCGAGCACGGCTACCGCATCCGGACGGTGGAAGTGGCCGGCGAGCCGGTCGGTGTAGACACGCCCGGCGACCTCGACCGCGTCCGCCGCATCGTGGCGGGTGGAGCCGCGTGATGCCCGAGCCGGTCCGCAACGCGGCCGGTCGTCCCGTGAAGTACATCTTCGTCACGGGCGGTGTCGTGTCCTCGCTCGGCAAGGGCCTCGCGGCGGCCTCGATCGGCTGCCTGCTCGAGGGGCACGGCTACCGCGTGACCCTGCAGAAGTTCGATCCGTACGTGAACGTCGATCCCGGCACGATGAGCCCGTATCAGCACGGGGAGGTGTACGTCACCGCGGACGGCGCGGAGACGGACCTCGACCTGGGCCACTACGAGCGCTTCACGAGCGCCGTGACGACCTGCGACCACAACTGGACGACCGGCAAGATCTACCTGTCCGTCATCCAGAAGGAGCGCCGCGGCGACTACCTGGGCCGGACGGTGCAGGTGATTCCCCACATCACGAACGAGATCAAGGCCAGCCTGCGGGCGGTCAGCGAGGACGTCGACATCGTCCTGGTCGAGATCGGCGGCACCGTCGGCGACATCGAGAGCCAGCCCTACCTCGAGGCGATCCGTCAGTTCCGCCGGGACGTCGGCCGCGATCACACGCTCTACATTCACCTCACCCTCGTGCCCTTCATCGGGACGGCGGGCGAGCTCAAGACCAAGCCGACCCAGCACAGCGTGCGGGACCTGCGCTCCATCGGCATCCAGCCGGACATCCTGCTGTGCCGGACCGACCGCTTCCTCCCCAGGGACATCCGGCGCAAGATCGCGCTGTTCTGCGACGTGGACGAGCAGGCCGTGATCACGGCCAAGGACGTCGACAGCATCTACGAGGTGCCGCTCGTGCTCGGCGCGGAGGGGCTCGACCGCATCGTTCTGGGCGGCCTGCGCCTGCCGGACGACACGGAGTGCAGACTCGACGAGTGGCGGGCGCTGGTCGAGCGGATCAAGAACCCGGACGCCACGGTGACCGTGCACGTCGTGGGCAAGTACGTGGGCTACGAGGACTCGTACAAGAGTCTCACCGAGGCGCTGTCCCACGGCGGCTTCGAGCACGGCGTCAAGATCGACGTGAGGTGGGTGGAGGCCGAGGCGCTCGAGACGGACGGGGGCGAGCGCCTGCTGGCCGACGCGCACGGGATCCTGGTGCCCGGCGGGTTCGGCGACCGCGGCAGCCGGGGCATGATGGAGGCGGCGCGCATCGCCCGCGAGCAGCGCATTCCGTATCTCGGCATCTGCTACGGATTCCAGTGGGCCGCGGTGGAGTTCGCCCGCCACGTATGCGGCCTGACCAACGCCGATTCGACGGAGTGTCACGAGCACGCGCCGCACAAGATCATCTACAAGCTGCGGGACCTGCTGGGTGTCGACGACCTGGGCGGCACCATGCGCCTCGGAAGCTATCCGTGCCGTCTCGAGCCGGGCTCGCTCGCCGCGCGTCTCTACGCGGCCGCCGCGGTCAGCGAGCGGCACCGGCACCGCTACGAGTTCAACCGGGACTACGAGCAGGCGCTCGCCGAGCACGGCCTGCGCATCTCGGGCCGGTCGCCGGACGGCAGGTTCGTCGAGGTCATCGAGCTGCCCGACCATCCCTGGTTCCTCGCGGTCCAGTTCCACCCCGAGTTCCAGTCGAAGCCGCTGCGTCCGCACCCGCTCTTCGCGGGCTTCGTGCGGGCCGCGTACGAGCACGCCGTGCCGGCGCGCACGACGGCGGGGTCGCTCGCCTGAGCGGCGGTCCGGCCGCTGTCTATAATTGGGCGGTGCCACAGGTTGTCGCTGGCGGCGTCCCGGTCGGTGACGGCCAGCCGCTCGCGCTCATCGCCGGCCCCTGCGTGATCGAGAGCGAGAGCCACGCCCTGGCCATGGCCCGGGCCATCCGCGAGCGCGCCGCGCGCTGCGGCTGCGGACTGATCTTCAAGGCGTCGTTCGACAAGGCCAACCGCACGTCGGTACGCTCCTTTCGCGGACCGGGCATCGAGTCGGGGCTCCGCATCCTGGGCCGGATCAAGGCGGAATGCAGCCTTCCGATCCTGACGGACATCCACGAGCCGTGGCAGGCCGCGCCCGCGGCCCGGGTGGCCGACATCCTGCAGATTCCGGCGTACCTGTCGCGCCAGACCGATCTGCTCCTGGCCGCCGCGCGCACGGGGCGCGTGGTCAACGTCAAGAAGGGCCAGTTCCTCGCGCCCGGCGACATGCGGCACGTCGTCGAGAAGATCACGTCGACCGGTCACGACCGGCTCCTGCTCACCGAGCGGGGCTCGTGCTTCGGATACAACAACCTGGTGGTGGACATCCGCGCGCTCCCCATCCTGCGCGGGCTCGGATGCCCGGTCGTGCTCGACGCCACCCACAGCCTGCAGCTCCCCGGCGCCGGCGACGGGGCCAGCGCCGGGCAGCCCGAGTTCATCGAGCCGCTCGCCGCCGCGGGCGTGGCCGCGGGCGTGGACGCCGTGTTCATGGAGGTGCACGACGACCCCGCGGCCGCGCGCAGCGACGGGCCGAACGCACTGGCGCTCGACCGCCTCGAGCCGCTCCTGCGGCGGCTGCTCGCGATCGACCGCGTCGCGCGCGGGGCGCCGGCGGCACTCCCGATGCCGGCAAGATGACAGGCCGCGCACCGGCGGCGATCGATCTCGAGCTCGCCCGCGCGGTGCTGCGCACCGAAGCCGACGCCGTGCGGGCGCTGAGCGAGCGCCTCGACGGCCGCTTCGTCGCAGCCGTGCGGCTCCTCGCCGACTGCGCCGGGCGGGTCATCGTGACCGGCATGGGCAAGTCCGGCATCATCTCCCGCAAGATTGCCGCCACGCTCTCCAGCACCGGAACGCCGGCCTACTTCCTGCATCCGGTGGAGGCGGTGCACGGCGACCTGGGCGTCATCCGCGACGACGACCTGGTGCTGCTGCTCTCCCGCAGCGGAGAGACGCCGGAAATTCTGCGCCTGCTCGAGACGCTCAGGCGGATCGGGGCGCGGCTCATCGCCGTCACCGGGGCGCCGGCGAGCGCACTGGGGCGCGCCGCAGACGTGACCCTCGACTGCCGGGTCGACGAGGAAGCGTGCCCGCTGAACCTCGCGCCCACCGCGAGCACGACCGCCGCGCTGGCCCTCGGCGACGCCCTGGCGATGACGCTGATGGTGCGGAAGGGATTCGGCGAGAGCGACTTCGCCAGCCTGCACCCCGGCGGGCAGCTCGGCAAGCGCCTGCTGCGTGTCGAGCGGTTGATGCACAGCGGCGAGCAGGTCCCGCGCGTGGCGCCGGGCGCCCGGGTGGCGGAGGTCGTCGCGACGATGTCGGCCAAGGGCCTGGGCATGACCTGCGTGACCGCGGAGGACGGCGCGCTGCTCGGCGTCATCACGGACGGCGACCTGCGCCGGCACCTGGCCGCGCACCGCGACCTGCTGGCGCGTTCCGCGGCCGACGTGATGACGCGGGACCCGATCAGGATCCCGCAGTCGGCGCTCGCCGCCGAGGCCCTCAACCTGCTGGAGGCCCGGCGCGTCACGGCGCTCGTCGTGGTGGACGGCGCCGCCCGCGTGGCGGGGGTCGTGCATCTTCACGATCTGTGGCGCACCGAGCTGTTCTAGATGACCGAGACCCTGATCCTGCTCGCCGCGCTGGTGGCGCTCCTGATCGGGCTGGCGGCGGGCAAGGCCTGGGAGCGCTACAAGCTCCGCGACGGGCGCTGGATCGACCGGCGCAAGGCGCGGGAGTCGGCGCACTACATCCTGGGGCTGAACTTCCTCGTCTCCAATCAGATCGACCTCGCGATCGAGGAGCTGACGCAGGCGGCCTGGCTCGACGAGGACGCCCTGGAGATTCACCTGATTCTGGGCAACCTGTACCGCGAGAAGGGCCAGGTCAGCAAGGCGATCCAGGTCCACCAGCGCCTGCTGCGCAGCCCGCGCCTCACCACGCCCGAGCACGCGCACGTCCTGCTGTGCCTCGGACTGGACTTCCGGCGCGGCGGCTTCGTGGACCGGGCGTTCGAGACCTTCTCGGAGGTGGTGCGTCTCGACCCGGACAACAAGCATGCCCTGCTCAACCTCGAGAAGCTGCACGAGGAGCAGCATCAGTGGCGCGAGGCGCAAGTGCTCCGGCAGCGCATGGCGGAGGCGGCAGCCGACGCCGAGAAACCCCGGGACCAGGCCATTCTCGCCTTCCTGGAGAACGAGCTGGGCCTGCAGGCCATGCGGGACGGGCAGCCCGAGCAGGCCGTCAGGCACTTCGAGGCGGCCACCGGGCTCGACGAGCGGACGGTCCCCGCCTACCTCAACCTGGGTGACGTCCGTCTGGCCCAGGGCCGGCCGCGAGCGGCGGTCGAGACGTGGGAGAAGATCATCCACGTGGCGCCGGAGCGCGCGTATCTCGCCTTCTCGCGCCTGGAGAGCGCGTACGCGGAGCTGGGCATGCCGTCCCGTTTCCTCGATCTCTGCCGGCGGCTCGTCGAGGCCAACCCGCAGGACTGGCGGGCGCGGCTGGCGCTCGGGCAGCACGTCGCCGCGAACGGGGAGCCGGCGCGGGCCCTCGACCTGCTCTTCGAGTCGCTCGTCCACAACCCCCACGCCCTCGCCATTCATCAGGCGATATGGCGGGCGCTCACGGCGCTGAACCTCAACGAGACACTGGTCAGACGCTACGTCGCGCTGACCCGGGAAGCCGTCTTCTACCTCGATCCGCACGTGTGCATGCGCTGCCGCTATCGCAGCACCGAGCTGCTCTGGCAGTGTCCCCAGTGCCACGAGTGGAACACCTTCGTGGAAGAGCGGATCGCTCCGGCGGAAGACGGCGAGGAGACGCCGGCGGAGGCCTGACGGCCTGCCCCGGACCGCGGCCGAGCCGATGCTGCGCGTGGCGCTGACCGGAGGCATCGCCAGCGGCAAGTCGCACGTGCGGGCCCGCTTCGCGGCGCGGGGCATTCCGACCGTGGATGCCGACCGCCTCGCCCGCGAGGTCGTCGAGCCCGGGCGCCCGGCCTGGACGGCGCTCAGGACCCGCTTCGACCCGGCGCTGTTCACTCCCGACGGCGCGCTCGACCGCCGGCGGCTGGCCGCCCTGGTGTTCGACGACGCGGCCGCCCGCGCCGATCTCGAAGCGATCGTCCACCCGCATGTCCGCGCGGCGATCGACGACTGGTTCGAGCGCGTGGCCACGTCCTCCACCGCGCCGTTCGGCATCGCCGACATCCCGCTGCTGTTCGAGACGGACCGCGCGGCGGAGTTCGACCGGGTCATCGTCACGGCGTGCGACGCCGCGACCCAGCTGGCCCGCCTGGCGCAACGCGACCGGCTCGCGCCGGACGAGGGCCGCAAGCGGCTGGCGGCGCAACTGCCGACCGCGGTCAAGGCAGCCCGCGCCGACTTCGTCGTGCGGACCGGCGGCTCGTTCGACGATACCGACCGGCAGGTGGAATCGATCTACCGGGCGCTGACCGGACCGGCCGCCTGACGGCGGCCGGCGGGCGGTCTCCCGGCGGGCCGCTGGCGGACGGTCACGCCCCGCGGGCGCGCAGGCGCTCCTCGGCCGCCCGGACCGTGTTGGACAGGAGCATGGCGATGGTCAGCGGTCCGACGCCCCCGGGCACCGGCGTCAAGGCCCCGGCAACCGCCGCGACCTCCGGGTGCACGTCGCCGGTCACGACGGAGCCCCGCTTGTGGAACGCGGCCAGCTTCCCCGATCCCGAGCCGAACAGCGCTTCCACCTGCGCACCATCGTCGAGCCGGTTCATCCCGACGTCGATCACCGTGGCGCCCGGCTTCACGAAGTCGCGCGTCACGAACGCGGCGCGGCCGATCGCGGCCACCAGGATGTCGGCCGCGGCGGCCACGGCCGGCAGGTCGGTCGTGCGCGAGTGACAGATCGTCACGGTGGCGTTGCGGTGCAGCAGGAGCATCGCCATCGGCTTGCCCACGATATCGCTGCGCCCGATGACCACCGCCCGGGCGCCGGCAATCTCGACCCGCTCGCGGTCGAGCAGCTCGATGATGCCGGACGGCGTGCAGGGCGCCAGCGCCGGCCGCTTCTGCACCAGGCGGCCGACGTTGGCGGGCGTGAAGCCGTCGACGTCCTTGGCGGCCGCGATGGCATCGAAGACGCGCTCCTCGGCGTCGGCGCCCATGCCCGCGGGCAGCGGCGACTGCACGAGGATGCCGTCGTGCGTGGCGCTCGCGTTGAACTCCGCAACGATGGCCAGCGCGTCCTCCAGCGGCGCGGCGTCCGGCAGCCGCCGCAGGTCGCTGTCCATGCCCAGTTGCTCGCTGTTCCTGATCTTGTTCCGGACGTAGATCTCGGAGCCGGGATCGTTGCCGGCCAGCAGAATGCCCAGCTTTGGCGGGCGTCCCGCGCGCCGGGTGAACGACTCGATTCGTGGTCGCAGCCCCTCGCGGATATCGGACGCGGCGGCGGAGCCGTCGAGCATGCGGGCCGTGGCCTCTTGTACGGTCACCCTCTACCTCATTCAGATGGGGCTGCGCCCCAAGCCCCCGGCGTTCGCTTGCGGGGGCCCCTGCGCCCCGCGCCGCTGCCGCCGAGGCGCGCTGTGCGCGCCTTGCGCCGGCTGCGCCGGCGCTTCAATCAAACGGGCCTGCCCCGCACCCCAGGCGTCCGCTTGCGGGAGCCTCTGCGCCCGCGCCGCTGCCGCCGAGCCGCGCCGTGCGCGGCTTGCGGAGTCTGCGCGGTTGTACGGTGCAGACTCCGCGTCGGGCAGCAAACCACAATCTTAACAGTGCGCGGCGAGACCCGGCGCCCTAGCCGGGGTCGGTCGCGACGGGGCGCGCCCTTCGGGTTGCGGCCGACCTGCAGTAGAATGCGGCGGACATGTCCGGACGCGGCAATTGGGGTACGCGCGCGGGATTCATCCTGGCTGCCGCCGGCTCGGCGGTGGGCCTGGGCAACATCTGGGGCTTCCCGACCCGGGTGGGACAGGGCGGCGGGGCGGCGTTCGTGCTCGTCTACCTCGCCTGCATCGGTCTGATCTGTCTCCCGATCATGGTCAGCGAGATCGCGATCGGGCGCCGGACGCAGCAGTCGCCTGTCCGCTCGTTCGCCCTGCTGCGGCCCGGTACGCACTGGTGGCTCGCGGGCTTGCTGGGGGTGCTGGCCGGGGCCGGCATCCTGTCCTTCTACAGCGTCATCGCCGGCTGGACCGTCGCCTATGCGTGGTACAGCCTGAGCGGCGGTCTGGCCGCGGATCCGCAGGCCGCCGGCGCCTTCTTCGCCGACTTCACCGCCAACGCGCCCGTCAGCGTGCTGCTGGCGCTGCTGGTCCTGGCCGCGACGGCGGCCATCCTGCTGGGCGGCGTCCGTGCGGGCATCGAGCGTGTCACCAAGGCGCTCATGCCGGCGCTGATCGTCCTGCTGCTGGTGCTCGCCGCGCGGGCGGTCACGCTGCCGGGCGCCGCGCAGGGCCTGGCGTACTACCTCCGGCCGACCCTGTCGAGCCTGTTCGACGTGTCCGTCTACAACGCGGCGCTGGGTCAGGCGTTCTTCTCGCTCAGCCTGGGCATGGGCTGCATCCTGACCTACGGCAGCTACCTGGGCAGGCAGACGGGCATCGCGGGCGCGGCGCTGTGGATCGTGGCCCTCGACACCGGGATCGCCCTGCTGGCCGGCTTCATCATCTTCCCGGCCGGCTTCTCGCTGGCCGGGTTCGACCCGACCAGCAGCGGACCCGAGCTCATTTTCGTCGTCCTGCCGCGCCTGTTCGCCACGCTGCCGGGCGGCGCGCTGTTCGGGGCGGCCTTCTTCGTGCTGCTGACTATGGCGGCGCTGACCTCCTCGATCTCCCTGCTCGAGGTGCCGGTGGCGCACTTCGTGGACTCCCGCGGCTGGTCGCGGCGGCGGGCCGTCGTCACGGTCACGGCAGGAGTCTTCGTGCTGGCGATCCCGTGCGCGCTCGGCAACGGCGCGGTGCCGCTGCTCAGCAACCTGCCGGGGCTCGGCATCGATTTCCTCTCGCTGATGATCACGGCGTGGAACGACTTCGCGCTGCCCATCGGCGGCTTCCTCACGGCCGTCTTCGTCGGGCACGTGTGGCGGGTCGACCGGGCCCTCGACGAGCTGCGCCTCGAGGGCGCCTGGTTTCCGGTTCCGGGCGTCTGGGCGCTGCTCATCCGCTGGGCCTGCCCCGCCGCCATCGGCCTGATCATCGGCTGGACCTTCTACGCCATGTTCTGATGTTCCACGCGAGGCCGAGGCTGCAATGAACACGCTCACGGAGCGCATACAGGCGGTCGACGGCTTCGTCTGGCAGCCGTTCGCGATGCCGCTCGTGCTGGTTCTCGTGGGCGGCCTCGTGACCATCGCCACCGGGCTCGTGCAGGTCCGCCGCTTCCCGCTGGCCGTCCGCCTCGTCATGGCGGGGGCGCTCGGCAAGCGCACGGAACAGGACGGGGGCACCATCACCCCGTTCCAGGCGCTCTCGACGGCGCTGGCCTCGACCGTCGGCAACGGCAACATCGGCGGCGTGGCGACCGCGATACTGATCGGCGGCCCCGGCGCCGTGGCCTGGATGTGGGCCACCGCGACCGTCGGCATGGCCACGAAGTACGCCGAGGCCGTCCTGGGCGTGCACTATCGCGTGCGCCGCGACACCGGCGAGCTGGCCAGCGGCCCGATGTACTACATCACGGGCGGAATCGCCTCGCCGGTCCTGGCGAAGAGCCTGGGCTACGCCTTCGCGTTCTTCGGCGCCTGCACCGCCCTCCTCGGTACGGGCAACATGGCGCAGTCGAATACCGTGGCGCGGACATTCGTCGAGGCGGCCCGGACGCTGGCCGGCATCGAGGTTCCCCAGTTCGTGCCGGGCCTGCTGATCATGGTGACGGTCGGGCTGGTGCTGCTGGGCGGCATCCGGCGGATCGCGGCCGTTGCCGAGCGCCTCGTGCCGGCGATGATCCTGGTCTACGTCGCGACCACGCTCAGTTTCCTGATCATCCACATCGGCCGCGTCCCGGAGATATTCGGGCTGATCGTCGGCAGCGCGTTCGCGCCGACGGCCGCGCTGGGCGGCTTCGTGGGCGCCTCGGTGTCGCAGGCGGTGTCGGCCGGCGTGAGCCGCGGCGTGCTCTCGAACGAGGCCGGCCTCGGCAGCGCCCCGATCGCGCACGGCATCGCCCAGGTGAAGCATCCGGCCGAGCAGGGCGTGGTCGGGATCTTCGAGGTCTTCGTGGATACGATCGTGCTCTGCTCCCTGACCGCGTTCGTCATTCTCACGTCGGGGCTGTGGACGGATCCCGCCTACCAGGACGCCAGCGGCGATCTCACGGCGGCGGCGCTGTCCACCTCCGTGCCGCTCGCCTCGCTGCTCGTGGCCGCGTGCTCGTTCCTCTTCGGCTTCTCGACGCTCCTCGGGTGGTGCTACTACGGGGAGAAGTGCATGGAGTTCATGTTCGGGTCGCGCGTCATCATGCCGTACCGGGCCGCGTTCACCGCGCTCATTCTCGTGGGCTCCGTGGCCTCGGTCCCGCTCGCCTGGGCGGTCGGCACGCTGCTGAACGGCTTCATGGCCTTTCCGAACCTGATCGGGCTGCTGCTGCTGGTGGGCACCGTCCGCAGGCTGACGCTGGACTACTTCGGCGGGGCCTCCAGCAGGGCGACGTAGGCGGCGACGCGCCGCGCGGGATCGCCGCCGCGCAGCAGATCCGAGATGACGGCGACGGCCGACGCGCCGCCGCCCAGCACCGCGCGCGCGCGCTCGAGGGTGATGCCGCCGATGGCGACGATCGGACGTCCCTGCGCACCCGCCGCGTAGCGAACCAGGTCGAGGCCGACGGGGGCGCTGCCCGTCTCCTTCGTCCGGGTGCGGTAGATCGGCCCGACCGCCACGTAGGTCGCCTCGTCGGCCCGCGACCCGTCCAGCTCGCCGGCCGTGTGCGTCGAGACGCCGACGATGGCCGGCCGCGGCAGCACGCGGCGGACCGCGTCCGGGCGCAGATCGGTCTGGCCGACGTGGACGCCGTCGGCGCTGGCGAGCAGCGCGATGTCGGCCCGGTCGTTCACCACGACCCGCGCCCCGCAGCGCCGGGCGGACGCGACGATCTCGTCGCACCACGCCAGCGCCTGGCCGCTGCCGGCGTCCGCGACGCGCAGTTGGAGCCAGCGCGCCCCGCCCTCCAGACAGGCGCGCGCCAGCGCAGGCGGCTGCCAGCCGTGCCGCTCGGCGGTCTGCTGGTCGACGATCGCGCACAGGCGGGGCAGCATCAGCCGGGAGTGAAGCGCTCCATGAACGCCGTGCTGAGCTGCCCGCGCTGAAAGTCCGGGTCGTCGAGGATGCGGCAGTGCAGCGGCACCGTCGTCTCGATGCCTTCGATGACGGTCATGTCCAGCGCCCGGCGCATCCGCGCCAGCGCCTCCGCGCGGTCGACCCCGTGCGCGATGACCTTCGCGACCAGCGAGTCGTAGTAGGGCGGGATCGTGCAGTCGGCGTGGGCAGCCGTGTCGATCCGCACGCCCGGTCCGCCGGGCACGCCGAACACCTTCACCACGCCCGGGCTCGGCCGGAACGTCGCGGGGGACTCGGCGTTGATGCGGCACTCGATCGCGTGCCCGCTCCACGTGATCTCCCGCTGCTGGAACGACAGCGGCGCGCCGGCCGCGATGCGGATCTGCTCCTTGACGATATCGGCGCCGGTCACCATCTCGGTGACCGGATGCTCGACCTGCAGGCGCGCGTTCGCCTCCAGGAAGTGGAAGCGTCCCTTGCGGTCCATCAGGAATTCGAACGTGCCGGCGTTCCGGTAGCCGACGGCCCGCGCGGCAGCGGTGACGAGCCGGCCCAGCCTGCGGCGCTGGCGCTGCGTGAGCACGGCCGACGGACACTCCTCGACCAGCTTCTGATGGCGGCGCTGGATGGAGCACTCCCGCTCGCCGAGATGGACGACGCGGCCATGGTGATCGGCGAGCACCTGGAACTCGATGTGCCGCGGCGCCTCGACGTACCGTTCCAGGTAGATGCTGCCGTTGCCGAAGGCCGCCGCGGCTTCCTGCCGCGCCGTCGTCCAGGCCGGCTCCAGTTCGTCGGGCCCGCGCACGATGCGCATGCCGCGACCACCCCCGCCGGCGGTGGCCTTCAGCATGAGGGGGTACTCCAGCCGGCGCGCCGCCCGCAGCGCGTCGGCGGCGGTCGCGGGCGGCTCCGCGGTCCCGGGCAGCACCGGCAGCCCCGCCCGCTGCATGGCGCGGCGCGCCTGCGTCTTGTCGCCCATCAGGCGCAGCACGCTGGAGGGTGGGCCGATGAACGTGATCCCGCAGGCCTCGACCGCCGCGGCCAGATGGCCGCTCTCCGACAGGAACCCGTAGCCGGGGTGGATGGCGTCGGCGCCGGTGATCTCCGCGGCGCCGATGATGGCGGAAACGTTCAGATAGCTCTCGATCGGCTGCGGCGGGCCGATGCAGACCGCCTCGTCGGCGAACCGCACGTGCAGCGCGTGCGCGTCGGCCTCGGAATACACGGCCACCGTCGCGATGCCCAGCTCGCGGCAGGCATGGATCACCCGCAGGGCGATCTCCCCGCGGTTCGCGATGAGGATCTTCTGGAACATCAAGATGGGGCTGCGCCCCAAACCCCCGGCGTCCGCTTGCGGGGGCCCCTTCGCCCCGCGCCGCTCCCGCCGAGGCGCGCCGTGCGCACCTTGCGGAGTCTGCACCGTTCTACGGGGCAGGCTTCTGGCGGGGCTTGATGGCGAACAGGGCTGCGCCGTACTGCACCGGCTGGCGATCTTCCGCGAACACCTCCACGACCTCGCCGTCGTGCTGCGCGTCGATCTCGTTCATCAGCTTCATCGCCTCGATGATGCACAGGACCTGGCCCTTGCGCACGGCGGAGCCGACCTCCACGAACGGCCGCGCGCCCGGCTCCGGCGCCCGGTGGAACGTGCCGACGATGGGAGACTTGACCACGCGCAGTCCCTCGTCCGCAACCTCGCCGCCGCCGCCGGCGGCGGCGGCGCGGGCGCCTCCGCGGGGACCGGCGCGGGACGAGCCGCGACTTCGCCCCGCGGCCGCTTGCGCAACCTGATGTGCAAGCCTTCCCGTTCGACCTCGAGCTCCTCGAGGTCGCGCTCGTCCATCAGATCGAGCAGCCGTTCGATTTCGTCGAGCTCCGTCATCGCGTCCGCGCCAACTCCCGCCTCGTCACCGGCCGCCGGTCCGGCTCAGCACACGGCCAGCACCCGGGAGACGTCCGTCAGAACCTCGCAGCCCGCCGCGGTCACCAGCACGTCGTCCTCGATGCGCACGCCCCCCGTGCCCGGCAGGTACACGCCCGGCTCGATCGTGAACACCATGCCGGCCTCGAGCACGACGTCCGACGCGCCGCGCTGCAACTGGCGGGCAGGCGCAATCCGGGGCGCCTCGTGCACCTCGATGCCGAGCCCGTGGCCGGTGCCATGGCCGAAGGCTTCCGCCAGCCCGTGCTGCTCGAGAACGGACCGGGCCGCCGCGTCGATGCGACTGGCCGGAATCCCGGGGCGGACGGCGGCAATCGCGGCCGTCTGCGCGGCGAGCACCGCCGCGTGGAGCCTCGTCGCCCCGGCGGTGGACCGGCCGACGCAGGCCGTGCGCGTCAGGTCTACGCAGTATCCGTCGTATACGCCGCCGAAGTCCAAGACGACGAGGTCGCCGGCGCCCAGTCGGCGGCCAGTCGGCCGGGCGTGCGGCAGGGCGCTGCGGGGCCCCGACGCCACGATGGTCTCGAACGCCCGATCGTCGAAGCCGGCCAGCGCCAGCGCGTGCTCCACGTCCGCCGCCACCTCGCGTTCGGTCCGGCCGGCGCGCACCCTGTCCAGCGCGGGCGGCACGAGGTCGGCCAGCAGGCGGCCGGCGGTGCGCAGGCGCTCGCGCTCCGCGGCGTCCTTGACGAGCCGCTCCGCTTCCACGACCCCCTCGGTCGGCACCAGGGTCGCCGCGCCGGCCAGACTGTCGCACAGCCACTGCCAGCGCGCCACGGTCAGGTTCCCGGCCTCGACGCCGACGCGCGCGAGGCCGCGCTCGCGCACGACGTCCCGGATTGCCTCGTCGTACGACCCGCGGATCTGGATGACGGCCAGATCCGCCGGCGCCGCGGCCGAATCCGCCAGCGCGCGGGCGGCGGTCACGTAGCGCGCATCCGTCACGAGCGTGACCCGCCCGGCGTCGACCAGCACCGCGGCCGCGCTCGCGCGCAGGCCGGTCAGGTAGTAGACGTTGGCCAGGTGGGTGACGAGCAGTCCCTCGAGGCCCAGCGCCGCGGCGCGGTCGCGGACCCGGCTGATGCGGGAGTCACCGGCGGCGCGGCTCGTTGTCGTCATCGGCAGCCGGACCGCCGCCCTGCTGCCTGCACCGCCGCGCGGAGCGCGGCTGCCCGGCCGGCGGCGTCGTCCGTCACCATGAGCATGACAGCAAACGCGGCCGCGCGTCACGTACGCGGCCGCGCCGCAGCCCGGACTCAGGGCACGATCCGCGGCGTGAGGAAGATCAGCAGCTCCTCCGTCCGCCGCCGGTCCGCCATGCTCCTGAAGAGCCAGCCCAGCAGCGGGATGCGGTGCAGGGCGGGCACCCGGTTGCTCTGCGAGCTCTGCTCGCTCTCGAAGATCCCGCCGATGACGGTGGGGCCGCCCGAGACGACCTGCACCGTGGTGCTGGCGCGTTGCGTGACGATGGGCGGGAAGCCGTTGATCTCGCGTCCGAAGTCCGCGTAGCCGTTCTCGATCTCGACCTGCATGATCACGGTCTCGGCAGCCGTAATCTGCGGCGTCACGCGCATCACGAGCGCAGCATCCTGGAACTGCACCGTCACCGTGTTGTTCGCGACGACCTGGATCGGGATCTGGTCGCCCTGCACGATCTCGGCCTGGACGTTGTTCTGCGTCGTGACCCGCGGATGCGAGAGCAGCTTGACCTGGCCGTCGACCTCGCCGGCCGACAGCACCACGTCCAGGTTCAGGGCGCCGTCGACCGACCCGAGGGAGAGGCCGAGCGCCCCCGCGGCGTTGGCGGCCGGCAGATTGACCGCCGTGCCGGCGTTCTCCGTCGGCTCCGCCCGCGGGTCGGCGCCCGCGTCCTCGGGTCCCTGCGTCCCGAGGCGGCCGCTCACGCCGCCCCGGTTCAGGAACCCCAGCGGCGCGGCGTTCCCGAGGTTCGGCGCGCGGCGGCCGGCCACGCCCCACTGCACGCCGATGGCGCGTGCGAAGTCCTTCCCGGCCTGGACGATGCGCGCCTCTATCTCCACCTGGGGCTCCGGCTTGTCCAGCTCGTCGAGCAGCCGCTCGGCGGCCGCGACGCGCTCGCGGAGGTCCGTGACGATGAGCGTGTTGGTCCGCTCGTCGGTCTGGACCTGACCCCGCGCCGAGAGCAACGGCGTCACGAGGTGCGCCATGGACGGCGCCCGCGCGTAGCTGAGCGTCCGCGTGCGGACGACCAGCTCCCCGGTCAGTGCGCGCGCCTCGGCCAGCTTGCGGCGCTGCGCCTCCTCGTCGGCCAGGACGGCGAGCGGCGCGATCCGCACCACCGTGCCGTCCACCGCGTAGCCGAAGCGATTTTATGTGGTATATGTCCCCTGTTTATAGGGATCCTCTGGTTGCCGTCCAGGATCCTGCCAGGATTTTGTCCCGTTTCGGTCGCGTGCGCCGGGTGTCGTCCGGGGTCGTTGAGCGTCTGCCGGTGGCGTCGGCTGCTGCCGGCTGTTCGTCTCTGTGGATCATGCCGGCCGCCGCTTGCGGCGGTTGAGAAGGGCGTCCGTCTTCTCGATTCCGGCCCGCGCGACGCTGGGGATGGCGTTCAGCGCGTACCGGCGCGTGGTGCCCTCGTCGGCGTGCCCGAGCAGGTACGCCGTGGTCGTCAGGTCGCCAGTGGCCTCGTAGACCAGCGTCGCGAAGCTGTGCCGCAGGTCGTAGGGCCGGATGCCCGGGTCTCCGATCGCGCGGGCAGCCTCCTTGACGTGCTTCCATACCGTCTGGTTGTTCACTTTTCCGTAGAGGTCGGCCGCGTCGAACGCGCCCAGCGCCTCGAGACCCTCGTCTAGCAGCGGCACGAAGCGCGCCGGCGCGCCGCGCCCCTTGCGCCGGCCGCGCGTCCGCACGCTACGGCTGTCCCAGTCGATGTCGGCCGGCGTCAGCTCGCGCAACTGCTGGTGCGTGAGTCCGGTCCAGGCGATCACCCGGCAGATCGTTCGCGACTGTTCGCTCCGTATGGCGCCGAGCAGCGCCCGCACCCGCTCGGTGGGAAGTCCCCGAGCCTGGGTCGGCTCGCGCGTCGGCCGGCGTACCGAACGGACCGGGTTTCGCGCCTCTTCCCCGTCGAGATTGCTCCATAGTGCCTGCAGCATCTGCAGGCGCTTGCGCACCGTCGCGGCGGCCATGCCCCGCTCGAGCCAGCCGGCGGCCACCTCCTCGATCTCGTGGCGGCTGATGCTCCCGCGCCGCCGCGCCGGTCCGAGGGCTTCGGCCCATCGTTCGAGGATGGTGACCTGCTCGTCGAAAGTGGTGTTCGCGCGCAGGCTTGCCGCGTGGATGCGGATGTCGCCTCTCAGAGTCCCGTCGCCGGAGGTGGCGGCGACTCCCCCGAGCGCCTCGCGCTGTTCGGCGCGCCAGGCCTCTATCGTCCGGCGCGGCGTCCCGGCCGGGAATGTCTTCGAGCGGGTGCGCCCGAGCGCCTCGACGTAGGCCTCGAGGCGGCCGTTGGGCCGGCGCCGGATGCCGGTGGCGACGCGCTTCGAGCGCTTGCGCGGCGGCTTCGGCGGCTTGCCGCCGGGCGGGGGGGTCATGTTCCGGCGGATGGCGCCTCCACGCGGCGCCTCTCTTCCCGCCAGGGCAGCGACGGGAAGTGCTTCTCGAGGTCTGAGAGGAACGTTTTGCGTCCGTACTCGTTGAGCCGCTCGTGGTGGTTGATGATCGCGGCCAGCGCGCGGCCCAGCCGCACGTCGTCGATGAGCGGCAGCCGCTCGCCGGTTGCGTGCGCCTGTCTGCCCCGCCTGGCCGTCCTCGGCTCGTCCGTTCGTCCGAGCAGGTAGTCGGTGCTCACCCGCAACGCGTCGGCTGCCCTGACCAGGGGATTGAGCGCCATCGAGCTGCGTCCGTTCTCGATGGCGGATATCACCGTGTGGTCGTACTCGCCTATCGCGGCGGCCAGATCGACCTGCCGCAGGCCCGCTCTGCGGCGGGCTTCCCGCAGCCGCTCTGGCAGGTTCGGCATTCGGTGGTCACTGTAGCAGCGGAGGCGGCCTTGCGGCTTGTGTTGTATGCGAATATAGTTCCGCATATGGAGACTACCCAATACGAGAAAGCCTGCTGTTGCCCCGCACGGACCGGCAACCGGCTGGATCGCCGCGCGCGGCGGGTTGGAATCCGGCCCCGTCCGCTTAGCCGGCATCTTAACGGATACCGCCCGAGTCGGGGTGCTGTCTTGGAGTCTGTCCAACGAGAGCCGGCCGTCACGGGGCGCGCCGGCGGCTGCGCAAGCCGGGGCCGTGGGGGCCCGGCCGCCCCGCCGGGGAGGGTCCCGGCCGGGCGGGGCCGGCGTTGGCCGCGGCTGCTCCCCGGTATGCTCCCGCCCGGAGTGTGGAGGGGATGGTGAAACGCGCGCTGCTCGTCGCCGCCGCCCGCGGCTACACGTCGTTGCGTCCGTCGGGTGCGCTGCTCGACGAGTTCCCGGAAGTGATGCTGATCGAGCACATGGCGGCGCTCTTCGACTGCTCGGCCGCCACGATCGCCCGCCGCGTCTGTGACGGCACGTTCCCCGTGCCGCCCCTTGCGGCCATCGACCGCCGCCTGCGGTGGTCGCGGTCCCAGGTGCGGTCCTGGCTCGATACCGGCGATCCGTACGCACTGGCTTCTTCGCGGCGCACGGGACGCCGCGCGCCGGCAGGGCGCTGGTAGTCGGCGGGGCAGAGCATGGACCAACGTGTTGGGACGGACCGTCCGCCGGCCGGCGCCCCGCCGGCCGGCGCCGCCCGCCGCGCGGTCACGTGGGACGCGCTGAGAGCGGCGCTCTCAATGCGCCCGGGCTGGCGCCGTAGGGGCGCGGAGTGGCACGGGCCGTGCCCGCTCAGTGGCGATGGCCGCGACACCTGCTGGTTCGGCCCGGGCGAGCGCGCCGAAGTCCGCGCCGGCTGCCGGCGCTGTGGCACCCGCCTCGATGACGAGGACTTCCTGGCGCACCTCCGCGCGGTGGTCGACCTGCCGCGCCCGCCCCCGCCGGCCGCGGCCGCGGGCCGGGACGTCTTCGAGCCGGACCCGGACCCGCGCCCGGCCCGCGTGTGGGCCGCCGCCGTCCGACTCGACCCCTCACAGCCCGGGTTCGCCTACCTGGCGGACCGGCGCCGGGTCATCGACCGCGCCCGGCCCGCGCCGCCGGCCGTCCGCTGGCTCCCGGCGAGACGTGCCGCGGCAGCCGGCTGCCGGCCGGCGTTGCCTCCGGGGGCCGCCGGCGCGCTCGTCTACCGCTTCGCGGGCCCGTTGGAGTCCGAGACCCGCGCCGTGCAGGTCGAGGCCGTCCTGCCCGGCGGCCGGGCGGCGGCGTTTCGCTGCGCCGGCAAGCGCCCGTCGGTCCTCGGGTCGTGGATTGCGCGCGGGCGCCGGGTGTTCGTCGCCGCGGCGGGCCGGCCCGGCGGCGGGCTGTGGCTGGTCGAGGGACCGCTCGACGCGCTGGCCGTCGTGCGCCTGTCGCAGCTGGGCGTCGTCGATCTGGCGGGCGCCGCCGTCTTCGGCGCGGCGGGCGCCCCGGCCGGCTTCCGCCGGTGCGCCTGCTGGGCCTCCGGGCCCGTCGTCGTCTCGCCCGACAGCGACGCGGCCGGGGACCGGGCCGCGCACCGGCTCGGCCTCGAGCTGGCGCTGGCGGGCCGTTCCTACCGCGTCTACCGCGCCGGGCCGGGCGCCGACTGGTCGGCGGTGGCCCGGATGTCTGCAATCGAGAGGGAGGCCATGGCACATGAGTGACGTCAACGATGGACCGAACAGGACGGCCGCCGGTCACGGGACCGATTACGAACCGTACACCGACGAGGAGATCCAGATCGGCATCGAGGCCGGCCGGCGCTACCTGCAGGGCCGGCGGGCCGCCGGCAACGGCGCCGGCCCGCCCGGGGCGGAGGCGGCGGCCGACACCGGCTGGACGCCGCTCGAGGATGCCGTGGTCGTCGACGCGTCGCAGCAGAAGCCCGACGCGTTGGTCCCCGGCTTCGTGTGGCGCGAGCGGGTCTCGATCGTCTCGTCGGAGCCGAAGGCGGGCAAGTCGACCGTGCTCGCGCAGGCCCTGCTCGCCGCCCTCGACGGGGAGCCGTTCCGCGGCTTCTGCGCCCCGCTGCTCGGCGACGGGACTGTCGCCGTGATCAGCGAGGAGCCCTTGGGCCTGTTTGCTGCGCGGCTGCGCCGCTACGGGCTGTGCCGCGAGCGCCACCTCGGCCGCGTCTGGGTCGGCTCGCCCCGGCAGGGGCTCGGCCGCATCCTAGCCGCTTGCGAGCGGCAGCGGCCGGCCGTCGTGCTGGTCGACTCGCTCACGGCCTGGGTCGCGCAGACGAAGGCCGAGTCGATGAGCGACGCGATGGCGATGCGGCGGGTCGTCGAGACCCTGCGGGCCCTGGCGGACGCCGGGGCCGGCGTCTGCCTCGTACACCACGCGCGCAAGTCCGACGGCATGCTCCGCGACTCCAGCGACCTGGCCGCCTCGGTGGACATGATCGTCTCGTTCGATCCGGTCACCGCTGACGGGGACGTGTGCGCCCGCGGGCGTTCGGATCTCCGTCAGCTCTCGTACGTTGGCCGCTGGCCAGTCGATACGCTGCGTCTCGGGTTCAACCCGGGCACCGTGCGCTACTTTTCCGATCGCGACCCTGCCGGATGCGGCCAGAGCTGAGCTGGTCCCGGCGGGCGTTCGACCGTTCCGTTTCCCTGTTGCCAGGAGGTGTCCGTATGGCTCGTTCCGGCTCCCGTTCCCGCCGCTCTCCGGCGGCTGATCCCGACGTCGTCGAGCGCAACGGCCGCGCCCTGCGCGTCGCCGGCGGCCCGCAGGGCGAGTCCGGCGTCTTCCGCGCCGCCGTCTCTCGTCCCGGCGTCGAGGCCGTCTGCTCCGCGGCGTCGGTCCTGTCCGAGTCGAGGGGGTCGCCGTGGCCGGTGCCGTCGTACCGCAACGTGTTGTCTGTACGGCTCCCGGACAACGTCGTCGCGCGGCGGATGCACGGGCTCGCGTCGGTCCTCGTCATGATGGAGCGTGACCACGTCGAGGTGGGCGACGCCGGCTGGGCCGTCGGCCGCGACACGTTGCGGGGGGTTGCCGTGGACGGCATCCCGCGGCGGGTTCCGCCGGCGGACGGCGCCGGGTCCGCCGGCTCGGCCGTGGTGCGTTCGCTCGCCGACATCTGCGGCGTGAACGGGCTCTCGATGCTCGCGGTCGTCGCCGAGCGCGCGGGGCTTCCCGAGCCGGTGCAGCTCAACACGCACGGCGCCCCGCTGCTGCCGGCGAGCCTGGCCGCGGGCGTTCCGGTCCGGCTTTCCCGCATCGGCCCCGGGGCGCCTCCTCCGGTCGTCCCGACCAGCATGCTCAGCGAGGGCTGGCTCCCGGCGCTCGAGGGCCACGGCAGTGCCGAGGCCCCGGTCATCCCCTTCCCGCTCTACTCGCTGCTCACGGTCGAGCCGGGCCGCGCCCGGGGCGGGCACGGCGCCGACCTCGCGCTGCGGATCTTCATCGAAGGCGTCACGGCCGTGATGCGGCAGGACTGGCGGCGCGCGGTCAGGCAGGTGGTCGGGGTCACCGTCCCGCTGCGGGAGTTCCTGTCGTGGTTCTACGACGGCTCGCGGCGGCAGCCGCGGCCGACCGAGTACTGGCCGGTGCTGCTGGCGGCCTGCCATGCGCTCGACCGCCAGGAGGCGCGGTTCCCGTACAGTGTCGATGGCGGCGGGATGCGGCGCGTCGTCAGCTTCGCCGACCTGCCTCGCGGCGCGGGCCGCCTGGACGACAACGTCACGCTCTGCGTGCACCTGCCGCCCGGCTCGTCGGAGGGGCCGGCTATCAACCGGATGCGCCTGCGGTACTGGGGCTGGACGTCGGCGCCCGCGTACCGCGCGCTGCTCGGTCTCGCGTATCACTGGTTCCGGCCCGGTTTGACCCGCGTACGGGACAAGGGCGGCGAGTGGGTCCAGAGCCGCGACCGGGACCGCTACGAGCCGTTCAGCGACGAGGGCCTGATCGCCCTGTGCTATCCGACGTCCAGCATGCGTCGCCGCCGCCGGCTCCGGGACCGTGCGGTCGAGTGTCTCCAGCGCCTGCACGCGGCGGGCGATCTGGTCCTCGCCGGGCGCCGGGTGCTGCCGCCGCCGGGATTCCCGTAGTTTCAATCTGCCCTCCCGCGTGGGGAGCGACAATCCAGTTTCGCCCTGGCCCGGTCTGATTCCCGGTTTCAATCCCTGCTCCCTGATCCAGGGAGCGACTCGTTCAGCTCGTTCAGTTTACCGCCCCGCCGCCGAGCATCCGGAGGATCCGGGACTCCACGGCGGCGATCCCGGCGCGGAGTTCGGCGAGGCCGGCGACCCGGTCGGTCCCGGGGTCGCCGGGCCGGACGGTCGCCGGGCGGTCGGACCGCCAGCCGTTTCAATCCGTTTCAATCCCACGTTCCCTGCGCAGGGAACGTCCTGTCACGTCAGCTACCTCTTCAGATTCGGCCGAGGAGGCGCGAAAACGCCCCTGTGAGGCGATTTCTCAGACCCGGGCGGGTCCTCCCCCCTGAAATCCTGGCGAAGCGCTCTGAGGTTTCAATCGTTTCAATCCTCGTCGCCGCGTCCCGCCCTGGGAGCGGCGGGGCGGTCGGCGGCGTCGCCGCGTTGGCATGAATGTTGCTTGCGCGCGCCCGGTTGCTATTATGTACGTACCCCCCAAGCGCGTAATTCCTGGAAGGAATTACACGCGCAGGGGGGGGTGCAGAATCAGGTGCGTCGGTGTCGTAAGTCGTACGTACGTCGGGCGGCGAAAAAAGTAGCATTTTCATTGGGTTTTTTGGACCCGAGCGCCCCATCAAGCGACATTCGGCGCCCCATCAAGCGACATTTTGCGCCCCATCAAGCGACAGAAAGCGCCCCATCAAGCGACACTGTTTCGTTTCATTTGTTTCACATGTTTCACTCCAGCTGTCGGCAGATCGGCGGCGACCCGATGTTTTTTGTTTTGATCCCCGTGTTTCAATCCCCGCGGCGAACTAGGCAAGCGTCCGCCTCGCGTCAGCGCCGTTCCGTTTCAATCCGTTTCGATTCCCGCGGCGAACCAAGCCAGTGTCCGCCGGTCGTCCACGCCGACCCGCAGGCGACGCGTCCTGCCCCCGCCTGCCGGCCGGTCGCACTTGTATGCATCCACTGCGGCGACCATGCCGCTGGCGCCGACGGACGCCGTCAGCGTGTAGCGCGCCTCGCCGCCGACGCCCTTGAGGTCGATCCGCAACACGGTCGGCGGCCCGGCCCCGCATGCGGCGGGCCTCGGCCCGTGCCGCGTGACGGCGGCCACCGCCCAGGCCACGGCGGCGCGCTCGACGCCCTTCACGCTGGTCTCGGCGACGGGCTGCGCCGCCGGCTCGCCCGGGGGCCGGAGGAGCACCTCGCGCCGCCCCGTCGGCCCGGTACGCCCCGCCGCGAACGGCCCGGGCGGTGGCTCCGGCCCGCCGGCGAGCCAGGCGGCGGCGAGCCGCATCTGCCCGGCCCAGGCGAGCCAGGCGCTCCATGCCGCCCGCTCGGCGTCGCCGTTTGCGCAGCGTCTCGCCAGCGCGTCGGCTTCGGACCGCACGGCGCCGAGCGCCCGCCCGGCATGGCGCAGCAGCCTGCGCTCGTTGCGGACATCTGCCGCGATGCGTTTCAATCTTCGCTCCTGCATCGGTTTCAATTCTCGCTCCCGCGTGGGAGCGTCAATCTTTGTTTCGGTTCGTTTCGATCCGTGGCGATGTACTCTGGCAGCGTCTGGTGGCCCCGGGCGAGCCACCGCAGTGATTGCTCCCGTGCACCTCGGTGCACCGGAGCGGGGGTTGAAACAGCAGGAAGAGCGTCTCGCTCCGCCGCCCGGGCCGGTCGCCGGCGTGCAGCCGCGCCGGGCCGGCCCGCACCACCCGGACGGCGGCGCGCACGCTTCAGCCCGCGGCCGAGAGCGCGTGAGCCAGCCGCCACGGGATGCCGAGCAGCGACTTGCGGGCGCTCCCCACGCCGGCGCCGCCGGCCGCGTCGAGCGCCCGCCCCCGGCCCCGGCGGGCGCCCCCGCGCCCGCGGCCGGAGTACGTGCTGTCCGCCGCGTGCAGCCACGCCGTGCCCCGCGGCCGCAGCACCCGCCTGACCTCGCGGAACACGCCGGCGACCCGCGTGACGTACTCTGGCAGGGTGTTCTCGTTGCCGATTGCCCCGGGCCGCCGGCCGTCCGCGTCGAGCCAGAAGCCGGGCACGCCCGTCACCACGGCGTCGACGCTCGCGCGCCCGAGCGACCCCAGCGCGTCCTGCGCCGGCGCCGTGATCCAGAGCGGCTGGGGCCCGCTGCCGGCAGCCGGCAGCCGGACGGCGCGCGTCGCGCCCGCTTCCCGTGTCCCGGTCTCCATTGACCTACCTCGGTTGCCGCGTCCCGTCCGGCCGCGTGCGGGCGGCCTGTGGCGCATCGCCCGGGCCTTGACCGCCCTCGTCTTCTCCGCTGGCGCCGGGGTCCGCCTGCGCCCGGTGCGCCTCGTGAATCCGCTGGACCTCCTCGGCGACCTCGGCGATGGCCGCGATCGCGGTGCCGAGGCCGCGCTCGAGGGCGCTCATCCGCGCCTCGATCTCGTCGAACCGGCGGTCGACGACGGCCATCCCGACCAGCAGTACGGCGACCAGCGCGATCCAGAGCAGCGTCCCGATGACCGCGTTGTGGCTGTCCGTGTCCCGGCGTCTCCGCATGCTGCCCTCCTTCGCCGCACCGTCCCAACACGTTGGGACGGCCGGCTGGACGCTCCCACGCGGGAGCGTGAATCGGAACTAGATGCTCGTCAGCCCGAGCCCGGCGTCTTTCTCGAGCGCCCCGCCGCGCTCCGCGTCGGTCAGCCAGCGCGCGCGGCTGCCGCCCGCCGGGTCGCGCTCGACGAGCAGCACCGACGCCATCCGCTCGGCGACCTGGCGCACGTGCGTGATGACGCCGACCATGTGGTCCGGCGTCGCCGCCCGGTCCAGCGCGTCGAGCGCTTCGTCGAGCGTCCGGTGGTCGAGCGTCCCGAAGCCCTCGTCGAGGAAGAAGCACTCGAGTCGCCCGCCCCGCTCGCCCATCGTCTCGACCATGCCGAGCGAGAGCGCCAGCGACGCCATGAACTGCTCGCCGCCCGAGAGCGCGGCCGGCGAGCGCGTCGCCCCGCTCCAGCGGTCGAGCACCTTCCACTGCTCGGCCGTGTCGCGCGGGTCGCGGAACGCGTAGCGCCCGTCGCTCATCTCCTCGAGCCGGCGCGAGGCGTGGCGCAGCAGGTCCACCGAGCGGCGCAGCGTCAGCCACTTGGGGAACCCGCCCGGCCGCAGCCCGCCGGCCAGCTCCTCGATGCCGGCCGTCCGCGCGGCCGCGCGCGCGGCCAGCGCCCGCAGCCGCTCGATGTCGCCGACGCGCCCGGCGAAGCGCCCGGCCTCCTCGGCCGCGGCCTCGGCGGCGCTCCGCGCCCGCTCGGCCGTGCGGGCCGCGTCCGCGGCCAGCGCCTCGGGGTCCGCGTCCCCGCCGGGCGCTGCCGCGGCCGCCTCATGCCTTGCCGCCTGCTCGACACCGGCCGCTTCGGCCAGCCGCTCGCGGCAGCGGGCCTCGACCTGTCCCGCGGCCTCGGCGACGCGCGCGATCGCGCGTTCGGCCTCTTCGGGGTCGGGCGTCAGCGGCAGCCGGGGCACGGCCGTCCCGGCGCCCGCCGCCACCGCCGCCTCGTGGAGCCGCTCGCGGCAGCGCCCGGTCTCGGCCAGGGCCCTGGCGAGCGGCTCGGCGACCAGCGCGCGCCGGTCCCCGTCCAGGACCGCCAGCGCCTGTGCCGCCCGCCCCAGCCGGGCCGTTGCGGCCGCGTGGGCGTCCGCGGCCTCGTCCGCGGCCCGCGCGCGGGCCTTCGCGCTCCGCTCGACTGCATCGAGCGCCCCGGGGGCCGCCGGTCCGGCCGCGGCGGCCAGGATCCCGGCCTCCTCGGGCGCGGCCAGCCGCCGCAGCGCCTCGCCGGCGTCGACCGCGGCCGCCCGGGCCTCGGCCGCCGCGTTCCGCCGCCCCGTCGCCTCGGTGGCGGCCCGCACCTGCGCGGCCCGGGCGTCGCGCACGG
Organism: Vicinamibacterales bacterium; assembly: GCA_965214845.1. Classification (GTDB taxonomy): domain Bacteria; phylum Acidobacteriota; class Vicinamibacteria; order Vicinamibacterales; family UBA8438; genus JAAXGX01. The sequence goes on from CBDCCO010000007.1 coordinate 835,524, forward strand.
CGGCCGCGGCGACCTCGGCCGCCGTGCGCAGCCGCGCCGCCTCGCCCCGCAACGCCTCGAGCGCCTCCCCGCCCGCCCGCACGGCTTCCTCGATGGGCCGCAGGGCCTCGTCCCTGGGCGGGCACTCGCCGGCCGCGGGGGCGCCCGTCGCCGCGAGCAGCGCGGCGAGCTGCTGGCGCTCTTCGGCCTCGAGCTTCGCCGCGCGCTCCTCGGCGGCGCCGAGGTCCCGCGCGGCCTGCCTGGCCGCCGCCGCCGTCCTGGCCGCCAGGGCCTGCGCCTCCCGGGCCGCCCGGTCGGCGTCGCCGGCGGCGTCGAGTGCCGCGGCCGTGTCGGTCCCCGGCGGCCGGCTCCAGCCGGCGGGCAGCGCCCGCGTGCACACCGGGCAGGGGTCGCCCGGCTGGTGGCCCTCGGCGGCGTGCGAGGCCGCCTCGCGTCGGCGCACCGCGGCCAGCGCCTCCTCGGCCCGGGCGCGCTCGGCCTCGGCCTGCTGCCACCGCCCGGCGGCGGCCGTCGCCTCGGCCAGCGTGTCGACGGCGCGCCGTTCGAGCGCCTCGGCGTCCGCCCGCGCGGCCAGCGCCGGCTCGCGGGCCTGGTAGGCGTAGCGGTCGTACTGCGCGGCGAGGGCCGCGAGCTTCTCGCGGGCGGCTTCGGCGTCGGCCGCGAGCTGCGGGATCCGGCCGGCTGTCCCGGCTTCCGTTTCGGCGTCGGCGGCGTCCCGCAGGGCCGCCTCGGCCGCGTCGAGCCGCGCGGCGGCCTCGTCGGCTGCGCGGACGGCCTCGCCTTGCGCCCTGTCGCGGGCGTCCTGTTCGGCGGTGGCGGCGCGCGCCTCGCGCACGGCCTCGAGCGTGCGGCCGGCGGCCTCGCGCGCGCCGGCCTCGGGGGCCGGGCTCGCGTCGACGGCGGCCTCGGCCGCGCGCCCCTCCTGCTCGGCGGCGCGCTGGCGTTCGTTGAGCCCGCGGGCGGCCGCCGCGACGGCGCGCACGTCCCCGGCGTCGGGCCGGGCGCCCCGGGCGGTCTCGAGCGCCGCCTCGATCCGCTCGCGGGCCTCGCGCGTCTCGCGCACGGTCCGCGCCCGCGCCTCGAGCGCCTCCGCCCGGGCGGTCTCGCGCTCGGCGGCCCCGGCCGTCCTCGCGGCCTCGGCGCGGAGCTCGGCGAGCCGCGCGCGCGGGTCCTCGGGGTGGTGGTCGAGCTCGACGGCCAGGCGCTCGCCGAGCGTGCGGCCGGCCTCGAGCGCCGCGGCCGCCGCGGCCCCGGCCGCGTCGAGGTCGTCCGTGCGCCAGATCTGGCGCAGGATCCGCGCCCGGCTGCGCGGCTCGTCCTCGGAGAGCAGGCGCGCGAAGCGCCCCTGGGGCAGAACGATCGTGCGCAGGAACGCGCCGGCGTCGAGGCCCAGCAGGGCGGCGGCCCGCCGGTTGACCTCCTTGACGCCCTCGACCGTCTCGAGCGTCTCGTCGGCGTCGCCGTAGCGCGAGAGCGTGGCGGTCTGGCCGCCCGTCTCGCCGCCGGGACGGCGGGTCAGGCCCCGCACGGCCTCCCACACGTAGTCGTCCGCCCAGAAGCTGAAGGCCACGCGCAGGTAGCCGGCGCCGTCGTTCATGAGCTCCTGGCCCGCGTGCCCGCTGAACGACGTCTGCCCGTAGAGCGCGTAGGTCATCGCCTCGAGCAGCGACGACTTGCCGGCGCCCGTGTCGCCGACGATCGCCAGCTGGTCGCGGCCCTCGAAGTCGACGACCGTCGGCGGCGACGTGCGGAAGGAGCGGAGCCCCTCGATGCTGAGGCGGATCGGTCTCATGGTTTCCCGGCTTTCTCGTGAAGCGGCCCGGCGGCCGCGGTCGTTGCGGTTGGGTTGGCCCGGCCTCGCGGCGCGCCCGGTGCTACCGCCCCTCGCCGCCGGGCGCCGCCGCGAGGCGGGCGCGCAGCTGGTCGAACTCGGCCGCCAGCGCCCCGATGCCGAAGTCGGACGTCCCGGGCGCCTCGGCGTTGGCCAGGGCCTCGGCAAAGAGCCGGCCGATGGCGGCGTCGGCGCCCCGGCCCTCGCCGCCGCGCGTCTTGCGCCACTCGTCGAAGAGCTCCCCGACGGGCGGCTCGGCCACGTCCGCGTACTCGTAGTCGGTGATGGCCTTCGCCTCGTCGTTGCCGACGCGACCGAGGAGCTCGACGACGGCGGCCTTCGGCGAGCCGGCGCGCAGGCGCTCGGCCATGTCGAGCACGCGCTCGTCGGAGAGGACGACGGCCTTGACGAGGTGGCCGTCCAGGCCGCCCCCGGCCGCGAGCGCCTCGAGCTCGCCCATCGTGCCGCGGAAGTCGACCAGGGGCCGGCCGGTCTCGTTGGCCGTGGTCTCGACCCGTGCGCCGCCGGCGCCGATCTCGACGATCGCGGTCGTCTTGCGCGGCTCGGCCTCGTCGAACCCGATCCGCACCAGCGACCCGGCGTAGCGGGCCGCCGGGGAGCGGCCGACCTGCTGCGCGTCGTGGATGTGCCCGAACGCGGCGTAGTCGAGCTCGGGGACGTCGTCCGCCTCGGCGGCGTAGTCGTCGGTCACGGTGACCCGCCGCTCGGACTTGCCCGGCCGGCAGCCGGCGACGTAGGCGTGGGCCGCGTAGACCCTGGCTGCCGCCCCGCTCACGGCCGACGCCTCGGCGGCGAGCCGCGCGTTGACGCGCGCGACGGCGGCCGCGTACTCCCGGCGGTCTTCGGGCGGCGGGCCGTCCGCCCCTTCCCGGCGGGCCATGGCCCGGGTCAGGAACGGGAGGCAGGCCACGGCGGCCTCGCCGGCCGCGGTCTCCACCCGCAGGACCCGCGGCGCGGTCACGAACCGGAGCCGCCGGGGCCCCGGGCCGTGGGCCAGCCCCTCGTCGAGCGCGCGCAGCAGCTTGAACGAGTCGTGGTTGCCGGCGACCACGACGGTCGGCGCGACGGCGGCCAGCCGCTGCAGGGCGACCAGCCCGGCGTGGAGCGCGTCGTGGCTCGGGTGGAACGTGTCCCATACGTCGCCGCAGTGCAGGATCAGGTCCGGCCGGGCGTCTTCGGCCGTCCGTTCCAGCCCGGCGAGCGCCGTGCGCTGGTCGTCGAGCCGCTCGTGCGGCCCGAGCCGCGCCCCGAGGTGCCAGTCGGCCGTGTGCAGGATGCGCATGCGGTCGTCTCCCTACTCGTCCAGACCGTTGCGGTACGCCGCGCGATCGCCGGTGCAGGCGAGCGTCCCTCCCGAGTACACGCAGACGGCGACGCACTCGCGGACCGTGTCGGACGCGACCCAGACGCTTCGCATCGGCGCCGCGGCGTGGATGCACTCTGCGTCTGCGATGACCGCGGCCGCCGCCAGGGCGCACAGCCACGGCGCCTCGTGCGTGTCGGATACCGAGATCACCGTGGCGCCGGCCTCGTCGTCGTGCCCCGTTGTGGGCTCGCGCGCGAGCAGCTCGGCGAGCGCGGCGGCAGCGTCCTCGGGCGCCACGCCGGAGAAGGGGTTCGCCTCGAGGCGAACGGTCGTGCACGGCCTGCCTGCCAGCGTTCCCGCGGTATGTGTGTGAACTTTCATCGTTGTTTCAATCCTCGCTCCCGCCCGGGGAGCGACCAACGCCACGCCCACTGGTTCCAACGCGTTGGATCAGGCCGCCGCCGGGATCACGCCCGGGCCACGGCCAGCAGCCCCGGCCCGTCGTTGCTCGCGTCGTCCACCGCGAGTCCGCGGCCCGGATGCGGTAGTCCCGCCGGCCGCCGAGGCGCGCCAGCGCCGCCAGCTCCCGCGGGCCGGTGTCCGGGCTCAGCCAGCGGTCGACGTCCTCGTCACCGAGCACCGCCAGCCGGCGGTGCTCGGTGACGGCGGCCAGCCGCGGTCCCGGTGTCGTCGTCAGCACCGCGAAGCCGTCGTTTCAATCCTCGCTCCCGTGGAGGGAGCGTCGCCGCCTGTGCGTTTCGATCGCTGGTTTCAATCCCTGGCGGGCCTGCGGCCTGGCGGGCCGCTACGCCCGGGCGGTGGTCCACTCGCGCCAGTCGAGCTGGTCGAGCCACCCGGCCTCCTCGTCGCGCTTGGCGACGAGGAAGCGCCCGAGGTCCCGCCGGTCCTTCGCCTGGTGGTAGCGCAGGTAGATGCTCCGCTCGTCGACGGCCAGGATCTCGATCTTCCCCGTGGCGTGCGACATGACGAACTTCGCCCGCCGGGCGAGCCCCGAGCCCCTCGCCAGCGCCTCCTGGAAGATGCGCCAGCCGCGCACGATGGGCACCTCGTAGGGTGCGTTGCCCGCCGTCGGCCGCCCCTGGAACAGGTAGTACGGCGGGCAGCCGGCATACGAGAGCCGCGCCCACAGCTCGGCGAGCACGTCCGGGTCGTCGTTGATGCCGCGGACGAGCGGGCACTGGTTGACGCAGGTGACGCCCGCCGCCTGCCAGCCGGCCAGCCCCTCGACGGCGGCCTCTGTCAGCTCGCGCGGGTGGTCGAAGTGGGCCATCAGGTAGATCCGGCGCTCGGGCCCCGAATACCTGGTGAGCAGCGCCCGCAGCTCCGTGTCGCGGCTCAGCCGCCACGGGTCGAAGGCCGGCATCTTCGAGCCGATGCGGATGATCCGCACGTGCCCGATGCCCCGCAGCGCCTCGATGATCTCGCGCAGCCGGCGCGTGGACATCAGCAGCGGGTCGCCGCCCGTCAGCAGGACGTTGGTGATCTCCGGGTGCTCGCGGATGTAGGCCAGCCCCGCCGAGACGTCGTTGGTCGCCTCGTCGTTCCCGTTCATGAACAGCCGCTTGCGGAAGCAGTAGCGGCAGTACGCCCCGCAGACCTCGTTGCACAGCAGCAGCGCCGTGTCGTCGTACTTGTGCTGCACGCCGCGCGCGACCGTGTTCGCCTCCTCGTCGCTCGCGTCGAGCGCGCCGTAGGCGTCGAGCTCCTCGGTGCGCGGGACGACCAGCTGGCGCAGCGGGTCGTCGGCCCGCGACCAGTCGATCAGCCCGGCGTAGTAGTCGTTGACGCGGAAGGCGTAGCGCCCCGCGACCGGCGCGAGCCGCCGCCGCTCGCCGTCGCCGAGCCCCGGCAGCTGGTCGAGCCGGGTGATGTAGCGGACCTTCCGGGCGCCGGTCTCGGGCCGATGGCCCGCGGCCTCGGCCGTCGCGGCCGGGGACATGGTCGTCGTCATGGTTGGTCTCCCTGGTTTGGGGGCGGGCCTCGTCGAGCGGGCTGCCCAACGCGCCCAACTCGCCGCAACCGGGCGAGGCCCGCCCGTTTCCGTCCGGGTTGCTGCAAGGATGCCGGATGGCCTGCGTCCTAGACCTGGAGGCGGCCGGACGCGGCGGCGAGCCCGCTCCGGGCCGCCGGGGCGGCCCGCCCGCCAGCGGGGAGCCAGGGCCCGCTGGCCGCGCCCTCCTCGCGCCAGATTACGGCCGCCGGGTGCGACCGGGCGACCTCCTCGAGCGCGGCGCGGACCCGCTCGCACTCGCCGCTCTCGACGCCGGCCCCGGCCAGGCTGGCCAGGCGCGGCTCGGCGCCCTCGCCGTCGTCGACGCCCGCCCCGGCGGGGTCGCCGCCCAGGGCCTCGATGGTCAGCGCGTCGGCGCAGAGCCCGCGGCGCGCGTCGCACCCGATGGTCAGCACCAGCGGGCCCTCGCCCCCCTCGGCGCGGAGCATCACCGTCACGCCGAGCTCGGCCGTCCCCGGCCCCGCGGGCCGGTAGTCGACGGTCATCGGCGCGGCCTGGCCCAGCTCGCGCCACGCCTGGTCGGCGCGGAACGCCGGCCGCCAGTCGCCGGGCCCCTCCATGAAGGCCGGCGCCACGGGCGCCCCGCCGATCGTCTCCGCGTCGTAGTCGGCGACCGCATAGCCGGCCTCGATGGCCTCGGCATCGTCGATCCACTCGCTCCTGGCGAACTGCGCGACGGCCACGATCCCGGTGATCGCGCCGCGTACCCGGGCCAGCGTGTCGCTCGTCATGGTTCTGTCTCCTCCCGGCCGGCGCCGCCGGCGCGCTCGGCTTGCGGTTTGTCGGGCCGCCGGCGGCGGCCGCCTGCGGGGCGGTCTCCCGCGCCCCCGGGCGCGGCTCGGGCTGTGCGGCGGCGAAGCCGCGTGTGCGTGGACGGGACGGCGTGAAACGCCCGCGCGTGGCCCGCGCGGGCTGGCGGGAAGCTCTCGCCGCTTCCCTCCATTCTCGCCCGTTCCCCTCCCCCCCCGTGGTCCGTCCGTTCCCTTCGCGCGCCGCTCCGGCGGCGCGCGTCGGCGCCCTGCGCCGCTGTCGACTCTCCGGTTCCAGCGGCCGTCTAGCCGTCGGCGCGGGCGGCGGACGGCTCCGGGGTGAACAGCTCCCCGGTCCACTTGCCGTCGACTACCGGGGCGAGCGCCACGATCCCGCCGCCGGGCGTGCGCGCGGCCCACAGTCCGCGTTCGGTGTCGTGCACGGCGATGTCGACCGCGCCCCGCCCGGCCAGCGCCACGATCCGCGCCTGCGAGACCGCCCAGGCGGCCGACGCCGCGGCGCTCTCGGCGTAGCGGCTGGCCAGCGTCTCGATGTGCATGGCCACGGCGCTGCGCAGCACCCGCCCGTCGGGGCCGTTCTCCTGCTCGCGGATGCGCGCGACCACCTGCTCGTGGGCCTGCTCGAGCCCCATCTGGTGCATCGTGCTGGCGCGGGTCGGCACGCTCGCCTCGTCGACGGCCGAGTAGCGCATCACGGCCCCGTGGTCCGCGCGCAGCCCCTCGACGGCGGCGAGCGTGTCGTCCTGCGTCGCCAGCGACCGCCGCTCGAGGTAGTCGCCGCTCTCGAGCGTGAGCCGAGTCCGCACGCTTGCCGGGTCCATGCGCGGCCGGCGGTCCGCCCAGCCGGCGAAGACGCCGGGCGGCCACCCGGGGTCGTCGATCAGCAGCGGGTCCGGCATCTCCTCGCCGCACTCGGCGCACACCCGCCGCCGCCCCTTCGGCGTCCGGATGCGGACGCCCTCGCACTGCCGGCACCAGCCGGCCCCCACGTACCCGATCTGCTCTCTCATCGGCCTCTCCCTCTCCTTCGCCGTTCGACTACGCTTGGCCCGGCTTGCCTTCCGACCGACATCGCGGACCGGTCCCGGCCTCGAGCCCTCCTGCGGCGGGCGCCGACTGGCGCCGTCCGCTCGGGAGCGGCCGCTACGACTACCGGCGGACCGGCGACCGGCTGGCGGTCGCCGCCGCGCACCTCGGTTCGCTCTTCGCCGACGGCGACAGCGTGATGTTCGTTACCCGCAAGGCGGTGCGCGGGGAGCCCGTCCGGGTGCGCCAGCACCGGCCCGCCGGCTGGGGCCCGGACGTGCTCGGCCGGCTCGACTGGTACAACCGCCGCGGGTGGGACGTGTTCGTCGCGGTCAACACGCTGCGGCCGCTCGCCGACCCGGCGACGGGCCGCCCGGCGTGGGGCCGCACGCGAAGGCACGTCGACCGCGTCCTGCGGCTGCAGCTCGACGTCGACGCCTCCCCGGAGCAGGCGTTCCCCGCGCTCAGGGCCGACGTCGTCTCCGGCGTCCTGCCCTGCCCGGACGTGGTGCTGCGCAGCTCGCACCGCCGCTTCCAGTGCCTCTGGCACCTGCCGCGCGACGACCCGCAGTGGACCCCGGGCGCGGCCGAGTACTTCAACCGGCTGATCGGCCGCCGCTACGGCGGCGACCCGTCGGTCTACCCGGTCAGCCAGGTGATGCGCGTGCCCGGCTTCTACAACCGCAAGGCGGACTACGGCGGCGACCCGCCGGTCGTGCGTCCGGTGGGCCTGCCGCGCCGCGACTGGTACCGGGGCCCCGGCGCGCGGGTCAACGCGGTGGCCGACTTCGAGCCGCTGCAGGCCGTCGTGCGGCTCGCGGACCTGCGCGAGGCGCGCGCGAAGACGGGGGTATTCCGGGAGGCCGACCAGTCGGACGGCGCCCTGCGCGCGGTCCAGGCGCACTTCGCGGCCGACATTCCGTTCTCGCTGCGGCTGCACCGGCCGGCGGCGGAGGCCGGCGGAATGGACGTGGAGATGGCGCTCGCCGCCGGCCGCGAGGCCGCGGCGCGCATCGCCGAGCGCCTCGACGCCGAGGACGCCCGTCTCGGTCGCGGCCGGGGCCGCGCGGCGGCCGAGGCCGCCCCTCGCGCCCGGCCGGCCGCCGGGGCGCCGCCGTCCGGCGAGTCCCGGCCGTTCGTGCAGGCTCCTGCGCCGCCAGCCGCCGAGCCGGTTGTCGAGCCGGTGACGGTGCAGCGGCGGCGCATCCGCGAGGCCATCGTCCCCGGCTCGGGGCATGTCCCCGAGCGCGTGGTCTGGCGGCTCGGTCCCGGCGGGCTCCCCGAGAGCCGCGTGGTCAAGCCGACGGCCGCCGAGATCGGCTACGCGTTGGGCCTCAACCCGTCGCTGCCCACCTACCGGCCGGACGTGGCGCCCGCCACGCGGCCGAGCGGCGGCGGGCGCCCGGCGGCGGCGGGGCCGGCCGTGCCGGCGCCCTCGCAGCTCGACTCGCGGGACTGGGGCGTGGCGCTCCAGGCGCTCGAGGACGGCTACGCCCCGGACGCCGTCGTCCTGGCCCTTGAGCAGCGGCGCACCGCCGGCGAGGGCCCGAAGCCGGACCCGCACCGCTACGCGGCGCGGACCGTCGAGCGCGCCGTCGAGCACTGCCGCCGGCGCGCCGCCGAGGCCGGCGCGTCGTGGGAGCCGGGGGACCGGCGCCCGGGCGACGCCGCGCCGGAGGCCTCCGCCCCGCCGGCGGCCTCGTCCGTGCCCGCCGGGCCGCCCGCGTGCGCGCCGCGTCCCGGGCGGCCGCTCGACGGCATGGATGCGATCGAGTTGCGCCGCGGGCTCGGCCGCCCCCCCGGGGAGCGGGGTCCGCAGTCCGCGCCGCTGCCGGCCGGTGCCGGCGCGGCTGCCGCCGGACGCGCGCGCACGGCAGGCGGCCGCGGGCGCTAGGGCCGGGGGCCGGGACCCGGCCCGCTATGCTCGCTGCCGACCGTGCGGCCGCAGGGATCGGCCGCGCGCAGCAAGGGGGACGTGCACATGGAAGTTGAGCGCATCGAGGACGGGCAGCCGGAAGAGGCCCGGATGCTGACGATCGTCTATCCGGACTCGCGCGAGCAGTTCGACTGGGCGCTGGCCCAGGGCTACCTCGTCGGCACCACCCCGGAGCAGCGGGAGGCGTGGGCCCTGCCGCAGCACGACGGGCTGCCGGTCCTCACGCCGGACGAGGTGCTGCGCGTCGCCTTCGCGGACCCGGACGACCCCGTCCACGAGAAGTTCGATCCGGAGATGTCGCCCGACGAGGGCTGGAGCCCGGATGACCCGAGCCTGCCGAGTGCCGCGCGGCTCGCCGAGTACGCCGAGGAGGAGCAGCGGGTCGAGGCGCTCATTACCATCCGGCACCGCGGCCCGGTGGACCCCGCCGACCTCGGCCCCGCCGACCGCGCCCCCGGCGCGGAGGCCGGTGCGCAGGCCGGCGCGGAGGCCAGCGGTGCCGGGCCGGCCGCGGCGGCCTCCGCGCCGGCGGCCGTCTGACCGCTGCCGGCCCGCTTTCGCCGCCGTTTCCGCTACCCTCCCGCCCGGGGGCCGCCCGCGCCGGGCGGCCAGCCGCCGTGTCTCCGGGAGGTGATTCATGGCCAGTGTTCCCTCGAACCGGATCCGCGCCCGCGCCCGCCGCGGCGCCCGCCTCGAGCCGAAGGGCGGCTGGCGCCTCGGCGTCAAGACCGCGGCCCCGCCGCCGGGCGCGGGCGCCCCGGACCCGGAGGAGACCCCGGCCGAGCGCCAGGCCCGCGAGCGCGCCGGCGCGCTGCGGGCGCGCCGCCTCTCGCACGAGCTGGCGCGCCGCGACGCGATCGACTCGGGGCTCGACGCCGACCACACGCGGCCGGGCATGCCGCTGGTGCGGCGCTTCCGCGGTGGCAGCGAGCCGCGCACGGCGCACCACGGCGACCCGGTCGAGGACTCGCGGACCGCGCGGCGGCCGTCGACCTCGGTCTGGGCCCAGGACCCGCGGCCGGAGCACCTGCGGGAGGAGGCCCGCGAGGACGAGCCGCGGCTGCGGCGCGAGTTCGAGGGGCGGGCGGCCGTGGCCGAGCTCTCCCGCGCCGTCGTCGACGGCATGGAGCGGCTCGTCACCGTCCGCTGGACGGTGCTGACGGACCGCTCGATCGCCAGCGCCGAGGAGACGGCCTACCAGGCGTCGAAGCCGCGCCTCGCCGACGACGGCGGCGTCCCGTCGCCGGCCAGCTACTCGGCCATCGCGGCCGAGCACCGCGAGGTCGTGCCGCCGCTCCCCGCCTCGCTCGCCGAGGTGGACTGCGACCCGGCGCTGCTGCATCTGGCCGGGGGCGAGTACCCGGGCGCCGAGCACGAGCCGCCGCTTCCCCGCCTGCCCAGGGACGAGCACTCCCGCCTCGTGCAGGGCGGGGCGCTGGATGTCATCGAACGCGCGCAGTCGCTGCTCGAGAGCCGTCACGCCAGGCGCTGCCTGACGGACCCCGAGGGGTCGCTCGAGGCCGAGCGCGCCTGGGCGGACGGACGCGCCGGCCTGCGGGCCCGCGCCGCCGCCGACGCGCCGCGGCCCGAGGAGAGCCGCGTGCTGCTCGCCGCCATGGACGACTACGCCGAGCGGACGGGCCGCGCGTGGGCCGAGGCCCGCTTCACCGGGCGCGTCTTTCGGGCGGTCGGGCGCGACCCCGTCGGCGACCGGCTGCCGGCGGAGACGTTCCGGCTGGCCCGCGGCCAGTTCCCCGACCTTCACGCGGCCGTCTCGGTCGCCCAGGTGCCGCCCGGGCAGATCGCGGGCGAGGGCGGCGGGGTCGACGCCGGCCGGGCCCGCGCCATCGCGCGGCTGCACGCCGCGACGGGCCGCGACCCCGCGGCCAGCCCCCTCGGCGAGGACGTGGTCGCGCGCGCGCTCGCGGCCGGCCCCCGGCTGACCGGCCAGCTCCGGGCCGTCGACCCCGACTCGCCGCTGGTGGCCGCGCCGGCGGGTCTCGATGCCGGCCGCCACGAGCGGATCGTCGCCGGGGCGCTCGATCGGGCGCTGCTCGTCCCGCCGGCCTCGCGCGGCCCGGCGAGCGTCGCCGACCTCGAGCTCGACGTGGCTGAGGCCGCGGCGCAGGCCCTCGGCCCGGACGCGCCGGCGCGCGGGGAGCCCGGCCCCCGGCGCGCCCCCCGGCCGCCGTTGCGGGCGCCCGGCGACGTCGACAGCCGCTTCAACGGTTTCTTGGACGCCTGCGCGCACCTCGGTGTCCCGGTGGCCGTGGCGGGCGGGCCGCGGGCGGAGGCCGCGGCCGTGCTGCTCCCGCCGGCGCACTTCGACTCGCGAGAGGTGCACGAGGACGGCGCCAGCCGCCTGCGCGTCTCGGTCAGGCCGGGCGTCGAGCCGTTCGACGCGGTCCCGCGCGCCGCGGGCGCCGTCGGCCGCGAGCTGGTCTGCCGCGCCGGGGATGCCGGCGGCGATGGCGGCCGGGCCGCCGGCGTTTTCGGCGTGCGGGTGGCCGCCCGGGTGCTCGACCAGCCGCTCGACGACGTGCTGCTCGGCGACCGCTCGCCCTCGGTGCTGGCGGGCACGCGGCTGGCCGGCGAGGTGGCCGCCGCGGCCCGCGACCTCGGCGACCACGAGCGCGAGCGCCTCCGGCAGCTCGACCGGGCCGACCGGCGCACGGAGGCTGCCGACCGGCTTGACGGCGTCGTGGGCGCGTTCAGGACGCGAGGCGTCGAGGTCGACGTGCCGGCGCCCGACGCCTGCGGGCGGCCGTCGTTCAGCCGCGCGGCCGACGGCTCGGCCGCCGTCCGTCTCGGGCACCGCGCGCTCGCGCACGGGCACGGGCAGGCCGCCCAGGGGATCTCGGACCACGACCTCGCGCGGCTGCACGCTGAGGCCTACGTGGCGTTCGGCCGCGCGAGCGGCGCGCTCGCCGGTCCGCACACCGAGCGCGCGCCGGACTACGAGGCCGCGTACCCGCCCGGCGGGCCGCCCGTGGGGGCGGACCTTCCGGCCGCCCCGGGCGGCGCGGCGCTGCGCGAGCAGATCGTCGCCGACGGTTTGCCGCCGCCCAGATGGAAGAGGCCTGGGGCGGGGAGCGCCTGCCGCTGCGCGGCGTGCGCAAGGCCGAGGGGCGCACGCTCGAGCTTGAGGGCGGCTGGCCGGAGGCCGCCCGTGAGCAAGTTGCCTCGCACGGGCAGGCGCTGCGGGCCTCGGTCAACCGGGCGGCCAGCCAGGTCGCGATCACCATGGGCCGCCCGGCGCCCGAGCCGGCCGCCCCGCCCCAGCCGGCGCCGGCCGCGTGCGCCGCCGGCGCGCCCGGACGCGGGCGCCCCGCCGGACCGGCCCGCTGAGCCCGCGCCGGGCGCGCGTCCCAACGCGTTGGAACGGCCCCGGGCCGGCGGCCCGGACCGGGGCCGCGCCGGATCCCGGCCGTTCCCCGCTATGCTTCGCGGTGCGTGAACCCAAGGGGCCGACCCTGCGCCACCTGAGGGCCGAGTGCAGCGAGTCCCGGCGGCCGCCGCGAGGGCCGCTATTCACAAGGGAGGTAGTCGTCATGGCGAATGGAACGTCCGGTCAGGGGCGGAGGCGGCCCGATCCGTCGGGCTCCACCACCCGGGAGGAGGCCGTGAACAAGTGGGGTCTGAGTCTTGCGATGCAGACCCTCAAGGGCGAGAGCGTTCTCCAGAACCGGCACGATCTGCCGCATCCGCGGACCCTTCCGTCCGTGGAGACCTCCGCTTCGGGCCAGGCCAGGCGCGTGGCTCCGAACCGCTTCCACGGGATGAACAGTCTCATCCTGCGGACCGTTTCCGTCCAGCGCGGGCACAAGGACCCGACCTTCTCCACCGAGCGCGCCGCAGTCCGGTTCAACGCGATGCACGGCGACGTCGACAAGGCCGGCCGCCCGGTGCGGCCCGTCCAGGCGCGCGCTGTCCGCATCGAGGTGCCGAACGCGGCGAGCAACGCGGACGAGGTGAGGCGGACCTACCGCAACGTCACTCTGGCAAAGGACGGCCCGAACCGCAACGAGTTCGGGGAGGAGGTCCCCGGCAAGAAGGGCGACGTCGCGCGGGACGAGAACGGCGCGATCAGGCGGGAGCTCGTCGACGTGGAGGGCAGCCGCCGCGCCGCCGGCGTGCGCGTCTACTACCACCGCGACGACCTCAACCTGCCGCACCTGCAGGCGCGGGAGCGGCCCACGGAGCAGAACCGCGAGTACCTGCTGGCCAACACCGTCGGCAAGAACCGCCGTTTCGAGGGGCTCGAGGTCAACGAGTCCGAGGAGCTGGCGGGCCGCGCGGAGCTGGTCATGCAGCCGGCCGGCACGAAGGTCGGGGACCAGACCCTCGAGAAGGACACCTACCGGATCAACATCGGTCCGGAGGCGTCGTTCACGTCGGTCGACCACCACCGCAGTGCGATGATCCACGAGCTGAGCCGGTTCTCGATGTGCCGGGACGGCAACGCGGACGCGCTCGCGGTGGCGAAGGCGGACCCGGCCGAACGCGAGAAGATGCCCGAGTTCGCCCGGAGCGAGCTCGCCGCATCCGCGGCGACCCTGGAGAATGTGACGGCCGTGGGCCACACGTGGCATCCGCCCACGTATGCCCAGGAGAACCGGGTGGCGATCCGGCAGACGCAGGCCGACTACCTGCGCGAGGACGGCTCGCTGCCCGAGATCGGACGGCAGGCCCATCGGGTCGAGCGCATGAACCAGGGCCAGGAGCCCACTGCCCGCGACCAGGCGCAGCGCAACTACGACCGCCGCCAGCAGGCTCCCAGCGTGGAGGCTGTTGCGCAGGGGTTCGCGACGCGCGGCGCCCGGCCGATGCAGCGGGCGGCGGCGGTGCCGGCGGCCGGCGAGGCGGCTCCCGCGAAGGGGGCGGCGCAGCCGGACAGGCCGGACAAGCCGGCGCCCGCGGCCCCGGAGAAGCCGGCCCGGCCGGCGGGCCGGACCCCCGCGGAGGCGAAGGACGCCCTCGCGGGGGTGACCGGGGGGCGGCGGGGGCGCGCGGCGAAGCCGACCGTGGAGCTCGGCCAGAACCTGGCGAAGGAGCCGGCGAAGGCTCCGGAGCCGGCGACGGCGGCCGCGGGTGGCAAGTCGCGTGCGCGCGGCAAGCAGGACCGGGACTCCCGGAGCAGCGGCGCGCAGCGTTAGCGCCATCCCTCGTACATCCCGGGGCCGGCCGCTCTCCGGTCCCGGGCCAGGCACCGAACGGCCGCCCCGGTCCGCCGGGGCGGCCGTTCCTCTGTACGGCGGGCCGGCGCCAGGTCCAACGCGTTGGGATGGCCGTTGTCCCGGCTCAGGCGCGGGCTCGCGGGCCGACCGGGGGCCGGCAGCCGTCCCGGTGGCGCTCGAGGTCCTTGCGCGCGGCCTCGGCGCTGGTCGCGCGGGTCACCAGCCGCCCGCAGCGCTCGCACGTCGCGGCGTACACGCGCTCGGTCCCCTGTCCGCCGCGCAGCTTCACCTGCTGCTCCTCCAGCGTGCCGATCAGCACCGGCGGGTAGCGGGGCGACTTGTCGGGGACGGTCAGCCGTATTCGTCTCGGGCTCATGGTTCCCTGTCCCTCTCGGGCGGGAGTCTAGGTCGCCGCGGCCGGCGGCGCATCGGCGTCTCGCGCGGGCGCGGGCGCCGCAGGGGGCGTCCGGCGCCGTCGACGGGCCGTTCCCCGGCGGCTAGACTCGCCGCTGATGGCTGATTCCGTGGGAGCGCGCGGGCGGCTGGCCGACGCGCTCGTCGTCGCGGTGGTCTCCGGCGGCAGCCGTCTGGCCGCCGTGCGGGGGCGCTTCGCGAAGGCCGACCCGCGCGAGAGCATGCGCCGGCTCGTTATCGATGCCGTCGACCCGGAGCTGCTGGAGGCGGTCGTCGGCCCGGCGCTGGCCCCGCGCTGGGTCCCGCTGCTCGAGGCGCAGTACCGGCGGTTCGAGCTCGCCTACCCTGCCGACTGGCCGGACGTCGAGCAGGCTTGGCGGGCGCAGCGCCGCAAGTGGCGCCGGCGGCCGGCGGCGGCAGCCGGCCCCCGGCCGCTCTCGCGGCCCTACCCGGAGCGGGACCCGGCCACCTCCACCGCGCCGGCCGGGCGAGCGGCGCCGCCGCGCGGGCGCAGCACGGGGCCGCGCCCCCGGCCCGAGGCCGCCGGGCAGGCGGTGACGCTGGCGGCGAGTCCCGCGCCCTTCGGGCGCGCCCCGGCGGCCGGGCCCGGCGAGGAGAGCGTGGCCGCTCCGGCCGAGGTGGACACCGGCGGCGGGGCCGCGGCTCTCGCCGAGGAGATCGCGCGCGAGGACGGGCGCGGGCCGGCGCGCGAGGAGCCCCCCCGGGCCGGGCAGGCCGCGGAGCGTGACCGTTCGTCGCGGCCCGCGAGCGGAGGGCGCCCCCTGTCGGACCCGCCTGCGCCGCCGGACCGGCTGAAAGAACAGTCCGCGGAACCGCTGTCTCCCGCCGCGCGCGCCGCGCCGGGCGGCCCGCGTGCGTCGGCCGGGGCGGGCGGCGAGCCGCCGGTGCTGCTCGTCGAGCGGCTGCTCGACGCGATCCTGACGTCGCGGGAGGCGGTCGACGCGGTGCGGTCTGCCTTCCTGGAGGCCGCCGGCGGCGCCGGCGGGTGGCACGCCTGGCGCCTGCCCCCGCACGTGTGCGATCGGCTCCGCGAGCGCGCCAGGGAGCGCGCCGTGTCCGCGCTGCGCTGAGGAGGCGGGACGTGTGGAGCGTTCTCGAGGTCTCGGCCCGCGATCCGGTCGTCGCCCCCGGGCGGGATGAGCGGGAGGCTCCCGCGCGGGAGCCTCCCGCGCCGGAGCCTCCCGGGGGCGGCGGCCCGGCCCGCGAGCGCGACCGGCGGGAGCGGCGCCGGCCGAAGGTCGTCTCGCGCGCACCGCTCCCGGCGGGCTACCGGGTGCGCCCGGAGTACTTCGACGACGCGCGGCCGCGGGTGCTGCAGCGGCCCAGGCCCCACTCGGGACGCCGGCGGGAGCGGGCGCGCGACTACCGCAAGGTGACGCGCGCCGAGCGCGAGGCGCTGACGCTCGAGACACTGGGCGTCTTCCGCGTCGTCTCGCGCCGCTCGCTCGTCGACGCCTGCTTCGATGGCCATCCGTTCGCGGCCAACCCCGTGCTCGCCGGCCTCGAGCGCCGGGGCCTGGTGGCCTCGCACACGGTCTCGCCCGCCCGCCGCGGCCGGAGCGCGGGCGGGGCCGCGCCGGCCGAGCCCGGCAGCAACTACGGCTACAAGGTGCTGACGCTCACCGGCCGGGGCCGCGACGTCGTCGCCGGCCGCCGGCGCGACCCGCGGCGGTCGGCCCGGCGCGTGGTCGCGGCCGACGACCAGGTCTTCTGGCAGGGCCTGGCCGACCAGCGCCAGCTCGAGCACGATCACCACGTCTTCGACGCCGTCGCCGCCGAGAGCCGCGAGCTCGAGAAGGAGGGTCGCCACATCCGGCGCGTGCGCCTCGAGCACGAGCTGCGCGGCATCCTCTCGTCGGCCGAGCACGCCGGGCGCCGGACGGGGGGCGAGGAGGGGGCCATGGCCGCGCGGCGCGGGGCCGCCGGGCAGCTCGGCCTGCGGGTGGTCGATCGCGGCGTCCCGCTGCCCGACGCCCTCGTCGAGATCGAGCACCCCGACGGCTCGGTCTCCTGCCGTTCGGTGGAGGTCGCCTCGGGCCACTACACCAGCGTCCAGGTGGCCGAGAAGCGCGCGGCCGGCTTCCGGCTCTACGGCTGGCGCAGCGGCACTGCCAAGCGGGGCGGCACGAGCGACTGGGAGGAGTTCCCGCTCTCGTGGGGGCGGTAGCTGGCGCCGGCTTGACGCGGCCGGGCGGGTTAAGGTCTTGGTGGTCCCGGACGCTCCGGGGCGTCGTCTGGCGGCGAGATTGCTGTTCGCGGTCGCATCGCGGCGCGCGTAGCTCGTGAGCGTCATGCCGGCGTTGCCGCTGCAGTGACGCCGATCTCGTCACGCTGTCGGCGTGCGTTTCATGGAGGTGCGCATGGTCCCGAGGATCCACGCGGGCGGGAAGAGCTTCAGCGGGCTGGTGGCGTGTCTGACGCACGATGCCGGCACGCCGGCCGAGCGGCGTCCGAAGACGGCCGCGCGGGTCGGGATGGTGGAGCTGGAGAACCTGCCGGACTGCGAGGCGGCGACGGCGGCCCGCATCATGGCGGGGACGGTTCGCGACGCGGAGATGCTGAAGGAGCTGGCGGGGGTGAGCAGTCGGGGTCGAAAGCTCGCCAAGCCGGTGTATCACTACAGCCTGTCGTGGCCGCCGGAGAAGAGCCCGGACCGGGCGGAGATGCTCGAGGCGGCGCAAGGCAGCCTGCAAGCGCTCGGGATGGGCGACCGGCAGGCGCTCGTGGTCGAGCACACCCACTGCGCGTATTGCCACGTGCACGTGGTGGTCAACCGGGTGTCGTTCGAGGACGGCCGCGCGGCATCGTGCGCCCACGACGCGCGGAAGCTGTCCGCTTGGGCCGAGCGGTACGAGCGGGACCACGGCGGGATTGCCGTGTCGGGCCGCGTCGCGGCGCGCGAGGCGCGCGAGCGTTACGCCGGCGTCGTCGCCGCGCTCACGCCGAAGGATGCGGCCCCGGAGGACCGCCGGCGGATCTGCGCCGCCGTGCGCGAGCAGCACCCGCTGCCGCCGCGGGAGCGGGTGCGCGGCGCCGGCCGGCCACCGCGGACCGAAGAGCAACGGCGAGACTGGGCCGAGCAGTATCGGCGCGAGCGGGCCGAACAGCCTTTGCCGGCCGAGCGGCGGGAGCAGCGGCGGTTGATCACCGGCAGGCACCGGCTCGACGCCTGGGCCGAGGCCTGGCAGGCGCAAGCGCAACGGCTCGAGCGAGAGCCGGAGGCCCCGGCCGAGGCGGCGCTGGCAACCGGGCGGGCTGGCCGATATTCATGACTGAAACCGAAAGGCATCACGAGATTGGCGCGCGGATCGATCGGTTGAAGGAGATCCGGGCGGAGCTCACCGTTGCGAGGTCCAGGCACCAGGAGGGCCTCGGGCGTCTGAGTGCCGTCGGCGGCAGGATCACGCGGGCCGCGGATGGGAAATACGCCTTGCCTCCGCTGCCGCCCTTCGCCCCTTGGCCCTCACAGGATCAGTTCGTCGAGTGGGACGCCACCATCAGTCGCCTGAAGGCCGAAGCGGGGATTCTTATCCAGGAACTCACCAGTCTTGGGCTCGACCCCGAGCTCTTCAAGCTCAATGGTGACTGAATCGGGAGCCCGAGGTAGTCCGGCCGGCAAGCCCAACGCACGGGACCGCGCCGGCGAGGCGGTCGCCCGCGGAGCCGGAAGCACCTGCGACGAGGCTGCCCGCCAGGCCACTGAGCCCGGCCAACCCGAGGCTCGCCGACGGGGCCGTCGAGGCGGTGGCGCCAGGCGCCAGGCGCGCGAGACCTGCATCTCCGCCCAGGGCGCCGAAGCTGCAGCCGGAGGTGCCGCAGCGGCTGCCGGCAGCCGCGCCGCCGGCAGCCCAACGTGTTGGATTGCTCGTCGACGAGCAGGTCGTTGACGAGCAGGTTGTCAACGAGCAGGTCGAGGATGGCGAAGGCGACACCTGCGACGGATCCGGACTCCAAGGCATCTGATCGCGAGCTGTGGACGGCGCTGCTGGAAGCGAACGATGCGCCGGGCATCCTGCGGGCGATCGCGGTACTCGCCTGGTGCAAGGCGGGGCGCAAGGGCGACCCGGACGTGCCAACAGAGCCGGATCTTGTGACGTGGCTGGCGACGTGCCCGGCCAGGGCGCGAGCCGAGGCTGACCTGCAGCTCTCGGTGTTGTATGGCGCGGGCGCTCGGTGGCAGGCGATCCGTGACGAGCCGACCCTGCGGGCAATCCAGAGGCGGCCGGCGGACCAGGCCGGGGCGCGAGCCGAGGCTGACGACTGCTCTTGCGTGTCCGGTCCGGACCTGCCGGCCGTGCATACCAGGTGGCGGCATGCGTGGGACCAGCCGCCCCATCCGGCCGCGCCACTGATCGTTGCTTGGCAGAACCGGCCGCGGCCGGTGGAGCGGGACTCCAAGCAGCACCCGACGGCCGGGATCCTGCCCCGGCCGCTGGCCGGGGGCGCGGTCCGGGTCACGGTCGGGGAGCGGCGCGGTCCGGTTGACGATGCGGACCGCCTGCCGGGCGTGCTCGGTAGCGGCACGCTGGACGATCGCGAGCGGCTGCCGAGCTTCGCCCCCGGAGCTGCTGCACGTCCCATTGTCCGGATGCCGACGCTGGAGCTGCTGCACGGTGCGGGCGTCGAGGCGCACCGGCCGGGGCGCGGCGCACCGTGGGACCTGCGGATGTTCTACGAGGCGCTGATCGACGTGCCGCGGGAAGCGCGAGATGGCGGCGTGGCGAGGCTGACCTATACGCTCTCCGACCTGTGGCGGATGCTGGCCGCGCCGACCCCGGCCGGGCCGGGGCTGCTGAAGTTGACGGGCGAGCGATGGGACAGGTTCGCGGCGGCACTGAGGCGTATGCGGGACTACACGGTCCCGGCCGATGATGGCCTGTCGGCGTGGCTGCCCATTGCGATCCGGAGCTACCCGGTCCGGGACGGCGGCGTGTTGCGGCTCGACTTGTCCTTGCCGCCCGGCTCGGACCGCGGGCCGCGCATCCTGCGGGGCTGGCTGCGGCGCTACGGCGCGGACTCCTATTCGGCGTGGCGCGCCTGGTTGGCGTTCGCCTACCTCTGGGACCGATCCGCCGTGGGCGGCCATTGGGTGCGGGCGACACGGCCGATGGCGGCGAGGGACAGTGCCGGCCGGCTGGTGAACGCGACCGGGGCGGTCATCGTCGACAAGCGCGGCGAGCCGGTGACGAAGTGGACGGACAGGCGCGCGGTGCTCCTCGGACCGGACGGCCGGCCGGTGCGGGCCGCGGCCGAAGCGGACCGGGAGCCGAACCCGGACGCGGACCGCCTGCACCCGTGGTTGTCGCTGCCGGACTTGGCGGCGCTCGGATACCCGCCGCCCGACGGGCCGATCGCGAGACAGTCCGCATGGAAGCGGGGGAAGAACGTGCTGGCCGTCCTGCGGGGCTTCGCGGCCGACGGGACTGTCGATCTGGTGGAACGCGACGGGCGGTATCAGATCCGCCCGCCCGGCAAGGATCCCGACCCGCTCACGGTGCCCCGGCGAGCCAAGCCGAAGCACCCGAAGCGACCGAAGCAGGGCGAGCTGTTCCGGGGCTACCGAGCGGACAACCGGCTGACGTTCAGCGGACAACCAGCTGACGCAACCCCTGATTGGACCAAAGAGTCCGGGACGTTTTTCGCCGTCCCTAGATCCCTCTAGATCGCCCTAGCCTGCCTTAGGGAGTCTGCGCCGCAGGAAATTTTCGCCCCAACATATAGGGGTTTGGCGGACGACAAAGTCCTACATGTAGGGCCTGATCGCTCGCAGAATCGTTCCACGGCGCAGGCTCCTAGTGTGGTGCCTGACAAATGCATTTACATAAAGCCTAGGCTGTGTCACCCTCTTCTGGCGGGAGGGTGCGATGGGGCGGCCGATCTCGGTAATTGAGGTGACGGCGGAGGAGAAATGGGAGCTGGAACGTCGGGTTGGGGCCACGACGACGCCAACGCGTGACTGCCTCCGGGCGCACATCGTACTGCTGCGGAGCGAAGGCGTCGGGCAGCAGGAAGTCGCGTCGCGTCTGGGCGTGAGCGCACCGAGCGTGAGCAAGTGGTCGCAACGCTTCGACCGAGAAGGGCTCGACGGCCTCCAGGACAAGCCGGGCCGTGGCGCAAAGCCGTCGATTCCGCTGGCCACGGTCCGGCGGGTGGTCGAGGAGGCAGGCAAGGCGCCGCCCGGCCGGCAGCGGTGGAGCACCCGCTCGCTGGCTCGGGAGCTTGGGATTTCGGCCCACAGCGTGGCGCGCATCTGGCAGCGCCAAGGGCTCAAGCCGCATCGCCTGCGGACCTTCAAGGTCTCGCGGGACAAGAAGTTCGAGGAGAAATTCTGGGATGTGGTGGGTCTGTATCTGGATCCGCCTGAGCGGTCGCTGGTGCTGTGCTGCGACGAGAAGACGCAATGCCAGGCCCTGGAGCGCACGCAGCCGGGCCTGCCGATGGGCCGTGGCCACATCCGGACGCGGACGCACGACTACATCCGGCACGGCACGATCACGTTGTTCGCCGCTCTGAGCTACCTGGAGGGCAAGCTGATCTACCGGACCGAACAGCAGCACACGCACGTGGAGTGGCTGCGCTTCCTGAAGCAGATCGACCGCGAGACTCCTGCTGACGTGGACCTCCACCTGATTGCCGACAACTACTGCACGCACAAGCACGAGAAGGTGGTGCGGTGGTTGACGAAGCACCCGCGGTTCCACATGCATTTCATTCCGACATCGAGTTCCTGGATGAACATGGTGGAGCGATTCTTCGCCGACCTGACGCAGGATTGCGTGCGTGCCGGGAGCTTCACGAGCGTCGCGGAACTGGTCGCGGCGATCACGACCTACCTTGCGTGTCGCAACAAGAATCCGAAGCCGTACCAGTGGAAGGCGGACGGCGCGAAGACGCTGGCCAAGATCCAGAGGGCTCGGGAGGCCCTCCTGACCGCCAGCCAAGTTACATAAACCCAATTGTCAGGCAGGACACTAGCACTGCCCGTGCCCCGGATTTCTGGGGCTGGACTTTGTAAGGCGTGTGAGGTCGTCGAATTCGTCTCGCAATTCAAAGGCGAAAACCATGGCAACGAGTTGAATGTAGCCGTACCACAGCAACTGCGCCCCGGGCGGCTCGCGGGGGCGTCCGAGCCACCCGCCGAGGCGCCCGACCAGACCGACCGCGTCGCCGAGGCGCGCCGGCGGCGGCAGCTTGCGTGAGCGGGCGAAGGTGGCGAGCACGCGCAACTCGCCATCGGAGAACAGCAGGTCGCCCGGCAGGTCGGGCACTTCGCGGCCGAGTTGGACCATCAACTGGATGCGCCACCCGATGACCATCTTGATGGCCATGGCGCGTTCGAGCCGCTCGGCCGTGTGGTGCTGCAACTCCTCGACCTTGCAGCCGGACTTGAGCACCCGAAAGTACTCTTCGATCCGCCAGCGCAGGCTGTACCAGTGCAGGATCTGCATGGCGTCGTCGGCGCTGGTTACCCGCAGCGTGGTCAGCACGAACCACTCCAGTGGCTTGACCTCGGGGGGCGGCTGTTCCTCGCGCACGTGGACGACCCACAGCTCGACCGGCTCGTCGCCGGGACAGGGCAGCGCCACCTGCTGGTAGCGCAGCGTCACGTCGGCGACACGCGCCTTGCGGCGGTCCTTGCGGGCCTGTTTGCTGGCCTTGACTCGCGCGCTCAGCCGCTGCACCTCGACCTGTGCGGCGCCGCGGGCCGGCGCGTTGCGCACGGTATCGAACAGACGGCGCGAGACCGTCTGCCCATCGGGCGTCTTCTCCTTGCCCAAGACGCGGTCGGCCTTCGCGCGGACCAGCAAATCGACCGGCGGGGCGTGGGCGCGGTGCTCAAGGAACAGGTCGACGAAGTCGGCCTCGCGGTCCATCACGCACACCACGCGGGTCTCGGACAATTGCTCGGCCGCCTGCGCGCAGTCGCGCAACCCCTCGACCCAACGGAACGACTTGCGCTCGGTGCGCGGCTTCGCGCGCGGCTCGCCTGCCGTCTCCGGGTTCGGGAGCGCGGGCGCGTCGAAGGCGGCCCGCAGCACGCCCAACGCTACCCCGTCGGGATTGACGGCCAAGGTCGTGTGCAACGCCAGGCCGCGCGCCACCGCCCCGGTCTGGTTCGAGCCGATGGCCCCCAGCCCCTGCGTCTGACCGCGCCGGGTGAAGTTCAACCGGGTGCCGTCCTGGATGCACAGCACCAACTCGTGCGCCTGCATCCGGCGCAGCGTCCGCTCGCGATGCGGCGCGAGGATGTTGTCGACCGTTACCGCACTGTCGGCGGGCTGGTCAATCAGCCGGTAATGCCCCTTCACCAGGGCGCGCGCGCCCTGGGCAGCGCCGGTGATAGCGCGCATCGGAGACTCTGCCATTTGCTGCGCGCTCTGCACCAGACGCGCGCTCAGCCGCGCGTCGCCCAGCCGCGCCCCGCCGAACTCGTGACCCGCCCACGACGCCGCGTCGAGCCCGTCGCCAGCCGCCAGCGGCGCGATGCCCGCGGCGGGCGCCGCGAGGCGGGCGCGCCACGCCGGCTCCAAGGCATACATATACACTGCCTTGCGCGTTTCGGCCGCCGCGTGCGTGCGGTCCCCCCGCCCGCGCCCGCAGGTCTCACCCACCCGAATCCAGTTGGCCGCGCGCACGCTCGCCCCCGTCTGTTCGGTCTCGTCGACGAACGTCTCCAGCAGCCAGGGGCGATAGCCATACAGACGCTCGCAGTCGTCGCCGACCGCCCGCACCACCCGGCCCAGCACGTACGAGGCCAAGTTGCGACACACAATCCCGGGGCGCACCAGCAGCCGGCACAGGCCCAGCACCCGGTGCAGATGGGCGCGCCGGCCCGTATCGTTCCACCCGACCCAGGCGTCGCGGGACCGCAGCCGCCGCGCAGATGCCGCAAACCCGACGCCGCCCAGCCAACCATGCGCCGAACCCACCAGATACCGCAGTTGCGGGCCCACGAACGGACCGGCCCCCCGGGGGTGCTCGTAGGCCATCAGCGTGTTCCAGACCTGCCGCTGCGCGCCGGTCTCCACCAGCGCCAGGGTCAGACCCACAACCGCGCCGACCGTGCCCGGCACGTCCACGGCCAAGGCTACCGGGTCCGCAAGCACCCGCGCCCGGCCCCCAACCCCGCGAACCGGCTGACCCGCAGGCAGCGAGACGTGACCGGCCGCCGCCAGGTCGGACAACGCCCGGCTGCAACTCGCGCGCTGCCACCGGCCCCGCCCGTCGCGGAAATCGAACGCTTCACAGACGCGATCGGCGACCTGACCGCGGCTGCCGACACCCTGCGAGACCGCGTCGTCCAGCACGTCGCGCAGGCGGGTGAGGTTGTCCCGTAGAATACGTGAGACTTGATTCTGAATCTCCATGCCGGCCACCGTAGCGAAGTGGCCTCATGAAGTCCAGCCAAAAGTTATGGGGCACGGGCAGTCCTAGCAGGGGTTAGGGCGCGGGACGTTGATCAGAATGCCCGAGCCGCCAGGCGAGGCTCCTTGCAGGGGTTCTGATCGTGTCGACATGCTTCGACCTGCCGCGACTGCGCTGATCGTTGCGACCTGCAGCGGCTGGGAAATATCGCCGCAGACAATGGAGAGCAGCCGCTTGCTCGAGCGCTGCCGCACACTCCCCACGCAGATCCGAATCCGACCGCTGCGCGACCGCGAGCAGCCGCGGCGGGCACGACCGCGGGCAGCCGCGGCTGCACGACCCCGGACTCGACCCAGCGGTACATCGGAGCGCCGAGCGGCGCGGCCCGGGAGGATCGT
The DNA here is from genome assembly GCA_965214845.1 of Vicinamibacterales bacterium. Lineage (GTDB taxonomy): Bacteria > Acidobacteriota > Vicinamibacteria > Vicinamibacterales > UBA8438 > JAAXGX01. Next base: position 859,822 of record CBDCCO010000007.1, read on the forward strand.
TCACAGACGAGGGGCGCGACCCGGCGGGAGCGCGGGAGGATCCGCGCCGCCGCGCGCGCCTTCGCGCGCGTGCCGCACCCGTTGCCGCCGCGCGAGCGGGTACGAGGTCCCGGTGGTCCCGGACGCTCCGGGGCGTCGTCCTGAAGGCCGAGGCGGGGAACCTCGTCCAGGAACTCCTGATCGTGGACTCGACCCCGAGCTCTTCAGGCTCGCTGGCGACTGAGCCGGTGGCCGCCGCCCTCGCTCCGCTCTCGTGGGGGCGGCGGCCGGCGCCGCGCCGGCGCGGCCGGGCGGCTCCCCCCCGGTTACGCTCCCGGCTGCCCCGGATGGTCCGGGGCCGGCGAGCGCCTTGAACGTGCAGCCCTGGCAGGTGTCGCTCGGACTCTCGGTCGCCACCGTCATCCCGGCGGCGTACCTGCTCTACCGCCTGGTGGGGTACCTTGACGGGTTCTGGGGCGTCGTCTGGGAATACTACGCGTTCCACATGGTCGTCGTGCCGTCCGCGGCGGTGCTCGTCATGGTCTTCGGCTACTACCATCTCGCGCGGGTCTTCTTCCTCGGCGACGTCGGCTCGCGCATCCAGGTGATGGACCGCTCGATCCGCGCCGGCAAGGGGGGCGACCCCGAGCTCGCCGAGGCGCTGCGCCGCGAGGAGCAGGGCGACTACCAGTCGTGACCCGGGCAGGGAGGTGCACGGTGTCGGTATCGCTCAAGGGCCAGCAGCAGTGGGAGGGCTTCCACGTGCTGTGCAAGCCGCCCGAGCTGCTGTCGATCGACCGCCGGCTGTTCGGCTTGCTCGTCATCCTCTTCGCGGTGTTCTGGCAGGGCTTCGGGCAGTTCCGGCTCGGCCTCGTGATCACGGCGGCCGTCTACTTCCTGCTGCGCCGCATGACCCGCCAGGACCCGCACTTCTTCTCGGTCCTGCGTCTCGGGACGCGCTTCGACGTCGCCTGGTGCGACCCGGGGGCGCCGCCCGAGCGCTTCGGGGCGTACGTGCTCGACCTGCCGCTCGACGAGATCGAGCCGCACCGCGAGGAGCAGGCCGGCTGATGCGTGTCCGCGGCCCGCGGCCCGTTTCCGGGGGGGGAGGCCTTCCGTGCTGGACCTGTTGAAGCCCAAGGAGGGTGCGGTCAGCAGCCATATCCCCTACTGGGGCTTTCTCGCGCCCGACGTCGTGCTGACCGTCGACGGGCAGCTGCTCTTCTTCGCCGAGCTGACGCCGGCCGGCGTCGACGGGCGCGCGCCCGAGGCGCTCGACGCCGTCAACGTCGCCTGGCAGAAGCTCTACTCGACCCTCGAGCCGCCGCACCGCGCGTTCCTGGTCTTCGACCGGCCGCCGGTCGAGGCGGACGTCTCGGCGTTCGGGGGCGACAGCATCGCGATGCTCGCGCAGCGCAAGCGGCGCTCGTGGGTCGCCGGGCGCGTGCGCCACATGCGCGTGTGCCTGGTCGTCGCCTTCCAGCCCGGGATGCGCCACCACGTGCGCACCGAGCAGGGCCGCTGGCCGCTGGCCTACGTCAGCCGCTGGTTCGGCCGCCAGCGCGTCGAGCACCTGACGTTCTACCTGCGCGAGGTGGTCGACCGCGTGCTGGCCGAGTGCCGCACGAGCTACCGCGAGCTGGCGAGCCTGGTCGCCGAGGCGACGCCGCTGCGCAGCCTCGAGCACGACGAGATCGGGGCCGTGCTGCACCGCGTCGTCAACCAGGGGCAGGGCGAGTGGACGCCGATGCGCGAGCCGGTCCGCTACGGGCTCAACTGGCGCCTCGCGCACGAGGTGGTCGCCTTCGAACGGCGCTACATGACGGTGGGCGACAAGGTCGTCGGCCTGTTCTCGATGGCGCTTCCGCCGAGGCGGTCGGCGGCCAACGCGTTGGGCGAGCTGTGGGCCCTGCCCTACGACCTGACGGCCGTGCTCGAGTGGCGCTCGATCGAGAAGACGGCGGCGCTCTCGCGCATCCGCTCCGTGCAGAAGCACGCCAACACCCAGCGCTGGAGCTTCTGGGCGGCGGTGAGCCAGACCGAGGGGACCGACATGGCGCTCGACGACGCCTCGTCGAGCGCGGCCGTCGACCAGCTCTACCGCGCCTCGCTCGAGCTCGACACGGTGGGCGTCGGCTACGGCGACCTGAACCTGTCGATCGCCGTCGGCGCCGCCGAGCAGGCCGCCCTCGACCAGGTCGGGGCGCTCATCCAGCGCGTCTTCGTCCAGCAGGACGGCAAGGCCGTCAAGGAGCGCTTCGGGCAGGCCGCGGTCTGGTTCCAGCGCTTCCCGGGCCAGCCGGCCCAGGCGCTCGCGCGCCCCCTCGTCGTCTCGTCGGGGCAGGCCGCGGCGCTCTCGCCGATCTTCGGCGGGGCCCGCGGCTGGGACGCCTCCCCGCACCTCGGCAAGCCGTCGCTGACGCTCTTCGAGACCCGCTGGTCGACGGCCTACGGCTACGACCTGTTCGGCGGCGCCGACGTCGGGCACACCGGGGTCTTCGGCGCCACGGGCTCGGGCAAGAGCTTCCTGCTCAACTTCCTGCTGCTCCAGTCGCTGCAGTACGACCCGCGGGTCATGATCCTCGACCTCGGCGGCTCCTACCGCTGGCTGACGAAGTTCCTCGGCGGCGAGTACATCTCGATGGACCTCGAGGAGGCGGCCCCGGCGGGAGGGGTCGGCGCCGGCGCGACCGGGGGCCTGCGCGGCGTGCCCGGCATGAAGCCGTTCAGCCTGCCGCCCACCGAGCGCACCTCGAGCTTCCTTGCCCGCTGGGTGCAGCGCCTGCTCCAGCTGGGCGGGCACACGGCGACCCCCGAGGAGATCGAGGACCTGCGGCGGCGCATCGTCGACATCTACGCCTACGCGCCGGCCGACCGGACGCTCTCGAGCCTGGTGCGCTCGCTCAAGCCGCACCTGCGCCCGCCGCTGATGCGCTGGGTGGGCGACGGGGCCTACGCCGCGACGTTCGACGGGCCGCCCGACGCCGAGCAGCTCGACCTCGACCACGCCTGGACGGTCATCGACCTGGCCGGGGCGCAGGAGCACCCCGAGTGGTGCACGGCGGCCCTGTTCTATCTCTTCGAGCGCTTCCGGCTGATCATCGACGACGAGGCGCGGGTCGGGCAGCTCAAGCTGATGGTCGTCGACGAGGCCTGGCGCTACCTGGCCGACCCGGCCGTGCTGACCGCGCTGACCGAGGCGGCCAAGACCTGGCGCAAGCGCAATGCGGCGCTCGTCCTGGCGACGCAGTCGGTCGTCGACGTCACGCAGAGCGATCAGGCCAGGTCGCTCCTCGAGATGCTGCCGACGAAGCTCTTCCTGGCCAACCCGGACTTCCCGCGCTCGGCGGCCGAGGTGCTCCAGCTGAGCGAGGCCGAGTACGAGACGGTGCGGGCGCTGCAGGCCAAGGAGGAGGTGTTCCTCTACCGCGCGGGCGAGCGCAACGTGCTGCGGCTGCGGGTGGACCCGGAGACGTACTGGCTGGCGACGTCGTCGCCGACCGAGAGCGCGCTGCGCGCGCGCATGGTGGAGAAGTACGGCCTCTCGGCCGCGCTGGTGCGGCTGGCCGCGGGGCAGACGGAGGCGGACGACGAGCTCGGCCGCCGGGAGGTGATGGGATGACGCTCTGCCGCTCGTTGCTCCTTCTTGCCGCGGCCGCCGCCGCGCCGGCCGCCGCCGCCGCCGCGCAGCCGCCTGCGGTCCCGGTCGTTCCGGACCCGGCCGGGGAGACGTTCGAGGACCTCGACGCCCTCGAACGGGCCCTGCGGGAGGCCGAGGCCGAGATCGAGCTGCTCGGCGGCCTCGACGCGCCGCCGCCCGGGCCGCGGGCCGGGTGGCCGGACCTCGAGCCGCTCGCCGGGCTCCCGCCCATCCGCACCGTGATGCACCCGGGCGACCGCTCGGTCCCGGTCGTCACGACGCTGCTCCGCCACACGACGATCCTGCTCCCGGCCGAGGAGTCGATCGTCGACTACGTGGTGGGCGACGCCGCGTACTTCGACGTCCGGGGCGCCGACAACGTGGCCTACATCAAGGCCATGAGCGACGGCCGCCGCACGCAGGTGACGCTGGTCACCAACTTCAACCGGGCCTACTCGTTCGACGTCTTCTCGACCGCGGACCTGCGGCCCGACGAGGTGCTGACCGTGCGCTGGCCGGTCGAGCGGCCCGCCGGCTCGTCGGCGCTCGTCCCGGGCTTCGACCCGGCGTCGTTCGACATCAGCTTCGCGCCGGCCGAGTCGCTGGCCGACTACCGCGAGCGGATCGGCCGCGCCGAGGCCGACGCGCTCGGGGTGGCCGAGGAGGCGGCCCGCGAGGAGGCGCGCGTGCGCGAGCTGGGCCTGCGCCGCTTCGACGAGTACCTCTCGTCGTACCCGCGGCGGATCCAGTTCCGCTACCGGCTGTCGGAGGAGATCCGCTCGGCCCCGCTGCTGGTCACCCAGATGTGGACCGACGGCGTGTTCACCTACCTGCGCTCGCGCGCCCAGGAGTCGCCGGCGCTCTACACGCTGTCGGGCCCCGACGGGGACGAGCCGGTGCTGGTCAACGTGGACCTGCGCCCCGACGGGCTGTACGTCATCGACCATGTGGCCGCGGCCGGCTACGCGCAGCTGCAGGGCGCGCGCGGCGACTGGTTCGTCTGGGACGTGCCGCCGCTGGCTATGCTCGCCGAGACGCCGCTGCCGCGCGGCTCGGCCGAGCCCCCGTGGGTGCGCACCCGCCGCTCGCGGCCGTGGGTCAAGCGCCACCCGTGGCTCTTCGGCCTGCTCGTCGGCGGGGGCGCCGGGTCGGTCGCCCTGCTCAAGGTGCTCCGCTGACCGGCCCGGACATGGCTCCGACGATGCGACTCAGACGGTGGTTCTCCTGATGCTCACACTCCCGAACACCCCACGCGTTGCCGCCGCGGCGGCCCTTGTGTCGATCCTCGCCGCGCCCGCGCCGGCGCAGCCGCCCCGCGAGGTCGTGCTGCCCGGCGAGGCGCTGGCGATCCCGGTCCCGCCGGCCCGGCCGATGCCCGCCGGCGGGGACGGCGAGACGGGTCCGGAGCCCTTCGTGGGTCCGCCCCCCGGCCCGCCCGCCGCGGACGGTCCGGCGGCCCCGGAGCCGCCGCCCGAACCTGCGCCGCCGGAGCCGGAGCCGGAACCTGCGGACCCGGAGCCGCCGCCCGCGCCGGCCGTCGGCTCGGAGCCGATGCTGTCGCTCGCCGAGCGGGCGGCGGCGGTGCTCGGGATGAGCCTGGCGGGCCCGCCGCCGGACCCGGTGGCCGTCGCCGGCGGCGCGGCGGACCTCGCGCAGTCGCTGGCCCAGGCGGTCTTCGCCGCGCCGGTGGCCGGCTCGATCCCGTACATCGTCCACGCCGAGGTCTACCACGACGTCACGCTCGTGCTGCCCGACGAGTGGGAGGTGGTCTCGGTCTTCGTCGGCGACCCGGCGCGCTGGGCGCTCTACCACGTCCGGCACCTGGTCGTGCTCAAGCCGGGCGAGGCCGGGATCCGCACGAACCTGACCGTCGTCCTCTCGAACGGCGACCTGCTGCAGATGGACGTGCAGGAGGTCACGGGGCTGCCCGGCCGCCGCCGCACCGGGCGCGTCTACATCGGCCCGGAGCCGTGGCTCGTCGACCGCATCTTCGGGATGCTGCCCGCCGCCGTGCGCGAGAGCGTCGCGCGCTCGCCGGCGACCATCGCCGAGCTGCTGGCCGACCCGGTGACGGTCATCGGCCTCTACGGCGGCACCGGCGCCGTGCCGCACCCGCTGGCGGCGGACCTGGCGAGCCGGCCGCGGGGCGCCGGGGACCTGCCGGCGGTGCCGACGCTCGGCTCGCTCGACGGCGTGGCGCCGTCCGGGCCGCTGCCCGGGCCGGCGCCGCCGCTCCCCGGGGAGCCGTCCGCACGGCTGCTTCCCGGCGCGCCCGCAGCTGGCGCCGCGGCGGCAGCCGGCGAAGCTCGCGGCGCGGCCGGCGTGCGCGGCGCGCTGGTCTCCGGGCAGGCGGTCGCCTCGCTCGAGGCGGAGCTCGAGGCGGCGCTGCGGCGCGTCGAGTCGGCGCGGGCGGCGGCGGGCGACCGCATCGCCGCCGCGCAGCTGGGCATCGAGGCCGACGTCGAGGCGCTCAGGACCGACTACCCGCTGCGCACGCAGTTCAGCTACGTCCTCGACCCGCCGGCGCCGCCCTACACCGAGCCCTGGTGGCACTTCGGCATCTGGCACGACGGCGAGCGGACCTACGCCCGGCTGCTGGGCATCGACCCCGAGTTCCGCGACGAGGCCAGCGGCCGCATCGTCGAGGCCGAGCCCCTCGGCGACTACCTGTACCGCCTCGACCGGCTGGTCGAGGACGGCGTGGTCTTCGTCGTCGACCCCGGCTCGGAGGGCGGTTCCGGGCGGCGCGGGCTGCGCTTCCGGCGGCGGCCGGACCTGGAGGCGCCCTGATGGTTCCGATGGCCGCCGAGGGAGTGGAACGATGAAGGCCCCCGTGTTCCGGAACGTCCGGCTGCCGGCCGGCGCCGTGCTGTCGAACTGGCCGGTCGTCGCCGGCGTCGTCCTCCTCAGCGGGCTGCTGCTCGGGCTGCTGATGAGCGGCGAGCCGGTCGTGCCCGAAGACGACCCGCTCGACATTCCGCCGCCCGAGGTCGGCGGTGTCGGCGTGGGCTCGCCGACGGACCTGCCGACGGACGGCCTCGAGCGGCGCGCCGAGGAAGAGGCCCGCCGGCAGGCCGAGGCCGACCGGCGCGCCCGCGCCGCCGGGGCCCGCGAGCGCCTCGAGGCGGCGGCCCGAGCCCGCGAGCGGGCCGGCGAGCTCGCCCGGGCCCGCCAGCGTCTGGCGGAACTGCGCGCCCGCGGTGGGCAGCCCGGGCTGGCCCCGCCGCCGTCGGACCCGATGGAGATGGTCGCGCGCAGCGCCGGCGAGGCGGACATGGTCGCCAACCTGCGGGCCGAGGAGGTCGCCCGGCAGATCAGCGCGTACCGCATGCCGGCGGTCGTCTCCTCGGCGCGCGGCATCGGTGAGCGGGAGCACGCCGTGTCGGAGTCGCCGCCGCTGCTGCCCGGCCAGATCGCCCGGCGGCCGGCCCCTGTTCCGGCGCCCGCCGCCCCGGCGCCCGCCGCCCCGGCCGCGCAGCCCTTCGCCGCGGCGCCCTTCGACCCGGGGCTGGATCCGGGGTTCGACCCGGCGTCGTTCCAGGCCGGCCAGCCCGGCCCGGTCGTGCCGTTGCCGCCGGTCGGCCCGGACAGCGTGCCCGCGGACGGGCCCGCCTTCGGCGTGCCGCGCGGGGCGCCGGGCCTCGCGCCGACGGGTCCCGGCATCCCTGGCGGCGCTCCCGGCGCCGTTCCCGGCGTGGGCGCGCCGCAGGGCCCGGCGCCGGAGGACCCGGACGCGGGCGTCGTCATGTTCCCGGACGACGGCGCCGCGTACCGGCTCTACGAGGGGACGCTCATCCCGGCGGTCCTGCAGACGCAGCTCGACGGCGAGTTCCCCGGCGACGTCTCGGCGCTCGTCAGCCGGCACGTCTACTCGGCGGACCGCCGGCGCGTCCTGGTTCCCCGCGGCACGGTCGCGCTGGGCTCGACCGGCGGTGTGCAGAACGTCTGGCAGGGGCGCCTGGCGGTCGCGTTCCACCGCCTGATCTTCCCCGACGGCAGCTGGGTGCGGCTGACCTTCCGCGGCCTCAACGGGCTCGGCGAGGGCTCGCTCAAGGACCAGGTCGACCGCCACTACCTGCAGCTGTTCGGCGTGGCCGGCGGCATCGGCCTGCTGGCGGGCTTCTCGCAGGGCACCAGCGGCGGGACCGGCTTCCGCTCGGCGGCCAGCGAGCAGATCGCCGCCATGGCGCTCAGCATCGTCAGCCAGTTCCTCAACCGCCTGCCGACGGTGACGATCCGCGCCGGGCACCGCCTGAACATCCGGCTGATGTCGGACCTGGTCGTCCCGCCCGAGGCGGTGTGGCGTGTGGAGTAGCTGGGGCGCGGCGCTCGCCGGGCTGTCGGCCGCCGGGGTCCTGGCCGGCGCGGCGGACCCGGCCGCCGCGCAGTTCGACCCGCGCGCCGAGCGCCGGGCAGCCGCGGCCGGCGGCGCGCCGCTGGTGGCCGGGCCGCCGCCGGGCCCGGCCTGGCGGCTGCGGCGCTCGTACGGGATGGAGCTGCCGCTCGCCGTCGACGGGCGGCTGCTGGCCGCGGGCCTCGGACCGTCGTTCGCGCTGGTCCTGCCGCTGCCCGGCGGCCCGCGCGACGACCTGCTGGTCGTGGTCGACGAGGTGCGGGCGGACGGGACCGGGCGTCTCCCGCCGGTTCCGGGGCTGCCGCGGACCGGCCTCTCGGTGGTCTACACGGGCCTCGTCCGCGGCGAGCGGACCTCGGTCGCCGTGCTCTCGATCGTCCGCGGCGTGCTCTACTCGCGGGTCGTCGTCGGCGAGACCGCCTGGGTGCTCTACTCGGACCCGCTGGGCCGCCGCTTCGTCCGGATCACCCGCCGCGGCGACCCGCCCGCTGTCCGCTGAGCGCCGCCCCCGCGTCGCGGGTCCAACGCGTTGGGACGCCTCGCCTGCGCTGCCGGCTTGCCGTCGATTCGGCGAAAAGAAGCGGAGCGAGGGGAGGCGCCGTGGCGGCGCCCGGAACCGCTTGTGGAGAATGGTCCTTTCCTCCGCGGCACCGCGGAACAGCACGTCAGCCCGCGTAGCGGCCCGCTGAGGTCTCCGCCATTTCCCGCAGCAGCTCAAGGGGGCGTTTCCAGCTGACGACATCAACGTCCCGCAGGGTACAGACCTCCGCGGCGCCTGCCGACCTCCCGGCCACGAATGCGGCGTCTTCAAGCACCACGCCCATGCCGAAAGCATCCAGGTGGCGCGCCATCCCCGTTCGCTCGCCTTCGGCTGCCGTCTCGCCGGCCGGCCACCGGAGCGGCGGGAGCGGTCCGGCTGCCGTCACCCGATCGACCCGAACGAGGGTGGTGTCGCAGTTTGAATTAGGGCCGTCGATACAGGCACGGGGATTGCACGAGTCGCGAGTGGACTGTATCACGGATTTGGAGCGGTGCCTGCGGTTCGGCCGCGTACGCGGCTGGTACCGCAGGCGGCGCTGGTGGTCACCTCGCAGGCCGCGGCCAGACCAAGTGGTGGGGGTCCCACCAGAGCAGAGACAAGGCCGATCCGTTGCGAATCAGCCAGATGCGACCGCCTCCGTCCAGGTGCAACGAGATCAGCCTGTCGGGATCCAGTCCGAGTTCCTTCAGGCGATCCTGGGCGGCCTTACCGAGCTGGTCGGGCCGGGGTTGATGATTCCCGCGGCGTCTCTCTCCAAGGATCTCGCTCAGCTTCAACTTTTCCAGTTGCCGCAGATGCTCTACGACGCGAAGCAGGTCGTCCCTTGAGGCAGTGTCCCAGCCGAACGGCCCGTTGATGTCGCAGAGCGCGAAACTCCAGGTGGGCGTATTGTGAAAGGTGTCAGGTTGGGCGGGTAGGCGTGGTCGTTTGGCGTCGTCCGCCGACTCTCTTGCTGTTGGGTTTCGCGGCCTTTTCTTCCTGTTCTTCGAGCTCATGTAACGAGGCCGCCGTAGTACTCCGCCATCGCTGCCTGTGTGATTTCCTGGCGACCGATCTGCCCAGGAAGAAGGTCACGCCTGGCGCTCTTCCACGGATCCTCCCGATGGGTCAGGCTGCTGAGCCAGCTCGACGACTTCGAGCCGTAGTACTCGATCACCGCGTCGACGGTGTCGACGGCGTCCTGATCGAGGGCCTTCGGATCGCCCCAAGGCCAGCTCTTGACCGAGTACTGGCGCCGGTGCTTCTGGTACACGGCAGGTGCGACGGGTCCGTTCGCCCATGCCTCGATACGCGCCCTGAACAGCGGGCGGTCGTCCCACACGAGCGACCAAGCCTGCGAGTAGTACAGGAGCTTGTGCAGCTTGACTGCCGGCATCCGGCCTTTCCGGGCCAAGATGTACGCCGCAGCGTCGTGTACAGTCATCAATACCTCTACAGATCGATACGCAGGTAACACGTATACGGGTTCCTCAACGCGCGTACGATACGCGCGTATGGTATCCCAGATTCCCGGCCTCGGTCTAGCACGTCTGCGTGCAGCGGTCAAGTCGTCGCCCGCGTTCTGCGCCGGTTCGGACGCCGGTGTGGCCGGTACGGCCCTCGCGGCCCCCGCGGCGGCGTCCGGTCTTCGATCAGCCCGACGATCCAGTCTAGGTCGCGCAGCTCCTCGGTGAGCCCGGCCGCCATCGCCGGCGTCACGTGCAGCGTCGTGTGGATGCGGCACCAGCGTCTCGGCGGTCTACACCGGCATCGTCCGCGGCGAGCGGACCTCGGTCGCCGTGCTCTCGATCGTCCGCGGCGTGCTCTACTCGCGGGTCGTCGTTGGCGAGACCGCCTGGGTGCTCTACTCGGACCGGCTCGGCCGCGGCTTCGTCCGGATCACTCGCCGCGGCGACCTGCCCGCCGTCCGTTGAGCGCTGTCTCCGCGGCGCCGGTCCAACGCGTTGGGCGGCCTTGCCTGCCGCTGCCGCCCGCTTGCTGTGGATTCGGCGGAACGCGCTGGTGTCGCGATCGGCGTCATGGCCGCGGGATCTCGCGGTCGCCGCGGGCTGCCCGGGGATACCGCGCCGGCAGGACGGCAGGCGGACGGACCGCGGAACGGCACGTCAGCCTGTGCTGCGGCCCGCATGTGTCTCGGCCATTTCCCGCAGCACCTCAGGGAGGCGTTTCCACCTGACGACATCAACGTCCCGCAGGGTACAGACCGCCGCGGCGCCTGCCGATCTCCCGGCCACGGATGCGGCGTCTTCAAGTACTACGCCCATGCCGAAAGCAGCAAGGTGACGCGCCATTCCCGTCCGCTCGCCTTCGGCCGCCGTCTCGCCGGCCGGCCACCGGAGCGGTGGGAGCGGTCCGGCTGCCGTCACGCGATCTACCCGAACGAGACCCTTTTCGACACCGACCACCACCTCGCGGTAGAGAGCTGCCTCGATGGCAAGGCCAGCCTCCTCCGCAACGATGCGCCCGGCCCCGGGAGCAAGAGCGACAGCGGTCCGGACCTCCTCCGCGATCTCCCGGCCGACAGCCGCCGCGTCCGACCGGAAGGTCTGCGCCAGTTCACGCATGAAGGCGGCGGGATGAGCGTTCACGGCGGCCGCGATCTCCTCCGGCTCACGGCGGCCGGCCTCCCGGATGTCGAAAACGTCCTTCGCGACGATGGCGCGCCGGTACCGATCGAACTTGCTCCAGAGGATCTGCCGGGTCCCGAGAGTTCTCGTCGACCGGCCTTCGAGATCGACAATCCGCTCGGCATACCGCGGCGGGCTCTCCGGCTCACCGAACAGCTCGAGCCTGTGATGCGTGCCGAAGCCCCGGTCAGGCCACGTTACGCGGACCCCCTGAACAGAAGGCACCCAGAGCACCGTCCCGCCCCGACTCTTCGCGAGCGCGTCGAGCGCCGCGCGAACGCTCAGCATCTCGGCGTACGCCGTCGGGCCCTGAACCACGATGTCGATGTCATCGGAATACCGGTGGCCCCACCGGGCCGCCAGCACGCTTCCGCCACCGACGGCGACCTGTGCAGCCGCCAGGCCTGCCTTCGCCGTCCAGGTGTCGATCAGATCACGTTCGCGCAGGTACAACGTCCGGGCCGGCTCCGGCAGCGTCACGGTCGGTTCCTCCGGGGCGATGCTCCACCGCCCGGAAGCTCCGGAGACGGCGGATCCGCGCGCTCTGACGCAGCGCAGCTGGTCCCGCAGAGCGGGCATCCGGATCCCGTGCTCAACGGCCCTCGCAACAGCTTGGCGGGGCGTGTACAGCCCCTGCGCCCACCCGGCCATCATCTGGTACGGCGAGCGCGGGGCCAGCCAGCGGGAGAGTGCCGCAAAGACGGCGGGCGCACCCGCTCCATCGGCAAGACCACGGCGGACCTGTTCCACGGTGGGGACCGTCCGCGACCCCATCGCCGCCGCCCGCATCGCCGCGGCGGCCTCGCCGATCAGGCGGTCGTCCGGCGGCAGCCCGAGCCGCCGCTTCAGCCAACCCGGCATGGGACAGTCGGGATACTCCGACGGATCGCCGTAGTAGTCAGCAACGCTCCGACCGTTCCGCTCCGCGGCCAACGCCTCGTCAATGCGGTTCATGAGCCTGACGCCCTTGCCGAGACACCGGCTCTCCGCGGGACGCATTGCGGTTGAGCGCTGCCCCGCGGCGCCGGTCCAACGCGTTGGGACGCGTCACCTGCCGCCGTCCGCCTGGCTTTCCCGGCGTGCTGGCCGGAGGCCCTCCGGCCGCGCCGGTGTCCCCTTGACGTTAGTCTTGAGCGCTTGTCAAGGGAGGACAGGAACATGTCCGCATCGCAGTCCCGCTGGCGCCCCGGCCGCCGACTCGTCGTCCCCGTCGTCGTCGTCGCCCTGCTCGCCGGCTCGGCGCTCCCGGCCAGGGCGTTCCTCTCGGTCCTCGACCCGGCCGCGTGGGCCGTGGTCGCCCAGATGGCCGCCGTGCTCTCGCAGTCCATCGCCATCAAGCGGCAGGTCGAGAACGTGCGCAACCAGGCGCGCGCCGAGTTCTTCGGCAAGCTCGCGCCGCTGACCGGCAAGCTTACCCGCGTCACCGGCTACATCGCCGACGTGCGCTCGCGGGCCAGCCTGCCGGTCTACATGCCCAACCCGGGCATGCAGGTCCTCGTCGCCGGCGAGCCCGACTCGGGGCTGCCCCCGTTCAACGACCCGGCGCCGCCCTGCGCCGACGACCCGGACGACCCGGCCTGCATGCTGCCCATCGACCACAGCGACCCGGACACGGTGAACATCACGCCCCAGGACACCGCCGATCTGACGACGACGCTGCTCGACTCGTACTCGACCCCGCGCTTCCCGGGCGTGCGGCCGCCGAGCGCGGCGTCCCGGGCGGCCTATGCCGAGGTTCTCGAGACGGTCCAGGGGCAGATCGACGCCGCGATCGCGCGCTCGGACGCCTCGGTCGCCCTCGCCGAGCGGCGGCGCCTGGGCCGGCGCGCGGCCGTCGAGGCCGCGATGGGCGTCGTCGAGGACTGGCGCGGGTGCCAGCAGGCCCCCGAGGCCGGGGCGACGCTGCCGGACATCTCGGTCGACGACCGGCTCCCGTGCGCCACCAACGGCGGGCTTGGCCGCGATGAGCCCGGCAGCGGGCGGCCGTCGGGGACCGTGGGCCTGCAGCAGCAGCTGGCCGCGAACCTCGAGGCGCTCGAACGCTTTCAGGACGGCGACGCGTCGAAGGCGCAGATCGACAACCTGCAGACCCAGCTGCTGCTGACCCTGGGCCGCATCGAGGCGGCTCGCGGCGAGATGGAGGCGCGCCTGCTCGACGAGGCGAACGAGGACGCCCAGCTCGCGGAGGCGGCCCGCCGCCGCCGGCTCGCCCTGCTCAAGCATGAGCTCGACTGCCGTACGGCCAACCCGGAGGTCTTCATGTACGCCCGCTGGATCCCCACTGATCCGGCCGGGGACCCGAGCGTCGGACGCTGCCATGCGCCGGCGGATCGCAGCGCGGCGGCGCTGGCCGCGCTGGCGGCGTCGGATCTCGAGCTGCGCTGACTGCGCTGAGCCCTGTTCGCTGGCCGAAGGGAGGCCGCCATGTTCCCGATGTCTTTCCGCCGCCGCGACGAACCCCGCTCGATGCTGCTCCCGCCCGACTGGGAGGAGCGCCGCGCCGCCGAGCGCCGCGCCAGGCGCTCGGCGCTGCTGCGCAGCCCGTGGACGCGCGGGCTCTCCGCCGCCTGCCTCATTGTCGTCCTTGTCGTGCGGCCGGCGCCCGTCGACGGGTCCTTCTCGGTGATGCTCGGGCAGGTCACGGCCCAGGTGAACATCCTGATCGACCAGTGGGAGAAGCACACCCGTATCCTCGAGGACCACCTCGACAAGGTCAGCGGCGTGATGCAGCCGTTCTCGGAGCTGCACGCGGGCGTGCGCGAGCTCACCGACCTGTCGGGCCTGCGGAGCCTGCTCTCGCTGGGCCGGGCGTACCGCGCGTCGCTGCTGGACCCGGCGTGCTTTCGCTACCCGGTCGGGACCGGCTGCACGCTGGTTCAGGACTTCGTTCCGCCGGAGGTGCGCCAGGTGCAGTGGATGGGGCAGTACGCCATCGACGATGGCATGTACACCGCCGAGCAGCTCGAGCGCTACGCCCACGGCACGGCGGCCGGCGAGTGGAGCACGATCTCGGAGGTCCTGAACGCGAGCGGCGTGCCTGTCCTGGGGGACCTGGCGGACACGACGAACCGGACGCAGCGCACCGTGTGGAACGCGCGCTGGGAGGCGCGCCGCGTGCGCAGCATCTCGAGCCGCTACCGCCACGTCGGCCGGCAGTTCCTGCACACCGGCTACCCGGGCCGCGATCCGGCCGACTGCCCGGGCTTCGCGACCGGCGGTGCCGTGCCCGCGGACGCCACCCTCATGGACCAGGCGGCCGCGGCCGACTGCCTCGACCCGCTGGCGAATGCGGACCAGCCGCTCGAGCAGGCCGCCGCGCACGTCTCCGAGGTCGAGGCGGACACGCTGCAGACGGCGTCGACGTTCGGCGTGGTCGACATGGCGGCGCTCGAGCTCGAGCAGGCCGCGAGCGGGATTGAGTCCCGGAACCGCGCCGAGGAGAGCGCCGAGGCGGCCCGCCGGCGCAAGCTCGGCCGCCTCCGCAACACGTTGCCGTGCGTCGCCCCGGGCGGCGGGGCCGAGCCGACGCTGGCGTACGCGGACGGCGAGGGCGGGTGCGGGTCGCTGCCCGATCCGGTGGCGCGCTTCGAGGCGGCGATGCTCGAGACGTGCCGGGTGCCGCTCAACCCGCGGGACACCGGTTGCTAGCCTTCGGCACGCGCCTGGCAGGGGGCCGCCGCCGCTTGCCGCCGAGGTGACAGATGACTGATCCCGCCTGCTTCCCGCCCGCTGCTTCGGTCCGTGGCCGCGCCGGGTGGCGCGGCCTGCTGGCTGCCGGCGTGCTGGCCGCCGCAGTCGTGCTGGTTCCCGAGCCGGCTGCGGCGCAGGGGGTCGACTTTGGCGCCTGCTTGCGGACGGAGATCGATGCGGGTCCGATGGGCCCCGGTGGAACTCTCGATCCCAGCGACCCCGGCACGATCGGTGTGATGGTCCCGCCGACCAGCATGGTCGGGGCGGCCCGGGTTTGCGCCGAGCAGGCGAGCGCCGCGATCTTCCTCGGCCCGGGCGGCCTGGCCTGGGTGCTCTTCTACGCGTTCGCCCTGATCATCGTGGTGTGGACCGGCCTGCAGATAATGTTCGGGGGCCAGTTCGGTATCGGCGAGGTCGTCAATCTCGCGATGCTCATCGGCTTTCCCTTCGCCATCCTGACCTGGTACGCGGTCCCCGCCCCGTTGGAGGTGTGGGGGCCGGTCACCTTCACGGACCTCGTGACGACGGGCGCGACGACGATCGCGCTGGACCTGATCGACGGCGCGTTCAGGGAGTTCGCCGGTCAGGTGGCCGAGACGTTCGGGAATGTGTGGCGGTACCTGTTCCTGGTCGACGCGGCCGAGCGTGTCCAGGAGGCCGCGAGCGAGGGAGATGGCGGCGAGGGCGGATGGTTCTCTAAGTTCATTGACTCTCAAATTAGTGGGGGCCTGGGCGGGCTCGCTGCTGGTGCGTCGAACGCGGCGAGCAATGCCGTCAGCGTCCTCACCGACCCGTGGGGTTTCGTGGTTCGGCTCTTCAACATGATCGTGAGCTTCTTCCTCATGGGGATCATGCTTCTCGTCCTGGTGTTACTGGTCATCATTCCGGCCGTCGTCGCCTACGGCTCGTTCCTGTGGGGGCATGTCGCGATCCTTGCGGCCGTGTTCCTCGGCCCGATTTTCGTTCCCTTCGTGATGATCCCGCAGCTCTCGTTCCTCTTCTGGGGCTGGTTCAAGTCGCTGCTCGGGGCCGCGGTGCACACGATGGTCGCGGCGGCCGTCTTCGTTACCGTCTCGCAGATGCTGCTGATGCCCCTGCACCGCTTCAGAACGATGGCGATGGAGGGCGTCAGGCTTGACGACGGTGACGTCGCGTCTCCGCTGGGCGCCCTGGCGGGCTGGTTCTTCGAGACGATTCCGCTCGTGCTCATCGCGATGCTCGGGGCGTTCAAGATCGGCGAGATCACGAGCATGATCATGAACGCGGGCCCGATGCCCTCGTCCGGCCTCGGCGACCGGCTGCGCGGCGCGCAGCAGATGCGCGGCATGGCCTCGGGCGCCCGGGGCGCGCTGGCTGGCGGGCGTGGTGCGCTGGCGGCGCGGGGGGCGGCCGGGGCGGCTGGCGGTGCGGCGGCGGCGGCCACCGGCGTAGGCGCCGTGATCGCTGCCGGGGCCGTCCTCTCGCAGGCCACAAAGTCGAAGTGATGCCGAGCCTCCGCCTCCGGCGGCGCGCCGCCCGCCCGCTTCCGGCCCGCCGCCGCCGGCTCGTGCGCCGCGTGGCCGCCGGGCTCGTCGCCGCCGTCCTCGCGGCGGTGTTCGCTCCGGCGCTCCACGCGCAGCCGACCCTCGGCGCGTACCGCACATGCCTGACGACCGGACCCAACTCGCTGGCCAACATGAACCGGCCGGACCCGAACACCGTCCGGAACTACTTCGATCTCGACCCGGTCCTCAACCAGGTCTGGGAGTGCTCGGCCCGGACGGGCAACGACGTGCTCGTGCCGATGGCGCTGACCCTGCTCGGCTTCTTCGCCGTCATCTACGTCGTGTGGACCGGGCTGCAGCTGATGTTCGCGGGACAGCTCGACCTCGGCTCGCTCATCGGCAGCATTTTCCTGATCGGCTTCGCCTTCGCCGTGCTCAACGGGTACCACGACGGGACCGGGGCGCCGTGGGGCAACCAGGGCTTCGTGTTCATGGTCAGCGGGCAGGCGGTCGACCTCGCCCGCGAGATCATCGGGAGCGCCGACGAGAACTTCGTGCAGGCGTTCGACGACGCTGGCAAGAGGCTTCATGGTTCGCAGCGGCAGGTCATGCTTGAGATGCTGACTGACGAGGACCCGAGCGTCGTCTCTACTGTCGGGGGTGCGACGGACATATTCGCGCTGATGATGCGGCGGTTGTCCATCAACCTGTTCGAGTTGTTCACGACGCTGATCTTCACGGTTGCCGGCTGGCTGATCTACGCGCAGTACCTCTGGGGCTTCTTCGCGCTGGCGGTGCTCTCGCTCATCGGCCCGATCTTCGTGCCGTTCATCCTGATCAAGCAGCTCGACTTCCTCTTCTGGGGCTGGTTCAAGGCGCTGCTGCAGTCGGCGCTCTACATGCTGGCCGCCGCGGCGCTCTACGTCGTGGTCGCCTCGCTCCTGCTCGCGCCCATCAAGCGCCTGGTCGACATGCCCCTGCCGACTGAGGAGGGCAACCTGCTCGGCGTTCTCGAGTTCTTCGCCCGGCTGCTGTTCGAGTACGTGCCGCTGCTGGTGATCTCGCTGTTCGCTGCCTTCAAGGTCGGCACGATCGCCGGCGGGATCATGGCGGGAAGCGCGCCGGCCGCCATGGGGCTCGGGAGCGCGCTCGCCAGCGCCAGCCGGTACATGCCGTCTGGCCGGGCCGCCATCGGCCCCGCCGCTCCGGCCGCCGCCGCCCCGCTGTCGGTGGTGACGGCGCCCGCGGGCGTGCAGCAGGCGTACCGCGAGGCCCGCGAACGGGTCGCCCGCCCGGCGGCGTCGCCAAAGCCTGGCGGCGGGCGGGCGGGCGGCGGCCGCTGAGCCGCCGCCTGTCCGGGATGCTGGGCTCTCCAGGCTGGCATAACCTGCACCTGACCTCTTGTTGACCCTTTGCTCGTCTCCTGGCAGCGGTTAGAATCGCTGCAAGTGCTCGGTAGCCGGCCGCATCCTCGGCCGGCGGCCGGTTCCCTTGCGAGTGTCCCGCGGCGGCGGGACGGAGGTGCGGGCCTGTGGGCGGGGCTTCCGACGCGTGGGTTCCCGACGGCTGGCAATCGGACGCCTCGCGGCTGCTGAGGCAGCTGGCCCGGCGCCGCGGGCACGTCACCGCCGACGATGTCGACGCGGTCCTCCCCGAGGGGGCCGGCGATGCCGAGAAGGCGCAGCTGCTCTCGGAGCTGGCCGTGGCCGGCGTCCAGGTGCTGGGGCTCGACGCCGAGCCCGCCCCGGCGGCCCCGGTTTCGGTCTCGGCGCTCTACTACCGCGAGATCCGGCTGCGGCCGCTGCTCGACCGCCGCGGCGAGGAAGTGCTCTCGGGGCGGCTGAGGCGAGGCGTCCGCACGACCGGCCGCGCCGTCGCCCGGACGGTCGCCGGCGCGATGGCCGCGGCGTCGATCGTGCGTTCGGCCCTCGATGGCCGGCGGCCGTTCGAGGAGGTGCTGCCGGCCGCCCGGCGGCTCGGCGGCCGCTCCGGCGTGGCTGCGCAGCTCTCGGTGCTCGAGGACGCCATCGCCGATACCGTCTGGAACGAGCGGCGGGAGTGGCCGCGCTGGCGGCGGCGGAAGCCCGACTTCGTCCTCGGACGCTACCGGGTGGCCATGGCGCGGGCGGTCGACCGCTTCCAGCTGCCGTCCGCGGTCGTAGGCGAGCTGGCCGCGGCAGTCGTCGCCGCGCGGCGCAACGCGCTCGAAGCCGTCGAGCGCCGCCGGCACGCGAAGGCCCGGCGGCAGGTCTTCGTCCTTGGCCGGCCGGCCGGGGAGGCCGTCGTCCTCGAGCGCCGCTCGCCGCGCGTCCCCGACTCGGCGGAGGTCCTGCGCGTCGCGCTGCGCCGCGTCCGCGCGGGACAGCAGGAGGCGGCCTGGGCGCGCGACAAGCTCACCGAGGCCAACCTGCGGCTCGTGATCCACTTCGCCAAGCGCGTCTACCGGAGCGAGCTCGGGATCTCGTTCGCCGACCTAGTCCAGGAGGGCAACCTGGGCCTGATGCGGGCCGTCGAGAAGTTCGATGCCACCAAGGCGCGCTTCTCGACCTACGCCGCCTGGTGGATCCGGCAGTCGATGAACCGGGCCATCGCCGACACCGGCCGCATCGTGCGAATCCCGTCGCACGTCCAGGAGCTGGCCCACGAGGTCTCGGTCGTCGAGGGCGAGCTCTCGCCTGCCTCCCCCGGCCGCCCGTCGGCCGAGGACGTCGCCCGCGAGATCGGCGTGCCGCCGCGGGTCGTCGACCGCGTGCGCTCGGCGCCCCGCATCCCCGTGTGGATCGACGAGCCGGTCTCGCGCGGCGGCGACGACGAGGGCCCGACCTGGGCGGGACGGCTCGAGGACGCTGCCACGCCGGACCCGGAGCAGGCCGTCCAGAGCGGCGAGGTGCAGCGCTTCCTGTACGCGATCATGCGGCTCGAGCTCGCTGACGAGGAGCAGGCGGCGCTCTGCCGCCGCTTCGGCCTTCTCGACCTGGCGTCGCCCGCGGGCGTCGAGAGGCTGCGGGGCCTGCCGCGCGAGCGCGTGCGGCGGCTCGAGATGCAGGGGCTCGCCAAGCTCCAGCGGTCGCCCCACGCCGAACGGCTGCTGCCGTACCGGCACGGGGCCGGCGGGCCGCCGGGCTCGCCGGGCGCCGCCGGGCCGTGACGCCCGGGCGCAGGGGCTCTGCCTTGCCCCCGAGGCCTGTTTCCCTTGCCTGACGTGTTTCTCACGCGGCCGACTCGCCGGCCTCTGCCGTCTGGCGGTCCGGCCGCGCCGCGGCGGCGCGCCGCCGGACGGGAACGTGCAGGCGTTCGGCCGCCGTGCGGGCGGCCCGCTCGTCGCGCCGGTCGTAGCGCGAGGTCGTCTGGACGCTGGCGTGGCCGGCCATCCTTGCCACCGTCGTGATGTCGGCGCCCTCGTCGAGCAGCATGCTGACCCAGGTGCGGCGCAGGTCGTGCGGCGAGCAGTGGGCGATGCCCGCGCGCCCGGCGCAGCGGGCGAGGCGCAGGCGGATCGCCGCCGTCGTCATGCCCCGCGGCTCGATGCGCCCGTGCCTCGACACGGGCCGGAGCAGCGGCCCTTCCGCGCGCCCGCGATGGTCCAGCCAGTTGGCCAGGGCGTCCAGCGCGCCGCGGTTGACTGGCGCCAGCCGCTCGCGGTTGCCCTTGCCGCGGACGCGCAGCGTCCCGGCGGTCTCGTCGAGGTGCTCGAGCGCCGTCCCGGCGGCCTCGGCGCAGCGCAGCCCGCAACCGAAGAGCAGCGCGAGCATGGCGCCGTCGCGCGCACCGGCGGGGCGCTCGGGGTCCGCCTCGTCGAAAAGGGCGCGGACCTCGCCGGCTTCGAGCGCGCGGCCGCGGGGCAGGTCGCGGCCCCGGACAGCCTTGACCGAGACGGCCTGGCGGTAGTCCTCGCCCGGGATCAGGCCGAGCTTCCACGCCGCCCCGAGCGTCCCGCGCACGGCCGACAGGATCTTGTTGGCGGTCGCCGGCGCGTAGCGCAGCTGCAGGATGGCCCGGAGGGCCGCCGTGTGGGCGTAGCGCAGCGACGCCCAGGGCGCCTCGGCCGCGTCGCTGAAGCCGAGCGCGCGCGCCGCGGTGTTGAGCGCCGAGTGCATCGACTCGCGGCCGGCGCGCGTGGAGAGCGACAGCAGGTAGACGGCGGCCGGGTGGTCCAGCGCCGCAGGCTGGCGCCGCGGGCCGATCGCGGTTGCCGGGTCCGGCTCCCGAGGCGGGATGACGATGCCGCTGCGCGGGGGCGGGCCGTGTCGGCGACTGCTGTTGGCGGCTCCGGGTGCGGCGATGTCTCCGTGGTGCCTCGGTCGTTGCATCCCTGCTGCGCTGCGGGAAGGTGTACCGGTCGCGGGCCGTGTCTTGTGCCTTGTGGTTGTCCAACGCGTTGGGACTGGTGCTTCGGCGCGGCTGTGCTTCCAGAGGAATCCTTGTCTTGAGGATACCGAAGTCCTGGTCGGACGGTAGCCACCGAACGCTCGCCGAGCACCCGCCAACTGGAAGAAGTGTGGCCGAATCCAAAAGTGGTGTCGCGCGAGGGCGGTTTTCGATCTACGATTGAGCCGCCGTCAATGAGAGCCGTCAATGAGAGCCATAGCGTCCGACGTCACCATCTCCCACTACCGCCTCAGCCGCGTTGAATACGACCGTGCCGTAGAAGCCGGCGCGTTCGAGCTAGACGCCAGGCTGGAACTCATCGACGGAGAGCTCAGCACGATGACACCGGAGGGAGTCAGCCACACAACCGGGATGAACCTCGCCGCCGACCGGTTGCGGCGTGTATTCGATTCCGGGTTCCACGTACGGGTACAGAACCCGCTGGCGGTCGACGACTATTCGGAGCCCGAGCCGGACGTGGCCGTCGTGAGGGGCGCGATCCGCGACTACGACAAAGGCCATCCAACGTCAGCGGTACTGGTTGTCGAGGTCTCGAACGAATCACTGCGGTACGACCGGACGGTCAAGCAGCATCTGTACGCGCGGTGCGGGATTCCCGAGTACTGGATCCTCGCCCTTCCCGAGGCTCGTCTCGAGGTCTACCGCGACCCTGCTGAGGACGGCTACCGGAGCGTCACCAACCATCGAGCTGGAGACACGGTCGCGCCGCTGGCTCACCCCGATGTACGGATCCTCGTCGACGATCTGCTGCCCTGAGTCCGGGAAGCGGCACAGCTCGCGCCGGTGCTCGGCACCGGAGTTGCTGAGCCGACGTAACAACACACGAGTCTCGCCAAGCGGCCAGGTTTCATGTGGATGCACAGCGGCGGTCTTGCCGTCAGAAGAGAGAGCCTTGCCCGCTGGTCTTCTCGGGTGCCTGCGCCGGCCGCGGTCTTGCGCGTTCTGGTGCGGGCAGCGGCTCGCGGCGCGGCGGGAGCGGTTCGTGCGGCGTTTCGTCCGGCTCGGCGTATGCGGCGTGTTGCCGCCCGGCTTCGATCTTGGTCTTGCACCGCGGGCAGTCGATGTCGTGCTCGGGCCGTTCCTCGATCGTGGACCAAGCGTGTCCCATCCGTACGCCGCACGCGGTGATCTCCTCGTGGGTCCAGGCGTTCGGGACCACCGCGTGCACCCACGTGTTGGCGTCGCGGATCTGCGCCGTCAGCACCGGCTGCACGGCGATGTTGCGCGGCTCCGTGTCTGGCTTGCGCCCCGTCGCCGCGCTGTCGTTCGGGTAGTGCATGTCTCGAAGCCTCCGAAGCCGAGCCGGGCCCGGGAGGCGGCCCACGTCCCGCTCGAGCGGTGTGATCGGCTGCTCGGGACGGCCTGGCAGAACGGCTGCACGCTGGCGAGTGTCGCCGGGCGCGGGATCGGGGATTCCCCTGGAGCGGGAGGCTCCGGTGCCCGCCGGGAGCGTAGCGCCGACGGGTTCGGCGGCGCCTGGAGTTCGATGTGTGTTTCGTTGAAGCGTCACGCGCCGTGGCCCGGGGGTCCGGGGGAGGGCGCGTACGTCCGGGAGTTCGTTCCCGGGTCTGCGGTCTGCGATCTCTGGCCGTGGGTTCCCGCCTCCCTGGGCTGACGGAGGCAGGGCTGCCGCGTGGCGGGTGTGGTCCGGGTGTGGTCCCGGGGCTCGTCGGGGCTGGCGCGCCCGGCGGGCAAATTGGCTACGGCTTTTCGGTTGATCCTGGTGTCCAGGTTCCGTCCTGAATCCTGGCCAGTGTTTCCTGGAATTTGGTGCGTGCCGCTGAGGTCGCTGCCTGCGCTTCCTTGAGTTCAGCGATGGTCTCGTCGAACTCGGCCCTTGTCTTGGCGATATTGGCGTCTATCTCCTCGCGCGTTGTCGCTCTAAAGCGTGTTGTGTCCGCCCCGAGCGCTGCCAGCAGTG
Organism: Vicinamibacterales bacterium; assembly: GCA_965214845.1. Classification (GTDB taxonomy): domain Bacteria; phylum Acidobacteriota; class Vicinamibacteria; order Vicinamibacterales; family UBA8438; genus JAAXGX01. Next base: position 882,447 of record CBDCCO010000007.1, read on the forward strand.
CTTCGGTGGCTTCCTTGTCGGACTCTGCATTGTCGAGCAGAATACCTACGGCCTCTTCGTTCATTTGGGCCAGCTGTCCCCATAGTCTGTTGGTTCCCCGCCGAAATTCCTCGGAGATTGAGCTTGCACTGTTTGGATCAGTGTTGAGTACGCGTCGCGCCTTGTTCTGGAGTCTGTCGCACTGTGCCCGCGCTTGTCGCTCGAGCTGCTGCAGCCGTTGGAGTTCCTCTCGCTCCGGTCCGTGCAACCCGATCATGGAGCGGGTAGGGGGTCCGCAGTTGGTTTCTACCTCTTCGTACCTGGCTTCGTAGTACTCGAATTCCGGTACGGCTCTTTCCAGCGCGTACAGCACGTCAGCTTCCAACCTGTCGAGGATTTCGTTCGCCTCTTCCATGGGCGTTGCGCCGCAGCCCGTGATCAGTATGGTGGCCAGCATCGCCGCCAGCAACGGTGTGGTTCCCGTTCGCGTTCTCATCTCGATCGCTCCTGCTCTTCTGGAGCCGCGGGTTCGGGCGCCCCCATGGCGCCTCCCCCGGCTCGGGTTCCTTCTGAACTCTGTTTCAGCCTTCGCGTCGCCGTCGTGCCGGGACGCGAAGGCGGTTCGCCTGTCGTCCTGCGCAGAAAGAGCCGCGCCTTTGCCGCCGGTCCGGCAGTGCGCTTCGGCGCGTCCTTTGCGGCTCACTTTCGTTCAGCGCCCGACGCGCGTCAGAACGGGATATCTGCTGAATCGTTCGGCGGTTCCGCTTGCGGCTGTGGCAGCGCCCCGACGCCGCGTGTCGGCCGACAGCAGCTCGCCTTGCACTTCGGCCCCTTCGGTGCGTTGCAGCCGCACGGCTCCCCGAACGCCGTTACGCCCGTATCGAGACAGTGCCCGCAGCTCGCGGCGGCGGCGAGGTCCTGCGACGCGGATTTGCGGCGGCAGCGCGTCCCGCCGAGTGGCGGTCACGGACGGCGGCCTCGTTTCGGGACCGTCCTGGCGCACGCCGGGACTGTCTCACTGTCTTCGTCCCGGTGTCAACTCTCCCGGCAACCACTGTCTTCCGGGTCTCCGGTCCGCGGCTGCGTGCAGTGGCTCTGTCGGAACGTGTCCGGCGATCAGCTAGGAGTCTGCGCCGCAGAAAATCGGTGCGACAATCATAGGCGAGCACTCGACGCTGGAAGGACTTGATGTCGACGACGTTTCGCCCCTACTCGCCGGACCAGTCGCTGCTGCTGCCACCGGACGTGCGGGAGTGGCTGCCGGAAGGCCACTTGGCGCACCACGTCAGCGATCTGGTGGACGGTTTGGATCTGACGGCATTCTACGCCCCGTATGAGGGAGACGGTCGTCGCAACGCCCCGTATGACCCGCGGATGATGGTGAAGGTGCTGCTCTACGCGTATGCGACGGGGGTGTTCTCGTCGCGTGGGATCGCCCGGGCGCTGGAAGAGGACGTGGCGTTCCGGGTGTTGGCGGCGGGCAACTTTCCGCAGCACCGGACGCTGTGCGAATTTCGGCGCCGGCACTTGGAGGACTTCCAGGCGCTGTTCGTGGAGGTGGTGCGTCTGGCGCAGGAGTTGGGTCTGGCTCGCCTCGGCAAGCTGTCGGTCGACGGGACGAAGGTGCGTGCGAACGCGAGCAAGCGCAAGGCGATGAGCTACGACCGGATGGCGGAGGCGGAACGGCGTCTGGAAGGCGAGGTCGCGGCGCTGTTGCGCCAGGCGGACGAGACCGACGAGACCGAGGATGCGTGCTTGGGCGCCGAGGTTCGGGGCGATGAGTTGCCGGCGGAGTTGCGTCGGCGGGAGGCGCGTCTGGCAGCGATCCGGGCGGCGAAGGCGCGGTTGGAAGCGGCGGCTCGGGCGGCGGACGACGCGCGGGGTCGGCAACCTGGGCAGGACCGGAACCCGAAGGGCGGGCGGCCGTACAAGCGGGCGTATGGCGAGCCGGACGAGAAGGCGCAGAGCAACTTCACGGACCCGGAAAGCTCGATCATGATGACGAGCAACGAGGGCTTCCAGCAGTGCTACAACGCGCAGGTGGCGGTGGACGCCGAGCACCAGTTGGTGGTGGCAACGGGTCTGACGGCGAACGCGAGCGACCAGGGTGAGTTGCCGGTGTTGCTCGACACGGTCAACGAGACGCTTGACGCGCAGCCGGCGACGGTGCTGGCCGACGCGGGGTACTGCAACGAGCGAGACTTGACGGACCTGGAACGGCGGGGCGTTGACGGGTATGTGGCGGCGGGCCGGGAGGGCAAGCAGGCGGTTACCCGCAATCTGGAGGAACATCCGGCGACGGGTCGGATGATAGACAAGCTGAAGACGAAGGCGGGCCGGGCGGTGTATGCGCAGCGCAAGTGGTTGTCGGAGGCTCCCAACGGCTGGATCAAGCACGTGCTGGGCTTCCGGCGCTTCAGCCTGCGTGGACTGGCGAAGGCGCGGTGCGAGTGGGACCTGGTGTGCCTGGCGCTCAACGTCAAGCGCCTGCACGTGCTGAAGGCGACGTAGAGGGCGGGGCATGAGGCTCGCAACGGCGACAAATCGACGCGGATCGCGGCCTCTGGCGGGCCATGTGGCCCGTGATGACCGATTTTCGCCTTCGGTTCGTCAACGGCCGCAAAATCTACCGCGCCCTGCCGACCGACACCGTTGCCCCGGCACGTGACTCAGGTCGTGAACTCACGACCCTTTCGTGCCGCAAATCTCCTGCGGCGCAGACTCCTAGGCATCGGTGACGCCGGGTGCCCGGGCCGGGTCGCTGCTCGGTCCGCTGCGCCTGCGCCTTCGCGATGTAGAGGATGCCCTCGTGGGAATGCCCTCCTGGGGATGCCCTCGCCGCCGGTCCACTCGCGCAGGAGGGGACCGATGCACCCGGTCGCGGATGCGTCGGGTGACTCGCCGCAGCGATTCGCTGAGCGATGCACCAGTTCGATCCGTCCGGTGAGTTGCTGACCGGTGTTTTGACGCGGGATCTCCATCATGGCGCTTGTTCCGTGGAGACGCCGCCCTTGCGGTGTAGCGCGGGTAGATCAAGTCGTACTCGAAGGGTTGCTCGCCGCCGCTTTCGGTTCGCCGGTGGACCTTGCCTGTGACGGCGCCTTGGCTGGGCTATCAGCCCGTGGAAGAAGTCTGTTTGCTGAGCCCTGCTGTTCAGGCAGCTTTGCGATGACCGATTGAGCCGAGGAGCGCCGTCCGTGTCCATTTGAACCCCCAGGCGCGCGTCAAACGCCCCCAGCGGCCGATCAAGCGCCCGATCAGGCGGCAAATCGCCGAAACAGCCCGCCCCTGCAGGCTCCGGGGCGTACCGATGCCGGTCTGGCGGCGCAGCAGCAGCCCGATGTTACAGGCGGCCGCCTGGAGCAGCACGCGCTTGCGGACATTCTCGTGACCGCGCACCCACACCCGACGCATACCCCCCGTCTCATACATGTGCGCGAAAGACCGCTCCACCACCTCGCCCCGACAGCGTTGCAGGCGACGTCCCCGCCGCCCGCGGACACGCCGGCGGTTTGCATACAAGGCCTTCTGCGCAGCTCGCTTCTCCGGCGGCGTCTCGCCCGTCTTCTTGTCCTGCCAGCAGCGCCGGCCGCGCTCAGGCTCCGATACGTGACTCCGAACCCCCACCTCGCCGAGCGCCACCAGCGTCGCGTCGCTGTGGTACCCCTTGTCGGCAACCACCTCTTCGACCCCCGGACCGTCCGGCGCCACCAACTCCACCTGCTCGGCCGCCATGATCAGCGTCTCCGGCAGCGTCGCCGTATCGCCGTCCGATGCATCCTGCACCGTCACCGAGACGATCGCCCCCGTGTCCATGTCGACCCCGTGCTCGACCTTGTGGGCCAAGCGCGTCCGGCCGTCCTTCATCTTCGCGACCTTCGCGTCCGGGTCCTGCGGCGATTTCCAATCCTTGTTCGATGTCTTCTTGTTCTTTCGAGACCGGTCGAACCGAGCCAACTCCGCCTGCGTCGGGGTCTCCACCCCAGACGCTTCCGCCAACCGCCGAATGAACGCCGCGTAGGATTCGCCCGTGTCCCGACGCTCGATGCTCCGCATCGCTGCGTTCGCTTCCAGCGTCGTCGCATCGATCCCGACCGTCTTCCCCTTCACCAGACCCGCCGCCGACACGCGCTCCAGAACCCACGTGAACACCGCCTCGTGCGTCTCCACGTCGATCAGCCGACGGGTCCGTGACAGCGTCGAGTGGTCCGGCGACGCCTCGGTCACATCCAGGTCCAGGAACGACCGCAGGCTCAGAGAATCGGCCACCCGCCACGCAATCCCGCGCTCCGAAGACAGACCCTCGAAGTAGCCGATGAACAGCATCCGGAAATACCGCCCAGGACGCAGACTCGGCCGCCCCATCCGCGCCGCGTAGAACACCGCGCACAGCCCCTCAACGAAGGCGTCGAAGCCAGCCTCTTCAAGGACTTGGTTCAGACGCTCAAAGAAAGGATGCCCGGCGTTCGTCGGCAAATCCGCCGTCGTCACCCACAGCGGAGACCCCTGTCGCGCTGCCGGTTTCTTGCCCATCGCCATGGGCCTTCAGTGTACGGGATTCGATCTCGCCGGGACCAGGCCGGATCCGCGACTTTCACCACGGGCTGCTATCGGCGTCTGGATGGTTCCGGACAGCATGGAGGAAATCGACGGGATCGAAGCCGATGGCTTCGGCGACCTGGAGGAACTCGATGACGTCGAGTCTGCGGTAGCCGCTCTCGTATTTGGCGACGAATGACGTGGGGCGGCCCAGCCGGGTTGCGACGGTTGCTTGCGAGAGCCGGGCTTCGTGGCGTCTGTCGCGCAGCTTCTTCGAGAATTCGGCTGTGTCCTCGCGGCGGGTCGGTGTATCCCGGCGGCGGCGGTTCGCGGCGTTGCGTGTGTCGGTGCTGTCAGTCACTGTATCGGGTCTTTCGCAGGCTTCGCCGGGTTGCGTACCGCCGAGGGCTTGCCGTTAGTATAGGGCCGGCTGCAGAAGCACTAAGTTTGGGCTACTTCGGCCTTTTCGTAGTAGCCGTAAGGAAAGCAGCGCTCTGTTGCGTGTTGCATCGCCGGGCGGCGTCCAGCGGCGCGGTTTCCTTCAGGAAAGCCTCGAGGAAGTCGCAGGGATCGAAGCCGATCGCTTCGGCGATCTCCACGAACTCGATCACCTCGAGTCTGCGTTCGCCCGTCTCGCACTTGTAGACCCATTGCTGTGTGCGGTTCATGCGGGCGGCCAGGGCCGCCTGGGTGAGGCCGGCGCGCTGGCGCATCGCTCGTAGTCGCTTGCGCAGGAGGACGGCCTTGGGGCCGTAGTGGGTGCGGCTCACGGGTGCGTTGTGTCGCAGGCAGGGCGCGAGTACCCCAAGTTGGGGTACTCGCGCCGGGGGCCGAAGGATCGCGTGGTGTTCAGTCGGGTCGGCGCCGGGTGCCGGAGTCGAACGGGGTTCAGGTAGTCGGTCTGCGCCGAAGAGCGGGTGGCGGCACTGCGTGCAGGCGCGGGTGCGTGGCCGCGTAGGAGTGAGCATGAGCAACGAGCCTGACGGAGAGCAGCGCCCGGCTTCGGTTCCTGAACCCGAGAGCGGAGACTTGCGGGGCAGCGAGTCGTCATCGGCCGGAGATTCGCCTGGAGGTGGTGTGCCGCCTGCGGGCGTGGCGTCGGTCGCGGACGTGGCGGCGCAAGTAGATGCAGGGGTGGAGCGCATCCTGCGGGCGTTTGACGAGAAGCTGCGGTACGACGCGTCGAAGCAGGAGGCCGTGGACCGGCTGTACTCGGAACTACAGGCCTATCGCGCCGGTCTCGTCTTCCAGGCTGCCCGCCCGTTTATCTTTGGCATGATTCGTCACCATGCCGAGATCGGCAAGCTGCTCGCCGGCGTCCGCGGCGAGCCCGCCGCCGAGATGTCGCCGGCCAAGGTCTGCAAGCTCTTGCAGAGCTTGCAGGACGATGTCGAGCACGTGCTTGGCGAGAACGGCGTTGCCGCCTACCGCGCTGCGGTCTCGGAGTCGTTTGATCCGGTGCGTCAGACGGTAGTTGGTAAGGCCCTGCCGACCGAGGACGAAACGCGTTCTGGAACTATTGCCGCATGCGTGAGCCCTGGGTTCGAACGCGACGGCAGGATTCTTGTCAAGGCGCGCGTATCCGCCTACCGGTACGAGCCCGCGTCCTCGGATTCGTGCTCTGTGTAGCCGTTACGTTCGGCGCGCCGCCGCGGTCCGTCGCCGGTGTGTTGCGCTGACCTTGAGAGGACGCTAAGAAATGACCAGCAACGACAAGAAGAACCGCGTTTTCGGTATCGACCTGGGAACCACGTACTCCTGCATCGCGTACGTCAACGACGCCGGCAAGACTGAAGTTGTTCCCAACAGCGATGGTGACATCACCACGCCCTCGGTGGTCTATTTTGAGGATTCCTAGACCGTTGTCGTCGGCAAGACCGCCAAGGAAGAGCTGAAGACCAGCCCGGACAGGGTTATTCGCTTGGTCAAGAGAAGCATGGGAGAAGCGGATGTCCGATTCTCCGGATTCGCCGCTTCTCCCCTCTCTCCGCAAGAGGTCTCGGCTCATATTTTGCGGAAGCTTGTCAAGGATGCACAGGACTACACGCGCCAAGAGGATCCGATCAAGGAGGTCGTCATCACGTGCCCTGCCTATTTTGGCTTCTCGCAGAAGGAGGCAACCCGCCAAGCCGGCGAGCTTGCTGGACTGAACGTCCGCTACGTGATTCCTGAGCCGACGGCCGCCGCCATCTTCTACGGTATGACTGAGGACACTTCCCGGGATCAGACGGTGCTCGTGTATGACCTCGGCGGCGGTACGTTCGACGTTACCGTCATCGAAGTCAAGGCGGGTAACGTCGAGGTCGTCTGCGTCGATGGCGACCACAATCTCGGTGGTGTCAACTGGGACGACGATCTCGCAGAGTGGCTCGCTCAGAAGTTCTCGGAAGAGCATGGCACGAAAACGAGTGAGTTGATGGAGTCAGACGAGACGTGGCAGGAACTGCTTGAACTCGCCGAAATCGCGAAGAAGTCCCTGACCTCGAAGACGAAGCACTCGACGAGAGTGACCTACGGAACGGATCGTTCGCGAATACCACTGACGCGGGAAGAGTTCGATGACATTACCAACGCCCGGCTTGAGAACACTATCATGCTCACGCGGAACGTTCTCGAAAAGGCGAAAGCGAAGGGCCGGCGCAATATCGACAAGATACTGCTGGTGGGCGGCTCGACGTACATGCCACAGGTCCAGGACCGTCTGAAGAAGGAGTTTCCCTCGATTGGCGATATCGGCCTGCTCGACCCAAATCAGGCTGTGGCCAAGGGCGCGGCGGTCTTTGGCTACAAGTGTTACCTCGACGACGAAGTCATGAAGAGAGTCGCAGAGCAGACCGGTGACGACGTCGTCGGCGTGACAGCTGACGCGATTCCTGCCGCGGTGCGGGAACGCGCCGAGGCCAGCGTAGCCCTCGACCAGGGAATGCGGCCCGCGCAGCTGCAGAACTTGACCCGCAAGACCATCCAGAATGTTACCTCGAAGAGTTTCGGGGTTGTTGTGTTGGACGCTGCCCGCAAGGAGATTGTCGCCAACCTGATCCTCGTGGACGCGAAAGTCCCAGCGGATGTTACCAGGGAGTTCAGCACGGTGGACGATGGCCAGACTGGGGTCAGGGTGCGCTGCATGGAAAACACCGTGGGCAAAAGCGGCGACGTCGATCTCGATGTGTCTACCGAGCCCAAGGTGTCTACTGAACCCAAGGTGTATACCGAGCTCGAGGTGTCTACCGAGATAGGCCAGGCGGAGCTGCGATTCGCCCGAGCCCTGCCCAAGGAGTCCCCGCTAGAATTCCGCTTTTCTCTCTCCGCTGACGGGCTTCTCTCTGTACACGCAACGGACTTGACGACGGGAGGCGAGGTTGACATCAGCATCCAGACAGCCGCGATCCTGACGGCAGACGAAGTCGAGACCAAGAAGGCTGAATGCTTGGCGATTGCCGTGACCTGACGGAACCGCCAGTGGATGGCGCAACCAGAGTTTTCGCGAATCTGCGAGTCGGAGGTCCCAGATGCCGGCGGCGAAGCTGAACGATCTGCTCGCACGTGTCGAATGCGAGGATCTCTATGACTTCCTGAAGTTGGACCGAACTGCCACGCCCGCGGAACTGAGCGCGGCGGCACAGCAGAAATTCGACAAAATCCAGAACATGGGCCGGAGAGGAGGCAAATGGGACGACCAGAAGGAGTTGGCGGGGTTGTGCAGGTCGAAATTCAAGAACGACAGGACCAAGAAGGAATACGATCGCGAACTTGACGATGCTGCCGCGCGGACAACACGTGGCGAGCGGCCCGAATCGACTCACGAGTTCGATGAGAAGAAGATCTTGTTGAACAAGGGCTGGGACCGTGTTGGTCTGGGCCACGTTGATGACGCTCTTGTCATAGCCAAGCGTCTGACTGGGGATCATCCGTCGTATTTCAGCTACCGGCTCACTGTGGCGGAACTTCTGATCAATCGCGAAAAGTACCAGGAAGCCCTGGACTTCCTCGGCTGGTGTGAGGATGAGGAGCCACGCAGCGATCGGTACAAGGCCATGCTCGGCATCGTCTACGCCAAGGCTGGAACGGTCACATGGGGGAGGCGCGACGGCCAAGTCTGTGCCACGAGTGTGGAGCATGTCGACGATGCGGAGAGATGCCTGGATCAAGCACGCGCCTACTCCGCGGCCGTCGCCGAGTCTGACGGTAAGCTCTCCCGAGAGATTGGGATGTTGGAGGAACATCTCAGGGTTGCGACGCAAAGAGGTTGGAATGGCAACGTCCCGGCGCTGGTCGGTGCCGTATTGATTGGCATGGTCTATATAGGCGGCGCCGGGTCACCACCGTTCGCCGAGTCTCCTGACGGTTTGGTGGCCACGCTGGGTGGGATCGGATTGCTTATGTGGCTGTCCGCCGGGGTGTATTTTGTTTCCAGCTGGGATCCGCAGTGGAAAATCAATGCTGACCAGTTGAATCCTGGTCCGGGTTGTCTGGTATCTCTTCTCACGGCGGCATTCATGCTCCCGTTTATTCCGTTTGTTGCACTATGGAAGTTCTTCACGAATTTCTGGCCTACGCACAAGAACACGATTTCGGACTTGTTGGCCACAGGGAGTTGGCGGAGTGTTCTGCGTGTACCTTTTCCGGCTTGGCCTGTCCGTGCGGGCGTGATTGCAATGATCGTGCTTCTTGGTGTGGTGGAACAGGCGGGGGGCTGCCTTTATTGGACGCGGAGTGAGCCGGAACCGTCACCGGGTGGCGTGACCGCGGAAGATTGCGAAGACGCCCTGGGACTGAGTGAGTCAGCGCGGCGTCGTATTCAGAGCGGGCTGGCTATTGCGGGCTTTGATCCCGGGCCGGTGGATGGCGTGTTTGGTAGTCGCACGCGGCAAGCCATTACGCAGTGGCAACGTCAGGTTGGGGTCTCGCCGACAGGGTGTCTGACGGACAACGGTGCGGCACTATTGGAGGCACTTGCAGAAGAAACAGGGATTGCTGGGTCTACTGAGGGAGTGGATCCCTCACCCGCTTTGGGGCTGGTTGGTCGCTGGTTCGGGCGTATCGAAGGCTCTGACCGACGGTACTATGCAGACATCATCTTTGAAGAAGGAGGAGAAGCGCGCATACGGTATCCGCTGTCTGGCTGTACTGGACGGCTGTCTGTCATTTCGGGATCCAGTTATCGCGAAGAGCTTACTCAGGGAGATGAATGCCCGGTAACTGGGCGGGTCACGCTGCGGCGTTTGACGAAGGAGAGAGTGAGCTACGAATGGGGATACGACTCTCTATCTGTGGAAGCGTCAGGTCATTTGTTGCAAGTTGCGACCATGGCAGATGCCGGTGATGAGTCTGAGTTGTCGGGAACGTGGAGTGGGGAACACGGGAGTACGCGTCATCCGTCAGTCACGTTTACTGCTGATCTTACGATCGAGGCAACAGGCGTTGTTCTCCGTATTTCGTGGCCGTGCGCATTTCGACTGGAGCCGGTTTCTGCGGATTCCCGGGCTCTAGTTTACAGCGCGGTTCATTTGGAAGGTCTCTGCTATGATGACCGGGTTGTACTCCGGCGGCTTGGGAAAAATGCTCTTTGGTTCGAAACCGAAACAGCGAGGGTGCAGTATTTTGGAACCATGGTGGGGATATTGCATCGTGGATTTGATTGACCTTTGTCAACAGCCGCGCCGTCGACCAGGAGCAGCATCGCCCGGTGGGTCGGCAGTCCGGGCGTGACTAGTGTCCCGGCGGTGAAGTTTGTGAACGGTTAAGATCGCGGCAAATGCCTCAAATACCTGTAGACACTGGAATAACGTCGATCAGGAGTGTTCCACGAACCACAGTTCCGGGACACTAGGTCGTTGAAGTACCCCCCGTTCGAGACCGCCGCCGTCTCGGTCGCACCTTCGCGCAATCCGAGGACGGCTCGTCGGCTCTCGGGGCTCCTTCCGGGTTGCGCGCGTGGCCTTGGTCTGCGGCAGCCTCACGCTCGTCGGTCGCGCGCAGGAAAGCGTTCCGCGGCCGTGTGGCTTTTGTCGTTCCTCGCGCAGCGGGTTATTTTATGGACGACACCGCCGCTGGCCTGATCTGTCTCTGCAAGCTCTTCGCTCGGCGTACTGGTTTCGGCCTGTCGACCGTGTCGCGTCACGCGACTGGCAGCGGGGACACGATCGCGCGGTTGCGTTGCGGAGGGGCGATCACGACCCGCCGCGTCGATTGGGCCGTCCGGTTCCTCTCTGACCGTTGGCCGGTTGATGCTCCTTGGCCGGCTGGGATTCCCCGCCTGTGACTTGAGCCGTGGCTCGCGGTGTCCCAGCGGTGGGCCCGCGCCGACGAGTTGTGCGCCGGGGTGGCGCGTCATGCGGTGAGCTGGCCGCTCTCCCTGAGCTCGGCGATCGGCGCGGCTTGCGACCCCATGCCCTACCAGCCCGTGGAAGAAGTCTGTTTGCTGAGCCCTGCTGTTCAGGCAGCTTTGCGATGACCGATTGAGCTGAAGAGCGCCGTCGGTGTCCATTTGAACCCCCAGGCGCGCGTCAGACGCCCCCAGCGGCCGATCAAGCGCCCGATCAGGCGGCGAATCGCCGAAACAGCCCGCCCCTGCAGGCTCCGGGGCGTACCGACGCCGGTCTGGCGGCGCAGGAGCAGCCCGATGTTACAGGCGGCCGCCTGGATTAGAACGCGCTTGCGGACGTTCTCGTGACCACGCACCCACACCCGACGCATACCCCCCGTCTCATACATGTGCGCGAAAGACCGCTCCACCACCTCGCCCCGACAGCGTTGCAGGCGACGTCCCCGCCGCCCGCGGACACGCCGGCGGGTCGCATACAAAGCCTTCTGCGCAGCTCGCTTCTCCGGCGGCGTCTCTCCCGTCTTCTTGTCCTGCCAGCAGCGCCGGCCGCGTTCAGGCTCCGATACGTGACTCCGAACCCCCACCTCGCCGAGCGCCACCAGCGTCGCGTCGCTGTGGTACCCCTTGTCGGCAACCACCTCTTCGACCCCCGGACCGTCCGGCGCCACCAACTCCACCTGCTCGGCCGCCATGATCAGCGTCGCCGGCAACGTCGCCGTATCGCCGTCCGATGCATCCTGCACCGTCACCGAGACGATCGCCCCCGTGTCCATGTCGACCCCGTGCTCGACCTTGTGGGCCAAGCGCGTCCGGCCGTCCTTCATCTTCGCGACCTTCGCGTCCGGGTCCTGCGGCGATTTCCAATCCTTGTTCGATGTCTTCTTGTTCTTTCGAGACCGGTCGAACCGAGCCAACTCCGCCTGTGTCGGGGTCTCCACCCCAGACGCTTCCGCCAACCGCCGAATGAACGCCGCGTAGGATTCGCCCGTGTCCCGACGCTCGATGCTCCGCATCGCTGCGTTCGCTTCCAGCGTCGTCGCATCGATCCCGACCGTCTTCCCCTTCACCAGACCCGCCGCCGACACGCGCTCCAGAACCCACGTGAACACCGCCTCGTGCGTCTCCACGTCGATCAGCCGACGGGTCCGTGACAGCGTCGAGTGGTCCGGCGACGCCTCGGTCACATCCAGGTCCAGGAACGACCGCAGGCTCAGAGAATCGGCCACCCGCCACGCAATCCCGCGCTCCGAAGACAGACCCTCGAAGTAGCCGATGAACAGCATCCGGAAATACCGCCCAGGACGCAGACTCGGCCGCCCCATCCGCGCCGCGTAGAACACCGCGCACAGCCCCTCGACGAACGCGTCGAAGCCAGCCGCTTCAAGGACCTGGTTCAGACGCTCGAAGAAAGGATGCCCGGCGTTCGTCGGCAAATCCGCCGTCGTCACCCACAGCGGAGACCCCTGTCGCGCTGCCGGTTTCTTGCCCATCGCCATGGGCCTTCAGTGTACGGGATTCGATCTCGCCGGGACCAAGCCAGATCCGCGACTTTCACCACGGGCTGCTACGCGCTGTTGCATGCGTTGCAGAGCAACTGCAGGTTCTCGATGTGGTTGGTGCCGCCCTTCACTTGGGGCACCAGGTGGTCCACCCTGAAGTTGCCGAAGGGAACGCGATCTCGCATCCTCTGCAGTGTGCCTCCTGCTTGCCGAACAACTCGTGCTTGTGCGTCCGGTAGTTCGGCACCTCGCCGAGGTCGGTCCGCCGCGGGACGTCGGTGCGGTGGTGGATCTCGGAGAAGATCCCGAACTGGCCGCCAAGGCGGGACTCGACCAAGGTTGTTGCGACCGGAGACAGGTCGATGCCGGTCCACTGGCGACCAAGGGACTTGGCGCTCACGCAGGCGGTCGCGCAGCCGCAGAAGGGGTCGAGGACGATGTCGCCCTCGTTCGAGCTCGCCTTTGATGATCCGATCGCGCAGAGCAAGGGGCTCCTGCGTCGCGTACCCAACCTGTTCCCACCGAGGTTCGACACCGGCCGGATGTCGTCGAACACGTCGTTGACGCGTTGCTCGTCGCTGGCCTCCTCGTACCGTTTCAGCATCGGCTAGCCGGACCCCCGCTTCGGCTAGTGGTTCAGGTTGTGTTCTTCGAGCGCGTTCAGCTGAGCGTGCACGCTCTCCACTGACCGGTACCCCGGAATCAGGTTGGCTTCGATCCACGCTGCGTACGCGCCGGTTCGCGGGGCCGACGAGTGTCGTCGGGTCTGGCTCGGGTCGAGCCCGCCCCTCGTCTTACCGCTCTCGCCCGCGGTGGCTCCGACTCGTGTCAGGTTGACCCTCTTGTACCGCCCGCGGCTGTCGCCTTCCCGGTAGAACCGGGCAAGGTACTCCTCGCTGTGGGGCTTGAACCCGTCATTCCGCACGGCTTGGTTTCCACCGTACGCGAGTAGCGTGTCGTGTGTCCGTCCGAACCGCGCGGATCCGCGCGGTTCCCGCCAGCGGCGCGGCGGCCTTGCGCAGTGCTGGAACTCTCGATGCCCGTCACGGCGGGCTCTCACCGTTTCCCTCGCTCCTTCGTAGAGCTCGCTGGCTGTACTTGAGTTTCAGACAGGGGTAGTCAGGGGTTCGGGGGACCAGCGTCTGGTTGGCGCAGTCGGCGAGCAGGTCCAGGGATTCGAGGAGGACCTGGCCGAGCAGGCCTTCGCTCAGCGGCCGGCCGACCACGCAGTCCGTGGTCATGAACCTGTCCGCCACGTGTATGGTCACCGGCCCGGCGACGGGGCGCTCTTCGGTGCGTTCGTCGGCGTAGGTGACGATGACGGTCCGTCGTATCTTGAGGCCGAGGCGCTCGACGACGTTCTGCGGCAGGACGAGCGAGACGGCTCCCGTGTCGACGATGAGATCGGTCGTGGTCCGTCGCACCTTCGTTTCCTCGAGGAATCCTGCCTCGCAGACAGCCCGGTCTGCGGTGTTCTCGATCGTTACGGTCGTGTTGATCTCCCCCATTTCGTGTCGTGTTCTCGCGCTCGGTGTTCCGCTTGGGCGGGGGTCGTGGTGCGGGGGCGCGCGGCGGGAGCCGCCCGGGTTCGGGGCGGGATCCGGGTTACCAGCCCGTGGTGAAAGTCGCGGATCCGGCCTGGTCCCGGCGAGATCGAATCCCGTACACTGAAGGCCCATGGCGATGGGCAAGAAACCGGCAGCGCGACAGGGGTCTCCGCTGTGGGTGACGACGGCGGATTTGCCGACGAACGCCGGGCATCCTTTCTTTGAGCGTCTGAACCAAGTCCTTGAAGAGGCTGGCTTCGACGCCTTCGTTGAGGGGCTGTGCGCGGTGTTCTACGCGGCGCGGATGGGGCGGCCGAGTCTGCGTCCTGGGCGGTATTTCCGGATGCTGTTCATCGGCTACTTCGAGGGTCTGTCTTCGGAGCGCGGGATTGCGTGGCGGGTGGCCGATTCTCTGAGCCTGCGGTCGTTCCTGGACCTGGATGTGACCGAGGCGTCGCCGGACCACTCGACGCTGTCACGGACCCGTCGGCTGATCGACGTGGAGACGCACGAGGCGGTGTTCACGTGGGTTCTGGAGCGCGTGTCGGCGGCGGGTCTGGTGAAGGGGAAGACGGTCGGGATCGATGCGACGACGCTGGAAGCGAACGCAGCGATGCGGAGCATCGAGCGTCGGGACACGGGCGAATCCTACGCGGCGTTCATTCGGCGGTTGGCGGAAGCGTCTGGGGTGGAGACCCCGACGCAGGCGGAGTTGGCTCGGTTCGACCGGTCTCGAAAGAACAAGAAGACATCGAACAAGGATTGGAAATCGCCGCAGGACCCGGACGCGAAGGTCGCGAAGATGAAGGACGGCCGGACGCGCTTGGCCCACAAGGTCGAGCACGGGGTCGACATGGACACGGGGGCGATCGTCTCGGTGACGGTGCAGGATGCATCGGACGGCGATACGGCGACGCTGCCGGAGACGCTGATCATGGCGGCCGAGCAGGTGGAGTTGGTGGCGCCGGACGGTCCGGGGGTCGAAGAGGTGGTTGCCGACAAGGGGTACCACAGCGACGCGACGCTGGTGGCGCTCGGCGAGGTGGGGGTTCGGAGTCACGTATCGGAGCCTGAGCGCGGCCGGCGCTGCTGGCAGGACAAGAAGACGGGCGAGACGCCGCCGGAGAAGCGAGCTGCGCAGAAGGCCTTGTATGCAAACCGCCGGCGTGTCCGCGGGCGGCGGGGACGTCGCCTGCAACGCTGTCGGGGCGAGGTGGTGGAGCGGTCTTTCGCGCACATGTATGAGACGGGGGGTATGCGTCGGGTGTGGGTGCGCGGTCACGAGAATGTCCGCAAGCGCGTGCTGCTCCAGGCGGCCGCCTGTAACATCGGGCTGCTGCTGCGCCGCCAGACCGGCATCGGTACGCCCCGGAGCCTGCAGGGGCGGGCTGTTTCGGCGATTTGCCGCCTGATCGGGCGCTTGATCGGCCGCTGGGGGCGTTTGACGCGCGCCTGGGGGTTCAAATGGACACGGACGGCGCTCCTCGGCTCAATCGGTCATCGCAAAGCTGCCTGAACAGCAGGGCTCAGCAAACAGACTTCTTCCACGGGCTGTTACGGACGGCTGTCTCGTTTCCGTCCCGTCTTTGCACCCCGCGACTCTCTCACTGTCTCTGCCCGGGTGTCAACTCTCCCGGCAACCACTGTCCGCCGGGTCTCCGGCGCGCGGCTGCGTGCAACGGCTCTTTCGGAACGTTGTCCGGCGATGCGGGTCCGCGCGGCTGCTGCCAGCGGCGCGGCGGTGCGGCGCGGCCGCGTGGCTGCTTCGCGAGTCGCCCCGGCGCTATCCTTCGCGGCATGCACATCCCGAATCCTCTGAAGCCGCGCCGGGTGGCGGTTGCCGCGCACGTCACGATCGGGCAGCGCGAGCAGCTGCGCCGGATCGCCGCGGAGAACAACTGCACGCTGGCGCGTGTCGTCGAGTATGCCATCGAGGAACTTCTCGTGCAGGATTCCTCTGCAGGGTCTGCGGAGCGTGTTGCTCCGGCGGTGTCTGCGAGCGTGTCGGTCGAGGATGGCTCTGCAGCGCCGCTGCTTCCAGCCGCGGATCCGTCCGCGTCCGGCAGTGTCTGAATTTCGTGGCTGCGTTGCGACACGCTTCCTGGAATGCACATTCCAGCAAGCCAGACGCTGCGGCCGACGCGCAAAACAGATGCTCGGCGCCGACACGCGCAACCGATGCTCCGCGGCGCCACGCGCCGGCACCGCTGCGGGGAAACTCCCGCGGCAGGTTCGCGGTCGCGAGTCTCCGCGCGCTGCTGTGAGGCGTGTGTGCTGGCAGCGGCTCTCCTGCGTGTTGCAGATGAGTGGTGCCTCACTCGACTGCCTCTCGTGGCGACCCCGGCGGCTGCCGCTCCCAACGCGTTGGGAGTCGTTCCCCTGGTGCTGCTCCGGGCCGGCCGGCCCGAGCCGGCGCTGGGGCCGGGCCTGCCTCGCCGGCCGTTGCCGGGCTGTGCCGCTTCGACGGCAACGGCGATCGCGTGTTCAGCTGCCGCCCGATCCAGTCCGTGCGCAACGAGCCGGCTGAAGACGAACCCGTCGACTCCCCTTGGCTCGTCAGCCCCTGGCCCCTCTGATCCGCGCCTCGTTCGCCAGCTCGTCGGCGCGCTCGTTCCAGCGGTTGCCCGCGTGGCCGCGCGTCCACTCGATCCGGCAATGTGGGTGCGCCTCGGCCCGTGCGAACAGCTCCCGGACCAGGTCGAGGTTGGCGATGAGTGCGGCTCTTTTTCGCAGAGGACTATCTAACTGATTTATAATGGTTTACGTCAGAGGACGCTGCCACTTCGGTGCGCTTTGAGCGGGGCAGTATCCGGCCAGGGCCTCCACTCACCGCTCTCGGGCAGTCGCCCGACCTGATCCCGACGCCGGCATGCTCCGGCTGTCGCCTTCGCCCCCCTGGACATTCTCCGCGGCGTTTTGCCGTGAAATTCTCCGAGGCTGCGGACGCACGGTTCCTGGCGCGACGGGAGAGGCGTCACGAGGATGGCGGCGTTGGACACGTGCGCGGCGCGGTAGCGGGGTGAGGTTGGCGGGTGAGGCTGCCCCAAGTGGCCTCGTCGCCGAACCGTTCCCGCGAGGGCGACGCCCGTGCGGGCTGTGTCAGGGGGTCGGGGCGTGGCTCCTGTTGGGCGCGGACGGCCAGTGCACGGAACAGGTGCCGTCCGGGTTGTGGACGAGAATGTCGAACTGCTGCAGCTTGCGGAGCCAGCGCGGGGCGTTGCGCTGGACGAGCAGCGCCTCGTAGTCGGTGGCCGGGTCGCGATACGGGGTGCCGTCTCGGAGCACGGCGAAGATGCATCGCAACAGCTTGTGGGCGGTGGCGACGATGGCGCGCTTGTAGCCGCGGCGCGTGGTCAGGGCTCGGTGATACGCCTGGAACTGGCAGTTGTTGGTGCGTGCGGCGGCGTGGGCGCTCTCGATGAGGACGGCGCGCAGGGTCCGGTTGCCCCGGCGGGTGCTCGCGGCGCGGCGCTTGCCGGCGCTCTCGTTGTTGCCGGGGCACAGTCCGGCCCAGGCGGCGAGGCGATGGGCGTTGCCGAACACCGCGTGGGGGTCGGTTCCGATCTCGCTCAGGATGGCGCAGGCGGCGGTGCGGTCGATGCCGGGGAGGGTCTCCAGCAGGCGGCGCTGCTCGGCGTAGGGCTCGAGGGCCTGGTCGATGTGGCGGTCGAAGTCCGCCACGCGGCGACTGAGGGTGTCGTGTTCGGTCAGCAGGTCGGCGAGCAGCCGGCGCTCGGTATCGCGCAGGGTGAGGCTCAGCGCGTCGCCGAGTCGGTCGAGCTTGCGGCGGACGTGCCAGCTGAGCGAGGCCAGGATGGACTGGGGGTCGAGTCGGTGGACGAGCCCGTCGAGGACCCGCCGGCCGTTGGTGCCGAAGATGTCGCTGAGCACGGTCCCGATGCGGACGCCGCCGCGGTCGATGACCTTCTGGGCCTGATTGCGGACCTGGCTGCGGCGGGCGACGAGCGTGCGGCGGTGGCGGCTCAACGAGCGGAGGTCGCGGAACGGCTGGGACGGGACGAAGCTGGGCCGCCCCAACCCGAACTGGCACACGCGAGCGAGCCAGCGGCTGTCCTCGACGTCGGTCTTTCGACCGCGGAGCTGCTTGACGTGCTGGGCGTGGAGCAACTGCGACTCGATGCCCGCGTCGGTGAGCGCCTGCCACGGGGTGTGCCAGTAGACGCCGGTGGCCTCCAGGGCGGCGGCCTTGATCCGGTGGCCGGTCAACCAGTCGACGAGGGCGGCGAGGCCGCTCGCCAGCGCATTGAACATGCGGGTCTCGAACCGTGGCTCGGCCGCGCCTGGGCCCGCGAGCCGCACGGTGGCGGTGATGTGCGCCTTGTGGACGTCGAGTCCCGCCGCGCGGGGATGGACAACGCACAACTCATCGTTCATCATCGGGTCGCCTCCTGTGAGGGGGGTAGGTGGAGGCGGGACAGGCCGGTCGACCGGAGAACTCGCGCCCTGCTCGGGCACGGTGCGTTTTGCCGCGCGTCCACGGCTCGATGGCCGGGCACAATTCGGGGCTCGATGGCCGAACCGGCCGGGTCAGTTTGGCTTCGGGGATCAACACCCGCCACTAAAACGACGACCACGAGTCCCGCCTCCGCCGCCATTCTGCACCACTGGCGCAAACCGTAGCGGGCTTACCCCCCGGAATGTAATTTCATGCCCATCGGGGTGGCCGCGCGAAGCGTGGCCATGACCGTTTGGTACGGTGCCTTGGGAAGGGAGACGCCCCTGCATGGCCGTGGCGACGACGAGGTTCTCGGGACGTGCCTTCAGTGCGCGGGAGATGACGCTGGTCCGCGAGATCGTGCGGGACTGTTCGGGCTTGAGTCGGATGGAGCTGGCGCGCACCGTGTGCGAGCTGCTGCGGTGGCGGCGCCCCAACGGGCGGCTGAAGGCCCGCGAGTGCCGGGAGTTGCTTGAGCGGCTCGACGCGGAGGGGGCGCTGGCGCTGCCCGACAAGCGCCGGGGCCGCGCGACCGGCTCGGTCACCCGCGTGCCCCGGACCGCTGCGGGCGAGCCGGGGCGCCCGCTCCGCGGCGCCGTGCACGATGTCGAGCCGCTCGCGGTCGAGCTGGTGCGCGAGCCCGCCGAGCGCCTGCTGTTCCGCGAGCTGGTGGGGCGCTACCACTACCTCGGGCACAAGGTCCCCTTCGGCGCCCACCTGCGCTACCTGGTGTATGCGTCGAGCCCGGCGCGGGCGGTAGTTGGTTGCCTGCAGTTCTCCAGCCCGGCGTGGCGCATGGCGGCGCGGGACCGTTGGGTCGGCTGGGACGACGCGACTCGGGCGCGGAATCTCCAGCACGTGGTCAACAACAGCCGCTTCCTGGTGCTGCCGTGGGTCACGGTGAGGAACTTGGCCAGCGCGGTGCTGGCGCGCGGCCTCGGGCAGATGGCGGCGGACTGGCCGCGCCGCTACCGCCTTGAGCCGTGGCTGGTGGAGACACTGGTGGACCCCCGCCGCCACCACGGCGGTTCGTACCGCGCCGCCAACTGGGTCGCGTTGGGCGCGACCAGCGGTCGAGGGCGCATGGACCGGCACTGCCGCCGTGTCGGCGAGGCGCCCAAGACGGTTCTCGTTTATCCTGTGGTCCGGGATGCGAAGCGGCGGCTGCGGGAGCGTTGAACCATGCCAGTCGTTCCCTCCTGCGCCGCGCCACCCGCCCCGGCGAAGTATGCGGCGGCGGAGACTATTTTCGCGGAGACCAAAGCCTACCTCTCGTCGCGCGAGGCCCTGCAGATGAGTGAGAGCGACCTCGAACGGGAGCTGCACCGGCGCGGTCAGGAGCTGATGCGCAAGCTCCTGCAGGGGCACCTCGACCAACGCGGTCCGGGAGAGGCGGCCGGGCCGGTCGAGGGGGCCGACGGCGTCGAGCGCTCGGAGCGGCGCGTGCACGACCGCCGCCTGGAGACAATCTTCGGCACGGTGGATGTCGAGCGGGTGGGCTACGCCCATCCGGGTCACGACAGTCTGCATCCGCTCGATGCCTCGCTCAACCTGCCGGCTGAGCGTTACTCGCTGGAGGTGCGCCGCCGGGTGGCGGAGGCGGCGGCCTCGCGGTCGTTCGACGAAGCGCTGTTCGAGCTGTCCCGCCATACCGGGGCACAGGTGCCCAAGCGTCAGGCGGAGCAGTTGGCGGTTCGCGCGGCTGAGGACTTCGACGCCTTCTACGAGGCGCGCCGTGCGGCGGCGGGCAAGCCGTCGCCCGAGGAATCGGTGGTGGTGCTCACCTTCGACGGCAAGGGCGTGGTGCTGCATCGCGAGGACCTGCGCGAGGCGACGCGCAAGGCGGCCGAGCGGCGCCGGCGGCAGAGGGAACAGCGCTCCCCGTTCAATCGCCTCAAGCCGGGGGAGAAGAAGCACTCCAAGCGCATGGCGACGGTGGCCGCCGTCTACACGGTCGCGCCGTTCGTGCGAAGCGCCGAGGATTTCTTGCAGAGCTTGATGCCCCGACAGCCGGCGGACAAGACGGCCAGGTCCCGGGCCAAGAACCGGGCGGTGCGGCCCCGCCCGGTGGCCAAGCGGGTCTGGGCGAGCCTCGAAAGGGACACGGGGGAGGTAATCGCCGAGGCGATGCTGGAAGCGGAGCGGCACGACCCGGAGCGCGCCAAGCACTGGGTCGTGCTCGTCGACGGCGCCGAGACGCAGCTCGACCTCGTGGAGGCGGGGGCCGCCGCCTGCGACGTGGACGTGACGGTGATCCTCGACATCATCCACGTGGTCGAGTACGTCTGGAAGGCGGCGCACGTGTTCCATCGCGAGGGGAGCCCGGAGCTGGCGTGCTGGGCGTGGACCCGCGTGCGCGACATTCTCGAGGGCAAAGCCAAGCGCGTGGCGTCGTCGATGCGGCGTGCGGCGACCGTCGCCGGCTTCCCGCCGGACACCCGCAAGCCGGTCGATACGTGCGCCAACTACCTGCTCAAGTATGCGCCGTATCTGCAGTACGACTGCTACCTCGCGGCGGGCTATCCCATCGCCACCGGCGTGGTCGAAGGGGCGTGCCGGCATCTGGTCCGCGACCGGATGGAGTTGACCGGCGCCCGCTGGCGCTTGGTCGGCGCCGAGGCGGTGCTCAAGCTCAGGGCGCTGCGCGCCAGCGGCGACTTCGATGCGTACTGGAACTTCCACGAAGCGCGCGAGTACGAGCGGAACCACGCCCAGCTCTACGCTGACGGGAAAGCACCGCCGGTCACCGAGCCGCCCCCGCCGCCCTCCCCACCCCGCCTTCGACGGGTCAAGTAGCTCTTACCATGCCGCTTGCAGAATGCCCTGGACCTCTCTGGACCGCCGACGAAAAAGAGCCGCACTCATGGACCATTTGATGCGCACTTTGCTTTCCAAGGCTGGAGCATGCGGGCGTGCAGCGATCTCTCGGCCGGCCTCATCCGGGCAAGCGGTCGTCCGTTACGCGCCCACCAGGGCCAAGACCGTCTTTGCTCGCCTACTACAAATAAGGAGCCGACGCAAAAGAGCCGCACTCCCCGCTTCCAGCATCCTGCTCATCGCCGTTCTCGGCGCGGCGCACATCCTGGTCCGCACCTCTACCTACGGCGCCGCGGTCGAATGGGACTCCGTAGCCTACCTTTCCGCCGCCGAGAGCCTGGCCGCCGGAGACGGCCTATTAACGCACCTAGGCTCCAGCGCGTTCGTGCTGCGGGCGCCCCTTTTCCCCATGCTTCTGGCCCTCCTCGTGCCGTTCGGACTCGAGCCGGTAGACTCGGCCCGGTTCGTGAACATCCTGGCATTCTGTCTGACCATCGCGCTGGCGGGTTTCTGGCTTGGACGGAACCTCGACTCGCGCCTCCTCGCATTGGCCGGAACCGTGGCCGTCGCAACCGCCGTCCCCCTCTGTGACATTTTCTCATACGTGATGACTGAGCCGCTCTTCATCCTCTTCACGCTTCTGGCGTTGATGGGGCTGGAGTCGTTCCTGAACCGGACGGACGCCGCCATGCCTCCGCTGGCGCTGGCGGCCGGCGCCGCGGCCCTCGCCGCGGTCACGCGGTACGTCGGGGTGGTGGTGATTCTCGTCGGCGTCCTCCTCGTATTCCTCGCACCGACGCGCCGAGATCTGTCGGCGGCCGCCAGATTGAAACACGCCGCCGTCTACGGCGCGATCTCGTCATCCCCGCTGGTGCTTGTCCTGGCGCGCAACTGGTCGGTTTCCGGGACGCTTGCCGGTACCAGAATCGGGTCGGGGCAGTCCCTGTTCGATTCGCTGGGCCAGGTGGGAGAGATCTTCTGGCAATGGATCTCTGTGTCAACGAATGCCCCGAATGAAGCTGTCGTGTGGGCACTGGTGGTTCTGGGATCACTCGTTGTTGTTTTTGTTGTTTTGTCATGCTCCCCCCCCCGGCTGGGCGAGCCATCCTGCCCGTGTTCGGGACATTCGCCACGGTGTATCTTGCGTTTCTCCTCGTCGTCGTGCCGTTGACAATCAACTTGCCAATGTTCGGCCGACTTCTCACGCCGCTCTATGTGCCAATCCTGTTGATGGTTGTGTTTCTGCTGGACAGGTTGCTGCACCGCGAAGCCCGAGGCGGGATGGCCGTGTTCAAGTGGGCGCTCGCTTCACTCCTGCTGATGGGCGGCCTGGCCAACGTTGGTCTCCATGCGCTGACGAATTACGAGTTGACCGCCAGAGCGCTGGAACGCGGTTACATCGAAAACCGCCACCTTCTCCCCGGCAACATCCTCGGCGACTCGACCTACAACACCGTGCACTGGGACGAGTCCGAGATTGTCGGTTACGTGAAAGCGAACCCGAACAGGGGTTCCCTCTACTACAGCAACATCGCCCGCGCGCTCGACTGGCTGACCGATGTGCCAGCCGTGAGATGGATCGGGAGCCCAGAAGTTGTCTCTCGCGCTGACGTGGTAAACCCACAGACCGTCGTGTGGCATTGTAACGCGGGCGGCAGACCGCGGTGCCCCGACGGCACGCCGGGACTGGAGGTGGTGGCCGAGCTGTCCGACGGTTTGGTATTTCGTCGGTCGGCAGATCAAGGTCCCGGGCGTGGTGCGTACTTTACCAGCGGCCTTGTTCCGAGGGTGGGGGAAGCCTTTTACTCTTCTTTGTCCCTTGGGGTCAGGATCCGGGGCTTTACGGACCGGAGCCCGTGGCAATGGGAGAAAGGCAGCGACGCCGATGGCTGGACGGCGCTCCCCGGTTCGGCGGGGCGCACCTACCGGTACATCCCCACGGCCGCAGACGTCGGACATCGCTTGCGGGCCTATGTGTATTACACCGACAGCGAGGGCTCCCGGCGCATGGCGGTCACCGATCCCTCCGAGCCGGTGGAAGGGGCGGAGCCAGACTGATGAACCCCTTCTCCCTCGAGCCACTTGTGAAACTCGTAGGGATTGCGATTCGATACGGTCCGGCGGCTCTGGAGAGTAATGTTGCCTGGGTTGCCGAAATCGGCGTCTGGTCCTACAAGAACCGGCGTCAAGCGAGAGCCTGGAACAGGCGGCTGTAACGTGTTCTCGACCGCGCGTCGAGGACATCGGCGGCTGCCTGACGCCGGTCAGGCGATGCGGTGAGAGGGGGCCGGTGGCCGGGACGTCCGGGATATGGTTCATGTCACAAGGCGCATGAGCTGGTCGGCAGTGAGGGCGAGGATGCCAAACATGCAATGGCACATCACCTTCGAGGCGCCACGGACTCGTACCTGGCGGGCGCCGAACTCGTCCTTCAGTCGGCCATTGACGCGCTCACCCGCGGTGCGTTCGTTGTACCGGACCTGTTCAGGAAGCTGAAAGCCGATGCGCCGCAGGCGCCGGGCTTCAGCTTTCAGCTCCTCGGCCAGCGCCTTGTCGCGGCGGGGGTTGATGTCAATCAACGGGACGTGGCCGAGTGAGCGGCTGTGTTCGTGGACCGCTTCGGCATCGCAGGCCGAATCCATCAGGTCATGGCAGTTGGTCGTCCGCTCGGCCGACATCGTCGCCAGGGGAATGGCAGCCTGGCTGTCGTGCGTCGAGGCCGAGGTCAACAGGCAACTGATGGGGACCTAGCCCGGATTATGCGTGAAGGTGGGGTTGGCGACGAGACGCAAGGGCCTTCCGTGTGGTACAAACGTTGTGCTACCAAACGTTTAGCCACAACGGAGGCCCTTGCGTGACGGACCCCACGATAGCACAGTCTGTTCTGTTCCCCGATCTGTTCGACAAGCCGCTGGTCGCCACGTTCGACCGCGAGCAGTCGAG
The DNA here is from genome assembly GCA_965214845.1 of Vicinamibacterales bacterium. Taxonomy (GTDB): domain Bacteria; phylum Acidobacteriota; class Vicinamibacteria; order Vicinamibacterales; family UBA8438; genus JAAXGX01. The sequence goes on from CBDCCO010000007.1 coordinate 906,552, forward strand.
CTCGGATGGCGGCGCCGTGCTGCTCAAGGCCGCCGAGCGCGTCTACGGACTGGTCAAGGCGTTCGGCCGGTGTCTGGTCGACCGCCGGGCACCGGAGAAGGTCCGGCACACGCTCGAGGACCTGGTCGGCCAGCGGGTGTTCGGCATCGCCTGCGGTCATCCCGACGGCAACGATTCGGACCGGCTCGCCGACGACCCGATCCACAAGCTGCTGCTCGGGCGCGACCCGGTGGCGGGCGGTCGGCTGGCGTCGCAGCCGACGGTCTCGCGGTTCGAGAACGGTGCGGGCCGCGTCGCGCTCTATCGGCTGGGGCGCGAGCTGGCGACGTCGGTCATCGAGCGGCATCGCCGCCGGCTGCGCGGGCGGGTGCGACGCATCACGATCGACCTCGACCCGACCGACGACCCGACGCATGGCGCGCAGCAGCTGACGTTCTTCAACGGGCACTACGACAGCTGGTGCTACCTGCCATTGCTGGCCTTTGTGAGCTTCGACCGCGAGGTCGAGCAGTATCTGTGCGCGGCGGTGCTGCGACCCGGCAAGGCCCAGGCGCCCGACGGCACGCTGAGCGTGCTGTGTCGATTGCTCCCGCTGCTGCGGTCCGCGTTCCCCAAGGCACGCTTTCTCGTCCGTCTCGACGGGGGCTTCGCCTGCCCGGAGGTCTTCGACTTCCTCGATGCCGAGCCGCGGCTCGACTACGTCGTGGCGATGGCCAGGAACGCCGTCCTGCTGCGGGCTGCCGAGCCCGTCATGGTGGCGGCCCGCACCGAGAACATGCTGCGTGAGAAGACGGCGCACTTCTACCTCGACACCCGCTATCGCGCGGGCACGTGGGCTCGTGAGCGCCGCGTGGTGATCAAGGCCGAAGTCGTGCAGCTCACCGGCCGGCAGCCGCGGGACAACCCGCGCTTCGTCGTGACCAATCTGCGCCAGACGCCGCGCTTCATCTACGAGAAGGTCTACTGCGGGCGCGGCGACATCGAGAACCGCATCAAGGAACTGCTCGACGGCTTGCAGATCGACCGCACGAGCTGCACCAAGTTCTGGGCAAACCAGCTGCGGGTCCTGTTGACGGCCGCCGCCTACGTGCTCATGCAGGAACTGCGGCTGAGAGCCGCCCGCACCGCCTGCGCCCGCACCCAAGTGACCTGGCTGCGCGACCGATTGCTCAAGCTCGGCGCCAACGTCGTCCGCTCCGTCCGGCGCCTCGTTGTGCACCTGCCGCGGGCAACGCCCGACCTCGACGCGTGGCGCCAAATCGCCCTCGCACTCGGGGCGCGCGCCGGGTAGCGCCCCGTCGCAGCTTCCCCCTCAGCTCGCGGAATCCACACAGGCGCCTGGGGCGCCCTGTCGGCGAAGCTGTCCGCGTCTGGCGCCTCGTACGCCCCGTAACCACGCCACGCCGCTCCACCACGCTGCCACCTGCCACGTGCGGCGACCGCAGACCTCTCTCGCTCAACGATCAGGGCTCGGCCAGCGACCGATTCGACGACGTCATGAATTTTCCGGGCTAGCCGTCGGCCACGTCGATGTGCAGCTTGTAGCCGACCCAGGTGTCGCGGTATCCCTTGCTGTTCTTCTTCGTGCCGACATCGCAGTCGGTCGGCAGGTCGTCGAGCATCTCCGGCAGGGTCATGGTGGACTGGCGTTCGAGCCGTGTGCGCCGCTTCGGTCGTTCTTCTCCCTTCTTCGGCCGTCCCCGCTTGCGCTTCGGAGGCGCCGGCGCCTTCTCCTTGACGGCAGGCTTCTCGCGGGCCTCGATGGCCGTCGAGTCGCGGGAGAGATGGCCCACCAACTGGTCCCCGTGGGTCTTGCGGACCAGCGCTTCATGCACGCGTTGGGGCAACTGCGAGCGGGCGAATTCGGCGAAGGCGCGCGAGAAGACCGACTCGCTCGGCACCTGGCTCCGCCGCTCCCAGCCGCAGAGGCGCCGGAGCGCCACGTCGGTGTCCAAGCGGTCCAGCAGCACCCGCGTGGTCGGCATGTCGTAGACCGCCTTGGCCACGAATGCCCGCGCCAGCGCGGCGCGGTCGCTCGGCGGACGCCCCGGCGCCCGGAACTGCGGGGGAATCCACTGCTCGATGCGAATGACCTCCAAGGTCTGGACCAACTGTTGCTGCTTGGCGGTCAGGGGTCCCAGCGCCCGCTCCGGATCGGGAAACAGCGCATCCTGAATCGACTGCCAGCAGGGGGAGAAGGAATCTCGCATACGGCCCATACTTCAGCTTGCCTCCCACGAATACCAAGGCGGTGGACGCCGCGCTCAACACTGAGTTGCTGCTATGTTACCCTCTGGTCGAACGCACTTCCCACCGGCATCCTGCCTGCGCTTGTCGGACCAAAAATCAACTCTCCGGAGGGTTCTGCAAGAGGCTCCGGAGGGTTCTGCAAGAGGCTCCTGTTTCTCCGCCTTGAGCCAGTCTGGTCGCGTCAGGACCACTACCCGTAATGGTTTGCCCTCGATTTCCTGCTGCTTCCGCATTCGGCGATCCGCTGTCACCAGCAGGTCGTACCCTCTCCTGACCGCTTCATCTATCAGTTCGCCGTTCTCGAGGCCTTCCATCCTCGCTTCGTCCGCGGTCTGTATGTCGTGTTCCGGCAGCGCTTCTCGTAGCGCTTCGGGTGTACACTGGTCGAACAGCACCTTCATTCGGTGCTCGTTTCTTCGAGCCGGTCGGACAGGAAGTCGAGTACCGACTTTATCTGTTCCTCGTTCGCGGCTGGAAACACCTTCAGGAACTCGGGTATAGTCAGTCCTGACGACAGGTTCATGAACAGGGCGTGTACCGGCAGCCTGGTTCCTTTGAAGCACCATGCGCCGCTCATCCTCTTTGGATTCCGCTCTATTCCAGGACACTCGCTCCAGTTGATCTCTCCGAGGTCCTGCTTCCGTGCCGCCGTTTGCCGTATCGTCTCTTCTGCAGTCCCTTTCATTGACATTGGTCGATCTCCTTGTGTCTTTGCTTGGTTCCATTCACGTCCGCCCACGTCGTGTGGAACTTGCGCGTTCCGGTCCGCGCGAGTTCACTGCTATCGTACAGCGTCACCGGGGTACTCCGCCGGATTCCCGTATCCGTCTCATCTCCCGGAAAACTTCGGGTCCGCGTGCTTGGCTCTCCTCGGGTGTTATTGACGGCGCCGGTCATGGCGTTCGCGCCCCAGGTGGCCGACGCCGGCCCGCACACCACTTCTGCTCCTGCCGCAGCAGGCGTTCGTAGTGCGGTCCGCGCAGGGTGTCGGGCATCGTCGTCCTCCTTCCAGTACTCTCGGCACGTCGCTCGATCATCGGTTCTTCCAGATGGGAGGCTTGCGGATGTTGCGGGTTAGATCTGTGATTGGTGTGGCGGCGGCCGCCCCTCTGTGCGTCATGGTGCCGCCTGCGGCGGGGCAGCTGCCGACGCCGGAGATCCGGAGCATCGAGGAGGTGTCCGGCCCGGCCGGGCGGGTGTACTTGCTGCGGGGCGAGCTCGGCGGGAGCGGCAGCGGGTTTTACGTCGGTTTCGCTGCCATCTGCGTTGCGGCCGGTTCGCTGGAGCTCACGGTGCACCTGAGCGGGTTCCCGCCGGACTACCGCCCGGTGCAGCTCGCCGTGCGTGCCCCGGACGGGAGGACGCATCGTTTCGGTCCTGTCGTGCGGGGCGGGCCGGAGCACGGCTTCCACAGCCCGCAGCTGGTCGATCCGGCCGACCAGCTGCGCTTTCTCGAGGTCGCCCTCCGCTCCGGCGCCCTGGTGTCCAACGGGTACAACTCGTTCTGGAACCGTGTCGGGGCCGCCCGCAACCGGCAGGTGCGCGATCTGCTCGTCCGGTGTGTCCGCGCACGGCCTTTCTGACCTGGCTCGGCATCACCCGGACGGTTGCCTGCACGTAGTCCGGCTGTTGCCGCTGCCGCTGCCGCTCCCTGCCGGATCCCGCCGCGGCGAGCGCGGCGGGCGCGGCCGTCCCGGGGCCGGACCCCTCGTTTGCCCGCGCGGCGGCGGTGTGTTCCACGGCCTGCGGCGTCAGCCCAACGCGTTGGGCCGGCCCGCGGGCCGTGTCTCTGCCACCGCCTGCGCCCGGGCCGGCCAGCGGCAGAGCGTCCACCTGATCCCGGGGCGCCGGGCGGCGGCCGCGAGGACCAGCGGCAGGACGCGGGCGGCATCGAGGCCGCCGAGGCCGCAACCGAGCGGGGGAACCGCCACCTCGCTGATGCCGTGGCTCAGGCACGCCGGGCCGATGGCGGCGATGGTCGCCTCGACCAGCTCGGGCGGCGAGGGATCGCGCCAGTGGCGCTTGGTCGGCGCCAGCAGCACCCAGCTGTCGGCGTGGCCCCAGAGGGCGACCGTTCCCTCGTCGAGCTCCCCCGAGCGCAGCATCGCCCGGTAGGCCGGCACGATCGCCGGCCAGCGGCGGGCGGCCTGGAGCGCCAGGCCGCGTCCCATGGCGCCGGCCAGGTTTACCGGGATGCACGGCGCCCCCGCCTCGAGGATGTCGTCGTTGCTGAACCGGACGTTCTCCATCGCGTTCCTCTCTTCTTCTCTCGCCTGCGCTCTGCCGGCGCGAGGCCGGCCGTCGGGGTCGGTCCTGGACGGCTTGGCCGATCCCGGCTGAGCGGGGGCCCTCGGAGGGGGCCCATCCTGGGGGCCCACCTCGATTGTTCAGTCGACTTTTGAATAGAGCGGTTTTCTGCTTGCCGGGCCCGGCAAGCAGAATCGGCCGGCTTTTCGGCCCTCAGGGGCGAAAGTTGTTTCGCCGCCCACAACTTGTTGGTGAAGAACGAGTTCAACAGATTGCCGTCGTATTTCGTGCGAAAGTGGTTACCCCAACAAGTTGGGGTAACCACTTTCATATTTATGCAGTCCAGACATAATTATGCAGTCCGGGACCCGTCGTGTCCCGGGTGCGTGGATGGGAGCGATTTTGGGCCGGGCGCGCCTTGTTGGGGGCGGCTTGGCCGATCCGTCCGGCGGCAGCTCGCGGGGGCCTGCGGCCCGGTGATCCGGGGGGGCAGCAGGCCGTCGGGTGGTGTCGTCCCGGAGACCCGCGCGCCGGGGCTCTTCCCCTGGGGCGGCGCGCCGCGTCCCGCCGGGCCTGGCGCGCGGCGGCGGCGTAGTCCGGCTCGGTCCGCCCCGCGTCCTGGGGCCCGGTGGCCGCTGAACGTGTGGCAGCGGCTGCTGCGGGCTGCGAACGAGTATTTGGTAAGCTCTCGGCCATGTATCGCGAAGCCCGCCGTGTCGTTACGTTGAAGCTGCGGCCTCAGGAGTACGGGGTCCTCTGCTGCGTTGCCAGGGCGTGCGACAGCACTGCCACGTCGGCCGCGCTCGGCGCGGTCCTGTCGATGCTGCAGCGCTGGCTGCGCCGCTCCGGCTCTGGTGCTCCTGTCGACGACGTTGCCCTCGTCGACGACGTTGCCGGAAAGGATCGTCTCAATGATGTGTTGCGCTCGCACCTGTGCGTCGTCGCCAGTATGTCGAGTGGTCTGGCTTCGGGCGCCGTCGACCCGGCGGCTGCGGCGTCGATTCTTCGCGAGTCGGTCGCGGCGGTCTCGGCCGTGCTCGGCGACGATGCGGACCCCGAACAGCAGCTCGATGACTGGACCGACCGCAGGCGCCGCCGGCGCGTCGACTGGGACGGCGACGGCCGTGCCGTCAACGGGAACGGGATGCGCGCGGGGGATCCGCTCGCGCGTGCCCGGGATCTCCCGCGGGACGTGGCGCGTCCGCCGGGTCTCCGTGTCGATGCGGGTTGATCGGTGGGCGCCTCATGGCCACCACTCCTTTTCCCACTCGTTCCATATCGCCAGTTCCGTCGGCGTCAGCACTCTCCGCAGGCGCCATGCCCACCAGCGCACCCGCAGCCACTGGTCCGGGTGCGGCAGGATCCGGCGGAAGTCGTAGTGGTCGATCGGCGGCAATCCGATGGGGATGTCTCTGCCTGCCATCCTTTCGAGTCGTGCCCAGGCCATCTCGATGACCGCGCGTTCGTGCGTTGCCGCCCAGACCTTCTCCGGCCAGTTCTGGGCAGGGTGGCCCAACAGTGCCAAACCTGGTCGCGCGTCCCGCAGTCCCCCTCGCCCGAGCCGGTCGAGCAGGCGCCCGAAGCACCTCTCGTCGGTAATGTGGTAAGGGGAGACCCGGGTCGGCTTGACGTCGAACCAGGCCTCGTGCCAATCGCCGCTCAGACGCCACGCGTGGGGGATGTTCAGCGCGGCGAACCCCGTGATGTGCTCGCGTGCCGTGGTAGGGACCATCTCGACCGGCACGCCTTCGGCTGCAGCCTGCTCGCTCCCGCTCGCCTCGCTCGTCATTCGGTCTCCTTCGCCGCCGCGCGCGGCCGCCGGAGCGGGTCATCCTCCGAGCCGTGCGGTCTCGTACGGCGCCTCGTGACGCTCGAGCACGGCCCTGGCTGCCGCCCCGCACCGCGCGCAGTAGGCGACTCCGCGCCGGCGCCCCTCGGTCACGATGCGTTCGGTGGCCGGCCTGCCGGCGTCTCCGCAGCCCTGGCAGCGCCCCGGCGGCCGCAGGGCCGGCGGGGCACTCTTGGCGGCGCCTGCCGCCGCGGGCTGTTCGGCGCCGCGCGCCTGCTCCTGGTAGAGCAGCTCGTCGACGTCGCCGGCGATCCGGTCGATCCGGCGGCGCGACTCGTTGATCACGGCCGCGATGCGGTCAGTGGTGCGTTGCAGCCCGCGCAGCTGCCTCGCCAGCGCGTCGTCGCCCCGGGTGGGGTCCGTACCGGCGCGCCCTCTCATTGCGCGCCCCCGCTGGCCGCAGGCCGCCTCCAACGCGTTGGCCGGGGCTGATGCCGGCCGCCTTCATGGTTCAGGGTGGTCATCCGAGGGTCCTTCCTGGGAATCTCCGCGGCTGCTCGCCGTCGGGTCTCCGGACGGGGCCGCCGGTCCTCGTCCGTTCAGGACTGGCGGTTGCGCTGGTGCAGGCCGATGAAGCCGACGATGACGCGCTCGTTCTCGTCGTCGCGGGCGAAGCCGATCCGGATGGTGTGCCGCGGGTCGCGGCTCGTCCCCTTGCCCAGGTGCGCTCCGAGGAACCACGTCTTCGCGTCGGCCGTGGTCTCGTACCACTCGCGGTACTTCGCGATCGACTCCTCCACCTGGTTCGTCTTGAGGCTCCAGCCCGAGCACGCTTCTCCTATGCGCGTGCCGCTGGTGTCGCGGTACGTGGTGGCGAGCCACGCCAGCACGTCGTAGACCTCGCCGGGCCTGGCGAACGGCGTGTCCTCGTCGGAGCGCGAGTTGAGCTTGATCAGGAGCCTGTCGGGAAAGGCCTCGCGCGCCAGCGCTACCGCGTGCCGGACGCTGTCGATGCGGACGGGCTCGTCGCCGGGCCGCTGGCCCTTGCGGCTCTCGACGTAGGCGCGCCGCCACTGCTCCTCGGCTCTGCGGGCGCGGGCGATCTCGTCGCTGAGTGCGCCGATCTCCCTGTCGTGGTCCGCGCTCCTGGCCTCGAGAGCCTCGTTCCTGCGGCGAAGCCGGTCGTTCTCCTCCCGTAGCGAGGAGCTCTCGCCCTGCGGCCCGTCGTCGGCTGCCGCCGGGCGGCCTGCGCCGTCGGCCCCGTCGGCGGGTGTGCCGGCCTGCCTGTCGTCGTCGGCGCCGGCGTGCTGGTCGTTCTCCTCGTCTCCGTCGTCGGGGTCTGTCTTCCAGGCCTCTTCTGCGAGCGCCAGCGTGCTCTCCCAGTCCCGGGTCAGCGCCAGGATGTCCTCCTCGGCTGCCTGACGGGCGCCGGCGCGTTCGATCTCCTCGCCCCGCGATGCGGCCTGCGGCCGCAGAGGCCGGTATTCCGCCAGCCGCGTCTCGAGAGCCGCGAGGAACGTGAGCGCGGCTGCCGCCCCCTCGGGGGTGGCGGGGGCGGTGCCCGGAGTGACGGCTTCAATCCCAAGGTAGAGCAGCTCGTCCCTGAAGCCGCTCTCGATGCGCCCCTTGCGCTGGAAGATCTCGGCAATGGTGATCCGCACGACCTCGGCGAGCTTCTCGGCCCGTATGAAGCGGATCCACTTCGTCAGGCCGATGGCCTCGGCCGTCCATTCCGGAGCGGTTGCCGGCAGGTCCCAGAGCGTCTCGATCCAGGTGCCGAACAGCTCGGACTCGAGCAGCGGGGGGCCGGGGAAGCGGCCGGTCAGCAGGCAGAGCATCAGCGTCGCGTTGTCGGGGTCGGCCTCGTGGTCTTCCAGCAGCCTGTCCCGCTCCAGGAGACATTCGCCGGTTTCCCACGAGCGGGTGAAGGCGATCCCCGGCGGGTCGATAACTTCGATGCCCCGTTGGCGCAGATGCGCCGCGGCGGCCTCGCGCAGCCGGGGGCGGGTCTCCATCCAGGTCATCAGCACGGCGGCGGCCAGCGCCTCGTTACCGCCGTCGATTGCGTCCAGGACGGCGCCCGCGAGCAGCTCGGGCCTGGCCCGGTTGGCGTCGCGGAACCCCTTGATGCGCAGCTTCCGGATGGAGCCGGACAACTGGTTGCGGGTGCTCTCGCTGGCGTTGCCCCGGTCCCGGAGCGCGTCGTCGACCACCGCCGTCTCGTAGCCGCCCGGCAGGACCTGGAAGATCTCGCTGGCCGGGCGTTGACTGGTCTCGCTGCCGGCGGCTCTGCCCACGTCGTTCTCCTTCTCTGCTGCTCGTCAGTCGCTCCCGCGGCGTCGGCGGCGCCGGTGAGCCCCGGGCGCGCGGGCGCTGTCCCTCATCGTGGTTTCTCGCGGTTGACGTTATACGATCGCTGCGGAGCCAGAGTCCGCCGGCGTCGATGACGACCGCCGTGAGCGCCGCCCCTGCGTTGACCGCCTCGGGGTCGGTCTTCAGTCCGGCGAGCGCCGCGTTCGCGGCGTCGGTGGCCTCGCGCAGCCGCGCCGCGGGGTCACCCGTTCCGGCCAGGCGGCGCAGGCAGGTGCCGGCGGCGGCTTCGGCCGCCCTGGCGGCCCGGCCGCTGCGGTCGAACCCGCTCGCTGAACCTGCCGATCACTCTCACCCCGGACCCACACCTGATTGAGGAGAGCCGGAATGGAGCGGCTGAAAGGCGGTGGCGTTTCTACCGGGAGTGCCAGTCGGACTTGCTGTGCCCGCGAGAGCGGGACTTGCTGGCTGCCAACCCGGCTGCCGGCTCCGGCGCCCTCGGCGGCTCCGGCGCGTCCTGGCCGAGTTCGACGCTTGGTTTTTTCTGCCCTCGCCGCTCCTGTTCTGGATCGTTTGGTCGGCCGGGCCGAACCTCGTTGGGATGCAACTGCCGCTCTTCGTCTTCAAAGGCTGCGGCAGCTGCGCGTTGGATCTCTGCGGCCGGTTGGTCCTGCGCCGTGTCGAATACCAGTCCCCGTTGGCCCTGGCTGTGGAGTTTGGCGATTCCCAGCGTTGCGATCCCGGCGTGCGTGGCGTGATTCGCTGTCAGGTAACCGTCGATTCCCGTTTGCTGTAATGCGTCGGCCACATCTTGTATCGCGTACTGCGCCGGCGGCTTGCTTTCGTTGCGGGTCTCCCGCTCGATGATGAGATGCCCGGCTGCCAGGGTGATGCGGACCCGCATGTAGCGGCTGTCCTCGACTGCGGCCGCCGACTGCTCGCCCAGCTGGTTGAGGTCGGTCCGAAACTCGTCGGCGATGCCGCGCAGCGCGTTCGGTGCGTCGTTCGCCATGTGCGAGTTCGCGCTTCTGAGGTTTTGGCATACGACCTCGGTTTCCGTTCTGTCGAGTGTGTTGACGGCGGTTTGCAGCGCCTGCCGGTCCGCTCTTGCGGCGCTGATCAGGTCGAACGCGTCGCGGGCTAGCCCGTGGTGCGTTCGGTTGAGTTTTCCGCGCAGAATCTGTGCGGACGAGAGGACCATCTGGTTGTGTCCCTCGATCTCCTCGTTTGCTTCAAGTCCTGGCAGTTGTGGCGTGATGGCGGTGACGTCGAGCAACGTCTCGCCGACCTGGACTTTGATCCTGTCTCGGGCCTTGCTGACTACTTTGCCCCCGGTTGCTCGGGCCAGGTCGGTCGGCCCGCCCGGATGCGCGTCCTGCAGTCCGTTGCGATCGGGCACGAGCACGTCGATATCGACGCTTACCCGGTGTTTCCAGCGCGCGGCCAGCGCGGTGCCGCCCCCGAGCAGGAGGCGCCCTGACGGCGCTTCTCTTACGGCGATGGTTACCAACGCCTCGCGGTGCCGGTGCCATGCCTGCCGTGCAGGCTCGGGTAGAGTCATTGCTGCCGTGGTTCGGCGTGGAGGTTGACGTACCGGGCGAGAGTGCCGGTGTAGCGTCCTCTCCGGTGCATCAGGCGTGCCAGCTGCCGCCACGTGAACGCGCCCTGCAGGTACGCCAGCAGGATGTCGTCGGGCGTGGCCTCGGCCAGAAGGGCCCCGCCGACGGCGAGCTGCCGCTGCGTCGGTTCGGCTGCCTGCATCGCCTCGTGCAACTCGTGCGCGTCGGGGCGCCGGCCCCAGCCTGCGCAGGCGCCGGCGAGCACGCCGCGCACCGCGCTTGAGCCGGCGCCTCGAGCGCCCGGCACCCGGGGGTCTTCCGGCGCGTACTCGTCGCTGAAACGCGCGACGGGCAGTAGCCCCGTGTTGGCTGGGGGGTCGTCCTCGAGCCTTCGGCGTTCGAGTTCTTGCTCGAACCATGCGGTGTAGTCGGCGTCCATGCTCACTCTCGTCGTCGCAGTGCAGGCTGATGCGTCCCTCGGCCCGTCGGTTCGGCTTGTCCAGCGTATTTCCTGCGCTTGAGGTTCGTCAACGCGTTGGCGCCTGCTCCGGCCTCGTGGTCTTCCAGCAGCCTGTCCCGCTCCAGGAGACATTCGCCGGTTTCCCACGAGTGGGTGAAGGCGATCCCCGGCGGGTCGATGACTTCGATGCCCCGTTGGCGCAGATGCGCCGCGGCGGCCTCGCGCAGCCGGGGGCGGGTCTCCATCCAGGTCATCAGCACGGCGGCGGCCAGCGCCTCGTCGCCGCCGCCGATGGCGTCCAGGACGGCGCCCGCGAGCAGCTCGGGCCTGGCCCGGTTGGCGTCGCGGAACCCCTTGACGCGCAGCTTCCGGATGGAGCCGGACAACTGGTTGCGGGTGCTCTCGCTGGCGTTGCCCCGGTCCCGGAGCGCGTCGTCGACCACCGCCGTCTCGTAGCCGCCGGGCAGGACCTGGAAGATCTCGCTGGCCGGGCGTTGCCCGGTCTCGCTGCCGGCGGCTTTGCCCACGTCGTTCTCCTTCTCCGCTGCTCGTCAGTCGCTCCCGCGGCGGCGGCGGCGCCGGTGAGCCCCGGGCGCGCGGGCGCTGTCCTTCATCGTGGTTTCTCGCGGTTGACGTTATACGATTCCGGTTTCAATCCTCGCTCCCGCCCGGGGAGCGATGTCGGCCAGCACCTCGCGACCGTGTCGTTTCAATCCTTGCTCCCGCGCGGGGAGCGACTCTGGGCGGCGGCTGACCGGCCGATATCTCATGGTTTCAATCCTTGCCCCGCGCGGGGAGCGACCCTGCCTGTGCAAATAGCTGTGAACAAAGGGGAAAGGAGCGTGTTTGCGCGAACCTCCAATCTGTTGGGGATTCGGTCTGCCGCGTTGTCGGCTGGCGTTGCGCCTGGCAGTCCTGTTCCCGGGGCCTTCCGCGGTGCGCGAACCCGCCGGCTTGTTCGTGTGCGCTGCCGGTTCGCGCACGCGTCGGCGTCGGGCGGCGGCTCGGGCAGAGTCCGGTGAGCTACGGCAACGTTGGCCAGTTCGTGGCCCGAGCCGTGTGCTGTCGAAGGAGATATTCCCTAGTTGCCTCCCGAGTTCGGGCTTTCCTGGTCCAGGCTCGCTTGACTGTACGAAGTTGCGGGCGTCCTCGCGCATGCGGTATGGAGGAGGCCGGCCCGTACTCGGGAAGCCTGGGCATGGCCGGGTCCGGAGAAGGCGGTTGATGTTAGCGGCCGGCTCGACCGCGTCGGTGCTGATCGTCGTGGTCCGTTCGCGGCGGGGGTGCCCCGCTGGCCGGCGAGCCGCGCCCCGGGGTGGGCCGCTCCGCCGGCTGCGGCGCCGAGGTGGCCGTCGAACGCCGGACCCCGGCGCCGGCCTTAGAAGGGGATGTCGTCCTCGGTCAGCTCGCGGGGCGTCCCGCTCTCGGCGGCCCAGGGCTCGCCGCCGTCTTCCGGCTTCTCGTCGAACGGCTGGCTGTCGTCGTAGTCCGCCGGGCCGTCGCGGCGGGCGTCGCCGTCCCGCTGCCGGGTCTGGTCGGCGAACAGCTTGTCGAGCCGCGGGAACGGCTGCCGGCTGAGCGCGTCGGCGTGGATCTCCCAGCTCTCGCGGACGTTGCCGTCGCGGCCCTCCCAGATGTCGAGCAGCAGCGGCCCGGCCACGTGGAGGCGGTTCCGGTTGCGCAGCGCGGCGAGCTCGTCGGCGAGCTCGCCGAAGGCCTTCACCCGCACGAAGGCGGGCCGCTCGCGCTCAGCGCGCTGGCGGCCGTCGTAGAGGTCGACCAGCAGCGTGGCCTCGGTCCACGGCGTGCCCTGCCGCGAGTAGCGCTTGACGGGGTCCTCGCGCACGATGACGCCGTTGATGAATGCCCCGGTTGCGAACCGGAAGGTCCCGGTCTGCACCTTGGCCGGCCGCGTCGGCGCCGATGTCTCGTGCCGGACGGGCTGCTGCCCGCTCCCGGGACCTGGTTCGGTCCAGGCCGATGTCCGGCGAGCCGTGGTCTCCCGCCGGACGGGCTGCTGCCTGCTCTCCTGTTGTGTCACGTCGTCCCTCTTTCTGCTGGCCTGAAGCCTAGCGGGCTGGGCCGCCTGCGGCGGCGGCGCGTCGGTCCTGCCCCCCGCGGGGGCGGTGCGTTGCCGTGTCCCCCGCGCTCTGCGCGGCGGGCGTGGGTTCCCGTTCGCACGGCGAACCGGGCGCGGCGGCGCCCTCTGCCCGCTTCCGCGCGTCCTTCCATTTTCCCCCGTACCGCTCTCCCCCCGTGGTACGTCGTCCCTGCGCGCCGAGTCCGCGAGGCGCGCCCGCCCCGCTGGGGCGGCCGTCGTTTCAGAGAGCGGCCGGCCGGCCGCCGGCCGCCGGGATAGTCGTCAGCGGCCGTCTCCCGGGCGCGTGGGCATGCCCTGCTGGCGGGGCGCTTCCGGGCCCAACGCGTTGGGTCGGCCGGTATGGTCTCGTCGGCGTGGCCGGACTTCTGTCGGCGGGTGTCGCGTGGACCCGCGCGAGCCGCCGCACTGATTGCTCCGCGCACCCTCGTGCACGGGAGCGGCCGCTCCGTACGGAGCGCGGATCGAAATGCTCTTCGGGCGCCCTCGGGCGTTCCCGGCGCGTGCGGCGGGGTCCCCGTGCGGCCGGGGCGGGGCGCCGGGTCCGTAGACTGTGACCTCTGGTCAGGGCCGCGCGCCGGGTTCGACGTGCGGTGCCGTGTCCGTGTGCCTGTGGAGGTCCGCCCGTGTCATCGAAAGCCGAAGCGCGTGAGTTCTCGGACGTGTGGGGAGAGTTCGTCCACTCGGGGCGCTGGTACCGCGGCGTCACCCTGCTGCTCGCCGCGGCCAACGTCGTCCTGCTCTTCCTCGTCGTCGTGATCGCGAGCGAGCCCGACCCGCTCCCGCTCGTCGTCCGCGTCGACGAGGTCGGCCGCGCCGAGGTGGTCGACTACCGGCTCGAGCGCGCCGAGGTCGACCAGAACAGCCCCGTGGTCGGGTTCTTCCTCAACCAGTTCGTCGTCGACCATTACTCGCGGCGCCACGCGCTCCGCGCCGACCGCTGGGAGCGGTCGCTCGTCTTCATGACGCCGCAGCTCCAGCAGGAGGCGTACACGCGCGAGGTCGACGGGCTCAGCGCCTTCCTGAGCGACCAGACCATCCCGGAGCTGCTGATCCAGGACATCGTCGTGCGCGTGATCCCGCAGCCGGAGCCGCCCTACCGAGCCGAGGTGCTCTTCGAGCGGGTGGAGGCCTTCGGCGGGACGGAGATATCCCGCGAGCAGCTCACGCTGTCGCTCCAGTTCGTCTTCGCGGAGAACATCTCCCCCGACGCGATGCTGATCAACCCGATGGGCCTGGTCATCGTCTTCCTGGACCTGCAGCGGCAGCTCGTCGGCGTGGGCGACCTGGAGGGCCGCTGAGCCGCGCGGGGCCGGACGATGGCCGAGGCCGCGGACTACTTCGACCCGGCGCGCCGGCCCCCGGGCGTCCCGCCGGGGGCAGAAGGCGCCCTCGCCGCCCTCTGCGGCGAGGGGATCACTCCCCAGCAGGCCGCCTTTGCGGCCTTCGTCATGTCGGTGGCCGGCGTCTTCACCGGCCCGCAGGCCGACTCCTGGCTGGACATGTTCGTCCCGGGCTGGGCGGCCGACGAGGCCGGGCACGTGCGGCGCGAGTGCCGCAACCGCTTCCTGCGGCCGCTCTTCCACCCGCGCTTCCGCGGCGGCAAGGCGCTGGTGTCGACGCACGGCATCGGCCGCGGGCGCGAGTTCGCGCACTTCCACTACAAGGGGGCGTACCGCGTGCTCGGCAACCCCGACTCGCGCTACCGGCGGCGGCCGGGCCCGGGCGTCATCCTGCAGCGGCTGCTGCTGCTCGACTTCGTGCTCGAGCACCTGCCGGGGCTCACCTGGTACGGCTCGATGCAGCAGAAGCTCGCGCTCTTCGACGCGCTCGGCGTCCCGCGCGGCGCGCTCCCTTCCCGCCGCTACGAGTCGGGCGGCGGCGCCCCGCCGACCACGCAGTACTTCGTCGACACGATGCCGATCGGCGTCGGCGACTGGCGGCTGGTCTTCCCCGTCGCGTTCGCCGACGACCGCACCGTCGCCGCGGCGCTGAAGCGTCTCGAGTCGTACGAGGCGCTCTGGCGGGAGCTGCGCCGGCTGGGTCTGCTGGTCGAGGTCGGCGTCGTGCTCCAGCGCATCGACGCCGGCGAGTGGTCCCGGCGGGCCGGCACGTACGCGCACGGCGAGACGCCGGCCGACCGCGAGCGGCTGCTCGACCAGGTCGAGCGTTACCTGATCGAGCGGCTCTCGAAGAACGGCGAGCCGGCGGTCGAGCGCACCTACGGGGGCGCGGCCGGCGTGAGCCGGCGGCTCGCGGACCTGCGCGCGAACCTTGGCGCGCCCGCGCCCCGGGGGGAGCCGATGGCGACCGACGTGTGGTTCGCCGACCGCTTCTCGACCGGGGCCTGGGGCGTCCCCATTCCACTCGGCACCCAGGTGACCTGACGATGAGCATCACCCTGCGCCTGATCGTCTCGGCCGGCGTCTCGGTCGCGGCGCTCTACTGGTTCCCGCTGTCGGTCGGCCAGGCCGCGAGCTTCGAGGTCCGGGCCGGCGACCTCGTCCGCGTGGTGCCGCCCGACCTGTCGGTCGCGCTCCACGACCTGCGCGTGCGGATCGGGTCGGCGGAGCCGGACCCGGATAACGACTCGGTGCTCGTCGTCGTGCAGGCGATGACGCCGCGTCTGTTCGCGGTCTTTGCGGCGCTCTCGCTGCTCGCGCCCGGGCTGGTCTTCTTCATCGGCTCGTCGGTTGCCGAGTCGGTCGGGAGCGTCTGGCTGCGCAGCCTGCTGCTGCGCCGCACGCGCGGGAAGCTCCCGCCGTGGCCCCTCGACCCGAAGGCCGACGGGCCCGCGATATGCATTGGTGAGGTGCACCACAAGCTGAAGATGGTCGAGGCGCCCCACCCGCGCTGGCTCGTCATGCCCGAGAAGGGCCTGTTCACCGGACTCGCCATCTTCGGGGCCATCGGCACGGGCAAGACCACGAGCTGCATGAAGCCGTTCTGCGAGCAGCTGCTCGAGTGGCAGGCCGGCGACGAGGAGAAGCGTGTCGCGATGCTGGTCCTCGAGGTCAAGGGCGACTTCTGCTACGCCGTGCAGGAGATGCTCGAGAAGCAGGGCCGGATGGGCGACTACATGGAGTTGACCATGTCGCCCGCGTCCCGGTACGCCTACCAGTGGAACCCGCTCAACGCGCCCTGGCTCGATACCTACTCGCTGGCGTACACGATCGCGTCGCTCGTCAACCAGCTGTTCGGGAAGTCCAAGGAGCCGTTCTGGCAGCAGGCCTACACGAACGTGATCCGCTGGATCATCGCGGCCTGCCGCTCGTTCCCGGATCCGTGGTTCACGTTCAAGGACATCTACGTCTGCATGCTCGACAAGAAGGAGCTCGCCGCCCTCCTCGACCGCCAGACGTCGTACGTCTACGGCAAGTACACCTACGAGTTCCACATCTCGGACGTGGACTACCAGGCGGACCGCGACCGCTTCGACCGGATCGTTGTTACCCAGGAGGACGTCGACGAGTCGATCGAGAACGCGGGACAGCCGCTCGCGGGCGGCGGCGTCACCCGCGCGCTGGGCCGCCGCTGCGTCAATCCGGACGGCTCGCCTCGGACCTACGAGTTCAAGTGGGAGCTGCAGGGCGCGCACCGGGTCGCGGTCCTGCGGGACACGGAGTACATGGTGATGCTCCGGGAGGTCTGCAAGCCGGGCTCGGAGGTCAAGTACGGCCTCATCGACCTGACCGAGCCGCCGGAGGAGGAGCTGGCGCTGAACAAGGAGATCAACCGCTGGTATCACGAGGACTGGCTCGGTCTCGACGAGAAGCTTCGCTCGTCGATCGTCGAGGGCATGAGCGTCTTCCTCGGGATCTTCGTCGTGCCCGAGGTGGCGAGGGTCTTCTGTCCGAAGAGCCCGAAGGAGATGACTCCGAAGGAGCGCGCGCGGCTGATGCCGCCGCTCGACGAGGCGATCGAGGACGGCAAGGTCCTGGCCCTGAACATGCCGGCCGGGACGAACCCGGCGCTCGCCCGCGCGGCGGGGGTCATGCTCAAGACCAGCTGGCTGTCGACGCTGCTGCTGCGGCCGCAGCGGATGGCCGAGGCGCCGAAGGGCAAGTTCTGGCGGCCGGCCGTGTTCGTGTGCGACGAGTACCAGACGTTCGTCACGGCCGGCGAGGACGACCCGGGCGGCGACGAGAAGGCGTTCGCGCTGACGCGGCAGAGCCGCTGCATCCCGATTGTGGCGACGCAGTCGATCAGCTCGCTCAAGTCGGTGCTGGGCGAGGGCGAGGCCTGGCGGGCGCTGCTTCAGACGCTCCGCTCGCGGATCTTCCTGAGCCTGGCCGACGACTTCTCGCAGAAGACGGCCAGCGAGCTGCTCGGGCAGGTCACGCGGATGGCCGCGTCGTACTCGATCTCGGAGAACACGGGCAAGGCGTCGGCGTCGCTGCTGACCGGGCGCATGGGCGGCGGCACGGCCTCGGCCGGCGTGTCGAAGAGCTTCCAGGAGCGCCGCGAGGCGCTGTTCCATCCGCGCGACCTGTCGCTCCTGGGGACCTGCCAGGCTGTCGCGCAGATCTTCGACGGGGCGGCCGTGCGCGACGCCACGCGCGTGTACCTCAAGCCGACCTACCGGCCCCGCAGCGAGCCGTACTGGGAGTGGTACCGCAAGGAGCTCGCGCCGGACCGGGAGGCGGCCTGACGCCGTGCCCGGCGCCGCCGCCGACGGCCAGCAGCTGTCGCTGCGCTCGCTGCGCGTGATCTTCCCGTGGATCGCGGCGCTGATCGACGACGACTCGGTCACCGAGATCATGGTGCTCTGCGCCCGCCCGGGCGCCGCCGGCGACCCGGTGCTGCTCTTCTACGAGCAGGCGGGCGAGCTGCACCAGCGGCCCATCGACGCGCGTCCGCGAGACGTCGAGCGGCTGGTGATGGGGGTCACGCGCCCGCTGGGCCTCGACCCGCTGGCGATGCCGCTGTGCGACGCGCGCCTGGTCGACGGCTCGCGCGTCGCGCTGTGCGTGGCCCCGGCCACGGACGCGCCGGCGGTCACCATCCGGCGCTTCTCGAAGGTCGTGCTCACGCCGGCGAAGCTGGTCTCGTCGGGCTCGCTGCCGCAGCGCGTCCTCGACCTGCTGGGAGAGGCGCTCGCGGGCGGCGGCAACGTGCTGGTGTCGGGCGGCACGGGGAGCGGCAAGACGACGCTGCTCAACGCGCTGATCCAGATGTTTCCCGGGAACCGGCGGATCGTGGTCATCGAGGACACGCTCGAGCTGCGGGTCTCGCAGCTGAACACGCTGCGTCTGGAGGCGCGCCGGCTCGGCGCGTTCGATCTGACGGTCCGCGACATGGTCAAGCACGCGTTGCGCCAGCGGCCGGACCACATCGTGGTCGGGGAGATCCGGGGCGCGGAGGCGCAGGACGTGCTCCAGGCGCTCAACACGGGGCACGGCGGCAGCCTGACGACGGTCCATGCCAACACGGCGCGGGACGCGCTCACGCGCCTGGCCTCGTGCGCGATGCAGGCCGAGGACCGGCTGCCGTGGGACGTGCTCTGCCAGCAGGTGGCGAGCGCGTTCTCGCTGGTCGTCCACCAGGCGCGCCTCGCCGACGGCCGCCGCGGGGTGAGCGAGCTGATCTCGGTCGACGGCTACGACGCGCGGACGGCCGAGTGGCGGGTCGAGCCGGTCTGGCGGCGCGGGGCGCGGCGCGCGGGGCCGGCGCTGCCGCCGGTGGCCGTGCGCACGGTGGGGGGCAAGGCGATGGCGGCCCCGGCCGGGCGCGGGCCGCGCGCGCCGGTGCCGGTCGATGCCTCGGACCCGGCGACGTTGGCGCGGCCCCCGGCGCGCGGCCGGCCGTCGTCGTCGGTGATGGCGCTCTGGCGGCGCCGGCACGTGGTCGTCGACGAGCGCTCGGCGGCGGCCGTCCCTGGCGCCGGGCCGGTCGTGCTCGGTTATCCTGACGGCGCGCCCGTCGCGCCGGCGGACGATCCGGCCGGTTCCCCCGGCGGTGCTTCATGATGCCTGACCCCGAACGCAATCCTCTTGACGGCGTCGAAGATGTCGCCCGCGGCGACGGTCGGGGCGGGGATCCGTCCGAGCCGTGGGCCGGTGCGGACGGCGGCCGGGACGGGCTGTCCGATACCGTGTCCGGTGAGGGGTCTGAAGGGCCTGACGCCGCGCCGGCGGCCGGTGACGCCAATGAGGCGCGCACCGCCGCGAACGCCGACGAGGGCGGCGGGGAGCTGGACGAAGCGGAAACGGGCGAAGATGACGAGGGTGCTGGGGCCGGCGAGAACGACGGCACCGACGACGGCGGCGACCCGCATCCGAGTCTCTCGGACTTGCTCGGCCATAAGATGGCCGAGCCCGGCTTGCACGGCGACCCCCTCGTGACTCTTGACCAGGACCCCGTCTCGCGAAAGCGTTCGCGGCCGGCGATGTCCGGCGGAAAAGCCGCGGTCGAGGCCGCCGTGGCCCGCGACCCGGAGCGGTACTACGCTGAGAGCCTGGCGCACGCCTTCGGCTACCTGCGGCCGGGCCAGCCGCCGGATCCCGACCTCGAGGCGCAGCTCAGGGAGGAGCTGCGCAGCGCCGGTGTCGACCTCGACCGCGTGCAGCTGGCTTACGAGACGCTGCCGAAGCGCGACCAGGCCGAGTTCCGGCTCATCGAGCTGCAGGTGGCCCTGCGCCACACGCTCGAGAACATCGAGGAACTGACCCGCGCGGCGCACGGCCGCGTCCGGGCGCAGCTCGTGACGACCGACAAGGTCCGGCTCGACCTGCTCAAGCAGGCCCAGGCCGTGTTCCTGTTTTTCGAGAGCGCGGAGGACCGCGTGGGCGGTGTCCTCGACCGCATCGGCGAGCGGGGCGAGGCGGCCGAGAAGCGCGTGGAGGCCGTCGTCGACAAGGTCACCGGGAACGCCAAGTCGGTCGACGGGCTGTACTCGGCGCTGAAGGTCAAGTTCGACCGGCTCGACCAGGTGGTCTACGACCTGCAGGAGCGGTCCTCGGCGATGCGCGAGGAGATCCGCGCCGCGGGCGCCGACATCCGGGGCGCCGGCCCGTCCGTGCAGCGGCTCGCGCTTGGCGGCGGCTTCCTCGGCGCGCTGGCCGGCGGCTTCGTTGCCTTCGTGGCGATGCTGTCGCTCTGGCTGGTCCTCGCCTGACCCCGCGGGATCCAACGCGTTGGGCCGCCGGGCGGGCCCGCCGGTCGGGGTCCCCGCGGACCCTCTCCTTCGCATGCCCGATACTTCCTCCGTGGCGTCGAGTCCCCCGGCTTCGGTGGCCGCCCGGCTGATCGATATCGACGTCGGCCTCGAGTGGGCGCAGGCGGCGGCTGCGCGCTGGGGGACCGGCGACTTGCTCGCCGGGCTCGCTGCCGACTCGGACCCGGCGGCGGTCCGCGCGGCCGTGGAGGGCACGATCGCGCGCACGGCAGGCGTGATGGCCCGGGCGGCCGCGGCGGCCCGCACACGTGTTCCGTGCAGCAGCGACGAGGCCGAGGTGCGCCGGTGGCTGGCCGCGTGCGTGGACGCCGTGGCGGAGCCCGACGGGCGCAGCGATCCGGGCCGGGCGGTGGCCGGGTTCGGGACCGGCGGCGCCTCGGCGCCCGGCCTGCGGCCCCTGCGGCGCTGGACCGGCGCCCTGCGCGAGAACACGCAGGCGGCGGGCGTCCGCTGGGTGCGCGGGTATTCCGACGGCGGGTGCCGGTTCACTGTCGCGCGCCTGGGCGGCGTGTGGACGGTCATCGAGCACGGCTGGAGCCGTGACGAGGAGGAGCTCAGGGCCCGGATGGTGCCGGCCGCCGCGGCGGCGCTGGTGCGCCAGGCCCGCGCGGCGGGGAAGCGGCCGGCCCCGGAGGAGATGCTCGCCGAGCAGCTTGCTGCGGACGCGGACGCCTACTGCGTCAGCGCGGATGCGCAGCCGCCGTCGTGGGGCTCCCACGCGGGGGCGGGGAGCGGGCGGCCGTGAAGGGCCTGCCGGACGATCGGCTCGGTGCTGACCGCAGGACGCGGGACGGGCTGACGCGCGAGGAGCGCGAGGTTTGCCGTGAAATTCTCCGAGGCTGCGGACGCACGGTTCCTGGCGCGACGGGAGAGGCGTCACGAGGATGGCGGCGTTGGACACGTGCGCGGCGCGGTAGCGGGGTGAGGTTGGCGGGTGAGGCTGCCCCAAGTGGCCTCGTCGCCGAACCGTTCCCGCGAGGGCGACGCCCGTGCGGGCTGTGTCAGGGGGTCGGGGCGTGGCTCCTGTTGGGCGCGGACGGCCAGTGCACGGAACAGGTGCCGTCCGGGTTGTGGACGAGAATGTCGAACTGCTGCAGCTTGCGGAGCCAGCGCGGGGCGTTGCGCTGGACGAGCAGCGCCTCGTAGTCGGTGGCCGGGTCGCGATACGGGGTGCCGTCTCGGAGCACGGCGAAGATGCATCGCAACAGCTTGTGGGCGGTGGCGACGATGGCGCGCTTGTAGCCGCGGCGCGTGGTCAGGGCTCGGTGATACGCCTGGAACTGGCAGTTGTTGGTGCGTGCGGCGGCGTGGGCGCTCTCGATGAGGACGGCGCGCAGGGTCCGGTTGCCCCGGCGGGTGCTCGCGGCGCGGCGCTTGCCGGCGCTCTCGTTGTTGCCGGGGCACAGTCCGGCCCAGGCGGCGAGGCGATGGGCGTTGCCGAACACCGCGTGGGGGTCGGTTCCGATCTCGCTCAGGATGGCGCAGGCGGCGGTGCGGTCGATGCCGGGGAGGGTCTCCAGCAGGCGGCGCTGCTCGGCGTAGGGCTCGAGGGCCTGGTCGATGTGGCGGTCGAAGTCCGCCACGCGGCGACTGAGGGTGTCGTGTTCGGTCAGCAGGTCGGCGAGCAGCCGGCGCTCGGTATCGCGCAGGGTGAGGCTCAGCGCGTCGCCGAGTCGGTCGAGCTTGCGGCGGACGTGCCAGCTGAGCGAGGCCAGGATGGACTGGGGGTCGAGTCGGTGGACGAGCCCGTCGAGGACCCGCCGGCCGTTGGTGCCGAAGATGTCGCTGAGCACGGTCCCGATGCGGACGCCGCCGCGGTCGATGACCTTCTGGGCCTGATTGCGGACCTGGCTGCGGCGGGCGACGAGCGTGCGGCGGTGGCGGCTCAACGAGCGGAGGTCGCGGAACGGCTGGGACGGGACGAAGCTGGGCCGCCCCAACCCGAACTGGCACACGCGAGCGAGCCAGCGGCTGTCCTCGACGTCGGTCTTTCGACCGCGGAGCTGCTTGACGTGCTGGGCGTGGAGCAACTGCGACTCGATGCCCGCGTCGGTGAGCGCCTGCCACGGGGTGTGCCAGTAGACGCCGGTGGCCTCCAGGGCGGCGGCCTTGATCCGGTGGCCGGTCAACCAGTCGACGAGGGCGGCGAGGCCGCTCGCCAGCGCATTGAACATGCGGGTCTCGAACCGTGGCTCGGCCGCGCCTGGGCCCGCGAGCCGCACGGTGGCGGTGATGTGCGCCTTGTGGACGTCGAGTCCCGCCGCGCGGGGATGGACAACGCACAACTCATCGTTCATCATCGGGTCGCCTCCTGTGAGGGGGGTAGGTGGAGGCGGGACAGGCCGGTCGACCGGAGAACTCGCGCCCTGCTCGGGCACGGTGCGTTTTGCCGCGCGTCCACGGCTCGATGGCCGGGCACAATTCGGGGCTCGATGGCCGAACCGGCCGGGTCAGTTTGGCTTCGGGGATCAACACCCGCCACTAAAACGACGACCACGAGTCCCGCCTCCGCCGCCATTCTGCACCACTGGCGCAGACCGTAGCGGGCTTACCCCCCGGAATGTAATTTCATGCCCATCGGGGTGGCCGCGCGAAGCGTGGCCATGACCGTTTGGTTGAAGAGAGCCCCCGAGCATCTGCGCGAGGCTTGGTTGCGGGGAGCGCCCGGGTACGTGAGTGATCAGAGCGGGCGCGTGGAGCATGAGCCGGGGCTCTCCGGGCGCGAGGGGGCAGCGGAGAATCCGCGGCGGTCGTTTCCGCGGAGGATGTCGCTGCCGGACGGACGGATGCTGCCGGACGAGCCGCCGGACGTGGTCGGTGGCGGACGTTCCGGCCAGGGTGGTGACCGGCCTGCGGTTGAACGGTTCGTCAACTGGGCGAGCAAGACGGTCGGCCGCCGGATTGCGACTGTCGGCGCTTCGCTCGCTCTCATCGGGACCCTGACGGGTCTGGGACCGGAAGGTCACCTCTACAAGCCGTGGCGCGAGGTCGCCGCGCGACCTGCCGCCGTCTATCAGCAGGTGGGCGACGCGGTCGACGGGATTGGCGCCGCCGAGCGGCGGCGAACCGCGGCTGCGCATCTGGACACGATTCTCGACAGCGTGCTGATCACGCCGGGCGTGCCGCCCGGTGTGCCCTTCGAGGATCGCATCGGCCATGTTGGCGACCCCCGGATCAAGCAGAAGATGGAGTCGGTTGACTCCGTGCTCGGCGGGCGGGTCGAGTGGCCGGACGTCCATGTCATTGAGAACCTCGGCCAGAGTGTGCAGGGTGACCGTTTGCAGGGGGAAGGGCTGTTGGGGTTGTACTCGCCCGGGCCGGGCGGCGATGTCGACCGTGCCGGGCCTGCCGGCGGCGTGGGCGCTTCCGGGCTCGACCCGGGTCGTTCCCCTGGTGAGGTCTACGGCATCCTGCTCGACAAGGACTTCGTCCATCGCGAGTTTGAGTTTAAGAGCCTCTTGCAGAACCCTCCGGAGAGTTGATTTTTGGTCCGACAAGCGCAGGCAGGATGCCGGTGGGAAGTGCGTTCGACCAGAGGGTAACATAGCAGCAACTCAGTGTTGAGCGCGGCGTCCACCGCCTTGGTATTCGTGGGAGGCAAGCTGAAGTATGGGCCGTATGCGAGATTCCTTCTCCCCCTGCTGGCAGTCGATTCAGGATGCGCTGTTTCCCGATCTGGAGCGGGCGCTGGGACCCCTGACCGCCAAGCAGCAACAGTTGGTCCAGACCTTGGAGGTCATTCGCATCGAGCAGTGGATTCCCCCGCAGTTCCGGGCGCCGGGGCGTCCGCCGAGCGACCGCGCCGCGCTGGCGCGGGCATTCGTGGCCAAGGCGGTCTACGACATGCCGACCACGCGGGTGCTGCTGGACCGCTTGGACACCGACGGGGCGCTCCGGCGCCTCTGCGGCTGGGAGCGGCGGAGCCAGGTGCCGAGCGAGTCGGTCTTCTCGCGCGCCTTCGCCGAATTCGCCCGCTCGCAGTTGCCCCAACGCGTGCATGAAGCGCTGGTCCGCAAGACCCACGGGGACCAGTTGGTGGGCCATCTCTCCCGCGACTCGACGGCCATCGAGGCCCGCGAGAAGCCTGCCGTCAAGGAGAAGGCGCCGGCGCCTCCGAAGCGCAAGCGGGGACGGCCGAAGAAGGGAGAAGAACGACCGAAGCGGCGCACACGGCTCGAACGCCAGTCCACCATGACCCTGCCGGAGATGCTCGACGACCTGCCGACCGACTGCGATGTCGGCACGAAGAAGAACAGCAAGGGATACCGCGACACCTGGGTCGGCTACAAGCTGCACATCGACGTGGCCGACGGCCAGGTCCCCATCAGTTGCCTGTTGACCTCGGCCTCGACGCACGACAGCCAGGCTGCCATTCCCCTGGCGACGATGTCGGCCGAGCGGACGACCAACTGCCATGACCTGATGGATTCGGCCTGCGATGCCGAAGCGGTCCACGAACACAGCCGCTCACTCGGCCACGTCCCGTTGATTGACATCAACCCCCGCCGCGACAAGGCGCTGGCCGAGGAGCTGAAAGCTGAAGCCCGGCGCCTGCGGCGCATCGGCTTTCAGCTTCCTGAACAGGTCCGGTACAACGAACGCACTGCGGGTGAGCGCGTCAATGGCCGACTGAAGGACGAGTTCGGCGCCCGCCAGGTACGAGTCCGTGGCGCCTCGAAGGTGATGTGCCATTGCATGTTTGGCATCCTCGCCCTCACTGCCGACCAGCTCATGCGCCTTGTGACATGAACCATATCCCGGACGTCCCGGCCACCGGCCCCCTCTCACCGCATCGCCTGACCGGCGTCAGGCAGCCGCCGATGTCCTCGACGCGCGGTCGAGAACACGTTACAGCCGCCTGTTCCAGGCTCTCGCTTGACGCCGGTTCTTGAAGACCAGACGCCGATTTCGGCAACCCAGGCAACATTACTCTCCAGAGTCGCCGGACCGTATCGAATCGCAATCCCTACGAGTTTCACAAGTGGCTCTGATCTTCAAATTGCACATGGCCTCCGTGTGACAGCCACCGCGGCGCGGGTCGATGGCCGGACGCGGCCAGACGTGCAGGGTTCAGTCCCGGCGCAGACCTGCTGCGATGGTGGTCTGCACTCGTCGCCACCACGCGTACAGCAGGCGTTGGAAGGGTATCCGGCCCAGCCGGCGCGTCCACTGCGGCCCGGCGGCGGGCCGTGCGACGCAGACGATTGCGCGGGTCTTCGTCCGGCGCGTTCGACGTCTTCCCGGCCGCCAGCCCTCGGCCTCGGCCGCGAGGACGATGCGCGCGCACGCCACCGCGTCCGCGCCGGCATCGTGGTGACGTAGCGGGATGCGCAACCGCCGGCAGACGTCGGGCAGCTTCGTCGGCCGGAAGCCCCACCGTACGCGGGCGAGGTCCACGGTGCAGACGAACCGCGTCCGCGGAGCCCGTAGCCGGTAACGGGCGCAGCAGGCGTGGAGCACGCTCCGGTCGAACGCGGCGTTGTGGGCGGCCACGAACGCCGCGTCGTCGATCCACGCGCAAAGCGTCGGCCACAATTCGGCGAAGGTCGGAGCGTCGCGCACGTCGTCCCAGTCCAGGCCGTGGACGCCGGTGAACGTGAACCGTGCGGCGGGCGGCCGGATCAGGTAGGTTCGGGAGAGCACCATTCGGCCGCCGCAGCAGGCCGCGAGGCCGACCGCACAGGCGCTGTCGCGGCGCGCGGTGGCGGTCTCGAAGTCGATTGCGACGAAGGTGCTCATGGCGACGGCGAAGACTGTCTCCGCATGACTCGTCCGAATCTCGGCAGTATCGATATCCTCCGGTTCTGGGGCAAGGCTCGTCCCGGAGGTCCGGAAGGTCCGCGCTGGCACCCGGCGGCGTTTCACTGCCTGGACGTGGCCGCGGTCGGCGAGGTCCTGCTGGCGGAGCACCGCGGACTCGGTGCCAGCGTGTGTCGCCTGCTGGGTCTCCCGCGTGATCAGGCTCTCCCGCTGGTTTGCTACCTCCTCTGCCTGCATGACGTCGGCAAGTTCGCGAAGAAGTTCCAGGCCAAGGCGCCGGAGTTCTACCCGGACTGCTTCGGGCACGACCCGACGAGTTTTCCGCACCAGTACGATCACGGCGCCGGGGGCTTGCGTCTGTTCGACGCCGACCCCTGGGCATTCGAGCTGCCCGAGGCAACGAGCCCGCGCATCTGGCGCCCGCTGATCTCCGCGGTCACCGGTCACCACGGGAAGCCGCCCTTGTCGCGAGGCGATGAGAATCTGACCACGCTGCGAAGCGACTTCGGAGGCGTTGGAATCCAAGCCGCCCGCGAGTTCATTCGACAGGCGCGCGCGCTGTTCGCCCCGGCGCCGGACCTGCCCGGCGTCGAGCGCAGAGCGTGGCGGCGCGCATCGCACGCGGTCGCCGGTCTCGCAGTGCTTGCCGACTGGATCGGGTCCAACCAGGACTGGTTTCCGTACCGTGAACCGGCGCAGGACCTCGATGCGTACTGGCGCCATGCGCGCGAGCAGGCGGCGCGCGCGGTGGCCGAGGCAGGCGTGCTGCCGGCGCCCGCCGGCGCCCGGCTCGGCCTCTCGGACCTGATCTGCGCCGGCGCGACGCCGAGTCCCATGCAGGAGTGGGCTGCGACGGTAGCCCTGCGCGATGGCCCGGCGCTGTTTCTGATCGAGGACGAGACCGGCAGCGGCAAGACCGAGGCGGCGCTGATGCTCGCCCACCGGCTGATGCACGCCGGCCACGCTGACGGGCTCTACCTGGCGCTGCCCACCATGGCGACGGCGAACGCCATGTTCGACCGGCTCTCGAGCGCGCATCGACAGCTTTTCGCGGCGGGCGCCGAACCCTCCATCGCCCTCGCCCACGGGGCACGCGACCTGCACGAGGGTTTTCGGGACGCGGTCCTGCGCGGCGGGCGATCCGAGACTTCGTACTCGGGTGCGCCAGAGTCGGAAGGCGAATCCGAGACCACCGCGTCCGCCGCATGCGCCGCATGGATCGCGGACGACCGGCGCCGCGCGTTCCTGGCCGACGTCGGCGCCGGGAGCGTCGACCAGGCGCTGCTGTCGGTGCTCCCGAGTCGACACCAATCCCTGCGGCTGCTGGGGCTGATGCGCCGCGTGCTCGTCGTCGACGAGGTGCACGCCTACGACCCCTACATGCAGCGCGAGATCGAGCGGTTGCTCGAGTTCCAGGCGGGCCTCGGCGGCTCCGCGATCCTGCTGTCCGCCACGCTGCCGCGCTCGACGCGCGAGCGGCTGGCCGACGCGTTCTTGAAGGGGCTCGGCGAGGAATCGACCGGTCGTGACGCCGGCATGGACTACCCGTTGGCGACGGTCTGCGCAGCCGGCGGGCGCTCGGCGACGAAGGTGCTAGGCCAGGCCGGTCGAGGGCGCGCCCTTCCGGTGCGGTTTCTCAGGTCCCCGGATGCCGCCCTCGCGGAAGTCGAGCGCGCGGCAGGCGCGGGCAAGGCCGTCCTCTACATCCGCAATACGGTTGACGACGCGTTCGACGCCTGCGCGGCGTTCAAGGCGCGTGGACTCACCCCCGGCGTCTTCCACGCGCGGTTCGCCTTCGCCGACCGTCTGAAGATCGAGCGGAAGGTCGTAGCGATGTTCGGCAAGCGGAGCACGCTGTCCATGCGGGCCGGACAGGTGCTGATCGCGACGCAGGTGGTGGAGCAGTCCCTCGATCTGGATTTCGACGTGCTGGTCACCGACCTCGCTCCCATCGACCTCCTGATCCAGCGGGCGGGACGGCTGTGGCGCCACGACGGTGAGGGGCGCAACCGCGAAGGCCGTCCCGAACTGCTGGTCGTGGGGCCGGAAGCGGTCGCCGATCCGGGCGAAGACTGGTTCCGGCACGCATTTCCGAGGGCCGCGTACGTCTACAAGGACCACGCCCGCCTCTGGCTGACGGCCCGGACGCTCGAAGAGGACGCCGCAATCGAGAGTCCGGGAGGGCTCCGGAGGCTCATCGAGTCTGTCTACGGATCCGACGCCGGGGAGCGCGTTCCCGCCGCCCTGCAGGGCAACTTCTTCGACGCCGAAGGCAGATCGGGCGCGGACCGCGGCGCGGCGAACCTGAACCTCCTCGAACTCGGGAAGGGCTACGTGCGTGACGCCGGCGCCTGGGAGCTCGACGTGCGCACCCCGACCCGGATCGACGAGGTCCCGCAGTCCACCCTGCGGCTCGCGCACTGCCGCGATGGCCGGATCGTCCCCTACGCCCATGGCGCCTCGCCTGACGAGCCCTGGCGGGCGTGGCGCTTAAGCGAGGTCGACGTCGCGGCAACGCGAGTCGCCGGTGAAGCCCTGCCGCAGGAGCTTGACGCCGCCGCGCGCGACGCCAGGGCGGAATGGTCGCGGTTCGACTCGGGCAAGATTCTCGTGGTACTGAAGGAGACGGACGCTGCCGACGGAACCTGGCGCGGACGTGCGGTGTCCGGCGGCGAACATCCGCAGGAAGTGCGCCTGCGATACGATTCCCGTCAGGGCCTGACGGTGGAGGCGAACGAGGGATGACCCATTCGGTGAAGGCGGAATCCACGCGGGACGTCTTCAACCTGATCGACGAGCCGTGGCTCCCGGTACGGCGGCGGAGCGGCGCCATCGAGCGCATCCAGCCGTGGCGCGTGACCGAGGGCATCGCCGACAATCCCTTCGTCGGCTTCGCATGGCCGCGCCCGGACTTCAACGGTGCGGCGCATGAGCTGCTGATCGGCCTGCTGTCCACCGCCGCCGCGCCCGAGGACGACGACGAATGGGAGGACTGGTGGCTCGAGCCGCCCGCGCCGGACACCTTGCGGCAGCGCTTTGCAACGGTGGCGCACGCCTTCGACCTCGACGGCCCCGGCCCGCGGTTTCTTCAGGATCTTGATCCACTCGAAGGCGCCGAAGAAAAAGAAATCGCGGCGCTGCTGATCGAAGCGCCCGGCGCACAGACCCGGCGCAACAACGCCGACCTGTTCGTCAAGCGCGGAAGCGCGCCGGTGCTCTCCCGCGCTGCCGCGGCGATGGCTCTCTTCACGCTGAGCGCCTTCGCCCCGTCTGGCGGCGCCGGGCACCGAACGTCGCTGCGGGGCGGCGGCCCCATGACCACGCTGGTCGTAGCGGAACGCGGCGGCGGCGCGACCCTCTGGGGCCGGCTCTGGCCCAACGTCGAGAGTCGAGAGCAAATCCAGGGCCGCGCTGTGGAAGCGAAGCTGGACACCGCCCCCGGACGAATCTTCCCCTGGCTCGTTTCCACCCGCACCTCCAACCCAAAGGCCGGCGGCAGTTCGACCACGCCCGCCGACGTCCACCCTCTGCAGGTCTACTGGGGCATGCCCCGGCGCATCAGGCTGGTGTTCGAGGAGGGGGAAGCGCGGAGATGCGGGCTGACCGGCGCGCCTGACTCCGCTGCCGTGGCACGCTACCGAACCAGAAACTACGGAATCGACTACTCGGAGGGCTTTGCACACCCACTCACGCCGTACTATCGGCAGAAGGCGACTGCCGTCACGAAGCTCCCCGTCCATCCGAAACCCGGCGGCATCAGCTATCGACACTGGCCGGGCCTCGTCGTTGCGAGTGACGACAAGCTTCGCGAGCCTGCGCAGGTCATTCGCCATTGGCAGCAGGAACGGGCGCAGAGCGCATGCGAGCATCGGTTCGCCGCCCTCGGATACGACATGGACAACATGAAGGCCCGGGCCTGGATCGAAGGCGAGATGCCGCTCTTACGCATGGACGGCGCAACACGGGAGTGGCTGCAAGAGTTCATCCGACGGGCAGCGCGGGGTGCGGATACGGTGGCCCACCTGTTGACGATCCGCGTGAAATCGGCGTTGTACGACGACCCCCGCCATGCGAGCGGCGACTTCGGATTCGTCGCGCAACGGTTCTATCGCGACACGGAAGCCGCGTTCTTCGCTGCGCTTGACGCAGCCGTGTCCGCCATCGAGAACGACCCGGACGGTGACGATCCGACCATCAGGACACGCGAGGGCTGGACGCCGGTGATGGAAAGAGCCGCGCTGCGGTTGTTCGACGAATATGCCCCCTCCGACGGTCTCGAAGACCGGACCATGCACCGCCACGTCAGGGCGAGGTTCCAGTTGGCGCTCGCGCTGCGCGGGCGCGGACGGGAAGGCAAGTCCCTGTTCGAAGGCGACCTTGGGATTCCCTTGCCGAATACCCCGCAGCCGAATGACCACGACCGGGAGGCGGCATGACGGAGGGGCAACGGTCAGGCAGCGCGGACTCGATCGCGTACGAGTGGTGGCGCCGCTTGAATCCGAAGGACACCGAACCGTCCGGCCATCAGCGCGCGGCCCTCGCGCGGCTGCGGCGGGCCGGTACGCCCATCGAGGTCATCCAGGAGCCGGAGGCGCTGCGGCTCGTTGCAAGGCTCCCGTGGTTCCGAAACTCGGAGCGGGTCGCCATCCTTGTCGGGGTGCTGGCGTACGTGCGCGAGACGGACGAACGGCATGTCGCTCGGGCCGTGGGCCGCGCATCGCTCGACGACGACAAGTCGGCCCTCCTGTCCGAGAGCCGCTTCCGGCGCCTCCTTCAGGAACCCGCCAGCGATCTCATGGATCCGATGCGCCGCCTCGTTCGCATGACGAAGGGGACGATCAACGTACGCGATCTTTCTCGATCGATTCTCTACTGGGGCGACCGAGAGAAGAAGCGGTGGATATTCGACTACTACGCGGTAGGCGCAGCGGCGCCCGATCGTACGTCCGACTCGCCGGCCGCCGACCGATTGGAACGCCAGGAACCCGAGAATGACTGACTTTCTGCAACTGCACCTCCTGACCGCCTACGGCCCATCCAATCTGAACCGGGACGACACCGGGCGGCCCAAGAGCGTCGTCTTCGGCGGCGTGCCGCGCCTGCGCGTGTCGTCCCAGAGCCTGAAGCGAGCGTGGCGAACGTCCGAGGTATTTGCGACGAAGCTCAATGGCCACCTCGCCGACCGCACGCAACGGCTCGGCAAGGACGTCTTCGATCGGCTGCGGGACGGCGGTATGGAGGAAGCCGAGGCTTTCAAGGTGGCCCGATCCATTGCCAGCGTCTTCGGCAAGATCAAGAGCGAGAAGGACCAGGATCCCACCTTTACCGAGCAGCTCGCATTCGTGTCGCCAGAGGAGCGGCGCCGGGCGTTCGTGCTGGCCGACAAGGTGCTCGCCGGAGAGCCCTTCGAGAATCCATCCCCGGATGACCTGCTGCTGAAGTCCGATTCGGCGGCCGATGTCGCGATGTTCGGACGGATGCTCGCCGACAGCCCGAAGTTCAACCGCGAGGCGGCGGTGCAGGTCGCGCACGCGGCTACCACACATCGCGCCATCGCGGAGGACGACTACTACACGGCCGTCGACGATCTGAAGTCGCGGGAGGAGCCGGACGATGCCGGAGCCGGGTTCGTCGGCGTCCAGGAGTTCGGCGCCGGCGTGTTCTACCTCTACATCTGCATCGACCAGGACTTGCTAGTTCGCAATCTTGGCGGGGGAGACGACGCGAAGGCCGTGCGGGACGCCAGCCTGACCGCCCTCGTCGAAGCAGCCGCTACCGTTTCGCCCGGCGGCAAGCAGGCGAGCTTTGCGAGCCGGTCGCGCGCGTTCTACGTGCTCGCAGAGAGGGGTTCGGCACAGCCGCGGAGTCTCGCTGCGGCCTTCCTCAAACCGGTGACGGGCACTGACCAGGGCAAGACATCCATCGAGGTACTGGAGCGCTTTCGCGACCGCCTCGATGCCGCGTACGGTCCGTGCGCGGATGGCCGCTGCACGATGAACTGCGAGACAGGCAAGGGAACGTTGCAGGACTTGATCAAGTTCGCGGTTCGCCGGGCTGGTGACGACGCCGCAGAGGGGTGACGACCGTGCGCATCCTCCTGTTCACGCTCTACGCGCCCATGGCATCGTTCGGCGAGATCGCCGTCGGCGAGCGCCGCATGAGCTGGGCGCGCCCCGGGCGTTCCGCCGTCCTCGGGCTGGTGGCGGCCGCGCAGGGCATCGAGCGCGCCGACGAAACCGCCCACCGGAAGCTGGAGGCCGCTCTCCACTACGCCGTCAGGACGGACGCACCCGGCCGGCCATTCATCGACTACCACACCGCCCAGACACCGAGAGCGCGCCGCGGCCGAACCTTCGCGACCCGGCGCGAGGAGCTGCGATCGGACGGCCTGAACACGGTCCTCTCCACGCGCGAGTGGCGGGCCGACGCCTGCTTCACCGTCGCCCTGTGGCCGCGTCCGGGCCGGACGATCGATCTCGATGGCCTCGCCGGCGCGCTGCGGCAACCGCGGTTCGTGCTCTATGTGGGCCGCAAGTCCGCACCCCTCGGACTGCCGCTCAACCCGGAGGTCATCGAAGCGGAATCGTTCGTGGCCGCGTTCAGCGCGCGGCGGCCGACGGACGAGGAACAGAGCGTGCTCGACCGGATCCGGATCGAAGGCGTCGCGGTCGACGAGATCGCGGTCGACCACGACGCGGCCGGAGCGCCTGGCGATGCCCGCGTCGAGCGGCGGCGCGACGCGGTAGCGAGCCGCGTTCGGTGGCAGTTCGCCGACCGCCTCGAGCGCGTGGTGACTACCCGGCCGGCCGAGGAATGATCGGGATGCTGTACCTCTCCCGCGCCAGCCTCAGGCGCCAAGCATCAGTGAACGCCCTCGCTCCGCTCCTTCTGGGGAAGACAGGGAAAGGGGGTGCCGCGCGGCATCCCGGGCACCATCTGGTGTGGTCGCTCTTCGCGGATGATCCCGACCGACGGCGCGACTTTCTCTGGCGAGAGATGCAGCGCGGCGTGTTCTTCATCCTTTCCGCCCGCCCGCCGGAAGACCGGCACGGGCTGTTCGAGGTCGCGGAGCCCAAGCGGTTCACTCCCGCGCTCTCGCCGGGCGATCGGCTCGGCTTCTCGCTGCGCGCCAACCCTGTCGTCCGGCGCCGGGACCCCGAGCGGCGTCGGTCCAACAAGCACGACGTCATCATGGACGCGCTTCGCAAGGCTGGGCGCCAGACTGTCGGGGCCGGAGGCCCGCGTGCCGCGCGGCGCCTCGATGTCGTGCGCGAGCACGGCTTTACGTGGCTCGAGCGCCAGGGGCGACAGTCGGGCTTCGAGGTCCGAGCAGGCTGCGTGCGGATCGATGGGTACGAGCAGCATCGCGTCGCACGGCAGGGATCCGCGCCCCCGCTGGCGTTCTCGACCATCGACTACGACGGCACGTTGAGCGTGCGCGACCCGGACGCGCTCGTCACCGCCATCGCCCGGGGCTTCGGCGCTTCCAAGGCGTACGGTTGTGGCCTCATGCTCATCCGCCGTGCGTGAACGCCCTGAGCGTCCCGGGACGGGGTCCCGGGACGGGAGACGCGTCATGGAATGGGAGGAAGTCCGGCGCCGAATCGAGGAGGGCGAGGACCGGCACACGGAGTTCAAGCGCGGGCCCGGAGACCTGTCCGCCGTCGGAAGGGCGATGTGCGCCTTCGCGAACACCGCGGGCGGCCTCGTCATTCTCGGAGTCGAAGACTCGCGCACGATTGCCGGCGTCAGGGAGAACAGCGAGAGGGTCCAGGAACGGCTGAGCTCGTTTCTTCAGACGGGTTGCAGCGCGCCGGTGCACGCGCGCACCGGGCGCTTCGAGACGCCGGCAGGATGGGTGCACTGGATCGAAGTTCCCAGGCAACGCGGATTCGAACCGCTGCGCTACGATTCCCGGGTGTGGGTCCGCCGCGAGCGCAGCAGCGTCGAGCCATCGCCGACGGAGCTTCAGGAGCTCTACAACGCCTTCGGGTACATCCTCACCGAGGAGCGCGCGATCCTCGACGCAACGCCCGCACACATCGACCTGGACGCCTTCCGCGCCTATCTTGACCGCCTGGGATTCGACACCACGGACGACCCGCAGCCGGACAGCGTGGACGACCTGCGCAACCGGGATGTGCTGGTCGAGATCGGCGGCGAGCTGCGGGCGACGCTCTACGGCGTTCTCGCCTTCGGGAGAGACCCCCAGCGGTACAGCCGGACGCGTGACTTCCGCATCGAGTGCGCGGCGTACCTTGGCGATGACCGCGCCTCCGAGGTGTTGCAGGTTGCGAGCGCGGCCGGGCGGCTGGACGAACAGGTCGACCGGGCGACCGGGTGGTTTCTCGGTCTCGGACGCTTCGAACGCTACGAGAGCCTCAGACGCGAAGACCGCTACCTGTTGCCTCGGCGGGCCATTCGGGAAGCGCTGGCGAACGCGGTGACCCATCGAGACTACGCCATCACCGGCTCGAAGGTGCTCCTGGAGGTGTTCGACCGTCGCGTAGACGTGACCAGTCCGGGAGCCTTGCCGAACCACATGACGGTCGAACGCGTCCGAGCTGGAGCCAACCCCCGGTCGAGAAACGAATCCCTCTCGCACTTCATGGCCGGCATGGGCTTCATGGAACAGCGGGGCCGAGGCTGGCTGATCATGCGCCGCCAGATGCAGGCGTTCAACGGCACGGAGCCGGATCTCGTCAACGACGAGCGCAATCGGTTCGTTCGCGTGACCTTTCGCGTCGATTCCTGCGAGAGCGAGGACGTGGCGGCGCGCCGATCGCGATGAGAGAAGTACCCGGCCTCTCGCCGCCGCGCCCCATACCGATCAAGGATCGGACATCGATTCTGTTCATCGAAAGGGGGCAGCTCGACGTGCTCGACGGCGCGTTCGTCGTCGTAGACAAGGATGGGGTGCGCACCCACATCCCCGTGGGAGGGCTTGCCTGCCTGATGCTGGAACCGGGCGCTCGCATCTCGCATGCAGCGGTTGCCCTTGCGTCTCGGACAGGTTGTCTGCTGGTCTGGATCGGCGAGGCCGGTGTACGCCTCTATTCCGCCGGTCAACCCGGCGGGGCGAGGGCCGATCGGCTCCTTCATCAGGCTCGCCTCGCCCTCGATCCCGACGCCCGCCTCAAGGTCGTCCGCAAGATGTACGACATGCGCTTCGGCGAGCCCGCGCCGCAGCGGCGGTCCGTCGAGCAACTCCGAGGAATCGAAGGGGCGCGTGTCAAGCGTCTCTACGACGTGATGGCCCGACAGCACGGCGTGAAGTGGAGGAGGCGGCAGTACGACCCGCGGGATTGGCAAGCAGCGGACTTGCCCAATCGCTGCCTCAGCCAGGCGACCGCCTGCCTCTACGGACTGGCCGAAGCCGCCGTGCTGGCTGCGGGATACGCGCCGGCGGTCGGGTTCCTGCATACCGGCAAGCCGCAATCTTTCGTGTACGACGTGGCAGATGTGTACAAGTTCGAGACAGTCATCCCGATCGCATTTCGAATCGCCGGACAGGCGGAGCGGGGCAGGCAGCCCGCCGCCGGCGACCCGATCGGCGAGGTCCGGCGCGGCTGCCGCGACAGCTTCCGCAAGACCGGCCTGTTGCACCGGCTGATTCCGGGAATCGAGGAGATGCTGGCAGCAGGCGGGATCGAGCCGCCGGCGGCACCGCACGAAGCTCAGCCGATCGCTATTCCCGAGGAGCCGAGCGGCGATGCTGGTCATCGTGGTTAACAACGCTCCTCCGCGGCTGCGCGGGAGGCTCGCGGTGTGGTTGCTGGAAATCAGAGCGGGGGTGTACGTCGGCAACTACTCTCGGCGGACCCGCGAGATGATCTGGGAGCAGGTGACGGACGAGATCGAGGACGGCGACGCCATCATCGCCTGGGCCGCGCCGAACGACGCGGGATACGACTTCGACACATGCGGCGTCAATCGACGCGTTCCCGTGGATTTCGACGGCGTCAAGCTGGTGCAATTCTCGCCCCCTCCGGCCGATGCCGCGCAGCACGGACACTGAGCCGGGCATCGCCCGGTTTGTTTTATCGCTGCTTCGAAATCCGCGGTGCCCTTGCCTCCACCTGGCAAGTTCCTACGTATCAGTGGTTTGTACGAAGAGTGTTCCCCGCCCGCGCGGGGATGAACCGATGAGACGTCGAGCCGGTCGCGCACGGGAGATGTGTTCCCCGCCCGCGCGGGGATGAACCGACGATGCGCGCCCGGTGGCCGCCGTGGGAGTGGTGTTCCCCGCCCGCGCGGGGATGAACCGCTCCGGGTGGCGAGGAGCAGTGACCCGCTGGTGTGTTCCCCGCCCGCGCGGGGATGAACCGGCAGCTGCCGCCGATGCGACGGGACCGGACAGGTGTTCCCCGCCCGCGCGGGGATGAACCGCTGCTGAGGATGGCCAAGGACGCTGGCGTGAAGGTGTTCCCCGCCCGCGCGGGGATGAACCGGACTCAGGCGCATAACGGACCATCGGGCCATAGTGTTCCCCGCCCGCGCGGGGATGAACCGTCCTGGATCTTTTACGCATGACCATGCGGAGAGTGTTCCCCGCCCGCGCGGGGATGAACCGCAAACGCGATATTGCGCATGGGGGTAGTGCAGGTGTTCCCCGCCCGCGCGGGGATGAACCGGTATGCGTCGAATCCATCACGCTCCCCGCATTGTGTTCCCCGCCCGCGCGGGGATGAACCGTCGTGGCGGACGCTGGCCAGCTCGGGTAGTGTGTGTTCCCCGCCCGCGCGGGGATGAACCGGTGGTGGTGGTGGATCCTGTCGAACGGCTATGGTGTTCCCCGCCCGCGCGGGGATGAACCGGTGGTGGTGGTGGATCCTGTCGCATGGCTACGGTGTTCCCCGCCCGCGCGGGGATGAACCGGTGGTCGGCGCGCCGTCGCAGGGTGCCGCGGTGTGTTCCCCGCCCGCGCGGGGATGAACCGTGGGCGCACGACGCCGATGATGTGCACGTAGGGTGTTCCCCGCCCGCGCGGGGATGAACCGAAGTCATCCACTACGCCCAGCGGCAGCGACTTGTGTTCCCCGCCCGCGCGGGGATGAACCGGCGACGCGCGCGTCACGGGCGAGGCGTGGGTCGTGTTCCCCGCCCGCGCGGGGATGAACCGGCAGGGTCAGGCTGCTTCCGTGGTCAGGGATGGTGTTCCCCGCCCGCGCGGGGATGAACCGGCGCAGGGCAGCGCGGACAACCCCGTTCCGCCGTGTTCCCCGCCCGCGCGGGGATGAACCGGTGAACCCGCGGCTGCTGGCCCGCGTGGGGCTGTGTTCCCCGCCCGCGCGGGGATGAACCGGCGAGGCGCAGGTCACGGGCTACGCGGTGGTCGTGTTCCCCGCCCGCGCGGGGATGAACCGTGCCGCCAGCCAGTGAAGCGCCGGACCTACTGGTGTTCCCCGCCCGCGCGGGGATGAACCGTGAAACAAGCATACCTCCACAGCGGATACAACGTGTTCCCCGCCCGCGCGGGGATGAACCGACCGAGGGAGAGGAACTGACGGTGGAGGCGGCGTGTTCCCCGCCCGCGCGGGGATGAACCGGCCTCCACGACAGGCGTCGTCCGCGGCACGACGTGTTCCCCGCCCGCGCGGGGATGAACCGGGCGAGGTCCGCGTTCGGCCACTCGGCCGACTGTGTTCCCCGCCCGCGCGGGGATGAACCGGCCGGAAGGGAAGGAAAGGAAAGAAGGGAACCGTGTTCCCCGCCCGCGCGGGGATGAACCGTCATAGGCGCTAACTTGTGTTCCGAGCGAGGCCGGCGTATCCTGACATGCGCATGCATGACATGGAGGCCGGCCCGGTGGACGAGGACTGGGATGTGCTGCGGTCGTTCCTGCCCGGTGACTGGCGGGAGTTGGCGCAGGACACGGGGGCGTTGAAGGGGCTGCGGAAGGACAAGACGGTCGACAACCTGTTGCGGACCCTCCTGCTGCACCTCGGCTGCGGACACTCGTTGCGGGAAACGGTGGTTCGCGCCCGCCAAGCGCGTCTGGCGGATCTGTCCGACGTGGCGCTGTTGAAGCGGCTGAAGAAATCCAAGGGTTGGCTGCACGCGCTGTGTGTGCGCCTGTTCGAGGAGCAGGGTCTGGCGGTCATCCCCGGCGGCGCGTTCCAGGTCCGGGCGGTGGATGCGACGACGGTGAAGGAACCGGGACCGAGCGGGTCGTTGTGGCGGCTGCACTACAGCGTGGGCCTGCCGTCGCTGACGTGCGACTTCTTCAAGTTGACGGGGGTCGAGGGGCCGGGCACGGGAGAATCGTTGGCGCAGTTCCCGATCCGCGCCGGCGACCATGTGCTGGCCGACCGCGGGTATTCGACCGCGCGGGGGATCCGCCACGTGGTCGAGGCGGGCGGGCGGCTGATTGTGCGCGTCAATACGGGGTCGTTGCCGCTGCACACGGCAGCCGGGCGGCCGTTCGACCTGCTGGCCGCGGTCTCGTCGGTCACGCGTCCGGGGGCAGCGCGCGCTTGGGCGACGACGGTCGCGGCCGCGGGTGACGACGGCGGCCCGCCGGGCGAGATTGCGGGCCGGGTCTGCGTGCTCCGCAAGTCGGCGGAGGCGATCCGCTTGGCGCAGCAGAAAATCCGCCGGGACGCCGCCCGCAAGCGGACCCAGGTACAACCGGCCACTCTGCGCTTTGCCGAGTACGTGATCGTTTTCACGACCTTCCCCGAGCCGCCCTTCTCGGCCGCCGACGTGCTCGAGTGGTATCGCCTGCGCTGGCAGGTCGAATTGGTGTTCAAGCGCTTCAAGTCGCTGGCGCAGTTGGGGCACCTGCCGAAGTACGACGACGACAGCGCCAAGGCGTGGCTCTACGGGAAACTGTTCGTGGCACTGCTGGTGGAGAAGCTGCTCCACCACGCCCGCACGATTTCCCCCTGGGGCTACGACGTACCGGCCCCGGCGCCCCCGCAGCGCGTGGCGTGACTTCAAGTTCGTGTTCAACCAGGTCACGCGCGCCATCGAACCGCCGCTCTCGCTGGCTTGCATGCTCAACGACTGGCGATCGATCTCCGGCGCGCTGGCCGAGCCGCCACGGCGCCGGCAGTCGCAGCTCTCCGCGTACTTCGGTTGGACCGAGCAGCCGCCGGAGCAGGTGACGTGAACAAGTTAGCGCCTATGGGATGAACCGTTGCCTTGGGTAGGCTAACCCGGATTATGCGTGAAGGTGGGGTTGGCGACGAGACGCAAGGGCCTTCCGTGTGGTACAAACGTTGTGCTACCAAACGTTTAGCCACAACGGAGGCCCTTGCGTGACGGACCCCACGATAGCACAGTCTGTTCTGTTCCCCGATCTGTTCGACAAGCCGCTGGTCGCCACGTTCGACCGCGAGCAGTCGAGCTCGGATGGCGGCGCCGTGCTGCTCAAGGCCGCCGAGCGCGTCTACGGACTGGTCAAGGCGTTCGGCCGGTGTCTGGTCGACCGCCGGGCACCGGAGAAGGTCCGGCACACGCTCGAGGACCTGGTCGGCCAGCGGGTGTTCGGCATCGCCTGCGGTCATCCCGACGGCAACGATTCGGACCGGCTCGCCGACGACCCGATCCACAAGCTGCTGCTCGGGCGCGACCCGGTGGCGGGCGGTCGGCTGGCGTCGCAGCCGACGGTCTCGCGGTTCGAGAACGGTGCGGGCCGCGTCGCGCTCTATCGGCTGGGGCGCGAGCTGGCGACGTCGGTCATCGAGCGGCATCGTCGCCGGCTGCGCGGGCGGGTGCGACGCATCACGATCGACCTCGACCCGACCGACGACCCGACGCATGGCGAGCAGCAGTTGACGTTCTTCAACGGGCACTACGACAGCTGGTGCTACCTGCCATTGCTGGCCTTTGTGAGCTTCGACCGCGAGGTCGAGCAGTATCTGTGCGCGGCGGTGCTGCGACCCGGCAAGGCCCAGGCGCCCGACGGCACGCTGAGCGTGCTGTGTCGATTGCTCCCGCTGCTGCGGTCCGCGTTCCCCAAGGCACGCTTTCTCGTCCGTCTCGACGGGGGCTTCGCCTGCCCGGAGGTCTTCGACTTCCTCGATGCCGAGCCGCGGCTCGACTACGTCGTGGCGATGGCCAGGAACGCCGTCCTGCTGCGGGCTGCCGAGCCCGTCATGGTGGCGGCCCGCACCGAGAACATGCTGCGTGAGAAGACGGCGCACTTCTACCTCGACACCCGCTATCGCGCGGGCACGTGGGCTCGTGAGCGCCGCGTGGTGATCAAGGCCGAAGTCGTGCAGCTCACCGGCCGGCAGCCGCGGGACAACCCGCGCTTCGTCGTGACCAATCTGCGCCAGACGCCGCGCTTCATCTACGAGAAGGTCTACTGCGGGCGCGGCGACATCGAGAACCGCATCAAGGAACTGCTCGACGGCTTGCAGATCGACCGCACGAGCTGCACCAAGTTCTGGGCAAACCAGCTGCGGGTCCTGTTGACGGCCGCCGCCTACGTGCTCATGCAGGAACTGCGGCTGAGAGCCGCCCGCACCGCCTGCGCCCGCACCCAAGTGACCTGGCTGCGCGACCGATTGCTCAAGCTCGGCGCCAACGTCGTCCGCTCCGTCCGGCGCCTCGTTGTGCACCTGCCGCGGGCAACGCCCGACCTCGACGCGTGGCGCCAAATCGCCCTCGCACTCGGGGCGCGCGCCGGGTAGCGCCCCGTCGCAGCTTCCCCCTCAGCTCGCGGAATCCACACAGGCGCCTGGGGCGCCCTGTCGGCGAAGCTGTCCGCGTCTGGCGCCTCGTACGCCCCGTAACCACGCCACGCCGCTCCACCACGCTGCCACCTGCCACGTGCGGCGACCGCAGACCTCTCTCGCTCAACGATCAGGGCTCGGCCAGCGACCGATTCGACGACGTCATGAATTTTCCGGGCTAACCCCTCGGGCTGGTGTGTTCCCCGCCCGCGCGGGGATGAACCGTTGCTCGCCCAGGTTGGCGTTGATGATCGCAGGTGTTCCCCGCCCGCGCGGGGAT
Source organism: Vicinamibacterales bacterium (assembly GCA_965214845.1). Classification (GTDB taxonomy): domain Bacteria; phylum Acidobacteriota; class Vicinamibacteria; order Vicinamibacterales; family UBA8438; genus JAAXGX01. The sequence continues at coordinate 947,166 of CBDCCO010000007.1, forward strand.
GAACCGTTGCTCGCCCAGGTTGGCGTTGATGATCGCAGGTGTTCCCCGCCCGCGCGGGGATGAACCGTTGTCGCTTCCGAGCAGGCCGATGATGCCTCTGTGTTCCCCGCCCGCGCGGGGATGAACCGCTCAGAATATATCGCCGCGTGGATCGCGCTGAGTGTTCCCCGCCCGCGCGGGGATGAACCTGGTACGCCGCGTTATGCGGAGCTACTAGGGAGAAGTGTTCCCCGCCCGCGCGGGGATGAACCGTTCTGGCAGCAACGACGCTGCACGACCTCCTCGTGTTCCCCGCCCGCGCGGGGATGAACCGTAGCCGGTTTGCATACCCGAGCCACTTGTGAAACTCGTAGGGATTGCGATTCGATACGGTCCGGCGGCTCTGGAGAGTAATGTTGCCTGGGTTGCCGAAATCGGCGTCTGGTCTTCAAGAACCGGCGTCAAGCGAGAGCCTGGAACAGGCGGCTGTAACGTGTTCTCGACCGCGCGTCGAGGACATCGGCGGCTGCCTGACGCCGGTCAGGCGATGCGGTGAGAGGGGGCCGGTGGCCGGGACGTCCGGGATATGGTTCATGTCACAAGGCGCATGAGCTGGTCGGCAGTGAGGGCGAGGATGCCAAACATGCAATGGCACATCACCTTCGAGGCGCCACGGACTCGTACCTGGCGGGCGCCGAACTCGTCCTTCAGTCGGCCATTGACGCGCTCACCCGCAGTGCGTTCGTTGTACCGGACCTGTTCAGGAAGCTGAAAGCCGATGCGCCGCAGGCGCCGGGCTTCAGCTTTCAGCTCCTCGGCCAGCGCCTTGTCGCGGCGGGGGTTGATGTCAATCAACGGGACGTGGCCGAGTGAGCGGCTGTGTTCGTGGACCGCTTCGGCATCGCAGGCCGAATCCATCAGGTCATGGCAGTTGGTCGTCCGCTCGGCCGACATCGTCGCCAGGGGAATGGCAGCCTGGCTGTCGTGCGTCGAGGCCGAGGTCAACAGGCAACTGATGGGGACCTGGCCGTCGGCCACGTCGATGTGCAGCTTGTAGCCGACCCAGGTGTCGCGGTATCCCTTGCTGTTCTTCTTCGTGCCGACATCGCAGTCGGTCGGCAGGTCGTCGAGCATCTCCGGCAGGGTCATGGTGGACTGGCGTTCGAGCCGTGTGCGCCGCTTCGGTCGTTCTTCTCCCTTCTTCGGCCGTCCCCGCTTGCGCTTCGGAGGCGCCGGCGCCTTCTCCTTGACGGCAGGCTTCTCGCGGGCCTCGATGGCCGTCGAGTCGCGGGAGAGATGGCCCACCAACTGGTCCCCGTGGGTCTTGCGGACCAGCGCTTCATGCACGCGTTGGGGCAACTGCGAGCGGGCGAATTCGGCGAAGGCGCGCGAGAAGACCGACTCGCTCGGCACCTGGCTCCGCCGCTCCCAGCCGCAGAGGCGCCGGAGCGCCCCGTCGGTGTCCAAGCGGTCCAGCAGCACCCGCGTGGTCGGCATGTCGTAGACCGCCTTGGCCACGAATGCCCGCGCCAGCGCGGCGCGGTCGCTCGGCGGACGCCCCGGCGCCCGGAACTGCGGGGGAATCCACTGCTCGATGCGAATGACCTCCAAGGTCTGGACCAACTGTTGCTGCTTGGCGGTCAGGGGTCCCAGCGCCCGCTCCAGATCGGGAAACAGCGCATCCTGAATCGACTGCCAGCAGGGGGAGAAGGAATCTCGCATACGGCCCATACTTCAGCTTGCCTCCCACGAATACCAAGGCGGTGGACGCCGCGCTCAACACTGAGTTGCTGCTATGTTACCCTCTGGTCGAACGCACTTCCCACCGGCATCCTGCCTGCGCTTGTCGGACCAAAAATCAACTCTCCGGAGGGTTCTGCAAGAGGCTCTTAACAGCCCGTGGTGAAAGTCGCGGATCCGGCCTGGTCCCGGCGAGATCGAATCCCGTACACTGAAGGCCCATGGCGATGGGCAAGAAACCGGCAGCGCGACAGGGGTCTCCGCTGTGGGTGACGACGGCGGATTTGCCGACGAACGCCGGGCATCCTTTCTTTGAGCGTCTGAACCAAGTCCTTGAAGAGGCTGGCTTCGACGCCTTCGTTGAGGGGCTGTGCGCGGTGTTCTACGCGGCGCGGATGGGGCGGCCGAGTCTGCGTCCTGGGCGGTATTTCCGGATGCTGTTCATCGGCTACTTCGAGGGTCTGTCTTCGGAGCGCGGGATTGCGTGGCGGGTGGCCGATTCTCTGAGCCTGCGGTCGTTCCTGGACCTGGATGTGACCGAGGCGTCGCCGGACCACTCGACGCTGTCACGGACCCGTCGGCTGATCGACGTGGAGACGCACGAGGCGGTGTTCACGTGGGTTCTGGAGCGCGTGTCGGCGGCGGGTCTGGTGAAGGGGAAGACGGTCGGGATCGATGCGACGACGCTGGAAGCGAACGCAGCGATGCGGAGCATCGAGCGTCGGGACACGGGCGAATCCTACGCGGCGTTCATTCGGCGGTTGGCGGAAGCGTCTGGGGTGGAGACCCCGACGCAGGCGGAGTTGGCTCGGTTCGACCGGTCTCGAAAGAACAAGAAGACATCGAACAAGGATTGGAAATCGCCGCAGGACCCGGACGCGAAGGTCGCGAAGATGAAGGACGGCCGGACGCGCTTGGCCCACAAGGTCGAGCACGGGGTCGACATGGACACGGGGGCGATCGTCTCGGTGACGGTGCAGGATGCATCGGACGGCGATACGGCGACGCTGCCGGAGACGCTGATCATGGCGGCCGAGCAGGTGGAGTTGGTGGCGCCGGACGGTCCGGGGGTCGAAGAGGTGGTTGCCGACAAGGGGTACCACAGCGACGCGACGCTGGTGGCGCTCGGCGAGGTGGGGGTTCGGAGTCACGTATCGGAGCCTGAGCGCGGCCGGCGCTGCTGGCAGGACAAGAAGACGGGCGAGACGCCGCCGGAGAAGCGAGCTGCGCAGAAGGCCTTGTATGCAAACCGCCGGCGTGTCCGCGGGCGGCGGGGACGTCGCCTGCAACGCTGTCGGGGCGAGGTGGTGGAGCGGTCTTTCGCGCACATGTATGAGACGGGGGGTATGCGTCGGGTGTGGGTGCGCGGTCACGAGAATGTCCGCAAGCGCGTGCTGCTCCAGGCGGCCGCCTGTAACATCGGGCTGCTGCTGCGCCGCCAGACCGGCATCGGTACGCCCCGGAGCCTGCAGGGGCGGGCTGTTTCGGCGATTTGCCGCCTGATCGGGCGCTTGATCGGCCGCTGGGGGCGTTTGACGCGCGCCTGGGGGTTCAAATGGACACGGACGGCGCTCCTCGGCTCAATCGGTCATCGCAAAGCTGCCTGAACAGCAGGGCTCAGCAAACAGACTTCTTCCACGGGCTGTTAAGGCCGGGAAGCCCGTGGCGGCGAGTAATGCGAGCCTGCGGAGCGTGCTCGTTCATGAGCTGCAGCACGCTGTGTCGGTGGAGCACGCCGATGCGCTCGCTGCTGCTGGCGAGCGCGATGGCTGGCCGTACGATGCGCCGGAATGGCCGTACTCGGAGAGCCGTGCGGAGTTGGCTCAGATCGTTGCGCAGGAGATGACTGAGCGGCACTTCGCCGTGCCGGAGACGCAGTTCAGCACGGTGGACAGGGGTGAGGACTGGACCACGACGGTGAGTCTCGTGAGGGATGAGCCGGGTCCGCGGCTCAACGAGCTGTCGGCGGAGGACCGCCGCGTCGTCTTGCGGGAGGTGCTGACGCAGTTCGTGACCCCGATTGACCAGCCGGCGCGTGAGCATGCCGACGAGCGGCTGCTGGCGGCGCTCCGTGATGACCGCTATCTGCATGACCAGGACGGTCTGGCGCGTGGCCTGATCGGTGATTCCGAGGCGATCTATTACGCGAGAGGTCTCTGGCCGTACCATGATGACGAGGGAACGCGCCAGACGTTTGTCCCGAAAGGCATGGATAAGTCCGAGAGGTTCCGGGACCTGATGACGCCGCTCGACGACCTGGCGCAGGAGTGGCGGGAGGAGCGCGCCGGCCGGGTCGAGACTCACGCCGAGTGGCTGCGGCAGCGGGCGGGCGCTCCGCCGGCCGGCGGTTCCGAGGATCGCTCGGATGCGTCTGTCCCGCAGAGCCGGGCTGCCGGCCTGGAGCCCGGCGGTGGTGCGGAGGGTGCCGCGGCGCGCCCGCGGCCGGGCGAGTCGGCCGGTCCGGTTCGGCAGGGAGACGCCGGGGCACGGCCAGGCGCGCCGGCGCAGGCCGGGCGGGGCGACGGCGCGGCGGAAGTTCCCCTCTCGTTTGGTGGGCAGGGTGCCCCCGAGCCGCCGGCTGCACCAGCGCCCGCCGGCCACACGTATCAGGGCCGCTCGGCTGCGTCTCCGTCGCAGAGCCGGGCTGCCGGCTCGGCGCTCGGCGGCGGCGCTGACGGCGCTGTGGCGCGCGTGCGGCCGGGTGGGTCGCCCGCCCAGGTTCGGCAGGAAGATGCCGGGGCGGGGCCAGGCGCGCCCGCGCACGCCCCGCGGGGCGCCGGGGCGGGGCAGGTCTCGCTGTCCTTCGGCGGGCACGGCGCCCCCGAGCCGCCGGCCGCGCCGGCGCCCGCCAGCCACGCGCATCTCGCCCACGAGCGCAGCCGCGACCGCGCCGGCGGGCCGCAACGGTAGGCCTGTCGGCGGCTCGGCGGCCGCTTGCGGACCGGTCGCGGCTCCCAACGCGTTGGACTCCCCTCGCTGGGTCGCTGGGCCCGCACTTTTGGGGTCCCCGCCGGCCATCCTCTTCCCGCATGCCTGATATTTCGTCCGTGGCGTGGTTCTCCGGGGAGGTGTCCGCGGCATGGCCCAGGTAGCTGCCGAGTTCCACGAGTCGGTCGAGCATTACGAGGGCACCGTTGCGGCCCGCACGGCGGGCTTCTGGAACCGGCTCTCGGTGCCGCTCGCGGCGTCGCGCGGGGACGCGTCGCTGCAGCGGCTGGCCTCGCACCTCGAGAGCTCTCCGCTCCGCATGGCGGGCCTCGTCACGCGGCTCGACGAGTACGACCCGGTCTCGCTGGCCGCGGTCGCCGGCAAGCGGTCGCTGCAGGACCTGTCGGGCGTCACGCCCGAGGGCGGGCGGATCAAGGGGCCGCCCACCATGCTCGAGGTGGTCGCCCGCAAGGCGGCCGAGCGCCACTGGGAGCGCTGCCGGGTGGACCCGGACGGCGCGAAGCGCGCCGAGGCCCGCTGGGCCGGGCAGCGGGCGCGCCTGCGCGAGGGGCACCTGGCCGATGCCCTCGACGCCGTCGAGACGACCTACGGCACTGCCTGCGCGGCCGAGCGGCAGGCGGCGCAGGGCCGCCGTGTGACCGTCGCGCCCCCGGCCGGCTATCGCCCGAAGGGCGAGCACCGGCTGGCCGGTCTCGGCTCGGAGCGCTGGAAGCGCCTGACCGATGAGGCGGCTGTGCGCACCCGCCCGCCGAAGGACTGGCGCTTTCGCGCCGAGAGCGTTTCGCACGACCGGCCGCGGCTGCTCTACTTTGCCCGCGGTGCGGGCCGCGCCGAGCAGCTTGCCGGTAGCCGCTTCGCGCCGCGCGTGCACTTTTCGCGCTACGTCCTGCGCCGGCGGCTGGCGTCGGCGCTGGCCCGCGGCCCGGTCGCCACGCGGCGCCTGCTGACCGGCATCGCCGCGAACCCGCGGCGCACGGCCGCCGCGCTGTCGGCGCGGCTGGACCCGGTCGTCGTGGCCGCGGCCATCGGGCCACACGCGGTCCGCGACCTGCTGGCCGGCACGCGGACGCGGCATCCGGGCAATCTCGGCAAGCTGCTCACGGCCCTCGAGGACCGTGACTACCAGACGCTGGGCGCCGTGCGCCGCGGGCCGGGCGGGGCTCTTCCGAAGGGTGTGGGCAAGTCGCAGTACCGGCGTGCGGTCTCTGGGGACCTGCAGGGCGGTGCCAAGAGCGAGATGGGCCGGCTCTCGGCGAAGTTCGTCAACGGCGTGTGCCGCGGCCGCGACGGGACGGCGCTCGACGTGTACGACGACTGGCGCCGTCGGCGCGCGGATGTCGCCTCGGGCGTTGCCGAGGAGATTATCAGCAGATCTTACCAGCCGATCGCCATGAGCGTCGATGTGGGCCGCGGCCGGGAGGGCAGCTTTGAGGGCACGCACGCCGGTGGCCGCCCGGGTACGCGGGGACCCGGCGGCGACCGGCAGGAGAGGACCGGCGAGCCGGCTCCGGACGGCGAGTCCCGGCAGCCGCCGCCCGACCAGGATCGCCGGGACGAGCGGGACGAGCGGGACGAGCGCCGTGATGAGCGGGACGAGCGCCAGGATGCCGATGGCGATGAGTCCGAGCAGCGGCGGCGCAGGCGGCGGGATCCCGGCGGCGAGGACGAGCGCGAGGAGACCCGCGGCGGCCCGGGCGGCGGCGACTCCCGCCGCGCGGTCATCCACGTGCCGCCGGAGGCGCTGGTCGACGTCAAGGTCAGCGCCGCGGACCTGCCGAAGGTCACCCGGCTCGAGGACGGCTCGTGGCAGGTCCACGACGACCCGTACGTCGACCGCGTGATCGAGCGGCCGGACGGCTCCTACGACGTCGTGCTCCACGAGGGTGTCTCGGCGACCGTGGCCGTCGAGCCGGCGGCCATCGAGGCCGCGTCGGGGGCGCACAAGCGCCGGACGGACCCGGAGCTGGTGCGCCTGCAGAACATCGACTCCGAGCAGGCCGTGGCCGACCTGCGGAAGGCCTCGGTCGACTCGCTGGCCGAGGCCGTCGAGAAGGGCACGTCGTCGTTCGAGCGCGAGCGCAGCAACTTCACCGCCGCGCTCGCCTTCGACCCCGCGAGCGGCGAGACGTACGACGGGCTCGACGGCCAGGTCCTGCGCACGCAGGCGGGCGAGCTCGGCTATCCCGACGACGGCCGGTTCGCCACCCGGGCCGAGATCGAGGCTGCCGGGGGCAAGGTCCGCGACGACGCCGAGGGCGTCGTGGTGCTGCGCGATCAGGCCGCGGCGGGCCAGCCGTTCGGCCGCAACGGCAAGCTCGACATGGACGCCGACCCGGTGACGTTCACCGTCCGCACGCCGGTCGTGCTGTACCACGTCGCCGCACAGACCGACCCGCCGCCGAAGCTTCCGGTGGTCGAGCCGGCGCGGCCGGCGCGGGCGGCGAACCTCCAGCCGCTGGACCTCGTCCACTCGCTGGGCGTGCCCGTTGAGGCGAAAGGCGAGGCCACGACGCGTTATGAGCCGCCGAGCTCGTTGCTTGGCGCGGATGGCAAGCCCACCGCGAAAAGGCCTGAGGCGGTTGTCCTCGGTGAGGGGGAGGCTCCGATGCAGCAGCGCTCCCGCCTCCTGAAGGCGGCCGTCGATGCGGCGTTCGTCTCGTCCGAGGGCCGCTCCTCCCTTCCTCGGCCGGGTTCAGCGGTGTACACCCCGCGGGGCGGCGGGCAGGCGGACGATGTGCGCCGCGCGGAGGAGGCGTTCGTCAAGGCCTGCGTCGTCGACCGGGTCGCATCGCGTATCGGCACGGGGTACAGCCCCGAGAAGCCCTTCGACGAGTTGCGGCCCGGGAAGGACCGCCACGACCATCCCAAGGACGTCGGCGATGAGAACCGCAAGGCGTTCGCCGAGATTCTCCGCGACCCCGTGCGGCTCGACAAGCTCTCGCGCGAGGCCGACCGAGTGGCTGACTGGGTGGTCGATGGTGCCAAGGACCGGCTCCACGAGCGTGGCCTCAAGACCGCGCACGAGCGTTCCGAGGAGTCCGAGCGGCGGGACCGTGAGCGGTCGGACTCGCACCGGAATCGGCAGCGGCAGGAGGAACGGCAACCCGATCATTCGCGCTGACGCGCGCTCTCATCCATTCTCAACCAGGAGGTCTGCCCGTGCTTCGTCTCACTCGTCCCGTGCTCGTCGTGCTGGCGGCCGCGGCGGCTGCCGCTGTCTTCTTCGTTGCGGGCCTCGACGCCCAGGGCCTGTTCGACCTGCGCCGCGGACCGCTGTGGTGGGTTCCGGACAACGACACGTCCTGGTCGCGCCATCACGACCGGTGGACCGTCTCGCCGGTCGAGAACGTCGCGGTCAACGGGCGGGCAAACTTCGCCGCGACCTCGTTCCTCCCGGCGAACGAGCCCACGCCGCCCGCGGGGCTGCAGAACCGGGTGAGCACCCTCGGCAACCGCCGCGTGTGGCTCTCGGCGTTCCGGCGCGGCTTCGTCAGCGGCGCGCCGCCCAACTCGTCGTGCGACCTGCTCAGCGAACAGGAGTACATGGTCGTCGGCCCGCCGGACCGCAACCGGCAGGCGCCGGACCGCACGAGCCGCACGCCGCTCGAGTACGGCGGCGCCGGGGGCCTCCAGACCTCGGTGCACATCGGCGAGTACTGGCAGGGGCGGATCCTCCGCGAATATTTTGCACTGCAGCGGGCGACGTACACGGGCAACCCCGCCTCCCTTGCCGCTACGTTCGGGTTGTTCGACGTCCGCGTGCGGAGCGATGCCGGGGCCTGGGTGAGTCCCTACTTGCCCGCGATGGGCTCGTGGGTGCAGTTCCCGCGGGACCGTTCCGGGCCGTTCCACCTGACGGGCGGCGGGAGCGGCACGCTCTCGTGCCTCGGCGCCGCGCTCGTGAAGCTGCACGGCGTCGAGGAAGACGACGAGGAGTACACCTACCCGCCGGTCCCGACCGATGTCGATGGCGACGCGTGCTTCTCGACGGCGATGCTGCTCGTCCTGCGCGGGAACTCCGAGGGGCGTTGCGAGCCGAACCTTTCCGTGCGACCGGGGAGCTACCGTCCCTCGGGCCTCTACACGGCGGTGTTCTACGAGGACTACTTCGATCCGGCGACCGAGGCGCGGACGGATCCGGACTTGCTGGCCTACTTCGGTCCGGTCCGCCGGCCGTTGTTCCCTACGGACGAGTACCTGGGGCAGATGGCGCACCTGATTGGGCGCCGCACGGAGTACAGCCTGACCACGGCGGGCGAGTTCGTCCAGGCGCTGCCGCCGGTGCCGTGGCAGACGCCGGCGTTCCCGGCCCGGCAGTACCCCGGCCCGGAGGCCGCGGGGCGGCGCGCCAACCTTGGGCGGCTGGTCGACCCGGCGACGCGCCCGGACGCGTTCGGCGGCCAGCCGCTCGCGCTTGCGGACTTCACGGGCGCCCCCAGCGCGGGCGCGCCCTTCGCGGACTGTCTGGAAATTGGCGCCGCGGGGTGGGACGCGGCCACGGGCACGTTCTCTCCCCGGTGCGGGCCGGACGCCTACACGACGCCCTTCACCGGCTTTGTGAACCACGAGGTGTCCGGCGCCCGGCTCGGCTCGCGCGCCGAGCGCCGGCCCGAGGCCGGCCCCCGCGACAACCGGTCGCCGATCGGCGCCACGGCAACCATCCGGCGCCAAAGCAGCTGGGCCGGTCTGGTGCCGGCGCCGGGCTTCGAGATCTTCCGGCACGTGCGGGGGAACCTCGGCTGCGCGTACCTCGCCTACACGCCGAGCCCGCGGTACCTCCAGCTTCCTGCGGCGCGGGAGGCCGCCCATGAGGAGCTGGCCGAGGCGTACCTCGTGGAGTTCCGGAGAGTGGAGGCATGGAACTGCGGCCTCGACCTTGCCTGCCACGCGCTCAAGGCCGCGCTGATGCAGCGCTACGCCGAGCTGGCGGACGAGCACAAGCGGCTCGCTTTCGGGTGGCGCCTGATCGGCGCGTACCGCGGCTGGGTCGCCAGCGGGATGGAGGGCGCGATGAGCGGGGCCGGCTACGGGCCGCTGGCGAGCCCGGTCCGCTTCGTCGGCGTCCACCAGGACTTCGACCCTGTGTTGACCGCCGGCGGGGTGGGCCAGTGCTTCACCGGGCCGGTCGGCGAGCCCGGCATCAACATGGGACGTGCGCCCGTCCGGGAGGTGGGGGCCGGCGCCACGGCGGGTCTCGCCTCGATCGCCCGGGCCGACGGCCGCGACCCGTGGCTGGTGCCGTCCCAGCCCCGGATCGGCGCCGAGACGTACTACGGCCAGCCGATCCGGGCCGGGCGTACCGAGCACGAGGCGCCGGGCGGCGGCCGTTCGTACTCCTATCGTGCGGAGGTGCGCGGCGCCGCGACGCGGCTGGCCCGGGAGGCGGCGCGGACCCTGACCGGCCTTGGCGAGCCGTATCCCGTGGACCTTGGCCACGACTACTCGGGCGTCTCCCGGGTGCGGGAGTCTCCGTACGTCTTCCGCGAGTTCGCCTGCCCGTCGCTCGAGACGGTTACTACGGCTTCGGTGTCCTCGACCTCGGGCCCGAGCGGCTGCACCACCGCGCGGCGCCCGCCGGGGACGGGTGGCGCGCCGCCGACGTGAACATCGACCCCGGCGATGCCGAGCGCCGCTATCCGGCCGGCGTGCCGTGCATCCCGGAGGCCGCCTCTCCGCTCTCGTCGCGCGGCGAGCCGCTCTCGCGCTACTACAACGTCCGCGGGACCGGCACGAACGTCGACCGGAGCGTGACCGATTGCGCGGACCCGGCGGGCGGCTTCCGCGGGCACCGCGCGGAGCTGCGCTCCCCTGGCGGCCGCGGCTTGCCCGCCTACTACCTGCCGCTCGATGGCGAGCCGGGGGTCTACAGCCACCGGGAGACTTCGGGCAACCTGCCCGGCGGCGACGCCGCGCAGTGGGTGGCACGCTACGGGGGCGACGGGCCGGCGGCCACCGTGGGGCCGGAGGTCGAGCGGCAGCTCGAGGCGGTCTCCTACGTCGTCTTGCCCGACGGCGTGGCGACCGGCGTTCATGGCGTTCCCGGCGGCTCGCAGGTCATGGAGTTGTCCTGGGTGCTGCCGATCGAGAGCGTCGATTACGGCATCCTCAGCCTCGACGTGGAGGCGAGGGAGATCTGGGACGGGTACCCGTACCGCCTGTACGACCTCGGGACGCGGATCGTCACGCAGGAGGCCTATGCCGGCGTCGCCCCGGGCTACTCGGAGGACGCTGACCCGGCGTTGGCTCCGGCCGACGTCGCCTTCATCCGGCACGACGGTCCGGTCCGCTTCTTCGGGGCGATGGGGCTCGGCGGCACTGCTGGCTGTACGCTCGCGCCGTCGCCGTCGGGGTCGTCGGGGGCCGATCGCGGCGAGATGGTCTCGGTCCTCGGCCATGTCCTCCTGCACGCGCCGTGGCAGGAGATTGTCTGCGTCCTGCCGGTGGACTCGCAGATCGCGGCGCCGGACGGCTCGTGCCCGAACTGGTCCGTGTTCCGGTAGGGGCGCCGCGGCCGCGGCGTCCGGGCGGGTTCGGCCCGGGCGCCGCCTTCGCGCCGCTCTCCCCGCGGCGGCGTGGTGATCTCTGATGCCGACGGACGTCATGCGGCGGGGCGGCCAGTACCCGGTGCGCCTCTCGCTCAACATCCCGGAGTCGACGTCGCGGCTCCTCGACCGTTGGGAGCTGCGGACGGGCCGCTCGCGCGGCCAGCTCGCGCGCGAGGCCCTCGAGCTGGGGCTGCCGCTGCTGACCGCCGGGCTGCGCACGCCCCCCGGCGCCGGCCGGGCTCGCGGCGGCCCGCCGGGGGCCGCCGCGCCGTCGGCGGACGGCCGCGGTGGCCGCGGTCCGGACCGGGCCGTCTGACCGGCCGGCGCGGCCGCTGCCGGGCGCGCCCTTGCACCCTGGCGCCGGTGCTGCAGCCGCGGGCCGTCACTGGTCGTCGGCAACGGGCTCGCGTGCCGTGTGTGCCGAGGTGTCCTGCGTCGCCTGGTCCCGGTTGGACTGGAGATTGTCGAGAGATGTCTCGACGCGCACCAACCTCTCGACGAGTCCGTCGATGTTCTCGTCGATCGAGTCGCCCAGTGCATCTATCCGCCGGTTCAACGAGCGCTCGACCTCATCGATCTTGCCGTCGATATCCCTGACTTGTTCCTGCACGGCGTCGATTCGATCCAGCACCGGGCTGATGGTGCTCTGCACCATTCCGGCGAAAAATCCGAGAACTGCGATCGTGGCAATAGCGACCGGTGTGTTCCGCCTGGCACCTTCGCCGAACCCGTTCCTCCAGGTTGGCGGGGCGTTGCCCGGCGTCTGACCGCCAGGTCCCGAGCGCCCGCTGTCTGCCACTGGGGAACCTCCTTCGGTCGCCATCTTCATCCTCCCAAGGCCGGAACGTCTCAACAGTTCGGCTGTCGGCAAACCCAGGGTAGAAGTTGCCGGTCGCGACCGCGGCCCGGAGGTTCCGCCACAGCTTCGTTTCCAACGCGTTGGATCGCGCGGCGCGGGTCTCGTGGCCGCGTCGGCCCGCCCCTGCCTGCCGCCCTCTGCCTGTCGGCGTCTGTTCCCGGCTGTTCCCGAGTTGCTACGCTATCGGGTGGATGTACGTTCACTGGTCGGTGCTCGAGCCCGCGTTGTCGACGCTGCCGGCCTGGCGCCGCCGGGGCTCGGTCTGGTCCGGGCCGTGTCCGGTGGTCCACGACGGCGAGGACTGCTGCTTCCTGCACCAGGGCCTCGGCGACACGGTCCGCGGCGACTGCCGCCGCTGCCATCCGCTCGGCCCGGTGGGCTTCCGCGAGCACCTGCGCGCGCTCGCCGGCGCCGCGGGCGGGCTGGCCGCCTTTCCGCCCGCGGCCGTGCCGCCGCCGCTGCCGTCGTCGCTCGCCGACGCGCCGCGCCGCGTGCGCGACATCTGGCGCGCCGGCGTCCGCTTGGGCGGCACCGTCGGGGAGCGCTACCTGCTCGTCGCCCGCGGGTGCGCCGGCTTGGGCCGCTGGCCCGCGGCCGTGCGGTTCCTGGCCCTGGGCGAGGCGCTCGACCTCGGTGTGCGGCCGGGCCCGCCGCCCGGCGCCGCGGGCCTGCTGTTGTACGGCTTCCGCGCCGATGGCGAGACCGACTATCCGGGCCTGCAGATGGAGGCCGTCAGCCCCGAGGGCGTCCGCATCCCGTACCGGCGCGCGCGGGCCCCTCGCGTCTCGGCCGCCGGGTGCTCGTTCCGCGGCGGGCGGCGCTTCGAGGCGCGGCCCGGCGACGGCGGGCGCGTCCTGCTGGTCGAGGGGCCGGTCTCGGCGCTGGCTGCCGTCCTCCGCTACCCGGCGCTCGACGGGCGCTGGGGTGTCGCCGGCGTGCCGGGCTGGGCGGGCTTCACGCCGGCCGCGGCGGGGGCGGCCTCGCGCGTCGTGCTGTGCGCCGACGGCGACGGCGACGGGCGCCGGGCCGTGGCGTGCCTGGCGAAGATGCTCCGGTCGGAGGGCCGGTCGGTGTGGGTCCTCGACGCGCCGGACGGGTGCGACGTCGCGGACCTGTGGGTGCGCGCGGGGGCCTCGCCGTGGAGGCCGGAGGCCGGTGGCTGACGAGTCCCCGCCGCGTTCGGTCGACCTGCTCGCGCCGGCGCCGACGCACGCCGGCGTCGCGGCCGTCTCGCGCGCGGTCCGGCCCGCGCGCCGGGTGTTCCTGGTCCGCGACTCGAACGACCTCGCGCCGCAGCGCCTGACGAAGCGGCGCGCGCGGGCGCTGTTCTCCAAGGTGAAGGCGGCTCCCGAGCCGGTCGTCGTCACCGCGCGGGTGATGGGCTCGGACCTGGTGATCCGTACCATGGAATGGTTCGGTGACCCCGCCGCGCCGGGCGTGCCCTCGGACCCGGCTGCGCCCGCCGGGTCGCTCGCCCGGGCGAGGCGGCCGGCCTCCCCCGCTCCGGCCTCGAAGGCGAAGCCATGACCCGGCGGCCTCGACGCGGCGGGGCGTTCGCGCTGCTCCTGGCGGCGGCGCTCGCCGCCGCCTGCGGCGGCGCGGCGCCCGACCCCGGATCGGTCCCGCGCATCAGCGTTCCGGCACCGGAGCCGCCCGCCTACGGCGGCGGCAAGGCGGCGCAGGCGGCGCAGCCGGCCGGGACCGACTGGCTGGTCTCGCGAACGGCGCGCGCGCTCGACGGGCGCGCCAGCGTGGTCGTCTACCGCGCTGCCGGCGAGACCGGCGGCATCGCCCCGGATGCCGACATCGTGCTCTACGTGCGTTGCATCGGCGACCGCACGCAGGTCGAGTTCGCGTACCCGGTGCCGCTGGGCGACGACGTGTACGACGATGGGGAGCAGCGCACCAAACGCGTCGTACTGCGCCTGCTGCCCGCGGCGCCGACCGCCGCGGTCTGGCCCGTGGGCCCCGACGGGCGGTCGCTGCTGGTCGCGCAGCCGGTGCGCTTCCTCCGCCAGCTGGTCCTCTCGGACATGCTCGTCGTGCAGACGACGAGCGTCGGGGGCGCGGTGCTCTTCGCCGCCTACGAGCTGTCGCCGATCACGTTCGAGCGGCTCGACCTCGTCGCCGCGGCCTGCGACTGGCAGCTCGACACGTACCTGGCGGCGGTCGAGTTCGAGACCGAGGCCCAGGCGCTGCTCCGCGAGCAGCGCGCCGCCGTCCTCGAGACGTACGTGGCGACGCCGCTGCTCGAGGAACTCGAGCGATGGGGGGTCGACGACGGCGGCGACCTGTACCTGAACATGCCGGCGCCGGTCGGCCGTGCGTATCTCGGCTACGGCCTCACGGTCTCCCGGGTCGAGGACGCCGCGCGCCGCGGCTTCGGGATCGTCTGCCTCCACGGCGAGTGGATCGGCGACGAGATCATGCTCGCGGAGTGCTACCCCGAGGACGAGGCCGGGGGCCTCCGGCAGCTCGCGCCGCAACTGCTCGACGGCGGCGATCCGGTGCCCGGTGGCCGCTGAGGGAGCACGGCGGCGGCGTTCGGCTGCCCGGCGCCGTGGTTCCGGCAGGATCGTCGTCCATGCACGCACCTCGACCTCTGGTCACCACCCCTGTCGTCCTTGGCGCCGTGGCCTTCATCGTCGCGGTTCTCGTCCTCGTGGACCGTCTCCCGGCGTCCGGCGCCCTTCACGCGCAAGGTGCGTGGCGCGGTCTCGTGGTCGCGCCGGAGTGACGGTGCGCGCCGTACGATGCCGGCGACTACCGGTATCCGCAGTCCGTCGAGGACCGGATCGTGGCCCGGCTCGGCGGGGTCTACGGCCCGTATACGGGACGCTGGTTCGCCAGCGGCTCCGAGACGGACATCGAACACATCGTCGCTCGCTCGGAGGCGCATGACAGCGGTCTGTGCGCCGCCGATTCCGCGACGAAGCGGCGGTTCGCGACTGACCTGCTGAACCTCACGCTGGCCGGCCCGGCCGTCAATCGGCACCAGAAGGCTGGCAATGATGCGGCCGAGTGGCTCCCGCCGCGGAACCGCTGTTGGTACGCGGCGCGGATCGTCGCCGTGCGGCAGCGGTACGGGCTCACCATCGACCGGCGTGAAGCCGGCGCCCTGGACCGCGTGCTGTCCGGCTGCGCTTCGACCGACATGACTGTGTTCGCCCGCGGTGCGGCGCCGGCGCCCGCCGCTTCCGCAGCGGCGGCTTCAGGGGCGGCCCAGGAGTGGGACGACAACGGCGACGGACGCGTCAGTTGCGCCGAGGCCCGGGCGCACGGGATCGCGCCCGTGACGCGTGAGCATCCCGCGTATCCGTTCATGCGGGACGGGGACGGTGACGGCGTTGTCTGCGAGTCGGATGGCAGCCGCCCGCCCGGTGTGGCCCCTGCCGCCCGTCCGGGGCGGCCCGGGCCCGAGTGCGGTCCGTACCGCAACTGCACGGCGCTGCGGCACGATCATCCTGATGGCGTCCGTCGCGGACACTGCGCGTATCAACGCCGCATGGACCGCGACGACGACGGTTGGGCTTGCGAACGTTAGTTCAGCCCGTGCCGCTTCCGGCTGCGGCGTTGGCCCAACGCGTTGGAATCCTGCGGGTGGTCCGGTGCGCGGCCCGCCCGGGATCGGGCGGCGGGCCGCGCCGGCTGTGCGGTGCGGGCGGGCTAGTCCGCGGGCGGCTCGTTCGGGTTCGGCTCCTTGCCCTCGGTCTTCTCCTCGCGCCGGACGGGGGGCACGCTCGCGCTCGCCGACTGGATGGCGTCGGCAACGACGGTCCGATCGACCCGCGTCTCGCCGCCGCGCGTCGTGTAGAACTTGAGCGTCACGTTGCCCATCACGACGATCGGCTCGCCCTTGCGGCCCTTGAGCAGCTTGGTCCTCAGTGCGTCGCCGAAGGCGATGACGTCCACCCACTCGGTCAGCTTGTCGCGCTCCTCGGCGGCGACGTCGGGCGCCGCCATGTTGACGCCGATCCGCGCGGCGGCGAACGCGCGGCCGTCCCTCTCGACCTTGCGCGGGTCCGCCGCCAGGTGGCCGCGGTAGGTCGCGTAGCAGCCGCGCGGGATCGCGCCCGGCCCCGTTCCGCTGGTCTCGTTGCTCATGCGGTCCTCTCTCCTGCTCGGCCGTGCGTCGTGCCCGGCTTCCAACGCGTTGGAGCGTACCCGGCCGGGGTTGCCGCGGCCGGCTTCAGGGAAGCGTCTGCCGCTCGGGCCGTCCGCCGGCGCGCGCCTCGGCGTCGAAGCGCCGTGCGGCCCGGCGCAGGAAGCTCGCCAGGTTGGACGCGCCGACGTGTATCAGCGGGTTCGAGCCGCTGACCGGCAGCAGGTTCCCGCCGACGAGAGCGGTCTCGTGCGTGACCGGGTCGATCGCCCGCAGGCCGGTCACGCCCGGACCGGCGGTGAACTCGCGCTCGTGCTCGACCTCGAGGCGCGTCCCGTCCTCGTCGATGAACGTCGCGGCGGGGTGTCCGAGCGGGACGCGCAGGCGGCAGCTCGTGGTGCCGTCGGGGTGGCGCACGGCGCGTCCGACGCGCGACCGCGGCCGTTCGTTGCTGGCGTTCGTAGCCATGTAATTCACGGGTGGCGGACAGCCCCTGCGGCGCCGGGGTGCGCGTGGCGTCCTGCCGGGCCCGGTGTGGAAACTGTCCCCAGAGTTTGACCTGTGCTGTGTGTTGTACGGAGTCGGCGTTGTCGCACGGCCGGTATCCTGGTGGCCGTGCCGTTGGGAGGGTGGTTCGGTTTTCGCCTCGATCCGGAGATGCGGCGGCTCCTCGACCGCCTCCGCGATGAGCGGGACGTCAACGTCTCGGCCTGGGTGCGGCGCACGGTCTCCGAGGCGCTCCGCGCGGAGTTCGCGGACGAGAGTGCCGCGCCGGCGGCTGACGCGTCCGCGTCGGCCGGCTGGAGGCCCTGCCGCGTCGGTCAGGGTTGGGGCTCGGTCCTCGACGGTCCCGCGGTCGCGCGGCTGCCCCGGCAGCTCGCCGGGATGCGGATTGCCGTCATTGACAGCAGGGGCGCCTCGTGGACGTCGACCGTCGAGGAGGTCGTCTCCCGGTCGGATACCCGCGTCGTCGTGCGCGATTCCGGCCGCCCCGCCGGCGGGTGAGCGTCGCGTTCGCGCCGCGTCCCTGCGGGGCCGTGGCAGGCTCCAGGAGGCGATCTCCCGGCTCGCGAGGCGTTGGGTCGCTGCTGCCTCCACTGAGCGCTTCAGCCGCGTCTGAGGGCCGCCGGGCGCCGTTCCGTGACGGCGTCCCGGTGCTCGGTTTACTCCTTGTGCTTCCCGCGCTACCGGGGACCTTTCAGGCAACCAGGTTCGGGTGTCGGCGCGCCGGGATCCGCCTCGCGCACCGTGGCGGGTGCGGGTGGCCAGCGTGCCCGTGCAACGGCCGCGTACTGGTTCCGGCTTGCGATCGCGGCGACTCGTTCCCGTCTTGCGGATCGGGGACAGGTTTTTGCTCCTAAGCGCCGCAGTTGCCGCCGGGACTGTCGCCCGGATGGCGCTCGCGGCGGCGTGCTGTTTTACTCCCGAGGCGTGGTGCTGGCGAGCGGGTTCCCGTCGCGCAGCCGGTCGTCTTTCGGGTGACTCCTGGCGATCTCGTCGGTGCGCGCCGCGTCGTCGCAGCGGACGAGTTCGATGCACGCGTCGAGCAGGTCGTCGTTCGAGAAGTCGTCCATGTTCTCTTCCGCGATGAGCTCGCGGATGGTTTGGATGGCGTCGTCCGTGTTCGCGCAGTGCGTGCCTGGTTCTGACATTGGTGATTCCTCGGTTGTGTTGCGTGTCGCACACGGCTGGCCGTCACGGCGCGTTGGCTGGTTGCAGCGTTGCTGGCGAGGCTTGCCGCAGGCGCGGAACCACGAGTTGTCCGCCGGGGGCCTCCCGCAGCAGGCTGGCGTGCACGTCAAGACAGTGTGAGCGCTGCACGCGGCGTTCTCCGCTGCCGCGTGCAGCGCTAGCAGGCCGACACCGACGTTTGTTTCAATCCGCGCTCCCGTTCAAACCCGGGAGCGATCTGTCTCGGGCGCTGCCGTCGTTTCAAGTTTCAATCCGTGCTCCCGTCCAGGCTCGGGAGCGATCTGTCGCGGGCGCGGTTCGTCGAGCGTGCCGCTGTCGTCGAGCCGCGCATCAAGGCAGGCGAGTGCCCCGAGGCAGGTGTGGTGGGTCCTGGCGCTTGTGCTGCCGGCGGCGAGGCGGCGTGCCGTGGCGGCGGCGGCGAGCTGCGAGCCGGGCGACGGGACGCTGGCGGTATCGCCCGTGGCGCTTGTCTCGTGGCGTGGCCGGATGGCCGAACATGGGAGCCGGGTGTCCGAAGGATGGCGATCGCGATGGCCGTCCGGATGCTTGCGGCGGCGGCCGGCGCGCCGATGACCCGCTACGTGATCCGCGACTTCGCGGCGGTGATCTCGGTGCGGAGTTCGGCGAGGTTAGGTCCGCGCCGCAGCGATGTCGTCGGCGAGATCTCGAGCGGTGGCCAGTCGCCCGGGCCTTGGCCGCGCTCGTCTTCGGCGCCGGTGCCTGGGTTCGGTTTCGTCTTGATTCGTGTGATGTAATCTGGCGGCGTCTGGTGGTTTCGCGTGCGAGCCGCCGCAGTGATCGCTCAGTGCACCTCGGTGCACTGGAGGTGCACTTGAGCGGGCGTTGAAGTGCGCTGTGCAACATGTTGCACGGGTTGCTCAACATGTTGGGCAATTGAAACAGGGCCCCCGCATTCGGCCTCCGGGGGCCCATGGGCCGGGCCCAGGGCCCGGGCCCCATGAGTCGCGGATTAGAGGGCCCACAGGGCCCATGGGGGCCCAGGCGGTGGGCCCCCTCTCTCGAAAACCCCCCGGTTTTACTGGTGTCCCGAACTGGGGGCCCATGGGCCCGGTCCCATGGGCCCCACCAGGGGGCCCAACCACGCCTTCCCGCAGGGAAAAATATAGGGTGAGCGACCCCGGTACGGGGGTCGCTCACCCTCTGGTCGTTCTTCTGGACTGGGGTCCCCGGGGGACCCCCTATCGTGGGCCCATGGGCCCATGGGCCCCCTCTCTGTTTTCCAGTGTTCATCGAAGCGATTTGCTCTCCCGGCGTTACGGGGGCCCATGGGCCCTGGGCCTCTTCCTGACGAATCCGTGGGCCGGAAAACGTGCTTCACGGGCCCGCCACGCTCGCAATCTCGTGTCCCCTGGCCCATATCCGGTAGATGAAGAGGCCCATGGGCCCGGGCCCCCTTAACATTTGCGATCCGGACCGGATCTCGTTCCGGATGCGGGGGCCCACCTGGCCCGCTCGAGGTCGCTATGCTTATCGTCGGGGCTACGACGTCGTGATTTGGCGGGGGACCCCGCATTTTCGTCGGGGCTACGAGGAGGTTGATAACGCATGGCTCGCGACATGAACGTTGTACGGACGCGCTTGTACTTCCGTCCGGATCAGGTGGAGGCCTGCGACTCGTTGGCCAGGCGGCATACGGCGACACGCTCGGAGATCTTCCGGATCGCGGTCGATCAAGGCCTCCCGCTCGTCGTGGACGAGTTGCGTCGCAAGCGCCGGGAGCGTCGCGTGCGTGCCGAGGAGGCTCGGTCGGCGAGCGGTCCGGCGGCCGCTCCGGGGCATGCTGGCGACCCGGTGGAGGAGCTTCGCAGCTATGCTGCTGCGTTGGGTAATCTCGATCCGGATCGGTCGGTCGACGAGCTGCGCCTGCTCCTCTCGACGCAGGCGAAGATGCTCCGGATCCCGGCCGAGGAGGTCGATGACGTCGTCGACGAGATTGTCTCGTCGGCGTGGCCGGCTTCGGTCGGCGGGCATCGCGTGGACCCGCGCGAGCCGCCACAGTGATCGTTCCGTGCACCGAGGTACGCGGAACGGGGATTGAAACGCACTGGGGTTGGAACGGAACGATACGATACGATGCTCGACGACCCTGACCTCGAGCCGCTCGACCGCGTCGTGAAGGTGCGCCTCTCGGAGCGGCAGCTCCGCGAGGTGGATCATCTGCGGACCAGGTTCTCGATGACCCGTGCGTGGTTCCTGCGCGAGGCACTTGCTGTCGGGATCCCGGCCGTGGCGGCCCGCCTTCGGAAGCTGCGAGCTGACGGCTTCCAGCCGGCTGGCGCGCTTCGCGGGGACGTCAGCTCGACGCCCCTGCGGGGTCCGCGGTCGGACGGTCCGAGGACGGATCGCTGGGTCGAGACGCCTCGCGGCCGGCGGCGTTCCCGCTGAGAACGACTGAAACGGAACGTGTGCGATTTTCAGCGCGGCGGCGCCGTGTTGTCCCGCCGGGACTCCGTTTCGGTAGCGTGGGTTGAAACGCGCTGTGCGTGCCAGGTTCCGGTGGCGTAGCGGCCGAAGGCGACATCGCCGCGCATGCTCTCGCCGCTCTCCTCGACAGTGCCGGTAAACGCCAGCGTGATGCGGCCGACCTGGAACGTGTCGACTTCATAGGACATCGTGATGCGGTGGTCGTTGATGATGCCGGCGACGACGGAATCGCGCGCGGTGCCGGTCAGGCCGGCGCCGTCCTGCTCAAGCGTGAGCGGCACCTCGTCGTTGATGGCGAGCGGGTCGAGAATCGTTAGCGTCCACTTGCCTGCGACGTCCGCGTGGCCTGCGACGTCCGCGTGTTCGGTTGCCTGGGGTCCGCTCGGGAGCGCCAGGATGGCTGCCGCAATCAGTGCGTGCATGTCTCTGCCTCCCCGGGCAGGCTGCCGCTGGACCTCGCGGTCCTGCCCTTTTCGGAGCGTACTGCTGGACGGCCGCCAGGAAGCCCGTTGCCGGGTGTTGCGGGTGCCGGTTCGCCGCGGCGCGGGGCGTCCGGCTTTACGCGTTCGCGAACCTGGCGGTTGGTCTCGCCGGCGGCCACGGCGTACTGCTTGACGATGGCCGTCTGCCTGACAGCCAGGTTGGTCCTGCGCTGGCTGGTCGGGCGTTCGGTTCCGTCTCCTGGCGCCGAGCTGGGACGGGTGGCGGACCTGCCGGGGTTCGTAGGCCGCTCGTGTGTGGCCTCTCGGGCCTCGGGCCCAACGCGTTGGACTTGGCGTTTTGCTCGACGGCGTGACGGCGTTCTGCTCGACGCCTGGATGCTGGAGTCGGCGCTGGACGGCGTCAGCGCGCCGCGCGGCTGTGGGCGTCTCTTGCGCGCGATGCGTCGGCCCCGAGTGCGTTGGCGTGGACGGGGGGCTGCGAGTCGGCGCGCTCGGGGCTTGCGGCCATCGGCTCGACGCCTTCCGCGAGGAGTCGGCCGCGGACTGTGCGCGCTCTCCCGCCGCTGGTCTCGATCAGCGTCTCGTATACGCGCCAGCGGCCGCTCCCGTCGAAGCGGACGTTGGCGTGGGCGATCTCGGTCGCCTGCTCGACTGCTTCCAGCTCGGTCCACTGCCAGCGCCGCGGCGCGCCGCGCGCCCGCCAGCCGATTGCGTAGAGCGTGGCCATGTGCCGGGCTCAACGGATTGCCAGGACCGGCCCTTCCGGATGGCGTGGCGCCAGTGTTCCTCTTCTGCAGTCGGCGATGAGGTCGAGCGCTTCGAGGACGAGCTGTCCGATCAGGACTTGGCTCCCGGCTGGTCCCACGATGGCCTCGGTCCGCGTCGCCAGGTTTCCGATCTCGATCGTGACGTCTGTCACGGGCCGGTCTTCCCGGCGTTCGTCTGCGTAGATGACGGTTCTCGTTCCCCAGGGCTCGAGCCCGAGCTCGGTAGCGATGTCGTCGGGGATGACGAGACTGACTGCTCCGGTATCGACGATTCCTTCGATGGTCTTCCGTCGGACGTCCGCCTCGGTGCGCAGACCAAGGCGCACCGCTCCACGGTCGTCTCTGTTCTCCAGCGTGACGCTGGCTCGGATCTCTCCCATTGTCATGGTTCTCCGATTCTGACGCACCCGGGTGTGCCGGTCCACGGCGTTCTCGGCGCGGCCGTGTCGGGTGCATGAGCTCGGCAGCTTTACGCGCAGCGGAGATCATGCGTTCCGGGCAGCCGGCCTGCTCTCTGCTTTTGGTCTGTTCCTGCGCGAGCTCCAGCTCGACATTGCGGCGACATGTCTGACTGGACGCCAATGGGTGTGTGTCGGCCGCTGGACGGCTCTGCGGCTTCCTGCGGGCCTTTGGCCGGGTTCCAGGTTCCCGGGGGGTGTCGGCCGCCGCCGGAGGCGTTCCTGCGGCTGCACGGGGCCGCTGGCGACCGTCTCTGGTTGTCGTGTCGGGGCGTGTTGCCGTCTGCGGCGGCAGTGTGCTGTCCGGTGTGCCGCTGGACGGCTGTTGCTGCTGCTCGACGGCTGCTGAGGGATTCATGGGCGCTTGTTCGAGCCTGTCTTCCCAACGCGTTGGGATGGTGTGCCGCTCGACGCGCGCCGGCGTCAGCGCATCGCTCGACTGTGGGTGTCTGTCGCGCGCTCTGCCTCGATCGCGAGCGCCGAGGCCGGCTGGGGTGCCTCGGGAGGCTCTGGGGCGTCCTGGCCGAGCCGGACCTGTGGGCGGGTCTTGGCCGCCGGGCGGAGCGTCTGATACCCCTCGATGTGCTGCCCGGCGCCGATGCGCTTGCCGGGCGGCGTCTCGAGCTCGTATCCCAGCTGCGCCTTGGCGCCCACCTCGGTGCGGGCCCCGAGCCGGACGCCGGTGAGGAGTGTCGCTTCGGGGCCGATGGTCGAGTATTCCCCGACCTGGCAGTCGTCTCCCAGGGACGCTCCGCTGCCGATGCGGGTGCAGTGCTCGATGGCTGCCCGGTTGCCGATGACCGCTCGTTCACCGACGGCGCAGGCATCGCCGATGCGGGTGTTCTCGCCTGTCCGGGCGTTCGGCCCGACATGCACGTTGATGCCCACTTGGGTCTGGTCGCCGACGTACGCGCCGGCGTCGATGACGGTGCCGCAGTCGATTCGGCAGGCCTGCCCGGTCTTCGACCCGTCGAGCATGGTTGCGCCCATCTCCAGGCTCGAGTTGATGCCCAGCTCCGCCCCCTTGCCGACCGTTGCCTTGTAGTCCACGACGGCGTTGTCGCGGACGGTTCCGCCCTCGGCGACAGCGCCGCCGGAGAGGACCCACGCGCCCGGCTCCACGGTCGCTCGCGGGCCGATGACGGCGCCCGGTTCCACGGTTGCTTCCGGCGCGACCCAGGCGGTCGGGTGGACGACCGGCTCGGTCCGTATCGCCTCGGCGAGCTCCTTGCGCGCGGCGGCGCGCACCGCTTCGGATTCGGCAGGTTGGATGCCGTGTCCCTCTCTGCCGCCTGGAACGGTCCACCCGTCGTCCGGCACTGTTTGGCCGGGCTCGATGCGGGAGTCGTGGAGGCAGCGGGCGCGAGCGCCCACGCGGGCGTTCTCCCCGACCTCGGTCCTGCGATGCAGCTGGGCGCTCTCGCCCACGTGTGCGCTGCTGCCGATCCTGCATTCGGGCTGCACCCATGCTGCTCTGCCGACCGTTGCTCCAGGCTCGAGGCGTACGTCGTCGTTCACGCAGGCGTGCGAGTCGATGGTCGCCGGCGCCCAGGCGTCGCTGCGGCTGCGCCTCGGGTCCGGGGTGACGGAGAGGCCGTCGCCGTCGCCGACCCTGACGTTGTCTCCGACCCGGGCGCAGGCGCCGACCCGGCTGTTCCGCCCGACGTACGAGCCGTTGCCGATGTGCGTTTGCTCGGCCGTCGACGAGTACTGGTCGAGGACCGCGTTCTTCCCGATATGGCTTCCGTATCCGACCCGTGCGTCCTGCATCACCACGGCGCCATCGGAGACGTCGGCTCTCTGGAGCACTTCGGCGTTGCTGCCGACCACTACGTTGGCGGCGAGTGTCGCCCTCTTGCCGATGGTGGCGTTCGGGCCGACGATCGATCCCGGGCCGACGACGGCGCCGGCCGCGATAGTTGCACCGAACCCGACCTGCGCTGTCGGGTCGACCGTCGCGCTGGCGTGGACGGACGCGTGCCGGTCGATGTTGTGGGGCGGCGGCTGCCGCGCGTGGACGCCCCGGGCGGCGAACCTCGCGGCGTTGGAGAGTTCGTCGTTGGTCATTGGCGGAAGCGTAGCGGGCTGGTCCGGCAGGGCGGCGCGGGGTCCCCGGTGCGGGGCGCCTGCGGGGCGTTACAGCCCCGATCAGAGTCTCTGGTCGGAGCTGGTCCTTGCTGCGCTGCCTCCCTGCCGTTGTTGATCCGGGTGATACTGGGGGCCTTCCGGTCGCTGTTGTCGATCACGTCGACGCGTGCCATGGCGTGCGCTGTGCGCACGAGGTTGTCCTCTGCCGCTCTCCACTGCCTCCTGATCTCCGCTGCGGGTACATCGTGTCCGGTTTGCGCCGCTGACCGCCTGGCTACCCGCTCGATGTTGATCTCTGGCCGCCGCGTGCGGATGAATACTGCTTTCGTCTCGTAGCCGAGCGTCTTGGCGCGTTCGACGATTTCCGGTCGCGACTGGCCCGAGTAGGTGCTCTCGGAGCCGAAGTCCTTGTTGCCGTCGAGTCCTTCGTTGATCC
Source organism: Vicinamibacterales bacterium (assembly GCA_965214845.1). Classification (GTDB taxonomy): domain Bacteria; phylum Acidobacteriota; class Vicinamibacteria; order Vicinamibacterales; family UBA8438; genus JAAXGX01. The sequence goes on from CBDCCO010000007.1 coordinate 971,669, forward strand.
TGGCGTCGACCAGCTCGCGTGCGGTGCGCCGGTTCGCCGGGCTGGTGCACCCGCCGAGCCCTTCGGCGATTGAGTCGGCATCGTAGAACCGCTCTGGCAGTTCGTCCCGGTGGTGTCGGCGCCAGGTCGATTTGCCGGCGCCGCTGGCGCCGATCACGATGGTCAGCTTCGCCATCCTGGTCGTCCGTGGGGGCGTTCAGGGTGTCGTCTTTTCCCTCGTGCGGGGCCAGTGGGGGAAGCCCAGCGCGACTTCGCCGGGCACGGTCTCGGTCGTGCCGTCGGGCCAGCGGCGCGTCCGCGTGTTCGTCTTCAGGTACCTGCGGTCGATGACGCCGTTCGGCTACTCGGTGATGATCGTTCCGAGCTCCTCCTCGGGCTCGTACACGCACGGTTTGCCCTGCTGGAAGCAGATCTCGCGGCTGTCTTCGACCGCCGGGACCACCAGCTCGCGGGTCTCCCTTGTCGGTGTTGTTGCTCTCGTCATGACGGATTCGCTCCTATCGCTGGCCGCGGTCCGGCCCGCCCTTCTCCTGCGCCGCCCGGGCGGCGCAGGAGGTGGCCGGCGGGGGCGCCTCGGCCGGTTCCGGGCCGGTGTCTCCCAGCTGCACCTGCTGCCGGGCGGGCGGCCCGCCGCGCTGGTGCGAGGCGTGCCGTTCCGGGGTGGAGCCGCCGGGTGCGTTCGCTTCGCTGTCGTCCGGCTCGTTTGTCGGCGGCGCTGCTGCGTGCGTCGCTTGCAGGATTGGCGGATGTCTCCGCCACGTGCGCCGGCATGCGTGTCGGACTTCGTTCCGAACCTTGCCTGCATCCTTCAGGGTCGTGTGCAGGTACTCGTCGATTCCGAAGGTGGCGAACGTCTTGTCGACTTGGTTCTCCCGGCACTGGAGATGGATCGAGTGCTTGTTGTGCGTTGTGGCCTCGAAGTGGCAGATGCCGCTGTGGACCGTGATGCTGACCTCCGCGTAGCGGAGTCCGTGGATGATGTCGGCGGTGTCCTGGCCAAGGGTTGACTGGTCCGGGCGGTGCTCGCGGTCCATGCGGTGGGTTAGCGGATCGTCGGTAGTTGCGAACCTGGCGGTCGCGAGCTGGAACTTCTGCTTGCGTGCCTCGGTCTCGATGCTGCTCAACGTGTTGACGGCGAAGGTGAGGCTGTCGCGGTCCCGGCGTGCCGCGTGGTCGAAGTCGATCGCGTCGCGCAGGGTCGCTTCACCCCAGCGGTGGAGCTTGCCGGTCAGGATCTGCGTCGTGGACAGCACCACCGCCGGCAGGCCGTCCACCAGGGCTTCGCCGTGCCCGAGCCTCGGCGTCGCTCCCACCGAGGCGATGTCGAGGCCGAAGCGTATCTCGCTGTCGTCGCCGGGATCGTGGAAGCTCACATGGAACTGCGCTTCCGTCAGGATCTCGCACCTGACCGTGCCGATGTCGAGGCCCTCGAGGCGGGACAGGAGGTGTGAGCCCGGCGTCATGATGGCGGCCGAGACCGGCACCGGTCTCCCGCCGGGCTTGGGCTCGATCGTAAGGTCGATATCGGAGCTGTCGCGGTGTTTCCACCGTGCGCCGAGCGTCGTACCGCCACCGAGCCGCAGTGTCCCGAACTGTTGCAGTTCCTCGTGTACGACCTGGTGCGCCCGGCGCCACAGCATTTGAGCCGGGGAGGGAAGGGTCAGCCTCTCGACTGTGCTCGGCATGCTTGGGTCGCCTGGGGCTGCATTGCCCACTGGTTGATCAGCCGGATCAGAAGTGATGAGTGGATCGTGTTGCCGGTCGTGCAGCCTGCCCGGTGCAGGGCCCGTACCAGCGTCCGGTGGCTGAATGCTTGCTGCGTCCAAGCCTGGATCAGCATTTGCTCGTCGCCCTCGTCGAAGAACGTGCGCACCATCAGCCTCTGGCGGTCCGAGGGTTCCTCTGCGTGGAAGGCGTCGTACAGGTCCTTGCCCGTCGGGAGCTTGTCCCACCCGGCGCACCTGGTGACCATCACGGCGTTCAGCGCCCGGCTTCCCCGGCCGCGCTGCGGCGGCTGGCGGCCCTCGAACGCGTCGTAGTAGCAGTCCTCATCCGCCAGGTCGGGGCTGAACCGCTCCGGTGGCAGCAGCCGGACGTGCTCTCCGACGTCGCGCCGGGGGATGATCGTGATTCCCATCATCCTTAGTGGTTTTGGTTTCGGGTTCACGGACAGAATGCTTGCCGTCCCTGCCTGGATTGTATCGGTCAGCTCGAAGTGCCCGGAGAGGCATCGGGCGTCTCTCGGCCGTTGTCCCTCCTCTGCATGACGATGCGAGTCGTCTGCCCGCTGCTGGTTCGGCAGGGCGGCGCGGGGTCCCTGGTGCGGGGCGCCTGCCCGGGCCCGGGGTCGGACGGACCGGCCCACGTGTCGGGACAGCTCGGTTCTATCGCTGGCCGCGGTCCGGCCCGCCCTTCTCGTGTGCCGCCCGGGCGGCGAGGGCGGTGGCCGGCGGGGGCGCCTCGGGCGGTTCCGGGCCGGTGTCTCCCAGCCGCACCTGCCGCCGGGCGGGCGGCTCGCCGCGCTGGTGTGAGGTGTGCCGTTCCGGGGTGGAGCCGCCGAGCGCTGGGCGCCGGCTCGGCTCCTGCGCCGGCATCGGCGCGTCGGCGCCTCCGCAGATCTCGGTGGCCGCCTTGTCTTGGGGGTTGGTCTTGTCTCCCCGAACTGTCCGGTGTGGTGCGTTTCCGCCTCCGATTTTCGGCTCTCCGGGTTTTCGAAGGTGTCCCTTCGTCGGTGCGTTTCCGTGTTCGGGTTTTAGTCGCCGCGGATCTCTCTCTATTGTTCCTCCCGTGGCGCCGTCGCTCCCTCGCTCCGCTGTGGTGTCATTCGCGTGGTTTGTTCCGCCGTCGGCTAGAGGTTCGGGGCTCGGTGGTTCCACTGCCGTTTCGGTGCTTCGCTCTGGTGCCGCTTCGCCGTTCCGTTTCACTCCTGTCTGTATCATCTCGTCGATCCGGGCCACTACGTCGTCCGCCACCGTCGTGTGCGGGAAGTGGTACTCCGTCAGCCGCTTGGCATCTTCCCCGCTGTTGATCCCGGCGTCCCTCAGGAGTTGTCTCACGTCTTGGTAGTCATGCTCCCGTCCTGCGTGGAGCTTCATCGCGACGAGCCATTCGGGCGATGCTGACCGCACGGTCAGGTGCGAGTCCGTGAACGATGTCCGCGCGTTTTCGTCGGTCTCGTCCGGGATCTTGTGGGCGGCGGCAGCGGTTTCGTTTAGCCAGTCCGGCGCTAGTCCTGCCTCTTCCTGCATGATCTCCGCCGCGGCTGCGTGTACCGCGTCCGGCTCCCGCAGTACCATGCAATCGACGTCGCTGGTACGGCGCGCGGCGCCGTACTCCAGGATCAGCGCCGCCCCGCCTACGACGTAAATCTCTCCGGTCCGGTCGTTTTCGGCGAGCTTGTCGTTCAGCTTCTTGAGAAGCCGTTCGATGGTCGCCTTGTCCAGTCCTTCAGGCCCTTGACTCGGTCCAGTTGACACGTTCGCCTCCTCTGGCGTCGAGCTCGTGGCCGGCGATCGGCGTTGCGTGGCGGATGAACGCACCGGGTGCGGTCGCCAGCGCGCTCTGCCGGAGCATGGGTCCGTACGGGGTGGGCGGATCGTTGAACCGGCTTTGCTCGTCGACCCACTGCGGGGCGGGGTGGCCGTGGAGCCAGGAGAGGTGCTCGGCGACGGCTGCCAACATGCCGTCCCACTTCGTTCCGGTGAGGATCGGTGCGCTCCGCAGCATTTCCGCCTGCTCTGCCCTTGTCCGGTGTCTGAGCGTCCGCGGTATCCCTCGGATTATGAGGATGCCGAGCTCCGGAGTTTCTCCTCTGTCGCTCAGCTCGGCTGCGCAGCGGGTGAACGGCGTCTGTGCACGCGGGGTTTCGAGCTCCACCTTCCGGTTGCCGTCAACTCGGCGATCTCGCGCCTCTGCCCTTCGTCCGGGGCTCGTTGGTGCGGGGGGCGGTCCTCCGGGCGGCGCACCGGTCAGCGCTTCGAAGGCGTCCCGGATGTCAGCCTCCGTGCGCCACGGCGTTCGGGCGGCGAGTTCGTCGAGGTCCTCGTCGTCGTACTCGGCGGGGTGGTGCAGCGCCGTGATCAGCGCGTAAGCGGCGGTCGTCCCGGTCACGACGAGCGCGTTCGTGTTCCACGTGACGGGCGCCGGGGTCGCGGTGCCCGGCTGGTGGTCCGGTCTCTTGGCGGCCGCCGCGATCGCCGCTGCCAACTCCGGCAGGCCGCCGCCGGCGGCGTCGGTGATCGGTCGCGGTCCCACCATTTCTTGTTGACCGGTTCTCGGGTTTGACCGGGTGGTCGTGGTGGTCCAGACGGCGGGCCCGTCTGGGGTCACGTAGATGTGGCCGCGCAGGCACCTCCGCCGCATCTCCTCCTCAAGCCTTTCGAGCCGATACCCGATTTCCATCAGCTTTCCTGCGCCGGGCTTCCGGGGTCGCGATGTGCTCGTCGTCGGTCATCCGGGTCCGTGTCTCATCCTAGCAGTCGATCCGGCAGGCCTGCCCGGTCTTTGACCTGTCGAGCATGGTTGCGCCCATCTCCAGGGTCGAGTTGCTGCCCAGCTCCGCTCCCTTGCCGACTGTCGCCTTGTACTCGACGACGGCGTTGTCGCGGACGGTTCCGCCCTCGGCGACGGCGCCGCCGGAGCGGACCCACGCGCCCGGCGCCACGGTCGCTCGCGGGCCGATGACGGCGTCCCGCTTCACGGTTGCATCCGGCGAGACGGAGGCGGTCGGGTGGATGACCGGCTGGTTCCGTATCGCCTCTCGGCCAGCTCCTTGCGCGCGGCGGCGCGCACCGCTTCGGACTCGGCAGGTTGGATGCCGTGTCCCTCGTTGCCGCCTGGAATGGTCCACCCGTCGTCCGGCACTGTTTGGCCGGGCCGGATGCGGGACCCCTTGCTGCAGTGGGCGCGAACGCCCATGCTGGCGTTCTCCCCGACCTCGGTCATGCGATGCAGCTGGGCGCTCTCGCCCACGTGTGCGCTGCTGCCGATCGTGCACGAGGCGGTCCCATCGCCGAAACTGCCGCTCCGTGCGCGGTAGCGCCAGGTCCCACTCGGTGGTGCGAGCCAGCCGCACGACAGCCGCTCTCTCCTGGCGTGCCGCCTCCGGATCCTGGCTCTTCTGCGCGTCGCGCCACGCGGCGACCGTCGTCTCGTGCGTGGTCGCCAGTGTGCGTATTCCGGCCGTCTGTACCAGGTGGTGCCCGGCGATGATGCCGGCGACGACCGCGCGTTGCCATCGTTGGGGGTGGTCGTCGCCGCGGGCGTATGCGCGCGCGATCGCGATTGCGGTGGTCTCCTCGACCAGGTCCGGGGTGCTCGGTCGGTCGTGGACGCCCGCGCCCAGGGTCACGCGCATGCCGCCGTCGGCGTAGCACGCGATACGGGGCACCCCGTCGCGCGGCGCCGACGGCCTGTCCTCCCGGCGGAGCTCGATGCCGCTCGCCTGCGCGACCTCGCTGACGTGCAGCGCGAGCGCGCGTACCCGGGCGGCTTGCGACGGCCGGTCTATCTCTTCGGTTCCGCGTGCGCGCCCGTATCCGTCCTTGCCCGGCAGGTCCCGCATCGCCTGGTGCTGCGGTTCCTCTGCGCACGGTCCTGTCCGCATGGCTCCGTTGCCGTCCGGTGACGCCACCCACACCACGTCGTCGTCGGCCCCCGGCGCCAGGCCCGTCCACGCGTTGTTGGCTGTCATCCCGGATCGGGTGCAGGCTGCGTGGATGGCCATGCGCTCGGTGGTCCGCAGGATCCCGCCGTCGGCGTGCCGCGGCTGGCAGTCCCCCACGTAGTTCGTGAACATCCGGTCGGCGGGGATGTCGAACCAGTCCTCGGCCGTCCACACCCGGGCGTTCGCCGGCGGCTTTTCGGTCTCGCCGATCGGCCACGGCTCCTTGCCTTCCACCAGGTGGAAATACGCCTCGTCGACTTCGGTCTCTGGCGCCTTGCCAGGCTCGTCGGTGTAGTGCTGTGCCGTGATTGCGGTGGTCGGCGAGGGCGCCTCGGCCGGTTCCGGGGCGGTGTCTTCCAGCTGCACCTGCCGCCGGGCGGGCGGCCCGCCGTGTGTGTTCGGGCCGCCGGGCCCGCCGCCCGGCGTTCTGGTGCTGCGCTCCGGCGTCCGCGGTTCTGTCCCGCATCGGCAATAGGCGTTGCCGCTCATGTCGTGCATGAAGCCGCGTGGCTCCGTGATCGTCAGCGTGCGCTCCCGGCCGTTCTTGTCGATCGAGACGGCCTCGAGGCCCTTGAGGTACCCGTCGTCGTACCTGCCGGTCTCGTCGTACCTGTTGCGTGCGACCTCGAGCAGGGCTTCCTGCTGCCGCGTCGGGTAGATGGCGACGCCCCAGCCGCCGCCGACCCTGGCGGGCGTTCCGTAGAGCACGCCGATGCTCTTCGTCCAGTCGTGCATCCTGCCTGTCGGCTTGGCGTCGAGCGCCGGTCCTGGATCGACTGCCAGCCGCGCGGCCTCGGCCTCGCGCTCGAGGCGCGACTTCTCCATCTGGTCGCCCAGCTTGTCCCAGTCCATGTCGGCTCTCCCTGTGTGTTCCCGGAGTATGCCGGCTCTTGCGGCGTGAGGTTGCCCGCTCGTCGTCAGCTTGCGGCGGCGAATCCGATCGCCCTGGTGAGCACGCGCGCGCGATACCCGCCCGGTTTTCGGCTGGCCGGAGCTCGGCGCGCCGTCGGTTGGCGGCGTTGCGGGGTCTGGGCGGGCGGCCCGCCGCGCCGGTGGATCCAACGCGTTGGGCCGCCTGGCGGCGGTCAGTGTCGGCGATGGCGGCTGCCGCCTCGCCGCCGGCGTCGGGGCGGACTTGCCGGCGCCGCCGTTTGCGCGTGGTGCAGGATCTCGGCGTAATCGGCCAGATGGAATGCGAGCCACGCGGCGAGGATCGGCGACAGTGTGACGTCGCGCAGGCCTTCCGTGTGTCCGGACCCTTTGGCGTGGGCGATCGTCGCCACCGCCTTGACGCGGGTGTCCGGCAGCGGTCCGCGCGTGTTGTACGACGGGGATTGGGTGATGCCCGTCACCCGTTCCAGTATCCGGCATGCGACCTGATCGACGGCCCTTGCCCGGCTGCCGGTCTCGTTGTCGAGCGCCGCCACCAGCTGCGCGTCGTCGATCAGCCGTTTGGCGGGCTGGGCCCGCGCGGCCGCGAGCACGTCCGTCAGGCGCGGGCCATCGCGCTCGATGTCGTTCTCGTAGCTGCAGCTGGGGCAGTACCAGCCGGCCTCGATGGCGGGCAGCGTCAGGCCGTCTTCGTCGGTCTCGGGCCGGCCGTTCGACCAGGCGAGGTCCTCGGCGGGCCACGTGTGATACTCCCGGCATCCCGGGAGGGAGCGCGGGTAGAGCGGCTCGGGCGGCGCGGGCAGGTTGCCGGACCGGGGCGCCTCTGCAGGTTGCGGCCGGTTCACTGCGCGTCTCCGTTCGGCGGCGCCGGGGCGCCGGGGTGCTCCCGCCGGTCTGGCGGGTGCGGCTGTCCGCGGTCCTGCTTGCGCGCCGCCGCCTCGTGAATGTGCCTGGCGTAGTGGTACAAACGTGTGGCGATCCGCGCCGCGAGTCCGGGCGAGAGGACGACGTCCCGCAGTTCGGCGGTGGCGCCGGACTGCTCGGCGGCGAGGACCTTGACCAGTGCGTCGACGGGCCCCGCGGGCAGCGGCCCGGCCGGCTCGCTCGTCGGGACTTGTGCGATGCCCGTCGCGCGTTCGAGCATGTCGCTGGCGATGCGCTCGATCGCCGTTGCGGACTCGTCGTCGTTTCTGTCGTACACGGCGAGTGGTACGGCTTCGTCGGCCGTCAGCGGCGGCTGCCTCTCGCGGAGCGCGTCGAGCGCGGCTGCCAGGGACGGCCCGTCGCGGTCGATCGCGTTCGCCTCCGCGCAGGCGGCGCAGTACCACCCGGGCCTGACGGCCGGCAGCGTGGCGCCGTTCTGCCGGGTCTCGGGGCGGCCGTTCGACCAGGCGGCGTCGCCGGCGCTGCACGTGCATGCGTTGGCGGGTCCGTGTCCCGTGTGTGGGCGGGGGCGCCCGGCCGGCGCCCGCCGGGCGTCGCGTCGCGCCGCGGCCGCTTGCGGCTCGTTCGCTGTGTGTGTCGTCACGTCCACTGGTCGCTCCTTGCTCGTTTTCGAGGTTCGTCTTCGAGAGGATTCCCCGCCCGCGGGCCGCCCGGCGGCTTCCGTCGCCGGCGCGCCGTGCTACGCTCCGTGTGCGGGCGCCGAGCAGCCGCCTGGCGGCGTTCCCGCGCCGGGCGGCCTCGGGGCCGCGGCGGCCGGAGAAGTCGCCGTGAGTGCCGCGTCGGCCGCCCTCGGTGCCGTGTTGCCGCGTATCTCGCGGCTGACGGCTGACGCGGCGCCGGCCGGATGGAGAACCGGCGGGGAGACCACCATGCGAAGGATCCGTATCCGTGCCGCGGCCGCCGTCCTGGCGGCCGCCCTGCTCGTGCCCGCGGCGTCCGCGGCGCAGGATGGCGGCGCGCCGCCGTCGGCGATCGACGCGCTCCGCGCGGCGGGGTTCGAGCTGCCCGCGCCGGCCGAGCGCGCCGAGCGCGTCCGCCGGGACCGGCGGGTCCAGCGGCTCTGGAGCGCTGCGCTCGTCGGCGCGGGCGGCGCCGCCGGCGCCTGGGTCGGTTTTAGCCGCAACGAGTGGGCTTTCGACGAGGGCTGGCTCGGGGCCGGCATCGCCGGCGCGGCGCTCGGTTTCGGGCTCTACGGCCTGATCGAGCCGCTCTCCTGGCGCGGGGTCGACTTCGAGCCGCAGGTCGTGGCGGCGCGCCGGCAGCCGGGGCGGGGCGCGCGTGCCGCCCGGGGCGCCGGGCTCGCGCTCGGCTGGTGAGCCGGGCGCGCAGAGCATCGGCGCGTTCGCGTCCGTGTTGCCTTCCGCCCAATAGCGGTTCGTCAGTGTCCAACGCGCCCATGACGCCGTACGAGTTCATCACCAAGTGGCGGGCCTCCGAGTTGAAAGAGCGCTCGGCATCACAGGAGCACTTCATCGACCTGTGCCGGCTGGTCGGCGAGCCAACGCCGGCCGAGGCCGACCCGACCGGGGAGGCGTACTGCTTCGAGCGGGGCGCACGCAAGGATACCGGCGGCGACGGTTGGGCGGACGTGTGGAAGCGGCACCACTTCGCCTAGGAATACAAGGGCAAGCGTGCCGACCTCGACGCGGCGTTCGGTCAACTCCGGCTCTATGCGCTGGCGCTGGAGAATCCGCCCCTGCTGATCGTCTCCGACATGCTGCGGTTCCGCATCCGCACCAACTGGACGAACAGCGTCAGCAAGACCTACGAGTTCGGCCTCGACGACCTGGCCGACGCCGCGACACGCGACCGGCTCAAGTGGGCGTTCTCGGACCCCGAGCGGCTGCGGCCGGGCGAGACCCGGCAATCACTCACCGAACAGGCGGCGCAGTCCTTCGCGATGGTCGCGCAGGCGTTGCGGGGCCGCGGGCACGAACCGCACGCCGTCGCGCACTTCGTCAACCGGCTCGTCTTCTGCATGTTCGCCGACGACGTGGGCCTGCTGCCCGGCCACATGTTCACGCGCATGCTGGAGCAGGCGCGGCGAACCCCGGCGCACTTCGCCGACCTTGCGGGCGATCTCTTCCGGGTGATGGCCTCCGGTGGCCGAGTGGGCTTCGAGGCGGTCGACTGGTTCAACGGAGGGCTGTTCGACGACGACACGGCGCTGCCTCTGGAAGAGTCCGACATCGACACCGTGCTGGCGGCGTCCAACCTCGACTGGTCGGAGATCGACCCGTCGATTCTCGGCACGCTGTTCGAGCGGGGACTCGACCCCGACAAGCGCGCCCAGCTCGGCGCGCATTACACCGACCGCGACAAGATCATGCTGCTCGTCGAGCCGGTGGTGATCCGCCCGTGGCTCGCCGAATGGACCGCGGAGAAGACCGGGATCGCCGCCGAGCTGGAGCGTGCGGGAGCCGCCAGGTCACTGGCTGCCCGGACGAAGCGGCGGAATGAGGCCGAGCGGCGGTACCGGGCATTCCTCAACCGGCTGAGAGCGTTCACGGTGCTCGACCCGGCGTGCGGCTCGGGCAACTTCCTGTACCTCGCCCTCCAGGCGCTCAAGGACCTGGAGCACCGGGTGCAGTTCGAGGCGGAGGCGCTCGGCTTCCAGCGGGCGTTCCCGGAGATCGGCCCGGCCAACGTCAAGGGGATCGAGATCAATCCGTACGCGGCAGAGTTGGCCCGCGTGTCAGTCTGGATCGGCGAGATCCAGTGGATGCGGCGCAACGGCTTCTCGGAAGCGCACGACCCGATCCTGAAGCCGCTCGACACCATCGAGTGCCGAGACGCGATCCTGACGGCGGACGGCCGCGAACCCGTCTGGCCCGAGGCGGATGTCGTGATCGGCAATCCGCCGTTCCTCGGAGGCAACCGCCTGATCTCGAACCTCGGCGAAGACTACGTGTCGCGGATCTTCGCAACCTACGCCGGCCGCGTGCCGGCGACTGCGGATCTGGTCTGCTACTGGTTCGAGAAGGCGGGTCGGCAGATCGGATCGGGCAAGGCAGCACGCGCCGGGCTCGTCGCCACCAATTCCATACGAGGTGGCGCGAACCGGCGGGCACTGCAAGTGGCGACCAGGACACGGCGCATCTTCGAGGCATGGAGCGACGAGCCGTGGGTGATCGACGGCGCGGCCGTCCGGGTATCGCTGGTCTGCTTCTCCCGCACCGGGGACCGAGCCGCCGAGGTGCGGCGGCTTGACGGTGTGGGTGTTGACGAGATCCACGCCGATCTGAGCGCGCGGTGCGGCGGCGTTGGCATCGACCTCACTGAGGCTCGGTGTCTGGCTGTGAACGCCAGCGCCTCGTTCAAGGGTGACGAGAAGGGCGGCCCCTTCAACGTCCCCGGCGAGTTGGCGCGCGAGTGGCTCCGCCTGCCGGCCAACCCGAACGGACGGACGAACGCGGACGTACTGAAGCCTTGGATCAACGGCATGGACGTGACCCGCCGGCCCGCGGACAAGTGGATTGTCGACTTCGGGTTCCACATGTCGGAAGGCGAGGCGGCGCTGTACGAGGAGCCCTTCGGATGGCTCAAGGAGCACGTCTATCCAATACGTCAGCACAACCGCGTTGAAGCCAATCGCGTCTACTGGTACCGACACCGGAGACCCGTGCCGGACATGTGGCGCGCGCTCGACGGCATGTCGCGGTACATCTCGACACCGCACGTCGCAAAGCACCGGCTGTTCGTCTGGTGTGACGTCCGAATCTGTCCAGACAAGCAGTTGATCGTCATAGCTCGCGACGACGACACGACCTTCGGAATCCTGCACAGCCGGTTTCACGAGGTCTGGTCGCTCCGCCTTGGCACGTGGCTCGGGAAGGGGAACGATCCCCGTTACACGCCCACCACGACCTTCGAGACGTTCCCGTTCCCGCCCGGCATGACGCCGGACGTGCCGGCAGCCGGCTACGCCGACGATTCGCGGGCAATGGCGGTAGCGCTGGAAGCGCAACGCCTGGTCGAGCTGCGCGACCGCTGGCTTAACCCGCCGGAGTGGATCGAGTGGGTGGACGAGCCGGTGCCGGGCTACCCGAAGCGGCCGGTCCCACGCGACGAGGATGCCGCCACGGCGCTGAAGAAGCGGACGCTGACGAACCTCTACAACGCCCGGCCGCAGTGGCTGGCGGATGCCCACGCGGCGCTGGACGCGGCCGTGGCGGCGGCGTACGGCTGGCCTGCCGATATCTCCGATGACGATGTCTTGCGGAATCTGCTCGAATGCAACAGCAGCGGCTGATCCAGCCGACTCGATTCGGGCGTTCACGCTCGGCGAGCTATCTTGACATGGCGTGTTCTCGGCATTGGCGGGCCTGTCATGGCGACGCTTCGCCTGCTTGGTTGACGGGATCAGGTCCGGGGGAGGTGGACAGGGTGCGCCCGGCCCGAAGCGGCGGGCCGCCCGTTGCTGGGAGCGTCGATTGAAACCGATGCCGGTCAGCGTCGTCGAACGGTCGCTCCGTGCACGGGCGCGGGGGCCCAATGCGGTGTGTGCTCAATCCCGGACGGTGGCTGCGGCGACTACCGGCTGGCCGTAGCGCCGCACCGCCAGTCCGGGCGATGCGACGGCGCGGCGCTCGACGTCGGCCGTGAACACGTTCCTGCCGGGGGCCCGGCTCCGTGCGTTCACCGTGTAGGCCCATTCCCAGTCCCAGTAGACGAGGTCGTGGACGTTGCCCAGCAGCGTGCACACGAAGACCCGCTCATCCTCGCGTTCGAGCACGAGGAGCGCTTCCTGGAACCGGCTGCGGGACTCCTCGTCGCCGGCGTCGTACGTCTCGTCGAGAACCCGGGTGGCCGCGTTGATGATCCGTTCCTTGTCGCTCCGCCGTGCGTAGTCCTGTCGGCACTGCGTGTGCACGCGGCAGTCGCGGAGCCGTGCCTTGGCCGGCGCGCCGTCGCGGTGCGCCTCAAGGAGCCGCTTCTCTGCGTCTGCAAGGACACGGGCGAGTCTCGCGCCCGCGTCCTTGTAGCCGGCCAGCAGGTCGGGCTCCGGCCCGTTGTCGTCGTGGCTGCGCATCTTGCCCTGTCGTCGTCCCGACGAGTGGGGCGGCGGTCCTACGACCGCACCCGGATCACGACGCGGCGGTTCCGGGCCCGGCCCTCGGGGCTGTCGTTGGCGGCGGCCGGCCGGCTCTCGCCGTGGCTGAACGTGCTCATCCTGTGGAGCGGGACGTCGTGCCGCTCGTGCAGGTAGCGCTTGACCGCCTCGGCGCGCCGCAGGCCGAGGCGCAGGTTGTGCGCGTCGCCGCCGGTGTCGTCGGTGTGCCCCTCGATCTCGAGGAATGCCGGCCGGCCGGCTTGCTCGAGCCGGCGCACCAGCTGGTCGAGCCGCGGGTGGGCCCCGGGCGGCAGCTCCGAGCGATTGATGGCGAACCCGCCCTGCGCCTCGCTGATCGTGACCTCGGTGATCAGCGTGCCGAGGGCTGTCCGGATTGCCGCGGCGTCCCGGCCCGCCGCGTCGGCCGAGGCCTGGGCCGCGTCGCCCGCGGCGTGCGCCGCCTGTGCCGCCTCGGCGGCTTCCCGTGCGCGGCCGTCGGCCTCGTCGATGCGCCGCGACGTGTGTGCCTGAGTCTCGTCGACCGCGCCCGCCAGGGCGTTGGTTTTGGCGTCGACGGCCGCGTCCCCGGCGCGCACGAAGCCGCGCGTGGCGCAGCCCGAGGCGGGCAGCGCGAGGGCGGCGGCGGCGAGCGGCGTTATCAGCAGCATCCGTATCTTTCGCATGGTCTCTCCTTCGGGCCGGTGGGACTTCCGCCGTCGGCCGGTCTTGACAGAGTATGGCAGCCTCGCAACCTGGGGGCCGCGGGCGTTGGCCGGCGAGGGCGAGCGCGGGGCGGGCCTCGGCGCCCGGCCGCGGCGGGGTGGGGGCGTCGTGCGTCCGGCGTTTCGGGCGGGTCAGCGTGTCAGCGTGTCAGCGGGAAGGGTGGGGCGGCGGCCTCCAGGCGGCGGCGGCCGTCGGCGTCCCGCGTGCGGAACCAGCGCACGTGGAGGCGCCGCTGACCGCCGCGCGCGGTCCCGACGTGGTCGACGCGGGCGAACCGCATCGGCTCGGCGCCGTTGCGCCCGGCGGCGTGCCGGTCGCGCTCGAGCAGGATCATCGTCCCGACCTCGATCGGGACCGACTCGGCCGCCGGCTCGATTATCCGCATCGGGTGCGGCCCGTCGCCTGGGTCCCCGTCCGCCGGCGCGGGGGCCGGGACGTCGACCTCGAGCGGGCAGGTCTCGGGCAGCGGGGCGGCCGCGGGCTCTTCGTGCCAGGCGGCGGCCGGACGCCAGTTGACGGCGATCGCGGGCTCGCAGAGCGTCTGTGCGGGTGCGGTGTCGGCGTGCATCGGTGTCCGTGTCCTTGTTCGTGGGAGGTCCGGGGATCTGCTCCCGGCCTCGTGTTCCAACGCGTTGGGAGCGCCTTGTCGCGCGCTGCCCCGGCCGTCTCAAGGTCCGGCGTAACCGCACCGCCGCCCGAACGCTCGGCCGGTCATCTTGTGTCGCCAGCACTGCCGGCCAGCCACCAGCCAGCCACCGCGCCGAGCGTCCACTCTGCAGCCGGCCCGGATCGGGACTCTCATCCCGTGTCCTGCCCGCCGTCGAGGTGGAACGGCGTCAAGGCTTCGGCGCGCAGGCCGCAAGCTCGGCAGCGCCAGCGCCCGAAGGCGTTGGGCGACCGCAGCCCGCCGCATGGGCACTGCGGGTCGAACCCGCATTCCGGGCAGGCGGCCGCGTCCGCGTCCACGTCGGCGTCGCACACCGGGCATGGACACGTCTCGAGATCGTCGGACATCGGGCTCCCCCGCCGCGCGCCCCGTCGCGGCCGGGATCAGTTTGCCCGGTCCGTGCCGTGCCGGCCGGGCGGCCTCCGGCCATTCGCGCCCGCGGGGCCAGGGCTGCCCGCCGCGCGGTGCGGCGGATGCCGCGGCCGACCGTCTCGGTTTTCTTGTTGCCGTGGGATGTTCCAACGCGCCTACTTAGCGGCGAGAGAAGATCCCGGAGAGCGACGATGGTTCGGGCGGTGAAGAGGAGACGGTTGGAAGTCAGATCGGAGGACAGACACGAAGGCTGGCTCATGACACCGTTGAGTGTCATGAGCCAGCGCGCCGGCGGTCGCCGTCGAGCGCGCACCGAGCGAAGGAGCAGACGGATGAAGGACGGAACAAAGGAAGTCGAGGCCGCAACCGGCATGGTCCAGTTGGGTTGGCCGGGCGGCGTACTGACGCTCAGGCATGCAGGTATTGCGACCGTCGACACGGAAGCGCAGGACGAGATTCGAAACGTCATGCAACAGTTCCAGGGGGACTGCCAGATGATGCTGGTCTGGTTCGCGGGCGTGGTCGGGAGTCGGGACGCGATACGCCGGCACCTCGACGAAGTATTCCGGCGGAGCGAAACGCTCTCGGTCAGCAGCTTCCGCCCGGACGGCAGGGTCGAGTCGGTATTCGCCCGGCTACCTGTGGAGAAGGTCATCGACGCCTTCGCGAACTCGGGTGCGTTCGAGCGGCTCTACGCGAAGGCCTTCGTGGTCTTTATGTTCCAGATCTGGGAGGAGGTGGCTCGTCCCGGAATTGCCGCCGCTCTGAAGGTGGAATCCAGTAGCGTGCAGGCGGAACTGATGGGCGAGTGGCGTCGGCTCAGGAACTGGCTCGTCCACCGGCACAAGGACACCGAGGGCGAGCTTTTCCGGAAGGCCGCGAAGCCGCCTGGGTTGCTGGGATTGCGACGGGAGGACCCCGGTCTCACCGCAGGCATGGTCTACGTTCTGATGCGAGAGCTGAACCGGATGCAGATCGACGTGAACCCGGAGTCGCTGCAGTTCGGGCTGGAGCTCGTGACGTTGGACGCGGGAACAATCGCTAGCATCGTGAAGACCCTGGAACCGAGGACTGGAGCGGTCGTGCCCGCTGAAGCGGCCAAGTACCCGTCGGGCGTGCTCATCGTGTTCAACAGCGAGAGCGCCACGATCCACGAGCGCGACTGCGATCGGAAAGACACCGAGTTCCAGAGCGTCGACCGCGGGCGCTGGGTGCGTGTGAGTTCGTTCGAGGTCGCCCGCGCGGTAGTCGAACGTCTCGGGATACAGGAGCGCCTCTGCGAGCATTGCAGGGCGTGACGAGAGGGGTGATGTCGGACGCTGTGCGTACGTAACCGGGGTTGTGGCCAGGGGCCGCGGCGATTTCGGATCGTTCCATCGTGGCGGCTGTCAACTGTCATCCGGAACGGCGTCAGATAGGACCGGATGAGCACCTTCCCGTGCCAGACGAATCGACCTGCATGGGTAAAGAAAAATCTGGAATCAGTAGAGCCTCTTGCAGAACCCTCCGGAGAGTTTGATTTCTGGTCCGACAAGCGCAGGCAGGATGCCGGTGGGAAGTGGTTGGAAGTGCGTTCGACCAGAGGGTAACATAGCAGCAACTCAGCGTTGAGCGCGGCCCACCGCCTTGGTATTCGTGGGAGGCAAGCTGAAGTATGGGCCGTACGCGAGATTCCTTCTCCCCCTACTGGCAGTCGATTCAGGATGCGCTGTTTCCCGATCTGGAGCAGGCGCTGGGACCACTGACCGCCAAGCAGCAGCAGTTGGTCCAGACCTTGGAGGTCATTCGCATCGAGCAGTGGATTCCCCCGCAGTTCCGGGCGCCGGGGCGTCCGCCGAGCGACCGCGCCGCGCTGGCGCGGGCATTCGTGGCCAAGGCGGTCTACGACATGCCGACCACGCGGGTGCTGCTGGACCGCTTGGACACCGACGTGGCGCTCCGGCGCCTCTGCGGCTGGGAGCGGCGGAGCCAGGTGCCGAGCGAGTCGGTCTTCTCGCGCGCCTTCGCCGAATTCGCCCGCTCGCAGTTGCCCCAACGCGTGCACGAAGCGCTGGTCCGCAAGACCCACGGGGCCCAGTTGGTGGGCCATCTCTCCCGCGACTCGACGGCCATCGAGGCCCGCGAGAAGCCTGCCGTCAAGGAGAAGGCGCCGGCGCCTCCGAAGCGCAAGCGGGGACGGCCGAAGAAGGGAGAAGAACGACCGAAGCGGCGCACACGGCTCGAACGCCAGTCCACCATGACCCTGCCGGAGATGCTCGACGACCTGCCGACCGACTGCGATGTCGGCACGAAGAAGAACAGCAAGGGATACCGCGACACCTGGGTCGGCTACAAGCTGCACATCGACGTGGCCGACGGCCAGGTCCCCATCAGTTGCCTGTTGACCTCGGCCTCGACGCACGACAGCCAGGCTGCCATTCCCCTGGCGACGATGTCGGCCGAGCGGACGACCAACTGCCATGACCTGATGGATTCGGCCTGCGATGCCGAAGCGGTCCACGAACACAGCCGCTCACTCGGCCACGTCCCGTTGATTGACATCAACCCCCGCCGCGACAAGGCGCTGGCCGAGGAGCTGAAAGCTGAAGCCCGGCGCCTGCGGCGCATCGGCTTTCAGCTTCCTGAACAGGTCCGGTACAACGAACGCACTGCGGGTGAGCGCGTCAATGGCCGACTGAAGGACGAGTTCGGCGCCCGCCAGGTACGAGTCCGTGGCGCCTCGAAGGTGATGTGCCGTTGCATGTTTGGCATCCTCGCCCTCACTGCCGACCAGCTCATGCGCCTTGTGACATGAACCATGTTCCGGACGTCCCGGCCACCGGCCTCCTCTCACCGCATCGCCTGACCGGCGTCAGGCAGCCGCCGATGTCCTCGACGCTCGGTCCAGAACACGTTACAGCCGCCTGTTCCAGGCTCTCGCTTGACGCCGGTTCTTGTAGGACCAGACGCCGATTTCGGCAACCCAGGAAACATTACTCTCCAGAGCCGTCGGACCGTATCGAGTCGCAATTCCTACGAGTTTCACAAGTGGCTCGCTAGGCGTTCGATTTTCGCCGGTAGCGAGCGAACCGCCGCCGCTGCCTTCCCTGCTCTCACCGCGATCATCTCGTCGGACCACTCGTCCACCTGCTGGAGCAGCGAAGAGCTCCATCCGGCGGCGTTCGACACAACGGCTATCCGCGGCCAATCGTCGTACTCGGTACCCTTGATGTCGAGGACCAGGAAGCCATACATCCGCGCTTGGACCGTAGGGCGGTGGGTTGTCGACAGGACCTGCACGGCCACGCATGTAGCCGCATCTCGCTTTGAAGCTGCCACGTAGTCGAACTCATGAAGGGCGCCGCTCGACGCGCCTTTCAGGCGAAACTTCCGGTGTATATCGAACTCGGGCGTCTTCCACCCGGTCAGCGTCCTGCGGACCATGCTGACTACAGGCATCTTCTGGACAGCGGGCTTGCGGTAGAGCACTTCATGCATCGCCAGCGATGCGCACTGCGCAACGGCCAGAATCGCCTCGCACATACCGCTGGCGTGCACCGTCTTTGTGATCGCGTCCTCGCCGTCAACGTGCGTCCCGAGCATGTCAGCTGCCTCGCAGAGGACGTGTCGCCGCTTGGGCTCTGTCAGATGGATCCCCTGCGCATACAGCTCCGAAACTGTCTTCCCGCCGTCGTGAACTTCGACGTGCCCGTAGGCCTTGGGCTCAACGTAGACGTCGACGAAGCGGCCGTCGAGGGTCTCCATCGGGAGGCTGACAACACAGCGTCCGCCGATGGCGGCCACCTCCAGTCTTCGGCCGAAGAACTCCAACAGGCTGTCTCTGACGTGTCGGCAGTCCACGGTCACACCTCCTTCCGAAGGAGAATGCGCATTTCCGACGCCGCACGAATCACGAAGCGCCTGATGTCCAGTCCGTCGCCGGCGAAGTCGCCCAGCGGGCGCTTGCGTCTCTTGGAGCTCAGCGCGTCCGCGTCCCACAGATGGCGGTGCCAGCCGGACTCGTTCGCGGGGCCGTTGTCGGCAGTTCTGAACCGGCGCTCCCAATCAATGCAATCGATCGGCTCGCCGTGGAGCTTGAGCGATGCTGTCCATGCGGTCGGCGTGTCTTCCCTCCTGGTCCTCAGATTGAACCTCAGTACCAACGGGTCGTCACGCCCGTCGGCAGAGTGCTCGCACGCGCACTCGAAGCAGCCTTCGGCAGACAGTGCGTCCTCTATCTCACGCAGGCTTACGTCGAAGTACTTTTCCTCTGCCCTGATTCGCTCGACAAGGCGAAAGTCGTTTCCACATTCACCGCCTATTCTGATCCTCCCGACGCTTGGAGGCGGCACTGTATCACGGATTGCGACCGCGACGCCTGCGGTTCGGCCTCGTGTGCGGGTGGTACGGCCCGCGCGGCCCGGGCGCCGGCGTCCGCGCCTCGATCAGCTCGACGACCCAGTCCAGGTTGCGCAGCTCCTCGGTGAGCCCGGCCGCCATCAGGATGTCCTCGCCCTCGCGCATCTCCGGGACGGCACACTAGTGTGCCGTCCCGGAAATACGAATCGCAATACGCGCCACTTTGTCGATGATCGACTGCGCCGTGGCGACCCAGACGAACGGCGTGGCAGAGGCATTGTACGCGTTGATGAACGCTTGGATCTTATGCACCAGATCGGCGACGCTGTGGAACGAACCCCGCTTGATCGCCCGCTGGCTGAGCACGCCGAACCAGCGCTCCACCTGGTTCAACCAGGACGCCGAGGTGGGCGTGAAGTGCAGATGGAAGCGGGGTCGCGCCGCCAGCCACCGCTTGACCTTGGCGTGCTTGTGTGTCGCATAGTTGTCCAGTACCAGATGGATGTCCAACGCTGCCGGCACCTCGCGGTCGATCAGGCGCAGGAACGAGAGGAACTCCTCGTGGCGGTGCCGCTTGCGGCACTGCCCGAACACCTGTCCGGTGGCGATGTCGAGGGCAGCGAACAGCGTCGTCGTGCCGTGCCGGACGTAGTCGTGGGTGTAGCCTTCGGCGTAGCCGAGGCCCATCGGCAGCGTCGGCTGGGTGCGGTCGAGCGCCTGAATCTGCGACTTCTCATCCACGCACAGGACCATCGCGTGGTCGGGCGGGTTGAGGTAGAGCCCGACGATGTCGCGCACCTTCTCGATGAAAAACGGGTCGGTCGACAGCTTGAAGGTCTGCGCCAGATGCGGCTTGACGCCGAAGAGGGCGAGCCAGCGCTGCACCGTGCTCTTGGAAAGGCCCTCGGCCTGCCCCAGCGCGCGCGTGCTCCAGTGCGTGGCGGTGTCGGGTGTCTGCTGCAACGCGCGGTTGATCACGCTCGCCACCTTGTCGTCGTCGTAGGTCCGGGGCCGTCCGGGCCGCATTTCGTCGTGCAACCCCTCGATGCCGGCTTCCCGGAAGCGTCGGCGCCACTTGCCGACGGTGTGTGGTATGACGCCGACACGCTTGGCGACGGCTGCGTTGGTCAAGCCTTCGGCGCTGGCGAGGATGATGCGGGCCCGCACGACCAAGGCGTAGGGCAGGGTAGCCGATTGAGCAATCCCCTGGAGCTGATTCTGTTGCTCGTCGGTGAGCGTGAGCGAGGCCAGTTTGCGTCCGCGTGGCATGGGCAGGCTCCTTCGAGTGCGAGTCTGCCCATGATGTCATAAACTTAAGGGACAGGACACTAGCGTCGAGGTGGCCCTACGCCGCCCCGAGCCAGCTGAGCGCGTCGTTCGCCAGCTGCATTAGCCCGGAAAATTCGTGAGGTTATCGAATCGGTCCCAGGCAGGGCCTGATCGTCGCGCGAAGGACGTTTTCGGACGCGGCGCGTGGTAGGTGGCAGCGTGGTGCAGTGGCCGTGGCGAGGTGACGGCACGCATGAGGTGGCAAGCGCCGACAGGTCGGGCGCAGGGGCGCTGGCGAGCATCCGGGGCGCGGAGGTTGCCGTGGCGACGGCGCGCTATCCGGCGCGCGCCCCGAGCGCGAGGGCGAGGTGCTGCCAGACGTCGCGGTATGGGGTCGCTCGCGGCAGGTGCAGGACGAGCCGGCGGACGGAGCGGACGACGTGGACGCTGACCTTGAGCAACCGGTCGCGCAGCCAAGTCACCTGGGTGCGGGCGCAGGCGGTGCGGGCGGCCCTCAGCCGCAGTTCCTGCATGAGCACGTAGGCGGCGGCCGTCAGCAGGACCCGCAGCTGGTTTGCCCAGAACCTGGTGCAGCTCGTGCGGTCGATCTGCAAGCCGTCGAGCAGTTCCTTGATGCGGTTCTCGATGTCGCCGCGCCCGCAGTAGACCTTCTCGTAGATGAAGCGCGGCGTCTGGCGCAGATTGGTCACGACGAAGCGCGGGTTGTCCCGCGGCTGCCGGCCGGTGAGCTGCACGACTTCGGCCTTGATCACCACGCGGCGCTCACGAGCCCACGTGCCCGCGCGATAGCGGGTGTCGAGGTAGAAGTGCGCCGTCTTCTCGCGCAGCATGTTCTCGGTGCGGGCCGCCACCATGACGTGCTCGGCAGCCCGCAACAGCACGGCGTTCCTGGCCATCGCCACGACGTAGTCGAGCCGCGGTTCGGCATCGAGGAAGTCGAAGATCTCTGGCGTGGCGAAGCCGCCGTCGAGCCGGACGAGAAAGCGCGCCTCGGGAAACGCGGACCGCAGCAGCGCGAGCAGCCGACACAGCACGCCCAGCGTGCCGTCGGACGCCTGCGCCGTGCCGGGCCGCAGCACGGCCGCGCACAGATACTGCTCCGCCTCACGGTCGAAGCTCACAAAGGCCAGCAATGGCAGGTAGCACCAGCTGTCGTAGTAGCTGTTGAACATGGTCAGCTGCTGCGCGCCATGCGTCGGGTCGTCGGTCGGGTCGAGGTCGATCGTGATGCGTCGCACCCGCCCGCGCAGCCGGCGGCGATGCCGCTCGATGACCGACGCCGCCAACTCGCGCCCGAGCCGATAGAGCGCGACGCGGCCCGCACCGTTCTCGAACCGCGAAACCGTCGGCTGCGACGCCAGCCGACCGCCCGCCACCGGGTCGCGCCCGAGCAGCAACTTGTGGATCGGATCATCGGCGAGCCGGTCCGAATCGTTGCCGTCGGGATGGCCGCAGGCGATGCCGAACACCCGCTGGCCCACCAGGTCCTCGAGCGTGTGCCGGACCTTCTCCGGTGCCCGGCGGTCAATCAGACACCGACCGAATGCCTTGACCAACCCGTAGACGCGCTCGGCGGCCTTGAGCAGCACGGCGCCGCCATCCGAGCTCGACTGCTCGCGGTCGAACGTGGCCACGAGCGGCTTGTCGAACAGATCGGGGAACAGAACAGACTGTGCTATCGTGGGGTCCGTCACGCAAGAGCCTCCGTCGTGCCGAAAACATCTGTCGCCAACAGCGTTTTTAGCACACGGAGGCTCTTGTGTCTCTACCTGAGACAGACCCCTCACGAATTTTCCGGGTTAGCCTCTTGGCTTCCGGCCCCCGGCAATGGTCCGGGTGCACCGTGCGCGCCACTCGCTTCCAGGCGGCCCTGATGACGTTTCTGCTCGCGCCGGCCGGCACGCCGAGGAACAACCGCGCCATTCCTTCCTGTGTGGCCCGGCTGGCGGCCTCCCGCTTCGCGTCCTCGAGCTCGGCCCGCAGCCGGCTGATGGTGGCGTTCAGGCGGCTGACGGCGGCCTCCGCCTGTCGGCGTTTTGCGTCGGCGTCGTCCCGGGCCTTCCCGGCGTTGTCGAGGTCAACTCTCAAGCGGATGATGGTGGCGTCCCTCTCCCGGCGCCTGGTTTCCATCCCGTCCAGGGCGTGCCGCAGCCCCGTGTTGATTTCCTTCGTCTCCTCGACGGCGGCCTCCGCGTCTCGGCACTTGGCTTCCGCCCCGTCTACGGCCTTCCGTAGCAGTGTGTTCTTGCGTTTCGCGGCCGTCAGTGCGCTTGCTTTCTTCCGGAGCTGCGCCTGGGCCTCGTCTCGCTCGTCCCGCATCGACGCTAGGCCCTGCTCGGCGGTTCTGCGCCGTTGGTTCAAGCGCGCGACGGTCGACGGCTGCAGCCGCCACACGGACCAGAAACCGACGCCCCCTCCCAGGACTACGGCTGTCCACGCGATTCCCACGCTCCGGTCCCTGATCTGGCTTGCCTCCCTGAGCGCTGCCTCCTTGAGTTCCGAGACGGCCGCTTCGTCCTTCAGTACCTTCTCCTCGTGCTCCGATACAGCGTCCTCGCGGTTCAGCACGTCTCTCTCGCGCTGCGCCACAGCGGTTTCGTCCCTCAGCACGTCCCTTTCACGCTGCGCCACGGCGGCTTCGTCCTTCAGTACCTCCTCCTCGCGCTCTGCGACAGCGGTTCTCTCCGCTTCGAGTTCAGCCTCCGCTTCTTTGATTGCGGCCTCGCGTTCTCGGATCTCGCCGACCGGGGCCCAGTTGTGGAACCTCGCTGTTCTCCTGAAAAGCTCGCCGTCGTAGCTCGGCTGCGCTGCCCCTTCGGTCGTCTGCGCTGCGGTCCCCGCGCTGGCCACTGCCAGCATCAGCGTGATCCCGATCGTACGCATTTCGGTTCTCCTCGGCGAGCCTGCCCTCGGTGGACGGGTACCAGGTTGCCGGTCGCCCGCGCCGCGTTCGTCCGGCCCCGGGTCATGCGCGGCCGCCCTCCGGATCCGTGTCCGCGCCCTCGGCGGTGCTCGGTCCGGCCGCGTCCGCCGTCTCGATCAGCTCGATCTCGTCGAGGTCGAGCAGCAAGCCGTCGGCGTCGATGAAGCCGACCGTTTCTCCCGAGTCCCAGTCGACTGTCGTGCCGTCGCTGTCGAAGACGTACGAGATCCTGCCGCCCTCCTCGCGGCTGAACGAATCGGTGTCGAGCTTGCTCGTGCCGTACAGCCTCTCACGCGTCATGATGATCGGCGATCCGGTCTTCCTGTTGCGTGCCTGCATCCTCCTCGTTCTCCTTCCCTGGGAGGTCCGGGTGCGGTGATTGGTCCGGCGCGTCCGGCCGCGTGCTGGCGCACCCGTTGAGCCCGGCGTAGGGCGTGGACGGCGCGACGGGCGGGGTCGCGTCGATGGTTTCGGCGGACGAGGCTTCGCGCCTCGAGGCCGGGCGGCGCCCGAGGGTGGCCGCCCGGGCGGCGCGGCAGTCGGGTGGTCGTTGCCGCCGGGTCGGCGGTTGTTCCAACGCGTTGGGCCGGCAGCGTGGCGGCGGTGCGCGGCCGGTCGGCGGCCGGCGCGGCTCAGCGGGCGGGTCCGTCGCTCTCGCGCCGGGCGGCTGCCCGCGCGGCGGTGCGAGTCGCCGGCTCGGGGCCCGGGCGGGGCTCGGGGTCCTCCGGCCAGTCGTGGCCGGCGGGCCGCGTAGCGACTTCGCCCTCGTCCCCGTCCCGGAAGTCGAGGTCGTCGGTCTCCATCAGGACGTCCTCGCGCCGGCCGTCGGACGTTGCCCTGGTGCGGGGCGGGAGCGGCTGTTCGGCCGTGATCACGGCGTCGGCCTCGATCCGGCATCCGGCCCCGACGCTTGCTCCGGGTTCGACCGCCGCGCCGTGCAAGAGCGACACGTTGGCGTCCACCGCGGAGCGATCCCCGATCGTGACGGCGCCGCCCGTGCGCGTCCCGGGACCGACCCGGCAGTCGGCCCCGACCGACGCCGAGGGGATGATCCCCACCCCGGCGTCGATGCCGATGTGGACGTCGTCGCCGATCGTCGTGCGTGCGCCCACCTTGCAGTTGGGGGCCACGCGGACGTTATCCCCCAGCCGTGCGTGCGGCCCGACCTCGGCGCTGGCCGCGATGCGCGTGCTCCTTCCGGTGCGCGTCTCCCGGCCCACCTTGGCGGCGGGCTCGACCCAGGTGAGCTCGCCGATGCGGCAGCCGTCGCCCACCTCGGCGTTCCGGTCGACCCTGGACCGCGCTCCGAGGTGCGCGTTGCTGCCGATGCGGGCCGTCTTGCCGACCGTGGTCCCGGGCTCGAGTCTGGCGCCGTCACCCACCCGGGCGTCCGGACCGACGACGAAGCCGGCGACGTCGGCCCCGGCGCCGACGTCGGCCCTCGCTCTGACGTGGACCTCGTTGCGGAGGTGGGCTCTCCGCCCGACTTTCGCTCCCGGTCCGAGGTGGACCCCTTCCCCGATGACCGCGTCGGCGTCGATGTCGGCCGTGGGGTCGATGACGGCGCTCGGGTGCACCCTGGCGGCGGGGTGGATCGGCATGGGGCGGGAGTGTACCGGGTCGGCCCCTGCGCTCCTCCGGCCGGTCCCGGCGAGCGTGCCGCAGGTTGCTGCCGCCCTCCAGCGCGGCCGGTTGAGGCGCAGCGTGGCGCAGCAGTTGTGGTCGATCTCGACGAGGCCGCGATGCGCGAAGCCGGCTTGCTCGAGACCGAGAGCGTGGCCGCCCGCTCCGGCACAGAGCTCGAGCGAGCCGATCACGGCTTCGGCCGCGGCTCGAGGTGCGCGCCTTCGTGCAATCGGCAGGGATCGCGCCGCGCGTCTGGTAGCACGGGATCCCGCAGATCGTCGACGGAGCGCTCCGGGTTGGTGCTGTCGGCCGGGTCGCACCTCGTGATTGATCAGGGTGCTTTTGAGCCGCGCTGCCCGGCGGCTTCTCGGGGTGTTTCGTCGTGCGTCTCGCGACCCGCTTCGCCGGCCGCTTCCCGTGCCGCGCAGTCCTGGCAGCGCAGCGCCCAATCGAGCACCTGCACGATGCCGCACACCCGGCACGGCGCCACCGGCCCGGGCTCGGGCCTGGCCTTCGGCTTCCGTCCGCCGGCCCGACGGGTCACGGGTGCGGCCCGGCCGCGCCCGCGTGCTCGTTGGTTGTCGGTCATGGCGTCTCCCCTTCGAGTGTTTCACGCTCGTGGTCGTCGGGCGGCGGCGGCGGAGGTTTCGCCTTCGACCGGCCACGACTGGACGGTGGCCGCGCCGCAATCACCGAGTCGGCGAGCAGCGTCCAGCCCTCGCGCTCCGCGCCGTCCCGGCCGGCGTAGTGCGACCGCTCCAGTCTCCCGGCCGCGTGCAGGACCTCGCCGTTGCGGACCGACGCCAGCGAGTCGGCCGAGCGGCCGAACGCCATCACGCGCAGCCACCACGGCTCCGGCCGGCCCGCTTCGCCATCGCGCTGCTGCTCGACATCGACCGCCACTCGCGCCACCGCGTAGCTCGTGCCCGACTGCGCCTCGCGCCGCTCGGCGTCCGCAACGGCGCGGCCAGTCACCGCGCAGAACGCGCTGCTCAAGATGCCTCCCGTCCGGCGCTGTATGCGGTGCGCTTGCGCTGCCGCTCCTGCGGCAGCGGCAGCCCCGCCGCCATCGCATCGCGCGCCACGGCTGACACTACCAGACCTCCAGCCGGCGCGGCTCGGCCGGGCGGTGGCGCCTGTCGTCGTTGCTCTCCCGTTCGTGCCTGCATGCGCCGCACCGTCCCTCGACCGTTTCCGTGATGACCCCGCAGCGCGTGCAGTGCGCGACCCGTGCGGCCAGGTCCCGGGCCGCCTTCAGGCCGTCCGGCGTCAGCCGCCATCGGTTGCTGTCGACCGCGACTACGTAGCCCCTGCGCTCGAGCCCCCTCGAGCGGCCGGCGCGAATGGCGCTCGCTGCTCCGCAGCGCCGGCAGCGGCGGCGCGCCACCCTCCGGCCCGCGCGGGAACCTCAGCAGTAGTTCGACCTGCCGGAGACTGAACCGTGTGAACATCCTCGTCTCGGTCATCGGTTCCTCCGTCCCGGAGCGGAACGGCGCACTCGATCTCGATCGTCTCGCCGCCGTCAGGCGCCCGGTGGCGCCCGGCTGTCCCAGCCATCCGGCGCCTCCGATGCTCGAATCGAACTCGGCGGTGCGGTCTCGACAACGGCGCCGGCGGCGGGACTATCGCCGGGCAGGACCCTCCTTGGTCAGGTGTTCGATGGCCGATTCGACCGCGGCGCCGGCGCCCAGGCTCCCAGGGCGCCGGCCGTGATCCCGGCGGCGAGCGCGGCGGCGTTTTATGCCCGCCGGCGGCGCACGGCCCGCCGGCGCCCGCGCTCGAGGCGCCGGCACTCGGCCAGCGTGTCGGCGAGCGCGTGCGCCCCGAGCAGGCCGAGCCGGTCGTAGACCGCGTAGGCCTCGAGCCAGCCGTCGACGGCGTCGACGTCGCCCTGGGCCCTCAGCGCCCGGTCCGCGCACAGGCGCGCCAGGATGGCCAGTCCCACTACCGCGGCGGCGACGCAGAAGAGCGCGTTCATTGCGTCTGTCGGCCCGCGCCTGGTCCCGCCGCCCGGGCTGTCACGCGCGCCGCTGCCCGCCGCTCTCGTGCGTCTCGGTGCCGGCTTCGGGCAGCCTCTCGACGAGTGCGTCCCACCCGCTGCCGTCGATGGCCGTGGCGACCTTGAAGCCGATGCGTTCGAGCCAGCGGACGCCCTCTGCCGCGCATTCGCCGCACAGGTACGACGTGTTCTTCGTGGCGTCGCCCTGCCCGCACGCCATGAACATCGTGAACAGCTTGTGGTCCGCCCGCCGCTTGCCGCAGTGCTCGCAGGCGCGTTCGCCCGGTTCGGGCGGGTGTTGCCGGCTGATGGCTTGCCTCGCGAATGCGCCGGTCCGCCGCGTCGGTAGCCCGGCTTCGGCCGGCAGCTCGTTGCTGTTCGAGCCGAGGGCCGCCGCCAGGGCGCGGCCGATCTCGCCGTCGGCCGCGTCGGCCCCGTTCCTGATCGCCCGGATCGTCGCGGTGTCGAGTCCGAGCAGTTGACTGCTCTCGGCCCGGGCCGGTTGCTCGTCCACCAGCCAGGCCGCCGCATACCTGAGCGCCTCCCGGTCGAGCCATGGGGCGCCCGGCAGCTGCCCGCCGGCGGCAGGCGCCGCTTCCAGGAGGTGGTCCCGGATGTCCCGCCTTGCCGCCTTGACTTCCCTGCGGAACCCGGCGTGCTCCGGATTGGCGAGGAGCTCGCTGATCCGGTCGGCATCCATCCGGGCGACCGCCATCCCGAGTGGGGACAGGTCGAGCCTGGGGTACGTCTCGGTCGCTTGGATCGCCGTGTGCCGGATCGCGTGTCCGTCCAGGCGCCACTCGCAGTCGCGGAGCTTCGCCCCGAGCTCGGTGATCGCTTCCCGTGTTTCGTCGGTCATCGTCGTTCCTTTCGGCGCCTCGTGCGGGCTGCCGGCTGCCAGCGGCCGCCTTGCCGGCCGGCGATGCCGGCGGTTCGGGGCCCGGTCTCCCGTCAACGCAGGTGCTCGTCCTCCCAGGCGTCCATCCTGTCGAGCGCGTGCTGGGCCCGTGGCGTGGCGGTGGGGTCCAGCAGCACGGCGGAGAGCAGCATCTGGCGGACGACTTCCCCGTGCAGCCGGGAGACGGCCTTCGACCGCGTGACGGCCGTCAGGGCGCAGAGCGCCTCGCTGATGGCCACGAGGACTACCGCCTGCGCCAGCACTAGCACCTTGAACAGCAATCCCAACGTCTCGGTCATGGGTCTAGTCTTCCGGCCCGCGACGCCGCGCCGGCCCCGGCCCAACGCGTTGGGCGCCTACTCGGCGTCTCCGCGGTTGCCGTCCGGCGGCCGCCAGACGGGCGTGTCCGGCCCGAGCATCGGCCGCACGTTGGCGTCGATCCGGCCCTGGTGCGTCGAGGCGCGCGCGATCAGCTGCTCGATGTTGCGGCGGACGGCCGCCTCCGGGTCCTCCCCGCGCTCGACGGCGCCAAACGCCGTGAAGCCGAGAGGCCGCACGCGGCTGCGGCCCGCGGTCGCCGCGGTCCAGGCGATCGCGGCGGCCTTGCGGTCCGCTCCCGCCTGGCGCCAGACGGCGGCCGCCTCGGCGGCGACGGTGCGCGCCTGCCTGGCAACAGCCCCGTCGAGAGCGTCGTAGTAGCCGCGCAGGCGCGCGGCCCGCTCGCCGCCGAGCTGCTCGATCAGGGCGCGGCGGTTGCCGTCGCTCCAGACCTTGAGCACGCGGCTCTCGCTGCTGTAGTCGTCGCGGGCGCGGTGCAGCGCGACGTACTCCCGCGACTTGATCTTCACGCGGTGCCCCGACGGCTCGAAGGCGACCACCACGCCCTCGTCGCGGCCGGCCGGCCAGGCGGCCACGGCCTCCGCGAGCCGGCGGGCGTACATCGGCTCGCCGGGCCCGGCGCCGGCGACGCCCTCGAGCGGCCGCACGACGTCGAGCGCCGGGCATGTCCCGGCCGCCGCCCCGGCCGCGCGCCATGCCTCGGCGACGCGCGCCGTCGGCCAGTACTCGCCGTCGGGTATGCGGCGCACCGCGAGCAGCACCAGGCGCGTCTCGGCGTAGGCGATGACGATCCGGTTGCCGGGTCCGACGTACTCGAAGCACGGCGTGCACGGCGCCCCGTCCGCCGGGTCCGTGCGCGTCCGCTCGAGGAGCGCTCCCAGCGGTGTCCCGATCGCCGCCGCGACGGCCTCGGCCCGGAGCGACGTGTCGGTGATCCCGCCGCGGGTGACCCAGCGGCCGCCGGCCGGGTAGACCAGCGAGCCGTCGAGCTTGGGCAGCACGACGTGGCGCTCGCTCCAGTCGGTCCCGGCCGCGCCGCGCTCGGCCGCGTTCCAGAACTTCTGGAACGGCCGGGCCAGGATGCGCCCGCTGGCCTCGTCGACCATCAGGCCGCGCAGCTCGGAGCGCGGCCACGCGAACTGCTCCGGGTCGTTCGTGACGAAGGCGTAGCCGAGGGCCGCGATCCCCTCGCGGCGGCGGACCCTGAACGCCTCGTGCGCCTCGGCCATGGCGATGAGCTCGCCGCCCGGGGGCAGCGGCCCTGTGCGGTGTGGTTGCGGCATCTGGTGGCAACTCCTCTCGGGGCGGCGCGTCCGCAGGTGCTCCCGCGGGCGTGCGCGCGGCGGCCGGCCGGCCTTGGGCTCCCGGCGGGTGCGGGTCAGTGTTGCGATGCGGGGGCTCCGCGAGGCTCGCGGCGGGGGCGCGGGGCGGCTTGCTCGTGCCGGTCCGCGGGGCTGGCGGCAGGGTCTGGCGGCGGGTGCGGCGGCGATGGGCGCCCGGCGTGCCCTATCGGGCGTCAGGCGCCGGACGCCGGTTTTTCTGTCGGCCCTGAGCAGGGCCCGGATCCCCGCGGGCGTTTCGCCGAGGATGACTGGTGCGGCAAACGCTGCGGCTTCCGTGGCGGCGGTGTCGACCCGCACCATTTGCCAGTGCCCGCGGGCGCGGCGGTAGTGCGGGTTGGCCGGTCTGACCTTCATCGCGGTCCAGCGTGCCTCCCGACACGTGGCTTCGAGCACGAGCTCGTAGTAGCAGGCGTCAATGAACAGCCCGTGCTGGTCGAACGCGATGAGCGGCTTCCCGTTCTCGAACACGTACCCGACGGGCTTCGTGACGCGGCGTGTCCACAGCTCCGGCTGGAACATGTGGTCGGCTGTTACTCGCACCTGCCGCGCGTCGTCCTTGTCGCTGGTTGCCGGCGCCGTCAGCATCAGGTAGCCGTTCGTTTGGTACGTCTCGCCGCCGGGCGCGTGGCAGAGGCCGGTCGCGCGCGCGCGGAAGTCTTCCAGGCTCATCGGCTTCGGGTCGTGATCCTTCTTCCACAGCTCAAACGGAAGGCCGTCCAGTTCGGCTTCCCGGTAGCGGAGGATCGCCCTGGCGGCACGGGCGCCCTCGGGCGTGAGCACGCTCGAACCTCGGGTGTCCTCTGCTTCCGCCAGACCCTCGGCCTCGAGCCACTTGCGGATCCTCGCTGCTTCCTCGTGTGTCGGTGGCGGCGGGCGCATTGCCCTTGCGCCTTTGACTCCGTACATTCGCAGCAGCACTTCCTGGGCTGCGCGGCTCCTGCCGGGCGGCGCGATGGCAATGCCTGTCGGCGGCAGCTGTTGCCGGTTGTCGTCGTCCACCGTGTGCAGCGTGATGATGATGTCGGGATCCTGGTCGCCGGCGAACCCGTCGGCGGCGGGAACGTTCACCCGGAACCAGTTGGCGACGTGTTCCCGGAGCGAGTCCTTGAAGTCGTTGGTGCAGGACTCCAGCAGCTCGTAATTCCTGATGGTGATCGTTGCGGTGAGCAGAGGCGGCTTGTCGTCGTTCTTGACGTCGGATGCGAACGTGACGTTGATGTGGGGGTTGTCGCCGTCGGCGTTTCCGGCGGCATCGGGATCCTCGGTGGCGAGAAAGTCGGCGACCTGCTCGCGGAGCGAGGTCTTGAGGTCCTCGCGCGACTCCGGCATGGGCAGCTCGCACTCCCTGATCGTGATCGTCGTTCTGGTCAGCATCGGTCGTCTCCTTGCCGCTCCGGGCCGGGGGGTCGGGGCGTCGGCCGCGCGGCGTTCGCGGCAGGTCGGCCGCGTGTCCGGCGGGTGCCCCGGCGGCCGGGCGCGGGCCCAGGCCGCGCTGTCATCGGGGGCGTCCCAACGTGTTGGAACGATCGGGTTCGCAGGGCAGCTGGTCTCTGCGGGCGCGGGGCGGCGTCCCGGCGCTCGCCGGCGCGCCTGACGCCGGGCGCCCGGCGCCCGGCGTCAGGACCGCTGGCTCCGGGTGTGGGACAGGCCGATGGCGCGGACCGTGTCGATGCTGATCCCGAAGTGTCTCGCGATGCGGGAGACCGCGCCGCTCGCCTTGTACTGCGAGCGGATGCTGTTGATGCTCTCCGGCGTCAGCCGCGCTATCTCGCGTGCGATCTCGGGCGGCGTGTCCGTCGTGGCGCCGGTGCGCCGCCTCCCGCCCTGCGGCGGTGCGGCCGGTTTGGCGGCCGCCGGCGGTGCCGGCCGGATCTTGTTGCCGGCCGGCCGGGCGCTTGCCGGCGGCCGGGGCGCTCCGGCGACCCCGGCGTGCTCGCCGGGCACCGGCGGCAGGTGCTTCCAGCTCGTCCTGTTGATGATCGACTGGATGGTTGTCTCCGACACGTTGTTGGCCGCGGCCAGCGCCTTGAGGTCGTGCCCCGGCCGGTAGGTTGCCCGGATCGCCAGGACCTGTGCCTCGGTCAGCTTCGCGCCGGTCGGTCCCGGACGGCGGGGTTTCGGCCCCCGCTGGCTGCCGGCGCGCCGGCCGCTGCCCGGGCCCGCCGGACGGGCCGCCGCGCGCGGCAGGGGCCGGGGTTGCGGCTCGCGCTCCGGCGGCTTCTGCTCCTTGCCGGGGCCCGCGGCCTTCCTGGCCGGGCGCCCGGCCGCCCCCGCGTCGGCGGCCGGCGGCATGTACTCGCCGGGCTCGGGCGCCAGATCGGTCCAGGTGATCCGGTTGACGATGTTCAGGATCGTGGTCGCGGTGACGTTGTACTGCTTGACCAGCGCCGCGGTGTTCTCGTTCGGCCGGTAGGTCCGCCGGATCTCGCGAACCTGGGCCGTTGTCAGCTTTGCACCCGGGGCCCATGGCGCCGGCGTCGGCGCCGCAGCGTCGGGCGGCCGCCTGGCGGCCTCGGGCGGCGGTGGCGGCGGCGGCTCGCCGGCCTTGGGCGGCGGGGGCCGCTCGGCGGGGTTTGCGCCGCCTGACGCGATTCCCCATGACTCGGGCGGCTCGTCGTCCGTTTCCTTCGGGGCCTCGCCCGTGTCCTCGCTTGCCGAGGCTGCGTCGCCGGCCGGCCC
This sequence comes from Vicinamibacterales bacterium, assembly GCA_965214845.1. GTDB lineage: Bacteria > Acidobacteriota > Vicinamibacteria > Vicinamibacterales > UBA8438 > JAAXGX01. The sequence continues at coordinate 1,003,420 of CBDCCO010000007.1, forward strand.
GGCGGTCTCCGACGCGTCGCGGACGCGGAGGACGGCCGTGGCGGCCTCCAGTACGGTGCGCGCCTCGTGGAGCGTTCCGTGCAGGAAGTAGTCGAGCGTGGCTACTGCCGTTCCGGGCTTCTGTTGCTGCGGTGCCATCAAGCGCCTCCCTGGTCCGTTGGTTGCGGCGGGCCGTCCGGGGCCGCGGGTTGCGGCCGGATCGGCATGGAAGCCCCGGCGCGCGCCGCGGCTTCCGAATGCACGTAGCGTAGTGGCCGGCAGTCGGCCGGGACGGGGTCATCGCCGCCATTGGGCGTTCCCCGTTCCCCTGGCCCCGGCCATGAAGCGGGCGTCGAGCCTGTCGACCTGTGCCGAGAGCCAGCGGTCGAGCCGCTCCGCGGCGTCCGTGTCCCCGGGCGGGAGCCTGTCGGCCCGCCGGTCGTGCTCGTCGTGGATCGCCTTCATTCGCCGTTCGTAGGTCTTCGTGCTCATTGGCGCCTCGGGCGCCGGCGCTGCCGGCGGGTCGGGTACGTGCGCTCGCGGTTCTTCCATGGCGGTCTCCTTCCGGGGGCCGGGCCGCGCGCGGCGGACCGTCACCAGCCGAGCGTGCGGGCGAGCGCCGCGCCTTCCCGCGCGACGGCGCCGAGCAGGCGGTCCATCCCGAGCAGCTCGTCCTCGTACGGGTAGGGGTAGGGCTGGTCGAGCTCCGGCCGCCCGGTCCAGCCGTCCGGCCGCACGATGTTCGCCAGGTAGTCGTTGCGGATGCCCTCGCGCTGGAGCCTCCAGACAACCCAGGCCTCGAACCCGCGCGCGGCGAGCTCGATGGTCGTCGCCCAGTACGGCTTCGCCCGCCGCCGGTCGAGCCGGCGCGCGCGCCGCGCCAGGCCGCTCTCGTCCAGCCAGTCGCCGTAGCCGCGCAGCGCCTCGAGCAGCCGGCCGGCCGGCGTCTTCCCCGGCCCCCTGGCGCGGCGTCCCTCCGGGCTGGTGGCGAAGGCGCGGGGCCCGAGCCCGGCGGCGGCGGCCGCCTGGTGGTCGAACGCGTGGAACCACTCGTGGGCCAGCGTGCCGGGCCCGGCCGGCTTGCTGATGGCGATCACCCGCTGGCCGGGCTCGTAGTGCGCCCGCACCCGCTGGGCGCCGCCGTTGCCGCGGGCGCCGAAGGCGAGGCCGAGCGCTCCGCCCAGCGAGAGCGACCGCTCGGGCCACTCGAGCGTGCGCGCCAGGTCGGCCAGCGCCTGCGAGGCCTCGGCCAGGTCCCGGCGCCGGCGCGCGCCCTCGACCCAGTTGCCGAACTGGACGCCGCGGAAACCGTGGCGCGCGGCGAACTCGCCGGGGTCGCTCGCTGCGTGGGCGGCCGGCGGCGTGCGCGGCTGGTCCTCGCGGTTGCGCTCCCCGGGGACCTTCAGCCACTCGTTCCAGCGCCGGTCGATCTCGTCCTCGTGGTCCCTGAGGCGCGCCCTGGGCTCCTCGTCGGTGTCGTACTCCCGCTCGCCGGGAACGAGCGTCCAGCGCCCGTGGTGCTTGCGGTGGACGCCAAAGCGCTTCGAGCCGTCGACCTTGTGATAGCACACGAAGTACGTGCGCTTGCCGTTCTTGCGGGCTGGGCCGTCCGCCTCGAGCTTGGCGAGCGTCTCGCGCAGGCCGGCCGCAGCCTCGGCCAGGTCCGCGCCCCTCGCGAGGATCTCCGTCCCCCGCCGGATGTACCAGTCGCGGCTCGTCCGGTGGACCGAGAGGTGCCCGAGGTCGTGGCGGTGCCCGATCTCGGTGTACAGTGCGGCCGTCCTCTCCACGGCTCGCGCCCGCGCCCGCGAGCAGTTGTACGGGTCGTCCGGCAGGCGCGCCGCGAGCTCTTCGAGCGCCTCGGCGGCCGAGAGCCCGCCGTCGAGCACGGCCAGCGCGAGGCCGCGGATGGTCCTTCCGCTCCCGGCCGCCATCTGGCGCTCGTCCCGCAGGCCCCGGGGCGTGCGCAGCAGGTCGCGCATGGCCCGGGCGCAGGCCAGCGGGCGCGGGTCGCGGCCGGCGGCGGCGCGCTCGGCCGCCGCGCGCCGCCAGTCGGGCTTCGGCCACAGCTCGGAGAGCCTGCCCCTCGCTTCGGGGTCCGCGTCGATGCCGGCGCCGAGCCGCAGCGCGGCGGTGTCCTTGCGGGCGCCGGGGATGTGCTCGCCGAAGTCGCGGATCTTCGGTCCGGCCACCGGCCGGGCGGTTGGGAACGGCTGCGTCATCTCACTCTCCGGGTGCAAGGGTGCGGTCTCGGGGCCGCACGGCGGTGGGTTGTTCCCACGCGTTGGATGGGGGTCGTGCGCGGGCGGTCTCAGGTCAGCCGCGCCGCCGCGATCACGTACTGCTCGGTCTCGTCGGCGGACGCGATCCGGACCGGCCGCGACGGGTCCGCGACGAAGACCGACAGCGTCGCGCCGGCCATCGTGCGCAGCGCGCCGGCCAGGTGGCCGCGGTCGAGCCCGAAGACCGTCTCCTCGGCCAGGTCCCCCTCGGCGGCCGGGGCGAGCACGGCGTCCGGCGGGCAGCCGGGGCCGACGAGCGCCGCGTTCGTGGCCCAGACCTTCAGGCCCCCGGGGCCGATCGACAGCCTGCACGCCGGCACGAACCTGGACTGGGCGGGCAGGCCGCGCAGCGCCCTCAGCGCTTCGGTGCGCCGGATGCGCGCGGTCGCGGTTGCCGCAGGCAAGTCGCGGAGCACCCGCTCGAAGCTGCAGGCCTGGAGCGCCGCCGACTCGGGGAACGCCTGATCGGGCGTGCCCGCGCCGTCGTACGTCAGCGTGACCCCCCTGCTGGGCGCTGTCTCGATCCGCAGCGTGGCGCCGCCCTTGCGGCTGGTGACGCCGCGGACCGCCTCGAGCGGGAGCGGCGCGTCGAACTCGTGGCCGGGGCCGGACTTGTCCGCCGGGATGCGGAAGAACATCATCCGGTGCCCGCACGTGGCGAGCAGCGTGGCGCCGTCCTGCCCGGCGCGCGAGATCAGGCGGCAGTCGGTCCTCGGGCCCGTGGCGTCCTTCAGGATGGTGCGGGCGGCGGCCATCGCCCGCCTGATGCCGCGCAGGCCGCGGAAGATGAGTTGGCTCGCCGGCGCCGGCTCCGGCGCCGTGTCGGTCGTCTCGGCCTGGATGTGCTCGGTCCGGGTCTGCATGGTGCTACTCTCCCTTGCTCGTCCTGCCCGCCCTCGCGCGGACTTCGAGCGTGATTGGCTCGGCGTTCGTGCGGTCGAGGTCTCGCAGGTGGCTGGCCGCCAGCCGGCGGCGGCAGCAGCGCTCTCTGACGCGGCCGCTCCTGATGAGCAGCCGGGCGCGCCGCACCTGCGTTTCAGTGGGATGGCGTGTCCAGCGACAGGTCCAGCGCGCGGCGCCTGAGGATGCCCCTCGCCAGGCGCAGTCCGTCGTCCCCGGGGGACCGGATGATTATCGGCGGCCGGGTGCGCGTGGTGTGAAAGGCGATGCCCTTGCTCCTGTTGATCCGGCAGCGCGGGTAGCTCCCGGGTCCGAAGCTGAAGAACGCCTGCCTGTCGGCGGCACGCTCGCGAGCCTCGAGCCGCAGGTCGGCCGCCGCCCCGAGCAGTTCGCGGAACGCGTCGCGCGTCGCGCCGTCGGCGATCCGGTCGTGGGCGCGCCGCGCCCCGGGCACGGCGTCGAGGATGCGGTCGGCGGGCATGCCGGAGAGAGTGTGGCGGACGGGGTGGGCGGCGCGGTCGCGCGCGTACGTCACGCGGCGCTGGTGTCGCGGCGCTCGTTCATGAAGGTCGACAGCGCGCCTTCGAGCGCGCCGGTGCGGTCGCGCAGGTCGGCGATGTCGCGGCCCATCAGGTCGATGCGCTTGTTCGTGTCGTCGATCCGGGTTTCGACGCGCTGCAGGCGGGTGCTGACCTCGGCGAACCCGTTTCTCATCTCGGTCCTGAGCTCGTTCAGCTGCGTGGCCCTGTCTGCCTTGGCCTCCGCGAACTGCCTGGTGGTGTCGGTCTTCTGCTCGTCCAGCCGCTTGGCGGTGTCGGTTCGGAGATCGTCGATCCGCTTCGTCAGGAAGCGCAGCATGATCCCGAGCATTCCAGTTATGCCGATGGCGGCGCTGATGATTGCCACGACGATCGTGGTCGTATCGCTGATGTCGTTCATCTGGTCCTCACCGTATCACACGGGCCCGGCGGCAGGGCCCGCCCTCCTGTAAGTGTCTGGCTTCCGGCCCGGTCCGCGCCGGCTTCATCCGGCTCTGGCGTCGAGCTTGGCCTGCGCCTGCCAGGCGCGTTTCAGCTTCTCTGCGCCGGCCGGTGTGAGCTCGCGCAGGATGCAGGCGCTCGGCGCCCGTTCGGCGCTGACGACCTCGGCGCCCCGAAGGTCGTCCCATATCTGGCCGTGGATCCAGCCGTCGCAGAACAGCGTGTCGCGGATGTCGGCGCACGGCAGGCAGGTGCGGATCGTTTCCCAGCCGATTCTGCCGTCCCAGATGGCCGATACCTTCTCGTGGCGTTCGCCGGCGGCGATCGGGGCTCCGCACTCGCTGCAACGGTGCGCCTTGCGCGCCCGAACCTGCGCCGCGTGGTGGCAACGGGCGCGGTCCCCCTCGGGGTCGGGCATGATGCAGGTGCAATCGTCCATCGGTGTTCCTTCCGCGCCGAGTCCAGCCTCGTTCGCGCCTGCTGGTTCCGCGGTGTCAGCGCGCCTCGTTCCCGGAGGCGTTCTCCTCGGAGGCGTTCTCGGAGGCGTTCTCGGGCAGTCCCCGTCCGCTGGTCCGCAGGTCGATGTCGGGGATGATCGCCTGGGGCTTGAAGACCACCCGGTAGTGGTACGCGCTGACACGCGCCCCGTCGAGCTGTTCGGCGAAGTAGGTCACGTTGTTGCTGAGACCGAGGAAGTGCTTCTTGTACTCGGTCTCGCCGACCTTGCAGGTCACCTCGAGCTGGCCCCGCTGGTCCTCTATCGAGCAGAGTCCCTCGATCGACAGCAGGTAGGTGTCGGTTATGCCGTTGAGGAAGACGACACGCCTCATGATCTCGAAGTTGTCGGCCGCCCGGGACAGGTTGGCCGATGCAATCCGTGAGTCGGTCTCGCAGGCTGCCGCCGCCGCGACTGCCAGCGCCGCCAGAATGGCCGTCATGATCTTCATCGCTGTTTCCTCCTGTCGGCCGGCCGTGGGGCCGGCGGTCAGCGCTCCAGGTTGTCGAGCCACTCCCACAGCTCCCTCTTCGTGTAGCCGGAGGACCCCGCGGCGAGCCTGAAGACGACCCCGTCCGCCGTCCGCTCGTCTCCCTTGATTCCGACCCGTTTGCTGACGTCGCTCGACAGACCGTCGTGCCTGACGAGGTACACCGTGCGGGAGACCAGCTCCAGGTGGCCGGGGAACTCCCGCCGCAGGCGCGCGATCGCCCGGCCAAGGCCGTCCTCGTCGCTCTCTGTGAAGATTACCGCGAACGCGGTCCGTGGCCCTGTGGTCACTCTGACAGCTTATCCAGTCAGATCGTGCTCGTCTCAGCAGGTCCGGGCTGCCCGGTCTCGTCGTGGTGCTCGCGCAGGCCGCTCCGTATCGCGGCGCTGTCGGCGGCGCGGCGGGCGCGCCCGCAGGCGTGCGGCGTATCCCGGTCGTCCCACCAGGAGCGGACGACGCGGTCGCCGTGCCGGATCGTCCGCACCTTGCCCGGGAGCCGGCTCGGGAAGGGCTTGCCGTCGTCGACGTTCCCGGCCGGCTCCGGCCGGCGGGCCCCGCTGCGGATGATGCGGAAGCGCCGCGCCGGCGTCTGCAGGCCGCCGAACATCCGGCTCGGGCGGCGGTACGTTCGTGCCATCGTGCTGCCTCATCAGGCGACGGTCGCCGGGCGCCGGGCGCCGGCCAGTGCCGCGTCCTCGATGCGCCGGACCTCCGGGATCGCGAGCCGGACCGCTTCGAGCAGCATGCCGGTCTCGTCCCAGCCGCGCATGCTCAGGAAGTTTTCCCTGGGCAGCGCCTCGTTCTCCTCGAGCCGGCGCGGGATGGCCAGCAGCGCTTCGCGCGCCGGGGTGCCGGTAGCCGGCTCCTCGCCGTACCACACTGCCCAGGCCCGGAAAAGCTCCATCGTTCTGACGGCGTCGAGTGTCACCATGGCGCGGCTGATCGCCACGGGGATGCCGACCTTCTTCCGCTCGTTCCCGCCGTCCTCCTCCCGCGGCGCGTAGAGGTGTGAGTGGTCGGCCCCGCCGACGAGGCCGCCGCTGGCGCCGGCGATGGCGATGCCGGCGAGGCAGGCAAAGCACTTCGTGGCCGTCGACCAGTCTGGTGTCAGCCAGACGTCGCCGCGCGGCTCGACGGCGTCGCGGTCGATTGCGTCGGCCTCGCGCACCGCGATCTCCATCACTTCGGACAGGCGTGCTTTCTCGAAGACGGCGTTGAGCCTCACGACTGCTGCGTCGAACTCGTCGGACTGCGCCTGTTCGGTGCGGACCTGCGTCATGATTCGTCCTCTCTGGTGGGGCCGCCGGCGGCGGCGCGGGGTTGCCGTCGGCCCGCGGTCAGCGGGCCGTTCCGAGCGGGTCGGCCGTGAAGCAGATGGCCAGGGCCATGGCCAGCGCGGCGGCGGCGGCGCGGCGCGCTCCGCCGAGCGCCGCCGGCCTCTCCGGCCACTCGCCCCGGTGCCAGCTCGCGAAGGTCGCCGCGCTGGCGACGAGGGTCCAGACGAGCCAGACGTTCGACTGCGCGCTCAGCATCGCCGCCGCGGCCGTCGTCAGCAGGCCGGCCGCCCTGGCGCCGCGGCGCCCGAGCAGCGCGTGGGCGATGTGCCCGCCGTCGAGCTGGCCGGCGGGCAGCAGGTTCAGGGCGGTCAGCAGCATGCCCAGCCACGCGGCGGTCGCCAGCGGGTGCAGCGCGAGTGTCTGGCCTTCGCCGAGCGGGCCGTGGACGAGGGCCGTGGCGGCTTGGAGCAGCGCGGGGTGTCCGAGCGCGAGGCCGGCGCCGGCGGCCGCTTCCGTCGGCGCCGACAGCGCGACGCCGATCCCGAGCGCCGGCAGGGTCGCCGCCAGGCCGGCGAGCGGCCCCGCCGCCGCGACGTCGAACGCGCAGCGGCGCGTCGGCGGCGCGTCCCGCAGCAGCAGGAAGGCCCCGAATGTGCCGGCGATCGTCGGTGCGGGCAGGAAGTGGGGCGCCGAGACGCGCAGCCCGTAGCGGCGCGCCGCCCACCAGTGGCCCATCTCGTGGCTGCCGAGGATGCCCAGGATGCCGGCGGCGAACCAGAGCCCGTCGAACGGCGAGACGCTCTCGAGGGCGGCCTCGCGGCCCACGGCGATCGCGCGGTGCTCGATGGCGTGCCAGATGCCGGCGGTCCAGGCCGTCAGGGAGGTCAGGGCAAAGAGCAGCGCCGGGGCGCAGGCGCGAATCGTCTTCCTCATGGTGTCTCCGGGTTGCCCTGGGCGGGCTGGCTCGCTGCCCGGTGTCCCAACGTGTCGGGCTGCTTCATGCCATCCCGTTCGCGCCGCGAACCCGGCTGCCCGTCCCGGCCCAACGCGTTGGATCAGTGCTGCCGCTGCGGCTTCGGTGTGCCGTCTCATGGCCCGCCCGGCTCGCCGCGCCCGGTTTCTCCGGTCTCCGCGGCTTCCAGCCGGATGCCCTCGATGCGGCCTGCCGGGAAACAGCACGGGTGCGCCCCCATGAAGTGGGGCGGCCCGCCCTCGATCAGGACGATGCCGCGCCGCGTCGCGGCGAAGTCGGCGGTAAAGTGGACGCCGTCCGGATCCGGCGCGTCCGGGTCCGGCTGCTTGGCGTTGAGCCTGAGCCGGGGCATCATTGTCCCGATGCGCATCCTTTCGTCTTCTCTGGCGGGCCACTCGAAGGGGCCGGACAGGCTGGCCAGCAGCGCCCGCACCTGGTCCTCGATGGCGGCCAGGTGCCGCTCGTCGCGCGGCAGCGGGCGTTGCGGGTAGTAGGACGAGATGCCGAGGAGCCGGCCGTTCTTGACGAAGGCCCGGTACTCCGCCGGGTAGCCCTCCGCGAACAGCATGTCTCCGACGATCCACAGCCGCCGCCAGACCGGGACCAGCACCCGCGGGTAGTCGTCGAGGACCTCGAGGACGCGCGCGTCGAGCGGCAGGCGGCAGAGCGCCTCCGGGTCCTCCGGGGGGCGCCCCTCGGCCATCGCCTGCTTCAGGTGGGCGCTGGCGCAGCAGTCCCAGCGCAGCATCGTGCCGGGCCTGGCTGCGCGCCGCACGGCGCCCGAGGCGGCGTCGAGCCGCCGCTGATGGGGACCGTCATACTCGTGGTTCAGCATGTCCGAGCGCTCGAACTCGGCGATGCGGGTGGCCGGCACGTGCGGCGTCCCGATCCGCTCGCACAGGGCGATCCAGTCGCCGAGCGAGTAGGGACAAAACGCTGCGGGCCTGCGCAGCAGGTGCTTCGGGAGGCGGTCGTCGGGCAGCAGCATGGCGGCAAAGTCTCCTGGGTGCGGGCCGTCCCGCGCGGGCGGGTTCCGGCGGGCTCACCGGCGGGGCACGTGGTCCCAGAGGCTGTCCGGGTCCTTCCCGGCCAGCAGGTTGCCGACGGCCGCGGCGGCCTGCTCCGGCGTGATGGCGTGCAGGTCCTCGTCGGTCATTCCGCTCCGGCCGAGGAACAGGCGCCAGCTCTCCTGGCCGGTGAGGCCCAGGATGGCCCGGGCGGCGGTCAGCGGGTCTGGCCAGCTTCCGTTCTCGTCCACCCACTCGGCGGCGAACAGCGCCGCCTCGCGCGGGTACAGGGTGATCGCCAGGCCCGCGATGCAGCCCAGCGTGCGGCAGCCGGCGCCGGCCGCGTGGTAGGTGCTCATGTCGAGCGTGTCGACCGGCGGCAGTTTGTCGATCTCGCTCGTCAGTATGTCCATGTCGATGTAGCTCGGGTAGTTTGCTTGCCCGGTGGCCGGGGCGGGTTCGAGCTCGAGGAGCCGGTCGCGCACGGTCTTCAGCCTGCTGGTGTTCATCTGCGCTTTCCTTTCGTGGCGGCGGGTGCATCTGCCGCCCCCCTGCCGCCTGGCGGCGGCGGGCGGCTGGCCGAGTCGTTCGGCTTGCCGGGCAGCGGCAGCCTCGTGATGTTCATCGGCGCTCTGTTCGGCGTCGCTCAGTGGTTCCTCAGGTACATGCCGGCGACCTCGTGGCAGGCTTCCGGCGTGGTCAGGTCCTCGCCAGACACCGGGTGCTTCGATGTCCTCAGCAGCTTCTCGCCGCGGTTGCCCGTCACCGTCAGCACGTAGCCCGCCTCCGGACTGCCCGCGTTGGCGGGCCCGAACGTCACCGACAGGTGCCTCGCCGGCGGTGCGGCTGCGGGCTGCATCCTCGGCCACAGCTCGGGCGGGATCAGCCCGCCGCCGTTCTCCCGGGTCGCGCTCGCGAGCAGCGCGAGGGCGGCGGCCGTCACCGCGCCAGCCGTGCCGCCGCCGCTGGCGGCGTCCAGCGCCGCCCGAAGCGCGCGGAGAGTCTCGCCCGGCACCGTGGCGCAGTGCGGCACGGTCGGCGGCGGCACCGCCGGCTGGCGCCCGGACACGGCCACGGCGCCGGCGCCATTGCAGCGGCCGCACTGCTTCGTGAAGGGCCTCGGGTAGGTGTCCGTCTCCACGTGCACGTAGCCTTCGCCGTCGCAGTCGGGGCAGTCGTCGGCGAGCCGGACGTTGTGCTCGGGCACGTCGTTGCCTTTGGCGTCGATGAACAATGTGCCGCCGCGGGCGTCCTCGGCGGTCTCGCTCGACTCCCAGAACATCTCGGTCTCGCCGGCGTGCTCGAATCTCAGCCGGCCGTCGCCGTCCAGGCGGAACGAATGGCTCGCGATCTCGGCGCGTCCGTTGATGCTCTCGAGCGTGCCCGTGATCAGGGCGCCGGTCTCCGCGTTGATTGCTTGCATCGGTTGCTCCCTTCTTGAGGCCTTCCGTCAGGATCGCTCGGCGGGCCGGGCGGGCCCCAGGCGCGGGCGGTCGATCTCGAACTCGATCCGGGACAGGTCGGCGCCGGCGTCGATCCTGGCCCAGAGGAGCGGCCACCCGCTCAGGTGCCGGGTCTCCGGGCAGTGCTCGTGGAGCATTGCCAGCATGGCCTCGTGCGCCCGCTTCTCGTGCTCGAGCCAGGCGCCGTAGCGCTCCCAGCCGGGCGGCAGGCTGGGGACCCAGGTGGCGTCGGGATAGTCCCTGTAGCGCACCGGGGGCAGGTCGCCGGCGTAGCGGATGACCTCGGAACCGGCGTCGCCCGGGCAGTCCGCGATCGGGACGCCGATGTCGTAGGCGACATCCATCGTGCCGGGGTCTGTCGCGGTCACCATGCGGGTCCTGAAGATCCAGATGCGCATGGTTCCTCCTCCTGCGTGGTTCCGGGAAAGCTCTCCGCGGGTGGCCGGCCCGCGCCACGTGTCGCGCCCGGAGACCGGGGCCGGGCGGCCGGCGGCCCTCTTCCGGTCAGCGGGGCCGGCGTAGAATCGGGGGATGGCTGACCAGCTCGACAACCGCCCGGTGTTCACCGTCGTGATGGGCTGCGATGGCGCGGGCAAGAGCGCATGGAGGCGCGCCAACCAGGACCGGCTGCCGCAACGCTACTTCGACAAGGACTCGATCGCCGACGGCATCGGTGGCTGGGACACCGCAGATGCCCGCGAGCGGACCGATGCGTACGTCGATGCGGAGATCGACAAGGCGATGGCCGAACGGCGGGACTTCGGGATTGAGACTACCTACTCCGGGCGGCCGGGGCGTGGCCTTGTCGAACGTGTCCTCGACGCCGGCTACCGTGTCGAGGGCGTCTACATCGGGACTCGGACTCCCGAGATCAACAACGCGCGGATCGCCTGGCGCGTCGAGCATCAGACAGGACACTGGATCGACCCGCGGCGGGTGCCGGAGCGCTGCCGCCACTCGCTCCACAACCTGCGGCAGACGGCACACCGCTTTGATGAGCTCACCGTTGTCGACAACTCGGCGGAGTGCGACCGCGGGATCCCCGAGCCGAAGACCGAGCTCGTGCTCGAGAAGGGCCGGATAGTGCATGAAGCCGAGGACCCGAGCCCTTGGGTGGCGGACTGGAAAGGCCGGTTCGAGCTGGCTCGGGAGAGCCGCGAACGCGCGGCGCGGAAGCTGGCCAAGGGTGGCCGGCAGGCGCAACGCGCCCGGCTCGGAACCGAGGCCAGCGAGCCGCCGAAAGCGCCGGACCCTGCCTAGCGTGTCAGCGAGGAGCGGGAGCGGGAACGCGGGCCGGGTCGCGGCCTGGTGCGATAGCCGGCGCGTCGGGGCGCCGGCAGCCGCTTAGTCGAACAGGCTGCGGGTCTCCTTCGGCAGCCACGGCGACTCGTCGATCTCGACGGCGCCTTCCGCAGCATCGCCGCCGCCTTCGAGCAGCCGCATGACGGTCTGCATGTCCGTCCAGACGTCACGCTTGAAGGCGGGGATCCGGAGCAGGAACGCCGGGTGGTAGGTCGGCACGACGAGCGTCCCGCGCCAGCGGTGGACGCTCCCCCGCACGTCGGCCATCTTGCGCTTGTCGCGGCGGCTGAACCAGGTCCAGGCGCTCGAGCCGAGCGCGACGATCACCGCCGGCCGGACGGCCGTGATCTGCGCCTCGAGGTGCCCGCGGCAGGCGTCGGTCTGCGCCCTGGTCAGCTGCCGGCTGTCGTCGAGCCGGCACAGGGCGACGTTCGTCAGGTAGACCGCCCCGCGCTCGGCCTTCATCGCCGCGATGATGCGGCCGAGGAGCTGCCCCGAGCGGCCCGTGAAGAACGGCTCGCCGCGCTCGTCCTCCTCGGGTCCCGGGGCCTCGCCGACGAACATCAGGCGCGCGTTCGGGTGGCCGGTCCCGAATACCGACCGGGTCCGGTTCAGGTGCAGCGAGCAGGCGGCGCAGGCCGCCGCCCGCGCCGCAGTTTCGGCCAGCGCCGCCGCGGTTTCAGGCCGCGCCGGGGGCGGGTTCCGCCAGTCGGCGGCCAGTGCCGCCGCGCCCGGTACGCTCGCGGGCATGTGCCTCTTCCGGTTCGTGTTCATGATGGTCGTTCTCGTGCTGGCCGCCATTGGCGCGCTGGGCCTCCTTGCGCCGGACGGCGCGGGTCCGCTCGATGCGCTGCGCCCGCCGGACGCCGGGCGCCCGCGGCCCGGTGGCGGCGAGCCTGCCGCCGGCCGGCCGGACCCGGCCGTCCCGACCCGGGCGCTGCCGTGGGCCTCGCGCGCCGCCGAGGCCGCCGTGGGGGTGACGCCGCTCGAGCGTTTCTACGAGCTGATGCTCCCGGGGGTGGAGCTGGCGCGCGGCGTGCGCACGGCCGGCCCCGGCCTGGCGCCCGGCGAGACGTTCTCGGTGGCCTGGCGCTTCCCGGACGGCAGCTGGGTCTCGGCGGGGTTCTCGCCGGGCCGGGGCGGGCTGGTGCTGCGCCGCGTGGCGGCCGACCCGGTCACGTCGGGCCAGCGCCGGTGAGCTTCCGCGGAGCCGGCGGGACGCCGCTTGCCCCGTTCGCTCGCGGCCCCGTGCCGGCCGCCGGGAGCGGGGCCGGTCTCGCGCGGCCGGACAGCGTCCGCGGGTCGTAGGGGAGGCGGGTGGTCCCGTCGCAGCAGGCGGCCCGTGTGCGGCTGCGGCCGCAGTAGGCGCAGCGCAGCAGGCGGCCGGTCCGCCGCTCGGTCATCGCCGGTGTCGTCTCTCTCATCGGCTGTCTCCTGCCCGGCGGCGGATCTCCCGGCTGCTGCGTCCGGGGGCGCGGGGCGGCTATGTTCCACCATGCCGATCCAGCTGGCGCGGGCAGGCGCGGCGTGGACGTTCCGTCGCCGGACGCGGGCGTTCATCGGCCTGTCGCTGGCCGCGGTGGCGGCCGGCTGGGTCTCGCTGCTGGCGATGTACCGGTGGCCGGACGCGGCGCTGCCGAACGTGCTGGTTCATGCGGCCGCGCTGCCGTGGCACGCGTCGGCGGCGCTGGGCGCCGCGGCCTGGGCGCGGGGTTCGGCGCGCACCGCGGACCCGTTGCGCCACTACTTCGTCGTGTCGGCCGGCGGGGCCGCCGCCGGGCTGGCCGCCGGCGCGGCGCTGGCCGTTGCGGCCGGGTCGGGGCCGGTGGACGGCTCGTCGTTCGGGCCCGCGGCGCCAGTGTGTGCCGTGGCGGTGCTGATGCATGTGGCGGCCCTGGCCGCGGGCCTGAGCCTGGGGACCATCTTTCCCGGGCTCCTCCCGGTCGCCGCCGCGGCCGTCAGCGCGGCGCTGCTCGAGGCCCCCCCGGGGCCGGTGCGGCTGGCCGCTGCCATCGGCGCGGCCGCGCTGGGGTGGCTGGTGTCCGTCGGCGCGGCGGCACTGCTCATCTTCGCGTAGGCCGGTGCCGGGCGGTGTGCGGGCCCCGGCGGGGATCCAACGCGTTGGGACGTCGTTGGTTCGCAGCTACTTGCATCGGCAGGGACGCTCCCCGCGCGGGGGCGAGGATTGGAATGGCGAGGTGCGGACCATTGAGCCCGCGGCGGCGCGTCGCTTCCAGCGCGGGAGCGGGGATTGAAATGACGTTGACACCGACCACCTCGTGCTTGCCGGTGTGGAGGTCGGGCGTAGCGCGAGCGCGGGAGCTTTCCCTTTCCTGCCGCCGACCGCAGGTAGCAATGCCTGCGCTCGATGGTCCTGATCTCGGTCTCGGCGTCGTGGCCCGCGCGGGCCGGACGCGCCCGAGACCGGCGTCGTGCTCCTCCCTACCGTTCGTACGTACGATTGCGTGTGCTGCCGCTTCGGTCGGACCCTGCCCTGGCGGGAGGGACCGGCGGGTTCGGCAGGCTGTCGCCGCTACCGAGGGCCAAGGGCACCTCGCGCACTGTGCACAGTGACTCGATGAACTGCTCCCGGTCCATCCGGCGTGCCCGAAGGCAGGCGTTCATGCCGGCGCCTTCGAGCGTTTCCTCGAGCCGGATTCTCGGCACGGCTATCGTCTGTTGTCGTCCGGCATTGTCCGTCGTGGTGATCGTGGCCGGCGTGTGCGGTCTCGCAGGTTGCACTCTGATCCTGTCGTAGCCTGCGTCGCTCACTATCTTGATTGCTCGCTCTACGAGTTCTTCCGCCTTCACCAGGAGCGGCACGTCCGCATCGAACTGCATCAAGTTCCGCTTGGCGTCGCGCTCGATCTTGTCCCGACGCACGTGCCACATCAACTTCATGTCGGCTTGCGTGTCCGGTGACAGCATGTTCACTGCGTGGGCGAGACCCTTCGGATCCCGCTCGGCAGCGATCACCAAGTCGTACAGATCTCGTGCTGGTGCCTTCAGCCCGCGATGCAGCAGCTTCCCGGCCAGGATCTGTGTGGTCGACAACGTCTCGAACACCTCGCCGTCGATGCGCATCCGTTCGTGGCCGGCGCGCGGCGTCGGCTCGGTCCCGTAGATGTGCAGCCGTTGATACCTCCTGAAGCGCATTTCCAGGGCCGCCTCGTTGTAGCCGTCGAGCTTGCCGCCGGCCTTGGCCAGTTCGGTTGTGAAGCCGTTGTTGCCGGTCTTTCTCAGTCCGGCAAGGTGCCACCCGGCAGACGTGATCAGGTCGATGTCGGTGCTCCGGCGGTGCTTCCAGCGCGCCGCCAGCACCGAACCCCCTCCCATCTGCCAGCGCTCGGGTTTCTCCTCGTATCGGTGTCGCAACACCGCCAGCGGGCCCCGGATGGCTCGCCACAGCGAGTTCGCCGGTTCGGTGAGCGTCAGCTCCCGCGCTCGGTCGCTCATGGTGTGTCCCACAGGCGAACGCCGCCGCACTCGCCCCGGCTAGCGAAATCGTTGATGATCCGGATCTGGCTGTAGACGTCGAACTCGGCGTGGTGCAGTCCTCGCACCAGCTGCCGCCAGCTGTAGGCCTGTTCGACCCAGGCGTGAATCAGATCCATCTCGGTCGCTTGCAGCACCCAGGCGTAGACCAGGCATCGTTGCGCCTCGGTGGGCGCCTCGGCGTGCACTGCGGCGTAGAATTCCTCGGTGGTCGGCTGGCGCCGTGCGCCGGCGAAGCTGAGCCCGATCCGCAAGGCGACCGCGCGGCTCTTTTCCCGCATCCGACTGGGGTCCACTCGCGGCCAGTACCACAGGTCGGGGCTGAGTGGCGCGAGGGCGTCCGAGAACGCCTCTGGCGGGCCGAGCACCGCAGGCCGTAAATCGATATGGTAGCGGCTCAACCGCTGCCACTCCTGCTCGAGTGCTTCCCGCGTCGGTGATGCCATTCTGCTCGATTCTACGTCGCCTGCCCCGGTTGGCGGCAGGGGCGTTTGAGCGTCGCGAAGCGCTGGACGACGCCGAAGGCGATCTCTTCCTGCGGGACGCCCGCCAGGAGTCGGACTCGGTGGGGATCCAACGCGTTGAGACGTCAGCTGCCGTTCGGCGGCGTGCGTTGCGGCTGGCGCCCCGCCCCCCGGCGAGCGGGCAGAGCCGGCGTTCTAACCGGCTGCCGCGTGCCGGTCGCTGCGCGTCTGGAACACGTGCGTCCGCAGCTCCCGCATGTCGGCGGCGACTTGGTTCAGCTGGTTGCCGAGGTCGCCTATCCGTTGGCTCTGGTCGTTGAACCGGCCTTCGATCATCGCGTTCTGGTCCGCGAACCGTGCCTGGATCATCGCGTTCTGGTCGTTGAACCGGCCTTCGATCAGGGCGTTCTGGTCCGTGAACCGTTGGCTCTGGTCGTCGAACCGCGCGTTTATCGCGCGTCCCTGCATCGTCATGACGGTCAGCAGAACGGTCAGCAGGATGCCCGTCATCCCGACGCCGGTCCCGATTACCGTCCAGATCATCGTCGCTTCGGTCATCGCGTTCTCACCTTACCACTTGGTCGGGACACGTGCGCGCCGTCGGCGCCGTCCTGATGACGGGTTCATCCTTGCGCGGGCGGGCCTCGCGGTTCACATCTTCCGCCGGTGGCGGCCTTCCCGCTGCCCTTCGGGTGGCCGGCTCCTCGCCGCCGGGCGCCGCCGCGTGCGGATGCCCCGGCAGGGGCTTGGCGTGCCCGGCTGCCTGCCGCCGTCGAGCGGCGCGTCTTGCGGCCGGCGCTCCCTCAGTCGTGCGGGCAGCGCCGGCCTCCGCCGATGTGCCGTGGGTCGTGTCAACGCATGGCGTGGCCTCCTTTCCGGCCCGCGGCGGCGCGCGGGTCCTTCCTCTTGCCGGTCAAGCGGGCGTCTCGCGGCGCTGCCGCGGCCGGGCCTCGCGGCCCGTCGGGCGTCGGCTGGCTGCGCCCCGCAGGGGCGTTCGCGGGGAAGGGTCCGCGCCTGGCGCGCGGGCGTTCCTCCGGCTTGGTGGCCGGGTTCGGAGCCGTTCGGTCTCCCTTATTATCGGCCCGTCCCCTCCCCCCCCGTGGTCCGTCAGTCCGTCCGCACCGGGTCCGGGCGGTGCGGGCCGCCCGTGTGGGGCGTGTGCGTTCCGGTCGCTGGCCGGCTCCCGTGCCCGGCGGCTCGAGAGGCCAGCCCGTGACGGTTGCCGTATCGGGCGGGGTTGTCCTCGTTCAGTCGGAGAGTCCGTCGTTGGGGCGCCCGCCGGCGGCAGTGGCGAGCCACCAGGCTGGCAGTGTCAGCCTGCCATTGTTGTTGACAATGTTGGCCAGCGCGGGGAGCTGCTCGTCCTCGATCTCGTCCTGGAGACAGCTCCACGAGAGGGCGGACCGGATGATGACCAGTGCCGACGGGTGGTCCTCGGCCCAGCGCATCAGCGCGCGCAGCTGGTGGCCCATCGGGTCGTTGCCGAGGCTGGCCCCGCCGCAGTCGAAGATGACGATCTCGGCCCGGTCCGCCTGGCCGGGATCGAATACGTCGGCCCGGACCGCGTCGAGCTTCAGGTGGAAGTCCTCCTCGTAGATCTGCCGGATCTCGGCGAACTCCCGGTCTGGCTCCTTGTCCCATAGCCCGGCAGGGTCCAGCACGACCAGCGCCTTGACGGTACGGATCGCGGTTTCGCTTGCTCGTTGCTGCTCGAGTCCTGGCCGGTTAGTCATCGCAGGCGTGTCCTGCGCCGATGTCGTCGAGCTCGATGGTCTCGCCGTCTGCGGTGCGCTCGAGCTCCGCCCCGCAGTCCGGGCAGTCGAAGCACACGTCGCCGTTCACCTCGTCGACTCTCACACTGACGGTCATCTGTCCGTCCCTGTCTTGCTGTTCCATCCCGGTTCGCCAGCGTTCCGTGCGGCCCCGGGCGCCGGCGCGTGTCCCGGTTCCAATTCGTTGGCCGAACCGGCCTCTCCTGGCTTCGCCGCGGCTCCGTGCCGCCGCCGCGCCTGGCTACACTTCCGCTCCGTGCGGGCCGCCTGCCGGCACGCTCGCGCCCGAGACGATGCAACTGGGCCGCGCGCGCAACTGCGACCTCGTCCTCTCGCCGTCGCCCCACGACGGCGTGCTGCGCTTCTCGCGCCCGACCTCGGCCGCGTTCCGCGTTGCCGCCTATGTCGAGGTTCTCGCCGCGCGCGGCGTGGACATCGCCGTCGTCGAAGTGGACAACCCGCGCCGCCCGCAGCCGGCAGAGCTCGTCTCGCGCTACGAGCCGGCCGCCGGCCGGCTGGTCGTGCCGGACGTCGCCCTCGATGCCGGTTCGCACATCCCGCCCGGCGACGTGCTCTGTGCGCAATTCAACGTGCACGCGGCCGTGGGCATGTACCTGCTCTCGCCGCCCCCGGGCCCGTCGGCCGTCGACCTGGCGGCTCTGGTCCCGGCCTGTCCGGCGGCCTCGCACCGCGGGCTCGCCGACGACTTCGCGCTGCGCTACGCCCGCAAGGAGGTGCGGATGACGGCGCCCGCGTCCGCCCTGGGCTGTCTCGAGGGCGCCGGCGTCCATCCGCGTCCCGGCGCGCCCGCGCGCCCGGGCTGGGAGGCGGCCGTCGCGGCCGCGCTCGGGCCCGGCGCGCTGGACGCCGCGCGGCGCGCGCTCGACGCCGTGACCGACGGCGCCTCGTCCGTGCTCGATGCCGGGCTCGAGCGCGTGCTGTCGAGTCTGGCCGCAGAGTACCCCGTGCTCGACCAGTACGCCTTCCATGTCCCGCCGGATGCGGCGGCCGGGCGGCCGGCGCCCGCGGACACGCGGGAGCGGCCGGCCGGTGCCGGCTGATCCGGGCGGCATCGGCGGCTAGTCCGTTGCGCCGGGTCGGCTGCCGGGGCCGCTGCCGATCACGATGGCCGTCTCGATCGGATCGTGCTCGCCTCCGGCTTCGTCTTCCGGTCCGTGGCGGTCGGCGCCCGGCTCGCCGCAGCCGGCCTCGACGGCGATACGCACGGTTTCGACGGACTCTGTCCGCACGTCCTCGAACCCGCCCGCCTGGCCCCTGACGACCACGCGGGTGGCGGGGTCGAGAGTGCGCAGGCTCGCCAGGAGGCGGCGGACCGTGGTCGGCGCCGGCCCGGCGGTCCGCAGCTCGGCGAGCAGGTCCCTGCCGGCCTCGATCGGCGGCTCGCGGCCGGTCTCGATTGTCAGCTTTCCGTCAGCCGAGACTTCGGGCAGATACCACTCGTTGCGCAGGTAGCACAGGCTCCGGTCGGCCAGCCGCACGGGGCGCCTCTCGCGCGCGGCGTTGATGAACTCATCGCGTGTCATCGTGGGTCCTTCCGTTCTCGTTCCTTCTGTCGGCGGGTGGCGGGTTGGCGGGCCGTACGCGGCGGTGTTGCTGTTCGGACGCCGGGCGATCTGTCGTTTGGCCCCGGATCGTGTCTCTGGTGTCCGACCCGTGTCTTGATGGCTGTTGTTGTGGTAAAGCTCTTGCTGTCGACCGTGGCGTTTCTGCTCGTGTTCGGGCGCCTCGTGCCCGTGGCTGCGCAGGAACGGTTCCTGCTTCTGGCGACCGACCGTGCTGACATCATGCGGGAGGAGCTGGGCGAGGCCGGCGCTGCCGACTGCGAAGCGGCGTTCGGCAGCGGGTTCGGTGGCGGGGAGGCTGTCGTTGTGCTGGAGCGTGATCCCGAGGGCCGCCGGTCTCGTTATATCCTGCTTGCCACGAGCAGCACGCACCTGATGCAGGACGAGCTGGGCGAAGTTCCTGACGATTTCGTTCTGGTCGGCTTGACCGTCTTCAGGTCGGTGTTCGGCGGCAAGGAGATCGCTGCCATTCTTCATGCGCCGGCCGCTTCCGATCTGGGTCTCTAGCTCTAGCCGCTTTCCGCCGTCGTCTCGTTCGTTTTATTGACGGGACCCGGGTGAGCCCTGGTGGCTCGGGACGGGTCCCGCGTTCGAGTCCAAACGTGTTGGGGCCTGCGGCCGCCGGTTGCCGTACAGTTTCAATCCCCGCTCCCGCATGGGGAGCGACTGGCGGCGCATCTGATCGTCCAGGGCCGCTGCACAGTTTCAATCCCCGTTCCCGCACGGGAAGCGCCGCCCCTGGTGTTCTGCCGCGGTAGCAGCGCTGGCTGGTTTTCAATCCTCGCTCCCGTCTGGGGAGCCACTGGCGTTGTCCCCGTTTCGTGCCACGACGGTTCGAGGTTTCAATTCCTGTTCCCGACTGACGCGCGCGCCTTGCTCCCGTGCGGGGAGGGAGCTGGGTGTTGCACGAAGGCTCCAGGTTTCAATCCTCGCTCCCGCGCGGGGAGCGACCTCGTAGAGAATGCCGCCTTCAGCGGATGATGTTTCAATCCTCGCTCCCGCCCCGGGGAGCGACTGGGGGCGATCGCGCATGGCCGCGCTGTGCCACTCTCGTTCTGGTTTCAATCCTTGCTCCTGCGTGGGGAGTGACCCTCCACTCATGCGGGAAGCTGTCGAGGCCATCACGTTTCAATCCTCGCTCCTGTCCGGGGAGCGAAGCCGGGCAGAGTAAACGTGACCGTGTAGGTGTTTCAATCCTTTGCTTCCGCGCAGGGAGCGACGGCCTGCCGGCGAGCGGCTGCCGGCGTGGTCGGGCGGGCCGAGGTTTCAATCCTCGCTTCCGTCCCGCTCCTGCGCAGGGAGTGAAGGGGGGCTTCCTTGATCGCGCTGACCGGCATCTGCTTTAATCCTTGCTCCTGCGCGGGGAGCGACACTTGCAGTTCCGGTCCCCAGGCGATGCGGTCCTGGTTTCAATCCTTGCTCCCGCGCCGGGAGCGGCCTCGTGTGTCAGCGGTAGCAGGCAGCCATTGTTTCAATCCCTTGGTTTAAATCCCTTGCTCCCGTCAGGGGAGCGACAGCAGCCTGTCGACCTGGACGCGCAGCCAGGAAACGTTTCAATCCTTGCTTCCGCTTCGCTCCCGCGCGGGGAGCGAGGAGACGCCGGCGCGGGAGGTCGTGCGGGCCCGGGAGTTTCAATCCTTGCTCCCGCTTGGTGAGCGACGCGTCAGTACGGTCAGCCGTGCCCGGGCCACTGCGTTTCAATCCTTTGTTCCCGCCTATCAGCCCGTGGAAGAAGTCTGTTTGCTGAGCCCTGCTGTTCAGGCAGCTTTGCGATGACCGATTGAGCCGAGGAGCGCCGTCCGTGTCCATTTGAACCCCCAGGCGCGCGTCAAACGCCCCCAGCGGCCGATCAAGCGCCCGATCAGGCGGCAAATCGCCGAAACAGCCCGCCCCTGCAGGCTCCGGGGCGTACCGATGCCGGTCTGGCGGCGCAGCAGCAGCCCGATGTTACAGGCGGCCGCCTGGAGCAGCACGCGCTTGCGGACATTCTCGTGACCGCGCACCCACACCCGACGCATACCCCCCGTCTCATACATGTGCGCGAAAGACCGCTCCACCACCTCGCCCCGACAGCGTTGCAGGCGACGTCCCCGCCGCCCGCGGACACGCCGGCGGTTTGCATACAAGGCCTTCTGCGCAGCTCGCTTCTCCGGCGGCGTCTCGCCCGTCTTCTTGTCCTGCCAGCAGCGCCGGCCGCGCTCAGGCTCCGATACGTGACTCCGAACCCCCACCTCGCCGAGCGCCACCAGCGTCGCGTCGCTGTGGTACCCCTTGTCGGCAACCACCTCTTCGACCCCCGGACCGTCCGGCGCCACCAACTCCACCTGCTCGGCCGCCATGATCAGCGTCTCCGGCAGCGTCGCCGTATCGCCGTCCGATGCATCCTGCACCGTCACCGAGACGATCGCCCCCGTGTCCATGTCGACCCCGTGCTCGACCTTGTGGGCCAAGCGCGTCCGGCCGTCCTTCATCTTCGCGACCTTCGCGTCCGGGTCCTGCGGCGATTTCCAATCCTTGTTCGATGTCTTCTTGTTCTTTCGAGACCGGTCGAACCGAGCCAACTCCGCCTGCGTCGGGGTCTCCACCCCAGACGCTTCCGCCAACCGCCGAATGAACGCCGCGTAGGATTCGCCCGTGTCCCGACGCTCGATGCTCCGCATCGCTGCGTTCGCTTCCAGCGTCGTCGCATCGATCCCGACCGTCTTCCCCTTCACCAGACCCGCCGCCGACACGCGCTCCAGAACCCACGTGAACACCGCCTCGTGCGTCTCCACGTCGATCAGCCGACGGGTCCGTGACAGCGTCGAGTGGTCCGGCGACGCCTCGGTCACATCCAGGTCCAGGAACGACCGCAGGCTCAGAGAATCGGCCACCCGCCACGCAATCCCGCGCTCCGAAGACAGACCCTCGAAGTAGCCGATGAACAGCATCCGGAAATACCGCCCAGGACGCAGACTCGGCCGCCCCATCCGCGCCGCGTAGAACACCGCGCACAGCCCCTCAACGAAGGCGTCGAAGCCAGCCTCTTCAAGGACTTGGTTCAGACGCTCAAAGAAAGGATGCCCGGCGTTCGTCGGCAAATCCGCCGTCGTCACCCACAGCGGAGACCCCTGTCGCGCTGCCGGTTTCTTGCCCATCGCCATGGGCCTTCAGTGTACGGGATTCGATCTCGCCGGGACCAGGCCGGATCCGCGACTTTCACCACGGGCTGCTAGGGGGAGCAGGCAGAGTTGCGCAGCATCGCGTCGGTGCGGGGGCCTGATGCTTGCCGCGGTTGACCGCGTTGAGCGCCGTGCATGCATTTCAGTTCTCGCTTCCGTCTGGGAAGCGACCTCGCGGCGGTCACGCAGCACCGCTAGCACGCGCTGGTTTCAATCCTCGCTCCCGCGCGGGGAGCGAGGATTGTGCAAGTAGCTGTTTCTTTGAGCTGGCCACGCACATGGTCGAGTTGAAGGTTGACCAGGGCGGGCCGTTCAGCCACCGTGTTCCGGCTTGCGGAATACGAGGATCTTCTCGTCGTTCATCACGTTGTACAGGCCGAAGACAATCTTCCGGAGCTCGCGTTCGCGATTCAGACCGGCGTCTACGGCCCAATTCGCCATCTGGCGCGTGGTCGTGTACTCGCTGCGGTCGACCGTCGCGTCGCCGATTACGAACACGGCTCTCGCTCCCGGTTTCAGCACTCGCGCCACTTCGCGGAACATTCTCCGCATGTCCTCGTTGTAGAGCGCCAGCTTCTCCTTCGGGCCATGGCCACGGACTCCCGTCATCTCGCACCGGAGTGCGGCGGGACTCACCCCGAGAGCTTCGAGGGCGTGCTCGTCGTTCTTCACGTAGTCCAGGGCGATCGAGTACGGCGGCGACGTGACGACGGCGTCGACAGTCGCGTCATCAATCCCTGCCGACCGCAAGTCTCGGGAGTCGCCGCGAGCGATGGAGACGCGGCCGGGTTCGATCCCAAAGGTGCTCAGGGCGCGGCCGTGAGCCTCGACCGAGTCCAGCATGGCCAGAAGGTTCTTGCGCAGCCAGGCGCGGCCGTCCCGGTTCCGCCTCGACACGTCGCTGAGGGTCGTCATGCGCGTGGCTTGGACGAAATCGGCAACGATCGGGTTCCTGTCGTGGGCAATCGACGCATCGCAGGGGTCCAGCGCGTCGAGCTTCAGGAGTGCTTCGACCCGTGCCCGAATTTCGGCCACGGCTTCGACGGACCGCGTCTTTACCCGCGTCAGCAGCGTACAGAGCGGCGAGATGTCGATGCCGATGCAGTGGATCCCGAGCAGCGCGGCCTCCAGCGCGGTGGTCCCGCTACCCACGTAGGGGTCGAGAACCAGTCCTCCTCGTTTCGCGCCCACGATGTTGAGAAGCGCCCGGACCATCTGCGGATGGAACTTCCCGCGGTACGGGTAGATCCAGTGGGTCAGGTACTGGTTGACCGAGCGTGTGCGGTTGAAGAGTCCGCCCTGATAGTTCGGCCGAATCAGCTGCTCGTAGACCGTTGGCTGGCCGTCGACCTTGCCCACGTACGCCGCCCGGCGCAAAACGTCATCAACCGTGCCGTCGACGTGAACACGGACCTGCCACGGGTCGTCCTCGTCGCGCTCCCACCGTTGACATCCGAGGGCGCGCGCCTCGATCCGCGCGAGTTGCTCTTCGTACAGGAACTGGAGGTTCCGCTGCAGCATGAGGGTGCTCATGAGGGCACGGTACCAAGGTCGGCGGAAATGTACAAGTCGCCCTTCGGCGGCCAATCGAACCCATGATTCTTCGGTGACCTTGCGATCATCGTCGTCCCGGGCCCGGCTCGGGTGGCTCGGGTGGCGCGAGAGGCGCTCGTCCCTTTTCTTCGGCCAGAAACACGGTGTTGCCCAGGCGGTAAGCGGTGACCAGGTCTCCTGGCGCGAGACTCGGCCGCCGAGTGATGACCGCATGAGGCGCCGTCCCGACAGGCGGGTTCCCGTCGTCGGACGGGTACACCGTGAGTACCCGGTAGCCATACATCGCAAACGCCGGGTTGAAGTAGTGGAGGTTGAGATGCCAGAACACAAACCCGAGAAACGTCACCCCGGCTGCCGCAGCCCACAAGTGGCGCCAGCTTTCGAGTTGGTCGGCATAGAGGGGCAGCAGCATCGCAAACAGATACGGGAGCATGTGGTCGCGGTGGTCCTCGGCCGTCTTCACGGCAAGCTCGTGCTTGTCGGCTCGCTTCCGGGCCGTGTGGATGCGCAGCAGAAGGAACGCGTTCGGGAAGACGGCCATGGAGACGCAGAGTCCGGTGAACCAGCGGTCGTCGATGACGCCGTTGCCCTGGATCGCCCACAAGACGAAGAGCGGGGACATGCTGCTGAGCACCATTGACAACCGTGCAAGTCCGCGTCCCTCGACATGCGTGCGAGACATTGCCATGATGCCGGTTCTCCGCTGCTTCTGGTGTTCAGACCAGCTGCAGGTGCACGAAACCGTGTTCGTTCGTGGGCTCCGCCAGCCTGGCGATCGCCTCGCCGAGCTCTCTTGCGTGGTCGCGCAGCTTTGCGGGCTCGCGCAGCGCGGCGTCGGTGTCGTTTTGGGTCTCGTCGACCGTACGGTCCGGCTGCGTTCCCGCCGCCTTGAGCGTCTCGGCGATCGCGAGCGCCTCGTCGCGCATCAGCGACACCGGCTCGTCGCCCTCCTGGAGGGAACGTACCGTCTCGGCGGCCTGCTGGAGGCGGTCGGAAGCCCCGCCCGCGGCGGTTTTCGCCTGCCCGGCCAGCCAGGTGCGGATCCGGTCCGCTCCCCAGACTGCTGTGCTGAACTCGCTGGTGTGGTACTCGACGCGCATCAGTGTTCTCGACATGGTTCGTGTTCTCCTTGACGAGCCGGCGGGCGTGGCCTTTCGGGTGCGTGGCGCGGCTGCTCTCGTCCCCGGCTGCGGCGTCCGTCGGGGCGTTGGTCAGCGCCCGCTTCCCGTGAATGTGGGTTGCGCGCTGTCAGTACCCGCGGCTCGTGCTCGCGGCTGGGGCAGTCGCCGCGCCCATCGAGTCGACAGCGGCCAGGAGGTGGGCCGTGTGCCGGCGGTACGCGGCCCACGGCCCTGGCCGATCCCGGTCCGGAGCTCTAGGAGTCTGCGCCGTAGAAAACAGATGCGACAATTGTAGGCGAGCCGACGACGGAAGGACTTGATGTCGACCACATTCCGCCCGTACTTGCCGGACCAGTCGCTGCTGTTGCCGCCCGACGTGCGGGAGTGGCTGCCCGAAGGCCACTTGGCGCACCACGTCAGCGATCTGGTGGACGGCCTGGACCTGACGGCGTTCTACGCCCCGTACGAGGGAGACGGCCGCCGCAACGCGCCGTATGAGCCCCGGATGATGGTGAAGGTTCTGCTCTACGCCTACGCGACGGGGGTGTTCTCGTCGCGCCGGGTCGCGCGGAAGCTGGAAGAGGACGTGGCGTTCCGGTTGCTGGCGGCGGGGAACTTTCCGCAACACCGGACGCTGTGCGAGTTTCGTCGCCGGCACCTGGAGGACTTCCAGTCTCTGTTCGTGGAGGTGGTGCGTCTGGCTCAGGAGTTGGGTCTTGCGCGCCTGGGGAAGCTGTCGATCGACGGAACGAAGGTGCGCGCGAACGCGAGCAAGCGCAAGGCGATGAGCTACGACCGGATGGCGGAGGAGGAAAAGCGCCTGGAAGGCGAGATTGCGGCGCTGTTGGAGCAGGCGGACGCGGTTGACGCGGCCGAGGACGCGAGCTTGGGCGCGGAGGTTCGGGGCGATGATCTGCCGGCGGAGTTGCGCCGGCGGGAAGAGCGTCTGGCAGCGATTCGGGCAGCGAAGGCGCGTCTGGAAGCGAAGCAACGGGCGGCGGACGACGCGCGGGGCCGGCAGCCGGGGCAGGATCGGAACCCGAAGGGCGGTCCACCGTACAAGCGGGCGTATGGCGAGCCGGACGAGAAGGCGCAGAGCAACTTCACGGACCCGGAAAGCTCGGTCATGAAGACGAGCAGTGAGGGGTACCAGCAGTGCTACAACGCGCAGGTGGCGGTGGACGCGGAGCACCAGTTGGTGGTGGCGACGGACCTGACGGCGAACGCGAGCGACCAGGGTGAGTTGCCGGTGTTGCTCGACGCGGTAAAGGAAACGTTCGACGCGCAGCCGGAGACGGTGCTGGCCGATGCGGGGTACTGCAACGAGCGGGACTTGAAGGACCTGGAAAAGCGGGGCGTTGACGGGTACGTGGCGCCGGGCCGGGAGGGCAAGCAGACGGCTACCCGTGATCTGGAGAAGCATCCGGCGACGGGTCGCATGATGGAGAAGCTGGCGACGCCGGCGGGCCGGGAGGCGTATGCGGAGCGCAAGTGGTTGTCGGAGGCTCCCTACGGCTGGATCAAGCACGTGCTGGGCTTCCGGCGCTTCAGTCTGCGTGGACTGGCGAAGGTGCGCTACGAGTGGGACTTGGTGTGCCTGGCGTTGAACGTCAAGCGCCTGCACGTGCTGATGGCGGCGTAGAAGGCGGGAGATGAGGCTCTCAACGGAGGGAAATCGACGCGCATCGCGGATTCTGGCGGCCTGTGCGGCCCGCGAGGACCGAATTCCGCTTTCTGTTCGCCAACCACCGAAAATCCACCCCGCGCTGCCGACCGGCGAAGCCGCCCCGACACGGAGCTCAGGGCGTGGGCTGGCGACCCATTTCTTGCCGCTAACGTTCTGCGGCGCAGACTCCTAGCCGGCTTCGGCCGCCGTCTCGTTCGTTTTGCCGGCAACGGACAGCGGCGGGTGAATGGCTCGGGCGATCATGGCCTCGGCGTCGCGGTCGAGTTTGTCGACCATCCAGATGTCGCCGCGCCCCGCGGCGCCCTTGCGCATGACCTCGATGCTCCGCTTCAGCAGCCTCCGCATCTCGTCGGACGGGAGCAGGTTCCGCTGCCCTTCGCGCAGGATCTCGCGGACCTCGTCGCCGACGTCGGCGGTGATCTTCTCTGCCGTGTGCAGCAGGTCGGTCAGCCCGGCCGTGTGCCGGCGGTACGCGTCCACGGCGTCGACCGTCGTGACGGTCCTCAGCGTGCCGTCGGCCTCGAGGATCCAGTACGCGACCGCGTCCCGGCGGCTGTTCCGGCTGTTCCGGTAGTCCTTCTGGCCCCGTGCGATCACGTCGCCGGCCGCCGCCTCGATCTCGAGGCGTCCGGCCTCTCCCGGTGACCCGATCCAGGTACCGAACGACAGGGTCAGGCGCCCGTCCTGCTCGCCCGTGGCGCGGCCGATCCACGGCCTCCCGTAGCGCAGCTTGTTGTAGGTCGGCGTCTCGATCGTGATCTTCATGAGGTGGTTTCTCCTGCCGGTCAGTGTGCCGTCCTGCGGCTCGTTCCGTGCCGCGGCTCGGGAGCCGGCATCGGCGGCAGCAGGGTTCCCTTCGGTCCTCGTTCGCTTCGGTTCAGGGAGCGGCCTTCTTGTCAGCGGCGCCGCCGCCCTTGTGTTTCGCGGTGTGGGGTGTGGCCCGACGCGTTGGTCAGGCTGTTTCAATCCGCGCTCCCGCCTGGGGGGCGACTTGGCCCACCAGGACCGAAGCTTTTCCGTCGCACAAGTTTCAATCCTCGGTCCGGCTTGGGGAGCGGCGTCGGCATCCCGTGTTGTCGCCTCATCTCGGCTGGGCGCCTTGAGAGGCGTTCCCCACGGCGGTTACTCAGGACGAGCCGTCAGGGCGATGACGTTTCCGAGCACCCACACAGCTCGGAAGACGCACAAGCAGGACAGCAAAAAGGCAAACACTATCGACCAGTCGAGAGTGATGCCCAGTGCCCCGGTGCGGTCGATCACCAGACCCGCCAGAGCGAGCACGGTAGCAGCGGCGAGCGCTTTCGCTGTCGCGCCGAAGACTTTCCGGATCGCTCCATAATGCTGGCTTCGGCGGACTGCACGAAGTCCAGGTGAGTTCGAGTTCGTCGTTGCCAGAACGATCGACGCCGCTGTGAGGTTGAAGCCCAGAAGCGAGCCGCATATCGACGCCAGCGTCCCGTAGATGAATGGGTGGCTGACTGCGACGACCGAATCCATGCAGGCGGCGAAGCAGCTGTAGTGGACCACGTACACCAGTACGATCGTCGCAACCACGGCGACTGCAAACTCGGCTTCCAGGAAATGTCGGCGCCACCAGTTGCGGATCACGGCCAGAATCCCACTGTCGCTGCGCTCCCGTCTTGGGAGCAACACTTTCCGGCGTCGTGTCGCACCTCGTAGAGCATGTTTCAATCCTTGCTCCCGCCTGGAGAGCGATGCCCGGCGCCCGGCGCCGGTAGCAGCTGAGGCTTTGACCAGGCCGTTTCAATCCTCGCTCTGGCCAGGGGAGCGATGTCCAATCGAGCGGATTCCGGCACGGGGCAGCGTGTTTCAATCCCCGCTCCTCCCCGGGGAGCGGGGATTCGGTACCGAGGCAACTCGGGACGCGTGCCAGTTTCAATCCTCGCTCCAAGGATAGAGGAGCCTGTTTTCGCGAATCACCACCTCTTCGAGCTCGCCGCGCACGGGGTCGAGTTGACGGTTGACCGGGATGAGCGGTTCAACCGTTAGCCGCACGGGCGTCGTCGCTCCAGCGCCGGCACATCGACGCTTGCGGACGCTGGCATCCCGGCGCTCGCGGACGCTGGCATCCCGGCGCAGGCGGCCGGCGCGTTCTCTCGCGCGCGGTGGCTTGGGCCGGCCGCTGTCGCTGCTGCTCGGCGTGCGTCGAAGCGTCGCTGCGTGCGGTCCTCGAAGATGTCGAGGCTGTTTCAATCCTTGCTCCAGGCTCGGGAGCGACTGGTGGCGGTCGGACAGCACCGCCAGGACGCGCTGGTTTCAATCCTCGCTCCCGCCTCGCTCCCGCGCAGGGAGCGGCGGGGGCGCTTTCTCGATCGCGCTGACCGGCATCTGTTTCAATCCGCGCTCCCCGCGCGGGGAGCGACTCGACGGTG
Organism: Vicinamibacterales bacterium; assembly: GCA_965214845.1. Taxonomy (GTDB): domain Bacteria; phylum Acidobacteriota; class Vicinamibacteria; order Vicinamibacterales; family UBA8438; genus JAAXGX01. The sequence continues at coordinate 1,031,799 of CBDCCO010000007.1, forward strand.
ATGATTTCCTCGTGACAGTTTCAATCCTTGCAGCCCGTGGAAGAAGTCTGTTTGCTGAGCCCTGCTGTTCAGGCAGCTTTGCGATGACCGATTGAGCCGAGGAGCGCCGTCCGTGTCCATTTGAACCCCCAGGCGCGCGTCAAACGCCCCCAGCGGCCGATCAAGCGCCCGATCAGGCGGCAAATCGCCGAAACAGCCCGCCCCTGCAGGCTCCGGGGCGTACCGATGCCGGTCTGGCGGCGCAGCAGCAGCCCGATGTTACAGGCGGCCGCCTGGAGCAGCACGCGCTTGCGGACATTCTCGTGACCGCGCACCCACACCCGACGCATACCCCCCGTCTCATACATGTGCGCGAAAGACCGCTCCACCACCTCGCCCCGACAGCGTTGCAGGCGACGTCCCCGCCGCCCGCGGACACGCCGGCGGTTTGCATACAAGGCCTTCTGCGCAGCTCGCTTCTCCGGCGGCGTCTCGCCCGTCTTCTTGTCCTGCCAGCAGCGCCGGCCGCGCTCAGGCTCCGATACGTGACTCCGAACCCCCACCTCGCCGAGCGCCACCAGCGTCGCGTCGCTGTGGTACCCCTTGTCGGCAACCACCTCTTCGACCCCCGGACCGTCCGGCGCCACCAACTCCACCTGCTCGGCCGCCATGATCAGCGTCTCCGGCAGCGTCGCCGTATCGCCGTCCGATGCATCCTGCACCGTCACCGAGACGATCGCCCCCGTGTCCATGTCGACCCCGTGCTCGACCTTGTGGGCCAAGCGCGTCCGGCCGTCCTTCATCTTCGCGACCTTCGCGTCCGGGTCCTGCGGCGATTTCCAATCCTTGTTCGATGTCTTCTTGTTCTTTCGAGACCGGTCGAACCGAGCCAACTCCGCCTGCGTCGGGGTCTCCACCCCAGACGCTTCCGCCAACCGCCGAATGAACGCCGCGTAGGATTCGCCCGTGTCCCGACGCTCGATGCTCCGCATCGCTGCGTTCGCTTCCAGCGTCGTCGCATCGATCCCGACCGTCTTCCCCTTCACCAGACCCGCCGCCGACACGCGCTCCAGAACCCACGTGAACACCGCCTCGTGCGTCTCCACGTCGATCAGCCGACGGGTCCGTGACAGCGTCGAGTGGTCCGGCGACGCCTCGGTCACATCCAGGTCCAGGAACGACCGCAGGCTCAGAGAATCGGCCACCCGCCACGCAATCCCGCGCTCCGAAGACAGACCCTCGAAGTAGCCGATGAACAGCATCCGGAAATACCGCCCAGGACGCAGACTCGGCCGCCCCATCCGCGCCGCGTAGAACACCGCGCACAGCCCCTCAACGAAGGCGTCGAAGCCAGCCTCTTCAAGGACTTGGTTCAGACGCTCAAAGAAAGGATGCCCGGCGTTCGTCGGCAAATCCGCCGTCGTCACCCACAGCGGAGACCCCTGTCGCGCTGCCGGTTTCTTGCCCATCGCCATGGGCCTTCAGTGTACGGGATTCGATCTCGCCGGGACCAGGCCGGATCCGCGACTTTCACCACGGGCTGCTTGCTCCCGCCTGGGGAGCGACGCCGAGTCATCGGGGTGCGCCTGCGCTACCGGGGCGTTTTAATCCTTGCTCCCGAGCGGGGAGCGACCTGTGCAAGCAGCTGTGAGCCAGGAGGAAAGGAGCCTGCTTGCACTAACCTCTGGCTCGACGCCTGCACGGCGATCCCAGGGAGGGAGAATCCACGATGAAGAAAGCGGCAGTCCTGGCCATCCTGCTGCTCGTGCCCGGCATTGCCGGCGCGCAGCAGATTGGCGGTACGGTCACCGACACCACGGGCGGCGTGCTGCCCGGCGTGACGGTGGAGGCGCGCAGTCCGGCCCTCATCGAGCAGGTGCGGACCGCGATCACCGACGGCAACGGGCAGTACCTGATCGTCGCCCTTGAAGTCGGCATCTACGACGTCACCTATTCCCTGCCGGGGTTCGGCACCGTCCTGCGCGAGGGCGTCGGGCTGAGCAGCGGCTTCACCGCCAACATCGACATCCAGCTCGGCGTCGGCGACATCGAGGAGACCATCACGGTCTCCGGGGCCACGCCGGTGGTCGACATCCAGAACGTCGAGCAACGGCAGGTGATGGACCGTCAGGTCATCGACAGCATCCCGACCGGCAAGTCGCTCACCAGCTACGGGCTGCTCGTGCCCGGCATGGTCGGCGCGGAGTCGTACGGCACGACCCTGTCGCAGGACTCCGGCGGACTGACGTCGCAGACCTCGCAGCGCATGTCGATCCACGGCGGGGAGCGCGAGGACCAGGTGATCTCCATCAACGGGATGGACGTGTCCGACCCGTTCACGCAGGGGGCCAACCTGGCCTACTTCCCGGACACCAACTTCGAGGAGATCGCCTTCAGCTACTCGGCGAACTCGGCCGAGATCGAGACCGGCGGCGTCTCCATCAACATGATTCCCCGCGAGGGCGGCAACAGCTTCAGCGGCGCACTGTTCACCACCTTCGGCTTTCCCGGCCTGCACGCCGACAACCTCGACCAGGACCTGATCGGCCGCGGGCTGAAGTCGGCCACGAAGCTGCAGCGGAACTTCACCATCGCGCCCTCGTTCGGCGGCCCGATCGTCCGCGACCGATTGTGGTTCTTCGTCAACCACACGACGAACTTCGCCGACCTGCAGGCGCCCGGCGTGTTCCACCCGCTCGACCCGGCCGCCTTCGTCTTCACGCCGGATCCGGCCCGGCCGGCGGTCGACGAGTCGACCGCGCGCGAGCAGTCGATCAACCTCACCTGGCAGGCGACGCGGAAGGACAAGGTCAAGCTCTACTGGACCAACAGCGCGGTGCGCAAGCCGCACTTCCTGCAGGGGCGCACGCTGGTCTCGATCTTCATCACGCCGGAGGCGGCCTTCAGCTCGGTCATCGACGTCAACAACTACCAGATCGCCTGGACACGGCCCCAGACGAACCGGCTGCTGTTCGAGGCGGGCGTCTCGCACGAGCCGTTCCGCTTCGACCTGCTGCCGGCCCCCGGCGCGGTGACCGACATCCCAGGCATTCTGGAGCTCGCGCCAGTCCGTGCGTCCCGGAACATGTCCGGGTGGCTGTCCGGGCCGACGGTGCGCCACAGCCCCAAGACCGTCAACTACTACCGCGGGTCGATGTCGTACGTCACCGGCAGCCACAACCTGAAGATCGGCATCAACCTGAACACGCAGCAGACCAGCGTCAGCCAGGACAACGACGGCGACTGGACGTCGCTCGTCACGCTCCGCGGCGATCCGATTCGGGCCCGGTTCTGGGGCAGCGCGAGCTCGACGGACGAGGCGAAGCCCAGTCTCGGCATCTATGTGCAGGAGCAGTGGACGGTCGATCGGCTGACGGTGAACGCGGGGCTGAGGTGGGACTACGTCAGCGCCGGGTATCCCGACCAGCTCCGTCCGACGAACGTGTGGGTGCAGGACCCGTTCCTCATCGAGGCGGCGACCGTGGTGACCTGGAAGGACCTGCAGCCGCGGCTGGGCGTGGCCTACGACCTGCGCGGCGACGGCCGCACGGCGCTCAAGTTCTCGGCCCACCGCTACGGTCGCCGCGACTCCACCGACTGGTCGCAGCGCGTCAACCCCGCGCTGAGCAACCGGCGCATGGAGCGGTCCTGGAACGACGGGCTCACCGGGTGCATCGGGACTGTCGCCTGCATTCCGGGCGACGGCCTCGTGCAGGGCGATCCGCTCGACCCGGAACCCAACGGCGAGATCCTGAGCCCGAACGTCACGCCGTCGTTCGGCGTGCCCGGCATCACCACGTTCTACGACGACAACTGGGCGTTCGGCTGGGGCAACCGCTTCTCGAACTGGGAGATGTCCGGGAGCGTCCAGCAGGAGCTGGTGCCCGGCGTCTCGCTCGACGTTGGCTACTTCCGGCGCACCTGGATCAACCACAGCGTGCTGGACAACCGGGCGGTCGGCCCGGGCGACTTCGTGACCGGCACGGTGACCGTGCCCGAGGACGAGCGGCTGCCCGGCGGCGGCGGCAACACGCTCAGCTTCTACGACCTGCTGCCCACCTCCGTCCGTCCTGCCGACGAGATCAGGGTGGACGCCGGCAGCTTCGCCGGCCAGCGCGAGGTGTGGCACGGGTTCGACTTCACGGTCGACGCCCGGATGCGGGACCTGCTGCTGCAGGGCGGCGTGAGCACCGGGAGCGCGTCGTACGACTACTGCGATCTCCAGGCGGCGCTGCCCGAGTCGGTCGGCAACCTCTCGCTGAGCGGGGCGGCGGCGATCCCGCAGCGCTCCGACTTCGGCGACACGTCGCCCCTCGAGTACTGCAACCGCAGCGAGAACTGGCTGACGCAGGTCAAGTTCCTGGGCTCGTACACCTTTCCCGGCGACGTGCAGGTGGCGGCGACGCTGCAGAACCAGCCGGGGCCGGAGCGGGTGGCGGAAGTCCTCTTCCCCGATACCTCGCTGGCACGGGCCGCGACCCTGTATCCGAGCGGCGTGACGCTGAACGTCATTCGGCCTGGCTCGATGTACGGCGAACGCTTCAATCAGCTCGACCTGCGCCTGACGAAGATCTTCCGCTTCGCCGGCGGCGTGCAGGTCCGGGCGATGTTCGACCTGTTCAATGTGTTCAACGCCAACGCGGTGACGCTGGAGCAGCCCGGCTTCGGGGCAGAGTGGCTGGCGCCGCAGGCGATCATGCCGGGCCGGCTGGCCAAGTTCGCCTTTCAGCTCGACTTCTAGCTCCAGCTTGGCGCGCGCTCCGGGGCCGGTTGGTCCCGGAGCGCGCGGGGCATGTTCAGGGCTGGTGGGCTGGCGGGGGCCGCTGTTCCAATTCTTGCTCCCGCCTGGGGAGCGACAGCCTGCACCCTCGCTCCCGCGCGGGTAGCGACCGGGGTCCAACGCGTTGGGTCGCGCAGAGGAGACGTCGGGCAGCGTGAACGTGACCGTGTAGGTGTTTCAATCCTCGCTCCCGCGCGGGGAGCGACACGCAAGTACGACCAATCTCATCGCCCTTGCTCTGGTTTCAATCCTCGCTCCCGCGCGGGGAGCGACTCGAAGCCCAGCGCCGGTTAGCTATTGTTTCAATCCTTCGCTCCCGCCCGGGGACGGACCACCACCTGTGCGACAGGTAATTGAGAGCCGTTCGGTTTCAATCCTTGGTTCCGCGCGCGGAGCGACAGCGGCCCCGGTCCGCCAGGCTCCCCTGCGCTATGTTTCAACCCTCGCTCCGCCTGGAGAGCGACCGTCGAGATATGAACGTACCAACAAGTTTCAATCCTCGCTCCCGTTTGATGACTGACACCGCGAACAGGTTGTGGCGGTACCCGTCGCCGTTGTTTCAATCCTCGCTCCTGCGCGGGGAGCGTCATGCTTGTGTCGCCCGGTGCCAGGATACCACGGTTTCAATCTTCGCTCCCGCCTGGGGAGTGACCGGCTGTGCAAATGGTGTCGGGGAGGCCGACCCGTGCGTAGGAAACCCGGGCGCTGGCTGCTCGCTGCCGACTGGTCGTTTCCATCCACGCTCCCGCGGGCCGAACGGCCAGTGCTCGCGATGTTGTTTCAATCCTCGTTTCTGCGCAGCCGTGCGCCGGGCCGTGCTCGCCGGTATCTGGTTCGATCTGCGCTCCTCTCTGGGGAGCGAGCTGCGGTCTCGGCGTCCCGAGCCTCGTCGAGCGTTGGTTTCAACCCTTCCGGGCGGGCAGCGGCGCCGGGTTCTCGACCGCCCGCCGGAGGTTCGCGTCGAACTCCTCGAGCCGCTCGGGCGCGAAGCGCTCGAGCTCCTTCCGCCACCGGATCGCCTCGGTGACGAGCATCAGCTCGGCGTTGCGCTGAGCCGGCGCCTTGCCGGTTTCCATCGCGTGTTTCAATCCGCGCTCCCGTCGGCGCTCGGGAGCGATGGCGCGTTTCCGCGGTAATGCCGGGTGCCCGGCCGGGTTTCAGTCTTCGTTTCCGTACCGCGAGAGGCCGGGCGTGCCCGTCTCGGATTGCCTGGCCGCGGACAGCAGCGCGCGGTGTGCCGGCGCGCCGTATCGCCCGGCCGCCGTCCGCTGCCGTGCTTCGGCGAGCACCGCGCTCAACCTGATCGGCTTGTAGCCTGTCTGCTCGATGGCGACGTTGATGTGCCGGCCGGTCGGCTCGGTGCCCTCGTGGAAGTGCCCGTGGACGTTGAAGCTGTTGCCCCCGGGCAGCAGCGCGAGCGGCTGGTGGCTTAGTGCCAGCGGCGGGTCCGTCGCGCACATCGCCAGGTGATGGAGGCTCGTGAATCCCGCTTCGCGCAGCGGTTCGATGTGGTTGTCGTGGTTGCCGAGCACCAGCAGCCGCTTGCCCGGGCAGCTGCGGATGCCGGCGATCAGCCGCGGGTCGCGCCACGCGTCGGAATGGGCGACGTCGCCCAGACAGATAATCGTCTCGCTGGCGTCAACGTGCCGGCGCCAGGCGCGGAGCAGGTGGGCGTTCATCGCGGCGGTGTTGGCGAACGGGCGGGCGAAGACTTCGATCGTGGTCCGGTCGCTCAGGTGCAGGTCGCTCCAGATCCAGGTCGTCTCGGGCAGGGTCTCGATGATGGGGATCGGACCCTGGTTCCAGCCGGCCTGCCGGAGCCGCTGCTCCCACCGGTCGCGCAGGTCCTCGACGGCGGCTCTGTCTGTCATCGGTTTCAATCCTCGGTTTAACTCCTCGCTCCCGTGCCGGGAGCAACGGACGCGCTTGACCGGCACGTTGCTCGCGCAACAGTTCCGGATCTTGCTCCCGTGCGGGGGCGGCCGGTGGCGTCGAGGTGTGAGGCGCGAGCCGACGGTCGTTTCAATCCTGTTTCAATCCTGTTTGAACCCTTGGCTTCCCGGTGGGCTCGCCGGTTTCAACCCCCCGCTCCTTGGTTTCACCCCCGCCCCGCGCGGGGATCGACGGGAGTGCCGCTACCCACGCCTCGATCTCCTGTTGCGTTTCAACCCGTTTCGACCCCGGACCCTTATGATGCCAGGAGGCATGCCCCGCGAGCTCGTCCCTGAACTCTGGATTGCGCTGGTCGCAGCCGCTCTCCTGTTGTTGATTGCCGAGCGGCTGGCCGAGCACCCGCGACTGTAGAAGCACGGGCTCGTCCTGACCGGTTGCGCCGCCTTGGCCGGAATCCTCATCTTTCTCGGCGCCGCCGTCCTGTGGCTGCTGGACGTGTTCTAGTTTCAATCGTTTCAATCGTTTCAATCCGTGCTACCGAGTGGGTTGCGCCTTCGGCAGTTGCCCGACGGCCAGGCGCGGTAGTTTCAATCCCCGCCCCCGCGCGGGGAGCGACGCGCGCCGGACGCTGCCAGCCGTACGGCACTTGCTCGGCGTTTCAACCCAGTTTCAACCCTCCGCTCCCGCGCGGGGAGCGGGGCCGTCGGCGTGCCGGTCGCGCCAGCCACCAGTCGCCGTTTCAATCCCTGCTCCCGTCCGGGGAGCGACTCTGGCCACCGGGCCAAGCGCGGTAGTTTCAACCCGTACCCCCGCGCGGGGAGCGACACCGCCGGGCTCCAGATCCGGTTCAGCAGTTTCAATCCTTGCTCCCGCGCGGGGAGCGACTCCGTCCGTGCAAACAGTTGCAACCGAACGGCTCGGGACCCTGAGCCACTTGTGAAACTCGTAGGGATTGCGATTCGATACGGTCCGGCGACTCTGGAGAGTAATGTTTCCTGGGTTGCCGAAATCGGCGTCTGGTCTTACAAGAACCGGCGTCAAGCGAGAGCCTGGAACAGGCGGCTGTAACGTGTTCTCGACCGCGCGTCGAGGACATCGGCGGCTGCCTGACGCCGGTCAGGCGATGCGGTGAGAGGGGGCCGGTGGCCGGGACGTCCGGGATATGGTTCATGTCACAAGGCGCATGAGCTGGTCGGCAGTGAGGGCGAGGATGCCAAACATGCAATGGCACATCACCTTCGAGGCGCCACGGACTCGTACCTGGCGGGCGCCGAACTCGTCCTTCAGTCGGCCATTGACGCGCTCACCCGCGGTGCGTTCGTTGTACCGGACCTGTTCAGGAAGCTGAAAGCCGATGCGCCGCAGGCGCCGGGCTTCAGCTTTCAGCTCCTCGGCCAGCGCCTTGTCGCGGCGGGGGTTGATGTCAATCAACGGGACGTGGCCGAGTGAGCGGCTGTGTTCGTGGACCGCTTCGGCATCGCAGGCCGAATCCATCAGGTCATGGCAGTTGGTCGTCCGCTCGGCCGACATCGTCGCCAGGGGAATGGCAGCCTGGCTGTCGTGCGTCGAGGCCGAGGTCAACAGGCAACTGATGGGGACCTGGCCGTCGGCCACGTCGATGTGCAGCTTGTAGCCGACCCAGGTGTCGCGGTATCCCTTGCTGTTCTTCTTCGTGCCGACATCGCAGTCGGTCGGCAGGTCGTCGAGCATCTCCGGCAGGGTCATGGTGGACTGGCGTTCGAGCCGTGTGCGCCGCTTCGGTCGTTCTTCTCCCTTCTTCGGCCGTCCCCGCTTGCGCTTCGGAGGCGCCGGCGCCTTCTCCTTGACGGCAGGCTTCTCGCGGGCCTCGATGGCCGTCGAGTCGCGGGAGAGATGGCCCACCAACTGGGCCCCGTGGGTCTTGCGGACCAGCGCTTCGTGCACGCGTTGGGGCAACTGCGAGCGGGCGAATTCGGCGAAGGCGCGCGAGAAGACCGACTCGCTCGGCACCTGGCTCCGCCGCTCCCAGCCGCAGAGGCGCCGGAGCGCCACGTCGGTGTCCAAGCGGTCCAGCAGCACCCGCGTGGTCGGCATGTCGTAGACCGCCTTGGCCACGAATGCCCGCGCCAGCGCGGCGCGGTCGCTCGGCGGACGCCCCGGCGCCCGGAACTGCGGGGGAATCCACTGCTCGATGCGAATGACCTCCAAGGTCTGGACCAACTGCTGCTGCTTGGCGGTCAGTGGTCCCAGCGCCTGCTCCAGATCGGGAAACAGCGCATCCTGAATCGACTGCCAGTAGGGGGAGAAGGAATCTCGCGTACGGCCCATACTTCAGCTTGCCTCCCACGAATACCAAGGCGGTGGGCCGCGCTCAACGCTGAGTTGCTGCTATGTTACCCTCTGGTCGAACGCACTTCCCACCGGCATCCTGCCTGCGCTTGTCGGACCAAAAATCAACTCTCCGGAGGGTTCTGCAAGAGGCTCCCCTGTTTACGAGAACCTCCATTCGTTGTCGGTCCCGGGCCGCTCCCGGCCGGCCGGACGGCGGCCCAGGCCGCCCGGCCGGCGCAACGCGTTGCCTCCCGGAGCGCGCAGACCGGCCGGTGCCCCCAGGCCAGCCGCCGGTTCGCGCACCCCGGGCCGCTCCCCGTGCCGCCGCTCAGATCCGGTCGATCACCGTGACGCCGGGCGGCAGGCCGCTCTCGTCGACGTGCACCGTGTAGTCGGCGTACGAGCGCGCCGGCGGCAGGCCGGAGTCGCCGAGCGCGCGCGCCTCGTCGTCGACGACCCGCCTGACCGTCACCCGCTCGAAGAGCTTGTGCGCCGGCGCGTTGCCGAGCTCGCTCTCGTGCCGGAAGACGACCAGCCGCCGCGCGGTCATCTCGCCCCGCGCCGCCGACCGGTCGTGGTCGAACATCCCCTCGAGCGCGCTCAAGAACAGCTCGAGGTCCTCCTCGGAGAAGCCGGTCCCCCGCCCGCCATGGCCCGCGAGGCAGGCCGAGACGAAGCCGTGCGCGCGGTACAGCCCGTAGGGCACGATGTGCTTGCGGCCCATCGTCCGCACGTCGCCCTTCGCCTCGGCGTCGGCCTCGGTCGTCGCCGCCATGCGGGTGACCGTCACCTCGATCGGCAGGACCGGCTCGACCGAGCGCGCGAAGGTCAGCTGCACCGGGCCGCGCACCTGGCCGCAGTTGGCCCCCTTCGTCGACATGACCGCCCCGAACGTCCTGACGTCGAAGAACCTGGCGCACATCCAGGCGGTGAGCTCGCGCGCCGTCTTCTCGTCCTTCGGCAGCTTCTTGCGGTCCTCGGCCTCATGGCCGGGGACCACGATGTCCCAGGCCCGCTTCTGCTGCCGCTCGAGGACGGCGCGCTCGGCGACGAAGATCTCGCAGCCGGGCGCGTCGCCCCGCGTCATCGCGACGTAGTTGCGCACCTTGCGCTTGAGGCACACGTCCGAGACCAGCCCGGCGTTGGTCTCGGGGTCGAGCCGCGGAGCGTTGTCCGCGTCGGGGTCGCCGTTCGGGTTCCCGTTCGCGACGTCGAACAGGTAGACGAAGTCGTGGCGGCTGGTCAGTGCGGTCGTCGTCCGGGTCATCATTCGTCCTCGCCGGGGGGATGGAGGCCGGGATTGGCCTCCGGGCGGTCCGCGCCGGCGTCGCGGCCCGCCGTCCTCTGGTGGTGGTAGCCGATGGTGAAGCGCCCCTGGTCCGTGAGGCTCAGGCTGCGCGGGAGCGAGGTGCCGAGGCCGTCCACGACGGCGTCGATCCGGGTGTTGAACCAGTGTGTGAGGCCGCCCTTGCCGGCGCGGCGCAGCCGGGCCAGGCGCCTCACCGAGTCCCGCTCGAGGAGCGGGAAGACCGCGGCCGGCGCCGCCGAGGCGGCGGCGAACCGCCGGTCGCTCAGGGCCGTCCGCGCGCCGCTGCCGGCCGTGGCGCGCTCGAGGCGCTCGTACACGGCGAAGAGCCGGCCCAGGCGGTAGGCCGGGTTCGCTTCGTTCTCGTCGAGTCCCATGGGAACACCCTCCTCTTCGAGACCCAGCCGGTGGTCCCGGGCGATGCACGCCTTCAGGATGGCGGCGCGGCGCCCGCTGACCTCCCGGTCCTTCCTCATCCGTGTGATGGTCGCGGCCAGCAGCGGCCGCGGGTAGCGGCCGCCCTCCAGGATCGCGCGCGCCAGCGCGCCGGCGAGCGCGGGCGGCACGTTGCGGCTCTTGCCGCCCAGGGCGGTCAGGCGCAGCACGCGCCAGGGCTCCGGCGGGGTGCGCCATGCCGGCGGGTCCAGGCGGAGGTCGTCCCAGTGCTCGTGGACCCGCCTTGCGATCTCGCCGATCGGGCCGCGGATCCAGAAGCGGACCGACACGCGCGCCGCGTTCGGCGCCAGCCCGAGGACGCACAGCGGCGTGGCCTCGTCGACGTCCGCCGCGGCCTTGCCGGGCGGCCTGTTGGCCTCGATCGCCGCAAGCGCCTCGAGCGCGGCGGCCGGGTCTTCGGCCGGCGGGTTGATGAGCCGCGCGAAGAGGTCCTCGGCCGCGCAGGCGGCCGGGTCGCCGGCCGGCGCCTCGGCCCAGAACACGGCCGTCGTGTCGCCGAGCTGGAAGCGGCGGCCGCTGCCGCGCTCGAGCAGCGTGTTGAGGGCGGCCGCGCTGGCGAAGGCGGCGCGCTCGGACACCGGCGCGTTGGCGCCGCGCTCCTTGCCGAACGACTTGAAGGCGTCCTTCTCGAACGAGATCAGCGACGCGCCGGACGACTGCGCCCCGGCCACGCCCTTGACCGCGGAGTGCAGCCGCGCGATCGGCGCCCGCGCGCCGGTGGCGAGGCAGACGCCCTCGGCGCCCCGGCCGGCCTCGAGGCTCCGCAGCCAGACGCGGCGCAGCGCGGGGCGCTCGTGGAGCGGCGGGCCGGCGTCGAGCCGGAACGCGACGTTCGCGTCGAGCGCGTCCTCCGGGAGCGGCAGGCCGCCGAAGTCCCCGGGGCGCCAGCCGTCGAGGAAGCCGAGCAGCGCCCGCGCGCCCGCGTCGCCGCACCCGTCGAGGAGCCGGTGGTGCAGGTCCTTGAAGGCGGCGTGCTCGCGCCCGGCGCGCAGCTTCGCGGCGGCCTCCCTGGCGCCCGTCGCCCCCAGCGCGTACGCCGTCTTGTCCCACAGGAAGTTGGGCAGGGGCTGGCCGCTGCGCCGGACGGCGCGCGGCACCAGCCGGCGGGCGGGCCGCAGCGTCCCGTCGACCTTCTCGCGGAGGTCGTCGACCCCCGCGACGGCGCCCGTGGGGCCCAGGACGATGCAGAACGAGACGTTCTCGCGCGAGAAGCCGAAGGGCGGCGCAGCGCCCTCGGCGGCGAGCCGCTCGTGGAGGCCGGCGAGCGAGGCCAGGACGGTCATGCCCGCACCCCGTCCGCGCCGGGCGGCGGTACGTCGACGGCGCCGTTGCGCAGGGCGGCGCGGAAGAAGCGCGGCGTGATCTCGGCGCCGTAGTGGAGGTCGTGCAGCATCCAGCCGAGGTCCCGGTCGCGCTGGCCCGGGGGCAGGGCCGACGGCGGCAGCGACTCGCCCACGGGCGCGAAGTGGGCCGCGCACTCGCGCGTGCCCAGGCAAGGGCGGTGGAAGCACTGGCCGAGCTCGGCGCGGCGGTTGAAGATCGCCACGTGCTTGGCCGCCGTGTTGCGGTTGGTGGCCGTGCCGGTCAGCACGGGGTGCGCCTCGATGACGTAGGCGACGTCGCGCAGCAGCGTGGCGGCGCGCTGCTGGCGGTCCTTCTCGATATGGGTCCGGAACGGGACGGTGGCGCCCTTCTTCATGGCCGCGCGGATGTTGCGCGGGGAGGCCTTGCTCCCGAGCTCGTTGCGCCGGAAGCTCTCGAAGCGGATGGGCCGCAGGACGTGGATGCGGTCGACCACCCAGCGGATGGCCGGCTTCCAGTGGATGGCCTCGAGGATGCCGCGCGCGGCCGACGGGGTCATCACGTCGTAGGAGACGCGCTCGACCTTCATCTCCGGCCGGGTGAAGCAGGCGTACTCGCCCCAGACGTGCAGCCTGACGCCGTGATCCATAGGGTGTCCCTCCTTGTGGATGCCGGTGGTGGAATCTAGCGGCCGCGGGCCGGCCGGCCTCGCTGCCGGACTGGTGGATTTGGTGCGGCCCGGGGGCCGTGAGCGGCGCGGGGCGCCGGGGCTGAAGCCGGAACGGCCGGCACCGGGACGCCGCGGCCCCGCGGGCGTTCCAACGCGTTGGGAACGTCCTGCCGGCGGCCTCGCCGGCGCTTGCCGCGCCCGTCGGTCAGCTGGCGCGCGCCTCGGCTGCCGGCCGCGCCTCGCTGCCGGTGCCGGTGGCCTCGCCGGCCGCGTCGTCGGGCTCGGACGCCTCGAAGGCGCCGAACCCGGCCGGCGCCCACGCGAGGGCCGCCGCGCGGGCGGCCGGGGTCAGCTTCAGGCCCTCGGCCGTTCCCTCGCGCCCGAACGCCGCGCCCATCGCCGCGGCGAGCTCGTCCTTCCGGTCGCCGGCGTGCGCCGAGGCCCACTCGGGCCCGAGCGTCCGCCGCGCGACGGCCAGCATCGCGCTCTTGCGCATGCGGCTCCAGAAGCGCCCGACGTCCGGCCGCCACGCGGCCGCGAAGGGGATCCCGAGCCGCTCGATGGTCGCCTCGACCTCGGGGCGGGCCTCCTCGTCGAACGACAGCTGCGGGTGGAGCGTCCGGGCCACGGCCGCCGCGAACAGGCGGCGGCGGTCCTCGGCCGGCAGCGCCCGGAAGGCCGTGAACCGCTGCTCCCGATCCTCGATCTCCAGCCACCCGAGCGGGAGCCTGGCGCGGCTGCGGGCGAGGAGCCCGATGCCGGGGCTGGCCTGCTCGAACGCCGCCCGGTCGCCGGGCGTTCCGGCCGGACGGTCGGCGGTCGCGGCGGCTGTGAGCGCGAGCGGCTCTCTCTCGTGGCTCCGAACGCCGAAGACCGCGGCCGCCAGCTGGTAGGCCGTCAGGTCGAACGCGGCCTCGAAGTCGTCGGCCAGGTGGGCCTTGACCAGCGCGCCCCGCGTCAGGCGCAGCTCGTCGGCGAGCCCGCTGGTCAGCCCCGCGGCCCGCACGGCCCGGTTGGCCGTCGTCCCCGGCTGCAGGTACACGGGCGGGTGGTAGCTTCCGGACTCGGGCGGCGGGGCCGGCCGGCCCGCGGCCGCGGCGGTCGCGGGCGCGGCGTCGCCCGCGGCGGGCTCGGGGCTGCGCCGCGGGCGGGGGACCTCTGCGGCGTCCTCGGGCCGCACGAGTCCCTCGTGGACCTTCAGCCTGCCGTCCTCGATGGTGGCGATGCACCCGGCGCAGGCCTTCTGTTCGGGCGTGAACGCCATCCGTTCGCCGGCCTCCTCCTCGATCTCGCGCCGCCTGGACAGGAGCCCGTCGTGCTCCTCGGCGAGCGGCCAGGCCGGATGGTCGGCGGGCAGCTCGAGCGCGTCGTCGGCGCCCGTGTTGTACTCCTCGAGCCTGGCCTCGATCTCGGCGACGCGGGTGTCGATCCGGGCGATCTCGGCCTGCTGCCCGGGGTCGGGCCCGAGCGGCGCGCCGCGGACGCGGCCGTGCGTGTCGAGCGTGAACGAGCTGATCTCGGTGTACGCCCTGGCCCACTTCCAGCCGTCGGCGAGCCGGCGTTCGGCTTCCTGCTCGAGCAGGCCGGCCGCCAGCCGGCCGAGCACGTCCGGGTCGATGAGCATCGTGCGCTCGTCGTCGTCCCGGGAGAACAGGTCGTGCTCGACGCGGCCCCCGGCCTCGAGGTAGGCGTCGAGGCCCACGAAACGGGCCGCGCAGGTGCTTGCCGGGACCGAGCCGGCCGTCAGCTCGCCGCGGATCCAGCGCGGGGCCGGGACCGGCTCGCTGCCGCCGATCCGGTTCCACAGCGCCAGCTGGCGCGTCTGGTCGGCCGTGGCGGCGAAGGCGGCCAGGTGCTCGGCCGTGAGCCGGCCGCGGCGCGCCGCCTCGAGGATCTCGGGATGGATGCCGGCCAGCCGCAGGCGCCGGGCGACCGTGTGCTCGGAGATCCCGAAGCGCGCCGCGATCTCGGCCGCCGGGACGCCCTCGCCGGCCAGCTGCCGGAAGGCGGCCGCCTGGTCCACCGGGTGCATGGCGGCACGGACCTCGTTCTCGGCCAGGCTGATCTCGGTGTCGTTGGTTTCCTCGTCGAGGATGCGGCACAGGACCCGCGTGTCCGGGTGCAGCAGGCGCTCGTCGGCGAGCTCGCGCATCGCCCGGAGGCGCCGGGTCCCGGCGACGACGTCGTAGCGCGCCGGGCCGCCGTCGGCCGCGGCACGGACGAGCAGGTTCCCGAGCAGCCCGTGGGCCGCGATCGAGGCCTTGAGCTCTCGCATGGCCTGCTCGCTTTCGGGCGCCGTGCGCACGCTCGTCTCGGGCATGCGCAGCGCCGACAGGGGCAGTTCCCGGATGGTCTCCGTTTGCATGGATGTTTCCTCCATTGCTCTCGTTGGTCGGGCTCGTGTGGCAGGCCGCGCCTTCTGGGCCGGCGGGCCGGAACCCTCGGGCCCGAGTTGCCGGCGAGTGCCTTCCTCTGCACTTGTTGGTGTCGTCGGGAAGTGTTCGGGCTTGGCCCGTCAGCCGGAATGGCGGTCTTCGCCGCGCGCCCGCCTGCCGGCCGGTGCCCCGTAGCACGCGGCGCTGGTGTCGCGTGCGCGGCCTGCCCGGTCCTGCTGGGCCGCCTGCACGACGGCCTCGGTGCCGCTGGCGGCGTCCTCGTCCCGGCTGCCGAGCGCGCCGGCGATCCCTTCCGGGTTGATGGTGGCCGCGCCGCCGCTCGTGATGATGATGATGTCGCCGGCGCCGAGACGGCGCGGCCTTGCTCTGGGCCGTCCGCGTCGTAGGGCATGTCCATCAGCGCTTGCGCTTGGCGCCCTTCGCCCTGGCGCCCTGGGCGCCGGGCCGCGGGCCGCACGGCTCGATGGTCTCCGTCCGGGCCCGGAAGTGGTGGACCGCGCCGTCGCCGACGTGCCGGACCCGGAGCCCGCCGGCGTCGATGACGATTGCCGTGAGGGTGGCGCGGGCGTTGACCGTCTCGGGCTCGGTCTTCAGCCTCGCGAGCGCCGCGTTGGCCGCGTCGGCGGCCTAGCCGAGCCGGGCGGCCGACCTCGCCGGCCAGCGCTTCGGTGAGCACGACGTCATGGCTGGCCTTTCTGATCGCGCGGGCTGTCGCCCAGCTTCAGGCCATGGCTCGAGTTCAAGCCAGAGATGCTACCCGTCACCGCCCGCGGTCCGGCCCGCTGCGGCTTCGCTTGGCCAAACCGGCAGGCGGCGGGCCTTCTGGCGGTGGCGGTGCGTCCGGTCCCCCGCCCAAGGCAAGTTCGGGGTGCCGCGGTGTTCCCGTGTCGCGTGTTTCGAGCGGTCGCCCCGGCGTGCGTCCTCTGCGTTCCAGGTAGCGGCGGAAGTCTTCGAGGCGGGGCAGCGCTTCCCGATCCTTTTCCCGGTTGGCGCTGCGCTTGCTCGCGATCACATCCTTGATGTTGCAGACGGGGAAGCCCTCGATGTCGCGGCCGCGACGCCAAGCGTCGTTGAATCTCTCGATGCCGCTCGGTGCGAAGACCAGATCGATTCTGAACGGCCCGTTCGTCAGCTGGACGAAGTCCTTCCCTTGTTCGATCTCGGCTTGTTCCTGTTCCTTGATTGTGAACCCGGTCTCGCGCAGAGCCTTGACGAGGGCAGCCCCGTTTGCGCGTGTCTTCTCGGCGAAGATGTCGATGTCCTGCGTGGTGTCGGTGAAACCTTGCAGGATCGCGGCGACCTTGCCGATCACCAGGTAGTCGACGCCGTGCTTCTTGAGGTTTCGCCTCAAATCCTCAAGGCTGGCCTTGGCGATCATTCTCTCGACCCTCGTTGCTGTACCCGAGCCACCTTGGGAGTTCGCGGTTGCACCACTGCTGGTACTCGGCCATCGTGTCGAACATTCTGATCGGCTCGTCGTCGAACACGGGCTTGTACGTGTGCCAGAAGGAATTCTCGAGGTGTTGCTTCAGCCCCCGTTTCGGGACCGCGTCCCAGTCGGCAATCTCGACGGGATCGATTTCGTCCGCGCTCTCTTTGGGTGTTTGCTCCACCATCGTTTGTTCCTCTGGCGCTCTCGCGGCCTTGGTGGCGCCGTCTGGCCGTCGTAACGGGCTGGCGGACGCGCCTCCAGTCGGTTGCTGCTACCTTGTACCATGTTTGCCGTGGCGTTGAAGCCACTGGTGGATAGCTGCAGGCCTGCCGACGCCTACTCCCGCACGCCGGCGGGCCCGGTTCCCGCCGTCGCGCGCCTGCGGGCTTCGGCGGTGCCGATCTCGGCGATCCGCCCGTCCGCCCCCTCGAAGCCCCAGGACCCCACCCGCACGCCCGTCGCGAACAGGCTCATCGCCCTGACGGGCGCGCTGCTGGGGTCGCGGCGGAGCACCAGCTGGTGGCGGAACCGTGCCGGGCACACCGAGAGCGTCCCCGGCTCGATCAGGTGCGCCCTCTGGCGCGATAGCGTGTACGGGGCTTCGGTAAACCACGCGTCCATCAGGGACTGCTGTCTGTCGGTCGGCTCCGGGGCCTGGATGGCTTGGTGCAGCTCCGCGGTAGTGGGCCGACGGGCCCAGCCGCAACAACGACGGTGGACGACCTCGGCGAGTGCTTCGCTTCGGGCGCCCGGTGTTTCGGATTCCGGCGCATCGCCGGTCTCGAGAGTCAGTGCGGGCGGCGCCGGCTGGTCGCTGAAGCACTCCGGGGGCGGCAGACGACATTCACGGCGCTCGGCTGCCCACGCCTCGCGGCGCGCACGTTCGCTGTTCATCCAGGCGCGTGTCTGATCCCGTTCCGTTTGGGGGGTGCGCCCCGATCGGAGGCGGTCCGCTCCATCTGAGTGACGGTCCGGCCCGGTGAGCCCTGGCAGGGCGGGCTGCGGATCGTGCTCGTCAACGTGGATGGCTTCGGCGCAGTCGTCGTTCGGCTTCCCGGGCGCGTCAAGCCTCCGCTTGTCAGGTCTCTGGAGCTTCGGGGCGGGAGCGTCGGTTACGATCGAAGTGTAGCGGGCGGGTCGGGTCCTCGGACCCGAGTTGCCGGCGTCAGTTCTCCGGTGCCCGGCGCCCGGCGCGCGTTGCCGGCGGTGGGCGCCGGGCCCGCCGTCAGCCTGTCGGCGCCGGCGCGCCCGGCCCGGTGGGGCGCTCGCTCAGTCCTCGCGCTGCGGGTCCGCGCCGTTGCGGCTCTCGCAGTTCCAGCAGCTCCGGTCGGGTCCGGTCCACTCGTCGCCGCAGACGTGGCAGCGCCAGTCGTGGCACTGCTGGAGCTCCGGGTCGTCGTCGGCCATCTGGTCCATGACGGACCTTTCGGCCCCGTCCATCAGGTTGAGGGCGGCGTTGTAGTACAGATCGCTGCGGCGGTCGCGCTCGTCAGGGTCGCCGCCGGCGCCGAACGTCTCGTCGAGCGCCTCGGCCGCCGTGCACTCGAGGCCTGCGTAGCGGATGGCCACACGTGCGGCGGCGGTGTTGACGGCCCGGGCCGCGGTTGCCTTATCGTCGAAAGGCCCCAGCAGCCTGCCCGCGCCGCTGGCGTAGCAGCGCTCGTCGTCGACGCCCTCGCGGACTGTTACTCGGTGCATCGTGTCTCCTTCGGTTCACAGGCTGAGGAAGCGGCCGTTGGCCGGCTCTGGCGGCCCGGCTCTGGCGCGCACGCGTCGGCGATCGGCCTCTCCGGCGTGGCAACGGCGTTCGGGCGGGGCCAGGGGCACGGCCGCCCGGCTGCGTTCGCGGCGGCCGTGCCCGCCCAGCCGTGTTCACTCCGCGGCCGGAGCCGGGGCGGTGTGGACCTCGATCTTCCAGTTGGGCAGGATCCGGATCGTCACGCTGGCCTTGTGCGGGACGTACGGGAGGATCCAGCGCTCGACGTTGGTCCGGATGCTGGAGAGCCTCGCCTCCTCGGGCGACTCGAGCAGCTCGACCGCCCGGTCCATGGCGTTGTAGCGGAAATTCTCCGACTGCGTCTCGTAGCTGTCGGCCCCCGCGTCGTCGGAGAACGAGAAGCAGGCGTCGTGCATCAGCTCGGCGAGCTCGGGCGCCTCGATGCCGCTGTCGGCTGTGACCAGGAGGCCGATGTCCTCGGGCCAGCAGGCGTCGTCGTCGCCGAAGGCCACGTCGGCCGGGAGGTCGATCGCGTCCTTGCGCCCATCGGCGTCCACGGTGTGGAGCGTGATCATCATCGTCTCGGGCCGGCACGTCTGCGGCGGGTTCCCCCGCTCGCGCAGCCCCTCGACCGTGCGGGCCTCGCCGCCGAGCGTGAAAGCCGTCGTCATCGAGGCCGCCCGGGTGAGCGAGTCGTACCAGCCGTAGCCCGCGAACTGGGGCTCCCGCCTGACGAGCCTGCCGGCGATCCCGGCCCTGGTGGCGGCGCGCCACAGGGCGTGCTGGTCGCAGACCGGGATGTCCTTGTCGACGACGATGGCGTCCGGCGGCAGGTCGACGCGGCGCTCGGGCTCTCGCCGGAGATACGAGAGCTCGTTGCTGGACGTGGGACGCCAGGGCGCCAGGCGCGCCCGGGCGTCGGGCAGCTGGACGCCGAGCGCGCTCGCCTCGGCGTGTGTGAGCACGCTGACGTCGACCGGCTCGTCGCAGGCCAGCATGGCGCGGAAGGCCGCCCGGCGGCACGCCGTGCGCAACTGGTCGACGAAGGGCGTCTCGACGATCTCCTTGCGCGCGGGGAGCACGAGCTCGAGCTCGGGGCTGTTGACGATGTCCGCCCGAGCGTACCAGTGCGCGTCGATCGAGCGCGTCACCGGGAGGCGGCTGTCTCCGATCACGATGCCGTGGAAGTTGAACTCGGGACGCGTTCCGTAGCTCGGCTCGTTCGTGCGGATGCCGATCAGGAGGCCGCGCCACTCCTCGGTGTACACCGAGCCCTTGAGGAAGTCGACGCGCTCGATCTCCTTGCCGCCGCAGGTGACGGGCAGCGGGAAGTGCCGTGCCGCCCTCCTCGCGTCGCCCTCGGTGGCCCTGTCGTCGCTGAAGACCACCCGGGTTCCGAAGGGCGTCTCCTTGTCGGCGATCGTCTCGACGGCGGCCGCCTCCTCGCCGAGGAAGTGCGCGGGCGTCAGGCGGACCTGCCAGCCCGGGCCCGCCGGCTCGCCGGCCGTGCGCGGGCGGCGGCGGGAGCGGATGGCGACGTCCGGACAGCGGGCGAGCGCGTAGACGCCCATGCCGGCCGGGTCCTCGCGGCGGGCCGTCTCGCCGCGCCAGGCGGTCTGTCCGAAGGCGAGCAGCGCCGCCGGGTCGGCGATGCCGTCCCCGTCGTCGGTGACGGCGACCCGGCCGTCCGCGATCTCGATGTCGACGCGCGTGGCGCCGGCGCGCCGGGCGTTCTGCAGCAGTTCGCCGAGCGTGTCGGCGGGCGTGGCGTTGAAGAAGCGGGTGACCCGACCGATGGCGTCCTCGTGGACGCGCGCGCGGATGGTCGCCGGGAGCGTGGCGGTCTCGTTCATGGTCGTTTGTCTCCTGGGCGCGCGTGCGCCCTCGTTGCCGGCGGGCCGCCAACAGCGCCGGCCGCCGGGGTTCTGGTCCGAACGCGTTGGGACCGGCATCTGCTCGTGCTGTTCGGTTCAAGCCTTGCGCCCGGCTTCCCGCGGCAGGGCGGGCGGTGGCGCCCCGGGGGCGGCGGCGTCCCGGCTCTCGGCGCTCCGCGCCGACGCGGCGGTCGGCGTCCTGCTCGGGTGTGTGGCGCAGTCCGGGCGCGGAGGTCAGCCGGACGGTCCGGCGTAGCGGCCTCTCGGCTCGTCTCGAGTTCGTCCTGGACACCGCCGGGGCGGAGCCGAGCGCGCGCGGCGAGCTTCCCGCGGTTTCTCCGGGTTCGGTTGCTGCCGTTCCAACGCGTTGGGCTGAATGGGACCTCGCTGCGCGGTTGCGGTTCGCACACGTGGTGCGGGCGTGTTCTCGGGTTGGCGCGGCGTGCTCTGCCGGCGCCGTCACTCCCCGTCCGGATCGCTCATGCCTCCCCAGGCCAGTGCCTCGGCGAAGCCGGGATCGTCTGCGCTGTCGAACGTCTCGGTGGCCCTGGCCTCGCCGAAGCTGCGGCTGAGGTGCACGGCTGTCCCCTCTGCCCGGTGGCTGTCGATCAGCCGGCGCAGCTGGCGGACGGTCAGCGGCGTCCTGTGCCGCAGAGCCTCGATCGTCTCGCGGGCGTCGATCGTCGTCCGCTTGGTGGCAAGGAACCAGATGCCAGTGACCCGGCACACGCGGTCGGTGTCCGGCTCGAAGAGGTGCAGGCCCCATTCGTACACCGGCTCGGTCACGTGTTCCGGGCGGCTGATGGGCGGCCGGACGGTCAGCGTCCATTCTCTCCCGGCCTGCCCTGCCGCCGGCGCGGCGTCTCCGGCCGGGGCCCGGTCCGGCGGGATTCCGGCCAGCCAGCCGGCCAGCCTGGTCCACAGTCCCTGTCGTTTCGGAAGTGCCTCACTTTGATTTCTGGTAGCCATTTCCAGGTGCGATGCGGCGCATCTTGCTCGCCTTTGTTGTCGAGTACTTCTTCCGGTCTTTCGTGACACTTGCTCGCCGCGCGTCGGCTCTGACCTGCGCCCGGCCGGTCACCCACCCGTTGGCGGTTAGCACTTGGGCGATGTTCCCTGTCCGGATGCCGTTCACCGTGTTCGGGTGGACCGCGTGGCCCGGACAGCGCGTTCGTTTCCGCCCTGCGGGCGGCAGGTGGCGCCACGCGGTGTACCTGGCGCCCGGCAACCCCTTGATCTGCTTCCGCCGGCCGTGGCCGACGGCCTTGAGCCGGAGAGGCTCGCGCGGCCCTGCCACCGGCATGTCCGTGCCGCAGCACGCCGCGTCGTTGGCCGGGTTCTTTGGAATGCGCAGGCGCTTGCGGACGGCGGCGGTGTCGGCTCCCGTCGTCTCCCTGACCTTCAGGCCCGCGCTCCGCAGCCGCCTGACGACCTCCTGGCAGACCCAGGCGTAGGCGCCCTTGGCCGCCAGCGGCCGTGGCTTCCCGCCCTCGATCCGGGCGAGCGTTGCCGGGTCGTCCTTCAGCAGCTCGGCGGCCGGTGTGTCGCCCTTCGCGTGGTTGCATGGCTCGCACGACCAGACCACGTTGCGGATGTTCGTCGGCCCGCCGGCGCTGCGGGGTACCACGTGGTCGAGGTTGAACCGGGTCCGGTCCTCCCAGTCGCCGAGGCCGCAGTAGGCGCAGCGGTGCTTCCACTGCTCCGCGATGTACGCGCGCAGGTGCGTCCGGTAGAGCGGCCCCCGCTGGTACTCGGCGCCCTTGATGTTCGGCTTGAGGAGCCTCTGCGTGTCGAACTTCCCGGTCTGGACGGTCGCGGTCTCCGCGCCGCTCCAGCGCGCCAGCCGCCTGACGGCGTGCTCCTGGTTCGAGACGATGCTCTCGAGCGATGGCGGGAGCCATCCCGCCCGCCGCCTGCGGTTGTCGAACCGGGGCTTCCGGTACCACTTCGTGCCGCGGCGGCGGCGGCGGTGGGCCTTGCGCTCGTGGAGGCGCCGGCCGATGTCGTTGCGATGGGTGATCTCCTCCTGATGGACGATGCGGTCCTCGGCCGGCGTCCTGATGACGACGGCGATCCCGGTGCTTCTCACGCCGGCCTTTGCGCGGACCTCCAGCGTGGCCGGCTCGGCGTTCGTCCGGTTGCGGTCCCGCAGCTGGATGGCTGCCAGCCCGTGGCGGTACCAGCGCTTTCTGACGCGGCCGCTCCTGATGAGCAGCCGGGCGCGCCGCATGCGGCAGGGGGCGAGGGGCTTGCCGTCGCTGCCGAGGACGAAGACGCGGTTCGCGGGGGAGCGATGTGTGTCCATGGGTGGTGGCTGGCCTGGTGGCAGGCCCGGTGGGGTGCGTTCGAGCGCACCTCGGGTGTCGTGTGCTTTGTGGATGGAAGTTTGGCGCTCACGCGCCGCCGCATCCTGGCGGATGCGCGAGCCGGTCTCCCGGCTCTCGGCCTCGCCGCGTGTGGCCGGCTGATCCCGGTGTCACGGGAGCGCGGTGCGGTGCTTGCCGGCCTGTGGCCGGCGCGCCATCCGCGCCGCGATGCAGGGGCCGGGGCTGGCCATGGGTCGTCAACCCGCCACCCCGACGTGCGTTTCTTCAGCCGGCGCCACTGCTACTGGCCCCGTGACGTTGGGAGCCAGTCGGCTGGATGTGCCGCAGCCTGACTAGACAGTCAGACTGAGACACTACCTGAAGAAGACCTCGTCGTAGCGGGGCGGAGGATCCGGGGGAGGCACGGGTGAGCGTGCCGCAATGGACTGTTGGATCTTCCGCCGAGCGTCGGCAAGCTCGGCCTTGCGGCGGTGCCTCTCGGCTTTCGTGCGCCGAACCTGGCGGCGCTCGGGGGTTGCCTTGGACGGCATCACGCTGTTGTCGGCGCTGGCGGGGCGGGGCTGTTGATGTCCGTCTCGCGGAGTGTGTCCCCCCGGTGGTCCCGGACGTGGTCCCAGATGGTGCGGGGGTCGTTGCCCGCCAGCAGGTTCTCGACCGCCACGGCGGCCTCCTCGGGCGTGACCGTGCCCAGGGCCTCATGGGTCAGGCCCGGCCAGCCAAGCAGCAGGCTGTCCCGCTGCTCGGTGTCGAGTCCGAGGATCTCCTGCGCGATCTCGTGCGGCTCCGCCGGGAAGCTGTACTCCTCGACCGGCCTGTTGGCGATCTCGGCCGCTTCCATCGGGGAGAGGTCGATCGCGACGCCGGCGATGCACCCGCGCGTGCGGCAGCCGTGCTCGGCGTGCTCCTCGCTGATGTGGAAGCAGCCCATGTCGAACGTGTCGATGGGATTGGGGAGGTTCGGCCTGACGGCTGTCGAGAACTGGTACCAGCCTGTTGCTGCTGCCTTCAAGGCATTGGTCTCGCTCTCCGGCGGCGGCAGCTTTCGCAGCGCGTCGCGTACGGCTTCGAGTCTTGCCCTGTTCATTCGCTGTGCTCCTTTCTGCCGTCTCTACCTGTACCGCCAGGGGGCGGGTTCCGCGTCCGGGCGAAGTGCTTCGTCAGGGCGACGAGGCACTCGCCCGGCGAGTCGCCGGTGTGGATCGTCCTCGGTCCGTCGTTTCCGTTGACGACGGCGCGCCAGCAGCCCTCGCCCGTCCCTCGCCGTTCGACGCGTCCCGTGCTGGCCGGCGAGCCGTCTTTCGTGGCCCGCACCTCGAAGGCGCCGGCACCGGCGGCGTCGATGCGGATCTCCATCTTCACGGTGTCCCGCGCACTACTGGCGCCAGCCCGCGGGCGTGAGGACGCGCCACTGGCTGATCCACAGCCTGGCCGCCTGCAGGAGCGAGCTGGTCCGCCCGCGCTCGCGGGCGTGCGCCGTCCTGCCGGCCGCCGACAGCGCCGCCGCGCGGAGGAAGCACTTCAGGCCCAGCGCCTGGCTCCGGACCCCCTTCAGCGTGAACGGCTTGGGAACGTGAAAGTACAGGCGCTGATCGTCGATTCGCTGCTGGCACCCGGCGCAGGCCTCGTACAGCGCGAGGCGCGTCTCGCCGGCGCTCGCGTGGCAGTAGTGGCAGCGCCGCTCCGTGGGTCGTTCGTCCGTCATGGGTGTGCGTCTCCTCGAACCGGTGTGTGTGCCGCCGCCGCCAAGCGGGTCCCGCGTCCTGGCTTCAGGCCTCGCCGGCCTCCTTGCTTTCTTCTGTGCTCACGCTGGCGTGCGCCTCTGATGCGTCGCCGGCCTCTTCACTTCCTGCCGCGTTCACGCCGGCGTCCGCATCGGCGCCGCTCCGCTGCTCGGCGCCGGCCGCCGAGCGGTCGCGCTCCTCGTGTTCGGCCTCGTCGAGGAGGCGCTCGAGCGCCAGCCGGATCAGCTCGGAGCGATTGACGCCGTAGTGTTCCGAGGCCCGGTCGGCGCGGTCGATCAGCGCCACGGGCATCTTGTGCGTGATGGTCCGCTGGTGGTGGCTGCTGTGGGTCCTGAGAAGCTCGAGAACGGTCATTGGGGGTCCTCCCGGGGCCGCGGCCGTGCCGGCCGGCCCCTGGCTCGCGCGGCGGTCGGCGCCGCCGCCTCGTCGTGTGGTGCGGCCGCCCGGCGCGCACGGCGCCCGGCGGCGGGTGGCCGGGATGGGCGTTTCAGCCGGCTCGCGTTCGGGCGCGTTGGGGCGGCCGGAGGGTTGGTGGCCGAGCGGGGGCTCGCGGATGCGGGCGCTCGCCGTCCCCTACCCGAAGACTGGCCTCTCGGGACCGAAGGGTCCCATCGTGCTCCGGCTCTCGCCGGCCGTGGTGGTCCGCAGGTCCTCGGGGATCTCGTCGAGGAACGGCGACGGCGCCGTTGGCCGCCGCCTCTCTCCGTGGCCGGTGAGCGCGGGGACGCACAGCAGCAGCTCGGAACGCGCGCGGGTCATGCCGACGTAGGCCAGACGGCGTTCCTCCTCGACGGCGGCGCGGTAGTGCCTGGCCGAGGCGACCGTGCGCCGGTGCGGCAGGTGCTCGGCGTCGAAGCCGCCGATGACGACGGTGTCGAACTCGAGTCCCTTCACGCCGTGCAGTGTCGACAGCGTCACCCGTACGCCGGCGTCTTCGGCCCGCGCGGGCGCGCGCATCGACCGGCAGTGCGTCAGGAAGTCGGCCAGCAGCTTCAGGCGCTGGCCGGCCGGCGCGGCGGCGGGCTGCCCCGCGTCCTGGCGGAAGGTCGCGGCGTCGAAGGCCAGCTCGTCCAGGTTGTCGGTCCGCTCGGCGGCGTCCGGGCCGCCCGCGGCGCCGATGGCCTGCCGGTACCCGGTCTCGAGGAGGGCGGCGGCGACCAGGTCGTCGAGCGGCAACCGCCCGGCGGTGGCGTGCAGGCCGGCTGCCAGCTCGAAGCGCGTGCGGAGGCTGCCGGCGTGGCGTCCGGACAGCGAGCCGGTCTCGACGGCGCGCGCCGCGCGGCTCCAGAACGTCGGCCCTCTCATCAGGTCGATCTGCCGGGCCGCCTGCCGGCCGGTCCGCGGATGCGGGGGCAGGTCGACGAAGCGCCGCATCGCGTCGTCGTCGGCGGCCGGGTCGGATGCGGCCTGCAAGCAGGCCAGCGCGTCGAGGATTTCGGGCCGGTTGTAGAAGCTGTCGCCGCCGATGACGCGGTAGCGAATCCCCGCCCGTTTAAAGGCCGACTCGAAGGCCCTCGACTGCGCGTTGGTCCGGTAGAGGACCGCGACCTCGCCGTTGTCGCGCTCGATGCGCGCGGCGGCGCGCTGGACCGCGAAGGCGGCCTCCGCGTCCGGGTCCGCCGCGTGGTGGACGGCCGGGGGCGGCCCCGGCGGGCCGGCGGCGCGCAGCGGGTGGTCGAGCCGCTGGCCGTTGCGGCGGATCATGGCGCCGGCCGCCTCGAGCAGGCGCGCGCCGGAGCGGTAGGCCAGCTCGAGGTCGATGCGTGTCGCGCCCGGGAAGTCACGCTGGAACCGCAGGATGTTGTGCAGCTCGGCCCCGCGCCAGCCGTAGATGGCCTGGTCCGGGTCGCCGACGACGAAGACGTCGCCGCGGCCCTCGGAGATCTGGCGCACGAGCACGTACTGGGGGAGGTTGGTGTCCTGGTACTCGTCGACCAGGATGCGGGGAAAGCGCTCGGCGGCGGCCCGGCGCGCGGGCGGGTGGCTGTCGAGCGCGCCGACCGCGGCGAGCAGCAGGTCGTCGAAGTCGAGGCCGCCGACCTCGGCGAGCGCGGCCTGGTAGGCGCCGGCGAGCCGGGCGTTGCGGCCGGCCTCCTCGTCGCCGTCCCAGCTGCGCGGCTCGGCGGGTGGCCGCATCCGGTTCTTGATGGTGCTGATCCGGTGGAGCACGGTCTGCGGCCTGTGGATCCGGGTGTCGATCGAGGCGTTCCACATGCACCGCTGCATGATGCCGATGCGCTCGGCGCCCTCGATGATCCGGAAGTCGGCCGGTATGCCGATGGCGGCGCCGTGCTCCCGGAGCAGTCTGCCGCACAGCCGGTGGAAGGTGGAGATCCAGACGGCGTCGGCGTCGCCGCGCGGCAGCATCGCGCGCAGGCGGCGCGCCATCTCCTCGGCCGCCCGGCGGGTGAAGGTGATCGCGGCGATCCGGTTCGGAGCGGCCCGGCCGCTCTGGACCAGGTGCGCGATCCGGGCGCAGATCACGCGGGTCTTTCCCGAGCCGGGGCCCGCGATGACGAGGACGGGGCCGTCGGGGGCGGTGACGGCCTCGCGCTGGCGGTCGTTGAGCGCCGCCAGCAGGCGGTTGGACTGGTGCGGCGGCGGGCCGGCTGCCATGGCTGCGGGAGATCGTACAGGTGCGGCCGGCAGCCGTGTCGGCGGGGGTGGACGTGGCGCGTCCGTCTCTTGCCCGGAGCGGCCCGGCCGCGTCACTCCGCGGGTCCTGCCGCCTCCTCGAATCTCCCGTTGATCGTCATCCGGAGGGCGGTGTCGAGGTCCTGCAGGAACTCCTCGGCATCGCAGTCGCCCGGGGCGTGGTCCGGTTCCTGCGGGCGGTCCTTGCCGAAGTCCGGGATGGCGTCCCAGAGGCGGTACTTCAGGTGCTCGGCCATCTCCTCGCCGACGTCGTGGATGGCGAAGACGTGGCCCTCGTCCGTTGAGATGGTTATCCTCATCAGGTTCTCCCGGGGTCAGTGTCCATGTTCTGGCCGGAGGAGCCGCCGCGGTCGGCGGTTTCCGACGGGCCGGGCGGCTGTCTCCGCTGGCCGACCGCCTCTGTGTCCGGCTGGCCGCTCGCTTCGCCGCTGCCCTTCCAGTCCTCCTAGTGCGCGCGGCAGTAGCCCGCATTATTCCTGAGGTTGTCGAATCGGTCACGATCGGGGCGTGATCGTCGGGCGAATGAAGTCGTCGGACATTGCGTGTGGCAGGTGGCAGCGTGGTGAAGCGGTCGTGGCGGGGTGACGGCGCGCACGAGGCACCACGCGCCGACAGCTTCGGCGACAGGGCGCTGGCGAGCAGTGCGGGGTTTGAGGTTGGCGGCGCGGGGGCGCGCTATCCGGCGCGCGCCCCGAGCGCGAGGGCGAGGTGCCGCCAGACGTCACGGTATGGGGTCGCTCGCGGCAGGTGCAGGACGAGCCGGCGGACGGAGCGCACGACGTGGACGCTGACCTTGAGCAACCGGTCGCGCAGCCAGGTCACCTGGGTGCGGGCGCAGGCGGTTCGGGCGGCCCTCAGCCGCAGTTCCTGCATGAGCACGTAGGCGGCGGCCGTCAGCAGGACCCGCAGCTGGTTTGCCCAGAACCTGGTGCAGCTCGTGCGGTCGATCTGCAAGCCGTCGAGCAGTTCCTTGATGCGGTTCTCGATGTCGCCGCGCCCGCAGTAGACCTTCTCGTAGATGAAGCGCGGCGTCTGGCGCAGATTGGTCACGACGAAGCGCGGGTTGTCCCGCGGCTGCCGGCCGGTGAGTTGCACGACTTCGGCCTTGATCACCACGCGGCGCTCACGAGCCCACGTGCCCGCGCGATAGCGGGTGTCGAGGTAGAAGTGCGCCGTCTTCTCGCGCAGCATGTTCTCGGTGCGGGCTGCCACCATGGCGGGCTCGGCAGCCCGCAACAGCACGGCGTTCTTGGCCATCGCCACGACGTAGTCGAGCCGCGGCTCGGCGTCGAGGAAGTCGAAGACCTCCGGCGTGGCGAAGCCGCCGTCGAGCCGGACGAGAAAGCGTGCCTTGGGAAACGCGGCCCGCAGCAGCGCGAGCAGCCGACACAAAACGCCCAGCGTGCCGTCGGCCGCCTGCGCCGTGCCGGGCCGCAGCACGGCCGCGCACAGATACTGCTCCGCCTCGCGGTCGAAGCTCACGAAGGCCAGCAGTGGCAGGTAGCACCAGCTGTCGTAGTAGCTGTTGAACATGGTCAGCTGCTGCGCACCATGCGTCGGGTCGTCGGTCGGGTCGAGGTCGATCGTGATGCGTCGCACCCGCCCACGCAGCCGGCGGCGATGCCGCTCGATGACCGACGCCGCCAACTCGCGTCCGAGCCGATAGAGCGCGACGCGGCCCGCGCCGTTCTCGAACCGCGAAACCGTCGGCTGCGACGCCAGCCGACCGCCGGCCACCGGGTCGCGCCCGAGCAGCAGCTTGTGAATCGGATCGTCGGCGAGCCGGTCCGAATCGTTGCCGTCCGGATGGCCGCAGGCGATCCCGAACACCCGCTGGCCCACCAGGTCCTCGAGCGTGTGCCGGACCTTCTCCGGCGCCCGGCGGTCAATCAGACACCGGCCGAATGCCTTGACCAACCCGTAGACGCGCTCGGCGGCCTTGAGCAGCACGGCGCCGCCATCCGAGCTCGACTGCTCGCGGTCGAACGTGGCCACGAGCGGCTTGTCGAACAGATCGGGGAACAGAACAGACTGTGCTATCGTGGGGTCCGTCACGCAAGAGCCTCCGTCGTGCCGAAAACATCTGTCGTCAACAGCGTTTTAGCCCGCATTATTCCTGAGGTTGTCGAATCGGTCACGGTCGGGGCGCAATCGTTAGGCGAATGCAGTCGTCGGACCTGGCGTGTGGCAGGTGGCAGCGTGGTGAAGCGGTCGTGGCGGGGTGACGGCGCGCACGAGGCACCACGCGCCGACAGCTTCGGCGACGGGGCGCTGGCGTGCAATGCGGGGGTTGAGGTTGGCGGCGCGACGGCGCGCTATCCGGCGCGCGCCCCGAGCGCGAGGGCGAGGTGCCGCCAGACGTCGCGGTATGGGGTCGCTCGCGGCAGGTGCAGGACGAGCCGGCGGACGGAGCGGACGACGTGGACGCTGACCTTGAGCAACCGGTCGCGCAGCCAAGTCACCTGGGTGCGGGCGCAGGCGGTGCGGGCGGCCCTCAGCCGCAGTTCCTGCATGAGCACGTAGGCGGCGGCCGTCAGCAGGACCCGCAGCTGGTTTGCCCAGAACCTGGTGCAGCTCGTGCGGTCGATCTGCAAGCCGTCGAGCAGTTCCTTGATGCGGTTCTCGATGTCGCCGCGCCCGCAGTAGACCTTCTCGTAGATGAAGCGCGGCGTCTGGCGCAGATTGGTCACGACGAAGCGCGGGTTGTCCCGCGGCTGCCGGCCGGTGAGCTGCACGACTTCGGCCTTGATCACCACGCGGCGCTCACGAGCCCACGTGCCCGCGCGATAGCGGGTGTCGAGGTAGAAGTGCGCCGTCTTCTCGCGCAGCATGTTCTCGGTGCGGGCCGCCACCATGACGTGCTCGGCAGCCCGCAACAGCACAGCGTTCCTGGCCATCGCCACGACGTAGTCGAGCCGCGGTTCGGCATCGAGGAAGTCGAAGATCTCTGGCGTGGCGAAGCCGCCGTCGAGCCGGACGAGAAAGCGCGCCTCGGGAAACGCGGACCGCAGCAGCGCGAGCAGCCGACACAGCACGCCCAGCGTGCCGTCGGACGCCTGCGCCGTGCCGGGCCGCAGCACGGCCGCGCACAGATACTGCTCCGCCTCACGGTCGAAGCTCACAAAGGCCAGCAATGGCAGGTAGCACCAGCTGTCGTAGTAGCTGTTGAACATGGTCAGCTGCTGCGCGCCATGCGTCGGGTCGTCGGTCGGGTCGAGGTCGATCGTGATGCGTCGCACCCGCCCGCGCAGTCGGCGGCGATGCCGCTCGATGACCGACGCCGCCAACTCGCGCCCGAGCCGATAGAGCGCGACGCGGCCCGCACCGTTCTCGAACCGCGAAACCGTCGGCTGCGACGCCAGCCGACCGCCCGCCACCGGGTCGCGCCCGAGCAGCAACTTGTGGATCGGATCATCGGCGAGCCGGTCCGAATCGTTGCCGTCGGGATGGCCGCAGGCGATGCCGAACACCCGCTGGCCCACCAGGTCCTCGAGCGTGTGCCGGACCTTCTCCGGTGCCCGGCGGTCAATCAGACACCGACCGAATGCCTTGACCAACCCGTAGACGCGCTCGGCGGCCTTGAGCAGCACGGCGCCGCCATCCGAGCTCGACTGCTCGCGGTCGAACGTGGCCACGAGCGGCTTGTCGAACAGATCGGGGAACAGAACAGACTGTGCTATCGTGGGGTCCGTCACGCAAGAGCCTCCGTCGTGCCGAAAATGCCTGTGGTTAACAGCGTTTTAGCACACGGAGGCTCTTGTGTCTCTACCTGAGACAGACCCCTCACGAATTTTCCGGGGTAGAGCTTCAGGCCGCTGCTGCTGTGGCGCGCGTAGTGGGTCGGTGGCTTGCCGCACGGCGCGCTGCTGCCGCTGCCGTCGCAGCGCAGTTCGCGGCCCCTCGCGCCGGCGATGGCCGCGCGCGCCATGGCGTCGCGGATGCCGAGCGCGTGCTCGATCCAGTAGACCTCGTCCGGGGTCAGCACGTACAGCTCCGCCGTTGTCCCGTGTTCCATTTGGTCTGCTCCTTCGGTAGCGCCGCGTTCGTGCGGGAAGGTTGCCGGGGGCGTCCCGCCGGCTTGGCCGAGGCTCCCGCCCGCGGGCTCTAGAGGCGGTTCTCGATCCGGTCGAGCGCGATGGCGTAGCGGCGGCGGAGCCCGTCATTGAGGGTCTCCGGCGTGACGCTCAGGTGGTCGCTGATGTCGGCGGCCTTGACGGTCTTGGCGACCAGGTTGCCCGAGCTGACGACGCGGTCGATGTACTGGGCGTAGGTCTCGGTGTCGCGGTCGCGGGTCAGCAGGCGCACGGTCTCGGCGATCCGGGTGCCGAAGCCGGCCTCGACGAGGTCCGCCGCGGCGGTGTCCGTGTCCTCGAGGACGTCGTGGAGCCAGGCGACGGACACGGCCTCCTCGCCGAGCCCCCTGACGCCGGCGGCCTCGGCCACCCGCCGCACGTGGTGGATGTACGGCCTGCCGGCGCGGTCCTTCTGCCCGCGGTGCGCCCGGCGGGCGAAACGCTCCGCGTCGGCCGCCGTGGCGGTCGCCTCGACCGGTTCTTCCGTCTTGCCGCTGCGGCGGCGGTACCATGCCATGGGGACTGTTCTCCTGGTCCTGTTTCGTGGACGCCGCTGGCGTGGCGCGGAGCGGTGGCCGCTCCCCGTCTCGTTCAGTTCAGCGCGATGTCCAGCAGGCGCCGCTCGTCCCGCTGGAGCGTGTGGCGCAGCCGGCGGCGCGCGGCGTCGTCGCAGCGGAGCGGCTGGTTGCCGAGTGCCAGCGCCCGCTTGTACGCGAAGAGGATCTTCCGTGCCTCGACCAGCTCGGCTGACGGGCTGTGCTGCTCGGACGGGTCGTGGATGTCCTCGCCGAACAGTCCTGCCTGTTTCATCTCGTCGGGACGTGTCCACAGCAGGACGTACAACTGGCTCTTGAGCCCTGCCGTGCGCATCCACAGCGCGAACGCCCGCGCGCAGGGGCCGCGATCGAGGGTCTCGTCCGTTGTCCCGGGGCCTGCTCTGGCCCCGCCCTGTTCGTTGGCCGCGATGAAGCCCAGGAAGTGGTTCCGCCAGCCGCGCCAGAGATGGCGCACCAGCACGTGGTACGCCCACTGCTGTATCAGTAGCGCGGCGCAGGCGCCGATGGCGGCGCCGTCGGCGCCTGCCGCGACGCCTCCGGCGGCGGCCCCGGCCAGTGTGGCGGCGGTGATCCAGGCCAGCTCGATCTGCAGCAGTCTCGTGTCGCAGCCGCCCGGGTCGCCGGGGTGGACCGGCCGGCTTCCTTCGCGTTTCACCGCGGCTGGCTCCTTGCCGCGAGCGTGGGCGTCGTTGGCGTCATCTTCGTCCTCCCGGGTTGCCGCTGTCTCCGGCGCGGGTTGGTCGTTCCGGGGCGCCGCGGCTCGTTTCCCGCGTCTCCCGCGTGTTGGGATCGTCCCGATCTAGCGTCCGAGGATGCCGCCGAGAAGGCCGCCCAGCAGGCTCTGCCCATCGTGGCGGCAGTCCCATCCGGTCCTCGCCGCCCAGCGCTTGGCGCCGTCGCCCCAGATGAGCGCGTGAATGGCGTTCTCGGCCGCCGCCTCGACGCAGTCCGTCCCTCTCGCCTTCGCGTCGGCCATAGCCTCGTCTCCGCGCCCGGGGGCCGGCTCCTGCCCGTTCGGGGCTTGATCCTGGCTGTTCGGCGGTTCGCCGCTGTCGGCCGCTGGCCAGTCGGCCTCGGCGGCCGGCGCGTCGGCGCGTTCCGCGGCGGCCGCGGCGCCGCTGGCGATGCTCAGCGCGAAACGCTCGAGCGCGGCTCCCTCCGCGGTCGGCGGCGCGGACCAGTCGAACGGCGAGCCCCCGTCCGCCGCCGTCGCGGCGGTCTGGGCCGCGGCCGGCCCGGGGCCCGCCAGCATCAGGGTTGCGGTCAGCAGCAGCGTCGTCGTCAGCAGCATCTTGCGCATGTCGGTTCTCCTCTGGCGGCGGCCGGCTGGCCGCACGCCGCTTCCGGGTTCTGCCCGGTCGGGTCAGGTTGCCCGCCCGGGCGGGGCGCCGCCGTCAGCGGGAAGGCGTCGGCGGCCCAACGTGTTGGATGTCCGTTTCCGCGGCCAGCGCGAGGTGTTCGGGCCGGCCGCCGGCTTATCGCCCGGCGGGGGCCGGGCTGCGGCGTCGCCGCGGCCGCTCGGGCGCCAGCCGGACGTCGCCCAGCCGCTCGGCCAGCGCCAAGGCGTCGCGGCGCCGGATGACGACCGCCGACGGCGGCAAGATGTCGTCCGCCGCGCTGGCCCGCAGGGCCTCGGCCAGGGCCGAGAGCAGCTGGCGGTCGGTCAGCCGAAACAGGTTCTGCGCGTCGAGCGCGAGCGTGCGGTTCTTCACCCGTAGTCCCCTGCCAGCACGGCGTCGGCCAGGTCGACGAGGCTCTGCCTCTCGAAGATTACGGGCAGGCCGCTGTCGGCGAGCGCCTGGCCGGCGATCAGGTTCGCGAGCGACCTCGTCCTCGGCGATGCCCCGGCCGGGACGCGGCGGCGCTCCCCCGACGGCAGGATGAGCTCGATCTCGTCCGTGTCGATGTCGTAGCCGGCCCGCAGGCCGGGTCTTTCGCGGATCTCGATGAGGTAGTGCATGTCTTGCACTCCGGCCCCTGGGCCGGTCGCGTGCGTGGTTCCGGGCGCCGCCGGCGCCCGCGCGTGGACCGGCTGCGCCGAAAGGCGCGCGTACGTCGGCCGGCGCTGCCCGGGTCTGCTTCGTCCGTTCCTGTCTGATTATCCCCTTCCCCTCTCTCCCCCCGTGGTCCGTCGTCTCTGCGCGCCGAGTCCGCGAGGCGCGCCTGCCCCGCTGGGGCGGTCGTCGTTTCTGGTGGCGGCCGGCGGCTTGCCGGCTGCCAGGATCGGCCCTGGACGGTCTTCCCGGGTCGCGTCCGTTCCGGGGGCCCTCGGGGGGGCCCACCCTGGGGGCCCGCCCAGGGGGCCCGTCCAGGGGGCCCAGGCAGGGGTCTCAGAGATCGACAAATCCGCTTGCCGGGCCCGCCAAGCAGATTTGTCGATCCGTCGGCCGGATATACCGCATTCTTGCGGGTCATCCAAGCTGTTGCTGCTAAACGACTTGAGTTGGGCCGTCGGCGTTGGGGTTACCAAAAGGTAACCCCAACTGATTTGGGGACCCCAGATCCAGCGTGTGGGATCCGCTTTCTTCAGGGTGCCCGGACAGCTTCTCGGGTGAGCGATTTCTGGTTCCACATGTTGGGTTGAAGGCGGCCTCGCGATGCGTCATCGTGCGCCTCGGCGTAGGTGTTCCGGTCGATGGGCTCGGCGCCGGCGGCGGCGCGGCGGCGCTCGAGTTTCGCCCGCCGTCTACTCGTCGAATGCGCCCAGGCGCGTCGCGGCCTCGATGACCTTTCGCACGTGTGCACGCGCGATTCGCACCCGCTCGGCTGCGCGGCCGGCGAGCACGTCGAGGTGGTCGTTGATGAACTCCTCGATCCGCTTGTACGGCCGCGCGGCGGTCCCTCCCGGCTGGTCCGCGTGGTCAGCACCGTCGTTGTCCGGCGGTCCCACCTTCACCCTGATCTGGTTGGTCTGGATGACCGCGGCGTGCGTCAGCTCGGCGTTGCGGACCTCGTCGAGCGCCTTGCGCAGCGCGTCGCCCGCCTCGATGCAGAGCATCCAGCGTGTCCCGCGCATCAGCTCGAGGTCGTTCTCGGCCTCGGCTGCTGCCTCGGGTTCACCGAACACGGTCATCCCCGCGAGGGCGCGTTCCGTGATCTCGCAGCTCGCCGCATCGGCGTCGATGGCCAGCGGCGCCGCGTCCGGGTGCGGCCGCTCGTCGAGCCCCGCGGGCCTGGTCAGCCACGCGTCGCCGACGCGAGTGATGACGGTCCTGCCGTCCTTTCCGGTAGCCGTCGCGGCGGGCAGCCAGCCGTCGTAGGCCCAGCGGTTTTCGTCGCCCTCGGCGATGTCCGGGCCGAAGACCACGCGGCGGCTCTCGTCGTATCTGCGGTAGACCTCGACGGCGTATAGCGTGCTGCTCAGCGAGTCCGTGCTGTCGGCGGGTTGTCCGGCGTGTTCCCGGGCGTTCGTCGTCATGGTCATGTTCTCGCTCTCCTTTGACGGATTCTGCCAGAGGCTCCGTTATCAGCACGAAATACCGGGACGACCAAGGTTCCCCTGGTGCCGCTCTCGAGCGCACGGCAGATTCGATGGTCTCGGGCCGCGCGCCGGCCCGCGGTCGTTCCGACAGGGCCTGATGACGTCAGGCGCTTCCTGTTTTGTCCTCGGATCCGAGGACAAAACAGGAAGTCCGTGTTGCGGCTTGCCGGACTGCGCGCGGCGGCGTGCCCGTGATGGTCAGGGCCGCCAGCTCCGTCCGGCCGTCAGCACGACGGGCTTGGCCGGTTCGGTGGTCGTCGGTTCCACCACAGGGCAGCGGCCGCCAGTGCGATCGTGGCCGCGGCTGCGATCACGGCGTAGTCGGTGGTCGTCACGGGCTGCCTCCCCGGCTGATGGCCGGACCGGGTCCGGGGTTTCGTGTGCGTTCGGCCGGCGGCGTCGGGCGCGTCGGGATTCGGCCGGAGGCCGGCTCGGCCGCCCCGCGCGTGGGAGTCTGCCGTTTCCGGTCGGCAGGTAGACTGGACTGGACCTGCGGGCTGCGGCGGTGGCTCAGGCCGCGTCGGCCTTGCCCTGGCTGGTGATGAACGCGGTGATCGCGCCTTCGAGCTTCCCGGTCCGGTCGCGCAGCTCGCCGATGTCGCGGTTGGTGTCGTCCACGCGCGTCTCGATACGTTCGAGGCGCCGGTTCGTCTCGTCGATCCGCCGGTTGGTGTCGTCAAAGCGCTTGCTGACGTCGTCGAAGCGCTTGTTGACGTCGTCTAGCCGGCGGTTCGTGCCGTGGATCATCAGTCCGATGAACGTGCCGAGGACGCCGATGATGCCGAGCGCGCTGCCGATGATCGCCGTTACGATTGTGGTCGTCTCGCTCATCTCGTGCCTACCCTATCAGAAGCCTGCGTCATGAGAGCCGCATCGCGCCCTCGGCCGCGCCGTGGGTCCGGGGGCCCCGGCTGATGCCCGGCCGCCCGGCGTTGCGCACCCTCGATCTGTTCTGCGGCGGCGGCGGAAGCAGCTGGGGAGCGCGCGCGGCGGGTGCCCGCATCGTGTGCGGCATCGACGCTTGGCCTGTCGCTGCGAGGACCTACGCGGCGAACTTCGGCCGCGCGGCCGCCGTGAACCTGACTCTTGCCGAGACCGGCCCGCTGCCGCTCCCGGGCCGGCTCGGCGGCATCGACCTTGTCCTGGCATCGCCCGAGTGCCGGAGCCACACCTGCGCCCGAGGCGGCCGGCCGCGAGACGACGGCAGCCGGAGGACGGCGCGCTGCGTGCTCCGCTTCGCGCGCGCCCTGAAACCGCGCTGGATCGTCACGAGAATGTCGTCCACATGCGCGGCTGGGACGGCTTTCCCGGCCTGATCGGTCAGGTGGAGTCGCTGGGGTACCACGTCCGGGTCCAGGTCCTCGACGCATCGGACTTCGGCGTTCCGCAGAAGCGCCGCCGCCTGTTCGTGACGTGCGATCGCGAGGCGATGCCCGCGCCGGTGGCGGCGCCCGCTGCCGGGCCGCGTTCGGTGCGGTCGCACGTCATCGTCGGGGACGGGCCCTGGCCGTCGGCGCCGCTCTACCGCGCCGGGCGCGCGGATGCGACCATCGAGCGGGCCGAGCGGGCGATCGGCGTGCTCGGCCGGGGCACGCCCTTCCTGATCGTGTACTACGGGTCGGACGGCGGCGGCGGCTGGCAGTCGATCGACGTCCCGCTCCGCACGGTCACGACGCTCGACCGCTTCGGGCTCGTTACCTGGGCCGGCCGGGAGCCGGTGCTGCGAATGCTGCAGCCCGAGGAGATCCGGCGGGCGATGGGTTTCGACGCCTGATACCGGATGCCGCACGGCTGCCGGCGGGACCGGATCAAGCTGCTCGGAAACGCGGTCTGCCCGCCTGTCATGCGCGCCGTGGTCGCGTCGGTCTGCGGCGGCGCGCTGCGCCTGGGGGCGCATCCGCGACGGGCGGCGTGAGCGGCGGTCGGCCTCGTTTCGGCGGCGCGGCGCTCGCGAGGGCCGAAGCGCGAGTCGGGCGCGCCCGACTGCGTCGTCGGCGCGCGCCGGTACTGTTCCACGATCCGGGCGAGCCGCTTCGGCGAGTCGGCCTGAAGCTTCCTTGCGGCCTCTGCCCAGTCTTCCGGCTGGATTTGGCGGAGCACCTTCCGCGTTCTCTCCTGGATGGCCTCGGCTGTCTTGTTTCGCAGTCGCGCCTCCCGGGAAGTGGTTGATTTCATTGGTTGTTGGTTCCTTCGCTGCCGGCCGGGTCCCGAGCCCTTGCGGGTTCTGCTGCTTGTCGGACAGCTCGGCGAAGAGCGTCGTGATGCGGCTGCGACCCGGGCACCCAGACATGACGTTCTCCTCCCCTCGCGTCGAGGCTTCTCGGGTCCGGCAGCGCCCCGTGACGGATGAATGCCGCCGGTGCATAGGCGGTTGCCACGAGGTGTTCCTCGTGCGTCGTCCCGATGATCCAGGCGATCTCGCGAAACCGCTCGCGCTCCTGGCTCCAGGCCGGCGCCGGGAGGTCGTGGATCTCGCACAGGTGCTCGACCATTGCGGCGAGCAGCGCGTCCCACCACGTCCCGGTCAGCGGAGGCCGTTCGCTCAGCAGCTCGAGCCGGCGTTTCCGCGAGAGGTCGACTATCGACCGCGGCAGCTCGTGCAGGTGCAGTCGCAGCAGCTCGCCTTCGGTCCATCCGTCCCGGACCGCCGCCGCGTACTCGGGCAGTCGCGTACGTCCCATTGTCCTTGGTTTCGTCGCCGGTCCTGCCGCCTGGCGTTCCGGCTTCCTGCCGGCAGGGCCGTTCTTCCGTCGGCAGCCGTCGCAGCCCGGCCACGATCTCGATGGTGTCGGCTGTCGCGGCGCTGCTCTCTGCTCCGGCGGCGCCGCGAGTGGTCCAACCCGTTGGACTGCGGCCCCGGTCATGGCCGGGTGTCGCCGCTGTCCTCGTGCTCGGGTTCCGGGCTGAACGGCACCACGCTCGGCGGCAGGCTGTCGACCACGAAGTCGGCGGCCGGAAAGCAGCGTGTGCGGAAGAGGGTCAGGCCGACGACGGCGTACAGCCCGGCGTTTACGGCCAGCCAGAACGGTGAGGGAAACTGCCCGGGAGCGGCTGTCAGGCTGGTGCCCAGCAGGATTCCCAACAGTGCCGCTGTGGCCGTGAGGAGCGCCCAGTCGGGGATCCGGTGGATCGGCGCGTGCCAGCATGCCGAGGGGCGCAGCGCGGTTTCGACCGCGGCAAGCGCGCTCCGGCACCACGCCTCGTCCGGACCGGTGGCCTTCAACGTCGCGGCGCGTCCGTTCTCGGTGATCAGCTGGATTGACCGTTTGTCGGTTTCCCAGCCCGAGCTGGCGGACAGGTGGTAGTTGCGCAGCACCGACGGACTGTTCCTCGCATCGCGAAGTTGCCGCATCGTGTCGTACTCGTGTTCGACCTTCGCCCCGCGCGTCTTCTCGTGGACCGTCAGGCTGGTACTCGTCGTCTCGTTGCCGGCGCAGTGCTTGCGCATCACGTCCCAGACGTGTTCGAGCGTTCCGCCGTGGGCCTTGAACGCGAGCACGTGGCGCGTGATCGACACGGTCGTGTGGCGTCGGGCCGGCACCGGGGTGCGGGGAAACTTGTGGTCTTCGGGCATTTCCTGGCCTCCATGGTATTGCTTGCACACCGCGTTCGCACGGCCCGTGTCGCCCGCAGCCTCTCAAGCGTCGTCTCGCGGGCGGCGTCTCCCCTGCGGCCAGCCGGTGCCGCGAGCAGCAGCGGCCGGCAGCCGGAGGTCTCCGGTCTCGATGTGCTTGCTGTCCGCCCGATCCTGCGCGCCGGCGCGTCCGGCGTCTCCGCGCGGTTGGCGGGTG
Source organism: Vicinamibacterales bacterium (assembly GCA_965214845.1). Classification (GTDB taxonomy): domain Bacteria; phylum Acidobacteriota; class Vicinamibacteria; order Vicinamibacterales; family UBA8438; genus JAAXGX01. The sequence goes on from CBDCCO010000007.1 coordinate 1,070,540, forward strand.
GCCCGGTCCGGCACGTTGCGGGCGGCCGGCCGCAGGCTGACACGCCCTACTGGCGCTGCGAACCGGCCGCCCGTTCCCGCGCATGCGGGAATCCCGGGTCCGGACCTTCAGGCTCCGGCAGCCGGTGTGGGCAGCTTGCCGCCCGCCGGACCCTTCTCGGCCCTGTCGAGCCAGCCGGCGACCTCGTCGTACGGCATCGACCACTCGTCGGCGCCGAGGCCGGCGATCCGCTCGTTTTTGAACCGCTGGTAGTGCGCCCTGGCGGTGCCGGCGTCGGCGATCTCCATGAGCATTGCCAACGCGAGCTGCGACGGCCCGCTCCCGTGGTAGCCCCACTCGGGGCCCGAGGGGCTGTGGTTCGAGACCGTGAGCGTGCGCTGCCACCGCAGGGGCTCGCCGCCGACCGTCACCTCGGCCCCGTCCGGCGTCCGCCGGCCCTGGAACGCTATGCCCGTGCCGCGGCGCCTGTCGGGCAGCGCGCGCGTGATGCTCAGCGCGGCCACTGTCGCGTTGTCCTGGCGCGCGGCCGCCTCGCGGACCACCGCGTCGAGCAGCCGGCCAGCCAATGCGCCGCGGCCGGACCGGACTTCGGTCCCGCATGCCTCCCGGATGCCGGTCGGCCCGATGGTGTCGATCCCGTCCGAGGCAAGGAGCACGATGTCGCCGGCCTCGAGGGCCAGCGGCTCGCTGCCGGCCGACACATGCGGGATATGGCCTCCCAGCAGCGCCGAGGTGAGCCGGTTGGGCATTCCCGGCCGGTTGTGCCGGACGCTGATCTCGTGGAGCTCGCCGGCCTCCGTCCGGTAGACGTAGATGGGCGAGTCGCCCACGTTGATCCACTCGAGGCCCGCGGCCGTCACGGCGGCGGCGCTCAGCGTCGTGCCCATGTTCCGCAGCTCCGCATCGTTCTTGATCGCGAGCCGGATGGCCTCGTTGGCGTCGAGCGCCGCCTCGTGTAGCGCCCGGGCGACGGGCGCGCCGGCGGCTGTCCGCCCCTCGTAGGCGGACATGAACGCCTTGGCTGCGGTCCTGGCCGCAGCAGCGCCGTTCCCGTGGCCGCCGAGGCCGTCGCAGACGACCGCGACAGGGTGGCGGCTGGTGCTGGCGGGGTTTCCGCTGCGGATCCTCACGACGTCCTCGTTGCGCGCGCGGGTGCCCCGGATGCTCGCCGTGTTCCAGTGTGCTGCTCTCATCGTTCTGTCTTCCTGGGCTCGTTGGCGGCCGGTGCCGGGTGCCCCTAGTGGGGCCGGGAGCCGTCCCAACGCGTTGGGACGGCCGCGGCCCCTGGCGCGGCGCGGCTCTCTTAGCCGAGCGGCCCCCAGGCCGCCTTGCGTTCGAGGAGGAGGCCCACGACGCCGCGCAGCGGGCCGCCGGCGGGCAGGGCCGCGGCCGACTCGGCGGTGTGCGCGTCGCGCAGCCGCTCGAGCTGCAACGTGAGGCTGTTGCGTTCGATCAGGTCGGCCTCGTCCGCGGTCAGCAGCCGGACCTCGTCGTCGAACTCCTCGGGGAAGTCCGTGTCCTCGGTCCACAGCACGGCCCCGGCGTGGTGGCCGGCGATCAGTGCTTCCTCGATCAGCGCCGACCGGCGCTCATCGTCCGGCCGCAGCAGGCAGCCGCGGATCCGGACCATCGGCTCGCCGAACCATCGGCCGAAGTTCCGGCACTCGTTGGCCCGGTCTTCGGCCTGTTCCGTGTCGTCGACCCGTTCCCCGACGTCGGTCCAGGGCATGCCCTGCAGCAGGTCGGTCCCGAAGGCGTCGACGAGTGATGGTGTGCGCATGGTCTCGTCTCCTGGCAGTGCCTCGCCTTGACAGACTGGGACACTGTCCGTCTTCCGGTTGTCTCCGAGTGTGCCGCCGCGCCGCCTTCGGCCGGGCCTTGTACTGTTCGGCCGGCTCTGGTACGGTTCGGGCCGTGCACCGGCTGGAGGGCTTCCTGTGGCGTGCTGCCTGCGCCGAGGCGGCTGCTGTCTGGGGAGTGTGTTGGGCGCGCAGGCTATCAGCCGACGCGGGTCGAGCTCGAGGAGGACGTCAGCGTTCCGGACGCGTCATCGTACGAGGTCGCTTGGGTCCTGTTCGGGCGCCACCCGCGCCGGGACTGGTCGCTGACGGAAATCGTCGCACGGTCGCTTCAGTGGAGCAACTTGCTCGTGTCGAGCAGGATCAGACGCCCCACCGGTGCATCATCGCGATTGTCTCCTCGATCTCCTTGTCATACGCCAGCCGCTCGGCGTCGGTTTCCTGATGCCCGTGGTTCTCCTCGGGTCCGTAGTACACCTCGTCGGCCAGCGCTTCCACTTCGGCCTCGCTTGCCTCGGGCCCGAGCACCTCGCGTGCTCTGGCCCGCAGCCGAGCTTCGAGTTCCCGTTCGACCCGAATCAAGCTGCAGCTCATGGTCGCTCTCCATCTGCGGCGTTGTTGCGCCGCCGGTCGCCGCGTCTGGTGTGATCAACGGAGCGTGCCTCCGGCCGGCGCCCGCCGGTCCGGTCTTTCTGCGTGCGCTGTCTCCCGGTCCAGCAGCCACGGCCCGTCACTGTAGCCGTCGAGCCTCCGCAGCAGCGCCCGGCGCAGCTGCACGCCGAACTGGGCCGCCTCGCTGCTTCCCCAGTCCGGCGCCTCGCAGGCCTGGTACTCGTAGCCGTCGAGCAGGCACGCGATCTCGGCGACCTCGAACTTCCGGCGCGGCCTGAAGAGCGTGTGGTCGTACTCGTCGTCGGGCGTCCACGGGTGTCCCGGCAGCTCGCCGTCGTACCTGTGCATGACGGACCGCCGGCAGGCGGCCGTGAGCATGGCGCCCAGGTAGTTCTCGTCCTCCCGCCGCACTCGCCGCCAGCCGCCGCGGGAGGCTGGAAAACAGTGGTGGATCGGTTCGGGATCGCCCGGACGCTGTCCGCGCACCCCGTCGGCGACGGCGGTCTGGACGAGGGCGCCGATGTGCCACGGACTGACCATCCTGGCGCTCATTGCGCCGCCTCGTTCTGACGCGCGGCCGTGTCTCTGCTCATCGGGTTCTCCTTTCGTGCCCCTGCGGGGCTGTCGCCTGATGCTGGTCGGGCGCGGTCCCGATCTTCCGCAGCGCGGGATCGCCGCGCATGTAGAGCGGGTGCTTCGGCGCGCCGTCGGCCGTCAGCCCGAGCGCCCACACGTCGCCCTCCCGGGACAGGATCTCCAGTACGGCCGGGCCCCTGCCGAGGTACGACCCGTGCCGGCCCCAGGCCGCGACGACGAGGTCCGCGGCGCGCGCCTCGTGGCGGATGACGTCGTCGTTAATGGCGCCGACCGGGTCCGCCATCCGGCGGAGCTGCCGCGGGTCGGTCGCCCGCGCGGCGAACAGGTTCACCACGCACAGCTCGCGGGCCTTCCACCGCCGCGCGAAGCCGATGCAGCGCCGCACCGTCGGGTCGTCGGTGAGATCGTCGGCCGTCGACGGGTTCAGCATGCAGAAGAGCACGCGCTGCGGGCCGGGCTCGCTGCCGGCCTCGAACAGTCCCGGACTGTGGCGGCCGATGTCCCGGCTGAGCGTGTAGCGGTAGCTGGCGTTCTCGATCGGGGCCTGCGCGTTGCCCGCCCGCCGTTTCGCCCGCCTGGGGCGGCCGCACGGCGTGCTGTCCATGGTGGATGCGCGTTGCGGCCTGCCAAGGGAATCCGGGCCGGTCCGACGCGTTGGGACGGCGGTCCGCTCCGCGGCCGCGTCAGATGAGTGCGATCAGCAGCGGGTCGTGCTCGGCGGCCAGCCGGCGCAGTGCGGCGGCCAGGTTCCGGGCGCTGTGCGAGAGGCCGGGGTCGGCGGCCTTCGGGCCGTGCTCGGCGACGCTGTCGATGTAGTCGGCGAAGCAGTGGACGTCAGCGGCGTCGATTTCCACGGCCGAGTCCTCGGCCAGCAGCGTGGCCAGCAGGTTGGCGGGCGGCTGCGGCCCCACTGCGTTCGTCTCGGCCTCCTGGGCCTGGATCTCCCGGATGTGGATTCCGATCGCGTCGTCGAGCCAGCTGCTCAGCGCCTGGAAGCGCTTGCGCGCCATCTCGAAGTCGCTCGGGTAGTGCTCGAGGTGCATCACTTGCATGGACATCGTGCGTCTCCTTATGCGGCGATCCCCGGGTCCTTGCGGCCCGCCCCGGCGAGCCTGCCGAGCCCGTCCGAGAGGATGCGCAGCAGCGAGCGGGTGCACGGGCACTCGGCCAGGCGCCGCTCGCGGTCGATCTCGTTCAGCAGGTCCCTGATGGCGGCGTGCTCGTTGGGCGTCATGGGTGCCTCCACGGCGCCGGGCGTTCGGCCGGCCGCCGGTTGCGGTCGTTCACGGTTTCGTGTGACCTTCTCGCGGTAGCAATGCAGGCTGTCGGCCTCGGTATCGACCCCGACCCGGGCGCAGTCGGCGATGCGCGCGGCGAGCGCGGCCAGCGCTGGCGGCGTATCAATTACGGCAGAGGAGAACTATAGCGGCGGGCGTACACGAAAACACCCACGCCCCCGGCGGCGCCGGGGACGTGGGTGCCTGAAGCCTTGCGGCCTAGCGGGCGCTATTCCTGCGCGCGCGCGTCGGCCGCCACCGCGACCGGCGTCTGCGGCACGGGCGCGTCGGCGTTGACAGCCAGCCGCGCCGGCCGTGCGTCCGCGGGATGATGCGGCGACCTCACGCCCACCCGGGCGCCCGCCGCCAGACCCTGCACCGCATCCCGGCCGTTCGCGGGCAGCGGCACCCGGAAGGTCAATTGCCCGCCGTCGGCGGCCACCGCCTCGAACGTGGCACGCAGCAGATACCGGCTGCTGCCCCACAGGCCCGAGCCGTCGTCCGCCGTCACCGCGCGGATGCCGCTCGCCTCGTGCTCCCGACCGGACCAGGCAATCACGATGGGCTGACCGGCCGCGAGACCGGACGCCGCCGCGCTCGCCGCGGTGGACACTATCCGCGCCCGCACCGTCAGCGCGCCAACCGCCTCGTCGAGCGCCACCAGCTCACCGCCCCAGCGATACGTCGCATCCTGCGCCACGGCCGGCGCCGGCTGCCGCGACGGCACGTAGGCCGCGACCGCCAGCAGCGGCGAGTGCGCGTCGGCCGGATGGTGCGGCGACGTCATCAGCGCCCAGGTGCCGCGCGCCAGCGAGCGCACCGCGCTGCGGCTGCCCTCCGGCAACGGAACCCGGAACGTGAGCTGCCGGCCGCCGGCCTCGACGCCCTCGAACGTCGCGCGCAGCAGATAGCGGTCGCTGCCCCACAGGCCCGAGCCGTCGTCCGCCATCACCGCGCGGATGCCGCTCGCCGCGTCCCAGTAGCCCGACCACGTGATCACGATTGGCTCGCCTGCCGTCAGGCCGGCCGCCGCCGACCGCGCCCCGGCCGAGACCATCTGCGCCCGCACCGTCAGCGCGCCGGCCGCCTCGTCGAGCACCACCAGCTCGCCGCCCCAGCGATACGTCGCATCCTGCGCCAGCGGCGCCGGCAGCGGCTGCCGCGACGGCACGTAGGCCGCGACCGCCAGCAGCGGCGAATGCGCGTCGGCCGGATGGTGCGACGACGTCATCAGCGCCCACGCGCCCCGCGTCAGCGAGCGCACCGCGCTGCGGCTGCCCTCCGGCAACGGCACCCGGAACGTGAGCTGCCGGCCGCCGGCCGCCACGCTCTCGAACGTCGCACGGAGCAGGTACCGGTCGCTGCCCCACAGGCCCGAGCCGTCGTCCGCCGTCACCGCGCGGATGCCGCTCGCCGCGTCCCCGTAGCCCGACCACGTGATCATGATCGGCTCGCCCGCCGTCAGCCCGGCCGCCGCCGACCGCGCCTTGGTCGACACCATCTGCGCCCGCACCGTCAAGGCGTCCGACGCCTCGTCGAGCGCCACCAGCTCGCCGCCCCAGCGATACGTCGCGTCCTGCGCCAGCGGCGCCGGCAGCGGCTGCCGCGACGGCACATAAGAGTTGATGGCCATCAGCGGCGGCTGCGCGTCGGCGGGGTGATGCGGCGAGGTCATGCGCGCCCACGCACCCTGCGACAGGGAGCGCACCATGCGGTGGCTGCCCTCCGGCAACGGCACCCGGAAGGTGAGCTGCCGGCCGCCGGCCGCCACGCTCTCGAACGTCGCACGGAGCAGGTACCGGTCGCTGCCCCACAGGCCCGAGCCGTCGTCCGCCATCACCGCGCGGATCCCGCTCACCTCGTCCCCGTAGCCCGACCACGTGATCACGATCGGTTCGCCCGCCGTCAGCCCGGCCGCCGCCGACCGCGCCTCGGTCGACACCATCTGTGCCCGCACCGTCAGCGCACCGGCGGCCTCGTCGAGCCGCCTGAGCTCGCCGTCCCAGCGGTACGTCGCACCCCGCGCCACGGGGGCGCGCCGGTCGCGCGACGGCACGTAGGGATCGACCGCCAGCAGCGCCGCCGCCGCATCCTCGAGATGACGCGGCGACGTCATGCGCGCCCACGCGCCGCGCGTCAGCGAGCGCACCGCGGCAAGGCTCGCCTCCGGCAGCGGCAAGCTGAACGTCAGATAGCGATTCTCCGCATCGAGCGCCTCGAAGGCCGCCCGCAGCGGGAACCGCTCGTCGGCCTTCTCGGACGCCGGCTCCTCGCCGGCGGCCGCCGCGCGACTGCCCGCGCGCGCCACCGACCAGACGCCGCTCGCCCGGTCCCCGGAGCCCGACCACGTGACGACGATCGAATCGCTGGCGCGCAGGCCGTCGCTCTCCGCCAGGACGGCCGGCGACAGGATGCGGGCCCTGACCGTCAGCGTCCCGGCGCCCTCGTCGAGCGCCACCAGCTCGCCAGTCCACCGGTACGTCTCCTCTGGCGATGACGAGGCGGTCGAGGTGGGGGTCGCCATGCCGGCCACCCAGATGAGCAGACCGACCGCGCATGCGACAACGCGCGCTCGTCCGGCCGCCCTGCTCCGATGTTCCGTCTGATTCAACATGACTCACTCCTTACGTCATCATCGCGGATGAACGGCGGGGCTGCCGCACATCGCGTGACACAAGCCGTCTGCACACAGCCGGCGGCGCCCCGCGCAACCGGTGCGCAAGGACAGGGGTCTCCGCAGGGCGGAGACCGACTGACGCCGACCGAAGACTGGCTCTGGGAGAAGCCGTCTACGAAGGACGGAGGCGTGACCTAGTGCCTCCCGTAACCATTATGGAGACGAACGCGGCGGGGGTCAAGGAGAAACGAGGTGACGCTGCGTGGTCTCGCTGCTTTGCATCCCGCGGGCCGCCGCTGGCGCGCCGGGGCGCGTCCCGAGCGTAGCGGCCGGGGACTGTCCGCCCCGGCGGTCTCCCGGCCGCGCGGGCGCGGCGGCCGTTCCCGGACCGGCCCCCGTTCGGGGCGGCACGGCGGGCGGCGCCGCCTGCCGCGTCTCGTTACTCAGCCGACCTGTCCGCTCATCACGCCGGCGTGCAGCCGTCGGGCGTCCTCGTGCTGCTCAAGGATGCCGCGCAGCAGCGCATGGCGTTCGCTGCGCCTGGTGCGGCTGCGCCGTGCGGCGGGCCTCAGCCGCCGCAGCGCGGCTCGTATCACTTCCCGCGCGCTGGCGCCCACGTGGACGCCGAGGCGTTCGTAGAACGCGTAGTGCATGGTTCTTCGCTCCCTCGGTCCTGTCAGGCGGCCGCCGCGAGGCTGCCGGGCGGCCTGTTGCCGAGGCTCTCGGCGTGGTTCCGCAGCAGCCACCCGGAGATGGCCTGGGCGTCCTTCGCGGCCGTCCGGATGCAGCCGGGGTCGTCGCCCGCGGCCTTGAGCCAGCTCGCGACGTACGACTGGCCGTGCCGCGGGCTGTGGCCGATCTCGAGCCGCGCGCCGGTCATCATTGCGGCCATCTCGGCGCGCAGCTCCTCGAGCGCGTAGGCCACCGTGTCGTCGCGGCCCATGGCCTGGCGCTCGGGCTGGTCGAGGCGCGAGGGGTGCGCGGTGGCGTGCCCGAGCTCGTGCAGCATCGTGTGGTAGAACGCCTCGCGGCTCTCGAACGCGCTCCGCGCCGGCAGGTGGATGTGGTCCGCCCCGGGGTTGTAGTACGCCCTGGGGCCGTGCCCCTCGATGATCTCGACGTGCGCGTCGGCCGCGACCTTCTCGGTGGCTTCGATCGGGTCCCAGGCCGGCGGTGCCGGGGCGTCGGCCGCGAGGTCGAGTCCGTCGGCCTGCGCGACGTTCCAGACGTGCTGCGACGTGAAGAAGATCCGGCCCGGGGCCTGCTCCTCTACGGTCCGGCCGCGCTCGTCGACCGTCTCGACGGTCTTCTTCCTGCCGGCCTTGACGATGAGGATCGGGGTCCCCGTCTCGCCCTTGCGGACGTGGCCGCCGGCGGCCCGGATCTGGTGGAAGCCGCCCCAGAGCGGCCTCGTGTACCCGCGCTCGGCCGCGATCGCGAGCAGGAAGAGGAGGTTGCCGCCGGAGTAGGGGCGGCGGGTCGCGAAGTTCTTCGGGCGCCAGTCGCCGCCGCCCTTCCACGGCTTCTGCCACGGGGCGGTGCCGTTGCGGATCGCCTTGATCATCGCCTCGGCGAACATCGACGCGTGCTTCTCCACTGCGTTGCTCATGTCCTTGCTCTCCTGCTGCCGGGTCTGCGGCCGTGGCCGCCCGGCGGGACGGCGCGCGTGCGGTACGTTCTTGCGGGCTGCCGGCGGCGGACGCCGGTCCCACGCGTTGGAACGGCGTTGGAACGGCGTTGGAACGGGGTTCGATGGTGACTGTCGACGGTCTGTTCGCCCGGCGCTGGCGGTCGGTCTACCACCTCGCGCTCGTCCAGGGCGCCGCCGTCGTGTTCCTGCGGCTATTGGTCGGCTTCGACAACGCCTGGTTCGCGCGCGCGTCGGGCGCGGCCTATCTGCTGCTCGTGCTCGCCGACGTGGCCGTGTGCCTCGGCCCGGCGGCGTGGCGGGAGGCGGCGGCCGCGGGGCTGCGCCGTGTGCTGCGCGCGGCCGGCATCGGCTGCTTCCTGTAGCCGGCAAGCCGGGTTCGCGTTGTGTTCTGTCCGGGTTTCGGATGTTTCGCTGGTGGACTACCATCGGATGAGCTCCCATGCCGGATTACGCCGCGAGAGGCGAGCGGCTGATGCCGCCCGAGGCTTTCAGCACGATGCGGGGCAGCTCCCGGCTGCGCGAGGAATGCGGCGTCGTGCGCGGTGAGGACGAGCTCGGCCGCAACGCGTTGTCCGTGCGCCGCCGGATCCGGAGCAGCTGCGCTGGATGGGTGCGTCGGCCGGCGGCCGGCGATTTCTATGACGCCGTTCGCGCGAAGGCGCCTGACGAGTGGCAGCAGTGCCTGATCAGTATGTGGATGCTCGAGGCTAATGACGCGGAGGTCGCCCTGGCCTGGATCGAGGAGGCGTACACCTTCCGGGAACTGGTGGCGGCGGTGCACCGCGCGGGGGCGGCGGACGTGAACCCGTGGCGCAACCGCGACCTCAACAGGCTGGTTCCCTGGTGACTCCCGCTCGCCTGGAGCTTCCCGCCCCGGCGGCTGATCTGCTGCGCCGGACCCGCGCGATTCTGGATGCGCACCTGACTCCTCACACGCCAGGTGGCGAGGGTTGGCGGCTCGGCGGCGGCAGCGTGCTCGCCGCGCGCTGGAAGCACCGCGAGAGCGACGGCCTCGATGTCCAGGTACATGCAAGGACCGAACGTGCGTACCTCGGCCGCGAGCGCAACCCGGCGCTGTGGCGGAAGCTGTACGCGGCTGGCGCCACACACATCGACTTCGAGGCCGCGCCGGCCATCGAGTTCGGCCGCGAGGGCCGCATCGAGTTGCTCGAGGTGCGTCCGATCCCGCGGCTCGGGCACGAGCGGACCCTGGTTGACGACGCTGAGGTGACTGTGCTCGCGCCGGCGCAGATCCTCACTGGCAAGCTCGTCCGTCGCGGCCTCTCGCCTCCGGTCCGCGACCTCTACGACCTCGCGGTCGCGCAGCGCGTCGATCCGGGGGCGGCCGCGGTCGCTGTCAACGCGCTCTCGGCCTATACGGCTGCTGCGGCGGCCACGTGGTGGACCGTGGCCGAGGCGGGGTACCGCCGGGAGGGGCAGCGCGAGATTCGCGGTGTGCCGGAGGCGTACCGCTCACTGAGCGGCAACCCGGGCCGCGCGGCGCGCGAGGCGCTGCGTGAGGCTCGGTACCGCGCGCTGGAGATCGCCGTCTCGGTCGACCGGGCTGTCGTGCGCCTGGACAGCCGCAAGCTGGCGCTGCGGCTGGTCTACGGCACGCCGGACGCCGCGCGGGCCGGGTTCGAGAAGTCCGGCGTGAACCTCGCGCTGCAGGGTCTTGGCGTCAGTAACGGCCGTGTGCGCAAGGAGGTCGATGACGCCTTCGAACGCGGCGAGAACCGGAGCATCCACGCGTACGACGGCGACAGCGTGCTGCGAGAGCCTGAACGGGTATTGTCCTGACGGGCGATCCGCCGCTTCGTGCAGCCGGCAAGCCGGGTCCGGGTTGTGTCTTGTCTGGTTCCGGATGTCTCGCGGCGGGTCTGCCGTCTGCGGCGTGCTATGCCGGCGTTGGCGGCGTCTTGCAGTCGACGCGGTCGACGGCCGGCTTGCCGCCGGTCCCGCGTACCCCACGCAGGGTGATCTCGACGACCTCTCCCGGGTGGAGCCTGGGGTGGATGAGCTGGTCCAGCATCCGCTTGGTCTGGGCCTCGAGGGCCTTGCTGCGGCTCAGCAGGAGGTTGGTGGCGACTGCGTGAGCCGAGTCCTGGAACCGGGCGAGCTGGGTTTCGCGGCTGTCGTCCTCGGCGTCCTCGTAGGGACAGAAGAGGCTCTGTTCGAGCAGCCCGGCCAGTTGTCTTGCGTCGAGGCGCGGCGTGTCCTCGGCGAGCACGACCAAGCACGAGTCCGGCCACCGTTCGATCGGGTCCGTGATCGCGATGTCGACGGGCAGCAGGTGCTCTTCGCGCGCGCCGTTGGGGTGCTCGATGATGGCGCGGACGCTGATCCGCGCCGCCCGTTCCGGAGGCGCGGGCGCCGGCGGGCAGCCGTTCTGGAGTGCGTCGCGGTTGGGTTCGAGCACCGTCACGCCGCCGCCATGCTCGTACTCGATCCGGTAGTCGACCAGCCGGGCGCACTCGCGTGCGGTCGCCGCGTCGCGGCTCCGCAGGATACACAGGGGCAGCCAGCCGGCGTAGTCGAGCGCTCGCGCGAGCACGTTTCTCGTCGGCTGCGGCGTAGTACTCGTTCGTGTCGCCGCGCTCCTCGAGGGTGATCAGGATGGCGCTGTTCGGCGGCTCGCCGGTCCACCTCGGTGGCCGCGGTCCTTCCGCTGTCCGCGGCTGCCACAACTCGTGCCGGTCGGCCGTGTCGTCGGCTGACGTCGCTTTCTCTTGCATTGGTTGTTCCTTTCTCTCTCGCCGGCGGTTCGGCGGATGGATTCTGGCGGCGCGAGCGCTGTGGTCGGTCTGCTGTCTGGTGTTCCCGAGGGTTTGCTGTTGCCGACAGTGCGCCGTGCCGGCCGGCAGCTGTTTGTCCCGGCAGGGACGCCGCGCTGTTCCGGAATTCGGATCGGCGCCGATCCCGGCGCCCGGATGCTTGGGTGCTGGCGTCGGCGGCGGCTGCGCCGCGCCGGGTCAGGCGGTCAGCCGCCGGCCTTCAGGCGCCCACGGATCTGTCTGCCAATGGGGGCTGCGGCCCGGACCAGTGGGCGATCGTCCCAGACCGGAGACCACGCCCGGGCGTGGAGGATGAGCTCTTGCAGCTCGACTCTCGGGATCTTCCCGAGCCTGGTCAGGATGAACGCCGCGACGTCGTCGGCGGTGTACCGCGGAGTCATCCGTCCTTTCCGTTCCCTTCCTTGACGCGCCGTGCGGCCTCGGACCACGCGGCGGTCAGCGCGACCGGAACGCGTGCGCGGCGACCGGGCCGTGCTGCTTCCCGTAGGCGTGGGTGATCGACAGGTACTTGAGGTCGGTCATCTCGCTGGCCAGGTCGAGCGTCCGGTTGCAGACCGTGCAGGCCAGTGCGCTGTCGCCCGCGACGGGTATCCGCCACTGGTGCCGCCGGCATGGCCTGCCGGGCGGTCCGGTCTGCCTACGGGTCTCGCGCGTCTCGCGCATGAGTCTTCATGGCGATCGTACCCCCGGTCGGCCGGTGCGGCTGGAGCTGGCCGTGCCCGGGGTAGTGTCTCAGTTTGAAACTGTGGCACTACCGCGTCCGGGCCCGTCAGGCCCGGCCGGCCCTGCGCCGCTCCTCCCGCTCCTCGGCCGCGAGCCGTCCCAGCTTGGCGTGGCCGTAGTCGGCGAAGCGCATCAGCGCCGCGATGCCGCGGTGCCCCGCCACCTCGCCGATGAGCCGGTGCATCTGCTGGCAGACGCGGCGGTAGGCCGCGTGGCCGGCGGGCTGCGTCCGCAGCTCGATCACGTGCATCGCCTCGCGCGCGTTCATGCGCATCGCGAAGCGGACGCGGAAGGCCATCGGCACGGCGTACTGCGCGACGAGCGTTCCGTACGCTTCGCGGACCTCTTCGTGGGCCGAGGCGGCCTCCTCCATCGCGGCGTTCCAGTCGGCGAGGGCGTCCATCTCGCTGATGGCGTCGGGCATGGCCGCCCCGTGGAGCGTCGTCAGCGGCTGCCACTCGATGGTCAGCATCCGGTGGCGCTGCAGGTCCCGGAACGCGCCGTAGTCGGTGCAGACGTCGAATGTGTACTCGGTGTGCTCGAGCGCGCGCGGCGGCCGGTGCCGGCGGTTCCAGCGCAGCGCCGCGCCCTCTGCGATGGCTTCACTGACCTTGTCGGGGTGGAGCTTCATTGCCTGGATGCGCAGATCCTCGAGCGTCCTCGCGCTTGCGGGGTACGCCAGCGCGGCGAGCACCTTCTGCTCGCCGAGCGGGTCGTAGTCGACGAGACGGACCTCCTCGGCAGGGCCGGGCGGTCCGGGCAGCAGGGCGGCCGCCTCGAGCTCGGTGCTCCTGCGCGCCACGAGCGCGTCCATCCAGAGCCCGCCGCGGTCGGGCCGCCCAACGCGTTGGACGAACGCCGGGATGACCTCCCGCAGCTCGCCGAGCATCGCCCGGCCCATCACCCGGGCCTCACGGAGCTCGTGCGCCCCGAGGCGCAGCAGCAGGGCCTCGAAGGCCTGCCCCGAGCCGTGGATCCCGAGGTTGCTCCGCGTGGCGGCCGGCAGCAGGCCGCGGACCGTGTCGAGCGCCTGCGACCGCACGGCGCGCCTCCAGGCGGCCTCGTTCTCGCCCTCCGTCCGCGGCCTGCTGCGCTCGAAGTGACGTACTGCGCGCCGAAGCAGCTTGGCGTAGGTCTCGAAGCAGCGGTCCATCGCCGCCTCGTAGCACTTGCGCACATTGCCATTGCCGCTGATCTCGGCCGGCGTGACGTACTTCCAGCGCCCGTCGGCCTTCGCGTCGTAGGGGACGTAGCGGGTCGACTGCTCGAGGTAGGACATCAGGCGCCCGCGCTCGAGGACCTTCGTCAGCACGTTCGAGACGCCCTCGCAGGCGACGTGCGCGCTGCCGAGCTGCGCCACCGAGTCGTCGCCGTAGGCCCCGAGCACCCGCTCGTAGAGCGCGGCGGCGCGCTCGCTCTCCTGGCCGCGCAGGTCTCCGCCGTCCGCGATCGCGTCGGCGAACTCGTCGAGCAGGAGCCGGCGCAGGCTCTTCGCCGAGCGCGAGTAGCGCGCGAAGAGCGCGCCCTTGACGACTTCGGGCAGGTTCTTCAGCGCGAAGCAGCGCGACCCGGTGTTCGTACAGTGCCGGCCGAGCTGCTTGCGCTCGCCGTCGGTGAAGCGCTCCGCGCTTCCCATCGTGGCTTCCATCGTCCGTTGTCTCCTTCCGGGCGCCCGACTTCGGGCGGGGCCATGCGCGTCATCTTCTTGACGGGTCCGGGCGGCAACTCTCCGGCCCTGCGCGCTGCCGGCTCCCGCCCTCGGGGAGCCGTCCGGTGATCATCGGCAGCGGCCTGAGCGACGGTGACAGCGTGTGCCCGAGGCGCTGTTCCAGCTCGACGTAGCGCCTGTAGAGGCCAGGGCGCAGGCGGGCCGCCGTCTCCAGGTCCTTGCGGCTGGCCACGATGCAGAAGGAGCATGACAGCCGGGTCATTCCGGCGGCGTAGGCCCAGTGCGGCTTCTGGCCCGCGGCTCGTATCGTCTCGAACACCTCGGCGGCCGTCAGGTGGTGGATCGGCAGCCACTCGTACCAGTCGCGGCCGGCCCGGCTGTTGCGGGTGCTTCGCACCCAGGGCCGGAGCCTGGCCCGCGCCGGGGACTCGTCGCTCCGCATTCCCATGCAGCTGATGACCCGTCCGCCGAAGTGCGGGTGCGTCTTCAGCCAGCGGCGGAGCTCCCGCTCGATGGGGCCGCGCTTGAAGTCGCTCGTGCACCATCGTTGCGACGGCCCGGGGAACCGGCCGCGCTCCTCGATCCGCTCGAGGAGCGTCTTTCCCGATGCGGTGCGGGCCAGCACGAGGGGCGCGCGGGCCGGCATGGTCGCCCGGATGTGCTCGACCGTCCCGGGCCACTCGATCTCGCCCAGCGGCGCGTGGATCACGAGCAGCTGCTCGGGCGGGACGATCCCGGCGAGCCGGATCGTCATCGCCTGCGAGTCCTTGCCGCCGCTGTGGCTGATGGAGACCAGGGCGCCCTGCCCGATAATCTCGGCCGCGCGCGCTTCGGCCGCGGCCTCGTCAATGAAGGGGTCCGGCTGCATTGTCCTTCACGGTCCTTGCCGGCGGTCCGCGCAGACGCGTCCGTGGCGCCCGCCCGGCTGCGGCGGCGGGGCTGGACGGCGGCCGGCCCGGCCGGCTGCCGCGTGTTCGTCGAGGACGGCTGCTACCACTCGTCGAGCCGCAGTACCAGGCAGGTGCGGTCGTCGGTCGCCGCGCGGCGCCCCGTGAACGAGTCGATGTTCGTCCACAGGTGCTCGATGAGCTCCTCGGGGCCGCGCGGGTGCGACGATCCCAGCAGCCGCTGCAGCCGTTCCTCGCCGTAGTTCTCCTCGCCGCCGTTCGCCGCGTCCGTTACCCCGTCCGTGTAGCCCACGAGGGTCTCTCCCCCTGCGAGCGTGTCGCCGAGCTTGCGGTAGCGCGCGCTCTCGTCGAGGCCGAGCGGGACGCCCGGCTCGGTCGCGATCCGGGTGACCGCGCCCGTGGGGCCGATCCGCAACGGCGCCTCGTGCCCGGCGTTGACGTGCTCGATCGCCCCGCTCCTCGGGTCGATGCTGGCCAGCCAGGCGGTGGCGAACATCCCCAGCTCGTTCCCGGCGCACAGCCGGCGGTTCAGCTCCGCGGCGATCTCGGCGACGTCGCTCGTCCGCCGCACGGCCGCGCTCAGCGCCGCCTGCGCGACGGCCATCAGCAGGGCCGAGCCGACGCCCTTGCCCGAGACGTCGCAGATGGCGGCCACCAGCCGGCCGTCCGGCCCCGTCTCGGTGCTCACGAGGTCGCCGCCGAGCTCGTTCGCCGGCGTCGAGCGCGAGGACACCCGGACGCGGCCGTGGCGGCTCGTGCCGCCCGGGACCAGCGACCGCTGGACGCGCTGCGCGAGGCCGATCTCCTGCTCCATCCGCTCGCGCGCCGAGCGCAACTCGTCGTTGCTCTCGTGCAGCTCCGCGGTCCGCTCGGCGACCGCCCGCTCGAGTTCCGCGCCGCGGGCGAGCACCCGCTCGGTCATCGCCTCGAACGAGCGCGCCAGGCTGCCGACCTCGTCCCGGCGGCCGCGTTGGCCGGCGGTCAGCGCCGCGTCCGGGCGCTCTCCCGCCTCGAGGCTCCCGGCCGCCTCGGCGATCGCCTCTATCGGGCGCGTCAGCCACCGCCGCGCCGTCCAGCTGGCGGCGGTCGCGAGTCCCGCGATCAGCAGGGCCGCGGCCAGCAGGCCCTGCCCGGCCGCGCGGCGCAGGCGGGCGACGGCCTCGTCGGCGCGCGACTCGACGACCACGGCCACGGTCTGGCCGGCCGCCGTGCGCCCGGCCGGCGCGGCGCTCAGCACGCTCGCCGCTGGGTGGCCGAGCAGGCCGATGGCGGCCCTGCTCTCGGCCCGCCCGCTCCTTCCAACACGTTGGGCCGCCTGCTCGTGCCCGGCGTTCCAGCGCCGCCAGGCGCCCTCTCCTCCCGGGCCGCCGGCCGCCGGCGCCGCGGCGGCGAGCCGTGGCGCCTCCCCGCCGGTCAGCGCGACCCAGACGCCGGTGATTCCGTCGATGGCGGCGAGCCGCTCGGCCTGCTGCTGCCAGCCGGACTCGGCGAGACTCCCGTCGCCGGCCCGCGTGACCTCCTCGACCAGTACCGTCCCGAGCCCGGGCCCGCGGGTCGCGGCCGCGACCGCCACCCAGCGCCGCTGGGCGTCGAGGTAGCCGCCCAGCTCGAGTGCCCCCTGGCCCTGCGCCCTCAGCTCGCTGACGGCCTCGCCGCGGCGCGCCGCGTGGCGCTCGTCGGCGGACCGGCCCGCCTGGTAGTCCTGCCGCTCGCCGGCGCCTCCGGCCGCGATCAGCCGCACTGCCGTGCGGCGGGTGATGCCGGCGAGCCGCTCCTGGATCCGCGCCCGAGGCCAGCTGCTGGCCTCGGCCAGCTCGACCGCGTGCGCGATCAGCTGCGCGGTGGCCGCCGCCTGCCGGCCCGCGAGCGTCTGCGCGCTGCGGTCCCCGGCCCCGCCGTAGCCGGGCGCCGGCTCGGCGGCGTCAATGTGCTGCTCGATCCGCACGATGCCGGCGCGGTGCGGCAGGCGCGACCCGGCGGCCTTGGCCAGCAGGCCCCCGGCCTGTGTGGCGCCCATGGCCGCGTGCCCCGGCCCGAGCCCGTCGGCGAGCGCCGCCAGCGCCGGCTCGAGCGGCGCGGCCTCGGCGGCCGTCGAGTAGCCCGGCACGCCGCCGCCCGAGACGTCGATGCGCCGGATCGGCGAGCGCGCCGAGATCTGGCGCAGGGTGTCCTCGATGTACGCCGCGCTCCGCCCGCCGGTCTCGGCCGCCTCGACGAGCATCGCGGCGGCCTCGGCCTGCGCCTCCAGGTGGCTGTCGAGCACGACGTCGAGCATCCGGTTGATGTTGGCGGCCGACGGCTCGGCCAGCGCCGAGACGTGTGTGGCCGCGGTGAGCGCTCCCTGCGCCCCGGTCTCCTCGACGTGGCGCCGCAGCGCGTCGGTGCATATCCACAGGCCGCCGGCCGTCGCGGTCCCGATTGCCGCGGCCAGCGCGGCCGTCAGGCCGATGGCCGCCAGGGTGCCCAGCCGCGGGCCGTTGCCGGCTGCCGCCGGCTGCCCCGTGATGCTCGCCGCGTGTGCTGGCTTCATTCGCTTGGTTCCCTCCGGCGGAAGTGTTCCCTGCGGGGCTCGGTCCCGGGCCGGGCGCCCGCCGCTGCGGCTACGCCTCCGTACACTCCGCTGCGGTTTTCGGCCCCGGCGGCGCTTCCGGTCTTCGGTGCGGCGCGCGGGCCCCTTCGAGTGAGGTTGATTTGATGCGAACAGCCCGTCCCGTCGCCGCCTTCCTTCTCGCCGGCCTCTTCGTCGCCGCTCTGCCGGCGGCGGCAGTGGCTGCGGCGCAGCCGTCCACCGGGGATATCTCCGGCGTTGTCGTCGACCCGTTCGGGGACCCCGTCGCCGGCGCCGAGGTGATTGCCGAGTCGATCGCCGGGTACCGGGAAGTCCGGGCGACCGACGCGGCGGGCCGCTTCCGCTTCGCGTTGCTCGTCGCCGGGCGCTACCGCGTCGCCGGCGCCCGGCCGGGCTTCGAGCCCGCCGAGCGGCTCGTCGAGCTCGCCCGGGACGCCTCGCTGGTGCTGCGCAACCCGCTCGTCCTCGTTCCGGCGTTGCCTGCAACGCTCTCGGTGCGGGTCGTCGACCCGCAGGGCTTCGTCCTGCCGGGCGTCGTCGTGCAGGCCACGGGCCCCGGCGGCGAGGAGGCCGAGGGCGTCACCGGCCCCGACGGGATCTTCCGGCTCGCGGATGTCCGGACCGGCCGCTGGTCGGTCGAGGCTGCCCTCGCCGGCTTCGCGCCGGGAGCGGGCGCCGCCGAGGCGCGCTTCGGGACGGACGCGGCCGTCTCGCTGGCCCTCGACCTCGACTACGCCGTCGCCGAGCACGTCGTCGTCCTCGGCTCGCGCCGCCCGATCGGCGGCGAGCTGCGGATGGTCGACTCGCCCGTCACCACGTCGGTCGTCTCCGCCGAGGCGATCGAGACCACGCCCGGCTCCTACCTCGGCGACGCGCTGCGCGCCGTGCCCGGCCTGAACGTGATCCAGCTCTCGGCGCGCGACGTGCAGCTCGCCAGCCGGCACCAGGCGACCGTGCACTCGAACTCGCAGCTCGTCCTGATGGACGGGCGCAGCCTCTACCTCGACTTCTTCGGGCTGGTCCTCTGGGACACGCTCTCGGTCGGGACCCTCGACATCGAGCAGGTCGAGGTCGTCCGCGGCCCGGCCTCGGCCACCTGGGGCGCGAACGCCATGACGGGCGCCGTCCACGTGATGACCAGGCGCCCGCGCGACGCCGTCGGCACGACGCTCTCGATGAGCGCCGGCTGGGTCGACCGCAACGCCGGCTCGACGGCCGGCGACGGCCCGGGCTTCCTCCACCGTACGGAGGCGAGCGTCGCGCGCGCGCCGAGCGACCGCCTGGCCTACCGGGTCAGTGCGGGGTTCAACCGGTCGGCCGCGCTGCCGCGGCCGACCGGCGTCATCCCGGCCGCAGCGCACCCGATCGTCGGTACTCCCGTCGGCGGCGCGCCGTATCCGGCCGACGGCACGGGTACGCTCGGCGCCGCCTTCAGCAACCGCGGCACGACCCAGCCGCGCTTCGACGTGCGCGTCGACCAGACGCTCGAGAGCGGGTCCGAGCTGAGCTACTCGGGCGGCTTCGGCGCCACCGACGGCATCATGCACACGGGCCTGGGCCCGTTCCAGATCCGGCGCGGCACGTACGTCGGCTACGGCAAGGTCGGCTACACGGCCGGGGACCTGCGCGTGCAGGCCTTCACCAACCTGCTCGAGGGCGATTCCGACAGCCTGCTGGTCGGCGACACGGCTTCGCCCGGCCAGCCGCTCGGAATGCGCTTCGTGACGAAGACGTTCGACGTCGACGTCGGCCACTCGCGCTCGTTCGGCGCCCGCCACGCGCTCGACTACGGCGGCAACGTCCGCTACAACCGGTTCGACATCTCGATCGCCCCGCTGGACAAGGAACGCTTCGAGCTGGGCGCGTATGCGGAGAACCGGACGTTCCTCGGGCCGTTCCGCCTCGTCCTCGGCGGCCGCGTCGACAAGTTCGGCTCGGTGTCGACGCCGGCCCTCTCGCCGCGCGTGTCGCTGATGTACAAGCCCCGCGACGACCACTCGATCACGGTCTCGTACAACCGGGCGTTCCGCTCCCCGACCGTCCTCGAGAACTTCGTCGAGCTCGGCTTTGCCCACCCGGTCGACCTGCGCGGCCTCGAAGCGTTCCGGCCGTACCTGGGCGCGCTGCTCCCGCCCGATCTCCCGGCGGGCGACGTGCCGGGCGCGCTCGCAAGGCTCGGACGCCAGCTCGACCAGACGGTCTCGGCTCCCTTCCCGCTCGTCTCGAGCGTCTACGGCAGCGACGTGCCGATCGGGACGTCGCCCCGCGCCGAGCTCGGCCGCGAGGAGCTGACCTCGTACGAGCTGAGCTACGTCGGCGCGTGGCGCGAGCGCACGAACTTCGGCGCGGCGGTCTACGCCACCCGCTGGTCCGACGCGATCCGCGCGGTCGACCTGGCGCCGGACCTCTATCCCTACACGGCGGAGCGGCCGCCGCCGGGGTGGCTGCTCCCGCCCGGCATGTTGTCGCTGATGGCCTCGCAGGGGGCCTATCTGCCGCGCGTCGCGCAGACGTTTTTCAACCTGGGGCCGACCCGCTCGGTCGGCGCGGAGCTGTGGGCCGACCGGCGCTTCCGGCCATGGCTCCAGGGGTCGCTGAGCTACTCGTGGCAGCGTGCCCCGGTGGTCCTTGATGCCGACGCGGAACGGCCGTTCCCGCCCGACCAGCTCGGCGTGGCGCCCGCCCACCGCTTCAACGCCGGCGTGACGCTGAACACGCCGCGTTTCCTCGGCAGCGCGCTGGTCACGGCCGCGACGCGCTCGTTCTGGACGGACGTGCTGAACGCTCCCTTCCACGGCTATTCGTCCGGTTACGCGATGGCCAGCGGGATGTTCGGCGTCCGGTGGCGGCAGGGAGGGATGACCACGCTGGTCAGGGTGACCAACCTGCTCAACCAGAGCATCCAGCAGCACATCTTCGGCGACGTGCTGCGGCGCACGGTCGTCGGCGAGGTGCGCTTCTCGCTGTAGCCGGACCGGGGTCTGCTGCCGGACCTCGGGTTCCAACGCGTTGGGCCGGCATCCGTGTCCCGCTGCCGGGGCCCAACGCGTTGGGCGCGTCCGCTCCTGACCTTGCGTACGCCGGCGCGGTCCGGGCCTGAGTAGCCTTGTCGCCGTCATGACTGCGAGCAGCGCGTCGTCGTTGCCTTCGTCTCCGCGGCTGCCCCCGGATTCGTCGCCGCGCGTGCCCGTGCGCGAGGTCCTGCCTCTTGCCGGTCTCGTCACCGATGCCGGCACGCAGGTTCGGTCGGCCATCGATGACGACCTCGTCGCCGAGTACGCGGAGGCTCTGGGCGATGGCGCCCGGTTCCCGCCCGTCGTCGTGTTCCGCCACGACGGCGCCGATCTGCTCTCCGATGGTTTTCACCGCGTGGCCGCTTGCCGCAAGGCTGGCCGGACCGAGATCGAGGCCGACGTTCATCACGGCACCCGTGAGGACGCGCTCTGGTTCGCCATTGGCGCCAACCGTGCGCACGGCCAGCGTATTGAGTTGCCCGATCGTGTGGTCGGCGTCGACGGCCGTCGCCGTCCAGCGACTCGTCCGCCGTCTTCTCGTGCGGAGCCGTCTTCTCGTGCGGAGCCGTCTTCTCGTGCGGAGCCGTCTTCTCGTGCGGAGCCGTCTTCTTCCACGGACGCGAACCTTGCTTCGCCTCCACCTCCGCGGCGTGGCGCCGCCGCGCCGCCCCCGTCCGACTCCTCCTCGCCGATCGATGGCGACGAGTCGGGTGACGGCCCGGAGCCGGCTGCTGCCGGCTCGTTCTCCCGCCTGGACCCGCAACCGGGAGCTCCGGCAACTCCCGGGGAGCCACCGGCGGGTGTGTCTCCTGACGCTGCTGGCCCGCAGGACTCCTCTCCACCGGTCGATTCTTCTGATTCGCCCTCTGACGACTCGGGGTCCGGTCCCGCCGCCGCCGGCCCGGCGGCGAGCCGGCCGGCGCGCGACCGCTCGAACCGCATCGTGTCGCTCGTGGCCTATGACGCTCGGGAACCTGCTCGCGCAGGAGGATCTGATCGAGTTCTCCGCGCTCGACCGCGCCGAGCTTCCCGGTTGGATTGCCGCCCTCGAGGCGGCGCGCCGTGATCTCGGGCGCTTGATCCGCCGGCTTCGCGAGGAGGTGGGAGATGGAGCCCCGTCAGCGTAGCTCGAGGATTGAGAAGGTTTGCATCGACTCGCTCCGCGTGCCGCCGGCTGGCAAGGCGCAGAGGCCCTTCCATCAGTCCAAGGGCGAAGAGATCGCCGCGGACTTCGACATCGACAGCTTCGGCTTCCCGGTCGTCTGCCGCGTTGAGGGAGTCAACTGGCTGGTCGATGGTCAGCATCGGGTATACGCCATCCAGAAGTGCGGCTACGCCACACCGGCGGACGAGCTCGATTGCTGAGGTCTACGAGGGTCTCACGATTGCCGAGATGGCGCGCATCTTTCTCGGCCGCAACCGGAGCAGTCCGGTCACGGCTTTCGAGCGTTTCGGCGTTGCCGTCACCGCCGGTTACCCGACCGAGTCCGCTGTTGCCCAGATTGTTGCCCGTGCGGGTCTGGAGCTTGGCAAACACAGCAAGGGCACTCTTCACTCGGTCGGCGCGTTGTGCCGCGTCTACGACCGTGAGGGCGCCGATGTCCTCGCGCGCGTTCTGTGCGTGCTGCGCGACGCGTACGATTCGAGTCCTCACGGCTTCGGCGCTCGCCTGATTGACGGCGTCGCGCTCGTTCTCGCCCATTATTCGCGTCTCGACGACACGCTTCTTGTCGGCGCTCTTGCTGCGGAGCCGCACGGCGTGCACGGGCTGCAACGCCGTGCCGAGGACTATCGCGAGCGTCTCGGCCGTCCTCTTCCGCAGTGCATTGCGGCCAGCGTCGTCGATGTCTACAACCGGCGCGCGGGCGAGAAGCTTCGGCTCGTCAAGTGGTGGAAGGCCCAGTCGGGCGGGCGCTTGCGCCGCGCGCCCCGCGTGCCGTGACCGGCCTGCCTCCCTCGTTTCTCCGCGGGCTGCCGCCCAACTCGGAGCGGTGCCGCGTCTGCGGCGGGCCGCGTACCGATCCGTCGGCCGCGGATTGCCGCAGGTGCCGGTTCACCGATGTTCTCGGCCGGCGGATCCGTCCCCGCTGCGATGTGTGCGGCCGTTTCGTGGCGCACGCGGAAGCGATGCGCTGGCCGGTCTTTGTTCCCTTCCCGTTTGACGCGAAGATCTGCTTTCGGTGTTCTCGCGCACCGCGCCTGGACTGAAGTTGTCTGCGGCACGGGCGGCGCCTCGTGTCCGTCCGTGCCGTTCTGGAGCGCGTTCAGTGCCGCGCCGGGCGCTGCCGCCGTCCGCTGAGGACCCACAGTGTCCCTCTCAGCAGCCAGCCGAGCGCGCGCCGTCCCCAGGGAACGGGCGCCTCGCCTGGTGTCTCGGCCTGCTGTCCGGTCCCGGCCGGCTGTCCGCCGGCCGTGGCGGCGGCCGCCTCCGCTGCCAGGGCGTCGGCGGGCGCCGGCGCGCTCGCTGCCGCGGCCTGCGCTGCGGGCCCGGCCGCTTCGGCGATGGCCTCGGACAGTTCGCTGCGGATCCGGAGCATGCGGTCGAACCCGGCCGTATTCATGATGCCGGTGATGTGCGGCAGCGCGCCGCTGACCACGAACCTGCTTTTCCTCGCCCGCAGCCGGCGGGTCGTCGTCAGCATGACCCGCAGCGTCGAACTGGCGATGAACGTCACCTCGGACATGTCGAGGACGACGCTGTGGGTGGTCTTGCGGACCTCGTCGTTCATCAGCTTCTCGAAGTGGTCTGTCACCCCGCTGTCGATCCGCCCCGCCGGCCGGAACACGGTGACCCCGTCCTTGCGCTCGATCGCGCACTCGAGCGTTCTCATGGCTGTTCCTCCGGGGCGTCGCTGCCGCCGGACGGGGCGGGCTTGAAGTCGATCTCGATCGTCAGCTTGTTGTAACCGTGGATGGCCTCGTGGCGCATCCGGTCGCAGTAGCTGCGCACCAGGTGCAGCCCCATGCCGCCGAGCTGGCGGTCGTCGATCCCCTTCCGCATGTCCGGCGGCGGGACGTCGAGCGGGTTGAACGGCGGCCCGGTGTCGAGAATCGTCAGCACCACCTGGTCGGGCTCGGCCCGCAAGGCCAGCTCCATCCGCGACATGCTGACCTTGTGCATGCTGTGACGGACGTAGTTCGTCATCAGCTCGTCGAGGATCAGGTTGAGCATGAAGATCTGCTGCTCCGGCACGCTGTTGTTCTCGCCGAAATCCTCGACGAGCTTGGCGAGGCTGTGGAGCTGGGAGACGCGCGGCGTTATTTCGAGTGATAGCTCGTCCTTGCCGGGCGGCTGCGTGTAGTTGGGGAAGTGGCGCTTGAGTAGCTCGGTCGTCGTGGTCACGGTCCCTCTCTCGCTTGACGTGGGTTCCGCGCTGGCTGCGCCCCGGTGGCGCGAGAGCAAGATTACCGGCCGGGGGCCGTCTGATCCGGGTCGCTGCTGCCGGAGTGGACGGCGGCGTGTCCGTGCCGGCGGGCCGGTCCCAACGTGTTGGCCTTTCGGGGCGCCGTGTGGCCTGGGCGGTCTGAAGGCCTCGGGGAGCTTCCCGCCGGCGGCCGTGCCGGTGTTACGGTCGCCGCCCGGCGCTGCTCTTGCCTGATGACCGGCTGCCTGTTTACCGACCCGCCGCTTCCCGGTCCCGCGTCGGGGCTGGTCCCGCCGGCGGGGCACGTCGTCCGCTGGCTGCGCGAGCGTGACGGCGGCCAGCCGCTCTGCTATGCGCCCTTCCGGGCGCTCCCGCCGGCCGTGGCCGCCGCCGCCGTCGAGGCCCTCGGCGTGGGCCTGGGCGACCTGTTCGTGGACTTTGGCTCCGGAGACGGGTCGGTCGTCGCGGCCGCGGCCGCGCGCGGCGCCGACGCGGTGGGGATCGAGATCGACCCGGATCTGGTGGCCCGCTCGCGGGCCGCGCTCGCGTGCCGGTTCCCCGACTTGGTCCGCACCCGGCGGGTGCGCGTCCTGCACGAGCCGATCGGATGGCGGCCGGCAACGGGCATGACCGTCGGCTTCGTGAACCTGCTGCCCTTCGCCGGAAGGTACCTAGTGGGCGGCCTGCTGGAAGCGGCGGGTCCCGGTGTCCGGATTGGTACGGTGAACGAGGGGTTGTTCGGCCGCTCGCTGGTGGATGAGGCGCTGCCGCTCCCTGGTGGCCTGACGCTGTATGTGCGCCGTGCGTCCGGCCCGCTTGCGGGTGCGGCCCCCATCCGGCCGCCTGGCCCGCCAATCGTCGCCTGATGGCTCCGCTCGGCGCCAACCAACCCTGCAGGAGTCCGAGCCGCTCTGCGGCGCAGACTCCCGGAGCCCAGTCAGGCGTCCGCCGGCTTCCGCATCAGGGAGTTCCTGATGAAGACGTCGATGTCGCCGTCGAGCACGCGCTCGACATTGCCGACCTCGACCTTCGTCCGGTGGTCCTTCACCATCTGGTACGGGTGCAGGACGTAGCTCCGAATCTGGCTGCCGAAGGCGATATCCTTCTTCTCGCAGCCGATTCTCTCGAGCTGCTCCTGCTGCTTCCGGCGCTTCAGGTCGAACAGGCGGGCGCGCAGCACCTTTATGGCCGCGTCGCGGTTGCGATGCTGGGAGCGCTCGTTCTGGCACGAGACGACGATGCCGGTCGGCAGGTGCGTGATGCGCACCGCCGAGTCGGTTGCGTTGACGTGCTGGCCGCCCGGGCCGCTGGAGCGGCAGGTGTCGATGCGCAGGTCCTTGTCCTCCACCTCCACGTTCATGTCGTTGGCCAGCTCCGGCCACACGAAGACCGACGCGAACGACGTGTGGCGGCGCGACGCCTGGTTGACCGGCGAAATGCGCACCAGGCGGTGCACCCCTGCTTCGGCCAGCAGCAGGCCGTACGCGTAGTCGCCCGCGACGGTGATGGTGGCGCCCTTGATCCCGGCCTCGTCGCCGGGCTCGTAGTCGATGATGTCGCGGCTGAACCCGCGCCGCTCCGCCCACCGCAGATAGGTGCGCAGCAGCATCCCGGCCCAGTCCTGTGACTCGGTTCCGCCGGCGCCGGGATGCACGGAGAGGATGGCGTCGCACGCGTCGTGCTCGCCGCCGAGCATCTTCTTGACTTCGGCCGCCTCGACTTCTGCGGCCAGCTCGTCGAGTCCGCTGATCAGGTCGTCGATGACGTTCTCGCCCTGATCCGCCCACTCGAGCAGCACGTCGAGGTCCTCGCTGCGCCGCTTCAGCGAGCACGAGAGCTCATGGTCCTTCTGCAGGCGCCGGCGGCGGCGCAGCACTTGCTGCGCGTCCTCGGCGTCGTTCCAGAAGTCCGGTGCCACCGCGCGCTGCTCGAGGCGGGCTATTTCCTCGGCCGGGCTGGCCGCGTCAAAGACAGCTCCGCAGATCGGCCGCCCGCTTGATGAGATCCTGATACCGGCGAATGTGTTCCTTGTATGCGATGTCCACGAGTCTCCTCCTCACTGCTTGCGCCGCCTCCTGGCGGCTCCTGTCCGCGGCTGGAGGGCTGGCCGAGCTCGTCGCTTTCGAGCGGTCGTGCGAAGCTCCTCTTCGTTGTCCGCGTTCCTTGCGGCCTGGCGCCGTTCGTGGCGCCGTTTGACCCATGCCGCCCAGTGGTCCTCGAAACCGCGAGGCTGTATTCCCCCCGGTTTCATCGTACGGTCCTACCGCCAGTACGAGCCGACCGCAGTCGTCGCACCGGGTCCTGTCCCAGGCGCCGATCTCGCCGTCGGTCAGGTCGCAGGTGGATCCGGCGTGCAGGTTGTGCCGCTTTGCGCCGCAATCGGTGCAGGCGACCGAGGCGGCCTGCGGCCCGTCGCTGTCGCTGTCAGCCTGCATGGGGAAGACGAAGCCGATGACCTCAGGCTGTGGTTCGGGTCCCTTGACCACCAGCCACGTTTCGCGTTGCCGCTGCCCGTCAGCCATTGCTCTCCCCGCTGCCCGCGTCGCGGACTTGCGGCGGCTCCTGTCCGCAGCTGGCGGGCCGGCCGAACTCGTCGCTCTCGAGCAGTCGTCTCGGGACCCCAGGCAGCGGCGTGCCGGGCCCCATCGGCCGCGGCATCCGCCGCGCCAGCAGCTGGTAGAGCAGGCCCTCCCGGGTCAGCCCCTTCCGTGTGCGGGATTCCGCCACGTACCTGTCGGCGCCCTCGTTGGTCAGCTCCAGCTCCTCGTTCCCGCCAAGCCGGGCGGCCCGGACGATCTCGCGCGTGATCAGGATCACGCTCCCGGCGCACTCGGCGGGCGCGGCCCCCGGTTTCGCACCGGCGTACTGGCGGTGGTCTGGGTGCGATGCATCCGTCGGGTGGCAGCCCTGCAGGTTTCCGCCGCGGCGGATCTGGTTCCACAGCCGCCGGAGGTTGTCGGCGCGGTAGAAGCCGCCGGGATGGCGCCTCCCGTGGTTGCTCACCCGCCAGGGACATTCGGCGCACGGCTCGCGCACCGTCTCGCTTCCGCCTGCGATAAAGAAGGTCTCTTCCATTGCGTTGTGCTCTTGTGCTGTTTCCGGTCTCTCCGCTGCGGCTGGCACCCGCGGGGCTGTCGGGCAGGGGCGGATGCCGCGCGGCGGGAGCTGGCTGCCGGAGGTTCGGTTCCCGTGAGGGCTCGATACGGCCGAGTCGGCCGAAGGCTTTCTCGATGGCCGGAGGCTGCTTGTGCGCCGGGCGCGCTTCGCTGCCGGCTTGCGGCCGCCTGGCCGCAGCCGCTGACTGCCCCGCAGTTGAGGTGCTGGCAGCAGGCGTCGCAGCGGATCATGATCGCTCCGCAGAAGGCGCACGGTGGCGCGTCGCCGTCGTTGTGGGATCGCGCAGGCGGCCCCGGGCGGCGGGCCCGGGGCCGGGCGGGATTCGCACCCGCTGAGGAAATGGCGCCGCCGGGCGGCGCACCGCTTCTCCGGGCTAGAAGTCCATCGTCATGCCGAACTTGACCAGGCGGCCGTTCATGATGGCCGTCGGCCGGGGGTACGTGCCCCCGAACGAGTAGTCGTCGAGGATGCGGGTGATGGCGTTCTCGTTGAAGACGTTGAAGACGTCGAAGTCGAACCGCGCGCGTCCGCCGCCGATGGGCAGCGACTTCGTCAGGCGCAGGTCGAGCTGGTAGAGCTGCGGCTCGAACTGCGTGGAGTTGTCCAGGAAGGTGAAGCCGAGGTAGGCCAGCGACGGGGACGGCTGGTCCTCGTAGAACCCGATGCCGGAGGGGAACAGCGGGATCTCCTCGAACCCGGTGACCATCGGGTGCCCGATCTGCTCCTCGATCATCGCCCGCTCGGCCGGATTGGCGCCGGCCCGGTAAACCGAGCGCCGCTGGACGCCCGGCAGCGACTGGAACACGAACGAGACGTCGAGGCCGTAGGGCAGCGGCACCAGCCCGTTGAACTTGACCTGGGTCCCGTCGCCCCAGCTCGGCGCGAAGTTGCAGTAGCCGGACCGGGCCTGCGTCGGGTCGTCGACCACGTAGCACTCGTCGATCTCCACCGCGCCCGTGGCCACGCCGCCGCCGAGGGTGATGCCGTTGCCCAGCCGGCCCTGGAACGCGACGTCGACGCCGTTGAAGATCTCGGTCGTGTCCCCGTACTCGCTGGCCGGGATGATCAGGTTGTTGGTGCCGAGGGCCGCGCCCTCGGGGGTGATGGTGTACAGCCCGGTGAGCGTCTGGCCGCTGACCGGACCGAGGTTCGGGTCGAGCGGTGCCGTGATGCTGTACTCGGAGAAGTGCTGCGGCCCGATGTTGAGGTTGTCGATCAGGGTGAAGTTGATGTTCGACCGGCGGAACCACGCCGCCTCGACCGAGAAGCCGTCCACCAGCTCGTGCTGGACCGCCACCGAGTTCTGCCAGTTGGCCCGGCGCGTGTTCCAGCCCGTGATGACGTCCTCACGCGCGGTCGTGGTCGGGATCGGCTTGCCGAACTCCGGGTTGATGATCGCGCCGCACTCGCCGTTCGCGCCGAAGTTGCCGAGGTTGCAGTCCGGCTCCAGGTTCCCGTTCGCGTCGTCCCACAGCCGGCTCGACGAGAGGATGATCGACTCCATCGGGTTGTTGACCTGCGCGAGGTTCGTGCCGATGGCGTTCACGTAGCGGCCCATGTTCCACTTGAGCGCCGTCCGGCCGTTACCGAACAGGTCGTAGGCCGCGCCCAGCCGCGCGTTCAGGTCGTGGTAGTCGGGCAGGTTGTCGATGCGCTCGATCGAGAAGCCGTCCACGAACCGGCTCGCCGGGTGCTCTTGCGCCGGGACGTGGCCGTTCAGGTGGTCGTAGCGCACCCCGAGATTGAGGGTCAGCCGATCGATCGTCCACTGGTCCTGGGCGTAGAGCCCCATGAGGAAGGCCCGCTGGAACGAGTTGCGCGGCGTGCCGTACTGGTTGATCTGCAGCGGCATGTTGGGCGCCGAGAAGTCGTAGCCGACGGCGTTGTTGATGAACGACCGCGGGTGGTTCTCCTGCAGGTGGCGCGTGGTCAGGCCGACCTTCAGGTTGTGCGACCCCGTCACGTACGACATCGACGCCTTCGCGCTGAGGTTGGGGAAGTTGTTGTTCGTGCCGTACAACGCGGGCGTCGTCTGCGAGAACGTCTGGGCGTTCAAGTTGATGAACGACGGCGAGAAGATGCGGACCCCGATGTCGGTGGGGAGTCCTTCGGGCTGCTGCGCCGGGCTGCCCGACGGGCGGGTGTACGACCCCCCCGCCTCGAACAGCAGGCGGTTGCTGGCGGGGAAGACCCACGTCGCCTGGGAGTTCTGGATGTTGTCGTAGTTGTAGTCCATCGACGCGAGGTAGTCGACCACCCCGAACACCGCCCAGAACTGGCACAGGCAGTGGGCCTGGTTGTCGTGCGACACGGTGAGCTTGTGGCGCCGGCTCGCCTGCCAGGTCAGGCGCAGGTTGTTCGACCGCGTGTGGTTGTCCTGCACGACGGGATTGTCGAAGTCGGGCTGGTAGTCGGTCGCGCCGTACGACACGCGCGGCGCCAGGTTCGGATAGCTGAGGCTCGTGTAGGGCTGCGACCCCCACCAGCGGTGCGCCGTGTAGAACCAGAGCCTGTCCTCGACGAGCGGCCCGCCGAGGCCGCCGCCGAAGTCCCAGGTCTTCTTGAGTCCCCGGACCTGCCGCTGCTCGAGCCCGCGCGCGGCGATGTCGGGACCGAAGTTGCTCCACTGCAGGTTCTCGTTGGTGCCGTTGACGGCCGCGTAGTAGCTGAAGGCGTTGCCGCCCTCCTTGGGGATGTAGTTCATGGCGATGGCGCCGAAGCCGGTTTCGGCGTCCATGCCGCCGGTCGACATCACGACCTCCTGGACCGCGGCCTGGTTGGCGAAGAAGAACTTCCCGGTGCCGCCGCCGGCCGTGACCGAGGCCGTCACCGACATGCCGTCCCAGTTGATCTCGCCGTCGTAGGTCGAGCTGCCGTGGATGATGACCGTGCCCCAGGTGTCGCCGACGCTCCCGCCGACGTCCTGCCCGCCGCCGAGCACGTCCGTCTGGGCGCCGACGGTCAGCGCGGCGTAGCCGGAGTAGGTGCGGCCGGTGGGCAGGCTGTCCAGCGTGTCGCGGGAGATGTTCTCCTGATGGTGGACGTTCTGCACGTCGATGACCGGGCCGGTGCCGGTGACGGTGACCGTCTCCTCGACCGCGCCGACGGTCATCGTGGCGTCGATGTTCGCCGTGAACCCGGTCGTGATCTCGATTTCCTCGCGGATGAGGGTGTTGAAGCCCAACAGCGTGAACGTGACGGTGTAAATCCCGGGCCGCAGCGCCTCGAGGGCGTAGAGGCCCGACCCGTTGCTGAAGCTGGTCCGCACGCCTTCGATCAGCGCTGGACTCGCCGCCTCCACGGTCACGCCGGGGAGGACGCCGCCCGTCTCGTCCACCACCCGGCCTGCGATGCTGCCGGTCTGGGCGGCCGCCCCGGCCGGCAGGAGAAGGAGCAGTGAAAGGACCAGGGAACCCGCCGCCGGAACGACTCTTCGGTGCATGGCTGCCTCCTGCGTCAGGGCTTGACCTTGCCCTGAATCCGTGCGGCTTCGGCCCGGAATCGACACGCTCAGTCGCGTCTCGACACCCGAGTTCTGCCGACCTCCGAAGTATGCAAGGGGTGTGGCCGGTGCTGCGTGTGCGTCAGGTGCAGCTGGCGCGGTGCCCGGGTCCAGCCGAGCCGGTGCCGACCCGGTGCAAGCCGTTGGATTTTCTGTGGGGACCTGTGTCCGCGCCGCCTAGCCGCAGCCGCTGGTCGCCCCGCAGTTGGCGCACTGGTAGCAGGTCCCGCAGCGGATCATGATCGCCCCGCAGAAGGCGCACGGCGGCGCGTCGTCGTCGTTGCGGATCGCGTAGCCGAGCCCGGGCGGCGGCGCCGCGGCCGAGCCCCGGGCCCCGTGCGGGCCCTCATCCTCGGGGCCGGCTCCCGGGTCGAGCCGCAACTGCTGGCCGGCTTCCGCCTCGCGCGCCCCGGGGACGTTCACGCCGGCGGCCCGCTGCTCCTCGGCGGAGAGGAACCTGGCGGCCAGCCAGCGGAAGAGGTAGTCGACGATCGACTTCGCGATGCGGACCTCGGGGTGCCGGGTCATGCCGGCCGGCTCGAAGCGCACGTGGCTGAACTTGTCGACGAGGACCTCGAGCGGGACGCCGTACTGCAGGCCGTAGGAGACCATCTGCGCGAAGGCGTCGGCGAACCCCGAGATCGTCGACCCCTCCTTGGCCATGACCAGGAAGATCTCGCCCGGCCGCCCGTCGTCGAACAGTCCGACCGTGATGTAGCCCTCGTGCCCGGCGATGTCGAACTTGTGGGTGATCGCGCGGCGCTCGTCGCTCAGCTTGCGCCGCACCGGGCCCTCGCCCGCCGCCGCGCCCTCGCCCCCGGCGTCCCGGCCGGCGTCGAGCGGCTGCGTCCGCTTGCTCCCGTTGCGGTAGACGGAGACGGCCTTGCACCCGAGCCGCCAGGCCTCTCTGTAGGCCCGCTCGATGTCGTCCACCGTCGCGTCGGCGGGCAGGTTGATCGTCTTCGAGACGGCCCCGGAGAGGAACGGTTGCACGGCGGCCACCATCCGCAAATGGCCCAAGGGGCCGATCGAGCGGCTGCCCCGCTCGGGCCGGAGCGCGCAGTCGAACACGGGCAGGTTGGCCTCCTCGAGGCCGGGCGCCCCCTCGATAGTCTCGTGCTCGTCGATGTGGGCCGCGATGCGCGCGATCCCGTCGCCCTTGTAGCCGAGTGCGGCCAGCGCGGCCGGGACCGTGTCGTTGACGATCCGCAGCGTCCCGCCGCCGACCAGGTGCTTGCGCTTGACCAGGGCGATGTCGGGCTCGACGCCGGTGGTGTCGCAGTCCATCATCAGGCCGGTCGTTCCAGTGGGCGCCAGCACCGTGGCCTGCGCGTTGCGGAAGCCGTACCGCCCGCCCAGCTCGAGCGCCTCGTCCCAGGCCGCCTCGGCTGCCGCGCGCAGCTCGGCCGGCGCCCGCTCGCCGTCGATGCCGCCGAGCGCTCGGCGGTGCTTGCGGATGACCTCGAGGAAGGCTTCCTCGTTGCGTGCGTAGCCGGCGAACGTCCCGCCGCAGTCGCGCGCGATGCGGGCCGACTGCGCGTAGGCCTCGCCGGTCATCAGGGCCGTGACGGCTGCCGCCGTGTGGCGCCCGGTATCGCTGTCGTAGGGGAGGCCGCGGGCCATCAGCAGGGCGCCGAGGTTGGCGTAGCCGAGGCCCAGCGGCCGGTAGTCGTGGCTGTTGCGGGCGATCGCCCCGGTCGGGTAGCCGGCGTTGCCGACGATGATTTCCTGGGCGGTGATCATCGTCCGCACCGCGGCCCGGAAGAGCCCGGGGTCGAGCGTGCCGGGCGGGCCGCCGGCGGCGAAGCGCATCAGGTTCAGCGAGGCGAGGTTGCAGGCCGAGTCGTCGAGGAAGACGTACTCGGAGTTCGAGACGATGACGCCGTGCACGGCGCCCGCCGTCGTGACCGAGAAGCGGTGCATGCTGTCGACCTCCAGGTCGTAGACCGGCGTGGGGTCGACCTCGATGGTCTCGACCGACCGCACCGTGTCGGTGCCGTTCTGCTCGTCGGCGGCGCGCTGGTTCTCTTCCTCCGGCCGGATGGTGCAGAGCCGCCGCCCGGCTTCGAGGTCCGACGCGGGGACGGTGCGGCCGTCGGCGAGGTAGAACCTGTGGTCCGGCGTGCAGCGAAGCCGCAGCCCCTTCCCGGTGACGACTTCGACGAGGGATCTCGTCTCGCCGGCCTTCCAGGCCTTGACGATCCGCTCCTGTCCGAGCTTCCGCCCGAGCGGATAGCGGGTGACGGCCCTGGGCAGCCGGCTCTCGTCCCTTCCGGCGAGGGTGTCGATCCGGATGCGTCCTTCGGATGTGAGCACCTCGGTCTCGCCCGTGAAACAGCAGGGGTTGGATGCGTTGATGCGCCCCGTCTCCGGGCACGTGTGCCAGTCGTTGATGGTCGTGTCGAACTGCAGGCCGGGGTCGCCGCACACGTGCGCGCTCTCGGCGATGGCCCGCAGCAGCTCGCGGGCCCGCAG
This sequence comes from Vicinamibacterales bacterium, assembly GCA_965214845.1. GTDB lineage: Bacteria > Acidobacteriota > Vicinamibacteria > Vicinamibacterales > UBA8438 > JAAXGX01. Next base: position 1,103,230 of record CBDCCO010000007.1, read on the forward strand.
CCGGCCGGCGACCTGGCCGTCGGTGACGTTGCGGGTCTCCCACTCGCCGTCGTCCTCGACCGCGCGCATGAACTCGTCGGTGACCCGCACGCTGTTTGTTCGAGTTCTGGAAGAACACCGAGCCGTAGGCCGCGCCGTCGATCGCGGCGTCGTAGCCGGCCTCGATCAGCGCCCAGGCCTTGCGCTCCTCGTCGGCCTTCGAGCGGACGAACGCCATGATGTCGGGATGGTCCGCGTTGAGGATGACCATTTTCGCTGCGCGCCGGCTGGCCCCGCCCGACTTGATGACGCCCGCGAACGCGTCGTAGCCCCTCATGAACGAGACCGGCCCCGAGGCGGTTCCGCCGCCCCGCAGCCGCTCGCCCGACGCGCGCAGCGGCGAGAGGTTCGTGCCGGTGCCCGAGCCGTACTTGAAGAGCATGCCCTCGGTCTTCGCGAGCTCGAGGATCGACCCCATCGTGTCCTCGACCGAGTTGATGAAGCAGGCCGAGCACTGCGGGGCCTCCCTGACGCCGCAGTTGAACCACACGGGGCTGTTGAAGGCGGCCTGCTGGTTGACCAGCAGCGCCTTGAGGTCGCCACTGAACGCCGCCAGGTCGTCGTCGCTCCGGAAGTAGCGGCCGGTGCGCGCCCAGCCGGTGATCGTGTCGGCGACGCGGCCGACGAGCTGGCGGATGCTGGTCTCGCGCCCGGGCGTCCCCGGCGTCCCGCGGAAGTACCTGCTCGCGACGACGTTGACGGCGCGCTGCGACCAGCCCTTTGGCGCCTCGACGCCGTCCTGCTCGAAGACGATGCTGCCGCCCGGGCCGCTGATCACCGCCCGGCGCGTCTCCCATTCGACCTCGTCGAACGGGTCGCTGCCCGGGCGGCTCAGCTGGCGCTCGAAAGCCAGCCCCGGCGGCCGTTCGGCGGTTGCGGGGCGGTCTGTCGGTTCGGTCGTGGTTTCCATGGGGGTCCTTCCGGGTGTCGTGGACGCAGGCGTGCGGCTGGTTGGCGTGCTGCGCCTCTTGCCTTCGTATCCGTGAGAGCATGCCGGGGCGGGGTTCGCCGGCTGTGGCGGCCAGCAGTTGCAGCCGGCACCAGCGGGTCTGTCGGCGCCCAACGCGTTGGATCGCGCAGCCGGATTCGTCAGTGCGTGCTCTGGCTGCCGGCGTGTCGGCGGGCCCCGGCCGCCAGCGCGTGCCGGTGGCTCGCCGGGATCGGGGATTGGCTGGAGGCCGGCTCGTGTCACGTGGCGCGGCGCTGCCGGTACCGCTCCCAGTCCCGGAGCGCCGCTGCCAGCTCCGCGTCGATCGGGCCGGTGTGGTGGATCGTGAAGTCCCGGATTGCCGGCGCGGGGGCCGTCCGGGGCGCCTCGGGTGGCGGGTCCGGCGGCTCGAGCCCGGTCAGGAGCGGCAGCGCGTCCTCCTCCCGCCGCAGTCTGGCGACGTAGTCGCCCATGAGCTGCGGCCCGCGCCGGAACCTCTCGAGCGTCGTGGCGATGGCGTGCGTGCTGTTGTCGATCCCGATCCACGCCCGCCCGAGTTCCGAGGCGGCGTGCAGTGTCGCGCCGGAGCCCGAGAAGCAGTCGAGGACGAGGCCGCCGCGGTTCGATGAAGCCGAGATGATGCGCCTGAGCAGCTCGTGGTTCTTCTCGGTCGGGTAGCCCGTGACCCTGGCGTTCTGGTTGTGGGCGTCCGGCACGTCCAGCCACAGGTCCTGGATCCGGATGCCGCTGCTCTCGTCGAGGTAGACCTTCCGCCGCGGGTTACCGCTAGTGTCCTGCCTGACAATTGGGTTTATGTAACTTGGCTGGCGGTCAGGAGGGCCTCCCGAGCCCTCTGGATCTTGGCCAGCGTCTTCGCGCCGTCCGCCTTCCACTGGTACGGCTTCGGATTCTTGTTGCGACACGCAAGGTAGGTCGTGATCGCCGCGACCAGTTCCGCGACGCTCGTGAAGCTCCCGGCACGCACGCAATCCTGCGTCAGGTCGGCGAAGAATCGCTCCACCATGTTCATCCAGGAACTCGATGTCGGAATGAAATGCATGTGGAACCGCGGGTGCTTCGTCAACCACCGCACCACCTTCTCGTGCTTGTGCGTGCAGTAGTTGTCGGCAATCAGGTGGAGGTCCACGTCAGCAGGAGTCTCGCGGTCGATCTGCTTCAGGAAGCGCAGCCACTCCACGTGCGTGTGCTGCTGTTCGGTCCGGTAGATCAGCTTGCCCTCCAGGTAGCTCAGAGCGGCGAACAACGTGATCGTGCCGTGCCGGATGTAGTCGTGCGTCCGCGTCCGGATGTGGCCACGGCCCATCGGCAGGCCCGGCTGCGTGCGCTCCAGGGCCTGGCATTGCGTCTTCTCGTCGCAGCACAGCACCAGCGACCGCTCAGGCGGATCCAGATACAGACCCACCACATCCCAGAATTTCTCCTCGAACTTCTTGTCCCGCGAGACCTTGAAGGTCCGCAGGCGATGCGGCTTGAGCCCCTGGCGCTGCCAGATGCGCGCCACGCTGTGGGCCGAAATCCCAAGCTCCCGAGCCAGCGAGCGGGTGCTCCACCGCTGCCGGCCGGGCGGCGCCTTGCCTGCCTCCTCGACCACCCGCCGGACCGTGGCCAGCGGAATCGACGGCTTTGCGCCACGGCCCGGCTTGTCCTGGAGGCCGTCGAGCCCTTCTCGGTCGAAGCGTTGCGACCACTTGCTCACGCTCGGTGCGCTCACGCCCAGACGCGACGCGACTTCCTGCTGCCCGACGCCTTCGCTCCGCAGCAGTACGATGTGCGCCCGGAGGCAGTCACGCGTTGGCGTCGTCGTGGCCCCAACCCGACGTTCCAGCTCCCATTTCTCCTCCGCCGTCACCTCAATTACCGAGATCGGCCGCCCCATCGCACCCTCCCGCCAGAAGAGGGTGACACAGCCTAGGCTTTATGTAAATGCATTTGTCAGGCACCACACTAGGTGACCACACGATCTCGCCACGTCCGTCCATCTCGTCGAGCTGGGCGGGGGTGTACTGCCAGTGCTTCCCGGGCGGCGGGGGCTGGCCGCGCCACGGCTGGCCCGTCTCCCCGTTCCTCGTTCCCGGGGCGTGGACGGGGACCTGCATGAACCGCCGGCCCGTCTCGCGCTCGACGTGCCGGTACTCCTTCGCGCGCTCCGCGTCCCAGGCCTCGTGGGGCGGGTTCCAGACCCAGCGCTCGCTCTTGGTGTAGAAGAGGATGAAGTCGCAGACATGCCCGAAGCTGGTGCGCGCGTGGTTCTTCGGGTGGCACTTCCTCCGGGTGATCCAGTTCCTGAACCTGCCGCGCCCGAACAGCTCGTCCATGACCAGCTTGATCGGGGACGCCATCCTGGCGTCGAGGTGGACGTAGATCGAGCCGTCCTCGGACAGCAGCTCGCGCAGGAAGATTAGCCGCCTGCGGAGGAACTCGACGTACTCGGCGCCATCGAGCAGGTCCGTGTAGGCGAGGTCTTCCGACCGCGAGCGGTACACCGCGCGCGAGGCGAAGGGCGGGTCGATGTAGACCAGTCCGACCTGGCCCCGGAGCCATTCGTGGAGGTGGGCCAGGATGCCGAGGTTGTCGCCGAAGTACAGCGCGTTGGCCGCGCCCGGGCCGCCGTGCGGCCAGATGCGCCGCGGCGCGGCGGGCTCGAGGCCGAGGATGTGCTCTTCCGGCGCCTTGCCGTCGTAGGCGAGTTGGAAGTCCATGGCGGCGGCTGCGGCCCCTGGCGTTCGCGGGAGCATGCGGCGGCGGGGTGCGGTGGTCTCCACTGCGGCGGGCGTGTCTGTTCCCAACGCGTTGGATTGATCTTCCGTCATCGTGTGCGCCGGCCATCGGCCGGCCGCCGCGGCGTGGTCCCGGCCGCTTCCTGCCGGCCTGGACCGGCTTGCGGGTCTGCACGCGGTCCCGGCTACCAGCCGGCGTGCAGGGGGGCGCCCGTCCGCGCCCAGCTGGCGATGACCTGCGGGTTGAGGAACCGGCGCGCGCCCGCTTCGCCCTCGGACTCGAGCATCAGGTCGTCGGCCAGCCGCTCGAGCATCGCCTCGGCGGTCGCTTCGGACGTCGTCAGTCCGGCCCCGGTGACGTCTGCGGGCCGGGTCGCCGGGCGCAGGCCCGCCATGCGGACGAGCTGCGCCGGCATCGTGGTGCCGTAGGCGGCCGGGAGCTGCGCCTCGGTGTCGGCCGCCGTCCGGCGCAGGCGCTCGAACGTGTCGGCTGTCCAGACGGCCGTGGCCTGCACGCGGTCGAGCATGTAGAGGACCCATGGCGTCAGGCGGCCGGGCCCCGTCCGCTCGCGCGTCTCGCCGAGCAGCTGGTAGTAGCGGCCGCGCGCCTCCGCGATCCCGCGGCTGAGCGGCAGCAGCTGGCAGCCCTTGACCCCGCCGGCCGCGAGCAGGGCGGCATTGACCATGCGCCCGACGCGGCCGTTGCCGTCCTCGAACGGGTGGATGCTCTCGAACTGGTAGTGCGCCGCGGCCATCCGCACGAGCGGGTCGCCGGCGGCCGTCTCGTCGACGAAGCGCCAGAGATCGGCCAGCATCCGCTCGAGCCTGTCGCGCCCAACCGGCGGCGTGTAGACGACGCCTCCGCTGCCGGCGATGACCACGCCGCCCGTGCGCACCGGCATCCTCCTGCGCCCCAGCGTGCCGCAGACCTTGCTGCAGGCGCGGGTCCACGCGCTGCCCGCCGGGGCCTTGCGCAGGAGGCTCGCGTGCGCGTCGAGGCAGCTGAGCGCCAGCGCCGCGTCCGTGTCTTCGTCCTTGCCGCTGCCGTCGCCGGGACGCGGTTCCCGCGACAGGGCCATCCGGTGGATGCCGGCCTCGATACCCTCGATTGCGGAGCTGGCGTCGGCCTCGGCCAGGGCCGCCGCGTCCTCGAGCGCTGCGCGCTCGACGGGGGTCTCGGGCATTCCGGCCAAGCGCTTGAGCGCCGCGCGCGCCTTGTCGGCCGCGGCGTGGACCTCCTCGCCGGCGTGGGCGTCGCCCGGCTCGAGCGGCTGCATGTCGTTGTGCGGCAGGTGCCGCGGGTGCGGCGTTAGGCTTGTTGCCATCGTCTGGTCCTCCTCGCCCGCCGTCAGTCCCAACGCGTTGGGTTCCGCGCTGGGCGCCGGCGTCCTGGAGGAGTCTTTTGCGGGGATCGCGCCCACCACCTTCATGCCTGCATGGCGTGCACGGACGCGGTCCGTTCCCGCGCGTGCGCGCGTGCGGTGGCGGCGGGTCTACGGCAGCTCGATCTCGTCGAGGAAGCGCGACTCCACGCTGGCCTTGCTGCTGCCGCGGCGGCCCCTGCGCCGGCGGAACTTCGCGGTCGTGATCACCAGCCGGTCCATCGCCCGGGTGATCCCGACGTAGAACAGCCGGCGTTCCTCCTCCATGCCGGTGTGCGTCTTGACGCTCCGGCTGTATCGTGGCCGACGAGCGGGAACGGACCAACGTCCTGGTCCTCGCAGGGCCCGGTTCGGGCAAAACGCGCGTGCTGGTGCACCGCGTCGCCTGGCTGATCCTCGTCAGACGGGAAAACGCCCGGGGCATCCTCGCGCTCGCCTACAACCGTCACGCGGCCGTCGATATCCGTCGTCGGCTGACGGAGATGATCGGCGACGACGCGCGTGGCGTGACGGTGCTCACCTGCCACGCGCTTGCCATGCGCCTAGCGGGCGCGAGCTTCACCGGCCGGTCGGAGCGCCCGGACGACGGGACGTTCAAGGACGTGATGCGCCGTGCCGTCGCGCTGCTCCGCGGCGAGGAGCTGTCGCCGGAGGAGGCGGACGAGCGCCGCGAGCGCCTGCTCGCGGGCTTCCGGTGGATTCTCGTCGACGAGTACCAGGATGTCGGTCCGGAGCAGTACGAGCTGATCGGCGCTGGCCCGACGGACCATGGAAGACGACGCGGGCATTCCCCCGTGCCCGGAGGCGGTGGAGTATCGCCATGTCCGGCCCACCCTTCAGGAGGACCGCCCGCGCCAACGCCACGTCCCTACCGGCTGGCCAACAATCTTGCGTCGTTCGCCGACAAGGGCCTCAGATGCGCGAGTTCGTTTCGCCACCGGTTCATCCGCCGCACGTCCCGTCGAACCTCGCGGTCGAAACCCGGACGCTGCACCATGCCGGTGAGTTCTCCGATGTCGAGGTCCAACGGGTCCTCGGGTTTGCCCTCGCGCTCCAAGTGTTCTGCGATCAGCGCTCGGTGCTGCAGCAGAAGATGCCACCGCCAGACAGCAATCGACGGCAGCAGCACCGACGCCTGCGCGCTCCAGAGGCGACGCCGAAGGTCCCTCGGTGGATCTTCCAGGGATGCCAGAGCGGCGTGCGACACGCCGTTTCCCGACGCGGTGCCGAGCTCCCAACATGCGTCGGTCTCGGAGGTCCATCCCTTTTCTTTCGCGACCGACTGCAGAAGGGAGACAGGATCGAGTATCGCGCCGCATCCCGCGTCAAGCAGCCGCTCCGCCACATCCGGATCCCAGCTCGCGACGTGGGCCACGATCGTGGCGAGCAGTGAACGCATCACGGGCCCGGCGTCGCGGCTGTGCAGCCGCTCGTGCGCCGCCAGGAGCAGGTCGGTCTCGTCGACGACGCCGCGCCAATCGAAGCACTTCAGCGTGACGTCTTCCGGCGGGGGATCGGCCGGCGGCGCGCCGTCGAGAACGGCGATAAACAGGGTCCGCTCAAACTCGGGCACGCTGCGGGAGGCTTGCGCGTAGTCCACGAGGAACTTCTTCCAGGCAGAGCAGTCTTTCCTGTCCAGGCGCGCCACGCCGTCGAGCCAGACGAGGCGCCCGCGGAAGTCCTCGTGCTCGCACAGGTCGAGAAGCGTCGGGTTCCACTCGTTGGGCAGGTTTGGCGCGAAGCGCTCGCGAATACTCCGGAACGGGGCGCTCGTGGGCGCGGGGTGGAACACCGTGCAGCGCCACGATTCCTGGAGCCGCGATCGGAAGTGTTCCCCGAAATCGCTTGGCGTCGCCACCGGGAACCGCACCACCACGTTCGCGCCGTCGCGCAATGCATCTTCGGCGTGACGAACGAAGCGGGCTGGGCCGGGGAGAGTCCAGAGATTCATCCGTCCGACGTCTCGATCAGACGCTTCACCAATGAATTGAAGGTCCAAGAACCGTCCGCGGTGCGGGACAGCAATCCCAGGCGCTCACCCCAGGCGACTCGCAACTGCACCAACCGGGGCTCCACGCCGATCTCTCCCGCCACCAACTCGACGCTATCCTCGTCGAACGGGTCATCCGCGCCGGCCAGCCCTCGGAACACCGCTTCCGCCTCGTCCGTCAGCCCGAACTCGTCCCGCAGGCGTTTCGCCGGGTTCTTCTCGGCTTCGCGCCGCAGCTCCTCAATCCGGGTTTGCCATCTCCTGCTGGCTCTCTTCGCGCCGAAGCGGTCGAGTTCCACCGGCCAACCGCCGGAAATCCGAAGGAAGTTCTTTGCCTCGCTTCTGTCCGCCGTGGCGTTGATGTCATCCAGCCAGCGCTTCATGAACGTCAGGTCGCACGGTCCCAGCGAAAACCAGTCCACGCCGTCCAGGTCCGATTCCGCGGCGTCTGTCAACAGTCGCCAGAGCTGGTCCGGCGTGGCGATGAACGCAACCCGATTCCACAGGCGCTTGCCCTGCGCCTTCCCCTCGACAACGCGCTTCGCGGCTCGGACCCACGCGCCGTCCCACTGCAAGGTCGGCGGGACGAGTCGTACCGTCACGCTGTTGCGCACGGACCGCAGCTTCCTGAGTTGCTGTTCGAATTCGACGGCGTTCGCCGCGGGCAGCATCTGGGAGAATTCGTCGCTCCCGATCCGCTGGCGCAGGAACTCCTGTACGTCCTCGAGTCCGGCCGCGGGGCAGCCGCAGATCACACCCACGCCGCCGCGGTGGAGCTTCGATTCCTGCTGCCGGGTGAGTGGACCGCGTCTCGCGCTATGCGAGTCTTTCGGATAACGGGCCCGGAACGACGCCGGCGCGTATGGCGGTTCCGGCGTTCGTTCCTGAGTCAGAGCTTTCTCATAGTCCTTCCGGTTCCCGAGCAGCAGCAGGATGTTCGGATTCCGGAGCGTATACCGGTCCGGCTCGATCGCCCGCAACACCCCGAGTCCCTCCAACTCCTGGAGCAGCATGTCGAATTCCACGTCCCGCAACTGGAAACCATCCAACCACCAGAACTGCACCGCCTCGAGGATTCGGTCGCGCGTCAGACCCTGGTCGAGATCGGCACCCTCCTGCAGCTCGTGGGCGAGGGCGTAGCAGATGACCTCGTAGCGCTGATCCAGTCCCAGCGTGAGCCGAAACCGCTCGCGTATGGCGTGGCGGAGTTCTCGACTGCCGTATGCATCATCGATGGCGTCGTCGTCGACGGCGTAGGGAAAGGCCCTGTCGGAGTCGCGAAGCCTGCGCGTGAGTTCGGCGCCGTAGAGCTGTATGAGTGACGGATAGTAGTTGGTGTGAGCGAGAATGCGCGTGCTGAGGTCGTCCCTCCCGAACCTGCACCCGACAGCCTGGAGGGGTTCCCTCACCAGCGCCTGAGCCTCCCTCCATTCTCCGTTCGACGTCATCGCCCCCACGCAGATCGGATCGCCCAGGTGTGCGAGGGGGTGGTTCGCGTGGCGGGTCGTGCGCAGGACGTTGTGCAGGCCCGCGAAGACAACCTTGAACCGCCGGCTTGTCTCGTCCATCAGCCCCTTGAGTCGGGCCGACACGCTGAAGTCGTTCTCGGCGTCAACCAAGAGGAAGTGGTCGGCCTCGTCGAGGAGCAGAAGCAGCCGACGGGTGTCCCGGTCGTCCAGCCATTCCCGAATCTGACGGAGAAGCGAGTCGACCTGCCGCGTACTCTCGGGGTCGATGTCACGGTCGCGGCGTACTACGCGCGACGGGCGAAGGTCGCGCTGGACCACGCGCCAGAGGTCGGGCGCCCGGTCGATCTCGTTGACATCGAGGTCGATCCACTTGGCTACACGGTCGTCGCTGCCGAAGTCCTTCTCCACCTGGCGGAGTAGAGCGGTCTTACCGAGCTGCCGCCCGCCGTAGATGAAGCAGGCGCCGAACCGATCCATGATGGTGTCGCGCTCGCGTCGCCGACCGTAGAACAGCTCCTGCGGTACGAGACCGGAGGTGGTCGCGTACGGTTGAGCGGCGCTGTAGGGCAGCGTGCAGCGAAACAGGGCGGACAAGCGATTGGTCGCACGGGCGGCGAGGAAGAGAACGAGGGATTCGTCGACGACGAGGAACAGGCGGTGTTCACGGGTTGCGCGCTTGCGGATCTCGTCCCGTCCGGCGCCCAGACACCCGAAGTGCAGCACGATCGTGGGGTCGCGGCTCTCGATCCCCACGGATCTGAAAACGGAGTCCGTCGCCGACGCATCCCAGTTGAGGAGCACCCGATAGCGTCCGTTCGCCTCAGATCCGAACTGCCGCGAGGGACAGACGGCGCGGTCCGCAATCGGCTCGGCGGTGACCGTGGCTTGGGAACCGGATCGTTGAGGATTGACGGCGCGTACGCTGAACCCAAGGCTCTCGAGCAGACCCTGGAGCCGCACCTTGTCGACCGAACGCTTCCGCGCCATCTGATACCACGCGTCGAGCAGGCCTGCTGCCGATTGGGCGTCTTCTTCCACCAACTCGTCGAACGGTACCGCCGCGACGCGCTCGCCGGCCCGGGCGCCGCGGAGGATGGTCTGGGGGTCCGTGGTCTTGCGGGCAGTCTCGATGGCTCCCAAGACCGACGTGAATGCGGAGAACGGGTCCTCGGGGGGCGCTGGCGGCTCGACCGACTCTCCGCTCTCGAGACGATTGATCTGCTCGTGGGCCGTCTGGACGTACCCTTGCTCAATCGTCCGGTCGACGACGGTCCTCGCCGTCTCATCCATTCGGTCCTGGGGCACGTTCCGCAAACGGCTTCTGACGGCCTCGATGCTCTTGTGGCCACAGGCTTCGATGGCGTTGTCGACTTCGAGCAGTCGACGTGAAGATCCGGTCAGGATCTCCATGTCGTGGAGGGCGGGCGGCACCTGGGACGACGGCTGGGCTACCCGGCGCAGCGCCGTGAGCTTCGCCGCCATTCCGTCACGGTCGTCGGCGGGAAGCTGGCCACGACAGAAGGCGCTCTCGAGACGGTTCTGGGTACTCTGCAGGTTGGCGCGCAGGGCCCGGCGACGGCCGTCGATGCGCTTGCCGAGCGACGTGATGCACGCATCGGGGTCTTCTTCGCCCTCGATGAAATCGAGAGCAAGACAGGCGCCGATGAAGTCATGCCGTTCGAGGCGGGCATCGAAGGCGCCGCGCATGGTGTCGGCGTGCGCCGAGGTGTCCAACAGGCGATCGAGCAAGCAGATCTCGTCGGTCGAAACGGGATTGAAGCTGGCGTCGATGTCCACTTCCGTGACGTACAGCAGGTCCCGCGACCGAGGGACGTTCGCGTCGAGGCTGGATTCGGTCAATGCGGCGTCGGAGTCGAAGAGCTGGACCAGCTCGTTGACCGCATTCCTCGCGCGCCTCGATGTGACCGCGAGCGGGCCGGCGCTCGGAGGGGAATCGACGGACTTGGCGAGTGCATCGATGGCTCTGCGGCCTTCTCGCTCCAGATCGTGGTGGAGGGCCTCGATGCGCCGGGCGATGAATCCGGCGGTGCCGGGCCGAGTTTCCATCAAGGACAGCCATTCACCGGACAAGTGGACGGCAGGCTGAACGTCGTTCCACATCTGCCTGAGGGCGCGGCCCTCGATCTGGTCACCCCTGCGGGGCCGGCGGTCTGTGCGGTGGATGAGCTGGTTGAATGTCCGCTGATCGCTGATCTGGTCGTGGATATTCTGGACATCCGGCCGGCCGGATGTATCGGAATCGGAGATGAGCTCCACCAGCTTCGCGAGCAGGCCGTCGCGGCTGAACAGGTCGCGCCACACCCTGGTCGCCGGACCGTAGATGTTGCGCTTGGAATCCGCGCCGACGTGCCATGCGCGGACACGCCCCGTGAGCGCCTCGAACTGCTCCTGCCAAGTGCCGGTCCTGCTCGATCGGAACAGGGAGGCGTGGAGTCTGACGCCCCGTAGACGGTCCGCATGGTCGGCCACGCGAATGGCGAGGTCGTATACGGGGCTCAGGCCATCGGAGAGGCTCACCGCCCGGAGCAGTGCGGGGGCGGCAGTGGTCGGTGCGAGGAGGGCGGGTCGCAGAGTAGCGCTGAACAGCAACAGGCTGAGGGCGTCCCGCTCCGGTTGCCGCCGCTCGTCGCGCAACAGTGCGGCCGGGTCGATGCGCTCGAGAATGGAGCGAAGATCCCGCACCGACTCGCTGTCAGGCGAATGCAGGTGTGGCGCCAGCATTGAGGCGGAGATGACGTCGGCCAGCGTCCCCGGGGCGGTTTCGTGCGCGTGCTCGGCGCGCAGGCGAGCGATGTGATAGGCGATGCCGGGGCGGCCCGCGCCGAGTGCGCGCCACAAGCCGTCGACCGCTGAGGCTTCCCGGCGGTCGGCGAGCGGTGGTTCGGGTGGAACGGGTGCTCCGTCAGACGGTGCAAGGTCGGTCCCCGGCTCTGGGTCTCCGGCCGCACTCTCGTCGGTGTCGGTCGTCTCAGCTTCGGTCTCGTCGGTCTCCGCTTCGTCGGTCTCGGTAGTCTCGGCGGTCGGCTTCGGGACGGACCCCGGGGGGTCTTGTGGTTCAGGGGTCGCGGGCTCTTCGCCGGAGTGGTAATCACGGCGCGGGTCGAACACGTAGTCGGCGGGCGCGACTACCTGGAAGACATGGGCGCGTGCGCGCTGAAGCTCGTCGGCTGCACCGCCGAGCTGTTGCTGAAGTTCCGCCAAGTGATCCTGCGCTTCGAGGCGTTTCAGCGGGTCATCCTCCTGCTCTGCACGCCGCGCTGCTTCCTGGAGTCGTTCCTCAACGCCGGCCCGGCGCCCGGAGGCTGCTCGGCATGCGGCGACGGCACTCGGCAGATCGGCCTCGAGACGCTCAACATCGGCACGAAGAGACTCGACGTCGGGATCATCCGCGGGCGGGTATTCCGACCGCCATTGCGCCGCTATCCGGTCTGTCCAGGCTGCGATCGGCGAGTCGTTGCCCTCGGCCGGTTCCGCGAGAATGGCGTCGACGCGCTGCAGGAGCTCCTCGGGTGCGGCTCGATTGAGGGCTTCGGTGACGGGACCGCGGAGATCGGTGAGGGCGTTCACGCGCCGTGACAGTTCGTCCAGGAGCTCAGGCTGCAGCGGATCCGCGCCGAGAGCGCGTGCTGCGGCGGCTATGGTGTCACAGGTTTCGTTCCACCGGCGGATGACGTCTTCTTTTTCAGTCCGCAGATCCTCTTCTCCGCTCAACGGAGCCTCGGGCTGGCCGCTCAGCAGCGTGGCGAACTCGTCAGCGAGCGTATCGACACCACGCGCGGCCCGTTGCAGGGGTCGGACGTCATCGAGCACGGTGGCCACGGCGAACAAGGCGAGCAACGTGGCTTCGCGGCGCTCGTCCGGCAGGTCATTCCACTCGGCGATGTCTCGCAGCAGCGCCGGCCATGCCGCCAGCGCCGGGCGCTGCCAGTCCGGTGCCTCCGCGGCAGACTCGACGGCGTCCGGGAAGTCGCGAAGTGCCTCCTCGGCGACGGCGGTGTCGACTTCCCTTTCGTGAAACTCGGGGTGATGACGTTGCAAGGCGATGAACTCGAGTGAAGGCACGGGCTGGCCACTCGAGGCGGCCGGGGGATGGCCGGCCAACGTCAGCCGCCAGAGGTCGCGACGGGAGTCTGGACTCTCGTAGTACGCTGTAAGCGCCACGCGCCGCCGCTCTGCACTCGGAAGCTTCCCGAGCCCCCGCGGAAGGGCTTCCTTGACGGCGCCGAGCACCGCCTGCACGGCCTTGACGTTGGGGATCTCCAGAAACTCGCGCAACCGCTGATACCCGCGTCGGCCGTCCAGGAATCGTTTCGGGAGGCCGCTCGGGAGGGTTGTCCTCTGGCTTTGGGTCATCTCGGCATCCTGTCGAGCAGACGAACACGGTACCTCGCGTCGCGAGCGGGGCCGCGATGCCCATCGCGGCTTCACGGGCGACGGTGGACTACCTTTATGCGGATGATACCGGAGGCGGCTGTCACGGTGATCAGCGTCTCGACCATCGTCGTCGTGTCGCTGGCGTTGGCATCCTGCACCGTGACACTGGGCTTCGTGCTCGACGGCCGGCGGGCAATCGGCCATCAGCGGTGCCTGACTGCTGAGCACGTCGTCGAGCAGCTCGGTCTGTGGGCGTTCGATCAGGTCGGCCTGCCGGACTTGTTGGCCCGCCTGGGGGCCAACGGCGCGTTGCGCACCGCGGCGGCCGGCGTCATCGTTCGGCGCGTGGCCCACCCAGCCTCCGAGCGCGAGACGCATCGCTGGCTCCGAGTCGTGGTCGTCGTCTTCGCATATCGCCCGGCCGATGAGGCGGCTCGGCTTCCGCTACCGGAGCGCATCCGGGCCCGCGCCATTCCCGAAGCGCAGGAAGGCAGGTGCGAGATTCGAGTCGTCGTGCCGTTCGGCGGCGGTGTCCCGTCGTCCGCGAAAGCAGCCCGACGGTAGTCGCAATCCCTTGGAGCAATGGTTCGAGCCGGCGCCGGTCATCGCCGGGGCAGCCCGCCCGTCCGCCAAGCTCGGCGGCTCTTCGGTACGGGCCGCCCCACAGAGCACGTTGAGCTACGGCGAGGACACGGCTATCGCGGTTGCGGGGTTCAGAAGCTGGTTTCGAAGGCACGCTCCGCCGGCGCAACTACCGGCTCGAAGAAGCCTTCCATACTTCCCGCGGAGGCGCGTCGCCAACTCCCTTGCCGTCGCTTCCCTTCACCGCGTTCGGGCCGAAGCGCACGACGACGTCGAAGCGGCGCAGAAGAGCGGTGCGTTGCCCGACCCGCAGACGGACACGTGCGTCGGCGGCTCCCCGGGCGGTGTGCGATAGGTGAGCGCCGCCGCGTGGACCGGCATGCCGCTGCGCGCCGGGTGGTCGAGGAGGGAAGTTCGGAAGGGGCGGACCTCGAAGCCCTGGGTGCTGGTTCCCTCGGGGAAGAGCACGAGGCCGTAACCGCCGCCCAGCACGCTCTCGATCAGCCGGCTGCGGCGGCCAGCGTTGCAGCCGCCGCCGGCGGGTCTGTGTCGGTGCCCAACGCGTTGGGATCGCGCTGCCGGATCCCTCAGCGCGTGCTCCGGCTGCCGGCGCGTCGGCGGGTCGCGGTCACCAGCGCGTGCGATGGCTTGTCGGGATCGGGGACAGGCTGAGCGCACGCCGGACTTGCCGGCGGTATCGGCGAGTGGCCGCCCAGTACGGCTTGGCCCGTACCATGCGATGTTTCCGGTCGATTTCGTCACGCGGACGCTTCGCCGATACGGTGGGCCGGGCGACGCGGCGCGCGACCCGTTCTGCGAGCGAGGGACCGTTCCGTTCATTGCGATGGCGATGCCGCCCCGAGACCGCGGGTCACCGAACCCGACGCTCTGTCAGGCGCCGCGCTTGCGCTGCAGATGCTCGACCGCTGCGCGGATCTCGTCGGCGTTCCACGCCGTCCAGTCGTCGTTCTCCGTCAACCCGGAGACGCCGGCGCTGCGGCCTGCGCTGACGATCTTCACCGCGAGACGCTCCGAGCCGTCCTGCTCGCACAGCGCCATCTGAGCCGGTACTTGCTCGCAGTTCGCCTGCCCCAATCCGGGGCGGCGACTCACGCGTCAACTCCCCGTCAGGCGAGGCAGTATCATTGCCGACGGCGTGGTCTGGGCGGTGCCGGCAGTCGGATGAGGGGGTACGGTCTGCGGGGCGACAGCGACATGTCCGTTCTGGTGGACGACAGACGACTGTCTGCAGTGTACGTTACCAACGATCGTAGTCACGGCGTGCGGGCTTCGCGCCGCGCGTGCGCCACAGGCGGACTCGTGTCGAACTCGACGGCGTTTCCACGCAGCCAGCGTTCCAGTTGGTGCGTGACGGCCTCAACCGCGGCCTGCTTGCGCAGGGCGCATTCCCAGACGGTCGCGACTCGCCAGCCCGCCCGGAGCAGGTCGTGGCGGTTTCGTCGGTCCCGCTCGATATTCGCATTGAACTTGGCCTTCCAGAATTCCCGGCGCGTGCTCGGTGTCGTCGCGTACGGGCAGCCGGAGTGCCGGTGCCAGAAGCAGCCGTGCACGAGGCACACGGCACGGAATCGACGAAACACGAGGTCCGGTGTCCCCGGAAGTCTGCGGTCGTGCAGACGGAATCGAAGACCGCGGGCATGGATGGCTCGACGCAGGGCGAGTTCGGGCCGAGTGTTCCTGCTTCCGATCCCCGCCATCATGCGCGAACGAGTCGCGCGATCCACGATGTCCGCCATCGTCGTTGCCGGGCGCTCCTCGGAGGGGACCGCCCGGCAACAGGCTACACGAGAGGTCCGGGCTGTGATGCAACGCCGCGAGATACTGCGGCGAACTGTCCATCTTCTCGCCGCCGCCCGGTTCCTCGTCGTCGCTCTCCAGGCTCTCCTCGTGTTCGCCGGCCCCGCTCGACGTCTTGCCGCTCGATCTCCCGTGCGCCTGATCTCCGCCCGCGATTTCGTGTTCCCGTCTGACCCGTCTGTGCGGCCGGTGTGGTCGATCGGGGAGGCGGGGTCGGTTCGGGTCGTGGTCGACGTGCTGCGCCATTCCCGCGACCGACCCTCTGGCGGATCCCCAGCGCGATAGCCTGGTCTCTGGGCGGGAGAGTGCGGGATCGAAATGAGGCATCGTCGGACAATTGCCCGTCCGTCGCGCGCGCGGACCCGGCGTCAAGGCCGACAGCCGCGAAGCGGCCGGCGCGTAGCGACGGGCCTTGACGGCGGGGAGCACGCGCGGGATGCTGTGCTGGCCGACGATGCCGTCTACAGCGCCGCGCTCGCGCGGCGTGAAGCGCCGGTCGAGGGCGGCGGTAACCCGTGGCCCGACGTGGCGCTCGAAGCGCACGCCAGAGTGATCCTGCCAGCCCCGACCCGGCAGCGTTCCCCGGAGAGATGAACCACGCCGGCAACCGACGTGTCAAGCCGCCCTCCGGGCGTTTCCTCCGCTGCGCTCCGGCCGTTCAGGTGACACGCCGGCCACCGGCGCGGTCTTGAGCGCTTACGGCCGAACGTGGGCGTCCGGCCCTCGACGGACCGGAGCCCACCACGTCGTCGAACCCGCCGCCGAACACGCCAGCCCCGAGCCGGGTACAGCAGATCCGGCGACGCCAGATCCGGGCAGCGGAACCGACAGCAAGCCTCATGCCACCGATCCAGATCGGGACGGCGGCGGTCACGGCGATCGACGGGAATCAGCAGGCGGCGGGCGTGACGGAGATCCAGGTACAGGATGGGAGTCGAGGTCACGGAGCGGGACGGAGACGGAGACGGGCAACCGAGCGAGGCTGTGATCAGCCCTGCCGCCCGATCACAACAAGACGGAGGCCCGAACTTACACCGGATATGCCGCACGAGAGGTGTAAGCAGCCCCGGAGTCTCAACTTACACCCCCAGTCACACCTGAGCCTACAACCCCGCACCAGATAAGTCCTTGCATATCAACCACATCCCACCACAACACACCACCCCCACGTGCAGAGAAAAGAGGCAGGGGGGAGGTAGGGGAGCGACCCACCCGAAAACCTGCGGTTTTCGGCCCCGGCCGGTGTTCCTTCGTCACACCCGCCGGGTCGGGTCGCTCCCCTACAAATCTTCCTTGCAGGAAGGCCGCCGCCGCGGACTCGGGCGCCCTGCCGGCCGCTCGCCAGCCGGAGCACGACCTGTGCTATTGTCCCTGCCGACGCCAAAGCGACCGTCGCTCCCCAGGTCCTCAAGCCGTACGGAGGCACCGTGAATAGTTGGTGGGAGTTGGGAGATTGGAGCGGGCACCACGGCAACGATCTTGCCGTTCACGCAATCGTCTGCCCGTTCTGCTACGAGCGGGGGAACTTCACCTTCTCCCACCGCGCCGACAAGAAAAAACCGTCTTCGGTTAGCGGGTCGCCACGAAAGATCCAAATTATTGGATTGTACTTTGAGCGCGATTATGGCATAAGTCTTGTGTGACGAACGACCGCGAGCGGTTCACGCCAGGGTCCGACGCGGAGTGGATTCGACGCTTGCGCGAAGAGAACGAGCGGCTGCGCTCGGAGTTGACGCGGCGCGAGCGCGAGGCCGAGGAGCAGCAACGACAACACAGGCGCCAGGAGCGCCGGATCGACGGCCTGGAACGGCAGAACGAGCGGCAGAAGCGTGAGATCGACCACCTGAAGCAGCAGTTGGCCACGGCGCGGCGCGCCGGGTTCCGGCAAGCTGCACCCTTCGCCAAGAACCGACCGCAAGGACGCGGCGGGCGTCCCGGTCGCCGCGCCGGTACGGACTACGGCCAGAAAGCCCGCCGCCGTCGTCCGACCCGTGTCGACGAGACGTTTGCGGCGCCGGTCCCGGCGTCGTGTCCGGATTGCGGCGGTGCCGTCACAGCGGCGGGCATCGAGCCGCAGTATCAGGAAGACCTGCCTGCGGTACGTCCCGTCGTGCGGCGCTTCGACGTCGAGATCGGCCACTGCTCGCAGTGTCAGCGGCGGGTGCAGGGCCGGCATGCGCTGCAGACTTCCGATGCCCTGGGCGCGGCCGGCGCGCAGCTCGGCCCCGGCGTTGCCGCACTGGTCGTCGAGTTGCACACCGAGTTGGGGATGCCGTTGGGGAAGGTCGCCCGCTTCTTGCGGACCGCGTTCGGGCTGTCGGTGACGCCGGGCGGTCTCGCCCACCTGTTGCACCGCACCGCGCGTGATGCCGCGCCGGCCTACGCTGCCTTGTGCCAGCAGGTGCGGGAGAGCGATATGGTCACGCCCGATGAGACCGGCTGGCGGGTCGGCGCCCTCCGCCACTGGCTGTGGGTGTTCGCCACGCCGGAGACGACCGTCTACGCCATCTGCCCCGGCCGCAGCTTCGACGACGCGACCTCGGTGCTCAGCCCCGATTTCGACGGCGTCCTGGTGCGCGACGGGTGGGTGGTGTATCGCGGCTTCGACGGCGCCGTGCACCAGAGTTGTGTGGCGCACCTGCTGCGGCGCTGCAAGCATCTGCAGGAAGATCATCCCGACAGCCCCTGGGCCTTCGAGGTCCAACGGGTGCTGCTGGCGGGACTCGACCTGCGCGACCGCTGCAACGCAGGACACGTCAGCGAGCACGGACTGGCGACGGCCCGCGGCCGACTCGTCGCGCAGCTTGCCCGGCTCATCGACGCCGCGCCGCCGCTCGACGACGCCGAACGCTTCGCCGCACATCTGGCCAACGAATTCGACGCCGTGTTCCTCTTCCTGCTCGACCCGTCGATAGACGCCACCAACTGGCGCGCCGAGCAGGCCGTCCGCCCCGCCGTGGTTACCCGCAAGGTCTGCGGCGGCAACCGCTCGCGCAAGGGCGCCGATACCCAGCAGGTGCTGGCCAGCGTCGTGCGCACCGCCCGCCAGCGCGACCTCGACCTGCCGGCACTGATCGCCACGATGTTGCGCGCCAGCGACCCGCTCGTCCCCGACGAACTGGGACTTCCGCCGCCGCCCGCGTGAGGGTGCAGCGCCGGACTTCGCCTTCCCAACGCCGCCGCCCGTCGCGACGGGCGGAGTGTCGAAAGCAATCCCTTGGGCAGCGCCTGTCGGCGTGTGAGACATGCCCCAGTGAGACATGCTCCGCTCGAGAGCCAGCAGACCTTTTCCGTTGTGTCGGGGCACGCCGACGTACTCATGCCTCGTCGCGTTCGGAGACTTCCATGTTTCGGGCACACTTCAGCCCCGAGTTCATTGGCGAATCACCCGCTAATCGAATACAAAAAACCCAACGCATCCAAGGTCTTGCACTTCGACACGCTCAAGTGCGGCAACTGCGCCGGATACGTGATGGTGCTGTGGTCCACGAGCCACTTCGGCGGCGGCCTGCACGACTTCCTGACCCTGCCGTCGCCTCTTCGCCGCGAGACGATCCCCGAGCACTGGCCGGAGTCCGTAGGCTGATTCTGGCTTCAAGCTCATCGAAACTGCGCGGACGAGAACTGGGACGCAGCAGCCCTCATGACTCGCAGCGCCGTTCAGGCAGCGATGAGAGAACGGCACGCCCGAGGTCGTAATCTCCGTGCCGAGATCGACGACTTGGCTGACCGCGGAATCCTGCCCCCGCACATGAAGGAATGGGCACACGAGTTACGAGAATAGGGCAACGAGTCGGCTCACCCGAGCCCTGACGGAACCCAGCCGGCACGAATCGACGTCCGCGATGTTGTCGAGTTGGACTTCCTGCTTCGGTACTTGTACAACCTTCCGCACCAAATCGACCGATATCGCAAGCGCCGCGCTCGCGACAAGCCCAACGAACCCGCCCCGCCCGCATCAAGATCGAAGGATGTCTGACGCGGCGAGGGCGAGCGTCTAACGCACGGCCCTTGCGCCCGGCCCGACCAGCAAGATCTGCAAGATCATGCGTCCGTTCCCGTGAGTGCGTCGATGGCAGTGACCAGTGGACAATCCGGCCACACGCCGTGGACGTCGGCGCGCGTTGCCGTGACTCGTCGGACGCCGCCAAACACGCGACCGACGTTCTCGCGATTCTCCAACAACGCCGACATCGCCTCGTAGCCGACCTCGCCGGGCATCAGCAGCATATACGCGAACGAGCGGGTCTGCAGTTCACGGAACACGGCGATTGGCCGACCAACGGTTGGGTATTGGACGTCGGGACGCGCGCCGATCTCAATTCTGTGATTCTTGTTGATCTGACTGTATACGCACGGTCGCGGCAACTCTGGTTCGACAAGAGTGTTGTCCGGTTGGCATTCCTGAAGAAAAACACGTTGGCTCGAGTCGGGCTGAACTCGAAAGAAGCTCCGAATAACCTCAATGTTGAAGCCAACTTGGCGCCATCGATTCCCGGCAGCAGGAATGTGAGTCACCAGAAACTGACCGGTGCGGCCGACTGGCGTTTCGACGTCCGCGACCACGGCTTCAACAATTTGCCGTGGGCCGGTCCCTTGCTCGCGTTGACGTCCGCCGCCCCGAATGACGTTTTGCGCTGCGCGCTCCAGCGCTGCCTCGTCAATGGCGCCAACGTCCTTGGCGTGGTCTGTGAAAAAACGATCCCAAGACGTCACGTCCAGAGTCTCATCGGCAGCGGCACGCATCACACTGAACGCCTCGAAGTTCCGACGAAGGCCGCCGGGTGTGAGATTGCCGGACCCAACGACCATCGACTGGCCGCCGTCCGGGTACTCGAACCGGGCCACCTTCGGATGGAACAGAGCGTTCGTTGGGTTCCGAAAGACCCGGACGCTCAGGCGCTCGTGGTCCTGCTCAAGATCGCGCAGATGCTCCAGAGTATCGCGACCGGTGACCGCGTCGATCCCGACTACCAGCGACATTCGGGAACGGCGGAGGAAGTCCTGAATAGCCCCGTCTCGTATCAGGTAATCGACGCCGGCAGACGACGCGAACGCGAACAATCCAGTACACGACTGGGCGCCATCGGCAGCCTTGACGATGGCCTCAAACAGGTAGACCGTGTCTGGCGCCGTCGGATCCTGGAGATGAAACTCGCAGACCATTTTTGTAGTGCAGTCGCGCGTCATGTGAGCGGTCGCGTCTCTGACATGAGTTCGTCGTACGGTACCACCTTGGGACCACGCGATTTCCGCGCTGGCGGCTTGGAAAAGACGAGAATGTACTCGTGGACGTTCTTGAACAGGAGATTCGGCGGATACGGGTAGCTGCCGAAGATCGGCCGCTGTGCGTTGGCCGACCCCCACCGGCCGCCGGTACCGTCCTTCGACCAGATGATCTCAGTCACCATGACGAACCCGATGTCGCGCAGGATGGCCGCGAAGTCGATCGGAAGCGGGAAGGTAAGGAGTCCGTGGTCGGTATGTTGGTTCACGTTCGCTGTCACAAGGCAGCACTTGCGGCCTGGCCGCAGCACTCGGTAGCACTCCTCGAACACCGGCCTGATCTCGTTGAGAAAACGACGGTAGCCGGCGACGCGGCCGAGATTCGCTCGCGCGGTACCGTAGTCCGCCTTGTTCCAGTACGGTGGGCTGGATACCACCAAGGAGATCGAATCATCGTCCACGAAAGCGAGGTCGCGGCTGTCGCCGTGAACGGTCTCCAGCAGTTCAGCCGCAGTCAGATTGCCGTTCCGGAGGTGACCGCAATCTCGGTGAATGATGCGAACGTATTTCCGGCTCTGATCGACGCACAGCACCTTCCGGCCGAGTGGCACGGCAGCTTCAGCGGTCGTTCCGATTCCGGCGAACGGATCGAGGACGGTTTCGCCGTACCAGCTGAAGAGCTTGATGAGGCGATGCGGAATCTCGACCGGGAATACGGCCGGGTGCTCGGCGTGCGTCGTGTTCGCGATCTGCCAGACTGTCTTCGTGTATTCGCGCCATTCGTCCTTGGTCAGCTTGCTCTGGTCCTTGACGGTATTGCTCATGGGCGACATGGGCGGTCTCGGCTATTCGAAGCGTAAGCGAGGTTGGGGTGTCTCATCCTGTTCGTTCACGGCCACAACCGTCCGCGTGAACACGCGCAGATGCTCGATGAACGCCGGATCCAGACCGAGCGCTGGGATGAGCAGTGCGTCGATGCGATCGCGGATGTCCTCGCAGGTTTCCGGCCGGTACGCCACTGTCTGGCGTCCGCCGTTGATGCTGACGATCTGCTGAGACTGAATCCGATCCCACATTTCAGATCCGAGGCGAGTCAGAGCGCCACGGTCGAATGCGGTGAAGATCCCGTCGTTGAAGGGTAGTTCCATCAGGAACGAACGGGTCACGTGGAACCCGTCTTGGTTCACGCGCCAGAACCAGTACGAGACGCGACTGCACAGGAGGGCAAAGCCTCGTGCGGCTTCATCTTCGTCGGCAAATCTCAGGGCCAGCACGCTGCTGGCACTCCAGGGTGCGCGCTGGATCGGCAGGCTCCGGTGCGGCCTGAAGACGTTGAGGAAGTTGTACGCCGTACCCCCGACGAAAACGACGGGGCTCTCACCGCCACAGACGGCATCCCCCGGCAGGCAGGCCTCGACGGATGAGCACATGGCGCCCAGGCGCCATGTGCGACGAGCGAGCCGCGCGAACACGCGTGCCGATTCCACCCCATCGAGCTTCGGGATACCGGCAGCGATGGAGATCGCCTTGTCGTCAATCGGCGTGAAATCGATCGTGTCGAAGAGATGTTGGCGCTGGCGGCTGGTCCACTTGCGGAGCGGACCAGTCTCGATCGTGGTGCGGGCGACGCGGGCACCACCAACGCGCTCGTGCCGGAACGCGATCGTGTTGCGGGTCTTTACCTCTTCGCCGAAGAGTGCGTGCGGCTCGCGATCGAAGAACGCGAAGCGCCACCGACCACCGCTCGCAGCGATCGCCCGCCGCAGAGCCGTCACCTGTGCCCTCCGGCTACAGGCCAGCGAGAGCGGGACGACCATGCCGGATGCACTCCGGCCGGGCCGGGCAAGCTGCCACATCATCTCAACGAACAGCGGGAAACAGTCCGATCTGACCACGGAACCTGTGCCGAGCGACGCGAAGCGCCGTTCGAGCGCCGCTCCGTCGCTTCGGCGCCCCATTCTGGCGTAAGGTGGATTGCCAATTACGACATCCGCACCGGCGGAGAGGGCCGGGAATGCCTGCCCGAGAGGACGGCACTTGGAGAACAAGGTTGTCACACCTGCCGGTGGAGGTTCATCCGGCGCGGGTGGCACGTACCCGTCGGCGAGCTGAGATCGCACGTGGGAGAGCGCTTCCAGACGGTCGCCCTCGGGATGGACCACCTCGAATGTGAGCGCATCGGCGACACACAGGTTGCAGCGGACCCGATGCCATAGAGACCAGGGGGACGGGTCGCTCCGATGATGCTCGGCGAGGAGGCATTCGTGGAGCAGCACGAAACAGGCGGCTTCGACCGCCAACGGGTTGACGTCGATGCCGTGGAGGCAGGATTCCGTGAAGGCGAGGCGATCCAGGTTGGGCATGCGCCTCGCGGTCACGTCCAGCACGGCCTTCAGGAACACGCCCGAGCCGCAGGCTGGGTCCAGGACACGTGGACTGCCCGGCCACCGGCCCAGCTCACCCAAGGTCTCACGCGCGATGTACTCGGCGACATCCGAAGGCGTGTAGAAGCTCCCGGCCGCGCGCTTCGCTTTACGAGACCTCGTGGTTGAGGGATCCTTCATGACGCTGGCGCGGCTGCCGGGACCATGCGCGTCGAGTACGTAGGGCAAGAGATCTCGCAGGCCGACGTCGTATGAGAACGATTCGAGCGCATGGACGGCCTCACGATCGGTGAACTCCGCGAGCGCATCCGTCAGCAAGGTTGCGGGCCGGACGTTTCCCAAGAACCACGTCTCAGCGTCCTGCAATGAGGCACTCCGGGCCAGCGCGCCCACACTACGGCCGACAATCCGCATGCTGACGAGGGCCCACGCCGCCTGTTGCGCAAGTGACGCAGGCGAGGAGACGGGCTCCGAGAGCCATCGGCTGGCTAGGACGGCCGCCCAGGCACCACGCACGGACCCGTGGCCGTCGAAGTGTCGCTGGACGGACTCGACCGCTCTCCGCACGTGGACAGCGCGCAGTTCCGTGGCGGCAACGAGCGACGACCCTGGGCCTGGAGCCGACGGCCGCTCCCGCGGCCCGGCCTCCGAGAGCGCGACGCTGGTCATTCGTTCCCTCGGCGGTCGCTCGCGAAGAGGGGCGCCTGCGCGTTCAGATAGAAGGCGACGGCATCACGGACCACCCAGGCGGTGGACACCCGCTTGTTCTTGGCGATGCCCTTGATCGCAGCGTAATCGGCCACGTCGAACGACACAGACACACGAACCGACCGAGCGCCGGTTCTCGCCTCGCCGGTGTGCTCCTCGTCCATGACCGCACCATAATACACCACACTGGTGCAGCACGGGAACCGCTCCACAGGTCTCGAGAGCGTGATCGCGATCGACCCCACGGGGGTGCACCCGCATCGCGGGGCAGGGTCGGCAGGGCGAACGCTCTCAGTCTGGATCGGTCCGCGACCGGCCTCCTCGGCCCAATCGCATCCGGTTCAGAACGAGGGATGTACCGAGGGGAATAGACCAACTAGAATTCTATAAACCACACATTATCAATAGTTTGCAGTGCATTGGCGCCGGAAGCCCTGGGAGGGCTATCAGCTCCTGTTTCGGATGCCCGGCTTGCGGCTGCGCGCCGCGTCGGCGCCGGTCGGTAGCTGCTGGCGTGTCCTCTCCCGCTGTCGTGCGCCGACGGCGGTCGGCGGGTCCAACGCGTTGGGCTTCACCGGCCGCGCCCGTGCCCGCGCGCCGGCGCCGCCTGCGTCAGGGCTGGCGGCTCGGGCGCCTGTTGCGGCTGCGGGAACCTCCCGGCGTCGAGGTCGACGGCGATCGCGCCGCCGGAGGCGGCCTCTCCCGCCCGCGGCCGTTCCGCGTCGCCGCGGTGCGCGTCGCGCTGGCCGCCGCCCCCGGGGCGCCCGGCCGCTCCGGTCGCCATCAGCAGCACCGCCGGGCCGGCGGGCGCGCCGCCGAGTGTGAGCCGGTACAGGCTCCCGCGCGGGCGCAGGACCAGCGCCCCTGGCGTGAGCGGTGCCGACGGCTCGCCCGGGCCGTGCTCGACGGCCGTGCCGTCCACCAGCAGGCTCGCCACTGGCCACGGATGGCCGTGCAGCTCGGGCGGCTCGTCGGCCGCCAGCACCTCGGTGTAGAGGCCGCGCTCCTCGCTCCCGTCCGGGTGCGCGCTCGCCGCGAGCCGCCAGATCCGCAGGTACGGCTCGGTCGCCGACCCGTAGGCGAACGCCATGTCGGGCGGGTCCCCCGTCACCTGCCGGCACAGCGCGCGCAGCGTGTCTGTGACGGCAGGCGCCGACGCCGGGCGCGTGCGCGCCAGGCCCTCGTTGGCGAGAGGCTCGGGAATGCTTCCGAGCGCGTCGGCGAGCCGCTCGAGGTCCCAGCTGCGCACCTCGGGCCCGGTCACGTCGCGCAGCACCGCGCGGATGGCTTCGCGCTGCCGCCGCCGCGCCTCGCCGGGCGCGTTCACCGGGCGCCGCGCTCCCCGGCCGGTTGCTGTGCGGCAACCCACTCGTTGATGGACTCGGCCGTCATCTCCCACTGCTGTGTGTAGATCGCGGCTATCCGCTCGGCGGCGAACTTCTCGTGCAGCCGCCTGGCGGTAGCCACGTCGCCGGTGGCCTCGATCAGGATGGCGGCGGCCAGGCGCAGTGGCGCGGCGCCCTCGTAGCCCCAGCCGAAGGCGCCCGGCCCCGGTACTATCTCGCGCGCCCGGTTCGGCTCGACCCGCCTGCCGGCTACCCGAATGTGGCCGCTCGACGCCCGGTCGCCGTGGATCACCGTCCCGCCGGGTCCGGCGCGCGCGCGCCTGCCGGCCGGCGCCCGGTAGCACGCGGCGCTGACGTCGCCCGAGCCGGCTCCGCGGCGCCGTTGCGCCACGGCCGCCCGGAGCACGGCCGCGGCCTCGTCGGCGGTGTCCGCCCGGCGCTCTCGGAGCGCGGCAGCAATGGCTGCCGGGTCGAGGCCGGCCGCCGCGGGGCTCGTGAGGACCACGATGTCCCCGGGGTCGACACGATGCGCCGCCGCCGCCGGGCCGTCCGCCTCGTGAGGCATGCCCATCAGCGCCCGCGCCGGGCGCCGGGCGCCCTGGGCGCGGGGCGGCGGGTTGCATGGCTCGACGGCTCCGGTCCGGGCGCGGAAGTGGTGGACGGCGCCGCCGCCGACGCTGCGCAGCCAGAGCCCGTCGGCGTCGATGACCACGGCCGTGAGCGTTGCCCCGGCGTTGACCGCTTCGGGGTCGCGCTTGAGCTCGGCGAGTGCTCTGTTCGCGGCGTCGGTGGCCTCGCGCAGCCTCGCCGCCGGCTCGCCCGTCCCGGCCAGCCGCCGCAGGCAGGCGCCGGCCGCGGCTTCGGCCGCCCTGGCGGCCCTGCCGCTGCGGTCGAATCCGCTCGCGAGGCAGCCGATGGCCGTGGGGCCGGCCTCGCCGTCCAGCTCGAGCTCCTCGGTGAGCACCGCGTCGCGGCGGGCCTTCCGGCTGCCGCGGGCTGTCGCCCAGGTCCAGGCCATGCCGGGAGTATGGCCGCCGGCGGTGCGTCAACGCTCCGGGTACTGCCCGGTGCCCTGTTTCTGGTCGACCTGTTGCCGTCACTTTGTGAAACTCCGGATGCCGCCTCGCACCTGTTCGAGCACCCGCTGGCCGAACGGATTGCTCTTGGGACGTCCACCGGCTCCTCGGTCGGCGTGGTTATGCTTGCGACTGTTCGTGTCTATTCGGCGGCTTCGTCCCGAGCGGTGGACACGCTGCTCCGGAGGCATGTTGGTGTTCGCCGTGCCCTGCGTGGCCGGGAGGCGGCTCCCACGTGTTGGACTTCGGCGGCGAGGATGAGCCGATGGAGCCGGAGCAGCTCGATGTCACGATCGCGCGCCTGCTCGGCAGCGAGGATGTAATGATGGGGCCGGGGGAAGTCGACGCAGAGATTGTGCGCCTGAGCGTGCCGGCGCCGGTGGCGGACGACAGGGAGGAGATGTGAGAAGGAGCGGGGGGCGTGCGGTGAACCGGTTCCGGTCAGGCGGGCTAGTCGGCGCGCTGGCCGTCGTCGCCTGCTCGGGCGTGCTGGCGGCGGCGGTGCGCCAGGCCGAGCCGGCTGATGCCGAAGACCCCGCCCTCTGGCGCTACTCCGCGAGCGGCGACGGGCTTGGGCACTGGCTGTTCGCCACCGCCAGCGAGGCCGACGTGCGGACGCCGTTCGGCCTGCTGCCCGCCGACGCGGCGAGCGGCCTCGTGCCGGTGACGCTCGAAGCGTTCTGCCGGGAAGGGGAAGTGCCGCTGGAACTCGAGCTGGTCGTGCTGCCGCACCCGGACGAGCCGGCGACGACGAGGACGCTCTCGCTGCGCAACCTGTGGTGGACGCTGACCGGCACCACCCCGGCGCCGCGCACCGACGAGGCGGAGGTCCGGATCGGCGCGGCGACGCTTGCGACCGCGTTCGTCCGGCCGCGGGTCACCTACGAATGGGAGCCCGACTACCGCGCGCGGCTCGATGCGGCCGCGGCGGTCCCGGCGCTGCTACGGGCGGCGGACCAACCGCCGCTGGTTGTCTCCGCGACCGGGCGGATCGCCGTGGAGGCGCGCTTCAGCCTGCCTGACGGCTACCGGGCGAGGCTGCGGCGGATGCAGGAGTCCTGCCCGGCGGCGGTCGCGGTGGGACGATGATGTGGCTGTGGGAGATCGTTGGCTCGATGGTCGCCGGCGCGGTCATCGAGGTGCTCGAGCGGATCTTCTTCGGCGTGTTCCGGGCGGTGCGGTGGGTCTGCTTCGGCGTGTTCCGGGTGGTGCGGTGGGTCTGCCGGAAGCTGGCCGGGATCGTGGGCCGCGAGGCCGCCGCGCGGCCGCGGGATGGCTGCCGGAGGATTGGCTAGTCCAATCCGTTGGGCTTCACCGGCCGCGCCCGTGCCCGCGCGCCGTCGCCGCCTGCGTCAGGGTTGGCGGCTCGACGGGATGGGTGCGGCGTGCGAGGATGGGCGTGCGGGCCGCCATCGCCTGCCGGAGTGCACTGGCGGGTAAGTGTTTCCACGACTGCTGCGACGCGCGCCTCAGCATGTTTCTCAACGCCGTCCCGTGCTTTCTCGGCCCTCTTGCCGAAGTACACGACGATCCGCCAGAGCAACAGGACCACGGGGATCATGACGGCGACAGTGCTGCCGACGACTGACAGAACGAGCTCCACTGTTCCGGCCACTACGGGGTCCTCTTGAGTTGGGGGCGCGACCGCACCTGGAGCGATCGCCGTACCGGCAACCTCAAGCACGATCCTGACGCGCCGCGCAGGTACGCGAGCAGGATGTCGTCGAGTGTGCCCTGTTCGGGGCCCCGCTGCCGGGTTCTGAGTCTTTCTTCGGTTGCTACCCGAGCATCGCCTCGCACAGCGCATGCGCGGTGGCCACGGGCACGGCGTTGCCGATCTGGCGCACTTGCTCGGTCCGGTTGCCCATGAACTCGTGGTTTCGATCGAAGCCCTGCGCCTGCGCGAGCTCGTGCGGCGCGAGCATCCGGAACCGGATGTCCAGCTGGTAGGGTCTCCCGTCGATTCGGACTTCGACCCCGCCCTTCCCCGCACCGTTGCGGCCGTGCTCGCGTCCG
Source organism: Vicinamibacterales bacterium (assembly GCA_965214845.1). Classification (GTDB taxonomy): domain Bacteria; phylum Acidobacteriota; class Vicinamibacteria; order Vicinamibacterales; family UBA8438; genus JAAXGX01. The sequence goes on from CBDCCO010000007.1 coordinate 1,131,327, forward strand.
CCGCTGTTGCGATGTCTCAGGTGCGGCTCGACGAGTGCGATGTGGTTGCCCGTGCACAGTGGCGGTATCGGCTCGTTCATGAGCCGCGGGGCGTTGCGCGTCCGGTTCGCGAACATGAACGGTTCGACGAGGCTTATCGCCCCGCCGGTGGCCACTGTCGGCGCGGGTTCGTCGATCGTTCTCGCCGCGGCGCCCGACTGTTGTCCAAGCAGGAACGGCTGGCACAGCGCCAGGTGCGCCCCGCTCGTGGTGATCGTCGGCGCGGGCTCGTCGAGCGCGCGCGCCGTGGCGTGGTTTCGCAACACCACGATGAACGGCTCGGCGCGCCAGCCGCCGAACTTGCGCAGGCCCGCCTCGATGCGCTTGAGAGTCGCCGGCGCCAGCGGCTTCTTGCGGTCGAAGATGCTCTGGCCGTCGAGCGACCAGTCGACGATTTCGCGCGCGCCGCGCCAGGCGGCCAGGCCGCGTGCCGCCGCGGTGTCGCGCGGAGCGTGCGTCGGTCGCGGCCACCGGGGCCTGCGCCGGCGCTCGGCCAGGATGAAGAGCCGCCGCCTGGTCGTTGGATCGCCGTAGTCGGCGGCCGTCAGCACCTGCGCGTCGGTGTGGTACCCCAGCGAGCGCAGCGCCTGGATGAACGCGTTGTACGTCTCGCCGGCCCTGCTCCTTATCGGGCACCCGCGGCGGTCGATCGGGCCCCAGGTCCTGAACTCCGGCACGTTCTCGATGAGGATGCTCCTGATGTACAGGGTTTCTGCCCAGCGCAGCACGATCCATGCCGATGCGCGCTGCTGATCGGATACCGGGCGGCCGCCGCGGGCGCGGCTGTGGTGTGTGCACTCGGGGCTGGCGATCAGCAGGTCGAGCTGCCGGCTTGGTACTACGTGGCGTGGGTCCACGCGTTCCAGATGCTCGCAGATATGGTCGGCCTCGGGATCGTTGCGGCGGTGAGTCTCTATCGCGCGTGGCCAGTGGTTGATGGCTGTCAGCCTTAGCCCATGTTTAACAAGATCGGCGGTCATTTTGCCGATTTGGGCGGCATTTCGAGGGTCTCGTCTCTGTAAGTTATTGATTCTAAATGATCGGGGTTTTGCCGGACTCGATGTAGTGCCATAATCGCATGAGTTTGGTTGCGCTGTGGCGGGTCCACCCGCTATCGTGGCCCGTATGTTCGTGCGGCGCACCCAAACCCGGCGGACCGAGGACGGACAGCCCTACTACTCCCATCGCCTCGTCCACTCCGAGCGCGTCGGGAGCACCGTTCGTCAGCGCACGCTGCTCAATCTCGGCCGCCACTTCGACATCCCCCGGGCGCAGTGGCCGCTGTTGTGCACCCGCATCGACGACATCCTGTCCGGCCAAGTGCCGCTGGTGGCCGATTGCCCGCCCGCCGTCGAACACGAGGCGCAGCGGATCGGTGCGCAGTTGGTCGCCCGCGGCGCACCGAGGGACGCGATGGCCGCCGGACCGGCGGACGTGCAACGGGTCGATGTCGACTCGCTGCGCCTGGTCCGTCCCCGCAGCGTCGGGGTGGAGCAGGTCGGCCTGTGGGCGCTCGAGCAATTGGAGCTGCCGGCCCTGCTGGCCGAGTTGGGCGTCAACGGCGCGTTGCGTGCGGCGGCGGCCGGGGCCCTCGTCGGGCGCCTGGCCCAGCCGGCATCGGAGCGTGCGACGCACCGCTGGCTGCAAGCGCGCAGCGGTCTGGGCGAGCTGCTCGGCGTCGACTTCGAGACCGTCAGCGCGATGCAGCTCTACCGCGCCTCGGACGCGTTGGTGAAGCACCGCGAGGCGGTCGAGGCGCACCTGTTCGACCGCGCCCTCGGCCTGTTCGACCTGCAGCCGACCGTGACCCTCTACGACCTGACCAACACCTATTTCGAAGGCGAGGCGAGCGAGCAGCCGCAGGCCAAGCGCGGGCACTCGAAAGAGAAACGCAGCGACTGCCCGCTGTTGACCCTGGGGCTGATGCTCGATGCCAGCGGCTTCGTGCGCCGCTCGCAACTGTTCGCCGGCAACGTCCGCGAGCACCGCACCCTGGCCGGCATGCTCGAGGCGCTGCAGGCGCCGGCCGGCGCCCTGGTGGTGATGGACCGCGGCGTCGCCACCGACGCCTGCATCACCTGGCTGCGCGAGCACCGCTACCGCTATCTGGTCGTCAGCCGCGAACGCCACCGGCAATTCGATGCCGAGGCCGCCGTGTCGGTCCGCACGCAGTCGAACCAGACCGTGCACCTGCACAAGGTCGTCTCCACCGACCCCGATGAGGTGCGCCTGTACTGCTACTCGGAGGAGCGAGCACAGAAGGAACGAGCCATCGTCGAGCGCGTCGCCACCCGCTTCGAGGCCGCGCTCACCAAGCTCAACGACGGGCTGGCGCGCCCCCGCGCCCACAAGCGCCTCGCCCAGGTCTGGCAGCGCATCGGGCGCTTGAAGGCACGCCACACCCGCGCCGCGGCCCACTACCAGATCGGGGTCACCCCCGACGAGGCCGGAAACAACGCCGTCGCCGTCACCTGGACCCGACGCCCGCAGGACGGCTCGATGGCCACCCATCCCGGCGTCTACTGCCTGCGCAGCAGCGAGACCGACTGGGACGAAGACGCCTTGTGGCGAACCTACACCACGCTCAACGACGTCGAAGCCGTCTTCCGCTCGCTCAAGTCCGAGCTCGGACTGCGGCCCATCTACCACCACAAGCCGCGGCGGGCCGACGGTCACCTGTTCCTCACCGTCATCGCCTACCAGCTCGTGCAGGTCATCCGCACCCGCCTGCGCAAGCACGGCGAGCACGCCAGCTGGTCCACCCTGCGCCGCATCCTCGAAGGCCAGCAGCGCGTCACCGCCACCTTCCGGCGCCCGGACGGGCGCACCCTGCACGTGCGCTCGGCCACGCAAGCCGAACCCGAACAGCGGGCCATCTACGACGCGCTCGGCATCGACCCACAGCCGGGCGGCGTCCGCAAGACGATCATCTGACCGACCCCCGCCCCGGTTGACGCGCATTTGTAGTGCCACTTGCGCCAGGCGGTCAGCGTAAACTACTGATTCTAAAATGCCTTGGCTGTACCGTTGTTAAACATGGGTTAGCTCGTGGCCCAGCGTGCGGCACGCCCGCCGCAGGCCGTTGCTCGTGCCCCCGGCGCCGCAGAACAGATCCGCTGCGTGAATTGTGCGTCTCTTCGGTCGCCTCTGTCTTGCGGCGCCGCGGCGTGTTTCCGTCTTCATCCGGCGTGGTTCCCGGTGTTGTCGGTGTTCATTGGGCTGGTGTACCCCTTGACGTGTTGCGCCCCTGTTGTATTCGTGCCGAGACGGTCACGACTCGTTCGCACTGGCAGCAGGCTCCCGGGCTCGTCCCGGTCGAGGGCACCACTGCCTGCCGTCTCCTGCTCTTTCGTCGAGGTCGAGTGCATCTATGATCACGCCCCGTCTGGCGAAGGATCCCGGCAGCCAGGCGAGCTCGTTGTCGTTTCCCGGCCAGCCGAGCAGCTGTGCCGGCTCCTCGAGGAAGCGTTCCGGTTCGTTCACCCATTCGGGCGGCGTCCAGCCGTGTGTCAGCGCCGTGTGTTCGACGACGGCGGCGAGTGCCGCGTCCCATCGCGTGCCTGTCAGGTGAGGACGCCTCGACAGCAGCCAAGCGCGGTCCGCGTCGGTGCCGTTGTGGAAGTTGCGCTGCAGCCCGCGTACGATCAGCCGGTAGAGGTCGATATCCGGCCAGCCTTCGTCGACGCCGCTGGCGTAGATGTCGGGGTCCAGCCACTCGTCGGCGAGTCTGCGGCCAACAGTCATTTCTGGCCGCTCCGCTGCTTGCAAGCGGCGCGCCTGGCGCGCCACCGCCGCAGGATTCCGGGGGCGATCCCTGCCATGACCAGCCCGGGCTCGTTCCACATCACCGGCTTCGGTATGTCGTCTTTCTCTCCCTGCGCCTCGCCGGCCAGCGTCTCGAGCAGGTCTGCGCCAGTGCTCTCGAGCGGGGCCAGCGCCGTGTCCATGAACTGGCGCGTCTGATCCTCGTCGTAGACGTGGTACTGCTGTCTCACCTTGTTGGGAGCCCACAACAGGAAGGCTTCGGCCCCGCCTTCGGGCAGCAATGCGATCCGCGTCACCGGACCTGCCCTGTCGGCTGCTCGCTCGATTGCGGCGAGCTGAATTGCCAGCGCGTTCGGTACCGCTGTTGCTGCTCCCGTCCTGCCCGCCAACGGTTCTTGCCGCGTCATGTTGCAGCTTTCTTCACGCGTCGATCCGCCGGATCTCCTCCGCTGTCGTCGCCGCACGCGGCCGAGGGTCGTCCAGCCGCGCCCGCGCCAGCCGCCTCAACGCGTCGAGTGGAAGCGCCCGGTACCCGGTGTGCTCGACGCAGACGTTCACGTACGGTCCTTCGCGCAACGGCTCGTTGTTGTGCACGTGTCCGTGCACGTTCACGGTTCCGTCGGGCACCTCGGTCATCGGCATGTGGGTCACGAGAAGCGGTGGGTCTCCCGTGACGACCAGGCTCATCCACGTTTTGTTGCATCCCGTGTCGGCCGGCCGTCCCTTCCGGTCGAAGTCGTGGTTTCCGCGGACCAGGAGCTTCCGCCCGGGCATTGCCCGGACCCTTGCGATCCGTTTGCCCCTGAGGGCCCCGGCCAGTGCGATGTCGCCGCCGCAGATGATGGTGTCGGCCTCGCCGACGGTCTCTGTCCAGGCCGTCAGGAGGGCCTCGTTCATCGCCTCGACGGTCTCGAACGGCCTGCGGCAGTAGCGGATGATGTTCCGGTGGTGCAGGTGGAGATCGGACCAGATCCACGTCCGGGTTTCGTCTCCGGGTGTGAACGTGCCGCCATCGGTGATCTCGGCCAGGCGGATCATCCAGCGCGTCGATTTCGGGTTGACGTGAGTGTCCGGCCTCCCCGGCTCGATCAGCTTCCCGAGCTGGGTCCGGTAGTGCGCCTGCAGCTCCTGGCCGGTCATCCGGTTCCCCTCAGGTCCTCGCCCTCGCGGGCCTGGGAGCTTCGGCCGTGCCGGTCTCGGCGATCTGCCCGTCCGGCGTCTCGAAGCCTGAGGACTTCACCTGCGCGCCAGTCGACGAACAGGCTCATCTCTACCGGGAGTGGCGGTCGGACTTGCTGTGCCCGCGAGTGCGGGACTTGCTGGCTGCCAACCCGGCCGCCGGCTCGGGGGCCGTCGCCGGCTCCTTCGCCAGATTCTCGCCGAGCTTGACGCTTGGCTTCTCCTTCCCGAACGGTTTCCAGTTCGGATCGAAAAACTTTTCTGGAAACGCGATCTGGTCGTGCGTTCCTCTGTCGTTGCTGTCGTACAGTATTCCGGTCCGTCCGTGCTTTCGCATCGTGTCGATCGCGATTGCCACCTTTATTGTCAGCACCGGCCCGTTGGCTTCCAGATGCTCTTCGATGCCACTCCTGCGTAATGCGCTGCGCGCTTGGTCTGCCGGGTAGCGTTCCGGTTCCAGGGCTCCCGCTGCGACCGTTTTCGTGATTACCATGTCGTGCTCATCGACTTCGATCTGCAGTCGTCGGTAGCGGTGCGTCTCCAGTGCCTCTGCCGCGTTGGTCCCCAGTAGCGACAGGTCGGTTTCGAACTCTGCCAATACGTTGTGTAACTCCTTTTTCGCCGATTTCTCGAACTTGTCGTTCTGCAACCTCCACTTTGTTGCGATTCTCTCGGCCGTCCGTTCCTGCAGCATGCTCACGGCTGTGGCCAGCGCGCGCGGGTCGGCTTTCGCGGCGCACACCACGTCGAAGACATCACGCACCGGGCTTGTCAGTCCCCGTCTCAGCTTCCCGCGCAGGATCTGGCTGTTCGACAGGACCGTCTCGACCTTACCGTCAGCGATAGCCTGCTCTTCGGCGCCTCGTGCGCTCGGCCGCAGCCGCGCCAGGTGCAGCACACCGTCTCCGCAGTGGATCTTGATCTCGTCGACGTTTTCGATCTCGGCTTTGCCACTGATACGTCGCGCGAGGTTGTGTTCGTCGTCCCGCGTCAAGTCGCCGAGGCTCAGGTCTCCTGGCAAGGTGACGTCGATGTCCGTGCTCGCCCGGTGTCCCCACCGCGCCGCCAGCGTCGTGCCGCCTCCGATGTGCGGCTCGATACGCTTGTCGGGCCGCCGGCTGCCGAGTTCGTGCACCGTTGCACGGATTCGTTTCCACAGTCGCGTCGCCGGTTCTGGCAGCTTCAGCTGTTCGCGGTCGTGTTGATCGCGCGGATCTGCTTTGGGTCCGCCCATGTTTCTCTTTCCATCGCGCGGGCTACTTGCCGCCACGTGAATGCGCCTTCCATCCAGGCCGCGAACAGTGTCTCGAAGTCGGCTCGCAGCACCATGTTGATCATCGACTGTTGCAGGTCCGTCGGACTCTCTGCCCGCATCGCTTCGTAGACTTCGTCGCTCGTCGGTCGCTTCGGCCAGCCGCAGCAGTCTCCAATGATCAGTCCCCGGATGGTTCCCGAGTTCCGTCCCACCCGTTCCTGGTCGACTGTCTTGTACCTCGTCGGATCCGCGTACTCGTCGCTGAAGTCCTCGAGCGGCCGCAGTCGTGCCGGTCGTTCCGGGTTCTCTTCCCGGCTGCGCCGCGCGGTTTCCTCGTGGACCCACCGGAACAGTTCGCGGTTTCTTTGCGTGTTCATCGCCGTGTCCTCAGCGTAAACTTCGCGCGTCTGTTTTCTGGTGTCAAGCCGGAAGTTGTTCCATGGTGGTGCCGTGGCCTTGCCGGATGATGCCGTCTACCTTGCCCTCGCGGGCCTGCCGGCTTCGGCCGTGCCGGCCTTGGCGATCCGCCCGTCCGGGGTCTCGAAGCCCCAGGACCTGACGCGCGTGCCGGTCGCGAACAGGCTCATTGCCCTGACCGCCGCGCCGCCCGAGTCGCGGCCGAGCACCAGCCGGTGGCGGAACCGCGCCGGCCGCACCGAGAGCGTGCCCGGCTCGATCGGGACCACGCCCTGCGGCGAGTGCTCCACGAGCCAGCCCTCGAGCAGCAGCGAGGCGGAGGCCCACGGGTGATCGTGCGGCGCAGCCGGGTCGTCGGCCTCGAAGACGTGCAGGTACAGCCCGTTGCGGCCGTGGCCGGCCGCGTCGGCCTCGCGCGCGAGCCACCAGCGCCGCATGTAGACCTCGCTCTCCGGCCCGTCGGTGCGCAGCACCAGCTGCGGCTCGGTCTCCCTGATCACCGGGCGGGCGATCCGGAGCAGCGCCGCGAGCGTGTCGCCGCGCGCCGCCCCCGGGGCCGCCCACGCGAGCGCCGAGTGGGGCTCGGCGGGCGCCGTGATGCGGCTGGGCTCTTGCGCGATCGCCTCGATGTCGAACGCGCTGCCGAGCACGTCGCGGATCCTGGCCGCCGCGCTGTTGCGGAGCGCCTCCTGTTCGGTCTGGCTCTTCATGTTCGGACCTCTTCGGGAGTCGGTGGAGAAACGGGGACGGCTCAGTTTGCCAGCGCCGCGCAGACGCCTGCCGCCACTGCACAGCCCGGGGCCGGCGGGACGCCCGGCCGACGGTTTCCCCTTGCGCGGCGCGGGCCGCGTTCAGTGGATCGTCGCCGGCTCGACGCCGGCAATGCGGATGCTCCGCCCGAGACGCAGGATCTCGGCCTCGTCGGCTGTGTCGAGGCCGTCCGACGGGCGGAACGGAATCTTCCCGCGCCGGACCCGGTGGCCCAGCGTCAGGAGAAACGCGATGGCCACCGCCGCGGCCAGTGTCGGCGCCTTGCCCTGGTACGGTTCGGCGTCGTACGTCAGGACGAGCTTGCCGTACCGGACGTGGAGGTCGAACGGGCGGTGTCCGTCGACGGTGATCCGCCGGACTTTCTCGAGCGTGGCCCGCTTGTCCTCAGCAGTCCTGGCCTGTGGGATGAGCTTCTCCAGCGTTTCGATCCGCTTCCTGCTGATCCCGAGTGCGTCGAGCAGGGCGACGAGGACCGTTCCCAACGCGTTGGCGTCGCTCTTGCGGAGTTCCCGGCACGGCTCGCCGCCGTTGGCCTGCGCGATCTTGCGGTTGTGCATGGTGCGCCCGCGCTGCTGCCGGAAGCTTGCCGGCGTGCGGTCCGTTCGCCGCTGCCTGCTACAGCGCGCCGCCGGGCTGGCTCGTGCGCTAGGCGCCTGCGTTGGTGGTGTCTGCGACCACGGGCGCTTCCTCGACCTCCTTGATCGTCGTCGTCGTGTATGCGTGTGGGTTTCCCCGCACGAAGAACTCCATGTTCATGCTCCGGCCGATGAAGCCGATCCGCAGCATGCCGCCGTGGCCGAACGTGGATCCGGTAATCGTCGCGCGCGTCGGCTTCGGGCAGATTTGCGGATGGCCGCTCAGAAGGAACGGGTGGCCGGTGCCTCCCTCGGCGACCCGCTCGACCTGGGCGTTGAGCCTGGGCGACAGGCCCGGGTGCGGGTCGGGGAGCGTGTCCTTGTTCGTCATCGTCTTCCTCTCGTCGACCGTGTCGGCCGTGCCAGGTGATCGCTCGGCGCAGCCGCGCATCGCGCCGGCCCTTCGGCTCAACGGACCTGCGCCCGCTCCGCCGCCGCGACGGCGTCGAGCGCCTCGAGGGTCTCGCCGGGCGAGTGGCGCGCCAGGTTGAAGACGGGGATGCCCGCGTCCTCGGCCATGTGGATACCGGTGGCGGTACCGCCGACAGCCACCGCGTTGGGCGTCCAGCAGACGACGGCCCCCACCGGGTCGCCGAGATTCTCGCCGTGGATGATCGCCGCGTTGCGGGCGTGGAGCTTCCGCGCGGCCTGCCGGCAGCGGTGCCATGCCGGGTGGTAGCGCGAGACGAAATCGGCCGCCTCGGCCTGCTGCACGCGGTCCATCAGCACGGCCGACGGCCCCGAGATGCCGTTGTAGCCCGGCCAGGGCAGGTGGATCCGCAGGCGCCGGGCGCTGAACCCGTCGGGGACGCCTGCGGCGAACGCCGCGTCCGCGCCGTCGGCGCCGCCCGTGCGCAGCGTCCAGCCGCGTTCGGCCAGCGCGGCCGCCAGGGCGCTCATCGTCGCCTGGACGTCGTGCGGCGTCCGCCGCGACCCGATCCCGGCGTACTGCAGCATGGTGGGCTCCCTTCTCTGCGCCTTCGGCGCTGTCTCGGCGGCTGACCTGCACCTCTGGTGCCCGTGCGTGGACGGGCTGGGCCGAAGGCCCGCGTACGTCGGGCCGTTCGGGCCGTGCGGTCTCCGTGGCGTGGTATCCGTACTGTCCGATTGTCCTCCGTCCGGCCCTCCCCCCGTGGTCCGTTGTCCCTGCGCGCCGAGTCGGCGAGGCGCGCCAGGCCCGCCGGGGCGGTCGTCGTTTCAAGGAGCGGTTCCAGAGTCCCACGCGTCCTGTCCGAGGCGGCCTCGCGGCGGCGTCCGGCCTGCCCGGGTGGTCTCCGGACCGGCTGACCTCACGGGTGGAACTGCTTGCCGAGCGCGAGTCCCTGGTGCTGGTAGGACGATCCGATCCCGGCGCCGTACTGCCTGTCCGGCCGCTCGGCCATCCGGCTGTACTCGAGCCGGGCGACCACCTGCCCGTGCTCGATGACGAACGGCGTCTCGTGCGCCCGCACCTCGAGCACGGCGCAGGCGCCGCGGGCCGCGGGGCCTGCGTCTCCGAACCCGGGGTCGAAGAACCCGGCGTAGTGGACGCGCAGCTCGCCCACCGACGGGTCGAACGGCACCATCTCGGCCGCGTAGTCCGCAGGCACGCGCACCCGCTCGCGTGATGCGAGGACGTAGAAGTCGCCCGGGTTGAGGATCAGCCGGCCGTCCGGACACGCCCCGGTGGCTTCCCAGTAGCCCTGCGGGTCGTGCCGCCCGAGCATGTTGACGATCGGTGCGTTCGGCCGCCCGCGGTAGGCCGCCGGCCCGCCGGTCGTGCCGGGCCGCAGGCTCGCCGACAGACGGATGCCCCGGTCGATCGCGGCGGCCTGCGGCTGGCCGTCGACGTACGCCAGCGGCGTCCGCTGATCGATCGCGGCGAGCTCGGCGTCGCCGATCGCGGCGCCGGCCTCGTCCTTAATGAACCGCATCTGCGACAGGCAGAGTCCGGCCTGGACGATTACCGGGAACGTGCGCGGCATGATCTCGGCGTAGAGCGGTCCCTCGTAGCCTTGGGGGACGTGCTCGAAGCTCCCGCTGCGGTCGGCGATCAGGCGCGTGAAGACGTCGAGCCGCCCGGTCGTGCTCTTCGGGTTCGCCCGGCCGCATACGCCCGCGGGGAGCGCGAGACGCTCGGCGAGCTCGACCAGGTAGACGCACCCGGTCTCGAGCACCGTCGGCTCGTCGAGGCGCAACGTCGTCATCGACAGCGGGCCGAGGCCCTCCGCCACAGTGCGGTTAGCGCCCGGCAGGAAGCTCGCCTGCAGCCGGTGGGCCACGCGTCCGAGGCGCAGGTCGATGCTCGCGGGCTGGACCTGGCGGCCTTGGACCGGATCGGCGGCCCGGATCCGGCCGTCCGCGATCAGCCGCTCGATCTGCTGCGAGGGCAGCACGCCCGGCCCGGGGGGCCGGGCGCCGGTAGGCTTCCTGCTGCCTGATGTCTGGTGAAGTCTCGTCACTGCGTTCTCCTTCGGCCGCCCTCTCGCCCCTGCTCCTGGCCGCGGTGCTGTTCGCCGAGGGCTACTCGTCGCTCTCGATCGAGATCCTGGCCCTGCGCCGGATGGTCCCGTGGGTCGGCTCGGCGGTGCCGGTCACCTCGCTTCTGCTCAGCGTGTACCTGGCCGCGCTGGCCGCGGGCTACCAGACCGGCGGGCGCCTGGCCGCCGCGGGCGGCGACCTGCGCGGCGCCCTCGGCCGGCGCCTGGTTCTGGCCGCCGCGCTCGCGGCCTTCTGGCTCTCGGACCTGGGCGTCACGCTGGTCTTCTCGCTGCCGCTGCCGCCGGTCGCGGCGATAGCGCTCTACTCGGTCGCCGGGATTGCGCCGCCGGGGTACCTGCTGGCGCAGTGCATCCTGCTGGCCCACGCGTGCGCGCGGCCGGCGGATCCGTCCGTGCGCGCCGGGCGCGTCTTCGCGGTCTCGACCGCGGGCAACGTCGCCGGCTCGCTCCTGACGGCCTTCGTGGTGCTCTCGCACCTGGGCACGGCGGCCGCCGCGCTGCTCATCGTCGCGGCGCTGGTCGCCGCCGCGCTGGCCGTCAGCCCGCGCTCGTTCGGCCCGGTCGCGATCGCGCTGTGCCTGATCGGTCCGGGCTTCAGCCTCTGGTACGAGGCGACGCGGCTGGTCGCCAGCACGGCGTACGCCGACTACAGCGTGCTGCCGATAGACGCCGAGCCGGCGGGCAGGCTGCTCTTGCTCAACCGGAGCCCGGCGTCCCGGGACGACCCGGACGGCACGGGCTGGGAGTACCTCGAGTGGATCGAGGACCAGCTGTGCGCGGAGCGGCCCGGGCGGGTGCTCGTCCTCGGCGCCGCCGGGCGCACGCTCGGCCGCGGGCGCGACTGCTTTCCGCCGCCGGTCTTCGTCGACATCGACCCGGCCGTGGGTCGTGTCGCCGGGGAGCTGCTCTTCGGTCCCGCCCCCGGCCCGCTCGTCGTGGCCGACGCGCGCGCGTTCCTGCGCCGCGGCGACCCGGCCTGGGACGTTGTCGTGGTCGATGCCTACTCGCACGAGCTCACGTTCCCGTCGCACCTGGGGACGGCGGAGTTCTTCTCGGCGGTCCGCGGCAGCCTGGCGGTAGGCGGCATCGCGTACCTCAACGTGCTGACGCCGCCGGACTCGGCCCGTTTCCTCTCGCGCCTTGACCGGACGGTCCGCAGCGTCTTCGCCGAGTGCCGCACCTGGTCGGTGCTCGCGCACGGCCGGCGCGAGCCCCTTGTCCGGGCGGTCGGCCGGCCGGACAACCTCGTCTACCGCTGCCTGCGTTCGCCGCACGACGGCGACGCGGCGGTGTACTCCGACGCGCTGCCGCGCATCGACCTCGATCGCGGCCTGCGCTGACGGCTTCCCTGCAGGCGGCGGACCTCGACCTGGACATGGCACTGGTCGGGCCGGCCGCCGATGCAGCGGCCGCCCTTGCCGCACGTCTCGTGCACGGTCCGCTTCGGCCCCTGCCGCCACAGCAGATTGATCAGCCGGTCCTTCATGCTTCGGCCCCCGCTAGTGAAGTGTGCGGTGCTTCTCGTCGACGAGGATCTCGACGCGCCAGCGCCCGTTCGCGGCGTCTTCCGGCTCGTCCGGGCCGAGGCGCACGTCGACCGTGATCCGGGCGCCCGCTCCGACGCCGGTCTTCATGGCGGCCTCGTCGTCGAGGCCGCCCAGGTAGTCGTTGACGGCCGCGTGCGCGGCGGTCGTCTCGTCGGGGGCCGAGAAGGCCGCGCGCGCGGCGACGGCGCGCCGGCGGCCGTCGAAGCCGTCGATCGTGTGGATCAGCGTCTCGTAGTCCCGCGTCCCGCCGCCGGGCGGCGGCGCCCCGGTCTCTGGATCGAGCATTCCGACTGTCGTCCTTTCGGTTTCCGTCTGGTTCGGTTGTGCGTGGGACGCCGCTGAGGTTGGCGCGTCCAACGCGTTGGGCTCCTGGCGCGGACCGGCGCGCGGGTGCCCGCCGGGGCGTCAGCCCCGGGTCCGGCCGGCACGCCTGCCTGCCGGTGGGACTGTGTCGCGCCGGGGCGCGGCTGCCCGGGCACGCAGCTGCTCCTGCTCGAGCCGGCACCGGAGGCAGCGGTCGACCGCGGTCCCGTAGAAATGCCGCCCGCAGAGGCGGCAGCGCATCATCATGGGGATGGCGGCGCCGTCGTACTCGTCGTTGTCGTGGACTGATCGCCCGCGAGCCATGGCGGTCCCGCTCGGTCCCTGTCACCGGTGGCGCCGGCCGGCGCCCTGCAGCACCTCGCGCCGGAGGCGCCGGTCCATCCGCTGGCGCGCGCGGCGTGCGCGGACGGCGGCCCACGCCGCTGCCTCGAGCTCTCCCGGCGTCAGCTCGATTCCGTCGGCGAGTGCGCCGAGCATCGTCTCGAGCCTTGCGAGGGCGATCTCGTCGGGCCGGCCCCGGCCGGCCTGCTCCGTGAGCTCCCAGAAGTCGACTGCGGGCAGCGTCCGGGCCGCCTCGATGATTGCCGCCAGCGTTTCCGGCGTCTCGACCGGCACCCAGGCGTCCTGGTTCAGCCAGCCGAACCAGCGTTCGCACGTGGCCCCGATCTCGGGGGGTCTCGCGTGCATCCAGACCTGGTCGATCTCCTGCTCGGCCCGGCAGACGCCGGCGATGGTGGCCGGGTCGATCCCGAGCGCCGCGGCGGCGGTCTCGGCCGGCCTGTCCCCGGCGGGCAACTCGGCGATGCCGAGTCCCAGCGCCGAGGGGCAGACCAGCAGTGCTTCGCGGCACCCGGGAGTTCTCGCCGGCCGGCGGGCGACGAACTCCATCGGCTTGCTGCCGGGCCTCGCGGCCTTCTCGTGCGCGAAGGCGGCGAAGTGCTTCTCCTCGAGCGCCTTCAGGATCCGGCTCTGCCGCCGGTCCTCGTTCTGTCCGGTGGTCTTCGTCATCGGTAGCGCCTTACTTCCCGGCCGGCGTCTGCCCGCCGGCTTCGCGGTCCTGATCTCTGGACCCGACGATGCGGGGCGGCCCGGCGGGCCAGGGCGCGGCGAAGACGAGCACGCCGGCTGCGGCGATCCGCCCCGCGTCCTCGTCGTTGTCGAGGGCCGGCCGGCCGTCCGTGCGCCGGATCCAGGTCAGCAGCGTCCGCCAGGGGTCGCTGCGCCGGAACTCGATCCGCTCGGCCGTCGCCCTGATGGTTCCGGCGGGTGCAGGGTTCCATTGCGCCTGAACCGTGAGCGCACCGTTCTCGGCGCCGGGGATGCGCCTGACCGTCCACCGCTGGTGCTGCCAGCAGCGCTCGCCCGTCAGGGTATCCGTTGCCGGTTCGGCCTGCGGCGCGTCGCCGCCGAGGCGGATCTCGACCGCGCAGGGGTTGTCGTCGAGCGCGGCGCCCGGCGGGTCCAGGCCGAAGTGCTGCCGCCCGGCAGAGAGGTCGTGGTCCTCGCGCCAGTCGACCGGACGGCGTACCCAGGGCGTCCCGAACGGCGTCAGGTGCCTGCTGCCGGCGTCGCCGTCGAGTGGCCGCCCGTCCTGCGGCATGGCGGCCGGCTCGAAGACTTCGCCGGCGTCCTCGATCGGGTCGGCGGCGTGGTGTCGGCTGCTGGCGGGCATGGCTCTTCCTTGTTCTCCTTGCCGCGGCGTGCGGCGGTCCGGGCGGAAAGTCTTGGACTGGCCGGATCGGGCCGGCGGTGTGGGGACCTCGCCCCTGGCCAGCTGGTCAGGTGGCCGGGGACGTGGCGGTCAGGCTGGGATCGGTTGCCGGCCGCCTGGATGGATCCGGGCCGGCAGGGGGCCTCAGAGGGGGCCCACTCTGGGGGCCCACCTCGATTGTTCAGTCGGCTTCTGAATAGAGCGGTTTTCTGCTTGCCGGGCCCGGCAAGCAGAATTGGACGGCTTTTTGGCCCTCAGGGGCGAAAGTCGTTTTTCTGTCCGCAATTTGTTGCTGAAGAACGAGTTCTGCTGATTCCCATCGGCTTGCAGGCGAAAAGGGTAACCCCAAATTTTTGGGGTAACCACTTTCATACTTATGCAGTCTGAAAATAATTATGCAGTCCGGGACCCGTCGTGTCCCGGGCGCGCGGATGGGAGCGATTTCGGGCCGGGCGCGCCCTCTCGGAGGCGGTCAGCTGTGGCGGCCTGCCGCCCGTTCTGCCCGGGTGGGGCGGCGGGTCACAGCCGTGCGTGCGCCGCGCTCTCGTGCCCCCTTGCGGCGGCTCTCTCGGCAGTGTCCGCCGCGGCCGGGGCGTCGTGCGGCCCGTGGCGCCCGGCCGTCTCCAGGTCGCCGCCGCCGCCGATCTCGCGAATCGGGTCGTACGTCTCGAGCTGTTCGCCCCTGTCGCCCTCGACCGCGCCGCGGTCGTCCCCGGTGCGGCGGCCGATCGCCCCCAGGTCGGTCAGCTGCGCGTCGCTGGTGCGGGTGACGCCGTGCTCGTCGACCGTCTCGACGGGCACTTCCGCCTCGCCCGCGTGCATGATCAGGTGCTCGCACAGCGGCGTGTCCTCGTCGCGCGGGAACGCGACCAGGACGTGGGCGCCGGCCTCGGCGACCATGCGCTCGTTGCGCCGGTAGCCGGCGCCGCGGCCCTCCTCGTCCCAGGCCGCCTCGTACACGTCGCAGGGCACCCCGGCGTCCTCGCACCAGCGCAGCGCCTCGCGGTCGGCGCCCCGCGAGTCCCCCACGACGACCCGCATCGGCGCCCCGCCGATCCGCTGGCCGACCTCGTCGAGCTTCGCCCGCAGCAGGTTGGTCTCGGTCAGCGAGCGCGAGCCGCAGACCATCACGCGGACCTCGCGCGTGCCCTCGGCGGGCGCCGGGCGGGCCGCCGGCGGGCTCAGTGATTCGGGCGCCGGCGCGCGGGCCGGGCGGGGGCGCCGCGTCAGCCGGCCGTCGCGCTCGAGCTCGCGCTCGATCTCGCGGCCGACCTCCAGCGGGCCGCCGGGCGCGCCGAGCGCCTCGACCAGGTGCTCGAGGTCCGGCGCCGCAGGCCGCTCGCCCGCGCCGGCCAGCCGCGCCCGGACGTCCTCGTCGATCCTGGCCTCGAGGTTCGCGGCCGCCTGGCGCATGCGCTCGAGCTGGGCCTCGCTCGCCCCGCCCTCGCGCATGCGCTCGACGTGAGCCTCGGCCGCGGCGACGCGCGCGGCGTCGGGGTGCCCGGCGCGCAGCGCGTCGAGCCGGTCGTCGGGCGGCGCGTCGAGCAGGCGGCTCTCGAGCTCGTAGACGGCATCGTCGTAGCGCTTGAGCTGCTCGCCCGAGGCGCCGTGGCGCTCGAGCACGTCCCGCCGCCGGTTGATGGCATCGACGCTGCTCTTGCCCGGCTCGCAGGCGTGGGCGGCCACCGCGGCCTCCGGCTCGAGGTCGGCGCCGTCGTCCCAGGCCGGGATGTCGTCGACGTCGACCTCGACGGTTCCGAGCGCCTCGTCGAGCCGGCCGTCGCGTTGCGGCGCCCGCGGCTTCTGCGCGGCCTCGCGCTCCCGCTCGATCCCGGCCGCCCAGGCTGCGGCCTGGCTCAGCGGGCCGCCGTGGCAGGGCTCGGGCGCGCAGTGGCACGCCAGCGGCCGGCCGTCGAGCGCGGCGAGCTCCGCCAGGTCGACCTGGCCGCTGTCGATGCGCGCGGCGAGCACCTCGCGGTACTGCTCGACAACCTCGCGGCGCTCGTCGGCGCCGGCTCCGCGGGCGAGCGGGAACGGGTTGCCCCACTTCGTGTTGCGGTCGATCCGCACGGCCGCGCCGGTGCGCACCTTCTCGAACGCCCCGGCCTCGCGCAGGTTGAGCAGCTCGGCGTCTCCCGCCGGCGCGCCGGGCTGCGCCCAGGGGGCGTCGGCGGCCCGCTCGCCCAGCCGGCGGGCCACACTCCGGGCGCTGCGGCCCGGGACGGGCTTGACGACGCCGTCCGCCGGGTCGGCCCGCCCGCGCGAGCGCGCCTCCTCGGTCCCGAGCTCGGCGGGCCCGGTCCCGCTGACCCGCGTCCATCCGTTCGTGGTGACCGTCTCGATCGGCACGCCGGCCCTCTCGGCCGCGTCCGCCCAGGCGCGCGGCATCGCGCGCCCCCCCAGCAGCAGGTGCGGGTCCTGCTCGTCGAGGATGCGCCGCGCCAGCCCGGCGCTCGTGTCCCCGGCCTCGGCCCGCAGGTACATGTCGCAGCGGACGCCGCTCGTGCGGGCCCACTCGTGCGCGACGGCCGCCGCGCTGCTGGTCGCCACGGTCTCCTCGAAGGCGAGGCGCAGCGCCGCCGGGGCGCTCCGCTCCCGGACGGCGTCGAGCTTGGCCCGCAGCGCGGCCCGGTTCTCGCCGCTTGGCCCCGGGGCGACGGCGATGCGGATCTCGCCGTCGATGGCCGGGTCGCCGTTGGCGAGCCGCGCCGCCGCCAGCTCGCCCGGGCCCTCGACGGGCGCGTGGAGCCTGGTGCGGCCCAACGCGTTGCCCATCGCCGCCAGGTCGGCCAGCTTGCCGTCCGCCGTGTGCGTCCAGGCCTCGCCGCCCTCCACCACGACCTGCTCGACCTCGAGCCGGCGCTCGCGCGCCTCGTGGAGCAGGTGCCGCGGGCGCTTGCCGTCGTAGTCGGGAAAGCCCACCACGACGTGCGGGTCGCCGCTGGCCAGCAGCGCCTCGTTGGCGCGGTAGCCGGCCGCCTTCGGGTGCGCGTCCCAGTCGGCCGGGTACGCCGCCGCCGGCGTGCCGGTCTCCCGGGCCCACGCCTCCACGGCCGCGTCGAGCTCGCCGGCGCCGCCGTGGAGCAGGCGCAGCGGGTGCGGCGAGGCCCGCTCGGCCAGCTCGTCGAGCTTGCGCCGGACCACCTCCGCGTCCCCGAAGCGGGGGCTGCCGGTCACGGCGACGCGGATCTCCGAGCGGCGGCTCTCGTCGGTCGGCCCGGCGGCGAAGCCCTGGTCCATCAGCTCGGAGAAGGCCATCGGGTCGTCGAGCCGGTCGAGCACCCTGGCCCGGGCCATGCCCTGCAGCATCGCCATGCTGCGGGCCTGGCAGGCCAGGGCGTGGCCGCGGCGGTGGAACCTGTCGGTGAACGCGTCGTAGTCGACGGCGCCGACGCCGGCGGCCCGGGCCGAGCGGATCCAGAGCCGGTCGTAGAACTGCGTGCCGGTCTCGGCCGGCCAGAACAGGCGGCCGTCGTCGAAGCCGCGCAGCCGCCCGGCGCGGCAGCGGGTCCGGTCGAGCTGCTTGGCGTCGAAGCCGTTGGCGAGCACCCGCCCGGCGGGGCCGCCCTCGGGCCCGTAGCACTTGGCGGCCTGGTAGACCGCCTCGACGGGCTTGCCCGACGCCGGGTCCTCGAGGAACATCGCCGAGAGCTGGCGGCCGAGCGGCTGCGGGCTGCGGCTGCTGATCTCGAGCACCCGCAGGCTGTCGGGGGGGCCGTCCGGCCCGTGGTGCTCCCGTGCGAACGGCGGCCGGGCGAGCGGCGTGAACCAGGTCGTCGGCTTCATCTTGCAGTCCTCGTTTCAATCCTCGCCACGCGAGCGTACCGCGCGCCGGGGACCGTCGTCCGGAGGCCGCGGCCCGCTAGCCGGAAGTTTCAGCGTTGATCGCGCGTAAGTCACTAGAATTGTGTGATTTATCGATTTCGCAGGTGTTGGCTACTGGCTACATTCGCGGGGTCACTCCCAGCAGCTCGAAGCAGCGCTGCTGTACCGGCGTGGGCTCGGTGAGCAGCGCGAAGGTGGCGTCGCTGTCGGCCACGCGCATGGTGTTGGCGGTCAGCGTGCCGAGGTCGGAGAGCAGCGTCCGGAAGCTGTGCACGGGGAGGTCCTCGGCGGTGCGCTTGCGGGCGGCCTTGGCGCGTGCCGCGGGCGAGCGCTTGGCCTTGCGGACCACGGATGAGCGCTGCCGTTCGGCGGCGGCCGGGTCGTGGTCATCGAAGAGCAGCGGGGCCAGGGCCTGGCGCATGTGCCACTCGACGTAGTAGGCGAGCATGCACAGCAGGACGTGCGCCCGCACCCGGTCGGCCCGCCGGTGGTAGATCGGCCGCACCTTCAGGTCCACCGACTTGAGGGACCGAAACGCGCGCTCGACCTTCGCCAGGTCCTTGTAGGCGCGGACGGTCTGCGCGGCATCGAACTGTTCCGGCTCGACGTTGGAACGGACGATGTAGATCCCGTCGAGTTGCTGTTCGTCTGCGATCCCGGCCTCGTCGCGATGGAACGCGAACGACTCGTCGGTGATGGTGGTGACGAAGTGCTTGGCGACCTTGTAGCGGTTGACGACCTTGCCGACGCGCACGCCGATGTCTGCCGCGCCCCGTAGCGGGTCGTTCGGGCGCCGGGTCGCCGCCACAATCGGTTCGAGCTCCTTCTCGGTGGCGGCGAGCAGCTCGTTGCGCTTGCGGTGCCGCTCGGCGGCGAGCAGCGGATTGCGGCAGACGATGAGCCGTTCGCCGGGGAACTCGTTGCTGGTCACCTCGGCGAGGTCGCGCTCGTCGAACAGCGACGGGGTGACGGTGCCGGCGGCCACCAGCTTGCGGATCGTCGGCGCGCGCAGCGTGGTGATCCAGCGCAGCCCGTCGACGCTGGCGAGGTCCTCGCGGATGCGCGCCGCGGTCAGCATGCCGCGGTCGCCGACGAGCACGACCCGCTGGAGGCCGAAGCGGGAGCGGAGCTTGTCGACCTGACGGGCCACGGTCAGCGGGTCGCTGGTCGAGCCTTCGAAGACCTCGACGGCGACCGGACACCCCTTGGCCGTGCACAACAAGCCGAAGACGATCTGCAGCGTGCCTTTCTTGCGGTCGCGGCTGTGTCCGCGTCGGGCGAGCTCGCAGTGCGTTCCCTCCACGTAGCTGGAGGTCAGGTCGTAGAGCACGAGGGTGTGCTCCTGCAGATGGCGCTTGGCCAGGCGCTGTTCGATGGCCGCCTGCCGCTCGACGAGCCAGTCCATGGCGGCGTACAGCTCGAGCGGGTCGACCTCGCCGAGATTCAACAGGTCCCCCAGCGTGGAGACGGCGCTCTCGGGGGTCAGGGCGCGGGCGGTGGCCAGCTTCGACTGCGCGTCGATGACGCGCGCGACGATGAGGGCGACGACGAGGTCACGGACCCGGCTGGTGCCGCGGGCGAGGAGGGTAGGCAGTCCGAGGCGTTTGAGGGTGCCGAGCACGGCGGCAACGTGCCCGTGGGGGCGGCTGCGGACGCAGGTGAAGGCGTCGTCGGGATGGACGAGCCGCTCGCCGCGGAGGATGCGGCGCAGGGCCTCGATGGCGGTGGTGGGCAGCTTCGAGAGATTGGCGAGCGTACGCTTCTTGACACGGCCGCCGTCGCGGTAGGACTCGCGGAGGAGGACGGCGGGCGGCGAGGAGCGGTTGGGGACGCTCTCGATATACATGGTTACACATTATAGCACAAACACCACTAATATTATGGACCAACACGCCAACATGACAACCACAATACATGGCTACATTTCGCCACATACAGCACGCCAAAACCCCCGCAACGCCTTTAGAATCTATGGGTTCCGAAAAACAGGCCTCTGAAACTTCCGGCTAGGCTTCGCCTCCGTGCGCTTCGCTGTCGCTGCGGTTGTGCTCGTGCTCGCGGCGCCCGGCCCCGTCCGGGCCGGCGAGCTCCCGTTCGGCGGCGCCGTTGAGGCCGCGGCCGCGCGGCACGGCGTCGACCCGGCGCTGCTGCACGCCGTGATCGCCGTCGAGTCGGCGCACCGGCCGGCGGCGGTTTCCCCGGCGGGCGCCGAGGGCCTGATGCAGCTGATGCCTGCCACGCAGCGCGACCTGGGGGTCTCGGACCCGTTCGACCCGCGCGCCAACGTCGACGCGGGCGCCGCCTACCTGCGGCTGCTGGCCGACGAGTTCGGGACGGTGCTCGCGCTGGCCGCCTACAACGCCGGCCCGGGGGCCGTCCGCCGCCACGGCGGCGTTCCGCCCTTCCCCGAGACCCGGCACTACGTGCGCCTCGTCCTCCGGGCGCTCTTCCGCCTGCGGGCGGGCCTGCCGCCCCGCTGAGGCCGGCTGGCGGCAGTTACCGGGACTGGCCCGCGTCGCGCCCGGCCGCCGCCCAGGCCGCCTCGCGCTCGGCCGCCGCGGCGGGCTCGGGCGCATCGGCGGGCGGGCGCCCGCCGGCGGCGGCCGGCGCGTCCGGCCAGGGGTCGCCGCCGCCGGGCCACTGCTCGCCGGGCCCGCGCCCGGCCAGGACCGTGTGGTCCGGGACGGTCGAGCCGGCCGGGATGTACGCCGGATGGCGGTCGCCGGGCGCGGCCGCCAGGATGCACTGGTCGCCGACGCGGGCGCCGTCGCCCACCGTCATCTGGATGTTGCACCGCTCGCCGACCAGGGCGCCCTCGCCCACGGAGATCTCGGCGCCGACCCGCGTGCCGGCCCCGATTTGCGCCCCGGCCCCGACCCGCGCGTGATTGTCGATTACCGCGCCGGGCCCGATCGAGGCGTGCTCGCCGATCTCGACGCCGTGGCCGATCTCGGTCGACGGGTGGATGTCCGCGCTGGGCGCGATCGAGTCCCACGCCTGCCGCTCGCGCAGCCCCTCGAGGATGGCCTCGCGCTCGAGCTCGACGTCGCCGGGCTCGATGGTGAAGGCGGGCGCGCCGGTCTCCGGCTCGTAGCCGAGCAGCTCCACGTTCTGGAGCCAGTTGTCGATGCGTTCGGCCACCTCCGGCTCGAGGTACTCGTCGGGGCGTTCGGCCGCGTGCGCGGCCGCCAGGCGCCGCCGGTCCAGGTGCGCCCAGACCTGCTCGGGCGGCTGATGCTGCGCGACGTGGCGGACGGCCTGGGCCGCCTCGTCGGGCTGGATCCACGCCCGAGACCCCCCGGCCCAGTTGGGCCCGTCGAAGAGCACCCGGGCGGTGTCCCTGTCGAGGCAGAGGACCTCGGTGGCGACCTCGCGCGGCGAGGGCGTGTCGCCGTAGTCGGTGCGGACCCGCTCGGTGATCTCGATGCACGTGTGCGGGAACGTCTCGAGCACCAGGCCCTCGAGTCCGCTCACGGTCTCCCGTGCGTCGCCGCCGAGGCGGCCGCGGCAGGTGTCGAGGTTGAGCGCGCTGGCCCGCTCGCGGCAGCCGCCGCGCGCGACCAGCGCGTCGACCGCGCCGGGGCCGTCCTTCGTCCACTCGACGGCCGGCTCGTTGTCCCGGTTGGTCGTCCCCGGGGCCTCGCGCGTCGCGCGGCACTCGAGCACGCGGCGTTCAAGCGTCCTCAGCGCGTCGGTGTCCATCGGCGAGAGTGTAGCGGCCGGCCCGCGGCCGGCCCGGGCCGGGTCCCCGGCCGGTTGCGGGAGAGGCGGGCCGGCGGGTGGCGGCCCAACGTGTTGGACGGCCGCCCCGGGTGCGGGGGGCTAGGCGCCAGCCTGCTGGCCGCGGCTGGCGTAGAGCTCCCGGACCCGTGCGAGCAGCTCGTACGGCTTGTCGCGGTACTCCTTGCGCAGCGCCGCTTCCGCGGCCGGCTCGAGCCGGAGCGCGCTGATGCCCCGGGCGGCCGCGGCGTCGGCCCGGATCCGGACCTCCACCAGCAGGTCGGCCGGGCGGCCGATGTACTCGCTCCTGAGCGCCATCTCCTCGGCCTTCGGCCTGCCCAGCACCCGGAAGCCCGCCGCGATCGCCTCCTCGGTCTCGGCCTCGCCGCCCTCGGCGGCGAGGCCGAGCGCCTCGATCGCGGCCGCGAGCAGTTTCGCCGGCTGCTCGCCGAACTTCTCGCGCAGCTCGCCGGCCTGCCCGGGCGGCAGCTTGGCCAGCGCCGCGTCGGCGCGGCTGAGCACCTGCTGCCGGGCCTGAGCGTCCTGGTCTCCGGCCGGGCGCGGGCGCTGCTGCGGGGACTCGGCCGCCGGCTGAGGCCGGGCCGCGGCCTGCTCGGGCCGGGGTGCCGCCTCGGGCTCCCCGGCCGCCGGCTGCGGCCGGGCCTCGGCGCGGCGGCCGCCGGTGCCGGCGCGCGCGGTATCGCTGATGTCGCGCTCGCCGCTCTCCTCCTCCGCCGCCAGGCCGAGCAGCTGCACCGTCAGGTAGCGGCGCAGCATCGTGATCTGCTTGGCCAGGCCCTGGATGTCGCTCGACGGCGCCAGGTCGAGCCACGACACCAGCATGCCGTTCCCCTCGTGCAGCAGCACGGCGACGATGGCGTACGGGCTCGTCAGCGTCGTCAGCATCAGCCCGTTGTCGGACAGCGGGCCGGTGATCGCCTGGTGGATCGAGTCGAGGCTCGCGAAGTCGTACTCGATGAGCTCGTTCGTCCGCTGCGACTTGTACTTGACCGTCTGGTCCTTCGGGATCGGCGGGATCGCCTTGCGTGCCGCGACCAGCGCCGCCGTCAGCTTGCGGGACGCCTCGATCTCGTCGGCGGCCGGCATCGGCGGCCGGACGGTCATCAGCATGCTCGCGATCTCGCGTGGGATGTGGTCCCACCAGGTGGGCATGTCGGCCGTGGCCGGCGGCCTCGCCTGCTGTGTGTCCGGGGCGGCCTGGGCGCCGCTCCCGGTGGTCTCGTGCGCTTGCTGCATCGCTTCCTCCTTGCGCCCCCGCGGCGCCTGCCGCGCCGGGCCGGGCGGGTCCTCTCGAGCTCCCGCGCGGCTCCGTGGCCGCCCGGGCGGTGTCCGGTTCTCGTGTCGGGTCGTGGTGTCCGGGCGGCGCGGCCTGCCGTTCAGGCCGTCCGCCGTTCGGCCGCGGCGCGGCGGCCGAGAGTCCGCCGGCGCGTCCGCGCCGCTTCCTTGCGGTGCAGCGTGCGGCGGCGCATGCACTCCTGGCAGCGTCCCGGGTGGCCGAGGACCCGCCCGCACGTCTCGTCGTCCGGGGGCCACTCGGGCCCCGGACAGATCCACTGCCGCGCCTCGCGCCGCTCGCGCGCCCGTTCGTCGAGCATTCGCCTCCCCCGTTCCCGGCGGCGGGCGCCGCCGGGCGTCCCGCCGGCGAGAGTCTACGGCGGTCCGCGGCGCCGGGGCCGGCGCCGCCCGGCCAGCAACCGCACCGCGAGCCTGAGCGCCCCTTCGGCGCCGCCGCCGCGGCCGGCGCGGTGGTCGCAGAGGTTCGCGGCCGCGGCGCCGATCCCGATCGCGAGCATCGTCGC
This sequence comes from Vicinamibacterales bacterium, assembly GCA_965214845.1. GTDB lineage: Bacteria > Acidobacteriota > Vicinamibacteria > Vicinamibacterales > UBA8438 > JAAXGX01. The sequence goes on from CBDCCO010000007.1 coordinate 1,154,815, forward strand.
CGCCACGGTCTCCTCGGCGCCGAGCCGGCCGTGCAGGCCGAACCCCCAGCCCTGCGCGAAGGCCGCCAGCCCCAGCGTCGCCGTCAGCGCGGCCGTCAGGCTGCGGCGTCCGCAGGCCGCCGCCCAGCCCCCCGGTCCGCGGGCCCAGAGCCGCCGGGGCGCGTGCGTCGCCGCGGCCACCGCGGCGGCGGCCAGCAGCGCGCCGCCCGCGTAGGTCGCCGCCTGCCACAGGCTCACCGCCCACGGGTCGTGCCCGCTCGCTGCGCCGGCCCAGGCCGCGCCGCCCGTCAGGACCAGGCCGGCCGCGGCCAGCAGCGGCGGCGCGGCCGGGTGGAGCCTGGCGTGGCGCCCCTCGCGCTGCCACCAGATCCCGGCCAGCATGCCGGCGCCGGCCTGCCAGATGAGCCGGAAGGGGTAGATGGTCTCGAGCTGGTCGAGCAGCTGCGAGAGGCGCACGGCCGTGGCCGCCGCCCAGGACCCGGCGTAGCCGGCCGTCTCCCACGCGTTGTAGTCGGCGCTGCCGAACGTGACCGGCTCGTGCGGCAGCCGGCTGCCGAGCAGCAGCAGGCCCTGGCCGTCGTTCCATGGCAGCCCGCCGGCGAGTCCTATCCCGGCGGCCAGCGCCGCCACGCCCCAGGGGGGGCTCTCGCGGTCCTCGGCCGCCCGCGTCAGCAGCAGCGCCACCAGCCCGAAGGGCAGCAGGATGCCGCCCGGCCAGAGGCCGACGGCGACCGCGGCGCCCAGGACGGCCAGTGCCGCGGCGCGGGCGCAGTGCGTGCGCCGCCAGCCGGGCCCCGGGTCCTGCTCGCGGCCCGCCGCCAGCGCGGCGCCCATCGCCGCCGCGAGCAGCCACACGCCGGTCTCGTCGGCCAGCGTCTCGGTCGCCAGCCACCAGGCGCGGGACGCCGGCGTGTGACCTTCAGGGACGTCCGGGTCGAGCAGGTGCGCGCGGGGGTGCAGGAGCCAGCGGGCGGCGACCGTCAGGGCGGCCAGCGTCCCGGCCCCGCGGACGGCGTCGAGCCAGCCGATTCTGCCGGGAGCCGCCGGGATCATGCCGCCGGGAGCGGCCCGGAGCCGTCGGCGGAAGGCCCCTCCTCGCTGTCGTCCGCGGCGGAGCGCTCGCCCGCCCCGGCGCCGCGCAACGCGGGCGCCGGCGGCGTCTCGTCCTGGCGCGGCCCGGCCGCCGGGTCGGGGCCCACCGGCGGCGGGGGCGGCTCGCCGCCGCGCGCCGCGGCGAGCATCTCGTGGCTTTCGATCCAGTTCGCGATGTGTGCGGGGTTCGCCGGGGTCTCGCCGGTCAGTACCGCGTCGGCGGCCTGGCGCAGCAGGATGGCTGTCGCGGTCCGCTCCGGCGTGCAGCGCTCGGCTGCGCGCAGGGCGGCCCCGGCGTCGCGGAACGGGCCCTGCTGGCGTGCGCACGCCGTGCGCCAGCGGAGGCTCGCCGCCAGGTCTTCCGTGCCGGCGTTCGCCGGCACGGGCGTCCAGTACCAGCCGCTGGCCAGGCCGTCGTCCTCCGGCTCGTTCATCAGGAGCAGCGCCGTGGCGACGTGGTGCTCGCCGCCTGTCGCCTCGTGGAGGATCACGGCCTTCTCGGGCGGGCTGCCCAGTATCATCCGCTGCCGCCTTCCTGCCTGTTCCCGGCCGCCGGGGGCGTGGTGAGGGCGCCCGCCGCGCGATGCGCGGCGGCAGTCGCGGCGGGCCGTGTTGGGGGCCGCGCCGGCGGCTGGCCTGCGCCCGCGGCTAATGTACCAGCGCCGGGTCCGGACCGTGCCGCGGCGCGTCGTCCGGGTCGTTCGGCGCGTTCCACCAGGGCACCTCGCTCACCGAGGGCAGGACCGCCAGCTGCAGGCGCATCCGCCGCTCGATGTCCTCGTCCTCGAGGGCGCGCCGCGCCAGCGCCCAGGCCAGGTCGCGGACGCTCCTCAGCCCCGGCTCGCCGGCCGCCGCGCGCCGGCGCGACGTGTCGTGTGCAACGAGCAGCCGGCGCGGCACGTCGGCCCCGAACCGCGGCCCGGCGACCGCGCCCGCCCAGGCGGCCAGGGTCGGCCGGCTCAGTCCGTCCGTGCTCCACATGGCCAGCAGGTGGGCGCTCGTGTCGAGCACCTCCCCCATCAGGTCGATGCACTCGCCGCCGGCCAGCGGGCCCATCCGCAGCCGGCGGCCCCGCACCCGGGCCCCCGCGGCCTGCCCGATGATCTCGGCGCCGCTCGCCAGGTCGAGCCAGCTGGCCTGAACGACCAGGTCCGGGCTGCACACGTCGTGCCGGACGGTGATGGCGCCGGCCAGCGGCCGGGCCCCGGCCCGCCCGTCGGGCGCGCCCGGCCAGAGGGCGCGCAGCAGCCACCAGTCGCCGCACTCCGTCCAGCGGCACTGCCACTCGACGGGCTCTCCCACGCTGCTCTCGACGGTCGCCGCGCGCAGCGCGTCGGCGACCGCCTCGGGCGAGACCGTCCGCCCGTTCGGGCCGGTCCCGATGGGGCGCCCGCTCCAGGCCCGCCGCCTGCCGGTGGTCAGCGCGCCCGCCGGGGGCCAGACCAGGCACACGGCGCTTGTCCGCGGGTGCGGCCGCGCGTCGCGGTCGGCGAGCAGCACGGACTCGGCCGACGGGAGCGCGGCGCGCAGCGCGTCCCACCCGAACCGGGTCAGGACCGTCTCCTGGCCCCGCCACGTCGTCCGCAGCTCGACCTCGGCCGCCGCGGCCGCGGGCGCCGGGTCCGCGGCCCCGGCCGCGGCGGCGCGGCAGGCGTCCGGATGCCCGGCTTGCACCTGCCGCTCCGCGGCTGTCCCGGCCAGCTTGGTAATCATCATCGCCGTCACTCTCCTCTGCGCGCCGGGGCCGCGCCGCCCTGGCCCGGCTCTTCGTCGAGCGTACCGATGATTGGCGGCGGGGCGCCGCTCCCGCCCGCCGGGACCCGGAACAGGCCGGCCAGGTAGCGCGCCCCGGCGCGCCCCTCGCCGCCTTCGGCGCCGGTGCCGAAGGCGCGCCAGGCGCCGGCGGCATCGGTGAACGCCAGCCGCGCGCCGCAGAGCGCGCCGTCGATCCCCACGGCCGCCTCGACCCGCACCGCCGGGCCCGAGGCGGCGAGCAGCAGCGCCGCCGCGTCGGCCTCGACCCGGCCGTCGCTCTCGGGCACGGTCCAGCCCAGCCGCCGCACGAGCAGCGCCCGCACGAGGCGCCGGGCCGCCCGGTCGACCTCCGCCGCCGCCCCGAAGCGCCGCGTGCGGCGGACGCTCTCGCGCCAGACGACGGCGGGGGGCCCGGCCCGGCGGTCGACCTCGAGCCGGTGCCTGGCGGCAGCGGTTGGCGAGATCCGGCCTGTGGCTGCCGCCTCGGCCGCCGCGGCCAGCGCGTCGAGCGTGCGCGCCCAGCTCGCCGCGGCCAGCCGGGCCGCCTCGGTCTCCGCGTCGCCGGTCGCCATGCCCTGCTCGTTTCCTTCGCCGCCCGCGGGCCGCCCGCGGCCGACGCCCGGTCCCCGTGGCCTGTCCACGGCCGTCGGCCGCCGGGGGTCCCGGCAGCCGTCCCAGCCGGCCGTGCAGCGCGCGCCGGAGGCCGGGCGCCGGGCGCCGGCGGCCCCGCCGGGCCGCTAGCTCGCGTGCCAGCGCTCGAGCGTGCGGAGCGCCCGGCGCAGCCGGGCCATCGCGGTGGTTCCGTGAGGCTGCGCCGGGTCCGGCTGCTCCGCCCGCGCGGCAGCCAGCGTCTCGGCGGCCGGCGCGGCGGCCGTGGCCCGCGCCGCCTCGAGCGCCTCGCGGCCGAGCGTCTCGACGAGCTTGTCGTCGACCCGCGCGTGCCGCTCGATCTGCGCCGCGTCGAGCACGTCCTCGTCGGTCAGCCGCCGTCCGTCGAGCTCGTAGAGGACCCGGGCCGCCTCGGCGACGGTCGCCGCGCGGGCGCTCCGCGCCTCGCCGCCCCGGGTCCAGCGGACCAGCCAGCCGCCGCCCTCGGCCTCGACCCGCGCGCCGGCGAGCCGGTCCGCTGTCACTGGCCGGCCCCCGGCCGCGCCGCCGGGCGCAGCCCCTCGATCTGCGGCGTCGCCGCGTCGGTCCAGAACCGGTCCGCCCCGCACCGGGGGCGGAGGCGCTCGGCCGCCGCGCGGACGCCGGCGGCCTCCGCGGCGGCGAGCCGGCGCGGCCGGCCGCCCTCGAGGAGCCGCAGCCATGAGCCGTCTTCGACGACCACGGCGGGCTCGCCGCGGGCCAGCCGGACGTCGAGCTCCCACGGGCGCCTCTCGTCGTACGGGTCGGCGCCCTGCTGGTCCCGCAGCGGCGAGGCGGCGCACAGCCGCTCGAACAGCCAGCCGGTCCCGGCCTCCACCGTCCAGTTCTCGCCGCCGGCGCGCTCGACCCACAGCGTCAGCCGCGCGCCGGGGCCGGCCGCCTGCGGCCGCCCGGCGAGCCGCCCGGCGGCGGCCAGCAGGGCCAGGCGCGGCGCGCGCGGGCGCACCCCGGCGGCGTCGCGCGCCGCCGCCAGGCAGGCCGTCTCGAGGTCGCGCAGCGGCATCTCGCAGCGACGGCCGGCGATGCGCACGGCCGGCCCGCCGGCCTCGAGCCCGCAGACCTCGACCGCGGACGAGCCGGCCTCCTCGAGCAGTACGCGCACGGGCCGCGGCCGGAGCCCCGGCTCGTGCGGCGCCGCGGCGTCAATCCGCAAACGCGCCGGCCCGCGGCCCCCGTAGCGCCCGGCGAGCGGGGGGGCCGCCTGCCGCACGCCGGTCCAGGCCTCGCCGGGCGCGGACGCCGCCGCCGAGTCCATCCATGCGGCCAGGGCGCCGGCCGCCGCGCGGCGCACGGCGGGGGGCGTGTCGGCCAGCGCGGCCTCGCGCCCGCGGGCCGCCCCGGCCGCCGCGCGGACGGCGGCGTCGCCGAAGCCGGCCGCCGCCCGGCGCGCCGTGAGCACCAGGGGCGTCCCGCACGGGTCGCACCCTCCGCCGCACAGGCGGCCCGCCTCGGCGAGCGGGTCGGCCCCCGGCGGCGCGGCGAGGAGCACCCCGGCGGGCCGCCGCCGCGGCGGGAGGCCGGGCCCGGGCGGCTCGCAGGCCGGGCCCGGCACGTCGCGCTCGGGCCCGGCGGCCCCCGGCGCCGCCGGCAGGTACCACAGCACCAGCCCGTCCAGCGTGTCGTCGTTCATCGTGTTCTCCGGTCTTCCGGTCCGCCCTGCGCGCTGGTCCCGCCCGCGAGCCCAACGCGTTGGGTGGTCCGCAGTGCGGCGGGCGCGCCGGGCTAGTCTTGTCCTCATGCCGACGCTCGTCATCGTCGAATCGCCGGGCAAGTGCCGGAAGATCAACGAGATCCTCGGGCGGGACTACCTGGTCCGGGCCTCGCTGGGGCACATCCGCGACCTGCCGCAGCCGTCCCGCAAGGCGGCGCGGCCCGCGGGGGGCGACGCCCTCGGGATCGACATCCCGGGCGGCTGGACGCCCCGCTGGGAGGTCCTCGAGGGCAAGGAGAAGGTCGCCGCCGAGCTGCGGCGGCTCGGCGGCTCGGGCCCGGTCTTCCTCGCCACCGACCTCGACCGCGAGGGCGAGGCCATCGCCTGGCACCTGCGCGACCTGCTCGGCGGCGACGAGTCGCGCTTCCGCCGGGTCACCTTCTCGGAGATCACCCCGGAAGCCGTCCGCGCCGCGTTCGCCGAGCCCCGCGGTATCGACTACGACCTGGTCCGCGCCCAGGAGGCGCGCCGGTTCATCGACCGGGTGGTCGGCTTCACGGTCTCGCCGCTGCTCTGCCGCCGGCTCGACGCGCGGCTCTCGGCCGGCCGCGTGCAGTCGGCCGCGCTGCGCATCCTCGCCGACCGCGACGAGCAGGTCCGGACGTTCTCGCCGGCCGAGTTCCACGGGGTCGACGTGGCGCTGCCGCTCTCGGGCGCCGACGACGTCACGGCCCAGGCGGTCGACGCCGAGGGCAACGTGCGGCGCTTCGACGAGCGCGGCGAGGCCGAGGCGCTCTCGGCCCGGCTCGCCGCGTCCGCGGTCCGCCTCGACCACGTCGACGAGGCGGAGACGGCGCAGCGCCCGAAGCCGCCCTTCACGACGTCGACCCTCCAGCAGGCCGCCTCGTCGATGCTCAAGCTGCCGGTCTCGCAGACGATGGCGCTGGCGCAGAAGCTCTACGAGGCGGGCCGCATCACCTACATGCGCTCGGACGCGGTCTTCGTCGCCGAGGGCGCCCAACAGGCCGCCCGCTCGTGGCTCGAGGCCGCCTTCGGCCCCGAGGCCCTGCCGGCCGAGCCGCCCGCCTACGCCTCGAAGTCCGGGGCGCAGGAGGCCCACGAGGCCATCCGGCCGACCGACCCGGCCGTCGGGCGCGAGGCCGTGGCCGACGAGGGCGAGGCCGCGCTCTACGACCTGATCCGGCGCCGCCTGCTGGCCTCGCAGATGGCCCCGGCGCGCATCCGGCGCACCACCTGGAAGCTCACCGGACTCACCGCCGAGGGCCCGGCGGCGCTGGCCGCGAAGGGCCGGACGGTCGTCTCGCCGGGCTTCCATCTGGTGCTGCCGCCGGCGTCAGCGGCCGACGAGCCGCCGCCGGTCCCGGCGCTCGGGCCGGGGGCCGAGTGGCCGGCCGGGTCCGTGCGCCCGGCGGTCTCCACGTCGTGGACCAAGCCGCCGCCGCGCTACACCGAGGCGTCGCTGGTGGCCGAGCTCGAGTCGGCCGGCGTCGGCCGGCCGTCGACCTACGCGAGCATCCTCAAGGTGCTCGTCGAGCGCGCGTACGTGCTCGTCGACCGGCGCGTGTTCGTCGTCACGCCGCTCGGGCGGCTGGTCAACGACCGGCTCTCGCGGCACTTCCCGAAGGTGAACACCGTGGGGTTCACGGCCGAGCTCGAGGTGTCGCTCGACGAGGTGGCGGCCGGCAGGACGGCCCAGCGCGGCCTGCTCGACGGCTTCTACTCGGCGCTCTCGGGCGAGCTGGCCCGGGCCGGGCGCGACGCGGCGTTCGCGCCGCCGCCGCCCGGGCGGGCCGAGGGCGCCTGCCCGGGCTGCGGCCAGCCGCCCGTCCTGCGCTTCGGCGGCGGCTCGCTGCGCCTCATCTGCGGCGGCTGCCGCCTCTTCGGCGACCTCGAGTGGAGTCCGAAGCGCGCCCGGCGCGAGAAGAAGAAGGCCGAGTCGGCCGAGCGGGCCGCCGCCGAGCAGGCCGCCGCCGACCAGCGGCTGCAGCCGCGCTGCGCCCGCTGCGGCGGCGCCGAGCAGCGCTGGAAGGTCTCGACCGGCGGCGAGCTGCACCTGTGCCAGGCGTGGCCGCGCTGCGCCGGCGCCCGCTACGAGCCGGGCCGCGCCCCGGCGGCCCCGCGCCGGCCGGCTGCCGCGCGGCCGGGCGCCCGGCGGGCCCCGGCGGCCGCGGGCCGCGGCCGCGGGCGCGGTGGCCGCTGACGCCGGTGCGTTGCCCTCGGGTCGCTCGCGGCCGCACGCACCGGGAACCGGAGCTGGCCGTGGCCTGGCGGGGCTGGAATACCCCGATCACGACGTGCGGGCGGTCCGGGAACGCCGGCGGCGGCCGCGAGCACTTCCTTCCTCTCTGCTCTCCTGCGCCGCGCCGGCTGCGGATCACGATCCTGCCCGGCGGGTTTCACGTGGAACCACGGACCGTATGCTTGCGGCCGTTCAGGAGACCTGCGAGCAACCGCCGGCTGGCAGCTCGGCCGGACGAGGCGCCGGACGGCTGGTGTCCCGGAGCAGGTCGTCGGGGTCGCAACGCCGGCGGGCCTCCCGGGCGAGGCCGTCACCGGCAAGCGTGTGGTGAAGGGGGAAGAGATCATGAGGCAGGGACATCGAGGGTTGATCGCAGCGTCGTGCTGCGTCTGGCTGTTGGCTGTGGCAGGGCCCGCCGGTGGCCAGGACGCGTACGTGACCGACTTGCGCAGCCTCCTGGCGGACCGGGGCGACGCTGATGTGCAGTCCATCCTCGGCGACACGTACGCCATCGGCCGGGGCGTGCGGCAGGATTACGTGGAAGCCGTCCGCTGGTACCGTCTTTCGGCCGGCCAGGGCCACGCCCGCGGGCAGTACAACCTCGGCGTCATGTACGACTACGGCTGGGGCGTGGAGCAGGACGACGGGGAGACCGTCCGCTGGTACCGCCTCGCCGCCGACCAGGGCCTCGCCAGCGCGCAGGTCAACCTCGGCTTCATGTACCACCTTGGCCGGGGCGTGGAGCAGGATTATGCGGAAGCCGCCCGCTGGTTCCGCCTTGCGGCGGACCAGGGCCTCGCCAGCGCGCAGTACAACCTCGGCCTGGCGTACGCCGACGGCCAGGGTGTGGAGCAGGACGACGGGGAAGCCGCCCGCTGGTACCGCCTCGCGGCCGACCAGGGCCACGCCGACGCGCAGGTCAACCTCGGCGTCATGTACTACTTCGGCCGGGGCGTGGCGCCGGACGACGCGGAATCCGCCCGCTGGTACCGTCTCGCGGCGGACCAGGGCCTCGCCAGCGCGCAGGTCAACCTCAGCCTCGCGTACGCCAACGGCGAGGGCGTGCCGCTGGATTACGTCGCTGCGCACCTGTGGGCGAGTCTCGCCGCAGTGCAGGGCCAGGAAACTGGGCGCGAGCTCCGCGACTATCTCGCCCGGAACATGAGCGCCGAACAGATCGCCGCCGCCCGGCGAGCTGCACGCGAGTGGCGTCCCGCGCACCGGTAGAGCGATGAAGTGGAGCTCGGCTGGATCAGGTGCCGGGGAAATGTCTGGTGCAGGGCAGGGAGATAATGGTGAACTCTCCCTGGTAGTCGAGGCGGGAGCGGGAAGGCGGGCGCCGCGGCGGCCCGGGCGGGAACGCCGCGGCCCCCGCGGCCTCAGAACCGGAGGCCTGCCCCCATCAGCACGTGGGTGTGGCTGTCGAAGTCGAGGCCGGCGCGCAGCCGCAGGTTGCCGGCCACCCGGTAGCTGACCCCGATCCCGCCGCGCGGCTGGAAGTCGGTCGCCGTCCTCCGGGAGCCCGGCCCCTTCGCCCAGCCGACCTCGGCGCCCAGCAGGAAGTGCCCGAAGAAGGCGCCCGACTCGCTGAAGCTGAGCCGCACGCCGGGGCCGGCCCCGAAGTAGACGCTCTGCTGTCCCCCGGCCCTGTGCTGGTTCGAGAACGTGGCGTTGGCGGCCAGGGTGACCGGCCCGAACCGGGGCGCGTCGTAGTGGAAGCCGACGCCGCCCACGCGGCCGCTGCCCTCCCCGGCGTTCGTCGTCAGCTGGTAGCTGATGCCCAGCTCGCTGCCGCCAGCCAGCGGCTGCGCCCAGGCGCCGGGCGCCGCCAGCGGCGCCATCACCAGTGCCATCGTCGCGGCCAGCGCCGCCATCAGTCGTGTCCTCATCGTCCGTCTCTCCTTGTGATCGGGCTCCGGGCCGCCGCCGCCCCATGCGGCAGCGCGCCTCGCCCGCTGGTTCCGGAATCCGTGCTGTGGGGATGTCCGCGCCGGGCGTCCCAACGCGTTGGGACGCCCGGCCGCTGAGGCGAGCTATCCGCCGGCCGCCAGCGGGTAGCGCTCGAGCACGCGCCCCAGGACGCCGGCGTCGGGGGCGAAGATGCGGGTCCGGTGCATGACCAGCTCCGTCCGGCACCCGAGCTGCTTGAGCAGCGCGAGCGAGCTGGCGTCCGGTCCCTCGACCTCGACTCGCACGCACCCCATGTGCCGCCGCCCGCGGATGCGCCAGCCCACCGCCAGGCGGAACGCCGCGCGGCCGCGGACGGCCTCGGCGTAGACCTCGGCGCCGCGCAGCCGCGGACCCGCCGCCCTGTCGAGCCCGAGCTGCGCGCGGAAGGCGATCGCCTCGTCCGCGGCGAGCGCGCGGCCGATCAGCCGCTCGCCCTCGTCGGTCGTCAGCCGGTAGACCTTCAGGTCCGTCTCGGCCAGCCGGTGCCAGATGGGCAGCAGCAGCCCGGTCACCAGCCAGAACCGCGACTCGCGGAAGCTCTCGGCGGCGCGGGCCGCCTCGGCGTCCCACGCCCGGCGCCACGCCGCCTCGGGAGCCTCGCGCCAGCGGGTCGCCGCCAGCGCCCTCTCCGCGATCGTCGTCCGCTCGACGGGCCGCAGCAGGCGCACCCGGGCCTCGACCGCGCCGTCGGCGAGCACCCCGGCCGGGGCGCGGACGGCCAGCGCGGCCCGCCGCGACTGGCGGTTGACCAGCAGCCGCGCCGGCCGCTTGTCCCACTCCTCCTCGCGGCGCCTGATGAGCAGCGCCTCGCCGGAGGTGAGCGGCCGCACCCTGTCGCGCCGCTCGATCTCGATGAGCGACGTGTCCGACTCGGTCTCGGGGTGCGTGCAGGCGACCTCGCGGCCGGCCACCTTGAGGCTGTCGGCCGCGATCCGCTCGACGCCCTGCGTGAACGTCCCGGCGTCGACGGCCTGCTGGATGTTCGCCTCGAGCCGCGTCTCGAGCTCGCCGAACAGCTCGTTCTGCTCGCCGATCGGCAGCGCGAGCAGCCGGTTGAGGAAGACGGGCATCGGCGGCAGCCGCTCGAGCAGGCCGCCGGTGCGGTCGAGGATCCGCAGGCCCGTCACGGCGCAGAAGCGGCGGACCGGCCAGCCGGGGACCTTCGAGTTGGCGACGGCCAGGTAGAACTGCCTCAGCGCGGCCAGCGCATAGGGCGACTCGAAGTTGTCGGCCGCGCGGAACAGCGACTTGTCGGCTCCCATCGCCGTCTGCGCGTCGCGCTGGCCGCGCGTGATCGCGCCGAGCGCGTCGAGCCGGCGGGCGATGGTCGAGATGAACCGGCGCTCGCCCCGCACGTCGGTCGTCACCGGCCGGAACAGCGGCGCCGAGGCCTGGTGCGTGCGGTGCGTGCGCCCGAGGCCCTGGATCGCCTGGTCGGCCCGCCAGCCGGCCTCGAGCAGGTAGTGCACGCGCCGCCGCGTGTTCCCGCAGCCGAGGTCGGCGTGGTAGCTGCGCCCGGTGTTGCCGGCGCCCGAGAAGACCAGGACCCGCTTGTCCCCGTTCATGAAGGCGTGCGTCTCGCGCCGGTTCGCCGAGCCGGCGCGCGGCCGCAGGGCGTGGCGCTCGCCCCGCTCGTCGGTCAGCTTGAGGACGCGCCGCGAGCGGCCCGTGATCTCGGCCACCGCCTCGTGGCCGAAGTGGTCGAGCAGGAGGTCGAGCGCCGAGCCGACCGGCGGCAGGGCGCCGAGCCGCTCGAGGAGCTCGTCGCGCATCCGCACCGCGTCCTCGGAGACGACCGGCTGGCCGTCCTCGCCGAAGACGGGGAACGTCTCCTCGTCCCCGGCGGCGTTCGTCACCGTCCGGTGCAGGGTCGTGGGGAAGGCGTGGCGCAGGTAGTCGAGGACGTACTCGCGCGGCGTCAGGTCGATGCGCAGGTCCTCCCACTCGTCGGCCGGCACCTCGGCCAGCCGGCGCTCGGTCAGCGCCTCGCCCGTCGAGACGATCTGGACGACCGCCGCGCGGTTCGCCTCGAGGTCCCGCTCGATCGCCCGGACGAGCGTCGGCGTCTTCATCGACGTCAGCAGGTGCCCGAAGAAGCGCTGCTTGGCCGCCTCGAACGCGCTGATGGCGGCCGCCTTGCTCTGCGCGCTGTTCGTCTCGCCGGCCTCGGTCACCCCGGTCGCCTCGAGCGCCTCCTCGATGTTGTCGTGGATGATCCGGAACGCGCCCGCGTACTCGTCCCAGATGGCGCGCTGCGCCGGCGTCAGCTCGTGCGTCAGGATGTCGATCTCGACGCCCTCGTAGGAGAGCGCCCGCGTCTGGTAGAGCCCGAAGGCCTTCAGGTCCCGGGCGACGATCTCGAGCGCGGCCACGCCGCCCTTGTCCATCGCCTCGACGAACTGCTCGCGTGTGGCGAACGGCGTGCGGGCGCTGGCCCACAGGCCGAGGCGCTGCGCGTAGGCCAGCCCCTCGAGCGAGCTGGCCCCGGTGGCCGACACGTAGACGACCCGCGCGTCGGGCAGCGCGTTCTGCAGCCTGAGCCCGGCCAGCCCCTGCTGCGACGGCGCGATCTTTCCGCGCCGGCCCTGGCCTCCCGCGGCGTTCTGCATCGCGTGGGCCTCGTCGAAGACGACGACGCCGTCGAAGGCGCGGCGCGCCGCCTCGCCGCTCCCGCCGGCCAGCCACTCGACGATCTGCTGCAGGCGCGCGCGGCCGCCGTTGCGCCCGGGCGAGCGCAGCGTGGCGTAGGTGGCGAAGAGGATCCCCTGCGAGCGGGGGACGGGGTCGCGCTGGCGCACCTTCGTCAGCTGGACGACGTCCTCGTCGCGGCCCCCGACGGCGCGCCAGTCGCGCCGCGCGTCCTCGATCAGCTTGTCGGACTGGCTGAGCCAGAGCGCCCGGCGCCGGCCGCGCAGCCACTGCTCGAGGACGATCCCGGCCACCTGGCGGCCCTTGCCGCAGCCGGTGCCGTCGCCCAGCATCCAGCCCTGCCGCAGCCGGACCGGCGGGCCCAGCCGCAGTCCGGCGTCGTCCATCGGGTCCGCCTCCGGCCCGCCGCCGGCCTCCTCGCCGGCGCGGGCCGCGGCCTCGGCGGCCGGCTCGTCCAGCCAGCGGACGTTCTCCCAGTTCTCGCTGATTTGGTACATGCCCCGCAGGTGCTCGCCGAGCGCCTCGCTGGCCAGCACCACGCTCTCGAGCTGCGCGTCCGAGAGCCGGCCCTCGGCGGCCAGGCTCACCGGCAGGCGCGGCCTCGCCCCGGGCGTGCGGTGCGGCACGGCCGCCATGGCCGCCGCCTCGACCAGCGCGGTCGGGTGGGCCTCGGCCCCGGGGACGATGACGGCCGCCGGGCGCCACGGCTGGTACGGGCGGTCGGCGGCCGTCCGCTCGGCCGCGCTCTCCGGCCGGCGCTCGGACGTGTAGTCGAGCTCGGCCGCCGGCCCCCACTCGTGCGGCCGCGCCTTGGCCGGGCGCCTGCCGGCGCCGTTCCGGCCGGCGCGGCCGGCGTGGCCGGCCATCGTCCGCCCGCGCGGGGCCTCGGCCGGCCCCAGGGGCTGGCGCGGCGGCAGCCGCTCGAGCACGGCGTCGAGCAGCTCGGCCGGCGAGCCGGCCGGCGGCGGGCCGGAGGCGCGCAGGCGGCGGCCCGGCCCCTCGGCCGGCCGTTCGATGACCGTCAGGCGGCTCTCGGCGGTCGTTCCGCGGCTGCGGTACAGGGCGCCGTCGAGCCGCAGGCTCAGCACGACGTCCGGCGCGGCGTGCGGGCCGCGGAAGACGCGGTTCCAGTGCCGGCCGCCCGGCTCGCACGCCGCGGAGGTGATGGCCACCAGGCGGCCGCCTGGCCGCAGCGCGGCGTAGGCCGCCCGGACGTGCATCGCGTCGGTGCCGAGGCGCATCCGCTCGGTCCCGGCGCTCCGCGAGAACGGCGGGTTCATGATCACGACCGAGGGCCGCACCTCGGGCAGCCGGTCGCGGATCTGCGCGGCGTCGTGGCGCGTCACCGGCTGGTCCGCGAACGTCCGGGCGAGCAGCCCGGCGCGGTCCGCCGCCAGCTCGTTGAGGACGAGCCGGCCGCCGGCCGCCGGGTCGAGGGCCGGGAGCGCCATCGCGGCCAGCGTCCCGGTCCCCGCCGACGGCTCGAGCACGGCGTCGCCGGGGCGCAGGCCCGCCGCCACGGCCGCGACCCAGGCGACGGCGAGCGGCGTCGAGAACTGCTGCAGCCGCACCTGGTGCTCGCTGCGCCGCGTCTGTGGCGGCTCGAGCCGCGCGATGCGCTCGACGCGCCGGAGCGCTGTGCGCGGGTCGCCCGCGTGGAGCCCGATGGCGCGGCCGTACTTGAGCAGCAGGAGCACGGCGGCGGTCTCGGCCGCCTCGTAGGCGTCCTTCCAGTCCCAGGCCCCGTCGGCGTCCCCGGCGCCGAAGGCCCGCTCGAGCGCCCGGCGCAGCGCGGACCGGTCGAGCCGGACGCCGGCCTCGAGCAGCCCGGCGAGGTCCGCGCCGGCCCGCCAGATGCCGGCCGCCTTCGGCGTCGTGGCCGGGCGCCGGTGGCGCGCCAGGGCGCCGTCGGCCGCGTCGGCCGCCGCCGCCGGCTCCCCGCTTCTCGTCTGCAGGCTCATGTCCAGTCCCATCTCGAGTCTCATCTCGTTACGTATCCCGGACGCCGCCGGCGCCCGCCGCTCCGGACGGCTCCGGGCGGCAGGCGCCGCGGCCGCTGTGCCCCGGCCGCGTGGCCGGGCCCGCGGATCAGGAGTCCTGCAGGAAGGCCGGCGCGGTCTCGGCCGGCGCCGGGTCGAAGCCGCCGCCGGCACCGTCGGCCGCCGCCGGCTCGGGCTCGTCCCCGGCGCCGGCGGCGGGGCCCGGCCGCGGGCCGCGCGGCGCGGGCGCCGCCGGGTCGAGCCCCCGCGTGTCGAACGCCCGGAAGCCGGGCGCCGTCCACGCCAGCGCGCGCTCGCGCTGCCCGGCGTCGAGGTCCGCCGGGCCGCTGCCGGCGGCGAAGGCCGCCTCGAGCGCCGCCGCCAGCTCCGCCTTCCGGTCGCCCGCGTGGGCGTCGGCCCAGGCGTCGCCGAGGACGGCGCGCGCCGCCGCCAGCGCGTTGGCCTTGGTGACCCGGCCCCAGAACGCCCGCGCCGTCGGGCGGAAGCCCCTGGCGAACGGCACGTCGAGCCGCGCGACGGTCTCCTCGAACGCGCCCACGGCCTCGGGCTCGAAGGCCAGCTGCGGCTTGAGCGTCCAGGCCACCGCGGCGGCGAAGACCCGCTGCCTGTCGGCGGTCCCCAGCGCGCGGAACGCCCGGAAGCGCTCGGCGCCCGTGCCGGCGTCCAGCCAGTCGAGCGGGAGGCCCGCGCGCAGCGCCTCGAGCGCCGCCGTGGTCTCGCCGAAGACCGCGTCGTTCTGCTCCTCGGTGCCGTGGAACGTCTTGGCCGCCGTCGCCGACGAGGCGATCTGCAGGCTCCCGCTGCCGGTGTAGAGGCTCGTCAGCACGGACTCGGCGAGCTGGAACGCCGCCAGGTCGAAGGCGGCCTCGAAGTCGCCGGCCAGCGCCAGCTTGACGAGCGACGTCCGCACGACCTTCATGTCCTCGCCGAGCGCGCCGCCGAACCCGGCGGCGCCGCGCGCGTCCCGGGCGCGCTCCTCGAGCGTCGGCAGGCGCGTCGGCGGCTGGTAGTTGTCCGGCTCCCTGCCGGCCCCGTCCGCCCCGTCGGCCGGGCGCGCCGTCTCGCCGTCCGTCTCGCCGTCCGGCCGGGCCCCGCCGGCCCCGGCCTCCCCGGCGGGCGCACGGTCGCTGCGGGCGGGCATGTCCGCCGCGTCGGCCTCGCGCACCAGGCCGGCGTGCTTGAGGACCGAGCCGTCGTCGGCGACGGTGATCAGCACGCCGGCGTGCTTCATCTGCGCCGGGTCGTAGACGGCGCGCTGTTCCTTGAGCCTGTCGAGCGCCCGGTCGGCGGCGTGGAGCGTGTGCAGCTCCTGGGCCAGGGCCGCCTGGCGCTCCTCGATCTCCTCGCCGGACGCGTCGCCGCCGCTGTCGGGCGCGTCCGGCTCGCCGGCGAGCTGCTCGGCGCGCTCGTGCAGCGTGTCGAGCTCCGCCTCGATAACGGCGATCCGCTCGACGAGCCTCGCGTGCTCCTCCTGCTCGCCGGCGGTCAGCGCCCCCGGGCGGCCCTCGATCCGGCCGAACCCCTGCAGCTCGTGGTAGGGCACGGTCAGCGCCGCCTCGGCCCAGCCCCAGTCGCCGCGCAGCTCGTCGCGCACGGCCTCGAGCCGGGCCGTCGCCAGCTCGTCCACGATCCGGACGTCGGTCAGGAACGTGTCGTCGTCGCCCTTGGCGAACAGGTCGCGCTCGATGCGGCCGCCGGCCTGCTGGTAGGCCTCGAGTCCGACGAGGCGCGCGCGCGCGTGGCTCGCCGCCAGGTGCTCGCGGAGCATCTCGCCGCGGATCCACCCGGGGTGCGGGCTGCCGTAGCCCTGACGGCAGTGGTTCCAGACGTCGAGCTGGCGGCTCGTGTCGGCGCTGGCGGCGAACGCCATCAGCGCCTCGGTCTCCAGCTCGCCGCGCGTGGCGGCCGCGAGGATCTCCTCGTGGACGTCGGCCAGGCGCAGGTACTGCTCGACGGTGCGGGCCGTGGTCCCGAACCGCTCGGCGATGGCCGCCGGGCTCGCCCCGTCCTCGGTCAGCCGGCGGAAGGCCTCGTACCGGTCGACCGGGTGCATCGGCGCCCGCACCGTGTTCTCGGCCAGCGACACCTCGCGGTCGGCGGCCTTCGGCCCCGCCTGGATCCGGCACGGCACGGCGAAGCCGGCCGCGATCGTGCCCCTGGCGGCCAGGTCCCGGAGCGCCCGCAGGCGGCGCCCGCCGGCCACCACCGCGTAGCGCGGCTCGCTGGCCTTCGCGCGCGCGTTGCGGCGCACGACCAGGCTCGAGAGCACGCCGTGGGCGGCGATCGACGCCATCAGCTCGTCGTGCTCGCGCCCCTCGGCCGGGAGCCGGCGGGCGTTCGTCTTCGCCGGCTCCAGCTCGCTCAGCGGGATCATCTCGATCTCGTGGTTCTGCATCTGTTGTTCCTCTCGTGTTGCGGCTGTGTCGCGCACGCCGCCCGGCGTCCGGGCGGCGCCGTCCCAACGTGGCCAATTCGCGTGCTGCGGTCCTCTAGGCCGTCCGCGCGGCGGAGGCTACCAGGCGGGCGGCGGTTACCAGCCGGGGGCGGATGCCCGTGGCCGGGGCCGCCGGCGCGGCGGGCCGGCCGCGGCGCCCGCGCCGCTTCGGGCGGCCGGGCGCCGCGGCGAAGCGCCACTGCTCGATGGCCAGGCGCATCTGGGCCACGTGGCCGGGCGAGGCCCCCGAGCGCTCGTAGCGCGCGAGGATCGCCGCGAAGGCGGCCGTCAGGTCCTCGTCGAGCAGCGCGGCCAGCCTGGCGAGCTGCGTCCTGTCGCCCGGGCCGCCGTCGTGGCGGTAGACCAGGACCGGCGGCCCGATGGGGGTCACGCGCCACGCGCGCCAGTGCCGCGTCCCGTCGGCCTCGCGGTCGACCGCGACCAGCACGCCGCCGACGGGCAGCTCGACGAGCCGCCCGCCGTGGCTTGCCCAGCCGTCGGGCGACTCGGCCGCGGGCAGCTCCTGCCGGAGGCGGACGCCGTGGACGGCCAGCGCGCCCGGGTCGTCGGTCACGTGCTCGAGCAGTACCAGGTACCGCGCCGGCAGCCGGTCGGCCGGGATGTAGCGCATCCTCCGCGACGTGCGCGCCGTCACGGCGCGCGCATCGGCCGGCCTCGGGGTGCACGCGGGCAGGCCTCCGGGCAGGACGCCCGGCTCGGCCCCGGGGTCGAGCTCGACCCGCAGCAGCTCGCGGCCGGACCACCGCGCCGGGTCCGGGGCATAGCCCGGCGGGTACGGTTCCGGGCGCTCGCCGAACGGTACGTAGCTGATCTCGGCGCTCTGCATCGCTGCCTCCCTGCCGGCCTTGCCGCCGGCGCTGTCGTTTCCGCCGCCTGCCGCCCCGAGGCTCCCCGGGCGCACGGCGCCCCGCGCCGCCTGTCGGTGGTCTGCGGGCGCGCCGCGCCCGGCGCCGGGGTGGTCTGGGGGTGCGGGCCTCTGCCCGCTGGGTCGTGGGTCCGTCAGCGGCTCTGCCGCGCGTCCGGGGACGTCTCAGGCGCAAGCCTGCCCGCGTTCGCCCGCGCTTGGCGGGCCGTGAGGCGTCGTTGCCGCTTCCCTATTCTCGCCTTTCAGGACCTCCCCCCGTGGTCCGTGTCCCTCTGCGCGCCGCCTCCGGGCGGCGCGCCGGGGCCGATGGCCCGTGCGCGTTTCGTGGGGGCGGCCGCCGGCCGCGTCCGTTCCGGTTCAGGTGGGGCCGGTCGCTTGGCCGATGCGCAAGGAAGGTGGTGAGCGGCGAGGATGGCGTGCGGGATTCGGTTCGCGGCGGCGGCCCTGGTGGCGGTTGCCGCCAGCCTCGCGCTGAGCGGTCCCCGGCTCTCCGGCAGCGTGATGTTCGCCGGCCGGGTCCCGTGGGACGCCATGGCGGTGCTCGTCCTGGTGGGGTCCGTCTGTGCCGGCGCTGTCTACGCGGCTCCTGCGCGGCCGGGCGTGCTCGTCGTGCTGGCCGGGCTGGGTTGCCTTTCGCTCGGGTCGACGAGCCAGCTTTTCCTGTTGGCAGGAGTCGTCCTGCTGCTCGTTGCGGCGGCCGATGCCGGGTTGCAGGCTGCGGCCGGTCCGTGAACGGGGTGGTTCCCGGGATGCGTGGCAGTGGCTGCGGCTAGGAGTCTGCGCCGCAGAAAATCGGTGCGACAATCATAGGCGAGCACTCGACGCTGGAAGGACTTGATGTCGACGACGTTTCGCCCCTACTCGCCGGACCAGTCGCTGCTGCTGCCACCGGACGTGCGGGAGTGGCTGCCGGAAGGCCACTTGGCGCACCACGTCAGCGATCTGGTGGACGGTTTGGATCTGACGGCATTCTACGCCCCGTATGAGGGAGACGGTCGTCGCAACGCCCCGTATGACCCGCGGATGATGGTGAAGGTGCTGCTCTACGCGTATGCGACGGGGGTGTTCTCGTCGCGTGGGATCGCCCGGGCGCTGGAAGAGGACGTGGCGTTCCGGGTGTTGGCGGCGGGCAACTTTCCGCAGCACCGGACGCTGTGCGAATTTCGGCGCCGGCACTTGGAGGACTTCCAGGCGCTGTTCGTGGAGGTGGTGCGTCTGGCGCAGGAGTTGGGTCTGGCTCGCCTCGGCAAGCTGTCGGTCGACGGGACGAAGGTGCGTGCGAACGCGAGCAAGCGCAAGGCGATGAGCTACGACCGGATGGCGGAGGCGGAACGGCGTCTGGAAGGCGAGGTCGCGGCGCTGTTGCGCCAGGCGGACGAGACCGACGAGACCGAGGATGCGTGCTTGGGCGCCGAGGTTCGGGGCGATGAGTTGCCGGCGGAGTTGCGTCGGCGGGAGGCGCGTCTGGCAGCGATCCGGGCGGCGAAGGCGCGGTTGGAAGCGGCGGCTCGGGCGGCGGACGACGCGCGGGGTCGGCAACCTGGGCAGGACCGGAACCCGAAGGGCGGGCGGCCGTACAAGCGGGCGTATGGCGAGCCGGACGAGAAGGCGCAGAGCAACTTCACGGACCCGGAAAGCTCGATCATGATGACGAGCAACGAGGGCTTCCAGCAGTGCTACAACGCGCAGGTGGCGGTGGACGCCGAGCACCAGTTGGTGGTGGCAACGGGTCTGACGGCGAACGCGAGCGACCAGGGTGAGTTGCCGGTGTTGCTCGACACGGTCAACGAGACGCTTGACGCGCAGCCGGCGACGGTGCTGGCCGACGCGGGGTACTGCAACGAGCGAGACTTGACGGACCTGGAACGGCGGGGCGTTGACGGGTATGTGGCGGCGGGCCGGGAGGGCAAGCAGGCGGTTACCCGCAATCTGGAGGAACATCCGGCGACGGGTCGGATGATAGACAAGCTGAAGACGAAGGCGGGCCGGGCGGTGTATGCGCAGCGCAAGTGGTTGTCGGAGGCTCCCAACGGCTGGATCAAGCACGTGCTGGGCTTCCGGCGCTTCAGCCTGCGTGGACTGGCGAAGGCGCGGTGCGAGTGGGACCTGGTGTGCCTGGCGCTCAACGTCAAGCGCCTGCACGTGCTGAAGGCGACGTAGAGGGCGGGGCATGAGGCTCGCAACGGCGACAAATCGACGCGGATCGCGGCCTCTGGCGGGCCATGTGGCCCGTGATGACCGATTTTCGCCTTCGGTTCGTCAACGGCCGCAAAATCTACCGCGCCCTGCCGACCGACACCGTTGCCCCGGCACGTGACTCAGGTCGTGAACTCACGACCCTTTCGTGCCGCAAATCTCCTGCGGCGCAGACTCCTAGCGGTCGTTGATGGCGTGGCGGAGGTCGATGCTCTCCCACGCGACGGGTGTGCCGTCGTTGGTTTCGGTCCGTACGGTCCGCCACCGCACGTGCGGGTTCCGGGCGCGTTCCTCGGCGCGGCGGCTGGCGAGCACGGCGTCGGCCTCCCTGAGCGCCTCGGTGAAGGTCGCCGGGCGGCCGTCGGCCGCCGCCGGGCGGCGCGGCGGCCTCCGGGGCCGGTCGGCCCGGCGGGGCATGTGGCGCTTGCGCCGCTCGACCACGCAGCGGGGGCAGCGGCTCGTCCTCCCCCGCTGCCCGGCCGGGATCCGGCCGTTGCCGAGGCAGGCTTCCTCGTACGGCGCCCCCGGCCCGCGGCAGAACTCGGCGTTGCGGCCTGCGCGGCGGCCCCCGGCCTCCCCTGCTTCCTGCGTCCCGGCTTCGCGGCTGTCCATCGGGAGGATTCTATCGCGCGTGCGGGATGGCGCCCGCTAGGCTCGCCGCGTGAGCGCTGCTGCCGCCGGCCAGCCGCCGGACGGGTCCGGCGAGGAGCTGGACAGCTTCCCGGACTCGGACGCGGGTGCGGGCCTGCCCGCGCCCGGTCCTCCGCTGCCCACGGACGTGGCGCGCCAGGTCCGTGAAGCGCACAACCGCGCCGGCGGTCCGGCGCCCGGGGATCCCGGCGATCCGGAACCGGTTGTTCCGGCGCCGGCGCCGGCGCGCCCCCGGCCCCGACATGCCCCGCCCGCCGGGCCGGAGGCCGGCGCGCCCCCGCCGGGTTCGGCCGCCGAGCCGGCCGGCGCGCGGCCGAGCGCCGTGTTCGGGTCGCCCACGTCGGTCGACGCGCCGCCGGAGCTGGCCGACCTCGACCGCCCGCCGGAGCCCGCCGCCCGCGCCGCGGCCGCCGAGCCTCCGTCGGGTCGCGCTACCCTGGCGCGCCGTGCGCTCGCGTCCCTGGTGGATGGTGCGGCGGCGCTCGCCGTCGTCGCCTTCGTGGCGCTCGTCGCCGAGGTGGTCCGGATCCGTACGGCCGGCGGCGTGACGGTCCCGCCTGTGGCGCTGGCGGCCGCCTGGGTGGCCGTCGGCTGGGGGGCCGTCCTCATCGGCGACGGCCTCTTCGGCGCGACCCTGGGCCGGCGGGCCTGCGGTGTGCGCCTGGTGCGCCCGGACGGCGCGCCCGCCGGCTGGTGGCGTCCGCTCGTCCGTCGGGCCGCCGTCGACCTGCGCGCGGCGCTGGTCCTCGGGCTCGCCTTCGCCCTCACGCTGCGCAGGCAGGGCGCTTCCGCCGGCCCGCTGCTGCCGCCGTCCGCCGCCGATGCCGGCGTGTTCGCGGCGTTCGCCGCCATCCTGGCCGCGATGCTCCTGCTGCTCGGGCGCGCCGGGCCGCGCCGCGCCGCGCTGGCCGATGCCGTCAGCGGCACGGTCTCTGCCGTCGCGCCCCCGCCGGAGGCGGCGCGTCCGGCGGTTTCCGTCTCGCGGGTGATCCGCGCCGCGCCGCGGCGGCGCGTCCGGGAGCGCCGGCGCGCGCCCGTCGTCCCGGACTACCTGCGCCTGCCGGGCGACCCGGACGATGAGGCGGACGAGCGCCCGCCGCGTCCGCGCGTGCTGCGGGCCCGGACCGGCCGGGCGGAGGACCCGCGGCTGGATCACCCCGAGGGCTTCGACGCCCCGCATGGCCTGCCGGGCCGTGCCGCCGCGTACCTTGTCCGGCGTTTGGGGTCCCGGTCTCGGTGGCAGGGGGGCTTCGATGCCCCGCGTGGCCTGCCGGGCCGCGTTGCCGCGTACCTTGTCCGGTGCTTGGGGTCCCGGTCCCGGTAGCAGGTGCGAGGCCGGCGCGGCCGCAGCCGGGTGCCGCGGCTTCCGGTCTCTCGCCGGTTCCAACGCGTTGGGTTCGAGGCGCGGGGCGCCCGGTGCGCTTTCTCCGGGAGGCGGCGCTACTTGCCGGCGGGCGGCGGGGGCGCGAGGAGGATGTCTTCGAGCCGGTCGAGCCGCTGGTCGATCCGGCCGTGCTCCTCGCGGCGCTCGGCGGCGGCTTCCGCGAAGCGCGCGTTGACGTCGGCCCGGAAATTGGTGAAGCGGGCGTTCATGTCCGTCCGGAGGTCGTTGATCCGGGCGTTCGTCGAGCACGTGCCCCCGGCGACGGCGAGGATGATGCCGACGCCGAGGCTGATAACCGTCAGCCGGTCCGTGGTGCCCATTGGTGCAGGATAGTCCTTTCTCGCGGGCCGTGTCTTCACGGGCGTCCGCGTCCTTTTGTCGTGTCTCATCCGGCCGCGGTTCCCTACGCTTGCGCCGGCCAGCGGTGGTCGCGGGCGTCGGGGTCGGCGTGAGCGGAACGGGGTCTGGGCGTGGAACTTCTGCTGCAGGCGGTGCGGGGATCCTTCCTTCGAGTGCGCGTGGCGTCCGGCGCCGGCGCCCCGGTCCGGCTCCGGCTGCGCCGGCCGGTCCCGGGCGCTCTCGTCTGCGCCTGTGCGTTCGCCATCCTGCTGCCTGCGCCCGTCCGGGCGCAGGGCGAGTCGCCGTCGTTCACCTACGTCCTCGCGCCGCTGGCGGCGGCCGAGCCCGAGCACCCGGCGGACGGCAGCCGTGCCCGCCGGGACGTTCGCTTCGCGTTGACCCGGGTTCTGCAGGGCGGCGGCCGGCAGGGAGACACGGAGGGTCCCTGGGAGCCTCTGCAGGCGCAGTGGATCCACTGGTGGGTCGAGGCCGAGACCGCGGACAAGGGGCCGCCCGGCCGCGATGGCTCCGACTTCGACGGCCCGGACCGGCCGGCGGGCCGGCTGTCCGCCGCCAGCCTTGGCATGCGCGGGACGGCTTGCTTCGAGCCCCGCAACCCGACCGTCGTCCTCGAGGGCGTCGAGGTGTTCTCCGACGATCTCGCCGAGGCGCGGGAGACCTTCGTCCTCTCGTTCTCGTACGCGACGGACCCGCTCGCCCCGACCGACCCTCCGGTGGGTTGCGTGGAGCTCCGGCGCGACGTAGCCCGGGTGCGCTCGGCCCTGGCCCAGCCGAAGAGCTTCTTCACCGTCGGCATCACCGACCACCGGACCGAGCAGGCCCCCGAGCTGACGTCGCAGGCCGGGCCGCTCGAGCTCGAGGTGGCCGAGACCGACCGGGACTTCCGGGCCGCGCTCGTCATCGAGACCGACCGCGTGAGTCCCGCCACCTACTGCTATCCGTTCCGGCTGGTGGTGGGCCGGGGCACCGCGTCGGACGCCGACGTGTGGACCGCGGGCGGCGGTCCGGGCGGGTACTTTGCCCTGCCCGTCGGCTCGAGTCTCGCGCGCTCGGACCACCTCGTGGTCGTCGGCGACACCGTCTCCGAGGCGGACGAGACGTTCCATCTCGACTTTTACGACCCGGTCGTGGGCGATTCGTGCTCGCCGCCTTTCGGGGCGGGCGGCCCGCCGCGCTGGGAGGCGGTGGTCGTCATCGTCGACGACGATGAGCCGGACGGCGGCGGCCTGCCCTGGTTCGGCCTTGACCCGGCGCGCTGCCCGGACGCGCCGTCCGTCCTGGCCGTCACCGAGCCGCCGGCGGCGGACGGGCTGGTCGCCGTGAGTTTCGAGCTCGTCCACCGCGTGGTCACCCGGGGCCCGGGCCCGGGGCCGGAGAACCCGGACGGCGCCGGCGGGGCCGCGGTCTGTCAGGAGCCCGTTTCGGACGTCGTGGAGGTGACTGCGGTGCTGGCGCGCGCCGGCGGGGGCGGCGCGGAGCCGGGCGTTGATATCGTGCTGCCGCCGCACTCGCGCCTTCTGCGGTTCTACCGCGACCAGCCGGTGGCCGTCGAGCTGCTGGTCAGGGGCGATGGGCTGGCGGAGGGCGCCGAGCGGATCGACCTCCTGCTCGGCACGGGCCGCGGCGGCAACGTGCGGCTGAGCGTGGTCATCGAGGACCACGAGCTCCGGGTGGAGGTGGCCGCGGGCCGGGCGGCGTCGCTCACGCGCAGCGGCCGGCTCCTGGGCTCGGCCGTGACCGGTGCGCTCGCTGCGCGCTTCTCGTGCGCCGGCTCGGCCGCCTGCGACCCGTTCGAGGACGAGTCGGAGACGCTCTTCCCCGGCGGCGGCCGGGTGCCCGCCGGACGGCGCGGCGCGGCCGCCGCACGGCGCCTCGGGCAGGCGGCGCGGGTGTTGCTCCCTGCCGGCGCGCCCGCGGCGGGTCCCGCCGGCCTCGGCCGAGTCGGCCGTGGCTTCCGCCACCGGGCGGCGGCGGTGATGGGGCCGGCCGCGGCCGGCGACCCGCTCCGGCGCGTCGGGCGGCTGGTCGAGGCGCTCTCCTCGCAGGGAGACCTGCTCGGCTGGCTCGACCCGTCCGCGCGCCGCCCGCGGTCGCCGTGGTCGGTCTGGTTCCGCGGCTCGTCGCAGATGGACCGTGACGCCGCCGGCGCCGGGCGGTCCGTGGAGACGGGGCTGGTGACCGCGGTCGCGGGCGTCGACCGCCGGGTGGGCCGGGTCCGCATCGGCGGGCTCTACGGCTGGTCGTTCGGGGCCTACAGCCGCCGGCACGGCGCCGGGTCGCACGCGACGGACGTGGCCGACGTGCCTGTGAGCTGGCAGTTCGCGGCGCCGTACGTCGGCGTCGCGCCGCACCCGAGGGTGCGGCTGTGGACCTCGGTCGGCGCCGCCTGGGGCGGCCCGGCCAGCGGCGGGCCCGGCGCCGAGGCGTCGACCGGCGCCGCTCCCGGCGGCGCCGAGGCCCGCGTCGGCCTCTGGCTGTACTCCGGCGGCGGCTCGCTGTCGCTGGCCCGGGCCGGCGTTGTCGAGCTCGAGCTCGAGGGCGACGTCTTCCGGGTGCGCGTCGAGCACGGCGGCGGCGGCGTGATCGGCGACGCGTCGTCGGCCCTGCGCGGACGCGCGGGCGTCCGGGCCGGGATGCGGGTCGGCGGCCCCCGCGCCCCGTCGCACCTGTCGCTGGCGGTCTGGCAGCGGTGGGACGCCGGCCGCGACCTCGAATGGGTGCGCCGCCTCGGGCCGCGCGCCGTGGCGATGGCCACCGATCTGGGCGTCGACTACCGCTGGCAGCGTCCCGGCTCGCGCCTGGCGTGGACGGCCGCGGCCGAGGTCGAGGTCGTTGGTGGCGGCGGCGGCGCCCACCGCTCGAAGCGGGTGTCAGCGGGCGGCGGCCTGCGCTGGGGAGCGTCGGAGACCGGCGAGGGCTGGTCGCTGGCGGTGCGGCCGGGCTACGGCCCGGCGGCGGGGCTCGGGCCCTCGGCGTGGTGGGATGCCGCGGCGCCGGGCGCCGCGTCCCTGTTCGGGCCGGCGCGGCCGCGCGTGGACACGGACGTCGGCTACGTCTTCGCCGGCGGGGCCGCGGCCGTCGTCACGGCTTCGTCGCCCCTGGCGGGCGGCGGGCCGGACGGCCTCGGGCTCGAGCGCGGGGCGTCGGTGGCCCTGCGCTTCGACCGCGGGTGGTGAGCGGCGGCGCGCCCGGCCGCCGTGTCCCACGGCGTCTCGACGTTGACGTGGCCGCCGCCGGCGGGCGTCTCGACGATCTCGCCCGCCGCCTTGCGCGTCTGGCGCCGCCGCCAGCGCTCGGCGAGCGCCGCGCGGGCGCGCCGCACGGTGGGGTGCTTCCGGTGCTCGACCGGGCCGCCGCAGTAGCGGCACGCGGTATCGGCCGGGTCTCCGCGGTGGCGCATCCCGGCGCGCAAGCAGCGCGTGCACCACGCGATGGCCGTCGGGCGCGGCGGCCTGCGCCCTGTCCCCTCCGCCGTGCCGCTCCCCGGTGTTCGCACGGGCTATCCGGCGCTGGCGGCGCGCTGCTAGCGGTCCTTGGAGCCGGTGCTGGGGGTCGCCTCGGCCGCGGGCGTTTCCGGCGCCGTGGCTTTGCCGGTGGCCGCGTCCTCGGCGGCCGGGCCGCCCGAGGCCGCGGTATCGCCGGCGGCGTCGCCGGCGGCCGCGTCCCATGGCTCACTGCCCGTCGGTGTTGCGGCCTCGGCCGTGGTCGGGGCCGGTGCCTCGGCGGCAGCGGCCGGGGCACCGGCGGTCTCGGCCCGGGTATCGCCGGTGGCGTCGCCGGCGGCGGCGGGCGGTGGCTCGCCGGCCGTCGGCGCAGGGGCCTCGGCCGCCGCCTCGGTTCCGGCCGGGGACGGCGCCTCGGCGGCAGCGGCCGGCTCGGTGCTGTCCTTGTTTTCGGGCTTGCCGGGCGCGGCGCCGGCGTGGGGTTCCGGTGTCCAGCCTCCGGTCTTCTGTCTGGTCTTCGGCGGCCGCGCTGCGGCCTCGGCGGCCGGGCCGCTTGCGGCCTGGGTGTCGTCGGCGGTGTTGGCCGGTGGTTCGCCGGCCGTCGGCATTGTGCCCCTGGTCTCGGCCGGGGCCGGTGCGTCGGTGGCCGCAGCCGGCGTCTCGGCGGTTGGGGCTCCCGCCTGCGGCCGCTTCTTCCCGCCTGCGGCGGTGGCGGGCTGGCGCCTGCGGCGCTTCGGCGCGGCGTCGGCGCCCTGGCGGCCCTTGGCGCGGCGCCCGGGCTTGCCGACAGCCGCCGTGACTGTCTCGATCGCCTTGAGCGTCTCGGCGTGGCGCGCCTGGTGCCTCTCGTCGACAGCGCGCATCAGCTCGACCGCGCCGTCGACCTTCTGTGCCAGGGTGGCCGTCTCGATCTGCGCGGCGTCGTTGGCGTCGAGCACGGCGCGCACGTTCCTGGCGGTCTGGTCGCTCTGCGTCTTGATGGCGGCCGAGTCGTCGGTCAGCTGGTCGATCCGGCTGTGCATCCGGGCTATCGACTCGGCCATCGCCCCGGGGGCGGCGGGCGGCGCGGCCTGGCCGTCGCCGCGCTCGTCGCGGTGCGACTCGTCGATGCGCAGCGCGCATTGCTTCGCCCGCCGCGATGCGCGCCAGGCGAGCAGCGCCGAGACGGTGGCCGCCGAGAGGATGAGGGCATCGGGCAGGGTGATCTGGATCTGGCTCATGTCGACCATCGGTTCCTCCGTGCCGCCGCCGGCGGCCTCTCGTCGGGGGCGGGCGGCCGGCGGCGCCTCCGCGCTCGCGACGGACCCGCCTGCGGGCGCCGCCCCGCGTCGCTGGAGTATTGGGTACCGGGGTCCCCGCCGCGGCGGGCGCGCCTCCCTCGGGTAGTCTGCGCCGTGTTGCCGGCATCACTTCAGGGAGGGTTCATCATGGGCAACCGCAACCGGCGTCTCGTCTCGTCGTCGCTGCTCTTCGTCTCGAGCCTCGTGACCGTCGCGGTACTGGTGGCAATGGGCTGCACGGGGGGCGGCATCGCGTACTACCAGGCCGTGGCCGTCGTGTCCGGCCTGGTACTGCTGTCGGCCGTCGGGGCGCCGCCGGCGCTCGCTCGCGGGCGGCGGCGGCTCCTGCGCGTGATCGTGCGCACGCGCCGGGCGGTGTACGCGGCGGCCGCGGCCGCGCCGCGCCGCGTGCTTGCCACGCGGCCGGCCCTGCTCGCCGGCTCCGCCGTCGCGGCGGCGTTCGCCGTCGTGCTCGTGGACTCGTCGGCCGTCGTGCTGGCGAGCGACGGGCCGTGGGGCACGGCGGCCCAGGCGGTCTGCAACGCGTTCACGGGCGTCATCGGCAAGGGGCTCGCGCTGACGGCCTTCGTCGTCGGGGGCCTGATGTTCGCGTTCGGCGAGGGCGGCAGCAAGTCGGCGCTCGCCGGCCTGATCTTCGGTGCGGGCATGGTGCTCTCGGCGCCGGCGTTCCTCACCTGGATCGGCATCGTCGGGTCGGTCGGCTGCTAGTCCGGCCGTTGCCGCTCCCTGCCGGATCCCGCCGCGGCGAGCGCGGCGGGCGCGGCCGTCCTGGGGCCGGACCCCTCGTTCTCCCGCAGGGCGGCCGTGTGTTTCCCGGCCCGCGGCGTCGGCCCAACGCGTTGGGCCGGCCCGTGGGCCGGCGCTCTGCCGCGGCCCGCGCCCGGGCCGGCCAGCGGCAGAGCGTCCAGCTGATCCCAGGGCGCCGGGCGGTCGCCTCGAGGACCAGCGGCAGGACGCGGGCGGCTTCAAGGCCGCCGAGGCCGCAACCGAGCGGGGGTACCGCCACCTCGCTGACGCCGAGGCGCAGGCACGCGGGGCCGATGGCGGCGATGGTCGCCTCGATCAGCTCGGGTGGCGAGGGATCGCGCCAGTGGCGCTTGGTCGGCGGCGCTTGGTCGGCGCCTCGTGTGCGCGAGCAGGAGGGGCAGCACGGACGAGATGTGGATCCTGAACGCTCTCGATCAGAGGATCGCTGATCGAGAGCGTTCGGCCTACCGCTGATACCCGTTTGGGCCGGTATCGATCGTGAAGAAACCTTGTCTCTGACTGAACAGCACGTCATGCCGATCGAAGAATCCGCTCTGTCCGAGCAAGCCAATACCCTGCGCGTCCAGGCCTTCCGTAAATCCGGTGATGATGTCTAAACGGATCACGTGGAAGGGAGCCTGTTCTCCGGCTCTCGTGAAGCCGATTTCGACGTTGACCTGGGCATGGTAAACGACCGCGCTTGACCCCACGCCCATCGTGAGGGAGCTGGGCATGTCCAGCACATTCAGGCCGAGGCGGTGAGCGAGCGACAGCGGGAACACACATGAGTCCGCACCGGTGTCCAGGCAGACGGTGCAGGGCAATCTTCTTGCCTGTCCGGGTAACGCGACGCCTGCAATCAACCAGGGGCGCAGGACGATGTGTCCGTTGGGGTGAGTAGCGGTGGGTCCGATCGGTACGCGGGTGTAGCTGCAACTGATTGAGGGCACTAGAGAAATGCCATCGCTTTCTCGGGCACCCTGATGATGAGAGGATTCAGTTCTCCCTTGGACTCGGCTTCGGCGACAACCGCAGAGATGGTGGAGCCGTGGGCGACCACGCGATCGTGAGTCGACGCAATGGCCACCCACGATCCAAGAGGGATGCCTTTGGTCAGGTTCTCGATGTCGAGTGCCGGGATCTCCGGAACTGCTGCATTGGCCATGTTGCCGATTCTCCTTTCAGGTTAACGTGAATCAGTAAACTTGACGCGTGTCAAGCCCTTCCGCCAAGAAAAGCAGATCAGGAGTGGGGCTGCTTGACTTTCGCCTGATAAGGCGAGTACAGCCTGTCGATTTCCTGAACGAGAGTGGCGGTCGGATGATCAGGTTGCCGAACAGCGATTCTGGCAGCTAAGGATTCTCGCCAAAATAAATTAACCGTTCAGGTCGGATCTGGGTAGCAGGCTGTAGTTCCACTCACCATGAAACGCGTCGCGTTTGATGGACAGCCTGTCCATCTGGTCGTCCGTGACCTCCCGACCGGTTGGATAGTCGGCCTCGTCCAACTCCGACCGGATGGCCAAACCGCCCTGCGTAGTCGTACCGCCGATCAGGTTCACCACCACCTCGTGACTCACCAGCGGCCGGCCCCGCCAGTTCTCCGTGATGTGGCAGAACATCCGGTGCTCGATCTTGTTCCACTTGCTGGTCCCCGGCGGAAAGTGGCACACCGAGATCCGTAACCCCAGCGCGTCGGCCAGCTTCTGCAACTCGAACTTCCACAGCCGGCTGCGGCTGCTGTTCGAACCGCCCCCGTCGGCGGTGAGCAGCAATCGCGTGGCCGACGGATACGCCTGACGCCCCATTTGCAGCCACCAGCGCCGAACCGTCTCCACGGCGAACTCCGCCGTGTCGTGGTCAACGCCCACGCTCACCCAACCCGTGTTCGCCGTCAGGTCGTAGACCCCGTAGGGGATCGCCTTGCCGAGTTCCCGATCGATGAAGTCATGGACCTTCACTTCCTCGGGCTGGCCCTTCGGACGCCATTCCCGGCCGCCGTTGCGGTATCGGCCGACCAACTCCTTCTTCTTCGTGTCGATCGAGGCGACCGGCTGGCCCAAGCGTTGAAACGCCCGCACGCGACGGGCGATGCGCCGGAATTGCGCATCCCGATCCGGATGCTGGCGGCCTTCGAGCGTCTTGCGATTGGCCTGCAAGCTATAGCCCAATTCGTGCAGCAGCCGGTTCACCGTGCGCTCGCTGACCCGATGGCCTTCAGCCCCCAATTGCTCCGCCAAGCGCGCCGCGCTGCTGCATGTCCAGCGCAGAGGTCCCTGCGGGTCGCCCCGGGTGAACGGGTCGAGCAGATGCTCCAACGCCTTGACCAGACCCGGGTCGCGTTCCGCCGCCGCCTTGCGGCCACCGCCCGGGGCACGAATCCGCGCACCGCCCGCCCGCGGCACCGGCGGCGTGGCCGAATCCAGTTCCCTCACGCCGGCCCGCACCGTGCCGCGCGACAGCCCGGTCGCCTCGGCAACCCGCGTAATTCCGCCGCGGCCAATGGCGCGGGCTTCCGCCGCGGCCCACAGGCGTCGCGTGCGTTCGTCCAACAGCGGCCCCAACACGTTGAACTTTCCTTGCACCGCTTGCGTTACGGCGTTCATGACGCCGAGCATAGCAGAGCGGCCGGCATAACGGGCAAGTTATTCTGGCGGGAGTCCTAACGATCACGCCGACCCTGTGTTTCACGGCCCGCGGCGTCAGCCCAACGCGTTGGGCCGGCGGCAGAGCGTCCAGCTGATCCTGGGGCGCCGGGCGGCGGCCTCGAGGACCAGCGGCAGAACGCTGGCGGCGCCCCTGCCGCCGAGGCCGCACCCGAGCGGGGGTACCGCTACCTCGCTGATGCCGTGGCGCAGGCACGCCGGGCCGATGGCGCGGCAGGACGCTGGCGGCGCCCCTGCCGCCGAGGCCGTAGCCGAGCGGGGGCACCGCCCCCTCGCTGATGCCGCGGCGCAGGCACGCGGGGCCGATGGCGGCGATGGTCGCCTCGACCAGCTCGGGCGGCGAGGGATCGCGCCGGCGGCTGGTCGGCGCCAGCAGCACCCAGCCATCGGCCCGGCGCCAGAGGGCGGCCGTTCCCTCGCCGAGCTCCTCCGAGCGCAGCATCGTCCGGCGTCCGGCAGGCCGGCACGATCGCCGGCCAGCGGCGGGCGGCTTCGAGAGGGGAAGAGCCCCGGCGCGCGGGTCTCCGGGACGATGCGGCCCGACGGCCTGCTGCCCGCCCGGATGGCTGGGCCGCAGACCCCTGCAACCTGCCGCCGGACGGATCGGCCAATCCACCTGCAACAGGGCGCGCCCGGCCCGAGATCGCTCCCATCCATGCACCTGGGACACGACGGGTCCCGGACTGCATAATTATTTTCAGACTGCATAAGCATGAAAGTGGTTACCCCAAAAATTTGGGGTTACCCTTTTCGCCTGCAAGCCGATGGGAATCAGCAGAACTCGTTCTTCAGCAACAAATTGCGGACAGAAAAACGACTTTCGCCCCTGAGGGCCAAAAAGCCGTCCAATTCTGCTTGCCGGGCCCGGCAAGCAGAAAACCGCTCTATTCACTAACCGGCTGAACGACCGAGGCGGGCCCCCAGGGTGGGCCCCCTCCGAGGGCCCCCGGCCGGCCGGGATCCGGCCAAGACTCCGCCAGACGGCCGGCGGCCGATCCCTGCGGCTGGCCGACCGGCCATGAGGCGCCGGCACGCAGGCGGAGCACCGGCGAGAAAGGAACGGAGGAGCGCGATGGAGAACGTCCGGCTGAGCGACGGTGACATTCTCGAGGCGGGGGCGCCGTGCGTCCCGGTGAACCTGGCCGGCGCCATGGGACGCGGCCTCGCGGGGGCGGCGCGCTGCGTCTCGCCGGGCCTAGCGCGCGGCGGCGGCGTAGCCCGGCTCGGTCCGCCCCGCGCCGTGGGGCCCCAGTGGCCGCTCCCGCGCCGTGGCCCCGGCCGGCGCCGGTGCGGCGTGCGGCTCTGGCGGCTCGGTGCGCTCGATCAGCCGGTCGGGAATGGACTCGATGAAGGGCGAGCGCTCCACGCGCTTGAGCCTGGCGCCGTGGGCGATCCGCAAGGGCGCCGTCAGGTGCAGCTCCCTGCGCGCCCGGGTCATGCCGACGTAGGCTAGGCGGCGCTCCTCCTCGATGGCCGCCGCCGGGGTCGCCGGCCTCCGACACCGTGCGGTGGTGCGGCAGCCGCTCGGCGTCGAAGCCGGCGAGGATCACCGTGTCGAACTCGAGCCCCTTGGCCGCGTGTAGTGTGGACAGGGTGACCGGCTCGCGGCCCGCGCCGGCCTCGCGCGCGCCGTGCGCGGCCTCGCGGAGCTGCCTGCAGCGTTCGACGAACCCGGCGCTCACCTGGCGCGGGTCCTCGCGCCCGGCGCCGGCCGCCCCGCGCCCCTCGCGCGCGAACTCGCGCGCGTCGCGCACCAGCTCGTCGATGTTCTCGATCCGCTCGATCTGGCGCTTGTCGTCGCCCTTGCGCAGCGCGTCGCGGTAGCCGGTCAGCCTCTGCGCCCGGACGATGACGTCGGCCGGACCCAGGCCCTGCCAGCCCTCCAGCGTCCGGATTTTCTCGAGCCGGCGGGCCGCCGCCGCCGCGTCCCTCGGGCTCAGCGAGCCGTCGCCGAGGGCCGCCGCGACCCGCTCGCGGCAGGGCGCCGAGGATGGACCGGCACGGTCAATGCGGTCGAGCCCGGCTGCGCTGACCCGCTCGCCGGGCGGCATCGCCAGGAAGCGCCGCGCAGCGGCGCCGGCCCCGCCGCCCCCGGCCGCGATCTCGACGCAGGCCAGCATGTCCCGGATCTCCGGCCGCTCGTAGAACGATTCGCCGCCGGCGATCCGGTACGGGACCGACGCGTTCCTGAACGCCGACTCCATCGCGCACGCCTGCGCGTTCGTCCGGTAGAGCACCGCGACCGGCCCGCCGCCGGCCGTCTGCCGCCGGCGGGCGGCCTCGGCGGCGTAGTGGGCCTCGCCGGCCGGGTCCGCCGCCAGGTGCAGGCGCACTGGGCCGCCGGCGTCGCGGGTCGTCTCGATGGCGCGGTCGATGCGCGCCGTGTTCGGCTCGATGACCGCCCGGGCCGCCTCGAGGATGTTCCCCGTCGAGCGGTACGTCAGGTTCAGGTCGATGCGCCGCGCGCCCTCGAAGTCGTCCTCGAAGCGCATGATGTTCTCGATGCTCGCCCCGCGCCACTCGTAGATCGCCTGGTCGGGGTCGCCGACCGCGAACACGTTGCCGCGCTCGGCGGTCAGCTGCCGGATGAGCACGTACTGCGGCAGGTTCGTGTCCTGGTACTCGTCGACCAGCAGGTGCGGGTGCTCCCGCTCGCCGGCCGCGGCCACGTCCCTGTGCTCGTGCAGCAGCCGGATGGTCCAGAGCATCATGTCGTCGAAGTCGAGCGTGTTGCGCTCGGCGAGCTTGTCCTGGTACCGTCCGGCTATCGCCGCCGTCTCGGCGGCCTGCCCGCCCGCCCCCCACTGTTTCGGGTCGTCGGGGCTCTCGAGCCTGTTCTTGATCCCGCTGATGCGGTGCAGCACGGCGTTCGCGCCGAGCGGCCCGCCGCGGCCGCGGACCTCGCGCGCGGCCTCGCGCAGCAGCGCCTGCCGCTCGCCCGCCTGCGCCACGGCGAAGTCCGGCGGGATGCCGACGCGCGCGCCGTCCCGGCGCAGGATGCGGCCGCACAGGCGGTGGAAGGTCGAGACCCAGACGCCGTTGCCGTGGAGCGGCCCGAGCATCTCGCGCACGCGCCCGGCCATCTCGCCGGCTGCCTTGCGCGTGAAGGTGATGGCCGCGATGCGGGCGGGGTCGATGCCGCGGCTGCGCACCAGGTGGGCGATCCGCGCACAGATCACCCGGGTCTTGCCCGAGCCGGGCCCGGCCAGCACCAGGGTCGGCCCGTCGGGGGCCGAGGCGGCCTCGCGCTGGCGGTCGTTGAGCCCCTCGAGAGGCGGCCTTTCCCAGGCGCAGCCGTCCATTGCCTGCGGTGCGGGCTAGCGCTCGCGGCCACGGTCGCGGTTGCGCGAGTCGCGAGGCTGCTGCCTGCCGGCCGGGTCCGGCCCCGGATTCGGCTCCGGTGCGTCGGGCGGGCTGCCGGGCCGGAGCGAGATGGCGTCGGGCGCTCTGGCGGGCTCCTCTGCCTGGTCGCCGATCTCGACCATCTTGCCGAGCCCGGCGCTGCTGCGCGCCTCGTTCAGGCGTCGCTCCGGCGTCCCGTCGTCGCTGTCGAACGCCACGCCGGTCCACCTCTTCTTGCTGAGTGCGTCGAGGCTTGCTTCCAGTCCTCGCCGACGCAGCGTGCTGTTCGCGGCGATGTAGGCGCCGATACCGGATTGAGTCAGTGCGGCGTGTGCCTGTTCCCGCTGGTAGGTCTCGGTCCGCGTTCCGCCCGCGGGGCTCGTCGTCTCGATCGCGATGCCGATGTCGGTCGTCCGGATTCGCACGTGCCTGTAGCGGTGGTTCCACGCAGCGTCGGCTGCCGCGTCTCCCATGCCGTCCAGGTATTTCTCGTAATGTGGCGGCACCCCTCGCAGCGTTGTCTTCGCGTCCTCGACCATTTCGTCGTTCATGGTCAAGAGGTTGTGACAGATGGTTCGTCTCTTGGCCTCGTCGAGGCTGTTGACTGCGATCTCGAGCGCACGGGGGTCTTCTTCGGCGGCCACTGCCATGTCGAAGGCGTCGCGTGTCACGCCGCGGTCGGTACGGTAGAACTTTCCCCGCAGGATCTGCGCGTTGTCGAGGACCACCTCGGAACGTCCTTCGACGTCGGTTCGGCTTTCGAGCCCTGGCAGCTGTGGCGGGATTGCCGCAACGTCGAGCTTGCCGTTCTTGAGTACGACGATCAGCCGCTCGCGGGTGCTGCCCTCATGTTTTCCCCCCGTGGCTGCTGCCAGGTCCAGTGGTCCGCCCTTGCCAGCGTCGGCGACGTTGTCGCGGTCCGGCAGAAGGATGTCGATATCGGTGCTTTCGCGGTGGTGCCACCGTGAAGCGAGCACGGATCCGCCGCCCAGCATCGTGCGGCTCTCGCCGCCTGACGCCGTGGCGATTCGGTCGATGGCCTTGCGGTGCTGCTTCCACAGCGTGCGCGCTGGTTCCGGCAGGGTCATTGGTGTGGCTTCGCGTGCCGGTTGACGTAGTCGGCGAGCTCCGCGCTGTAGTGGTTGTTCTCGTGCATCGCCTGCGCCAGTTGCCGCCAGGTGTACGCCCCGTCGAGGTAGCCGAATGCGACCGTGTCGGTCGTCCCTTCGACGATCAGCACACGTACGATCGCCCGCTGGCGTGCGGTTCGCACCGGCGTGCGCATCGCCTCGTAGAACTCTCGTGCTGTCGGGCTCTGCGGCCACCCGCAGCACGCCCGGTTCAGCAGCCCCGCGATTGCTGCGCATTCGGGTCCGCGCCCGCTTGTCGGGAATCGCGGGTCGGGGTCGGCGTACGCGTCGCTGAACGCGTTGGGCGGCAGCACCGCCACCGGCTGCGTCAGTGCTCCCTCTTCGCGGCCCCGGCGCTTGAGCTCCGTTCGTATCCAGGCGTTTCGGTCGGTGGGCCCGGCGGCGTGACCACTTGGCATTTTCCGAGGATAGCAGTGTCTCACGAACGCGGGGTTCATCCCGGCCTGCGCGCGCCGGGCGGATCCGTACCGGTCGTGTCGCTCCGATCTGCGCTTCGTCCCCGCGTGCGCGGGGCGGATCTGTCGAGCCTGGAGCGATGACTGCGGGGCTGGGTTCATCGTCGCGTGCGCGGGGCGCACGAGTGGAACCTGACAGGTATTGACTGGGGACACGGCTCATTCCCGCCCGGGCGGGGTGGTCTCGATCCGGTGCCGTCCGTGCCGCGGGTGATGAACTTGGCGTGCACCCGGCCGCTCCTCTCCGAAGCGGAACAGTCGCGCGATTGCCCGCTCAATGGCGACTCAGTGGGCGAGACCTTGCGCTTCGGCCGTCTCGGTGTGCGTGTTCGCCTACCGCGCGATCTGGTTCAGTTTATTGCCGATGCGGGCGACCTGCCGGCTGCCGGGTGCACTCGCGCTCGGTGCCGACCGCCTGCGCGGCACCGGCCCACTGCGTGGTTCGCTTGATGGGCGGTAGTTGAGCCCCTCGAGCGGCGGCCGCTCCCAGGCGTGGCCGTCCATCGCCTGCGGTGCGGGCTAGCGCCCGTGGCCGTGGTCATGGCCCCGGTCGCGGTTGCGCGGGTCGGGAGGGAGTTGCCTGCCGGCCCAATCCGGGCCGTTGTTCGGCTTTGGATCATCAGGCTGGCCGCCCTGCCGGAGGGGGACCTCGCGCGCGTTCCGCAGGGTCTCGGACGTCCCGGCCGCCGCCCGGGCCGCGCCCGAGCCGGCGGGTTCGCCGGGTCCGCCCGGCGCGTCCTGGCCGCCGCGGCCGAGTCGCCGGCCCAATGCGCCGAGGCCGGCGCCGATGGCGTCGTTGAGCGGGTTGCGGGCCTGGGCGGCGTTGCCCGTCATGATCCCGGTCGTCACCTGGGACTGCGTGTCCTCGATGGCGCTGGCCGTGCGCGACACCGCCGGGGCGGCCTTCGAGATCGCGCTGCCCGCTGCCGCGCGCAGCTCCTTGTTCGCCATGGCTGATCCTCCTTGCGGTCTTCCTACCGTTGCGGCCCCTGGCCGCGCGAGCGCGCCGCGAGCGCCGCCAGCCCGGTTGCGGGCGGCGGCCCGGCCGGCGGGGCCAGCGCGTGGCCGGCGCCGCGGCGCAACACGGGCTGGCCCCGCGGGCGATCGACCACGTTGCTGCGGCTGAAGTCCTGCGGGCCGTAGCTGTACTTCTGCTCGACGGTGGTGATGCTCGGCCGCGACGGGGACGCCGGGCTGCGCGGGTCCCGGGCGCGCTCGTCGCGCGGCGGCGCGGCCTCGACCGCCGTCGACGCGGCGACGCGGGCGCTTTGCGGGTCGTGGCCGTCGGCCACGTTGCCCGCGAGGGCGGCGAGCTGCATCTCCCGGCGGTGCCCCTCGAGCACGGCGCGCAACGTGTCGTTCGTCGTGCCGTCGCCGTGGCCGGGGCCGGCGACGCCGTCGCGCGTGTGGTTGGCGTAGCGCCGGACCATCGAGGTCAGCCAGCCGTCGATGCCGCCGGCGCTTCGGGCCCCCCGGCCCGGCGCGCTCCGCATCTCGACGGCCGTCGTCCGGACGTGCTCGCGGATGTGCGCGTGCTTGGCCGCCACCAGCTCGTGGTCGGCCGGCTGGGCGGCGGCGCGGTCGTCGTGGCGATCGGCGGGCATTCTCGGCGGTGTCTCCGGCGCGGCCGGCGCTATCCTGGTTGTCAGCCGACAGCCTAGCGCAACGGCCCGCGGGTGCGCCGGCAGGGGCCCGGTCGGCGGGGGTGGTCTTGACGATGCGACTGGTTCTCTTCGTGCTGTACTACGGGCTGGCGGTACTGCTCGGCTTCATCCTCCGCGGGCGTTTCGACCAGTGGATGTACGCGAAGCCGCACATGCAGGAATCGCTCGTGCGCTATGCGTCGGAGGTGATCCACGCGGTCGAGCACGGGGCCGACGAGGTCCCGCCGCCGCCCCTGACCGTCGACGCCGACGCCTTCTCGCCGGTGGTGCTGCAGGGGCCGCTCGGGCGCGTCGCCCGTGCCCCCGACGCCGCGGCCGGCGAGCCGGCGGGCGCGCTCGACGTTGCCCCGGAGCCCGGGTCCGCGGACGCGCGGCCGCCCGTCCCCGAGGGCGGTGTTCCCGGCGCGGCGGACGGGCGGTCCCAACATGTTGGAGCCGGTCCCCCGGCCGCGGGCGCCGGGCCCGCGCCCCGGGCCCGCGTCGCCCCGGGGGCGATTGACCCCGGGGCGGACACCGACGCGGCCGCCTCGGGCGGCGGACCCGCCCCGATCCGGCCGGAATAGCGTGCGGCGGACCGCTCCCGGCACGGGAGCAGGGATTGAAACTGAAACGTAGAGGCTGCTCCCCAGGTGGGAGCGAGGATTGAAACATGCCAAATGATGCAACCGACGCGGCCTGGCCGGCCGGCGGCGAGCCGCCGGGGTCGGCGCCCGAGACCTACGCCTTTGGCGGGGTCGAGTACACCGCGCACAGGATCGCGCGGCTCTTTCCCCTCATCGAGGGCAAGGCCTTTGACGAGATGGTCAAGGACGTCGAGGCCAATGGGCTGCGCCACCCGGTCGTGCGCCGGGGCACCGAGATCATCGACGGTCGCAACCGGTTCCGGGCGGCCCTGGCCGCGAAGGTCCCGGTGACGTTCTGCGACCTTGAGCCCGGCCAGCATCCGGTCCACGTCATCGTGTCCGAGAACCTCCACGTGCGTTCCCTCTCGCAGAGCGAGAGGGCCATGATCGCCGCAAACATCCGGCGCCTGGCCCCGGGTGCGTTCGGGGTTCCGCCGAGGGGCGTCGGCGGCCCGGTCGGCGACGAGGCACGTGCCGCCGCCGGCGAAGAACTGGCGAAGGGCGGGGCTCCCGGCTCCGGAGCCGGTCCGGCCCCGGCTCCGTCCCCGGCGGCGCGGGCCGCCGATGCGGCGGCCGACGGCGACGGCAAGGCTGACGCCAACGGCGAGCCGGCAGGCGTCGTGCGCGAGCAGGAGCGCGTGTCGGCCGCGCTGGGCGTTTCGCCGGAGTACACCCGCCAGGCCGAGCGCCTCATGGAGCAGGCTCCCGAGCTTGCCTCCGCGGTCAGCCGCGGCGACGTAAAGGTTGGTGACGCCTACGCCGTCCGGGAGCAGCCGGAGGACGTACGCCGGCAGGCCCTTGAGGACGTGAAGGCGAAGCGTGCCCCGACGCTCGTCGGTGCGGTCGAGCAGCGCACCGGGCGGCCGTCGAAGGCCCGTGCGGCGGCGCCGCGCCGCCCGCCGGCGCCCCCCAAGGCCCCGAAGGCACCGAAGGCCGATGACGACGCCGGGCGGCCCGCGCTCCCGCCGCTGCCCACGGCCGGGAAGGCTCCGGCCGCGGCTCCGGCCGCGGCCGGCTCTCCGCCGGCCCCCGGGCCCGCTGCCGCGCCTGCGGCCGCCCCGGCGGCCAGGGCGCCGGCAGGAGGCCAGGAGGACGCGCCCGCCGCGGGCGGGCCGGACGGCGGCGGCGCGCCCGCGGATGCGCCCGCGGACGAGGCCGCCGGCTACGAGGACGTCCACCCGGACCTGATCGTCCCGCGCCTGCTGCTCGCGTGCGTGAGGAAGGCCTTCGATGGGTCGATCGACCTCGACCCGTGCTCGAACGCTGATGCGCAGGACCGCATCGCGGCCACCGAGTGGTATTCGGCCGAGCAGGACGGGCTCTCGCTCGCGTGGCGCGGCGCCGTGTGGGTGTTCCCGCCGCTGGCGCTGGCCCCGGCCTTCGCCTCGAAGCTCGAGAGCGAGCTCCGCGCCGGGAACGTCTCCCGCGCGGCGCTGCTCGCGCCGGCCGACCTGAGCCGGGACTGGGCGGGCCGGCTGCTGCGCATGCCGCAGCTGAGCGCCTTGGCGGTGCAGCACGGCCGGCAGCCGTTCGATGTCTCCGGCGACAGCCGGAAGCTGCGCGTCCCGGGGGCGATGGCGGTCTACCTGTTCGGTCTCGGCGGCGCCCCGGCCGCGGGCGGCCGCGACCCGCTGGTCCAGAATCTGGGCGTCTGGGGCCACGTGCTCCGCAACGTGGCGGGCCAGCCCGCGCAGTCCGCGTGATGTCGCTGGTCTTCCGGCCCCTGATCGCGGTGCTCTGCATGACGCTGCTCATGTGGTACTTCGGCCGGGAGGGCGGGCCCGGGTCCGGGGTGGACCCGGCGGCCCCCGCCCCGGCGGCCGGGCGGGCGGCGCCCGCCTGGGACCCGCGGGCGCACGCGCAGCTGGCGGTGCTGGCCAACTGCCTCGACAACCTCGCCTACGCCGGGCAGGCGGCCGCGGGCGAGACGGTCGCGGCGACCGGCTTGCTGCGCATCGAGGACGCCTACCGGCGGCGGTGCCGGTCGCAGGTCTACGGCGCGGGCTTCGAGACCTTCTCGCACGCCTACGGCGAGCGCGCCCGCGGGGCGGTGGTCGCCATCCTCGACCGCGAGGAGTCGTACGTCGCCGAGGCGCTGGCCGACCCGCTGGTCGGGGCCGCCGACCACGCCGCCCTCTGGCAGGTCGGCCTGCAGCGGGCCTCGGCCGACCTGCGCGAGCTCTCGCGCCGCCTCCGGGACGTCTACGCCGGGCTCGTCCCGGTCCCGGCGGTGTCCTGGCCCGTCAAGCGCTTCCTGCCCGGGGTCGCGGGGGCCGTGCGGGAGCACGGCAGTCATGTCCAGGCCTCTCGTTCGCCGTAGCCTGCTCGTGCGCTTGCCGGCGCTCGCCGCGCTGGCCGCGGCCGCCGGCGCCGGGTGCGCGCACGCCGCGGGGCCCGCCGGGCCGGGCGCCCCGCCGCCGGAAGCCGCTCCCGCGCCGGAGGCGGGCACCACGCGGCTGGCGCGGCTGGTCCATCCCGCCGCGCCGCCCGGCCGGCGCCTCGCGGGCCCGGCCGGTGGCGGCGAGCCCCTGCCGCGGACCTGGCGGGGGCTGCGGCTCGAGGCCAGGAGCCGCTGCCCGGACTACGACGCGTCGGCCTACGGGCCGCCCGGGCCACCGCCGCGGCTGCGGGCCGAGGGCGGCTGGCGCGAGCTCGCCGGCTGCGCGCTGTTTGCCGGCCCGGGCGCCGAGGCGGTCGATGCCGCCCGCCTCGTCCCGGCCGCCGCAGCCCACGATGCGGGCCTGTGCCGCGCGCCGGCCGGCGTCCGCGCGGCCTTCGCCGCTGATCCGGACAACGTGTTGCACCTGCCGCGCAGCGTCGCGGCGCTGCGCCGCTACCTCGCCGACACCGGCGCGCCCGTGTGGATGCCGGCGCGCAACCGCTGCTGGTACGTCCGCGCGCAGCTGCGGGTCCGCCGCCGCTACGACCTGTCGGTCACCCCCGCGGAGGCGGCGGCCTTCGACGCCGTGCTGGCCGGGTGCGCCGGCGCCCCGGCGGCGCCGGCCTGCGGGCCGCCGGGGGCCTTCTGACGCGCGCCCGGGCGGCGGACTGGCGCCGCGCCGGGCGGGGCACGCGCCGGCTGCCGGCCGAAGGCGGCGCCGCGGTCACGGGCGCCTCCCGCCGGTCTCGACCCGGGGCCGGGTCCCGGTGTCTGCTTCCCGGTCGTTGTCTCTCGTCAGGACGTACGGGCGGAGCGGTCCCCACTGGCCGTGGAACCAGCCGAGGCGGGAGCCGTCGAGGGCCTGGGCGAGGGTCCACCCGCGCGCCGCGAGCGCCCGGGCCGTTCTCTCGCAGGCGTCGCCGTCCCAGAGCTCGAGGTCCTGGGGCGGCGGGGTGCGGCCGCGCGGATCCCAGTCGTCGGGCATCTTGCCGAGATCCGTGAGGGGAGGCCGTGCGGGGTCGGGGTCGTCGCCGGCGGGGTCCGGCCACTCGATGTCGCCCTCGTCGATCGCGCAGGCGGGATCGGCCAGCTTGAGCCGCCAGTGCTCGGGCAGCCAGACGATGCCTTCCGTGTGGTGGAGGATGAGGTGCTCGGTGTCGCTCCCAGGTGATCTGAAGCGCCACATGCCGGCCGCCTCGTCGCCGGCGAGGACCTCGTGGTTGACGGCCTTGTAGGTCGCGATGTCGCCGAGCGTCCCCTCGTAATGGCCGAACTCGGCTTCCGTCCCGGCCACCGGGCCGAGGATTGCGTAGCCCTCGTTCTCGAGCCTGGCGGCCTCCTGGTCGGCGGCGGCGCGGTTCCACGGATCGTCGGGATCCATGTCATCGAAGACGTCGGCCACGCTGTTGGCGATGTAGCTCTGCCACGCGGCGGGCAGCTCCACGGTGATCCGGAAGGCCGGGATGCCGGGCGCCGGGGTCCGGTCCTTCCGTCGTCTCATGCTGGTCATGGTTTGCAAGCTCGGTCTCTGCGGTTCGTTTTCCGGTTCGGACGATGTTGCGGGTTGGCTGCTGCGCGTTGCTGGTGAGGCGCGCGGGACTTCAGGTGGGCGGATCAGTCCTGGGGGCGCTGCAGGGCTTCGTGAGGGTGGAGTCGCAGGTGTTGGAGGTGTGCTCCAGGCCGCGACTGCGGGGGTGCTGCCTGGCTCGGGGATCTGGTGCTCGACAGCCGCCACGGCCGCCAGGAGCGCATTCAGCGCCGGTTGGAACCCTGGAGCCCGGCCGGGCGGCCGAACGCCGCGGCAGCGCGCCAGCAACGCCACCACG
Organism: Vicinamibacterales bacterium; assembly: GCA_965214845.1. Taxonomy (GTDB): domain Bacteria; phylum Acidobacteriota; class Vicinamibacteria; order Vicinamibacterales; family UBA8438; genus JAAXGX01. Next base: position 1,196,328 of record CBDCCO010000007.1, read on the forward strand.
AGGCAGAGGTTGACTGGACGTGTGGGCGAGACGGCCGGTCGTCCGTACACCGAGCGCGGGAGTATCGAAGAGGCGCGTCCCAACGCGTTGGAACGTCAGGCCGGCCGGTGGATCTCGACTTCGGCCGAGCGCTGGCCGCACGCCAGCCACGCCGCGATTATCGCGTCCTCGAGCGGCCGCGTGCTCGAGTCGGGGTCGGCGGGCCGCAGCAGGTCGTACCGCCTGCGCCGGCCGTCGACCGAGTAGGTCCGCGCCGGCATCGTAAGCCGGGGCCTGTCTCCGCCGTCGGCCGGCTCCCAGAGCGCGAAGCCCGTGATGGCGCAGCCGCCCAGCGGGCCGTCCCGCGTCTCGTCGAACTTCAGCATGGCTACGGCGACCCGGCCCAGCGGGCGCTCGGCCGGGTCCGTCTTCGTGAACTGGATGGTCATCGTCTCGCTCCGTCCTGGTGCGGTCGCCGGCGCATGCCCCGGGACGCCGGTGCCGGTCCGCGCCGCGTCGAGCATCCCGGATGGCGGCCGCCGGCCGGCCTACGGGTCCTCGGACGCCCTCTCGCCGGGCGCCTCGGCCTCTGGTCCGTGCGGACAGGCGTCGGCGCGCGCCGGCATCGGCACGATGTCCGCGCGGTCTGCCGCCGGCCGGCGAGTCCGCGGCGTCCGTTCCCCCATCCGTTGCGCGACTCTGGCGAGCCACCTCGCCGACCAGCCTTCGAGCTCACTGCTCTGGTAGGTGATCACTCCGTTGGTGAGCACTGCCTCGGTCTTCGCGTCCGGCACCTGCCCGCTCTCTTCCCCGGAGTTGTCCATGATCGTCAGCTCGTCGAAGAGCTCGACCGTCTCCTCGAGGTTGCGCAGGCTCTGTCGGTACTGGTCCGCGATCTGGTGAATCTTGACCGGGTGCCCGGTCTTGTGCCGGACCCGCTGCTCGATGCGGCTCACGTTGATGTTCGGCGAGGCCGTCCCCAGGTAGAAGCCCTGGATGCGGTAGCCGAGCTGGCGTGCCGCCGCGACGCGCTCGCGGCCCCACTCGTTGCTGTAGCCGCACTCGACTCCGGCGTTGCGCCGCTCGCGCAGTGCGCGTTCGAGCTCGCCGTCGAGCAGTATCGCGCTGCGCCGGCGGGCCTCCGGGGTCTCCCAGCCCCCCATCCCGTCGGCCACGGCGTCGTAGTCGAGCAGCAGGTCCGGCATCTGGCTGGCGTTGTCGCGCCGCCAGGCCGACTTGCCGCTGCCCTCGCAGCCCATCAGTACCGTGAACGTCCCGCGGTTGTCCCAGTTGCTCCCCATCGGGCGCCCCCCTGTCCCGGCGGGTGGCCGGTGACCAGCCGCCGCCGCGAGTCCGGTTGCCGTCGCCGCGCGCGGTCCCTGTCCCTGTTATCGGACGGAGCGGCGTGTGCCGTCCCCCGCGCCGGGTCGGGGCGGTGGTTGCGGGCGTTGGGTCGGTTCGGGGGCGGCGGTGCGCCCGGCTGTCGTTGGCGGGCGTTGGGGGCTGCCGGCGGCGGCCGGTTGCTCACGGCTGTGGTCGATTGTCGCTGGGTGGTCGGCGAGAGTCCAGGATCGCGTCCAGGATCGCGTCCAGGATTCCTGTTGCTGAACGTTGTCGGACGTTGCCGGGCGTCGCCGGCCGCCTTTGGCTGCTGGTCCGCCCTTGGCGGCGTAATCCCCAGTGTTTTCAGGTACTTGCCGTTTTCCCCTGTGTTTGTCGGGGTTGTCCCGTACCTGGTTTCGCCGTGTGCGTTGGTGCCGAACTCGCCTAGCCGAGTCGATTCGTGCGCAGGATGACGTCGAGGGCCTGGTCCCACGGTATGTCGGTCAGGAACACGTCGACGACGCCGTCCACCTGCGGATCGATCACGACATTCAGGCCGCTTATCCGGGCGAACGTGCGGAGAACCGCGCGCAGATCGGCGTTCTGGAAGTCCAGCGATACCGGCTCGCCGGTGAACGGCGGCGGCTCCTGGCCGGCCAGCGCCGCCGCGGGGTGCGCCCGAGCGCCGTGGGCGGCGGCGTGCCCGCCGAGCAGCGATACCAGTACCAGCACGGCTACCAGCAAGGCGAGACCTCGCATGCCTACCGTTCCTCCTGCGCGCTCGCGAGCACCTTGCGCACCTCGCGCCCCGCGCCGCCCGCTGCTGCGTCGCCCGCGGCCTCCTCGAAGACCACGGCCGCGGGCGTCACCGCCTTCACGACGCCGTCGAGCAGGCGCTCCGCGCCGCGCACGACGTACGTCCGTTCGCCGGGCGCCTCGAGCACGCCCAGGTGGCGCCCCCCGGCGCGAACCAGTCCCCGCAGCGCGAGCTCGGCGATACGCACCCCGGCCAGCCCGCGCGGGCGGTCGACGGCGCCGCGGCCTCCGTCGGCGGCGGGCCGCGGGCCGGCGAACGGGTCGCGGCGTCCCTGCGGGTCGTACGCCCCCTCCCGCTGCGCGGGCGCCGGGGGCGCGGCCAGCTCCGGGTGGAACGTCGTGACGATGCAGGCCGCGGCGATCGTTGCGCCGCGCCCGGGCGGCTCGATCGCACGCAGGTCGAGCCCGCCGATGCGAACCATCCGCGGCAGGCGGCCGACGTGCTCGAAAAAGCGCGCCAGCTCGTGAAATGTCCCGCTCAACTCGAGGCGGCTGGCCCGCTCCTCGTGGAACTCCCCCGCCTCGGCGGCCTGGGGCGCGAAAGCGCGAATCGCCAGATTCGACGCGTTCGCCAGGGTCTGCAGCCGCCGCAGCAGCGCGCCCGTGTCCCACGGATCCGCGGCAACGGCGGTCAACCGGCCGCTGCGTCGCTCGCGCGCCGCGAGCTGCGCCGCGAGCTGCGACCGCCGCCGCTCGGCCTCCCGGGCGGCGGCGATCTCGCCGCGCGTCCGCGCCAGCTCCTGCTCGCGGCGCGCGATGTCGCGGCGCCCGGGCGCGATCCACGCGGCGTGGAAGACCAGCACCCCCAGGACGGCGGCCAGCAGGATGACGCCCACCTGGCCGTACCACGGCAGCCCGTGCAGTCCCAGCTTCATGTTCGGCGTTCCTCCTCACGGCGCCGGCGCGCCGAACCGGACGCGCAGCGCAAATCGCACCGCCTCGCCGGCGGGCGTGTCCGCCGCCTGGCTGTCGATGATCTCGATGCGGGACGCCGCCTGGTGCGAGCGCTCCAGGTTGGCCACGAAGTCCGAGAGCGCGTGCAGGCTCGCGGCATGACCCTCGACGACCACGCCTGCCGGCGACTGGCTGAGGGCGGACAGCCACAACCCGTCCGGCACGCTGCGGCCGATCGCGTCGAGCAAACGGACCGGGTCCCCGCGCGTTCGGCGCAGCTCCTCGATCACTGCCTCGCGCCGGTCCAGCGCCGCGCGACGCGCCTCGAGGGCCTCCAGATCGTCCGCGGCCGGCGCCAGCCGCCGGAGCGTCCCGTTCGCCGCAGCCAGCTCCCGGGCGAGGTGTGCCGAGCGCGCCTGCAGCGACCAGGCGCTCCAGGCGATGGCCGCGGCGGCGGCCCCCAGGATCGCACCGCAGCCGAGCGCGAGCGGCCAGCGGGCAACCCGGCCTCCGGGCTGCTGCTGCCGCGGGACGCGGTCGCCGGCCAGCAGGTTGATGCGTATCATCGGTCCTCGCCGCGGCGCAAAGCGAGCCCGGCGGCCACCACGGCGAGCGGCCCGAGCTCCGCCCGCTGCTCCGCGCTGACCCGGCCTTCCGCAACGGCCATCGCCCGGAACGGATCGAGCGGCGCGACCGGCGTGCCGAGCGCGCCCTCCAGCGCCGCCGCGAGCCCCGCGACGCGCGACGTGCCGCCGCTCAGCACGAGCGTGCGGATCGCGCTGGCCGGACTGGCCGTCCGAAACAGGTCGATCGTCCGGGCGATCTCCATCACGAGGTTGTCCGTGACGGCCCGCAGGACGGGCTCCGCATCGTGGTACGTGGCCCCGGCCACCGGCGTGCCGGCCTTGAGCAGCTCCGCGTCGTCGAAGCCGAGGCCGAGCGCCTGCTGCAGGGCCTCCGTATAGGCGTTGCCGCCGATGGCCAGGTCGCGCGTGTATAGCGGCCGGCCATCCTGCACCACGCTCAGGCCGGTCGCGGCGGCGCCGGCGTGGAGCAGCGCGACGGCGCTGCCGGGCTCGCTGCCGTGGCTCCGTTCGTACGCGTTCTGGACCGCGAAGGCGTCGACGTCGACCAGCACGGGCAGGCGGCCGGCCCGCGTGACGACGTCGGCGTATTCGGCGATGCGGTCCTTCTTCGCCGCCACGAGCAGTACGTCGAGCGCCCGCTCGCCCGCCGCCTCCGCGGACGGCGTGAGCACCTGGTAGTCCAGGTTGACCTCCTCGACGTCGAACGGCAGACAGCGCTTCGCCTCCCAGTAGATCGACGTCCGCAGCTCGCCGGGGCTCATCGCGGGCAGGGTGACCCGCTTGACGATGACGGCGTTGCCCGCGAGTGAGACAGCCACGCGCGGATTGCGGATCGCATGGTCCGCGAAGACCTTGCGGATGGCGCCCGTGACAACGTCGCGGTCCACGATGGCGCCGTCGACGATCGCGCCCCGCGGCAACGGCTCGGCGCCGAGCGCCACGATGAGATGCGACCGGCCGTGCCGGCGGAGGCGGACCGCCTTCACGGCGGTCGAGCCGATGTCGAGACCGACCAGCGACGTGCCGCGCCGCCGGCGCCGCCGGCGGCTGCCGGGACTCGCGTCCGGCCGTGCGGGAGTGCAATGATTGCTCACCGTGCCATGTCCTCCGGTTGCGGCCGCTGCCGCCCTGTCGGGGCGCCCGATTCTTGACTCGCCGCCGCGATGCTCTGTAAGATTGCCGCTTGGCTGCGCGCCGGACACGTTCACGGGGCGCCGGCACGATTACAGATGGCAACGTTCGTACCAACCCGTAGCGACCGGCAGCACGCCTGGCATGTGATAGACGCCGACTCGCATGCCCTCGGGCGCATCGCGACCGTCGCCGCCCGCCTGCTGCAGGGCAAGCACAAGCCGTCCTACACGCCGTTCCTGGATCTCGGCGATCACGTCGTCATCGTCAACGCCAGGCACGTGCGGCTGACGGGGCGCAAGGAGAACCAGAAGCTCTACCGCCGGCACAGCGGCTACCAGGGCGGCCTGCGCGAGCAGCGGGCCGCTACCGTGCGCAGCCAGTACCCGACCCGGCTGGTCGAGCAGGCGGTGCGCGGGATGCTGCCGAAGACGAAGCTGGGTGCGGCAATCTATCGCAAGCTGAAGGTCTACGCCGGCCCCGAGCATCCGCACGCGGCGCAACAACCGACACAGTACGAGGTGCGTTGAGGGTGGCAGTCGACTTCTATGGCACCGGCCGGCGCAAGACGTCGACGGCCCGCGTGTTTCTCAAGCCCGGCACGGGCTCGATCAGCATCAATCGCAGGACCCTGGAGGTCCACTTCCCCACCCCCTCGGTCCGGACCCGCATCACCGAGCCGCTCGAGCTGTGCGAGGTCGCCGACAAGTTCGACGTGCGCGCCACGGCGGCCGGCGGCGGCGTCGCCGGCCAGGCCGGCGCGCTCAAGCTCGGCATCGCGCGGGCGCTGGCGCTCGCCGACCCCGAGTTGCGGCCACGCCTGAAGAAGGCCGGCATGCTCACGCGCGACGCACGGGTGAAGGAGCGCAAGAAGTACGGCTTGGCAGGCGCCCGCAAGCGCTTCCAGTTCAGCAAGCGGTAATTCATCGGATGGAGGCAGCTTGGCGCCGATCACGCTGAAGGAACTGCTGGAGTCTGGGGTCCACTTCGGCCACCAGACACGACGCTGGAATCCGAAGATGAAGAAGTACATCTTCGGCGAGCGGAACGGGATCTACGTCATCGACCTCAGCAAGGCCGCCAGGCTGTTCACGAAAGCGGAAGAGTTCGTCTCGCGGCTCGCGACCGACGGGCGCTCGATCCTCTTCGTCGGCACCAAGCGCCAGGCCCAGGACCTGATCCAGGAGGAGGCGCAGCGCTGCGGCATGTACTTCGTCAACCAGCGCTGGCTCGGCGGCCTGCTGACGAACTTCATGACGATTCAGCGCAGCATCGGCCGGCTCCGCGAGCTCGAGTCGATGGCCGAGGACGGTCGTTACGAATCGCTTTCGAAGAAGGAGATCGCCCGCATCGAGAAGGAGAAGCGGAAGCTCCACAAGAACCTCGACGGCATCCGGCAGATGAGCCGGCTGCCCGACGCGGTGTTCGTCGTGGACACCCGCAAGGAGAAGATCGCTGTCGACGAAGCCCGCACGCTCAAGATTCCGGTGATCGGCATCGTCGACACCAACTGCAATCCGGACGATGTCGACTACATCATTCCGGGCAACGACGACGCGCTGCGATCGATTCGTCTCTTCGTGACCCGCATCGCCGATGCGGTCATCATGGGTCGCGGCCTGCGCGAGGCCACGCAGCCGGCGGCCGGCGGAGACAACGGCGCGCGCGACCGCGCCGGGTCCGCGCCGGCGCCCAAACCTGCGCCGACTCAGGCGCACTCCCCCGCCTCGGTCTGACGCGTTCGAAGCCTCACCATGCCGATCAGTGCGACACAGGTAAAACAACTCCGAGACATGACCGGGGCCGGCTTCATGGAGTGCAAGTCGGCGCTCGCGGAAGCCGACGGCAACCTCGACAAGGCGGTAACGGTCCTCCGCACGCGCGGCCAGGCCAAGGCGGCCAAGCGCGCCGGACGCACCACGGCCCAGGGGCTGGTCGGTCACTACGTGCACCTGGGCGGCCAGGTCGGCGTGCTCGTGGAAGTGAACTGCGAGTCCGATTTCGTGGCCCGCACGGACGACTTTCAGACGCTCGTCAAGGAAGTGGCCATGCACGTCGCCGCGGCGAACCCGACCTGCGTGCGCCGCGACGAGGTGGCGGCGGACGATCTGGAGCGGGAACGGGAGATCGTCCGCGCGCAGTTCGCCGACTCCAACAAGCCGCCGCAGGTCATCGAGAAGATCGTCGAGGGCAAGCTCAACAGCTACTACGAGCAGGTGGTCCTGCTGGACCAGCCGTCGATTCGGGACCCGAAGACGACGATCGGCGAGATGGTCAACGCGGCCATCGCCAAGCTGGGCGAGAACATCACCATCGCCCGCTTCGCGCGGTTCAAGGTGGGCGAGTCGGCCACGTAGCGTCCGAGCTGCCCGTGGCAGGAGCCTCGCTGCATCCGACCGGCGCCGCGTCCCCGGCGGGATCGCCGCTAGCCCGGCGCTGACCATGCCCGCCGCCCCCTACCGGCGCATCCTGCTCAAGCTGTCGGGTGAAGCCCTCATGGGCGATGAGGCCTTCGGGATCGATCCGCCCGTGGCGGATCAGATTGCCCGCGAGATCGGCGAGGTGCAGGCGCTCGGCGTGCAAACGGCGGTCGTGATCGGCGGCGGCAACTTCTTTCGCGGCCTCGCGGCCAGCGGCCGCGGGCTCGACCGGGCGACAGCCGACTACATGGGCATGCTGGCGACGGTCATCAACGGGATGGCCCTGTCGGATGCCATCGAACGCCAGGGCGTCGAGACGCGGCTGGTCACGGCCATCGAGATGCGCGAGGTGGCCGAGCCGTTCATCCGGCGCCGCGCGATCCGGCACCTCGAGAAGGGCCGCGTGGTCGTCCTGGCCGCCGGCACCGGGAACCCGTACTTCACGACCGACACGGCCGCCGCCCTGCGCGCCATGGAAATCCGGGCCGAGGTGATCCTGAAGGCCACGAAGGTCGACGGCATCTTCACGGCCGATCCGCACCTCGATCCCCAGGCCACGCGCCTCGACTCGGTGTCCTATCTGCAGGTGCTCGAGCGGCAACTGCGGGTGATGGACGCCACCGCCATCTCGCTGTGCATGGACAACGATCTGCCCATCGTCGTGTTCAACCTGCGCGTGCACGGGAACATTCGGCGAGCCGTCCTCGGCGAGCAGGTCGGCTCGGTCGTGTCCGCCTGAGCGTGCGCCAGTCAAGGTGAGATCATGGACATCACAGACCCGCAATCGGCCGCGGCGGAGGCCCGCCGGCGCATGGCCGGCGCCGTCGAGCACGTGCGTCACGAGCTGGCCGGGGTGCGCACCGGACGCGCCTCGATCGGCATCCTCGACTCGGTCCTGGTCGAGGCGTACGGGACGCGCGTGCCGTTGAACCAGGTGGCGAGCCTGGCGGTTCCCGAACCCACGCTCATCGTCGCCACGCCCTTCGATCCGTACCAGATGGCCGCCATCGAGCGGGCGATCCGCGGCGCCAACCTGGGTCTGAACCCGAACAACGACGGACGCATCGTCCGCATTCCCATCCCCGCGCTCACCGCGGAACGCCGCAAGGAGCTCTCCAGGCTCGTGCACAAGCTGGCCGAGGAGGGCCGCAACAACGTGCGCCAGGTGCGGCGGGACGTCAACGACGGGCTCAAGAAGCTGCTGAAGAATCACGAGCTCGGCGAGGACGACGAGCGGCGCGCGCTCGACGAGATCCAGACGATCACGGACACGCACGTCCACGAGATCGACGAGCTGCAGAAGACCAAGGACGCGGAGCTGCTCGAGCGCTAGGCTCCTGCGCGCCCGACACCGGCCAACCCGCGGCCAGCATGTCCTCGCCAACCCGCCTCGAGTGCTCCGCCGCCTGCGGTGCGGCGCCCCGCGACCCCGGCGCGCCCCAGCACCTCTGCGCCTGCGGCGCGCCGCTCCTCGCCCGCTACGACCTGGACTCGCTGGCGCGCACCTGGTTGCGGGACACGCTGCCGGGGCGCGAGCCGACGCTGTGGCGCTACCGCGAGGTGCTGCCGATCGCGCCGGGGCGCGCACCGGTCAGCCTGGGCGAGGGGTTCACGCCGCTCGTCCGCGCGGCCCGGCTCGGACGCAAGCTCGGGATGCGCTCGCTCTACGTGAAGGACGAGTCGCTGAACCCCACCAACTCGTTCAAGGCGCGCGGCATGACGGTGGCCGTGACGCGCGCCCGCGACCTCGGCGCGCGCACGCTGGCCGTGCCGTCGGCCGGCAACGCCGCCAACGCGCTGGCGGCGTATGCCGCCGCGGCGGGGCTGGCGGCCCGCGTCTTCATGCCGCGCGACGTCAAGCAACCGTTCGTGCGCGAGTGCGAGCTCTACGGCGCCGACGTCACCCTGGTCGACGGGCTGATCAACGACGCCGGACGGGTCGCCGCCGAGCGCGGCGCCGAAGCCGGGTGGTACAACGTCTCGACGCTGAAGGAGCCGTACCGCGTCGAGGGCAAGAAGACGATGGCCTACGAGCTGGCCGAGCAGCTCGGCTGGCGCTGGCCCGACTGGATCGTCTACCCGACCGGTGGCGGCACGGGCATCGTCGGCATGTGGAAGGCGTTCGAGGAGCTCGAGCGCCTCGGCTGGATGCCCGCCGGGCGGCGGCCCCGTCTCGTGTCGGTGCAGGCGGCCGGGTGCGCGCCGATCGTGCGCGCGTTCGAGACCGGGGCGGAGCGCGCCGGCCTCTGGCCCGACGCCCGCACGGTCGCCGACGGCCTGCGCGTGCCGGGCGCTATCGGCGACTTCCTGATCCTGCGCGCGCTGCGGGAGAGCCGCGGCGCGGCCGTGGCGGTCGAGGACGACGAGATGATTGCCGCCATGCGCGACATCGGCCGCCTCGAGGGCATCAGCGCCGCGCCCGAGGGCGGCGCCACGCTGTGCGCCCTGCGGGTACTGCTGGGCCGCGGCGTCGTCGATCCCGACGCCAGCGTCGTCCTGTTCAACACCGGCGGCGCGCTCAAGTACCTCGAGCTGCTGCAGGACTGAACGCGCCGGACCGGCCTTTCGCGGACCTCGCCCCCCCCCGCCCGGCGCTGGTGCGCCGCAGCCCCGCCTCTCCCGCCTCTCCCGCCTCTCTCGCCGCTGCCGCCGCTGCCGCCGCTGCCGGCTCCCGGGCGCGCGGTTCCGGCTTGTATTCTCGGGGGGTGTCCGCCAGAATGGCCGCGGAGGAAGTCAAGATGTGGAATCCCCGACGGAACGGGTCGGCGGCCTCGCGGATGCCGGGTCTGCTGGCGGCGGCCACGGTGGCAGCGGCCGGCGCGGCCGCGTTGCCCCTGGCGGCGGCGGCCGGACAGGGCGCCCCGGGCGAGCCGGTGACCTTCACGAAGGACGTGGCGCCCATCCTGCAGCGGAGCTGCCAGCAGTGCCATCGCCCGAACTCCCTCGCGCCGATGTCGCTGCTGAGCTACGAGGACGCGCGGCCGTGGGCCCGTTCCATCAAGTACCGGACCGGGCTGCGCACGCAGCCCGGGGCCATGCCGCCCTGGTACGTCGAGAAGGACATCGGCATCCAGGACTACAAGAACGACCCGTCGTTGACGGATGAAGAAATTGCGACGATCGCCGCCTGGGTGGACGGCGGCGCCCCCCGGGGCGATGCGGCCGACATGCCGCCCCCGCTGACCTTCTCCGTGGAGGACGCCTGGGAGCTCGGCGAGCCCGATCTGGTCCTGACGACCGACAGCGTCGAGATTGCCGCCGGGGCGCCCGACTGGTGGGGGCCGTTCGGCGAGATTCCCACGGACCTGACCGAGGACCGCTACGTCGCGGCGGTCGAGATGCGCGAGATCAACGATCTCGGCGGCCGCCTCGGCGGCCGGACGGTCGGCGGCCGCTTCGTCTTCCATCACCTGTGCTGGGGCACCATCGCGGCCGACGGCGAGACCCGGACGCGCTATCCGTGCCACGAGGTGGGCCGCAACGCCGACATCTTCGATCCCGATGCCGGTCGGCCGCTGGGCATCGGCTCGAAGGCCGAGATCTACTCCATCCACCTGCACGCGAGCAGCGAGGACGCCAGGGCCCACGTGGAGATCGGCTTCAAGCTCCACCCCGCGGGCTACGAGCCGACCCGGCCCCACAGCCGCATGGGCCTGTTCGGCAACAGCATGAACCTCGACATCCGGCCGCTGGAGGACAACCAGAAGTTCGAGGCCTTCACCGTGCTCGAGGACAACGTGCGCATCGTCTCGTTCGAGCCGCACATGCACGCCGCCGGGGTGCGCATGTGCATGGACGCCATCTGGGGCCGGACGACCCAGATCGAGACGCTGAGCTGCGTCGGCTACGACCACAGTTGGGTGCGGACGTACAACTTCGCCGACCACGCGGCGCCGCTCCTGCCGAAGGGCACCATCCTGCGCATGACCGGCTACTTCAACAACACGCCCACCAACCCGAACGTGTCCGATCCGCGGAACTGGTCCGGCCTGGGCCACCGCTCGATCGACAACATGATGAATCACCTGGGCGAGGTCATCTACCTGACGGACGAGCAGTTCCGGCAGGAGATGGCCGAGCGGCGCGCGGCGCTCGGCCTGCGGAAGGGACAGACGGTCGTCGGCTGCCCGCTGTGCGGCGCGGACCCCGCGGCCGTGGGAGGCCAGAGCAATGATCAGCAGTAGCGCCCGGCGCGCCGCGCGGTGGACAGCGGCCGGCGCCGCCGTCGCCGTGGTCGTCCTGATTGCGGCGGCCGCCGGGACGACGAACGCCCAGGTCGCGTATCCGCGCGGCCAGAGCGTCGTCCCCGTCTACGAGGGGTGGGAGCGGAACGCCGACGGGTCGTTCAACCTCGTCTTCGGCTATTTCAACCGCAACCACCAGGAAGAGCTGGATCTGCCGATCGGTCCGGCGAACTACCTGGAGCCGGGCGCCCCCGAACAGGGCCAGCCGACCCGCTTCCATCCGCAGCGCAGCCGGTTCCTGTTCAAGGTCCGCGTGCCGGCGGACTTCGGCGACGGCGAAGTGGTGTGGACGCTCGCCAGCCACGGGCGCACGGAGCGCGCCTACGCCACGCTCAGGTCCGACTACTTCATCGACGACATCGTCGTGATGAACAACAGCGGCGCCGGCGGCCAGGCCGGCGGCGGCAACGACCTGTTCGGCAACACGGCGCCGACGCTGCGCGTGGAGGGCGGGCCGACGCGGCAGGTCCGGGTCGGCGAGCCGCTCGTCCTGACGGCGCTCGCCGCGGACGACGGGATACCGGCGCCGCGCGCGGTGGTGTCCGCGCCGGGCATCGGCCAGCGCTGCTGCCCGGATTCCGCGACCGGCCTGCGGCTCTCCTGGTTCGTCTACCGCGGCGCCGGAGACGTCACCTTCGACCCGCCGCAGTTCGACGCCTGGGAGAACTACCGCGACTGGACCGACTCGCCGTACTCGATCGGCTGGGAGACCCCGCCCGTCCCGCCCGGCGGGCAATGGAACGTGACCGCGAGCTTCGCCGCCCCCGGGACGTACACGCTGCGCTGCCTCGCGCACGACGGTGGCCTCATGACATCCGAGGACGTCACCGTCGTCGTGAGCGAGTGAGGAACCATGGCCTATCGACGACTCGGCTACGGATTGCTGTTGTGCACCCTCGGCGCCGCGCTCGGCGCCGGCGCCTCGGTGCTGTCGGGCTCGGCGGCCGGCACGGCCGCCGCGCAGGCGGGCGATGACGGCGCGCCGGGCTTCACGTTCGACCCGACGTGGCCCAGGCCGCTGCCCGACAACTGGACGCTGGGGAACGTGGTGGGCGTGGCAGTGGACTCCCGCGACCACATCTGGATCGTGCACCGGCCGGGGAGCCTCACGCCGCAGGAGCGCGGCGCCGACGCCGACCCGCCGCTCGCCGAGTGCTGCCGGCCCGCGCCCCCGGTCATCGAGTTCAACCAGGAGGGCGACGTCGTGCAGGCCTGGGGCGGCCCGGGCGCCGGCTACGAGTGGCCGCAGTCCGAGCACGGCATCTTCATCGACCACCTGGACAACGTGTGGCTGGGCGGCAGCGGCGACGCCGACTCCCAGGTGCTCAAGTTCACCCGCAACGGCCGCTTCCTGCTGCAGATCGGCGCGCAGGGACAGGGACAGGGCAGCAACGACACGGCCAACTTCGGCAAGCCGGCCGAGCTGCACGTCGACCCGGAGGCCAACGAGGTCTACATCGCCGACGGCTACGGCAACCGGCGCGTGGCGGTGTTCGACGCCAACACCGGCGAGTACCGCCGGCACTGGGGCGCCTACGGCAACGTGCCGACCGACGACCCCTACACCTACGATCCGGACGCGCCGCTGTCGCAGCAGTTCGGCCGGCCGGTGCATTGCGCCACCCTGTCGGCCGACGGACGCATCTACGTGTGCGACCGCGTCAACAACCGCATCCAGGTCTTCGAGAAGGACGGCACGTACATCGACGAGGTCGTGATCGCCCCGCGCACGCTCGCCTTCGGGGCCGCGTTCGACATCGACTTCTCGCCCGACCCCGATCAGCGGTTCCTCTACAACATCGACGGGATGAACCAGAAGGTCTGGGTGATCGAGCGCGCCGATCTGTCGGTCGTCGACTCGTTCGGCTTCGGCGGGCATCGAGCCGGCGGGTTCACCGCGGCCCACAGCCTGGCGGCCGATTCGCGCGGCAACCTCTACGTCGGCGAGACGCTCGAAGGCAAGCGCGTGCAGCGCTTCCTGCGACGGTAGGAGCCGCGGCCCCTACCGTCCGGTCAGCGGGTCGACGCCGCCGGTGCCGGCGCCGCTGGTCGCGGTGTCTCGAGTGGCCGGGTCCGGGCCGCGTCCCTCGGCAAACGCCTGCTCCTCGACGCGCGAGCCCGCCAACTGCCCCGGCAGGCCGTAGTTCCCCTCGTGGCAGCGGGGCTCGTAGTAGATGCGGTTGGCCTGTCCGTCCTGGATGATCAGCTCCTGCCGCGCGGTCCACGGCCCCGTCCAGGTCGTCGGATCCTCGACCGTCACGATGTACTCGAGCGTGCCCGCGTCGAGACGCCGCCAGCGCTCGACGAGGTGCAGGTTCTCGCGGGAGCCGCGGTAGTCCGTCTTGGGGCTGAAGTTGGTCACGTCGACCACGAGCGTGCCGTCCTCCCAACGCCCGCGCGAGTCGCCCCACCACTGCCGCACGTTCGACGACACGTGCGGGCGGTCGGTGATGGGGATGGTGCGCTGCCACCCCTGGCCCTGCCCCACGTCGTAGAAGATCGACACCGCGTCCGGCGACTGCACGATCCGCCGGTAGCCGCTGAAATCGGGCAGCAGGGCGCCCATGCAGCGCTCCGACAGGCTCCGATCCTCGGGACCGTCGTTGCGGTTCAGGCGGTCGGTGTTGTAGTAGGGCGGCTGCTCCTCGCGGAGCGGCGACGGCGGCCCGTACTCCCAGCCCGCGCAGGCCGGCTCCTGGTCGCGGCAGGTCGCGGTGGCCTGCAGCAGCGCCAGCCGGAACTCCCGCTGCGCAGTGATCCGCTCCCGCGCCTCGGGAGTCAGCGCGGGGATGCGGCCGTCCGGCGGATCCACGACCAGCGACGTGCGCGGCCCCGTCGGCCGGATCGACTGGAACACCGCGTTGTACGCACCGGCCACGTCGCGCTCGGTGCCGACCCCTTCCCGCGCGTCCCGGCGCGGCAGCGCCACGCGCTGCTCGTCGAGATCGGCCCGCTCCTCGGCCGTGAACTCATCCCGGTCCGCGAACCGGGCCGGCCGCTCCAGGGGGGTGGCGAACGGGTCCGTCCAGATGCCCTGCAGATCGGGGTCTCCCCAGGACGTGACGAGCCCCTGCGCCTCCACCGCGCGGCGCGGCGCCGCCGTCTCCAGCAAGCCGACGACGGCGGCCAGCACGACCGCTGCACCGACGATCTCGAGCCTGCGAGTCCTCATGGTCGGACCCCCCTGAACAGATGACACGGCCGGGCCGGCGCGGCTACTGCTGGTCCTGCGACGTCGCGAACACGGGCGTGCCGCCGCGCGCGGCCAGCTCCTCCTCGAACTGCTCCTGGGTCATCGGCACCATCCGCGAGATGCCGGACATCATGTCGTCGATCGAGCGGTTGCCCCAGCCCTTCCAGTTGCGCGGGTCGACCACGTTCCGGTTGGTGGCCGAGTTGTTGTACCAGGCCATGACGTGAATGATCGTCCCGGCCGGCAGGAGCGGCGCGACATCGTCCTCGTACACGTACACCTTGGCCCAGTTGTGGTCGTAGTCGGCGCAGCTCAGCACCTCCCGCGCGTTGTTCGGGTAGAGCGCCTCGAAGCACATGCGCTTGCCGCTCGAGTGCAGGTGCGGCTCGAACGTCAGCAGCTTGGTCGGCTCGGTCAGCCGGTGGAAGCCGTCGCGCATCACGTTGTCGTCGTTCGACGGGATGTCGAACTCGTAGTCGTATTGCGTCGCCCGGCGCAGGCTGGTGGCGCCCAGCTTGTACTTCGGGTCGTACCCCTCGGGGTGCAGCGTGAAGCCGACGTCGAGCCGGGCCCGCACCTCGCGGCCGATCGAGTGCAGGTGCATCGAGTTGAACGTGATGACCGACCCGGCCGGCAGCAGCACGCCCACCTCGTCGGGATAGACCGTCGGGTTCTGGCCCAGCTCGTGCACCAGGGTGAACTCGTCGTCCCGCTCCCCGCAGAACGTCTGGGCGCCGCAGCCGGCCGGCCCGCTCGGATCCTCCGGCGACTCGGCGGTGAGCACCGCATGATGCACGACGAACAGGCCCAGCGCGGCCCGGCCGCTGTCGTCCACCTCGACCTCTTCCTCCCAGAGCCGGACTTCCTTGACCTCGATCGCCTTGACGTAGCGATCCTCGGTCAGGCCGGTCGGACTGTGCCCCCACTCGCCGAACCAGTCGGCGGCCTCGGCCTCGATCGTGCCCTCGGGCGACGGCACGATCAGGTCGGGCGTGCCGTAGGTCCAGCCGTCGCCCGGCCACTCGATGGGCGGCGGCAGATCGGCCGGATTGCCCCGCGGCGCGCCGTTGTCCACCCAGGCGCCGATCAGCTCGATCTCGTCGTTGCTCAGCGACGGATCGTCCTTGTAGCGCTGGATGCCGATGTTCTTGTCGATGAACCAGGGCGGCATCTCGCGAGCCTCCGTCCGGTTCCTGATGGAGCGCGCCCAGGGACGGACCTCCTCGTAGGTGGTCAGGGCCATCGGCGCCCCACCCTGCGGGCGGTGGCAGTTCTCGCACGACCGCTGCAGAATCGGCGCGACGTGCTTGCTGAACGTCACCTCGGCCTCCGCCTCGGCGCCGGCGGCGGGCAGCGGCGCGAGAGCCAGGCCGGCGAGCACGAACCCGGCCAGGCAGCCGGCGAGGGACAGGCGCGGATTCCAGGCGGTCTTCATCATCGCAATACACCTCTCGGTTGGCGTTCCGGACGTACGTCCCCGCCAGAGTAGCACTTGGCGCAACCATTGCAAACCCCTGGATGCCGCCGGATTCGCCCCCGGACCCGCCCTCGGCCGCTCCAGCGGGGCAGGCACCCGACGCGCCGCCGCTGGCCGTACGCGGGCGCGATCCTGTAAGTTATTGATTCTGCCCGATGGGCCGCTAGCTCAGCTGGGAGAGCGCCGCGTTCGCAACGCGGAGGTCGTGGGTTCGAATCCCATGCGGTCCACTACTTCGTCCACGTAAACCATTGATTACATTGGAGTTATTGGAACGCGATCCGTGTTGTTTCCCGTTTCATGACCCATTCTGGTGACGCGTTGGGCCGCTTCTTCGACCGTCGCGGTCCCCGATCCCCAACCCCGTTCCTCTCTGATCGGCGCGTCGTCGAGCAAGAGCGCGTCACCTGGCGCGGTCGGTGGCACGACGCGCACACAACTGGTGGCTGCGGAACCTGGAGCGCTATGCGCGGAGGCGACGCGCGGGCTCGATGAGTTCGCCGCGGGGGCGATCCGGATCGGCGCGTCGATCTCGAAGATGCTAATCGCGGGCACACCTTCTCGGTCGTGGCGGTGAACTCGGTCGAGGTCGACCTGAAAACAGTGGATGGCAACAGGAACGAGGCGGCCGTCGACGAGATCGACGGCGCGGACAGCGTGGCCCGGTAGGCGCAGACGCTCACGGTGGAGGCAGAATAACGCTGGCACCCGGCGCGGCGAGCCCGGCGGAGCGACGCCTCGACGCGGCTGCGGAAGAGCAGATCGCGGACGTTCCCGCTGGCTCACGCTTGCGGCTCCACCTGGATCACCATCAACGACTCGCCGTGCCGCCCAGCAACCGTCGCCGCGACAGGGAGGGCGGCATGCGCTAGAGTCCCGAGCCGTTGCACCCGCCACGTCCGCAGTGACGGACATTCGCCTCCCGTTGGAGCCCGCACGGCCTCGATTCGGACGCTCACTTCTTCTGTTCCCGGAATCGTCTACTTCTGTCCCCTACACCAGACCGGCAAGGGCACAACACAACCACCGCGAGGGAAGAACGCTGGCGGGGCGTGGCCTGCGCTGGACGCTCTGGAGGCGTTCGGCCACATCGCCAGACCCGAGCAACCCGCTGGCAGGCTCGACGCGGCGTGCTGCTTTGTCATGTCATGCTTTGTACATACGTGCTCCAGATCCGCCTCGAACCTGACCTTCCGCGACAGCCACAACACGCCCCTGAGTTCCTGCCCCCAGAGCGCCTCGGTTCCTGCCACCAGGCCGGAAACGTCGGAACATTGACGTACGCCGTACGCCGGACCCTGAGGCGCTAGGGAACGAGAGACATCAAGTCCAATTATGACAGTAGCTTGAAGCGAAACTCGGATCGCCCGGGGGTTAGCCCCCGAACCGGTTGAAGTACCCTGAGCGACCCCGGCCCGGGCCGTAAGACTCCCTGCCCCGACAGAAACGGGGGCAGCGCGTCTCACGCCCGAGCCGACCGGGGTCGCTCAGGGTGCATTTTTCCCTGCGGGAAGGCTCGACGCGCGGCCCGATCGTGCTACGGTGTCATGTCATGCGTCGTACAGACGTGTTCCAGATCCGCATCGAACCCGAACTCCGCGACCGCCTCGCGCGACTTCGCGATGAACGGCACGTCAACGTCAGCGCCTGGGCTCGTGACGTGATCGCGGCAGCACTCGACCGCGAACTGCCGGCCGACCTCGAGGCGCCGAACAGACAACCCCTCGCCGGCTGGAGACCCTGCAAGCTCGGCGACGGCTGGGGCGCCGTGCTCGACGGACCCGGTGTCGCCGCGCTCGCGGAGGACCCGCGCGGCACCCCGATCCGCATCACCGACGGCCGGGGCAGCTCCTGGACGGCTACGATCGCCGAGGTCGTCTCCCGCAACCCCCAGCGCATCGTCGTCCGCGACTCCGGCCGGCCGTAGGACTTCACGCCCTGCTCGACAAGCTCTCGGTCGCCCAGAAGTTGACCGCCCGGGGGCATCGACCGCGACCAAGCTGAAGTCACATTGCCAACGCCATGCGGAGGCTTGCCGAGCAGGGCGACCAACGTCATGGCCGCCCAGTTCAGGGCCGGACTCGCCGAGATCCGCACCGAGCGGCGGACGGAAACTGGTGGTATCCACACCGTGGCGTTCCCCGAGGATCACCGCAACCGTGCCGCGCGATCGACGTTGCCCGCAAGTCTGAACGTCGCCGCGTGGAACGCGCCGTCCTGCGCGTGCTGCGAGAAGCGCGCCGTGGCCGGGTGCGGCCACGACGGCGGCGCGGTCTATCGACGAGGTCCGGCTGGCGTCGCGGGACGAGATCGACCTGGCCGGGCAGACGTGGACCGTGCCGGGACCCGCCGGGGCGCGCACTCCCGACCTCCGGAGAACGGCCCTGGTGGAGCACAGGGGGGCTGGTACGATCGATCCATCATGTGACCCTGACCCTTGCCCCTCGCCCCGTCCGCCCCTCCCGGCCGCCTTCGCCCAGGTGGCCGGATAAGGAAAAATTGCGCGCGCTATGCGCGCTCTTGTCGTTGCCGCGCTGTGCGCGGCAACGACGAACGACACGATGGGCAAGAGGCCCACGACCCCAGGAAGGAAGCGAAACGATGAACGACGTGCGGCTGGACCCCTGGCAGGTTCCGGTCTGGGCGGAGCTGCTGCTCGCGGCCGAGCTCGGCGAGGACGCGCCGGGCCGGCCCATCTACGCTAGGCCGGAGCCCGACGAGCACGACGACGGCGAGCGGGTGGCCCGCATCAAGGTCGGCGCGGTGCTGACGCGCCGCCTCCACGCGGCCGAGGCGAGACGCCCGCCGGTGCGGCCTACGGCAACCCGCTGCGGAGCCGGCCCGAGCGGGCGCCGAGCGGGCCGGTCGGGTCCGCCCTCCTCGCCCGGACCGACGCGGCGGACGCGCACGGCTGGCGCGTCTACCGCGTGACGCCCACGAGGACGGTGATGTACGACGAGTGGATCGACGACGACCCGACGAACGGCGGGCTCGCTGTGACGCGGCTGCGGGCCGCGGCGGGACGAAGCCCGGAGGCGGCGCTGCGCGACGCGCTCGCCCGACACGCCGGCCACGCCGCGGCGCGCGACGTCGCCGAGTGGCTCGCCAACGTGCCGACCGGGCGCCCCGGCTCGACGAAGCCTCGCTCACGGGGCCGCACGGCAACGGTGGCGCCGGAACCTCGCGCGCCCACGGAGCCGCGCATGAGCGGGCGCAGTACGACCGCGCTGCGGGCAAACGGCGGCCTGGTGGCGCACGAACGGCTCGAGCTGCGCGGCGCCGCCGCGCTAGCCGACGAGGTGCTGCCCGCGATCCTCGTGGGCGCGAACAGCACGCACACGGCCGGCGCCCTCCTCGAGGTGTGCGGGACGGTGCAGCAACTGGCGCACGAGAGCGTCGGCGACTCACCTCGAGCGTCGACGACGCCGCGCTGACCGAGCGGCTGCAGCAGGCCGGAAGCCTGACGGGCATCGGGGGCCTCGACCCCGTGCTCCCGGCGGACGACCGCTACCGCAGCTTCAAGACGATGGGGTCGCCCGTGAGTGACACCGAGACGCACCGACCGGCTCGCGGCTCTCCGCGAGCGCGCCCAGCTTCCCAGGTAACGCAAACGCCGGAATCCCCCGGCGCATCCGCCCCGTGACAAGGAGTATCGAACCATGTTCGGACTGCATCCGAGTGCGCCCACACGCGCCGAAGACTACGCGGTCCACCGTGCTGGACGGCCGCTCAGGAACACCCGGGTCAGACCCCGCGGGCTCACGCCCAGGCGGCTCGCGCAGCTGGCCAGTGCCGACCCCCGCGAGGTGCGGCACGTGACGCCGGACCCGTGGATGTCCGAGCCCGCCCTCGTGCTGAGCGACGTGGTCGCCGGCCCGGAGCCCTGGACGGGAACGCTCCTCGACCCGGCCTGGCTGCGGCCCGTGCCGATCGGCAGCCTAGTCCGCAGCGCGGGGCCGACGCCTGCGCGCCACTGGCTGGTGTGGCCCGACGCGCGGCTGCGCCCGGCGAAGCGGCTCGCGGGGTCGGGCACGGGAGAATCGTTGGCGCAGTTCCCGATCATGGGTCGTCCTCCAGGCGGTGCTCCGCCCGAGCCGCGGTCGAGGCCGGCGACCGGGCGGCCGTTCGACCTGCTGGCCGCGGTCTCGTCGGTCACGCGTCCGGGGGTGGCGCGCTCTTGGCGACGACGCTTTCGGCCACGATGCCCGAGCAACCTGAAGCGGTGGATGGGGGGAGTGCCCCCCAATGCCGGGACCGGTGGTTCCGTCAACACCAGAGGGCGAGAGTGCGCCAACGCTCGATCTGTCCGCAGCGGGGCTCGCGCATCGCCTGGAGAATCAACGCCCACGGGAAAAGCCGCTGACCGCGACAACGCGCGAGCCGGCTTGCCAGGACTGCTCGTACGATCCGATGATCAACCCGATGGCCACCGGCACCGTCATGCGACCGCCCGCGGACCTGCGCCGCCCCCGCGGGCGGGAGGCTCTCTCGACCCACCCGCCCGCCCCGGTTGACGACACGACCAGCGGGAGCCTCGAACAACCGGCGAAGAACACAGCGGCGTCCGCGACCCTTCCCCCTGAAACCACCGACTCCCGGATGGCGGCGACCTTGGCCTGGAGCAAAGCAGAGACCGAGCGCCGGCGACACGCTGCCACCACACAGCCCACCCTCGCCCCGATCGACGCCTTCCCCGACGATTACGCCACGGCCGACGAACTCACTGCGATACGTCCCGACGCCGACCCTGACGCCACCGGTCCGCACTCCCGGATCATTCGCGGACTGCTCGGCGGCGCCTGCGCCGGCTGGCGCGTCCGCCCGACCAGCGTCGAGCTCTACGACGCCCTGCGCGCCGACAACCCCACCCGACGCCAACGGTCGATAGCCACCGTGCTCATCAACGAGGCCTCCTTCGAGGAGCTCGTCAACGCCCACACGGAAGGCGCGTTCACCTGGCGGCAGCTCGCCCGAGCCGCCCGGCGCCAGGGCGCCGTGCCGCCACTGCGGATCCGTCAGATCAACGCCTTCGCGACACCGCCTCCGCGCCCGGACAACCCATGGAGAACCTGACGCTTCCCGAACCCGCGGCCGGCCTGTGGGCTGCGAAACGCAGCATCGTTCACGCGATACCGCCCGAGATGTTCCGCTCGAACATTCCCCCGCACCTCGGCGGCGGTACGATCCTCGCGGCCCGCTGGAAGCACCGCATCAGCACCGACATCGACGTGCTCCTGCCCGGCCGCAACACCCTTGTCGACCTTCTTCAGGACAACGACCGCAATATCGTCAACCAGCTCGGCGGCACCCCCGAAGCCGTCGCCGCCGGCCGCGTGAAGATCGCCTTCGAGCACGGCTTTCTCGACATCTCCACCTTCCGACCCGACCCGCCCTACGGCCAAGCCATCGCCACCGTCGACGGCCAGCTCGAGAAGGTCCTCTCCAGCCACCAGATCCTGTGCGGCAAGCTCGAACGCGTCGACCAGCTGCTCGTCCGCGACGTCTTCGATGTCCTGACCGCAGCCGACGAGGACCCCGCCGCGCTGGCAGCCGCCGTCGGCATGGTCTCACAGCAACGGGCAACGTTCATCGAGAGCGCCTGGCGCAAAGCCGCCGGCATGCTCGCCGACAACTTCCACGACTCGATCCGCGGCGCCCGCCACGCCGTCGGCACCCGGCTCGGGCCCGAGGCCGCCGCCGCATTCCAGGCCCACCGCTACACCCGCCTCGAGATCGACCTCCGCAGCGACACGCTCTCCATCCGCAAGACCATCGGCGCAGGCCCCCTCGAACCGGAGACGTACGCCGCCCGCAAGGCCGGCAGAGCACTTGTCCAATCCGGCGTGGCCACCCACCTCAACAACAACGGCCCCGTCACCGCACCCCAGGTCCTCGCCGCCATCCGGACCGCCGTCAACGCCGGCAGCGAACGCACGATCCTCGACTCCGCGAGCCGCTCGAGCATCGACATGATCAACCGGCTCGACCAGATCGATTCCCGACGGCCACGGCCGACCGTTCCCGGGCCGGCGCAAGCCGGGACTCGCGATAAGGACCACGGGTACGACCGCTGACACCCCGCACACCAGCGACGGAATGCCGCTTGCCCCCTTTCTGGCGGCCGGGATGATGCCAACGCCCTAGAGCCATCCGAAGACGGTGCGGAGCTCGTTGGCCGCCTTCCAGGCGGGTTCGTACTCGGCCGCGCAGCGCCCCACGTTGAAGCTGTTAACGTGCGCCACCTGCCGGTTCAGCACGACCGGCGCGACGGGCACGGCCGTGCTCGCGATGACGGTCCGCGCGTCGTCGGCACCGGGGTGGTTGACGAGCGCGAGCTTGAGGACGATGGTCCCCGGGGCCTTCGCGACCGCTGCGATGTCGATCGCCTAGCCGCGGAGCCCGCCGACCGCCGTTTGGTGGTCGCCCCGGAAGCCGTCGTCCCGATTGCAGGCTGGAGCACCAACGGCGGCCCGTACTCGCCCCTGTGACCACGATGGTCGTGTCGGTCGCGGGAGCTGGCTCCCCAGTTCGTCGTCGATGCAGGGCCGCAACCTGCCTTATCGATACTCTGCAGCGCCCAAGTGTCCTCAACGGGTCCTATCAGGTCTAAGTTATTGATATATAATGGGTTACTTGTTCCTGTGTGTTACACTCGGCCCTCACGGTACGCCGCGAAACGGCAACGGCAGGCCCGCCGCCGGCGCGGGCTGCAAAGCACGGGAGGCGACGATGACGACGAGACTGCTCACGCTCCGCGAGGTGACGCGTATGACCGCCTTGTCCCGGTCGGCGGTCTACGCGCTGATGGGCGAATCCAGGTTCCCGAAACCCATCCGCATCGGCAGCCGTGCCGTGCGCTGGGTCGAGCAGGAAGTGCTCGACTTCATCGCCAGCCGGCCCCGCGGCGGTTCCGAGAGGCCCGCCGCCTAGCCGCGATGCTCGACGACCTGCTCGACCGCCTCGAAGGGGTCAGGCGGTCGGGCGCCGGCTGGACGGCGCGCTGTCCGGGGCATGACGACCGGCGCGCCTCGCTGTCGGTCGGACGCGGCGACGACGGCCGCTGGCTGCTGAAGTGCCATGCGGGTTGCCCGTTCGACGCCATCGTCGCTGCGCTCGGCGTCGACGCGCGGGAGCTGTTCGCCTCGAACAACCGGGAGCCGCCGCCGGACCGCCGCATCGTCGCCGTCTACGACTACGACGGTGTGTTCGAGGTTGTCCGCTACGCGCCGAAGGACTTCCGGCAGCGGCGGCGGAACGGGCGGCGCGGCTACGTCTGGAACCTCGACGGCGTCACGCCGCGACTCTACCGCCTGAACGACCTGGCCGGCCGAGAGTCGGTCCTCGTGGCCGAGGGCGAGAAGGACGTCGACCGGCTGTGGGCACTCGACCTGCCCGCGACCTGCAACGCGGGCGGCGCCGGCCAGTGGCGGGCGACGCACAGCGAGCAACTGAAGACCGCGGGCGTGCGCCGCGCGGTCGTCATCCCCGATACCGACGAGGCGGGCTGGACGCACGGGCAGGCGGTCGCGCGGGCCTGCGCCGCGGCCGGCATGCGCGTCAAGGTCGCCGCCCTGCCCGCGGGCGTCAAGGACGTGTCCGCGTACCTCGACGACGGCCGCGACCGGGACAAGCTGGTCGAGCTCGTGAAGGCCGCCGAGCCGTACGAGCCGGCTGCCGAACTGCCCGCCGGCGTTGTGCGGCTGAGCGACGCGGCGATAGACGGCACGGCGGCGGCCGGACCGCCCGCGGTGGCCCGTCTGCTCGCCCACGTCGGGCGCGTGACGCTGCTGCACGCGCGGGAGAAGGCTGGCAAGAGCACGCTCATCGGCGCCGCGGTCGCCGCGGTCACCCGCGGGCGGCCGTTCCTCGGGATGCCCACGGTCGCCGGCGACGTGCTGTGGGTCGGCGAGGAGGCGGTCGGCGACGTCAAGGCGCGGCTGTCGCAGTGGGAGGCCGATCTGGAGCGCGTCTACTTCACCCGCCGGCCGAGCCCCGATCCGGAGCACGACTCGTCGCTGCGGCGGCTGGTGGCCCGGCTGCGTCCGGTGTGGGTCATCCTCGACACTTGGTCGCACTACCTGAAGGTGCACCGCGTCAAGGACACGGCCGGGCCCGGCGAGCAGGGGCTGCTGATCGGCGATGTTGTGGACCTTGCGCGCGAGTACGGCACGGCGGTCGCGCTTGCACACCACAACCGGAAGAACCCGAGCGCCGCGGCCGAGTCCGGCGACGCCGCGGGCGAGTACCGGGACTCGACGGCCATCGGCGCAGCCGTCGACATGATCGTGTCCGTCAGTCGCTCGCGGGTGCCGCGGGCGCGCCGCCTCACCCCGTCCGGGCGCTGGGCCGAAGACCCGCTGACCGTCGTCCTCGAGCCAGGCGCCGGCTACGAGCTGGCGACGGATCCGGAAGAAGACGAGCCGGCGGGCCCGGAAGCGCACGCGCCGGCCCGGCCCCTCGCCGAGCGCGTGCTGCTGCATCTGTTCCGTTGCGACGCCGACACCCGGCCGCACGCCCGAACCCTGGCCGCAGCGCTCGATTGCACCGGGCGGCGCTACCAGGACCTGCGCGCGGCGCTCGACGCGCTGCTCGACGCCGGGCACATCGACCACGCCCTGCGGGCGGGCGCGGCGACGCGGCGGGAGCGCGGCTACGGGCTCACCCCCGAAGGACGGGGCCGCGCCGAGGCCCTTCGTGGCCACTACCTTTCCGTTTCCGCGTTTCCTCCCCCAGGGGTGGGCGGAAACGGAAACGGAAACCAATACGGGACTGCACGGCCGGCAACCAGGACGGAACAACCCGCCGGAGACGCCGATGGGAACGCCGACGACAAGTACCGCGTCTGAGCGCGTCACGCTCCAGGGCGGCCTGACCGTGTCGCTGGCCGCGGTCCGGCTCCTGTGGAACCTGGAGCGAAGGGGCTTCGCCCTGCGGCTCGACGGCGGGACGGCCTGTGTCCGGCCGGGAAGCTCGCTCACCGCCGCCGACCGCCGCGCGCTCGGGGCCTACCGCGACGAGGTCCGCGCGCTGGTCGCCCACTACGAGAACCTGCCGCCGGCGTAGCGCTGCCGCCGAGCCGGCATGTGGCCCCGGCCCGCGGGCGCAACGGAATCGTGCGGACCCGAACGGTCGTTCCGGCGGGCGCGCGCGGCGCGGCGGAGCCGTCACCTGCGCATCGCGATCACCTGCCCGCGCTCGCCGGCCAGATACGCCGCCCACTCGTCCATCAATCGGCGGCGGCGCTCGAACAGGTCGGACCGCGCGTAGGCCGCTTCCGTCTGGTTGCCCACCACGTGCGCCAGCGCCGCCTCGACGACCCCGCGCGGGTGGTTCGTCCGCTCGGCGGCCCAGTCGCGGAAGCTCGACCGGAACCCGTGGGACCGCCACGATAATCTTGTAACCACCTATGTATGCAATGGTTTAGGTGGCGTTTCCGGCCCGTGTTCCCCATACGGCACCCCGCAATGTCAACCGGACTCAGTTGCACTTCAGGGACCGGCTGCGGGTAAGCGTTCGGCGAAGCCGGTATCCGGCTGCTTCTACCGGTTGAGGGTGCGCTTCCAGTCCTTGCGGAGGGGCCGCAGCCAGATGTCCTTCTTGGGTTTGTCGGAGCGGTTGTTCATGTTGTAGCGACCGCGCCCCTGGGTGGCGCCGACGCGGACCCAGCCGGAGGCCCGGTAGACGGCGCCGGTGTAGCGGGGAGTCTCCACGAAGGTCTCGATGAGCACGGGGGTCGTCTTGTAGCGCGCGATCCAGTCGGCCGGCAGCTGGCGGCGGACGAGGGCGAGGATGTGCGAGCCGAGGTTGGGGATGCGGATCCAGGGCAGGATCAGGAAGCGCGGGTTGTCAACGACGAGCGGCAGGTTCTTCTCGCGTTGTCGCCGCGACCAGCCGATGAAGCGGTCGCGCGGGGCGAGCGTCCAGGCGGCGGTGGAGAAGCCGAGCATGGCCAGCGGCGTGCCGTCGCTCGCGTGCACGGCGTAGCGCATCTGGGCGCCGACCAGGGTCTTGTAGCCGAGGTAGTGGTAGCGGGCGACGTACTCGTTCCACAGCTTCCCCCCGCGGTCGCCGCGCACGACGGTGCGCATCTCGAGCGGGCGGACGGCGTCGAGCGTGGTCGGCGGCGGCAAGAGGGGCGGTTCGGTGTCGGGCCCGAACGTGATCGGCCCGGGCCGGTTCTGGCGCCACTTCGGCGGCGGCAGCTCGATGCGGCCGTCCCGGTGCATGGCCAGCATGACGACGCGGGCCATCATGTCCTTGATCCCGCCGTCGGCCTTGTACCAGCCGATGCGGCGGCAGAACGCCTTCGACAGGGCGTGGCGGTTGAGCGCCGGCGGCCCGGCGATCAGCGCGCGCAGCAGCGCCATCTCCGCGGTCGTGAAGTCGCGGCCGTAGTAGCGGCACTCGACCGGAGCGGTCATGTCGGCGCCGTCAGTTCGCGCCGGCGCGCCGCGTCCATCGACCAGGGCAGCCACGCCGCGGTGTCGTCCGGCGGCCGGCGGCCGTTGTCGGCGCAGGCCGCCAGCCACGCTTCGAGCCAGCGCAGGACATCGATCCGGTTCAGCATCAGGGTGCCGACCACCGAGTACATCAGCGCCGTGAACTGCGCGCCGGTTCCGCTGTCGGAGCCGAACGACAGGCGCCGTCCGATGGCCGGCCCCCGGAGCAGCCGCTCGGCGAGATTGTTGTCGAGCGGCACCCGGGGACGGTCGGCGAACACGCTGAGCCCCTCGCGGTGGTTGACGAGCGAGCGCAGCGGCTTGCCCTCGCGCGCGTGCTCCGGCAGGTCGGCCAGTTCCCGTTGGGCCGTCGCGAACAGGCCGTCGAGCGCCGCCGCGAGCGCACCCTGCGCCGCGTCGAACGCCGCGCTCTGGCGCTCGATGTCGGGGTCGTAGCAGTCCAGCCGCGCCTCGTTCAGGCGGTAGAGCGCGGCGATCCGCGCCAGCCATGCCTCGCACCAGCCGGTCAGGCGGACCTGGGCGGCGGCGCACTGGATGATGTCGCGTCGCAAATGCGCCCAACAAAAAGCCAGCACGACCGTGCCGCCGAGCAGCCGCGCCAGCCGCTTGTAGGCGCTGTAGCGGTCGCAGACGATCACCGTCTCGGGCGCCAGGTCGCCGAACAGCTTCGCCGCCGCCTCGGCGCTGCGGCTCGCGTCGATGTGGAAGCGCACCGCGTCGTTGCCGACCGCGGTCCACAGCCAGGCCCGGCCCGAGTGGCCCTCCCCGCGCAGCGCCTGCACGCGCCACGTGGTCTCGTCGGCGTGGCGCAGCGCCGCCGCTTCCTGGTGCGCGAGGATCGCCCCGGCTACCGGCTCGAACAGCGGCACGAAGCGGGGCACGCTGTCGGCCAGTGTCCCCGACGAGACCGGCAGCCCCTGGTCGCCCAGCCAGGCGCCGACGCGCTGAAGCGGGCGCAGGCACGCGTAGCGCTCATACAGCACCCGCGACCAGACGCTGGTGCCGTAGGGCGTCTTGTCGAACAGCCGCGGCGCCGGCGGCGCCGAGACCTCCGCCGGCGACGAGGCGCACGCGCAACTCCGGCGCCAGCGGCGACGGCGGATCACCCGCCGGTGGGCGCGGACCTCGATCTCGACCAGGGCCGACTCCTCCACACCGACCGCCGCGTAGGGCTTCCCGCAACCGGAACATCGGCGTGCAGCGGCCGGCAGACTGCGCTCCTCGATGCGTTCCTCCAGGCCGCAACGCGGCGTGCGCCCGTGGCCGGGAGCGCCACACCGCTGGCCGCGCGGCCGGCCGGTGCCCGGCCGCTCCCGCTTCTCGCTCTTGCGCCCGTGCAACGCCTTCGACAGCACCGCCCGGGTCGCACGCAGCTTCACAAGCTCCGCCGCCTGCGTCCCGACCCGCCGCCGCAACGCCTGCTCCGTCCGACGCAGCCGCGCGTTCTCCTTCCGCACCCGGACGAGCGCGGCCTTCCGGCGACGCGACTTCGCCAGAGCCTTGCGCAGAGCGACGTCCGACGCAGCCGGCGACATCGCCCGCGCCGACTCGGCCCTGCGTTGCAGTCGGACTTTCAGGCGCTCCTTCACCGCCTCGGACCGCTGCAACGCATACCGCAGCCGCCCAACCTCGTCCGACAGCGACACAACCCGGTCGTGCTGGTCGCGAAGCCGCCGCGTCCCATCCCAGAGCCGGACGGTCTCGTGCAGCAACCGGCGCAGCGCGGCATTGTCGTCGCGCTCCTTGCACAGAACCTTGTGCAGCCGGCGAATCTCGGCCGCCTGGACCTCCGCTGCCGGCGCCGCCTTGCGCAACCGGGCAACCTCCCGGCGCAACGACGTCTCGCTGTACCGGCCCGACTCGACGCCGGCATCCGCAAGCAGCTTGCCGAGACGGGCTACCTCCGCCTGCAGCGCCAACGCGCCCTTCGCCGCGCGGCACGCTTCCTTCGACTGCTCGACCGCCGCCAGCCGCTTGCGCCGCGACGACTCGAACTGCCACTTCCAATAGCCCGCTTCGCAACGTGCGGACACCTCCGCCCGCTTCAGCGCTTCCGACCGCGCTTCCGCCGCCTCGGCACGATCGAGCGCCTGCTCATACAGCTGCCGCCAGCACGGCCGCCCGGGCAGCGAAGCCCCTTCGGTAACCGGTCGCGCTTCCGGGTCCCGACTCGCCATGGCCGAGACCATAGCGAATATCGATCCGCGTTACCAGTACAAAATACCGGCTTCGCCGAACGCTTACGGCTGCGGACCTTTCTAGACCGGACTTTGGTTCGCGACGGTCGGCTCCTTGGCCAGACGTTCACGCCAGTCCGCGAGGACACCCGCCGAGATCCCGTACGCCTCCGCAACGGCCTCGTCGATCTCGCGCCGAACGGGATCGGCGTCCGCCTGCGCCCAGCGTTGCAGCCGCGCACGGCACAGGCGGTCATAGATGGCTACCAGCGCATCCTGCGTGTCCGTCGCATCGTTCAGCGACGCCTGAGGCACACGGACGGACCCGAGTTGCGCCACCGACCAACCCAGGTACATCAACATCTTCGTCCGCATGTTGAGCAACTGGAGAAGCACCGGCGTGCTGTTCCACACGAGGCACAACGCCTTGGCCTGCGCCAGCGTCTCCGTCACGACCGGCATGAACCCCGACCCGAAGCTCTTCGCCGTCGCACACACCCCGACGAGCCGAGCGTTGTTGACTCTCGCACGATTCATCAACTGCACCCAGCCCATCCGCGCAAGGTACGACCGAACCATGCTCTCCTTCCCCGATCTCGGTCGCCAGCGCGCATCCGGGCTGCCTGCCAGCGACACACGAAGGTCGCTGGACACGGAGTCGAACACGTCCACATCCTCTTCCGCTGAGGATCCGTCGGTCACCTGCTCGAAAGCATCCCGAACGCGCCGGCCGTCCGGCCCCATGTCGTACAACGCGCTCAGTTGGCACAACCCGGACGCCTCCCGGACTTGGGCTGCCGCTTCCGCGAGTTTGGGATCGTACCACTGCACCGGCGACCAGTCGCCGGCTCGCACGAGATCCTCCGGCCACTCGCACACGCTGCCGACCTCGTCGATCCGCTGATTCCGGATCGCGACCACGACATCCTGGACCGCTTCGACCGTCTTCGGGAACCGCCGGAGGTTCACGAACATGGTTGTAGCAGCTTCCGCAGCAGCTCGACGGCCAAGTTGCGCTGGCGCATGCCGCGGACCTCGGCCAGGAACTCCTCGGACAGGATCGACACGTCCGGCTTGTCCAGCCCGGCGGCGGCGAAGATGTCCAGCACGCCGTCCGGGGCCACGGCCCGCGAGACGATCTGGCGCACCGCGTGGTCCAGCTCCTCGCCGGTCTTCCGCTCGGAGCCGTCACGCTTGGACAGCGCCGCGCGAACCGACTGGAAGAACGCCACGTCGTCGCGGATGCGGATCGCCTCGGCATGCGGCACGGCCAGCGCGAACGCCTGCGAGAGCGCCCGCACGGCGCTCAGGCAGCGGTCCTTGCCGTTCTCCTGCGCCAGGATGTGCTCCTGCGCGGCCGGCAGCAGGCCGAGCCGCTCTGCCGGCGAGCCGTCGATCCACGCGGTCCGGTCGAACCCGTGGAACAGGCCGCAGCAGACCTCGTACTTCTCCAGCATCGCCCGGACCGCCTGCTCCTTGTCCAGCGCCGTCTGTCCCGTGCCGCCGCTCTCGGTATACGTCGCCAGCGCCCGCTTCAGCTCATGGGCGAGTCCGAGGTAGTCGGCGACGAGCCCGCCCGGCTTGTCCCGGAACACGCGGTTGACCCGCGCGATGGCCTGCATCAGCCCGTGGCCGCGCATCGGCTTGTCCACGTACATCGTGTGCAGGCTCGGGGCGTCGAAGCCGGTCAGCCACATGTCGCGCACCAGCACCATCCGGAGCGGGTCGCCGGGGTCGCGGAACCGCTTCGCCAGCTCCTCGCGGCGGGCCTTGTTGCGGATGTGCGGTTGCCAGTCCGGGGGATCCGATGCGGAGCCGGTCATGACGACCTTCAGGGCGCCCGACCGGTCGCTGTCGTCATGCCAGTCCGGGCGCAGGCGCACCAACTCGCGGTAGAGGTCGATGCAGATGCGCCGGCTCATGCAGACCACCATCGCCTTGCCGTCCATCGCCTCCAGCCGGCGGTCGAAGTGCTCGACGACATCCTGCGCCACGAGCGCGATGCGCTTCTCGGCGCCGACGATGGCTTCGAGCTGCGCCCACTTCGTCTTCAGCTTCTCGCGGCGGTCGACCTCCTCGCCCTCGGTCGCCTCCTCGAAGCCGGGGTCGATGCGCGGCTTCTCGTGCTCGTCGAGCGCCAGCCTCGCGAGTCGGCTCTCGTAGTAGATCGGCACCGTCGCCCCGTCCTCGACCGCGCGCTGGATGTCGTAGACGCTGATGTGGTCGCCGAACACGGCGCGGGTGTTGGCGTCGGCCAGCTCGATCGGCGTGCCCGTGAAGCCGATGAACGAGGCGTTCGGCAGAGCGTCGCGCATGTGGCGGGCGAAGCCATCGACGAAGTCGTACTGGCTCCGGTGCGCCTCGTCGGCGATGACTACGATGTTGCGGCGCCCGGAGAGCAGGGGATGCCGGTCGCCCTTCTCGTCGGGGAAGAACTTCTGGACCGTCGTGAACACGACGCCGCCCGCCTGCACCGCGAGCCTGACCCGCAGGTCCGCGCGGCTCTCGGCCTGCACCGGGGGCTGGCGCAGCAGATCGGCGCAGCGCGAGAACGTGCCGAAGAGCTGGTCGTCGAGGTCGTTCCGGTCCGTCAGCACGACGATGGTCGGGTTCTCCATCGCGGGATCGCGGACGAGGCGGCCGGCGTAGAACGCCATCGTCAGGCTCTTGCCCGACCCCTGCGTGTGCCAGACGACGCCGATGCGCCGGTCGCCAGGAGTCCCGCCGCTCTGCCGGCCGGAACGGTCGCGTTCCGGCTGGCTGGGGGCGTCCACATCCCTTTGCAGCCGGGCCGCACGCAACGTTTCGGCGACGGCGGTCTCGACCGCGTGGAACTGGTGGTAGCCCGCCATCTTCTTCGTCAGTGCGCTGCCGCCGTCCTCGAACACGGTGAAGTCGCGGACGAGGGCCAGCAGCCGGCCCGGAGCGCAGACTCCCGCGACGAGCACCTGCAACTGCGGCAGCGTCGAGTCGGCGAGCGCCTCGCCGGTGATCGTCCGCCACGGCTTGAACCACTCCCACGGGGCGGTCAGCGTCCCGATGCGCGCCTTCAGGCCGTCCGACACCACGAGCGCCGCGTTGAACGCGAACAGCGTGGGGACCTCCGACTTGTAGGTCTGGAGCTGCTGGAACGCGGAGCGGACCGTCGCGCTCTCGTCGGCCGGGTTCTTCAGCTCGATGACGCCGAGCGGAAGTCCGTTGACGAACAGCACGATGTCCGGCCGGCGCTCGCGCTTGTTCTCGACGACCGTGAACTGGTCGACCGCGAGCCAGTCGTTCGCTTCCGGCACGTCGAAGTCGACCACGCGGACCTGCCCGCCCCGGACCGCCCCGTCGGCGGCGACGTACTCCACCGTGACGCCATCGACGAGCATGCGGTGGAGCGCGCGGTTGCGAGCTTCCAGCGTCACCCCTGCGGGACGGACCAGTCTGCGCTGGGCATCATCGACCGCGTCCGCGGGAAGGTCGGGATTGAGCCGTGCGAGCGCGGCCCGCAAACGCTCCTCCAGGACGACCTCGCCGTAGTCGTCGCGCTCCGCATTCGGCGTCTCGGGAGCGATGTCGGACCCGTGTGCAACGGTCCAACCGACCCCTTCCAGCCAGGAGAGGGCGGCGTCCTCGACGGTGGATTCCAGCAGCGTGGCGGCGCTCACGAGACCGGCTCTCCAGGTGTCATGCGCGCGCTCCCGCCGTGGCAATTGGCCGCTCGTCGGCTCGGCGCGTCGGCTCGCGGACGTTCACGCGCAACTCACCGGAAACCAGCTTGGGCAGTAGTGCGTCTCGAATCGCGCCAAGGGCGCGCGATTCACTGGCTCTCGCGCTCGCTCGCGCAAGAAGCGGTCGGGCGGCACGGCCGAACGCGGTCGCGATTCCCCGTGGCGGAACGGACATCCGGTACCCCGAGAGCGCCGTAGCGGGAACACGCTGCCGCCCGCTGGTGCCGCTCATGTTCTGCACTGCGAATTCCCGGAACCTCGCGCTACGCGCAAGGCAGTACGCGAACTCATCAGGAATCGGAGGCTTCGGTTTCAGGACGATGTACTCGGTCGATCCCCACCCAACCTCACCGTCGCCCAAGAAGTCGACGAAGGCGATCTTGCCGTTCTCC
This sequence comes from Vicinamibacterales bacterium, assembly GCA_965214845.1. Taxonomy (GTDB): domain Bacteria; phylum Acidobacteriota; class Vicinamibacteria; order Vicinamibacterales; family UBA8438; genus JAAXGX01. Next base: position 1,229,137 of record CBDCCO010000007.1, read on the forward strand.
AGGCACGGCGTGATTCGCGCGACCAGAGTATCGCCGTTGGCGAATCGCATTCCCGATCCGCATGATCGATCACCGATGGAATCGGGCACATGGCCTCGGGTAGGCATATTCGCCATGTCCAGATACGGTGCCACCATCCCCTTGCGCAGCACTCGCTTCGGGTTGACATCGATCAGTTCGGTTAGCGGCAAGAGTGACCAGCCCTCCGGGATCTCGCCCAGCTCGGAGTCAACCAGCCGGTCGGGGAACAGGTCGGCGCGGAAGTAGCCCGGGAGTTGTCGTCCGAACTGCCGCGGATCCTTGTTGGGTGCGCTCCTTGCCAACCGTTCTCACGATACTCGCAGGGGCATGAGAATCCGAAGTGGCGCCTGTTACACGACTTTGCTCGCTTGGCCGTCGGCGTACAGCCCGACATCGTGACGATGGAGAACGTGCCACAACTCGTTCGATTCATGGGCGGTCAGCTATTCGCAGACTTCGTGGCTGCGTTGAACCGGGCGGGCTACCGCGTGCGATGGACTGTGGCACACTGTCTAGACTTCGGTGTGCCTCAGGACAGGTTCCGTCTCGTGCTCATTGGCTCGAAGCATGGTGAACCGAACCTCCCAGAGGGCACTCATGCCTCCGAACAATACGTCACGGTTCGCGAGGCCATCGGCCAGATGCCGACTCTTGCGGCGGGTCAGATCGATGAATCGGACCGTCTTCACTGCGCCAGCGGATTGTCGAATCTGAACCTCACACGCATCCGCTTGTCGCGACCGGGTGGCACGTGGAAAGACTGGCCCCAAGAGCTCATGGCGGCCTGCCACTGTAGGGACACAGGCCGCGGCTACACCTCTGTTTACGGTCGGATGCGCTGGGACGCGCCGTCACCGACCATAACGACGCAGTTCTACGGCTTCGGCAACGGTCGTTTCGGTCATCCCGAACAAGATCGCGCGCTCTCTCTTCGGGAAGGTGCCATGCTTCAGACGTTTCCGCGCGACTACGCGTTTGTCCGTCCCGGTGAACCCCTCCACTTCGCAACCATCGGCCGAATGATCGGCAACGCCGTTCCCGTGCGCCTAGCGCAGGCGATTGCCCGCGCCATCAAGAATCACCTGGCGGAGTCGCGATCATGACGCCGCGTCCGCTCACGATGAGGTTGAGTTTGGATGTCCTACAGCATCTCGGGCTCAATCTCTACAGCAACGTTCCCGCGGTTTTGTCCGAAATCGTCGCAAACGCATGGGATGCCGACGCCGCGAAGGTCTGCGTCGAACTCGACAAGCCCAACGACCGCATCGTGCTTGAAGACGACGGCCGTGGCATGACCAGGGATGAAGTCATCGACAGATTCCTCTTGGTAGGCTATCAGCGGCGCACCCAGCAGCCAGGGCGAACACCAAAGGGTCGGGCCCCCATGGGTCGGAAGGGAATCGGCAAGCTGTCTCTCTTTTCCATCGCGAAGGAGATTGTCGTCGAGACCGCAAGAGAGGGGCAACGGACGGCTCTGCGAATGCGTCTTGATGCGGTCAAGGAGGCCATTGAGAAAAAGAAGGGAGAATATCAACCGGATGAGTTGCCACCATCCGACTCCACCGTCGCGCACGGTACGCGCATCACTCTCTGCATCTTACGTAAACGCCAGACCATCAGCACCGCTACGGGGTTGCGCAAGCGCCTTGCGAGACGCTTCTCCATCATCGGACCGGACCATGGATTCGCGATCACCATCAATGGTGACGAGATCACGCCCGCGGATCGAGGATACCATGACCGATTACAGTACGTCTGGACGTACGGTGATCAATCATCCACGTTGGCGCTTTGTGAGAACCTGGACGAGTCCGAACCACGTTCTTCGACCTTCAAGGTATCGGCTGGCCCCAGCTTGACAATTGACGGATGGCTCGGGACGGTTCGTGAGAGCGGGCAATTGCGGGACGAGTACGGAGAGAACCTCAATCGAATCGCGATCTTCGTCCGCGGCAAAGTTGCCCAGGAAGATCTCCTTGGTGACTTTACCGAACGGGGGATTTACGCGAGCTACCTGATTGGAGAACTACGGGTCGACGGATTGGACACAGCCACTGGCTCGGAGAAAGATGACGACGAGGATTCCGCGACCAGCAGCCGACAACGAATCGTCGAGGACGACGAGCGGTACGTTGCGCTAACCCGGAAAATTCGTGAGGGGTCTGTCTCAGGTAGAGACACAAGAGCCTCCGTGTGCTAAAACGCTGTTAACCACAGGCATTTTCGGCACGACGGAGGCTCTTGCGTGACGGACCCCACGATAGCACAGTCTGTTCTGTTCCCCGATCTGTTCGACAAGCCGCTCGTGGCCACGTTCGACCGCGAGCAGTCGAGCTCGGATGGCGGCGCCGTGCTGCTCAAGGCCGCCGAGCGCGTCTACGGGTTGGTCAAGGCATTCGGCCGGTGTCTGATTGACCGCCGGGCGCCGGAGAAGGTCCGGCACACGCTCGAGGACCTGGTGGGCCAGCGGGTGTTCGGGATCGCCTGCGGCCATCCGGACGGCAACGATTCGGACCGGCTCGCCGACGATCCGATTCACAAGCTGCTGCTCGGGCGCGACCCGGTGGCCGGCGGTCGGCTGGCGTCGCAGCCGACGGTTTCGCGGTTCGAGAACGGCGCGGGCCGCGTCGCGCTCTATCGGCTCGGACGCGAGTTGGCGGCGTCGGTCATCGAGCGGCATCGCCGCCGGCTGCGTGGGCGGGTGCGACGCATCACGATCGACCTCGACCCGACCGACGACCCGACGCATGGTGCGCAGCAGCTGACCATGTTCAACAGCTACTACGACAGCTGGTGCTACCTGCCACTGCTGGCCTTCGTGAGCTTCGACCGCGAGGCGGAGCAGTATCTGTGCGCGGCCGTGCTGCGGCCCGGCACGGCGCAGGCGGCCGACGGCACGCTGGGCGTTTTGTGTCGGCTGCTCGCGCTGCTGCGGGCCGCGTTTCCCAAGGCACGCTTTCTCGTCCGGCTCGACGGCGGCTTCGCCACGCCGGAGGTCTTCGACTTCCTCGACGCCGAGCCGCGGCTCGACTACGTCGTGGCGATGGCCAAGAACGCCGTGCTGTTGCGGGCTGCCGAGCCCGCCATGGTGGCAGCCCGCACCGAGAACATGCTGCGCGAGAAGACGGCGCACTTCTACCGCGACACCCGCTATCGCGCGGGCACGTGGGCTCGTGAGCGCCGCGTGGTGATCAAGGCCGAAGTTGTGCAACTCACCGGCCGGCAGCCGCGGGACAACCCGCGCTTCGTCGTGACCAATCTGCGCCAGACGCCGCGCTTCATCTACGAGAAGGTCTACTGCGGGCGCGGCGACATCGAGAACCGCATCAAGGAACTGCTCGACGGCTTGCAGATCGACCGCACGAGCTGCACCAGGTTCTGGGCAAACCAGCTGCGGGTCCTGCTGACGGCCGCCGCCTACGTGCTCATGCAGGAACTGCGGCTGAGGGCCGCCCGAACCGCCTGCGCCCGCACCCAGGTGACCTGGCTGCGCGACCGGTTGCTCAAGGTCAGCGTCCACGTCGTCCGCTCCGTCCGCCGGCTCGTCCTGCACCTGCCGCGAGCGACCCCATACCGTGACGTCTGGCGGCACCTCGCCCTCGCGCTCGGGGCGCGCGCCGGATAGCGCGCCCCCGCGCCGCCAACCTCAAACCCCGCACTGCTCGCCAGCGCCCTGTCGCCGAAGCTGTCGGCGCGTGGTGCCTCGTGCGCGCCGTCACCCCGCCACGACCGCTTCACCACGCTGCCACCTGCCACACGCAATGTCCGACGACTTCATTCGCCCGACGATCACGCCCCGATCGTGACCGATTCGACAACCTCAGGAATAATGCGGGCTAAAGAGCTTCGTCGCAAGCGAACTCAAGTTCTTGCAGCAACGTTGGTCCGAACTGCGGGTCGAAGCCGGTAGCCGATGGGCGATGGAAATACCGCAGGTAAAGGCGTGGGCGGACCATCTACCTAGCGAATTCTCGAAGAGGGCAAAACGCTGGTTGGGCAAGATCAACCGGATCCGAGTGGACGAGGTTGCCGAACGCCGACAACTGATCAAGCACGCGGTACTTGCCTTCGAATTCTACCGGTGGAATGAGAATCTGGATAGCCTTGAGTCAATCAGTGACGAGAATCTGGAATCTGTGCTCCCGATGTTCCGTGAATTGGACAGTCTCGAAACGACGCTGTACGGTCAAATTGTCCAGCAACGCATCACGATAATCCGGGCTTTGCAGGAGAAAGTCGACCAAAATGCCAAGGAAAGAGTCATTCAAGAATTCATCTACGATCGTCTGTGGCTGCTCGATCCATCTTGGGAACGAGCCGAAGCGTCGGAGATGATGGAAAAGCGCGTCGGGAAGCTGTTCGCAGAAGTAGATGCCACGCTGACTGACGAAGAGAAGAAGGCTCGGTTAGACATCAAGTATAGGAAGACCGCAGGCAAGCACGTCATTATAGAATTGAAGCGACCCGAGCGTTCCGTGTCCGTTTACGACCTCGGGAAGCAAATCCAGAAGTACCGTAGTGGTATGTTGAAGATCTTGGAGAAGATCGGCACTCCTCACGAGCCGGTAGAATTCGTGTGTCTCTTGGGCAAGGTGCCGACCGAGTGGAATAGCCCTGATGGTAAGAGAACCGTCGAAGAGGTATTGCGGGCACTTAACGCGCGGTACGTTCACTACGACGAGCTATTGGAAAATTCATTTAGAGCGTACTCGGACTATCTTGAAGGGGCGAAGGTGCTGGACCATCTCGGGGAAGTGATCAGCGCGATCGACGACTACGCAGGAGCGTCTTCGGTTAGCGGGTTCCGGGCCGAGTGTCAATATTTTGACTTGTACAATGTTTCGGATTATGGCATAACGGTGGCGTGACGGCCGCCGACGGGAAATCGCCCCCACATCGGACTGCGGAACTTCCCACCGACCTCGAACGGCTTCGCGGGGAGTTGGCACGGCGGGAGCGCGACACCGAGAACCTGCGGCGCGAGAAGGGCCGGTTGCAGCGCAAGAGCAACCGACTGCAACGCGAGAATGACCGCCTGAAGCAAGAGAACGAGCGCCTGAAACGGCAGTTGGACGAGGCACGCCGGGCAGGTCGCCGCCAAGCCGCGCCGTTCGCCAAGGACCGGCCGCAAGGTCGCGGCAGGCGTCCCGGACGGCGAGCCGGTGCGGCGTATGGCCGCCACGGCTGCCGGCCGCGCCCGGCGCAGGTCGACGAAACCCACGCGGCGCCGATTCCGAGGGAATGTCCGGACTGCGGCGGCGCGGTCGCCCTGACCCGCGAGGCGTCGCAGTATCAGGAAGACCTGCCCGTGGTGCGCCCGGTCGTGCGGCGCTTCGCCATTGAGGTCGGCCACTGCACGCGGTGTCAGCGGCGGGTGCAGGGCCGGCATGAGCTGCAGACCTCCGACGCGCTGGGGGCGGCGGGCGTGCAGCTCGGTCCCGCGGTCGTGTCGCTGGTGGTCGAGCTGCACACCGAGATGGGGGTGCCGCTGGCGAAGGTCGCGCACCTGCTGCGGACCACCTTCGGGCTGCAGGTCACCCCGGGCGGCCTCGCCCACGTGCTGCACCGGGCGGCCCGCGCCGCCGGGCCGGCCTATACGGAACTGCGCGAGCAGGTCCGCAACGCGCCCGTGGTCACGCCGGACGAGACGGGCTGGCGCGTCGGCGGCGAGCGCCACTGGCTGTGGACGTTCGTCACCCTGGAGACGACGGTCTACGCCATCTGCCCCGGCCGTGGGTTCGCCGATGCCGCCACGGTGTTGGGGACCGACTACGTCGGCGTGCTCGTGCGCGACGGATGGGCGCCGTATCGCTGCTTCGACGGCCTGCACCAGACGTGTCTGAACCACCTGCTCCAACGCTGCAAGCAGCTCCGCGAGGATCATCCGGACAGTCCCTGGGCGGGCGACGTGGCGGCGGTCCTGCGGGCCGGCCTCGACCTGCGGGACCGCTGCAACGCCGGAGCGCTGAGCGAGCACGGGATGGCCACGGCCCGCGGCCGACTTGTGGCCCGGCTCCGGCGGCTGGTCGACGCCCCGCCGCCAATCGACGACGCCGAGCGCTTTGCGGCGCACCTGGCCAACGAATTTCCGGCCGTGTTCCTGTTCTTGTGGGACCCTTCGCTCGACGCCACCAACTGGCGCGCCGAACACGCCATCCGGCCCGCCGTGGTCATCCGCAAGGTGTGTGGCGGCAACCGCACCCGCCACGGCGCCGACACCCAGCAGGTCCTGGCCAGCATCGTGCGCACCGCGCGCCAACGCGACCTCGACCTGCCTCCGCTGTTCGCCGCGATGTTGCGCGCGGTCGAGCCCGTTGTCCCCGAGATCCTCGGTCTTCCGCCGCCGCCCGCGTAGGCGGGCAACGTTCGACATACGACCTCGACGTGCGACCGGTCCCCGCGGCGTCCCCGCCGCAGCAAGGAACGACCGCACCGCGCTCGGTCGCCACCGGACCTCACGGAGAAGCTGACGCCGATGCTCCTGCGCGCCGGCGTGGCGTTCGGTGCCCCGCGGCATCGCGACCGACGAGGCAACCCGCGCGAACACTTCGGTTCCAGCAACCTCGTCGAGGCGCTGCAACCTCCCCACGCCAAGTCCACTTTCGGCCCGTGTCTATTGGGAGATCACCCGCTAACCGAAGACGCAGGAGCATGATGGAAAATGAACCGCCGCCGGTGCGTAGCGCTCTGATGCGTAGGATTCGCGGACGAGACACAAGACCGGAGATGGTTGTTCGGCGGCTTCTTCACAATCAAGGGTACCGGTTTCGCCTGCACGCCCGAGAGCTTCCGGGTCGTCCAGACATCGTGTTTCGGAGTCGTCGGAAAGTGATTTTTGTTCATGGATGCTTCTGGCACCGTCACCAGGGTTGCAAGCGGACATCGACCCCGAAGACCCGCAGATTGTTCTGGCTGGACAAATTCGCGGCGAACCGTAGACGGGACGATGCGGCCGTAGCCTCCTTGGAACGGGAGGGTTGGGAGGTAGCGGTAGTGTGGGAATGTGAAACGGAGGACCGGGAAGGGCTCGCGAGTCGCTTGGAGTCGTTCTTGGATGGACGAGCAGAAGGTGCGCGTCGGATGGGCGTGGACGGTGGGGCGAGGTGTGCCGATGCCGGGACAGGCCGCGGTCCAGGTGGGGGGCGGTGACTTGGGGGCGGTGACCCGGGGTGGATGCTGGAACGACCGGAGAGCGAGACTCCGGGCGGATCTTGCTGGGGTAGGTGGTCGGAAGCACCTGGATGAAATTGCATATGGAACTGGCGATGGCTGCACGCGACAGGTAGGTAAACCGCAGATAGCTAGCCCGGATTATGCGTGAAGGTGGGGTTGGCGACGAGACGCAAGGGCCTTCCGTGTGGTACAAACGTTGTGCTACCAAACGTTTAGCCACAACGGAGGCCCTTGCGTGACGGACCCCACGATAGCCCGGAAAATTCGTGAGGTTATCGAATCGGTCCCAGGCAGGGCCTGATCGTCGCGCGAAGGACGTTTTCGGACGCGGCGCGTGGTAGGTGGCAGCGTGGTGCAGTGGCCGGGGCGAGGTGACGGCACGCATGAGGTGGCAAGCGCCGACAGGTCGGGCGCAGGGGCGCTGGCGAGCATCCGGGGCGCGGAGGTTGCCGTGGCGACGGCGCGCTATCCGGCGCGCGCCCCGAGCGCGAGGGCGAGGTGCCGCCAGACGTCGCGGTATGGGGTCGCTCGCGGCAGGTGCAGGACGAGCCGGCGGACGGAGCGGACGACGTGGACGCTGACCTTGAGCAACCGGTCGCGCAGCCAAGTCACCTGGGTGCGGGCGCAGGCGGTGCGGGCGGCCCTCAGCCGCAGTTCCTGCATGAGCACGTAGGCGGCGGCCGTCAGCAGGACCCGCAGCTGGTTTGCCCAGAACCTGGTGCAGCTCGTGCGGTCGATCTGCAAGCCGTCGAGCAGTTCCTTGATGCGGTTCTCGATGTCGCCGCGCCCGCAGTAGACCTTCTCGTAGATGAAGCGCGGCGTCTGGCGCAGATTGGTCACGACGAAGCGCGGGTTGTCCCGCGGCTGCCGGCCGGTGAGCTGCACGACTTCGGCCTTGATCACCACGCGGCGCTCACGAGCCCACGTGCCCGCGCGATAGCGGGTGTCGAGGTAGAAGTGCGCCGTCTTCTCGCGCAGCATGTTCTCGGTGCGGGCCGCCACCATGACGTGCTCGGCAGCCCGCAACAGCACGGCGTTCCTGGCCATCGCCACGACGTAGTCGAGCCGCGGTTCGGCATCGAGGAAGTCGAAGATCTCTGGCGTGGCGAAGCCGCCGTCGAGCCGGACGAGAAAGCGCGCCTCGGGAAACGCGGACCGCAGCAGCGCGAGCAGCCGACACAGCACGCCCAGCGTGCCGTCGGACGCCTGCGCCGTGCCGGGCCGCAGCACGGCCGCGCACAGATACTGCTCCGCCTCACGGTCGAAGCTCACAAAGGCCAGCAATGGCAGGTAGCACCAGCTGTCGTAGTAGCTGTTGAACATGGTCAGCTGCTGCGCGCCATGCGTCGGGTCGTCGGTCGGGTCGAGGTCGATCGTGATGCGTCGCACCCGCCCGCGCAGCCGGCGGCGATGCCGCTCGATGACCGACGCCGCCAACTCGCGCCCGAGCCGATAGAGCGCGACGCGGCCCGCACCGTTCTCGAACCGCGAGACCGTCGGCTGCGACGCCAGCCGACCGCCCGCCACCGGGTCGCGCCCGAGCAGCAACTTGTGGATCGGATCATCGGCGAGCTGGTCCGAATCGTTGCCGTCGGGATGGCCGCAGGCGATGCCGAACACCCGCTGGCCCACCAGGTCCTCGAGCGTGTGCCGGACCTTCTCCGGTGCCCGGCGGTCAATCAGACACCGGCCGAATGCCTTGACCAACCCGTAGACGCGCTCGGCGGCCTTGAGCAGCACGGCGCCGCCATCCGAGCTCGACTGCTCGCGGTCGAACGTGGCCACGAGCGGCTTGTCGAACAGATCGGGGAACAGAACAGACTGTGCTATCGTGGGGTCCGTCACGCAAGAGCCTCCGTCGTGCCGAAAACATCTGTCGTCAACAGCGTTTTAGCACACGGAGGCTTTTGTGTCTCTACTCAGGCCGGGCGCCTCATGAATTTTCCAGGATAGCACAGTCTGTTCTGTTCCCCGATCTGTTCGACAAGCCGCTGGTCGCCACGTTCGACCGCGAGCAGTCGAGCTCGGATGGCGGCGCCGTGCTGCTCAAGGCCGCCGAGCGCGTCTACGGACTGGTCAAGGCGTTCGGCCGGTGTCTGGTCGACCGCCGGGCACCGGAGAAGGTCCGGCACACGCTCGAGGACCTGGTCGGCCAGCGGGTGTTCGGCATCGCCTGCGGTCATCCCGACGGCAACGATTCGGACCGGCTCGCCGACGACCCGATCCACAAGCTGCTGCTCGGGCGCGACCCGGTGGCGGGCGGTCGGCTGGCGTCGCAGCCGACGGTCTCGCGGTTCGAGAACGGTGCGGGCCGCGTCGCGCTCTATCGGCTGGGGCGCGAGCTGGCGACGTCGGTCATCGAGCGGCATCGTCGCCGGCTGCGCGGGCGGGTGCGACGCATCACGATCGACCTCGACCCGACCGACGACCCGACGCATGGCGAGCAGCAGTTGACGTTCTTCAACGGGCACTACGACAGCTGGTGCTACCTGCCATTGCTGGCCTTTGTGAGCTTCGACCGCGAGGTCGAGCAGTATCTGTGCGCGGCGGTGCTGCGACCCGGCAAGGCCCAGGCGCCCGACGGCACGCTGAGCGTGCTGTGTCGATTGCTCCCGCTGCTGCGGTCCGCGTTCCCCAAGGCACGCTTTCTCGTCCGTCTCGACGGGGGCTTCGCCTGCCCGGAGGTCTTCGACTTCCTCGATGCCGAGCCGCGGCTCGACTACGTCGTGGCGATGGCCAGGAACGCCGTCCTGCTGCGGGCTGCCGAGCCCGTCATGGTGGCGGCCCGCACCGAGAACATGCTGCGTGAGAAGACGGCGCACTTCTACCTCGACACCCGCTATCGCGCGGGCACGTGGGCTCGTGAGCGCCGCGTGGTGATCAAGGCCGAAGTCGTGCAGCTCACCGGCCGGCAGCCGCGGGACAACCCGCGCTTCGTCGTGACCAATCTGCGCCAGACGCCGCGCTTCATCTACGAGAAGGTCTACTGCGGGCGCGGCGACATCGAGAACCGCATCAAGGAACTGCTCGACGGCTTGCAGATCGACCGCACGAGCTGCACCAAGTTCTGGGCAAACCAGCTGCGGGTCCTGTTGACGGCCGCCGCCTACGTGCTCATGCAGGAACTGCGGCTGAGAGCCGCCCGCACCGCCTGCGCCCGCACCCAAGTGACCTGGCTGCGCGACCGATTGCTCAAGCTCGGCGCCAACGTCGTCCGCTCCGTCCGGCGCCTCGTTGTGCACCTGCCGCGGGCAACGCCCGACCTCGACGCGTGGCGCCAAATCGCCCTCGCACTCGGGGCGCGCGCCGGGTAGCGCCCCGTCGCAGCTTCCCCCTCAGCTCGCGGAATCCACACAGGCGCCTGGGGCGCCCTGTCGGCGAAGCTGTCCGCGTCTGGCGCCTCGTACGCCCCGTAACCACGCCACGCCGCTCCACCACGCTGCCACCTGCCACGTGCGGCGACCGCAGACCTCTCTCGCTCAACGATCAGGGCTCGGCCAGCGACCGATTCGACGACGTCATGAATTTTCCGGGCTAGTGTCCGCCAGAAAACGCCCTCTGGCGGGTGACCATTCGCAAGCCGTCGGCCTCGTGTGCGGCCGTGATTCGCCACGCTCAGGCCGCAACTGCCCCCGGCGGGCGTTCCGGGAGCACCAGCCGGTTGGGATTCAGCCCGGTCCCCGTGGTTCAGGGGAAGCCCGACCCACCTTCGACAGCCGGGAATGCGGTGACCGACGGAGCGACCGACAAACGGGTCGGGTCGGTCAGGCAACGCGTCGCCGGCGTTTGCGCTCCCGCTTCTGCAGGAGCGAGCCGATGCGGTGCAGGTTGGTGGCCAGCACCGACAGCGCAACCGTACGCGCAAAGCCGTCCGCGCCATGGATCCGGACACGGTCGAGACCTCGATGCTCCAATCCGTTGATCGCCGACTCGATCGCCGGGTGCGCACGCCGCGCCGACACAAACGACTCCTCAGCTTCCCGCTCGCGATTGGCCTTCGAAAGATAGCCGCTGCCCGGCAGGGCGTTGACGTCGAGCAAGGCGTCGAGCCTCACCCGGTTGGCCGGGCTGTGAAACCCGCGGTCGAAGCTGCACGCCCGCAGCTCCGGATAGAGGCTCTGCGCTTCCTCCACCATCGGCACTGCCACGTCCACGTCCTCGCCCGTCCACAGGACCCGGTGGTGGAGGATGAACTGATGCTGGTCCTCGATCAGGGCGACGGGGACCCCGAGTTCAACCGGCGTGCCCGCCTTGCCCTTCGAGACCCAGCGCGTGTGTTCCTCGAAAATCGAGAAGACCTTCTCCCCGTGGGAATCGTCTCATCCCGCAACAGCCGGCGCTCGACCTGGTCGAGCTGCCGCCGGGCATGCGCGATAAGACCCTGGATGGATTGACAGGTGCCTTCCTCGACCCCTTGGGCTCGAAGTGCGGCGACCGTCTCGACCGCCCGTTCAACCAGCCCGCGGCAGCGCTCCAGATACGCTTCCACCCGCTCCGGACGACGCTTCGCCCGGCGCGTCGAGCGCACCCGGTTGAACCGCTTCCTGACCTCCCCCGACAGATGACGCCACTGGCGCCAGCCGCCGACCGCGTGCCGCCCGGCCGCCCGCCCCGTCTCCCGCAGCAGGCAACGCATCGCGTCCCACAACAGGTTGACGTCCGTCGGGTAGTGAACGTCGGTCTCGACCACGAACGAGTCACACCGCCCGCGCAATGGCTCGCCAGGCTTTTTTTTGTGACCTTGTGGCCGCTCTCCACCACCAGCCGTCCCCACCGCCGACAACAACTCCGGCGTCAACAATGACACGTTGTCCTGAATCGTCTGACACTCGTAACGCGCCTCGTCGCCGAAGTCGCTGTGTCCCAGGAACGCCCGCACCTTCGCGTGATGGTTCGCAAGGTCCTGAAGACGGTCGAAGTCGCAGCCCAGACCCTGCTTGAGGACCCCGAGCACCAGGATCTGCCACAAGGACATCCCCGGACGCCCGACCGTGCGGTCCACCTCCGGCTGAACGTGTTCCTCCAGCAGCCCCAACAACTGCTCGCGAAGCGCCCCCTCCGACCAGATGTGCTGAAGCCCCCTCAACACCGCTGGGATGTCGTCCCGCGACTTGGGATCGAGCCAGATCTTCTCGATGGGCACCTGACCGAGCCCGAACTGCCGTCGTTGTATCGGCGACCGGTGCAGTCGAGCGCCACGGCCAGCGTGCGCGCCGGGGGCCGGGCGTCCGGGTCGCATCGAAGCAGGTGCAGCAGCACGCGGTCGGCAAGCGAGCGCGAAGCGCCCGGCGAGTCCGGGGTGTGTTCCGGATCATCTGGATCAGGCGCCGGCTCGAAGCCGACGCTTGGCTTGAGGACGACGGTCAGCGGCTCTTCGCTCCATCGGCTGGACGGCGTGAGACGGCGGGATCGCGGCGTCTTGAGGGGCCTTGGTTCGAGAGCAGCGCATGACGGAGGACGGGACGTGAGGACTGGCGACCGCCTATCAGCCTCAGCGAGAGTTCAGCGACTCCAGACGGCGCTACATGCGAAAGCGAAGGAAGCTCCGAGCTTCCGATTCTACTCGCTGAGCGACAAGGTGTGGCGCGACGACGTGCTCGTGGTCGCCCGGCAGGCCGTTCGTCGCAACGGCGGCGCGGCCGGGGTGGACGGCGAGACGGTCGAGGACATCGAGTCGTTCGGGGTGGAGCGGTGGCTGGGAGCACTGGCGCGGGACCTGACCCGCTGCTGCCGGGTGCCGGAGGAGCCGATGACGTTCCTCGGCTACCGGATTGGGCGCAACTACCGGCCGTTTACGGGTGCCGCCTACATCGGCACGCGTCCCAGTCGGGAGAGCGTCCAGAGCATCTGCCGTCGAGTGAGCGAGACGCCGCGCGGCGGCGGCGCCAGTGGCTCTGCCGCAAGCACAAGGTGCGAGACGGGAAATCTGTGCGCTTCCCGTACGAGCGACTCTGGACAGAGTACGGGCTCACGCGCCTTACCGCGCGAACGGCGCGCCATCCGTGAGCGAAGGCATGATCTCGTCCGAGAGCCGGATGCGGGAGATCCGCACGTCCGGTTCGATGAGCGGCGACTGGAAACGGAGCCACGGCGGGGAGTGAGGCACCGGCACTTGGCGAAAGCCGCCGGGAACAGCTACCCCCTTCCGCCTACCGCCACCGCGCCAGTCGTCGACTCTACCCGGTATGGCGGATCGACAACTGGGCGGTCGAACGCGCGAAGCCGCGGAGCGGAGAAAGAGCGCGGACGAGCTGAAGCGGGCAGAGCCAGGAAGCGCGCCGTGCGGCGAAGAACGCACTCCCCCGCAGGCCGAGTTGGTCAGTCTGCACGGATTTTCGCCGGACGCCGACGGCGCGTCTGGCTGGGCCAGCCGCGTGTCCATACCGGCTCCGCCGAACGGTTACTCCGGGGATCCGGGGCCGCCCAAGTATCCGGGGACGACTTCGTTGGTCCGGTCTGTTCCGGCTCACAAGGTAGGGTACACCGTGGGGATGAAACCCGACCTATCACCAGTAACCCGTTAATTGTGAGTGGCTTACGCGCTTTTCGTGGCGGTCGTCGCAGTAGCGCCCGGCCTCCGTGACGTTGCGGCAGAATGCGGCGGAGAGCGCCTTGTCGGGATGCTTCCCGCGGCGCTTGGTGACGCGCTTTTTCTTCGGCAGGGCCGCCCGCATCTTCGCCTTTTGTTCCGGTATCACTTGATGCTCCATCCCATGACCCATTTATTTTTGGAATGTAGCGAAAGTGTCCGGACGGGTCAAGACAGTACAGTCACTATAAGTGTGTTTTCATAGGTATTTTGCAAAGAATCATGCTGGACGAAACGAGCCGAGGCCGGAAAGCGAAAGTCGGTGGACATGCGGTCCACCACCATTTTGCTCGAATACCCCTGATTCCCGCCCCATTTCGCCGTGGAATGCACCGCACCGAGGCGGCCGTCCGCCAGCGCGTCTCGCGGTCGCGGGCGCTGCGGATCGAGGGCGCGGCATCGGCTGGAATGGCCGCGTGGACGCCACCGCTTGGACTGTCGTGGCCACCGGCATCGCGATCCTCGCGGCGCTCGCGACGTCGTTCCGCGCCCTGCGGGGCGCGGTGCGCGACGTGCGCGATCGGATCGACGTCCAGGGCAGGGAAATCGCCCAACTCCGCGAGCGGATGGCCCACCTCGAAGGGCTGCTCGAAGGCCTCCGCGAAGCGATCGCCGGCCGCCGGCCGGCCGCGTAGAGCCGTCGAATCCACGCGGTCCACCACCCCGCAGCGGCACGACTACACGACCCGGTGCAGCAGGTCCTCGCCGGCCGCCAGCCGCCGGCAGTTCTCGACCGCCACCGCCAGGCTTCGCTCCAGCGTCTCGCGCGTCAGCCAGGCGAGGTGCGGCGTGCAGACCACGTTGTCGAGCGCGAGGAGCGCGCTGCCGGCGGGCGTCGGCTCGCTCTCGAAGACATCGAGCCCGGCTGCGCCGAGGCGTCCCGTCCGCAGGGCGTCGACGAGCGCCGCCTCGTCGATCAGCGCGCCGCGGGCCGTGTTGACGATGACCGCGCCGGGCTTCATGCGGGCGATGGCTTCGGCGTCGATCACGCGTTCGGTCTCCCGTGTGAGCGGCACGTGGAGCGAGACGACGTCGCTCTCGGCGAGCAGGTCCGCCAACGGCCGGCGCTCGCCCGCCGCGCGCGGCTTCGCGCTGCGGCTGGCGAACAGGACGCGTGCGCCCAGCGCCCGCAGGATCGGGCCGAGCCGGCTCGGCACGGCGCCGTACCCGACCAGCCCGACGGTCCGGCCGCCCACTTCGCCGTAGGTGTCTTGCAGCTCCGGCGGGAGCTGCCAGCCCCGCCCGGCCCGGGTCGCCGCATCGAGCTGGCTCACGCGCCGCAGGGCGCCCAGCATGAGCAGCAGGGTCATCTCCGCGACTGCCCGGGTGTTGGTCCCGGGCATGTTGCAGACGGCGATGCCGCGACGCCGCGACGCCTCCAGATCGATGGTGTTGACCCCGACCCCGATCTTCTGCACCAGGCGCAGGCGCGGCGCCGCGGCGAGGACCTCCGCGGTCACGGGCTCGAGCAGATGCCACAGGACCTCGGTCGCGGGCAGGAGCCCGGCGAAGCGGGCGTGGTCCGACATCGCGCAGACGGCGACCGACAGCCCTTCGCGCTCGAGCTCCGCGAGCCGGCCGGTCAGGCGCGGACCGGCGGCGTGGTGGTACACGACGTTCATGGTCGGCGGCTCCGGGGCGGGGCCGGCGCGCCCGGTGCGGCCCCCGGGCGCGAACGGTCCTCCGCTGCACCGCTCGCTGTCATACGTGGGACGGTGCCCGAACCCGACGCCATCATCGTGGAGGCGCTGCGCCGCATGGGCCTCGTTCGGGCGCGGGCGCTGCCCCGCATGACGCCGCTCGGCGGCGGGGTCTCCTCGGACATCTGGCGGGTGGACCTGCCGGCCGGTCCGGTCTGCGTGAAGCGGGCGCTCCCCCGACTCAAGGTCGACGCGGTGTGGGAGGCGCCGGTCGAGCGCAACCGCTACGAGTGGGAGTGGCTGCGCGAGGCGGGCCGCATCGCGCCGTCGAGCGTGCCGCCGCTCGTGGCCCACGACGGCGAGGCGGACTGTTTCGCAATGGGTTTCCTGGCGCCGGACCTCTACCCGCCGTGGAAGGCGCTGCTGCGGGACGGCATCGCCAGCGCAACCACCGCGCGGGCGGTCGGGCAGCGCCTGGCCGCGATTCACGGCGCCACCGCGGGCCGCGCGGACGTCCGGGCCCGCTTCGCCACCGACGACATCTTCCACGCGATCCGGCTGGAGCCGTACCTGGTAGCGACCGCGGCGCGGCACCCCGACCTCGCCGACCGGCTGCAGGCGATCGTCTCGCGCACGGCGGGCACGAGGCAGGCGCTGGTGCACGGGGACGTCAGCCCGAAGAACATCCTGATCGGGCCGGACGGTCCGATCTTCCTGGACGCCGAGTGCGCGTGGTACGGCGATCCGGCCTTCGATCTGGCCTTCTGCCTGAACCACCTGCTGCTCAAGTGCCTCTGGACGCCGGCGGCGAGCGCCGCGTTTCTGCGGTCGTTCGACACGCTGGCCGAGACCTACCTCGCGGGCGTGCAATGGGAGGCGCGGGGGAAGGTCGAGGAGCGGGCCGCGGGGCTGCTGCCCGGCCTGTTCCTGGCGCGGGTGGACGGCAAGTCGCCCGTCGAGTACGTCACCGCGGAAGCCGACCGCGAGCGCGTGCGACGAACGGCGCGGTCCCTGATCCTGAACCCGCCCGCCACCCTCGCCGCGGTGCGGGAAGCCTGGACCGCAGAGTTGCAGCGGAGTGCATGATGGAACCGGCCGGCCCCACCTCGTCACCCGTGATCCAGGAGGTCTCGGCCCGCCGCGTGTGGGACTCGCGGGGACGCCCGACCGTCGAGGCCGAGGTCCGTCTGGCGGGCGGCGCCAGCGGGCGCGCCATGGCCCCGGCGGGAGCCTCGACCGGCAGCGGCGAGGCGCTCGATCTGCGGGACGGCGGCGCACGCCTGGGCGGGCGCGACGTGCTGGCGGCGGTGCGCAACGTCAACGAGGAGATCGCACCGGCGTTGCGCGGGCGCCGCGTCACCGACCAGGCCGCCCTCGACCGGACGCTGATCGAGCTCGACGGCACGGACGACCGGCGGCGCCTGGGCGGCAACGCGCTCATCGCGGTCTCGATGGCGGGGCTGCACGCCGCCGCCGCGGCGGCGGGTCGCCCGCTGTGGCGTCATCTCCTCGGCGACGCCCCTGCCCTGCTGCCGCTGCCCGAGATCCAGATCTTCGGCGGCGGCGCCCACGCCGGGCGCCGGGTCGACATCCAGGACTTCATGGTGATGCCGGTCGGGGCGTCGACCTTCGCGCAGGCGCTCGAATGGACGGCCGAGGTGTACCTGGCCGCGGGCGTGCGGATGGCGCAGGCAGGCCGGCGGCAGGGCGTCGCCGACGAGGGCGGTCACTGGCCGGCGTTCGACCAGAACGAGGACGCGCTCGAGTGCCTGGTCCGGGCCATCGAGGACGCCGGCCGCACGCCCGGCGACGAGCTCGCCATCGCGCTCGACGTCGCCGCGTCGGAATTGCGCGCAGCGGGGCGCTACCTCCTCGACGGACGCGCAGTCGACAGCGATGCGCTCAGCGAGCTGCTGATCGGCTGGATCGACCGCTACCCGATAGTGTCCATCGAGGATCCGCTGGCCGAGGACGACGTCGCCGGCATGCGGCGCTTCACGGCGGCGGTGGGCCATCGCGTGCAGGTCGTCGGCGACGACTACCTCGTCACCGACGCCGCCCGCGTCGAGGCGGCGGCCCGGGACCGGGCCTGCAACGCGCTGCTGGTCAAGCCCAACCAGGCCGGCACCGTGACCGAGGCGCGGGCCGCCCTCGATGCGGCGCGGGCCGCCGGCTTCGCCACCATCGTCTCGGCCCGCTCCGGCGAGACGGAGGACGTGACCATTGCCCACCTGGCCGTCGGCTGGACCGCCGGTCAGCTCAAGGTCGGCTCGTTCGCGCGGTCCGAGCGCATGGCGAAGTGGAACGAGGTGCTGCGCATCGAGGAGGCGCTGGGCGGCGCGGCCGCCTTCGCCGGCGGCAGCGCGCTCGCGCCCCTCCGCGCCGGCTGGGAGTCTGCGCCGTAGAACCGTGCAGACTCCGCGAGGCGCGCACAGCGCGCCTCGGCGGGAGCGGCGCGGGGCGAAGGGGTCCCCGCAAGCGAACGCCGGGGGTTCGGGGCTCAGCCCCGTCTGATGGAAGCCGCCGCAGCATGTAGACTGCCCGCATCGGCAGCGCCTGGAGAGGAGGTCGTCATGCGGTACGCGGCAACCCGAATCCGTCCGGCCGGCGCAACGGCCGGCGCGCTGGCCCTGGCCCTCGGACTCGGCGCCGGCACGGCCGCCGGCCAGACGGCCGAGTGGACGGCCTACGCGGCCGACCAGGCCGGCACCAAGTACTCCCCGCTCGACCAGATCAACGCGGAGACGGTCGGCGACGTCGAGATCGTCTGGCGGCAGCCGGTCATCCCCGACGCCATCCGGAACGGGAACACGACGCGCGGGCCGGTGGGATCGCAGACCACGCCGCTCATGGTCGGCGGGCGGCTCTACTTCAGCACGGGCCTGGGCACGATCGCGGCGCTCGATCCGGCAACGGGCGCGGTGCTCTGGAACACCGGGCCGAGCGACGGCGTGCGGGTGCGCCAGACGCGCGGCGTCGCCTACTGGACCGACGGCGAGGCGGCGCGCGTCGTGGCGACCCTCGGCCCGAAGCTGGTCTCGCTGGATGCCGGGACGGGCGAGCGCGACCCCGATTTCGGCGAGGAGGGCGAGGTCGACCTGCGCACCGGGCTGCTGCGCCCCTTTCCCAACTTCTACTGGAACTCGGCCCCCATCATCGTGCGCGGCGTGATCGTCATCGGCTCGTTCGTGGAGGACGTCACCACGAACCAGCGGGTCGCCAACAAGGAGTCGCCGCGCGGCGACGTGCGCGGCTACGACGTGCGCACGGGCGAGCACCTCTGGACGTTCCACACCATCCCGCTGGAGAACGAGTTCGGCGTCGAGACGTGGGGCCCCGACCCGGTGGACGACCGGGTGTCGTGGGAGTACAGCGGCAACACGAACATGTGGGCACACCCCACCGGCGACGAGGAGCTCGGCTACGTCTACCTGCCGCTGTCGACGCCCACCAACGACTACTACGGCGGACACCGCCCCGGCGACAACCTCTTCGCCGAGAGCCTCGTCTGCGTCGACGCGCGCACCGGCGAGCGGATCTGGCACTTCCAGGCGATCCACCACGGCGTCTGGGACTACGACTTCGCGTCGTCGGCCGTGCTGGTCGACATCACCGTGGACGGGCGGCGGATCAAGGCGGTGGCCCAGCCGAGCAAGCAGGCGTTCACCTACGTCTTCGACCGGGCCACGGGCGAACCGGTGTGGCCCATCGAGGAACGGCCCGTCCCGCAGTCGGACGTACCGGGCGAGCAGCTCTCGCCCACCCAGCCGTTTCCGACGAAACCGCCCCCGTTCGAGCTGCAGGGGGTGCGGGTGGAGGACCTGATCGACTTCACGCCCGAGCTGCGGCAGGAGGCGATCGAGATCCTCGACCAGTACGTCTGGGGCCCGATGTTCACGGCGCCGATCCTGCTCGACACCCGGCCCGGAGCGAAGCAGGGTACGATCTTCAGCCCCGGCACCGCCGGCGGGGCGAGCTGGAGCGGGGCCGGCTTCGACCCCGGGACCGGCATCCTCTACGTCCCGTCCGCCTACAGCCACAACGTCGTCGCCCTCACCCCCTCGCAGCATCCGCGCGCCGACATGCGCCTGGTCCGCGAGAAGTACACGCCGCTCGTCGGGCCGCGCGGGCTCTCGATGTTCAAGCCGCCCTACGGCCGCCTGACCGCCATCGACCTGAACGCGGGCGACATCGTCTGGCAGGTGGCCAACGGCCCCGGGCCGCGCGACCACCCCGCGCTCCGCGACCTCGATCTGCCCTGGCTGGGACAGGGCGGCCGGGCCTCGGTGCTGGTCACGAAGTCGCTCGTCTTCCTGGGCGAGGGAGGCAACACCGGCGTCTCGACGCTGCCGCAGTGGTGGAACGGTCCCGGCGGCAAGATGTTCCGGGCCTACGACAAGGCCACCGGCGAGGTCGTCTGGGAGATCGAGCTGCCGGGCGGCACCAGCGGCGCCCCGATGACCTACATGGTCGGCGGGCGGCAGTACATCATCGCCACCGTCGGCTGGGACGACATGGCGAGCGAGCTGGTCGCGATGGCGCTGCCGGAATAGGACCGGCGACGAACGCCAACTCTACCGCGACGCCGCCCTTCGCTCGTCGGCGCGCGCGCCGGCGAGGATGCCTTCCATGCCGTAGTTGCCCTCGTGGCAGGCGAACTCGTAGAGGTCGCCTGCCATCGGCTGGAGGTCGATCGACGCCGTCCACGGCCGGGCGTAGGTCTCCGCGTCGGAGACCGTGTAGGTGTAGCGGATGGTGTCGGGGGCGGTGCGGGTGAAACGCTCCACGAGGTGCATGCCGTCGGCAGAGCCCTGATAGGCGGCCTTGCCGTTGAAGTTGGTCGTCTCGACGACCAGCGTGTCGCCTTCCCACCGGCCGCGCGAGTCGCCCATCCATTGGCGGATGGCGTCGGCGATCCGCGGGCGGCCGTCCAGCGGGACGATGCGCGCGTCGTGGTTCTGCTCCGTCCAGATCACGACGTAGCCGGGGGCCTGCAGCACCCGCAGGTGGTTGTTGTAGCCGCCTGCCGACAGCGGCGGGCCGGCCTTCGAGTGGTGCACGCAGCGCTCGCCGGGCGTGCGGTCCTCCGGCCCGTGGGCCGGCCGCTCGAGCAGGGCCCGGCGGGCATCGCGCCGCGCGCTCCCGACCGCCGTGAACGGAATGCGCCCGTCCGCGGGATCGACGATCAGCGACGTCCGCCCCGTCGACTCGCCCCGGTCGAACCAGAACGCATTGTAGGCCCCCGTATCGCCGGGCGGCGGCGGCTGGTCGCCTCGCGTCAGCGCGTCCCGGTTGAGGGCGGTGACCTCCTCGGCGGTCAGCCGGTCCCGTCCCGCGTACCGTCCGGGCCGCTCCAGCGGCGTGATGGTCGCGAACGACCAGACGCCCTCGAGATCCGGGTCGCCCCACGCCGTGCGCGACACCGTCCAGCCGTCGGAAGCAGCCTCCTGCGTCTGCCCCGCGGCCCCCGCCGGGAACAGCCACGCCGCCGCGACCACCAGACACAGCCCCACGAGAAATCTACGCGCCATCTTGCACCTCGCTCCCTCCACGGCGGCCGCGGCGTGGCGCAGCCACCCGCGATCAGGTTCTCGACTCCCAGGCGCGATCCTATGGACACCAACCAGGTTGTCAAGCGCGAGACGGATGAACTACGCCCGACGCCGGACGCTTGCCGTAGGTCAGCGAGCGCCAGGCCCATTCGGCCGGGCCGAAGCGGTAGCGCCGCAGCCAGAGCGGCGAGGCGACGAGCTGCAGCGCCCAGACGCCGGCCACGACGCCGAGCTGCCCCAGACGGTCCATCGATCCGTAGTAGCCCAGGCCGTGGCCGTAGAAGATCGTCGTGCAGATCACCGTCTGCAGCAGGTAGTTCGTCAGCGCCATCCGCCCGACGGCGGCCAGTGGCCGGGTGGCGCCGCGCAGCGCCGCCGTCCGGCACGCCAGCATGACGAGGCCGACGTAGCCGAGACTGACCGCCACGCTGGGCCAGTAGTTGAACTGCTCGCCCTGGAAGAAGGACCAGATGTCCCAGCCGTACCGGAAGTCGAGCACGACCCCCCAGGTCTCGAGCGGCAGCCCAAGCAGCAGCCCCGCGGCCGCCAGCGCGCCATAGAAGCCCCGGGAGCGTCGTGCGCCGAAGACGTCGAGCTTGAAAAGCCCCATCCCGATCAGCATCAGGCCGCCCGCCCGCCAGATGCCCCACGCCAGCGCCACGGCCGTCTCGAAGCCGAACGCCTGAGCCGAGCGGACGGGAAGCTGGTCGAGCCATCCGCCCTGGTAGGCGGCCAGCTCGCGGGCGATCATCGCCGGCGTCGGCTGCCAGGCTGCGGCGATGAACTCGGCCCGGGCGTCCGCGGGCCAGGCTGGCAACGACGCGGCGGCACCCATCGAAATCGCCGACGCCACGCCGAGCGCGGCCGTGCCGACCAGCAGCAGCCGCCGCGGCGACCACCCGCGCAGCGGAAACACCAGCATGCCGCAGACGGCGTAGAGGAACAGGATGTCGCCCCCCCAGAGCAGGTGGGCGTGCAGCAGGCCGCAGAGCGCGAGCCAGCCCATGCGGCGGTAGTGCACACGGCCGGCCGCGCCGGGCGGCCCGGCCCGACCCGCCATCAGGACGATGCCGGCGCCGAACAACATCGAGAAGATCGTCATGAACTTCTGATCGCCCAGCAGCCGGGTCCAGAGCCAGACCTGGAAATTGGCCCCCTCCAGGTCGCCGAAGACGGTCGGGTTGAAGTAGGCCGCGGCGGGCATCGCGAAGAGCTGGATGTTGACGGCCAGGATGCCGAGCAGGGCGAAGCCCCGCAGCACGTCCAGCGCGTCGATGCGATCCGCCGGGTAGACGGGGCCGGCGCAATTCCCCGCTGTCGGGTACGCTTCCCGGCGATGATCGTCGATCCGCACTTCTATCTCGCCGCGGTCCCCGCGGTGCTCATCGTGGGCATGGCCAAGGGCGGGTTCGGCGGCGGCATCGCCGTCGTCGGGGTTCCGCTCATGGCCATGGTGGTCAGCCCCTTCCGGGCGGCGGCCGTCATGCTGCCGATCCTGATGGTGATGGACGTCCTGGCGCTGCGAGCGTACCGGAGCCGGTGGGACTGGCGCAATCTCCGGATCCTGCTGCCGGCCGCCATGCTCGGCACGCTGCTCGGCTTCGCGACCGCCCGCGCGATCTCCGCCGACGGACTGCGCGTGCTGGTCGCCGCGGTCGCGCTCGTCTACGCGGTGCAGTACTTCCGGCGCCGGGCGGGCGACCGGACCCGTCCCCCGCACACCGGCCTCGGTCTCCTGTGGGGCGCCACCGCCGGCTTCACGAGCTTTTCGATCCACGCCGGCGGGCCGCCCCTGCAGGCGTTCCTGCTGCCGCAGCGGATGCACCGGACGACGTTCCAGGCCACCAGCGTCCTCTTCTTCTTCGTCGTCAACTGGTCGAAGGTCGGCCCCTACTACTGGCTCGGCCAGTGGACGACCGACAACCTGCTGACCTCGCTCGTGCTGCTGCCGCTGGCGCCGGTCGGGGTCTTCCTCGGCCGCTACCTGCACGACCGGGTCGACGACGAGCTCTTCTTCCGCGTCGTCCACGCGTCCCTGTTCCTCATCGGCGTCAAGCTGCTCTACGACGCGGCAGGCCTTTGAGCAGTGCCGCCTTTCGCCCCTCGGCCCCATGCAATAATCCGGAGATCCGGCTTGATGGCGCGGCGATGCAACGGACCCGACTCTCCCTCAGCGAGTACACGCAGGCGGTCGACGCCGGCTGGCCGGACGACGACATCGGACGCGCCATCATCCACGACCTGCCGAGACGGTTCCACGCCCTGTCGCCCGGCGCCCAGCAGCGCGTGCTCTCCGAGGCCCCGCCCCTCACCAACACCCGCTGGGACGCGCTACTGGCCGCAACGGCCGAGCATATCGCCCGGCTCCACGACCACCCTGTGCCCGACTGGGTCGACGAAGCGCCGCGCTTTCTCGATCCCCCCTGGGTCCTGTCGAGAGTCCGCCGGATCCGGATCGAATCGATACTCTACGCGCCAGCGGCCTTTATCCGGCACGGCGCGTTGCCGGACCCGAAGGATCTCGATGCCAGGGGAGGCGAGAAGCATGCATGGCTCCCTTGATCGCGACGCCCTGCTGACCGCACGCGGCCATGACCTCCTGGAGAGGATCCTTCGAGCGCGGGCCGAGGCGCCCCTCACACCGGACGGAAGCGTCTGACCCGACCTCACTACGCGTACACGCCACCTCCGAAACGGCTCCGTCGATTGACACAAGATGTCCATCGACGTACATCTTGTGATCGTTGGCACTATTCCCGCAGCAGGCGCGTCGAAGCGCGGAGTTGCTGGCGCGGCTGGCCTGCAGCAATCCGTTCGACGCCGAGTTCATCGAGATCGAGCGCTCGCTTCTCGGCGCCGACCAGGTTCCGCGCGGGGCGGTCTGGAGCCTCGAGGCAGGCTACCGGGGAAATCCGGCCCTGGGGAAGCTGGCGGCAGTCGCCGAGCGCGTGGCGCGGGACGCCAGGCAGCGCCTGCTCCGGTCGGGGTCCGCTACCGCCGCAGAGCTCGCGCTGTATGCCCACGTCGTGGCCCAGGTGCTGTACTGGCGCTACGAGGACGATCTGCACCAGGTCCACGTCGACGCGCGGCGCGGCGGCCGGCGGCTGGCATGCTACCCGCGGTTCTGCCGGGACGTCCGGCACTACACGAACCTCGACGGGATCCGCTGGCCGTGGGACGTGGAGCCGGCGCACCTGTTCGCCTGCTTCTTCCAGGTCCGCCGCGCGTTCGACCTCATCTTCCGCAACATCATCGGCGCGTCCCGGCCCGCCGCGAAGCTGCGGGGGGACGTGTGGCAGTCGATCTTCACGCACGACATGCGCCGCTACCGGCGCACGCTCTACCGTCGGATGCACGACGTCACGACGCTCGTGACCGGACCGTCCGGGACCGGCAAGGAGCTGGTGGCCCGAGCGATCGGGCTCTCCCGCTACGTCCCGTTCGACGCGCAGCGGGAAACGTTCACGACGAATCTCGCGGGAGCGTTTCACGCCCTCAATCTGTCGGCGCTGTCGCCGGCCCTCATCGAGTCCGAGCTGTTCGGGCACCGCAAGGGCGCCTTCACCGGGGCCCTGCAGGATCGCGTCGGCTGGCTCGAGTCGTGCCCGCCGTTCGGCACGGTGCTGCTCGACGAGATCGGCGAGCTCGACGCGTCGATCCAGGTCAAGCTGCTGCGCGTCCTGCAGACCCGCGAGCTGCAGCGCATCGGCGAGACGACGCCGCGCGAGTTCAGCGGCAAGCTCATCGCCGCGACCAACCGTGACCTCGGCGCGGAAATGCGCGCCGGCCGTTTCCGCGAAGACCTGTACTACCGGCTGTGCGCCGATCTGATCGAGACGCCATCGCTCCGCGACCAGTTGCGCGACGCGCCCGGCGAGCTGCGCAACCTGGTCCTGTTCGTCTGCGAGCGCGTGATCGGCGCCGACGAGGCGTCCGCTCTGGCCGCCGAGGTGCTGGACTGCATCGCGCGGGATCTCGGTCCGGACTATGCCTGGCCCGGCAACGTGAGGGAGCTCGAGCAGTGCGTCCGCAACGTGCTGGTGCGCAAGCGCTACACCCCACCGATCGCCTCGCGGACGCAGGATGCGACCGGCGACGTCGCGGCGGCATGGCGTGACGGCGGACTGACGGCCAAGGAACTGCTCCGGCGCTACTGCACGCGCGTCTACGCGACGACCGGCAGCTATCAGGAAACCGCTCGCCGTCTGGACCTCGACCGGCGCACGGTCAAGCGGTCGGTCGATCCGGACCTGCTCGAACGCCTGAGGACCGGCGACCCCGACTAGACGGCGCGCGGTTGCGGCCCGGGCTTCCGGCGCGCGGTCTACGGCCACCACGCGAGACCGACGCCGAGACGGGCGGACGCGGCGTCGAGCGGCGGCGCGGCGCCCGAGAACCTGCCCCTGGCCGCCTTGACGTTCAGGTCGAGGGCCCACGACTCGGACACGTAGATGGCGAGTCCGCCGCCGATGCCGAGGGCCGGCGCGCTCGTGAAGTCGGTGGTGGTCGGATGGCCGTTCCGGACGACATCGCTGATCCGCCAGAACGTGAGCGCGAGATCGCCATAGGGCACCCACCGGCGGCGGCCAGCGAGGTGCAGCCGCACACCGAGGTCGACGTGGCTGAACGTCAATCTGTCGAACGCCTCGAGCCCGCGGCTCCTGATGTCCGCGTACGCCCCGCCCAGATACGGCGTGACGATCCGGTTGAGGCCGTAGCCGGCCCAGAAGCCCACGAGTGCTGCGCCGTCGGCCGGATCGCTACCGAAGGAGACAGCCGCCGCGCCGGTGCCCAGACCGAACGCCCACCCTTGCGTCGTGGCCGGCTGCGCGCGGCCTTCGGCGGCGCACGCCAGACAGAACAGGACCGGGAGCAGGATGCGCCCGCGCCGCAGGCTGCTGGACGGCACGGGTGCTCGCCGCCTGCCCGACAGCGCCAATGCCGCTCGTCCCGGCTCCATTGCGCCAGAGGCCCGCTGCGCTGAAGTCACCGGCTGCGGTCCGGGTCGACCCGCAGCGGGAAGCAGTGGCGGCCCGCCGCGTGCCGGGAGAACGGCCGTCCCCCGCGGTACTCGCGCGCCACGGTGGCCCGCTCGAAGGTGGCGCACAGCTCGTAGGCCGTGCCTGCGCCGACCTCGTAGCCGTACGGCGCATGTGTCACCGGGTCCGTGATGGCGACCGGCGCGTCGGCGGTGCGCTGCAGCTCGTCGAGGCTCGCGGGGAGCCGCTCGTGAGTCGCCGCATGGCGATCGATGGCCCGCGAGATGGCGTCGAGGTCCCGCGCACGCCGCGCGTCGAGGCGCTCGAGGCGCCGGCCTGCCGGCGAACCGAGCGCCACCAGACCCGCGACGAGCGCCACCGCGGCCGCAACCGCGGCTAGGGTTGGCACGGGGTCGCGGCCGGGCGTCGCCTGCGCCTTCCTCGGCTCCCGCTCCGCCGCGCGCAGGTCCCGCAGGTAGTAGCCGAACGCCCCGCCAGCAATCGCGGCCACCGCCAGAGCCTTCAGCACGAAGCGCACCGTCAGCTCGCCGCCGAGGAAGCTGTAGACGAGGGCCGTGACGGCCCCTACCAGAACGCACGAAGCGACCAGGAGCGTCAGGTAGGTGAGCTGCAGCCGGATGCGCGACGCGCGCGCGCCGGGGCGCGCCTCGACGTCGCGACGGACGACCCGGGCGACGAAGGCGAACAGCGGACTCGCCACCGCCAGCGCCGACACCGACAGGCGCAGCAGCTCGCGGCTCGCCTCCGGGGGCATCCCGGCGGGATCGGGCAGCGCCAGGTCGATCAGCCGGAACAGCACCGCCCCCAGGCTGCAGGCGCTGACGAACAGCGCCATGAACATCACGACGTGCAGGAACGCCTCGCGCGGCCGGGTCGAGACACTCGGCCGCGGGACCGGGATGGGAGACTCGACGTCGGCGAAGCCGGCCAGCGCCCGCCGCACCTGGTCCGGCGGCCACCCCGCGCGAGTCAGGATGTCCGCGATCTGCTCCCGCGGCAGCTTCCGCTCGAGGCCCTCCCTGACGAAACCGACCAGCTCAGGGCTGATTGCCATCCTCTCGCCTCCTTCCGCCCAACAATCGACCCTCGACGAAAGCACGGCGGGTGCCAGCCGGCAGACATCCCTGCAAGCGCATGGACCACAATGGGTTAGCCTGGAAAATTCATGAGGCGCCCGGCCTGAGTAGAGACACAAAAGCCTCCGTGTGCTAAAACGCTGTTGACGACAGATGTTTTCGGCACGACGGAGGCTCTTGCGTGACGGACCCCACGATAGCACAGTCTGTTCTGTTCCCCGATCTGTTCGACAAGCCGCTCGTGGCCACGTTCGACCGCGAGCAGTCGAGCTCGGATGGCGGCGCCGTGCTGCTCAAGGCCGCCGAGCGCGTCTACGGGTTGGTCAAGGCATTCGGCCGGTGTCTGATTGACCGCCGGGCACCGGAGAAGGTCCGGCACACGCTCGAGGACCTGGTGGGCCAGCGGGTGTTCGGCATCGCCTGCGGCCATCCCGACGGCAACGATTCGGACCAGCTCGCCGATGATCCGATCCACAAGTTGCTGCTCGGGCGCGACCCGGTGGCGGGCGGTCGGCTGGCGTCGCAGCCGACGGTCTCGCGGTTCGAGAACGGTGCGGGCCGCGTCGCGCTCTATCGGCTCGGGCGCGAGTTGGCGGCGTCGGTCATCGAGCGGCATCGCCGCCGGCTGCGCGGGCGGGTGCGACGCATCACGATCGACCTCGACCCGACCGACGACCCGACGCATGGCGCGCAGCAGCTGACCATGTTCAACAGCTACTACGACAGCTGGTGCTACCTGCCATTGCTGGCCTTTGTGAGCTTCGACCGTGAGGCGGAGCAGTATCTGTGCGCGGCCGTGCTGCGGCCCGGCACGGCGCAGGCGTCCGACGGCACGCTGGGCGTGCTGTGTCGGCTGCTCGCGCTGCTGCGGTCCGCGTTTCCCGAGGCGCGCTTTCTCGTCCGGCTCGACGGCGGCTTCGCCACGCCAGAGATCTTCGACTTCCTCGATGCCGAACCGCGGCTCGACTACGTCGTGGCGATGGCCAGGAACGCCGTGCTGTTGCGGGCTGCCGAGCACGTCATGGTGGCGGCCCGCACCGAGAACATGCTGCGCGAGAAGACGGCGCACTTCTACCTCGACACCCGCTATCGCGCGGGCACGTGGGCTCGTGAGCGCCGCGTGGTGATCAAGGCCGAAGTCGTGCAGCTCACCGGCCGGCAGCCGCGGGACAACCCGCGCTTCGTCGTGACCAATCTGCGCCAGACGCCGCGCTTCATCTACGAGAAGGTCTACTGCGGGCGCGGCGACATCGAGAACCGCATCAAGGAACTGCTCGACGGCTTGCAGATCGACCGCACGAGCTGCACCAGGTTCTGGGCAAACCAGCTGCGGGTCCTGCTGACGGCCGCCGCCTACGTGCTCATGCAGGAACTGCGGCTGAGGGCCGCCCGCACCGCCTGCGCCCGCACCCAGGTGACTTGGCTGCGCGACCGGTTGCTCAAGGTCAGCGTCCACGTCGTCCGCTCCGTCCGCCGGCTCGTCCTGCACCTGCCGCGAGCGACCCCATACCGCGACGTCTGGCGGCACCTCGCCCTCGCGCTCGGGGCGCGCGCCGGATAGCGCGCCGTCGCCACGGCAACCTCCGCGCCCCGGATGCTCGCCAGCGCCCCTGCGCCCGACCTGTCGGCGCTTGCCACCTCATGCGTGCCGTCACCTCGCCCCGGCCACTGCACCACGCTGCCACCTACCACGCGCCGCGTCCGAAAACGTCCTTCGCGCGACGATCAGGCCCTGCCTGGGACCGATTCGATAACCTCACGAATTTTCCGGGATAGGTCGATGAGCAGGAGGTCGCACACGCCGCGCGCCCGGCGCGTCAGGGCATGCCATGTCATCCGATGTGCATGGCATGTACAGTGGCGAGAGCGACGTGGCGGGGTCGTGTCGCGCAGGAGCAGGCGCCGCGGCGGCGCCCTGACGTCAGCGCGGACCGGCCAGCTCGGTCAGGGCGTCGCGCGGCCCCGACAGGCGCTGCCTCGCCCACGCCTGCACGTCTTCCTCGTGCGTGAACAGGATCACCTGGGTCTCGGCGCTGACCGCGTGCAGGGTGTCCAGCAGCGCCTGCTTGCGCTCGGTGTCGCACGCGGCCACGGCGTCGTCCAGGATCAGGGGACAGACTTCGCCGTCCGTGACGAGATGCCGCGCCAGCGCCAGGCGCAGCAGCAGGTAGATCTGCTCGGCGGTGCCGTGGGACAGAAGTCCGGCGGCGCGCCAGGTGCCGCCGCCGGCGCGGACCTCCACCTGCAGGGACTCGGGATCGACCTTGCAGTCGGTGTAGCGCCCGCCGGTGACCCCGCGCAGCCACTCCAGGACGGTGGCGCGGAGCACGGGTGCGACGCTGCGGTGGACGCGCTCCTCCGCACGCTTCAGGAAATCGCTGGTCGTAGCCAGCGTCCGGTCCAGCCGCTCGACCCGCTCCAGCTCGCTCCGGGCGGCGGCCAGCTCGTCCTCCGCGTCCGCCAGGCTCGGCAGATGCGCGGCGATCTGCTCGAGCTTGCCGCGGGCAGCGTCGGACGCGGCGCGCGCGGCGTGCGCCTCGTGCTCCGCGGCGGCGAGCCGGTCCGGCGCCGCGCCGCGCGCCGCGGCGAGCGCGCCGGGTTCTACCGCGGCGGCCAGGACCGCGGCCTCGTCGCGCAGTCGCCCGGCCGCGGCCTGGAGGTCCGCGACGAGCCGTCGCGCACCTGCCGCCGCTTCCGCATCTGCGGCCGCCCGGCGCCTCGACCACCACCACCACGCCAGGCACCCGAGGCCAACGGCGCCGGTGAGCAGGCCGGGCACCACGAAGCCAGCGAGGACCAGCCCGATGCCGGCCGCCGCCGCGCCCGCCCCGAGGTACGGCGCCGCCGCGCGGAGTGCGGCCGCCAGCCACGGCTCGGGCCCTGCGGCCCCGGCGCGCGGCGCCTCGTCGGGAGCCAGAGCCGGAATATCCGCGGCCTGGACCGCGCGGCGCTCGGCGGCGGCGGCGGCCTCCCCCGCCCGTGCGGCCCGCAGCGCCGCTGCCTCCATCTCCTTCGCTTGGGCTGCCCGTGCGAGCGACTCGCCATCGCGCTGATCAGCACGATAGCGGGCCCGGGCTTCCCGCGTCCGCTCCAGGGCCGACAGCGCGGTCTTCACCCGTTGGCGGGCAACCCGCAGCGGCTTCGTCGGCGTGTGCTCGGACCCGACGTGCTCCTTGCGGTACGCGGCGATCAGCTCCAGGGCGCCGGCGGCCGTCTCGTCCGTGCCGGCGGTCGCCGCAGCGCGCTGCAGGTCCTCCTGAAGCGCATCCGCCTCGTCCAGCAACCCGAGGATCTGCGCCTGCCGGACGCAGGCCACGCCCAGGAACGACCTGCGGTTGAGTCCGAGCCACCGTGACCCGTCCGGCGCGCCCTCGTACATGATCCGGCCCGCGTGATCGCGACCGGCCAGGTCGGCGTCGACGGCGCTGGAGACCCGCCCGGCGAGGTCGTGGCGCAGCTCGGCGCGCCGGCCGTTCTCCAGCGCCACCACGGCGGAGACCGCCCAGTGGCCGGTCCCGTGCCACGGCCGGTGGCGATCCCGGAAGCGCCGGTCCGCCGCACTCAGTGCACCCTTGCGGCGCCGCATGCCGCACAGCCCGGCGTACAGGGCCGCATGCCAGGTCGACTTGCCCGCCTCGTTCGGCCCGTAGACGACGTTCAGGCCCGGCGCCAGCGTCAGCGTGTCGTCATCGAACGGCCCGAAGGGTTGCGCGCGAACCGCTTCGAACCGCATCGGTCAGAGCGTCTCCAGGTCGGTCCGGCCCGCGAGCGCGCGCAGGCCCGCCGCCAGGACGCGCCGCGCCTCGTCCGCGGGCAGGCCGGCCTCCAGCACGTCGCGCACGAACTGGCCCCGCACGGTCTGCTCCCGGCCTGTCTCCTCGATGTCGTAGCCGACGTGCAGCGCGCCGAAGCGGATCTGGACGGCGTCGAACGACTCGAGCAGTCCCCGGCGCAGATCCTCCTCCCGCAGGTCGACGTCGGGGTGCAGCTCGCCCTCGACGGTCAGCCGCGCGACGCCGTGCCGGCCGGCCGCCGCCTGGGTCAGGCGGTCGCGCACGTCCTGCTGCGAGGCGCAGCCGGCGACGTCCAGCCGCAGGTCGTGCGCCGCCGTCGCCGCGACGACGCGCCGCTCCCTCGACACCGTGCCGTCCGCGGCGATCGCCGCCACCACCGCGCCGCGCTCGCCGTCCTCCCCGAACGCCAGCGGATCCGGGTTGCCAGGATACGTGTGGCGCGCCGCGTCCCGCGGCCGGTGGTAGTGGCCCAGGAAGGCATGCGTCAGGCCGGCGCGCTCGATGTCCTGCGCGTCGAACGGGGCGTGCGGCTGCTTGTCGCCGCCCTGCTCCGCCAGCCCGGTCCGCTCCGCGGCGTGGCAGAGCGCCACATGGACGCCGGACGCGGCTGGCCGGAAGCCGTCGAAGAAGTTGCCGGTGCTCGCGGGCGCGCAGTGCGCGGCGCCCCACAGCGTCAGGCCGTCGGCGAGGTGCACAGGTTCGAGGCGCGGCTCGCGGAAGACGTGGACGTTGGGGCTCCAGTCGACGAGGGCGTAGAGACTGTCCGGGCCGTACCAGTCGTGATTGCCCGCTGCGAGGTAGACCGGGCACGGCGCGAGCTTGGCGAACGTCGTCCGGAGGAAACGGGCGGTGTCGGGCGTGACGCGGTCGTGCTCGTAGAGGTCGCCGCCGCAGAACAGCGCGCCGGCGTCGACGTCGCGCACGAGCGCCGCGATGCTTAGCAGCGAGTCGCGCAGCGACTGCCGGCGCTGTCGCGCGGCCGCTCCGTCGGCGCCCGCCCACGCGAAGCCGGCGTCCAGGTGGAGGTCGGCAAAGTGTACGATCTTCACGCGGCGGAGATCCTGTTCGAGAAGGGCCTTTCGCGTGGCTGATCTCCGGCATCCATCATAGCCGCAGGACCGTCACCCGCACGCGGTCTTCCGCGAGGTCGGCGACGGCAGCGTCGAAGGTCACGAGGCGGCCGCCGTGACGCGTGGCCACCGCGAGCAGGTGCGCGTCGGTCACTTGCCGGTATCCGAGCAGGCGGTCGAACGTCGCCGCGCACGTACGGACCAGGTCGACGTCGTCCGGCCACAACTCGTGGCCCGTCAGGTCCGTCAGGGCGCGCAGCACCGCCGCCGCTTCGCCCGGGGGTCGGGCGTCCGGCAGGACCTTCCGGTTCGACGAGACCCGGATGAAGCCCGCCTGTGTAATCGGAGCCGTGGCCCAGGCCGCCGGCGCGTGGTCCGAGAACCAGGCCGCCGCGCGATGGTGATGGACGTGCGTGGGCCAGGCGAGCGCCACCAGGACGTTGACGTCAAGCAGCGGCGTCACGAGTCCTCATTGGCGGCGCGCACCATCTCCGGCGTGATGGGGGGGCTGTCCGGAGCGACCGTGAAGCCGGGGATGCTCCGCTCCGTGGCCACACGGCGGGCGCGCAGGCTGCGGCGCGCCAGGTCCGAGAGGGCCGCGCCGACGGAGACCCCCCGTTCCGCGGCCAGCGCACGTGCACCCGCCAGCACGTCATCGTCGACATTGAGCGTGGCTCGCATCGACTCACCAGCGTATCACGTCATCACCGGCTCAGTCCATCCCTCGCGCGGCGTCTCCGCCTCTCCGCTACGATGTCCCACCATGCGCTGCCCGCGACCCGGCTTCGCGACCGTGACGCTGTCGCTCGCCGTGCTGCTCGGGGGCTGCTCGGGCCATCCGACGGAGCCGACCGATGCGTTGACGGTCACCTTCGATTTTCGTCAAGGGCCGCAGGGGTTCACCGCCGGCTTCGCCGACTATCCGCCGGCCCGCGCGCGGATCTTTGAGTTGACTTCCGACTACCGCGCCCTCCCGGCGCCGCTGGAGCCGCACTCCGCCCTGTTCATCTCCGGCGTCAACCGCAGCGACGACCTGTTCATGTTCTTCAAGGGACCCATCGCCGGCCTGCGCCCCGGTGCGCGCTACGGCGCCACCGTCAGCGTGGAGATCGCCACCAACACGCCGGCCGGGTGTTTCGGCGTGGGCGGCGCGCCGGGCGAGAGCGTCTGGATCAAGGCCGGCGCGACCGCGGTCGAACCGCTCGCGGTCCGCGAGGGCGCCTACCTGCGGATGAACGTCGACATCGGCAATCAGTCCCGTGGCGGCCCGCATGCCGTGGTGCTCGGCAACGTCGCGAACTCGAGAAGCTGCGAGCAGCCGCGTCAGTGGGAGCGCAAGTCCTTCCAGAGCCGGACGACGCCCGAACCGGTCTCCGTGTCGCCCGACGGCCGGGCCTGGCTGCTGTTCGGCGCCGACTCGGGATTCGAGGCCCGGACCGCAATCTACTTCACGCGGGCAGCGGTCACCTTCACGCCGCTGTGAGCGGCGCCGCCGCGGACAGCTCCACGAACGAGAGCGCTCTGCGCGCGTCCATCTCGTTCCCCCCCGTCGCCAGCCGGACCTCGGCGGAGCGCGGCGCCGTGAGCACCCGCAACTCGAACGCCAGCCGGACAGGCGGCGTCGCCGAGCCCGATGTCCGCACCGTCTCGACCGCCGCGGCCACGTCCTGCCAACACCAACGAATTCGAGTCGTGGTGGGACGAGTTGTCCGCACGGACGCAAGACAGGGCCCGCAACTGCCATACCCCTACTGCTCGGCGATCAGCCAGTCGCGCCACGGCCGTATGCGCGAGTTGCGGATCCAGAGCGGCGGCCGGCCGATCCGGGTGTTCTACGCGTTCGACCCGCGACGCACGGCGGTCCTTCTGCTTGGCGCCCACAAGACGCAAGCACGCCGGTTCTACGACTACTACGTCCCCCGCGCGAACCTGATCTATGATCGCCATCTGAACGCGAAGGTCAGATTCGTTCCCGCGAGCCGTCCGCCATGACCCACCGCCCTTGGTCCGAGTTGACGAAGCACTGGAGCCCCGAGCGGAAGGCCGCCAACGCTCGCGCCGAGGCGAAGCTTCGCGCCGACATCCGCCAGCTCCAGGCTCAGGCGCGGAAGGAGGGTCGCCACCCCGGCGATCCGCCGTCTGCAGGGTCATCGTCGCGGCGCCCGCAGACGCCGATCAACGCCGTCGAGCCGGGCCGGGTACCCGCGCGCGACGTCGACCGGGACCTCGCCCCAGCCGTTAGGGGCGCATCACCGGCCTTTTGCCGGCGAGATCGGCCGCGCGCACCCGCTCCGCATCGGGGAACACGAAGCCGCAGCCGTCGCCGAGCGCCCGCGCCGCGTCGAGGATCTCGATAGCTCGCCGGCAGAGCGGCACCCGGTGCTCGCGCTTCGCCTTCATCCGCAGGGCTGGCCGGTCCAGATGCGGCCGGCCATGTCCATGTCGTCTCACGTCGCGCGC
This sequence comes from Vicinamibacterales bacterium, assembly GCA_965214845.1. Classification (GTDB taxonomy): domain Bacteria; phylum Acidobacteriota; class Vicinamibacteria; order Vicinamibacterales; family UBA8438; genus JAAXGX01. Next base: position 1,263,512 of record CBDCCO010000007.1, read on the forward strand.
CTGACCTCTGGTCACTCAGGCAAACCGAACACGAAGAGGTTGTTGCCCAGGCTCGGGCGCAGCTCGGGCGTCAGCACCGCCAGGCCACCCGACGTGCCGGCGACGCCCGTGCTCACCGCGACGTACTGCCGGCCGTCGACGGCATACGTGATCGGGAACCCGGTGACCGGCGACCCGAGGTTGATCTCCCATAGAACCTCGCCCGTCTCGTGGTCGAAGGCGCGGAAGCGGCCGTTGGCGTCGCCGCCGAAGACGAGGCCGCCGCCCGTGGTGACGAGCGACATCGTCATCGCGCGCTGGTCGTGCTGCCACACCGTCTCGCCGGTCTCCACGGAGATCGCGCGCACCGTGCCGAGCTGGTCGAACCCGGGGGCGAACTGGTTGCGCACGGCCAGCGAGTACAAGCGGGCGCCGAGGTCGTCCTCCCGCGGGGGCGTCGCCATCATCCGCGCACAGGCGTTGCGGAGCGGGAAGTACATCGTGTTGGTCAGCGGACTGTACGCGCCCGCCTCCCAGTCCGGTATCGCATCCGATGCGCCACATTTAACCATTTTGTGACACAACAGTTTACGGGGTCTCTACCCCGCTCTGCCAGCCGTTCGTGCCAGCGAGAACGCCCCACTGCCTGCCAGGAACGGCGCCCGGGGCGTCGTCTCGCCGCAGCCGTTCGAGGGCCTCGAAGTGCTTGGCCGGCTCCGGCGGCGCGTAGGTCATGGTCGTTTCGAGCCGCGTGTGTTGCGTTCGGGTCCGGGATGTCCGATGAGCCCTACTGGTCCTGCCATTCTGGCGCCTGACTCTTGAAGTCATCGAGGAGCGTCTTGTACCGTGAGACGAGCTTTGCGCATCCTTCATCTTCGTGCTTGACGAGCTGCTTGCGGGCATTCTCACGGGCCTTGGCGAACAGGTCGTGACAACACCGTCTACCGCCGACCGGCAGCAGCCACGAACCGCCGAGCACGTCGAGTACCGTTCGCCCGTCGGTGTCCTTCCTGAGCAGTGAACGGCAGTACTGTGCCGCCTCGGCGGCCTCCCGATAGGGATCTGCGGCGGGGCTGCGCAAGCTCTCCAGAGTCGCAACGAGTTGCTGGCCGACGACGATTCGGGGTCCCCCGGCGAGCTTGGATTCGAGACGGTACGCTTTGACGAGGGCCGGACCATAGACCTCGTTCTCTCCGATCCGTGCGGCCGTCCCGATCTCCACTCCACCTCGGATGGGTATGTCTTCGGCCAAAGAGGACAACCACGCCACCGCTGCCGCTTCAAGCAAACGACGCACGTCGGTCATGGCAGCCGCCGCATCGCGGGTGGGGCCAGTCATCAGAGGGACTGCGACAACGGTGGTGTCGGACAAGCCCCAACTCACGATACTCGACCCCAGAGCGGCTCTCAAGGCGGTCTGCCCGGGCTCCGGCATCGTAGATGCATCCTCGTCAAGAGTCTTCTCGCGCGCGCGGAAACCGTCCTGGAATAGCCGCCTGAACAGTCGTACGGCGTCGACGGCTTCCTTCAGGTTGCGAGCTACACGCAGGTCCTCCTCGTCGGTGCCCGGAGGGAAGTCCGTCAAGCGGAGGAGCTGGCGGCTCTGTCCGAGGATGTCGAAGACGCCGATCACGTAGCAGCCAACCTCAAGTCCGTCAGTGTTTCGGGTCATGATGGAGTTCCGGTCCTCGACCGGCCCCGCCGTGTGAACGGACGTGGCGACGCCCCGTGGCGGCTACGAAGCGCGGCTGGCCAACCGTTGGCGGCCGGCACAGCCTTCCGGCCAGTCGGGCGCGCCGTTCGCATCGCTCCGCCGCAGCCGTTCGAGCGCGGCCAAGTGCTTCGCCAGCTCCGGCGGCGCGTAGATCATGGTCGTCTCGGGCCGGGTGTGTCCATAGAGGTCCTGGATGTCGGCCACGTCGGTCCCGGCGCGGCGCAGCCCCGCCGCGAACGAGTGGCGGATCTGGTAGGTGGTGAACACGGCCCGCCCGGCGCGGCGCGCGGCGGCGGCGAGCGCGCGGTTGACGGTGCTGCGGGGCCACGGCCCGAAGGCTCCGGCGTCGAGGAAGGCGCGGGCGGCGGCGGCTCCTTCGGGGACAAGCGGGACGGCGGCGATCCTGCCGCCCTTCCCGCGCGGGACGGCGACGTAGGGGATCGGCTCGTCGAGCCGGAAGTCCTCGGCCCGCAAGCGGCCCATCTGCGACGGCCGCATCCCGGTCCAGTGCATCAGCTCCAGGCGAACACGGGTCATCGAGCCGGGTTCGATCTCGGCGAGCACGTGGGCGATGTGCCGGCGGTCGACCCAGCGGGGCTTCGGGGGCGGCGGGGGGAAGCGGACGAGGTCGAGCAGGTCGAACGACGCCCGGCGGCCGTAGAGGACGCGGACGAGGTTCGTCAGGGCGTGGCGGCGGTGGTTGCAGGTCGAGGCGGCGAGCGTGTCGCGCCACTCGTGGAGCTGGGCGTTGAGCGCGGGCAGGTGCGCCGGCAGCGCCAGCGTCCGCAGGTGCCCGAACCGGGGCAGCCACGCGAGCAGCTCGCGGCGGCGGTCGCCGAAGCTGATCAAGGTGCTCTTGACCTGGTCGAGGTAGCGCCCGGTGTCGTGGTTGAGGGTGTGGCGGCCCCCGGCCGGGAGCGTGCGCAGGCTGGCTCGCAGCTCGTCGCGGCGCGCCCGGATGGTCTTGAGCGGCGTGCCGGGCGGGAAGCGGACCTCGCGCTGGACGCCGTTCACCTTGACGGTGGCGGCGAGTCCGTGGCGGTCCCTGTAGATGCCCTCGGCGACGCGGACGCGGCGGCGGGCGGGCGGCTTGGCGCTGGCGGCCTTCGAGGCGGTGCGGGTATCCGAGGCGGTCGGGTTCATCGGCTCTCTCCTCACGCGAAGGTCCGCGCGGCCCACTTGACCTCGCCGACGACGGCGGCGTCGGGCGGCCAGGGCCGGGTGGGCCAGAGGTGCTTGTTGGGGTTGTCGCTGACGAGCTGCCAGGCACCGGCCTCGTCCCGGCCGGCGCGCTTGACGACGAGGCCGTCGGCGGAGCGGACAACGTAGATGTGCCCGACGTGCCGGCGGCGGACGGCGTGGTTGACGAGGATGGAGCAGCCGTCGACGAGGGTCGGCTCCATCGACTCGCCGCTGACCTGGATGATGCGGCAGTTGCGGGCGGCGAGTCCGTGCCGTGCGAGCCAGGAGCGGAGGAACTTGATGCGGCCGGTGATCCGCTCGTCGTAGACGTCGGCGCCGTCGCCGGCGGCCGAGGCCAGCTCGGAGACGCCGACGAAGTCGCCGTCGTCGTCGGCCGCGGCGCGCGCGGCGGGGTCTTCGAGCCCCTGTGCGACGGTCAACTCCCGCAGGAGCCGGCCGGCGGGCCTCGGGTCGTCGGAGAGGCCGTGGAGGTAGTCGGCCGACACGTCGAGGGCTCTGGCGGCGGCGGCGGTCTTCTCGTGCGACCAGCCGGCCCTGCCGCGCTCGACCATCGAGACCGCCTCGCGGGAGTTGCCGGTGTGGGCGGCGAGCTGCTGCTGGGTGACGGCGCGCAGGGTGCGGGCGGCGCGCAGTCGCTGTCCGAAGATGCTCATGCCTAGATAGTAATACATCTTTACAGTTGACGGGTAACATTCGTCGCCATACATTCTCGTAAATGGATTTTACGTGTGTAAGGCAGGCCATCCGCACCCGGCTCGCCGCCCTGGGCGTCTCGCAGCACGCGCTGGCGCGGGCGCTGGGGGTCAGCCAAGCGACGTTGAGCCTGTGGCTGAACGGCTACCGGAAGCCGCCGCCGGAGTTCGAGGCGGCGGCGATGGCCGAGCTGGACGTGATGGAGCGGGCCGAGCGCGAGGCGGCCGAGCTGCGGGCGAAGGTGCTGGCGGAAGGACGCGCGGGCCGGACCGGCGCGTGGCGGCCGTGCAAGCGGAGGACGAGGCATGGAAGAGCATCGGCCCGGCGCTAGCGCCGGCACGGACGAGCTGCCGGCGGTGCTGCTGCTCGACGACGTGGCGGCGCTGCTGCGCTGCTCGACGACGACGATCAAGCGGCGGCTGCGGGCGCGGGTGTTCCCGGTGGCGCCGCTCTCGGGGATCGACAAGCGGCCCCGGTGGAGCAAGGCGGCGCTGCTGCGGTGGCTCGAAGCCGGCGGGTCGGGGGACGCGGTGCGTGGCCGCCGGAGGCGGACCCGATGAGCGGCGCGGCGCAGCCGGCCACGTCGAAGCGCGGCGCCTGGCGCGCGGTCGACCCGGAGACGGGCGACCTGGTGTTCGTTCTGTCCGGGGTGCTGGCCGGAGGTGGCCGCCGAGTGGCGGGCGAGGCGGGACGTGACGGTGCGGAAGCTGGCGGCGCGGCCCCGGTGGGCGCGCCGCGCGGTGTGCGATCCCGAGGACGTGTGCTGATGCGTATCGAGCAGGGCGGCGAAACGGAGGCGGCGTAGCGATGCCGGCGGACCGACTCCTGCACGCGCGGCTCGGCCACTCGGCGAAGGTGTCGAGGTTGTCGGACCTGGAGTACCGGGTGTGGACGACCTACGTGCTGGCGGCGGACGACTTCGGGGTGATGCGGGCCGAGGCGGTGGCGTTCCAGGCGGCGCACGACGGGCTGAGCGGCCGGCCGGCGAAGGCGGTCCAGCGCTCTGTCGAGCGGCTGGTGAAGGTGGGGCTGGTGGCGGCGTTCACGCACCAGGGGTCGCGCTACCTGTACCAGGCCGACTGGCAGGACTTCCAGCGTGTGCGCTACCCGCTGCGGACGATGCACCCGTTGCCGGCCGGCGCGGAGGTCAGCGCGAAGACGCGGCACCTGTGGTCGGTCCATCCGGGCGGCGTGCGGGTGCCGGCGCTGCCGAGGGCTTCCGGCGGAACCGCCGCGCAAGCCGCGGAGGAAGCGCCGAACGATCCCGGCACGGCTCCGGTAGAAGTCCCGCAGGATTCCCGCGAAGTTCCCGCACGATTCCCGGAAGATTCCCTTACCTGTCCCGAAGTTTTTCCGTCTCGCGCACGCGCGTGCCAAACGGCTAACGGCTAACGGCTTACGGCTAACGGCTAACGGCTCTGGAGAGAGTGGGGGTGCGGGGGAGGGAGAGCCGGCCGCCGGGGTGGCGGCGCGGGCCGAGGCGCTGGTCGAGCGCTACCGGGTCGAGTGGTATCCGCGCCACCGGGGCGTGGCGTATGCGCCGACGCGGGCCGTCGAGGCGTCGGACGCCGACGCGGCGGTGCGGCTGTGCGCGGCCTACGGCGACGCGGAGCTGGAGCGGCTGGCCGAGCGGTTCCTGACGGCCGAGGGCGACCGGTTCCTGGCGAACCGGACGCGGACGGTGTCGATGCTGCTGTCGCGGGCGCCGGCGCTGGCCGAGCAGCTCCGAAGCCCGGCGGCCGAGGGCGATGGTCGACGCGGCGGGGCACGGTCGACGGAGCGGCGCGAGGCGTACGACGCGGTGGTGGAGCGGGCGGAGCGATGAGCGAGGGGTGCGGGCGATGCGAGCGGACGCCGGGCTGGGAGTCGGTCGAGGTCGCGGGGCACGCGCGGCTGCGGCGCTGCGGCTGCTGGACGGCGGCGCACGCCGCCCCGCCGTCGGTGCCGCGCGAGCTGCGCGGCGCGCGGTGGTCGAGCTGGGAGCGGACGGCGGACAACGGGCGCGCCCTGGCGGCGGCGCGGGAGTTCCTCGCCGCGGGCGCCGACGGCCCGGACCTGTTCCTGTGCGGCCCGGTGGGCACGGGCAAGACGCGGCTCGCGTGCACGGCGTTGAACGAGGCGTGGCAGTCGGGCGAGCGGTCGGCGGCGTTCGCGCGGGTGCCGATGCTGCTCTACCGGCTCCAGCCGCACCAGGCGGCCGAGGGGACGGAGACGTTCGACCGGCTGGCGGCGGCGCGGCTGCTCGTTCTGGACGACCTGGGGTCGGAGCGGGACGCGGCGACCGACTACACGCGGCGGACGCTGCTGATGCTCTACGAGGCGCGGCACGACGCCGGGAAGCGGACGGTGTGGACCTCGAACAAGACGCCCGCCGAGGTGGGCGCGTTCATGGGGGACGACCGGCTGGCGAGCCGGATCGCGGGGCGCTGCCGGGTGGTCGAGCTGGCGGGACGGGACTGGCGGGTGCGGGGGCCGGCGCCGGCGCACTCGCCGGGGCGCGCGGCGGGCATCGAGCGGGCCGCGGGCATGCGGACGGAGGGACGGACCAGGTGAGTGGCCGGATGCCGGACCGGGAACCACAAGCGCGAGAGGACAACCGCGACATGCGGCCGGCGGGCCGCGAGCGAAGCGGGCACCGGCGCGAGTACGACGCGCGGCAGCCGCGGCGCTCGTTCGACGAGCGTGTCGAGGGCGTGGTGCGCGACGTGGGGGCGTTCAGGGCGGTTGCGCTCAAGGACCTGGTCGACCGGCAGTTCGACGGGCACCCGTTCGCGGCGCGGCGGGGTCTGGCGCGGGCCGAGCGGGCCGGGTGGGTCCGGCGGATGGAGGCGCGCGGGCCGAAGGGCGGCAAGTTCACGGTGGTCGTGGCGACGGAAGCCGGAGCCGATCGGGCCGAGGGTCTGTGGCGCGAGGCGGGCCGGCCCGACCAGCGGGCGCTCTCCGGCGCGGTGCGGCCGGCCGAGCTGGCGCACGACGTGGCGGTCTACCGGGCTGCCCACGCAACGCAGGCGCGGATCGAGGTGGACGGCGGACGCGTCGTGCGGGTCCGCATCGACGCGGAGCTGAAGGGCATCGTGGCGGCGCGGGCCGAGCGGGCGCGCCAAACGGCGGGCCGCGCGGCGGCCGACGCGGCGCGGCGGCAGGCCGCCGAGGACCTCGGGCTGCCGGTCGAGCACGGCAAGGTGCTCGTGCCGGACGCGCAGGTCGAGTACGTCGACGCGGCGGGCCGGACCGGGCGCTGCAACGTCGAGGTCGCCTCGGGGCACTACCGGGGCCGGGAGATCCGCGCGAAGGCGCGGGCGGGCTTCGCGCTGTACGCGTCGTCGCCGGGGGCCGCCGCCACGGTGCGGCGGGCGCTGGGCGGCGGGAACAAGGGCGGCCGGGGCGGCGGCATGCCGCGCCGCGAGCAGGAGGTGATCGAGCTGTGAAGCCGTGGAAGGCGAGCGTGGGACTGACGGCCTCGGCAGGGGCGGTGGGCGCGTGGGCGCTGGCGGCGGAGCTGACGTACCTGCAGCCGTTCGGGCGGGTGATCCTTACCGACTACGGCTGGTACATCGCGGCCTACGGCGGGATGGCGCTGGCGACGCTGGCGGCCGGCTTCTACGTGGCGGCGCGGGCGGTCGGGCTCGGCGCGGTGGGCCGCAAGGTGGACGTGACCGAGCAGGCGATCCGGCGCGGCGAGGGACAGGACCCGGCGCTGGGCGAGGCGCTCGCCCGCGACGACGCGGGGGACTACTAGTGGGCGAAGCGGCCGAGTGCGGGCGCGTCGCACTGTGGGCGGCCGGGCTGTGCGCGGTCGCCGTGGGGAGCGTCCTGCTGGCGGCGTTCCCGCGCAACCGCGAGGGCGTGGGCGCCGGCCTGGCGGGCGGGATCGCACTGGGGACGTTCGTGGGAGTGGCCTGGCAGGTCTGGATGGCGTGCCGGGTGTGGTGACGAGGAGGCAGCGATGCGGAAGCGGCAGTGGTTTCGGTTCGGAGCGCTGGCGGCGCTGGTCGCGCTGGCGCAACAGCAGTTGGCGGCGCAGGGCGTCTCGCCGTGGGTGACCGCGGTGAACAACCTCCAGACGGCGTTCACGGGGCCGATCGCGCGCGGTCTGGCCCTGGTGGCGATCGTCGTCGGCGGGTTGATGTTCGCGTTTCAGGAAGGCGGCTCCAAGCAGGCGCTGGCCGGGATCATCTTCGGCCTCGGCATGGCGCTGGGCGCGGCCAACTTCATCGCCTGGATGTTCTGATGCGCGGGCGAAGGCAGTGGCACGGCTACGCGATCCTCAGCCAGCCCTTGACGGTGCTCGGGGTCGAGCGGCGGTTCTTCCTGCTGGCGGCGACGCTGGGCGCGGCGATCTGGAACGCCGTCAACAGCCTGGCGGCGGGCGGACTGGTCTTCGGGGTGCTGTACGGGGCCGGCTGGCTCGCATGGCGCCGGGACCAGAACCTGGTCGCCGTGGTCCGCGCGGCCATCCGCTACCGGAGCCGGTACGACGCCGGGCTGCTCCTGGACCGCTCGCCGTACGTCGTCATCGAGCGGGGTGAGCCGTGACGGGCGAGGCGGGCGCGCTGGCGCACGAGCTGCCCTACTGGGGCTGGATCGACGAGCGGACCTGCCTGACGCGGGCCGGCGAGCTGGTGACGGTCGGCGCGCTGACGCCGGTGGTCACGGACGGCCGGACCGCGGACGACCTCGACGCGGTGGCGGGCCGCTGGCAGCGGATGCTCTCTGGGCTGCCGCCCGAGATGCGGGTGTCGTGGATCGTCGAGCGGCGGCCGGCGGCGTTCGACGAGCGGCCTCCGGTGTCGGATATCGCCGGTCTCGCCCAGCGCAAGCGGCAGGCGTTCCTCACGGGCCGCGTGCAGGACCTCGACGCCTGGGTGGTCTGGAGCTTCGACCCGCGGCTGCGGCGGTCGGCCGCCGGGCGCGGGCGCGGCTGGTGGCGGTCGTATCTCGCCGAATGGCTGCGGCGGCGGCGCGCGCCGCACGAGTCGGTCTACCTGGCGGCGGACATCGCGCGGGCCGTCAAGACCGAGGCGGCGCTGGTCGCCGCCTCCGCCGCCCGCGTCGTGGACGTGACGCCCATCGAGATCCTGACGGCCGAGAAGGCGGCGGCGGCGTTGTACCGGCTGGTCAACGGCGGCCTCGGCGGTTGGACTGCCGGCATGCGGACCGACGCCGGGGTCAACTGGCGGCTGGCGGGCGAGGACGTGGCGGCCGAGCGGCACGTGCTGCACGTCGGCCGCGAACAGGTCGGCCTCTGGTCGTGTGTGGCGCCGCCGGCGACGGTGACGGCCAACGCGCTCGACGAGTTGTATGCGCTCTCGGTCCCGATGACGGCGATTGTCGAGTGGCGGCCGTGGTCGCGCGAGGCGGCGCGCCGGAAGCTGCGCTCCGCCCAGCGGCACTACTTCTCCAAGCGCTACTCGATGGCCGCCCACATGCAGGAGAAGGAAGGGACGGCCGCCGCGCTCGAGGATGCCGCGGCGACCATCGAGGCGCGGCGCGCCGGCGAGGCGCTCGTCGAGCTGGAGACCGAGGGCGTGGCCTACGGCGACGTGGCGCTGTCGGTCGCGGTGCGCGGCTCGGCCGAGCAGCTTGAGCAGTGGGGCGCGGATATCCAGCGCGTCTTCGGGGGCCTGGACGCCAAGGCGGCGCGCGAGTCCTACGGCCAGCTCGCCGTCTGGTTCGGAAGGCTGCCGGGGCAGCCGGCGTCGCGGCAGCCGCGGCGGGTGTTCGTCTCGGCGGGGGTGGCGGCGTGCGTGGCGCCGCTGTTCGGTCCGCCGCGAGGGGATCGCCGCTGCGCCCATCTCGACAAGCCGGCGCTCACCGTCTTCGAGACGCCGGCCGGCACGCCCTACCACTACGACCTGTTCGGGGGCCGCGATGTCGGCCACACCCTGATGCTCGGGGCGACGGGGGCCGGCAAGAGCTTCACGCTCAACTTCCTGCTCGTCCAGGCGCTCCAGTACGACCCGCGCGTCCTGATCCTCGACCTCGGCGGCTCCTACCGCGCCCTGACGCAGTTCCTCGGCGGCGGCTACCTCGAAGTCTCGCCGGAGAAGGACGCGATCCCGCTCCGGCCGTTCGGCCTGGAGCCGACCGAGCGGACGGTGCAGTTCCTGTCGGCCTGGGTGCTGCGGCTGCTCCGGATCGGCGGCTGGGAGGAGTCGAGTGGCGACCTCTCCGAAGTGCGGGCACGCATCGAGGACCTGTACGCGCTGGCCCCGGCGCGCCGCTCGCTCGGGAACCTCGTGCGGTCGCTGCCGGCCCCGATGTGGCCAGCGCTCTCGCGCTGGCACGGCTCGGGCGCCTGGGGCAAGTGGTTCGACAACGCGCCCGCTGAGGACGCGGATCTCACGTTGGCCGACTGGCAGGTGATCGACCTGGCCGGCGCGGTCGAGCACGAGGACTGGTGCGAGGCGGCGCTGCTCTACCTGCTCGAACGGCTGCGGACCGAGATCGAATCGCCGGCCGAAGCCATGCGGCTGAAGCTGATGGTGGTCGACGAGGCGTGGCGCTACCTGCGGGACCCGATGGTCTTGGGCCGGCTCACCGAGGCGGCGCGCACGTGGCGCAAGCGCAACGCGGCGCTGGTCCTGGCGACGCAGTCCGTGACGGACATCACGGAGACGGCGGGGGCGGCGGCGCTCTTGGAGTCGATGCCGACGCGGCTGTTCCTCGCCAACCCGGACTTCCCGGAGGCCGGGCAGGCGACGTTCCAGTTGGGTGACGACGAGCTGCGGACCGTCCGCGAGCTGGAGCCGAAGCGGGAGCTGTACCTGCGCCGGCCGACGACGGCGGCGGTCCTCCGCCTGGCGGTCGACCCGGAGAGCTACTGGCTCTACACGTCGTCGGCCGGGGAGGCGCAACGGCGCGCCGAGATGGTGGCGCGCTACGGGGTGGAGGGCGCGATCGTGCGCCTCGCCGCGGGACTGGATCACCACCGAGCGGCGGTGCTCGGCTGACGACGGGGAGGGGGAGCAGTGAGACACGGACTCATGGCGTTCGGGTTGTGCGGCGCGCTGGCGGCGGCGCCGGCAGGCGCACAGGGGATTCGGACCGTGGCGGGCGGAGCCGAGGAGGCGATCCCGGTCACGGCGCAGGTACGGCACACGACGACCGTCGTGCTGCCGCGCGAGGAGACCGTCGTCGATGTCGTGGCCGGCGACGCGGACTACTGGGACGTGTCGGCGGCGGGCAACGTGGCCTACGTCAAGCCGCTCGAAGCCGGCGTGGCTTCCAACGTCACCCTGGTCGCCGAGAGCGGCCGCGTGTGGGCGCTGCTGGTGGCCGAGTCGTCCGACGCGGACCCGGACCTGGTGGTCTACGTCGAGGGGCGGAAGCGGCCGGCGCCGGCGGACGCGCCCCGGCACGCGCCCGCGTTCGTCGCGGGCAGCGAGCTGGCCCGGTTGCAGGCCGAGGAGGCAGCGGCGCGGGCCGAGCTGGAGGCGGTTGACGAGGCGGCAGCTTCCGAGGTCGCCGCCGTGTGGGCCGACCACGACGCGGCGTGGTCGCGCTGGCGCGACGAGTACCCGCGCCGGCTGCGCTTCCCCTACCGGCTCGACGAGGCGGCCTTCGCCCCGCCGTTCGAGGTCGAGGCGCTGTGGCACGACGGGCGCTTCACGTACCTGCGGTCGCGGGCCGAGGAGTCGCCGGCGCTCTACGAGCTGCGCGAGGCGGACAAGCGGTTCGGCCGAACGGGCCTGGAGCCGAGCCTCGTGTCGTACGAGGTGTTCGACGACGGGCTGTATGTCGCCGACCACGTGCTCGGCGCGGGCCGGCTGCGGATCGGCGACGCCGAAGCGGAATGGTCACTCGACCGGCCGAAGCGGACGTGGACGTGGAAGACCCGCGCGGTGGTTGGCGGGATGTTCGCGGCCGTGGCCGCCGTGCTCGTGCAGGGGGTGACGCGATGAGAGGCTGGGCAGTCGCGTTCGGGTGCGCCCTGGCCGCCGCGCCGGCCGCGGCGCAGGAACCGCGGACCACGGCCGCGCCAGCGGACGCGCCGCCCACGGTGACGGCGCGGGTGCGGCACGTCACCACGGTCGTGTTGCCGGAGACGGCCGAGATCGTCGACCTCGCCGTGGGCGACGCCGAGCGGTGGGACATCTCGGCCGCCGCGCACCTGGCGTTCGTACGGCCGCTCGCCGAGGGGGTCCGCTCGAACGTGGTGCTTCTGACGGCGGGCGGCGACATCGTGCCGCTGCTGCTGGTCGAGCGGGACGATGCGCCGGTCGATGCCGTCGTGCGCGTCGGGGCCGGTGCGGCGGATGCCGGCGGCGCCGCCCCCGTGCTGGCCGCGGCCGAGGCGGCCCGCACGACAGCCGCGCGGGCGGCCGAGGCGTGGGCGGCGGTCGAGGCGGCGGAGGCGCGGGCGGCCGCGCGGGTCGAGGCGGCGCGGACCGCCGCGCGGGACAAGCTCGACGCCGGCCGCGAAGCCTATCCCCGGCAGGCGCGCTTCGATTACCGCTGGCCGGCCGAGGCGGCCGGCTACCCGTGGATGGTCGAGGGGATGTGGCACGACGGCCGCCGGACCTACCTGCGGACGCGGGCGATCTCGCCGGTGCTCTACGAGCGAGTGGATGGCGAGCTGGGGCGGGTGGTGGTCGCGGCGACGTTCGACGACGTGCTGCACGTCGCGCCGCGGGTGCTCGGGGCCGGCGTCCTGGAAGTCGGCGGCGAGCGGCTGGCTTGGTCCGCATCGCCGAGGAAGGCGGGTCCGTGATGGCGAAGTGGAGACAACTGCTCCAGCCCCCGGCCGGCGCGCTGCCGGGGGGCCTCGTCACCAAGGCCGGGGTCGGCGTCATTGCGGTCCTGCTGGCCGGCCTCGTGCTGAGCCAGTCGGGCGGAGACACGGAGGCCCCCGGCTCACCAGCGGGCGATCCGGAGGCCGCGGGACAGGGCGTGGTCGACCAGATCCGCTCCCGCCTGTCGCGGCTCGCCGAGCAGCGCCAGATCGAGGAGCAAAGCCGCGCCGGACGCGCGGTGGCTGCCGCCGCGGAGCTGTCGGCCGGCCGGCCGCCGACGCTGCCTGGGAGTCCGGGGAGCGCGGGAGCGGACGTGCCGCCGCCGCCCACGGCCGGCGAGGTCGAGCTGCGGGAGCGGCTTCGGCTGGAGGCGCTTGAACGGCGCGCCCGGTCGCTGCGCGCGCCCAGCGTCGTGCAGACCTTCCGCGGTCCCGAGGCTCGCCAGCCGGCTTCCGAGCCGGTCGCTGCCGACGACACACAGTCGCCTGCGCGCGGGACGGCTACCTCGGCGAACGGGGCCGTTGCCCTGCCGGCGCCGCCCGACCCGGCCGCCATCGCCGACCGCATGGAGGACGCGAACGCGGCGCTGCTGGCGGGGCTGGCGGGCGATGGCGCGGCAAGCTCGCCGCCCCCGGCGCGGACCGTTCCCGGCGTCACGGGGCCGCCGGTCGGTCCCGCAGCCGAGCCGGTGGTGGTGAAGTCGCCGGCCGATCCGGCCGGCTGGGAGCGGGTCTACGAGGGGTCGGTGCTGAGCGCGGTGCTGGTCACGCAGCTCGACGGCGACTTCACCGGCCCGGTCCTCGCGCAGGTGGCGATCCCGTTCTACTCGGCCGACCGGCAGCGCATCCTCGTGCCGCGCGGGGCGCGGCTGCTCGGCTCGGCGCAGGCCGTCGAACAGCAGGACCAGGGCCGGCTCGCGGTCGGGTTCCACCGGCTGGTGTGGCCGGACGGCCGGTGGGTCGACCTGGCCTTCCACGGCCTCAACGCCGTCGGCGAGAGCGCGCTGGGCGACCAGGTGGACCGGCACTACACGTCGATGTTCGCCGCGGCCGGCGCCGTGGGCGTGCTGGCCGGACTGACCCTTCAGGGGGCGGACCCGTACGCCGGCGGCGGGGCCGGCTTCCGCGCCGCGGCCGGGCAGGGACTCGGCCAGTCGGCGACGCAGATCCTCGGGCGGTTCCTCAACCGTCTGCCCACGGTCACCGTCCGCGCCGGCCACCGGCTGCGCGTCTGGGTGACCTCCGATTTCCTCGTCCCGCGGCCGGAGCCGCACCCGGAAAGGATGTATCGCTGATGACGAAGAGATGGCGCTGGCTGATTGCTGGTCTGGTGGTTACGGCGGCCGTGGGGACGTGGACGAGCCGCCGCGCGGAGGCGTGCCTGTTCGGCTCGTGCGACGTGATCATCATCGCGAACCAGGTGACGCAGATCGCCCACATGGTGACGCAGATCGGAAAGATGGTCGACCAGCTCTCCTCGCTCGACGGCGTGCTGAATGCGACCACCGAGTTGGTCACGTCGAACGACATCGGGATGGGCAACATCGGCCGGCTGCGGGAGCTGACCGACGCCGGGTGGCTGATCGGCCGCCACGGGATCGGCCTGTCGTCGAGCACGAGCACGGGCGGGATCGGAGCGTTCTCGCAGCGGATTCCCGGCCTCACGGACGAGGCGGGCTGGCTCCAGGTGCTCGCCGCGCCGGAGACGGACCTGCTGGCGACCCGGCCGGCGACGGAGGTCCTCGCGGCGCTCCCCGGCGCGTTCGACACGTGGTCGGTGCCGGCCGAGGCGACCGCGGTGCTCGCGGCGCTGGAGGCGATGGGCAGCGGCGGGCGCAGCTACAGGGGCGTCTGGGACGACCTGGAGGCGCTGGCCCCGGCCGTGCTGACTGAAGCCCAGTTGCGGGCGGCGGTTGACAACCCGGCTGTTCAGACGCGGCTCGTCGAGGCGCACGAGCAGGCGCAGGCCGCCCGGTCGGCCGACCTCGTGCACGCGCACGCCGAAGCGGAGGCGGCGTCGTTTCTCGCCCGGCAGGTGGGCGAGGCGTCGGCCGCGCTGGCCGACCTGCGGAGCGACGACCTGATGCGGACGCAGCGCCTCGGCCAGGCGCAGCTTGCCGCCGCGGTCACCGGGACCGAGATCGCCTTGGCGCACGCCCAGCTCGCCGCCTACAAGGCGGCGCGCGAGGCCAGAGCCCGTTACGAAGCCGAGCGGGCGCGCCGCGAGGCGCTGGCCCGCTGGCAGGCCGATGCCATCCGGGCGCGGACCGAGCAGGCCGCCTTCGCCGCCGAGCTGGCCGGCGTCGCCGGCCCGCTGGCCGACAGCCACCGCCGCGTCCCGTCGCCGTCCGACTGGTAGTCCGCGGGCCGGCCATCCGAACGGAGAGAGGAAGGCAACCGATGTCGCCGCTGCAAGAGCTGGTGCTGATGCTCCAGCAGGCCGGGATCCTGGTCGATCAACTCATGGCCGCCGTCGCGCCGGCCGTCGCCGGGGCGGGAATGCAGCTCTGGCAGGGGCTCGCGCTGATCGTCGTCGTCTGGACCGGGGCGCAGATGGCCCTCTCGGGCCACGGGGTCAACATGGCCGCCGTCGTGCGCCTGATCATCGCGCTGTCGATCCCGCTCGGCATGCTCCAGTTCTATACGGCTCCCCTGCCGGGCGCCGGCCGCAGCGTGCCGGACCTGATCACCGGGATGGGCGAATGGCTCCAGACCATGATCGTCGCCGACGCCGGCAGCGCCATGCTGGAGCAGTTCACCCTCGCCGCGACCGCGTGGCGGGAGCAGTTCGGCGGGCAGGGGATCTTCGGCGGAATGGCCACCTTCGGCTGGAACCTCGTCACGGACCTGCCGGGCGTGCTCGACGCGGCGTTCGACCTGGCCGTGACGACGGGGCTGATGCTGCTGCTGGCCATGGGCCTGATCGTCGTCTTCGCCCTCGGGCAGGCGCAGGTCATGTGGGCGCAGATCGCGCTGTCGATCGCGCTGCTGCTGGGGCCGGTCTTCATCCCCTGGCTGCTCGTCCCGCAGCTCTCGTTCCTCTTCTGGGGCTGGCTCCGCACCGTGCTCACCTACTCGCTCTACGGCGCGGTGGCCGGAGCCGTCTTCCGCATCGTGACCGGGCTGGGGGTGTTCGTCGTCCAGGGCTGGACGGGCGACGTGGCGGCCGACGTGGAGTGGACCGGGCCGACCGGGTTCATGACGGCGTGGCGGCGGTCGATGGTGACCATCCCCTACATCGTGGCGGCGGGTCTGGCCACGCTGAAGGTCGGCGAGCTGACGCAGATGCTGCTCTCCGGCTCCGGCAACGTCGGCTCCGGCGCATCGGGCCGCGCGGTGCAGACGGCAGCCGTGGCGCGCGCGGCCGTGACGGGAGGGTTGTGATGGCGGCGCGCGAGTTCGCGGAGATCTGGGGGGAGCAGATGCACACGGCGCGGCATCTGCGGGTGGTCACCGGCGCCCTGTCGCTGGTGGTCCTGGTGCTGGCCGTCGCGCTCGTCCGCCTCGCGTGGGCGCCGCAGCCGAAGCCGCTGGTGGTGCGCGTCGACGAGGTGGGCCGCGCCGAGGCGGTCGCCTACGAGGCGATGGAGGCGCAGGCCGACCCGCTCGACCCGACCACGGGGTTCTTCCTGCACCGCTTCGTCGTCGACCACTACTCGCGCCGGCAGGGCACGGTGCGCGAGTACTGGGAGCGCTCGCTATGGTTCCTGACGGCGGAGGTGGCCAACGCCGCCTACGCCGAGCAGGCCGAGGACGTGGCTGCGACGGCGGTCGGGCTGCGCCGCGAGGAGCTGCACGTCGAGGACGTGGCAGTGCGGATACTGCCGCAGCCCACCGAGCCGCACAGCGCGGCGGCGACGTTCGACCTGGTGCGGATGCGCGGCGGCGAGGCGCTGGCCCGCGAGTCCTGGTCGGTGTCGATGCGCTTCTCCTTCCTGCCCCAGATCCCGGCCGAGCTGGTCGTCCGCAACCCGATGGGGATCGTGATCTCGTTCCTCCAGGGCGACCGCATCGTGACGAGCGCGGAGGGACGATGAGCGCGCATCTGCATGGCCGCGCGGCGGCGCTCTCGGCCCTGGGCTGGCGGGGGCGCGACGCCGAGTGGCTCGCGCTGGTCTGCCTGCACAGCGGCGTCTTCCTGCGCCGGCAGTACCTCGACTTCCTCGGCCGGACGAATCCGGCGCTCGCCCACCGCTTCGTCAAGCGGTGCGGCAAGGCGGTGGTCGAGGAGCCGTTCGGCGGCTCGAAGCTGCGGCTGTGCCGGATCGCCGCCCGGCCGCTCTACCGCGCGCTGGGGGGCGAGCACCTCCGGCACCGGCGCGAGGCGTCGCCGGAGGTGACGCTTCGCCGGCTGCTGTCGCTCGACTACGTGCTCGACCACCTCGATGCGCCCTGGCTGCCGACCGAGACCGAGAAGGTGGCGGCGCTCGACGCCGTTGGCGTTCCTCAAGACGTGCTGCCGGGCCGGCTGTATCAGGGGGCGGGCCGGGCGACGCGGCGGCACTTCGTCCACAAGCTGCCCGTGGCGTTCGACGGCGAGCGGGCGACCTTCGTGTTCGTCCAGGCCGAGGACGTGACCGAGGCGGGGGTCCGCACGTGGGGCGGGCAGCACGCCGCACTGTGGGCCGTGCTGCGCGAGAGAGGCTGCGCGGTCGCGGCCGTCGTCGCCGGCCGCGACCCGGCGCGGCTCGCCGAGGCGGGCCGGATCCTCGACGGCTGGACGCGTGCGCCCTCGCCGGCTCCCGCCACGCCGGAGCCGGACGCGGAGAACGGCGCGATCCGCCAGGCCGTGGCCGCGGGCGACCTCGCGGCCCTGGAAGCCTACGGCGGCCTCAACGGCGCGCTGGCCCGCCTGCGCGAGCTGGCGGGCAGCAAGGCGGCGGCCGGCCGCGCGCAGCCCGCCATCGACGCCGGCCGGACGTGGCGGTCGAGGAGGGTGCCGGAATGATGCGCGTGCTCGCGGCGCTGGCCGTCGCCGCCATCGTCTGGCTCCGGTGGCCGTTCCCGCCGTTCGGCGCCGACCCGGCCGCCGACCTCATCGCCATCTACTCGCCGCGCCTCCACGCATCGATCCGCGTCTGGCACTACCTCGCCCCGGCCGCCGCCGCCGTCATGGCCGGCTCGGTCGCCGTCGCCGCCGGCCGCGTCTGGTTCACCGGCCGGCGGCGCGGCCGGGTTCGCGGCAAGCTGCCGCCGTGGCCGGCCGGACCGGCCGACCCCGCGCCCGCCGTCGTCGTCGGCGAGGTCCACCATCCGGTCGCCGTCCGGGAGGCCGCCAGCCCGCAGTGGCTCGTCCTGCCCGAGCTGGGCCTGTACACCGGCATCCTCATCTGCGGCGCCATCGGCTCGGGCAAGACCTCGGCCTGCATGCGCCCGTTCGCCCGCCAGCTCCTCGGCTGGCAGGCCGGCGACCCCGAGCGGCGCGCCGCCGCCCTGGTGCTCGAAGTCAAGGGCGACTTCTGCCATCAGGTGCGCAAGATCCTCGACGGCGCCGGCCGCCGCGACGACTACATCGAGCTGGGCATCGGCGGGCGCTGGCAGTGGAACCCGCTCGGCGACGACCAGCTCGACTCCTACTCGCTGGCCTACACCGTCGCCAGCCTCATCAACCAGCTCTTCGGCCGCTCGAAGGAGCCGTTCTGGCAGCAGGCATACGTCAACCTGGTGCGCTGGATCATCGTCCTCTACCGGATGTCGCCCAGCCCGTGGGTGACGCTGCGCGACGTGTACCGGTGCACGCTCGACCCCAAGCGCATCGAGGCGAAGATCGCCGAGGTCGAGGCGTCCGTCGAGCCGCCCGGGCAGGTCCGGATCGCGATGGCGGAGCTGGCCGCGCACGGCGACGAACTGGCCGCCTGGGCCTGGAAGCCGGTCGGCGGCGGCGCGGTCGCCACGGCCGACGAGGCGGCGCTGCGCGAGCAGCTCACGAAGATCGGGGTCGCGTTCGACGCCGAGCGTCCGGCCCCCGCCGACCCGGCCCGCCGCGAGCGCCTCGACGCGGTGCGGCGCTGGTACGTGCAGGACTGGCAGGCGCTCGACCAGAAGCTGCGCTCCAGCATCATCGAGGGCCTCAGCGTCTTCCTCTCGGTCTTCGACCTGCCGGAAGTGGCCAGCGTCTTCTGTCCGCCGGCCCCGCCGGCCGCGCCGCCGCCGCCCGACGAGGCGCCCGCGGAGTCCGCCGTCGACGTCGTCCGGCCGCTGCCGCCGCTCGACGAGGTGATCGACGCGGGCAGGGTCCTGTGCCTGAACATGCCGGCGGGGACCAACCCGGCGCTCTCCCGCGCCGTCGGCGTGCTCCTCAAGCAGGCGTGGCTCCAGACGCTGCTCCGGCGCCCGGCCGAGATGCAGCGCGACCCCGAGCGGGTCTTCCGGCCGGCCGTGTTCCTCTGCGACGAGTACCAGACGTTCGCCACGGTCGGCGAGGACGACCCGGCCGGCGACGAGAAGGCGTTCGCCCTGACCCGGCAGTCGCGCCTGATCCCCATCGTCGCCACGCAGTCGATCTCGTCGCTGCGCGCGGTCCTGGGCCAGTCCGAGGCGTGGCGGGCGCTGCTCCAGACGCTGCGCACGCGCATCTTCCTCTCGCTCGCCGACGATGCGTCGGGGCAGATCGCCAGCGCCCTGTGCGGCTCGGTCCCGAAGATGAAGGCGTCCTACAGCGTCTCGGAGCAGACCGACGGTGCGACGGCGTCGCTGCTCACCGGCTCGCCCGGCGGGGGAACGGGCAGCCTCAGCGCCAGCAAGTCGTTCAGCGAGCACCGCGAGCCGCTGTTCCATCCGCGCGACTTCGCCCTGCTCGGCAACTGCCAGGCCATCGTCCTGCCGTACGACGGCCGCCGCGCCCTCGGCGCGCGGCGCTGCTACCTCAAGCCCGACTTCCTCCCGCGGGAGCATCCGTACTGGCGCGCCCGCGAGGCCGGAGAGCTGTAGATGGAGCTGACCATCGCCGACCTGAAGCCATTCCTGCCGGGACTCGAAGCCGCGCTCGACGACGACGCGGTCTCCGAAGTGATGATCAACGGGCCGGGCGCGGTCTTCATCGAGCGCGCCGGCCGCATGACCGCCCTGGAGGCGCCGGCGCTGACCGCCGAGGCGGTGGCGCGCGCCGCCGTCCAGATCGCCCGCCCGCTCGGCAAGGACCCGCTCGCCGAGCCGGTCATCGACGCGCGGCTGGCCGACGGCTCCCGCGTCGCCATCTGCGGCCCGCCCGCCGCGCCGTACGCCGCGATTACCATCCGCCGCTTCGGCGGCCGGGCGTTCACCGTCGACGAGCTGACCGCGAGCGGATCGCTGCCCGCCGCCGTGGTCGAGCAGGCCGCGGCCGTGCTCGGCCGCGAGCGGAACGTGCTGATCTCCGGCGGCACCGGCTCCGGCAAGACGACGCTGCTGAACGCACTGGTGTCGCTGCTGCCGGCCGGGGGGCGCGTCATCTCCATCGAGGACACGCTGGAGCTGCGGCTGCGCCGCGTCAACGGCCTACGCTTCGAGGCGCGCGGGCTCGGCGATCGGGGCGTCACGATCCGCGACCTGGTGCGGCACGCGCTGCGCCACCGCCCCGACCACATCGTCGTCGGCGAGGTCCGCGGCGCCGAGGCCGCCGACCTGCTCCAGGCGCTCAACACCGGACACGGCGGCAGCCTCGCCACGGTGCACGCGAACAACGCCGAGGCTGCGCTGTCACGCCTCGCCACCTGCGCCATGCAGGCATCCGACGGACTGCCGTGGACGGTCGTCTGCCGTGGCGTAGTCGACGGCATCGAGGCTGTCATTCACCAGACCAGGACGCCCCAAGGGGTGCGCCGCGTTGAACAGATGGTGCGTGTCGCCGACTACGACGCCACCAAGAACCGCTGGGTCGTCGAACCCGTCTGGCCGCCGACGGCGGCACGGCCGCAGAGCGCGGGAACCGGTCCGTCGGCGCCCAAGCGGACGGACCGGTCCGCATCGAAACGCAGACGCCGGCGGAGGCGCGCGCAATGAGCCGGGAGGTCGATCCGGCCCGTGCCGGAGACGCTCCGGCGGGCAGCCTGGTGCTCCGGACGCTCACGGACCATCGGCCGTTCGAGCTGATCGCCTGCTGCGCCGCATGCGAGCGGTACGTCGTGCTGGATCCGGCGGCGCTGGCCGCGTGCTTCGGATGGGACGGGCCGCTCGACGCGCTGCGACGGCGCATGATGTGCCGGCAGTGCGGAGCCAGGACGGGCAGTGTGTTGATCAGCGTGGCGCGGGGACGGGATGCCGAAGGGCCGCAGGCGGTTCAGGGGGGTGAAGGCATGACTGAGCGGGACCACCGAGATCGGCAGCAGCAGGAACCGGTGCGGGTCGAGGACAGGGAGCAGTTCGACGAGGCCGTCGGCGAGCTGTTCCGGACCGGACGGCCCATCGAGGCGCCGTCGCTCGACGCGCTCGACGACTGGGGCGTCGACCTCGAAGACGAAGAGGGCGCCATCGAGGAGGCGCGCTGATGGCGAAGGGGCGAGAGAGGGCCGACGAGTACCACCAGCAGTTCGCCGCGCGCATCATCCGGGCGCTCAAGGAAGGGACCGCTCCGTGGCAGAAACCGTGGAAGCCCGGTGAACGCATCCTGCCGCACAACTTCCAGAGCGGACGCGACTACCGCGGCGGCAACGCGGTCTACCTCGCCATGAACGCGCTCGACCGCGGCTACGCCGACCCGCGCTGGGGCGGCTACCGCCAGATCCAGGACGCCGGCGGGCACGTCCGCAAGGGCGAGAAGGGCGCGCCCATCCTCTACGTCGAATGGCGGCAGCGGCGCACCGCCCGCGACGAGCAGGGCAAGCCGGTGCTCGACGAGGCGGGCCGGGCGAAGCTCGAATGGGTCCAGCGGGACCGGCCCCTCGTCAAGCTCCACCACGTCTTCAACGTCGAGCAGACCGAGGGCCTCAAGCTGCGGTCGCTCCAGACGGCGACGGGGCCGGAGTGGGAAGGGCACGAACGCGCCGAGGCGCTGATCCGGGGTAGCGGCGTCCGGGTCGACCACGTTCCCGGCGACCGGGCCTACTACAGCCTGAAGGACGACCGGGTGGTGCTACCTGAGCGCAGCCAGTTCGACTCGCAGCCGGCGTATACGCACACAGTGCTGCACGAGCTCGGGCACGCTACGGGGCATCCGAGCCGGCTGAACCGGGCGACTCTCGTCAACCACGGCGGATTCGGCTCGGAGGCGTACGCCCGCGAGGAGCTGCGGGCGGAGATCGCCGCGATGATGACCGGCGAGCAGCTCGGCGTGGGACACGAACCGCGGCACGGCACGGCCTACGTCAACTCCTGGATCAAGGCCTTGGAGAACGACCCGCGGGAGATCCGCGCCGCCGCGGTCGATGCGCAGAGGATCTCGGACTGGCTGCTGGCGAGGGAGCGGGACCGGGCAGTCGAGGAGGAGCAGCCTCGGGACGCGCCTGACGGCGGGAAGACCACTCGGACTCCTGGCCGAGAAGTCACGCAAGACCGCAGCGATGGTGCGACCGTCGTGCCGCACGGGGGAGACGACATTGCGGGACGGACTGACGAGTCGCAGGGACCCGTCGCATCGCAGCGGCTGGTCATCGACGACGCACCACGGACGCCCTCGGCGTCGAGTGATGGAGCCAGGGATGATTGGGCGCGGTCCCAAGACACGGGTCCGAGTCGATGACCGACGCGCCGCACGGCGTTCAAGGAACGCGAGGAGGGCCGTGAAGGCCCTCAGCGCGCGGATATGTAGCTCCGCGTCATTCCGCGCGGCCGCGATGGTGGGTAAATGCATGGGTTCCAGGGCACCTGCGCTAAACTTCGGCCGACCGACCACGACGAGAATGCTCAATGGCCGAAGCATCCGGCACGGCCACTGGAGCGCGCGCGACGGGTGTTCAGCAGGTCAACCTTACGCAAGATGGACGCCAGATTCTTCGAGCAACCGATCCTGAACTCGCCGTACGAGTACCCGTCCCAGCATTGGGAACTCGACGCCGGCGGTCAGCCGACCGACAGGATCCTCCCCGAGCGTCGCAAGGTCGCGTTCATCTCGGCGATCCCGACGGCAAAGAAGCGCCGCGGGGGGCAGCGCGAGATGGTCTTCGACGAGGCCGCGCAGGCGCTCGGCACCGAAGCGCAGCAGTACGACCTGACCACGTTCATCGGCGGCGTCCGGCAGCGCGTGGATCGATGGCGGGAGCTTCCCGATCCGGGCTCCTGGCAGGTGACGCCGGAGACGGCGCGGCTCCTGAAGCACTGGCGCAGCCATCAGTTCGGCGACATCCGGCCGTTCTTCTGTCAGGTCGAGGCGGTGGAGACCGCGATCTGGCTCACCGAGGTAGCCCCGCAGCGCGGCAGGCAGGAGCGGCAGGTCCTCGACCATCTCGACCAGGCCAGCGAGGAGGCCAATCCGGGTCTTGCGCGGCTGGCGCTGAAGCTCGCCACCGGCACCGGCAAGACAACGGTCATGGCGATGATCATCGCCTGGCAGACGATCAACGCGGTGCGCCGGCCGGGCAGCCGGCGGTTCACGCGCGGCTTCCTGGTGGTAACGCCCGGCGTGACGATCCGGGACCGGCTGCGGGTGCTCCAGCCGAACGATCCGGACAACTATTACGCAAGCCGCGAGCTGGTGCCGAACGACATGCTCCGCGACCTGGAGCGGGCGAAGATCGTCATCACCAACTACCACGCGTTCCTGCGCCGTGAGACGCTGCCGCTGTCGAAGGGCGGTCGCGCGCTGCTGCAGGGGCCGGGGCCAGAGCTGCGGACGAAGGAGACGGAAGGGCAGATGCTGCAGCGCGTCATGCCGGGCCTGATGGGCATGAAGCGGATCCTGGCGCTGAACGACGAGGCGCATCACTGCTACCGCCAGAAGCTGGCCGGGGAGGACGAAGAAGGCCCGCTCAAGGGCGACGACCGCAAGGAGGCCGAGCGGAACCGCGAGGCGGCGCGGGTCTGGATCTCCGGGCTCGAAGCCGTGCAGCGCAAGCTCGGCCTGCAGCGTGTGATCGACCTCTCGGCCACGCCGTTCTTCCTGCGCGGTTCGGGCTATGCCGAGGGAACGCTGTTCCCCTGGACGGCGAGCGACTTCTCGCTGATGGACGCCATCGAATGCGGCATCGTGAAGCTGCCGCGCGTGCCGGTGGCCGACAACATCCCCGGCGGCGAGATGCCGAAGTTCCGGAACCTGTGGGAGCACATCCGCCCGAAGATGCCGAAGCGGGGTCGCGGCAAGGCGGGCGGGCTCGACCCGCTCAGCCTGCCGGTCGAGTTGCAGACCGCGCTCGATGCGCTGTACGGACACTACGAGAAGACCTTCGAGCTGTGGCGGCAGGCCGGCATCGAGGTGCCGCCCTGCTTCATCGTCGTCTGCAACAACACGTCGACGTCGAAGCTGGTCCACGACTTCATCGCCGGCTTCTCGCGCGAGAACGAGGACGGCTCCACCACGCTGGTGAACGGACGCCTGGAGCTGTTCCGCAACTTCGACGAGCACGGCAACCCGCTCGCGCGCCCGCGCACGCTCCTCATCGACAGCGAGCAGCTCGATTCCGGCGAGGCGCTCGACAAGCAGTTTCGCGCCGCGGCCGGCGACGAGATCGAGCGCTTCCGGCGGGAGATCGTCGCCCGGACGGGTGACCGCCGGCAGGCCGAGCACCTGTCGGACCAGGATCTGCTCCGCGAGGTGATGAACACCATCGGGAAGCCGGACACGCTCGGCGGATCGATCCGCTGCGTCGTCTCCGTCTCGATGCTCACGGAGGGCTGGGACGCGCGGACCGTCACCCACGTGCTCGGCGTCCGCGCCTTCGGCACGCAGCTCCTCTGCGAGCAGGTGATCGGCCGCGCGCTGCGCCGCCAGTCGTACGATCCCAACGACGACGGCCTCTTCGACGTCGAGTACGCCGACGTCCTCGGCATCCCGTTCGACTTCACCGCGAAGCCGGTGCCGGTCGCGCCGCAGAAGCCGCGCCAGACGGTGCTGGTCAAGGCGATCACCCCGGAGCGGGATGCGCGCGAGATCCGCTTCCCGCGGGTTGAGGGATACCGCGTCGAACTGCCCGCGGAGCGCCTGACAGCCAATTTCGACGACGATGCGACACTGGAGCTAACCCCCGATCTGGTCGGTCCATCCATCACGCGCAACGAGGGGATCATCGGCGAAGGGGTCGACCTCAACCTAAGCCATACCCGCGACCTGCGGAAGTCGACGCTGCTTTTCCACCTGACCAAGCGGCTGCTGGAGACCAAGTGGCGCGACCCCGGCGAGGAGCCGAAGCTGCATCTGTTCGGCCAGCTCAAGCGGATCACTCGACAGTGGCTCGCCGACCACCTCGTCTGTAAGGGACGGACGTATCCGGCGCAGCTCATGTACCAGGAGCTGGCGGACATCGCCTGTGAGCGGATCACGCAGGGCATCGTAACGACGTTGATCGGCGAGCGGCCGATCAAGGCTGTGCTGGACCCGTACAACCCGGTCGGCTCAACCGTCAACGTCCGCTTCACCACGTCGAAGGAGCTTCGCTGGAAGACCGACGATAAGCGCAGCCACATCAACTGGGTGGTGTGTGACAGCGACTGGGAAGCCGAGCTGTGCCGCGTGGTCGAGTCGCACCCGCGCGTTCGCGCCTACGTCAAGAACCACAACCTCGGTCTCGAAGTCCCGTACCGTTACGGTTCGGAGACGCGCCGCTACCTGCCCGACTTCATCGTGCTGGTCGACGACGGCCGCGGCGACGACCTGCTACACCTAATGGTGGAGGTCAAGGGCTACCGGCGCGAGGACGCCAAGGACAAGAAGAAGACGATGGACGTCTACTGGATCCCGGGCGTCAACAACCTGGGATCCTTCGGCCGCTGGGCCTTCGCTGAACTGACCGACGTCTACGCGATGGAGGAGGACATTGAGGCGAGGCTGGAGGCGGAGTTCCAGGCGCTGGTCGAGCGGGCGGCGCCTCCGCCGGAAGCGGTCGATAACCAGGATCGCGTGGCACCGGCCGCGCCGTGACGGAGCGTACATGGCGAAACGGCAGCGCGAGAAAACCGTCGCGACTCTCAGGCACGAGGAGGCATCGCGGAAGAACATCCCGACGGCAGAGTTCCGGTCCGTGATGGAGCGCGCGGAGCAGAGCCCGGTCCAGGTCGCGTACGAGCGGCGCAACCGAGACCTCGACCCGCAGCTCGTTTGGCGCGGCAAGGACGCACAGGACTGGTCCGACCTCGTCGTGCAGGCGCCGCCGCTTTTCATACAGGAGAAGGTCCATCCGAAGGTGCTCATCGACGACCTGTGCCGGCAGCGCCGGAATGGGCAGGCCGGACAGGGCGGTGACGGCTCCGAGGTCCAGCCGGATCTGTTTGCCGATTTCAACGGCCTGCCGAGTGATGACGCCCGGACGGAGTTCTATCAGCACGACGCCAACTGGTCGAACCGGATGATCCTCGGCGACAGCCTGCAGGTGATGGCGTCGCTCGCCGAACGCGAGGGGCTGCGTGGCAAGGTGCAGTGCATCTACCTCGACCCGCCCTACGGCATCAAGTTCAACTCCAACTTCCAGTGGTCGACAACCAGCCGCGACGTCAAGGACGGCAAAGCCGAGCACATCAGCCGCGAGCCGGAGCAGGTCAAGGCGTTCCGGGACACCTGGCGCGACGGGATTCATTCGTACCTGACGTATCTTCGAGATCGATTGATGGTCGCGCGGGAATTGCTGGCGGAGAGCGGTTCGATCTTCGTGCAGATCGGCGATGAGAATGTGCATCGCGTTCGGGCGTTGATGGATGAGGTGTTTGGGTTAGGCAACTACATCTCGCTAATTGGTTTTGCCAAGACATCGGGTTCCACAGAAGAGTTCCTGGGTCAAACCACAGACTACTTGCTCTGGTATTCCAAAGACAGAGCACGTGTCAAGTACCGACGTGCGTTTAAGCGCAAGACACCTGGAAGGAAGGGTGGAACCAACTACAATCGTGTCCGCGATTTGTCCGGTTGCAGTGGGCCTCTCAATGACCCACTCTTGAATGATCCGCGACTCGACTCTGGCCAGTTGCGAATCTACTCTCTGGACAATCTTACCTCTCAGAGTGCGGGTCGGGACAAAGGTGAGGGTGCCGCATCCTGGTTCGGCGTCGATTTGGATGGCAGGGTTCACAGACCATCGCTCGCCGTTCGCTGGAAGACCAACGAACAGGGAATGCTACGTTTGAAGTTGGCCGGACGTCTGGAAGCCACTGAAAGCCGTTTGGGCTATGTGCGATATCTGGACGACTTCCC
Source organism: Vicinamibacterales bacterium (assembly GCA_965214845.1). GTDB lineage: Bacteria > Acidobacteriota > Vicinamibacteria > Vicinamibacterales > UBA8438 > JAAXGX01. The sequence goes on from CBDCCO010000007.1 coordinate 1,290,083, forward strand.
AGCAGTCCAAGTTACAGGCCGTTGGGACGATGTTGGTGCGAGCTTCATGGCGAACAAGATATACGTGGTCCAAACGTCCCAAACCGTGGTTCAACGATGCATCTTGATGACCACTGACCCGGGGGACTTGGTGCTCGATCCTACTTGTGGCTCTGGTACCACTGCGTACGTCTCAGAACAATGGGGCCGCCGCTGGATCACGATCGACACATCCCGTGTAGCGCTGGCGCTCGCCCGCGCCAGAATCATGGGTGCGCGCTACCCGTACTACCTCCTCGCCGACAGTTCTGACGGACAGCGCAAGGAAGCCGAGATCACGCGCAAGGCGCCATCGGACACGCCGACGCGCAGCGACGTCCGGCAGGGATTCGTCTACGAGCGGGTGCCGCACATCACGCTCAAGGCGATCGCCAACAACGCCGAGATCGACGTCATCTGGGAGCGCTGGCAGGAGACGCTGGAGCCATTGCGCGACGACCTGAACGCCAGGCTTGATGGTGGCTGGGAGGAGTGGCAGGTTCCCCGCGAGGCGTCCGAGGAGTGGCCGGCCGAGGCGGTCGAGACGCATCGACTGTGGTGGGAGGCGCGCATCGCCCGGCAGCAGGAGATCGACGCCTCCATCGCGGCCCGGGCCGACTACGAGTACCTCTACGACAAGCCCTACGAGGACGGCAGGAAGGTCCGGGTGGCGGGACCGTTCACGGTGGAGAGTCTGTCGCCGCACCGCGTGCTGGCGGTCGACGAGGACGACGAGCTCCTCGATCGCGCCGCCGAGCCGAGGCCCGATGGGCCGCAGCAGGACTTCGCGGCCATGATCCTGGAGCAGCTCGCGACCGCGGGCGTGCAGCAGGCGCACAAGGAGGATCGCATCGCGTTCGCCGCCGTCACTCCTTGGCCGGGCGGGTACATCTGCGCGGAGGGCCGCTACCGCGAAGGCGCTGTCGGATCCGGGCCGCAGAAGCGCGCCGGGATCTTCGTCGGCCCCGAGTTCGGCACGGTGTCCCGTCCAGACCTGGTGGCGGCCGCGCGCGAGGCGGGCGACGCCGGCTTCGACGTCCTGATCGCCTGCGCTTTCAACTACGAGGCGCACGCGTCCGAGTTCAACCGCCTCGGTCGCATCCCGGTGCTGAAGGCGCGCATGAACGCCGACCTCCACATGGCGGACGAGCTGAAGAACACCGGCAAGGGCAATCTGTTCGTCATCTTCGGCGAGCCGGACATCGACATCCTCCCGGCCAGTGGAGAGGGCGGCGACGGCAATCGGATCCAGGTGCAGATCAACGGCGTGGACGTCTTCCACCCGACCACCGGCGAGGTTCGCAGCGACGGCGCCGATGGCATCGCCTGCTGGTTCATCGACACCGACTACAACGAGGAGAGCTTCTTCGTCCGGCACGCCTACTTCCTCGGCGCGAACGACCCCTACAAGGCGCTGAAGACGACGCTGAAGGCCGAGATCGACGCCGACGCGTGGGCGTCGCTCCACAGCGACATCTCGCGCCCGTTCGACCGCCCTGAATCGGGCCGCATCGCCGTCAAGGTCATCAACCACCTCGGCGACGAGGTGATGAAGGTGTTCCGGGTGTGACTTGGCGCGCATGGTGAAGTTGTGATGGATGAGGTGCAGGCCGCGTTCTACAGGCTGATGTTCCGCAATGCGTTTCTCGAGAAGAAGGGCGCCGAGTTCCAGGACTGGTTCACCCGACTCGCGGCCCGTGCGTTCGGGCCGGACTTCGAGGCGGTTCGTCCGTACGGAAATCGAGGCGATCTGAAGTGTGATGGACGAAGGATCAGCACCCGTACCGTCTTTCAGTGTTACGCCCCGTACGAGATGAAGGAGGCGCGGTTGAACGCGAAGATCGAGCGGGACTTCGTCGGGGCGCGCGGGAAGTGGGCAGGCGCCATGGCGGAATGGGTTCTGGTCCACAACGACGAGCGCGGGCTGCCGCCGTCATCGGGTCAGCTCCTTGACCGCCTTCGACAGGGTCATCCGGAAGTGGTGATCGAGGTGTGGACGGAGCCCGCGTTACAGAAGCTCGCTGATCGTTTGCCCTTGGCGGATCAGCAGGCGCTGTTCGGCTTCGCGCCGTCGAAGTCCGGATTGGAGACGCTCGCGATGGCGGATCTCCAGCCGGTCATCCACCAGCTTCAGTTCATGGACCCCGAACCAGGTGAGGAACCGCTCACGCCGCCTTCGAGGAACAAGCTGGAGAAGAACCGGCTCTCGGCGGATGCGGCCGCTCTGCTTCGGCTTGGGCGGCGCAAGGAAGCTCTGGTCGAGACGTGGTTCACGAAGAACCGACGCCCGGATTTGGGTGAACGCATTGCGGAGGCCTTTCGGCGGCGGTACGCCGAACTGAACGATGAAGCCAGATCCGCGGATCAGGTGTTCGCGCATCTGCAGCAGTATGCCGGCATGGGCGGCGAGCCGGTGCGCCAAGCCGCCGTGCTGGCGGTTCTTTCCTATTTCTTCGAGCGGTGCGACATTTTCGAGGATCCGGAGGAGGGGAATGATACTGCCGACCAAGCACATTCGGCCTGATCGGTGTCTGATCGGCTTGGGAGGGGAGGTGATCGGCACACTGGAACGGCCGATGACGATGTCGAAACTCTGGGACGCCGTCCGTCGCCGCCGGTCCATCGACGACGCCAGCGCCGTCGTCGACTACCGGTGGTTCGTGCTTGCGCTCGATCTGCTGTACATGATACACGCCATAGAGTTCGAGCGCGGTGTGATCCGCAGGGCAGGACCATGATCCGCTCAGTGGGCAGCGACCGCGAGTCCTTCAAGACGCTCACGTTCGGTCCGGGGCTGAACGTCATCCTCGCCGACAAGAGCCGGGGCGCGAGCGATCGTCAGTCGCGCAATGGCGCGGGCAAGACCAGCTTCGTCGAGCTGGTCCATTTCCTGTTCGGCGCAGACGCCAGGCCGACCGGGATCTTTCGATCGGAAGCTCTGCGGGGCTGGACGTTCACGGCGACCGTCGACATGGGCGGGAAGAGTTGCTACATCTCCCGGAGCGGCCAGAAGCCGAGCCGTATCGGCATTGCCGGCGACCCTGGAGAATGGCTGGTTGCATCGACGGAAGCTCCGCCGCTGTTCCGCGGAGAAGAAGCGTCACCACCGGCTGTGCATCGGCAGGTGCTCTCGAACGAGCAGTGGAAGAGCGCTCTTGGCGCCGTCTGGTTTGGGCTGCCGGTTGACGATGGCGGCGCCGAGCGGTTCAATCCTACGTTTCGTTCGCTCTTCTCGTTCGTGGCCCGAAGACAGGAAGGCGGAGGTTTCCAGAATCCGATGCAGCACTCGACGATGCAGCAGTTATGGGATCGGCAGGTGACGGTCTGCTATCTGCTGGGATTGGACTGGTCGATTCCGGTTCGCTTTCAGGAATTGCGCGATCGGGAGAAGGTCACGAAGGAGCTTCGCAAAGCTGCCCGAACCGGTGAACTTGGGCCGTATGTCGGCAATGCGGCCGAGCTGCGCACCAGACTGGCGGTTGCGGAAGATCGGGCAAATCGCCTGCGCGGGAGACTCGATTCCTTCCATGTCGTGCCGGAATACAAGGAGCTGGAACTCGAGGCCAGCAGGACTACCGGCGAGATCGACAGCCTGAACCTCGAGAACGTTGTCGATCACGATCTGATCCGCGAGTTGCAGGAATCGCTGGCCATGGAGAGCGCACCGGACACGCAGGACCTGGCCAAGCTGTATGCCGAGGCCGGCATCGTCCTGCCGGAGTTGCCGCGCAGGCGGATTGCGGAGGTCGAGCGGTTCCACCGCACCATCATCGAGAATCGACGCGCGCATCTCGGTGCGGAGATCGAGAGTGCGCAAGAGCGGGTCGCCGAGCGGGACCTGCGGAAAGACCGCCTCGACGGGAGGCGCGCACAGATCATGGGTGTGCTCAAGGCGGGAGGCGCACTCGAGCACTATACCGGACTGCGGGAGGAGCTCGGGAGAGCCGAGGCGGATGTCGAAATGCTGAAGCAGAAGCTCGCGACTGCCGAACGACTCGACAGGACGAAGACTGAGCAGGACCTGGAGCGCGCACGCTTGGTGAAGGCCTTGCGTGACGACATCCACGAGCGTGACGACATCGTGCGCGAGGTCATCCTGTGCTTTGAGGATCTCTCGCGGTCTCTCTATGAGCGCGCGGGCAGCTTGACCATTTCCGAGACACCCAACGGCCCGCGGTTCGAGGTGCATATTGAGGCGGAACGCAGCAAGGGAATCACGAACATGCAGATCTTCTGCTTCGATTTCATGTTGATGGAGATCTGCGGTCGACGCGGGCGTTGGCCGGGATTCCTGATCCATGACAGTCATCTCTTCGATGGTGTGGACGAACGGCAAGTGGCCAAGGCGCTGCAGCTGGGTGCGCAGAGGGCCGAAGCCGGCGGCTTCCAGTACATCGTCACAATCAACTCGGATTCCGTGCCGGCGGAGGGGTTTACCGAGGGATTCGACGTGCGGGATCACGTGGTCGAACCCAGGTTGACGGACGCGACCGAGACGGGCGGACTATTCGGCATCAGATTCAATTGAGGAGTACCGTAGCGTGTTGTGTCGACATCTCGCATCCATCGACGGCCAGAGTCCTCGGCGCTGAGGTGATGAAGGAGTTCTCCGGGTGTGAGCGGCGAGCGGCATCGACTATCTTTGCGACATGGTGATCTTCCAGCGCATCCGCCAGCGACAGGCCGAATCTGGTGTCGACGTGCGGTACCCGCCGCGACGCGTGGCGCCCCCGGACGACGCGGCCGCGCAACCGGCGGGCGAGGGTGCGCGCCGCGACGACCATGGACCTTGAGGGATGCAGTTCCGCATCGCCGATACCTTCACCGACGGCCTCGCCAGGCTGACCGGCGACGAGCAGAAGGCGGTCAAGACCGCGGCGTTCGACCTGCAGATGAACCCGGCGCATCCGGGCCTGAAGCTGCACCAGGTCGACCGGGCGAAGGACAAGGACTTCTGGTCCGTTCGGGTCAGTCGCGACATCCGGCTGATCGTCCACCGCACGGCTTCCAGCTTGCTGCTCTGCTACGTCGATCATCACGACGCCGCGTATCAGTGGGCGGAACGACGGCGGCTGGAACGGCATCCGACGACAGGAGCTGCGCAACTCGTCGAGATCCGCGAGACGGTTCGTGAGATTCAGGTCCCACGGTATGTAGAGGTGGACATCCCGGCGTCCAGCCAAGGCGCCGTGGCTGGCGGACCAACGGCGGCGCGGACCGCGATCTTCGCCGGCGCGTCGGACGACGACCTGCTCGGCTACGGCGTGCCGGTCGAGTGGCTGGACGACGTGCGGACCGCGACAGAGAACACGCTCCTCGACCTCGCCGATCACCTGCCGGGCGAGGCCGCCGAGGCGCTGCTGCAGCTTGCAACCGGCGGTGCGCCTGACCGTCCGGTGCCTGCCGTGGCGGGCACCGATCCATTCGCGCATCCGGACGCGCAGCGCCGCTTCCGGGTAATAGCGGACGTGGAGGCGCTGGAGCGAGCGCTCGACTACCCCTGGGAGAAGTGGACCGTCTTTCTGCACCCGGCCCAGCGGCAACTTGTCGAACGGGAGTACCGCGGCCCGGCGCGCGTCTCGGGCTCGGCCGGCACCGGCAAGACCATCGTGGCGCTCCACAGGGCGGTGCATCTGGCGCGAGCACATCCGGAGAGCCGCGTGCTGCTGGCCACCTTCTCCGATGCGCTGGCCGCCGCGCTACGAACGCGCCTCAAGCGCCTCATCGGCAACGAGCCAAAGCTCGCCGAGCGTCTTGAGGTGCAATCGATGCGCGGCATCGGGTGGCGCCTCTACGCGGCGAACGTCGGCCGCCTCAACCTAGCGCTGCCCGTGCCCCGGATTTCTGGGGCTGGACTTTGTAAGGCGTGTGAGGTCGTCGAATTCGTCTCGCAATTCAAAGGCGAAAACCATGGCAACGAGTTGAATGTAGCCGTACCACAGCAACTGCGCCCCGGGCGGCTCGCGGGGGCGTCCGAGCCACCCGCCGAGGCGCCCGACCAGACCGACCGCGTCGCCGAGGCGCGCCGGCGGCGGCAGCTTGCGTGAGCGGGCGAAGGTGGCGAGCACGCGCAACTCGCCATCGGAGAACAGCAGGTCGCCCGGCAGGTCGGGCACTTCGCGGCCGAGTTGGACCATCAACTGGATGCGCCACCCGATGACCATCTTGATGGCCATGGCGCGTTCGAGCCGCTCGGCCGTGTGGTGCTGCAACTCCTCGACCTTGCAGCCGGACTTGAGCACCCGAAAGTACTCTTCGATCCGCCAGCGCAGGCTGTACCAGTGCAGGATCTGCATGGCGTCGTCGGCGCTGGTTACCCGCAGCGTGGTCAGCACGAACCACTCCAGTGGCTTGACCTCGGGGGGCGGCTGTTCCTCGCGCACGTGGACGACCCACAGCTCGACCGGCTCGTCGCCGGGACAGGGCAGCGCCACCTGCTGGTAGCGCAGCGTCACGTCGGCGACACGCGCCTTGCGGCGGTCCTTGCGGGCCTGTTTGCTGGCCTTGACTCGCGCGCTCAGCCGCTGCACCTCGACCTGTGCGGCGCCGCGGGCCGGCGCGTTGCGCACGGTATCGAACAGACGGCGCGAGACCGTCTGCCCATCGGGCGTCTTCTCCTTGCCCAAGACGCGGTCGGCCTTCGCGCGGACCAGCAAATCGACCGGCGGGGCGTGGGCGCGGTGCTCAAGGAACAGGTCGACGAAGTCGGCCTCGCGGTCCATCACGCACACCACGCGGGTCTCGGACAATTGCTCGGCCGCCTGCGCGCAGTCGCGCAACCCCTCGACCCAACGGAACGACTTGCGCTCGGTGCGCGGCTTCGCGCGCGGCTCGCCTGCCGTCTCCGGGTTCGGGAGCGCGGGCGCGTCGAAGGCGGCCCGCAGCACGCCCAACGCTACCCCGTCGGGATTGACGGCCAAGGTCGTGTGCAACGCCAGGCCGCGCGCCACCGCCCCGGTCTGGTTCGAGCCGATGGCCCCCAGCCCCTGCGTCTGACCGCGCCGGGTGAAGTTCAACCGGGTGCCGTCCTGGATGCACAGCACCAACTCGTGCGCCTGCATCCGGCGCAGCGTCCGCTCGCGATGCGGCGCGAGGATGTTGTCGACCGTTACCGCACTGTCGGCGGGCTGGTCAATCAGCCGGTAATGCCCCTTCACCAGGGCGCGCGCGCCCTGGGCAGCGCCGGTGATAGCGCGCATCGGAGACTCTGCCATTTGCTGCGCGCTCTGCACCAGACGCGCGCTCAGCCGCGCGTCGCCCAGCCGCGCCCCGCCGAACTCGTGACCCGCCCACGACGCCGCGTCGAGCCCGTCGCCAGCCGCCAGCGGCGCGATGCCCGCGGCGGGCGCCGCGAGGCGGGCGCGCCACGCCGGCTCCAAGGCATACATATACACTGCCTTGCGCGTTTCGGCCGCCGCGTGCGTGCGGTCCCCCCGCCCGCGCCCGCAGGTCTCACCCACCCGAATCCAGTTGGCCGCGCGCACGCTCGCCCCCGTCTGTTCGGTCTCGTCGACGAACGTCTCCAGCAGCCAGGGGCGATAGCCATACAGACGCTCGCAGTCGTCGCCGACCGCCCGCACCACCCGGCCCAGCACGTACGAGGCCAAGTTGCGACACACAATCCCGGGGCGCACCAGCAGCCGGCACAGGCCCAGCACCCGGTGCAGATGGGCGCGCCGGCCCGTATCGTTCCACCCGACCCAGGCGTCGCGGGACCGCAGCCGCCGCGCAGATGCCGCAAACCCGACGCCGCCCAGCCAACCATGCGCCGAACCCACCAGATACCGCAGTTGCGGGCCCACGAACGGACCGGCCCCCCGGGGGTGCTCGTAGGCCATCAGCGTGTTCCAGACCTGCCGCTGCGCGCCGGTCTCCACCAGCGCCAGGGTCAGACCCACAACCGCGCCGACCGTGCCCGGCACGTCCACGGCCAAGGCTACCGGGTCCGCAAGCACCCGCGCCCGGCCCCCAACCCCGCGAACCGGCTGACCCGCAGGCAGCGAGACGTGACCGGCCGCCGCCAGGTCGGACAACGCCCGGCTGCAACTCGCGCGCTGCCACCGGCCCCGCCCGTCGCGGAAATCGAACGCTTCACAGACGCGATCGGCGACCTGACCGCGGCTGCCGACACCCTGCGAGACCGCGTCGTCCAGCACGTCGCGCAGGCGGGTGAGGTTGTCCCGTAGAATACGTGAGACTTGATTCTGAATCTCCATGCCGGCCACCGTAGCGAAGTGGCCTCATGAAGTCCAGCCAAAAGTTATGGGGCACGGGCAGACCTAGCGACGGACGAAGACATCCGGGAACTGCTCCGGCAGGCGGCCGCTGGTGTGGAAGGTCACCGTTTCGGTGCCCACTTCCTCTGGACGGAATGGAGCACGGTGGTCGACGCCTGGCAGCTCGCGAGTTGGGAGGACTACCGCGACGTGCAGCGGCTCGGCCGGAAGACCCGGTTGTCCGAGAAGCAGCGGGAGCTGCTCTGGTCGATCTTCTGGCGGGTCCAGTCGGCGCTTGCCGAACAGGGAAGCTTGACGGAGCCCGGCATGTTCGCCCGGCTGGCGGTGAGCATCGCAGAAGCTGCGCATTCACCGTTCGACTTCTGCGTGATCGACGAGGCCCAGGACGTCGGCGTCGCGGAGCTGCGGTTTCTGGCGGCCCTTGGCGGGGGCTCGCCAAACAGCTTGTTCTTCGCCGGGGATCTCGGACAGCGGATCTTCCAGACGCCGTTCTCATGGCGGGCGCTCGGTGTCGACGTGCGCGGGCGCTCCCACACGCTGCGGATCAACTACCGCACGTCGCATCAGATCCGGCGACAGGCCGACCAGCTCCTCCCGGCCGAGCTGGCCGACGTTGACGGGAACGCGGAGCGACGGAAAGCAACGGTCTCGGTGTTCAACGGACCGGCGCCCGACGTCAGGACCTTCGATACACCGAAGGATGAGATGGAGGCCATCGCGGGCTGGCTTCGGGAGCGACAGCGGGAGGGCTACGCGCCGCAGGCAATCGGTGTGTTCGTCAGGTCGCCGGAACAGATCGAGCGGGCGCTGTCGGCGGTGCAGGCAGCGGGGATGCGATCCGTGCAGCTCGACGAGGGGTCCGGCGGCGTGTCCGGGGCGGTCGCGGTCGGCTCGATGCACCTCGCCAAGGGACTGGAGTTCCGGGCGGTCGCGGTGGCCGCCTGCGACGAGGAGGTGATTCCTCTGCAGACCCGGATCGAACGCGTCGGAGATGGCGCGGATCTTGAGGAGGTCTACGGCACCGAGCGGCATCTCCTCTACGTTGCCTGCACCCGCGCACGAGACCGGCTACTGGTGACCGGCGTCGATCCGGGCTCGGAGTTCCTGGACGACCTGCGGGTCGGGGAGTGACCGTGCGTGCGTCCAGCCGAGCGCGCGGGCGAGGGCACAGTGTTCAACGTGCCGACGGATCGGAATCCGGCAGACGATATGTGGCGCATCGCGTCCGGGCTCCTTCCCGAATGGGAAAACTGCCACCGGGAGCGACCCCGGAAGTCCTGGCGGGCGTGTAACCAGACACGTCCGTCGGGGCCACGAAACACCAGTTTCGTGGGGGTCGCTCCCTCTTTTTCCCCGACCCTTTATCTGTTCCGAGGTTGGTTTGTTGGTGTTCGGTTTGGTCAATGATTACGGGGTTTTTCGAGAAGATGCGTGTAATTTCTGCTGTAAGTTCGCTGTAATCATCGAAGGGGGTCAATTTACACGCTCTCACGGCATCTTCGTGTCCGATCTGCTCTCATGGTTCGCCGGCCGGCACGATGTTCGCTCTTTGATTCTCTGGCGCGGATCTCCCTCCCTCCCTTGCGGTGCGTGCGGTCCAGTCTCGAAGGGTCAGCCGGGGAGCGTGGTATCGTCGCCATCGTGCTCTGGATCGTGCTTGAGGCTGGCTCGTGCGGCGAGCGAGTCCCGCACCAGGATGGTCGGAACATCCGCAAGCTGGCCGGCGGAGTCGTGCTCTTGGCGCTCGGGGGCTGTGCGATGGGCGGACCCGCGGGCCTTGATGCCGGCGCCGCGCGCGACGCGACGTACGCCACCGGGTTCCGCGATGCCGGCCACGTCACCCTGCGGGAGGGCGAGTTCAGGGAGCCGGTCGCCGGGGGTTCCCGCCAGCATCCTCACGGTGAGGCTGGAGCTGGTCGCCACCGGCGACCTCGACAGAAACGGCAGTGCGGACATTGCGGCCGTGCTGGTCACTCACCCTGGCGGGAGCGGCGTGTTCTCCACGCTGCACGGGCTGGTCGACCGCGAGGGCCGGCCGCATCACGCTGGCAGCGTGCTGCTCGGCGACCGCGTTCACGTACGCTCTGCGGAGATCGATGGGGCGATTGTCACGGTTCGCCTGCTCGACCGGGCCGTCGACGCGCCCTTCGCCGACGCCCCCACTGTGCCGGTCACCCGCAGCTTCGCAGTGCGCCACGGCGAGTTGGTGGAAGTGGCCGCGCCGTAGGTCGCGCTCGGCAGTACGATGTCGCCAACCCAACAGGGACGATGGCGCAGAGACTCCTCCAACAGAATTGGCTCGACTGGCTCCGCATGGCGGAGCGTACTCTCGCAGGTGCTTCTCAAACGGTCTGGCAAAACCGCGACGAGATGGCGGCGAACAACACCCTGTTCGCGAAAGTAACCGGCCAGCCGCTCATGAACGAACGGGAATGGCGCAACGCGATCACCTGGACCGCCGCCGCCGTGCTCGCCCTCTCGGCCGAACAGAGCATGAAGGCCATCGCCATCAGAGCCAGTCCGAACGGCGAGTGCTTCAAGACGCACGATCTCGAAGACCTTTTGGAACGACCTCGGCCCGGCGGACCAACAGGGAATCGCTGCGGCCGTACAACGGCTCAGTGAGCGAACGAGGGGAACACGCCTCGACCACGGGATGCACCCGACGGGAGCCGGCGGCTTGAAGGCGATCGTCCATCATCACCGGTGCACATTCGAGCGCACGCGGTACCATCTGGAAACCCGGGCGAGCGGAACGCGGGGCGACCTTACCGAGAACATCGACCTCTGGAGACTCGCACTCGGCGCGTTCGGATACGCGAAGACGCTTGAAGTCGCCGCCCGGAGTGACGCATGAAGCTCTCGTCAAAACCCGGTCGACTGCCAGCCGCACTGCCAGCCGTTTCCGGTTCTGCCAGCCGCTTTCCGGCCTTTTCGGACCCGTTCAGATCGCCGTTTTCTCAATGAATACGGGATACATTGGGCTGTCGGTCGAGCTGTCGACGGACTCCCAGTCCTTGCCGCCGTACCAGGTGGGGCACGCCGTCACCTGCTGGCCTGTCGCGGTGAAGACGACCTCCGAGTTCTCCGACACCGCGCCGGTGGCGCCGTCGATGTCGCTGATGACGTTCTGGGTGATGGTCGGCGTCGCCCACAGGAACTCGCCCGTGGCCCGGTCCAGCGTGTAGACCACCCCGGTCTTGCCCGGGATGCCGGTCACCACCCGCCGCCGCTCGCCCGGCTGCAGCCGCGGGTTGATCCAGCTCACCGCGCCCGGGTCCGGCGTCACCGCCGTGTCCACCAGGATGCGCTCGAACGGGTGATCGAGGTCCCAGTGGTCGTTCAGGTGCTGGTAGTACCACGCGATCGCGCCCGTGTCGGCGTCGAGCGCCAGCGTCGAGTTGTGGTAGAGGTGCGCCAGGTCGGTCCCGCCCAGCATGAACTTGGGCGCCGGCGAGGTCACCGACGTCCCCACGTAGATGAGGTTCAGCTCGGGGTCGTAGCTGGGCACCATCCAGGCGCCCACGTGCCGCCGCTGCTCGAAGGGTACGTCGCCCCAGGTCTCGTCGCCCGGCTCGCCGGGGGCCGGGATCATCCGCGTGCGCCACAGCTCGGCGCCGGTCCGCGCGTCGTGCGCCGTGATGACGCAGGCCTCCGGACCGCCCTCGGGCATGCACCCGCGCCCGGAAACCACCTTCCCGTCGGCGATGATCGGGCCTGAGGTCTGGTGAGCCGGATGCTCCCGATAGTCGAGGATCTGCGTCTCCCAGACCAGCCGGCCGGTGGCCGCGTCGAGGGCGAACACGTAGTCGTCGTGGCTCGTGTCGATGATGAGGTTGCCGTGGATGGCGAGGTTCCGGTTGCCCTCGGCGAGGATGCCGATGACGTACTTCTCGAGGTCGTCCGGCCGCGGCCGGCGGTACTCCCAGAGCAGGTCGCCGGTGACCGCATCGATGGCCTGGATGACGTCGCGCGGGTTCGGCATGTACAGCACGCCGCCGTAGGCCAGCGGCGTGCCCTGCTGGCGGCCGCCGCCCCCAATCGCCCGCGACCAGACCATGCGCAGGTCGCTCACGTTGCCGCGGTCGATCTGGTCGAGCGGGCTGTAGCCCCATCCGCCCCATATCGGTTGCCCGGCACCGTTCGGCGCCGTCCACGGAAGTCCGTAAACTACTGAATCATAATTGATTACTATCACTCTTCCCGGCCTTGACGAGGCCCGTTCCGTCCAGTAAAATACCGCTGTTTCCGCCTTCTGATACGGGGAATAGTGGTAGACCATGACACTCGCAGCCAGACCGCCCAAGACCAAGCCCCGCGGCCGGCACCCCCGGCACGCGCTCTCGACCGCCTTCGTCCGTAACGTAGCACAGGCCGGGCGCTACTGCGACGACCGCCACGAAAAGCGCGTAAGCCACTCACAATTAACGGGTTACTGGTGATAGGTCGGGTTTCATCCCCACGGTGTACCCTACCTTGTGAGCCGGAACAGACCGGACCAACGAAGTCGTCCCCGGAGGTAACCGTTCGGCCAAGCCGGTATCTGGCTGCTTCTACCGGTTGAGGGTGCGCTTCCAGTCCTTGCGGAGGGGCCGCAGCCAGATGTCCTTCTTGGGCTTGTCGGAGCGGTTGTTCATGTTGTAGCGACCGCGCCCCTGGGTGGCGCCGACGCGGACCCAGCCGGAGGCCCGGTAGACGGCGCCGGTGTAGCGGGGAGTCTCCACGAAGGTCTCGATGAGCACGGGGGTCGTCTTGTAGCGCGCGATCCAGTCGGCCGGCAGCTGGCGGCGGACGAGGGCGAGGATGTGCGAGCCGAGGTTGGGGATGCGGATCCAGGGCAGGATCAGGAAGCGCGGGTTGTCGACGACGAGCGGTAGGTTCTTCTCGCGGAGTCGCCGCGACCAGCCGATGAAGCGGTCGCGCGGGGCGAGCGTCCAGGCGGCGGTCGAGAAGCCGAGCATGGCCAGCGGCGTGCCGTCGCTCGCGTGCACGGCGTAGCGCATCTGGGCGCCGACCAGGGTCTTGTAGCCGAGGTAGTGGTAGCGGGCGACGTACTCGTTCCACAGCTTCCCCCCGCGGTCGCCGCGCACGACGGTACGCATCTCGAGCGGGCGGACGGCGTCGAGCGTGGTCGGCGGCGGCAAGAGGGGCGGTTCGGTGTCGGGCCCGAAGGTGATCGGCCCGGGCCGGTTCTGGCGCCACTTCGGCGGCGGCAGTTCGATGCGGCCGTCCCGGTGCATGGCCAGCATGACGACGCGGGCCATCATGTCCTTGCACCCGCCGTCGGCCTTGTACCAGCCGATGCGGCGGCAGAACGCCTTCGACAGGGCGTGGCGGTTGAGCGCCGGCGGCCCGGCGATCAGCGCGCGCAGCAGCGCCATCTCCGCGGTCGTGAAGTCGCGGCCGTAGTAGCGGCACTCGACCGGAGCGGTCATGTCGGCGCCGTCAGTTCGCGCCGGCGCGCCGCGTCCATCGACCAGGGCAGCCACGCCGCGGTGTCGTCCGGCGGCCGGCGGCCGTTGTCGGCGCAGGCCGCCAGCCACGCTTCGAGCCAGCGCAGGACATCGATCCGGTTCAGTATCAGGGTGCCGACCACCGAGTACATCAGCGCCGTGAACTGCGCGCCGGTTCCGCTGTCGGAGCCGAACGACAGGCGCCGTCCGATGGCCGGCCCCCGCAGCAGCCGCTCGGCGAGATTGTTGTCGAGCGGCACCCGGGGACGGTCGGCGAACACACTGAGCCCCTCGCGGTGGTTGACGAGCGAGCGCAACGGTTTGCCCTCGCGCGCGTGCTCCGGCAGGTCGGCCAGTTCCCGTTCCGCCGTCGCGAACAGGCCGTCGAGCGCCGCCGCGAGCGCGCCCTGCGCCGCGTCGAACGCCGCGCTCTGGCGCTCGATGTCGGGGTCGTAGCAGTCCAGCCGCGCCTCGTTCAGGCGGTAGAGCGCGGCGATCCGCGCAAGCCATGTCTCGCACCAGCCGGTCAGGCGGACCTGCGCGGCGGCGCACTGGATGATGTCGCGTCGCAAATGCGCCCAGCAAAAAGCGAGCACGACCGTGCCGCCGAGCAGCCGCGCCAGCCGCTTGTAGGCGCTGTAGCGGTCGCAGACGATCACCGTCTCGGGCGCCAGGTCGCCGAACAGCTTCGCCGCCGCCTCGGCGCTGCGGCTCGCGTCGATGTGGAAGCGCACCGCGTCGTTGCCGACCGCGGTCCACAGCCAGGCCCGGCCCGAGTGGCCCTCCCCGCGCAGCGCCTGCACGCGCCACGTGGTCTCGTCGGCGTGGCGCAACGCCGCCGCGTGCTGGTGCGCGAGGATCGCCCCGGCAACCGGCTCGAACAGCGGCACGAAGCGGGGCACGCTGTCGGCCAGCGTCCCCGACGAGACCGGCAGCCCCTGGTCGCCCAGCCAGGCGCCGACCCGCTGCAGCGGGCGCAGGCACGCGTAGCGTTCATACAGCACCCGCGACCAGACGCTGGTGCCGTAGGGCGTCTTGTCGAACAGCCGCGGCGCCGGCGGCGCCGAAACCTCCGCCGGCGACGAGGCGCACGCGCAGGACCGGCGCCAGCGGCGGCGGCGGATCACCCGCCGGTGGGCACGGACCTCGATCTCGACCAGGGCCGACTCCTCCACGCCGACCGCCGCGTAGGGCTTCCCGCAACCGGAACATCGGCGTGCAGCGGCCGGCAGACTGCGCTCCTCGATGCGTTCCTCCAGGCCGCAACGCGGCGTGCGGCCGTGGCCGGGAGCGCCACACCGCTGGCCGCGCGGGCGGCCGGTGCCCGGCCGCTCCCGCTTCTCGCTCTTGCGGCCGCGCAACGCCCTCGACAGCACCGCCCGGGTCGCACGCAGCTTCGCAATCTCCGCCTCCTGCGTCCCGACCCGCCGCCGCAACGCCTCCTCCGTCCGCCGCAGCCGCGCGTTCTCCTTCCGTAGCCGGACGAGCGCGGCCTTCCGGCGACGCGACTTCGCCAGAGCCTGGCGCAGAGCCACGTCCGACGCAGCCGGCGACTTCGCCCGCGCCGACTCCGCCGTGCGATGCAGTCGGACCTTCAGGCGCTCCTTCACCGCCTCGGACCGCTGCAACGCATACCGCAGCCGCCCAACCTCGTCCGACAGCGACACAACCCGGTCGTGCTGGTCGCGAAGCCGCCGCGTCCCATCGTAGAGCCGGACGGTCTCGTGCAGCAGCCGGCGCAGCGACGCCTTGTCGTCGCGCTCCTTGCACAGAACCTTGTGCAGCCGGCGAATCTCGGCCGCCTGGACCTCCGCCGCTGGCGCCGCCTTGCGCAACCGGGAAATTTCCCGGCGCAACGACGTCTCGCTGTACCGGCCCGACTCGACGCCGGCATCCGCAAGCAGCTTGCCGAGACGGGCTACCTCCGACTGCAGCACCAACGCGTCCTTCGCCGCGCGGCACGCTTCCTTCGACTGCTCGACCGCCGCCAGCCGCTTGCGCCGCGACGACTCGAACTGCCACTTCCAATAGCCCGCTTCGCAACGCGCGGACGCCTCCGCCCGCTTCAGCGCTTCCGACCGCGCTTCCGCCGCCTCGGCACGATCGAGCGCCTGCTCATACAGCCGCCGCCAGCACGGCCGCCCGGGCAGCGAAGCCCCTTCGGGAACCGGTCGGGCTTCCGTGTCCCGACTCGCCATGGCCGAGACCATAGCGAATATCGATCCGCGTTACCAGTACAAAATACCGGCTTGGCCGAACGGTTACCCCCGGAGTAACCGTTCGGTCAAGCCGGTATCCGGCGTTCGGTAGTCGGACAAGCATCGTCGAACAGCGAGCCGATCCGGTCCGGGCGCCCTCTGTGCGCAGGGGACATCGACCGGTGCTGGCCGCCGAAAACGACAGCGTCCGGTTGGCCCGGCCGCATGTCCATACCGGGACGACCGAACGCTTACTCCCCGGATCCCCGGATCCCCGGATCCCCGGATCCCCGGACTCCCCGGACTCCCCGGATTCCCGGACGAGTTCCGGTCGGTTCACCCGATCAACCCGCAGGGCCTTCGGTTCCCGTTCAGAATCGACCGAACCGTGCCGCCGTTGCGGGCGCCCGCTCGACTGGCCGATCCGCCGCCCGTCGAGTCACGCCGCCCAGCCGGCGGACAGCACCTCGGCCTGCTCCAGCACCGTTCGCGTCGCCGACTCCTGCTTGTCCGGCGGATAGTCGTGCTTCCGCAGGACGCGCTTCACGAGAACGCGGAGTCTGGCGCGGACGTTCTCGCGGTGCGTCCAATCGATGGTCACGTTGTTCCGTACCGTCTCGACCAGCTCACGGGCGATGCCGCGCAGCGTCTCGTCGCCGAGCACCTGCACCGCGCTGTCGTTGACGCCGAGCGCGTCGTAGAACGCCATCTCGTCGTCGGATAGCCCGAGCGCCTCGCCGCGGGCGTTCGCCTCGCGCAGGTCGCGGGCCAAGGCGATCAGCTCCTCGATCACCTGCGCGGCCTCGACGGCGCGGTTCTGGTAGCGGCGGATGGTCTGCTCCAGCATCTCGGCGAACGAACGCGCCTGCACCACGTTCTTCCGCCGCCGCGTGGCCAGCTCGCCCTTCAGCAGCTTCCGCAGCAGCTCGACGGCCAAGTTGCGCTGGCGCATGCCGCGCACCTCGGCCAGGAACTCCTCGGACAGGATCGACACGTCCGGCTTGTCCAGCCCGGCGGCGGCGAAGATGTCCAGCACGCCGTCCGGGGCCACGGCCCGCGAGACGATCTGGCGCACGGCGTGGTCCAGCTCCTCGCCGGTCTTCCGCTCGGAGCCGTCACGCTTGGACAGCGCCGCGCGGACGGCCTGGAAGAACGCCACGCCGTCGCGGATGCGGATAGCTTCGGGATGCGGCACGGCCAGCGCGAACGCCTGCGAGAGCGCCCGCACGGCGCTCAGGCAGCGCGCCTTGCCGTTCTCCTGCGCGAGGATGTGCTCCTGCGCGGCCGGCAGCAGGCCGAGCCGCTGTGCCGGAGAGCCGCCGATCCACGCGGTCCGGTCGAATCCGTGGAACAGGCCGCAGCAGATCTCGTACTTCTCCAGCATCGCCCGGACCGCCTGCTCCTGGTCCAGCGCCGTCTGTCCCTTGCCGCCGCTCTCCGTATACGTCGCCAGCGCCCGCTTCAACTCATGGGCGAGTCCGAGGTAATCGACGACGAGTCCGCCCGGCTTGTCCCGGAACACGCGGTTGACCCGCGCGATGGCCTGCATCAGCCCGTGGCCGCGCATCGGCTTGTCCACGTACATCGTGTGCAGGCTCGGGGCGTCGAAGCCCGTCAGCCACATGTCGCGCACCAGCACCATCCGGAGCGGGTCGCCGGGGTCGCGGAACCGCTTCGCCAGGTCTTCGCGCCGGGCCTTGTTGCGGATGTGCGGTTGCCAGTCCGGGGGATCCGACGCGGAGCCGGTCATGACGACCTTCAGGGCGCCCGACGTGTCGCTGTCGTCATGCCAGTCAGGGCCCAGACGCACCAGCTCGCGGTAGAGGTCGATGCAGATGCGCCGGCTCATGCAGACCACCATCGCCTTGCCGTCCATCGCCTCCAGGCGGTTGTCGAAGTGCTCGATGATGTCCTGCGCCACGACCGCGACGCGCTTGTCCGCGCCGACGATGGCTTCGAGTTGCGCCCACTTGGTCTTCAGCTTCTCGCGGCAGTTGATCTCCTCGCCTTCGGTCGCCTCCTCGAAGCCGGGGTCGATGCGCGGCTTCTCCTGCTCGTCGAGCGCCAGCCTCGCGAGTCGGCTCTCGTAGTAGATCGGCACCGTCGCCCCGTCCTCGACCGCCCGCTGGATGTCGTAGATGCTGATGTGGTCGCCGAACACGGCGCGGGTGTTGGCGTCGGCCAGCTCGATCGGCGTCCCCGTGAACCCGATGAACGAGGCGTTCGGCAGAGCGTCCCGCATGTGGCGGGCGAACCCGTCGATGAAGTCGTACTGGCTGCGGTGCGCCTCGTCGGCGATGACGACGATGTTGCGGCGTTCGGACAGCAGCGGATGCCGGTCGCCCTTCTCGCCGGGGAAGAACTTCTGGACCGTTGTGAACACGACGCCGCCCGCCTGCACTGCGAGCCTGCCCCGCAGGTCGGCGCGGCTCTCGGCCTGCGCCGGGGGCTGGCGCAACAGATCGGCGCAGCGGGCGAAGGTGCCGAAGAGCTGGTCGTCGAGGTCGTTGCGGTCCGTCAGCACGACGATGGTGGGGTTCTCCATCGCCGGATCACGGACGAGGCGTCCGGCGTAGAACGCCATCGTCAGGCTCTTGCCCGACCCTTGCGTGTGCCAGACGACACCGATGCGCCGGTCGCCCGGAGCCCCGCCCCTCCGGCCGGAACGGTCGCGTTCGGGCAACTCGCGTCGCGTGTCCACGTCCTGCTGCAACCGGGCCGCGCGCAACGTCTCGGCGACGGCGGTCTCCACGGCGTGAAACTGGTGGTAGCCCGCCATCTTCTTCGCCAGCGCCCCGCTGCCGTCGTCCTCGAACACGGTGAAGTCGCGGACGAGGGCCAGCAGCCGGCCGGGAGCGCAGACCCCCTCGACGAGCACCTGCAACTGCGGCAGCTTCGAGTCGGCCAGCGTTTCGCCCGTGACCGTCCGCCACGGCTTGAACCACTCCCACGGGGCGGTCAGCGTCCCGATGCGCGCCTCCAGGCCGTCCGACACGACGAGCGCCGTGTTGAACGCGAACAGCGAGGGGACCTCCGCCTTGTAGGTCTGAAGCTGCTGGAACGCGGAGCGGATCGTCGCGCTCTCGTCGGTCGGGTTCTTCAGCTCGATGACCGCCAGCGGCAGGCCGTTGACGAACAGCACGATGTCAGGCCGGCGCTCGTGCTTGTTCTCGACGACGGTGAACTGGTCGACCGCGAGCCAGTCGTTCGCTTCCGGCACGTCGAAGTCGACCACGCGGACCTGCCCGCCCCGGACCGCCCCGTCGGCGGCGACGTACTCCACGGTGACGCCATCGACGACCATGCGGTGGAAGGCGCGGTTGCGGGCCTCCAGCGTCGCTCCCGCTGGGCGGACCAGTCTGCGCTGGGCGTCATCGACCGCGGCGTCGGGAAGGTCGGGGTTGAGCCGTGCGAGCGCGACCCGCAAACGCTCCTCCAGGACGACCTCGCCGTAGTCGTCGCGCTCCGCATTCGGCGTGTCGGGAGCGATGTCGGAGCCGCGCGCAACGGTCCAGCCGACCCCTTCCAGCCAGGCGAGGGTGGCGTCCTCGACCGTGGATTCCAGTAATGTGGCGTCGCTCACGAGATCGACTCCCCACGTGTCACGCGCTCGCTCCCGCCGCCGCAACCGGCCGCTCGGCGTCTTGGGGCGACGCCTCACGGACATCCACGCGCAGTTCCCCAGAGACCAATTTCGGCAGCAGCGTGTCGCGCAGTGCGGTCAGCGTATCGCCTTGTGCCGTACGGAGCCGTATCGTTTGGTCCCACGGATGCACGAGTTCCTCGAAGGCGCGGACGACATCCGCCGCCGGCTGCACCAACGGCAACCGTGCGAGCTGCTTCCGATTGATGGCTCCGAATACCGTGCCGGTATGCTCGTACTGTCGCATGTGTACTCGGAGCGCCTGAGCAATGTAGTAGCCGAAGGACGCTGAGCCGGACCTGTGCCGTAGTGCAGCAACCCCACGCCCAATGCAGCACCGCTCCCACGCCATGTTGATGTCCCCTACGGGTGCACGAACACTGACGATCGTGTCCCAGGGCTCCGCCATCCGGTTCGGCGCGGCGCAAAACTTGCGGTTGCTCGGATACCGAAAGCCGAAGTCCGAACGTCCCTGGAAGAACGGTAGGCCGTCGCCGATGTCGTTGTAGGTGTGCCCAGGCGGCGATTGCCCCATGATGATCTCGAAGCCATCTTCGACGTGGCCGTCACTCCAACCCTCGGGGACTTCGCCCAACTCGGACTCCACGAGCCGGTCGGGGAACAGGTCGGCGATGTCCTTCGGCAGCCCCGTGTCGTGGCCTTCCATCTTGGCCCGCACCGGGTCGAAATCGACGAACCAGGACCGGAACAGCGCCCGCGCCATCGCCTCCAGCGTCGCGTTCATCCGCCGGTTCAGCTCGATCTTGTCGTCCAGCGTGCTGAGGATGTGCGCGATGGTGCGTTGCTGCGCGAGCGGCGGCAGCGTGATGAACATGCGCCTCTGGTCGGTGAGACTCACGTACTCAGCCATGTCCGTCTGGCCGGCAACGCCCGTGAACTGGCCGAAGAACTCGGGACCCCTCATCCAGCAGTGCAGGAAGCGTGGGTCGATGACCTCGCGGTCCAGAGACCGCCAGAAGCACAACTGCGGCGAATAGACGAAACGTTCGGTGTCGTCGTGGACGAACGCGAACCTGCCGACCGTTCCCTTGGACGTGAAGACGACATCTCCTGATCGGCTGGTCTTGTCGCCGACCTTGTGAAGCCCACTCTCGGGAAGCCGATCGGCACCGGAGAATCGAAACCCGTCCGCGACGTTGCCGGCCCTGGCGAACGGCAGGCCGCTATCCGACAGCTCGCTGTTCTTCGCGCGATAGCCGTCACCGACGACGAGAACACCGTCCCTGATCAAGTCCCGCACCTCACGTCGCCCCCAGCGGCCGGCAGTTTCGACGTGGAGCTCGGCCTGCCGCTCCCCGCCGGGGGCGCCCCCCGATGGCGTGGAGGGGGCTGCGATTACCACATGATGCGCGTGAATCTTGCTCCGAAAGCTCTGGGATGTGGTCGCCCAATCCACGATGTCCACTCGAAAGGGCAGATCTGAGTCCGTGAACGCGGCTCGCAATGCTGCTGTGCAGTCGATAGCAAGGGGCTCGTCCGTCATCAGCGCGAGGTCGAGATCGGAGGTCTCGCGGGCGTGCCACGCCACACGCGATCCGAAGGCGCGCACCTCCAGGCCGGGCACGTGCTCGCGCAAAATGCGCCGAACCGTCTCCAGATCCGCGGGGCGGATGTCAATCGGTGTCACGGTTGCGCTTCCGAAGCTCTCGCAGGAGGAGACGCATGTCGCGCAGGAATTCGTCAATCACCGAAACCGTCTCCTCCGCCCGGTCCGCGTCTTAGGTGTGGGAAGTCTTGTTCCGCAGCTCCCGGTAGCGAACGTAGGACAGGGCGTCACGAACGATCCCGGCATCGGCCGCGTCCCGCATCAGATCGGCAAAGTCCATCTTCCGCAAGGCCTCGGGATTGGCGACGATCTGGGCCAGTTGTCTCTGGACCATCGTGACTGCCAATTCGTAGGTGAACTCGAACGCCTGGATGGTAGCCGCCCGGAACTGCTCCCGCAGACCAGAGTCCGCGCTCGCCAGATCACCGTGCAGGTAGTCGAAACTGCGTTGCAGTTGCCCGACTGCGTTCGCCAACGCGGAGGAATCGAGCTTCACTGTGACGACCCCCGGTCGCTGAACCCGAGGGCATCAAGATTCTCGGCGATGGCAGCGTCGAGCGGCGCCCCCTCGGTCTGTTGCGCTTGCAGCTCCGCGACCAGCCGAGCCATCTTCGTCTCGAACGGTTCACCGTCGTCCGGCTGCGGCTCCGCGCCGACGTAGCGGCCGGGAGTCAGCACGTGGCCGTGCCGGCGCACCTCGTCGAGCGGGGCGCTCTTGCAGAAGCCAGGAAGGTCCTCGTAGGCGTCCGCGCCGTCGCGCCAAGCGTGGTAGGCGCCCGCGATGCGGGCGGTGTCCTCGTCGGTCAGCTCGCGGTGGGTGCGGTCCACCATCCGGCCGAGCTTGCGGGCGTCGATGAACAGGATCTCGCCCCTCCGCGGCCGGCGTCGCGCCAGGAACCACAGGCAGGCCGGGATCTGCGTCGAGTAGAAGAGCTGGCCCGGCAGCGCGACCATGCAGTCCACCAGATCCGCCTCGATCAGGTTCTTCCGGATCGCTCCCTCGCCGGACTGGCTCGACGACATCGACCCGTTGGCGAGCACGAAGCCGGCGACGCCGGCCGGGGCCAGATGGTGGACCATGTGCTGCACCCACGCGAAGTTGGCGTTGCCCTTCGGCGGTACGCCGTAGCGCCAGCGTTTGTCCTCGGCCAGCCGCTCGCCGCCCCAGTCCGAGACGTTGAACGGCGGGTTGGCGAGGATGAAGTCTGCCTTGAGGTCCGGGTGGCGGTCGTGGTGGAAGCTGTCGCCGTGGGCGATCTGGCTCTCGATGCCCCGGATGGCGAGGTTCATCTTCGCCAGCCGCCACGTCGTGTAGTTCGACTCCTGGCCGTAGATGCTGATGTCCGCCTTGGCCTTGCCGCCGTTCCCGTTGCCGCTGGCGTGAGCGCGGATGAACGCAACCGACTGCACGAACATGCCCGATGAGCCGCAGCACGGGTCGTAGACCCGGCCCCGGTACGGCTCCAGCATCTCGACCAGCACCTTGACGACGCAGCGCGGCGTGTAGAACTCGCCGCCCTTCTTCCCCTCGGCGCTCGCGAACTGAGACAGGAAGTACTCGTAGACGCGGCCGAGCACGTCGCGGGACCGCGCGTCCTCGTCGCCCACCTGGATGTTGCTGACGAGGTCGATCAACTGGCCGAGCCGGCGCTTGTCGAGCGCGGGCCGGGCGTAGTCACGAGGCAGCACCTCCTTGAGTGCCGGGTTGTCGCGCTCGATGGCCGCCATCGCTTCATCGACGGTCTGTCCGACCGTCGGCTGGCGCGCCTGCGCCCGCAGATGCGCCCAGCGGGCTTCGGCCGGCACCCAGAAGACGCTCTCGGCGACGTACTCGTCGCGGTCCTCGGCCTCGGCGGCCTCCTCGCCCCACTCGGCGACCAGCGCCGCGCGACGCTCCTCAAAGGCGTCGGAGATGTACTTGAGGAAGATCAGCCCAAGCACGACGTGCTTGTACTCGGCGGCGTCCATTGAGCCGCGCAGGGCATCAGCCATCGTCCACAACTCGGCCTCATAGCCGGTCGTGGCCCCACCGTTCGGGGTTTCGCCCTCGCCGCCTACCCGCTCCGACCGTCGTCGTGCCATGCCGTGTCTCCGTCGCACGAACCCCGACTTGCGAGCCGGCATCCGCTCCCGTCACCGATAGCGTACAACCAGCCGCCGGCCTGCCTCAACGGCCTTGCCCGCTCCCCTGCGGCGGCGAGCAACAACAAGTGAATGCTGGCAAGTCGGCATGCTCGGCGACGGAATCTCTCGCCCCGCCGTCGGCGGCGACCGGCCGAGCGGTGACACCCTTCCGGGACGGACAATTGAGAGGGGAGCGACCCGGCGCGGCAGGTGTGACGGAGGCACATCTGCCGGGTCCGAAAACCGCCAGGTTTTCGCTGGGTCGCTCCCCTCT
The DNA here is from genome assembly GCA_965214845.1 of Vicinamibacterales bacterium. Classification (GTDB taxonomy): domain Bacteria; phylum Acidobacteriota; class Vicinamibacteria; order Vicinamibacterales; family UBA8438; genus JAAXGX01. The sequence goes on from CBDCCO010000007.1 coordinate 1,313,597, forward strand.
CTCACCCTGACCCCTTTCCTGACCCCGTGCCTGGATCGTACGTGGTCATTACGGTCAATGGTGTCAAGGGTTTAGAGGATTCCAAGTGTGATCCGGGGTGTGACTGGAGGTGTGACTGGGGGTGTAAGTTGGTCACGCCGGTCCTGTTACACCCTTGCTGCGGCACCTCTCCTGTAACCTTCGCCTCGGTCATGGTGTGATCAGGCGGCGGATCTGATCACACGCTTGCCCTCGCCCCCCGTCTCCATCGTGCTCCCGTTCTGCCCTCCTCACTGTCCCGCGCTCCGATCTCCTGCGTCCGGTACCTGGATCCCTGTCGAGCCCGTCTGGTCCGCTGCCGTCTTTCCGCGCCTCACGCCGGTCCGTACCGTTCCCGACGGTCCTGTCTGGCGGGCAGGGTTCGTGGGCATGTGCGGCGGGGTCGGGAGCGTGGTCGAGGCCGGTCCCGTTCTCGGGACGGACGGTCGCGTCCGTCCAACAACCAGCCTCGTCCGCGACGGCGGCCGGTGCGTCACCCGCAAGGGCCGGAGCGGAGCGGAGGAGCCCGTGCGTGCGCGGGCTTGACGCGCCGGCCGCCGTCGTGGCACTCGGCTCCTGACAGTCCCCGTGCGCCGGGGCCTGCGCGGCGCTCCGACCGCCGCCGATCGTACCGGGACGGGGTTCAGGCCGCAACGTCGCCCGACGGGCATCAGCGCCCCGGCGCGTGCGCCGCCCGGCGCTCTCCAGCCAGATAGGCTTCCCAGTCGTTCATGAGCCGCCGCCGCCGTTCGAACAGGTCCGACCGCGCGTAGGCCGCCTCGACCGGGTTCCGCACGATGTGGGCCAGCGCCGCCTCGATGACCTCGCGCGGGTGGTCCGTCTCCTCGGCCGCCCAGTCCCGGAACGACGACCTGAAGCCGTGCGGAACGGCGGCGACGCGGTGCCACTGGAGCACCCGCAGCATCCGCTTCTCGTCGAGCTGCTTGCCGCTCCGGCCGGGGAACACCAGCGGGCTACCGCCGTCGCCGAGTCCCCGTGCCGCATCGAGGATCTCCAGCGCACGCCCGCACAGGGGCACCCGGTGGCCGCGCTTCATCTTCATCCGCTCGGCCGGGATCGTCCACACGCGGGCCTCGGTGTCCATCTCGGCCCACAGCGCCCCGCGCACCTCGCCCGACCGCCCGGCGGTCAGGACCAGAAACTCGAACGCCAACTTGACGGCTGGCATCGTCCGCGACGTGTGCATCGTCGCGATGGCCGCCGCGACCTGCCCGTGCGGCAGCGCCTGCCGGTGCTGCACGACCTCGTGCTGCGCACCGAGGACCGGCAGGATGCGGTCACAGGGATTGTCTTTGCGCATCTCCATTGCCACGGCCCACTCCAGCACGGCCCGGATGCGCTGCCGCACGGTCCGGGCGGTCTGCATCTTCACGTGCCAGATGGGCGTGAGGACCTGGAGCACGTCGGCGCTGTCGACCTCCGAGACGGGCCGGCTGCCGATGCGCGGGAAGACGTAACGCTCGAGACTGCGGAGCCACTCGGTCGCCTGCCTGGGACTGCGCCAGCCGGCCCGCTTCGCCTCGACCACGGTGGCGGCGGCCTCGGCGAAGGTGGGCATGCCCTGGACGCGGCGCCGCTCGGCGAGCGGGTCGCCGCCCGCGCGGGCGAGCTTGCGGTTGGCGAGCGCCTTCTCGCGGGCCTCGGCGAGCGTGACCAGATGGACGCTGCCGAGCCCGAGTTCGTGTTTCCGGCCCCGGATGACGAGGCGCTGGATCCAGCTTCGGGTGCCGGTGCGCTGGACGTAGAGGTACAACCCGTTGCCGTCAGCGTGCCGCCCGACGGGCGCGGTACGGACGAAGGCGGCGGAGAGTGCGTGGTGGGGGTGTCGGCCCTTGGGCTTGGTCTTCCTGGGTTTCGGGGCGTCGCGGGTCACATAATCCATTCCCCAATGATATACAGGAAGTCGGCGGATTGCACGCGACGTTCTGACCGGGACAGTCCGGCGCGACGAATAACAAACGATTACTAATCAGATACTTACGGTCAGTTCCGGACTTCGATGAACGTCAGCGGACCCCAATAGCCCGTTTGTGCGATGGCCAGGGACTCTACCTCCTCGTCCAGCCCTCCGGCGCCCGCAGCTGGGTGCAGCGCCTTGTCATCCGCGGCCGGCGGCACGAACTCGGACTCGGCAGCATCCCCCTGGTCCCGCTCGCCGAGGCCCGCGAGAAGGCCATCGCCAACCGCAAGCTCGCCCGCGAGGGCGGCGACCCGCTCGCCGACAAGCGCCGCATCCAGCGCACGCCGACCTTCGAGGAGGCCGCCGCGAAGGTGCTGGAGCAGAAGCGCCCCGGCTGGCGAAGCCCCAAGCACGGCCTTCAGTGGTGGGCCACCCTCAAGACCCACGCCTTCCCGTATCTCGGCGCGCGGCCCGTCTCCGAGATCACCAGCGCCGACGTGCTCGACACGCTCCAACGCATCTGGCACAGCCAGCCGGACACGGCGCAGCGGGTGCGCCAGCGCATCCACGCCGTGCTGGAGTGGGCCATCGCGATGCAGTACCGCATTGACAATCCGTCCGATCGGCTCGGCCCGGTGCTCGGCAAGCAGCGGAAGGTCGTGCGGCACATGCGGGCGCTGCCGCATGGTGAGGTGGCGGCGGCGCTGGCTGCGATCCGGGCCGCGACGGTCCGGCCCGTGGTCAAGCTGGTATTCGAGTTCATGGTGCTAACGGCCGCGCGGCCGGGCGAGGCGCGCGGGGCGCGTTGGTCCGAAATGGACCTGGACGCCGCGGTGTGGACCGTTCCGGCCGACCGCATGAAGGCGCTTCGCGAGCACCGGGTCCCGCTCAGCGTGCCCGCGCTGAAGGTCCTCGACGCGGCGCAAACGCTCGGCGGCGGCGATGGCCCGCTGGTGTTCCCGACGGCGCAGGGCAAGCCGCTGACCGACATGGCCTTGTCGAGCCTGCTGAAGAAGCTGGAGATCGCCGCCGTGCCACATGGCTTCCGCTCCACGTTCCGGGACTGGGCGGCCGAGGAGACGAACCATCCGCGCGAGGTGGTCGAGGCCGCACTGGCGCACACGGTACGCGACAAGGTCGAGGCGGCCTACGCCCGCTCCGACCTGTTCGAGCGCCGGCGGCGGCTCATGGATGAGTGGGCGGCCTACTCGACCGCAGCGCCCGGACAGAGCGCCCCCCTGCGGCCGTGAGCGCGTATCCGCGTCCTCGGGGCGATGCCACCCCGCCGGCCGCCTCGTCAAGCCGCTCCGCGGCTCCTGCTCTGCGTTCCGGCCCTGCGGGTGACGAGCCGGCCGGCGGGGCGGACGGTTGCGATTATGGGCCGAACGCAGGCGTCCGGCCCGAACCCGGACCGGCACGACCACGGCATCCTCGACCCGACCGCGTCAGCCCTGTTCGAGCGGTAGCGGCTGACCATGAACGACCGGGCCGCGCAGCTCGCCGAAACGCCACTGCCCGCATCCGTCCATCGCCGTAAACCGCGGGACGCGATCCGCAAGCGCAACGCCGTAAACCACGCCCGAACCCGAACCCCCTGCCCTCCACCGACCAACCACACCGAACCGCCAAACTGGTCAGACTCGAACGAGATCACGGGCAGGCTATCCAGGCGCGGGACGGAATCGAGCGGGCGGTAGTGGTCAAGTTTGGCGGGATCCACGCATGAAGCCGTCGACCGCGCCTTCGAGCTTCGCCATGCGCTCGCGGAGATCCGAGACGGCGCTCTGAAGCCCAACGATGTCGCCGTGCAGGGTGCGGTAGGCGAGGAACCCGAGCCCGAGTCCGCTCACGTCGACGCCAGTGATCGCCACGCCGACGCCGATGATAGCCCAGAACTCCGGGGTCATGTCGCGTTCCGATCTCGCTCGTCCTGCCGGCCGCGCAGGTACGCTACGTCCTCGGCCACCTTCGCCACCGTCGTCGCCAGTTGTGCGATGGCACCGCGTAGCTCAGCGTGTGCCGTTTCGTTGCGCGTTTCGTAGTGCGCCTGGATGCGCCAGACACCGAGCAGCACGCCGACGCCGGTGAGAACGGTTCCGATCAGGTCTGGCGTCATGCGGCCTCCAGAGCTTCCCGCTCTTCGAGCAGCGTCACGATGTCGCGGATCGTCCAGAGCGTGTCCGTGACGCCGGCGGCTTGCGCCGGTGAGGTCCGCAGCGAGCGGTGGACCCGCGCGAAGTTGTAGTACGCGAAGTGCAGCGCCACGGCGTGCGCGTGGTTCTCGACCTTCTTGCTGAACCCGTTGGACAGGCGTGTGAACCGGCGCATCGACATCCGCATCGTCAGGTTCTGCCGCTCGACGTAGCTGGTCGAGATGTGCTTCGGGTTCGGGTCGCCCTGGATCGTCTTCACCGTGCAGTCGATGCAGACCGGCGGGCTGTAGCGCCGCTCGTCGTCGGGATCCGTGCCGTAGATCTTGATGAGATGCGCGAAGTCGACATCGCACCCGAACGCGGCCTCCACCGCCTCCAAGTAGGGCTTGTGACCGTCCGTGGTAAGCTGGACGCGGTGGTTGAGGCGACCAGCCAGATCGGTCATGAACTCGTACGCGGTGTGAGCGTCGCGCGTGCCGACGCGCCACGTCGGGACCAGCTTCGTGTCCGCGTCGATGGCGACTCACGTCCACAACGTCGCCGTAGCCGAACTTGCCGGCCTTCGACTGGGGGACGTTCTTCGCCTTCATGCCGACGTACTGCCAGATCTCGTCGCACTCGATCCGGCGGCAGTTCAGCCCCCGCAGCGCCTCGTCCTGATACTCGGCGCACACGGCCCCGAGGTCGGCCAAGAGCTTCAGGATGGTGGGCTTGGAAACGAGTGGCATCCGGCCCGGTGACACCCACCGGGCACGACAGGAGGTCACGATGCGCGTTCCGTCGCTCGTCGTTGTCGTCATCCTCGCCGTCGTCGGTCCGGTAGGCGCGCAGTACGGCTACGCGCCCGCGCGCGCGACGCCTTGGTTCCTGTTCAGCGGCGAGTACACCGGCGCTGCGGACTCCTGCAGCAACTACCGCGTCCAGGTGCCGGATCACGAACGCCCCTGGAACACGCGAATCGAGGTGACGTTCACGCCAGAGTCGGAAGCGGCGTTCCTGCGGTTCAGCCGCGATGTTAGCGACCTGAGCGAGCGCGAATGGTGGGCCAGCGGTTCCGACGGTCATGTGGAGGTAGAAGCTCGACTGGACGCTGGCCCGGCGCACGAGATGAAGGTCTGCGTCGGGCGGGAACAAACCGAGTTCCAGACATCCGCTCCGATCTCGTTCGAGGCGCGGGGCACGTGGATCGGGAATCGTGATGAGGCGGCGACGGTTCCGACCGCCAGCGACTGGACCGACCTGGACGTGGAGCTCTACAACCGGCTCGTCTTCAACGCGTACGAACGTCCTGACGGGTTCCGAGACCGCCAGTCGTGGATGCTGCCGTACGCGGTGCCGTACTACTACATCCAGCTCGGCGGCATTGGGGGTTGCGGTCCGAATTGGCGCATGACGCTCGGCACGCTGCACTACTGGCGGGCCGTCGTCCCGATCATCGTCGAGCAGGTGACAGGCACCCCCTACCGGAAGCGCGTGGAGGCCGGCTGCGAGCCGCGGGAGCCGGAATACGGCTGGGTGATCGTCAAGTACGTCACCGCTGGAGAGTACCGCCAGGAAACCGGCAACGACTGGGGGGACGCCGGGGCGCGTGCGCGAATCGGATCCATGCACGGTGCCATCTGGCTCGGCTACAAGGGCAACCCGCGGCCTCTCGACCAGTGGCACAAGGAGACGATCGCCCACGAGATCGGGCACTCACTCGGCCTGTTCCACTCGGGTCGATCCGACACCATCATGGACGGCAGCGGCCAGAACGCCCGCGGTCCATCCGCCTTCCACATCCTGACCCCTCAAGAGGAAACCGTTGCGCGCCGGGCGTTCAAGGCGGGGCGCGGTGCCCGCTATTGCGACGAGCCTCTGAACAACTGCAGCAGCGCGAGATACGGGCCTGCGACCGCTGGTCGCCCTGGCGTGAGGATCGAGGTCGTCAGGGATCCCCCGGTGATCGTGGAGCCGCCTGCGCCGCCGCCGCAGTGGTAGCCGCCTGGTGCCGGCCAGCCCATCGAGCCTCCGCGCCCCGTCGGGCGATTTCTGCCCGTCGCGCCGCCGGCAGCTTGGCCGCACGAGCCTTGCCGCCCTTTCTGCCACCGAGGCGCCCGAGGGCCACGGCCGCAGGGTTCTTCGCCGGGGGCTCGTCGGTCATGCCGATCACGGCCTGGACCGTGCCGAACGCCGTCTCGTTCGCGTCTCGTGCTTGGCCGCTCATGCTGTGGATGGTAGCCCCGAGGGTCCCTGTCGCGCAACCGCGCTGCGCCGCGATCCAAACTTGACCACTACCGAGCGGGCAGGATGTCGAGCGAAAGCGGCGGGAACGTGAGAAGATCCAAGTGCGCGACGAGGAAGATCCGGCCGACGACGAGAGACTGTCGGGCGGCACGATCAGAGGACACGGGGAACTGGCTCCTGAAACCTGTTAGGTCTCAGGAGCCAGCATACCCCTTGTGCTACACAAGGGGCTGGCGGGGGGCTCCGCCCCCTCGACCCCCGAACGGAGATACGGGCGCTCCGCGCCGGTTCAAACCCCGCCGTCGATCGGCCGTCGCCGGCTCGCTCGCCGGCAGGAGCATGAGCACCGGGCGGATCCCGGCAGCCGGCAGCGCACGGTGGGCCGCGTCGACCACGACCGGCCCCCTCCGAGAGCGCGGCCGCCGAGCAGGAGTGCGGCAGGCTAAACGCACCTGTGCCGGCGGACGGGTCGCCCGGTTCGTTGCGCGGCGGTGTCGGCAGCAGCCACGGTAGGATATGGGCCGTGCCAAGTCCCGTTGGCATCGCCGCGCGGCTTCGGCCTGTCGGTGCCGTGGCCGTGCTTGCAGAACCCGCAGGGTCCTGTGTGAACCACGGCTTTGTGCTCCGCAGTCCAGTTCTCGTAAACCCAATACTCCAATGCGGATCTTGCCGCGGCGCTCATGACCGTCACCTCCCACCCACGAGTTTGAGAAACTCCTCCCGTGTCAAGCCAGCGTCGCGGATCAGCGATCTCAGGAGACCGCGCCCCAGTTCCCGGTGTTTCGGTACCGAAAGCCGCCGACCAGTCGACCCGATCAGGATCATGTGGCTGCCTTCCGTGCGATCGACGGAGAATCCGATCCGCCCGACTATCGTCACGAAGTCGTCGCCCGAAAGAACAGGGAGTCGCACCACAGCTACGCTCGCACCTCGATGATCTGAAACTCAGACGACGGTGGCAGAGCGGCGTCGTGCTCTCGCAGACTCGCCAGATAGCCTCTGGCTGCCTCCCGGACATTGTCGAGCGCCTCCTCCCTCGTCCGCCCCTGACTGTGGCATCCGGGCAGCGTCGGGCAGCTCGCTACCTCCCAGCCGTCCTCATCCATCTCGAACACCACCAGCAGTCTCAGGACTTGGCCGCCCTCCTGGTTCTTGGGTCCGGGACCGAGCAACGAGGCAGCATTGCCAGTCGCGCAAGGCGGGGTTCCGGTGTCTGTCGGCGCTGGTCCTTGGTTCTCGAAGATGTCGAAGCCGAGTCGCGAGAGAATCCGATGCGCGTCTTGTGCTGTGAAGCCGACCGGGGGCAAGCGGGTGACGAGCCGCAGGACTTGCTTGATGGGGAAGCGCCGTCCGTGGAGTTCAACAAAGTACTTGTTCCGGCCATCGATCGGGGTCGGCGGAACGTCGCGCGTAGCTGTGAGGATGTCGGCTGGCGTGATCGAAAGCGCCGCCCCGCGGAGCCTGAAGTCCATTAGACATACCCTCCTCTCTTTCCGTTATCGTTATGGTACCACCTGGCCGGCGGGCCGTCAAGACAGAGTGCCGTCGGTCGCGCGTGGATCCTCGAATCCCGATCCGTCCGTAAACGGTGTTCGCGGCCCGCTGACATCCCGTTGGGAAGGAGGGACAGGTTGAGGGGATGCAGCGAGAGGACGAAACGTAACTTATTGATATATAAAGCTTTACTGCTCACTGCACGCCGAGGCCCAGTCGTCCATGAGCCGCCGCCGCCGCTCGAACAGGTCCGACCGCGCATAGGCCGCCTCGACCGGGTTCTGGACGAGATGGGCGAGCGCCGCCTCGATGACCTCCCGCGGATGGTCCGTCTCCTCGGCCGCCCAGTCCCGGAACGACGAGCGGAAGCCATGGGGCACAGCCGCCACCCCGTGCTCCTGGAGCAGCCGCGGCAGACTCGTCTTGGCGATCTCCACGCCGCCGCGGCCGGGGAACACGAGCCCGGCACCATCGCCAAGCGCCCGCGCCGCGTCGAGGACCGCCACCGCACGCCGGCTGAGCGGCACCCGGTGCTCGCGCTTCATCTTCATCCGCACCGCCGGCACGGTCCATACGTGGTCCGCCGTGTCCATCTCGGCCCACCGCGCACCGCGTACCTCGCCCGACCGCGCGGCCGTCAGCACGAGAAACTCGAACGCCAGCTTCGCGGCCTCCGCCGCCCCCGACGCCCGCACCGTCTCAATCGCCGCCGCCACGTCGCGATGCGGCAGCGCCCGTTGGTGCCGCACGACATCGTGCTGCGGGCCGAGCACCGGCCCGATCCGGTTGCACGGGTTATCCGATCTCAACTCCATCGCCACGGCCCACTCCAGCACCGCGTGCAGGCGCTGGCGCACGCGCCGCGCCGTCTCCGCCTTCGCATGCCAGATCGGGGTGAGGATACGCAGCAGGTCGGGGCTGGCGACCTCGGAGACGGGCATCCGTCCGATGCGCGGGAAGGCGTACCGTTCCAGGCTCCGCAGCCAGTCCTGCGGCTGGCGCGGGTTGCGCCAGCCGGCCCGCTTCTGCTCCAGCACCTGGGCGGCGGCCTCGGCGAAGGTGGGCGTGGCGCGGACGCGGCGGCGCTCGGCGAGCGGGTCGCCGCCCGAACGGGCGAGCTTGCGGTTGGCGAGGGCCTGCTCGCGGGCTTCGCCGAGCGGGACGAGGGCGGCGGCGCCGAGTCCGAGTTCGCAGCGCCGGCCGCGGATGACGAGTCGTTGGATCCAGCTTCGGGTTCCGGTAGGCTGAACGTAGAGGTAGAGGCCGTTGCCGTCGATGTGGCGTCCTGGCGGCGCGTTTCGGACGAAGGCGGGCGAGAGGGCCTTGTGGGGATGTCGTCCCCGGCGCTTGGTTCTCCGGGGTGTGGCGGCGGTTGTGTTCACAGCATCCATCCCCGCATTATATGCCGGAACGGAGCGGATTTCACGGGACGGCCTGGCCGGTTCAGTCCACGGCGACGAGTCGTAAATGATTACAGAACAGCGCTTTATGGACCACACCACACGACAGGGAACGTTTGTGGATCATGAGCGGATGTTCCTGACCGAGGAGGAAGCCGCGGAGCTGCGCGCCCTCTTCACGGCGGACGGGGCCAACCCGTCGGGGCGGGCCGCCTTCGCCGAGCCGGATCCCGAGCTGCGGCGGCAGAAGACGATTTAGTCCCCGGAGAACATCCACTACGACAACGCGATCTGGCTGACCGAGGAGCGGCGCAAGAGCCTCTCGAGCCTGCGCACGTCGCTCATCGTCGACCCGCCGGACGGCCGGATTCCGGCCCTGACGCCCACGGCGAGCCGGCGCGAGGCGCGGCGCCTCGTCACGCGCGAGTACCTGGCGCGCAGCCGGCCCAACCCGGTCTTCGACAGCTACGAGACGCGCAGCGTGCAGGAGCGCTGCCTGGTGTGGCGCCACGAGGGCCCGCCGATGCTGCCGCCGTCCTACAACGACATCCTGCAGATCTTCCAGACGCCGGACCACGTCGCCATCTTCCAGGAGATGAGCAACAACCCGCCGCGCATCGTGCCGCTCGACGGCCGCCCGCCGCTGCCGGCGCGCATCCGCCAGTGGCCGGGCGACGGGCGCGGGCGCTGGGAGGGCGACACGCTGGTGGTGGAGACGAGGAACTTCACCCGCAAGACGCACTTCAGAGGCGCCAGCGACGCCCTGCACGTCGTGGAGCGCTTCACGCCGGTCGGCCCCGACGAGATCCTTTACCAGTTCACGGTCGACGATCCGACGTCCTGGATGCGCCCCTGGCGCGCGGAGATTCCGATGACGCGGACCAACGAGCTGATGTACGAGTACGCCTGCCACGAGGGGAACCACGACATCGTGAACATCCTCACCATGTCCCGCAACCTCGACCGGCAGGCAGCCGCAAAGGCCGCCGGCGGCTCGAAGTAGGAGGCGTCCACCTCACGGCAGGCCTCCCGTCACGATTGGGGAAGCACGCCGGCCCGCTTCATCTCCGCGCGAATGGCGGCGGCGGTGGCCGGGTTGTCCTGGATGCCCCGGCCGAGGGGCACGCTCTCGACGATGTCGAGCGGGGTCCACTCGCGCGAGTTGGGCCGGTTCCAGACCGCGGGGTCGGCCCCGGCCTCGGCGAGGAACGCCACGACCGACGGCGCGTGCTTGTAGGCGGCGCCGTGCATGACGGTCTCGCCGTTGTCGTCGACCCCGTTCAGGTCGCCGCCGAGATCCAGGGCCGCCTTGACCGCCTCGAGGACCTCGGGCTCGGTGCCCGGGTCCTCGCCCGGCGACGAGGTGCCGACGCCGGCCGCGACCATGACAGGGGTGGTGCCGTCCTCGTTCGCCAGCAGCGGGTCGGCGCCGAGCTCGGCGAGCAGGCGCATCAGGGGCGCGTCGCCGGTGCGGGCGGCGAGCAGGAACGGCGTGCCGCCGATGAAGTTCAGGCGGGTGATGCCGGCGGGCGGACGGGTGGCGACCCGGGCGTTCAGGTCGGCGCCGGCAGCGGCGATCTTCCTCACGAACTCCAGGCTCGTCATGTTGCCGGAGCCCTTGGGCGCCGGGTTGTTGCTGCCGGCGATGCCCGCCTTGCGCACCCACGAGACCTGGTGCAGGGCGGTCCAGCCGCGGGAGTCCACGTTGACGTCGGCGCCCCGGTCGACGAGCAGGCCGGCGATCTCGTAATGGGCGTTGGCGGCGGCGAGGAGGAAGGCGTTCAGGCCGGTCGCCTCGGCCCCGGCGCTGGTGCCGCCCCGGCGCCGCGCCTCGATGACCGGCAGCGCCTCCTCGACGTCGACGCCCGCCTCGAGCAGCGTCTGGACGACGCCGATCCGTCCTTCGCGGACCGCGAACAGCAGCGGGGTCCAACCCTGCTCGGACCGCGCGCTGGCGTCGGCGCCGTGGGACAGCATGGCCGGGATGACGTGGGCATGCCCCCTGGCCGCCGCCCACATCAGCGCCGTTTGCCCGCGCCACGCCTCGGCCGCGTTCACCTCGGCGCCGCGGTCGAGCAGCAGCTCCACCACGTCCAGCGCCCCGGTCCGCGCCGCCGTCATCAGCGCCGTCTCGCCCTCGGCCAGCGTCGTGTTCGGATCGACCCCGGCGTCGAGCAGCAGCCGCACGACGGCGGCGTTGCCGTTCACGCAGGCGAGGGCGACGGGCGCCACCCCGTAGCGGTTGGTCGCCGCTGCGTCCGCGCCCGCCGCCAGCAGCAGCTCGACGATGCGCGCGTCGTCGGCGTGCACCGCCCGGTGGAGCGGCGTGGTGCCGTCGGGCTCGGCCGCGGTGACGTCGGCGCCGCGGTCGAGCGCCGCCCGCACGCCGGCCTCGTCGCCCGCCCTGATGGCGTCGAGCAGCCCGGCGTCGACCGCCTCGGCCGCGGCGGCGCTCGCCGCGCCGGCAACGGCGACACCGGCAACGAGCAGCCACGCGGCAATCGCGCGAATCCGGGGACGGGGAATCGAACAGTGCATGGAATACCTCCGCGGCTCCCGCGGTCGCCGAAAACAACTCGCGGGCTGCCGGCCCGGTGCGGCCGACAGCCCGCGATCTCTGCTGCAGCCAGCCTCCCGCCGCGCGCTACAGCGACAACGGCTCGACGATCTCGCCCACCCGGCCGGTGCTGTCGGCGAAGTCGTCCAGGTGCACCCCGACGTCGTCGAGCAGCGTCAGGTGCAGGTTGGCCATCGGCGTCAGCTCGTCGTACTTCACGTGCCGCCCGCCGGCGATGCGCGACCCCGCGCCGCTGGCCACCACGATGGGCAGGTTGCGGTGGTCGTGCACGTTGGGGTTGCCGAGACCGCTGCCGAGCATGTACGTGGTGTGATCGAGCAGGCTGCCGTCGCCGTCCTCGGTCGCCGCGAGCTGGTCGACCATGTAGGCGAAGAGCGACACGTGGTACTGGTTGATCTTCGCGAGCTGGGCCAGCTTCTCGGGGTTGTCGAGGTGGTGCGACGTCGGGTGGTGCGGCTCCGCCACCCCGATCTGCGGATAGGTGCGGGTGCTCGCCTCGCGCGCCATCTGGAACGTGACGACCCGCGTCAGGTCCGCGCGCAGCGCGAGCACCTGCAGGTCGAACATCAGCTTGACGTGCTCTTCCCAGACGTCCGGGACGCTCGTGGGACGCGAGAGGTCGCTCAGCGGCGAGGCCGCCGCCGACGCTTCGGCGCGCTGGATGCGCCGCTCGACCTCGCGGACGGTGTCCAGATACTCGCCCACCCGGTTGCGGTCGCCCGCGCCGAGCTCGGACTGCAGGCGGGACATGTCGTCGAGCACCCAGTCGAGGATGCTCCGGTCGCGGTGCAGTTGCGCCTTGCGCTGCCGGGGGGTGCCGCCCTTGCCGAACAGACGCTCGAAGACGATGCGGGGGTCCGCCTCGGTCGGGTTCGGGGCGGTCGGCGACGCCCACGACAGACTGTTCATGTAGGCGCAGGCGAACCCGTTGTCGCAGTTGCCGACCTGGGCGATGAGGTCGGTGCCGAGCTCGAGCGACGGCAGCGGCGTGTCGCGGCCGACCTGGCGGGCCGCGATCTGGTCGACCGACGTGCCGTTGACGTAGTCGCTGCCCTCGGTGCGCTTGGGCCGCACGCAGGTCAGGAACGCCGAGTTCGCCGACGCGTGGTTGCCGGAGATGTGCGCGTCGTTGATCTCCAGGTTGGTCACGACCGTCACGTTCTCGAGGTGCGGCAGCAGCGGCGACAGCGACGGCGACAGCGTGGTCAGGCGGCCCACCGCGGCCGGCGTCCACGGCACCGGGTTCATCCCCATCGGGATGTACACGTAGCCGAGCCGCCGTGCGGCTGCCGCCGCCGTGTTGGCCAGCGCGGACGCCGCCGGCACCATGGCGTCCAGCAGCGGCAGGGCCAGCGTCGCTCCCACGCCGCGCAGGAACGTCCGCCGCGGCAGGGCCATCTTGGTGATCATCATGACTGCGATCTCCTCATCTGAAACGGCGGACTTTCGACGATACCGAGGATGAGCGACGAGAAGCGATAATCGTCGCCGGCCGCGGCGGCGACTATCGCCCGGACAGCGGGGCCGTCGGCAGGCTCGATGCCGCGCCCCAGCGCGTAGATCAGGAGCTTCTCGGTCAGCGTGCCGACGAACACCTGCGGGCGGTCGAGCACGGCCTGCCGCAGGCCGGCCACGCCGTCGAAGGGCTCGCCGCCGGGCAGGTTGCCGGAAGCGTCGATGGCCGCCCCGCCCTCGCCCTCGGCGTCGCGCCAGCGGCCGATGGCGTCGAAGTTCTCCATCGACAACCCCGCGGGGTCCATGATGCGGTGGCAGACCGCGCAGGCGGGGTTCTGCCGGTGCGCCGCCATGCGCTCGCGCATCGACGTCACGCCCGTCGCCGACGCGCTCTCCGCGAGGGGCGGTACGTCGGGCGGCGGGGGCGGGGGGGGCGTCCCCAGCAGGTTCTCGAGGATCCACTTGCCGCGCAGCACCGGCGAGGTCCGCGTGGCATAGGACGTGACGGTCAGGATGCTCCCGTGGCCGAGCACGCCTGCCCGCGGGCTGCCCGCGGGCAGGGCGACGCGCCGGAAGTGGTCGCCGTAGATGCCCGGCACCCCGTAGTGCGTTGCGACCCGCTCGTTGAGGAACGTGTAGTCCGCGGTGAGCAGGTCGGTCACGCTGCGGTCCTCGTCGACGACGCTCCTGAACAGCAGCTCGGTCTCGGTGCGGAACCCGTCGCGCAGGTTGTCGTCGAAGTCGGGGAAGGCGCGCGCGGCGGGCGTGACCGCGTCGAGGTTCCGCAGGTGCAGCCACTGCGACGCGAAGTTCGTCGTCAGCGTCCCGGCCCGCGGGTCGGCGAGCATGCGCCGCACCTGGGCCCGCAGTTCGCCAGGCTCGCGCAGGCGGCCGGCCGCCGCGACGTCGAGCAGCTCGTCGTCGGGCAGGCTGCTCCACAGGAAGAACGAGAGGCGCGACGCCAGCTCGAGGTCGCCGACGCGGTACGCGGCGCCCGGCGCGACCCCCGCCGGGTCGCGCTCGATGCGGAACAGGAACTCGGGGCTCGCCAGCAGCGCCCGCAGGGCGGTCTCGACGCCGGCCTCGAACCCGCCCTCGACGTACCCGTCGCGATAGAACCCGGTGAGCTGCTCGATGTCCGCGAAGCTGACGGGACGCCGGTAGGCGCGCCGGGCCAGCGAGACGATGATCGCCGCGGCGCACGCCTCGGCCTCCTCGGCCGTGGCGGCGGCGGGACGGCACGAGAAGATGCGCTCGCGACTCGGCGTCCCGCCGATGCCGGTGGGGTTGAAGGGCCCCGCGATCGAGACGGTGCGCACCGCCGGCTGCTGCCGGGGGTGGCGGTCCATGTTGAAGTGGGCGTCGTAGGGCTGCCGGGTCGTCTCGAGCAGGGCCGAGTTCTTCTTGATGAACGCGGCGCCCACCCGGTGCGGCCCCGCCGCGACCGGCACGCGGACGTTCAGGTGGTTGTCGATCCCCTCGTCGGCGTAGTAGGTCGCGTTGGCCTGAATCACCGTGTTCGTGCTCGGCTGCATGGTGAACAGGCCCAGGCGCTCGCCGTCGAGGGTCAGCTCCACCTCGTGCGGCTCGGTCAGCCCCTCGACGTTCTCGTTGCGGTTGCGCTGCAGGCGGATCTGGATTTCGTACTCGCCGTCGAACGGGAAGACATGGTCGACGACGGTCCCCCCGCGGGTCCCGAACGGCAGGCCGTCGACGTGGTCCTCCTGGGTGCGGTCGGCCGGCACGATGACCACGCGGCTCCCGGGGGCCGGGGCGCGGCTGCCCACGGCCAGCTCGCTGACGGTGCGGGCGGCCGCGAGATAGCGCTCCAGCAGGGTCGGCGACAAACCCCCGGTGTTCACGTTGTCGAACCCGAAGGCGGCGTCGTCGCGCGGCAGCAGCGCGGTGACGTCGATCTCCAGGGCCAACAGGTCGTGGATGGCGTTCTGGTACTCCGTGCGGTTCAAGCGCCGGAAGGTCTCGGTGCGGCCGGGGTCGGGATTGTCCCTGGCTGCCGCGTCGAGCGCGGTCTCGATATGGGTGAGCAGGCGCGCGTGGGTCTCGGCGTCGGGACGGGGGCGCGGCCGGGGCGGCATCGCGCCCGCCCGCAGCTTGCGGACGACCTTCTCCCACACCTCGGCGTGCGCGGCCACATCGGCGAGATCCACGCCTTCCAGCGACAGCCCACCCGTCCGCAGGCGGTCGCTGTGGCAGGTGACGCAGTAGCGGTCGATGACGGCCCGCTCCGCGGCGGCCGCTTCGCCGCCGGCCGAGCCGGACGAAGGCGCCTGCGCGTCCGCGCCGGCCGGCGCCAGGGCGAGACACGCGACGAGGACGAAAGCGCGCCGGCCGAGCCGGCCTCCCGGCATCCGTTCCAGGCTTGCGGTCATCCGGGCCTCCAGACAGGCGGGCAGCCTGACCCGTGCGTATTCTACCCCACTTCGCCCGCGTCGGCGCGTCTCGCTGGCCGCCGCGGATGACGAAGCGTTGGATCCGGCGTCGGGTTCCGGTAGGCTGAACGCCGGGAGACTACCATGCCGAACCGATACGTGGCGCTCGCGAGCGCGGTGTCCGGCCTCGCGGTGCTGATCTTCGCGGCGGGCCTGAGCGCCCAGCAGCACGAGACGATCACCCGCGAGGTGCGGCCGTTCGTGCCGGTCACGGACGCGATGCTGCTGGACCCCGACCCCGAGGACTGGCTGATGGCGCACCGCACGTACGACCTGCAGGGCTACAGCCCGCTGTCGGACATCAACCGCGACAACGTGCACGAGCTCCAGCTCGTCTGGATGCGGGCCATGGACGACGGGCCGCAGCAGGTCCAGCCGCTGGTGTACGACGGCGTGATGTACATCGCCAACAACGGCGACCACCTGCAGGCGCTCGACGCCGCGACCGGCGACATGCTCTGGGACTACCGGCGCGAGGCGCCCGAGGACCTGCGGCAGTACGCCACGCTGGGCAACCGCACGCGGCACCTGGCCATCCACGGCAACCACATCTACCACCTGACGGCCGACGCGCACCTGGTGGCCATCGACGCACGCACCGGCGAGCAGGCCTGGGAGAACGCGCTGGCCGACTACCGCGACGGGATCACGCACTCGTCCGGCGCGATGATCATCGACGGCAAGGTGCTCACCGGCCGCACGTGCAGCCCCGCCAGCCTCTCGGCGCGCTGCTTCATCTCGGCCCACGACACGGACGACGGCAGCGAGCTGTGGCGCGTCTACACGGCGGCCGGCGCGGACGATCCCGGCGGGCAGACCTGGGGCAACGTGCCGACCAGCAACCGCGTGCACGTCTCGCCGTGGGGCACGCCGGGCAGCTACGACCCGGAGCTCGGCCTCGTCTACTGGGGCATCGCCGTGCCCCTGCCCTACCCCCGCATCGTCCGGCGCGGCACCTGGGACGTGGGCGACAGCACGCCGTGCGAGCTGTACTCCAACTCCACGGTGGCCGTCGGCGTCGACTCGGGCCAGATGGAGTGGTACTACCAGCACCTGCCCTGCGACGACTGGGACCAGGACTTCGTGCAAGAGCGCACGCTCGTCGACACGGTGGTCAATCCCGATCCCGACGAGGTGCTGTGGATCAACCCCCGCCTCGCCGGCACCGCCGAGGAGCGCAAGGTCGTGGTGACCATGGGCGAGCCCGGCGGGCTGTTCGTCATCGACCGCGCCACCGGCGAGTTCCTGTGGGCGACGCCGCTGCCCTACGAGAGCACGGAGCGGTTCGTCATCAGCGACATCGACCCGGCCACCGGCCAGGTCTTCATCAACATGGACCTGGTGGCGCGCGAGATCGGCGACCAGTTCATCATCTGCGGCCACAACGTCAAGGGCTGGTGGTCCTGGTCGTACAGTCCGCAGACCGGCATGCTCTACATCCCGATCAACCGCTCGTGCCTGAACCAGACGGTCAACGAGCGGTCAGTCTCGGGCACCGGCCCGCGGTTCACCCAGCCCGAGCCGGGCTACGAGGAGGAGGGCGACCTGACCGAGGTGCGGGCGGTCGACATCGCCACCGGCCGCGAGGTCTGGCGCTACAGCCAGCGCGCGCCGAACGCCGGCTCGACCCTGGCGACGGCCGGCAACGTCGTCTTCCACGGCGACCTCAACCGCCGCTACCGCGCCTTCGACGCCGAGACCGGGGACGTGCTCTGGGAAACGATTCTGGGCAGCCAGATCACCGGCTTTCCGGTTACCTACCGCGTGGGCGGCCGGCAGTACCTCACGGTGCCGGTGGGCGGCTCGTCCATCTTCCGGCTGACGAACTACGCGGCCGAGATGGAGGCCCCCATGGGCAGCAACGTGCTCGTCACCTTCGCGCTGCCCGACGAGTCGGCGCCGTAGAACGGTGAGGACTCCGCAAAGGCGCGCACAGCGCGCCTCGGCGGGAGCGGCGCGGGGCTGTGGGGTCCCCGCAAGCGGACGCCGGGGGTCCGGGGCGAAGCCCCGTCGGATGGAAGGAGACAACGGAATGCGGACAGATTGGTTGTCGCCGGCCGGCGCGTGCGTCCTGGCCGCGGTCCTCCTCGTCGGTGGAGCCGCATCGGCGCAGCAGGGCGCGCCGGGCGGCGAGTGGCGCAGCTACGCCGGGGACGCGGGCGGCTCGAAGTACTCGCCGCTGGACCAGATCGGCCCCGACAACGTGCAGGATCTGCGCGTCGCCTGGCGCTGGCGCTCGGTGGACCACGAGCTGGCCGACCGCGACCCCGAGCTGCAGTTCAACCCGACGCTGCAGGCCACGCCGCTGATGATCGGCGACCGCCTGTTCATGGGGACGAACCTCGGGCAGGCGGCGGCCATCGATCCCGCCACCGGCGAGACCGCGTGGGTCTACGCGGCGCTCGAGGACGGCGCCGGGCGGCCGCGCGGCGGCTCGACGCGCGGCGTGAGCTACTGGCACGACCCGGAGCGCGACGACGAGCGGATCTTCATCATCAGCGGCGAGCAGCTCGTGGCGCTCGACGCGAAGACGGGCGATCCGCTGCGCGAGTTCGGCGCGGGCGGCATGGTCGACCTGACGGAGGGCGTCCCGCACCTCGAGACGTACAACTGGACGGCTGCCCCGCTCGTCTGCCGCGACACGCTCATCGTCGGCATCTTCACCATCGATCAGTTCGACCGGCGCGAGCAGGCGCCCGGCCTCATCCGCGGCTTCGACGCCGTCACCGGCCAGCTGCGGTGGACGTTCAACACGATTCCGCGGCCGGGCGAGTTCGGCCACGAGACGTGGGAGGACGGCTCGTGGGAGCACACCGGCGCCAGCAACACCTGGACCGTCGGGGCGGCCGACGAGGAGCTGGGCTACGCCTACCTGCCGACCGCCACGCCGACCCACAACTGGTACGGCGGGCACCGGCCGGGCGACAACCTGTTCGCCGAGAGCCTGCTCTGCCTCGAGTGCGAGACCGGACGCCGCGTGTGGCACTTCCAGATGATCCACCACGGCGTCTGGGACTACGACCTCGGGTCGACGCCGATACTGGCGGACATCACCGTCGACGGGCGGCCGATCAAGGCCGTGGCGCAAGTGAGCAAGCAGGCGTTCACGTACGTCTTCGACCGCGTCACCGGCGAGCCGGTGTGGCCGATCGAGGAGCGGCCCGTGCCGCAGTCGGACGTCCCCGGCGAGCGGCTCTCCCCCACCCAGCCGTTCCCGACGCGGCCCGCGCCGTTCGACCGGCAGGGCTTCACCGAGGACGACCTGATCGACTTCACCCCGGAGCTGCGGGCCGAGGCGCTGGAGATCTTCCGGCAGTACCGCTCGGGGCCGCTCTTCACGCCCCCCTCGGTGCGCGACGAATCGCCGGGCGGCACGCTGGGCACGCTGCAGGTGCCGAGCTGGGTGGGCGGCGCCAACTGGAACGGCGCGGCGTACGACCCCGAGACGCAGATGCTGTACGTGCCGTCGATCACCGCCCCGACGATGATCTGGCTGCGCGAGGCGGACCCCGACGTGTCGCCCTTCCGCTACCTGCAGGGCTCGCCGAACGTGTACCTCGACGGCCCGCGCGGACTCCCGCTGATCAAGCCCCCGTGGGGCCGCATCACCGCCATCGACCTCAACACCGGCGAGCACGTCTGGATGACGCCGAACGGCCCCGGGCCGCGCGACCACCTCGCGCTCCAGGATCTGGCGCTGCCCTGGCTCGGCGCCCCCGGGCGCGCCGCGCCGCTGCTCACCCGCACGCTGCTGTTCCTGGGCGACGGCTCGCGGTCCATGCAGGTGCTGCCGCCGCACGCCGGCGGGCGGATGTTCCGCGCCTACGACAAGGCGACCGGCCGCGTGCTGTGGCAGACGGAGCTCGAGGCGGGGACGTCCGGCGCGCCGATGACGTACCTGCACGACGGCAGGCAGTACATCGTGGTCGCCGTCAGCGGGCGCGGCCGCGACGGCGAGCTGGTCGCCTTCGCCCTGCCTTAACAACCAATGGAAGTCCGCCAGCGTACTAGTCCGTCTAGAATAGACCATAAACTGCTGACAGGTAATAGGTTATGATTCTTATGCACGCACTGTCCGGGTCAGGACGTGTGGCGGAATCCAGCCCAATCCCGTATATAATGGAGGAATGGATGTTGTAGCCAACCCCGCCCCGACTCCCCGCAGAACCAAGCGCCGAGGTCGCCATCCCGACAAGGCCCTCTCGGCCGCCTTCGTCCGTTCCGCCCCGCCAGGAAGGCACGCTGACGGGAACGGCTTGTACCTGTTCGTCCAGCCGACCGGGACCCGAAGCTGGGTCCAGCGGCTCGTCATCCGCGGCCGGCGCCGGGAACTCGGACTCGGCGCCGCCACGCTCGTCCCGCTCGCCAAGGCCCGCGAGCAGGCCCTCGCCAACCGCATGCTGGCCCGGTCGGGCGGCGATCCTCTCGCCGACAGGCGCCGCGTCCAGGGCGTTCCCACCTTCGCCGAAGCCGCCCAACGCGTGCTCGAACAGAAGCGCGGCGGCTGGCGCGGCCGGTGGCACGCGCAGACCTGGTGGCGGAGCATGGAACGGTATGCGTTCCCCCGCATCGGCAGCCGGCCCGTGTCCGAGGTCAACACGGCCGACGTGCTGGAGATCCTCACGCCCATCTGGCACGTGAAGGCGGAGACGGCCCGCGCCGTGCGCCAGCGCATCCGGTCGGTGCTGGAATGGGCCGTGGCCCTGGACATGCGGAACGACAACCCGTGCGGCCTTCAGTGGGCGCCTGTAAACAATTGATAAGAATATGTTTGCCATTCCAATCGGCGTAGATACCCTCGTTATACCCCTCTTCCTGAACTGGAACCTACCGGGTGGCCGAAGCCGTCCACGGAGGTAACCGTTCGGTCGTCCCGGTATGGACATGCGGCCGGGCCAACCGGACGCTGGCGTTGTCGACGGCCAGCACCGGTCGATGTCCCCTATGCACGGAGGGCACCCGGACCGGATCGGCTCGCTGTTCGACGCTGCTTGTCCGACTGCCGTAACGCCGGATACCGGCTTGACCGAACGCTTACCCACGGAGTAACCGTTCGGCGAAGCCGGTATGGACACGCGGCTGGCCCAGCCAGACGCGCCGTCGGCGTCCGGAGAAATGCGTGCAGACTGACCAACTCGGCCTGCGGGGGGAGTGCGTTCTTCGCCGCACGGCGCGCTCCCTGGCTCTGCCCGCTTCAGCTCGTCCGCGCTCTTTCTCCGCTCCGCGGCTTCACGCGTCGACCGCCCAGTTGTCGGTCCGCCATACCGGCGTGGCCGAACGGTTACTCCACGGACCCACGGACCACGGACCACGGACCCACGGACTTTCCCGACCACGGACCACGGACACGCCGCAGCAGGTCGTCCCGCTACATCAGCCACCGAGTCGAGGCCGGCCAGTGTTCGATGGCCGGACGGACACGGACGGCCATAATCAGCCCAGAGCCGGCGCGAGTGGCGTGTCACCCCTTGGGGCCGGAGCGGAGCGCAGGAGGCGCGCTAGCGCCTTGACACGCCGCTCGCAGAGGCTATCCACGCGCGTTCGCGGGAGCCACCCGACGAACGGTGGCCGCGAGCGGCGGGAGGCAGTCGACGCCGGCTACTCGGACGATGGCGGCGGGACGGACTCCTCCAGGTCCCGGTTGATCAGCTCTTTGAACTCCTTGCCGGGCGTGAAGTAGGGGACGTGCTTTGATGCCACGTCCACCCGGTCGCCGGTCCTGGGGTTGCGGCCTCGGCGCGGCGCGCGGCGCCGGAAGCGAAAGCTGCCGAAGCCGCGGACTTCGACCTTTTCCCCGCGGCGGAGTGCCTCGGCGATGCTGCCGAACACGGTCTCGACGATGACTTCGGCGCGCTTCTTCGTGAGGTCCGCGGCGTCGGCCACCAGTTCCACGAGCGCCGCCTTCGTCAGAGTGCTGCCGGTCACGGGCTGATCTTCCCACAGTAGGGCCACAGCGGACGCCAGGCGCAGGTCGCCGCCAGCCGCGCCGCGCACGGAGGCAACCATAGCAGCGCCGATATGGGTGAACGGGCCGGCCAGGGGCACGAACAGACCGGGGAGCGGGCCTCACCGCAGGCGCCGGGCAATGTTCGGGGGGACCGTCCAGAATCTCTGGCTGCCACGTACTTGGATCGGCTTACGCAATGGACGCGGACTTGCCAACACGAACCCGTACGGCCCGAAGAAAGAGTAGTCGTCGCTCTCTTCAACACATTCCACCAGCTCCACCGTTCCGAGGATCGCACCGTTGGGCGACTCGTGGCAGGCTCTCCACGTGGCGGCATCCTCAAGCATGGCGGCAAGCTGCCGCTGATTGCGGGCTGGGCGTTGGGCGGAGTGGATCGCGATGCGCCCCTGCACACGGGTGCTCCATGTGCGATTCTCTACTCGCTTCCGGCCGCTGATGATGGCCCATGCCCAAGGCTGTTGGACGGTCAGCGCTTTCATTGGTGAGTCAACTCCCTTCGGCGCCGGGCTTGGACTGGGGACAGCGCGCAGCCGCCACGCCCGCCACCGGACAGCCGCTTCAGTTCGGCCGAGTCGCTCGGCAAGCCTGGGGAGGCGCCCGCCGCCGTCCTCGTGGTCGAGAGCCGCGGCGAGCCGCACAACCGTGTCTTCGCTCTCCGTCCAGCGCGGTGCCATCGTCAGCGTCCGCCCCCGCTCCCGCCGCTGCCGAAGAGCAGGTCAAGCAAGTCCGCATTCGTCCGGCAGGCGCCCACGCGGATGGCAGCCGTGATCGCCCCTGCGCCCAATGCACGGCGCATGGTCCCGAGATTCTACGGCCAGCGGTCCAGATGCCGCGGGCGCAACCGCAGCCATGAGCCGCCAAGCGCGGTCGCCGCGGGCGCGTCCCGGCAGCGCAGGCCGGCAGTGCGCTGCCGGACGCCGAGCGCTCATGGATTCTGCCCGGCGGGCGGCTTCGGCGAGAGCCGCATCGACGGCCGGTCTGAACCGGCGCGACGTCGCGCCGTATCTTCGTCCGGGGGTCGAGGGGGCGGAGCCCCTCGCCAGCCCATGTGTAGCACATGGGGTATGCTGACTCCTCACCACCAAGTTGTGAGGAGCCAGTTTCGTTTTCCCTCTGATCGTACCGCCCTCACTCATGCTCTTCGCCGCCCGGATCGCCTTCGTCGCCCTCCGGGATTCTCGTGTTCGGCGATCTCGATGGCCTCTCCGTTCGGTCCGCACTGTACTCGATGTCCGGCCGTGATCTCCTCCGCGCCTGACTCGTTGGCGGGCGGTGCTTCGACCGGGAAGAGGATCGGGTTCAGCGGGGTCAGGGTGCTACGGTTCCGGCGAGTTCGTGTTCGGCTGGTTCCACGGCCGGGCGATGAGGGTGTGTGTCGGCGAGATAGGCTTCCCAGTCGTTCATCAGAGTCCGGCGCCGGTCGAACAGGTCCGAGCGTGCATAGGCCGCCTCGACCTGGTTCTGCACGACATGGGCCAGCGCCGCCTCGATGACTTCGCGGGGGTGGTCGGTCTTCTCGGCCGCCCAGTCCCGGAAGCTGGATCTGAAGCCGTGCGGGACGGCGGCGATGCCGTGGTCCTTGAAGACGGTGTAGAGCGGCGTGTGGGACAGCGGCTTGCCGCGCGGGCCGGGGAATACGAGCGGGCTGCCGCCGCCGAGCGTCCGCGCCGCGTCGAGGACGTCCACCGCACGCCAGCCGAGCGGGACCCGGTGCTCGCGCTTCGCCTTCATGCGCGACGCCGGGACGGTCCACACGCGGTTGGCCGTGTCCATCTCGGCCCACAGCGCCCCGCGCACCTCGCCCGAGCGCCCGGCCGTCAACACCAGGAACTCGAACGCCAGCTTGAGGGCGGGCAGCGCCCGCGACCCGTGCACCGCCGCGACCGCCGCCGCGACCTCGGCGTGGGGCAGCGCCCGGAAGTGGTGAACGGCCAGGTCGTGCGGGCCGAGCACCGGCCCGAGCCGGTCACAAGGGTTATCGGCGCGGTGTTCCAGCGCCACGGCGCACTCCAGCACGGCGCGGATGCGCTGGCGCAACCGCCGCGCGGTCTTCGGCCTGGTGTGCCAGATGGGCTCGAGGATCTCCAGCACGTCGGCGGCGGTCACCTCGGAGACGGGCCGTTTGCCGATGCGCGGGAAGACGTAGTTCTCGAAGGTCCTCCACCAGTCGCGGGCGTGCCTTGGATGGCGCCAGCCCTGCCGCAACTGGTTCCAGACACGTTCGGCGACGGCGGCGAACAGGGGGATGCGCTTGGCGCGGCGGCGGTCGGCGAGCGGGTCTCCGCCGTCGCGGGCGAGCTTGCGGTTGGCGAGGGCCTTCTCGCGAGCCTCGGCGAGCGGGACGAGCCGGACGCTGCCGAGTCCGATGTCACGACGCCGGCCGCGGATTGCGATGCGCTGGATCCAGCTGCGGGTGCCGGTGGGCTTGACGACGAGGTAGAGTCCGTTCCCGTCGCACAAACGGGCTATTGGGGTCCGCTGACGTTCATCGAAGTCCGATGCTGACCGTAAGTATCTGATTAGTAATCGTTTGTTATTCGTCTCGCCGGACTGTCCCGGTCAGAACGTCGCGTGCAATCCGCCGACTTCCCGTATATTATTGGGGGATGGATTATGTGACCACCGCAACCCCGAAACCCAGGAAGACCAAGCCCAAGGGCCGACACCCCCACAATGCACTCTCCGCCGCCTTCGTCCGTACCGCGCCCGTCGGGCGGCACGCTGACGGCAACGGGTTGTACCTCTACGTCCAGCCCACCGGCACCCGAAGCTGGATCCAGCGCCTCGTCATCCATGGCCGGAAACACGAACTCGGGCTCGGCAGCGTCCATCTGGTCACGCTCGCCGAGGCCCGCGAGAAGGCCCTCGCCAACCGCAAGCTCGCCCGCGCGGGCGGCGACCCGCTCGCCGAGCGGCGCCGCGCCCAGGGCATGCCCACCTTCGCCGAGGCCGCCGCCACCGTGGTCGAGGCGAAGCGGGCCGGCTGGCGCAGTCCCAGGCAGGCGACCGAGTGGCTCCGCAGTCTCGAGCGTTACGTCTTCCCGCGCATCGGTAGCCGGCCCGTCTCGGAGGTCAACAGCGCCGACGTGCTCCAGGTCCTCACGCCCATCTGGCACGTGAAGATGCAGACCGCCCGGACCGTGCGCCAGCGCATCCGGGCCGTGCTGGAATGGGCCGTGGCAATGGAGATGCGCAACGATAATCCGTGTGACCGCATCCTGCCGGTCCTCGGCGCGCAGCACGAGGTCGTGCAGCACCGGCAGGCGCTGCCGCACGGGCAGGTCGCGGCGGCCATCGCGACGATGCACACGTCGCGGACGATGCCAGCCGTCAAGTTGGCGTTCGAGTTTCTGGTCCTGACCGCCGGGCGGTCGGGCGAGGTGCGCGGGGCGCTGTGGGCCGAGATGGACACCGAGGCCCGCGTGTGGACGATCCCGGCCGAGCGGATGAAGATGAAGCGCGGCCACCGGGTGCCCCTGTGCGGGCGTGCGCTGGAGATCCTCGATGCGGCACGGGGACTCGGCGACGGCGGTAGCCCGCTGGTGTTCCCCGGCCGGAGCGGCAAGCAGCTCGACGAGAAGCGGATGCTGCGGGTGCTCCAGTGGCACCGCGTCGCCGCTGTCCCACACGGCTTCAGGTCCTCGTTCCGGGACTGGGCGGCCGAGGAGACGGACCACCCGCGGGAGGTCATCGAGGCGGCGCTGGCGCATGTCGTGCGGAACCCGGTCGAGGCGGCCTACGCGCGGTCGGACCTGTTCGAGCGGCGGCGGCGGCTCATGAACGACTGGGAAGCCTATCTGGCTGGCGAGCGCCGGGCGGCGCACGCGCCGGGGCGCTGATGCCCGTCGGGCGACGTTGCGGCCTGAACCCCGTCCCGGTACGATCGGCGGCGGCCGGAGCGCCGCGCAGGCCCCGGCGCACGGGGACTGTCAGGAGCCGGGTGCCACGACGGCGTCCGGCGCGTCAAGCCCGCGCACGCACGGGCTCCTCCGCTCCGCTCCGGCCCTTGCAGGGTGACGCGCCGGCCGCCGTCGCGGACGAGGCTGGTTGTTGGACGGACGCGGCCGTCCGTCCCGAGAACGGGACCGGCCTCGACCACGATCCCGACCCCGCCGCACATGCCCACGACCCTGTTCGCCAGACAGGACCGTCGGGAACGGTACGGACCGGCGTGAGGCGCGGGAAGGCGGCAGCGGACCGGACGGGCTCGACAGGGATCCACGTAGCCGGACGCGGGAGATCGGAGCGCGGGACAGTGAGGAGGGCGGTACGGGAGCACGATGGAGACGGGGGACGAGGGCAAGCGTGTGATCAGATCCGCCGCCTGATCACACCAGGACCGAGCGCGCAGTTACAGGAGAGGTGCCGCAGCAAGGGTGTAACAGGACCGGCGTGACCAACTTACACCCCCAGTCACACCTCCAGTCACACCCCGGATCACACTTGAAATCCTCTAAACCCTTGACACCATTGACCGTAATGACCACGTACGATCCAAGCACGGGGTCAGGAAAGGGGTCAGGGTGAAGGAGGGGAGCGACCCTGCCGAATCCCTGCGGTCTTCGGACCCGGCAGGTGTTCCTCCGTCACACCTGCCGCGCCGGGTCGCTCCCCTCTGAATTGTCCTTCCAGGAAGGGTGTCACCGCTCGGGCGGCCGCCGCTGACGGCGGGGCGAGATTCCGTCGCCGAGCATGCCGGCTTGCCGGCATCCACTTGTTGCTCGCCGCCGCCGCAGGGGCGCGGGCAAGACCGTTGAGGCAGGCCGGCGGCTGGTTGTACGCTATTGGGTGACGGGGCCGGGTGTCGGCTCGCGAGTCCTGGATTCGTGCGACGGGGATCACGGCATGGTGCGACGACGGTCTGGGAAGCAGGCAGGCGACGCGGGCGCAACCCCGGACGACGGAGCCACCATCGGCCACGAGGCCGAGCTGTGGGCGATGGCCGACGCCCTGCGCGGCTCGATGGACGCCGCCGAGTACAAGCACGTCGTCCTCGGACTGATCTTCCTCAATTACATCTCCGACGCCTTCGAGGAGCGCCGCGGGGCGCTGCTGGCCCAGTGGGGCGAGGACGCCGCCGAGGACCGGGACGAGTACATCGCCGAGAACGTCTTCTGGGTGCCGGCCGAGGCCCGCTGGATGCATCTCCGGGCGCAGGCGAGGCAGCCGACCGTCGGCCTGACCGTCGATCAGGCGATGGCGGCCATCGAGCGGGACAACCCGGCGCTCAAGGACGTACTGCCGCGAGACTACGCGCGGCCGGCGCTCGACAAGCGCCGGCTCGGCCAGTTGATCGACCTCGTCGGCAACATCCAGGTGGGCGACGAGGACGCGCGGTCCCGCGACGTGCTCGGCCGCGTCTACGAGTACTTCCTCTCGCAGTTCGCGAGCGCCGAGGGCAAGAAGGGCGGCGAGTTCTACACTCCACGCTGCGTCGTCAAGGTGCTGGTCGAGATGCTGGAGCCGTACCGGGGCCGGGTCTACGACCCGTGCTGCGGCTCGTCGGGGATGTTCGTGCAGTCGGTCGCGTTCATCCGCGCTCACGCCAGCGGCAACGGGAACGGCGGCAAGGCCAAGGCCGACATCAGCATCTACGGCCAGGAGTCGAACTACACGACGTGGCGGCTCGCGAAGATGAACCTCGCCATCCGGGGCATCGAGGGCCAGATCGCCCACGGCGACAGCTTCCACAACGACCGCCACCCGGACCTGAAGGCCGACTTCATCCTCGCCAACCCGCCGTTCAACGTCTCGGACTGGGGCGGAGAGCGTCTGGCCGAGGACAAGCGCTGGCGGTACGGCGTGCCGCCGAAGGGCAACGCCAACTTCGCCTGGGTCCAGCACATGGTCCACCATCTGGCCCCGGCCGGCGTCGCCGGCTTCGTGCTCGCCAACGGGTCGATGTCGTCGAGCCAGTCGGGCGAGGGGGAGATCCGGAAGAACCTGATCGAGGCGGATCTGATGGACTGCATGGTCGCGCTGCCGGGGCAGCTCTTCTACTCGACGCAGATCCCGGCCTGCCTGTGGTTCCTGGCGCGTCGCCGGCCGCGTCGCGGCGAGGTCCTGTTCATCGACGCCCGCAAGCTCGGCCGCATGGTGGACCGCACCCACCGTGAGCTGACCGACGAGGACATCGCCCGCATTGCGGGCGCCTACCACGCTTGGCGCGACGGCGCGGACGCCTACGAGGACCTTCCTGGCTTCTGCAAGAGCGTCTCGCTCGACGAGGTCCGTCGCCACGGCCACGTGCTGACTCCCGGCCGCTACGTCGGCGCGGAGCCACAGCCGGACGACGGCGAACCGTTCGAGACGAGGATGGCTCGGCTGGTCGCGGAGCTGCAAGCGCAACAGGCCGAGGGAGCGCGGCTCGACGCTGCCATCGCCGAGAATCTCGATGCCCTCGGGTTCCGCGATCGGGGGTCGTCACGGTGAAGCTCGATTCCTCCGCGTTGGCGAGCGCAGTTGGGCAACTGCAACGCAGTTTCGACTACCTGCACGGTGATCTGGCGAGCGTGGACTCTGGTCTGCGAGAGCAGTTCCGGGCGGCTACCATCCAGGCGTTCGAGTTCACTTACGAATTGGCAGTCACGATGGTCCAGAGGCAACTGGCCCAGATCGTCGCCAATCCCGAGGCCTTGCGGAAGATGGACTTTGCCGATCTGATGCGGGACGCGGCCGATGCCGGGATCGTTCGTGACGCCCTGTCCTACATCCGTTACCGGGAGCTGCGGAACAAGACCTCCCACACCTACGATGCGGACCGGGCGGAAGAGACGGTTTCGGTGATTGACGAATTCCTGCGCGACATGCGTCTCCTCCTGCGAGAGCTTCGGAAGCGCAACCGTGACACCGATTGACATCCGCCCCGCGGATCTGGAGACGGTTCGGCGCATTTTGCGCGAGCACGTGCCCGGCCTGGAGGTGCGCGCCTTCGGATCGCGTGTGGCGTGGCACGCCCGCGAGACCTCCGATCTCGACCTCGCGCTGATGACGGACGAGCCTTTGGCCCTGGCGCGCATGGCGGATTTGCGGGCCGCCTTCACGGATGCCGACTTGCCGTTTCGCGTGGACATCCTGGACTGGGCGAGCACCTCCGAGAGCTTCAGGCGGGTCGTCGAGGCGGAGCATGTTGTGTTGGCGGAAGCTACGGAACGATTCGACCGCGACGGATGGCGTGAGACCACATTGGGCAACGTGATAACGCTCAAGCGTGGGTACGACCTGCCGCAGCGTGAGCGACGGGCCGGCTCCGTACCCCTCGTGTCGTCATCGGGAATCACCGACTACCACTCCGAGAGCAAGGTGTTCGGTCCTGGCGTCGTAACCGGCCGATATGGCACGCTGGGGCAGGTGTTCTTCATCTCGGACGACTTCTGGCCACTCAACACGGCGTTGTACGTCCGAGATTTCAAGGGGAACGATCCTCGGTTCATCAGCTACTTTCTCAGATCGCTTGATTTCTCCGCTTGTTCGGACAAAGCCGCGGTTCCGGGATTGAACCGGAATCACCTGCACGAAGAGGCTGTTCGCATCCCCGCCAGCATCGACGAACAACGTGCCATCGCTCACATCCTCGGCACGCTGGACGACAAGATCGAGCTGAACCGTCGGATGAACGCGACGCTGGAGGCGATGGCGCGGGCGCTGTTTCGGTCCTGGTTCGTCGATTTCGACCCGGTGCGGGCCAAGATGGAAGGCCGCGACCCAGGGCTGCCGAAGGACATCGCCGACCTGTTCCCCGACCGGCTGGTTGACTCCGAGATCGGTGAGATCCCGGACGGATGGGACGTTTCCACCATCGGCCAGGAAGTCGATGTGGTCGGCGGGTCCACCCCGAGTACGAAGGAGCCGTCGTTCTGGAATGGCTCTATCAACTGGGCAACGCCAAGGGACTTGTCGGCCTTGGCATCGCCCGTTCTGGTTGCGACGTCGCGACGGATCACCGAACGAGGTCTTGAGAGGATCAGTTCCGGATTGCTGCCGCGAGGGACCGTCCTGTTGTCGTCACGTGCGCCAATTGGGTATCTGGCGATAGCGGATGTGCCAGTGGCCATCAATCAAGGCTTCATCGCGATGAAATGTGGAAGGCGGTTATTCGCCGTCTATGCATGGCTGTGGGCCGCCGCGCACATGGACGAAATCCTTGAGAAGGCGAACGGGTCCACGTTTCTCGAGATCAGCAAGCGCAGCTTCCGGCCGTTGCCTGTGGTCGTGCCGTCCGAGGCGGTCAGAGTTGTCCATGCTCGGTTCACGCAGTCGCTCTACGACCGAATCGTCAAGAATGAGCGAGAATCGGGCGTCCTCGCATCGGTACGCGATGTACTGTTGCCGAAACTGGTCTCCGGGAAACTGCGCGTGAATGTCCGCGACCAGGCCCAGCCAGCCGACGAGCGGTCGATTGCCACGGCGGGGGCGAGCGCATGACACCTGGAGAGCCGGTCTCGTGAGCGCCGCCACGCTGCTGGAATCCACCGTCGAGGACGCCGCCCTCTCCTGGCTGGAAGGGGTCGGCTGGACCGTTGCACACGGGTCCGACATCGCTCCCGAGACGCCGAATGCGGAGCGCGACGACTACGGCGAGGTCGTCCTGGAGGAGCGTTTGCGGGTCGCGCTCGCACGGCTCAACCCCGACCTTCCCGACGCCGCGGTCGATGACGCCCAGCGCAGACTGGTCCGCCCAGCGGGAGCGACGCTGGAGGCCCGCAACCGCGCCTTCCACCGCATGGTCGTCGATGGCGTCACCGTGGAGTACGTCGCCGCCGACGGGGCGGTCCGGGGCGGGCAGGTCCGCGTGGTCGACTTCGACGTGCCGGAAGCGAACGACTGGCTCGCGGTCGACCAGTTCACCGTCGTCGAGAACAAGCACGAGCGCCGGCCTGACATCGTGCTGTTCGTCAACGGCCTGCCGCTGGCGGTCATCGAGCTGAAGAACCCGACCGACGAGAGCGCGACGATCCGCTCCGCGTTCCAGCAGCTTCAGACCTACAAGGCGGAGGTCCCCTCGCTGTTCGCGTTCAACACGGCGCTCGTCGTGTCGGACGGCCTGGAGGCGCGCATCGGGACGCTGACCGCCCCGTGGGAGTGGTTCAAGCCGTGGCGGACGGTCACGGGCGAAACGCTGGCCGACTCGAAGCTGCCGCAGTTGCAGGTGCTCGTCGAGGGGGTCTGCGCTCCCGGCCGGCTGCTGGCCCTCGTCCGCGACTTCACCGTGTTCGAGGACGACGGCAGCGGGGCGCTGGCGAAGAAGATGGCGGGCTACCACCAGTTTCACGCCGTGGAGACCGCCGTCGCCGAGACGTTGCGCGCGGCCCGGTTGCAGCAGGACGTGGACACGCGACGCGAGTTGCCCGAACGCGACCGTTCCGGCCGGAGGGGCGGGGCTCCGGGCGACCGGCGCATCGGTGTCGTCTGGCACACGCAAGGGTCGGGCAAGAGCCTGACGATGGCGTTCTACGTCGGACGCCTCGTCCGCGATCCCGCGATGGAGAACCCCACCATCGTCGTGCTGACGGACCGCAACGACCTCGACGACCAGCTCTTCGGCACGTTCTCGCGCTGCGCCGATCTGCTGCGCCAGCCCCCGGTTCAGGCCGAGAGCCGCGCGGACCTGCGGGTCAGGCTCGCGGTGCAAGCGGGCGGCGTCGTGTTCACGACGGTCCAGAAGTTCTTCCCCGACGAGAAGGGCGACCGGCATCCGCTGCTCTCCGAACGCCGCAACATCGTCGTCATCGCCGACGAGGCGCACCGGAGCCAGTACGACTTCGTCGACGGGTTCGCCCGCCACATGCGCGACGCCCTGCCGAACGCCTCGTTCATCGGTTTCACGGGCACGCCGATCGAGCTGGCCGACGCCAACACCCGCGCCGTGTTCGGCGACCACATCAGCGTCTACGACATCCAGCGCGCGGTCGAGGACGGGGCGACGGTGCCGATCTACTACGAGAGCCGCCTTGCGAGGCTGGCGCTCGACGAGCAGGAGAAGCCGCACATCGACCCCGGCTTCGAGGAGGCGACCGAGGGCGAGGAGGTCGACCGCCGCGAGAAGCTGAAGACGAAGTGGGCGCAGCTCGAGGCCATCGTCGGCGCCGAGAAGCGCATCGCGCTCGTGGCGCAGGATGTCGTCGAGCACTTCGAGAAGCGTCTGGAGGCGATGGACGGCAAGGCGATGGTGGTCTGCATGAGCCGGCGCATCTGCATCGACCTCTACCGAGAGCTGGTGCGCCTGCGCCCGGACTGGCATGACGACAGCGACACGTCGGGCGCCCTGAAGGTCGTCATGACCGGCTCCGCGTCGGATCCGCCGGACTGGCAGCCGCACATCCGCAACAAGGCTCGCCGCGAGGAGTTGGCGAAGCGGTTCCGCGACCCCGCCGACCCGCTCCGGATGGTGCTGGTGCGCGACATGTGGCTGACCGGCTTCGATGCCCCGAGCCTGCACACGATGTACGTGGACAAGCCGATGCGCGGCCACGGGCTGATGCAGGCCATCGCGCGGGTCAACCGCGTGTTCCGGGACAAGCCGGGCGGGCTCGTCGTCGACTACCTCGGACTCGCCCATGAGTTGAAGCGGGCGCTGGCGACGTATACGGAGAGCGGCGGCACGGGACAGACGGCGCTGGACCAGGAGCAGGCGGTCCGGGCGATGCTGGAGAAGTACGAGGTCTGCTGCGGCCTATTCCACGGATTCGACCGGGCCGCGTGGGTCGGCGGCTCGCCGGCAGAGCGGCTCGGCCTGCTGCCGGCCGCGCAGGAGCACATCCTCGCGCAGGAGAACGGCAAGGACCGCTGCCTGAGCGCCGTGCGGGCGCTCTCGCAGGCGTTCGCACTGGCCGTGCCGCATCCCGAGGCGATTCGCATCCGCGACGACGTGGCGTTCTTCCAGGCGGTCCGGGCGGCGCTGTCCAAGCGTGACGGCTCCGAGCGGAAGACCGACGAGGAGCTGGACCACGCCGTGCGGCAGATCGTCTCGCGGGCCGTGGCCCCGGACGGCGTGCTGGACATCTTCGCTACCGCCGGACTGGACAAGCCGGACGTGTCGATCCTGTCCGAGGAGTTCCTGGCCGAGGTGCGGGGCATGCGCCAGCGCAACCTCGCCGTCGAGCTGTTGCGGAAGCTGCTGAAGGGCGAGCTGGCCACGCGGCGGCGGAAGAACGTGGTGCAGGCCCGTTCGTTCGCCGAGCTGCTGGAGCAGACGATCCGCCGCTACCAGAGCCGCGCCGTCGAGGCCGCGCAGGTGATCGAGGAGCTGATCGACCTCGCCCGTGAGTTGAGGGCTGCAAGCGCCCGCGGCGAGGCGCTCGGGCTGTCGGATGACGAGCTGGCGTTCTACGACGCGCTCGGCGTCAACGACAGCGCGGTGCAGGTGCTGGGCGACGAGACGCTGCGCGGCATCGCCCGCGAGCTGGTCGAGACCGTACGGAACAACGTGACCATCGACTGGACGCAGCGCGAGAACGTCCGCGCCAAGCTCCGCGTTCTCGTGAAGCGCGTCCTGCGGAAGCACGGCTATCCGCCGGACAGGCAGGAGTCGGCGACGCGAACGGTGCTGGAGCAGGCCGAGGTGCTGTCCGCCGGCTGGGCGGCGTGACTCGACGGGCGGCGGATCGGCCAGTCGAGCGGGCGCCCGCAACGGCGGCACGGTTCGGTCGATTCTGAACGGGAACCGAAGGCCCTGCGGGTTGACGGGTGAACCGACCGGAACTCGTCCGGGAATCCGGGGAATCCGGGGTCCGGGGAGTAAGCGTTCGGCCACGCCGGTATTTTGTACTGGTAACGCGGGTCGATATTCGCTATGGTCTCGGCCATGGCGAGTCGGGACCCGGTAGCCCGACCGGTTACCGAAGGGGCTTCGCTGCCCGGACGGCCGTTCTGGCGGCGGCTGTATGAGCGGGTGCGAGGTCGTGCCGAGGCGGCGGAAGCGCGGTCGGAAGCGCTGAAGCGGGCGGAGGTGTCCGCCCGTTGCGAAGCAGGTTTCTGGAAGTGGCAGTTCGAGTCGTCGCGGCGCAAGCGGCTGGCGGCGGTCGAGCGGTCGAAGGAAGCCCGCCGCGCGGCGAAGGACGCGTTGGCGCTGCAGTCGGAGGTAGCCCGTCTAGGCAAGCTGCTTGCGGATGCCGGCGTCGCGTCGGACCGGTACGGCGAGATGTCCCTGCGCCGGGAGGTTGCCCGGTTGCGCAAGGCGGTGCCGGGGGCGGAGGTGCAGGCGGCCGAGATTCGCCGGCTGCACAAGGTTCTGTGGAAGGAGCGCGTCGACAAGGCCGCCCTGCGCCGGCTGCTGGACGAGACCGTCGGGCTCTACGCCGGGACGAGCAGGCTGCGCGACCAGCAGGACCGGGTCCTGTCGCTGTCGGACGATGTTGGCCGGCTGCGGTATGCGTTGCAGCGGTCCGAGGCGACGGCCGACCGCCTGAAGGTCCGACTGCTTCGCCAGACCGAGTCGGCGCGGGCGAAGTCGCCGGCGGCGGCGGACGTGGCTCTGCGCAAGGCTCTGGCGAAGTCGCGTCGCCGGAAGGCCGCGCTCGTCCGGGTGCGGAAGGAGAACGCGCGGCTGCGTCGGACGGAGCAGGCGTTGCGGCGGCGGGTCGGGACGCAGGAGGCGGAGCTTGTGAAGCTGCGTGCGACCCGGGCGGTGCTGTCGAAGGCGTTGCACGGCCGCAAGAGCGAGAAGCGGAAGAGGCCGGGCACCGGCCGCCCGCGCGGCCAGCGGTGTGGCGCTCCCGGCCACGGCCGCACGCCGCGTTGCGGCCTGGAGGAACGCATCGAGGAGCGCAGTCTGCCGGCCGCTGCGCGCACCTGTTCCGGTTGCGGGAAGCCCTACGCGGCGGTCGGCGCGGAGGAGTCGGCCCTGGTCGAGATCGAGGTCCGGGCCTATCGGCGGGTGATCCGCCGCCCGCGCTGGCGCCGGCGTTGCGCGTGCGCCTCGTCGCCGGCGGAGGTTTCGGCGCCGCCGGCGCCGCGGCTGTTCGACAAGACGCCCTACGGCACCAGCGTCTGGTCGCGGGTGCTGTATGAGCGCTACGCGTGCCTGCGCCCGCTGCAGCGGGTCGGCGCGTGGCTGGGCGACCAGGGGCTGCCGGTCTCGTCGGGGACGCTGGCCGACAGCGTGCCCCGCTTCGTGCCGCTGTTCGAGCCGGTTGCCGGGGCGATCCTCGCGCACCAGCACGCGGCGGCGTTGCGCCACGCCGACGAGACCACGTGGCGCGTGCAGGCGCTGCGCGGGGAGGGCCACTCGGGCCGGGCCTGGCTGTGGACCGCGGTCGGCAACGACGCGGTGCGCTTCCACATCGACGCGAGCCGCAGCGCCGAGGCGGCGGCGAAGCTGTTCGGCGACCTGGCGCCCGAGACGGTGATCGTCTGCGACCGCTACAGCGCCTACAAGCGGCTGGCGCGGCTGCTCGGCGGCACGGTCGTGCTCGCTTTTTGCTGGGCGCATTTGCGACGCGACATCATCCAGTGCGCCGCCGCGCAGGTCCGCCTGACCGGCTGGTGCGAGACATGGCTTGCGCGGATCGCCGCGCTCTACCGCCTGAACGAGGCGCGGCTGGACTGCTACGACCCCGACATCGAGCGCCAGAGCGCGGCGTTCGACGCGGCGCAGGGCGCGCTCGCGGCGGCGCTCGACGGCCTGTTCGCGACGGCGGAACGGGAACTGGCCGACCTGCCGGAGCACGCGCGCGAGGGCAAGCCGCTGCGCTCGCTCGTCAACCACCGCGAGGGGCTCAGCGTGTTCGCCGACCGTCCCCGGGTGCCGCTCGACAACAATCTCGCCGAGCGGGTGCTCCGGGGGCCGGCCATCGGACGGCGCCTGTCGTTCGGCTCCGACAGCGGAACCGGCGCGCAGTTCACGGCGCTGATGTACTCGGTGGTCGGCACCCTGGTGCTGAACCGGATCGATGTCCTGCGCTGGCTCGAAGCGTGGCTGGCGGCGTGCGCCGAGCGCGGCGGCCGGCCGCCGGACGACACCGCGGCGTGGCTGCCCTGGTCGATGGACGCGGCGCGCCGGCGCGAACTGACGGCGCCGACATGACCGCTCCGGTCGAGTGCCGCTACTACGGCCGCGACTTCACGACCGCGGAGATGGCGCTGCTGCGCGCGCTGATCGCCGGGCCGCCGACGCTCAACCGCCACGCCCTGTCGAAGGCGTTCTGCCGCCGCATCGGCTGGTACAAGGCCGACGGCGGGTGCAAGGACATGATGGCCCGCGTCGTCATGCTGGCCATGCACCGGGACGGCCGCATCGAACTGCCGCCGCCGAAGTGGCGCCAGAACCGGCCCGGGCCGATCACCTTCGGGCCCGACACCGAACCGCCCCGCTTGCCGCCGCCGACCACGCTCGACGCCGTCCGTCCGCTCGAGATGCGCACCGTCGTGCGCGGCGACCACGGGGGGAAACTGTGGAACGAGTACGTCGCCCGCTACCACTACCTCGGCTACAAGACCCTGGTCGGCGCCCAGATGCGCTACGCCGTGCACGCGAGCGACGGCACGCCGCTCGCCATGCTCGGCTTCTCCACCGCCGCCTGGACGCTCGCCCCGCGCGACCGCTTCATCGGCTGGTCGCGGCGAGACCGCGAGAAGAACCTGCCGCTCGTCGTCGACAACCCGCGCTTCCTGATCCTGCCCTGGATCCGCATCCCCAACCTCGGCTCGCACATCCTCGCCCTCGTCCGCCGCCAGCTGCCCGCGGACTGGACCGCGCGCTACAAGACGACCCCCGTGCTCATCGAGACCTTCGTGCAGACCCCCCGCTACACCGGCGCCGTCTACCGGGCCTCCGGCTGGATCCGCGTCGGCGCCACCCAGGGGCGCGGACGCTACGGCACGAACGACCGGGACAAGCCCACGAAGGACATCTGGCTGCGGCCCCTCCGCAAGAACTGGAAGCGCACCCTCAACCGGTAGAATCAACGCCACGCACCGAGACGACGGTCCACCATACCAGCGTGGCCGAACGCTTACTCCGGGGACGACTTCGTTGGTCCGGTCTGTTCCGGCTCACAAGGTAGGGTACACCGTGGGGATGAAACCCGACCTATCACCAGTAACCCGTTAATTGTGAGTGTCTTACGCGCTTTTCGTGGCGGTCGTCGCAGTGCCTTCCGACCGGTGCGTTGCGGACGAACGCGGCCGAGAGTCGCTTGTCGGGATGGGGTCCGCGGGGCTTGAGCTTCCGCGGTCTGGCGGTGCGCTTCGTGCCATCGTCCATACCCTCATTATATCGCGGGTTGGGCTGGATTTCGCGGGACGTTCAAGGGCGGGCAGATGGGCGCGGATGAGCGGTAATGGCCTTATATTCAGTCATTTACGCACATGCGTGGACCACACGGAACGTCACCGGACTTCGTGCATTGACAGACCGTGCGATCGGGTGCTGCCGGTGCTCGGTCCGCAGAACGACATCGTGACGCATCGGCAGGCGTTGCCCCACCGAGACGTGGCCGCGGCCATCGAGACGGTGCGGGCGGGGTCCGCGCAGCCTGCCGTCAAGCTGGCGTTCGAGTTCTTGGTGCTGACCGCTCTGCCGCATGAACCTTTTAAGTTGCTCTAATATAATGTATTACTTGGCAGTAGCCGCTCCTGTTCCCCGTGGTCTACCCCTCAATTTTACCGGGACTGCATTGCACCTCGAACGCCGGCCGCGGACCCGCGGACCCGCGGACCCGCGGACGTAACCGTTCGGTCAAGCCGGTATCCGGCGTTCGGTAGTCGGACAAGCATCGTCGAACAGCGAGCCGATCCGGTCCGGGCGCCCTCCGTGCGCAGGGGACATCGACCGGTGCTGGCCGTCGACAACGCCAGCGTCCGGTTGGCCCGGCCGCATGTCCATACCGGACGACCGAACGCTTACCCCGCGGACCGGTCAGGATTCTGACGTGCCGTTGTCGCGGGCCATGCTCAATGCCTGTGAGATCGTGTTCGATCCGAAGCGATGTTTGCGGTACGCGGGTTGGTGACCCCAAGGGCAAATGAGGCCGCGGCCATTGTGGCCGCGGAAAGAGATCCCGTCGGACGGCCCAGAGTCCCGGGACCACGGCAGCACTTTAATGCAGCCGCTCTTCATTTCGAGCGGAGTTAGGTGCTCTCTAGGAGATTCTACATCGTTTGCTGCTGTTGTACCGGGCTTGTGTTATGCTGTCGCTCGGCATCGCATAGCGCCGATCTCTTGAGAGGAGGATACGTGACTACGCTCACGATTATGCACTCGTGGACGCATTCGGAAACCATTCAGACTCGCGTCGAGCTGTCGAGCGACGCTCCAATGGAGCGGAACGTCACGCCGCCGCCCGCGCCGCGCCGTCCGAGCGTCTCGACCTGGAGCCCGCTCCTGCGCGGGATCGCCGCCGCAACCCCCGACTCGACGGACGACGGACGATGAGTGTGAGACTGACCGTCTCCTCGTTGCACGACGCGATCGCGCGCCACGCCGCGATCCGCCGGATCAGCCGCCTCCAGCCAGTCGGTGGGGCCGGCGACAAGGTTTTTCCACCGACCTATCCCGCGGCCCGGCGCGGCGAGGCGCCGCGGCACGTGTTCGAACGGCGCAGGGTAGACGGCCGGGAAGCGTGGTGCGTGCTCATCGACAGCGTTCAGAGCCAAGCGAACCGGCTGGAAGAAGCACTGCTGGCCGCTGCCGAACGCGATGGCCTGCCGCTGCCGTACGTGATGGTGGACTTCCGCAATGCCGGCCTCGATCCGCTGGAACGGATCACGTCCCTCGACGCGCCGCATCGGGTCTATGACGCGATCCTGCGCGACAGCCTGCGGGATGACGAACCCTTCATGCAGAGCAAAGCGGGGCGTCGCCTCGCGGAGGCCACATCGGCGGACGCGACAGCGCTGCTGGAGATCTCGCCGACGGCGCTGCTGTTCGGGGCATGGCACAGCCAAGGAGAGGGCGGAGGACTCGGCGCGAAGTTTCCGCGGGCGCTGGTCTCGGAAATCATGGGAATCGACGCGCCCGTGGATGAGGTCGTTGCGAACCAGCGGACCGGCGAGACGGAGCCGCGCACGGCGGGCCAACGAACCGGCAGTCGGATCGATCCATTGGGCGTGCAGAAGAACGTCAAGATCTACCGCTCCGCTCAGGACGACAAGGATTGGACGCCACAGGAAGCCAAAGCTGCTCGCAACCAAGCCGGGCCGATTCTGTTCTCGCGCA
The DNA here is from genome assembly GCA_965214845.1 of Vicinamibacterales bacterium. Classification (GTDB taxonomy): domain Bacteria; phylum Acidobacteriota; class Vicinamibacteria; order Vicinamibacterales; family UBA8438; genus JAAXGX01. The sequence goes on from CBDCCO010000007.1 coordinate 1,352,415, forward strand.
AGAGAGGCGACAAGGCGGGCAAGCCGTCGGTCATCAATCACGGCAACGTCACGCCCTCCGTTGAACCTCTTGGGGTGACCTGCGCTTACGCCGAACACCGAGCCGTCATCACGCTGGCCGGGCTGCGGCGGCTGCGCTTCGGCGGCGATATCCGCGACGCTGCTGGGCGGGCGCTGATCGCCGCGTTGGGCCTCGTGGCGCTGGCCGAGCAGGATGCCCGCGGATATGCCCTGCGGTCACGCTGCGATCTGGTCTGCGACGGCCCGGCACCGCTGGAATTGGTTCGAGCCGACGGGGCGACCGATACCATCGAAGTGGATCGCGAACAGGCACGGGCGCTCTACGGGGAGGCCTATAGCCAAGCCGCGTCGGCCGGATTCCGGTTCGAGTCGATCACGCTGAAGCCGCAGGACAAGCTGATCGAGGTCGTCAAGCGCAGCCGCGAGTTGGCTCTGAAAGGCGCGGGCGGCGAAGCGGATGACGAGGACTGATGAGTCTCGTCCTAGAGATCGAGTACCTGACCGGCGTGTGCCGGGCCGCACGGGGTCCGGCGAGCGACGAGCCGGACTGGCCGCCGCAGCCGGATCGCGTGTTCTCGGCGCTGGTGTCGGCATGGGCTGCGCGGGGCGAACGCGGGAACGAACGGGTCGCCCTTGAATGGCTGGAGGAGCAGGCGCCTCCGGCCGTGCACGCGAGCGGTCATGTCGCCAGGACGGCACCCGCCGTCTTCGTGCCGCCGAACGACTTCAAGGCGTCGAAGGCTGAGAAGACGTACATGAAGGTGATGCCGGAGAGGCGACCGCGTCAGCCGCGCCGGTTTCCGGTGGCTCGGCCGGACGATCCAGTAATGGCGCTGATCTGGGAAGAGGAGCCGGAATCCTCCCTGTGCGCGGCCTTGGACGCAGTGGCGCGCGACGTAGGCTACCTCGGCCATTCGGCAAGCTTGGTGCGCTGCCGCTTCTTCCGTGGCGATGCGGGCACGCATCCCCCGCCCGAAACGCCCTTGCGGCGACGGATCTACCCCGGTCGCCTGTCCGAGTTGGAGGCGATGCATCGCGCGGATCCGGTTCGACCCGACATTTCGCCCGGCGCGTCGGTTCCTGCGTTTGCGCCCAGGCCGGAGGGAGCGTCGCCGTCGGACTGGCTGGTGCTCGAAGCCGTCGACGGCGAAGTCCCCGACATCCGCGCCGCCGCGCTCGTCTGCCGCGAACTGCGGCGAGCGTTGATGAGCGGGTATCGTCGCGCGGGGCTGGGAGACGCGATTCCTGAGATCGTGTCGGGGCACACCGCGGATCGCATGCCGACCCGGCAGCCGCATCTCGCCGTCGTGCCGCTGGCGTTCGCCGGCTTCCGGCATGCCGACGGCCGGGTATTGGGCTTCGCCCTCGTGCCACCGAGCGGAACGGAGCTTCTGGACATCCCCGGGTTGCTTGATGCTTTCGAGCGGCTCGCGCCGTTCGATTGGGAAGCGGAGCATCGTGTGGTGAAGTTGACCGGACCTCCGCTGCTCATGCCGCTGTGTCTCGCGGCGACGGGTACCACGGTCCGCCGATCGCTCTCGCCGGAACCCTACCTGCGGCCGGCCCGGGTGTGGGCCAGCGTGACGCCCGTCGTGCTCGACCGGCACCTCAAGCGGAACGGCGAGGGCGAGATCCGCGACATCATCGCGGACGCGTGCGAGCGCGCGGGTCTGCCGCGCCCCGATCCGGATCGGATTCAGACCGGCAAGCACTCCGCCATCGAAGGCGCGCCGTCAGCGCGACCCTCGGCGGGCGCACCTCCTTGGACCCGCTGGAAGGTGCCCAAGTCGTTGGCCACGCGATCACTCGTCCACGCGGTCATTGATTTCGGGCGTGAGACCAAAGGCCCTGTCCTGTTGGGCGCGGGGCGGTTCACAGGGCTCGGCCTGTGCCGCAGGCTGGGAAGTTGAGCATGGTTCTGGACGCCGCCGACTTCGCGCGCTTCTTCCACGTGATCCACGGCCACGATCCCTTTCCTTGGCAGCAGGATCTGGTCACGCTGCTAGACGAGACGAACGAATGGCCCGACGTTCTGGATCTGCCGACCGGATCGGGAAAGACAGCGGCGCTGGACGCGGCCGTCTTTCACTTGGCGTTGCGGTTCGAGTGTCCGGCGCGTGCTGCGTTGCGGATTGCCTTGGTCGTCGACCGGCGGCTGGTCGTGGACGACGCCTATGCTCGCGCAAGCCGGATCGCCTGCGCACTGGCCCATCCCGTCGGCAGTGCCGCCGAGTATTGCGAATCGTGCCAAGGGCCGTGCGCCCGACGGGTTCCTGCCGGAGAATCTCTCGCCCGCGTCGTCGACGTACGCTGCGCCGCGTGCCGCGAGGCGAACCTGGAGCGGTGTCCGCTTGCCCGGTCGGGCTCCGCCGATCCCGGATGGGCTGTCGTTGCTGAGGTCGCGGCTCGACTTCAAGAGCTGGCCGGAGACGGCGAGCCGCCGCTTGCGGCCCAACGTCTCCGTGGAGGGGCACCGCTGGAGCACGACTGGGCGAGGACGCCGACCCAGCCGGTCATCCTGTGTTCGACCGTAGATCAGATCGGGTCGCGGTTGCTGTTTCGCGGCTACGGCGTCTCGCACCGCATGAAACCCGTCCACGCAGGACTGCTTGGGACGGACACCCTCGTGCTGCTTGACGAGGCGCACTTGTCCGAGCCGTTCAGGCGGACGCTGACCGACGTGCAGTCGATTGGTAACGCCGCCGTCAGAACAGTGTGGCTCTCGGCAACCCCAAGCGTGTCCGCGCAGCGACGGTTCCCACGGCCGCCGGCCGATTACGACCAGCCGGCATACGACCACCCTGTCCTGAGAGCCCGGCTCCACGCGCGAAAACCCGCCAAGCTGAAAGTCGTTCGAGGTGCGCCGGAACAGGGCTTCGCGGCAGCCGCCCGAACGCTGGCGGACCAGTTGCACGCGACCGGCGTGGCGGCGCCGGCGGTCGGCGTTGTCGTCAATCGCGTCGATCTGGCGCGCAGCATCTTCGAGAACCTGCGGAGGGAGGAAACGTCCGACACCATCCTGCTGATCGGACGATCGCGCGGGGTGGGGCGAGATCGGATCGTCGAAACGCTCTCACGCTTTCGCACCGGCGCGTCCCGGACGCGGGCCGCGTCACCGCACGCAGCCGCGACCGCCGGCGATCGACCGGATCTCCCGCTCTTTCCCGAAACGGTAGGTGACTCGCCGATCCGACCGCTGTTCGTGGTGGCGACGCAGTGCCTCGAAGTAGGGGTAGATCTCGACCTTGACGGGCTCGTGGCTCAGGCCGCTTCGCTGGACGCGCTCCGGCAGCGTTTCGGTCGCCTGAACCGCGCGGGGCGGCGCGTGCAGGCCGCGGGCGCGATTCTGGCGCTGCCCGAGGACATCGCGAAGAAGGCCGACGACGCTGTGTACGGAGATCGGCTCGTGAAGACCTGGGGTGCGCTCGCGCGAATGGCGCGCGGCGACGAGGTGGACTTCGGGATCGCTGCGTTCGAGACCAGACGACGGGAGTGCTCCATCGATGTTGAGGCGCTCGCGGCTCCCAGGGCGCCGGCGCCGGTTTTGATGCCCGCCTACCTCGATCTCTGGTCGCAGACCTCGCCGCCGTCGGCAGCCGACCCGGACGTCGGGTTGTTCCTGCACGGCGTCGAGCGCGCATCGGCCGGCGTTTCCCTCGTCTGGCGCAGCGATGTCACCGAGGCCGATCTAGCGCCCAATGCCGCCGGCGATCTGAAGACGCTTCTGACGTTCGTTCCGCCGCGTGCGGAAGAAATGGTCGAGGTGCCGCTGTGGGCCGCAAGGGCGTGGCTGCGCAGGCTTTCGGACAGCGCGGAATCGGCCGGTGTGTCGGACGTGCCCGAGCGCGACCGGACTGAGGAGTCGGACGCCGGTTCGGGCGCACGCGGACGATGGGCATTCCGGTGGGCCGGCACCGACGATCCACGTACCGCGAAGGTGTCGCCGTCTCGCCTGCAACCCGGTGACGTGCTGGTCGTGCCGGCGACATATGGTGGATGCGACGAGTTCGGTTGGGCGCCGGCTTGCACCGATCCGGTCTCAGATGTCGCCGACGCCGCGGCGCGCCCGTTCCGCAGACGACGGCACGCGGTCCGGATTGCGCCGGACGTTGCCCGGAACGCCGGTCAGTGGGAACGTTTGTCGGAGATCCTGGCGGACGACGGTACCGAGGGCCTCCTTCTGGTGGAGCGGCTGCTGGAGGTGTTGCCAGCGGACCCCGCGCCGGATCCGGAGAAGGTGCCCGCGCGGTCCGTCCGTGAGCCGCTCGAGGCGCTGCGGGCAGCGCGAGGGCGGATCACCCCACACTATCTCTACACCGGTTCACCGGAGGGCGGCGCCGTGCTGGTTGCGGCGCATGGGTTGCGGGATGACGGCGTGTCAGAAGAAGCCGGGCTGCGCAGGCCGGTCGACGGGGCGCCTGCGACCGAGGACGACAGACTGTCGCGGACAGCGTGGCACGCAGTTAGTGTCGATGACCACACCTCCCACGTCGTGAAGCGCGTCTCGCGTTTCGTTCGCACGCTCGACCTGCCGCGTGCGCTCTCGCGCGACCTGGAACTCGCGGCGTTCCTGCATGATGCGGGCAAGGCTGACCGGCGGTTCCAAGTCCTGCTGTCCGGCGCGGAAGCCTGGAACGTGCCCGACGGCCCCGCCATGGCCAAGAGCGGGCGGCCGTCTTCGACGGACGCCTGGGCGCGCGCCGGCCTCCCGCGGGGGTGGCGCCATGAAGCGCTGTCGGTACGGATGGCGCAAGCGCATCCTCGGTTCACCGAGGCTCACGATCCGGCGCTCGTCCTCTGGCTGATCGGCACGCACCACGGATTGGGACGGCCGTTCTTCGACTTCACCGACCCGCGCGAAGGCTTGGTGCGGTACGCCGCCTGCCTCGGCGTCAGGCAGTGGCGACTGGCGCCCGGCCCCGGTCTGGAGTCGCTGGCCTTCGACATCGACGGTGACGATTGGCCAGCGCTGTACGAACGGCTCAGGCGGCGCTACGGGATCTGGCGGCTGGCGCACCTTGAAGCGATCCTGCGGTTGGCAGACCACCGGGCTTCGGAGTCGGAACGCGGGCCGAAGTCGGAGTCGACGCCATGACCGACCGCTCGACGCATCGTCTGGTGGGGTTGGAGCCGGACAACCTCCTGGCTTTCCTGGCGCTCCTGGGACTGCTGCGCAGCCTCGAAGAAGCGCGGCCCGAGTCCCTGCCGCGCGTGGCCTGGACTGTCGACAGACCACCGGTCCGACCAGCTCTACATGTGGCCGAGCGGCTGACGGAGGACGAAATCCTCGCCGTCGCGTCCACGGGTCTGAACGAGCTGGCGCGGCGGCACGACTTTGGCGAGCTCCGGGACCTGAAGCTGTCACCGCACGCGGCGACCCGGCGACTGCGCGCCGTAGCCGCCGGTGATCGCTACACCGCGGATCTGTGGGCGGCACTAATCAGCGACGCCGCCGTTCGGGACAAGAACAAGGCGCGGGAGGCGGAGCCAACGCCGCTCTGCCTGCTGTTCGGTCAGGGCCACATGCACTTCCTGTCACGCTTGGCGTCGGTCCCGCGGGAGGCGGCTCCGCCGCCCCGGGGGCGGCGGTCGGCGAAGACCGCGATCTCTGTTATGGATTGCCTGCGCGAGGCGCTGTTCCAGCCATGGGTGCGTCTCGACGCCACGTCGTCGTTTCGCTGGGACCCGCACGAGGACGTGCGCTACGCGACGCGCGCGACGGACCCGACCGATGCCAAGACCAAGGAGAGAACCCAGCACGGCGCCAACCGCCTCGCCGCCGTCGGACTCTCCGCGCTGACGGTCGTGCCGCGTGCAGCGCGCACCGGTGGAGCACATCTGTCCGTTCTTGGCGGATCCCGCGAACGCGACGGGCGTTCTTTCACATGGCCGATCTGGCGTCACGCAATCAGCCTCGCCGCGATCCGGGCACTACTCGGTCACCCCGGGCTCGACAACCCGGTCGCGCGGGACGCGTTCGGTATCGTGGAACGCCGCCGAGCACGCCGGATCTCAGTGGGCAAGTTCGTGAACGTCACGAGGGCAGAGCCGCTCGAAGACTCCTGATGGTTGGTGAGACTGAACCGCGGAGACCCCGAGGAGGTCCAGAGGACCGGACCCTGAGGGACCGGACGGTGCCAGCGGTGAGGACTATTGAGTGTCGTGCGAACGGCGACGAGATCCCCCTTCCCGGAGGGACTCCTTCGATGGGGAGCGACCGACCCGGCGGGTGTGACGTAGGAACACCGGCCGGGCCGGCAAAACGCCAGTTTTGCCGTGGTCGCTCCCCTACTCCCCCCCGACCCTTTTGTCTGTACGGGGGGGTGGGTCTGTGGTGTGGGAATCTGTTGATAGGAAACGACTTGGCTGATTGTCGGGTGTAAGTTCAGGTGTGACTGGGGGTGTAAGTTCGGCCGCCCGTCCTCCTTACACCTTACTGCGGCACTATCGGTGTAAGTTCGCCTCGGTCGTGGTTGTGATCAGACGGCAGGTCGAATCACACTCTCGTCCTCGTCGGCGGGTTCCTCATCGTGCTTCCGTGCTCCTCGCCTCCTGGTTCCTGTGCGCCGATCTCGTTCGCCGGTACTGGTTCCATGTAGAGCCAGTGTGATGCGCTGCCATCTTTCCGCGCCGTGTTCCGCCCGATACCGTACCACGCCGTTTGGAGGCGGCGGGGTCCGATTCGTGGTCGATGCTGGTCCCGTTGTCAACGGGACGGACGTCAGCGTCCGTCACAACCAGCCTCGTCCGCGACGGTGGCCGGCGCGTCACCGGAACGGCCGTAGCGAAGCGGAGGAGCCGAAGGCTTGACGCGCCGGACGCCGTCGTGGCAGCCGGCGCTCCGCCCCGCACGGTCAGCGCGGCGGCGAGTCCTCCGGCCGCCGCTCGCCGGCGAGGTAGGCTTGCCAATCGTCCATGAGCCGCCGCCGACGCTCGAACAGGTCCGACCGCGCGTAGGCCGCCTCGACCTTGTTGCCGACGACGTGAGCGAGGGCCGCCTCGATGACCTCCCGCGGGTGGTCGGTCTCCTCGGCCGCCCAGTCCCGGAACGACGAGCGGAAGCCATGGGGCACGGCCGCGACCCCGTGCTCCTGAAGCAGCCGGCGCAGACTCTTGTCGTGCAGCGGCTGGCCGCTCCGGGCCGTGAACACCACCCGGCCGCCGCCGCCGCGCAGCGTCCGCGCCGCGGCGAGAACCTCAATGGCACGGCCGCACAGCGGGACCCGGTGCTCGCGCTTCATCTTCATGCGCCTCGGCGGGACGGTCCACACGCGGCCGGCCAAGTCGATCTCCGCCCAATCGGCGTCGCGGACCTCGCCCCAGCGAGCGGCGGTGAGCACTAGAAACTCGAACGCCAGACTGGCGCCGGGCAACCTCGCCGAGGATCGAACCGCCGCGATCGCCGGCGCCACCTCACGGTGGGGCAGCGCCGGCATGTGCTCGACGACATGCTGCTGCTTGCCGAGCGCCGCCGCGATCCGGTCGCAGGGATTATCGGTGCGGTAGTTCATGGCGATCGCCCACTCCAGCACCGCGCCGACGCGCCCGCGCATCTTCTGGGCGGTCACCATCTTCGTGTGCCAGATGGGGGACAGGATCTCCAGCACGTCGGCGCTGTTGACCTCCGAGACCGCCACGCCGCCGATGCGGGGGAACGCGTACCGCTCAAAACTGTTGAGCCACGCCCTGGGCTGATGGTCGTCGCGCCAGCCGGGCCGCTTCTGCTCGACGACGCTCCGGGCCGCTTCGGCGAAGGTGGGCATGCTCCGCGCACGGCGCCGCTCGGCGAGCGGGTCGCCGCCCGAGCGGGCGAGCTTGCGGTTGGTCCGGGCAGCCTCGCGGGCCTCGGCGAGCGTGACCAGGTGGACGGAGCCGAGCCCGAGTTCGCGGCGTCGGCCGCGGACGACGAGGCGCTGGATCCAGCTGCGGGTTCCGGTAGGCTGCACGTAGAGGAACAAGCCGTTGCCATCTGCGTGCCTGCCGGGCGGCGCTGAGGGGACGAAGGCGGCCGAGAGGGCCTTGTGCGGGTGGGGGCCTCGAGGCTTGGTTCTGCGGGGTTGGGGCTCGGTTCGGCTTACAGTATCCATTCCAGTATTGTATACGGGAAACTACCGGATTTCTCAAGATGGCCTGACCTGCTGAGGCGCGGCTTTAAGAATCGTAAACGATTACTATACAGTCAGTTACGGTATTACCCGCACGGCCTGGAACGCCGCTGGACTCTGTCTGTCCGTTCCTGACCGCCACGCGGTCGGGCGAGGTACGTGGCGCACAATGGGCCGAGATCGACACCACGGACCAAGTGTGGACCCTGTCGGCGCAGCGGATGAAGGCGAAGCGCGAGCACCGCGTCCCGCTGGGCGGCCGGGCGCTGGAGATACTCGACGCGGCGCGGAAGCTCGGCGACGGCAATCCGCACGTGTTCCCGATGCGGAGCGGGCGGCCGATATCGGCGTCGACGCTGCTCAAGATGCTCAACGACCTTCGGATCGCGGCTGTTCCTCATGGCTTCCGGTCGTCGTTCCGGGACTGGGCGGCGGAAATGACCGACCATCCGCGGGAGGTCATCGAGGCGGCGCTCGCCCATGTCGTCCAGAACAAGGTGGAAGCCGCCTACGCGCGGTCGGACCTGTTCGAGCGGCGACGGCTGCTCATGGACGATTGGTCGGAGTACCTCGGCCGCAACGGCCGGTGATGCGCCCGGCCGCGAACGGCGCTTGGCCTCAGCGGCTGGGACCGTGATCCCGCTCCGGTCCGCGCTGCTGCATCAGCTCCACGGCCCGCGCAACGTCTCGGCGAGCGTCGTGTAGTCCGCGTCCAAGCATCTCAGTTGCCCCGAGAGCTGCTCGATTCGCCGCCGCAAGGTCTCGTTCTCCGCGGCCTGCTGCTCGAAGCGCTGCTGCAAGGCTTCGACCTGCCCGGAGTGCCGCCGCTGTTCCGTCTCGAATTGCCCGGACAACTTCTCCAAGGCGGCCGTCAACTGCCGTTCCAGCTCGGTCATGGAGCTCCCTCACTCGCTCGACAGCTTCAAGGCAGGCCGCCCGCCCACGGTCCAGGGCCGAGAGTCCAGCGCGCCGGCCGGCAGCACCACGAACCGCTCGCCGTCGATTTCCGTCAGCTCCAGCCCCCACGTCGTCTCCTCGATCCGCGCCAGCGTCGCGCGGGCCTCCTCGATGTCCACGCGGAGCACCGCCAGCGCCTCGATCTGCTGCTCGATGGTCGTCCACAGCCAGCGCGTCCCTGCCCAGCTCCCGCCGACAATGCCGAGCGAAAGGCTCAGCCCGGCCACCAGCGGCAGGAGCCACGCGCGCCGCAGCAGGGCGCTCAGCCGTCCGACCGCCCCCGCCGTATCGGCTTCGATGGTACGCAGCGCGCCGTCGACGACGGCGCTCAAGCTCCCGCCGAGCCGCCGCAGCTCGCTCGCCGCCGTCTCCTCGATCTCCCGGTGGTCCGCCTCCAGCCGGCGGCGGAGCCGGGATGTCAACTCGTTCGGGGTTGAAGTCATGCTCGTGTCGGGTCGGAGGAGGCGCGCCCCGCGGGCGCTGGCCTCCGTCCGCCGCTCAAACGGTACGTGCGGTTTTCCCGCATACCGCTTTCACGAAGACGTTCTCGCATGGTAGGGGCCGATGGAAGGAATCAGACCGACAAGGTTGACCAGGCCCAGCTCGCCGTAGAGCGTGGCGCTGGGCAGGGACTTCCATCCCTGACACCGCCACCGCTTGTGCCGATGCGCCCACAGGCGACGCACCACCCAACCGTCAAGCTGGTGGAAGAGCCTTCGGACGTGGGCACGCTTGTAGTAGTGCCCCCATCCCCGCAGGACCGGGTTGAGCTGTTCAATCAGCACTTCGGTGGTTACCGGCGCTTTGCGCGACGTCCGACTGCGCACCTGGTCCTTGAAGTGACGTAGAGACTTCTGAGTCGGGCACGCGTACAGGCCGCCCGAACGAAGGCGCGTACGGATCTCGTGCAGTGGGAGCCGTAGCCCCTTGCCGCGCTTGATCTTGTACCCGAGGAACTCGAAGCCGTGCTGGACGCGAACGATCCGAGTCTTCGTCGGATTGATGCGCACGCCCAGTCGCTCCAGGACCGCCGTCGCCGTGGCCAAGGCGGTTCGCGCTTCGGCCTCCGACGTGCAGGTGATGACCCAATCGTCCGCGTACCGCGTCAGCCGGTACCCCCGGCGCCGCATTTCCTTGTCGAACGGCGTCAACAAGACATTGCTCAGCAAGGGTGACGCGACGCCGCCCTGCGGCGTCCCACGCTCCGTCGGGAAGAGGCGCCCGTCGCCGTAGCTCCCTGCCTTCAGCATCGAGCGAATCAGGCGAAGGACCCGGCCATCGGAGACCCGCTGGGCCACGAGCGTGAGGAGCTTGTCATGGTCAACCGTCCCGAAAAAGTCGCTCAGGTCGCCGTCAACAACCCACTCGCACCCCGACTTCAGCTCCTTCCAGACCTTGCGCAGAGCGTCGTGCTGAGACCGCCCTCGTCGGTATCCGAAGCTGGCATCATCGAACACCGGCTCGAAGATGGGCTCCAGCCGATTCAGCAGCGCCTGCTGACATACCCGGTCGTAGACCGTGGGAATGCCAAGCTCGCGATGCGCCCCCGGCTTGCCCGCCTTCGGGATGCGCTTCCGGCGCACCGGCTGCGGTCGGTAGGCGTCGTCGCGCAAGTCCTCGTGCAACCGGTCGAGCTGCGCTTCACGCACCTCGGCAAAGTCGTCGATGGATTGCCCGTCAACACCCCCGGCGCCCCGATTCGCTTTCACACGCTCCCAGGCCATCTCGAGGTTCTTCCGCTTGTACACCTTGTCGATGAGAGAGTGGACCTTCCTCTCCCCCGTCGGGTTCAGCCAGTCGGCAAGTCTCCTCGGTCGCTGATGTTCGGGTTTTTCGCTCATGGAACTGTCCACCTCAGCGCCCTTGCTCATCTTCCCGACCTGTCCGGTCCCGACCATCTTCGCCGGCCGCCTTCCCCAACCCACTCGGTTGCCGCTCATGCGGTCACGTCGCTTTCGCTACGCATCAGGTACTACTCGGCCGTCCGACTCCTCGACGGGCGTCCCTTCCCACTTCGCTCTCGCTTATAGGGTCGGTTGCCGCGGTGCCGCCCGCGGACCCGCCGAGGTCTCCCAGGATCACGCACTGGTCTTCCGTACCGTGCCGTCCGCATACACCTTGGTGCGGTGGGTGGATGAGAACGCCTTCGCCTCCATAGTGCAGGCTCGACCTTGCCCCACCTTTGGCCGACCGGTTCGTCATGGGGTCGCCCCCTCGACTACGGCCCGGTACTGCTCCGCAAACCCTTCGGACCCCACCTCGCGATGGGCGCCCTGTCCTCCGCAGTTCCGTCGTGGCGGCTCCAGGTCCACCTTGGCTGTGTCCGGCTTTCGCCTGCGTGCCCGTTTAGCCCGGAAAATTCATGACGTCGTCGAATCGGTCGCTGGCCGAGCCCTGATCGTTGAGCGAGAGAGGTCTGCGGTCGCCGCACGTGGCAGGTGGCAGCGTGGTGGAGCGGCGTGGCGTGGTTACGGGGCGTACGAGGCGCCAGACGCGGACAGCTTCGCCGACAGGGCGCCCCAGGCGCCTGTGTGGATTCCGCGAGCTGAGGGGGAAGCTGCGACGGGGCGCTACCCGGCGCGCGCCCCGAGTGCGAGGGCGATTTGGCGCCACGCGTCGAGGTCGGGCGTTGCCCGCGGCAGGTGCACAACGAGGCGCCGGACGGAGCGGACGACGTTGGCGCCGAGCTTGAGCAATCGGTCGCGCAGCCAGGTCACTTGGGTGCGGGCGCAGGCGGTGCGGGCGGCTCTCAGCCGCAGTTCCTGCATGAGCACGTAGGCGGCGGCCGTCAACAGGACCCGCAGCTGGTTTGCCCAGAACTTGGTGCAGCTCGTGCGGTCGATCTGCAAGCCGTCGAGCAGTTCCTTGATGCGGTTCTCGATGTCGCCGCGCCCGCAGTAGACCTTCTCGTAGATGAAGCGCGGCGTCTGGCGCAGATTGGTCACGACGAAGCGCGGGTTGTCCCGCGGCTGCCGGCCGGTGAGCTGCACGACTTCGGCCTTGATCACCACGCGGCGCTCACGAGCCCACGTGCCCGCGCGATAGCGGGTGTCGAGGTAGAAGTGCGCCGTCTTCTCACGCAGCATGTTCTCGGTGCGGGCCGCCACCATGACGGGCTCGGCAGCCCGCAGCAGGACGGCGTTCCTGGCCATCGCCACGACGTAGTCGAGCCGCGGCTCGGCATCGAGGAAGTCGAAGACCTCCGGGCAGGCGAAGCCCCCGTCGAGACGGACGAGAAAGCGTGCCTTGGGGAACGCGGACCGCAGCAGCGGGAGCAATCGACACAGCACGCTCAGCGTGCCGTCGGGCGCCTGGGCCTTGCCGGGTCGCAGCACCGCCGCGCACAGATACTGCTCGACCTCGCGGTCGAAGCTCACAAAGGCCAGCAATGGCAGGTAGCACCAGCTGTCGTAGTGCCCGTTGAAGAACGTCAACTGCTGCTCGCCATGCGTCGGGTCGTCGGTCGGGTCGAGGTCGATCGTGATGCGTCGCACCCGCCCGCGCAGCCGGCGACGATGCCGCTCGATGACCGACGTCGCCAGCTCGCGCCCCAGCCGATAGAGCGCGACGCGGCCCGCACCGTTCTCGAACCGCGAGACCGTCGGCTGCGACGCCAGCCGACCGCCCGCCACCGGGTCGCGCCCGAGCAGCAGCTTGTGGATCGGGTCGTCGGCGAGCCGGTCCGAATCGTTGCCGTCGGGATGACCGCAGGCGATGCCGAACACCCGCTGGCCGACCAGGTCCTCGAGCGTGTGCCGGACCTTCTCCGGTGCCCGGCGGTCGACCAGACACCGGCCGAACGCCTTGACCAGTCCGTAGACGCGCTCGGCGGCCTTGAGCAGCACGGCGCCGCCATCCGAGCTCGACTGCTCGCGGTCGAACGTGGCGACCAGCGGCTTGTCGAACAGATCGGGGAACAGAACAGACTGTGCTATCGTGGGGTCCGTCACGCAAGGGCCTCCGTTGTGGCTAAACGTTTGGTAGCACAACGTTTGTACCACACGGAAGGCCCTTGCGTCTCGTCGCCAACCCCACCTTCACGCATAATCCGGGCTAGTGCTCGAGACGCCCGCTGGTCGGCGGCCCGCAGCAGTGCCTCCCACCAAGCCAAGCCCCAAGGTCCCCATTCCCCTTGCAGGCGCGCGAAGCGCAGGGCGATCTCTGCCGCTCGGTTCGCTGCCGCCGTGGGAGGCAGGGCGTCGGAGCCGTCGACGCCAATGTTCGGCCGAGCTTGGCCGTGATGCGCCGCAATCAGGTGCAGTGCCAACTCGAACGCCGGGTCGTCCCGCTTCAGCCCGTCAAGCCCATGCCGCTGGGCGTCGAGGACCGACTGGAACTCGTGACGGTACCCGTTCAGTGCCGCCCGGTTCACAGGACCGGGCGTCTTGGCGTAGGGGCCACCCTCTTGCGGTGCGTTGAAGGCGCGCTGCCAGTGCGCGGCCCGCTTGCCGGTGTCGTGGTGGCCAGCGGCGACCATGAGCATGGCCCGGTCAGTCGCCTTGAGACCGAGCGCTCTGGCGATACGCTCAGCTTCGGACGCTGCCCAAGACTGATGTTCGTCGAGGCGTTGCAGCGTCGGCGCCACCGCCCGGCTTTCCTCGCTCGTTGCGGCGTCTCGTCGTCTTTCGACGACCATCCAGACGGCGGCATTTTGCTCTGGCGACACGACGTACGGCGCCGCCAGTACTTCTTGCCACGGGTTGGGCGCTTGTCCGGCGCCCATCTGTCCCTCCAGTACCCGGCGTCGAACCTCGTCCGTCAGCAGTCGGACCCGCAATGACGACGTGTCTCCCACGTCCGAGGTGTCGTGATCCGCTTCCGTCCATCGTTCGGGCTGGCCCCAGTTGTCTTCGATCGTCGGGAGCGGTTCGTCGCGACGCGGGTCGAGCAGCCCTTCCGTGAGGCCGCCGAGCCGTGCGTCCACGACCAGCCGCCGCTCGGCCAGATCTCGTCGGAGCCTGTCGAGGTCGTCCCCTCGCAGTCTGGCGGCCTCGTGGAGACGGAGCGCACGCTGCAAACGGCCGTCGCTGCCGAGCAGGATCGCGACCGGAGTCTGCCGAGTCAACGGCCGCAGCAGTTCGTACCCCTTGGTAGTATCGCTGCCAACTTCCCCCTCGTCGTCGCCCAACTGGCCGTCGTCACGGTCGCCTCCCTCCCATGGGCCGGCTTCCAGGATCTTCAGAATCCGGCCTGCCCGCTTTTTCAGCCAGTCAGCGACGCGCCATGTCTCGGTCTCGAGTAGTTCAGCCGCGTGTGGCGAGGCTGTCTCGAAGAACGCCTCGACGCACTTCTTCCCGGGATCCCGAGGCGTATCGGTTCCGGCCTCAAAGCAGAGCGGCAAGCAGCGGCGCCAGATCAAGGTTGTCTGCGGGTCGTCCCTTGTCCAACCTCGCAGCCAAGGGGCGATTTCCGGGCGGCCGGGATGCTCGGCCAGCGACGTCAGCGACCACGCGTCGATCAGCGCCCTGGAGAGAATCGGGTAGAGCGGCGTTGGCGTTGACGCATCCGCCACCTGTTGCTGCCCCGTCGGCGTTTGGGTCAGACTGTCCAGCGCACCGGGGCCGGCCTGACGTGCTTCCGGGTCGTGCGCGGCCTCCGGCAACGCCGCCATTAGGTCCGTCACGACCTTGTGGCGGCCGGCGTCGGCGTCTCCGGCCCCCTGATCGATGACCAGCACCCGCGCTTTCCCCTCGCCCAGCCGATTCACTCGTCCGAGCCGCTGCACCATTCGTTCCCAGGCGACGAGATCGCAGACCATGTGATCCGCATCGAGATCAACGCCCACCTCGCCGGCCGATGTCGCCGCGACGAACACCGGCACCGTCCGCTCGCCGCCGGCACCAGCGATCAGGCCGTGCCCTCGCAGGTCCTCCGCTGCCCGCTCCCGCTCGTGAACCCGCCGGCCCCCGACGAATAGGATCACCACGGGCTGTGGCTCCGCTTCCTTCCCTCGTTTCAGGAGTCCCCTGGCTACCTTCTCTGCCACCTCACGCCGGTCGCAGTAGATTAGGATGCGCGGAGGAGCACCGGACTGAGCCATCGAGTCCTGCGCCAATCCCCAAGCCCGCTCGACCAGTACGCCCGCCAGTCTCTCGTGCCTGCCCCGCTCGCTCTCGCGCTTGCCCCGCTCGCCGTTGCCCAAGGGTTCCAGCGTCAGTTGCTTGACCGCCTCCAGCCGACGGTTGACGATCGTGTGCGCCCGATCCGCCGAATCTAACTGTAGAGGATTCCCGGTCGCCTCGCGGCCCAGCGTCGCAGACAGCGGCAGGACGTGAAACGGAGGGGGCACGGCGCGGCCGACGGCAGGCGCCGTGGAGTCTTCTGGACTCGAGCCGGTGCACTTCGCTGGCCCGCGGACGCCCTCTATCGCACGCAGCAGCCGTTCGAAAGGCGGAACCAGATGCGCCTCGTCAAGAACGACCAGCGCGTCTGCCCCTAGCCCGGATTATGCGTGAAGGTGGGGTTGGCGACGAGACGCAAGGGCCTTCCGTGTGGTACAAACGTTGTGCTACCAAACGTTTAGCCACAACGGAGGCCCTTGCGTGACGGACCCCACGATAGCACAGTCTGTTCTGTTCCCCGATCTGTTCGACAAGCCGCTGGTCGCCACGTTCGACCGCGAGCAGTCGAGCTCGGATGGCGGCGCCGTGCTGCTCAAGGCCGCCGAGCGCGTCTACGGACTGGTCAAGGCGTTCGGCCGGTGTCTGGTCGACCGCCGGGCACCGGAGAAGGTCCGGCACACGCTCGAGGACCTGGTCGGCCAGCGGGTGTTCGGCATCGCCTGCGGTCATCCCGACGGCAACGATTCGGACCGGCTCGCCGACGACCCGATCCACAAGCTGCTGCTCGGGCGCGACCCGGTGGCGGGCGGTCGGCTGGCGTCGCAGCCGACGGTCTCGCGGTTCGAGAACGGTGCGGGCCGCGTCGCGCTCTATCGGCTGGGGCGCGAGCTGGCGACGTCGGTCATCGAGCGGCATCGTCGCCGGCTGCGCGGGCGGGTGCGACGCATCACGATCGACCTCGACCCGACCGACGACCCGACGCATGGCGAGCAGCAGTTGACGTTCTTCAACGGGCACTACGACAGCTGGTGCTACCTGCCATTGCTGGCCTTTGTGAGCTTCGACCGCGAGGTCGAGCAGTATCTGTGCGCGGCGGTGCTGCGACCCGGCAAGGCCCAGGCGCCCGACGGCACGCTGAGCGTGCTGTGTCGATTGCTCCCGCTGCTGCGGTCCGCGTTCCCCAAGGCACGCTTTCTCGTCCGTCTCGACGGGGGCTTCGCCTGCCCGGAGGTCTTCGACTTCCTCGATGCCGAGCCGCGGCTCGACTACGTCGTGGCGATGGCCAGGAACGCCGTCCTGCTGCGGGCTGCCGAGCCCGTCATGGTGGCGGCCCGCACCGAGAACATGCTGCGTGAGAAGACGGCGCACTTCTACCTCGACACCCGCTATCGCGCGGGCACGTGGGCTCGTGAGCGCCGCGTGGTGATCAAGGCCGAAGTCGTGCAGCTCACCGGCCGGCAGCCGCGGGACAACCCGCGCTTCGTCGTGACCAATCTGCGCCAGACGCCGCGCTTCATCTACGAGAAGGTCTACTGCGGGCGCGGCGACATCGAGAACCGCATCAAGGAACTGCTCGACGGCTTGCAGATCGACCGCACGAGCTGCACCAAGTTCTGGGCAAACCAGCTGCGGGTCCTGTTGACGGCCGCCGCCTACGTGCTCATGCAGGAACTGCGGCTGAGAGCCGCCCGCACCGCCTGCGCCCGCACCCAAGTGACCTGGCTGCGCGACCGATTGCTCAAGCTCGGCGCCAACGTCGTCCGCTCCGTCCGGCGCCTCGTTGTGCACCTGCCGCGGGCAACGCCCGACCTCGACGCGTGGCGCCAAATCGCCCTCGCACTCGGGGCGCGCGCCGGGTAGCGCCCCGTCGCAGCTTCCCCCTCAGCTCGCGGAATCCACACAGGCGCCTGGGGCGCCCTGTCGGCGAAGCTGTCCGCGTCTGGCGCCTCGTACGCCCCGTAACCACGCCACGCCGCTCCACCACGCTGCCACCTGCCACGTGCGGCGACCGCAGACCTCTCTCGCTCAACGATCAGGGCTCGGCCAGCGACCGATTCGACGACGTCATGAATTTTCCGGGCTAGCAAGCCGGCGTGGTAGGGCCTCATCTTGCGTGACACGCCATACCCTGAGAACAAGAGACGCGAGCCGACCATGTCCACCGTGCCGACGATGATGCTCGGGGCGGCGGGATCCGCCAGCCAAGCACGGTTGTCGACGTATCGACCCCGCAGCGTGGAGATCGGCAATGGCTGGCTATCGAGGCCAAGCCCGCGTTGCACCGGACCGAGCGCGGGGTTGGCCCGCAGCTTCTCCCGCAACGCTTCCGCGAGGTCGGTCGCCTGATCGACCACTGCCCGGCGGTCGACGACGTAGACTAGCCGGCGAGGTAGGTCGGCGCCGATCGCGCGCGCAAGCAGCCAGACTGCCATCACGGCCGTTTTCCCGAGCCCCGTCGGGATGTCCACAGCCGGAGGCAGAAGTCCCTTGGACAGCCATCGGTCAAACAGCCGCTGTTGCCAAGGGAACGGCGTATTCCCCGTCAGTGCCCTGAAGGCACAGCCAAAATCGAACGTTATCGCCGGATCGGCCTTCGGCGCGATTGTGGTACCGCCGTTCGATGTCGCCTCCGCGCCGTCCCCCTGCTCCTCCGATCTTCGTCGCGCCATGCCTCGTGTCCCACCGCAACAACCCTGTTGTCGAGTCGCTGGACATGCTCCTCGCAACGGCGACGGGTGGGCCGCCGGACGCCGGAGATGTCGAAGAACTCGTTGTAGAAGCTCTGCGTCTCGGTCCTTCTCGTTGGTGGCGTCGGCCCACTCCCGGGCGAAGTTCGGCCGCCGCGTTCAGATCTCGTTCCACATCGGCCGCCGTCAGTCGGTAGGGGTCAACCCAGGAGGCGCAGGATCGCGACCACGCCGCCGAGGATCGCGAGCGTCTGCGCCAGCATCGCACCGGCGAAACGCCACGTCAGCCGTGCCTCCAGGGCGGCAAGATCCGCCCGCTGCACCTCGCGCAGATGGTCAAGATCAGAGCGGGTGGCCAACTCGCGGCCGTGGTCGGCGGCGGCGTTCTGAGCGACATCGACCACGGCGACGGCAAGCGTCTCGTCCGCGCCTGCGGCGGTCAGCATCCTCACGGCCGCGTGCGTGTCCATCGGAGACAGAGTATCACGGTCCCGGCGAGAGTCCGCGGGAGCGGAACCACCCCGTCGGGCGGCGCGTCAAGCCTAGCGGCTCCTCCACTTCGTTCCGGCCCTTCGGGTGACCCGCCGCCCGCCGGGTCGGTGCAGGGCAGTTATGGGCCGCAAGCGACGCCTGCGGCCCATAGTGGCCGCACCCCCCAGTTCCCGACAAGACAGCCGACGCCGTTCTGAACCTCGTTCGAGACCGCCCACGGCGCATCTGCCAAGGTGCAGAACCCATCAAGTCGAGCGGTTTCTTCACTTTTTTTCGGGAGCAGAAAGTAGCTCAGCACGTCAGAAACCGTCAGAACACGTCACGCGTGTTGACGACCACGTCTTTTCCGGTGCAATTCGGTCCGAGACCGTCCACATGTGGTAAATTGTTGCTACAACACAACTTACGAGACTCCTGTGCTACGCTCGGCCGTAGTGATGCACGGCGAACCAACCACGTCGGTTCCGCCGGACGGCGGGCCGCAACCACAGGAGGAAGACATGACGACGAGACTGCTCACGCTCCGCGACGTGATGGCCATGACGGCGCTGTCACGCTCGGCCGTCTACGCACTGATGGCCGAGTCGCGGTTCCCCAGGCCGATCCGTGTCGGCAGCCGCGCCGTCCGCTGGGTCGAGCAGGAGGTGGCCGACTTCATCGCCAGCCGGCCCCGCGCCGGCTCCGAGCGCCCGGCCGCGTAGCCGGCACGACCTGCCCGACCGTCTGCGCTGGTCAGACGGTCGGGCGTGGGCTCGGTGACACGCGCCTTCCATCGCCCAGACCCCATGGCGTGGAAGTCGGACACGTGCCACGAATCCGACCCAACCTCGAAACCGGAGTTCCCTCGGTCCATGAAACCCGTACCACCTCGGACCACCGAACCCGACACCCACGACCGCGGAACCGGGACAACGACGGATCGCGGAACCAGGACCACCGCGGCGCCCGAGACGAGAACCAGCACGGCGACGGGACCACGACGACGTTGGCCCCGGAAACGAGAACAACGGCGGCTGACGGGAACGGGGCAACTCAAGTCAGAGAAACCCGGCCGCACTTGAGGATCCCCGAACCTGAGCAGCAGATCCGAAAATGAGCAGCCGACGAAGAAGAGAACCACCACCGGGAAACAGGTCATGGTGGTGGTCTGATGCTGATGAGCCAGCCGACCCAATGTGCGTACATTGGGGCTGGCGAGGGGGCGCTGCGCGCCCCCTTCGAACCCCCGGCATCCCGCGGCCCTGTGGGACTCGCGGGAAAGCGGCGGGCCGTGCCCGCGCTCCTTCCTGGCGGTGCGCCGATGCGTGACCGCCGCACCGTCCGAGTGCACGCCCGCGTGTCGCCGGCCGAGCTGGCCGACTGGCGGGCGAAGGCGGCGGCCGCCGGCGTGCCGCTGTCCGACCTGCTGCGGCAGGCCATGGCGCGGACGCGGACGTGGACCGCCGCGGCGGCCGACGCCGAGCGCGAGCGCACCCGGCAGGTCGCCCGCATCGGCAGCAACCTGAACCAGCTCGCCCGCTGGGCCAACCGCCACGCCTCGGCGGTCGAGGCCGTCGAGGTGATCGCCAACCTCGTCGCGTTCGAGCGCGAGCTGCGCAAGCTCGCCCGCATCGGCCGAGACGGCGATGCACATTAAGTGCCTCCGGCGCGGCACCGGCTCGGCCGGCAAGGCGGCCAGCTACCTGGTCGGCGAACGCGACGCGATGGGCCGTGAGCGTGAAGGCATCGAGGTGCTCCGGGGAGACCCGGACATGGTGGCCGCTGTCGCCGACTCGCTGGAGTTCGAGCACAAGTACCGCTCGATCGTGATCGCGTGGGCGCCGGAGGACCGGCCGACCGACCCGCAGATCAACGCCGTCCTCGACGAGTTCGAGAAGACGGCGTGGGCGGGGCTGGAGCCGGACCGCTACTCGTGGACGGCGGTCCTGCACCGCGAGCACGGCGGCGGCGTCCACGTGCATGTCCTCACGGCACGCTGCGACCTGGAGACGGGCAAGAGCCTCAACATCGCGCCGCCCGGCTGGCAGAAGACCTTCGACCCGCTGCGCGACGCCTTGAACCACGAGCACGGCTGGAGCCGGCCGGACGACCCGGCGCGGGCGAGGACGCAGCAGCCCGGACACCGCGCCTACATCGAGGCGGCGAACCTGCGGGCCGGTCTGGAGCACGAGGCCGACCCGCGCGAGCTGATACGGGACTACCTGGTGCAGCGCGTCGAGCACGGCGTCGTGCAGAGCCGCGCCGACGTGGTATCCGCCCTCGAAGACGCAGGACTCGACGTGCCGCGCCAGGGCAAGGACTACGTGACCGCCCGCGACCCGGAGAGCGGGAAGCGGTGGCGGCTGAAGGGAGCGTTGTGTGCGCCAGGCAGCGCGCTGGTCAGGAGGGTTGAAGTCCCTCCGGCCCCCGGATGAGGGGGGCCGTATCCAAAGGCGGGGGTAATGCCTCGCCGGCCGCAGGTGGCAGGTATGGAGACGCCTAACCCGGATTATGCGTGAAGGTGGGGTTGGCGACGAGACGCAAGGGCCTTCCGTGTGGTACAAACGTTGTGCTACCAAACGTTTAGCCACAACGGAGGCCCTTGCGTGACGGACCCCACGATAGCACAGTCTGTTCTGTTCCCCGATCTGTTCGACAAGCCGCTGGTCGCCACGTTCGACCGCGAGCAGTCGAGCTCGGATGGCGGCGCCGTGCTGCTCAAGGCCGCCGAGCGCGTCTACGGACTGGTCAAGGCGTTCGGCCGGTGTCTGGTCGACCGCCGGGCACCGGAGAAGGTCCGGCACACGCTCGAGGACCTGGTCGGCCAGCGGGTGTTCGGCATCGCCTGCGGTCATCCCGACGGCAACGATTCGGACCGGCTCGCCGACGACCCGATCCACAAGCTGCTGCTCGGGCGCGACCCGGTGGCGGGCGGTCGGCTGGCGTCGCAGCCGACGGTCTCGCGGTTCGAGAACGGTGCGGGCCGCGTCGCGCTCTATCGGCTGGGGCGCGAGCTGGCGACGTCGGTCATCGAGCGGCATCGTCGCCGGCTGCGCGGGCGGGTGCGACGCATCACGATCGACCTCGACCCGACCGACGACCCGACGCATGGCGAGCAGCAGTTGACGTTCTTCAACGGGCACTACGACAGCTGGTGCTACCTGCCATTGCTGGCCTTTGTGAGCTTCGACCGCGAGGTCGAGCAGTATCTGTGCGCGGCGGTGCTGCGACCCGGCAAGGCCCAGGCGCCCGACGGCACGCTGAGCGTGCTGTGTCGATTGCTCCCGCTGCTGCGGTCCGCGTTCCCCAAGGCACGCTTTCTCGTCCGTCTCGACGGGGGCTTCGCCTGCCCGGAGGTCTTCGACTTCCTCGATGCCGAGCCGCGGCTCGACTACGTCGTGGCGATGGCCAGGAACGCCGTCCTGCTGCGGGCTGCCGAGCCCGTCATGGTGGCGGCCCGCACCGAGAACATGCTGCGTGAGAAGACGGCGCACTTCTACCTCGACACCCGCTATCGCGCGGGCACGTGGGCTCGTGAGCGCCGCGTGGTGATCAAGGCCGAAGTCGTGCAGCTCACCGGCCGGCAGCCGCGGGACAACCCGCGCTTCGTCGTGACCAATCTGCGCCAGACGCCGCGCTTCATCTACGAGAAGGTCTACTGCGGGCGCGGCGACATCGAGAACCGCATCAAGGAACTGCTCGACGGCTTGCAGATCGACCGCACGAGCTGCACCAAGTTCTGGGCAAACCAGCTGCGGGTCCTGTTGACGGCCGCCGCCTACGTGCTCATGCAGGAACTGCGGCTGAGAGCCGCCCGCACCGCCTGCGCCCGCACCCAAGTGACCTGGCTGCGCGACCGATTGCTCAAGCTCGGCGCCAACGTCGTCCGCTCCGTCCGGCGCCTCGTTGTGCACCTGCCGCGGGCAACGCCCGACCTCGACGCGTGGCGCCAAATCGCCCTCGCACTCGGGGCGCGCGCCGGGTAGCGCCCCGTCGCAGCTTCCCCCTCAGCTCGCGGAATCCACACAGGCGCCTGGGGCGCCCTGTCGGCGAAGCTGTCCGCGTCTGGCGCCTCGTACGCCCCGTAACCACGCCACGCCGCTCCACCACGCTGCCACCTGCCACGTGCGGCGACCGCAGACCTCTCTCGCTCAACGATCAGGGCTCGGCCAGCGACCGATTCGACGACGTCATGAATTTTCCGGGCTAGGAGTCTGCGCCGCAGGAGATTTGCGGCACGAAAAGGGTCGTGAGTTCACGACCTGAGTCACGTGCCGGGGCAACGGTGTCGGTCGGCAGGGCGCGGTAGATTTTGCGGCCGTTGACGAACCGAAGGCGAAAATCGGTCATCACGGGCCACATGGCCCGCCAGAGGCCGCGATCCGCGTCGATTTGTCGCCGTTGCGAGCCTCATGCCCCGCCCTCTACGTCGCCTTCAGCACGTGCAGGCGCTTGACGTTGAGCGCCAGGCACACCAGGTCCCACTCGCACCGCGCCTTCGCCAGTCCACGCAGGCTGAAGCGCCGGAAGCCCAGCACGTGCTTGATCCAGCCGTGGGGAGCCTCCGACAACCACTTGCGCTGCGCATACACCGCCCGGCCCGCCTTCGTCTTCAGCTTGTCTATCATCCGACCCGTCGCCGGATGTTCCTCCAGATTGCGGGTAACCGCCTGCTTGCCCTCCCGGCCCGCCGCCACATACCCGTCAACGCCCCGCCGTTCCAGGTCCGTCAAGTCTCGCTCGTTGCAGTACCCCGCGTCGGCCAGCACCGTCGCCGGCTGCGCGTCAAGCGTCTCGTTGACCGTGTCGAGCAACACCGGCAACTCACCCTGGTCGCTCGCGTTCGCCGTCAGACCCGTCGCCACCACCAACTGGTGCTCGGCGTCCACCGCCACCTGCGCGTTGTAGCACTGCTGGAAGCCCTCGTTGCTCGTCATCATGATCGAGCTTTCCGGGTCCGTGAAGTTGCTCTGCGCCTTCTCGTCCGGCTCGCCATACGCCCGCTTGTACGGCCGCCCGCCCTTCGGGTTCCGGTCCTGCCCAGGTTGCCGACCCCGCGCGTCGTCCGCCGCCCGAGCCGCCGCTTCCAACCGCGCCTTCGCCGCCCGGATCGCTGCCAGACGCGCCTCCCGCCGACGCAACTCCGCCGGCAACTCATCGCCCCGAACCTCGGCGCCCAAGCACGCATCCTCGGTCTCGTCGGTCTCGTCCGCCTGGCGCAACAGCGCCGCGACCTCGCCTTCCAGACGCCGTTCCGCCTCCGCCATCCGGTCGTAGCTCATCGCCTTGCGCTTGCTCGCGTTCGCACGCACCTTCGTCCCGTCGACCGACAGCTTGCCGAGGCGAACAAGACCCAACTCCTGCGCCAGACGCACCACCTCCACGAACAGCGCCTGGAAGTCCTCCAAGTGCCGGCGCCGAAATTCGCACAGCGTCCGGTGCTGCGGAAAGTTGCCCGCCGCCAACACCCGGAACGCCACGTCCTCTTCCAGCGCCCGGGCGATCCCACGCGACGAGAACACCCCCGTCGCATACGCGTAGAGCAGCACCTTCACCATCATCCGCGGGTCATACGGGGCGTTGCGACGACCGTCTCCCTCGTACGGGGCGTAGAATGCCGTCAGATCCAAACCGTCCACCAGATCGCTGACGTGGTGCGCCAAGTGGCCTTCCGGCAGCCACTCCCGCACGTCCGGTGGCAGCAGCAGCGACTGGTCCGGCGAGTAGGGGCGAAACGTCGTCGACATCAAGTCCTTCCAGCGTCGAGTTCTCGCCTACGATTGTCGCACCGATTTTCTGCGGCGCAGACTCCTAGGGAAGATCAGCGAGTCGGCCGCGCCGCCAGAATGCGCCTTCATGCCTTCCAGCACGCCCACAGCCGCATCCGACAACGGCACCCGATGTTCCGCCCCGGCCTTCATCCGCGACGCCGGTACGCGCCACTCCCGCGCCTCGAGGTCGACCTCGCCCCACGTCGCCCCGCGAGTCTCGCCGGACCGTACCGCCGTCAGCGCCGTGAAGCGAATCGCCGCCTTGACGGCCGGACCGGACCCGCACGCCTCGACCGCCGCCAGCGCCGCGGGAACGTCCGCGTACGGCAACGCCCGCCGATGCGCTCGGGTCTTCGGGGTCTTCGGCAAGGCCGCGTCGATCACTTCGCCCGCCGCGTTCACGTCGACGTGCCCGAGAGCCTGCGCCGCCGCGAGCACGCCCCGGACCCAACCGCGCAAGAGCTTGCCGGTCGCGGGCTTGTCGCGGTAGACCGGCCCGAGCACCGAGAGCACGGCCGCCCGGTCGATCTGGTCGACGGGTCGCCCCATCAGACGCGCCGCGTACCGCGCCAGGGTCCGCCGCCGCGTCTCTCGGGTACTGCCGCACCACTGGCCCCCCTGGTCGACCTTGGCGGACAAGTCCGCGAACGTCGGCACGGTCGACGCTCGCCCGGACGGGTCGCCGCCGCGCTTCGCCGTCAGGCGGTTGTCGTGCGCCCGCTCCCGAGCCTCGGACAGCGTGACGGCCGGGTAGGTGCCGATGCTGATGTCGCGCCGCTTCCCCTGGACGTGAAGCCGTTGAACCCAGCGCTTGTTGACCCGGCCCGTCCGGCCCCTGGCCACGACCAGGGACACCGCGTCGCCCGCCTGATACCGGCCCGGCCTGCGCAGCGTCTCGGCCCGCTTGGCTGTCAGTCTCTCCATGGAACCAGCCTCCCTTGGCCGAAATATTAAACCCACGGTACGCCCACAGTCAAGACCCGGATTCGAGTGGATCGTCCCGGACCGGTCTGGACCAGGGAGAGGGTAAATTTCCCTTATTTCGCTTGAAAATCCGCATGTTTCGACAGATGCGGACCGAACGGGACGATGGATAGCGTTAAGGTAGCGCGAACACGACCAGCCGTTCGTTGCCGCGGGGCTGGGCGGTGGCCGGCGCCGAGACGTTGACGGCGACGTACTGCCGGCCGTCCTTGCCGGCGTACGTGATGGGGACGGCCTCGACGTTGTAGTCGAAGGCGGCGGCCCAGAGCTCCTCGCCGCTGCGCGAGTCGAACGCGCGGAACATGCGGTCGGTGGTGGCGCCGACGAACACGAGCCCGCCGGCGGTGGCAATCGCCCCGCCGACGCTCGGGCTGCCGACGCGCTGCCTGTCCTCGGGGAGCAGCGTGTTGATGCCGAGGGGCACTTGCCACGCAATCTCGCCGCTGGCGGCGTGGACCGCGTACAGGCGCGCCCAGGGCGGCTTGTAGCACGGCAGCGCCCCGAGCCGCGTGCCGTCCGCGTCGAAGATCGCGGCCTCGAACGGCGGGCCCGGCACGCGCGCGTAGGCCACCTGATCGTCCGTGTCCGGGCCGTACAGCGGGTTCTCGTCCATCCAGCCGTTGAGCGGCCGGTCCTTGGAGTTCACGAAGATGTAGCCGAGCTCGGGATCGTAGGCGGTGCCGTTCCAGTTCACGCCGCCGCTGTTGCCGGGGAACACGAGCGACGGCGGGGTGCCCTCCTGCCGGAGCCGCAGGGGCGTGTACGGCCCCTCGTTGTAGTAGCCGATGGCGTCGTACAGCTCGCGGCAGGCCGCCGCGTGCGCGGCGGTGGTGTCGTCGGCGGTCACGATGTCGTCGGGGCCGAAGCTGACCCGCGCCAGCGGCGGCGGCTTGAGCGGAATGGGCTGCGTCGGCGAGTACTGCTCGCCCGGCACGTCTCCCGCCGGCACCGGCCGCTCCTCCACCCCGTGCACCGGCTCGCCGGTCTCGCGGTTCAGGATGAACATGAAGCCCGACTTGCCGACCTGCGCGACGGCCGGGATCCGCTCGCCGTCACGCTCGATGTCCAGCAGCCCGGGCGCCGGCGGCAGGTTGTAGTCCCACAGCTCGTGGTGGATGTTCTGGAAGTACCACTCCAGGTCGCCGGTCCGGATGTCGATGGCGATGGTCGAGTTCGCGAAGAGGTTGTCGCCCGGGCGGTCGCCGCCGTAGTAGTTCGACCCGGGGCTGCTGACCGGCATGTAGACCAGGCCGCGTTCCTCGTCCACGGTGAGCGTGAACGCCCACACGTTGTTCCCGATGCGGTTGCGCCAGCTCTCGTTGCCCCACGTGTGGCTGCCGAAGTCGGTCTCCGTGGGCAGGGTCGGAAACTCCCAGAGCAGCCCGCCGGTCGCGGCGTCGATCGCCCGCGGATAGGCCTGCTCCGGCTCGCCGCCGCCCCGCGGCTGGTTCAGGTGGGGCGCGATGTGCTCCTGGCCGGGGCCGAAGGCGCTGGATCCGAGCACCAGGGCGCCCTCGTAGACCACCGGCACGCCGGTGTACGGAATGCGCAGCGCGACCTCGCCCTGGTTCCCGAACGCCGGGTCGCGCTCGCCGGTCTCGGCGTTCAGGGCGATGACCCGGCTCAGGCTGGTGAAGTAGATGCGCGGCCCGTGCGCGTCGGTTGCCGGACCGTAGGCCACGCCCCGGAACGAGGCCAGTCCCTCGCTCAGCTCATGGCGCCAGATCTCCTCGCCGGTCTCGGGCCGCAACGCCACGACCCGGTCCCCCGCCGCCAGGTACATGACGCCGTCGACCACGATCGGCGTGACCTGCTGGAAGAGCTCCGCCGGCTCCGGCCCCTCGACGAATCCGTCCTCGGGATGGAACCGGTACGACCACGCCTCCTGCAGCTCGCCGACGTTGCCGGTGTCGATCTGAGCGAGGGGCGAGTAGCGCGTGCCGGCCAGGTCGCGGTTGTAGGTCGGCCAGTCGGCGGCGGCGCTCCGCCCGGACTCCTGGGCCGGGAGCGTCGGTCCCGACGCCCACACCATCACCATGACCATCGCCGCGAGCCCGGCCATCCTGGCCGCGCAGTGCGAGCGTCCGCCGCAGGCGCGCATTCCGCTGACGATCTGCATGGGGCTGACCTCCTCCTGTCCTCGGGAGCCCCATCTTACCTCCGAACCGGCCAGCCGCCGGGCCCGGCGGCGCGGGCCGTTGAATTCCCGCGGATCCCAAAGTACGATCGAGCACCCATGAGAGTCAGACCGGCCGCCGTCGTCCTCCTGCTCGTCCTGACGCCGGTCGCCGCGTGGCTGGCGGCGCCGACGGGCGCCGCCCGGAGCGCCGAGCCCGCGCCGCGCGTGAGCCAGCTCGCCCGGCTGCTCGACGCCGGCACCATCGTCTTCGGCAGCTTCGCCAACTTCGGCGGCATCGGCAACGCCCCCATCGACGCGATGACGCACTCGGTCGACGAGACGTTCGACGTCGTGATGTACGACCTCGAGCACAACCCGTTCGACGTCGAGGACATGCGGACGTACATGCAGTTCCTGCTCGATCCGGGCGCGCTCACGGAGACCGGCGACCTGAGCGTGTCGAAGACCGTCATCGCCCGAGTGCCGGCCTACGGCCGCGAGCTCGAGTACAACACCTGGCAGGTCAAGAGCGTGCTCGACGCCGGCGTGCACGGTGTGGTGTTCCCCCACATCGAGACCGCCGAGCAGGCGCTCACCGCCGTGCGCGCCATGCGCTACCCGCAGGCGCCGGGAGCGCCCGACGTCGAGCCCGCCGGCATCCGCGGGTCCGGCGCCGCGGTCGCGGCGCGCTACTGGGGCCTGTCGGTCCCCGAGTACCGCGAGCAGTCCGACATCTGGCGACTCGACCCCAACGGCAACCTGATCCCCTGGTTCATCATCGAGAACCGGCTGGCCGTCGAGAACGTGCGCGACATCGCGCGCACGCTGGCCGAGCACGACATCGGCGCCGTGCTGTGGGCCGGCACGGGCGACCTCGGCGTCTCGCTGCACCAGGACCAGGAGGCGCTGGCCGTGGCGGTCGACGAGATCCTGGCCGCAGGCAGGGAGTTCGGCCTGCCGGTGGCGATGAACGGCGCCGCCGACGTGACCCGCCGCATCGAGCAGGGCGCCCGCATCTTCATGGGCGCCGCGACCGCGGAGGCGCGGCGCGAGGCCGGCCGCCAGTAGGCTGGGCCCCCGGACGCCGGGCCGCCGGCCGCGCCGCGGGCGGCTGCCGACAGCCCCCCACCGTCGAACGAACAAGGAGAGCGCGTGAACGGCGACAGCAACCTCGCGGTGTTCTGCGACTTCGAGAACATCGCGCTCGGCGTCCGCGACGCCAAGCTGAAGAAGATCGACATCCAGCCCATCGTCGAGCGGCTGCTGCTCAAGGGCAGCATCGTCGCCAAGAAGGCCTACTGCGACTGGGGCCGCTACAAGGAATACAAGCCGACGATGCACGAGGCGGCGTTCGAGCTCATCGAGATTCCCCACGCGCGGCAGTCGGGCAAGAACTCGGCCGACATCCGCCTGGTCGTCGACGCCCTCGACCTGTGCTACACGAAGGAGCACATCGACACCTTCGTCATCGTCTCGGGCG
Source organism: Vicinamibacterales bacterium (assembly GCA_965214845.1). GTDB lineage: Bacteria > Acidobacteriota > Vicinamibacteria > Vicinamibacterales > UBA8438 > JAAXGX01. The sequence goes on from CBDCCO010000007.1 coordinate 1,381,071, forward strand.
ACTCCGACTTCTCGCCGCTGGCCAGCAAGCTGCGCGAGAACGCCAAGTCCGTGATCGGCGTCGGCGTCAAGAGCTCCACGTCCGACCTGCTGGTGAACAACTGCGACGAGTTCATCTTCTACGACGACCTCGTCGCCGAACGCCAGCCGTCCCGCCGGCGTTCCCGCGGCCGGGGACGGTCCAAGGGCGGCGCCCAGGCCGACAGCCCGCCGGACGAGAAGAAGGCGGCGCCGGCGCCGGACGATCCGACGCAGAAGGGACTCGACCTGGTCGCGCAGACCGCCGAGGAGATCTACGCCGAGCGCGGCGACCGGGCCAAGCTGTGGGGCTCGATGATCAAGCAGACCCTCAAGCGCCGGCGTCCGGGATTCAACGAGTCGGCCTACGGGTTCAGCTCGTTCAACGACCTGCTCGAGGAAGCCCAGGCGCGCGGCCTGCTGGAGCTCGACCGCGACGAGCGCTCGGGCGGCTACGTGATCGTGGGCATCGCCCGCGAGTAGGCGTCGGCGCGCAAAACCGAGGGGGGACCGCCTTGCGGCCTTCTCGGACCAATTGTCTCTCCGTCAGATGTCCATTCCGCACTCGCGCAAGCGACGCCGCGCGATCTGACGCTCTTCATTCGAGAACAGCTTGTCCCACTTCGGCTGCAACACAAGCGCCTCCACCGTCAAGTCGAGACGGCCTCGTTGCCGTAGATCTGCATCATCGCATGATCGAAATCCCTCACGAGGTCGTCGGAGGCCACCGTCGTCTCGCTCCTTGGTCACGACAACCCAACCACATCACATGCGACGCGTCGCGGCCTCCCGCAAGCTAGGACCACGGCGCTACTGCAGCGGGTTGCGCCACTCGAGTCCGTCGAAGCGTGCAAAGTCGCCGTCCGTCGAGCATAGAACGAGGCCGTGCTCGATGGCCAATGCGGCCAGGTGAGCGTCGGGGACGAGATTTGCCCGGCCCTCCGCGCGCTCCATGAGAGGGCCGAGAACCTGCTGGTGGCGCTCCGTCGGCAGCGGCACCCAGACTGATTTCGTGGCGAGCCACGACTCCACTTGCCGCCACGCGGCAGATACGGAGGCCGGTCGATCGAAGATGCGCGGATTGCTGACAATCCGCACGAAGGCCAGGAGACTTGGCCACGGCAACCCGACCGGCGCGGCGGCGTTGATGCGCGCATCCAGCCACTTGCGCGCGGTCGCGTGCTGGCGAAACGAGACGACGTACGCATAGACGAGGAGATTGGCGTCGACGAGGATCACCGGAAGTCCTCGCCTTCCGCGAGGGCGAGGACCTCGGCGACGTCGTCGAGACTGCCAACCATGCACCGGCCCAGATCGACCGCAGGTGTCTTGTAGGCCACCGATTCGCCGGAAGGAACCTCCATGGCGCGCAGACCGGACCGCAAGGCTTCGTTGACGATCGCCTTGAAGCTCTGGCCGCGCACCCGCTGCATCCGTTCGGCCAGGGCGGCCACGTCAGGATCCAACGTCAGGGTCGTGCGCATGCATCACAACATAAAGATCATGATGTGCTGATGTCAACTCAGATCCGGTCGGCGTCGAGCTTGCCGAGCGCCCAGCGCCGGAGCGCGTCGAGAGCGCCGAGCTCGTCGCGGATCGCGCGGTAGGCGATGCCGTGGTCGATGGTCAGGTATTCGTGGACGAGCACGTTGCGGAAGCTGGCCCAGTTCTGAAGTCGGTCGGATAGCGCCCGGTCGATCTCGCCTGCCTGCTCCAGGACCAGGAAGACGTCGCGGTTGGTGTCCGGCGTGCGCAGACCGGCGTCGCAGATCCAGTGATTGGCGATGTCTATCGCGGCTTCCGCTGCCAGGTGCAGATAACGCGCGGCGAGGTCATGGATTTCAGGGGCGGCCACGTATTCGGACTCGGTCGCCCGGCCCAGGCTCCGCAGCCGCTGCAGGTAGTCTTCCAGTGCGTCGAGCCGCCTCGAGAAGATCGCGATATCGACCATCATGGCGCGGCCGCCCCTCCTTCAGGCGGCGAACCACCAGGCGGGCCTGCTCGCGCAGACGCGGTTCCATGTCGAGATAGTCGCTGAGCGCGCGCCGCATGAAGCGCACGCGCTCGACGTCGGAGCGCGCGTGCAGCAGGATGCCGTCGCGGATCACCTGATGGCGCAGCAGCGGGGGTGCGTGGTTGAGGATCACGAGATCGATCAGGTCGCTGCGAACGGCACGGGTCATGGCCGGGACGAGTCGGAAGCGGGCGACCTGGAGTGCTTGCGCGCCGTCGGCGCAGGCATCGTCGACAACGACGGCGACGTCGACATCACTCTCCGCGCGGGCCGCACCCCTGATCCGGCTCCCGAACAGCCAGGCGAGGCGGACGGTGGGCTCGGCGCGCAGGCCGCGCGCGAGGTCGTCGGTCAGGCGGCGGAGCGCGTCGCAGCGCAGGCCTTCGAGTTCCGCCATCGCGACTCCAATGTAGCAGACGCCTACTCGCGGGCGATGCCCACGATCACGTAGCCGCCCGAGCGCTCGTCGCGGTCGAGCTCCAGCAGGCCGCGCACCTGGGCTTCCTCGAGCAGGTCGTTGAACGAGCCGAACCCGTAGGCCGACTCGTTGAATCCCGGACGCCGGCGCTTGAGGGTCTGCGTGATCATCGAGCCCCACGGCGATTCGAGCAAACCGGATGTCAATCTTTGCGTCTCACCAATCGTCCCTGTCGTCGGACTCCGGCGGTTCGTGCAGAGCGGCCGCCTGGGCCGCAATCAGCCCCTCGGTCAGTGCCTCCTGATCGAGCTGACCGAGCAAGGATTCGTCTATGTCTATCGATATTGTCTTCATTTTCGGGCTGTCGTGCTGCCGTCACATTGTAGGGCCCGCACGCCAGCAGGCACGCGGGTCGACCGTTGAAGCGACCTGGAGGTCACGACCCCGGACCGCCTTCATCCGACCCGGCCGTGTCGGGAACGGATGGGCGGCGCCAGCTCCGGCCGCCCGCGGCCAGCTCCTCGGCGTTCGCGCAACCGGCCGGCAAGCCGAGACTGCACGCGCGGGCGAAGGCGGCCGGCGCCGGGAGCGGGCCGGACGCCAGTCCCTCGGCGGCGAGGATGCCCAGCTCGTTGCATGCCCGCGGCGACCCGGCCACGCACTCCGGTCCGAGCGTCGCCGCGAGCGCGCGGCACGCCTCCAGGCGCCCCCGGTCGCAGGCCTGCCGCCACAGCGGCGGGCCGGCGTCGCGGACGTCCGCCGCCCCCTCCAGCGCGTTGATCGGCAGGAACACGGCGGTCCAGACCGCCATGTAGGCGAGATGGCGGCGGCGCGGCGACAGCGAGCGGCCGAGCGACGCCGGGTCGAGCCGCCGCACCGCGTCCGATCGGGCCCAGCGGTCGAGCGCCTGGACCGACAGGTTGAGCAGCGGCACCGCCAGCAGCTTGTCGTAGAACGTCGGCGCCCCCAGCGCGCCGAGGCCGGCGTACAACCCGGCGACGCTGAGGCCGTACAGCACGCCGAAGGCCAGGCGCCCCAGCTCCGTGCGCGGCGACGTGGACGGGTCGGTGAACAGCAGGTTCATCCCCAGGAAGACCGCGGCCGGGATGTGCGAGTCGACGAAGAAGTAGGTCCCCGTGGCGGCCCGGTACGCGGCGCTCAGCGCGAACAGCGTCACCGCGGCCGCCATCGTCATCGGCGCGACGCCGAACAGGAACTGGCCGGGCAGCGCGACGAGGAAGATCCACAGGCCGATCGCCGGCGGGATGTCGAACGTGGTCGCGATCTCCCGGCCCAGCGTGCGGTCCGTCGTGGCCGTCAGGATCAGCACCAGCGAGCACAGCGCCAGCGGGAGCGACGACGGGTTGAAGACGTGGACGCGGCGGCCGTCCCGCTCCCAGCGGATCAGCTCCTTGGCGCCCAGGCCGGCGGCGATCATCAGGAGCTGGAGCAGAAACAGCCCGGGCTCGAACCACAGGAACAGGTTGATCCCGAAGATGACGGGAAACGGCCCCCAGCCGAGCGCGTACGTGTCGCGCCGCGACCACGCCAGCAGCATGTCGAACGCATAGGCGAACAGGAGCTGCGCCGCTATCAGCGGCAGGTGGTCGTACACCGGCCGCCAATGCCACCCCCAGTAGAGCAGCACCGAGAGCTGGGCGCAGGCCTGGAGGTAGTGCTGCGCCCGCGGCATGAACACCACCCTGAGGCGCCGGCCGCCGCCGCGCGCCCGCAGCAGCAGCCCCGCGTGCCAGCCGGCCAGCAGGACGGCCGCCGCAGCCAGGGACTGCGCGAGCGCCGGATGCCGGGGCGCCGCCGGCAGGAACGCGAACGCCGCCAGCCCCGCCGCAAAGGCCAGCGGCAGCGCCGGCGCCCAGCGGGGGGCCAGGTGTCCAGGCGCGGCCAAGCGGGACTGAGCCGAGGAAGTCATGGCCGTGCGGACCGGCGCGGCACCCAGCCTCGGGAGCATACTACCCGCGACGTCGGCGGTCCTCCGGAGTCGGCCGGCCGTTGCGTTTCTGCCGCTGTGTTCGTTGCATTCCTGCCCCTGGCTGCGTGACAATCGTGCCCCTGATGACGCTGAAGCTGACGAGGCGCGACTTCATGGCAGCGTCGGCCGCGCTGCTGGCCGGGACCGGGCTGCGGGCGCAGTCGCAGGCGTCGCCGTTCGCGATCCTGGACCTGAACCACGTCTCCATCGGGGTGGCCGACATCGAGCGCTCGCTCGACTTCTACCAGCGCCTGTTCGACCTGACGGTGTTCACGAGCCAGGACGGCGGCAACCTGCCGATCATGACGATCGGGTCCGGGCCGCAGTTCGTCGCCCTGAGCCGGCGGCGGCCGGGCTCGAGCGGCGGCGTGGGCCACCATTTCTGCGTGCACATGGAGAACTTCGACCCGCAGCGCGTGATGCGGCAGCTCGCCGAGCTGGGGGTCGAGGCGCGCATCTTCCCGTGGACCTACGACGGCCGGCGCTACGACCTGCGGCCGGCGGCCGCCCAGCGGCCGGTGGTGGTGGACGCCGCGGACACGCCCGAGCTGGTCTTCGACGATCCCGACGGCGTGCTGCTCCAGATCCAGGACGCCAGCTACTGCGGCGGGACCGGCGCCCTGGGCGAGCTGTGCAGCATCCCGGAGCCGCCGCCGCGTCGCAGCGCCGCGTTCACGGCGCGCACGCTGAACCACGTCTCGATTCCGGTCTCCGACCTGCAGCGCTCCCTGGCGTACTACCAGCGGGTGTTCGGATTCGCCCACCGGATGTCCCAGGCCGTGGGCGCGGTGCCGGTCCTGACCGTCGGGCCCGGCCCGCAGTTCGTCGCGCTGCGCGAGGGGACCGGCGGCGGACACCATTTCTGCCTCGGAATCGAGGGGTTCGACCCGGACCGGGCAATGGAGACGCTCGCCGACCACGGCGTCGAGGGGCGCCTGCGGCTGCGGCCAGCCGCCGAGCAGCGTCCGGCCGCCCCGGCCGCCGCCGCGGACACGCCGGAGGTCACCTTCCTGGACCCGGACGGCATCACCGTCCAGATCCAGGACGTCAGCTACTGCGGCGGCGTCGGACGGCTCGGCAACATCTGCTCCTGACGACGGCCCGCGCTCCCGACGGCCTAGCCCGCCAATCGTCGCCTGACGGCTCCGCTCGGCGCCCAACCAACCCTGCAGGAGTCCGCGCCGTTCTACGGCGCAGACTCCTACACCTCCGAGATGGTGTCCGGCCCCAGCCCGTGCAGGCGGCCGGTGCTGTCGCCGAAGCGGTCCACCGGCACGTCCAGCTTGTCGAGCAGCGTCAGGTAGAGGTTCGCCAGCGGCGTGTCCTTCGGCAGCACCAGGTGCCGGTCGCCCCGCACCCGGCCGCCGCCGCCGCCCACCAGCGCGATGGGCAGGTCGTCGTGCGAGTGCAGGTTCGCGTTGCCGATCCCGGCGCCGTAGACGATGAGCACGTTGTCGAGCAGGTTCCCGTCGCCGTCCGGCGTGGCGCGCAGTCGCTCGAGGAACGACGCGAACAGCGACATATGGTACGCGTTCACCCTCGCGACGTTCGCCACCGCCTCCGGATCGTTGATCAGGTGGCTGATCTGGTGGTGGGCGTCGCCAACGCCGACCTCGGGGTAGGCCCGCACGGTCGTCTCGCGCGTGAACAGGAAGCTGAAGACGCGCGTCAGGTCGGCCTGGAAGGCGAGCGCCTGCAGCTCGTACAGCAGCTTCGCATGGTCCGCGAACGCGGCCGGGATGCCGCGCGGCTTCTCCACCAGCGGCAGCTCGCCCTACGACCTGACGGCCGTGCTCGAGTGGCGCTCGATCGAGAAGACGGCGGCGCTCTCGCGCATCCGCTCCGTGCAGAAGCACGCCAACACCCAGCGCTGGAGCTTCTGGGCGGCGGTGAGCCAGACCGAGGGGACCGACATGGCGCTCGACGACGCCTCGTCGAGCGCGGCCGTCGACCAGCTCTACCGCGCCTCGCTCGAGCTCGACACGGTGGGCGTCGGCTACGGCGACCTGAACCTGTCGATCGCCGTCGGCGCCGCCGAGCAGGCCGCCCTCGACCAGGTCGGGGCGCTCATCCAGCGCGTCTTCGTCCAGCAGGACGGCAAGGCCGTCAAGGAGCGCTTCGGGCAGGCCGCGGTCTGGTTCCAGCGCTTCCCGGGCCAGCCGGCCCAGGCGCTCGCGCGCCCCGTCGTCGTCTCGTCGGGGCAGGCCGCCGCGCTCTCGCCGATCTTCGGCGGGGCCCGCGGCTGGGACGTCTCCCCGCATCTTCGCAAGCCGTCGCTGACGCTCTTCGAGACCCGCTGGTCGACGGCCTACGGCTACGACCTGTTCGGCGGCGCCGACGTCGGGCACACCGGGGTCTTCGGCGCCACGGGCTCGGGCAAGAGCTTCCTGCTCAACTTCCTGCTGCTCCAGTCGCTGCAGTACAACCCGCGGGTCATGATCCTCGACCTCGGCAGCTCCTACCGCTGGCTGACGAAGTTCCTCGGCGGCGAGTACATCTCGATGGACCTCGAGGAGGCGGCCCCGGCGGGAGGGGTCGGCGCCGGGGCGGCCGCGGGCCTGCGCGGCGTGCCCGGTATGAAGCCGTTCAGCCTGCCGCCCACCGAGCGCACCTCGAGCTTCCTTGCCCGCTGGGTGCAGCGCCTGCTCCAGCTGGGCGGGCACACGGCGACCCCCGAGGAGATCGAGGACCTGCGGCGGCGCATCGTCGATATCTACAGCTACGACCCGGCCGACCGGACGCTCTCGAGCCTGGTGCGCTCGCTCAAGCCGCACCTGCGCCCGCCCCTGATGCGCTGGGTGGGCGACGGGGCCTACGCCGCGACGTTCGACGGGCCGCCCGACGCCGAGGAGCTCGACCTCGACCACGCCTGGACGGTCGTCGACTTGGCCGGGGCGCAGGAGCACCCCGAGTGGTGTACGGCGGCCCTGTTCTATCTCTTCGAGCGCTTCCGGCTGCTTATCGACGACGAAGCGCGGGTCGGGCAGCTCAAGCTGATGATCGTCGACGAGGCCTGGCGCTACCTGGCCGACCCGGCCGTGCTGACCGCGCTGACCGAGGCGGCCAAGACCTGGCGCAAGCGCAACGCGGCGCTCGTCCTGGCGACGCAGTCGGTCGTCGACGTCACGCAGAGCGACCAGGCCAGGTCGCTGCTCGAGATGCTGCCGACGAAGCTCTTCCTGGCCAACCCGGACTTCCCGCGCTCGGCGGCCGAGGTGCTCCAGCTGAGCGAGGCCGAGTACGAGACGGTGCGGGCGCTGCAGGCCAAGGAGGAGCTGTTCCTCTACCGCGCGGGCGAGCGCAACGTGCTGCGGCTGCGGGTGGACCCGGAGACGTACTGGCTGGCGACGTCGTCGCCGACCGAGAGCGCGCTGCGCGCGCGCATGGTGGAGAAGTACGGCCTCTCGGCCGCGCTGGTGCGGCTGGCCGCGGGGCAGACGGAGGCGGACGACGAGCTCGGCCGCCGGGAGGTAATGGGATGACGTTCTGCCGCTCGTTGCTCCTTCTCGCCGCGGCCGCCGCGGCGCCGGTCGCCGCCGCCGCGGCGCAGCCGCCCGCGGTCCCGGACGTTCCGGACCCGGCCGGGGAGACGTTCGAGGACCTCGACGCCCTCGAACGGGCCCTGCGGGAGGCCGAGGCCGAGATCGAGCTGCTCGGCGGCCTCGACGCGCCGCCGGCGGGGCCCCGGGCCGGGTGGCCGGACCTTGAGCCGCTCGCCGGGCTGCCGCCCATCCGCACCGTGATGCACCCGGGCGACCGCTCGGTCCCGGTCGTCACGACGCTGCTCCGCCACACGACGATCCTGCTCCCGGCCGAGGAGTCGATCGTCGACTACGTGGTGGGCGACGCCGCGTACTTCGACGTCCGGGGCGCCGACAACGTGGCCTACATCAAGGCCATGAGCGATGGCCGCCGCACGCAGGTGACGCTGGTCACTAACTTCAACCGGGCCTACTCGTTCGACGTGTTCTCGACCGCGGACCTGCGGCCCGACGAGGTGCTGACCGTGCGCTGGCCGGTTGAGCGGCCCGCCGGCTCGTCGGCGCTCGTCCCGGGCTTCGACCCGGCGTCGTTCGACATCAGCTTCGCGCCGGCCGAGTCGCTGGCCGACTACCGCGCGCGGATCGGCCGCGCCGAGGCCGACGCGCTCGGGGTGGCCGAGGAGGCGGCCCGCGAGGAGGCGCGCGTGCGCGAGCTGGGCCTGCGCCGCTTCGACGAGTACCTCTCGTCCTACCCGCGGCGGATCCAGTTCCGCTACCGGCTGTCGGAGGAGATTCGCTCGGCCCCGCTGCTGGTCACCCAGATGTGGACCGACGGCGTGTTCACCTACCTGCGCTCGCGCGCCCAGGAGTCGCCGGCGCTCTACACGCTGTCGGGCCGCGACGGGGACGAGCCGGTGCTGGTCAACGTGGACCTGCGCCCCGACGGGCTGTATGTCATCGACCATGTGGCCGTGGCCGGCTACGCGCAGTTGCAGGGCGCGCGCGGCGACTGGTTCGTCTGGGACGTGCCGCCGCTGGCTATGCTCGCCGAGACGCCGCTGCCGCGCGGCACGGCCGAGCCCCCGTGGGTGCGCACCCGCCGTTCGCGGCCCTGGGTCAAGCGCCACCCGTGGCTCTTCGGCCTGCTCGTCGGCGGGGGCGCCGGGTCCGTCGCCCTGCTCAAGGTGCTCCGCTGACCGGCCCGGACACGACTCGGACGATGCGACTCAGACGGTGGTTCTCCTGATGCCCACACTCCCGAACATCCCACGCGTTGCCGCCGCGGCGGCCCTTGTGTCGATCCTCGCCGCGCCCGCGCCGACGCAGCCGCCCCGCGAGGTCGTGCTGCCCGGCGAGGCGCTGGAGATTCCGGTCCCGCCGGCCCGGCCGATGCCTGCCGGCGGGGACGGCGAGACGGATCCGGAGCCCTTCGTGGGTCCGCCCCTCGGCCCGCCCGCCGCGGACGCTCCGGCGGCCCCGGCGCCGCCGCCCGAGCCTGCGCCGCCGGAGCCGGCGCCGGATCCGGAGCCGCCGCCCGCGCCGGCCGTCGGCTCGGAGCCGATGCTGTCGCTCGCCGAGCGGGCGGCGGCGGTGCTCGGGATGAACCTGGCCGGCCCGCCGCCGGACCCGGTGGCCGTCGCCGGCGGCGCGGCGGACCTCGCGCAGTCGCTGGCCCAGGCGGTCTTCGCCGCGCCGGTGGCCGGCTCGATCCCGTACATCGTCCACGCCGAGGTCTACCACGACGTCACGCTCGTGCTGCCCGACGAGTGGGACGTGGTCTCGGTCTTCGTCGGCGACCCGGCGCGCTGGGCGCTCTACCACGTCCGGCACCTGGTCGTGCTCAAGCCGGGCGAAGCCGGGATCCGGACGAACCTGACCGTCGTCCTCTCGAACGGCGACCTGCTGCAGATGGACGTGCAGGAGGTCACGGGGCTGCCCGGCCGCCGCCGCACCGGCCGCGTCTACATCGGCCCGGAGCCGTGGCTCGTCGACCGCATCTTCGGGATGCTGCCCGCCGCCGTGCGCGAGAGCGTCGCGCGCTCGCCGGCGACCATCGCCGAGCTGCTGGCCGACCCGGTGACCGTCATCGGCCTCTACGGCGGCACCGGCGCCGTCCCGCACCCGCTGGCGGCGGAACTGGCGAGCCGGCCGCGGGGTGCCGGGGATCTGCCGGCCGTGCCGACGCTCGGCTCGCTCGACGGTGTGGCGCCGTCCGGGCCGCCGCCCGGGCCGGCGCCGCCGCTCCCCGGGGAGCCGTCCGCACGGCTGCTGCCCGCCGCGCCCGCAGCTGGCGCCGCGGCGGCGGCCGGCGAAGCTCGCGGCGCGGTCGGCGCGCGCGGCACGCTGGTCTCCGGGCAGGCGGTCGCCTCGCTCGAGGCGGAGCTCGATGCGGCGCTGCGGCGCGTCGAGTCGGCGCGGGCGGCGGCGGGCGACCGCGTCGCCGCCGCGCAGTTGGGCATCGAGGCCGACGTCGAGGCGCTCAGGACCGATTACCCGCTGCGCACGCAGTTCAGCTACGTGCTCGACCCGCCGGCGCCGCCCTACACCGAGCCCTGGTGGCACTTCGGCATCTGGCACGACGGCGAGCGGACCTACGCCCGGCTGCTGGGCATCGACCCCGAGTTCCGCGACGAGGCCAGCGGCCGCATCCTCGAGGCCGAACTCCTCGGCGACTACCTGTACCGCCTCGACCGGCTGGTCGAGGACGGCGTGGTCTTCGTCGTCGACCCCGGCTCGGAGGGTGGCTCCGGGCGGCGCGGGCTGCGCTTCCGGCGGCGGCCGGACCTGGAGGCGCCCTGATGGACCCGATGGCCGCCGAGGGAGTGAAGCGATGAAGGCCCCCGTGTTCCGGAACGTCCGGCTGCCGGCCGGCGCCGTGCTGTCGAACTGGCCGATCGTCGCCGGCGTCGTTCTTCTCAGCGGGCTGCTGCTCGGGCTGCTGATGAGCGGCGAGCCGGTCCTGCCCGAAGACGACCCGCTCGACATCCCGGCGCCCGAGGTCGGCGTCGGCGAGGTCTCGCCCACCGACTTGCCGACGGACGATCTCGAGCGGCGCGCCGCGGACGCGGCCAGGCGGCAGGCGGAGGCCGACCGGCGCGCCCGCGCCGCCGGGGCCCGCGAGCGCCTCGAGGCGGCGGCCCGTGCCCGCGAGCGGGCCGGCGAGCTCGCCCGGGCCCGCCAGCGCTTGGCGGAGCTGCGCGCCCGCGGCGGGCAGCCGGGGCTCGCCCCGGCGCCGCCGGACCCGATGGATCTGGTCGCGCAGAGCGCCGGCGAGGCGGACATGGTCGCCAACCTGCGGGCTGAGGAGTTCGCCCGGCAGATCAGCGCGTACCGCATGCCGGCGGTCGTCTCGTCGGCCCGCGGCATCGGCGAGCGGGAGCACGCCGTGTCCGAAGCGCCGCCGCTGCTGGCTGCCGACCTCGCCCGGCGGCAGGGCCCCGCGGCCCCGCCCGCCGTCCCGGCGCCGGCCGCGCCGGCCGCGCAGCCCTTCCCTGCGGCGCCCTTCGATCAGGGCTTCGATCCAGGGTTCGGCCAGGCCGGTCCGGTCGTGCCGCTGCCGCCGGTCGGCCCGGACAGCGTGCCCGCGGACGGGCCTGCCTTCGGCGCGCCGGCCGGGGTGCCGGGTCTCGCGCCGGCGGGTCTCGCGCCGGCGGGTCTTGGCGTCCCCGGCGCCGCTCCCGGCGTGGGCGCGCCCCAGGCCCCGGCGCCTGAGCACCCGGAGGCGGGCGTCGTCATGTTCCCGGACGACGGCGCCGCGTACCGGCTCTACGAGGGGACGCTCATCCCGGCCGTCCTGCAGACGCAGCTCGACGGCGAGTTCCCCGGCGACGTCTCGGCGCTCGTCAGCCGGCACGTCTACTCGGCGGACCGCCGGCGCGTCCTGGTCCCCCGCGGCACGGTCGCGCTGGGCTCGACCAGCGGTGTGCAGAACGTCTGGCAGGGGCGCCTGGCGGTCGCGTTCCACCGCCTGATCTTCCCCGACGGCAGCTGGGTGCGGCTGACCTTCCGCGGCCTCAACGGGCTCGGCGAGGGCTCGCTCAAGGACCAGGTCGACCGCCACTACCTGCAGCTGTTCGGCGTGGCCGGCGGCATCGGCCTGCTGGCGGGCTTCTCGCAGGGCACCAGCGGCGGCACCGGCTTCCGCTCGGCGGCCAGCGAGCAGATCGCCGCCATGGCGCTCAACATCGTCAGCCAGTTCCTCAACCGCCTGCCGACGGTGACGATCCGCGCCGGGCACCGCCTGAACATTCGGCTGATGTCGGACCTGGTCGTTCCGCCCGAGGCGGTGTGGCGTGTCGAGTAGCTGGGGCGCGGCGCTCGCCGGGCTGTCGGCCGCCGGGGTCCTGGCCGGCGCGGCGGACCCGGCCGCCGCGCAGTTCGACCCGCGCGCCGAGCGCGGGGCCGCGGCCGGGGGTGCGCCGCTCGTGGCCGGGCCGCCGCCGGGCCCGGCCTGGCGGCTGCGGCGCTCGTACGGGATGCAGCTGCCGCTCGCCGTCGACGGGCGGCTGCTGGCCGCGGGCCTCGGGCCGTCGTTCGCGCTGGTCCTGCCGCTGCCGGGCGGCCCGCGCGACGATCTGCTGGTCGTGGTCGACGAGGTGCGGGCGGACGGGGCCGGTTCTCTCCCGCCGGTTCCGGGGCTGCCGCGGACCGGTCTGTCGGTGGTCTACACCGGCCTCGTCCGCGGCGAGCGGACCTCGGTCGCCGTGCTCTCGGTCGTCCGCGGCGTGCTCTACTCGCGGGTCGTTGTCGGCGAGACCGCCTGGGTGCTCTACTCGGACCCGCTGGGCGGCGCCTTCGTCCGGATCACCCGCCGCGGCGACCCGCCCGCCGTCCGCTGAGCGCTGCCCCCGCGGCGCCGGTCCAACGCGTGGGACGCTTGGCCTGCCGCCGCCGCCCGCTTGGCGTCGATTCGGCGGAACGCGCTCCCGTCGCGATCCGCGTCGCGGCCGCAGGACCTCGCCGCTGCCGCGAGCTACCCGGGGAGACAACCCGCGGCAGGCCACACGACACTCAGCTCCGCACCCGAACGGACGCGCCGAAGCGCACTGCCAGCCCGGCTGCACGGACGCGGCCCTCTCCACGCCGGAGCCGCGGATCTGAAGACACGCCGGCAACGAGCCGACCCTGGACCGAGGACAGAACCGCGCTGCCAGGACGGCAGGCGAACGGCCGCACGTACCGGCACGACCGCGGCGTGAGGGCTGTAACAGAGTTCAGGAAGAAGCGGACCCGGGGGTGGCGCCATGGCGGCGCCCGGAACCGCGGCTCGTGGAAGACGGTCTTTCCTCCGCGGCACCGCGGAACAGTACGTCAGCCCGCGCCGCGGCCCGCATAAGTCTCCGCCATTTCCCGCAGTACTTCGGGTGGGCGTTTCCACCTGACGACATCAACGTCCCGCAGGGTACAGACCGCCGCGGCGCCTGCCGACCTCCCGGCCACGAATGCGGCGTCTTCAAGCACCACGCCCATGCCGAAAGCATCCAGGTGGCGCGCCATCCCCGTCCGCTCGCCTTCGGCTGCCGTCTCGCCGGCCGGCCACCGGAGCGGCGGGAGCGGTCCGGCTGCCGTCACACGATCGACCCGAACGAGACCCTTCTCGACACCGACCACCACCTCGCGGTAGAGGGCTCTCTCGATGGCAAGGCCAGCCTCCTCCGCAACGATGCGCCCGGCCCCGGGACCAAGAGCGACAGCGGTCCGGACCTCCTCCGCGATCTCCCGGCCGACTGCCGCCGCGTCCGACCGGAAGGTCTGCGCCAGTTCACGCATGAAGGCGGCGGGACAGGCGTTCACGGCGGCCGCGAGCTCCTCCGGCTCACGGCGGCCGGCCTCCCGGATGTCGAAAACGTCCTTCGCGACGATGCCGCGCCGACAACGATCGAACTTGCCCCAGAGGATCTGCCGGGTCCCGAGAGTTCTCGTCGACCGGCCTTCGAGATCGACGATCCGCTCGGCATGCCGCGGCGGGCTCTCCGGCTCACCGAAGAACTCGAGCCTGTGACGTGTGCCCAAGCCCCGGTCAGGCCACGTTACGCGGACTCCCTGAACAGAAGGCACCCAGAGCACGGTCCCGCCCCGACTCTTCGCGAGCGCGTCGAGCGCCGCGCGAACGCTCAGCATCTCGGCATACGCCGTCGGGCCCTGAACCACGACGTCGATGTCGTCGGAATACCGGTGGCCCCACCGGGCCGCCAGCACGCTTCCGCCACCGACGGCGACCTTTGCAGCCGGCAGCCCTGCCTCCGCCGTCCAGGTGTCGATCAGATCACGTTCGCGCAGGTACAAGGTTCGGGCCGGCTCCGGCAGCGTCACGGTCGGTTCCTCCGGGGCGATGCTCCACCGCCCGGAAGCTCCGGACGCGGCGGATCCGCGCGCTCTGACGCAGCGCAGCTGGTCCCGCAGAGCGGGCATCCGGATCCCGTGCTCAACGGCCCTCGCAATAGCTTGGTGGGGCGTGTACAGCCCCCGCGCCCACCCAGCCATCATCTGGTACGGCGAGCGCGGGGCCAGCCAGCGGGAGAGTGCCGCGAAGACGGCGGGCGCATCCGCTCCATCGGCAAGACCACGGCGGACCTGTTCCACTGTGGGGACCGTTCGTGACCCCATCGCCGCGGCCCGCATCGCCGCGGCGGCCTCGCCGATCAGGCGGTCGTCCGGCGGCAGCCCGAGCCGCTGCTTCAGCCAATCCGGCATGGGACAGTCGGGATACTCCGACGGATCGCCGTAGTAGTCAGCGACGCTCCGACCGTTCCGCTCCGCGGCCAATGCCTCGTCAATGCGGTTCATGAGCCTGACGCCCTTGCCGAGACACCGGCTCTCCGCGGGGCGCGTTGCGGTTGAGCGCTGCCCCTGCGGCGCCGGTCCAACGCGTTGGGACGCGTCACCTGCCGCCGCCCGCCTGGCTCTCCCGGCGTGCTGGCCGGGTCCCTCCGGCCGCGCCGGTGTCCCCTTGCCGTTAGTCTTGAGCGCTTGTCAAGGGAGGTCAGGAACATGTCCGCATCGCAGTCCCGCTGGCGGCCCGGCCGGCGACTCGTCGTCCCCGTCGTCGTCGTCGTCCTGCTCGCCGGCTCGGCGGTCCCGGCCAGGGCGTTCCTCTCGGTCCTCGACCCGGCCGCGTGGGCCGTGGTCGTCCAGATGGCCGCCGTGCTCTCGCAAGCCATCGCCATCAAGCGGCAGGTCGAGAACGTGCGCAACCAGGCGCGCGCCGAGTTCTTCGGCAAGCTCGCGCCGCTGACGGGCAAGCTCACCCGCATCACCGGCATGATCGCCGACGTGCGCTCGCGCGCCAGCCTGCCGGTCTACATGCCCAACCCGGGCATACAGGTCCTCGTCGCCGGCGAGCCCGACTCGGGGCTGCCCCCGTTCAACGATCCGGCGCCGCCCTGCTCCGTCGACCCGGACGATCCGGCCTGCATGCTGTCCATCGACCACAGCGACCCGGACACGGTGAACATCACGCCCCCCCCCAGGACACCGCCGATCTGACGACGACGCTGCTCGACTCGTACTCGACCCCGCGCTTCCCCGGCGTGCGGCCGCCGAGCGCGGTGTCCCGGGCCGCCTATGCCGAGGTTCTCGACACGATCCAGGGGGAGATCGACGCCGCGATTGCGCGCTCGGACGCCTCGGTCGCCCTCGCCGAGCGGCGGCGCCTGGGCCGGCGCGCGGCCGTCGAGGCCGCGATGGGCGTCGTCGAGGACTGGCGCGGGTGCCAGGAGGCCCCCGAGGCCGGGGCGACGCTGCCGGACATTTCGGTCGACGACCGGCTCCCGTGCGCGACCAATGGCGGGCTCGGCCGCGAGGAGCCGGGCCGCGGGCGGCCGTCGGGGACCGCGGGCCTGCAGCAGCAGCTGGCCGCGAACCTCGAGGCGCTCGAGCGCTTCCAGGACGGCGATGCGTCGAAGGCGCAGATCGACAACCTGCAGACCCAGCTGCTGCTGACCCTGGGCCGCATCGAAGCGGCTCGCGGCGAGCTGGAGGCGCGGCTGCTCGACGAGGAGAACGAGGACGCCCAGCTGGCGGAGGCGGCCCGCCGCCGCCGGCTCGCCCGGCTCAAGCACGAGCTCGACTGCCGTATGGCCAACGAAGAGGTCTTCATGTACGCCCGCTGGATCCCCACCGATCCGGCCGGGGACCCGAGCGTCGGGCGCTGCGATGCGCCGACCGACCGCAGCGCGGCGGCGCTGGCCGCGCTGGCGGCGTCGGACCTCGAGTTGCGCTGACTGCGCTGAGCCCTGTCCGCTGGCCGAAGGGAGGCCGCCATGTTCCCGATGTCTTTCCGCCGCTGCGACGAACCCCGCTCGATGCTGCTCCCGCCCGACTGGGAGGAGCGCCGCGCCGCCGAGCGCCGCGCCAGGCGCTCGGCGCTGCTGCGCAGCCCGTGGACGCGCGGGCTCGCCGCCGCCTGCCTCGTCGTCGTCCTCGTCGTGCGCCCGGCGCCCGTCGACGGGGCTTGGCAGGTGATGCTCGGGCAGGTCATCGCCAAGCTGAACATCATGATCGACCAGTGGGAGAAGCACACCCGCATTCTCGAGGACCACCTCGACAAGGTCAGCGGCGTGATGCAGCCGTTCTCGGAGCTGCACGCGGGCGTGCGCGAGCTCACCGACCTGTCGGGCCTGCAGAGCCTGCTCTCGCTCGGCCGGGCGTACCGCACGTCGCTGATGGACCCGGCGTGCTTCCGCTACCCGGTCGGGACCGGCTGCACGCTGGTTCAGGACTTCGTTCCGGTGGAGGTGCGCCAGGTGCAGTGGATGGGGCAGCATGCCGTCGAGGATGGCATGTACACCGCCGAGCAGCTCGAGCGCTACGCCCACGGCACGGCGGCCGGCCAGTGGGGGACGATCTCGGAGGTCCTGAACGCGAGCGGCGTGCCCGTCCTGGGGGACCTGACCGACGCGACGAACCGGACGCAGCGCACCGTGTGGAACGCGCGCTGGGAGGGGCGCCGCCTGCGCAGCATCTCGAGCCGCTACCGCCACGTCGGTCGGCAGTTCCTGCACACCGGCTACCCCGGCCGCGACCCGGCTGCCTGCCCGGGCTTCGCGACCGGCGGCGCCGTGCCCGCGGACGCCACCCTCATGGACCAGGCGGCCGCGGCCGACTGCCTCGACCCGCTGGCGAACGCGGACCAGCCGCTCGAGCAGGCCGCTGCGCACGTCTCCGAGGTCGAGGCGGACACGCTGCAGACGGCGTCGACGTTCGGCGTGGTCGACATGGCGGCGCTCGAGCTCGAGCAGGCCGCGAGCGAGATCGAGTCCCGGAACCGCGCCGAGCAGCTTGCCGAGGCGGCCCGCCGGCGCAAGCTCGGCCGTCTCCGCAACACGTTGCCGTGCATCGCCCCGGGCGGCGGGGCCGAGCCGACGCTCGCGTATGCGGACGGCGAGGGCGGGTGCGGGTCGTTGCCCGATCCGGTGGCGCGCTTCGACGCGGCAATGCGCGAGGCGTGCCGGGTGCCGCTCAACCCGCGGGACACCGGTTGCTAGCCTTCGGCATGCGCCCGGCGGGGGCCGCCGGCGCTTGCCGCCGAGCTGAGAGATGACTCCTCGCGCCTGCTCCCCGCCCGCTGCTCCGGTCCGTGGCCGCGCCGGGTGGCGCGGCCTGCTGGCGGCCGGCGTGCTGGCGGCGGCGGCCGTGCTGGTTCCCGAGCCTGCCGCGGCGCAGGGAGTCGACTTTGGCACCTGCCTGCGGACGGAGATCGATGCGGGCCCGATGGGCCCCGGCGGCGCTCTCGACCCCAGCGACCCCGGCACGATCGGTGTAATGGTCCCGCCGACCAGCATGGTCGGGGCGGCCCGGGTCTGCGCCGAGCAGGCGAGCGCCGCGATCTTTCTTGCCCCGGACGGCCTGGCCTGGGTGCTCTTCTACTCGTTCGCCCTGATCATCGTGGTGTGGACCGGCCTGCAGATAATGTTCGGGGGCCAGTTCGGTATCGGCGAGGTCGTCAACCTCGCGATGCTCATCGGCTTTCCCTTCGCCATCCTGACCTGGTACGCGGTCCCCGCCCCGTTGGAGGTGTGGGGGCCGTTCACCTTCACGGACCTCGTGACGACGGGCGCGACGACGATCGCGAGGGACCTGATCGACGGCGCGTTCAGGGAGTTCGCCAGTCAGGTGGCCCAGACGTTTGGGAATGTGTGGCGCTACCTGCTCACGGTCGATACGGCCGAGCGTGTCGCGGAGGTTGCGAGCGAGGGAGACGGCGGCGAGGGCAACTGGGCCACCCGTTTGTGGGAGAGGGTTGCAAGTGTTGCCAGCGCCGTAGCCAACCTGTCCGGTTTCCTGTCCCGGCTCATCAACTCGATCGTGACCTTCTTCCTCATGGGGATCATGCTGCTCGTTCTCGTGCTGCTGATCATCATTCCCGCCGTCGTCGCCTACTGCTCGTACCTCTGGGGGCATGTCGCGATCCTTGCGGCCGTGTTCCTCGGCCCCATCTTCGTTCCCTTCGTGATGATTCCGCAGCTGTCGTTCCTCTTCTGGGGCTGGTTCAAGTCGCTGCTCGGGGCCGCCGTGCACACGATGGTCGCGGCGGCCGTCTTCGTCACCGTTTCGCAGATCCTGCTGATGCCCCTGGCCCGCTTCAGCACGATGGCGACGCAGCGCCTCGGGTCCGGCGACGATGAGGACGCCATGGCTCCGCTGGGCGCCCTGGCGGGCTGGTTCTTCGAGACGATTCCGCTCGTGCTCGTCGCGATGCTCGGGGCGTTCAAGATCGGCGAGATCACGAGCATGATCATGAACGCGGGCCCGATGCCCTCGTCGGGCCTCGGCGACCGGCTGCGCGGCGCGCAGCAGATGCGCGGCATGGCCTCGGGCGCCCGCGGCGCGCTGGCTGGCGGGCGTGGTGCGCTGGCGGCGCGGGGCGCGGCCGGGGCCGCCAGTGCCGCGGGTGGTGCGGCTGCGGCGGCTACCGGTGTAGGCGCCGTCGTCGCTGCCGGGGCGGTCCTCTCGCAGGCCACAAAGTCGAAGTGATGCCGAGCCTCCGCGTCCGGCGGCGCGCCGCCCGCCCGCTTCCGGCCCGCCGCCGCCGGCTCGCGCGCCGCGTGGCCGCCGGGCTCCTCGCGGCCGTCCTCGCGGCGGTGTTCGCTCCGGCGCTCCACGCGCAGCCGACCCTCGGCGCGTACCGCACGTGCCTGACGACCGGACCCAACTCGCTGCTCACCATGAACCGGCCGGACCCGGACACCGTCGGGAGCTACTTCGACGTCGACTTGGTCCTCAACCAGGTCTGGGAGTGCTCGGCCCGGACGGGCAACGACGTGCTCGTGCCGATGGGGCTGACCCTGCTCGGCTTCTTCGCCGTCATCTACGTCGTGTGGACCGGGCTGCAGTTCATGTTCGCGGGACAGCTCGACCTCGGCTCCCTTATCGGCAGCATTTTCCTGATCGGCTTCGCCTTTGCCGTGCTCAACGGGTACTACGACGGGACCGGGGCGCCGTGGGGCAACCAGGGCTTCGTGTTCATGGTCAGCGGGCAGGCGGTCGACCTCGCCCGCGAGATTATCGGGACCTCCGACGAGAACTTCTCGCAGGCGTTCGACGACGCCGGCACGACCCTCCATGAGAATCAGCAGGCAATCCTGGTTGAGGCGGTGACTGGCGATGACGCGGGCGTAGCCTCCGTCGCCGGGGGTGTGACGGACACGATCGCGCTGTCGATGCGGCGGTTGCTCGTCAACGTGTTCCAGTTGTTCACGACGCTGATCTTCACGGTTGCCGGCTGGCTGATCTACGCGCAGTACCTCTGGGGCTTCTTCGCGCTGGCGGTTTTGTCGCTGATCGGCCCGATCTTCGTGCCGTTCATCCTGATCAAGCAGCTCGACTTCCTCTTCTGGGGCTGGTTCAAGGCGCTGCTGCAGTCGGCGCTCTACATGCTGGCCGCCGCGGCGCTCTACGTCGTGGTTGCCTCGCTCCTGCTCGCGCCCATCAAGCGCCTGGTCGACATGCCGCTGCCGACGGAGGAGGGCGGCCTGCTTGGCGCTCTTGAGTTCTTCGCCCGGCTGCTGTTCGAGTACGTGCCGCTGCTGGTGATCTCGCTGTTCGCCGCCTTCAAGGTCGGCACGATCGCCGGCGGGATCATGGCGGGAAGCGCGCCGGCCGCCATGGGGCTCGGGAGCGCGCTCGCCAGCGCCAGCCGGTACATGCCGTCAGGGGGCGCCGCCGGTGGCCGGCCCGCGTCGGCCGCCGGGGCTCCGCTGTCGGTCGCCACGGCGCCCGCGGGCGTGCGGCAGGCCTACCGAGAGGCCCGCGAAAGGGTTGCCCGCCCGGCGGCGTCGCCGAAGCTTGGCGGCGGGCGGGCGGGCGGCGGGCGCTGAGACGCCGTCCGGCCGGGATGCCGGGCTCTCCAGGCTGTCACAACCTGCACCTGACCCGTTGTCGACCCTTTCCTCATCTCATGGCGGCGGTTATAATCGCTGCCAGTACTCGGTAGCCGGCCGAGGATGCGGCCGGCGGCCGGTTCCCTTGCGAATGTCCCGCGGCGGCGGGGCGGAGGTGCGGGCCTGTGGGCGAGGCTTCCGACGCGTGGGTTCCCGACGGCTGGCAATCGGACGCCTCGCGGCTGCTCGGGCAGCTGGCCCGGCGCCGCGGGCACGTCACCGCCGACGATGTCGACGCGGTTCTCCCCGAAGGGGCCGGCGACGCCGAGAAGGCGCAGCTGCTCTCGGAGCTGGCCGTGGCCGGTGTCCAGGTGCTGGGGCTCGACGCCGAGCCCGCCTCGGCGGCCCTGGTCTCGGTCTCGGCGCTCTACTACCGCGAGATCCGGCTGCGGCCGCTCCTCGATCGCCGCGGCGAGGAAGTGCTCTCGGGACGGCTGAGGCGCGGCGTCCGCACGACTGGTCGCGCCGTCGCCCGGACGGTGGCCGGCGCGATGGCTGCGGCGTCGATCGTGCGTTCGGCCCTCGATGGCCGGCGGCCGTTCGAGGAGGTGCTGCCGGCCGCCCGGCGGCTCGGCGGCCGCTCCGGCGTGGCCGCGCAGCTCTCGGTCCTCGAGGACGCCATCGCCGACACCGTCTGGAACGAGCGGCGGGAGTGGCCGCGCTGGCGGCGGCGGAAGCCCGACTTCGTCCTCGGACGCTACCGGGTGGCCATGGCGCGGGCTGTCGACCGGTTCCAGCTGCCGTCCGCGGTCGTCGGCGAGCTGGCCGCGGCGGTCGTCGCCGCGCGGCGCAACGCGCTCGAAGCCGTCGAGCGCCGCCGGCACGCGAAGGCCCGGCGGCAGGTCTTCGTCCTTGGCCGGCCGGCCGGGGAGGCCGTCGTCCTCGAGCGCCGCTCGTCGCGCGTCCCCGATTCGGCGGAGGTCCTGCGCGTGGCGCTGCGCCGCGTCCGCGCGGGACAGCAGGAGGCGGCCTGGGCGCGTGACAAGCTCACCGAGGCCAACCTGCGGCTCGTGATCCACTTCGCCAAGCGCGTCTACCGGAGCGAGCTCGGGATCTCGTTCGCCGACCTCGTCCAGGAGGGCAACCTGGGCCTGATGCGGGCCGTCGAGAAGTTCGACGCCAGCAAGGCGCGCTTCTCGACCTACGCCGCTTGGTGGATCCGGCAGTCGATGAACCGCGCCATCGCCGACACCGGCCGCATCGTGCGCATCCCGTCGCACGTCCAGGAGCTGGCCCACGAGGTCTCGGTCGTCGAGGGCGAGCTCTCGCCGGCCTCCCCCGGCCGCCCGTCGGCTGAGGACGTCGCCCGCGAGATAGGTGTCCCGCCGCGGGTCGTCGACCGTGTGCGCTCGGCGCCCCGCATCCCTGTGTGGATTGACGAGCCGGTCTCGCGCGGCGGTGACGACGAGGGTCCGACCTGGGCGGGACGGCTCGAGGATGCGGCCACGCCGGACCCGGAGCAGGCCGTCCAGAGCGGCGAGGTGCAGCGCTTCCTGTACGCGATCATGCGGCTCGAGCTCGCCGACGAGGAGCAGGCGGCGCTCTGCCGCCGCTTCGGCCTGCTCGACTTGGCGTCGCCCGCCGGCGTCGAGCGGCTGCGCGGCCTGCCGCGCGAGCGCGTGCGGCGGCTCGAGATGCAGGCGCTCGCCAAGCTCCAGCAGTCGCCCCACGCCGAACGGCTGGCGCCGTACCGGCACGGGGCCGGCGGGCCGCCGGGCTCGCCGGGCGCCGCCGGGCCGTGACGCCCGGCCTTGTCTGCCCTGTTCCTCACGCGGCCGGCTTGCCGGCCTCTGCCCCCTGGCGGTCCGGCCGCGCCGCGGCGGCGCGCCGCCGGACGGGGACGTGCAGGCGTTCGGCGGCCGTGCGGGCGGCCCGCTCGTCGCGCCGGTCGTAGCGCGAGGTCGTCTGGACGCTGGCGTGGCCGGCCATCTTCGCCACCGTCGTGATGTCGGCGCCCTCGTCGAGCAGCATGCTGACCCAGGTGCGGCGCAGGTCGTGCGGCGAGCAGTGGGCGATGCCCGCGCGCCCGGCGCAGCGGGCGAGGCGCAGGCGGATCGCCGCCGTCGTCATGCCCTGCGGCTCGATGCGCCCGTGCCTCGACACGCGCCGGAGCAGCGGCCCGTCCGCGCGCCCGCGATGATCCAGCCAGTTGGCCAGGGCGTCGAGCGCGCCGCGGTTGACTGGGGCGAGCCGCTCGCGGTTGCCCTTGCCGCGGACGCGCAGCGTCCCGGCGGCCTCGTCGAGGTGCTCGAGCGCTGTCCCGGCGGCCTCGGCGCAGCGCAGCCCGCAACCGAAGAGCAGCGCGAGCAGGGCGCCGTCTCGGGCGCCGGCGGGGCGCTCCGGGTCGGCTTCGTCGAACAGGGCGCGGACCTCGCCGGCTTCGAGCGCGCGGCCGCGGGGCAGGTCGCGGCCCCGGACCGCCTTGACCGAGACGGCCTGGCGGTAGTCCTCGCCCGGGATCAGGCCGAGCTTCCACGCGGCCCCGAGCGTCCCGCGCACGGCCGACAGGATCTTGTTGGCGGTCGCCGGCGCGTAGCGCAGCTGCAGGATGGCCCGGAGGGCCGCCGTGTGGGCGTAGCGCAGTGACGCCCAGGGCGCCTCGGCTGCGTCCGTGAAGCCGAGCGCGCGCGCCGCGGTGTTGAGCGCCGAGTGCATCGACTCGCGCCCGGCGCGCGTGGAGAGCGATAGCAGGTAAACGGCGGCCGGGTGGTCGGGCGCGGGTGCGCGGCGGCGCGGGCCGATCGCGGTTGCCGGGTCCGGCCGCCGCGGCGGGATGACGATGCCGCTGCGTGCCGCCGGGCCGTGCCGGCTATCGGTGGCCGCGGCTCCGGGTGTGGCCGTGTCCCTGTGCTCCATCGGCCGCTCTGTCTCTGCCGCGCTGCGGGGAGGTGTACCGGTCGCGGGCCGTCTCTTGCGTCCGGTGGTTGTCCAACGCGTTGGGACTGTTGCCTTCGGTTGCGCTTTCCCCGGTCAGAAGAGAGAGCCTTGCCCGTTGGTCTTCTCTGGTGCCTGCGGCGGCCGCGGTCTTGTGCGTTCTGGTGCGGGCGGCGGCTCGCGGCGCGGTGGGGGCGGCTCGTGCGGCGTTTTGTCCGGCTCGGCGTATGCGGCGTGTTGCCGCCCGGCTTCGATCTCGGTGATGCACCGCGGGCAGTCGATGTCGTGCTCGGGCCGTTCCTCGATCGTGGACCAGGCGTGTCCCATCCGCACGCCGCACGCGGTGATCTCCTCGTGGGTCCAGGCGTTCGGGACCACGGCGTGCACCCACGTGTTGGCGTCGCGGATCTGTGCCGTCTGAACCGGCTGCGGGGCGATGTTGCGCGGCTTCGTGTCTGGCTCGGGCCCCGCCGCCGCGCTGTCGTTCGGGTAGTGCATGTCTCGAAGCCTCCGAAGACCAGCCGGGCCCGGGCGGCGGCCCACGTTCCGCTCGAGCGGCGCGATCGGCTGCTCGGGATCGCCTGGCAGAGCGGCTGCACGCTGGCGAGTGTCGCCGGGTGCGGGATCGGGGATCTCCCCTGGAGCGGGAGGCTCCGGCGCACGCCGCGGCGGGCGGTCCCGGCGGCGCACACCGGCCAGCCGAATCACCGGCAGCGTCGCCAGGTCGACGCCGCCATCCGCCGCATCGGGCGGGAAGAAGGTGCTCTCGGGCGGGCTGACCCACGCCACCGGCTCGCCCCGCTGCTGAACCTGGCGCACCAGACCGAACGCCAGCGTGAGCGAAGGCGAGGCGTCGGTGCCCGACAGCTCCGCCAGGCAGCCCCCGAGCGCGGCGCTGGTCCAGGCCGCCGGGGCCGGCACCGACAGGGCGCGGTTCACCCAGGTCCGGGACGCGGAGACGAGTGCATCGAGCCTTGTCGCTGCGTTCGCCATGATTGTCGTCCGCCTTGCGCCGAGAGCCCGCGCCGCGGGCTCACAGGATTCGCCGGACCTCGATCACCCTGCCGAGGACGACCACCGCGCCGGCCTCGATCACGATCGGCTCGAAGGCCGGGTTCTCGGGGCGCAGCTCCACGTAGCGCCCCCGCGGCCTGAAGGTCTTGACCGTGGCGTCGTCGTCGACCCGCGCCACGACGATGTCGCCGGGCGCGGCGGTCGGCTGCCGGCGCACGATCACGATGTCGCCCGGCAGGATGCCCACCCCGGTCATGCTCTCGCCGCGCACGCGCAGCGCGAACAGCTCGCCGGCGGCTGCGCCCCGGGCGTCGACCGGCAGGTAGCCGTCCGGCTCCTCGACGGCTTCGTCGAGCGCGCCGGCCGGCACCTGGCCGAGCAGCGGCGCCAGCACGGTGCGTGTGCCCCCCGCCCGCGCCGGCAGGCCGTACCCGCGCGCCCTGTGCCGGCCGGCCACCAGCCGGCCTTCCGCGACGAGCTGCTCGAGGTGCTGCCTGGCCGTCTGGACCGCCCGGAAGCCGAACGCTTGCTGCACCTCGCGCACCGTCGGCGGCTGCCCGGCGAGCAGCCGCTCCCGCACGAACGCGAACACCTTCGCGCGCGTCTCGCCCGGGCGGGTCCGTCCCATGACGGGATAATAGCATACATTTGTCTGTCACGGGGACGGCGCGCGGGACTGCCCCGCCGCGGCGGGCACCGGCCGCGGAACGGCCGCTCGAACGTGATTCGGCGCCGGCCGGGACCGCGGCTCAGTCGCGGGTGAGCTGGCCGTACTCGTCCTCCTCGTCCGGTCCCGTCCTGCGGGCGCGGGTCTGGTGGCGCGTGCCCGCTGCTGCGGACTGCGAACGAGTATCCGGTAGGCTCTCGGCCATGCCTCGCGAAGCCCGCCGTGTCGTTGCGTTGAAACTGCGGCCGCAGGAGTACGGGGTTCTCTGCCGCGTCGCCGAGGCGCGCGGCAGCACTGCCACGTCGGCCGCCCTCGGCGCGGTCCTGTCGATGCTGCGGCGCTGGCTGCGCCCTCGCGGCTCTGGCGCCCCCGTCGACGACGTTGCCGGAAGGGATCGTCTCGATGGCGTGTTGCTCTCGCACCTGCGCGTCGTCGCCGGCGTGTCGAGGGGTCTGGCTTCGGGAACCGTCGACCCGGCGGCTGCGGCGTGGACCCTTGACGAGTCCGTCGCGGCGGTCTCGGCCGCGCTGGGCGACGATGCCGGTCCGGATCAGCAGCTCGATGACTGGACCGATCGCAGGCGCCGCCGGCGCGTCGACTGGGACGCTGCCGGCTGTGCCGTCAACGGGATGCGCGCGGGGGAGCCGCTCGCGCCCGCCCGGGATCACCCGCGGGAGGTGGCGCGTCTGCCGGGTCTCCGTCTCGATGCGGGTTGATTCGCGGGCACCTCATGGCCGCCACCCCTTCTCCAGCTCGTTCCATATCGTCAGTCCCGTCGGCGTCGGCACCCTCCGCAGGCGCCATGCCCACCAGCGGACCCGTACCCACTGGTCCGGGTGCGGCAGGATTCGGCAGAAGTCGTAGTGGTCGATCGCCGGCAATCCGATGGGGATGTCTCTGCCTGCCAGCCTTTCGAGTCGTGCCCAGGCCATCTCGATGACCGCGCGTTCGTGCGTCGCCGCCCAGACCTTCTCCGGCCAGTTCCGGGCAGGGTGGCCCAACAGCGCCAGACCCGGTCGCGAGTCCCGCAATCCCCCTCGCCCGAGCCGGTCGAGCAGGCGCCCGAAGCGCCTCTCGTTGATGATGTGGCAGGGGGAGACCCGGGTCGGCTTGATGTCGAACCACGCCTCGTGCCAGTCGCCGCTCAGACGCCATGCGTGGGGGATGTTCAGCGCGGCGAACCCCGTGATGTGCTCGCGCGCCGTGGTCGGGACCATCTCGACCGGCACGCCCTCGACCGCGGCTTGCGCGCTCCCGCTCGCCTCGCTCGTCATCCGGTTTCCTTCGCCGCTGCGTGCGGCCGCCGGCGCGGGTCATCCTCCGAACCGTGCGGTCTCGTACGGCGCCCCGTGGCGCTCGAGCACGGCCCTGGCTGCCGCCCCGCACCGCTCGCAGTAGGCGACTCCGCGCCGGCGGCCCTCGGTCACGATGCGTTCGGTGGCCGGTCTGCCGGCGTCTCCGCAGCCCTGGCAGCGCCCAGGTGGCCGGGCGGCCGGCGGCGCGCTCTCGGCGGCGCCGGCCGCCGCGGGCTGTTCCGCGCCGCGGGCCTGCTCCTGGTAGAGCAGCTCGTCGACGTCGCCGGCGATCCGGTCGATCCGGCGGCGCGACTCGTTGATCACGGCCGCGATGCGGTCGGTGGTGCGTTGCAGCCCGCGCAGCTGCCTCGCCAGCGCGTCGTCGCCCCGGGTGGGGTCCGTGCCGGCGCGCCCTCTCATCGCGCGCCCCCGCTGGCCGCAGGCCGACTCCAACGCGTTGGGCGGGGCTCATGCCGGCCGCCTTCATGGTTCAGGGTGGTCATCCGAGCGTCCTTCCTGGGGGAATCTCCGCGGCTGCTCGCTGTCGGGTCTCCGGACGGGGCCGCCGGTCCTCGTCCGTTCAAGACTGGCGGTTGCGCTGGTGCAGGCCGATGAAGCCGACGATGACGCGCTCGTTCTCGTCGTCGCGGGCGAAGCCGATCCGGATGGTGTGCCGCGGGTCGCGGCTCGTCCCCTTGCCCAGGTGCGCTCCGAGGAACCACGTCTTTGCAATCGACTCCTCCACCTGGTTCGTCTTGAGGCTCCAGCCCGAACACGCTTCTCCTATGCGCGTGCCGCTGGCGTCGCGGTACGTGGTGGCGAGCCACGCCAGCACGTCGTAGACCTCGCCGGGCCTGGCGAACGGCGTGTCCTCGTCGGAGCGCGAGTTGAGCTTGATCAGGAGCCTGTCGGGAAAGGCCTCGCGCGCCAGCGCTACCGCGTGCCGGACGCTGTCGATGCGGACGGGCTCGTCGCCGGGCCGCTGGCCCTTGCGGCTCTCGACGTAGGCGCGCCGCCACTGCTCCTCGGTCCTGCGGGCGCGGGCGATCTCGTCGTTGAGTGCGCCGATCTCCCTGTCGTGCTCCGCGCTCCTGGCCTCGAGAGCCTCGTTCCTGCGGCGCAGCCGGTCGTTCTCCTCCCGTAGCGAGGAGCTCTCGCCCTGCGGCCCCTCGCCGTCGGCGCCGTCGGCGGGTGTGCTGGCCTGCCTGTCGTCGTCGGCGCCGGCGTGCTGGTCGTTCTCCTCGTCTTCGTCGCCGGCGTCTGCCTCCCAGGCCTCTTCTGCGAGCGCGAGCGTGCTCTCCCAGTTCCGGGCCAGCGCCAGGATGTCTTCCTCGGCGGCCTGACGGGCGCCGGCGCGTTCGACCTCCTCGCCCCGCGATACGGCCTGGGGCCGCAGAGGCCGGTATTCCGCCAGCCGCGTCTCGAGAGCTGCGAGGAACGTGAGCGCGGCCGCCGCTCCCTGCGGTGTGGCGGGGGCGGCGCCCAGAGCGACGGCTTCAATTCCAGGGTAGAGCAGCTCGTCCTTGAACCCGCTCTCGATGCGCGCCTTGCGCTGGAAGATCTCGGCAGCGGCGCGGCGTTCTGGCCGGGCCGTCGGCGTCGTGGGGCATGCCCATCAGCGCCCGCGGCGTGCGCTTGGCGCCTGCGGCGTGCGTCGGCGGGCGGCAGGGCTCGATGGCGCCGGTTCCGGCGCGGAAGTGGTGGACCGGGCCGCCGCCGACGCTGCGGAGCCAGAGTCCGCCGGCGTCGATGACGACCGCCGTGAGCGCCGCCCCTGCGTTGACCGCCTCGGGGTCGGTCTTCAGTCCGGCGAGGAGCGCCGCGTTCGCGGCGTCGGTGGCCTCGCGCAGCCGCGCCGCGGGGTCACCCGTCCCGGCCAGGCGGCGCAGGCAGGTGCCGGCGGCGGCTTCGGCCGCCCTGGCGGCCCGGCCGCTGCGGTCGAACCCGCTCGCTGAACCTGCCGATCACTCTCACCCCGGACCCACACCTGATTGAGGAGAGCCGGAATGGAGCGGCTGAAAGGCGGTGGCGTTTCTACCGGGAGTGCCAGTCGGACTTGCTGTGCCCGCGAGAGCGGGACTTGCTGGCTGCCAACCCGGCTGCCGGCTCCGGCGCCCTCGGCGGCTCCGGCGCGTCCTGGCCGAGTTCGACGCTTGGTTTTTTCTGCCCTCGCCGCTCCTGTTCTGGATCGTTTGGTCGGCCGGGCCGAACCTCGTTGGGATGCAACTGCCGCTCTTCGTCTTCAGTCTTCAGTTAGCGGGTTTTGGGCCGAGTGTCAATTTTTTGACTTGTACAACGTTTCGAATTGTGGCATAACGGTGGTGTGACGACCGCCGACCGGCAATCGCCCCCGCATCGGATTGCGGAACTGTCCACCGACGTCGAACGGCTTCGCGGAGAGTTGACGCGGCGGGAGCGCGACGCCGAGAGCGTGCAGCGCAAGAACAGCCGCCTGCAACGAGAAAATGACCGCCTGAAGCAACAGATCGAGGACCTGAAGCGGCAATTGGACGAGGCACGCCGGGCAGGTCGCCGCCAGGCCGCGCCGTTCGCCAAGGACCGGTCGCAAGGTCGCGGCAGGCGTCCCGGACGGCGGGCCGGTGCGGCGTACGGCCGCCACGGCTGCCGTCCGCGCCCGGCGCGGGTCGACGAAACCCACGCGGCGCCGGTTCCAGTGGAATGTCCGGACTGCGGCGGCGAGGTCGACGTGACCCGCGTGGCGTCGCAGTATCAGGAAGAGTTGCCCGTGGTACGCCCGGTCGTGCGGCGCTTCGACATTGAGGTCGGCCACTGCTCGCAGTGTCAGCGGCGGGTGCAGGGCCGCCACGTGCTGCAGACCTCCGATGCGCTGGGCGCGGCCGGCGTGCAGCTCGGTCCCGAGGTTGTCGCGCTGGTGGTTGAACTGCACACGGAACTGGGGGTGCCGCTGGCGAAGGTCGCGCACCTTCTGCGGACCACCTTCGGCCTGCAGGTCACGCCGGGCGGTCTCGCCCACGTGCTGCACCGGGCGGCCCGCGCCGCCGCGCCGGCCTACGCGGCGCTGTGCGAGCAGGTCCGCAACGCGCCGGTGGTCACGCCGGACGAGACCGGCTGGCGTGTTGGCGGCGAGCGCCACTGGCTGTGGACGTTCGTCACCCCGGAGACGACGGTCTACGCCATTTGCCCCGGCCGGGGGTTCGCCGCTGCCGCCACGGTGCTGGGAACGGACTACACCGGCGTGCTCGTGCGCGACGGGTGGGCGCCGTATCGCTGCTACGACGGGCTGCACCAAACCTGTCTGAATCACCTGCTGCAACGCTGCAAGCAGCTCCGGGAGGATCATCCCCACAGTCGCTGGGCGAGCGAGGTGCAGGCGGTCCTGCAGGCCGCCCTCGACCTGCGGGACCGCTGCAACGCGGGAGAACTGAGCGAGCACGGGATGGCCACGGCCCGCGGCCGACTCACGGCCCGGCTCGCTCGGCTCGTCGACGACCCGCCGCCGCTCGCTGACGCCGAGCGCTTCGCGGCGCACCTGGCCACCGAATTCCCGGCCGTGTTCCTGTTCTTGTGGGACCCCTCGCTCGATGCCACCAACTGGCGCGCCGAACAGGCCATCCGGCCCGCCGTGGTCATTCGCAAGGTGTGCGGCGGCAACCGCACCCGCAAGGGCGCCGACACCCAGCAGGTGCTGGCCAGCGTCGTGCGCACCGCCCGCCAGCGCCATCTCGACCTGCCTCCGCTGATCACCGCGATGTTGTGCGGCGTCGAGCCCGTTGTCCCCAAGCTGCTCGCGATGTCGCCGGCGCCCACGTAGGCGCGCAGCGTCCGACCGACCACGCGGCGCGACCCGTCCCCGCGGCTCACCCACCGTTGCGCCCGGTTGCCCGCCGACAGGCCGACGCTGGTGTCCTCGCGTCCAGTTCCCCACCGCAACGATGTTCAGCGACACCATCCGGAGACACCGTGTGAACCCGCCGTCGGCTCAAAGCAAGTCTCGTGGCGGCACCGAGCTTTGGCGGCTCAGGCCCCGTTTCTGCCCATGTTCATTGGCAGATCACCCACTAAACAAATACCGTCTTCAAAGGCTGCGGCAGCTGCGCGTTGGATCTCTGCGGCCGGTTGGTCCTGCGCCGTGTCGAATACCAGTCCCCGTTGGCCCTGGCTGTGGAGTTTGGCGATTCCCAGCGTTGCGATCCCGGCGTGCGTGGCGTGATTCGCTGTCAGGTAACCGTCGATTCCCGTTTGCTGTAATGCGTCGGCCACATCTTGTATCGCGTACTGCGCCGGCGGCTTGCTTTCGTTGCGGGTCTCCCGCTCGATGATGAGATGCCCGGCTGCCAGGGTGATGCGGACCCGCATGTAGCGGCTGTCCTCGACTGCGGCCGCCGACTGCTCGCCCAGCTGGTTGAGGTCGGTCCGAAACTCGTCGGCGATGCCGCGCAGCGCGTTCGGTGCGTCGTTCGCCATGTGCGAGTTCGCGCCTCTGAGGTTTTGGCATACGACCTCGGTTTCCGTTCTGTCGAGTGTGTTGACGGCGGTTTGCAGCGCCTGCCGGTCCGCTCTTGCGGCGCTGATCAGGTCGAACGCGTCGCGGGCTAGCCCTGCCCGTGCCCCATAACTTTTGGCTGGACTTCATGAGGCCACTTCGCTACGGTGGCCGGCATGGAGATTCAGAATCAAGTCTCACGTATTCTACGGGACAACCTCACCCGCCTGCGCGACGTGCTGGACGACGCGGTCTCGCAGGGTGTCGGCAGCCGCGGTCAGGTCGCCGATCGCGTCTGTGAAGCGTTCGATTTCCGCGACGGGCGGGGCCGGTGGCAGCGCGCGAGTTGCAGCCGGGCGTTGTCCGACCTGGCGGCGGCCGGTCACGTCTCGCTGCCTGCGGGTCAGCCGGTTCGCGGGGTTGGGGGCCGGGCGCGGGTGCTTGCGGACCCGGTAGCCTTGGCCGTGGACGTGCCGGGCACGGTCGGCGCGGTTGTGGGTCTGACCCTGGCGCTGGTGGAGACCGGCGCGCAGCGGCAGGTCTGGAACACGCTGATGGCCTACGAGCACCCCCGGGGGGCCGGTCCGTTCGTGGGCCCGCAACTGCGGTATCTGGTGGGTTCGGCGCATGGTTGGCTGGGCGGCGTCGGGTTTGCGGCATCTGCGCGGCGGCTGCGGTCCCGCGACGCCTGGGTCGGGTGGAACGATACGGGCCGGCGCGCCCATCTGCACCGGGTGCTGGGCCTGTGCCGGCTGCTGGTGCGCCCCGGGATTGTGTGTCGCAACTTGGCCTCGTACGTGCTGGGCCGGGTGGTGCGGGCGGTCGGCGACGACTGCGAGCGTCTGTATGGCTATCGCCCCTGGCTGCTGGAGACGTTCGTCGACGAGACCGAACAGACGGGGGCGAGCGTGCGCGCGGCCAACTGGATTCGGGTGGGTGAGACCTGCGGGCGCGGGCGGGGGGACCGCACGCACGCGGCGGCCGAAACGCGCAAGGCAGTGTATATGTATGCCTTGGAGCCGGCGTGGCGCGCCCGCCTCGCGGCGCCCGCCGCGGGCATCGCGCCGCTGGCGGCTGGCGACGGGCTCGACGCGGCGTCGTGGGCGGGTCACGAGTTCGGCGGGGCGCGGCTGGGCGACGCGCGGCTGAGCGCGCGTCTGGTGCAGAGCGCGCAGCAAATGGCAGAGTCTCCGATGCGCGCTATCACCGGCGCTGCCCAGGGCGCGCGCGCCCTGGTGAAGGGGCATTACCGGCTGATTGACCAGCCCGCCGACAGTGCGGTAACGGTCGACAACATCCTCGCGCCGCATCGCGAGCGGACGCTGCGCCGGATGCAGGCGCACGAGTTGGTGCTGTGCATCCAGGACGGCACCCGGTTGAACTTCACCCGGCGCGGTCAGACGCAGGGGCTGGGGGCCATCGGCTCGAACCAGACCGGGGCGGTGGCGCGCGGCCTGGCGTTGCACACGACCTTGGCCGTCAATCCCGACGGGGTAGCGTTGGGCGTGCTGCGGGCCGCCTTCGACGCGCCCGCGCTCCCGAACCCGGAGACGGCAGGCGAGCCGCGCGCGAAGCCGCGCACCGAGCGCAAGTCGTTCCGTTGGGTCGAGGGGTTGCGCGACTGCGCGCAGGCGGCCGAGCAATTGTCCGAGACCCGCGTGGTGTGCGTGATGGACCGCGAGGCCGACTTCGTCGACCTGTTCCTTGAGCACCGCGCCCACGCCCCGCCGGTCGATTTGCTGGTCCGCGCGAAGGCCGACCGCGTCTTGGGCAAGGAGAAGACGCCCGATGGGCAGACGGTCTCGCGCCGTCTGTTCGATACCGTGCGCAACGCGCCGGCCCGCGGCGCCGCACAGGTCGAGGTGCAGCGGCTGAGCGCGCGAGTCAAGGCCAGCAAACAGGCCCGCAAGGACCGCCGCAAGGCGCGTGTCGCCGACGTGACGCTGCGCTACCAGCAGGTGGCGCTGCCCTGTCCCGGCGACGAGCCGGTCGAGCTGTGGGTCGTCCACGTGCGCGAGGAACAGCCGCCCCCCGAGGTCAAGCCACTGGAGTGGTTCGTGCTGACCACGCTGCGGGTAACCAGCGCCGACGACGCCATGCAGATCCTGCACTGGTACAGCCTGCGCTGGCGGATCGAAGAGTACTTTCGGGTGCTCAAGTCCGGCTGCAAGGTCGAGGAGTTGCAGCACCACACGGCCGAGCGGCTCGAACGCGCCATGGCCATCAAGATGGTCATCGGGTGGCGCATCCAGTTGATGGTCCAACTCGGCCGCGAAGTGCCCGACCTGCCGGGCGACCTGCTGTTCTCCGATGGCGAGTTGCGCGTGCTCGCCACCTTCGCCCGCTCACGCAAGCTGCCGCCGCCGGCGCGCCTCGGCGACGCGGTCGGTCTGGTCGGGCGCCTCGGCGGGTGGCTCGGACGCCCCCGCGAGCCGCCCGGGGCGCAGTTGCTGTGGTACGGCTACATTCAACTCGTTGCCATGGTTTTCGCCTTTGAATTGCGAGACGAATTCGACGACCTCACACGCCTTACAAAGTCCAGCCCCAGAAATCCGGGGCACGGGCAGGGCTAGCCCGTGGTGCGTTCGGTTGAGTTTTCCGCGCAAAATCTGTGCGGACGAGAGGACCATCTGGTTGTGTCCCTCGATTTCCTCGTTTACTTCAAGTCCTGGCAGTTGTGGCGTGATGGCGGTGACGTCGAGCAACGTCTCGCCGACCTGGACTTTGATCCTGTCTCGGGCCTTGCTGACTACTTCGCCCCCGGTTGCTCGGGCCAGGTCGGTCGGCCCGCCCGGATGCGCGTCCTGCAGTCCGTTGCGATCGGGCACGAGCACGTCGATATCGACGCTTACCCGGTGTTTCCAGCGCGCGGCCAGCGCGGTGCCGCCCCCGAGCAGGAGGCGCCCTGACGGCGCTTCTCTTACGGCGATGGTTACCAACGCCTCGCGGTGCCGGTGCCATGCCTGCCGTGCAGGCTCGGGTAGAGTCATTGCTGCCGTGGTTCGGCGTGGAGGTTGACGTACCGGGCGAGAGTGCCGGTGTAGCGTCCTCTCCGGTGCATCAGGCGTGCCAGCTGCCGCCACGTGAACGCGCCCTGCAGGTACGCCAGCAGGATGTCGTCGGGCGTGGCCTCGGCCAGAAGGGCCCCGCCGACGGCGAGCTGCCGCTGCGTCGGTTCGGCTGCCTGCATCGCCTCGTGCAACTCGTGCGCGTCGGGGCGCCGGCCCCAGCCTGCGCAGGCGCCGGCGAGCACGCCGCGCACCGCGCTTGAGCCGGCGCCTCGAGCGCCCGGCACCCGGGGGTCTTCCGGCGCGTACTCGTCGCTGAAACGCGCGACGGGCAGTAGCCCCGTGTTGGCTGGGGGGTCGTCCTCGAGCCTTCGGCGTTCGAGTTCTCGCTCGAACCATGCGGTGTACTCGGCGTCCATGCTCACTCTCGTCGTCGCAGTGCAGGCTGATGCGTCCCTCGGCCCGTCGGTTCGGCTTGTCCAGCGTATTTCCTGCGCTTGAGGTTCGTCAACGCGTTGGCGCCTGCTCCGGCGTCGTGGTCTTCCAGCAGCCTGTCCCGCTCCAGGAGCCATTCGCCGGGTTCCCACGAGCTGGTGAAGGCGATCCCCGGCGGCTCGATGACTTCGATGCCCCGTTGGCGCAGATGCGCCGCGGCGGCTTCGCGCAGCCGGGAGCGGGTCTCCATCCAGGTCATCAGTACGGCGGCGGCCAGCGCCTCGTCGCCGCCGTGACCACGCGGTGACGGATCCACCGCCTCCAGCCTCGCCGCCGCCGCAGAGACTGCTTGCGCCGACGACGAAGAAGAGCCGCACCCAGCGCCCAGGTCGTATACTGCGAGAAGGCCGGTTTCGCGGGTGAGGCTCAACGGCTCACAGCCGATTCCGCAGTCGCCATGAAGCCGAGGTCTCCCGGCGAGACCGGCTGTCCAGTCCTCGAATAAGGCAGGGTTCGACGCGTTCATCGCTGCCAAACGAAGAACCTACTCTGTCGATCGCGTGGGGATGGTCTGCTGCCAGCAACAGGAGTGGTAGAAGTGACAGAGTTAGAGCGATACCGGGAACAGTTTGAGGCGCTGGGGTTGAGGCTGAGCGAGAACGGCGTCGAGATCGACAACTACGAGACCTACCTGTTCGAGGCTCAGCATCAGCTACAGCGGTTGGTCGACCAACGGCAGGAGGACGCTGTTCGCTATCGGCGGGCGGCCGAACTGGTGAGAACCGCCCGCGAAGCCCTGGGCAGCGCGACGACGCCTGACCCTAGCCCGGAAAATTCGTGAGGTTATCGAATCGGTCCCAGGCAGGGCCTGATCGTCGCGCGAAGAACGTTTTCGGACGCGGCGCGTGGTAGGTGGCAGCGTGGTGCAGTGGCCGGGGCGAGGTGACGGCACGCATGAGGTGGCAAGCGCCGACAGGTCGGGCGCAGGGGCGCTGGCGAGCATCCGGGGCGCGGAGGTTGCCGTGGCGACGGCGCGCTATCCGGCGCGCGCCCCGAGCGCGAGGGCGAGGTGCCGCCAGACGTCGCGGTATGGGGTCGCTCGCGGCAGGTGCAGGACGAGCCGGCGGACGGAGCGGACGACGTGGACGCTGACCTTGAGCAACCGGTCGCGCAGCCAAGTCACCTGGGTGCGGGCGCAGGCGGTGCGGGCGGCCCTCAGCCGCAGTTCCTGCATGAGCACGTAGGCGGCGGCCGTCAGCAGGACCCGCAGCTGGTTTGCCCAGAACTTGGTGCAGCTCGTGCGGTCGATCTGCAAGCCGTCGAGCAGTTCCTTGATGCGGTTCTCGATGTCGCCGCGCCCGCAGTAGACCTTCTCGTAGATGAAGCGCGGCGTCTGGCGCAGATTGGTCACGACGAAGCGCGGGTTGTCCCGCGGCTGCCGGCCGGTGAGCTGCACGACTTCGGCCTTGATCACCACGCGGCGCTCACGAGCCCACGTGCCCGCGCGATAGCGGGTGTCGAGGTAGAAGTGCGCCGTCTTCTCGCGCAGCATGTTCTCGGTGCGGGCCGCCACCATGACGTGCTCGGCAGCCCGCAACAGCACGGCGTTCCTGGCCATCGCCACGACGTAGTCGAGCCGCGGTTCGGCATCGAGGAAGTCGAAGATCTCTGGCGTGGCGAAGCCGCCGTCGAGCCGGACGAGAAAGCGCGCCTCGGGAAACGCGGACCGCAGCAGCGCGAGCAGCCGACACAGCACGCCCAGCGTGCCGTCGGACGCCTGCGCCGTGCCGGGCCGCAGCACGGCCGCGCACAGATACTGCTCCGCCTCACGGTCGAAGCTCACAAAGGCCAGCAATGGCAGGTAGCACCAGCTGTCGTAGTAGCTGTTGAACATGGTCAGCTGCTGCGCGCCATGCGTCGGGTCGTCGGTCGGGTCGAGGTCGATCGTGATGCGTCGCACCCGCCCGCGCAGCCGGCGGCGATGCCGCTCGATGACCGACGCCGCCAACTCGCGCCCGAGCCGATAGAGCGCGACGCGGCCCGCACCGTTCTCGAACCGCGAGACCGTCGGCTGCGACGCCAGCCGACCGCCCGCCACCGGGTCGCGCCCGAGCAGCAACTTGTGGATCGGATCATCGGCGAGCTGGTCCGAATCGTTGCCGGCGGGATGGCCGCAGGCGATGCCGAACACCCGCTGGCCCACCAGGTCCTCGAGCGTGTGCCGGACCTTCTCCGGTGCCCGGCGGTCAATCAGACACCGGCCGAATGCCTTGACCAACCCGTAGACGCGCTCGGCGGCCTTGAGCAGCACGGCGCCGCCATCCGAGCTCGACTGCTCGCGGTCGAACGTGGCCACGAGCGGCTTGTCGAACAGATCGGGGAACAGAACAGACTGTGCTATCGTGGGGTCCGTCACGCAAGAGCCTCCGTCGTGCCGAAAACATCTGTCGTCAACAGCGTTTTAGCACACGGAGGCTTTTGTGTCTCTACTCAGGCCGGGCGCCTCATGAATTTTCCAGGCTAGGCCGGCCTTCGGCATCGTCTGTCAGGCCATCGCAGATTGGCGCCACGAAGCGTTCGACGATGATCGTGAGTTCGCCCACCGTGACAGGAAACTACTTGAAGTCGAGGACTTATTCAAGCAGATGTTCGGTCCGCTCGGGGACCACTGGCCGAGGGATGAGCGCACGCCGCGCTAGCAGCCCGTGGAAGAAGTCTATTCGCTGAGCCCGGTTGTTCAGGCAGCTTGGCGATGAGCAATTGAGCCGACGAGCGCCGTCGGTGTCCATTTGAACCCCCAAGCGCGCGTCAGACGCCCCCAGAGGTCGATCAGACGGTCGATCAGGCGGCAAATCGACGAAAGAGCCCGCCCCTGCAGGCTCCGGGGCGTACCGATGCCGGTCTGGCGCCGCAAGAGCAGTCCGATGTTGCAGGCGGCCGCCTGGATCAGCACGCGCTTGCGGACATTGTCGTGACCGCGCACCCAGACCCGACGCATACCGCCCGTCTCATACATATGCGCGAATGTACGCTCGACCATCTCACCCCGGCGCCGTTGCAGGCGACGACCCCGACGGCCGCGCACACGCCGCCGGTTCGCATACAACGCCTCTTGCGCAGCACGCTTCTCCGGCGGCGTCTCGCCCGTCTTCTTGTCCTGCCAGCGGCGCCGGCCGCGCGCCGGCTCGGACACGTGACTCCGCACCCCTACCTCGCGCAGCCCCACCAGCGTCTCGTCGCTGTGGTACCCCTTGTCGGCGACGACCTCTTCGACCCCAGCACCGTCCGGCTGCACCAACTCCACCTGCTCGGCCGCCACGATCAGCGTCTCCGGCAGCGTGGCCGTATCGCCGTCGGAAGCATCCTGGACCGTCACCGAGACGATGGCCCCCGTGTCCCTGTCGACCCCGTGCTCGGCCTTGTGGGCCAAGCGCGTCCGACCGTCCTTCATCTTCGCGATCTTCGCGTCCGGGTCCTGCGGCGATTTCCACTCCTTGTTCGACGCCTTCTTGTTCTTCCGGGACCGGTCGAACCGAGCCAACTCGGCCCGCGTCGGGGTCTCCACACCGGACGCTTCCGCCAACCGCCGAATGAACTCTTCGTGGGATTCTCCCGTGTCCCGCCGCTCGATGCTCCGCATCGCCGCGTGCGCTTCCAGCGTCGTCGCATCGATGCCGACCGTCTTCCCCCGAACCAGACCCGCTGCGGACAGCCGCTCCAGAACCCATGTGAAAACTGCCTCGTGGGTCTCTACGTCGATCCGCCGCCGCGTGCGCGACAGCGTCGAGTGATCCGGCGCCGCCTCAGTCAATTCCAGGTCCAGGAACGACCGCAGACTCAGCGAATCGGCTACCCGCCACGCAATCCCCCGCTCCGACGACAGACCCTCGAAATAGCCGATGAACAGCATCCGGAAATACCGACCCGGACGCAGACTCGGACGGCCCAGCCGGTCCGCGTAAAAGGCCGCGCACAACTCCTCGACGAACGCATCGAAGCCGGAATCCGCCAGGACCCGGTTCAGTCGCTCGAAGTTAAGGATGCCCGTCGCTCGTCGGGAGGTCCGACGTGTCCACCCACATCGGCGACGCCTGGCGCGCCGCCGGTCTCTTGCCCATTGCCATGGTCGTTCAGTGTACGGGTTCGATCGCGCCGGGGCCAGGCCGGATCAGCGACTTTCACCACAGGCTGCTAGGCCCGCCGGGCGGCGCGCGCGGAGCACGGGTTCCTCCAGTGCAGTCAACGGGTTCATCGCCGCCTCGCCCGATGGCGCAGGGACAATTACAGAACTGCTGACGCGCGTCGCCGGCAGTGTGATATGCTACCCGGCGCGATGGACGCTACAGTACGTGGCCCGCTGCCGGACTACGACAACCGCGGACAACCGCGTCGGCGGGACACGCGGAACACACCGCCGACCTCGGCCGAACTCGCTGACCGGTGCCCCAATGACACGGACCGGATCAGCCGGTGGGTTCTATCAGCCCTTGGGAAACTACACGCTGCACAGAAACTGGCCGGCAGCGGCGCAGAAACGGCTCGGATCAGGTCAGATCCGGGCGATTTTCGACCGCGGTACGACCTGTTATCGGGCCAACACCGCTCTTGCCGGGTGCAGCACGACTTCTGCCACGGGTTGCTATCTCTACTGCGCGCGGCTCCGCAGGAGGTTCCTTGGAAGGCGATTTCCTCGCCCTGTGGGCGTGTTCTCGGGTCCAGCGACCCTGACCGTTGGCGCACCCGATCGGCCCGTACAGGTCGTCTGAGGGCGTCTCGTGGAAGGATTCGCTCGTTGAGAGAACACAAGCATGAGCGATGATGCGAAGTGGGTGGTGGGAAGCGTGCTGGCGGCAGTGGTCATGCTCGCCGGGGTGATGTACGCCTTGATCGGCGGCGTGCATGCTCGAATCGATGATGTGAATGCTCACATCGACGGCGTACAGGGCGAGATCCGGGAGCTCCGC
This sequence comes from Vicinamibacterales bacterium, assembly GCA_965214845.1. GTDB lineage: Bacteria > Acidobacteriota > Vicinamibacteria > Vicinamibacterales > UBA8438 > JAAXGX01. The sequence goes on from CBDCCO010000007.1 coordinate 1,420,094, forward strand.
AACGACATGCGCGAGGACTACAACCGCATCGACGAGCGGTTGCGGGCGATCGAGCAGGAGTTGAAGAACCCGGCAAACTGAACACTGCACGAGGTGTTAACACGCTGCGCGCGTCCTCCCCTAGCCCGGATTATGCGTGAAGGTGGGGTTGGCGACGAGACGCAAGGGCCTTCCGTGTGGTACAAACGTTGTGCTACCAAACGTTTAGCCACAACGGAGGCCCTTGCGTGACGGACCCCACGATAGCACAGTCTGTTCTGTTCCCCGATCTGTTCGACAAGCCGCTGGTCGCCACGTTCGACCGCGAGCAGTCGAGCTCGGATGGCGGCGCCGTGCTGCTCAAGGCCGCCGAGCGCGTCTACGGACTGGTCAAGGCGTTCGGCCGGTGTCTGGTCGACCGCCGGGCACCGGAGAAGGTCCGGCACACGCTCGAGGACCTGGTCGGCCAGCGGGTGTTCGGCATCGCCTGCGGTCATCCCGACGGCAACGATTCGGACCGGCTCGCCGACGACCCGATCCACAAGCTGCTGCTCGGGCGCGACCCGGTGGCGGGCGGTCGGCTGGCGTCGCAGCCGACGGTCTCGCGGTTCGAGAACGGTGCGGGCCGCGTCGCGCTCTATCGGCTGGGGCGCGAGCTGGCGACGTCGGTCATCGAGCGGCATCGTCGCCGGCTGCGCGGGCGGGTGCGACGCATCACGATCGACCTCGACCCGACCGACGACCCGACGCATGGCGAGCAGCAGTTGACGTTCTTCAACGGGCACTACGACAGCTGGTGCTACCTGCCATTGCTGGCCTTTGTGAGCTTCGACCGCGAGGTCGAGCAGTATCTGTGCGCGGCGGTGCTGCGACCCGGCAAGGCCCAGGCGCCCGACGGCACGCTGAGCGTGCTGTGTCGATTGCTCCCGCTGCTGCGGTCCGCGTTCCCCAAGGCACGCTTTCTCGTCCGTCTCGACGGGGGCTTCGCCTGCCCGGAGGTCTTCGACTTCCTCGATGCCGAGCCGCGGCTCGACTACGTCGTGGCGATGGCCAGGAACGCCGTCCTGCTGCGGGCTGCCGAGCCCGTCATGGTGGCGGCCCGCACCGAGAACATGCTGCGCGAGAAGACGGCGCACTTCTACCTCGACACCCGCTATCGCGCGGGCACGTGGGCTCGTGAGCGCCGCGTGGTGATCAAGGCCGAAGTCGTGCAGCTCACTGGCCGGCAGCCGCGGGACAACCCGCGCTTCGTCGTGACCAATCTGCGCCAGACGCCGCGCTTCATCTACGAGAAGGTCTACTGCGGGCGCGGCGACATCGAGAACCGCATCAAGGAACTGCTCGACGGCTTGCAGATCGACCGCACGAGCTGCACCAAGTTCTGGGCAAACCAGCTGCGGGTCCTGCTGACGGCCGCCGCCTACGTGCTCATGCAGGAACTGCGGCTGAGGGCCGCCCGCACCGCCGGCGCCCGCACCCAGGTGACTTGGCTGCGCGACCGGTTGCTCAAGGTCAGCGTCCACGTCGTCCGCTCCGTCCGCCGGCTCGTCCTGCACCTGCCGCGAGCGACCCCATACCGCGACGTCTGGCGGCACCTCGCCCTCGCGCTCGGGGCGCGCGCCGGATAGCGCGCCGTCGCGCCGCCAACCTCAACCCCCGCATTGCACGCCAGCGCCCCGTCGCCGAAGCTGTCGGCGCGTGGTGCCTCGTGCGCGCCGTCACCCCGCCACGACCGCTTCACCACGCTGCCACCTGCCACACGCCAAGTCCGACGACTGCATTCGCCTAACGATTGCGCCCCGACCGTGACCGATTCGACAACCTCAGGAATAATGCGGGATAGTACACCGCATGGTCGTGCCACCGGGCAGCCTGCTCAGTGCATGATGCCACAGGGACCGTTCCGATGCCACCGGGCGGCCATCAGCCTCAGGGACGATGGCACCGGCGACGGCGTGGTGCTGCTCCGGTCGGCGGCGGCGACTCGACCGCTCTGGGTCGGCGCGTCGACTCTCCGACGGAGCGTCTGCCGATCACCTGGAGGGCGTCGGCGGACGCGGAGGGCGCGGGTTCGCGCCGTACGGGTGACGCCGTTCGACTGCTGAGCGAGTTCGTGGCAGGCCAGGCCATGAGCAACGAGATGGCGCCACCGGGAGCGGGGAGACACGGGGAGGCCGTCTACACGGGGGGGGTTAGGCAGCATGTCAAGCCGGGGGGACGGGGGCTACCCGGCGATGCGCTTGGCGTCGACCGTGTCAGGCGACGCGGCACAGTCGGTGCAGTGCGCGGCGGCGTGACGTTCGGAGGATAGCGACGCAGCGTCGGAAGCAGCTACGCCGGGGCCGGTCCGGGCGATCCGCGGCGCGGCGGCGACGGTTGTCGTCTGCGGCAGCTGGGACAACCGCCGTCAAGCGGCCGCGCCGAAGCCGCAGGCGCTGGTCTCCTTCCTGAACAGGAGGATTTCGAGGGGAGCGACCCCGACCCGGCAGGTGTGACGCAGACGCACCTGCCGGGGCCGCAAATCGCCAGATTTGCCGTGGTCGCTCCCCTCTTCTCCCCTGACCCTTTACCCGACCCCGTTGATGGCACGTGCGTTTCCGGTTTGGTCAATGGAATCAACTGCTTAGAGCAGAAAAGCTGTGACGGGGGGTGTGACTGGAGGTGTGACTGGGCGTGTAATTTGGTCACGTCATCCCTCTTACACCCTGTCGTGACCCCAATCATGTAAGTTGAGCCCCGGTCCCGATGTGATCAGACGGCACGCTGGATCACACTGTCGGTTCCGCACCTTCCGCCTCTCGAGCTGCCCGATCCTGTCCGTGTCCCGCCATCGCACCATCGTCAATCGTCGTCGCTCGTCCCGGATCTGCCGGTTCCGGATCCGTGGTGAGCCCGCTCCGCCCGCCGCCATCCGTCCGCGCCTCGTTTCGTCTCGTAGTGTACCGTGCCGGAGCATCCTGGCGAACCGGTCACCGGGCGGGCCGGCGGTGCTGGCTCGTGGTTGGGGCCGGTCCGTTCAAGGGCCGGACGCCTGCGTTCGGCCGCAAGGGCAAAGACCGCGCCGGCGGGCGGCGTGTCACTCGAAAGAGCCGGAACGAAGTGGAGGAGACGCGCAGCGGCTTGACAGGTCGGCGGCCGGCGTGGTTGTCGTCTCCGGTGACTGCGGTCACGCCGCGCAACGCGACGCTGGGAGCACGGAGGGCATCGTCGGCCAACACATCATCCGCCCGTGCTCGCCCGTGTCAAGACGCCTCGCTCACGCTCGGCCCCCGCTGCGCGGGGCTGGCGGTCCTGACACAGGCTCCGCGCGCGCTCCAGATCGCACTTGTCCGACCATGCCTGATCTCACGCTGCCGAACGCCGGCACGGCCGCCCAGCGACCATAGCAGACCCAGCAGCGTCGGCCAGCAGCGAGAATCCCACAACGGACACTCGAAGTCCAGGCCGTGATCTGAGCCGGATACGCTCATGAGGTACGGCGAGCGGGATCCAGCCGCCGAGAACCGCCAACCAGTGTTTACCAGCGGCGCAGCACCGGGAACTCGACAGGCATGACCTCGGCTCCCGGGTCGACCACACCCGCCCTGAACACGAGCCAGCCGACGAACGCGAGCACGGGCGGTCAGGCACATAATGGAGATCGAGCGCGAAGAACACCGAACGAGAGCGCCGGGATACGAACAGATCCGGGCGGACGGGGAAGGCGGTCCCGGTCGTGAACAGAGTTGCGAACGGGTACCAGATCAGCAACACGAACGAGCGGCCCGGAGCAGGATCCAGGGCCGTTGGTGTGGATGAGCCAGCCGACTCGATGTGCGTACATCGGGGCTGGCGAGGGGACGCTGGGCGTCCCCTTCGATCCCCTGGCTGCCGCTCGCGCCAGACCGGCGCTCCCCGTGATGGATCGGCTCGTCGCCGGCCATCTGCATCGCGGCGCTGCCGTCGCGTGCCTCGATGCCGTGTTCGCCATCTGCCGCGCCGGCGCGTCGGCGCCGCGTTCAGCCGTCCGCCCGGCGCTCACCGTTGAGGTAGGCTTCCCAGTCGTTCATGAGCCGCCGACGCCGCTCGAACAGGTCCGAGCGGGCGTAGGCCGCCTCGACCTGGTTCTGGACGACATGAGCGAGCGCGGCCTCGATGACCTCGCGCGGGTGGTCCGTCTCCTCGGCCGCCCAGTCCCGGAACGACGAGCGGAAGCCGTGCGGAACGCAGGCGATGCCGCACCGTTCGACCAGCCGGCGGAACTGCTGGATACCGAGCCGCCGCCCATCCGGGGCGGGGAACACCAGCGGGCCGTCGCCGAGCGTCCGCGCCGCGTCGAGGACCTCCACCGCGCGGCCGCACAGCGGCACCCGGTGGTCGCGCTTCATCTTCATCCGCGTGGCCGGGATCGCCCACACGTGGTCCGTTGTGTCGATCTCGTCCCATGTCGCCAGCCGCACCTCTCCCGACCGCGCGGCGGTGAGCACCAGAAACTCGAACGCGAGCTTGACGGCGGGCTTCTGGCGCGACGCCCGCACCGTCGCCAGCGCCGCGGCGACCTCCCGGTGCGGCAACGCTTGCCGGTGCTGCACGATGTTGCGCTGCGGGCCGAGCACCGGCCGCACCCGGTCGGCGGGGTTGTCGCTGCGCAGGTTCATGGCGATTGCCCACTCCAGCACGGCGTGGATGCGCTGCTTGACGCTCTTGGCGCGGACGGGCTGCGTGTGCCAGATGGGGCCGAGGATCGCCAGCACGTCGGCGCTCTCGACCTCCGAGACCGGCCGGGTGCCGATGCGCGGGAAGGCGTAGCGGCGGAGGCTGTTCCGCCAGTCCGTCTCCTGCACGGGGTTGCTCCAGCCCGGCCGCTTCTGCTTGATGACGGCCGCTGCGGCGTCGGCGAAGGTCGGCATGCTCTGGAGGCGGCGCTTGTCGGCCAAGGGGTCGCCGCCTTCGCGGGCGAGCTTGCGGTTGGCGACGGCCTTCTCGCGGGCCTCGGCGAGGGTGACGAGGGCGGTCGAGCCGAGTCCGAGCTCGCAGCGCTTGCCGCGGATGACGAGGCGCTGGATCCAGCTCCGGGCGCCGGTCGGCTGGACGTAGAGGTAGAGTCCGTTGCCGTCGATGTGGTGTCCGGGCGGTGCGGTCCGGACGAAGGCGGGGGCGAGGGCGTTGTGCGGATGGCGTCCTCTGGGCTTGGTTCTTCGGGGTGTCTGGGCGGCCTGAATCTCTGTATACATCCCGGTATTATAGGCAGGATGGTGGCGGATTCTGCAAGACCTCCTGACCGGCTGAGGCCAGCGAGCCTAGCAGTAAATAGCTTTGATTACAGTAGTTTATGGAGTTATCTACACGGCAGTGGACGCCAGCGAACATAGTGTGGTCCATGCTCCAGCGCCTTGATCCAGGAGCCGGCGTAGGCTGTCCCGTGCCGCGGCTCGTGCCCGACGCCGAGCTGCTCGCCGGTCATCATGGCGGAGATCTGGGCCCGCAGCTCCTCGCGCGCGTAGTCCTCGGTGCCGAATCCGCCGTGGTTCACCAGCGTCGGCCGGTTCAGGCGGCTCTGGTGCCCGGTGGCGTGTCCCAACTCGTGCAGCGCGGTATGGGTGTAGGCGGACTGGGAGTCGAACTGGCTCCGCTCCGGCAACACCACCTTGTCGTCCTTGAGGCTGTAGTAGGCGCGGTCACCGGCCACGTGGTCGACGCGGATGCCGCTGTTCCGGATCAGCACCTCGGCCCGCTCGTGTCCCTGCCACTCCGGCGCCGCTGTCTGGAGCGAGCGCAGCTTGAGGCTCTCGGTCTGCTCGACGTTGAAGACGTGGTGGAGCTTCACGAGCGGCCGGTCCCGCTGGACCCATTCGAGCGTCGGTCGCCCGTTCTCGTCGAGCACCGGCTTGCCCCGCTCGTCGCGGGCCGTTCGCCGCTGCCGCCAGTCGACGTAGAGGATGGGCGTGCCCTTCTCGCCCTTGCGGACGTGTCCGCCGGCCTCCTGGATCTGGCGGTAGCCGCCCCAGCGCGGGTCGGCGTAGCCGCGGTCGAGCGCCTGCATGGCGAGGTACACGGCGTTGCCGCCGCGATAGTCGCGTCCGCTCCCGAAGTTGTGGGGCAGGACGCGTTCGCCCGGCTTCCACGGCTTCTGCCACGGGGCCGTCCCGTCCCTGAGCGCCTGGATGATGCGCGCGGCGAACTACTCGTGGTACTCGTTGGCCTTCTCTTGCAGCTTGCCCATCACAGCCTCTCGATCCGGCCCTCGTCGTCTTCGAGGTCCACGTCCCAATCGGCCAGCTTGTCGAGCGACGGCGCCTCGATGGGGCGCCCGGTGCGGAACAGCTCCTCGACCGCCTCGTCGAACTGCTCGCGGGTCGCTACCCGGAAGGGCGCCCGCTCCTTGTCGCCGTTGCCTTCTCGTTCGCTCATTCCTCCACCTCCGTCTCTTCCATGCGTCACCGTCTGCGCCGCCGTCCGCTTCGCCGCTTCGCCCGCGGTGGCCCAGCCCCGGCCGTTTCAGGCGCCGGCCAGACCGGCTCGACGACCCAGCGATTTTCCTGTGCGTCGTAGTCGCGGACGCGCACCATCTGGTCGACTCGGCGCACCCCTTCGGGCGTCCGGGTCTGGTGGATGACGGCCTCGATGCCGTCGACCACGCCGCGGCAGACGACGGTCCACGGCAGGGCGTCGGATGCCTGCATGGCGCAGGTGGCGAGGCGCGACAGCGCGGCGGTGGCGTTGTTCGCAGGCACCGTGGCGAGGCTGCCGCCGTGTCCGGTGTTGAGCGCCTGGAGCAGGTCGGCGGCCTCGGCCCCGCGCACCTCGCCGACGACGATGTGGTCGGGGCGGTGGCGCAGGGCGTGGCGCACGAGGTCGCGGATCGTGACGCCCCGGTCGCCGAGTCCCCGCGCCTCGAAGCGCAGGCCGTTGGCGCGGCGCAGCCGCAGCTCCAGCGTGTCCTCGATGGAGATGACGCGCCCCTCGGCCGGCAGCAGCGAGACCAGCGCGTTCAGCAGCGTGGTCTTGCCCGAGCCGCCGAGTCCGGTCTCATGATGCACACCTCGCTACGTCATTGAAAATCAAGCACTTCCTGAGCCGATCGGGCTGTTAGCGGACGGTTCCCGGACGAGGTCGCGAGCGCGACGATCTGGCCCTCCGGGATGGCCAGGGCGCGCCCCTGCATACCTGCTGGGCAGCCAGCGTACCGTCGCTGATGAGTCGTAGCACGCTCATGGTGCTGACGCCGAGCCGGTCGGCGGCCTCCTTCAGGGTGAGCTCCCCGCGTTCCGTCATCTCACCCGGACGATGTGCCGGCACTTGGTGTTGGCGTCGAAAGGCGCGGACCCGCGCCTCGCGGTCCAGGCGTTGCCGCGTCCGGTTCGCTTGCCGAGGCGATTCAGCGTTTGGGGGACCGCGCGATCTGGCAACTGGCGGGCCAGTCCCCGGAGCAAGTCGCCGAGATGTTCCTCAGCGTCACCAACTACGACGGGGTGGCCATGGAGGATCGGGTCGACAGCACGGTCACGTCCGACACTCGGTCGTCGATCGACCACCTGGCCGTGCGCATGCTGACGGCCAATGCGTACTACGATTTTCCTGCCGGGTCCGTGGTCTTGCCGTACCTGGGTGCCGGGGTGGGACCTGCGTTCGTCACGGTGGCCGGGGTGCGTTTCTCCGACGAGTACAGGGACACGGCCGTCAACGGCGACGTCTACGATCCGCCTCTGTCGTTCTACAACGCGAGCCTGGACGACGACCTGTCCGACACGGTGCTGGCTGGGCACCTGCACGCGGGCGCCGACTTCCGTATCACCGACAGGACCTGGCTGGGGTTGAAGCTGACCTACTCGATGCTGGGCGATATCGAAACCAGTGGCGGATACGACCTGCACGCTGCTCAGGCGCTGGATCCGGACTTTGAGCACCACGACACGTTCGCCGGCGCGCGCTCCTGGACGCTGATGCTCACGGTCAAGGTGCGTCTTCGATAAGATTCATTGGATGGTTCGAACTGCGAACCAGTGGAACCCGTAGTCGGCGCTCCCACCACTGCGGCCTTGCCGCACAGACTTCCGGTCATCCTTCCGGGCGGGGGGATGTCCCATAGGCGCTAACTTGTGTTCCGAGCGAGGCCGGCGTATCCTGACATGCGCATGCATGACATGGAGGCCGGCCCGGTGGACGAGGACTGGGATGTGCTGCGGTCGTTCCTGCCCGGTGACTGGCGGGAGTTGGCGCAGGACACGGGGGCGTTGAAGGGGCTGCGGAAGGACAAGACGGTCGACAACCTGTTGCGGACCCTCCTGCTGCACCTCGGCTGCGGACACTCGTTGCGGGAAACGGTGGTTCGCGCCCGCCAAGCGCGTCTGGCGGATCTGTCCGACGTGGCGCTGTTGAAGCGGTTGAAGAAATCCAAGGGTTGGCTGCACGCGCTGTGTGTGCGCCTGTTCGAGGAGCAGGGTCTGGCGGTCATCCCCGGCGGCGCGTTCCAGGTCCGGGCGGTGGATGCGACGACGGTGAAGGAACCGGGACCGAGCGGGTCGTTGTGGCGGCTGCACTACAGCGTGGGCCTGCCGTCGCTGACGTGCGACTTCTTCAAGTTGACGGGGGTCGAGGGGCCGGGCACGGGAGAATCGTTGGCGCAGTTCCCGATCCGCGCCGGCGACCATGTGCTGGCCGACCGCGGGTATTCGACCGCGCGGGGGATCCGCCACGTGGTCGAGGCGGGCGGGCGGCTGATTGTGCGCGTCAATACGGGGTCGTTGCCGCTGCACACGGCAGCCGGGCGGCCGTTCGACCTGCTGGCCGCGGTCTCGTCGGTCACGCGTCCGGGGGCAGCGCGCGCTTGGGCGACGACGGTCGCGGCCGCGGGTGACGACGGCGGCCCGCCGGGCGAGATTGCGGGCCGGGTCTGCGTGCTCCGCAAGTCGGCGGAGGCGATCCGCTTGGCGCAGCAGAAAATCCGCCGGGACGCCGCCCGCAAGCGGACCCAGGTACAACCGGCCACTCTGCGCTTTGCCGAGTACGTGATCGTTTTCACGACCTTCCCCGAGCCGCCCTTCTCGGCCGCCGACGTGCTCGAGTGGTATCGCCTGCGCTGGCAGGTCGAATTGGTGTTCAAGCGCTTCAAGTCGCTGGCGCAGTTGGGGCACCTGCCGAAGTACGACGACGACAGCGCCAAGGCGTGGCTCTACGGGAAACTGTTCGTGGCACTGCTGGTGGAGAAGCGGCTCCACCACGCCCGCACGATTTCCCCCTGGGGCTACGACGTACCGGCCCCGGCGCCCCCGCAGCGCGTGGCGTGACTTCAAGTTCGTGTTCAACCAGGTCACGCGCGCCATCGAACCGCCGCTCTCGCTGGCTTGCATGCTCAACGACTGGCGATCGATCTCCGGCGCGCTGGCCGAGCCGCCACGGCGCCGGCAGTCGCAGCTCTCCGCGTACTTCGGTTGGACCGAGCAGCCGCCGGAGCAGGTGACGTGAACAAGTTAGCGCCTATGCGCTCTTTTCCCGCATCCGACTGGGGTCCACTCGCGGCCAGTACGATAGGTCGGGGCTGAGTGGCGCGAGGGCGTCCGAGAACGCTTCTGGCGGGCCGAGCACTGCAGGCCGTAAGTCGATATGGTAGCGGCTCAGCCGCTGCCACTCCTGCTCGAGTGCTTCCCGCGTCGGTGATGCCATCTGCTCGATTCCACGTTGCCCGCCCCGGTTTGGCGGCAGGGGCGTTCGAGCGTCGCGAAGCGCTGGACGACGCCGAAGGCAATCTCTTCCTGCGGGACCCCCGCCTGGAGTCGGACTCGGTGGGGATCCAACGCGTTGGGACGTCGGCCGCCGTTCGGCGGCGTGCGTTGCGGTTGGCGCCCCGCCCCCCGGCGAGCGGGCGGCGCCGGCCTTCTAACCGGCCGCCGCGTGCCGGTCGCTGCGCGTCTGGAACACGTGCGTCCGCAGCTCCCGCATGTCGGCGGCGACTTGGTTCAGCTGGTTGCCGAGGTCGCCTATCCGTTGGCTCTGGTCGTTGAAACGGCCTTCGATCAGGGCGTTCTGGTCGTTGAAACGGCCTTCGATCATTGCGTTCTGGTCTGCGAACCGTGCCTGGATCATCGCGTTCTGGTCGTCGAACCGCGCGACGATCGTCTTGGCCATGTCGTCGATCCGTGTGTTTGTCGCGCGTCCCTGCATCGTCATGACGGTCAGCAGAACACTCAGCAGGATGCCCGTCATCCCGACGCCGGTCCCGATTACCGTCCAGATCATCGTCGCTTCGGTCATCGCGTTCTCACTTTATCAGTTGGCCGGGACACGTGCGCGCCGTCGGCGACCTGTCCCGATGACGGGTTCATTCCCACGCGGGCGGGCCTCGCGGTTTGCAACTTTGGCCGCCGGCGACCTTCCCGCTGCCCTTCGGGCGGCGCGTCTTGCGGCCGGCGCTCCCGCTGCGTCGTGCGGGCAGCGCCGGCCTCCGCCGATGGGCCGTGGGTCGTGTCAACGCATGGCGTGGCCTCCTTTCCGGCCCGCGGCGGCGCGCGGGTCCTTCCTCTTGCCGGTCAAGCGGGCGTCTCGCGGCGCTGCCGCGGCGGGGCCTCGCGGCCCGTCGGGCGTCGGCCGGCTGTGCCCCGGAGGGGCGCTTGCGGGGAAGGGTCCGCGCCTGGCGCGCGGGCGTTCGTCCGGCCTGATGGCCGGGTTTGGAGCCGTTCGGTCTCTCTTATTATCGGCCCGTTCACCCTCCCCCCGTGGTCCGTCCGTCCGTCCGCACCGGGTCCGGGCGGTGCGGGTTGCCCCTGCGGGGCGTGCGCGTTCCGGTCCCTGGCCGACTCCCGTGCCCGGCGGCTCGAGAGGTCGACCGATGACGGTTGCCGTTTCGGGCGGGGTTGTCCTCGTCTAGTCGGAGAGTCCGTCGTTGGGGCGCCCGTCGGCGGCAGTGGCGAACCACCAGGTCGGCAGTGTCAGCTTGCCGTTGTCGTTGAGGACGTTCGCCAGCGCGGGGAGCTGCTCGTCCTCGGTTTCGTCCTAGAGGCAGCTCCACGGGAGGGCGGACCGGATGATGACCGGTGCCGACGGGTGGTCGTCGGCTCAGCGCATCAGCGCGCGCAGTTGGTGGCTCATCAGGTCGTTGCCGTGGCTGGCGCCGCCCCGGTCGAAGATGACGATCTCGGCGCGGTCCGCCTGGTCGGGATCGAATGCATCGGCTCGGACCGCGTCGAGCTTCAGGTGGAAGTCCTCCTCGTAGATCCGCCGGATCTCGGCGAACTCCTGATTCGGCGTCTTACCAAACGGCCCGGCCGGGTCCAGCACGACAAGCGCCTTGACGGTACGGCTTCCGGTCTCGCTTGCTCGTTGCTGCTGCACTCGCGGCCGGTCAGTCATCGCAGACGTGTGAGGTCGACCCATGACGGTTGCCGTGTCGGGCGGAGTTGTCCTCGTCCAATGGCGGGGATTAGCAGGCCGGGAACAGGCGCGCGATCGCAATCCCGAGAATCGCCGTGACGATCATGCCTCCGATCGCAATCCCGAGAATCGCCGTGACGATCATGCCTCCGATCACGCTTCCGAGACCTCCAGTCTCAGCTTGAGAATGTCGTCGCGACGAGCCACGCTCTGCATGTGCGTCTCGATCTGGTTCCTTTCGTGTAAGGCTGGCGACGTGTCGAGGTCGATCGGGCCGGCAGTGTGGTCCAACGCGTTGGGACAGCGTGGAGGACGATGACGTCGTTTCTATCCGTGCTCCCGCTGGCCCTCGGGAGCGATGGCGTGTTTCCGCGAAAATGCCGGGCGTCCGGCGGGGTTCAGTCTTCGTTTCTGTACCGCGAGAGGCCAGGTGTGCCCGTCTCGGATTGTCTGGCTGCGGACAGCAGCGCGCGGTGTGCCGGCGCGCCGTGTCTCCCGGCTGCTGTCCGCAGCCGTGCTTCGTCGAGCACTCGGCTCAACCTGATTGGCTTGTAGCCTGTCTGCTCGATGGCGACGTTGATGTGCCGGCCGGTCGGCTCCGTGCCCCCGTGGAGGTGCCCGTGGACGTTGAAGCTGCTGCCCCCGGGCAGCCGCGCGAGCGGCTGGTGGCTCAGCGCCAGCGGCGGGTCCGTCGCGCACATGGCGAGGAGATGGGGGCTGGTGAATCCCGCCTCGCGCAACGATTCGATGTCGTTGTCGTGGTTGCCGAGCACCAGCAGCCGCCTGCCCGGGCAGTTGCGGATGTCGGCGATCAGCTGCGGGTTGCGCCACGCGTCGGAATGGGCGACGTCGCCAAGGCAGATGATTGTGTCGCTGGCGTCAACCTGCTGCTGCCAAGCGCGGAGCAGGTGGGCGTTCATCGCGACGGTGTTGGCGAACGGGCGGGCGAAGGCCGTGAGCGCGGTGCGGTCGCTCAGGTGCAGGTCGCTCCAGATCCAGGTCCTCTCGGGCCGGGTCTCGATGATGGGGATCGGGCCCTTGTCCCAGCCCATTTCCCGGATCTGCTGCTCCCAGTAGTCGCGCAGATCCTCGACGGCGGCTCTGTCTGTCATCGGTTTCAATCTCCGCTCCCGCACCGGGAGCGACGGACGCGCTCGATCGGCAGGTCACTCGCGCAACAGTTCTGCATATCGCTCCCGTGCGGGGGCGGCCGGCGGTATTGAGGCGCAAGCCGACGGTCGTTTCAATCCTGTTTCAATCCGGGGGCTGCCGGTGGGCTCGCCGGTTTCAATCCTCATCCCCGCGTGGGAAGCGACTTTCTCGCGGGCCTTCTCCGTGTAGGTGCGGTGTTTCAACCCCTGCCCCCGCGCCGGGAGCGACGGGAGCGACGGGAGCGACGGGAGTGCCGCTGCCCACGCCTCGATCTCCCGTTGCGTTTCAATCCCTGCTCCCGCGGGAAGCGACGCGCGGCTCCTGTGCGGCTGCAGCTCTGTTGTCGCCGTTCAACTTCAACCCTCTGCTCCCGCGCCGGGAGCAACCGAATTCCCGCGCGGGGAGCGACGTGCTCTCGCGCGTGCGGGCGTGGCTGATGTCGGCGGGCAACCGGGCGCAACGGTGGGTGAGCCGCGGGGACGGGTCGCGCCGCGTGGTCGGTCGGACGCTGCGCGCCTACGTGGGCGCCGGCGACATCGCGAGCAGCTTGGGGACAACGGGCTCGACGCCGCACAACATCGCGGTGATCAGCGGAGGCAGGTCGAGATGGCGCTGGCGGGCGGTGCGCACGACGCTGGCCAGCACCTGCTGGGTGTCGGCGCCCTTGCGGGTGCGGTTGCCGCCGCACACCTTGCGAATGACCACGGCGGGCCGGATGGCCTGTTCGGCGCGCCAGTTGGTGGCATCGAGCGAGGGGTCCCACAAGAACAGGAACACGGCCGGGAATTCGGTGGCCAGGTGCGCCGCGAAGCGCTCGGCGTCAGCGAGCGGCGGCGGGTCGTCGACGAGCCGAGCGAGCCGGGCCGTGAGTCGGCCGCGGGCCGTGGCCATCCCGTGCTCGCTCAGTTCTCCCGCGTTGCAGCGGTCCCGCAGGTCGAGGGCGGCCTGCAGGACCGCCTGCACCTCGCTCGCCCAGCGACTGTGGGGATGATCCTCCCGGAGCTGCTTGCAGCGTTGCAGCAGGTGATTCAGACAGGTTTGGTGCAGCCCGTCGTAGCAGCGATACGGCGCCCACCCGTCGCGCACGAGCACGCCGGTGTAGTCCGTTCCCAGCACCGTGGCGGCAGCGGCGAACCCCCGGCCGGGGCAAATGGCGTAGACCGTCGTCTCCGGGGTGACGAACGTCCACAGCCAGTGGCGCTCGCCGCCAACACGCCAGCCGGTCTCGTCCGGCGTGACCACCGGCGCGTTGCGGACCTGCTCGCACAGCGCCGCGTAGGCCGGCGCGGCGGCGCGGGCCGCCCGGTGCAGCACGTGGGCGAGACCGCCCGGCGTGACCTGCAGGCCGAAGGTGGTCCGCAGAAGGTGCGCGACCTTCGCCAGCGGCACCCCCAGTTCCGTGTGCAGTTCAACCACCAGCGCGACAACCTCGGGACCGAGCTGCACGCCGGCCGCGCCCAGCGCATCGGAGGTCTGCAGCACGTGGCGGCCCTGCACCCGCCGCTGACACTGCGAGCAGTGGCCGACCTCAATGTCGAAGCGCCGCACGACCGGGCGTACCACGGGCAACTCTTCCTGATACTGCGACGCCACGCGGGTCACGTCGACCTCGCCGCCGCAGTCCGGACATTCCACTGGAACCGGCGCCGCGTGGGTTTCGTCGACCCGCGCCGGGCGCGGACGGCAGCCGTGGCGGCCGTACGCCGCACCGGCCCGCCGTCCGGGACGCCTGCCGCGACCTTGCGACCGGTCCTTGGCGAACGGCGCGGCCTGGCGGCGACCTGCCCGGCGTGCCTCGTCCAATTGCCGCTTCAGGTCCTCGATCTGTTGCTTCAGGCGGTCATTTTCTCGTTGCAGGCGGCTGTTCTTGCGCTGCACGCTCTCGGCGTCGCGCTCCCGCCGCGTCAACTCTCCGCGAAGCCGTTCGACGTCGGTGGACAGTTCCGCAATCCGATGCGGGGGCGATTGCCGGTCGGCGGTCGTCACACCACCGTTATGCCACAATTCGAAACGTTGTACAAGTCAAAAAATTGACACTCGGCCCAAAACCCGCTAACTGAAGACCGAAAGGGTACAGCAACCTGTTTTCGCGAACCTCCGGCATGTCGGAGATTCAGGCCGGGCACTGGAGGCCGACGTTCAGCCTGCTGCCCCGGAAACTGGCGCCTCCCGTGGCTGCGCGAACCGGCCGGTGTCCTCGTGTCTGCTGCCGGTTCGCGCACGCGGGTTGTCTCGGCGACCGCTGGTGCGAGCTGGTCTTGCCGACACGCCGGTTTCAACTCCGGTCGCGCGCGGGCAGATGCACGTCGATGAGTGGGCTGTTTCAATCCTGTGGGGAGCGGCCCGCCGACGACGTGCGGGCGAGCCGCGGCTTGTGTTAGCCCCGGACCCTTATGATGCGAAGAGCCATGCCCCGCGAACTCGTCCCTGAACTCTGGATCGCGTTGGTCGCAGCCGCTCTCCTGTGCCTGATTGCCGAGCGGCTGGCGCAACACCCTCGACTGGAGAAGCACGGGCTCCTTCTGACCGGTTACGCCGCCCTGGCCGGAATCCTCATCTTTCTCGGCGCCGCCGTCGCGTGGCTGCTGGACGTGTTCTAGTTTCAATTCCCGCTCCCGCGTGGGGAACGGTGCAGGTGGCGAAGTTTATCGATCGCCTCGTTTCAATCCCCGTCCCAGTGAGGAGGGTGGCCTCGGTACTCGGTGGAGACTACGCGCGGTAGTTTCAACCCTCGCTCCCCCTCGGGGAGCGACTCGATCGTCGAGTGTTCCCGGTCGTCGCCCAGGTTTCAACCCCTGCTCCCGCGCGGGGAGCAACAATAACCAGCAGATTTCGGGGCAAGGACGCTGGTGTTTTCAATCCGTGCTCCTGCGTGACGAGTGGCTCTGTCTGTGCAAACAGTTACAAGCGAACCGCCCGGGAGCCTGTTTGCGAGAATGTCGCTCCCGCGTGGGGAGCGACCTCGGCCTCGGTACCTGCGCCAGGGTAAAGGCCGTTTCAATCCTTCTGGCCGCAACGCGTTGCCCCCCGGAGCGCGCGGACCGGCCGGCGCCGCCTTGCCAGCTGCTGGTCCGCCCACCCCGGCTGGTCCCGCTGCCGCCGCTCAGATCCGGTCGATCACCGTGACGCCGGGCGGCAGGCCGCTCTCGTCGACGTGCACCGTGTAGTCGGCGTACGAGCGCGCCGGCGGCAGGCTGGAGTCGCCGAGCGAACGCACCTCGTCGTCGACGACCCGCCTGACTGTCACGCGCTCGAAGAGCCGGTGCGCCGGCGCGTTGCCGAGCTCGCTCTCGTGCCGGAAGACGACCAGCCGCCGCGCCGTCATCTCGCCCCGCGCCGCCGACCGGTCGTGGTCGAACATCTCCTCGAGCGCGCTCCAGAGCAGCTCGAGGTCTTCCTCGGAGAAGCCGGTGCCCCGCCCGCCATGGCCCGCGAGGCAGGCCGAGACGAAGCCGTGCGCGCGGTACAGCCCGTAGGGCACGATGTGCTTGCGGCCCATCGTCCGCACGTCGCCCTTCGCCTCGGCGTCGGCCTCGGTCGTCGCCGCCATGCGGGTGACCGTCACCTCGATCGGCAGGACCGGCTCGACCGAGCGCGCGAAGGTCAGCTGCACCGGGCCGCGCACCTGGCCGCAGTTGGCCCCCTTGGTCGACATGACGGCCCCGAACGTCCTGACGTCGAAGAACCTGGCGCACATCCAGGCGGTGAGCTCGCGCGCCGTCTTCTCGTCCTTCGGCAGCTTCTTGCGGTCCTCGGCCTCATGGCCGGGGACCACGATGTTCCAGGCCCGCTTCTGCTGCCGTTCGAGGACGGCGCGCTCGGCGATGAAGATCTCGCAGCCCGGCGCGTCGCCCCGGGTCATCGCGACGTAGTTGCGCACCTTGCGCTTGAGGCACACGTCCGAGACCAGCCCGGCGTTGGTCTCGGGGTCGAGCCGCGGAGCGTTGTCCGCGTCGGGGTCGCCGTTCGGGTTCCCGTTCGCGACGTCGAACAGGTAGACGAAGTCGTGGCGGTTGGTCAGTGCGGTCGTCGTCGGGGTCATCATTCGTCCTCGCCGGGGAGATGGAGGCCGGGACTGGCCTCCGGGCCGGCCGCGCCGGCGTCGCGGCCCGCCGTCCTCTGGTGGTGGTAGCCGATGGCGAAGCGCCCCTGGTCAGCGAGACTCAGGCTGCGCGGGAGCGAGGTGTCGAGGCCGTCCACGACGGCGTCGATCAGGGTGTTGAACCAGTGCGCGAGGCCGCCCTTGCCGGCGCGGCGCAGCCGGGCCAGGCGCCTCACCGAGTCCCGCTCGAGGAGCGGGAAGACCGCGGCCGGCGCCGACGAGGCGGCGGCGAACCGCCGGCCGCTCAGGGCCGTCCGCGCGCCGCTGCCGGCCGTGGCGCGCTCGAGGCGCTCGTACACGGCGAAGAGCCGGCCCAGGCGGTAGGCCCGGTTCGTTTCGTTCTCGTCGAGTCCCATGGGGACACCCTCCTCTTCGAGGCCCAGCCGGTGGTCCCGGGCGATGCACGCCTTCACGATGGCGGCGCGGCGCCCGCTGACCTCCAGGTCCTTCCTCATCCGTGTGATGGTCGCGGCCAGCAGCGGCCGCGGGTAGCGGCCGCCCTCCAGGATCGCGCGCGCCAGCGCGCCGGCGAGCGCGGGCGGCACGTTGCGGCTCTTGCCGCCCAGGGCGGTCTCGCGGAGCACGCGCCAGGGGGCCGGCGGGGCGCGCCACGCCGGCGGGTCCAGGCGGAGGTCTTCCCAGTGCTCGTGGACCCGCCTTTCGATCTCGCCGATCGGGCAGCGGATCCAGAAGCGGACCGACACGCGCGCCGCGTTCGGCGCCAGCCCGAGGACGCACAGCGGCGTGGCCTCGTCAATGCCCGCCGCGGCGTTGCCGGGCGGCCTGTTGGCCTCAATCGCCGCCAGCGCCTCGGCCGCGGCGGCGGCCGGGTCGCCGGCCGGCGCCGCGGCCCAGAACACGGCCGTCGTGTCGCCGAGCTGGAAACGGTGGCTGCTGTCGCGCTCGAGCAGCGTGTTGAGGGCGGTGGCGCTGGTGAAGGCGGCGCGCTCGGACACCGGCGCGTTGGCGCCGCGCTCCTTCCCGAACGACTTGAAGGCGTCCTTCTCGAAGGAGATCAGCGACGCGCCGGACGACTGCGCCCCGGCCACGCCCTTGACCGCGGAGTGCAGCCGCGCGATCGGCGCCCGCGCGCCAGTGGCGAGGCAGACGCCCTCGGCGCCCTGGCCCGCCTCGAGGCTCCGCAGCCAGACGCGGCGCAGCGCGGGGCGCTCGTGGAGCGGCGGGCCGGCGTCGATCCGGAAGGCGATGTTCGCGTCGAGCGCGTCCTCGGGGAGCAGCAGGCCGCCGAGGTCCCCGGGGCGCCAGGCGTCGAGGAAGCCGAGCAGCGCCCGCGCGCCCGCGTCGCCGCACCCGTTGAGGAGCCGGTGGTGCAGGTCCTTGAAGGCGGCGTGCTCGCGCTCGGCGCGCAGCTTCGCGGCGGCCTCCCTGGCGCCTGTCGCCCCCAGCGTGTACGCCGTCTTGTCCCACAGGAAGTTGGGCATCGGCTGGCCGCTGCGCCGGACGGCGCGCGGCACCAGCCGGCGGGCGGGCCGCAGCGTCCCGTCGACCTTCTCGCGGAGGTCGTCGACCCCCGCGACGGCGCCCGTGGGGCCCAGGACGATGCAGAACGAGATGTTCTCGCGCGAGAAGCCGAAGGGCGGCGCGGCGCCCTCGGCGGCGAGCCGCTCGTGGAGGCTGGCGAGCGAGGCCAGGACGGTCATGCCCGCACCCCGTCCGCGCCCGGCGGCGGCACGTCGACGGCGCCGTTGCGCAGGGCGGCGCGGAAGAAACGCGGCGTGATCTCGGCGCCGTAGTGGAGGTCGTGCAGCATCCAGCCGAGGTCCTGGTCTCGCTGGCTGGGGGGCAGGGCCGACGGCGGCAGCGTCTCGCCGACGGGCGCGAAGTCGGCCGCGCACTCGCGCGTGCCCAGGTACGGGCGGTGGAAGCACTGGCCGCGCTTGGCGCGGCGGTTGAAGATCGTCAGGTGCTTGGACGCCGTGTCGCGGCTCCCGGCCGCCCGGGTCGGCAGGACGTGCGCCTCGATGACGTAGGCGACGTCGCGCAGCAGCGTGGCGGCGCGCTGCTGGCGGTCCTTCTCGATACAGGTCCGGAACGGGACGGTGGCGCCCTTCTTCATGGCCGCGCGGATGTTGCGCGGGGAGGCCTTGCTCCCGAGCTCGTTGCGCCGGAAGCTCTCGAAGCGGATGGGCCGCAGGACATGGATGCGGTCGACCACCCAGCGGATGGCCGGCTTCCAGTGGATGGCCTCGAGGATGCCGCGCGCGGCCGACGGGGTCATCACGTTGTAGGAGACGCGCTCGACCTTCATCTCCGGCCGGGTGAAGCAGGCGTACTCGCCCCAGACGTGCAGCCTGACGCCGTGAACCATGGGTGTTCCTCCTTGCCGATGCAGGCGGGCCGGCCTCTCCGCTGCCGCTGCTGGAATCTAGCGGCCGCGGGCCGGCCGGCCTGCCTGCCGGACTGGTGATCGGTGTGGCCCCGCGGGCGTGAGCGGCGCGGGGCGCCGGGTCTGAAGCTGGAACGGCCGGGACCGGGACCTTGCGGCCCCGCGGGGGTTCCCAACGCGTTGGGAACGCCGGGAATGAGCTGCCGGCGGCCTCGCCGGCGCTGGCCGCGGCGCGGCCGTCAGCTGGCGCGCGCCTCGGCCGCCGGCGGCGCGTCGTTGCAGGCGCCGGCAGCCTCGTCGGCCTCGTCCGGGCCGCTGGCCGCGTCGTCGGGCTCGGCCGCCTCGAAGGCGCCGAACCCGGTCGGCGCCCACGCGAGAGCGGCGGCGCGGGCGGCCCGGGTCAGCTTCAGGCCCTCGGCCGTTCCCTCGCGTCCGAACGCCGCGCCCATCGCCGCGGCGAGCTCGTCCTTCCGGTCGCCGGCGTGCGCCGAGGCCCACTCGGGCCCGAGCGTCCGCCGCGCGACGGCCAGCATCGCGCTCTTGCGCATGCGGCTCCAGAAGCGCCCGGCGTCCGGCCGCCACGCGGCCGCGAAGGGGATCTCGAGCCGCTCGATGGTCGCCTCGACCTCGGGGCGGGCCTGCTCGTCGAACGACAGCTGCGGGTGGAGCGTCCGGGCCACCGCGGCCGCGAAGAGCCGGCGGCGGTCCTCCGCCGGCAGCGCCCGGAAGGCCGTGAACCGCTGCGCCGGATCCTGGCTCTCCAGCCACTCGAGCGGGAGCCTGGCGCGGCTGCGGGCGAGCAGCCCGATGCCGGGGCTGGCCTGCTCGAACGCCGCCCGGTCGCCGGGCGTTCCGGCCGGACGGTCGGCGGTCGCGGCGACTGTGAGAGCGAGTAGCTCTCTCTCGTGACTACTGGCGCCGAAGACCGCGGCCGCCAGCTGGTATGCCGTGAGGTCGAACGCGGCCTCGAAGTCCTCGGCTAGGTGGGCCTTGACCAGCGCGCCCCGCGTCAGGCGCAGCTCGTCGGCGAGCCCGCTGGTCAGTCCCGCGGCCCGCACGGCCCGGCTGGCCGTCGTCCCCGGCGGCTGCCACACGGGCGGGTGGTAGCTTCCGGACTCGGGCGGCGGGGCCGGCCGGCCGTCGGCCGCGGGGGCTGCGGGCGCGGCGCCCTCTGCGGCCGGTTCGGGGCCGCGCGGCGGACGGGGGACCTGCGCGGCGTCCTCGGGCCGCACGAGTCCCTCGTGGACCTTCAGCCTGCCGTCCTCGATGGTGGCGATGCACCCGGCGCGGGCCTTCTGCTCGGGCGTGAACGCCATCCGCTCGCCGGCCTCTTCCTCGATCTCGCGCCGCCTGGACAGGAGCCCGTCGTGCTCCTCGACGAGCGGCCAGGCCGGATGGTCTCCGGGCAGCTCGAGCGCGTCGTCGGCGCCCGTGTTGTACTCCTCGAGCCTGGCCTCGATCTCGGCGACGCGGGCGTCGATCCGGGCGATCTCGGCCTGCTGCCCGGGGTTGGGCCCGAGCGGCGTGCCGCGGACGCGGCCGTGCGTGTCGAGCGTGAACGCGCTGATCTCGGTGTACGCCCTGGCCCACTTCCAGCCGTCGGCGAGCCGGCGTTCGGCTTCCTGCTCGAGCAGGCCGGTAGCCAGCCGGCCGAGCACGTCCGGGTCGATGAGCATCGTGCGCTCGTCGTCGTCCCGGGAGAAAAGGTCGTGCTCGACGCGGCCCCCGGCCTCGAGGTAGGTGTCGAGGCCCACGAAACGGGCCGCGCTGGTGCTCGCCGGGACCGAGCCGGCCGTCAGCTCGCTGCGGATCCAGCGCGGGGCCGGGACCGGCTCGCTGCCGCCGATTCGGTTCCACAGCGCCAGCTGGCGCGTCTGGTCGGCTGTGGCGGCGAAGGCGGCCAGGTGCTCGGCCGTGAGCCAGCCGCGGCGCGCCGCCTCGAGGATCTCGGGGTGGATGCCGGCCAGCCGCAGGCGCCGGGCGACCGTGTGCTCGGAGATCCCGAAGCGCGCCGCGATCTCGGCCGCCGGGACGCCCTCGCCGGCCAGCTGCCGGAAGGCGGCGGCCTGGTCCACCGGGTGCATGGCGGCCCGGACCTCGTTCTCGGCCAGGCTGATCTCGGTGTCGCTGGTCTCCTCGTCGAGGATGCGGCACAGGATCCGCGTGTCCGGGTGCAGCAGGCGCTCGTCGGCGAGCTCGCGCATCGCCCGCAGGCGCCGGGTCCCGGCGACGACGTCGTAGCGTGCCGCGCCGCCGCCGGCCGCGGTGCGGACGAGCAGGTTCCCGAGCAGCCCGTGGGCCGCGATCGAGACCTTGAGCTCTCTCATGGCCTGCTCGCTCTCGGGCGCCGTGCGCACGCCCGTCTCGGGCATGCGCAGCGCGGACAGGGGCAGCTCCCGGATGGTCTCCGTCTGCATGGATGTCTCCTCCATTGCTCTCGTTGGTCCGGCTTGAGTTCAGGCTGGAGATGCTGCCTGTCACGGCCGGAGTTCCGGCCCGGTGCGGCTTTGCTCGGCCGGACCGGCAGGTGGCGGGCATTCTGGCGCTGGCGGTGCGTCCGGTCCCCCGCCCGGGGCAGGTTGGGGTGCCGCGGTGTTCCCTCAGTCGCGCGTTTCGAGCGGTCGACCCGGCGTGCGTTCTCTGCGTTGCAGGTAGCGGTGGAAGTCTTCGAGGCGGGGCAGCGCTTCCCGATCCTTTTCCCGGTTGGCGCTGCGCTTGCTCGCGATCACGTCCTCGATGTTGCAGACGGGGAAGCCTTCGATGTCGAGGCCGCGACGCCAGGCGTCCCTGAATCCCTTGATGCCGCTTGGTGCGAAGACCAGATCGATTCTGAACGGCCCGTTCGTCAGCTGGACGAAGGCCTTCCCCTGTTCGATCCCGGCTTGTTCCTGTTCCGTGATCGTGAACCCGGTGTCGCGCAGAGCCTCGACGAGCGCAGTTCTGTTTGCGCGTGTCTTTTCGGCGAAGATGTTGATGTCCTGTGTCGTGTCAGTGAAATCCTGCAGGATCGCGGCCACCTTGCCGATCACCAGGTAGTCGACGCCGTGCTTCTCGAGGTTCCGCCTCAAGTCCTCAAGGCCGGCCCTGATGATCATTTTCCCGACGCTCGTTGCTGTACCCGAGCCACCTTGGGAGTTCGCGGTTGCACCATTGCTGGTACTCGGCCATCGTGTCGAACATTCTGATCGGCTCGTCGTCGAGCACGGGCTTGTACGTATGCCAGAAGGAATTCTCGAGGTGTTGATTCAGCCCCCGTTTTGGGACCGCGTCCCAGTCGGCGATTTCGACGGGGTCGATTTCGTCCGCGCTCTCCCTGGGTGTCTGCTCCACCATCGTTTGTTCCTCTGGCGCTTCGCGTTGCCGGCGGCGGGGTGCTCGCTCAGTCCTCGCCCAGTATGCCCGGGTCGTCGGCCATCTGGTCCATGACCGACTCGTCGGCCCCGTCCGTCGGGTTGAGGGCGGCACGGCTCTCGCAGTTCCAGCAGCTCGAGTCGGGTCCGGTCCACTCGTCGCCGCAGAGGTGGCAGCACCAGTCCTCGCACTGCTGGAGCTCTGGGTCGTCGTCGGCCATCTGGTCCATGACGGACGCTTCGGCCCCGTCCATCAGGTTGAGGGCGGCGTTGTAGTACAGGTCGCTGCGGCGGTCGCGCTCGTCAGGGTCGCCGCCGGCGCCGAACGTTTCGTCGAGCGCCTCGGCCGCCATGCACTCGAGGCCTGCGTAGCGGATGGCCACACGTGCGGCGGCGGCGTTGACGGCCCGGGCCGCGCTCGCCTCGTCGTCGAACGGCCCCAGCAGCCTGCCTGCCCCGCTGGCGTAGCAGCGCTTGTCGTCGACGCCCTCGCGGACTGTCACTCGGTGCATCGTTCGTCTCTCCCTGATTCACAGGCTGAGGAAGCGGCCGTCGTCCAGCTCTGGCGGCCTGGCTTTGGCGCGCACGCGTCGGCGATTCGGTGTTTCCGGCGTGGCAACGGCGTTTGGGCGGGGTTGTGGGCACGGCCGCCCGGCTGCGTTCGCGGCGGCCGTGCCCGCCCGGCCGTGTTTACTCCGCGGCCGGGGCCGGGGCGGTCTCGACCTCGATCTTCCAGTTCGGCAGGATCCGGATCGTCACGCTGGCGTCGCGGCCGACGTGCGGGAGGATCCAGCGCTGGACCCTGGTCCGGATGTTGCCGAGCCTCGCCTCCTCGGGCGATTCGAGCAGCTCGACTGCCCGGGTCATGGCCTCCTCACGGAAGTTCTCCGACTGCGTCTCGTAGCTGTCGGCCTCCGCGTCCTCCGAGAACGAGAAGAAGGCGTCGTGCATCAGCTCGGTGAGCTCGGGCGCCTCGATGCCGCTGTCGGCCGTGACCAGGAGGTCCATGTCCTCGGGCCAGCAGGCCTCGTTGTCGCCGAAGGCCACGTCGGCCGGGAGATCGATCGCGTCCTTGCGCCCGTCGGCGTCCACGGTGTGGAGCGTGATCGTCATCGTCTCGGGCCGGCACGTGTACGGCGGGTCCTGCTGCCCGCGCAGCCCCTCGACCGTGCGGGTCTCGCCCCCGAGCGTGAAAGCCGTGGTCATCGAGGCCGCCCGGGTGAGCGAGTCGTACCAGCCGTAGCCCACGAACCGGGGCTCCCGCTTGAAGAGCCTGCCGGTGATCCCGGCCGTGGTGGCGGCGCGCCACAGGGCGTGCTGGTCGCAGACCGGGATGTCCGCGTCGACGACGACGGCGTCCGGCGGCAGCTCGACGCGGCAGTCGCGCTCTCGCCGGAGATGTGAGAACTCGTCGATGGACTCGGGCCGCCAGGGCGCGAGGCGAGCCCGGGCGTCGGGGAGCTGTACGCCGAGCGCGCGCGCCGTGGCCTGTGTGGACGTGCCGACGTCGACCGGTTCGTCGTAGGCCAGCATGGCGCGGAAGGCCGCCCGGCGGCACGCCGTGCGCAGCTGGTCGACGAAGGGCGTCTCGACGATCTCCTTGCGCGCCGGGAGCACGAGCTCGAGCTCGGGGCAGTTGATGATGTCCGCGCGAGCGTGCCAGTGCGCATCGATCGAGAGTGTCACCGGGAGGAGGCGGCCTCCGGTGCCTCCGATCACGATGCCGTGGAAGTTGAACTCGGGATGCGTTTCGTACCTCGGCTCGTGCCTGCGGACGCCGATCCGGATCCCGCGCCACTCCTCGATGTACACCGAGTCCTTGAGGAAGTCGGCGCGCTTGAGCTTCTCGCCGCCCCAGGTGACGGGCAGCGGGAAGTGCCGTGCCGCCCTCCTCGCGTGGCCCTCGGCGGCCCTGTCGTCGCTGAAGACCACTCGGGTTCCGAAGGGCATCTCCTTGTCGGCGATCGTCTCGACGGCGGCCGCCTCCTCGCCGAGGAAGTGCGCGGGCGTCAGACGGACATGCCAGCCCGGGCCGGCCGGCTCGCCGGCCGTGCGCGGGCGGCGGCGGGAGCGGATGGCGACGTCCGGGCAGCGGGCGAGCGCGTAGACGCCCATCCCGGCCGGGTCCTCGCGGCGGGCCGTCTCGCCGCTCCAGGCGGTCTGGCCGAAGGCGAGCAGCGCCGCCGGGTCGGCGATGCCGTCCCCGTCGTCGGTGACGGTGACCCGGCCGTCCGCGATCTCGATGTCGACATGCGTGGCGCCGGCGCGCCGGGCGTTCTGCAGCAGCTCGCCGAGCGTGTCGGCGGGCGTGGCGTTGAAGAAGCGGGTGACCCGCCCGATGGCGTCCTCGTGGACGCGCGCGCGGATGGTTCCCGGGAGCGTGGCGGTCTCGTTCATGATGGTTCGTCTCCTGGGCGCGCGTGCACCCTCGTTGCCGGTGGGCCGGTGCGGGGGCCGGCCGCCGGGGCCCTGGTCCCAACGCGTTGGGACCGGCGTCTGCTCGTGCTGTTCGGTTGAAGCCTTGCCCCCGGCTTCCGGCGGCAGGGCGGGCGGTGGCGCCCCGAGGGCGGCGGCGTCCCGGCTCATCGGCGCTCCGCGGCGGCGCGGCGGTCAGCGTCCGGCTCGAGTGCGAGGCGCGGTCCGGGTGCGGAGGTCAGCCGGACGATCCGGCGCAGTGGACTCTTGCGTTCCGCACACGTGGTGCGGGCGTGTCCAGGGTTAGCGCGGCGCGCTCTGCCGGCGCCGTCACTCCCCGTCCGGATCGCTCATGCCTCCCCAGGCCAGTGCCTCGGTGAAGCCGGGATCGTCCGCGCTGTCGAACGTCTCGATGGCGCTGGCTTCGCCGAAGCGACGGCTGAGGTGCACGGCTGTCCCCTCCGCCCGGTGGCTGTCGATCAGCCGGCGCAGCTGGCGGACGGTCAGCGGCGTGCTGTGCCGCAGAGCCTCGATCGTCTCGCGGGCGTCGATCGTCGTCCGCTTGGTGGCAAGGAACCAGATGCCGGTAATCCGGCACACGCGGTCGGTGCCCGGCTTGAAGACGTGCAGGCCCCATTCGTACACCGGCTCGGTCACGTGTTCCGGGCGGGTCATGGGCGGTCGGACGGTCAGCGTCCACTGTCCCGCCGCTGCGGCCTTCTCTCTCCGGGCCTGCCGTGCCGCCGGCGCGGCGTCTCCGGCCGGGGCCCGGTCCGGCGGGATTCCGGTCAGCCAGCCGGCCAGCCTGGTCCACAGTTCGTGTCGTTCCATTCTGTCTGCTCCTGTCGGCTGCGGCCGGGCACGGCCGCCTCACTGCGCGGCGGCCCGGCGCGGGGCCTGATTCTGCCCTGGCATTGGCGGGTCTTCGGCCTGTCGGTCGAGCTCTTTGAGTCCTTTGAAGAAGACCTCGTCGTAGCGGGGCGGAGGATCCGGGGGAGGAACTGATGCGCGCGCCGCAATGGACTGCCGAATCTTCTCCCGGGCGTCGGCAAGCTCGGCCTTGCGATGGGCCTCTCGGCTTTCGTGCGCCGAACCTGGCGACGTTCGGGGAATGCCCTGGGCGGCATTACGCTGTCGTCGGCCCTGGCGGGGCGGGGCGCCCGGTGTCCGCTTCGCGGAGCGTGTCCCTTTGGTGGTTCCCGACGTGGTCCCAGATGGTGCGGGGATCGTTGCCGGCCAGCAGGTTCTCCACTGCCACGGCGGCTTCCTCGGGCGTGACCGTACCGATGGTTTCCTCGTCCAGGCATGGCCCCTCGCCGAACAGGCCGAACAGGTTGTCCGCTTGCTTGCTGTCGAGCCCGAGGATCTCCTGCGCGATCTCGTTCAGCTCCGCGGGGTAGTCGTGCTTCCTGGCCGTCCTCTTGGTGATCTCGGCCGCTTCCATTGGGGAGAGGTCGATCGCGATGCCCGCGATGCACCCGCGCGTGCGGCAGCCGTGCTCGGGGTGCTCCTCGGTGATGTGGTAGCAGTCCATGTCGAACGTGTCGATGGGATTGTCGAAATCGAAGCCTGTCTCGTGCCAGCCTGGTGCTGCCTCCTTCACTGCTGTTGCCTTCGGGTCCTCCGGCGGCGGCAGCTTCCGCAGCGCGTCCCGTACAGCTTCGAGTCTCGTCCTGTTCATCAGCTGTGCTCCTTCGTGCCGTCTCTACCTGTACCGCTCGGGGGCGGGTTCCGCGTTCGGGTGAAGTGCTTCGCCATGGCGACGAGGCACTCGCCCGGCGAGTCGCCGGTGTGGATCGTCCTCGGTCCGTCGTCTCTGTTGACGACGGCGCGCCAGCAGCCCTTGCCAGTCCCTCGCCGTTCGACGCGTCCCGTGCTGACCGGCGAGCCCCTCCTCGTGGCCCGCACCTCGAAGGCATCGGCACCGGCCGCGTCGATGCTGACCTCCATCTTCATGGTGTCTCGCGCGCTACTGGCGCCAGCCCTTGGGCTTGAGAACGCGCCACTGGCCGATCCACAGGCCGGCCGCACGCTGGACCGAGCTGGCCCGTCCGTGCTCGCGGGCGTGAGCCGTCCTGCCCGCCGCCGACAGCGCGGCCGCGCGCAGGAAGCACCGCAGGCCCTGCATCTGGTTGCGGACCCCCTTCAGCGTGAACGGCTTGGGAACGTGGAAGTACAGGCGCCGATCGTCGATTCGCTGCTGGCACCCGGCGCAGACGTCCTGCAGCTGGAGGCGCGTCTCGCCGGCGCTCGCGTGGCAGTAGCGGCAGCGCCGCCCTGCGGGTCGTTCGTCAGTCATGGGTGTGCCTCTCCTCGAACCGGTGTGCGTGCCGCCGCCGCGTGGTGCGGCCCGGGGGCCGTCGGCTCCCGATGCGTCGGGCCCGCCCGGCGCCCCCCTGGCCGCTAGGCCGGTCCCGCGTCCGGGCTGCTGGCCGTGCCGGCCTCTTCGCCTCCTGCCGCGTCCTCGCCGGCGTCCGCCTTGGTGCCGCTCCGCTGCGCGGCGCCGGCGGCCGAGAGGTCGCGCTCCTCGTGTTCGGCCTCGTCGAGGAGGCGCTCGAGCGCCAGCCGGATCAGCTCGGAGCGGTTGACGCCGTAGTGTTCCGAGGCCCGGTCGGCGCGGTCGATCAGCGCCCCGGGCATCCTGTGCGTGATGGTCCGCTGGTGGTGACTGCTGTGGGTCCTGAGAAGCTCGAGAACGGTCATCGGGGTCCTCCCGGGGCCGCGGCCGTGCCGGCCGGCCCCTGGCTCGTGCGGCGGTCCGGGCCGCCGCCTCGTCGTCTGGTGCGGCCGCCCGGCGCGCACGGCGCCCGGCGGCGGGTGGCCGGGATGGGTGTTTCGGCCGGCTCGCGTTCGGGCGCGTTGGGGCGGGCGTCCGTCTGTTGCGGGCCGCGCTGCCGGCCCGGTCCCGTGCGGGGCGCGGCCGGGGAGTTGGTGGCCGAGCTGGGGCTCGCGGATGCGGCCGCGCGCCGTCTCTACTCGAAGACTGGCCTCTCGGGACCGAAGGGTCCCATCGTGCTCCGGCTCTCGCCGGCCGTGGTGGTCCGCAGGTCCTCGGGGATCTCGTCGAGGAACGGCGACGGCGCCGTTGGCCGCCGCCTCTCTCCGTGGCCGGTGAGCGCGGGGACGCACAGCAGCAGCTCGGAACGCGCGCGGGTCATGCCGACGTAGGCCAGACGGCGTTCCTCCTCGACGGCGGCGCCGTAGTGCCTGGCCGAGGCGACCGTGCGCCGGTGGGGCAGGTGCTCGGCGTCGAAGCCGCCAATGACGACGGTGTCGAACTCGAGTCCCTTCACGCCGTGCAGTGTCGATAGCGTCACCCGCACGCCGGCGTCTTCGGCCCGCGCGGGGGCGCGCATCGACCGGCAGTGCGTCAGGAAGTCGGCCAGCAGCCTCCGGCGCTCGCCGGTCGGTGCGGCGGCGGGCTGCCCCGCGTCCTGGCGGAAGGTCGCGGCGTCGAAGGCCAGCTCGTCCAGGTTGTCGGTTCGCTCGGCGGCGTCCGGGCCGCCCACGGCGCCGATGGCCTGCCGGTACCCGGTCTCGAGGACGGCGGCGGCGACCAGGTCGTCGAGCGGCAACCGCCCGGCGGTGGCGTGCAGGCCGGCCGCCAGCTCGAAGCGGGTGCGGAGACTGCCGGCGTGGCGTCCGGACAGCGCGCCGGTCGCGACGGCGAGCGCCGCGCGCCTCCAGAACGTCGGCCCTCTCATCAGGTCGATCTGCCGGGCCGCCTGCCGGCCGGTCCGCGGATGCGGGGGCAGGTCGACGAAGCGGCGCATCGCGTCGTCGTCGGCGGCCGGGTCGGATGCGGCCTGCAAGCAGGCCAGCGCGTCGAGGATTTCGGGCCGGTTGTAGAAGCTGTCGCCGCCGATGACGCGGTAGCGGATCCCCGCCCGCTTGAAGGCCGACTCGAAGGCCCTCGACTGCGCGTTGGTCCGGTAGAGGACCGCGACCTCGCCGTTGTCGCGCTCGATGCGCGCGGCGGCGCGCTGGACCGCGAAGGCGGCCTCCGCGTCCGGGTCCGCCGCGTGGTGGACGGCCGGGGGCGGCCCCGGCGGGCCGGCGGCGCGCAGCGGATGGTCGAGCCGCTGGCCGTTGCGGCGGATCATGGCGCCGGCCGCCTCGAGCAGGCGCGCGCCGGAGCGGTAGGCCAGCTCGAGGTCGATGCGTGTCGTGCCCGGGAAGTCACGCTGGAACCGCAGGATGTTGTGCAGCTCGGCCCCGCGCCAGCCGTAGATGGCCTGGTCCGGGTCGCCGACGACGAAGACGTCCCCGCGGCCCTCGGAGATCTGGCGCACGAGCACGTACTGGGGGAGGTTGGTGTCCTGGTACTCGTCGACCAGGATGCGGGGAAAGCGCTCGGCGGCGGCCCGGCGTGCGGGCGGGTGGCTGTCGAGCGCGCCGACCGCGGCGAGCAGCAGGTCGTCGAAGTCGAGGCCGCCGACCTCGGCGAGCGCGGCCTGGTAGGCGCCGGCGAGCCGGGCGTTGCGGCCGGCCTCCTCGTCGCCGTCCCAGCTGCGCGGCTCGGCGGGTGGCCGCATCCGGTTCTTGATGGTGCTGATCCGGTGGAGCACGGTCTGCGGCCTGTGGATCCGGGTGTCGATCGAGGCGTTCCACATGCACCGCTGCATGATGCCGATGCGCTCGGCGCCCTCGATGATCCGGAAGTCGGCCGGTATGCCGATGGCGGCGCCGTGCTCCCGGAGCAGTCTGCCGCACAGCCGGTGGAAGGTGGAGATCCAGACGGCGTCGGCGTCGTCGCGCGGCAGCATCGCGCGCAGGCGGCGCGCCATCTCCTCGGCCGCCCGGCGGGTGAAGGTGATCGCGGCGATCCGGTTCGGAGCGGCCCGGCCGCTCTGGACCAGGTACGCGATCCGGGCGCAGATCACGCGGGTCTTCCCCGAGCCGGGGCCCGCGATGACGAGGACGGGGCCGTCGGGGGCGGTGACGGCCTCGCGCTGGCGGTCGTTGAGCGCCTCCAGCAGGTGGTTGGACTGGTGCGGCGGCGGGCCGGCTGCCATGGCTTCGGGAGATCGTACAGGTGCGGCCGCCAGCCGTGTCGGCGGGGGTGGACGTGGCGCGTCCGTCTCTTGCCCGGAGCGGCCCGGCCGCGTCACTCCGCGGGTTTCACCGCCTCCTTGAATCTCCCCTTGATCGTCATCTGGAGGGCGTTGTCGAGGTCGCGCAGGAACTCCTCGGCATCGCTGTCGCCCGGGGCGTGGTCCGGTTGCTTCGGGCGGTCCTTGCCGAAGTCCGGGATGACGTCCCAGAGCCGGTACTTCAGGTGCTCGGCCATCTCCTCGCCGATGTCGTGGATGGCCCAGACGTAGCCCTCCTCCGTTGAGATGGTTATCCTCATCCGGTTCTCCCGGGGTCAGTGTCCGTGTCCTGGCCGGAGGAGCCGCTCCAGTCCTCCCAGTGCGTGCGGCAGTAGAGCTTCAGGCCGCCGGTGCTGTGGCGTGCGTAGTGGGTCGGTGGCTCGCCGCACGGCGCGTTGCTGCCGCCGCCGTCGCAGCGCAGCTCGCGGCCCCTCGCGCCGGCGACGGCCGCGCGCGCCATGGCGTCGCGGACGCCGAGCGGGTGCTCGATCCAGTGCACCTCGTCCGGGGTCAGCACGTACAGCTCCGCCGTTGTCCCGTGTTCCATCGGCTTGCTCCTTGGTAGTGCCGCGTTCGTGCGGGAAGGTTGCCGGGGGCGTCCCGCCGGTTCGGTGGAGGCTCCCGCGCGCGGGCTCTAGAGGCGGTTCTCGATCCGGTCAAGCGCGCTGGCGTAGCGGCGGCGGAGCCCGTCGTTGAGGGTCTCCGGCGTGACGCTCAGGTGATCGCTGATGTCGGCGGCCTTGACGGTCTTGGCGACCAGGTTGCCGGAGCTGACGACGCGGTCGATGTACTGGGCGTAGGTCTCGGTGTCGCGGTCGCGGGTCAGCAGGCGCACGGTCTCGGTGATCCGGGTGCCGAAGCCGGCCTTGACGAGGTCCGCGGCGGCGGTGTCCGTGTCTTCGAGGATATCGTGCAGCCAGGCGACGGACACGGCCTCCTTGCCGAGTTCCCTGACGCCAGTGGCCTCGGCCACCCGCCGCACGTGGCGGATGTAGGGCCTGCCCGCGCGGTCCTTCTGCCCGCGGTGCGCCCGGCGGGCGAAACGCTCCGCGTCGGCCGCCGTGGCGGTTGCCTCGACCGGTTCTTCCGTCTTGCCGCTGCGGCGGCGGTACCATGCCATGGGGATTGTTCTCCTGGTCCTGTTCCGTGGACGCCGCCGGCGTCGCGCGCAGCGGCGGCCGCTCCCGGCCTCGTTCAGTTCAGCGCGATGTCCAGCAGGCGCCGCTCGTCCCGTTGGAGCGTGCGGCGCAGCCGGCGGCGCGCGGCGTCGTCGCAGCGGAGCGGCTGGTCGCCGAGCGCCAGCGCCCGCTTGTACGCGCAGAGGATCTTCCGTTCCTCTGTAAGCTCGGCTGACTGGCTGTGCTGCTCGGACGGATCGTGGATGTCCTCGCCGAGCGGTCCTGCCTGTTTCATCTCGTCGGGACGTGTCCACAGCAGGACGTACAACTGGCTCCTGAGCCCTGCCGTGCGCATCCACAGCGTGAACGCCCGCGCGCAGGGGCCGTGCTCGAGGGTCTCGTCCGTTGTCCCGGGGCCTGTTGCCGCCTCGCCGTGTTCGTTGGCCGCGATGGCGGCAAGGAAGTAGTTCCGCCAGCCGCGCCAGAGGTGGCGCACCAGCGCGCGGTACGCCCACTGCTGCACCAGCAGCGCGGCGCAGGCGCCGATGGCGGCCCCGTCGGGGCCGGCCGCCAGGGTGCCGATGGCGGCCCCGGCCAGCGCTGCCGCGCCGATCAACGGCAGCTCGGTCTCCAGCAGTCTCGTGTCGCAGCTCCCCCGGTCGCCCGTGGCGGTCTGCCGATTGCGTGCGCCTCTCACTTCGGTGGTGCCTCGCTTTCCGATCTAGCGTCCGAGGATGCCGCCGAGAAGGCCGCCCAGCAGGCTCTGCCCGTCGTGGCGGCAGTCCCATCCGGTCCTCGCTGCCCAGCGCTTGGCGCCGTCGCCCCAGATGAGCGCGTGGATGGCGTTCTCGGCCGCCGCCTCGACGCAGTCCGTCCCTCTCGCCTTCGCGTCGGCCATGGCCTCGTCTCCGCGGCCCGGGGCCTGATCCTGCCCGTCCGGGGCCTGCTCTTGCGCGTCCGGCGGTTCGGCGCGGTCGCCCATCGGCGGATTGGCCTCCGCGGCCGGTGCGTCGGCGCGCTCCCCGGCCTCCCCGGCGGCGGCGGCGCCGCTGGCGATGCTCAGCGCGAAGCGCTCGAGCGCGGCCCCCTCGGCGGTCGGCGGCGCCGACCAGTCGAACGGCGAGCCCGCGTCCGCCGCCGTCCCGGCGGTCTGGGCCGCGGCCGGCCCGGGGCCCGCCAGCATCAGGGTTGCGGTCAGCAGCAGCGTCGTTGTCGGCAGCATCTTGAGCATGTCGGTTCTCCTCTGGCGGCGGCCGGGTGGCCGCACGCCGCTTCCGGGTTTTGCCCGGTCGGGTCAGGTTGCCCGCCCGGGCGGGGCGCCGCCGTCACCGGGAAGGCGTCGGCGGCCCAACGTGTTGGATGTCTGTTTCCGCGGCCGGCACGAGGCGTTCCGGCCCCCGCCGGCTCATCGCCCGGCGGGGGCCGGGCCGCGGTTTCGCCGCGGCCGCTCGGGCGCGAGCCGGACGTCGCCCAGCCGCTCGGCCAGCGCCAAGGCGTCGCGGCGCCGGATGACGACCGCCGACGGCGGCGAGGTGTCGTCCGCCGCGCTGGCCCGCAGGGCCTCGGCGAGGGCCGAGAGCAGCTGCCGGTCGGTCAGCCGGAACAGCTTCTGCGCATCGAGCGCGAGCGTGCGGTTCTTCACCAGTAGTCCCCTGCCAGCACGGCGTCGGCCAGGTCAACGAGGCCCTGCCACTCGAAGACTACGGCCAGGCCGCTGTCGGCGAGCGCTTGGCCGGCGATACAGGTTCGCGAGCGACCTCGTCTTCGGTGCTGCCCCTGCCGGGATGCCCCGGTTCTCCTCCGGCGGCGGGATGATCTCGATCTTGTCCGTGTCGATGTCGTGGCCGGCCCGCAGGCCGGGTCTTTCGTGGATCTCGATGAGGGAGTGCATGCCTCGGCCTCCGGCCCTTGGGCCGATTGCGTGCGTGGTTCCGGGCGCCGCCGGCGCCCGCGCGTGGACCGGCTGCGCCGAAGGCGCGCGTACGTCGGCCGGCGCTGCCCGGGTTTTGCTTCGTCCGTTCCTGTCTGATTATCGCCTTCCCTCCCCTCCCCCCGTGGTCCGTCGTCGCTGCGCGCCGAGTCCGCGAGGCGCGCTGGGCCCATTGGGGCGGTCGTCGTTTCAGGGGGTGGCCGGCCGGTCGCCGGCTGCCAGGATCGGTCCTGGATGGTGTCGCCGGATCGGGCCTGTTCCGGGGGGCCCTCGGCGGGGGCCCACACCCATAGGCGCTAACTTGTGTTCCGAGCGAGGCCGGCGTATCCTGACATGCGCATGCATGACATGGAGGCCGGCCCGGTGGACGAGGACTGGGATGTGCTGCGGTCGTTCCTGCCCGGTGACTGGCGGGAGTTGGCGCAGGACACGGGGGCGTTGAAGGGGCTGCGGAAGGACAAGACGGTCGACAACCTGTTGCGGACCCTCCTGCTGCACCTCGGCTGCGGACACTCGTTGCGGGAAACGGTGGTTCGCGCCCGCCAAGCGCGTCTGGCGGATCTGTCCGACGTGGCGCTGTTGAAGCGGTTGAAGAAATCCAAGGGTTGGCTGCACGCGCTGTGTGTGCGCCTGTTCGAGGAGCAGGGTCTGGCGGTCATCCCCGGCGGCGCGTTCCAGGTCCGGGCGGTGGATGCGACGACGGTGAAGGAACCGGGACCGAGCGGGTCGTTGTGGCGGCTGCACTACAGCGTGGGCCTGCCGTCGCTGACGTGCGACTTCTTCAAGTTGACGGGGGTCGAGGGGCCGGGCACGGGAGAATCGTTGGCGCAGTTCCCGATCCGCGCCGGCGACCATGTGCTGGCCGACCGCGGGTATTCGACCGCGCGGGGGATCCGCCACGTGGTCGAGGCGGGCGGGCGGCTGATTGTGCGCGTCAATACGGGGTCGTTGCCGCTGCACACGGCAGCCGGGCGGCCGTTCGACCTGCTGGCCGCGGTCTCGTCGGTCACGCGTCCGGGGGCAGCGCGCGCTTGGGCGACGACGGTCGCGGCCGCGGGTGACGACGGCGGCCCGCCGGGCGAGATTGCGGGCCGGGTCTGCGTGCTCCGCAAGTCGGCGGAGGCGATCCGCTTGGCGCAGCAGAAAATCCGCCGGGACGCCGCCCGCAAGCGGACCCAGGTACAACCGGCCACTCTGCGCTTTGCCGAGTACGTGATCGTTTTCACGACCTTCCCCGAGCCGCCCTTCTCGGCCGCCGACGTGCTCGAGTGGTATCGCCTGCGCTGGCAGGTCGAATTGGTGTTCAAGCGCTTCAAGTCGCTGGCGCAGTTGGGGCACCTGCCGAAGTACGACGACGACAGCGCCAAGGCGTGGCTCTACGGGAAACTGTTCGTGGCACTGCTGGTGGAGAAGCGGCTCCACCACGCCCGCACGATTTCCCCCTGGGGCTACGACGTACCGGCCCCGGCGCCCCCGCAGCGCGTGGCGTGACTTCAAGTTCGTGTTCAACCAGGTCACGCGCGCCATCGAACCGCCGCTCTCGCTGGCTTGCATGCTCAACGACTGGCGATCGATCTCCGGCGCGCTGGCCGAGCCGCCACGGCGCCGGCAGTCGCAGCTCTCCGCGTACTTCGGTTGGACCGAGCAGCCGCCGGAGCAGGTGACGTGAACAAGTTAGCGCCTATGCCCACACCGGGGGCCCGCCCAGGGGGCCCGCCGAGGGGGCCCAGGCGGGGGTTCCAGAGATCGACAAATCTGCTTGCCGGGCCCGCCAAGCAGATTTGTCGATCCGTGGGCCGGAGACTCCACATCTTCATGTGGATAGTCAAGCTGTTGCGGAGAAACGACTTGAGTTGGGTCGTCGGTGTTGGGGTTACCCTTTGGTAACCCCAATTGATTCGGGGACCCCAAATCTCGCGCGCTGGATCCGCTCTCTCCGGGGCGCCCGGACAGCTTCTCGGGTGAGCGATTTCTGGTCTCATATGTTGGGTCGAAGGCGGCCTCACGGTGCGCGATCGTGTGCCTCGGCGGCGGTGTCTCGGTCGATGGGCTTCGCGTCGGTGTGAACGTTTTCGGGCTGGTGGAACCTGCTCCTTGGTTGCCCACGCCATGTGGGCGCGCTTGGCGGCCAGCAGGACGCCACTCGCGTGCAGCTCGGTAGTTCTGTGGCACGCCCTCGCCGAAGGAGTTCATGATGCCGAGGGTCCACTGCGCGTCCGCGTGGGCCTCGTCGGCCGCGACGCGGAACCGGCGGATGGCTTCTCCGTAATTCTGCGGCACGCCGTTGCCTTTGGCGTACGCGGGGTCAACGCATTCATCGTTATTTCATTGGTCTGCCTGGTCATTGATGCGTAGCCAGCGCCTGTCGACCGTTCTGGTGTCGCCTGCTTCGTGCCATACCGCATATGGGCGCGCCTACCGGCGAGGAGGACGCTACTCGCGTGCAGCTCGCTTGGCCGAGGCGACCTGCTCGGCGGTCATCTGTTCTGCGTATATCCCCTGCGCACCAGCGAGATTTGCCCACATGTGCGCAACAGCCTCGTCCTGCGGCACGCCCCGGCCGGTGGCGTACATGAGGCCGAGGTTGTGCTGTGCATGGGCGTTGCCCTGGTCGGCCGCGAGGCGGTACCAGCGGACGGCTTCGGCGTGGTCCTCGGGCACGCCCTCGCCGGTATCGTACATGCGGCCGAGGCTGCACTGCGCGTTGGCGTCGCCCTGCTCGGCCGCGAGGCGGAACCAGCGGACAGCTTCGGCGTGGTCCTGCGGCACGCCCCGGCCGGTGTTGTACATGAGGCCGAGGTTGTACTGCGCGTCGGCGTCGCCATCGGCCGCACGGCTGCGCACCTCGGTCACGTACGTGTCCTGGCTCTTGACGAGCACTACTGCTGTGGTCAGCCGTCGATCTCGTTGCTCCATGAGCTCTTTCCTTCCTGCTCTGCCCGCTTGCCGGTGGTGGCCTTGCCCGGAAGTCTTCAAGGTGCGCAGCCAGGATCCACGATGACCGTCCAGACCGTCCCGTTCATGCGTTTTGTCCCTTTCCACGAGCGGTCTTGCGGTGCGCCATCGCGTGCGTCGGCGGAGGTGTTTCGATCGATGGGCTCTGCGCCAGCGGCGGAGCAGCGGCGCTCGAGTCCAGCCCGCCCTCTACTGGTCGAATGCGCCCAGGCGCGTTGCGGCCTTGATGACCTTCCGCACGTGCGCGCGCGCGGTCGCCACCCGATCGGCTGCGCGGTCGGCGAGCACGTCGAGGTGGTCGTTGATGAACTCTTCGATCTGCTCGTACGGCAGCGCGGCGCTCACTCCCGGCTGATCCGCGTGGTCGGCGCCGTCGTCGTCCGGCGGTCCCACCTTCACCTTGATCAGGTCGATCTGGATGACCGCGTCGTGCGTCAGCTCGGCGTTGCGGACATCGTCGAGCGCCTTGCGCAGCGCGTCGCCCGCTTCGCTGCTGAGCATCCCGCGCGTCTCGCGCATCAGCTCGAGGTCCTCCTCGCCCATGGGTTCTGCTTCGGCTTGGCCGAACACGGTTATGCCCGCGAGGGCGCGTTCCGTGATCTCGCGGCTCGCCGCGTCCGCGTCGATGGCTAGCGGCGCCGCGTCTGGTTGTGGTCGCTCGTCGAGCCCTTCGGGCTTGGTCAGCCACGCGTCGCCGACGCGCGTGATGACGGTCCAGCCGTCCTTTCCGGTAGCCGTTGCGGCGGGCAGCCAGCCGTGGTAGGCCCAGTCGCATCGGTCGTCCTCGGCGATGTCCGGGCCGAAGACCCTGCGGCGGCTCTCCTCGTATCTGCGGTAGACCTCGACGGCGTATAGCGTGCTGCTCGGCGAGTCTGTACTGCCGGCGGGTTGTCCGGCGTGTTCCTGGGCGTTCGTCGTCGTGGTCATGTTCTCCCTCTCCTCTTGACGGATTCTGCAGGAGGCTCTGTTATCAGTGCGAAATACGGGGACAACCGAACGGTTCCCCGGGTGCCGCTCTCGACCGCATGGCAGACTCGATGGTCTCGGGCCGCGCGTCGGCCCGTGGTCGTTCCGGCAGCGCCTGATGACGTCTGGCGCTGCCGGTTTTTTCCTCAGATCCGAGGACAAAACCGGAAGTCGGTGCTGCGGCTTGCCGGACTGCGCGCGGCGGCGCGTGTCCGTGACGGTCAGGGCCGCCAGCTCCGTCCGGCCGTCAGCACGACGGGCTCGGCGGGTTCGGTGGACGCCGGTTCCACCACAGGGCGGCGGCTGCCAGGACGATTGTGGCCGCGGCCGCGATCACGGCGTAGTCGGTGGTCGTCACGGGCTGCCTCCCTGGCTGATTGTCGGATGGCGTCCGGGGCTTCAATGCGCGTTCGGCCGCTGGTGCCCAACGCGTTGGGATTCGGCCGGGGGCGGGATCGGTCGCCTCGTGTGCGGGAATCTGCCGTCTCCGGTCGGTAGGCAGACTGGACTGGACCTGAGGGCTGTGCTGGCGGCTCAGGCCGCGTTCGTCTTGCCCGGGCTGAGGTCTGTTCGGGATTCATCGGCACCCCGATCACGATCGGGCCGGACCCGGGCAGAAACTGGATCGCCGGCGTCTTGACGGGGACGATCGCGTTCCCCTGGCCGCATCTGGCC
This sequence comes from Vicinamibacterales bacterium, assembly GCA_965214845.1. Classification (GTDB taxonomy): domain Bacteria; phylum Acidobacteriota; class Vicinamibacteria; order Vicinamibacterales; family UBA8438; genus JAAXGX01. Next base: position 1,457,522 of record CBDCCO010000007.1, read on the forward strand.
GCTTGTCAGGGGTTCCGCCGTGCCTCGAGTTCCTCGTGCCCGGCCCATGTCAACTGGACCTGCGGCCTCGATCCCGGCTTCACTCTGATGAAGCCCGCTTGCTCGCACAGGTCGACGTGGTACTGGATTATGGCGGCGTCCAGTGACTTGCCGGTGCGCGGGTCGGCCAGCGCGTCAGGCAGATCGCTCCATGGCGACTCGACCTTCTCGAACCACGCCAGGATCTTCAGAATGACCTCTTGTCGTCGCTGCATTGTTCTAGCCTACGAGTCTGTGTCGGAAGCCTGCGTCATGAGCGGCGCGTCGCGCCCCCGGCCGCGCCGTGGGTCCGGGGGCCCTGGCTGATGCCTGGCCGTCCGGCGTTGCGGACCCTCGATCTGTTCTGCGGCGGCGGCGGAAGCAGCTGGGGAGCCCGCGCTGCGGGCGCCGGCATCGTGTGCGGCATCGACGCGTGGTCCATTGCTGCGCGGACTTACGCGGCGAACTTTGGCCGCGCGGCCGCCATGAACCTGACCCTTGCCGAGACTGGCCCGCTGCCGCTCCCCGGCCGGCTCGGCGGCATCGACCTCGTCCTGGCGTCGCCCGAGTGCCGGAGCCACACCTGCGCCCGAGGCAGCCGGCCGCGGGACGACGGCAGCCGGAGGACAGCGCGCTGCGTGCTTCGCTTCGCGCGCGCCCTGGAGCCGCGCTGGATTGTCATCGAGAACGTCGTCCACATGCGCGGCTGGGACGGCTTTCCCGCCTTGATTGGTCAGGTGGAGTAGCTGGGGTACCACGTCCTGGTCCAGGTCCTCGACGCATCGGACTTCGGCGTCCCGCAGAAGCGCCGCCGCCTGTTTGTGACGTGCGATCGCGAGGCGATGCCCGCGCCCGTGGCGGCGCCCGCCGCCGGGCCGCGTTCGGTGCGGTCGCACGTCATCGTTCGGGACGGGCCCTGGCCGTCCGCGCCGCTCTACCGCGCCGGGCGCGCGGATGCGACTATCGAGCGGGCGGAGCGGGCGATCGGCGTGCTCGGCCCGGGCACGCCCTTCCTGATCGTGTACTACGGGTCGGACGGCGCCGGCGGCTGGCAGTCGATCGACGTCCCGCTCCGCACGGTCACGACGCTCGACCGCTTCGGGCTCGTCACTTGGGCCGGCCGGGATGTCGGTACTGAGGATGCTGCAGCCCGAGGAGATCCGGCGGGCGATGGGTTTCGACGCCGGGTACCGGATGCCGTACGGCTGCCGGCGGGACCGGATCAAGCTGCTCGGGAACGCGGTCTGCCCGCCTGTCATGCGTGCCGTGGTCGCGTCCGTCTGCGGCGGCGCGCTGCGCCTGGCGGCGCATCAGCGACGGGTGGCGTGAGCGGCGGCCGCCCTGGTTTTGGCGGCCGGCCATCGCGAGGGCTGAAGTGTGAGTCCAACGCGCCAAACTGAGTCGTCGGTGCTCGCCGGTGCTGCTCCGCGATCCGGGCGAGCCGCTTCAGCGATTTGGTCTGAAGCTTCCTTGCGGCCTCTGCCCGGTCTTCCACCTGGATCCGCCTGATTCGGCGGGGACGACCACGTCAAACACACTGTCCCGGCACCGCCAATTCGTGGTCGGCTCAATGTCCGCTAGCGTGTGCTTGGCCAGCGCCTGGATCTGTTGGATCAGATTTGTTAACAGACTCGTGTCGATCCTGCCGTGGCTGGGTACGTCGAGCCTCAACTCCAGACGCAGGTCTTCGTCGGCATCCAGAATCAGCGGACGGCAGGTCATTTAGCACGAGGCCGGGGTCCGGCAGGTAACCCTCTAGCCCGGATTATGCGTGAAGGTGGGGTTGGCGACGAGACGCAAGGGCCTTCCGTGTGGTACAAACGTTGTGCTACCAAACGTTTAGCCACAACGGAGGCCCTTGCGTGACGGACCCCAGGATAGCACAGTCTGTTCTGTTCCCCGATCTGTTCGACAAGCCGCTGGTCGCCACGTTCGACCGCGAGCAGTCGAGCTCGGATGGCGGCGCCGTGCTGCTCAAGGCCGCCGAGCGCGTCTACGGACTGGTCAAGGCGTTCGGCCGGTGTCTGGTCGACCGCCGGGCACCGGAGAAGGTCCGGCACACGCTCGAGGACCTGGTCGGCCAGCGGGTGTTCGGCATCGCCTGCGGTCATCCCGACGGCAACGATTCGGACCGGCTCGCCGACGACCCGATCCACAAGCTGCTGCTCGGGCGCGACCCGGTGGCGGGCGGTCGGCTGGCGTCGCAGCCGACGGTCTCGCGGTTCGAGAACGGTGCGGGCCGCGTCGCGCTCTATCGGCTGGGGCGCGAGCTGGCGACGTCGGTCATCGAGCGGCATCGTCGCCGGCTGCGCGGGCGGGTGCGACGCATCACGATCGACCTCGACCCGACCGACGACCCGACGCATGGCGAGCAGCAGTTGACGTTCTTCAACGGGCACTACGACAGCTGGTGCTACCTGCCATTGCTGGCCTTTGTGAGCTTCGACCGCGAGGTCGAGCAGTATCTGTGCGCGGCGGTGCTGCGACCCGGCAAGGCCCAGGCGCCCGACGGCACGCTGAGCGTGCTGTGTCGATTGCTCCCGCTGCTGCGGTCCGCGTTCCCCAAGGCACGCTTTCTCGTCCGTCTCGACGGGGGCTTCGCCTGCCCGGAGGTCTTCGACTTCCTCGATGCCGAGCCGCGGCTCGACTACGTCGTGGCGATGGCCAGGAACGCCGTCCTGCTGCGGGCTGCCGAGCCCGTCATGGTGGCGGCCCGCACCGAGAACATGCTGCGTGAGAAGACGGCGCACTTCTACCTCGACACCCGCTATCGCGCGGGCACGTGGGCTCGTGAGCGCCGCGTGGTGATCAAGGCCGAAGTCGTGCAGCTCACCGGCCGGCAGCCGCGGGACAACCCGCGCTTCGTCGTGACCAATCTGCGCCAGACGCCGCGCTTCATCTACGAGAAGGTCTACTGCGGGCGCGGCGACATCGAGAACCGCATCAAGGAACTGCTCGACGGCTTGCAGATCGACCGCACGAGCTGCACCAAGTTCTGGGCAAACCAGCTGCGGGTCCTGTTGACGGCCGCCGCCTACGTGCTCATGCAGGAACTGCGGCTGAGAGCCGCCCGCACCGCCTGCGCCCGCACCCAAGTGACCTGGCTGCGCGACCGATTGCTCAAGCTCGGCGCCAACGTCGTCCGCTCCGTCCGGCGCCTCGTTGTGCACCTGCCGCGGGCAACGCCCGACCTCGACGCGTGGCGCCAAATCGCCCTCGCACTCGGGGCGCGCGCCGGGTAGCGCCCCGTCGCAGCTTCCCCCTCAGCTCGCGGAATCCACACAGGCGCCTGGGGCGCCCTGTCGGCGAAGCTGTCCGCGTCTGGCGCCTCGTACGCCCCGTAACCACGCCACGCCGCTCCACCACGCTGCCACCTGCCACGTGCGGCGACCGCAGACCTCTCTCGCTCAACGATCAGGGCTCGGCCAGCGACCGATTCGACGACGTCATGAATTTTCCGGGCTAGGAGTCTGCGCCGCAGGAGATTTGCGGCACGAAAGGGTCGTGAGTTCACGACCTGAGTCACGTGCCGGGGCAACGGTGTCGGTCGGCAGGGCGCGGTAGATTTTGCGGCCGTTGACGAACCGAAGGCGAAAATCAGTCATCACGGGCCACATGGCCCGCCAGAGGCCGCGATCCGCGTCGATTTGTCGCCGTTGCGAGCCTCATGCCCCGCCCTCTACGTCGCCTTCAGCACGTGCAGGCGCTTGACGTTGAGCGCCAGGCACACCAGGTCCCACTCGCACCGCGCCTTCGCCAGTCCACGCAGGCTGAAGCGCCGGAAGCCCAGCACGTGCTTGATCCAGCCGTTGGGAGCCTCCGACAACCACTTGCGCTGCGCATACACCGCCCGGCCCGCCTTCGTCTTCAGCTTGTCTATCATCCGACCCGTCGCCGGATGTTCCTCCAGATTGCGGGTAACCGCCTGCTTGCCCTCCCGGCCCGCCGCCACATACCCGTCAACGCCCCGCCGTTCCAGGTCCGTCAAGTCTCGCTCGTTGCAGTACCCCGCGTCGGCCAGCACCGTCGCCGGCTGCGCGTCAAGCGTCTCGTTGACCGTGTCGAGCAACACCGGCAACTCACCCTGGTCGCTCGCGTTCGCCGTCAGACCCGTCGCCACCACCAACTGGTGCTCGGCGTCCACCGCCACCTGCGCGTTGTAGCACTGCTGGAAGCCCTCGTTGCTCGTCATCATGATCGAGCTTTCCGGGTCCGTGAAGTTGCTCTGCGCCTTCTCGTCCGGCTCGCCATACGCCCGCTTGTACGGCCGCCCGCCCTTCGGGTTCCGGTCCTGCCCAGGTTGCCGACCCCGCGCGTCGTCCGCCGCCCGAGCCGCCGCTTCCAACCGCGCCTTCGCCGCCCGGATCGCTGCCAGACGCGCCTCCCGCCGACGCAACTCCGCCGGCAACTCATCGCCCCGAACCTCGGCGCCCAAGCACGCATCCTCGGTCTCGTCGGTCTCGTCCGCCTGGCGCAACAGCGCCGCGACCTCGCCTTCCAGACGCCGTTCCGCCTCCGCCATCCGGTCGTAGCTCATCGCCTTGCGCTTGCTCGCGTTCGCACGCACCTTCGTCCCGTCGACCGACAGCTTGCCGAGGCGAGCCAGACCCAACTCCTGCGCCAGACGCACCACCTCCACGAACAGCGCCTGGAAGTCCTCCAAGTGCCGGCGCCGAAATTCGCACAGCGTCCGGTGCTGCGGAAAGTTGCCCGCCGCCAACACCCGGAACGCCACGTCCTCTTCCAGCGCCCGGGCGATCCCACGCGACGAGAACACCCCCGTCGCATACGCGTAGAGCAGCACCTTCACCATCATCCGCGGGTCATACGGGGCGTTGCGACGACCGTCTCCCTCATACGGGGCGTAGAATGCCGTCAGATCCAAACCGTCCACCAGATCGCTGACGTGGTGCGCCAAGTGGCCTTCCGGCAGCCACTCCCGCACGTCCGGTGGCAGCAGCAGCGACTGGTCCGGCGAGTAGGGGCGAAACGTCGTCGACATCAAGTCCTTCCAGCGTCGAGTGCTCGCCTATGATTGTCGCACCGATTTTCTGCGGCGCAGACTCCTAGCCCGGAAAATTCGTGAGGTTATCGAATCGGTCCCAGGCAGGGCCTGATCGTCGCGCGAAGGACGTTTTCGGACGCGGCGCGTGGTAGGTGGCAGCGTGGTGCAGTGGCCGGGGCGAGGTGACGGCACGCATGAGGTGGCAAGCGCCGACAGGTCGGGCGCAGGGGCGCTGGCGAGCATCCGGGGCGCGGAGGTTGCCGTGGCGACGGCGCGCTATCCGGCGCGCGCCCCGAGCGCGAGGGCGAGGTGCCGCCAGACGTCGCGGTATGGGGTCGCTCGCGGCAGGTGCAGGACGAGCCGGCGGACGGAGCGGACGACGTGGACGCTGACCTTGAGCAACCGGTCGCGCAGCCAAGTCACCTGGGTGCGGGCGCAGGCGGTGCGGGCGGCCCTCAGCCGCAGTTCCTGCATGAGCACGTAGGCGGCGGCCGTCAGCAGGACCCGCAGCTGGTTTGCCCAGAACCTGGTGCAGCTCGTGCGGTCGATCTGCAAGCCGTCGAGCAGTTCCTTGATGCGGTTCTCGATGTCGCCGCGCCCGCAGTAGACCTTCTCGTAGATGAAGCGCGGCGTCTGGCGCAGATTGGTCACGACGAAGCGCGGGTTGTCCCGCGGCTGCCGGCCGGTGAGCTGCACGACTTCGGCCTTGATCACCACGCGGCGCTCACGAGCCCACGTGCCCGCGCGATAGCGGGTGTCGAGGTAGAAGTGCGCCGTCTTCTCGCGCAGCATGTTCTCGGTGCGGGCCGCCACCATGACGTGCTCGGCAGCCCGCAACAGCACGGCGTTCCTGGCCATCGCCACGACGTAGTCGAGCCGCGGTTCGGCATCGAGGAAGTCGAAGATCTCTGGCGTGGCGAAGCCGCCGTCGAGCCGGACGAGAAAGCGCGCCTCGGGAAACGCGGACCGCAGCAGCGCGAGCAGCCGACACAGCACGCCCAGCGTGCCGTCGGACGCCTGCGCCGTGCCGGGCCGCAGCACGGCCGCGCACAGATACTGCTCCGCCTCACGGTCGAAGCTCACAAAGGCCAGCAATGGCAGGTAGCACCAGCTGTCGTAGTAGCTGTTGAACATGGTCAGCTGCTGCGCGCCATGCGTCGGGTCGTCGGTCGGGTCGAGGTCGATCGTGATGCGTCGCACCCGCCCGCGCAGCCGGCGGCGATGCCGCTCGATGACCGACGCCGCCAACTCGCGCCCGAGCCGATAGAGCGCGACGCGGCCCGCACCGTTCTCGAACCGCGAGACCGTCGGCTGCGACGCCAGCCGACCGCCCGCCACCGGGTCGCGCCCGAGCAGCAACTTGTGGATCGGATCATCGGCGAGCTGGTCCGAATCGTTGCCGTCGGGATGGCCGCAGGCGATGCCGAACACCCGCTGGCCCACCAGGTCCTCGAGCGTGTGCCGGACCTTCTCCGGTGCCCGGCGGTCAATCAGACACCGGCCGAATGCCTTGACCAACCCGTAGACGCGCTCGGCGGCCTTGAGCAGCACGGCGCCGCCATCCGAGCTCGACTGCTCGCGGTCGAACGTGGCCACGAGCGGCTTGTCGAACAGATCGGGGAACAGAACAGACTGTGCTATCGTGGGGTCCGTCACGCAAGAGCCTCCGTCGTGCCGAAAACATCTGTCGTCAACAGCGTTTTAGCACACGGAGGCTTTTGTGTCTCTACTCAGGCCGGGCGCCTCATGAATTTTCCAGGCTAAGGAAACCCGTCCCTGTTTCATCCATGTGCGGGTCCGGCTCCGCCGGTGGCGAACTTGGGTGTGCGCACCCGCCGCCGCGCGGCGTACCGGGCTTTCTGCAGACGTTGCCGCGCCAATGTTTCTGGTTGAGCAGGTTGGACCTGGGGCTGGCCGTTGTCCGTTGTCTGGAGGGTCTGAAGGTTGTCGGACAGTGCTCTTGCTATGGTGCTTGGCGTGCGTCTGGTATCAAGGGGTTCTTGTCTGCTGCTGCTACCGCCACCGTTGTCTGCTTCGTCTGTTGATCGCGGCTGCGGTTCCCGTCGCTGGTTCCGGGGCGTCTGCAGGTCCCCGTTCCCGCGGGTAGGTTGGGTGCTTTCTGTCGCTCGTGATGGTTGGACTTGGGAATCGCTCGCGTACTTGTTGTACGAGTTGTTCCAGCCGTGGATGGTGTCGTAGTCCTTCGACTAGTCTCTCGGCTGAGCGTTGCAGCTTGCCGCCGCTTCCCTTGGCCATCCCCTCGATTTCAGCGATGGTCTTGTCGACCACATGCTGTGCCGGTGCAGTGTCGTTCTTCGGCCAGCATGCGAGTAGTCCAGCTTGCAGCCACTTCTCCAACCCGGTCTGTGACTGTGTCCATCCGATCAGGGTTGCGTCGGCCGGATAGATCACCGGCCTTGGCGCGAATCCGAGTCGCCTGCCATTCGCGGTGGCCCATTCATTGACTCGACCGCGGTCGATCGTGCGCATGTTGCTCGTGAGCAGGAGACTTGCTCCGAGCACCATGCTCTCGCATACGATCCGTGTGTCGTGGTGGTCGGCGATGTATCCGGGCTTTGCGCCGCGAAAGCACCTTGGGTCGATTGAGCGGGCGAGCTCAACGACGTGGTCTTCTTCCTCCTCCGTGATGTCCAATAGCTGGTACGGTGACTTGGGGTCCCGCCACACGTTGGACCACCACGCCTGGATTTCGAGTTGAACCCGTCGTCTCTTTGACAACGTCGGCGTTTCGCGTTGTAGCAGCCGTTCGGCGGTGGTGATGCCGTCGCTTGCCGTCGCCAATAGTCCGTGGGGTGCCAGCTCGAGTCCGACGGTGGGAGGCGTTATCGCTTTACGGCCGTTGATCTCTGCCCATGCTGCGTGCAGCTTTCGTGGCAGCGGGCGGAGCAACTCGCTCGTGTCGAGCAGGATCAGACGCCCCACCGGTGCATCATCGCGATTGTTTCCTCGATCTCCTTGTCGTACGCCAGCCGCTCCGCGTCGGTTTCCTGGTACCCGTGGTTCTCCTTGGGTCCGTAGTACACCTCGTCGGCTAGCGCTTGCACTTCGGCCTCGCTCGCCTTGGGCCCGAGCACCTCGCGTGCTCTGGCCCGCAGCCGAGCCTCGAGTTCCCGTTCGACTCGGATTACGCTGCAGCCCATGGTTAGTCTCCATCTGTGGCGTCATCGCGTGGACCCGCAAAGAGGGCGTCGTGGTTGCCTTCGACCGATTCCGGTTCTCGTTGTTGACTCTATTCCTTTGGTGCTGGTTCGGCAACTCGCGGCCGCTTTGCGCGATTTGGGCGGCTGCTGGGCGGGAAAGTGCGGCTCGGCGCCGCCGCGTGCGTGGAGCGGGTGCTTCGGCTTGCGGTCCTGCCGTCGGTCGCGGCGTCTGGTGTGATCAACGGAGCGTGCCTCCGGCCGGCGCCGGCCAGTTCGGTCTTTCCGCGAGCGCGGTTTCCCGGTCGAGCATCCACGGCGCGTCGCTGTAGCCGTCGAGCCTCCGCAGCAACGCCCGGCGCAGCTGCACGCCGAACTGGGCCGCCTCGCTGCTTCCCCAGTCCGGCGCCTCGCAGGCCTGGTACTCGTAGCCGTCGAGCAGGCACGCGATCTCGGCGACCTCGAACTCCCGGCGCGGCCTGAAGAGCGTGTGGTCGTACTCGTCGTCGGGCGTCCACGCGTGTCCCGGCAGCTCGCCGTCGTACCTGTGCATGACGGACCGCCGGCAGGCGGCCGTGAGCATGGCGCCCAGGTAGTTCTCGTCCTCCGGCCGCACCCGCCGCCAGCCCCCGCGGGAGGCCGGGAAACTGTGGTGGATCGGTTCGGGATCTCCCGGACGCTGTCCTCGTACGCCGTCGACGACGGCGGCCTGGACGAGGGCGCCGATGTGCCACGGACTGACCATCATGGCGCTCATCGCGCCGCCTCGTTCTGATGCGCGGCTGTGTCTCTGATCATCGGGTTCTCCTTTCGTGCCCCTGCGGGGCTGTCACCTAACCCATGTCCGAGCGCGTCGGAAACACCGTCCGGCAGCGCACGCTGCTCAATCTCGGGCGCCACTTCGACATCCCCCGCGAGCAGTGGCCGCTGCTGTGCACCCGCATCGACGATATCCTGGCCGGCCAACCGCCGCTGGTGGCCGATTTCCCGCCCGCCGTCGAGCATGAGGCGCAGCGGATCGCCGCGCAGTTGGTTGCCCGCGCCGCACCGAGGGACGAGACGGCCGCCGGACCGGCGGCCGTGCAACGGGTCGATGTCGACTCGCTGCGCCTGGCCCGTCCCCGTAGCGTCGGGGTGGAGCAGGTCGGCCTGTGGGCGCTGGAGCAATTGGAGCTGCCGGCCCTGCTGGCCGAGTTGGGCGTCAACGGCGCGTTGCGTGCGGCGGCGGCCGGGGCCCTCGTCGGGCGCCTGGCCCAGCCGGCATCGGAGCGCGCGACGCACCGCTGGCTGCAAGCGCGCAGCGGTCTGGGCGAGCTGCTCGGCGTCGACTTCGAGACCGTCAGCGCGATGCAGCTCTACCGCGCCTCGGACGCGTTGGTGAAGCATCGCGAGGCGATCGAGGCGCACCTGTTCGACCGCGCCCTCGGGCTGTTCGACCTGCAGCCGACCGTGACCCTCTACGACCTGACCAACACCTATTTCGAAGGCGAGGCGAGCGAGCAGCCCCAGGCCAAGCGCGGGCACTCGAAGGAGAAACGCAGCGACTGCCCGCTGTTGACCCTGGGGCTGATGCTCGACGCCAGCGGCTTCGTCCGCCGCTCGCAACTGTTCGCCGGCAACGTCCGCGAGCACCGCACCCTGGCCGGCATGCTCGAGGCGCTGCGGGCGCCGGCCGGCGCCCTGGTGGTGATGGACCGCGGCGTCGCCACCGACGCCTGCATCACCTGGCTGCGCGAGCACGGCTACCGCTATCTGGTCGTCAGCCGCGAACGCCACCGGCAATTCGATGCCGAGGCCGCCGTGTCGGTCCGCACGCAGTCGAACCAGACCGTGCACCTGCACAAGGTCGTCTCCACCGACCCCGACGAGGTGCGCTTGTACTGCTACTCGGAGGAGCGAGCACAGAAGGAACGAGCCATCGTCGAGCGCGTCGCCACCCGCTTCGAGGCCGCGCTCACCAAGCTCAACGACGGGCTGGCGCGCCCCCGCGCCCACAAGCGCCTCGCCCAGGTCTGGCAGCGCATCGGGCGCTTGAAGGCACACCACACCCGCGCCGCCAAGCACTACCAGATCGACGTCACCGCCGACGAGACCGGCAACCAGGCCGTCGCCGTCACCTGGACCCGACGCCCGCAGGACGGCTCGATGGCCACCCATCCCGGCGTCTACTGCCTGCGCAGCAGCGAGACCGACTGGGACGAAGACGCCTTGTGGCGAACCTACACCACGCTCACCGACGTCGAAGCCGTCTTCCGCTCGCTCAAGTCCGAGCTCGGACTGCGCCCCATCTACCACCACAAGCCGCGGCGGGCCGACGGCCACCTGCTGCTCACTGTTATCGCCTACCAGCTCGTGCAGGTCATCCGCACCCGCCTGCGCGCGCACGGCGAGCACGCCAGCTGGTCCACCCTGCGCCGCATCCTCGAAGGCCAGCAGCGCGTCACCGCCACCTTCCGGCGCCCGGACGGGCGCACCCTGCACGTGCGCACGGCCACGCAAGCCGAACCCGAACAGCGGGCCATCTACGATGCGCTCGGCGTCGACCCGCAGCCGGGCGGCGTCCGCAAGACGATCATCTGACCGCCCCCCTTCCCCCGGTTGACGCGCATTTGTAGTGCCACTTGCGCCGTTCGGTCGGCGTAAGCTGCTGATTCTAAAATGCCTTGGCTGTACCGTTGTTAAACATGGGCTAATGCTGTTCGGGCGAGGTCCCGATCTTCCGCAGCACGGCATCGCCGCGCACGTAGAGCGGGTGCTTCGGCGCGCCGTCGGCCGTCAGCCCGAGCGCCCACACGTCGCCCTGCCGGGACAGGATCTCCAGTACAACCTGGTCCCTGCCGAGGTACGACCCGTGCCGGCCCCAGGCTGCGACGACGAGGTCCGCGGTGCGCGCCTCGTGACGGATGACGTCGTCGTTGATGGCGCCGACCGGGTCCGCCATCCGGCGGAGCTGGCGCGGGTCGGTCGCCCGCGCGGCGAACAGGTTCACCACGCACAGCTCGCGTGCCTTCCACCGCCGGGCGAAGCCGATGCAGCGCCGCACCGTCGGGTCGTCGGTGAGATCGTTGGCCGTCGACGGGTTCAGCATGCAGAAGAGAACGCGCTGCGGACCGGGCGTGCTGCCGGCCTCGAACAGCCCTGGACTGTGTCGGCCGATGTCCCGGCTGAGCGTGTACCGGTAGCTGGCGTTCTCGATCGGGGCCTGCGCGTTGCCAGCCCGCGGTTTCGGCCGCCCGCGGCGGCCGCGTCGCGTGCTGTCCATGGTCGGGGCGCGCCCAAGCCTGCCGAGGGACCGCGGGCCGGCCTGGACGCGTTGGGACGGCGGTCCGCTCCGCGGCCGCGTCAGATGAGGGCGATCAGCAGCGGGTCGTGCTCGGTGGCCAGCCGGCGCAGCGCGGCGGCAAGGTTCCGGGCGCTCTGTGAGAGGCCGGGGTCGGCAGCCCTTGGGCGGTGCTCGGCGACGCTGTCGATGTAGTCAGCGAAGCAGTGAACGTCAGCGGCGTCGATCTCGACGGCCGCGTCCTCGGCCAGCAGCGTGGCCAGCAGGTTGTTGGGCGGCTGCGGCCCCGCTGCGTTCGTCTCGGCCTCCTGTGCCTGGATCTCCCGGATGTGGGTTTCGATCGCGTCGTCGAGCCAGCTGCTCAGCGCCAGGAAGCGCTTGCGCGTCATCTCGAAGTCGCTCGGGTAGTGCTCGAGGTGCATCACTTGCATGGACATCGTGCGTCTCCTTGTGCGGCGATCCCCGGGTCCTTGCGGCCCGCCGCGGCCAGCTTGCCCAACCCGTCCGAGAGGATGCGCAGCAGCACGCGGGTGCACGGGCACTCGGCCACGTGCCGCTCGCGGTCGATCTCGGTCAGCAGGTCCCTGATGGCCGCGTCCTCGTTGGGCGTCATGGGTGCCTCCGTGGCGCCGGGCGTTCGGCCGGCCGCCGGGTGCGGTCGTTCACGGTTTCGCGTGGTCTTGCTGCTCCGCAGCCTGCGGGCTGCCGCCGGCGCGCCGGGGCGCGTCCCGAGCGTAGCGTCCGGGAACTGTCCGCCCCGGCGGTGTCCCGGTTGCGCCGGCGCGGCGGCCGTTCCCGGGCGGGCGCCCGTTCGGGGCGGCAACGCGGGCGGCGCCGCCTGCCGTGTCGGGTCGATCAGCCGACCCGTCCGCTCATCACGTCGACGTACAGCCGTCGGGCGTCCTCGTGCTCCTTGAGGATGCCGCGCAGCAGCGCATGGCGTTCGCTGCGCTTGGCGCGGCTGCGCCGTGAGGCGGGTCTGAGCCGCCGCCGCGCGGCTCGTATCACTTCTCGCGCGCTGGCGCCCACGTGAACGCCGAGGCGTTCGTAGAACGCGTAGTGCATGGGTTTCCGCTCCCTTGGTCCTGTCAGGCGGCCGCCGCGAGGCTGGCCGCGGGTGCCGTCTCGAGGCTCTCGGCGTGGTTCCGCAGCAGCCACCCGGCGATGGCCTGCGCGTCCTTCGCGGCGGCCCGGATGCAGCCGGGGTCGTCGCCGGCGGCCTTGAGCCAGCTGGCGACGTACGACTAGCCGTGCCGCGGGCTGTGGCCGATCTCGAGCCGCGCGCCGGTCATCATCGCGGCCATCTCGGCGCGCAGCTCCTCGAGCGCGTAGGCCACTGTGTCGGTGCGGCCGATGGCCTGGCGCTCGGGCTGGTCGAGGCGCGAGGGGTGCGCCGTGGCATGCCCGAGCTCGTGCAGCATCGTGTGGTAGAACGCCTCGCGGCTCTCGAACGCGCCCCGCGCCGGCAGATGGATGTGGTCTGCCGCGGGGTTGTAGTACGCCCTGGGGCCGTGCCCCTCGACGATTTCGACGTGCGCGTCGGCCGCGACCTTCTCGGTCGCCTCGATCGGGTCCCAGGCCGGCGGCGCCGGGGCGCCGGCCGCGAGGTCGAGCCCGTCGGCCTGCGCGACGTTCCAGACGTGCTGCGACGTGAAGAACACCCGGCCCGGGGCCTGCTCCTCGACCGTGCGGCCGCGGTCGTCGACCGTCTCGACGGTCTTCTTCCTGCCGGCCTTGACGATGAGGATCGGGGTTCCCGTCTCGCCCTTGCGGACGTGGCCGCCGGCGGCCCGGATCTGGTGGAAGCCGCCCCAGAGCGGCGTCGCGTACCCGCGCTCGGCCGCGATGGCGAGCAGGAAGAGGAGGTTGCCGCCCGAGTAGCGGCGGCGGGTCGCGAAGTTCTTCGGGCGCCAGTCGCCGCCGCCCTTCCACGGCTTCTGCCACGGGGCGGTCCCGTTGCGGATCGCCTTGATCATCGCCTCGGCGAACATCGACGCGTGCTTCTCCACTGCGTTGCTCATGTCCTTGCTCTCCTGCTGCCGGGTCTGCGGCCGTCCGCGCCCGGCGGGACGGCGAGTGTGCGGTACGTTCTTGCGGGCTGCCGGCGGCGGCTGCGGCTGCGGCCGCCGGTCCCACGCGTTGGAACGGCGTTGGAACGGGGTTCGATGGTGACTGTCGACGGTCTGTTCGCCCGGCGCTGGCGGTCTGTCTACCACCTCGCGCTCGTTCAGGGCGCCGTCGTCGTGCTGCTGCGGCTACTGGTCGGCTTCGACAACGTCTGGTTCGCCCGTGCGTCGGGCGCCGCCTACCTGCTGCTCGTGCTCGCCGACATGGCCGTGTGCCTCGGCCCGGCGGCGTGGCGGGAGGCGGCGGCCGCGGGGCTGCGCCGCGTGCTGCGCGCGGCAGGCATCGGCTGCTTCCTGTAGCCGGCAAGCCGGGTTCGCGTCGTCTCTCTTCCGGGTTTCGGATGTCTCGCTGGTGGACTACCATCGGATGGGTTCCCATGCCGGTTTACGCCGCGAGAGGCGAGCGGCTGATGCCGCCGGAGGCTTTCAGCACGTTGCGGGGCAGCTCCCGGCTGCGCGAGGAATGCGGCGTCGTGCGCAGCCGGGACGAGCTCGGCCGCAACGCGTTGTCCGTGCGCCGCCGGATCCGGAGCAGTTGTGCTGGATGGGTGCGTCGGCCGACGGCCGCCGATTTCTACGACGCCGTTCGCGCGCAGGCGCCTGACGACTGGCAGCAGTGCCTGATCAGCATGTGGATACGCGAGGCCACCGACGCCGAGCTTGCCCTGGCCTGGATCGAGGAGGCGTACACCTTCCGGGAGCTGGTGGCGGCGGTGCATCGCGCGGGGGCGCCGGACGTGAACCCGTGGCGCAACCGCGACCTCAACAGGTTGGTTCCTGAATGACCCTTGCTCGCATGGAGCTTCCTGCCTCGGCGGCTGCTTTGCTGCGCCGGACCCACGCGATTCTGGATGCGCACCTTACTCCTCACACTCCTGGTGGTGAGGGTTGGCGGCTCGGCGGCGGCACTGTGCTCGCCGCGCGCTGGAGGCACCGCGACAGCGATGGTCTCGATGTCCAGGTACATGCAAGGACCGAACGTGCGTACCTCGGCCGTGAGCGCAACCCGGCGCTGTGGCGGAAGCTGTACGCGGCTGGCGCCACACACATCGACTTCGAGGCCGCGCCGGCCATCAAGTTCGGCCGCGAGGGCCGCATAGAGTTGCTCGAGGCGCGTCCGATCCCGCGGCTTGGGCACGAGCGGACCGTGGTTGACGGCGCCGAGGTGACTGTGCTCGTGCCGGCGCAGATCCTTACCGGCAAGCTCGTCCGTCGCGGCGTCTCGCCTCCGGTCCGCGACCTCTACGACCTCGCTGTCGCGCAGCGCGTCGATCCGGAGGCGGCCGCAGTCGCTGTCAACGCGCTCTCGGCCCATACGGCTGCCGCGGCGGCCGCGTGGTGGACCGCGGGCGAGGCGGGGTACCGCCGGGAGGGGCAGCGCGAGATCCGCGGTGTGCCGGAGGCGTACCGCTTACTGAGCGGCAACCCGGCCTGCGCCGCGCGCGAGGCGCTGCGCGACGCGCGGTACCGCGCGCTGGAGCTCGCCGTGTCGGTCGACCGGGCCGTCGTGTGCCTGGAGAGCCGCAAGCTGGCGCTGAAGTTGGTCTACGACACGCCGGACGCCGCACGAGCCGGGTTCGAGCAGTCCGGCGTGAACCTCGCGCTGCAGAGTCTTGGGGTCAGTAGCGGCCGTGTGCGCGATGAGGTCGATGACGCCTTCGAGCGCGGCGAGAACCGGAGCATCCACGCGTACTACGGCGACAGCGTGTTGCGAGGGTCGGGACAGGATCGTCCTGACGGGTGATCCGCCGCTTCGTGCAGCCGGTAAGCCAGGTCCGGGTCGTGTCCTGTCCGGTTCTCGGATGTCTCGCGGCGGGTCTGCCGTCTGCGGCGTGCTATGCCGGCGTTGCCGGCGTCTTGCACTTGATGCGGTCGACGGCCGGCTTGCCGCCGGTCTCGCGCACCCCGCGCAGGGTGATCTCGACGACCTCTCCCGGGTGGAGCCTGAGGTGGAGGTCCCGGTTCAGCATCCGCTCGATCTGGATCTCGAGGGCCTCGCCGCGGCTCAGCAGGAGGTTGGTGGCGACCTCGTGGGCCATATCCCGGAACCGGGCGAGCTGAGTTTCGCGGCTGTCGTCCTCGGCGTCCTCGTAGGGATAGAACAGGCTCCGTTCGAGCAGCCCGGCCAGTTGTTCCACGTCGAGGCGCGGCGTGTCCTCGGCGAGCACCACCAGGCACTCGTCCGGCCACCGTTCCATCGGGTTCGTGATCGCGACGTCGACCGGCAGCAGGTTCTCTTCGCGCGAGCCGTCGGGGTGCTCGATGATGGTGCGGACGCTGATCCCGGCTACCCGCTCCCGAGGCGCGGGCGCCGGCGGGCAGCCGGTCGAGATTGCGTCGCGGTTGGGCTCGAGTACCGTCACGTCGCCGCCGTGCTTGTACTCGATCCGGTAGTCGACCAGCTGGGCGTACTCGCGCGCGGCTGCTGCGTTCTGGTTTCCCAGGATGCACAGGGGCAGCCAGCCGGCGTGGCCGAGTGCTCGAGCGAGCACGTTCTCGTCGGCTGCGGCGTAGTACTCGGTCGTGTCGCCGCGCTCGTCGAGGGTGATCAGGATGCCGCTGTTCGGCGGGTTCGGTGGCTCGCTGGTCCACTTCGGCGCCTGCGGTCCTTCCGCTGTCCCCGGCTGCCACAACTTGTGCCGGTCGACCGTGTCGCTGGCTGACGTTGCTGTCTCTTGCATCGGTTGTTCCTTTCTCTGTTGCCGGCAGTTCGGCGGATGGATCCTGGCGGCGCGGGCGCTGTGGTGGGTCGTTCGTCCTGGCAGGGACGCCGCGCTGTCCCGGGATTCGGCAGCGGCGGTGGCGCCGATCTCCGGCGCCCGGACGCCTGGGTGCTGGCGTCGGCGGCCCGGAATCCGGATTCGCGGCGGCTGCGCCGCGCCGGGTCAGCCGGTCAGCCGCCGGCCTTGACGCGCCGTGCGGCCTCGGACCATGCGGCGGTCAGCGCCGACCGGAACGCGTGCGCGGCGACCGGGCCGTGCTGCTTCTCGTAGGCGTGGGTGATCGACAGGTACTTGAGGTCGGTCATCTCGCTGGCCAGGTCGAGAGTCCGGTTGCAGACCGTGCAGGCCAGTGCGCTGTCGCCTGCGACGGGTGTCCGCCACTGGTGCCGCCGGCATGGCCTGCCGGGCGGTCCGGTCTGCCTACGGGTCTCGCGCGTCTCGCGCATGAGTCTTCATGGCGATCGTACCCCCGCTTGGCGGTACGGCTGGAGCTGGCCGCGTCCGGGCCCGTCAGGCGCGGCCGGCCCTGCGCCGCTCCTCCCGCTCCTCGGCCGCGAGCCGTCCCAGCTCGGCGTGGCCGTGGTCGGCGAAGCGCATCAGCTCCGCGATGCCGTGGTGCCCGGCCACCTCGGCGATGAGCCGGTGCATCTGCTGGCAGACCCGGCGGTAGGCCGGGTGGCCGGCGGGCTGCGTCCGCAGCTCGATCACGTGCATCGCCTCGCGCGCGTTCATGCGCATCGTGAAGCGGACCCGGAAGGCCATCGGCACGGCGTACTGAGCGACGAGCGTTCCGCACGCTTTGCGGACCTGTTCGTGGGCTGCGGCGGCCTCCTCCGTCGCGGCATTCCAGTCGGCGAGGGCGTCGATCTCGCTGATGGCTTCAGGCATGGCGGCCCCGTGGAGCGTCGTCAGCGGCTGCCACTCGATGGTCAGCATCCGGTGGCGCTGCAGGTCCCGGAACGCGCCGTAGTCGGTGCAGACGTCGAATGTGTACTCGGTGTGTTCGAGCGCACGCGGCGGCCGGTGCCGGCGGTTCCAGCGCAGCGCGGCGCCCTCTGCGATGGCTTCACCGACCTTGTCGGGGTGGAGCTTCATTGCTTGGCTGTGCAGATCCTCGAGCGTCCTCGTGCTTGCGCGGTACGCTAGCCCATGTTTAACAAGATCGGCGGTCATTTTGCCGATTCGGGCAGCATTTCGAGAGTTTCGTCTCTGTAAGTTATTGATTCTAAATGATCGGCGTTTGGCTGAGCTCAATGTAGTGCCATAATCGTATGGTCTGGGTTGCGCTGTGGCGGGTCCACCCGCTATCGTGGCCCGTATGTTCGTGCGGCGCACCCAAACCCGGCGAACCGAAGACCGACAGCCTTACTTCTCCCATCGCCTCGTCCACTCCGAGCGCGTCGGAAACACCGTCCGGCAGCGCACGCTGCTCAATCTCGGGCGCCACTTCGACATCCCCCGCGAGCAGTGGCCGCTGCTGTGCACCCGCATCGACGATATCCTGGCCGGCCAACCGCCGCTGGTGGCCGATTTCCCGCCCGCCGTCGAGCATGAGGCGCAGCGGATCGCCGCGCAGTTGGTTGCCCGCGCCGCACCGAGGGACGAGACGGCCGCCGGACCGGCGGCCGTGCAACGGGTCGATGTCGACTCGCTGCGCCTGGCCCGTCCCCGTAGCGTCGGGGTGGAGCAGGTCGGCCTGTGGGCGCTGGAGCAATTGGAGCTGCCGGCCCTGCTGGCCGAGTTGGGCGTCAACGGCGCGTTGCGTGCGGCGGCGGCCGGGGCCCTCGTCGGGCGCCTGGCCCAGCCGGCATCGGAGCGCGCGACGCACCGCTGGCTGCAAGCGCGCAGCGGTCTGGGCGAGCTGCTCGGCGTCGACTTCGAGACCGTCAGCGCGATGCAGCTCTACCGCGCCTCGGACGCGTTGGTGAAGCATCGCGAGGCGATCGAGGCGCACCTGTTCGACCGCGCCCTCGGGCTGTTCGACCTGCAGCCGACCGTGACCCTCTACGACCTGACCAACACCTATTTCGAAGGCGAGGCGAGCGAGCAGCCCCAGGCCAAGCGCGGGCACTCGAAGGAGAAACGCAGCGACTGCCCGCTGTTGACCCTGGGGCTGATGCTCGACGCCAGCGGCTTCGTCCGCCGCTCGCAACTGTTCGCCGGCAACGTCCGCGAGCACCGCACCCTGGCCGGCATGCTCGAGGCGCTGCGGGCGCCGGCCGGCGCCCTGGTGGTGATGGACCGCGGCGTCGCCACCGACGCCTGCATCACCTGGCTGCGCGAGCACGGCTACCGCTATCTGGTCGTCAGCCGCGAACGCCACCGGCAATTCGATGCCGAGGCCGCCGTGTCGGTCCGCACGCAGTCGAACCAGACCGTGCACCTGCACAAGGTCGTCTCCACCGACCCCGACGAGGTGCGCTTGTACTGCTACTCGGAGGAGCGAGCACAGAAGGAACGAGCCATCGTCGAGCGCGTCGCCACCCGCTTCGAGGCCGCGCTCACCAAGCTCAACGACGGGCTGGCGCGCCCCCGCGCCCACAAGCGCCTCGCCCAGGTCTGGCAGCGCATCGGGCGCTTGAAGGCGCGCCACACCCGCGCCGCCAAGCACTACCAGATCGACGTCACCGCCGACGAGACCGGCAACCAGGCCGTCGCCGTCACCTGGACCCGACGCCCGCAGGACGGCTCGATGGCCACCCATCCCGGCGTCTACTGCCTGCGCAGCAGCGAGACCGACTGGGACGAAGACGCCTTGTGGCGAACCTACACCACGCTCACCGACGTCGAAGCCGTCTTCCGCTCGCTCAAGTCCGAGCTCGGACTGCGCCCCATCTACCACCACAAGCCGCGGCGGGCCGACGGCCACCTGCTGCTCACTGTTATCGCCTACCAGCTCGTGCAGGTCATCCGCACCCGCCTGCGCGCGCACGGCGAGCACGCCAGCTGGTCCACCCTGCGCCGCATCCTCGAAGGCCAGCAGCGCGTCACCGCCACCTTCCGGCGCCCGGACGGGCGCACCCTGCACGTGCGCACGGCCACGCAAGCCGAACCCGAACAGCGGGCCATCTACGATGCGCTCGGCGTCGACCCGCAGCCGGGCGGCGTCCGCAAGACGATCATCTGACCGCCCCCCTTCCCCCGGTTGACGCGCATTTGTAGTGCCACTTGCGCCGTTCGGTCGGCGTAAGCTGCTGATTCTAAAATGCCTTGGCTGTACCGTTGTTAAACATGGGCTAGCGCGGCGAGCACCTTCCGCTCGCCGAGCGGGTCGTAGTTGATGAGACGGACCTCCTCGGCAGGGCCGGGCGGTCCGGGCAGCAGGGCGGCCGCTTGGTGCTCGGTGCTCCTGCGCGCCACGAGCGCCTCCATCGAGCGCCCGCCGCGGTCAGGCCGCCCAACGCGTTGGACGAACGCCGGGATGACCTCCCGCAGTTCGCCGAGCATCGTCCGGCCCATCGCCCGGGCCTCGTACAGCTCGTGCGCCCCAAGGCGCAGCAGCAGGGCTTCGAAGGCCTGCCCCGAACCGTGGATCCCGAGGTTGCTCCGCGTGGCGGCCGGCAGCAGGCCGCGGACCGTGTCAAGTGCCTGCGACCGCACGGCGCGCATCCAGGCGGCTAGGTTCTCGTCCTCCGTCCGCGGCCTGCTGCACTCGAAGTGACGCACCGCGCGCGGAAGCAGCCTGGCGTAGGTCTCGAAGCAGCGGTTCATCGCCGCCTTGTAGTGCTTGCGCACATTGCCATTGCCGCTGATCTCGTCCGGCGTGACGTACTTCCAGCGGCCGTCGGCCTTTGCGTCGTAGGGGATGTAGCGCGTCGACTGCTCGAGGTAGGACATCAGGCGCCCGCGCTCGAGGACCTTCGTCAGCACGTTCGAGACGCCCTCGCAGGCGACGTGCGCGCTGCCGAGCTGCGCCACCGAGTCGTCGCCGTAGGCCCCGAGCACCCGCTCGTAGAGCGCGGCGGCGCGCTCGCTCTCCTGGCCGTGCACGTCTCCGCCGTCCGCGATCGCGTCGGCGAACTCGTCGAGCAGGAGCCGGCGCAGGCTCTTCGCCGAGCGCGAGTAGCGGGCGAAGAGCGCGCCCTTGACGACTTCGGGCAGGTTCTTCAGCGCGAAGCAGCGCGAGTCGGTGTTCGTGCAGTGCCGGCCCAGCTGCTCGCGCTCGCCGTCGGTGAAGCGCTCCGCGCTTTCCATCGTAGCTTCCATCGTCCGTTCTCTCCTTCCGGGCGCCCGACTTCGGGCGGCGCCATGCGCGTCATCTCCTTGACGGGTCCGGGCGGCAACCCTTCGGCTCTGTGCGCTGCGGGCTCCCGCCCTCGGGGAGCCGGCCGGTGATCATCGGCAGGAGCCTCAGCGACGGTGACAGCGTGTGCCCGAGGCGCTGTTCCAGCTCGACATAGCGCCTGTAGAGGCCAGGGCGCAGGCGGGCCGCCGTCTCCAGGTCCTTGCGGCTGCCCATGATGCAGAAGGAACAAGAGAGCCGCGTCATCCCGGCGGCGTATGCCCAATGCGGCTTCTGCCCCGCCGCCCGTATCGTCTCGAACACCTCGGCGGCCGTCAGGTGGTGGATCGGCAGCCACTCGTACCAGTCGCGGCCGGCCCGGCTGTTGCGGGTGCTTCGCACCCAGGGCCGGAGCCTGGCCCGCGCCGGGGACTCGTCGCTCCGCATCCCCATGCAGCTGATGACCCGTCCGCCGAAGTGCGGGTGCGTCTTCAGCCAGCGGCGGAGTTCCCGGTCGATGGGGCCGCGCTTGAAGTCGCTCGTGCACCACCGCTGCGATGGCCCGGGGAACCGGCCGCGCTCCTCGATCCGCTCGAGGAGCGTCTTTCCCGATGCGATACGGGCCAGCACCAGGGGCGTATGGGCCGGAATGGTTGCCCGGATGTGCTCGACCGTCCCGGGCCACTCGACCTCGCCCAGTGGCGCGTGGACCACGAGCAGCTGCTCGGGCGGGACGATCCCGGCGAGCCGGATCGTCATCGCCTGCGAGTCCTTGCCGCCGCTGTGGCTGATGGAGACCAGGGCGCCCTGCCCGATAATCCCGGCGGCGCGCGCTTCGGCCGCGGCCTTGTCAATGAAGGGGTCCGGCTGCATTGTCCTTCCCGGTTCTTGCCGCAGGTCCGCGCGGACGCGTCCGTGGCGCCCGACGGGCCGCGGCGGCGGGGATGGGACGGCGGCCGGCCGGGCCGGCTGCCGCGTGTTCGCCGAGGACGGCTGCTACCGCTCCTCGAGCCGCAGCACCAGGCAGGTGCGGTCGTCGGTTGCGGCGCGGCGCCCCGTGAATGCGTCGATGCTCGTCCACAGGTGCTCGATGAGCTCCTCGGGGGCGCGCGGGTGCGACGATCCGAGCAGCTGCTGCAGCCGCTCCTCGCCGTAGTCCTCCTCGTTGCCGTTCGCGGCGTCGGTCACCCCGTCCGTGTAGCCCACGAGGGTCTCTCCAGCCGCGAGCGCGTCGCCGAGCTTGCGGTAGCGCGCACTCTCGTCGAGGCCGAGCGGGACGCCCGGCTCGGTCGCGATCCGGGCGACCGCGCCCGCGGGGCCGATTCGCAGCGGCGCCTCGTGCCCGGCGTTGACGTGCTCGATCGCCCCGCTCCTCGGGTCGATGCTGGCCAGCCAGGCGGTAGCGAACATCCCCAGCTCGTTTCCGGCGCACAGCCGGCGGTTCAGCTCCGCGGCGATCTCGGCGACGTCGCTCGTCCGCCGCACGGCCGCGCTCAGCGCCGCCTGCGCGACCGCCATCAGCAGGGCCGAGCCGACGCCCTTGCCCGAGACGTCGCAGATGGCGGCCACCAGCCGGCCGTCCGGCCCCGTCTCGGCGCTCACGAGGTCGCCGCCGAGCTCGTTCGCCGGCGTCGAGCGCGAGGACACCCGGATGCGGCCGTGGCGGCTCGTGCCGCCCGGGACCAGCGACTGCTGGACGCGTTGCGCCAGGCCGATCTCCTGCTCCATCCGCTCGCGCGCCGAGCGCAGCTCCTCGTTGCTCTCGTGCAGCTGGGCGGTCCGCTCGGCGACCGCCCGCTCGAGCTCCGCGCCGCGGGCGAGCACCTGCTCGGTCATCGCGTCGAACGAGCGCGCCAGGCTGCCGACTTCGTCCTGGCGGCCGCGGTGGCCGGCGGTCAGCGCCGCGTCCGGGCGCTTCCCCGCCTCGAGGCTCCCGGCGGCCTCGGCGATTGCCTCTATCGGACGCGTCAGCCACCGCCGCGCCGTCCAGCTCGCGGCGGTGGCGAGTCCGGCGATCAGCAGGGCCGCGGCCAGCAGGCCCTGCCCGGCCGCGCGGCGCAGGCGGGCGACGGCCTCGTCGGCGCGCGTCTCGACGACCACGGCCACGGTGCGCCCGGCCGCCGTGCGCCCGGCTGGCGCGGCGCTCAGCACGCTCGCCGCTTGGCGGCCGAGCAGGCCGATGCTCGCCGCGCTCTCGGCCCGCCCGCTCGTTCCAGCGAGTTCTGCCGCCTGCTGGCGCCCGGCGTCCCAGCGCCGCCAGGCGCCAGGTTCTCCCGGGCCGCCGGCCGCCGGCGCCGCGGCGGCGAGCCGTGGCGCCTCCCCGCCGGTTACGGCGACCCAGACGCCGGTGACTCCGTCGATGGCGGCTAGCCGCTCGGCCTGCTGCTGCCAGCCGGACTCGACGAGACTCCCGCCGCCGGCCCGCGTGACCTCCTCGACCAGCACCGTCCCGAGCCCCGGCCCGCGGGTCGCGGCCGCGACCGCCACCCAGCGCTGCTGGGCGTCGAGGTAGCCGCCCAGCTCGATCGCCCCCTGGCCCTGCTCTCTCAGCTTGCTGACGGCCTCGCTGCGCCGCGCCGCGTGGCGGTAGTCGGCGGACCGGCCCGCTTGGTAGTCTTGCCGCTCGCCGGCGCCCCCGGCCGCGATCAGCCGCACGGCCGTATGGCGGGTGATGCCGGCCAGCCGTTTCTGGATCCGCGCCCGCGGCCAGCGGCTGGCCTCGGCCAGCTCGACCGCGTGCGCGATCAGCTGCGCGGTGGCGGCCGCCTGTAGGCCCGCGAGCGTCTGCGCGCTGCGGTCCTGGGCCCCGCCGTAGCCGGGCGCCGCCTCGGCGGCGTCGACCCGCTGCTCGATCCGCACGATGCCGGCGCGGTGCGGCAGGCGCGACCCGGCGGCCTTGGCCAGCAGGCCCCCGGCCTGTGTGGCGCCGATGGCCGTGCGCCCCGGCCCGGGCGCGCCGGCGAGCGCCGCCAGCGCCGGTTCGAGCGGCGCGGCCTCGGCGGCCGTCGAGTAGCCCGGCCTGCCGCCGCCGGCAACGTCGATGCGCCGGATCGGTGAGCGCGCCGAGATCTGGCGCAGGGCGTCCTCGATGTACGCCGCGCTCCGTCCGCCGGTCTCGGCCGCCTCGACGAGCATCGCGGCGGCCTCGGCCTGCGCCTCGAGGTGGCTGTCGAGCACGACGTCGAGCATCCGGTTGATGTTGGCGGCTGACGGCTCGGCCAGCGCCGAGACCTGCGCGGCTGCCGCGAGCGCCCCCTGCGCCCCGGCCTCCTCGGCGTGCTGCCGCAACGCGTCGGTGAATATCCACAGGCCGCCGGCCGTCGCGGTCCCGATCGCCGCGGCCAGCGCGGCCGTCAGGCCGATGGCCGCCAGGGTGCTCAGGCGCCGGCCGTTGCCGGCCGCGGCCGGCCGCCCCGTGATGCTCGCCGGGTCTGCTGGTCTCATCCGCTTGGTTCCCTCCGGCGAAAGTGTTTCCTGCCGGGTCGGTCCCGGGCCGGGCGCCCGCTGCGCGGCCATGCCTCCGTACACTCCGCTGCGGTCTCGGGACCGGCGGCGCTTCCGGTCTTCGGTGCGGCGCGCGGGCCCTTTCGAGTGAGGTTGGATTGATGCGAACAGCCCATCCCGCCGCCGTCGTCCTTCTCGCCGGCGTCTGCCTTGCCGCGTTGCCGGCCACCGCCCCGGCTGCGGAGCAGCCGTCCGTCGGGGATATCTCCGGCGTTGTCGTCGACCCGTTCGGGGACCCTGTCGCGGGCGCCGAGGTTGCCGCCGAGTCGCTGGCCGGGTACCGGGAGGTCCGGGCGACCGATGCGGCGGGCCGCTTCCGCTTCGCGTCGCTCGTTGCCGGGCGCTACCGCGTCGCCAGCGCCAGGCCGGGGTTCGAGCCCGCCGAGCGGTTCGTCGACCTTGCCCCGGACGCCTCGCTGGCGCTGGGCGACCCGCTCGTCCTCGTCCCGGTGTCGCCGGCAACGTTCTCGGTGCGGGTCGTCGACCCGCAGGGCTTCGTCCTGCCGGGCGTTGTCGTGCAGGCCACCGGCCCCGGCGGCGAGGAGGCCGAGGGCGTCACCGGCGCCGACGGCATCTTCCGGCTCACAGACGTCCGGACCGGCCGCTGGTCGGTCGAGGCTGCCCTCGCGGGTTTCGCGCCCGGGGCGGGCGCCGCCGAGGCGCGCTTCGGGACGGACGCGGCCGTCTCGCTGGCGCTCGACCTTGACTACGCCGTCGCCGAGCACGTCGTCGTCCTCGGCTCGCGCCGCCCGATTGGCGGCGAGCTGCGGATGGTCGACTCGCCCGTCACCACGTCGGTCGTCTCGGCCGAGGTGCTCGAGACCACGCCCGGTTCCTACCTCGGCGACGCGCTGCGCGCCGTGCCCGGCCTGAACGTGGTCCAGCTCTCGGCGCGCGACGTGCAGCTCGCCAGCCGGAACCAGGCGACCGTGCACTCGAACTCACAGCTCGTCCTGATGGACGGGCGCAGCCTCTACCTCGACTTCTTCGGGCTGGTCCTCTGGGACACGCTCTCGGTCGGAACCCTCGACATCGAGCAGGTCGAGGTCGTCCGCGGCCCGGCCTCGGCCACTTGGGGCGCGAACGCCATGACGGGCGCCGTCCACGTGATGACCAAGCGCCCGCGCGACTCGGTCGGCACGACGCTCTCGATGAGCGCCGGCTGGGTCGACCGCAACGCCGGCTCGACCGCCGGCGAGGGCCCGGGCTTCCTCCACCGTACGGAGGCGAGCGTCACGCGTGCGCCGAGCGACCGCCTGGCCTACCGTGTCAGCGCGGGGTTCAACCAGTCGGCCGCGCTGCCGCGGCCGACCGGCGTCATCCCGGTCACGGCGCACCCGATCGTCGGCACCCCCGTCGGCGGCGCGCCGTATCCGGCCGACGGGCCGGGTTCGCTCGGCGCCGCCTTCAACAACCGCGGCACGACCCAGCCGCGCTTCGACGTGCGCGTCGACCAGACGCTCGAGAGCGGGTCCGAGCTGAGCTACTCGGGCGGCTTCGGCGCCACCGACGGCATCATGCACACCGGCCTGGGCCCCTTCCAGATCCGGCGCGGCACGTACGTCGGCTACGGCAAGGTCGGCTACACGGCCGGCGACCTGCGCGTGCAGGCCTTCACGAACCTGCTCGAGGGCGATTCCGACAGCCTGCTGGTCGGCGACACGGCCGCGCCGGGCCGGGCGCTCGGAATGCGCTTCGTGACCAAGACGTTCGACGTCGATGTCGGCCACTCGCGCTCGTTCGGCGCCCGCCACGCGCTCGACTACGGCGGCAACGTCCGCTACAACCGGTTCGACATCTCGATCGCCCCGCTGGACAGGCAGCGCTTCGAGCTGGGCGCGTATGCGGAGAACAGGACGTTCCTCGGGCCGTTCCGCGTCGTCCTTGGCGGCCGCGTCGACAAGTTCAGCTCGGTGTCGGCGCCGGCCCTCTCGCCGCGCGTGTCGCTGATGTACAAGCCGCGCGACGACCACTCGATCACGGTCTCCTACAACCGGGCGTTCCGCTCCCCGACCGTCATCGAGAACTTCGTCGAGCTCGGTTTCGCCCACCCGGTCGACCTGAGCGGCCTCGAAGCGTTCCGGCCGTACCTGGGCACGCTGCTCCCGCCCGATCTCCCGGCCGGCGACGCGCCGGGCGAGCTTGCGGCGCTCGGACGCCAGCTCGACCAGACGGTCTCGGCGCCCTTCCCGCTGGTCTCGAGCGTCTACGGCAGCGATGTGCCGATCGGGACGTCGCCCCGCGCCGAGCTCGGCCGCGAGGAGCTGACCTCGTACGAGCTGAGCTACGTCGGCGCGTGGCGCGAGCGCACGAACTTCGGCGCGGCGGTCTACGCCACCCGCTGGTCGGACGCGATCCGCGCGGTCGACCTGGCGCCGGACCTCTATCCCTACACGGCGGAGCGGCCGCCGCCGGGGTGGCTGCTCCCGCCCGGCATGTTGTCGCTGATGGCCTCGCAGGGGGCCTACCTGCCGCGTGTCGCGCAGACGTTCTTCAACCTGGGGCCGACCCGCTCGGTCGGCGCGGAGCTGTGGGCCGACCGGCGCTTCCGGCCGTGGCTCCAGGGGTCGCTGAGCTACTCGTGGCAGCGTGCCCCGGTGGTCCTCGATGCCGACGCGGAGCGGCCGTTCCCGCCCGACCAGCTCGGCGTGGCGCCCGCCCACCGCTTCAACGCCGGCGTGACGCTGAACACGCCGCGTTTCCTCGGCAGCGCGCTGGTCACGGCCGCGACGCGCTCGTTCTGGACGGACGTGCTGAACGCTCCCTTCCACGGCTATTCGTCCGGTTACGCGATGGCCAGCGGGATGTTCGGCGTCCGGTGGCGGCAGGGAGGGGTGACCACGCTGGTCAGGATGACCAACCTGCTCAACCAGAGCATTCAGCAGCACATCTTCGGCGACGTGCTGCGGCGCACGGTTGTCGGCGAGGTGCGCTTCTCGCTGTAGCCGGACTGGGGCCGGCGGCCGCACCGCCGGTTCCAACGCGCCCTGCCGGCGTCCGTGTCCCGCTGTCTGTTCCCAACGCGTTGGGCGCGTCCGCTCCTGGTCATGCGACGGCAATGGCTCGGCCTGAGTAGCCTTGTCGCCGTCATGACTGTGAGCAGCGCGTCGCCGTCGCCTTCGTCTCCGCGGCTTCCCCCGGATTCGTCGCCGCGCGTGCCCGTGCGCGAGGTCCTGCCTCTTGCCGGTCTCGTCACTGATGCCGGCACGCAGGTCCGGTCGGCCATCGACGACGACCTCGTCGCCGAGTACGCGGAGGCTCTGGGCGATGGCGCCCGGTTCCCGCCCATCGTCGTGTTCCGTCACGACGGCGCTGATCTGGTTTCCGATGGTTTTCACCGTGTGGCTGCCTGCCGCCAGGCTGGCCGGACCGAGATCGAGGCCGACGTCCATCACGGTACCCGTGAGGATGCGCTCTGGTTCGCCCTCGGTGGTAATCGTGCGCACGGCAAGCGCTTGACACGTGCTGACAAGCGCCACGCCATCGAGTTGGCCTATCGCTGCTGGCCGGACGTCAGTCAGGGCCGCATAGCGAGGCAGGTCGGCTGCACGCAGGCGTACGTCGGCAGGATTCGCGAGCAGGTCAATACTAGTATTGACCTGCCTGATCGTGTGGTTGGCCTCGACGGCCGTCGCTATGCAGCGACCCATCCGCCGTCTTCTCGTGTGGAGTCTTCTTCTTCCACCGACGCGGACCTTGCTTCGCCTCCGCCTCCGCCGCGCGGCGCCGCTTCACGGCCCCCGTCCGAATCCCCCTTGCCGACCGTTGGCCACGAATCGGGTGGCGGCCCGGGGCCGGCTGCTGCCGGCTCCCCTCCTCGCACCGGCACGCAACTTCGAGCTCCGGCGACTCCCGGGAAGCCGCCGGCGGCTCTGTCTCCTGACGCCGCTGGCCCGCAGGGCTCTTCTCCACCGGTCGATTCTTCCGATTCGCCCCCTGACGACTCGGGGTCCGGCCCCGCTGCCGCCGGCCCGGCGGCGAGCCAGCCGGCGCGTAGCCGCTCGAACCGCATCGTGTCGCTCGTGGCCTATGACGCCGGGAATCTGCTCGCGCAGGAGGATCTGATCGAGTTCTCTGCCCTCGACCGCGCCGAGCTTCCCGGTTGGATTGCCGCTCTCGAGGCGGCGCGCCGTGATCTCGGGCGCCTGATCCGCCGGCTTCGCGAGGAGGTGGGAGATGGAGCCCCGTCGGCGTAGCTCGACGGTCGAGAAGGTCCGCATCGACTCGTTGCGCGTACCGACGGCTGGCAAGGCGCAGAGGCCCTTCCGTCAGTCCAAGGGCGAAGAGATCGCCGCGGACTTCGACATCGACAGCTTCGGCTTCCCGGTCGTCTGCCGCGTCGAAGGAGTTAACTGGCTCGTCGACGGTCAGCACCGGGTATACGCCATCCAGAAGTGCGGCTACGCCGCACCGGCCGACGAGCTCGATTGCGAGGTCTACGAGGGCCTCACGATTGCCGAGATGGCGCGCATCTTTCTCGGCCGCAACCGGAGCAGTCCGGTTACGGCTTTCGAGCGTTTCGGCGTTGCTGTCACCGCCGGTTACCCGACCGAGTCCGCGGTTGCCCTGATCGTTGCCCGTGCGGGTCTCGAGCTTGGCAAACATTGCAGTCAGGGAACTCTTCAATCGGTCGGCGCGTTGTGCCGCGTCTACGACCGTGAGGGCGCCGATGTCCTCGCGCGCGTTCTGTGCGTGCTGCGCGACGCGTACGATTCGAGCCCTCACGGCTTCGGCGCTCGCCTGATTGACGGCGTCGCGCTCGTTCTCGCCCGCTATTCGCGTCTCGACGACACGCTTCTTGTCAGCGCCCTTGCCGCGGAGCCGCACGGCGTGCACGGGCTGCAGCGCCGTGCCGAGGACTATCGCGAGCGTCTCGGCCGTCCTGTTCCGCAGTGTATTGCGGCCAGCGTCGTCGATGTCTACAACCGGCGGGCGGGCAAGAAGCTTCGGCTCGTCAAGTGGTGGAAGGCCCATTCGGGAGGGGGCTTGCGCCGCGCGCCCCGCGTGCCGTGACCGGCCTGCCACCCGGGTTTTTCCGTGGGCTGACGTTGACCGCGGAGCAGTGCCGCGTCTGCGGCGGGCCGCGTACCGATCCACTGGTGGCCACGGATTGCCGCAGGTGCAGGTTCACCGATGTTCTCGGCCGGCGGATCCGTCCCCTCTGCGATGTGTGCGACCGTTTCGTGGCGCACGCCGAAGCGATGCGCTGGCCGGTCTTTGCTCCCTGGCCGTTCTGCGTGCAGATCTGCTTTCGGTGTTTTCGCCCACGGCGCCTGGACTGAAGCGGGTTCCGCTGTTCGTGCAGGTGTCGGGCGGCTCGTGGCCGTGTACTCGTGGCGCTGCTTGCAGTTGTCCTGCGTCGACGTGATGCTGTCGACACGGTGCGGCATTCGGAGTCGATGCCGCCCACGGCCCCTGGAACGCGTTCAGTGCCGCGCCGGGCGCTACCGGCGTCCGCTCAGGACCCGCAGCGTCCCTCTTAGCAGCCAGCCGAGCGCGCGCTGTCTCCAGGGCGCATGCGGCTCGTCCTGTGTCTCGGCCTGCTGCTCGGTCCCGGCCGGCTGTCCGCCGTCCGCGGCTGCGGCGGCCTCCGCCATGCGGGCCTGCGCAGGCGCCGCGGCCGCCGCGGCCTCCTCGGCCGGCCCGGCCGCTTCGGCGATGGCCTCGGCCAGGTCGCTGCGCATCCGGAGCATTCGGTCGAACCTGGCCGTCCTCATGATGTCGGTGATGTGCGGCAGCGCGCCGCTGACCACGAACCTGCCCTCCCTTGCCCGCAGCCGGCGGGTCGTCGTCAGCATGACCCGCAGCGTCGAGCTGGCGATGAACGTCACCTCGGACATGTCTAGAACGACGTTGTGCGTGGTCTTGCGGACCTCGTCGTTCATCAGCTTCTCGAAGTGGGATATCAGCCCGCTGTCGAGCCGCCCCGCCGGCCGGAACACGGTGACGCTGCCCTTGCGCTCGATCGCGCACTCGAGCGTTCTCATGGCTGCTCCTCCTCGGCGTCGCCGCCGTCGGCCGGGGCGGGCTTGAGGTCGAGCTCGATCGTCACCTTGTTGTGGCCCTTGACGACCTCGTGGCGCATCCGGTCGGAGTACTCGTGCACCAGGTGCAGCCCCATGCCGCCGAGCTGGCGGTCGTCGATCCCCTGCCGCAGGTCCGGCGGCGCGATGTCGATCGGGTTGAACGGCGGCCCGGTGTCGAGAATCGTCCGCGAGAACGGCGGGTTCATGATCACGGCCGAGGGCCGCACCTCGGGCAGCCGGTCGCGGATCTGCGCGGCGTCGTGGCGCGTCACCGGCTGGTCCGCGAACGTCCGCGCGAGCAGCCCGGCGCGGTCCGCCGCCAGCTCGTTGAGGACGAGCCGGCCGCCGGCCGCCGGGTCGAGGGCCGGGAGCGCCATCGCGGCCAGCGTCCCGGTCCCCGCCGACGGCTCGAGCACGACGTCGCCGGGGCGCAGGCCCGCCGCGACGGCCGCGACCCAGGCGACGGCGAGCGGCGTCGAGAACTGCTGCAGCCGCACCTGCCGCTCGTTGCGCCGCGTCTGCGGCGGCTCGAGCCGCGCGATGCGCTCGATGCGCCGGAGCGCCGCGCGCGGGTCGCCCGCGTGGAGCCCGATGGCGCGGCCGTACTTGACGAGCGGCAGCACCGCGGCGGTCTCGGCCGCCTCGTAGGCGTCCTTCCAGTCCCAGGCGCCGCTGGCGTCCCCAGCGCCGAAGGCCCGCTCGAGCGCCTGGCGCAGTGCGGACCGGTCGAGCCGGACGCCGGCCTCGAGCAGCCCGGCCAGGTCCGCGCCGGCCCGCCAGATGCCGGCCGCCTTCGGTGTCGTGGCCGGGCGCCGGTGGCGCGCCAGGGCGGCGTCGGCCGCGGCCGCCGGCTCCCCGCTTCTCGTTTGCAGGCTTATGTCCAGTCCCATCTCGAGTCCCATCTCGTTACGTATCCCGGACGCCGTTGGCGCCCGCCGCTCCGGACGGCTCCGGGCGGCAGGCGCCGCGGCCGCTGCGTCCCGGCCGCGTGGCCGGGCCCGTGGATCAGGAGTCCTGCAGGAAGGCCGGCGCGGTCTCGGCCGGCGCCGGGTCGAAGCCGCTGCCGGCGCCGTCGGCCGCCGTCGGCTCGGGCTCGGGCTCGGGCTCGTCCCCGGCGCCGGGCGTGGGGCCCGGCTGCGGGCCGCGCGCCGAGGGCGCCGCCGGGTCGAGCCCCCGCGTGTCGAACGCCCGGAAGCCGGGCGCCGTCCACGCCAGCGCGCGCTCGCGCTGCCCGGCGTCGAGGTCCGGCGGGCCGCTGCCGGCGGCGAAGGCCGCCTCGAGCGCCGCCGCCAGCTCCGCCTTCCGGTCGCCCGCGTGGGCGTTGGCCCAGGCGTCGCCGAGGACGGCGCGCGCCGCCGCCAGCGCGTTGGCCTTGTTGACCCGGCCCCAGAACGCCCGCGCCGTCGGGCGGAAGCCCTTGGCGAACGGCACGTCGAGCCGCGCGACAGTCTCCTCGAACGCGCCCACGGCCTCGGGCTCGAAGGCCAGCTGCGGCTTGAGCGTCCAGGCCACCGCGGCGGCGAAGACCCGCTGCCTGTCGGCGGTCCGCAGCGCGCGGAACGCCCGGAAGCGCTCGGCGCTCGTGCCGGCGTCCAGCCAGTCGAGCGGGAGGCCCGCGCGCAGCGTCTCGAGCGCCGCCCTGGTCTCGCCGAAGACCGCGTCGTTCTGCTCCTCGGTGCCGTGGAACGTCTTGGCCAGCGTCGCCGACGAGTTGATTTCAAGGCTCCGGCTACCGGTGTAGAGGCTCGTCAGCACGGACTCGGCCAGTTGGAACGCCGCCAGGTCGAAGGCGGCCTTGAAGTCGCCGGCCAGCGCCAGCTTGACGAGCGACGTCCGCACGACCTTCATGTCCTCGCCGAGCGCCCCGCCGAACCCGGCGGCGCCGCGCGCGTCCCGGGCGCGCTCCTCGAGCGTCGGCAGGCGCGTCGGCGGCTGGTAGTTGTCCGGCTCCCCGCCAGCCATGCCGGCCCCGTCGGCCCCGTCGGCCGGGCGCGGCGTCTCGCCGTTCGTCTCGCCGTCCGGCCGGGCCCCGCCGGCCCCGGCCTCCGCCCCGGCCTCCCCGGCGGGCGCACGGTCGCCGCGGGCGGGCATGTTCGCCGCGTCGGCCTCGCGCACCAGGCCGGCGTGCTTGAGGACCGAGCCGTCGTCGCCGACGGTGACCAGCACGCCGGCGTACTTCATCTGCGCCGGGTCGTAGACGGCGCGCTGCTCCTTGAGCCTGTCGAGCGCCCGGCCGGCGGCGTGCAGCGTGTGCAGCTCCTGGGCCAGGGCCGCCTGGCGCTCCTCGATATCCTCGTCGGACGCGTCGCCGCCGCCGTCCGGCTCGCCGGCGAGCTCCTCGGCGCGCTCGTGCAGCGTGTCGAGCTCCGCCTCGATAACGGCGATCCGCTCGACGAGCCTCGCGTGCTCCTCCTGCTCGCCGGCGGTCAGCGCCCCCGGGCGGCCCTCGATCCGGCCGAACCCCTGCAGCTCGTGGTAGGGCACGGTCAGCGCCGCCTCGGCCCAGCCCCAGTCGCCGCGCAGCTCGTCGCGCACGGCCTCGAGCCGCTTCGTCGCCAG
This sequence comes from Vicinamibacterales bacterium, assembly GCA_965214845.1. GTDB lineage: Bacteria > Acidobacteriota > Vicinamibacteria > Vicinamibacterales > UBA8438 > JAAXGX01. The sequence goes on from CBDCCO010000007.1 coordinate 1,490,143, forward strand.
CTCGTCCACGATCCCGACGTCCGTCAGGAACGTGTCGTCGTCGCCCTCGGCGAACAGGTCGCGCTCGATGCGGCCCCCGGCCTGCTGGTAAGCCTCGAGTCCGACGAGGCGCGCGCGCGCGTGGCTCGCCGCCAGGTGCTCGCGGAGCATCTCGCCGCGGATCCACCCGGGGTGCGGGCTGCCGTAGCCCTGCCGGCAGTGGTTCCAGACGTCGAGCTGGCGGCTCGTGTCGGCGCTGGCGGCGAAAGCCATCAGCTCCTCGGTCCCCAGCTCGCCGCGCGTGGCGGCCTCGAGGATCTCCTCGTGGACGTCGGCCAAGCGCAGGTACTGCTCGACGGTGCGGGCCGTGGTCCCGAACCGCTCGGCGATGGCCGCCGGGCTCGCCCCGTCCTCGGTCAGCCGGCGGAAGGCCTCGTACCGGTCGACGGGGTGCATCGGCGCCCGCACCGTGTTCTCGGCCAGCGACACCTCGCGGTCGGCGGCCTTCGGCCCCGCCTGAATCCGGCACGGTACGGCGAAGTCGGCCGCGATCGTGCCCCTGGCGGCCAGGACCAGCAGCGCCCGCAGGCGGCGCCCGCCGGCGACTACCGCGTAGCGCGGCTCGCCGGCCTTCGTGCGCGCGTTGCGGCGCACGACCAGGCTCGAGAGCACGCCGTGGGCGGCGATCGACGCCATCAGCTCCTCGTGCTCGCGCCCCTCGGCCGGGAGCCGGCGGGCGTTCGTCTTCGCCGGCTCCAGCTCGCTCAGCGGGATCATCTCGATCTCGTGGTTCTGCATCTCTCGCTTCCTCTCATGTTGCGGCTGTGTTGCGCGCGCCGCCCCCCGCCGGGCGGCGCCGTCCCAACGTGCCTGATCCGCGCCCTGCGGTCCTCTAGGCCGTCCGCGCGGCGGAGGCTACCAGCCGGGCGGCGGTTACCAGCTGGGGGCGGATGCCCGCGGCCGGGGCTGCCGGCGCGGCGGGCCAGCGGCCCCGGCGCCGCTTCGTGCGGCCGGGCGCCGCGGCGAAGCGCCACTGCTCGATGGCCAGGCGCATCTGGGCCACGTGGCCGGGCGAGGCCCCCGAGCGCTCGTAGCGCGCGAGGATCGCCGCGAAGGCGGCCGTCAGGTCCTCGTCGAGCAGCGCGGCGAGCTTGGCGAGCTGCGTCCAGTGGCCCGGGCCGCCGTCGTGGCGGTAGACCAGGACCGGCGGTCCGACGGGGGTCACGCGCCACGCGCGCCAGTGCCGCGTCCCGTTGGCCTCGCGGTCGACCGCGACCAGCACGCCGCCGACGGGCAGCTCGATGAGCCGCCCCCCGTGGCTCGCCCAGCCGTCGGGCGACTCGGCCGCGGGCAGCTCCTGCCAGAGGCGGACGCCGTGGACGGCCAGCGCCCCGGGGTCGTCGGTCACGTGCTCGAGCAGCACCAGGCGCCGCGCCGGCAGCCGGTCGGCCGGGATGTAGCGCATCGTCCGCGATGTGCGCGCCGTCACGGCGCGCACATCGGCCGGCCTCGACGTGAAGGCGGGCACGCCACCGGGCAGGACGCCCGGCTTGGCCCCGGGGTCGAGCTCGACCCGCAACAGCTCGCGGCCGGACCACCGCCCCCGGTCCGGGGCGTAGCCCGGCGGGTACGGCTCCGGGCGCTCGCCCAACGGTACGTAGCTGATCTCGGCCATCTGCATCGCTGCCTCCCTGCCGGCCTCGCCGCCGGCGCCGTCGTTTCCGCCGCGTGCCCCCCCGGGGCTCCCCGGGCGCACCGCGCCCCGCGCCGCCTGCCGGCGGTCTGCGGGCGCGCCGCGCCCGGCGCTGGTGTGGTCTGGGGATGCGGGCCTCTGCCCGCTGCTGCGTGGGTCTGTCAGCGGCTCTGCCGCGCGTCCGGGGACGTTTCAGGCGCAAGCCTGCCCGCGTCCGCCCGCGCCGGGCGGGCCGTCGGGAGCCGTTGCCGCTTCCCTTCTCGCCTTTCAGGATCTCCCCCCGTGGTCCGTGTCCCTCTGCGCGCCGCCTCCGGGCGGCGCGCCAGGGCCGATGGCCCGCGCGCGTTCCGTGGGAGCGGCCGCCGGCCGCGTCCGTTCCGGTTCCGGCGGGGCCGATCGTCTGGCCGATGCGTACGGAAGCTGGTGAGTGGTGGAACTGATGCTGCTTGTTGCGTCGGCGGATACCAGGTCGCCGGCTGCGGCTGGACCGTTTCACGCGGCCGGTGTGTGAACCGGGCGGTTTCCGGGATGCGTGGCAGCGGCGGCGGCTAGCGGTCGTTGATGGCGTGACGGAGGTCGATGCTCTCCCACGCGACGGGTGTGCCGTCGTTGGTTTCGGTCCGTACGGTCCGCCACCGCACGTGCGGGTTCCGGGCGCGCTCCTCGGCGCGGCGGCTGGCGAGCACGGCGTCGGCCTCCCTGAGCGCCTCGGCGAAGGTCGCCGGGCGGCCGTCGGCCGCCGCCGCGCGGCGCGGCGGCCTCTGGAGCCGGTTGGCCCGCCGGGGCATGTGGCGCTTGCGCCGTTCGACCACGCAGCGGGGGCAGCGGCTGGCCTTGCCCCGCTGCCCGGCCGGGATCCGGCCGTTGCCGAGGCAGGCTTCCTCGTACGGCGCCCCCGGCCCGCGGCAGAACTCCGCGTTGCGGTCCGCGCGGCGGCCCCCGGTCTCTCCTGGTTCCTGCGTCCGGGCTTCGCGGCTGTCCATCGGGAGGATTCTATCGCGCGCCCGGGATGGCGCCCGGTAGGCTCGCCGCGTGAGCGCCGCTGCCGCCGGCGAGGAGCCGGACCGCTTCCCGGACTCGGACTCGGATGCGGGCCCGCCCGCGCCCGGTCCCCCGCTGCCCACGGATGTGGCGCGCCGGGTCCGCGAGGCGCACAACCGCGCCGGCGGTCCGGCGCCCGCGGCTCCCGGCGGTCTGGAACCCGCTGTTCCGGCGCCGGCGCCGGCGCGCCCCCGGCCGCAACGCGTCCCGCCGGCCGGGCCGGAGACTGGCGAGCCCCCGCCGGGTCCGGCTGCAGAGTCGGCCGGCGTGCGGCCGAGCGCCGTGTTCGGGTCGCCCACGTCGGTCGAGGCGTCCCCGGAGCTGGCCGACCTCGACCGGCCGCCGGAGCCGGCCCCCCGCGCTGCGGCCGCCGAGCCCCCGTCGGGCCGCGCCTCGGTGGCGCGCCGCGCGCTCGCGTCTCTGGTGGACGGTGCGGCGGCGCTCGCCGTGGTCGCCTTCGTGGCGCTCGTCGCCGAGGTGGTCCGGATCCGCACGGCTGGCGGCGTGACGGTCCTGCCTGCGGTGCTGGCGGTGGCCTGGGTGGCCGTCGGCTGGGCGGTCGTCCTCGTCGGCGACGGCGTCTTCGGCGCGACCCTGGGCCGGCGGGTCTTCGGTGTTCGCTTGGTGCGCCCCGACGGCGCGCCCGCCGGCTGGTGGCGTCCGCTCGTCCGCCGGGCCGCCGTCGACCTGCGCGCGGCGCTGGTCCTCGGGCTTGCCTTCGCCCTCACGCTGCGCCGGCAGGGCGTCCCCGCCGACGCGCTGCTGCCGCCGTCCGCCGCCGATGCCGGCGTGTTCGCGGCGTTCGCGGCCATTCTGGCGGCGATGCTCCTGCTGCTCGGGCGCGCCGGGCCGCGCCGCGCCGCGCTGGCCGACGCCGTGAGCGGCACGGTCGCCGCCGTCGCGCCGCCGCGGGAGGCGGCCCGCCCGGCGGTCTCCGTCTCGCGGGTGGTTCGCGCCGCGCTGCGGCGGCGCGTCCGGGAGCGCCGGCGCGCGCCCGTTGTCCCGGACTACCTGCGCCTGCCGGGCGACCCGGATGATGAGGCGGACGAGCGCCCGCCGCGTCCGCGCGTGCTGCGGGCGGTGACCGGCCGGGCGGAGGACCCGCGGCTGGACCACCCCGATGGTTTTGACGCACCGCGCGGTTTGGCCGGCCGCGCCGCCGCGTTCCTTGTCCGGTGCTTCGGGTCCCGGTCCCGGTGGCAGGAGGGCTTCGATGCCCCGCGTGGCCTGCCGGGCCGCGCCGCCGCGTGGCTTGTCCGGCGCCTCGGGTTTCGGTCCCGGTCGCGGGTCTGAGGCCCGCGCGGCCGCAGCCCGGTGATGCGGCTTCCGGTTTCCGGCCGGTTCCAACGCGTTGGGTTCGAGGCGCCGGGTGCCCGGCTGCGCGCTTCCGCCGGGAGGCGGCGCTACTTGCCGGCGGGCGGCGAGGGCGTGAGGAGGATGTCTTCGAGCCGGTCGAGCCGCTGGTCGATCCGGCCGTGCTCCTCGCGGCGCTGGGCGGCGGCTTCCGCGAAGCGCGCGTTGACGTCGGCGAAGCGGGCGTTGACGTCGGCGAAGCGGGCGTTCATGTCCGTCCGGAGGTCGTTGATCCGGGCGTTCGTCGAACACGTGCCTCCGGCGACGGCGAGGATGATGCCGACGCCGAGGCTGATTACCGTCAGCCGGTCCGTGGTGCCCATGGGTGCAGGATAGTCCTTTCTCGCGTTCCGTGTCCTTACAGGCGTCCGCGTCCTTCCGTTGCGTCCGTTCCGGCCGCGGTTCCCTACGCTTGCGCCGGCCGGCGGTGGTCGCGGGCGTCGGGGTCGGGGTGAGCGGAACGGGGTCTGGGCGTGGAACTTCTGCTGCAGGCGGTGTGGGGATCCTTCCTTCGATTGCGCGCGGCGTCCGGCCCCGGCGCCCCGGTCCCGGCTCCGGCTCGGCCGGCCGGTCTCGGGCGCTCTCGTCTGCGCCTGTGCGTGCGCCATCCTGCTGCCGGCGCCCGTCCGGGCGCAGGGCGAGTCGCCGTCGTTCACCTACGTTCTTGCGCCGACGGCGGCGGCCGAGCCCGAGCACCCGGCGGACGGCAGCCGCGCCCGCCGGGACGTCCGCTTCGCGTTGACCCGGATCCTGCAGGGCGGCGCCCGCCAGGGAGATGCCGAGGGTTCCTGGGAGCCTCTCCAGGCGCAGTGGATCCACTGGTGGGTCGAGGCCGAGACGGCGGACAAGGGGCCGGCAGGCGGCGACGGCTCCGACTTCGACGGCCCGGACCGGCCGGCGGGCCGGCTGTCCGCCGAGAGCCTCGGCCTGCGCGGGACGGCCTGCTTCGAGCCCCGCAACCCGACCGTCGTCCTCGAGGGCGTCGAGGTCTTCTCCGACGATCTCGCCGAGGCGCGGGAGACCTTCGTCCTCTCGTTCTCGTACGCGACGGACCCGCTTGCTCCGACCGACCCTGCGGTGGGCTGCGTGGAGCTCGCGAGCGACGCCGTCCGGGTGCGCTCGGCCCTGGCCCAGCCGAAGAGCTTCTTCACCGTCGGCCTCACCGACCACCGGACCGAGCAGGCCCCCGAGTTGACGTCGCAGGCCGGGCCGCTCGAGCTCGAGGTGGCCGAGACCGACCGGGACTTCCGGGCCGCGCTCGTCATCGAGACCGACCGCGTGAGTCCCGCCACCTACTGCTACCCGTTCCGGCTGGTGGTGGGCCGGGGCAACGCGTCGGACGCCGACGTACGGACCGCAGGCGGCGGTCCGGGCGGGTACTTCGTCGTGCCCGTCGGCTCGAGTCTCGCGCGCTCGGACCACCTCGTGGTCGTCGGCGACACCGTCTCCGAGGCGGACGAGACGTTCCATCTCGACTTTTACGACCCGGTCGTGGGCGATTCCTGCTCGCCGCCTGCCGGGGCGGGCGGCCCGCCGCGCTGGGAGGCCGTGGTCGTCATCGTCGACGACGATGAGCCGGACGGCGGCGGCCTGTCCTGGTTCGGCCTCGACCCGGCGCGCTGCCCGGACGCGCCGTCCGTCCTGGCTGTCACCGAGCCGTCGGCGGCGGATGGGCTGGTCGCCGTGAGTTTCGAGCTCGTCCACCGTGTGGTCGCTCAGGGCCCGGGCCCCGGGGTCCCGGACGGCGCCGGCGGGCCCGCGGTCTGTGAGCAGCCCGTTTCGGATGTCGTGGAGGTGACTGCGGCGCTGGTGCGCGCCGGCGGGGGCGGCGCGGAGCCGGGCGTCGACATTGTGCTGCCGCCGCACTCGCGTCTCCTGCGGTTCCACCGCGGCCAGCCGGCGGCCGTCGAGCTACTGGTCAGGGGCGATGGGCGCCCGGAGGGCGCCGAGCGGATCGACCTCCTGCTCGGCACGGGCCGCGGCGGCAACGTGCGCCTGAGCGTGGTCATCGAGGACCACGATCTCCGCGTGGAGGCGGCCGTGGGCCGGGCGGCGTCGCTCACGCGCAGCGGCCGGCTCCTGGGCTCGGCCGTGACCGGCGCGCTCGCCGCGCGCTTCTCGTGTGCAGGCTCGGCCGCCTGCGACCCGTTTCCGAACGAGTCGGAGGTGCTCTTCCCCGGCGGCGGCCGGGCGCCCGCCGGACGGCGCGGCGCGGCCGCCGCGCAGCGCCTCGGTCAGGTGGCGCGTGTGCTGCTCCCGGCGGGTGCGCCCATGGCGGGTCCCGCCGGCCTCGGCGGCGTTGGCGGCGGCTTCCGCCACCGGGCGGCGGCGGCGATGGGGCCGGCCCTGGTCGGCGACCCGCTCCGGCGCGCCGGGCGGCTGGTCGAGGCCCTCTCGTCGCAGGGGGACCTGCTCGGCTGGCTCGACCCGGCCGGGCGCCGGCGGTCGCCGTGGTCGGTCTGGTTCCGTGGCTCGTCGCAGATGGACCGCGACGCCGCCAGCGCGGGGCGGTCCGTGGAGACGGGGCTGGTGACCGCGGTCGCGGGCGTCGATCGGCAGGTGGGCCGGGTCCGCATCGGCGGGCTCTACGGCTGGTCGTTCGGGGCCTACAGCCGCCGGCACGGCGCCGGGTCGCATGTGGCGGACGTGGCCGACGTCCCGGTGCGCTGGCAGTTCGCGGCCCCGTACGTCGGCGTCGCCCCGCACCCGCGGGTGCGGCTGTGGACCTCGGTCGGTGTTGCCTGGGGCGGCCCGGCCGGCGACGGGCCCGGCGCCGAGGCGTCGATCGGTACCGCTCCCGGCGGCGGCGAGGCCCGCGTCGGCCTCTGGCTGTACTCGGGCGGCGGCTCGCTGTCGCTGGCCCGGGCCGGCCTCGTCGAGCTCGAGCTCGAGGGCGACGTCTTCCGGGTGCGCGTCGAGCACGGCGGCGGCGGCGTGATCGGCGACGCGTCGTCGGCCCTGCGCGGACGGGCGGGCGTCCGGGCCGGGATGCGGGTCGGCGGCCCCCGCGCCCCGTCGCACCTGTCGCTGGCGGTCTGGCAACGGTGGGACGCCGGGCGCGACCTCGAATGGGTCCGCCGACTCGGGCCGCGCGCCGTGGCGATGGCCACCGACCTGGGCGTCGACTACCGCTGGCAGCGTCCCGGTTCGCGTCTGGCGTGGACGGCCGCGGCCGAGGTCGAGGTCGTTGGCGGCGGCGGCGGCGGCGGCGCCCATCATTCGCGGCGCGTGTCGGCCGGCGGCGGCCTGCGCTGGGGAGCGTCGGAGACCGGCGAGGGCTGGTCGCTGGCGGTGCGGCCGGGCTACGGCCCGGCGGCGGGGCTCGGCCCCTCGTCGTGGTGGGATGCCGCGGCGCCGGGCGCGGCGCCCTTGTTCGGGCCGGCGCGGCCGCGTGTGGAGACGGACGTGGGCTACGTCTTCGCCGGCGGGGCTGCGGCCGTCGTCACGGCTTCGTCGCCCCTGGCGGGCGGCGGCCCGGACGACTTCGGGCTCGAGCGCGGGGCATCGGTGGCCCTGCGCTTCGACCGCGGGTGGTGAGCGGCGGCGCGCCCGGCCGCCGTGTCCCACGGCGTCTCGACGTTGACGCGGCCGCCGTCGGCCGGGGTCTCGACGATCTCGCCCGCCGCCTTGCGCGTCTGGCGCCGCCGCCAGCGCTCGGCGAGCGCTGCGCGGGCGCGCCGCACGGTGGGGTGCTTCCGGTGCTCGACCGGGCCGCCGCAGTAGCGGCACGCGGCATCGGCCGGGTCTCCGCGGTGGCGCATCCCGGCGCGCAGGCAGCGCGTGCACCACGCGATGGCCGTCGGGCGCGGCGGCCTGCGCCCTGTCCCCTCCGCCGTGCCGCTCCCCGGTGTTCGCACGGGCTATCGGGTGCTGGCGGCGCGCTGCTCGCGGTCCTCGGAGCCGGTCTCGGAGCCGGTGCTGGGGGTCGCCTCGGCGGCGGGCGTTTCCGGCGCCGTGGCTTTGCCGGCGGCTGCGGCCTCGGCGGCCGGGCCGCCCGAGGCCGCGGTGTCGCCGGCGGCGTCGCCGGCGGCGTCGCCGGCGGCCGCGTCCCATGGCTCACTGACCGTCGGTGCTGCGGCCTCGGCCCTGGCCGGGGCCGGTGCCTCGGCGGCAGCGGCCGGCGCGCCGGTGGTCTCGGCCCGGGTATCGCCGGCGGCGTCGCCGGCGCCTGCGGACGGTGGCTCGCCGGCGGTCGGCGCAGGGGCCTCGGCCGCTGCCTCGGTCCCGGCCGGCGGCGGCGCCTTGGCGGCAGCGGCCGGCTCGGCCGGCTCGGCGCTGTCCTTGTTCCCGAGCCTGCCGGGCGCGGCGGCGGCGTGGGGTTCCGGTGTCCAGCCTCCGGTCTTCTGTCTGGTCTTCGGGCGCCGCGCTGCGGCCTCCGCGGCCGGGCCGCTCGCGGCCCGGGTGTCGCCGGCGGCCTCGCCGGCGCCTGCGGCCGTTGGCTCGCCGGCCGTCGGCGCTATGGTCTTGGCCTCGGCCGGGGCCGGTGCGTCGGTGGCCGCAGCCGGCTTGGCCGGGGCCGGCGTCCCGGCGGTTGCGGCTCCCGCCTGCGGCCGCTTCTTCCCGGCCGAGGCGGCGGCGGGCTGGCGCCTGCGGCGCTTCGGCGCGGCGTCGGCGCCCTGGCGGCCCTTGGCGCGGCGCCCGGGCTTGCCGGGCGCCGCCGTGACCGTCTCGATCGCCTTGAGCGTCTCGGCGTGGCGCGCCTGGTGCCTCTCGTCGACAGCGCGCATCAGCTCGACCGCGCCGTCGACCTTCTGCGCCAGGGTGGCCGTCTCGATCTGTGCGGCGTCGTTGGCGTCGAGCACGGCGCGCACTTTCCTGGCGGTCTGGTCGCCCTGCGTCTTGATGGACGCCGAGTCGTCGGTCAGCTGGTCGATCCGGCTGTGCATCCGGGCTATCGATTCGGCCATCGTCCCGGTGGCGGCGGGCGGCGCGGCCTCGCCGTCGACCTGCTTGTCGCCGTGCGACTCGTCGATGCGCAGCGCACACTGCTTCGCCCGCCGCGATGCGCGCCAGGCGAGCAGCGCCGAGACGGTGGCCGCCGAGAGGATGAGGGCGTCGGGCAGGGTGATCTGGATCTGGCTCATGTCGACCATCGGTTCCTCCGTGCCGCCGGCGGCGGCCTCTCGTCCGGGGCGGGCGGCCGGCCGCGCGTTCGCAGCTCGCGCCCGACTGCGCCTGCGGGCGCCGCCCCGGGTTGCTGGAGTATTGGGTACCGGGGTCCCCGCCGCGGCGGGCGCGTCACCCTCGGGTAGTCTGCGCCGTGTTGCCGGCATCACTTCAGGGAGGGTTCATCATGGGCAACCGCAACCGGCGTCTCGTCTCGTCGTCGCTGCTCTTCGTCTCGAGCCTCGTTACCGTCGCGGTACTGGTGGCAATGCGCTGCACGGGGGGCGGCGTCGCGTACTACCAGGCCGTGGCCCTCGTCTCCGGCCTCGTGCTGCTGTCGGCCGTCGGGGCGCCGCCGGCGCTCGCTCGCGGGCGGCGGCGGCTCCTGCGCGTGATCGTGCGCACGCGCCGGGCCGTGTACGCGGCGGCGGCGGCCGCGCCGCGCCGCGTGCTCGCCACGCGGCCGGCCCTGCTCGCCGGCTCCGCCGTCGCGGCGGCGTTTGCCGTCGTGCTCGCCGACTCGTCGGCCGTCGTGCTGGCGGCCGATGGGCCGTGGGGCATTGCGGCCCAGGCGGTCTGCAACGCGTTTACGGGCGTCATCGGCAAGGGGCTCGCGCTGACGGCCTTCGTCGTCGGGGGCCTGATGTTCGCGTTCGGCGAGGGCGGCAGCAAGTCGGCGCTCGCCGGCCTGATCTTCGGTGCGGGCATGGTGCTCTCGGCGCCAGCGTTCCTCACCTGGATCGGCATCGCCGGGTCGGTCGGCTGCTAGTCCGGCCGTTGCTGCCGGTGCTGCCTGCCGGAACCTGCCGCGGCGGGCGCGGCGGGCGCGGCCGTCCCCGGGCGGGACCCTCGTTCTCCCGCGGGACGGCCGTGTTTTTCACGGCCCGCGGCGTCAGTCCAACGCGTTGGGCCGGCCCGCGGGCCGCTGCTCTGCCGCGGCCCGCGCCCGGGCCGGCCAGCGGCAGAGCGTCCAGCTGATCCCGGGGCGCCGGGCGGCCGCCTCGAGGACCAGCGGCAGAACGCTGGCGGCGTCGAGGCCGCCGAGGCCGCAGCCGAGCGGGGGCACCGCTACCTCATCGCGCTTCTCCGTTTCTCTTTCGGGCGCTGTCTCGGCGGCTGACTTGCACCCGTGGTGCCACTGCGTGGACCGGCTGCGCCGAAGGCGCGCGTACGTCGGGCCGTGCGGTCTCCGTGGCGTGGTATCCGTACTGTCCGATTGTCCTATGTCCGCCCCTCCCCCCGTGGTCTGTCGTTCCTGCGCGCCGAGTCCGCGAGGCGCGCCTGCCCCGCTGGGGCGGTCGTCGTTTCAGGGGGTGGCCGGCCGGTTGCCGGCTGCCAGGATCGGCCCTGGACGGTCTCCCCGGATCGGGTCCGTTCCGGGGGCCCTCGGCGGGGGCCCACACCGGGGGCCCGCCCAGGGGGCCCGCCGAGGGGGCCCAGGCGGGGGTCTCAGAGATCGACAAATCTGCTTGCCGGGCCCGCCAAGCAGATTTGTCGATCCGTGGGCCGGAGACTCCACATCTTCATGTGGATAGTCAAGCTGTTGCGGAGAAACGACTTGAGCTGGGTCGTCGGTGTTGGGGTTACCAAAGGGTAACCCCAACTGATTCGGGGACCCCAAATCTCGCGCGCTGGATCCGCTCTCTCCGGGGCGCCCGGACAGCTTCTCTGATGAGCGATTTCGGGCCCGGCGCGCCGGGTCGGAGGCGGCTTGGCCGATCCGTCCGGCGGTGGGCCGCCGGCCGATTGGGTGGCGTTGTCCCGTGACCTCGCGTGCCGGCGCTCTTCCTCTCGGGCGGCGCGCCGCGTCTCGCCGGGCCTAGCGCGCGGTGGCGGCGCAGCTCGGCTCGGGTGTCCCCGCAGCGTGGGGCTCGAGTTGCCGTTGCCGCTCCCGCGCCGCGGCCGCGGCCGCCGCCGGCGCGGCCTGCGGCGGCCGCGGCTCGGTGCGCTCGATCAGCCGGTCCGGGATGGACTCGATGAAGGGGGAGCGCGCCACGCGCTTGAGCTTGGCGCCGTGGGCAATTCGCTGGGGCGCCGTCAGGTGCAGCTCCGTGCGTGCCCGGGTCATGCCGACGTAGGCCAGGCGGCGCTCCTCCTCGATGGCCGCCGCCGGGTCGCCCGCCTCCGACACCGTGCGGTGGTGCGGCAGCCGCTCGGCGTCGAAGCCGGCGAGGATCACCGTGTCGAACTCGAGGCCCTTGGCCGCGTGCAGCGTGGACAGGGTGACCGGCTCGCGGCCCGCGCCGGCCTCGCGCGCGCCGTGCGCGTTCTCGCGGAGCTGCCTGCAGCGCTCGACGAACCCGGCGCTCACCTGCCCCTGCTCCTCGCGCCCGGCGGCGGCCGCCCCGCGCCCCTCGCGCGCGAACTCGCGCGCGTCGCGCACCAGCTCGTCGATGTTCTCGATCCGCTCGACTTGCCGCTTGTCGTCGCTCTTGCGCAGCGCGTCGCGGTAGCCGGTCAGCTTCTGCGCCCGGACGATGACGTCGGCGGGACCCAGGCCCCGCCACCCCTCCAGCGTCCGGACCTTCTCGAGCCGCCGGGCCGCCGCCGCCGCGTCCCTGGGGCTCAGCGATCCGTCGCCGAGGGCCGCCGCGACCCGCTCGCGGCAGGACGCCGAGGGCGGACCGGCGCGGTCGATGCGGTCGAGCCCCGCTGCGCTGACCCGCTCGCCGGGCGGCATCGCCAGGAAGCGCCGTACGGCGGCGCCGGTCCCCCTGCCCCCGGCCGCGATCTCGACGCAGGCCAGCATGTCCCGGACCTCCGGCCGCTTGTAGAACGACTCGCCGCCGGCGATCCGGTACGGGACCGACGCGTTCCTGAACGCCGACTCCATCGCGCACGCCTGCGCGTTCGTCCGGTAGAGCACGGCGACCGGCCCGCCGCCGGCCGCCTGTCGCCGGCGGGCGATCTCGGCCGCGTAGCGGGCCTCGCCGGCCGGGTCCGCCGCCAGGTGCAGGCGCACCGGGCCGCCGGCCTCGCGGGTCGTCTCGACGGCGCGGTCGATGCGCGCCGTGTTCGGCTCGATGACCGCCCGCGCCGCCTCGAGGATGTTCCCCGTCGAGCGGTACGTCAGGTTCAGGTCGATGCGCCGCGCGCCCTCGAAGTCGTCCTCGAAGCGCATGATGTTCTCGATGCTCGCCCCGCGCCACTCGTAGATCGCCTGGTCGGGGTCGCCGACCGCGAACACGTTGCCGCGCTCGGCGGTCAGCTGCCGGATGAGCACGTACTGCGGCAGGTTCGTGTCTTGGTACTCGTCCACCAGCAGGTGCGGGTGCTCCCGCTCGCCGGCCGCGGCCACGTCCCTGTGCTCGTGCAGCAGCCGGATGGTCCAGAGCATCATGTCGTCGAAGTCGAGCGTGTTGCGCTCGGCGAGCTTGTCCTGGTACCGCCCGGCTATCGCCGCCGCCTCGGCGGCCTGCCCGCCCGCTCCCCACTGCTTCGGGTCGTCGGGGCTCTCGAGCCCGTTCTTGATCTTGCTGATGCGCTGCAGCACGGCGTTCGCGCTGAATGGCCCGCTGCGGCCGCGGACCTCGCGCGTCGCCTCGCGCAGCAGCGCCTGCTGCTCGCCCGCCTGCGCCACGGCGAAGTCCGGCCGGATGCCGATGCGCGCGCCGTCTCGGCGCAGGATGCGGCCGCACAGGCCGTGGAAGGTGGAGACCCGGACGCCGTCGCCATGGAGCGGCCCGAGCATCTCGCGCACGCGCCCGGCCATCTCGTCGGCCGCCTTGCGCGTGAAGTGATGGCCGCGATGCGGGCGGGGTCGACGCCGCGGCCGCGCACCAGGTGGGCGATCCGCGCGCAGATCACCCGGGTCTTGCCCGAGCCGGGCCCGGCCAGCACCAGCGTCGGCCCGTCGGGGGCCGAGGCGGCCTCGCGCTGGCGGTCGTTGAGGCCGTCGAGCGGCGGCCTCTCCCAGGCGCAGCCGTCCATTGCCTGCGGTGCGGGCTAGCGCTCGCAGCCACGGTCGCGGTTGCGCGAGTCGCGAGGCTGCTGCCTGCCGGCCGGGTCCGGCCCCGGATTCGGCTCCGGTGCGTCGGGCGGGCCGCCGAGCCGGAGCGAGATGGCGTCGGGCGCTCTGGCGGGCTCCTCTGTTTGGTCGCCGATCTCGACCATCTTGCCGAGCCCGGCGCTGCTGCGCGCCTCGTTCAGGCGTCGCTCCGGCGTCCCGTCGTCGCTGTCGAACGCCACGCCGGTCCACCTCTTCTTGCTGAGTGCGTCGAGGCTTGCTTCCAGTCCTCGCCGACGCAGCGTGCTGTTCGCGGCGATGTAGGCGCCGATACCGGATTGAGTCAGTGCGGCGTGTGCCTGTTCCCGCTGGTAGGTCTCGGTCCGCGTTCCGCCTGCGGGGCTCGTCGTCTCGATCGCGATGCCGATGTCGGTCGTCCGGATTTGCACGTGCCTGTAGCGGTGGTTCCACGCAGCGTCGGCTGCCGCGTTTCCCATGCCGTCCAGGTATTTCTCGTAATGTGGCGGCACCCCTCGCAGCGTTGTCTTCGCGTCCTCGACCATTTCGTCGTTCATGGTCAAGAGGTTGTGACAGATGGTTCGTTTCTTGGCCTCGTCGAGGCTGTTGACTGCGACCTCGAGCGCACGGGGGTCTTCTTCGGCGGCCACTGCCATGTCGAAGGCGTCGCGTGTCACGCCGCGGTCGGTACGGTAGAACTTTCCCCGCAGGATCTGCGCGTTGTCGAGGACCACCTCGGAACGTCCTTCGACGTCGGTTCGGCTTTCGAGCCCTGGCAGCTGTGGCGGGATTGCCGCAACGTCGAGCTTGCCGTTCTTGAGTACGACGATCAGGCGCTCGCGGGTGCTGCCCTCATGTTTTCCCCCCGTGGCTGCTGCCAGGTCCAGTGGTCCGCCCTTGCCGGCGTCGGCGACGTTGTCGCGGTCCGGCAGAAGGATGTCGATATCGGTGCTTTCGCGGTGGTGCCACCGTGAAGCGAGCACGGATCCGCCGCCCAGCATCGTGCGGCTCTCGCCGCCTGACGCCGTGGCGATTCGGTCGATGGCCTTGTGGTGCTGCTTCCACAGCGTGCGCGCTGGTTCCGGCAGGGTCATTGGTGTGGCTTCGCGTGCCGGTTGACGTAGTCGGCGAGCTCCGCGCTGTAGTGGTTGTTCTCGTGCATCGCCTGCGCCAGTTGCCGCCAAGTGTACGCCCCGTCGAGGTAGCCGAATGCGACCGTGTCGGTCGTTCCTTCGACGATCAGCACACGTACGATCGCCCGCTGGCGTGCGGTTCGCACCGGCGTGCGCATCGCCTCGTAGAACTCTCGTGCTGTCGGGCTCTGCGGCCACCCGCAGCACGCCCGGTTCAGCAGCCCCGCGATTGCTGCGCATTCGGGTCCGCGCCCGCTTGTCGGGAATCGCGGGTCGGGGTCGGCGTACGCGTCGCTGAACGCGTTGGGCGGCAGCACCGCCACCGGCTGCGTCAGTGCTCCCTCTTCGCGGCCCCGGCGCTTGAGCTCCGTTCGTATCCAGGCGTTTCGGTCGGTGGGCCCGGCGGCGTGACCACTTGGCATTTTCCGAGGATAGCAGTGTCTCACGAACGCGGGGTTCATCCCGGCCTGCGCGCGCCGGGCGGATCCGTACCGGTCGTGTCGCTCCGATCTGCGCTTCGTCCCCGCGTGCGCGGGGCGGATCTGTCGAGCCTGGAACGATGACTGCGGGGCTGGGTTTATCGTCGGGTGCGCGGGGCGCACGAGTGGAACCTGACAGGTATCGCCTGCGGCGCGGGCTAGCGGTCGGGGCCCCTGCCGCGGTCGCGCTCGCGCGTCTCGCGACGCCGCTGCTCCTCCTCGGCCCAGTTCGGGCCGTTCTTCGGCTTCGGATCGTCGGGTCGGCCGCCTTGCTCGAGGGGGACCTTGCGCGCGTTGTGCACGGTCTCGGACGCCCCGGCGGCCGCCCGGGCCGCGCCGGAGCCGGCGGGTCCGCCGAGTCCGGCCGGCGCGTCCTGGCCGCCGCGGCCGAGCCGCCGGCCCAATGCCCCGAGGCCGGCGCCGATGGCGTCGTTGACCGAGAACATCCACGTGCGCTCGCTCTCGCAGAGCGAGAGGGCCGTGATCGCCGCGGAGATCCGGCGCATCGCCCCGGGTGCGTTCGGGGTCGCGCCGAGGGGCGTCGGCGGGGAGGCCGGCGGGGAGGCGCGCGCCGCGGACGGCGAACCGCCAGCGAAGGACGGCGGTCCCGGCTCCGGAGCCGGTCCGGCCGATGCGGCGCGGGCCGGGGACGCGGCGGCCGACGGCGACGGCGCGGCCGGCGGGCGCGGCGAGCCGGCAGGTCCGGCAGGCGTCGTGCGCGAGCAGGAGGGCGTGTCGGCCGCGCTGGGCGTGTCGTCGGAGTACACCCGCCAGGCCGAGCGTCTGAGGGAGCAGGCTCCCGAACTCTTCTCGGCGGTCAAGAACAGCGACGTGACGCTCCGCGACGCCTACGCCGTCCGGGAGCAGCCGGAGGACGTCCGCCGGCAGGCCCTCGAGGACGTGAAGGCGAAGCGTGCCTCGACGCTCGTCGACGCGGTCGAGCGGCGCACCGGGCGGCCGCCGAAGGCCCGCCCGGCGGCGCCGCGCCGCCCGCCGGCGCCCTCGAGGCCCCCGAAGGCGCCGAAGGCCGGCGACGACGCCGGGCGGCCCGCGCTCCCGCCGCTGCCCACGGCCGGGGACGCTCCGGCCGCGGCCGCGCCGCGCCGCGGCGCCGGGGAGGCTCGGCCCGCGGCTCCGGCCGCGGACGCTTCTCCGCCAGCCCCCGGGCCCGCTGCCGCGCCTGCGGCCGCCCAGGCGGCCAGGGCGCCGGCAAGCGGCCCGGCGGACCGGCCCGCCGCGGGCGTGCCGGACGGCGGCGGTGCGCCTGCGGACGCGCCTGCGGACGAGGCCGCCGGCTACGAGGACGTCCACCCGGACCTGATCGTGCCGCGCCTGCTGCTCGCGTGCGTGAGGAAGGCCTTCGATGGGTCGATCGACCTCGACCCGTGCTCGAACGCCGATGCGTAGGACCGCATTGCGGCCACCGAGTGGTATTCGGCCGAGCAGGACGGGCTCTCGCTCGCGTGGCGCGGCGCCGTGTGGGTGTTCCCGCCGCTGGCGCTGGCCCCGGCCTTCGCCTCGAAGCTCGAGAGCGAGCTCCGCGCCGGGAACGTTTCCCGCGCGGCGCTGCTCGCGCCGGCGGACCTGAGCCGCGAGTGGGCGGGCCGGCTGCTGCGCATGCCGCAGCTGAGCGCCCTGGCGGTGCAGCACGGCCGGCAGCCGTTCGAGGTCTCCGGCGACAGCCGGAAGCTGCGCGTCCCGGGGGCGATGGCGGTCTACCTGTTCGGTCTCGGCGGCGCCCCGGTCGCGGGCGGCCGCGACCCGCTGGTCCAGAATCTGGGCGTCTGGGGCCACGTGCTCCGCAACGTGGCGGGCCAGCCCGCCCAGCCCGCGTGATGTCGCTGGTCTTCCGGCCCCTGATCGCGGTGCTCTGCATGACGCTGCTCATGTGGTACTTCGGCCGGCAGGGCGGGCCCGGGTCCGGCGCGGACCCGGCGGCCCCCGCCCCGGCGGCCGGGCGGGCGGCGCCCGCCTGGGACCCTCGGGCGCACGCGCAGCTGGCCGTGCTGGCCGACTGCCTCGACAACCTCGCCTACGCCGGGCAGGACGCCCTGGGCGAGACGGTCGCGGCGACCGGCCTGCTGCGCATCGAGGACGTGTACCGCCGGCGGTGCCGCTCGCAGGTCTACGGCGCGGGCTTCGAGACCTTCTCGCACGCCTACGGCGAGCGCGCCCGCGGGGCGGTGGTCGCCATCCTCGACCGCGAGGAGTCGTATGTCGCCGAGGCGCTGGCCGACCCGCTGGTCGGCGTTGCCGACCGCGCCGCCCTCTGGCAAGTCGGCCTGCAGCGGGCCTCGGCCGACCTGCGCGAGCTCTCGCGCCGCCTCCGGGACGTCTACGCCGGGCTCGTCCCGGCGGCGGCGGTGTCCTGGCCCGTCGAGCGCTTCCTGCCCGGGGTCGCGGGGGCCGTGCGGGAGCACGCCAGTCATGTCCAGGCCTCTCGTTCGCCGTAGCCTGCTCGTGCGCTTGCCGGCGCTCGCCGCGCTGGCCGCGGCCGTCGGCGCCGGGTGCGCGCACGCCGCGGGGCCCGCCGGGCCGGGCGCCCCGCCGCCGGAAGCCGCTCCTGCGCCGGAGGCGGGTACCACGCGGCTGGCGCGGCTGGTCCATCCCCCCGCGCCGCCCGGCCGGCGCCTCGCGGGCCCGGCCGGCGGCGGCGGGCCCCTGCCGCGGACCTGGCGGGGGCTGCGGCTCGAGGCCAGGAGCCGCTGCCCGGACTACGACGCGTCGGCCTACGGGCCGCCCGGGCCGCCGCCGCGGCTGCGCGCCCGGGGCGGCTGGCGCGAGCTCGCCGGCTGCGCGCTGTTCGCCGGCCCGGGCGCCGAGGCGGCCCCGGCCGCCCGCCTCGTCCCGGCCGCCGTAGCCCACGATGCAGGCCTGTGCCGCGCGCCGCCCGGCGTCCGCGCGGCGTTCGCCGCTGATCCGGACAACGTGTTGCACCTGCCGCGCAGCGTTGCGGCGCTGCGCCGCTACCTCGCCGACACCGGCGCGCCCGTGTGGACGCCGGCGCGCAACCGCTGCTGGTACGTCCGGGCGCAGCTGCGGGTCCGCCGCCGCTACGACCTGTCGGTCACCCCCGCGGAGGCGGCGGCCTTCGACGCCGTGCTGGCCGGGTGCGCCGGCGCCCCGGCGGCGCCGGCCTGCGGGCCGCCGGGGGCCTTCTGACGCGCGCCCGGGCGGCCTGCTCGCGCCGCGCCGGGCCGGGCACGCGCCGGCTGTTGGCCGAAGGCGGCGCCGCGGTCACGAGCGCGTCCCGCCGGTCTCGACCCAGGGCTTCGTCCCGGTGTCTGCTTCCCGGTCGCTGTCTCTCGTCAGGACGTACGGGCGCAGCGGTCCCCACTGGCCGTGGAACCAGCCGAGGCGGGAGCCGTCGAGGGCCTGGGCGAGGGTCCACCCGCGCGCCGCGAGCGTCCGGGCCGTGCGCTCGCAGGCGTCGTCGTCCCAGAGCTCGAGGTCCTGGGGCGGCGGGGTGCGGCCGCGCGGATCCCAGTCGTCGGGCATCTCGCCGAGATCCGTGAGGGGAGGCCGTGCGGGGTCGGGGTCGTCGCCGGCGGGGTCCGGCCACTCGATGTCGCCCTCGTCGATCTCGCAGGCGGGATCGGCCAGCTTGAGCCGCCAGTGCTCGGGCAGCCAGACGACGCCTTCCGTGCGGTGGAGGATGAGGTACTCGGTGTCGCTTCCCGGTGGTCTGAAGCGCCACATGCCGGCCGCCTCGTCGCCGGCGAGGACGTCGTGGTTGACGGCCTCGCAGGTCGCGATGTTGCCGAGCGTTCCCTCGTACTCGCCGAACTCGGTTTCCGTCCCGGTCACCGGGCCGAGGAGCGCGTAGCCCTCGTACTCGAGCCAGGCGGCCACTTGGTCGGCCGCGGCGCGGTTCCACGGATCGTCGGGATCCATGTCGTCGAAGACGTCGGCCACGTTGTTGGCGATGTAGCTCTGCCACGCGGCGGGCAGCTCCACGGTGATCCGGAAGGCCGGAACCCCGGGTGCCGGGGTCCGGTCCTCCTGTCGTCTCATGCTGGTCATGGCTTTGTGATGTTGTTGTCTGCGGTTCGTTCCGTGGTTCGGACGATAGTCGCGAGTTGGCTGCTGCGCGTTGCTGGTGGGCCGCGCGGGGCTGCGGGCGGGCGGATCGGTCCTCGGAGCGCTGCAGGGCTTCGTGAGGGTGGGGCCATGGGCGTCGGCGGCGTGCTCGAGGCCGCGGCCGGCAGCGTGCTGCCCGGTTCGGGGATCTGGCGCTGGACGGCCGCTGCGGCCGCCAGGAGCGCATCCGACGCCGGCTGGACCCCTTGGAGCCCGGGCGGGTGGCGGAATGCGCGTCAGCGCGCCAGCAGCGCTGCTGCGAGGCGCTGCTGCGAGGCAGAGCCGGCGGCGACTGTCTCGTCGCCTCGCCGCTGGCGCGCTTCCACTCGTGCCCGCCGTTCCAGGTCGGCCGGGCCGGGTCGTGCGATTCTCGTCAGGTTCTCTCCGGCGCCGCCGGGCTATCGTTCTGCCCTGCGCCCGTGTCGGCGGCGCCTTGCGGGCCGAGCAGCCCCAGCGTGTCGTTCGGGTCCATCTCCCGCCAGTGGCGCTCGCAGTGGGCGTGCAGCCGGTCGTCGTTGTCCACGCGGAAGTGCGTGGCGGGCCGGCCGCACCGGTGGCCTCCGGCCGGGGTTTCGCAGTCGAGGCGCCGGCCGGAGGCCGGCCTTCAGTGCGGCGTCGGCCATCACGTGCCGGCCCGCCGGTCCGAGCGCCCCTTCGATCAATGCCCGTTCGTCGGGCGTCAGGATCGTCAGTTCGTTGGTATGTCCGAGCTCGATCGAGCCTCCTTGCCGGCGGCCGGCGGGGCCGGCCCTGGCGCTGCCGGCTCACGCGGCCGTTTTCCTGCGGTCGTGGCCGCTGTCGAGTGAGGGGAACGGCTGGCTGGCCGCCCGGGCGTCGGGGTTCGCGGCGGGCGTCACTTGCCGTCGCCGCGGTAGACGAGGCGTTCGGCTTCGGCGAAGTCCTCGCTCTCGAGCTGCCGGCGCCCGCCGAGCGCCGCGACCGTCTGGGCCACGGCGGAGATGCGCCGGCTCGTCGCGTTGTACCTCGCCGAGCCGCCGATGAGGCGCGGGGGAACGCCTTCGAGGATCGCCGCCGCTCGGGCGACGTGCTCCCGGCCGGCCTGCAGCCGTTCGGGGGGCATCGCGGTGTCGGTGGGCATGGCGCCGGTGATCTCGATATCGCAGAGGTCGAGCAGGTTCGCGGCGCGGTGGCGCCGGGCGCCGAGCTCGTCGGCCCGGGTCGTCACCATGAGCCGGAAGCGCGCCGGCATCCGGGTCGTGTGCTCGACCGGGGTGTAGTGGTGGATGACGGTCTGTCCGTCCTCGGCCACGACGACGAGGGCGTCGGCCGCGTCGCGGTCGAACCTGGTCGGCTCGTCGATGACGAGGACGCCGTTGTGCGCGAGGTTGACTTCGCTGGGCCCGTCCCGGCTGCCGGCGACGGCGCCGTGCGAGGCGGTGTGGTGCGGGATCCGGAGCGGGGGCTCCGTGATCCGCGCGAGCCACGGCGCCATCAGGCCCGCGACGCCGTGGATGCTGGTCGTCTCGCGCGCCGCCTCGCCGGCGAGGTCGGGCAGGAGGGCCTGCGCGATGTAGCCGTACTGCGGGAGCGAGTGTCCTTCGGGGCCGAAGACGTGGATGTTGTGCCAGCCTGCGCACGCGATCTCGAGCGCGCGCAGGTCGCCCTCGCCGAGGCGCCACGTTGCGGGATCCAGCCGCTTCTCGGCGGTTGTCCGGGGCCGGAGCGGCTCGCCGTCCCGGTCGCCGGCGAGCACGGCCACGAGCTCCTCGAGCGTCGCGGCGCCTGTCGTCTCGGGGCACTCGGCGCAGGCGGCCGCGGCCTGGTCCTCGGCGACGATCAGCCGGAGGCGGCGCGCCGCCGCGGCCTGGGCGATGACGGTCGTGCCGCGGGGGCCGATGCACCGCACGCCGGCGCCCTCTGTCGCCGCGAAGGGGTCGAGGCCGCCGGCGGCCACGATGCCGGCGAGTCGGTCCGCGGGGAGCCTTCCGGCCACGGCGAGCAGGGCCAGCGCGATCGGCAGCTCGAGCGTGCCCGAGCACCGGCCGGTGACCAGGGGCGGGTCTCCGGCGCCGGCGGGTTCGAGGATTACGTCGGCGCTCACGTCGCCGATACCGAGCCGCTTGAGGGCGTGAGTGACGGTCGTGGCTGTTTCCTGCGCTGCCGTGCCGCGGACGCCGGCGACGCGGAGTCGTCCGGCAGCGTTCGGGGTCGCGGACACCGTGAGCAGGTGCCCCTGGATGCCGCGTGTGTACGCGCCGTGGATCTGCATTGGATACACTTCCTTTCAGCCGCCCGGTCAGGGCGGTGGTGATTGGGCTCGGCCGTGGCGATGCGGCTAGTTCAGGCCGCCGCCGAGGATGCGAGGTAGCCCTTGGCGGTGCGGCCGATTCGGACTTCGCGGCGGCGCTGGCCGCGCGCGGGCGGGTTGGTGGTGATGGTCATGCGCAGTGTTCCCCTCGTGCGCCCGGTGGAGGGCCAAGCGTGGGTTACTCCATCCGGGGCGTTCGGGACGGGGGGCTGCGCCCTTGGCGTTCGCCGGCGGCTCAGCCGGCGGGCAGGTGCTCGAGGGCGCAGGCGTAGGTGTCGAACTGTCGGGCGGTGCGGCGGCCGATCTCAGCCACCCGGGCCGGGGTCAACCCGAGGCCGAGGAGCTGGTCGGAGGGGACGAGTCCGGCTGCGTGCAGGATCGCCAGCGCGATGGCCAGCTCGCAGTCTTCCTCGGCCCAGCTCGGTCCGTTGATGAAGGTCGCGCCGAGAGCGCGGGGAATCGCCTCGAGGGCTGGTCCGGCGAGGTGCAGCCCGCCGTGGGAGGCGGTCTCGATCAGGGTCACGCCGGGGGCGAGGACGGTGGCGCTCTGCACATCGCCCCACGGGCTCGTGTGAATGCTCGTCATGTCGTCGGGCTCCGGGTCAGCAGTGTTTCGGCCTCCGCGGCGTCTCCGGCGAGGATCTGCCGCCGTCCGGCCAGTGCCGC
The DNA here is from genome assembly GCA_965214845.1 of Vicinamibacterales bacterium. Classification (GTDB taxonomy): domain Bacteria; phylum Acidobacteriota; class Vicinamibacteria; order Vicinamibacterales; family UBA8438; genus JAAXGX01. Next base: position 1,511,906 of record CBDCCO010000007.1, read on the forward strand.
GAGCGTCCCGGCGACGGCTCGGGCTCGCGGGGCGTTCGGTGCGTGGTGCGTGGCGGGGTGCGTCGAGGAGCGCGGCGGCGCGCGGGTAGCGGGTGGTCACCCGAAGGTCGTCCCGAATCCGGCGGCCGCGCCGAGCCGGCGGGTGGGTTCGGCGTTCGGCCACCGATCGATGTCGGCCACCGGGGCAGTCGAAGTGTCCGTCCCGGGTCGAGAAGCAGGGGACGCGGCCGGCGCAGGCCCGGTTCGGGAAGGTCGCCGTCGGTTCGCCGTCGAGGCTCTTGAACGCGATGATTGCGGCGGTTGCGGTCGCAGGCGCCGGCTGTCTCCCGGACCGGGTTCGGGCAGGTTGCCGCGGTTGCTCTGGTGGGTTCTCCCGGTGTGTCCCGTGCGCCGTGAGGCGCGTCCCAACGCGTTGGAACGTCAGGCTGGCCGGTGGATCTCGACTTCGGCCGAGCGCTGGCCGCACGCGAGCCACGCCGCGATGATCGCCTCCTCGAGCGGCCGCGTGCTCGAGTCGGGGTCGGCGGGCCGCAGCAGGTCGTACCGCGTGCGCCGGCCGTCGACCGAGTAGACCCGCGCGGGCATCGTCAGCCGGGGCCTGTCTCCGCCGTCGGCCGGCTCCCAGAGCGCGAACCCCGTGATGGCGCAGCCGCCCAGCGGGCCGTCCCGCGTCTCGTCGAACTTCAGCATGGCCACGGCGACCCGGCCTAGCGGGCGCTCGGCCGGGTCCGTCTTCGTGAACTGGATCGTCATCGTCTCGCTCCGTCTTGCTGTGCCGCCGATGCGTGCCCTGGGATGCCGGTCCCGGTTCCGCGCTGCATCGAGCATCCCTGATAGCGGCCGCCGGCCGGTCTGGGGGGCCTCGGGCGCCTCCTCGCCGGGCGCCTCAGACCTCTGGTGCGTGCGGACAGGCGTCGGCACGCGCCGGCATCGGCACGATGTCCGCACGGTCTGCGTCTGGCCGGCGGGCCTGCGGCGTCCGTTCGCCCATCCGCTGTGCGACTCTCGCGAGCCACCTCGCCGACCAGCCTTCGAGCTCGCTGCTCTGGTAGGTGATCACTCCGTTCTTGAGCACTGTCTCGGACTTCGCGTCCGGAACCTGCCCGCTCTCTTCCCCGGAGTTGTCCATGATTGTCAGCTCGTCGAAGAGCTCGACCGTCTCCTCGAGGTTGCGCAGGCTCTGTCGGTACTGGTCCGCGATCTGGTGGGTCTTGACCGGGTGCCCGGTCTTGTGCCGGACCCGCTGCTCGATGCGGCTCACGTTGATGTTCGGCGAGGCCGTCCCCAGGTAGAAGCCCTGGATGCGGTAGCCGAGCTTGCGCGCCGCCGCGACGCGCTCGCGGCCCCACTCGTTGCTGTAGCCGCACTCGACGCCGGCGTTGCGCTTCTCGCTCAGTGCGCGTTCGAGTTCGCCGTCGAGCAGTATCGCGCTGCGCCGGCGGGCCTCCGGGGTCTCCCAGCCCCCCATCCCGTCGGCCACGGCGTCGTAGTCGAGCAGCAGGTCCGGCATCTGGCTGGCGTTGTCGCGCCGCCAGGCCGACTTGCCGCTGCCCTCGCAGCCCATCAGCACCGTGAACGTCCCGCGGTTGTCCCAGTTGCTCCCCATCGGGCGCCCCCCTGTCCCGGCGGGTGGCCGGCGGCCAGCCGCCGCGAGTCCGGTTGCCGTTGCCGCGCGCGGTCCCTGCCTCTGTTATCGGACGGAGCGGCCTGCGGCGTTCCCCGCGCCGGGTCGGGGCGCTGGTTCCGGGCGTCGCGGTGGTTTCGGGGCGGCGGTGCGCCCGGCTGTCGTTAACGGACGTTGGGGGCTTCCGGCTGCGACCGGCTGCTCACGGCTGCGATCTATAGTTGTTGGGGGGTCGGGGAGAAGCCCGGATCGCGTCCAGGATTGCGTCCAGGATTTCTGCTGCTGAACGTTATTGGACGTCGCCGGGCGTTGTCGGCTGCCTGTGGCTGCTTGTTGGCCGTCGGCGGCGTAATTCTCAGTGTTTTCAGGTACTTGCTGTTTTTACCTGTGTTTGATGAGGTTCTCCGCACCTGGTTCCGCCGTATGCGTTGGTGCGGAATTCGCTTCGACGAGGCGGTCGTCGCCGCCCGCGGCGGCCAGCCCCGCGGCCGCCGCGACGACCACGGCGAGCAGCAGACCGACGCGGCCATCCAGGACCCTGATGAACATCACGCGCCTCCCACGGGCCGGACCCGCTGCGCAGGCTCTACGGGGACAATCCTACGGTTGTAGCCGAATCCGCGCGGCTTGTCCATGCCCACCTCGCCCGCCAATCGTCGCCTGGCGGCTCCGCTTCGCGCCCAACCAACCCGCCGGGAGTCCACGCCGCTGCACGGCGCGGACTCCCTACTCCTGCGCCACGAACGGCACGGCCGGCTCGCGCACGCCGGGGTGGCCGGCCTCCTGGCGCTGGCGCGAGACCAGGGCCGCCGCCTCGAGCGCCTGCTGCTCGTCGGTGCGGCCGGCGCTGAGCAGGTTCGGCATCCCGTGATTGCCCTCGTGGCAGGCGTACTCGAACAGGTGGTTGAGCGGCTCGTTCGTGTCGCGCCGGGTCATCGGGATCGACAGCGTGTAGGGCCGCGAGTACGTCTGCGCGTCCTCGACGGTGAGCTGGTAGTCGATCGAGTTCGCGTCGACCATCCGGAAGCGCTCCACCAGGCGCAGCGTGCCGCCCGGCCCGCGGTGCCCGGTCTGGATGACGTGCGACGGCTGGTAGTCGCCGCCGTCGAGCCGGTCGTTGAAGCGCTCGGTCTCGACCACCAGCGTGTCCCCCTCCCAGCGGCCGCGGCTGTCGCCCAGCCACTGCCGCACGCCGCCGGCGACGTGCGGGCGCCCGTCGAGCGGGATGATGCGCGACTCGTGGATCATCTCGATCAGGATGGCCACGTGGTCCGGCGTCTGCAGGATCTGGTAGTTCGCGTTGTAGCCGTTGGGGATCATGGCCACCGGCATGGTCCGCGAGATGCAGCGCTCCCAACTGTTGCGGTCGAGCCAGGAGTCGGCCTCGCCGCGGCCGGCGCGCGCGTTCTCGCGGTCGATGAGCCGCTGCTTCGCCGCCGGCAGCAGCTCGGGAATCCGGCCGTCGGGCGGATCGACCACGAGCGCCTCCCGCAGCATCGTCCCGGAGCGCTCGATCCAGGCCGCGCCCGTGCCCTGCGTGGCGGCGACCACCGCCTCCCGCGCGCGGCGGCTGCGCTCCTGCTCGGCCGCGGTGAGCCGCTCGAGCGGCGTGTCGGTCGAGTTGTTCCACACCCCGCGCAGGTCGGGAGCGCCCCAGGGCGTCCGCGGCAGCGCGCCCTCCGCGGGCGGCAGCAGCCCGTCCAGGCCGGTCTCCGCACCGGAATACAACCGGCGCTCCTGGCCGGCCGCCGTCGTCGGCGCCAGGGCCAGCACCGCGGCGCACACCGCAACGGTCGAGAAGCTCCGACTGGTCATCTCATCGTCCTCCGTTACTGCGCAATACAGCATCCGCGACGCGCGTTGTCAACTGTGCTGCCGGCGGCCAACCCGCGCCGGCTTGACACACCGCTCACCGCGGCCATAATCGCCAACTCATGCTTTCATCTTCCTGGCGACTCGCCGTGCTCCCCGCGGCCTGCCTGGCCCTGCCGACCGTTCACGCGCAGGCCCCGTCGAACCCGGACCTTCCGGTGGTATGGGTCCTGGCGACCGGGGGTACGATCTCCGGCGGGGGATCGTCCGCGACGAGCCTGACGGACTACCAGGTGGGCGCGCTCTCGGGCGACGATCTCGTCGCCGCGCTGCCTGCTCTCGCCGACCACGCCGACGTGCGGGTCGAGCAGGTCGCGAACATCGGCAGCCCGAACATCACGTTCGACATCTGGCTGCGGCTCGCACGCCGCATCGACGCCATCTTCGCCGGCGATCCGGACGTGGCCGGCATCGTCGTCACGCACGGCACCAACACGCTCGAGGAGACGGCCTACTTCCTCAACCTCAGCGTGCGCCACGACCGCCCGGTGGTGCTGGTCGGCGCGCAGCGCCCGGCGACGGCCATCAGCGCGGACGGTCCGATCAATCTCCTGAACGCCGTGCGCACCGCCGCCTCGCCCGCCGCGCGGGGCAAGGGCGTGCTGGTCGTCATGAACGACGAGATCAACGCGGCGCGGGACGTCACCAAGACGAGCACCTACCGCGTCGAGACGTTCAACTCGCGGAGGCTCGGGTTCCTGGGCTACGTGGACGCCGACGCGGTGGCGTTCTATCGCGAGCCCACGAAGCGCCATACGGCGGACTCGGAGTTCGACCTGGCGGGGCTCACGGAGCTCCCGGCGGTCGACATCGTCTACTCCTACGTCGAGCCGAGCCCGGTGCTGATCGGCGCCCTCGTCGCGGCCGGGGTCGACGGCATCGTGCTCGCGGGCACCGGCGCGGGCATCGTGTCGGCGGTCGAGCTGGAAGCGCTCGAGCAGGTGCTGTCGCTGCCGGCCGAGTCCCGGCCGGTGCTCGTCCGCTCGAACCGCACGGGCAGCGGCCGCGTGGTCCCCCTCGGCCGCTACGAGCGGCTGGACATGATTGCCGCCGACACCCTCAACCCGCAGAAGGCGCGCATCCTGCTGATGCTCGCGCTCACGCGGACCCGCGATGCGGACGAGATCCGGCGGATGTTCCGCGAGTACTGACCCGCGTCACAGGTCGGGCCTGCGCCAGCGCTCGCGGCGCAGCAGCTCGCCGCTGCCGGGCGTCCCCGACACCTCCCCGTCGCGGTAGAGAACCTCGCCGCGCCGTATCGTCAGCGTCGGCCAGCCGGTGACCTCGGTGCCGGCATAGGTCGAGTAGCCGCTGCGCGAGAGCATGTCCTCGTCGCGAATGACGCGCGTGGCCTGCGGATCCCACAGCGCCAGGTCGGCGTCCGCGCCCACGGCGATCGTGCCCTTGCGCGGATACAGCCCGAACAGCTTCGCCGCGTTCGTCGCCGAGACCGCCACGAACTGCTCCAGCGTCAGGCGCCCCGCCGCCACGCCGTCCGAGTAGAGCATCGGCAGCATCACCTGCAGGTTGCTCATGCCCGGCCGGTGGTTGGCCACCGTCTGCGCGGGGTCGAGCTTCTGCTCGCGCCGGTAGGCCACGTGATCCGTGGCGACGACGTGCACCGCCCCGCGGCCGAGCCCCGCCCACAGGGCGTTCTGGTCCTGCTGCGTCCTGAGAGCCGGCTGGCCGATGTAGAGCCCGGGCGTGGGCCCCGCGAACACCTCGCGGGTCAGGTGCAGATAGATGGGGCGCGTCTCGACGTACACGGGCAGGTCGCGCCGGGCGGCGTCCTCGGCCACCACCAGCGCCCGCTCCGACGACAGGTGCACGAGGTACACCGGCGCCCGGGTCACCTCGGCCAGCGCCGCCGCGCGCTGGGTGGCCGCAGCCTCGGCCGCGACCGGACGCGCGTCGGCGAAGTTCGCCAGCGAACCCCGCCCCTCGGCCATCATCCGCGCGGCGGTCGTGCGGATGATCACCCCGTCCTCGGCGTGCATCATCACGAGCAGGCCGGCGTCGCGCGCCGCCTCCATGGTCGCGATGTAGCCCGCCACGTCCCGATCGAACGGCTCCCGGTTCATGAATATCTTGATGCTGGTCTGGCCCGCCTCGGCCTGGGCCGCCAGGGTGTCGGCGTTCGCCATCGCCGGGTCGGTGATGATCGGGTGGATGATGACGTCGGCAATCGACTGCGCGCGGACGAAAGCCGCCTCGCGCTCGATGGCCGCCAGCGGCATCTCGCCCGCCTCGGCGGCGCTGAAGCCCGAGATCGTCGTGATGCCGCCGGCCAGCGCGGCGATGGAGCCCGACGTGTAGTCGTCGACGCGCCCGCCGCCGACGTGCACGTGGGGATCGATGCCGCCCGGCAGCACCAGCAGGCCGCCGGCGTCGATGACCTCGGCGTCGGCGCCGCGGGGTGCAAGGTCCGCCCCGACCTCGGCGATCGTCTCCCCCACCACGCGGACGTCCGCCCGGCGCCGGCCGTCGACCGTGACGACCTCGCCGCCGCGGATGAGAATCTCGCCCGCCTCCTGCGCCAGACCGCCGGCCGCGGGCAGCCACAACACGGCGAGCAGGACGGCGGACAGCAGCGTGCGGCACCGGCGACGCGCGCGGATCGTGCGTGTTGTCATTGGAAGCCTCCTGGCTTCATCTGGATGGGGCTGCGCCCCAAGCCCCCGGCGTCCGCTTGCGGGGGCCCCATAGCCCCGCGCCGCTCCCGCCGAGGCGCGCTGTGCGCGCCTTGCCTTCACATTATCAATCAGGTGGCGACCGCGGGCGGCGATCAAAAGTGGATCTTGAGGCCGAGCTGCGCGACCCGCGGATCGCGCGCGGACGTGATCGATCCGAAGCCCGGCGTGCCGAGCACCGCGTTGGGCGGCCCCAGGTTCGTGGCGTTGAGCGCGTTGAACATCTCGAAGCGCCACTCGAGCGTCGTCGCGCCGACCGGGAGACGCCGCACGAGCGCCAGGTCCAGGGTGCGGAAGCCCGGGCCGCGCACCGGGTTGCGCGAGCTGCTGCCGAGGGTGAACTGCGGCGCGATCTCGAAGGCGTCGGTGTCGAACCAGCGGGCCGCGCTGCGCTCGCCGGCCGGCAGCTCGGGATTGCCCGCGAGGTTGGGCCGCTGCGTCCCGAAGCCGGCGAACCCGTTGAAGTTGACGGCCTGGATCACCGGCAGCGACAGCCCGCTCTGCAGCGTCAGGACGCCCGAGAGCTCCCAGTCGTTGAACAGCGCCCGCCAGCCGCGGCCGCGGTGCGCGTGACCGGCGCCGTAGGGGATCTGCCACATGCCGCTGACGTTCAGGATGTTCGTGATGTCGCCGTTGGAGAAGTCCCACTCGAGCGCCCGGTCGAAGCTGTCCGCGACGGGGAAGCTGGCCTCCGGGCCCGTGACGACGGTGGCGCTGAAGACCGACGAGGCATCGTCGAGCAGCCGCGAGCGCGTGTAGCTGACGAAGAAGGCGGCGCCGTTGGTGAAGCGCCGATCGAGCCGCAACTGGACGCCGTCGTACTGGCTGCGCCCGTCGTTGTCGCGGTAGGCGCTCACGGTCGTGAACCGCGGATACGGCTTGAGGAGCTGCGCGCGCGATATCGTGGCGCCGCCCAGCGACGACGAGGCCGGGACCTCCCCGGCGAACGGATTCGGGACCTGCTCGAGGAGGGCCGCCCCGAGGGCGAGCTGCGCGACCCGCAACTGGTTGAGATTGATGTTCGGCACGCCCAGCCGCGTGATCCGCGAGCCCGTGTAGGCCACCTCCAGCGTCAGGTTGGCGGGCAGCTCCCGCTGCCAGGCCAGGTTCCACTGCTCGGCGTAGCCGGACCCGCGGTCGCGGTTCACGGTGAAGACGCCCTGGCCCAGGCCGGCGTCCGGCGTGGCGGCCAGCGGCGCGACGGCCGGCCCGTCGGCCAAGGCGAAGGCCGGCGCGATGCCGTCGAGCGACTGCTGGCTGACCGTCTGGATGAACGGGAACTGCGGGTTGATGAACGGCGTCGTGATCCCCGCCATCTCGATCCAGACGAGCCCGTAGCCCCCGCGCACGACCGAGTGCGGGTCCAGCCGCCAGGCGGCCCCGAGCCGGGGGCCGAGGTTGTTCTTGTGGAGCCGGCGCGCCGAGCGCGGGAACCCGCTCCGATTGAGGTACGCGAGCTGCCGCGTCCCGAGGTCGAAGACGGCGCCCTGGTCGTCCGCCTCGGTCGACGGGAAGTTGAGCGTGTAGCGCAGCCCCAGGTTGAGCGTCAGCCGATCGGAGACCTGCCAGTCGTCCTGGACGAAGTACTCCTGGCTCATGGCCCGCGGCCGCAGCGCGTGCGGCTGGACGTCGATGGAGAACGTCTCCACCTGGCCCAGCAGGAAGCTCGCGAGCGACGAGCCGGTCCCCGGGCGTCCCGGCAGGTCGGTGAACAACGGGCTGAAACGGAACAGGCCCGTCGGCGAGGGGGGCTGCACGATGTCGAGCCGCTGCCAGCGCCAGTCGAGCCCGACCTTGAGGAAGTGCTGCCCGCGCTGCCACGAGAACACGTTGACGACCTGCGTCACGTCGGTGCGCGAGTCGCTGTTCGCGCTGACCGGCGGGCCGAGCTGCTGCAGGCCGGCGATGGCGAACGTCGGCAGCGCGCTCTGGAACGCCGCGCTGGAGGGCAGGCCCGGAATGCCGAGCGGCTGGTCGAGCAGCCCCGCCGTGCGGGCGACCGCGCGCCGGGTGTACCCCAGCCGCAGCTCGTTGAGGCCCCGCCCGACGGCGGTCTGCAGCGTCCCGACGACGTGCGTCGCACGCGTGCGCGTATCCCCGATCGCGCCCTGGGCGATGCTCCCGCTCCCGTCGGGCAGCGGCGCCACGGGCAGCACCCGGTCGGTCGCCGACACGCCGCGCACCAGGCCGCGCGTCCCGGGCGTGAAGCGATGGTCGAGCCGCAGGCTGAACTGCTCCTGCGACTGGTGCTCGAGGCCGATGCGCTGGTAGTTGTTCGCCGTCCCGCCCAGGTTCGGCAGGGGGTAGCGTTGCAGCAGGCCGAGTGCGATCGGGTCGATCCGGGCAGCCGGAATCGTGTTGCCCGCGAAGGGCTGGCGGGAGAAGCCGCCCCCGGCCAGACCGACGGTCGTCGTCGGATCGTAGATGGCCGGCACGCCGCCGGCGACCGGCTCGGTGAACACGCCCCGCCGCTGGAGCGCCGTCGGCACCGTCGAGATGCGCACGCGGGCGATCTCCTGGCGCAGCCCCTGATACGCCAGGAAGAAGAACGTGCGGTTGCGCCGCAGCGGGCCGCCGAGAACGGCGCCGTACTGCTGCCGCCGGAAGCGCGGGTTCGGCTCGCCGGGCCCCTGCGGCGCGAAGGCGTTGCGGGCGTTCAGCGCCTCGTGGCGGAAGAAGCCGAAGCTGGTGCCGGTGAGCTGGTTGCCGCCCGCCCGCGTCGTCAGATGGACGACGCCGCCGTTGAAGCGGCCGAACTCGGCCGGCGGGCTGTTGCTCTCGACCCGGAACTCGGCGATCTCCTCGACGATGGGCAGGAACGGGACCTGCCCGGGCTCGGGCTGCAGCACGGAGATGCCGTCGAAGATGTACTCGTTGGTGCGGGGACGCCCGCCGTTGATGCGCGGAAACGCCGACGCGGGCGGCCGCGCCACGCCGGGGGCCAGCACCGTGAGGTCGACGAAGTTGCGGCCGTTCAGCGGCAGCGCCGCGACCCGCGCCCGGGAGACCACCTGCCCCAGCGTCGCCGACTCCGTCTGCAGGCGCGGGGCGCGCCGCGTGACGACGACCGACTCGCTCAGGCCGCCGAGCTCCAGCTCGACGTCGATGCGCAGCCGCTCGCCGCTGTGCAGCTCGAGCCCCTCGCGGACCATGCGCCGGAAACCGGCAAGCTCGACGACAAGCCGGTACGCCCCCGGCTGCAGGCCCGCGAAGCCGTAGGTGCCCGTGGCGTCCGTCACGGCCATCTGGCCGAGCTGCGTCGCCACCTCGGTCAGGGTCGCGACCGCCCCGGGAACCGGCTGGGACTGGGGATCCGTCACCCGGCCGACCAGCTCGGCCCGCACCTGGCCGGCGGCCGCCGACCCGAGCGCCAGCCAGACGGCCGCGGCGAGCAGCGGCCGGCGGCACCACGCCGGCACACCACCCGTGCGCCGCTCCCCTCTCGTCGTCCGTCCGCGTGCAGCCAAACGATCTAGTGTAAAGGGTTCGGCAGGTTACGTTGCCGGCGGCGACGACTAGGCCGGGCCCGGGACGCGCTATGATGATCCTCGCGACCATCGGGGCGAGGGAAGAGAGCACTCACGTGGCCACCACGCAACCCGCCGTCAAGCTCACCTACGAGGACTACCGCGCCACGCCGGCGGACAAGCGCTACGAGCTGCTGGACGGCGAACTGATCATGGTCCCTGCCCCGAACCTCGAGCACCAGCGGGTGCAGCTCGAACTGGCGGCGCAACTGTACCAGTTCATCAGGGACCGGGCCCTGGGCGAGCTGTTCATACCCGCCTGCGACGTACTGCTGTCCGACAACGACGTCGTGCAGCCGGACCTGCTGTTCGTCTCCCGGGAACGGGAGCATCTGCTGAGCGGCGGCCAGAACGTGCGCGGCGCGCCCGACCTCGTGGTCGAGATCCTGTCTCCCGGCACCGCACGCCGGGACCGCGGCGAGAAGCGGGCGCTCTACGGCAAGCACGGCGTGACAGAGTACTGGCTGGTCGATCCAGTCGCCGAGACCGTCCGGATCCATCGCCTGCAGGGCGAAATCCTGATTCCCACGCGCACCTTCGGCCGCGAGGAGACGCTCCGCTCGCCGCTGCTCGGCGGGCTCGAACTACGCCTGGACGACATCTTCCCGCCCCTCCGCGAGTCGACGAAGCCACAGGCACCGTGAAAACCGCCGGACACACTAGTGTGCCGTCCCGGAAATACGAATCGCAATACGCGCCACTTTGTCGATGATCGACTGCGCCGTGGCGACCCAGACGAACGGCGTGGCAGAGGCATTGTACGCGTTGATGAACGCTTGGATCTTATGCACCAGATCGGCGACGCTGTGGAACGAACCCCGCTTGATCGCCCGCTGGCTGAGCACGCCGAACCAGCGCTCCACCTGGTTCAACCAGGACGCCGAGGTGGGCGTGAAGTGCAGATGGAAGCGGGGTCGCGCCGCCAGCCACCGCTTGACCTTGGCGTGCTTGTGTGTCGCATAGTTGTCCAGTACCAGATGGATGTCCAACGCTGCCGGCACCTCGCGGTCGATCAGGCGCAGGAACGAGAGGAACTCCTCGTGGCGGTGCCGCTTGCGGCACTGCCCGAACACCTGTCCGGTGGCGATGTCGAGGGCAGCGAACAGCGTCGTCGTGCCGTGCCGGACGTAGTCGTGGGTGTAGCCTTCGGCGTAGCCGAGGCCCATCGGCAGCGTCGGCTGGGTGCGGTCGAGCGCCTGAATCTGCGACTTCTCATCCACGCACAGGACCATCGCGTGGTCGGGCGGGTTGAGGTAGAGCCCGACGATGTCGCGCACCTTCTCGATGAAAAACGGGTCGGTCGACAGCTTGAAGGTCTGCGCCAGATGCGGCTTGACGCCGAAGAGGGCGAGCCAGCGCTGCACCGTGCTCTTGGAAAGGCCCTCGGCCTGCCCCAGCGCGCGCGTGCTCCAGTGCGTGGCGGTGTCGGGTGTCTGCTGCAACGCGCGGTTGATCACGCTCGCCACCTTGTCGTCGTCGTAGGTCCGGGGCCGTCCGGGCCGCATTTCGTCGTGCAACCCCTCGATGCCGGCTTCCCGGAAGCGTCGGCGCCACTTGCCGACGGTGTGTGGTATGACGCCGACACGCTTGGCGACGGCTGCGTTGGTCAAGCCTTCGGCGCTGGCGAGGATGATGCGGGCCCGCACGACCAAGGCGTAGGGCAGGGTAGCCGATTGAGCAATCCCCTGGAGCTGATTCTGTTGCTCGTCGGTGAGCGTGAGCGAGGCCAGTTTGCGTCCGCGTGGCATGGGCAGGCTCCTTCGAGTGCGAGTCTGCCCATGATGTCATAAACTTAAGGGACAGGACACTAGCCTCTAGCCCGGAAAATTCGTGAGGGGTCTGTCTCAGGTAGAGACACAAGAGCCTCCGTGTGCTAAAAACGCTGTTGGCGACAGATGTTTTCGGCACGACGGAGGCTCTTGCGTGACGGACCCCACGATAGCACAGTCTGTTCTGTTCCCCGATCTGTTCGACAAGCCGCTCGTGGCCACGTTCGACCGCGAGCAGTCGAGCTCGGATGGCGGCGCCGTGCTGCTCAAGGCCGCCGAGCGCGTCTACGGGTTGGTCAAGGCATTCGGTCGGTGTCTGATTGACCGCCGGGCACCGGAGAAGGTCCGGCACACGCTCGAGGACCTGGTGGGCCAGCGGGTGTTCGGCATCGCCTGCGGCCATCCCGACGGCAACGATTCGGACCGGCTCGCCGATGATCCGATCCACAAGTTGCTGCTCGGGCGCGACCCGGTGGCGGGCGGTCGGCTGGCGTCGCAGCCGACGGTTTCGCGGTTCGAGAACGGTGCGGGCCGCGTCGCGCTCTATCGGCTCGGGCGCGAGTTGGCGGCGTCGGTCATCGAGCGGCATCGCCGCCGGCTGCGCGGGCGGGTGCGACGCATCACGATCGACCTCGACCCGACCGACGACCCGACGCATGGCGCGCAGCAGCTGACCATGTTCAACAGCTACTACGACAGCTGGTGCTACCTGCCATTGCTGGCCTTTGTGAGCTTCGACCGTGAGGCGGAGCAGTATCTGTGCGCGGCCGTGCTGCGGCCCGGCACGGCGCAGGCGTCCGACGGCACGCTGGGCGTGCTGTGTCGGCTGCTCGCGCTGCTGCGGTCCGCGTTTCCCGAGGCGCGCTTTCTCGTCCGGCTCGACGGCGGCTTCGCCACGCCAGAGGTCTTCGACTTCCTCGATGCCGAACCGCGGCTCGACTACGTCGTGGCGATGGCCAGGAACGCCGTGCTGTTGCGGGCTGCCGAGCACGTCATGGTGGCGGCCCGCACCGAGAACATGCTGCGCGAGAAGACGGCGCACTTCTACCTCGACACCCGCTATCGCGCGGGCACGTGGGCTCGTGAGCGCCGCGTGGTGATCAAGGCCGAAGTCGTGCAGCTCACCGGCCGGCAGCCGCGGGACAACCCGCGCTTCGTCGTGACCAATCTGCGCCAGACGCCGCGCTTCATCTACGAGAAGGTCTACTGCGGGCGCGGCGACATCGAGAACCGCATCAAGGAACTGCTCGACGGCTTGCAGATCGACCGCACGAGCTGCACCAGGTTCTGGGCAAACCAGCTGCGGGTCCTGCTGACGGCCGCCGCCTACGTGCTCATGCAGGAACTGCGGCTGAGGGCCGCCCGCACCGCCTGCGCCCGCACCCAGGTGACTTGGCTGCGCGACCGGTTGCTCAAGGTCAGCGTCCACGTCGTCCGCTCCGTCCGCCGGCTCGTCCTGCACCTGCCGCGAGCGACCCCATACCGCGACGTCTGGCAGCACCTCGCCCTCGCGCTCGGGGCGCGCGCCGGATAGCGCGCCGTCGCCACGGCAACCTCCGCGCCCCGGATGCTCGCCAGCGCCCCTGCGCCCGACCTGTCGGCGCTTGCCACCTCATGCGTGCCGTCACCTCGCCACGGCCACTGCACCACGCTGCCACCTACCACGCGCCGCGTCCGAAAACGTCCTTCGCGCGACGATCAGGCCCTGCCTGGGACCGATTCGATAACCTCACGAATTTTCCGGGCTAGCGAGCTCCGCCTTCCTCCTGTGCGCGCGCACCGCGGAGGGTGTTCGGCAGGCCGTAGTTCCCCTCGTGGCACGCGTACTCGAAGAGGTCGTAGTCCGGAGAGCGGTTCAACGGCACCGAGGCCGTCCAGGGGCGGGCGAACGCGCGCGGGTCGGCGACCGTCACGTCGTAACGGATCGTGTCCCGGTCCACCAGGGTGAAGCGCTCGACGACACGGAGCTCCCGGCTCTGCGGGATGCCGCGCAGGCGCAGCGTCGAGAAGTTCGTGCCTACCGTGCCCTGGTCGTTGTAGTTGCCCGTCTCGACAACGAGCGTGGCGCCCTCCCACCTCCCGCGCGAGCTCCCTTCCCACTGGCGGATGCGCGCGGGGAGCCGCGGCCGGGCGTCCAGGGGAATGATCCGCGCCGCGTGAATCATCTCGGACACGATCACCACGTAGCCGGGGATCTGCAGGATGAGATGGCCGGCGTTGTAGGTGGGAAACATGGCGCCCGGTACGCCCCGCGTGATGCAGCGCTCCCACGGGGTGTGAAACAGCCACGAATCGGTCAGGCGCTCGAGGCGCTCGTCCCGCGCCGCGGCGGCCGCGGGGAGAATCGGCAGCCGTCCGTCGGCGGGATCGACGACCATCGAGCGCCGCACCGCACTCCGTCCGGCGGCAACCTCGCCGCTCCAGGCCGGCGCCGGATTCGGACCGGTGAGGCGCCCGTCCGGAGCGTTGATGCCGGGAAACCACAGCGCCAGGGCGTCGAGATCCCGCCACGCCTCGGCGCTCGCCGCCTCGAGCGGCGTGCTGTCGAAGTTGGTCCACACCCCGCGGATGTCCGGCTGACCGTCCGGCGTGCGCGAAGGTGACGGCAGGGGCGCCGGCTCCTGCAGGGCCGCCGCGCCCGGGGACACGAGCATGGCCGCGGCGAGTCCGGACGCCGCGATGTGCCGCTTCATGGCAGAGCCTTCCGGCGCCTCGCGCCTCGCACCTCGCGCCGCCCGGGGCAGGCGCGGCGCGGCCTCAGTGACCCTCGGCGGCCTCCTCGGCGCGCGCGCCCTCGAGGATGTTCATCAGGCCGTAGTTGCCCTCGTGGCAGGCGTACTCGAAGACCGCGTTGTTCGTGCGGCGCAGCGGGATGGACGCCGAGAACGTGCTGGCGTACACCTCCGCGTCGTCGTAGGTGTACTCGTAGAGCAGCGTGTCCGCGTCCACGCGCGTCAGCCGCTCGGTCAGCAGCATCCGCGCGCTGGGTCCGGGCGAGCGCCCACCGATGCTGAAGCCGCGGTCGGGCCTGAAGTTCTCCGTCTCGATCACCAGCGTGTCGCCGTCCCAGCGGCCCCGCCCGTCGCCGAGCCACTGCGGGACGCTGCGCGACAGGTGCGCGCGCCCGTCCAGCGGAACGATGCGGGCCTCGTGCACCATCTCGGTGAGAATCACGACGTGGTCGGGCGTCTGGAACACCTGCATGTAGTTGTTGTAGGCGCTCGGCATGAGCGGCGGACCCGAGTTGAAGCCGAGCAGGCAGCGCTCGGCGAGGCCGCGATCCTCGGGACCGTCGGAGCCGATCCCGCCGAAGTGCAGCCGCACCGGGTAGCCGCCCGCGGCGAGCTCCGCGGCAGCCTTGCGCTCCTCCTGCGGCGTGAAGCCGGGCAGCCGCCCGTCGGGAGGATCCACGATGAGCGACGACTGCCGCGTATCGAGAACGCCCGACCCGTTGTCGAACCAGAAGTTGTTGTAGTTGGGCGGCGTCAGGTTCTCCGTGTTGAAGCCCTCGGCGAACTGCGCCGCGTTGATCTGCTCCTGGATGGCCGCTTCCTCGTCCGTGAAGACGGCCCGGCCGGCGAGCTCGGCGGGCCGCTGGAGAGGCGTGGCGGTCCCGAAGTCGTACACCCCCTGCAGATCGGGCGCGCCCCAGGCGGTGCGCGGGACCGCGTCCTGCGCGGACTGCGCGCCGGCGGTCAGGGGCAGAAGGACGATGAGACAGACGGGGAGCAGGCTCTTGAACGACATGGATTTCCCCTCCTGGAATGGCACTTGCATGGCGCAGACTCCTAGCACCCGCTCAATCGAGGCCCAGCAGACGCGCGGGGTTGCGACGGGCCATCAGGTCCACCTCGCGGTCGGAGACGCCCGCGGCCCGCAGCGCGCGGATGAACGCGCGCAGTCCCTCGGTGTGGGTCGGGTTGCCCGCCTGGCCGAGATCGGAGGTGATCAGGTAGTGCTCGGCCCCCACCTCCCGAATCGCCTCCACGTACTCCGCGACCGAGTCGCTGCCCCGGTGCACGGCGAACCAGTCGAGCTCCATGACCGCGCCCTCGGCCGCCATCCGCCGCATGTCGTCGATGGTGGCGTGCTGGCCGAAGGGGTGCGTGACCAGGATGTGGCGCACCCCCTGCGCCTTCGCGGCCGGCAGCAGGAGCAGCACCTCCTCCGGCGTCAGGTGCCCCGTGGCCAGCACGAGGTCGTGGGCGCCGATCAGCGAGAGCACCTCGACCAGCGGCGCGACCGGCGCGCCGTCCTCGAGCACGCGCACGAAGGGGTCGGACGGGCCGGGCGCGGCGACGCTGCCGTCCGGACGGATGCGATACTCGTTGAACTCGGCGTCCCACGTCGGCAGCCAGACGACCTTCCCGCGGCCGCCCTCGAACGCCACCATCTGGCGCACGGCTTCGGGGTTGATGCCCCCGACCGAGCGGTTCAGCACCACCCCGCCGAAGATCTCCAGGCCGTCGACCCGCGCCATGGCCAGCGCCGCGCGGTCGGCCGTCATCGTGAAGTGGTTCTTGAGAACCATGCCCCGCAGGCCCTCCTCCCGGAACAGGCGCGCCACCTCGATGTCGTCGAGGGAGCGCGGCCGCGAGTCGGGTCCCGCGTGCGCGTGGAAGTCGATGATGCCGGCCAGCGAGACCGGCTCCTCCTGGGCGGCCGCCGCGGCGGCTGCCAGGCACAGGGCGAGCGCGGAGAGAAGCACTTGTCGCTGCATGCGGCCACTCTTGTACAACAAGCGGCGGCGAAAGTCATGCCGCCGAGCGGCGTTGCAGCGGGTTGCCGGTTGTAGAATGTGGAGCACTGCGGCGGCCACCGTGCGGACAGACCGGGGCCGCCGCGCGCTCCCAATGCCAGCGACGAAGTCGAGGACCCTGGCGGCCGGCCTGCTGGGGCTCGCGGTGGCTGCAGCCGGCGGCCAGGCTCAACTGCGCGGCGCCGAGGCGCAGGAGCTGCGCGCCGCCTCTGCGCCCGCGAAGGTCCGCCCGTCGCCGGCGTACGCGGCTTCGACGGCCGCCGGGGCGGGACCGGCCCAGGTCCGGGCGGTCCTGGATCGCTACTGCGTGAGCTGCCACAACGGGCGGCTCAGGACCGCCGGCCTCGCGCTGGACGCGCTGGGCGTCGAGCAGGTCGGCGGGCACGCCGAGGCCTGGGAGAAGGTCGTGCGCAAGCTGCGCGCCCGCGCGATGCCGCCGGCGGGCCGACCGCGGCCCGACCAGGCCACGTACGAGGCCGTGGCATCCGTGCTCGAGACGGCCCTCGACCGCGCCGCCGCCGACCATCCGAATCCCGGCCGCACGGCCACCCATCGCCTCAACCGCAGCGAGTACGCCAACGCGATTCGCGACCTCCTCGATCTGGAGGTCGACGGCCGCGCGCTGCTGCCCCCCGACGACGCCGACCTGGGCTTCGACAACATGGCGGACATCCTGTCGATGTCGCCGGCGCGGCTCGAGCGCTACCTGTCCGCGGCGCGCAGGATCGCCCGCCTCGCCCTCGGCGACCCGGCCGGCGCGCCGACGAGCGAGACGCATGTCGTCCCCAAGCTGCGGTTCCAGGATCACCGCATGAGCGAGGATCTGCCGTTCGGCTCGCGCGGGGGGCTCGCGATCCGGCACCACTTCCCCGTGGATGCCGAGTACGACATCAGGATCCGCCTGCGGCGACAGCTCTACGGCTACATTCGCGGGCTGCAGACGCGGCAGCAGCTCGAGGTCCGCATCGACGGCCGCCGCGTGGCGGCGTTCACGGTGGGCGGCCCGCGGGGGACGCCGCCCCCGCAGACCTATACGGGCACGGTCCTGGGCGACCGCGCCTGGGAGGAGCACACGCTGCACGGCGACGGTTCCCTCGCGCTGCGCGTCCCGGTGGCGGCGGGGCCGCGGCGGCTGGGCGTCGCGTTCGTGCAGGAGCGGACCGAGCGCGACGGCGTGCTGCAGCCGCGGGCAACCGCGAAGACGCTGGCGATCGCCGAGCGCTGGAGCTCGCCGTCGGAGGCGCCCGAGGCAGCCGTCGAGCTGGTCAGCGTCTCCGGCCCCTTCCACGCCACCGGCCCCGGGGAGACGCCGAGCCGGCGGCGGATCCTCGTCTGCGAGCCCGCCGGCGCCGCGGAGGAAGAGCCCTGCGCCCGGGAGGTGCTGTCGACGATCGCCCGGCGGGCCTACCGTCGCCCCCTGACGCCCCCCGACGTGGAGGCGCTGCTGGCGCTCTACGCGACGGGACGGCGCGCGGGCGGATTCGAGGCAGGCATCCGGCGGGGGCTGGAAGGCATCCTCGTCGATCCGGAGTTCCTGTTCCGCATCGAGCGGGATCGAAACGGCGCGCCGGACGGGGCGCACCCCGTCAGCGATATCGAGCTCGCCTCCCGTTGTCGTTCTTCCTGTGGAGCAGCATTCCGGACGACGAGCTGCTGGAGACGGCCGCCAGCGGGCGCCTGCGCGAGCCTGCCGTGCTCGAGCCGCAGGTGCGGCGTATGCTGGCAGACGCCCGCGCGCAGGCGCTCGTGGACGGCTTCGCCGCGCAGTGGCTGGGCCTGCGCCGCCTGCGCAGCGTCGTGCCGGCGCCGGACCTGTTTCCCGAGTTCGACGACAACCTGCGCGAGGCGTTCGAGCAGGAGACGAAGCTCTTCGTCGGCAGCCAGTGGCGGGCCGACCTGAGCGTGCTGGACCTGCTGCGCGCCGACTACACGTTCGTCAACGAGCGGCTTGCGCGGCACTACGGGATTCCGAACGTGTACGGCAGCCGGTTCCGGCGGGCGACCTTCGACGACGGCGCGCGCGGGGGGCTGCTGGGACAGGGCAGCATCCTGACCGCAACGTCCTACCCCACGCGCACCTCGCCCGTGCTGCGGGGCAACTGGCTGCTCGAGCACGTCCTCGGCGCGCCGCCCCCCCCGCCGCCGCCGGATGTCCCGGCCCTGCCCGATCGCGGCGCGGGCGGACGCCCGGCCTCGGTGCGCGAGCGGCTCGAGCGGCACCGCGACAACCCGGTCTGCGCGAGCTGCCACGCCCGCATGGACTCGCTGGGATTCGCGCTCGAGCACTTCGACGCCATCGGGCAGTGGCGCGCGACCGGCGCGGCGGGCGCCGCCATCGACGCCGCGGGCGTCTTTCCCGACGGGACGGCGTTTCATGGCCTGGCGGGTCTGAAGACCGTGCTTCTGAGCGATCACGAGCAGTTCGTCCGGACCGTCGTCGAGAAGCTCACCACGTACGCCCTCGGACGCGGCGTGCAGCACTACGACATGCCGGCCGTCCGGCGGATCGTTCGCGAGTCGGCCGCGCACGACTACCGCTGGTCGTCGCTCGTGCTCGGCATCGCCAGGAGCCTGCCGTTTCAGATGCGCAGGCCGGAATCATGATCATCACCCGCAAGGCCTTCTCCCGCCGGACCGTGCTGCGCGGGCTCGGCACCAGCCTGGCCCTGCCGCTGCTCGACGGCATGGTGCCGGCGCTGACCGCGCTCGGCAGGACCGCCGCCAGCCCCACGAAACGGCTGGGCATCGTCTACGTGCCGAACGGCATCGTGATGGATCAGTGGACGCCGGCCGCGGCGGGCGCCGATTTCGAGCTGACGCCGATCCTCAGCCCGCTCGAGCGCTTCCGCGAGCGCCTGACCGTCGTGACGGGTCTCAGCAACAAGGGGCCCGACTACGCCCACGAGACGGGCGCCACCAGCTTCCTGACCGGCGTGTCCCCGAAGCGCACGCAGGGGGCCGACCTCGTGGCCGGCATCTCCATGGACCAGCAGGTGGCCAGGGCGCTCGGCCGGCACACGCAGCTCGCGTCGCTGGAGCTCGCGCTGGAATCGGGCGACGACGTCGGCACCTGCGGCGCGGGCTACACCTGCGCCTACACCAACACCATCTGCTGGCGCAGCGCGACGACGCCGCTGCCGATGGAGACCAACCCGCGCGCGGTCTTCGAGCGGCTGCTGGGCGACGCAGGCGGCACCGACCCCGCCGCCCGGCTGGCCCGCATCGAGCAGAACCGCAGCCTGCTCGACGCGGTGACCGGCAAGCTCGCGCGGCTCCGCCGCGATCTCGGGGTGGGCGACCGCCGCAAGCTCGGCGAGTACCTCGAGGCCGTGCGCGACGTCGAGCGCCGCATCGAGCGGGCCGAAGCGCAGGTGGACCGGCCGCTCCCGGAGATGGCGGCGCCGCCGGGCATCCCGGCCACCTTCGAGGAGCACGCGAAGCTGATGTTCGACCTGCAGGTGCTGGCTTACCGCACCGACCTGACGCGGGTCGTCACGTTCATGGTGAGCCGCGAGTTCAGCAGCCGGACGTATCCGGAGATCGGGGTGCCCGAGGCGCACCACCCGACGTCGCACCACCGCTACGACCCGGCCAAGCTCGCGAAGCTGGCGAAGATCAACGCGTACCACACCACCCTGCTGGCGTACTACCTGGACGGCCTTGCGAGCACCCCGGACGGGGACGGCTCGCTGCTCGACCAGATGACGCTGCTGTACGGCGGCGGGCTGAGCGACGGCCACCGGCACGCCTCGGACAACCTGCCGATCCTGCTCGTCGGCCGGGCCGGCGGCCGGCTGCGGGGCGGACGCCACGTGCGGTGCCCCGAGGCGACCCCCATGTCCAACCTGCATCTCACGCTGATGGACACGCTCGGGCTGCCCGCCGAGCGCTTCGGCACGAGCACCGGCGCGCTCGACGCGGTGCTGGCCCTCTGACGGACGTCCACCAGGAAGCCCGCATGCCTGCCAGCGCCGTGCGCCGCGTCGCGGCCGGTTTCGTCCTGCTGCTGTCGCTCCCGGCCGGGGCGCAGCGGCCCGACCTGCGGCTGGTGGACGCCGTGCGGCACGGCGATCGGCAGGCGGTGAGCACGCTGGTGCGGGCCCGCATCGACGTGAACGCGCGGCAGCCCGACGGGGCCACGGCGCTGCACTGGGCGGCCTACCGGGACGATCTCGACTCCGCGAACCTGCTGCTCGGTGCCGGCGCGACGCCGGACGCGGCGAACGAGCTCGGCGTCACTCCCCTCTACCTGGCGTGCGAGAACGGCAGCGCGCCCCTGGTGCGGCGACTGCTGGCCGCGGGCGCCGCGCCGAACGCGGCCCTGCGCGGCGGCGAGACGGCCCTGATGACCGCCGCGCGCACGGGAAGCGTCGGCGCGGTGAAGGCGCTTCTGGACCACGGCGCCGACGTGCATGCCCGGGAGACGAAGGAGGGGCACACCGCGCTGATGTGGGCCGTGTCGCAGCGGCATCCCGGGGTCGCGCGGGCGCTGCTCGAGGCGGGGGCCGACGTTCACGCCCGCTCGCGCGTGCGGCCCGTGGCCACGGCCAGCTCACCCCGCACCGGTGCGGCCGAGGGCGTGACCGTCATCGACGAGGGCGGGTTCACGCCGCTCCTGTTCGCGGCCCGCCAGGGCGACCTCGCGTCGGCGCGCCTGCTGCTGGCGGCGGGCGCGGACCCGAACGACGCGGCCCCGTCCGGCACGAGCGCGCTCGTCGTGGCGGCCCACAGCGGGCACGGCGAGCTCGCCGCCCGGCTCCTCGACCAGGGCGCCGACCCGAACGCCGCGGAGGCGGGCTACGCGCCGCTGCACGCGGCGGTCCTGCGCGGCGATGCCGATCTCGTCGGCGCCCTGCTGGCCCACGGCGCGGACCCGCACGTCCGGCTGCGGAACGGCAGCCCGCACGCCCGCTACGGCAAGTTCTTCGCGCTGGAGATGCGCCTGGCCGGCGCCACGCCGTTCTTCCTGGCCGCCAAGTACGCCGAGGCCGACATCATGCGCCGGCTGGCCGCCGCCGGCGCCGACCCGCGGGCGGGCCTCGCCGGCGGCGTCACGCCGCTGATGGCGGCCGCGGGCATGCTCACGCCCGGGTTCGTGCAGGCCGGGAACGACCGCCGCGGCCGGGCCATCGACACCGCCGAGATGGAGCTCGCCCTCAGCCAGGACCCGGATCGGCGCGGCCTCATGAACAGCGGCCTCGACGCCGTGCGGGCGGCGGTCGAGCTGGGCGCAGACGTCGACGCCGCCAGCGAGAGCGGCGACACCGCCCTGCACCTCGCCGCGCATCACGGCTTCAACAGCGTGGTGCGCTACCTTGCCCGCCAGGGCGCCGACTTGCACGTGCGGAACGCGCGTGGCCAGACGCCGCTCGACCGGGCGCTGGGACTGACCGGCCGCGTGCCGGCCAGGAACCCGGTCACGGAAACGGACATCGGCAGCGCGGATCTGCTGCGGCAATTGGGGGCGCGCGAGTAGCGACAGTCCCGGGAGGAGGAGCGTCGATGAGACTGGCATCCCGGCATTCGGCGAATCGGCAGGTCGGCGCGGCGGCCGGACTCTTCGTGGCGGGCCTGGCGCTCGCCGTCGGCGGACCGGCGGGCCAGGCGCAGCAGCAGGCCCAGGGCCACGGCTACAGCCGGCCGGCGCGCAGTCCGCACGGCAGCCGGTCCGAGGTGATCGCGCCGCACGGGATGGTGGCGGCCAGCCAGCCGCTCGCCGCCCAGGTCGGTCTCGACATCCTCAAGGCCGGCGGCAACGCCGTCGACGCGGCGGTCGCCGTCAATGCCGTGCTGGGCCTGGTGGAGCCGCACATGAACGGCGTCGGCGGCGACCTGTTCGCCCTGGTCTGGCACGCCGAGACGGAGCGGCTGTACGCGCTGAACGCGACCGGCCGCGCGCCGCACGCGATCAGCCGCGAGACGCTCGTCCGGCAGGGCTACGAGCGGATGCCGGGCGACGGCCCGCTCACCTGGACCGTCCCCGGCGCCGTCGACGGCTGGCAGGAGCTGCTCGACCGCTTCGGCACGCTGCCGCTGGCCGACGTGCTGGCCCCGGCCATCGCCTACGCCCGCGGCGGCTTCCCGGTCAGCGAGATCATTGCCGGCCAGTGGAACGCCGCGGCGCCGGCGCTGGCCGAGTGGCCCGACTCGGCCGCCACCTACCTGCCCGGCGGGCGGGCGCCCCTCCCCGGCGACGTCTTCCGCAACCCGCGCCTCGCCGCCACCTACGAGGCCGTGGCGGCCGGCGGCCGCGACGCGTTCTACCGCGGCGACATCGCCCGCCGCATCGTGGCGTTCAGCGAAGGCAACGGCGGCTACTTCACGCTGGCCGACTTCGAGGACCACACGTCCGTCTGGGTCGAGCCGGTCACCACGAGCTACCGCGGCTACGACGTCTGGGAGGTCCCGCCCAACAGCTCCGGCATCCTGGCGCTGATGATCCTCAACCTGATGGAGGGCTACGACGTCGCCGCGCTGGGCCACAACAGCGCCGACGCGCTGCACCTGTTCGCCGAGGCGAAGAAGCTGGTCTGGGCCGACCGCGACACCTACGTGGCCGACGCCGACGCCAACCCGCTGCCGACGCGCCAGTTCATCTCGAAGCCGTACGCCGAGGCGCGGCGCAAGCTGATCGACCCCGAGCGCGCCGCGACCACGGTCACGCCCGGCCGGCCGTTCGAGCAGAGCGAGACCGTCTACCTCACGGTGGTCGACAAGGACCGCAACGCCGTGTCGCTGATCGAGAGCATCTTCGGCAGCTTCGGCTCGAAGGTCGTGCCGGGCGACGTCGGCTTCGCCCTGCAGAACCGCGGCAGCGGGTTCTCACTGCAGGAGGGCCACCTCAACGCGCTCGCGCCGCACAAGCGCTCGCTGCACACCAACATGCCCGGCTTCGTCACGCGGGACGGCCAGCCGTTCCTGTCGTTCGGCGTCATGGGCGGCCCGATGCAGCCGCAGGGCCACTGGCAGGTGCTGTCGAACATCATCGACTTCGGGATGAACCTGCAGGAGGCCGGCGACGCCGCGCGGCTGCGCCACAGCCCGAGCTACCGGCCCGGCGGCACCCTGGCCGTCGAGCCGGGCATCCCGGACGCCGTCGTCGCCGAGCTGCGCCGCCGCGGCCACCACGTCGTGCGGGCCGGCGGCGGCGGCATGGGCGGCTACCAGGCGATCATGATCAACCCCGAGACCGGCATGCTGCACGGCGGGACCGACCCGCGCAAGGACGGCCAGGTGGTGGGGTACTGACGGACAGCCGCTCTACCCGGGTCTCAGGCTACTTCGGGTAGTACTCGTCCTGATCAACGGGTGTTTTTGGGTTTCGCGGAATCACGAATGGCGGCATCTCGCTCGGGTTATCTACCTCTGGCACGTCCTGCCCCAAATACGAGAGACCGTACGCGACCAGCAGGAACGTCGCGTCCTCCCGCAGCGGGATCAGCCGCCCATTCTCAGGCCAGTCGTACAAGTCGTCCGGAATGCCGGCATCGCGAATGGGCCGTTCGGCAAGTTTTCCTTGCCAGACGGATCTCCGAAGAGAGCTGGTAACGGGATCCACCTTGCTTCCTCCCCCAAGTACAAAGAGCCCGTACTCGTACCATGCACTCTCCTTCTTCTCCTTCTCGTACGCAGTCGCCCAAGTGCCGCGGTAGGTCTTGTAGATCTCGTTGCATACCGACTGTACCTCTTGATGCTCCGTCAGTGCGTACCGCCTGATGATCTCATTCTCCTTACCACGCAACTGCATCGGCGAAAGACCATGTCCATTGGTCTTCGCCAGACAGTCGTCAAGTTCGTCCATTGCGGGAGGGGATGAATGCGCGCTGTAGAAGCCGAGCGCGTCCTTCACCCACGCGTCACCTACATGACAATCCCGAATGCGAAAGAAGCTAACATCCGTCGTTCCGGCGCCGACATCGACGCAGGCGTAGAGGCCACTACCAACAAGCGGCGACCGGAAAATCCAAAGTAGTCCAGCCTCTGCTTCGGACCGGATCCACTCGCGAGGTGCGGTCACTTGCCGCGCGTCTGCCTTTTCTCGCGCTGCAGCAATCAATTGCCGTGCATGGTCAATGTTGATACCATTAGCCAACGATGGCTGCTCTTCCTCAGCCTTCCAAATGTAGAAGGCAACGCGGGCGATGGTGAGAAACCTATCCCGCAACGGACCTTCGTCCAGTACGCTCATGGGTACTCCCATGAAAATCGACATCCGCGGCATCGCTGCTGGGGATAGCGCAGCACAGTAGGTGCTCGCATGGCGGAATCCCAACTGCAACAGGTAAGTAACCACGAGAATCGAGACATCCTCCGCGCCCAGGCCGGCGTACTGACTCAGATCTCTGACGGTCTCAGGAAACGCAGCACCCATCTTCGGCGACCTGATTACGTGGGCTCCCAGGCAATTCGCCTTGGCCTCGCCTATCCATCCGAAGTACATGCGGCCATCTGCCACAGTCACACTCGATGGTATGCGATAGTCAGAACCGCCACCAAAGGCTTCTCCCGGGCGCACCACAAAGCACCTATCCGTGGGCGCCTGGTAGTCACGTAGTACGAGCTTTGACCAACACGTTCCGAAATTCACTCCAAGGTGAACATGTCGAAGCGGCGACGCGCCTCGCTGTGCCTGTCGTGCCTGCCCTTCGGACGGCCCCACATCTCCCGGCCTTGCACGTCGGTACCCCGCCCCGCCGCCGCGCAAGCTCCGCCATGCCGAGCGAAGCCACCTGAACAATTTCACCGCTTCACCTCGCTGCCCGCGATTTTCACGCCTAACGTTCTAGCGATACGACCGCGACGGCTATTTCGCGCTCCTCGATCCTGACAATCGCGCCTTCACCAGATTCACGGAGGAAAGCCTCAAGCCGTTGCAGTTCCTGCCGAACCTTGGCCGTCGCCATCCGCACCGCGAACTCGGCCGCGTGGCGGTCCTGCAGCCCCTCAAGCCGACGCTCGGCCGTTCGGATCCTCGCATTGAGAGTCCCCTGCTGCGTCGCCCGACGTCGTGCTGCCCTTGCTTCCTGCAGTATAGCCTCCCGCGACTTCATCTCGGCGCGAACACCGGCCAAATGCGTCCTGAGGCCGCTAACCCGGATTATGCGTGAAGGTGGGGTTGGCGACGAGACGCAAGGGCCTTCCGTGTGGTACAAACGTTGTGCTACCAAACGTTTAGCCACAACGGAGGCCCTTGCGTGACGGACCCCACGATAGCACAGTCTGTTCTGTTCCCCGATCTGTTCGACAAGCCGCTGGTCGCCACGTTCGACCGCGAGCAGTCGAGCTCGGATGGCGGCGCCGTGCTGCTCAAGGCCGCCGAGCGCGTCTACGGACTGGCCAAGGCGTTCGGCCGGTGTCTGGTCGACCGCCGGGCACCGGAGAAGGTCCGGCACACGCTCGAGGACCTGGTCGGCCAGCGGGTGTTCGGCATCGCCTGCGGTCATCCCGACGGCAACGATTCGGACCGGCTCGCCGACGACCCGATCCACAAGCTGCTGCTCGGGCGCGACCCGGTGGCGGGCGGTCGGCTGGCGTCGCAGCCGACGGTCTCGCGGTTCGAGAACGGTGCGGGCCGCGTCGCGCTCTATCGGCTGGGGCGCGAGCTGGCGACGTCGGTCATCGAGCGGCATCGTCGCCGGCTGCGCGGGCGGGTGCGACGCATCACGATCGACCTCGACCCGACCGACGACCCGACGCATGGCGAGCAGCAGTTGACGTTCTTCAACGGGCACTACGACAGCTGGTGCTACCTGCCATTGCTGGCCTTTGTGAGCTTCGACCGCGAGGTCGAGCAGTATCTGTGCGCGGCGGTGCTGCGACCCGGCAAGGCCCAGGCGCCCGACGGCACGCTGAGCGTGCTGTGTCGATTGCTCCCGCTGCTGCGGTCCGCGTTCCCCAAGGCACGCTTTCTCGTCCGTCTCGACGGGGGCTTCGCCTGCCCGGAGGTCTTCGACTTCCTCGATGCCGAGCCGCGGCTCGACTACGTCGTGGCGATGGCCAGGAACGCCGTCCTGCTGCGGGCTGCCGAGCCCGTCATGGTGGCGGCCCGCACCGAGAACATGCTGCGTGAGAAGACGGCGCACTTCTACCTCGACACCCGCTATCGCGCGGGCACGTGGGCTCGTGAGCGCCGCGTGGTGATCAAGGCCGAAGTCGTGCAGCTCACCGGCCGGCAGCCGCGGGACAACCCGCGCTTCGTCGTGACCAATCTGCGCCAGACGCCGCGCTTCATCTACGAGAAGGTCTACTGCGGGCGCGGCGACATCGAGAACCGCATCAAGGAACTGCTCGACGGCTTGCAGATCGACCGCACGAGCTGCACCAAGTTCTGGGCAAACCAGCTGCGGGTCCTGTTGACGGCCGCCGCCTACGTGCTCATGCAGGAACTGCGGCTGAGAGCCGCCCGCACCGCCTGCGCCCGCACCCAAGTGACCTGGCTGCGCGACCGATTGCTCAAGCTCGGCGCCAACGTCGTCCGCTCCGTCCGGCGCCTCGTTGTGCACCTGCCGCGGGCAACGCCCGACCTCGACGCGTGGCGCCAAATCGCCCTCGCACTCGGGGCGCGCGCCGGGTAGCGCCCCGTCGCAGCTTCCCCCTCAGCTCGCGGAATCCACACAGGCGCCTGGGGCGCCCTGTCGGCGAAGCTGTCCGCGTCTGGCGCCTCGTACGCCCCGTAACCACGCCACGCCGCTCCACCACGCTGCCACCTGCCACGTGCGGCGACCGCAGACCTCTCTCGCTCAACGATCAGGGCTCGGCCAGCGACCGATTCGACGACGTCATGAATTTTCCGGGCTAATTCCAAGCTCGATCACCGCATCGCTTATGAACCGCTCTTCTTCCATGCGTTCACCCGTGTCCAACAACCGGATGAATAGGCCGCGACCGGCGTGCGGCTCGACGGGCCGTCCTGCCCGCAGGTTCCAGAAAATGGGCACAATCTCGGTCCTCGCGCGATTCCCGGAGATTGTAAATTCCAAGATGGTCAGCAAGTAGGCGCCTTCTGGTTCATCCTCCTTCCCACGAAGCCGTAACCGAAACGCCCGATGCAGATGTTCTGTATCGCGCTCAAGGAACGCGCCCGCCAGGCGTACGAATGGGTGATGGATCGAGATGAATTCGCTTTGGGGCCGGCGCAGGTGCGCATCGGCATCAACCGTAGCTGGAAAGGTACCCTGTTGGACACGAGAAGCTATTCGCCGCAGGTCGGGTGTGTTGTCCAATTCTCGCAGTAAATCCGTCGCAAGCCGCGAATGGAGTGTAACATCCGCGACCCCCTCAACGACCTCCTTGGGAAAGAGGTTTCCAGGATATCGTTGATCGAGGAACCCACCAAGAAACCAATATAGCTCCGTTGGTGTCGGAACCTTGCGCTCTCCAATCAGACTCTGAATCCCATCAAGAAACGCCTGATCGCCCGCGATCAGTCTGTCGGCCTCCTTCTGCAGAGTATTTCCCTGGTGCTGCTCGTGAAGGAATGCCTCGGCTGCCTGATCCGCCTGACGTTCCTGCTCCTCAGCGGTCAGCTCGTTGCGTAGCGCCGTGATTGCCAGCTTCTCGATTTGCTCGCCAAGGATCGGCTCGATTTCGCCAATCGTTTCCTCGAGAACGCCGATGCGTTCGTACAAGCGATATAGAATCCGGTCCTCGATGGTCTTGCTCAGTACCAGACTCAGAATCGTGATGACTGGTGCCTCCTGTCCCAGGCGGTCGATGCGCCCGATGCGCTGCTCCACAACCATCGGATTCCAGGGCAGGTCGTAGTTGATGACTACTGACGCCTGCTGCAAGTCGAGACCTTCGCTGCCGACTTCAGACGACAAGGTCGGGTCGGAGGAGGCGCGCCCCGCGGGCGCTGGCCTCCGTCCGCCGCTCAAACGGTACGTGCGGTTTTCCCGCATACCGCTTTCACGAAGACGTTCTCGCATGGTAGGGGCCGATGGAAGGAATCAGACCGACAAGGTTGACCAGGCCCAGCTCGCCGTAGAGCGTGGCGCTGGGCAGGGACTTCCATCCCTGACACCGCCACCGCTTGTGCCGATGCGCCCACAGGCGACGCACCACCCAACCGTCAAGCTGGTGGAAGAGCCTTCGGACGTGGGCACGCTTGTAGTAGTGCCCCCATCCCCGCAGGACCGGGTTGAGCTGTTCAATCAGCACTTCGGTGGTTACCGGCGCTTTGCGCGACGTCCGACTGCGCACCTGGTCCTTGAAGTGACGTAGAGACTTCTGAGTCGGGCACGCGTACAGGCCGCCCGAACGAAGGCGCGTACGGATCTCGTGCAGTGGGAGCCGTAGCCCCTTGCCGCGCTTGATCTTGTACCCGAGGAACTCGAAGCCGTGCTGGACGCGAACGATCCGAGTCTTCGTCGGTTGATGCGCACGCCCAGTCGCTCCAGGACCGCCGTCGCCGTGGCCAAGGCGGTTCGCGCTTCGGCCTCCGACGTGCAGGTGATGACCCAATCGTCCGCGTACCGCGTCAGCCGGTACCCCCGGCGCCGCATTTCCTTGTCGAACGGCGTCAACAAGACATTGCTCAGCAAGGGTGACGCGACGCCGCCCTGCGGCGTCCCACGCTCCGTCGGGAAGAGGCGCCCGTCGCCGTAGCTCCCTGCCTTCAGCATCGAGCGAATCAGGCGAAGGACCCGGCCATCGGAGACCCGCTGGGCCACGAGCGTGAGGAGCTTGTCATGGTCAACCGTCCCGAAAAAGTCGCTCAGGTCGCCGTCAACAACCCACTCGCACCCCGACTTCAGCTCCTTCCAGACCTTGCGCAGAGCGTCGTGCTGAGACCGCCCTCGTCGGTATCCGAAGCTGGCATCATCGAACACCGGCTCGAAGATGGGCTCCAGCCGATTCAGCAGCGCCTGCTGACATACCCGGTCGTAGACCGTGGGAATGCCAAGCTCGCGATGCGCCCCCGGCTTGCCCGCCTTCGGGATGCGCTTCCGGCGCACCGGCTGCGGTCGGTAGGCGTCGTCGCGCAAGTCCTCGTGCAACCGGTCGAGCTGCGCTTCACGCACCTCGGCAAAGTCGTCGATGGATTGCCCGTCAACACCCCCGGCGCCCCGATTCGTTTTCACACGCTCCCAGGCCATCTCGAGGTTCTTCCGCTTGTACACCTTGTCGATGAGAGAGTGGACCTTCCTCTCCCCCGTCGGGTTCAGCCAGTCGGCAAGTCTCCTCGGTCGCTGATGTTCGGGTTTTTCGCTCATGGAACTGTCCACCTCAGCGCCCTTGCTCATCTTCCCGACCTGTCCGGTCCCGACCATCTTCGCCGGCCGCCTTCCCCAACCCACTCGGTTGCCGCTCATGCGGTCACGTCGCTTTCGCTACGCATCAGGTACTACTCGGCCGTCCGACTCCTCGACGGGCGTCCCTTCCCACTTCGCTCTCGCTTATAGGGTCGGTTGCCGCGGTGCCGCCCGCGGACCCGCCGAGGTCTCCCAGGGTCACGCACTGGTCTTCCGTACCGTGCCGTCCGCATACACCTTGGTGCGGTGGGTGGATGAGAACGCCTTCGCCTCCATAGTGCAGGCTCGACCTTGCCCCACCTTTGGCCGACCGGTTCGTCATGGGGTCGCCCCCTCGACTACGGCCCGGTACTGCTCCGCAAACCCTTCGGACCCCACCTCGCGATGGGCGCCCTGTCCTCCGCAGTTCCGTCGTGGCGGCTCCAGGTCCACCTTGGCTGTGTCCGGCTTTCGCCTGCGTGCCCGTTTAGCCTGGAAAATTCATGAGGCGCCCGGCCTGAGTAGAGACACAAAAGCCTCCGTGTGCTAAAACGCTGTTGACGACAGATGTTTTCGGCACGACGGAGGCTCTTGCGTGACGGACCCCACGATAGCACAGTCTGTTCTGTTCCCCGATCTGTTCGACAAGCCGCTCGTGGCCACGTTCGACCGCGAGCAGTCGAGCTCGGATGGCGGCGCCGTGCTGCTCAAGGCCGCCGAGCGCGTCTACGGGTTGGTCAAGGCATTCGGCCGGTGTCTGATTGACCGCCGGGCACCGGAGAAGGTCCGGCACACGCTCGAGGACCTGGTGGGCCAGCGGGTGTTCGGCATCGCCTGCGGCCATCCCGACGGCAACGATTCGGACCAGCTCGCCGATGATCCGATCCACAAGTTGCTGCTCGGGCGCGACCCGGTGGCGGGCGGTCGGCTGGCGTCGCAGCCGACGGTCTCGCGGTTCGAGAACGGTGCGGGCCGCGTCGCGCTCTATCGGCTCGGGCGCGAGTTGGCGGCGTCGGTCATCGAGCGGCATCGCCGCCGGCTGCGCGGGCGGGTGCGACGCATCACGATCGACCTCGACCCGACCGACGACCCGACGCATGGCGCGCAGCAGCTGACCATGTTCAACAGCTACTACGACAGCTGGTGCTACCTGCCATTGCTGGCCTTTGTGAGCTTCGACCGTGAGGCGGAGCAGTATCTGTGCGCGGCCGTGCTGCGGCCCGGCACGGCGCAGGCGTCCGACGGCACGCTGGGCGTGCTGTGTCGGCTGCTCGCGCTGCTGCGGTCCGCGTTTCCCGAGGCGCGCTTTCTCGTCCGGCTCGACGGCGGCTTCGCCACGCCAGAGATCTTCGACTTCCTCGATGCCGAACCGCGGCTCGACTACGTCGTGGCGATGGCCAGGAACGCCGTGCTGTTGCGGGCTGCCGAGCACGTCATGGTGGCGGCCCGCACCGAGAACATGCTGCGCGAGAAGACGGCGCACTTCTACCTCGACACCCGCTATCGCGCGGGCACGTGGGCTCGTGAGCGCCGCGTGGTGATCAAGGCCGAAGTCGTGCAGCTCACCGGCCGGCAGCCGCGGGACAACCCGCGCTTCGTCGTGACCAATCTGCGCCAGACGCCGCGCTTCATCTACGAGAAGGTCTACTGCGGGCGCGGCGACATCGAGAACCGCATCAAGGAACTGCTCGACGGCTTGCAGATCGACCGCACGAGCTGCACCAGGTTCTGGGCAAACCAGCTGCGGGTCCTGCTGACGGCCGCCGCCTACGTGCTCATGCAGGAACTGCGGCTGAGGGCCGCCCGCACCGCCTGCGCCCGCACCCAGGTGACTTGGCTGCGCGACCGGTTGCTCAAGGTCAGCGTCCACGTCGTCCGCTCCGTCCGCCGGCTCGTCCTGCACCTGCCGCGAGCGACCCCATACCGCGACGTCTGGCGGCACCTCGCCCTCGCGCTCGGGGCGCGCGCCGGATAGCGCGCCGTCGCCACGGCAACCTCCGCGCCCCGGATGCTCGCCAGCGCCCCTGCGCCCGACCTGTCGGCGCTTGCCACCTCATGCGTGCCGTCACCTCGCCCCGGCCACTGCACCACGCTGCCACCTACCACGCGCCGCGTCCGAAAACGTCCTTCGCGCGACGATCAGGCCCTGCCTGGGACCGATTCGATAACCTCACGAATTTTCCGGGTTAGGCGTCTCCATACCTGCCACCTGCGGCCGGCGAGGCATTACCCCCGCCTTTGGATACGGCCCCCCTCATCCGGGGGCCGGAGGGACTTCAACCCTCCTGACCAGCGCGCTGCCTGGCGCACACAACGCGAACTTCCGACTTCGTAAGGAACTCGTCAATCAGCCGCTCGCGTTCCACAAGAGGAACAAGACCGTGAATCATTCTTGTGGGGACACCAATCTCGCCTAGTTGCCGGGCAAGATAGCCGAGAGTACCACGAAAGAACGAAAAAATGATCACCTTGCGTGGCACTCGTTGCCCCCGGCCGTCCTCCCTCCACAGCTCCCGCAATACCTCACGTAGCCGCGCGAACTTCGTGTCGGCCCGCAGTTCCGTCCTCAGATCGGTTCTCAGATCGTCCCAGAATCCGGTCAGTTCCACGTTCGGCACGGTTGTATCGTGCTCTTCGGCTGAGTCTTCGTCGCTGTCGCGGCACAATACGTCGAGCCGCTGGCCATATTTTGCCCGCAGGTGGTTCAACGCCGCGGGTAGGCAACTCGCCGCGTACCGCACGGCTGTCATCGCCGCCATGACAGCACCCCATCCCTGCGACGGGTTGAGGAGCAGCGTGATTTTGGCGACCGCCTCGTAGGCGCGGCGTTCCGCCGGCGTCAATTCGACCCTGTACGCGGTCGCTTGGCGCACGGGCCGATCGCGAAGCACCTCGATTTTCCGCGTGCGAGACAAGACCTGCGACGTCAGGCTCAACTCAGAGATGTCGCGCTGGAGATCCACTAGAGCGCGCCGATCCCTCAACGCTACAGGATCGAGACGAGCGAGTAAGGAGGCAAAAAAGCTGCTCCTGGTCAAGTCCGACGTCAATTCTTGATCCCGAAGGCTGCTCAGTAGTTCCCGCGCCACGTCAACTTGAGGAGGATCCTCGCGAATCGCCGCAAGTGCCTTCACGACCGGTCGGTTCGCCTGAAGTTGTGCCTCGAACACGTCGTACCGCGCAAACGTGACTGGATCGAGTAGCCGGAGCAGTTGAAACAGGTTCTCCCGGCTGGTCTGGATTGGTGTCGCCGTGAGCAGCACCATAGCATCCGCCTGGGCTAGGGCGGTCGCCAGCGCATGCTGCTGGGTTGCACTGTTCCTCACTTTGTGCGCTTCGTCCATGATCACGAGGTCAATAGGCGGCTGTAACTCTGACAGCGCCTTCGTGATCGTCGGACGACGGAGTGACTCGTAAGACGCGATCCAGGAAAACGTGGGTAGATCACGCCCTCGGCGCAACGGCTCGATGAGACTATCCATTACCTCCTTCGCCGACACAACGTCGAAGGACTCATCAAACCGCCGTTCAAATTCCGTTTTCCACTTTCGTCGTAGCCGGGCAGGGACAACCACCCATAGGCGCTAACTTGTTCACGTCACCTGCTCCGGCGGCTGCTCGGTCAACCGAAGTACGCGGAGAGCTGCGACTGCCGGCGCCGTGGCGGCTCGGCCAGCGCGCCGGAGATCGTTCGCCAGTCGTTGAGCATGCAAGCCAGCGAGAGCGGCGGTTCGATGGCGCGCGTGACCTGGTTGAACACGAACTTGAAGTCACGCCACGCGCTGCGGGGGCGCCGGGGCCGGTACGTCGTAGCCCCAGGGGGAAATCGTGCGGGCGTGGTGGAGCAGCTTCTCCACCAGCAGCGCCACGAACAGTTTCCCGTAGAGCCACGCCTTGGCGCTCTCGTCGTCGTACTTCGGCAGGTGCCCCAACTGCGCCAGCGACTTGAAGCGCTTGAACACCAATTCGACCTGCCAGCGCAGCCGATACCACTCGAGCACGTCGGCGGCCGAGAAGGGCGGCTCGGGGAAGGTCGTGAAAACGATCACGTACTCGGCAAAGCGCAGAGTCGCCGGTTGTACCTGGGTCCGCTTGCGGGCGGCGTCCCGGCGGATTTTCTGCTGCGCCAAGCGGATCGCCTCCGCCGACTTGCGGAGCACGCAGACCCGGCCCGCAATCTCGCCCGGCGGGCCGCCGTCGTCACCCGCGGCCGCGACCGTCGTCGCCCAAGCGCGCGCTGCCCCCGGACGCGTGACCGACGAGACCGCGGCCAGCAGGTCGAACGGCCGCCCGGCTGCCGTGTGCAGCGGCAACGACCCCGTATTGACACGCACAATCAGCCGCCCGCCCGCCTCGACCACGTGGCGAATCCCCCGCGCGGTCGAATAGCCGCGGTCGGCCAGTACATGGTCGCCGGCGCGGATCGGGAACTGCGCCAACGATTCTCCCGTGCCCGGCCCCTCGACCCCCGTCAACTTGAAGAAGTCGCACGTCAGCGACGGCAGGCCCACGCTGTAGTGCAGCCGCCACAACGACCCGCTCGGTCCCGGTTCCTTCACCGTCGTCGCATCCACCGCCCGGACCTGGAACGCGCCGCCGGGGATGACCGCCAGACCCTGCTCCTCGAACAGACGCACACACAGCGCGTGCAGCCAACCCTTGGACTTCTTCAGCCGCTTCAACAGCGCCACGTCCGACAGGTCCGCCAGACGCGCTTGGCGGGCGCGAACCACCGTTTCCCGCAACGAGTGTCCGCAGCCGAGGTGCAGCAGGAGGGTCCGCAACAGGTTGTCGACCGTCTTGTCCTTCCGCAGCCCCTTCAACGCCCCCGTGTCCTGCGCCAACTCCCGCCAGTCACCGGGCAGGAACGACCGCAGCACATCCCAGTCCTCGTCCACCGGGCCGGCCTCCATGTCATGCATGCGCATGTCAGGATACGCCGACCTCGCTCGGAACACAAGTTAGCGCCTATGGGACAACCACCAGCACACGCTCAAGTCCGTGGCGTGCTCTCAGTTCCTTCAAGATGTAGCCCGCCTCAACCGTCTTGCCAAGGCCAACGTCATCGGCGATCAGGATGCGCTGATTCGGGTTGTCAAGAAACTTGAGAAGCGGCTTGAACTGGTACGGAAAGAGTTTAGCCCGGAAAATTCATGACGTCGTCGAATCGGTCGCTGGCCGAGCCCTGATCGTTGAGCGAGAGAGGTCTGCGGTCGCCGCACGTGGCAGGTGGCAGCGTGGTGGAGCGGCGTGGCGTGGTTACGGGGCGTACGAGGCGCCAGACGCGGACAGCTTCGCCGACAGGGCGCCCCAGGCGCCTGTGTG
The DNA here is from genome assembly GCA_965214845.1 of Vicinamibacterales bacterium. Lineage (GTDB taxonomy): Bacteria > Acidobacteriota > Vicinamibacteria > Vicinamibacterales > UBA8438 > JAAXGX01. The sequence continues at coordinate 1,546,704 of CBDCCO010000007.1, forward strand.
GATTCCGCGAGCTGAGGGGGAAGCTGCGACGGGGCGCTACCCGGCGCGCGCCCCGAGTGCGAGGGCGATTTGGCGCCACGCGTCGAGGTCGGGCGTTGCCCGCGGCAGGTGCACAACGAGGCGCCGGACGGAGCGGACGACGTTGGCGCCGAGCTTGAGCAATCGGTCGCGCAGCCAGGTCACTTGGGTGCGGGCGCAGGCGGTGCGGGCGGCTCTCAGCCGCAGTTCCTGCATGAGCACGTAGGCGGCGGCCGTCAACAGGACCCGCAGCTGGTTCCTAAGAAACTCCCGTCGGATGCTCCTGGAGCGTGAATCCGAGCGCCTTCGCCCGACGGCGGAGATTGGCTACGGCTCGTTGCCGATAACGCTGCTCGTAGTGCGAGGCACCCGGGTCGGCGTACTGCATGCCGTAGCGCAGTGTGTTGTAGAACAACACGGCGATCTTGCGCGCCGTGGCCGTCACCGCCTTGGCCTTGCCGACCCGCCCGGACAAGCGGCGGTAGAACGCGCCCAGGGCCGTGTCGGTCCGGCTCACGGTGACCGCGGCCAACCGCAGCAGGGCTGCCGCTCGGTTCGCAGACCGTCGCGTCTTCGAGCTCAGGATCCGACCGCCCGAGATCTTGTTGCCCGGAGCCAACGACAACCACGACGTGAAGTGCTTGCAGGTCGGCCACCGAGACATGTCCGTGCCGCATTCGCTGACCAGCTTCAGCGCGTTGTACGGTCCGAGGCCGTGGATCTGAGTCAGGTCTACGCCGAGCAGCGTGTAGAGCATCGGGCGCACGTCGAACGCCAGCGCGTTGGGTCCGCGCGTGGTGTGTCGCGGGGCCGGCAACCGGGCCGGTGGCGGCGTGCTCGTTGCGCAAAGGTGCTTCACCGCGCGCTCGATGGCCTGATCACACTGCCCGATGGACTCCTGGTATCTGTCGTAGAGCTCCAGCGCCTGGCTCAGCGCGAAGACGTGCTCTTCCCGATAGTTGCCGGCCAGCGCCTCCCTGATCGTCTCGACGCTCGCCTTGCAGCGGGGGTCGCGGTGCTGGGCCAACTGCATCGGGTCGCGGTCGCCCGCGACAATCGCGCGCACGATGCGCATCCCCGTCTCGCCCGTGATGTCGGTCACGACGTGATGAAGCTGGACGGTATTCGTTTACCGGGTGATCGGCCAATGAACACGGGCTGAAAATGGCCTTGAGCGTAGAAAGATTCCAGTGCTGCGACGAGGTTGCTTGGAACGGCAGTGGGGTTCCCACTCGGTGCGTCACCCCCTTGCGGCGCCCTGGTGGGATGTTGGATGCCGCGCACCGGTGTCGGCTCGTCGGCGAGGACTGGCGGCAACCGGGCGCAGTGGTGCCGGCACGCTGCCCGTCACGGCGGGTGCGGCCGCAGGGACCGGTCGTGCCACGTGGTCGTTCGGACGGTGCCCACCTACGCGGGCGGCGGCGGCAGCCCGAGCAGCTCGGGGACAACCGGTTTGGGGGCGCGCCACATTGCGGCGATCAGCGCGGGCAGGTCGAGGATGCGTTGCCGGGCCGTGCGCACCACGCTGGCGAGGATCTGCTGCGTGTCGGCGCCCTTGCGGGTGCGGTTGCCGCCGCACACCTTGCGGATGACCACGGCGGGCCGGATGGCCTGCTCGGCGCGCCAGTTGGTGGCGTCAAGCGAGGGGTCCGACAGGAAGAGGAACACGGCCGGAAATTCGGTGGCCAAGTGCTTCGCGAAGCGCTCGGCGTCGTCGAGCGGCGGCGGTGCGTCGACCAGCCGGCCGAGGCGGGCGATGAGTCGGCCGCGGGCGGTTGCCATCCCGTGTTCGCTCAGCTCGCCCGCGTGGCAGCGGTCGCGCAGGTCAAGGCCGGCCCGCAGAGTCGCCTGCACGTCGCCGGCCCAGCGACTGTCGGGATACGCCAGCCGGAGCTGCTTGCAGCGTTGCAACAGGTGATTCAGACACGTTTGGTGCAGTCCGCCGAAGCGCCGATAGGCTACCCATCCGTCGCGTACGAGCACGTTGGCGTAGTCGGTCCCCAGCACGGTGGCAGCGTCATTGAACCCACGGCCGGAGCAGATGGCGTAGACCGTCGTCTGCGGGGTGACGAACGCCCACAGCCAGTGGCGGACGGCGCCGACGCGCCAGCCGGTTTCGTCCGGCGTGACCACCGGCGCATTGCGCACCTGCGCGCACAGCTCGGCGTAGGCCGGCGCGGCGGCGCGGCCGGCCCGGTGCAGCAGGTGCGCGAGACCGCCCGGGGTGACGTGCAAGCCAAAGGTCGTTCGCAGCAGGTGGGCCACCTTGGCCAGCGGCACCCCCAGTTCCGTGTGCAGCTCAACGACCAGCGCGACGACGCCGGGACCGAGCTGCACGCCGGCCGCGCCCAACGCGTCGGAGGTCTGCAGCACGTGGCGGCCCTGCACGCGCCGCTGACACTGCGAGCAGTGGCCGACCTCGATGTCGAAGCGACGCACGACGGCGCGCACCACGGGCAACTCTTCCTGATACTGCGACGCCACGCGGGTCACCGTGACCGCGCCGCCGCAGTCCGGACACGCCGCCGGCACCGGCGCCGCGTGGGTCTCGTCAACGTGCGCCGGGCGCCGGCGGCGGCCTTGCCGGCCGTAGTCTGCACCGGCCCGCCGGCCGGGACGGCGCCCGCGACCCTGCGGCCGGTCCTTGGCAAAGGGGGCTGCCTGACGGCGACCCGCTCGCTGCGCCGCGGCCAACTCCCGTCTCAAGCGTTCGTTCTCCCGCCGCAGGTGTTCGACCTGCCGTTGCAGGTCGCCCTTGTCTCGTTGCAAGCCGTCGATCTGGCGCTTCTGGCGGCGGTTTTCGCGTCGCAACTCGCGCTCGCGCCGGGTCAATTCCGTGCGAAGCTGCTCGACATCGTTGAGCCGGCCGAGTGGCCGTTCGCTCGTATCGCCCCGGTGCGCTTTGCCCACACAAGACTTATGCCATATTGCCGCCAAAAGTACAATCCAAAAGATTGGATCTCACGCGGCAACCCGGTAAACAAAGACGCTGGACGTTCATCTCCATCAAGGCCTTCTGCATGTGCTGAATGTGTGCGGCTGCATACTCGACCAGCCGCTCCCGCTGACGCAGATACGCGCGTAGCGTCACCACGTCCTGATGCGGACGGAAGCTCCCGCGCAGCAGGCCGAACTGATGAAGCTGCTGGAGCCACTGGGCATCGTTGACGTCCGTCTTCCGGCCTGGAACCTGCTTCACGTCTCTGGCGTTGACCAGCAGCACCTCGAAGCCCTGCGCCTCAAGGATCTCGAACACCGGGATCCAGTACACGCCCGTCGACTCCATCGCCACGGTCGTGATCCCGACAGTCTTCAGCCAGTCGGCCAGTCGATGCAGATCCTGAGTGAAGCTCTGAAAGGTCCGCACGGGCTCGGCGTCGCGATCGGGCGCCACGGCCACCACGTGAAACCGTGAGCCCACATCGATGCCGGCCGCATCGGGATGAACGTTCGAGAAGCGGCCTCGTGCGTGCCGCCCCTTGGTCTTCCTGCGTCGTGCCATCGGTACCTCCTCATTGGAGTGGCGCCGAGAGGCAGGACGGCGGAACGATAACTTTCCTACACGGGATCGCAGTCGAGCGTCACCACTTGCAAGTCCGCAGGCGTCCTTGGACCACGTTTGCCACGGGGTCGTGCCTCCAATAAGCTAACGGTCGCTCCCCTCGGCGCGACCCCGCACGATACCCGATCGCCGAGTTTCTGTCGCGACAGGAGCGGGTACGCCCGCCGACGACGTTTGCCCAGAACTTGGTGCAGCTCGTGCGGTCGATCTGCAAGCCGTCGAGCAGTTCCTTGATGCGGTTCTCGATGTCGCCGCGCCCGCAGTAGACCTTCTCGTAGATGAAGCGCGGCGTCTGGCGCAGATTGGTCACGACGAAGCGCGGGTTGTCCCGCGGCTGCCGGCCGGTGAGCTGCACGACTTCGGCCTTGATCACCACGCGGCGCTCACGAGCCCACGTGCCCGCGCGATAGCGGGTGTCGAGGTAGAAGTGCGCCGTCTTCTCACGCAGCATGTTCTCGGTGCGGGCCGCCACCATGACGGGCTCGGCAGCCCGCAGCAGGACGGCGTTCCTGGCCATCGCCACGACGTAGTCGAGCCGCGGCTCGGCATCGAGGAAGTCGAAGACCTCCGGGCAGGCGAAGCCCCCGTCGAGACGGACGAGAAAGCGTGCCTTGGGGAACGCGGACCGCAGCAGCGGGAGCAATCGACACAGCACGCTCAGCGTGCCGTCGGGCGCCTGGGCCTTGCCGGGTCGCAGCACGGCCGCGCACAGATACTGCTCCGCCTCACGGTCGAAGCTCACAAAGGCCAGCAGTGGCAGGTAGCACCAGCTGTCGTAGTAGCTGTTGAACATGGTCAGCTGCTGCGCGCCATGCGTCGGGTCGTCGGTCGGGTCGAGGTCGATCGTGATGCGTCGCACCCGCCCGCGCAGCCGGCGGCGATGCCGCTCGATGACCGACGCCGCCAACTCGCGCCCGAGCCGATAGAGCGCGACGCGGCCCGCACCGTTCTCGAACCGCGAGACCGTCGGCTGCGACGCCAGCCGACCGCCCGCCACCGGGTCGCGCCCGAGCAGCAACTTGTGGATCGGATCATCGGCGAGCTGGTCCGAATCGTTGCCGTCGGGATGGCCGCAGGCGATGCCGAACACCCGCTGGCCCACCAGGTCCTCGAGCGTGTGCCGGACCTTCTCCGGTGCCCGGCGGTCAATCAGACACCGGCCGAATGCCTTGACCAACCCGTAGACGCGCTCGGCGGCCTTGAGCAGCACGGCGCCGCCATCCGAGCTCGACTGCTCGCGGTCGAACGTGGCCACGAGCGGCTTGTCGAACAGATCGGGGAACAGAACAGACTGTGCTATCGTGGGGTCCGTCACGCAAGAGCCTCCGTCGTGCCGAAAACATCTGTCGTCAACAGCGTTTTAGCACACGGAGGCTTTTGTGTCTCTACTCAGGCCGGGCGCCTCATGAATTTTCCAGGCTAAACGTTTGGTAGCACAACGTTTGTACCACACGGAAGGCCCTTGCGTCTCGTCGCCAACCCCACCTTCACGCATAATCCGGGTTAGCCCGTGCGGTACCGAAGGTCGTCGCGACCCTACTCGGCGGCCGGCGAAGGCGTTCGAATGTCAGAAGCTTTCGGAATGTTTCGCTACCTTCGAATCGGCCCTTGAGTACATCGGACCATGGGTCGTTATCTTCTGGCAACGGCTCAAGGTCCTGTTCCGGCACGGTTCTCGTTTGAATGCCGAACTGAACCCGGTAGAGCCGCTCGCTAATCTGCTCACTAGATACAATGCCACGAACTACACCCACTTGCTCCGGTGCAGCACATCGACGAACGATGCTTCCAATGGAGAGCGGTGGTTCCTCAGTCATTGGTTATAGATACAAGGCCCAACCACAGTTGAGGCAGGCTGCTGGTGCAAATTCACCAACCGAAATCCAAGTCACTCCATTTACTCGACGTCAATCCGGATCCGTTCCGCAAGCTGCAGATCGTCGAGGATCTGCCGTACGTCTGCCAGAAGTGCGTCCGTTGCCGGTCCGTCCGCGGTTAGCTCAAGGGCAACGCCCACCTTCAGGTCGTGGCCCGCCCGGAGCTTCGGCAGGAGCCGCGTTCCGACCCGGTTCCAGACCTCCGGCGGGATGTCTCCGCGGATACGCAAGGTTCTGGCGGCTGGCGGCTCGGGCGACACCGGCGGTTCCGGAGTGGTTGGAACGTCCGGCCGCGAGCCGGGGCCCGTTGAACCATCGGGGCGGCCAGGCGGGTCGCCTGCACGCCCGGGCGGCGGTGGAGGCTCAGGTGCAGGCGGCGTCTTCAGCCGCGCGGCGAGCGCCCGCGCAAGCAGATAGACGTCCGCGTCGAACATCACGTCCTCGGGCGACACCGTCTCCTTGAACGAAAGGCGCTCGAAACGGCCGTCCGGCCGCCTTCCCGAGCCCAGCCCGAAGTCGCCCTTGCCGACGAACTCGACGATCTTCCCGCGCAGCACGGCGTCCGGATCCACGAGACGCGTCAGCGAGCCATCGAGAAAGCTCTGGCGCAGACTGGGCAGCGGCCAGATGCCGTCCTCCTTCAGGGCGGGCGGCCAGTTGCGCTCGAGGTATCCGGCGCCGACCGACTCGTTGAGCAGGGCGCCCGACTTCAGAGCGGAGATGACGCGCCCGCAGAGGCTCTCACTGCTGCTCGAATGGCCGGCGCCGAGATCGATAGCCTTCAGCCCATCCGCCTCCGAGGCGTCGGCGATCACGACAAAGCGGTAGTCCCCCCAGATCTGCTCGCGCGCCACGTCGCCGGCGTCGCGGACCTTCGCGCGGATGTCGGCAAGATCCGCGCTGTCGAGCTCGCTTCCCAGCGTGCCCGCCGAGACCTCGCTGGCGACACGCTTCCAGGCGAGCCATTGCTCCACCCTGTCGCGCAGCTCCCGGCCCGGTTTCTTCACGGCCCAGACGAGTGCGCCCGGGTACAGCCGCGGCGACGTGCCGCGGGCGCGGGTCCACTCCCCGATGCGCTCGCGCACGTCATCGTCCGGCTCGCCGGTCCACTCCACCTCGGGATCCAGCACCACGAGCGTCAGCTTCGGCGTGTCCGGAATCGCCGCGGCGTCCGCTGGAAAGCAGATCCGGGGGATGCTCGCGCCTCGATCGAAGTCCTCCTGGACCAGAGTGCGAAGAGCCGGCCGGATTTCGCCTTCCTCGTCCAGCGACGCGCGCCGGTCATTGACCACCTTCTTGATGGTCGGCCGGTAGCTGACCCGATAACCGTCCGTGCCGACCCGGCGCAGGAAGTACGAGCGTTCCTCCAGGGCCATCGCCGCGCTGTCGACCGAAGTGGTTTCGACCGCCGGCTCGCCAAGCGCGAAACGCAGCTCGGGCAGATGGGCCACCCGGTCCACCTGTCCGCCCGACGACTCGAACAGCATCGTCGTTCCGACGCGACGGTGGATGTCGCGAAGCGGGCCCTTGCTGTCCGCGTCGAGGGCGCGCGCGTGGGCCTGCGCGCCGGCGATATCGGCATCGATGGCCGTCGACAGGCGCGACTCCCCGAGCTGGCCCAGCACAACGCTGGCGAAGTCGGGAACATCGAGAGGAGCCGAGCCGAGTGTGATCAGCGGTTCCGTCCGGGCCTTCGTGAAGCCGTCGCGGTGAGCCCAGGAGATCCACTGGGCCAGCATCGCCAGCGTGCCGCGGGTCTGCTGGAACTGCGGCAGCGCGTTCCATTTCTGCTGAAAGACCGACAGCGTGGCCGGATGGAACGGATAGCAGGCCTCGAACCGGGCCCGCAGATGGTCGCGCGCCTTCGTCTCGGTGGCAGCGCTGTCGACGAGGGTCCACTGCGGCGGAAGACGCTCGCGTCGCTCAAAGCACCAGTCGGCATAGAGCCTGGACACCTTTTTGCGGGACCGTTCGTCGCCGATGTGATCGAACAGCCGTCGCCGGACTACCTCGCTCACCTCCGTCTCATCGTTCGCGAGCAGGTCCTTGGCAACGCGCCGGACGACCTTGGTGATTCTGTCCTGCCACGCGAGGTCGAAATCCGACATCTCGACCTGGCTGCGCGGCAGGCTGATGACGGCCGCACCGTGCGTCGTCCCGGTCATCGCGACCGTCAGGTTCTGGATGAAGGCGTGGAACGGATCCGCCATCTGTCGGTAGCGGTTGATGAAGTTCAGCACCTCGTCGAACAGCACGAGCGCTGGCGCGCCGGCAGCCGCGAACACCCGGCCGAGAGCCTCGGTGCCCGGCGGGGTGGTCGCCGCGTTCGCGCCAAGCAGCCCGACACCCCGGTCACCGGCGAGCTGACGAGCGATGTCGACCCACGGCGCCTCCCGTCCCTCTTGCGGATCCCAGGCGTTGCCGACGAAGACCGCCACCCGCGCTGCCGGCGCTGCCGACAGCCCAGCGTCGTGCAGCAGGTCCGTGACCTCCGGCAGCCCCCCGATGGACTCCCCGGCAGTGACCAGATGATACAGCGCCGTCAGCGTATGGGTCTTGCCCCCGCCGAACTGCGTCACCAGTGTCATCACCGGCGACGTGTTGGCGGTCTTCCCGGCCAGACGCCGCAGCACCATTCCGGCGTGCTCGCGCAACGCCCGTGTAAAGCACGTGCGCGCGAAGAACGCCTCCGGATCGCGGTAGTCGGCCGGTGCGGTGCCGCCGACCACCTGCTCCAGGGCGATGGCGAACTCGTCCGGATTGAAAGAGCGTCCCTCGCGGACCTCCTCGCGCGGGAGGGCGACCTTGTACCAGGGATCAAGCGCCATCGGGTCCGTATCTCCTACTGCCGCCGGTCGGATCGGGAGCGACGTCCACATCGTCCCCGAGCGATTCCAGCCGCGTTATCCAGGCGTCGAATCCGGGGCACTCCGCGCGGATCGTGTCCAGGCCGATCTCACGAGCCAATACCGGGCCGTGGAGAACCTTGCTGTACGTTGGAATGATGCCCGCGATTCGCTTGCTCGGCGCGGTCTGAGCATGATCGTTGGTCTTCGGTTAGCGGGTGATCTCCCAATAGACACGGGCCGAAAGTGGACTTGGCGTGGGGAGGTTGCAGCGCCTCGACGAGGTTGCTGGAACCGAAGTGTTCGCGCGGGTTGCCTCGTCGGTCGCGATGCCGCGGGGCACCGAACGCCACGCCGGCGCGCAGGAGCATCGGCGTCAGCTTCTCCGTGAGGTCCGGTGGCGACCGAGCGCGGTGCGGTCGTTCCTTGCTGCGGCGGGGACGCCGCGGGGACCGGTCGCACGTCGAGGTCGTATGTCGAACGTTGCCCGCCTACGCGGGCGGCGGCGGAAGACCGAGGATCTCGGGGACAACGGGCTCGACCGCGCGCAACATCGCGGCGAACAGCGGAGGCAGGTCGAGGTCGCGTTGGCGCGCGGTGCGCACGATGCTGGCCAGGACCTGCTGGGTGTCGGCGCCGTGGCGGGTGCGGTTGCCGCCACACACCTTGCGGATGACCACGGCGGGCCGGATGGCGTGTTCGGCGCGCCAGTTGGTGGCGTCGAGCGAAGGGTCCCACAAGAACAGGAACACGGCCGGAAATTCGTTGGCCAGGTGCGCCGCAAAGCGCTCGGCGTCGTCGATTGGCGGCGGGGCGTCGACCAGCCGCCGGAGCCGGGCCACAAGTCGGCCGCGGGCCGTGGCCATCCCGTGCTCGCTCAGCGCTCCGGCGTTGCAGCGGTCCCGCAGGTCGAGGCCGGCCCGCAGGACCGCCGCCACGTCGCCCGCCCAGGGACTGTCCGGATGATCCTCGCGGAGCTGCTTGCAGCGTTGGAGCAGGTGGTTCAGACACGTCTGGTGCAGGCCGTCGAAGCAGCGATACGGCGCCCATCCGTCGCGCACGAGCACGCCGACGTAGTCGGTCCCCAACACCGTGGCGGCATCGGCGAACCCACGGCCGGGGCAGATGGCGTAGACCGTCGTCTCCAGGGTGACGAACGTCCACAGCCAGTGGCGCTCGCCGCCGACGCGCCAGCCCGTCTCGTCCGGCGTGACCACGGGCGCGTTGCGGACCTGCTCGCGCAGTTCCGTATAGGCCGGCCCGGCGGCGCGGGCCGCCCGGTGCAGCACGTGGGCGAGGCCGCCCGGGGTGACCTGCAGCCCGAAGGTGGTCCGCAGCAGGTGCGCGACCTTCGCCAGCGGCACCCCCATCTCGGTGTGCAGCTCGACCACCAGCGACACGACCGCGGGACCGAGCTGCACGCCCGCCGCCCCCAGCGCGTCGGAGGTCTGCAGCTCATGCCGGCCCTGCACCCGCCGCTGACACCGCGTGCAGTGGCCGACCTCAATGGCGAAGCGCCGCACGACCGGGCGCACCACGGGCAGGTCTTCCTGATACTGCGACGCCTCGCGGGTCAGGGCGACCGCGCCGCCGCAGTCCGGACATTCCCTCGGAATCGGCGCCGCGTGGGTTTCGTCGACCTGCGCCGGGCGCGGCCGGCAGCCGTGGCGGCCATACGCCGCACCGGCTCGCCGTCCGGGACGCCTGCCGCGACCTTGCGGCCGGTCCTTGGCGAACGGCGCGGCTTGGCGGCGACCTGCCCGGCGTGCCTCGTCCAACTGCCGTTTCAGGCGCTCGTTCTCTTGCTTCAGGCGGTCATTCTCGCGTTGCAGTCGGTTGCTCTTGCGCTGCAACCGGCCCTTCTCGCGCCGCAGGTTCTCGGTGTCGCGCTCCCGCCGTGCCAACTCCCCGCGAAGCCGTTCGAGGTCGGTGGGAAGTTCCGCAGTCCGATGTGGGGGCGATTTCCCGTCGGCGGCCGTCACGCCACCGTTATGCCATAATCCGAAACATTGTACAAGTCAAAATATTGACACTCGGCCCGGAACCCGCTAACCCGGATTATGCGTGAAGGTGGGGTTGGCGACGAGACGCAAGGGCCTTCCGTGTGGTACAAACGTTGTGCTACCAAACGTTTAGCCACAACGGAGGCCCTTGCGTGACGGACCCCACGATAGCACAGTCTGTTCTGTTCCCCGATCTGTTCGACAAGCCGCTGGTCGCCACGTTCGACCGCGAGCAGTCGAGCTCGGATGGCGGCGCCGTGCTGCTCAAGGCCGCCGAGCGCGTCTACGGACTGGTCAAGGCGTTCGGCCGGTGTCTGGTCGACCGCCGGGCACCGGAGAAGGTCCGGCACACGCTCGAGGACCTGGTCGGCCAGCGGGTGTTCGGCATCGCCTGCGGTCATCCCGACGGCAACGATTCGGACCGGCTCGCCGACGACCCGATCCACAAGCTGCTGCTCGGGCGCGACCCGGTGGCGGGCGGTCGGCTGGCGTCGCAGCCGACGGTCTCGCGGTTCGAGAACGGTGCGGGCCGCGTCGCGCTCTATCGGCTGGGGCGCGAGCTGGCGACGTCGGTCATCGAGCGGCATCGTCGCCGGCTGCGCGGGCGGGTGCGACGCATCACGATCGACCTCGACCCGACCGACGACCCGACGCATGGCGAGCAGCAGTTGACGTTCTTCAACGGGCACTACGACAGCTGGTGCTACCTGCCATTGCTGGCCTTTGTGAGCTTCGACCGCGAGGTCGAGCAGTATCTGTGCGCGGCGGTGCTGCGACCCGGCAAGGCCCAGGCGCCCGACGGCACGCTGAGCGTGCTGTGTCGATTGCTCCCGCTGCTGCGGTCCGCGTTCCCCAAGGCACGCTTTCTCGTCCGTCTCGACGGGGGCTTCGCCTGCCCGGAGGTCTTCGACTTCCTCGATGCCGAGCCGCGGCTCGACTACGTCGTGGCGATGGCCAGGAACGCCGTCCTGCTGCGGGCTGCCGAGCCCGTCATGGTGGCGGCCCGCACCGAGAACATGCTGCGTGAGAAGACGGCGCACTTCTACCTCGACACCCGCTATCGCGCGGGCACGTGGGCTCGTGAGCGCCGCGTGGTGATCAAGGCCGAAGTCGTGCAGCTCACCGGCCGGCAGCCGCGGGACAACCCGCGCTTCGTCGTGACCAATCTGCGCCAGACGCCGCGCTTCATCTACGAGAAGGTCTACTGCGGGCGCGGCGACATCGAGAACCGCATCAAGGAACTGCTCGACGGCTTGCAGATCGACCGCACGAGCTGCACCAAGTTCTGGGCAAACCAGCTGCGGGTCCTGTTGACGGCCGCCGCCTACGTGCTCATGCAGGAACTGCGGCTGAGAGCCGCCCGCACCGCCTGCGCCCGCACCCAAGTGACCTGGCTGCGCGACCGATTGCTCAAGCTCGGCGCCAACGTCGTCCGCTCCGTCCGGCGCCTCGTTGTGCACCTGCCGCGGGCAACGCCCGACCTCGACGCGTGGCGCCAAATCGCCCTCGCACTCGGGGCGCGCGCCGGGTAGCGCCCCGTCGCAGCTTCCCCCTCAGCTCGCGGAATCCACACAGGCGCCTGGGGCGCCCTGTCGGCGAAGCTGTCCGCGTCTGGCGCCTCGTACGCCCCGTAACCACGCCACGCCGCTCCACCACGCTGCCACCTGCCACGTGCGGCGACCGCAGACCTCTCTCGCTCAACGATCAGGGCTCGGCCAGCGACCGATTCGACGACGTCATGAATTTTCCGGGCTAACCGAAGACGATCGTTGATATCCTCGGGTGTGTCGAACTGCTCGCGAACACCCCGCAGATCCGCCACGCTGTCTTGCGGAAAGTTGAGCTCTGTCGCAAAGACCTCGACGTCGGAAAACAGGAGTCCCTCGAATTCGTGCCGCTGGACGTACGGTACCACTCTCCGCTCGTCCCAGGTACGGCCAACTGTCTTGGCAACCCTGCCCGCCAGGTACGTCTCCAGCTCCTGAACCGTTCTGTCTCCCTTGTCGCGAAACCCATAGAAGTCGACCAGTGAGGTCACCACGTCGAAGGAGTGGTAGAGGCAAGCCATCTCCGAAGCGAGTCGATCCGACGACACCCTGCCCCCGCCGGATCTTCCACGAGCACGACCAAGGACAATGGGCGTCGACTCGACATCCCTTGCCCGCAGATGGTCCGCGAGAACCTGCTTGACGAACTCCTCCTCGGTCTGCCCCTCGACCGACACGGCGAGACGTGTCACGGCCGCCCTCCGATGAGATTCTTCTGCCAAATCTCACCCGGCATGAAGCCCTCGTCAAGCCACTGTCGGTATTCATCCGCATCAGGCCTGCGGAACGTCGTGCGTCCGTCCTGAAGGTTCAGGACGATGATCTCCTCGAGATCGAATACGTCGACGAGCAGCGGCGACTGCGTAGCCACAATGATCTGCCGATCGACGGCAAGCGACTTGATCATGCCGCCAACCAGCGCGACCGCAGCGGGATGGAGGCCGAGCTCCGGCTCATCCAGCAGCAGCACGTTCGGCAACATCTCCAGCGGTAGATTCAACAGTGTGACGAGAGCGAAGAAGCGAAGCGAGCCGTCGGACGTCAGGTGCGCGCCGAATGTCCTGTCCGTTCCAGTCGCCTTCCATCGCAACGACACCTTGCCGTAGCTCTCGTCGACCTGGAAACGGTCGAACACCGGCAGCACGCGCCGGACGTGTCGACATATGAGATCGAACCGGCGGACATCGTCCTGCTCCAGGCGATGCAGGACCGCAGCCAGGTTTCCACCGTGCGTACGCAGGTAGTTGTTGTCTTCCGCGTCCCAGCGCTTCTTGAGATTCGAAGTGTCGGAAGTGTCGTGGAACTGATAGACGTGGCAGCTCTTCAAGAGGTGGACAATGACCCTCGCAGTGGTAGGATGGACGCCGGGCGACGGCGAGGCCTGAGCGATGTCGACGATCGCCGCTTCCGACTGACCGCTGGGCGCGTGTTGCCACCGTGCCTCTGTTGGAAACCCAGTGCCACTGAAGCGAAACGCCTCCTCGGTGAACACGAAGCGGTCAGGGTGAGCATGCACCAGCGCGAAGCGATAATCGTTCCGTCCGGCCTCCGTCCGTAGTGCGAGCTCCGCCTCCATGCGCGGAGTAACGCGGTTGCCGCCGTACAACTGGTCGTCGGCGCCCCCTTGCCGCTCGACAAACTCCCCGAGTCGTCGCGATCGCAGCATCCAGCTCATCATTTCGAAGAAACGGATGAAGTTGGACTTCCCCGACCCGTTGGCACCGATCAACACATTCGCGTTCTGGAGACCGGACAGTTCGACGTCTGCGAGCGATCGGAAACCCCGAATCCGAACGGACTCAATCCTCCCGGCGCTCATCAACAAGCTCCTTCCGACCGGATCTTTGCGCACGGGGTCGCGTGTTCGCGGCCGTCATCCAGGGGGTTGCTCCCGTCGGCGTTCGGATCGAGAGGCACCGCGAGACGCGGGAACTCCACGGTCAGGTGGACGAGCGACTTGAAGTTGCGAACGGTCAGCCTCATCAGCATCGCCAGTCACCTTGGTACCGCCAGCAGCATCGCGTCGAGCAGGCGCTTCTCGTTGCTGCCCCGCGGGTAGAGCGCCGACAGAGCGTTCGCCAGGCGCAGGAAGTCGGGACCCCGCTCCCGCTCCGCCTGCACCAACGCCCGCAGCGCGTTGGTCCGCCCGCCTGCCTGGAGGAGCATGCCGGTGTGCACTCGGTCGAGAGTCGTAGTACTGGGACTCGCGGCAGAACGGTCATTGGCGCCGTCGACGTCACGGTACCGTGGCGACCGCTCCCGAACGGCAACCGCCTCACCCTCCTGCCGGTCGGGGAAGAGTACGCCCTGCAACGGATCCGTTCCTGTCCCCGCCTCCTGCTCCAACCAGGCGGCAACTGCCTGCGCCCCCTGCCTGCCGAAAAGCTGCGTCGCGCGCTCAGCCACCGGCAGTAGACGGACCACCCCCTTCTTCGTCTCGATGGTGCGCCGCTCCCACTTCTGGAGATCAATGCCGAGCGGCTGTGCGAAGCGGCGCACGACATCGAAGACGAGGGAGAAACCCTTGCCCTTGGCGGCGGACGCCTCCTGGATGTCCTCGCCGCCGTCGTCAGTCGGTGCCTCCGTACCTTCGCCGTCGGTCTCGCCGGTCCCATCGCCGGTGGTCGCCTGCAGCGTCCAGAGAAAGAGCGCCGTCAGCCGCGCGTCCTCCTCCAGTGCGCCAGCCAGTCCGTTGCGGGCCTGCGCTTCCGCCGCGCCGAGCACGGTCTCCAGCGCCGTACGGCCGACGACTTCCCAGACCTTCTCCAGATACTCGGCTAGACCGACCGGGCGGCCTTCGGCGGTCTCGACGGCGCGGTAGCGGCTGAAGATCTCCAGGGCGGGGCCGACGCAGGCGAACACCAGATCGGCACCGCGGATACCTTCGCCCTGCAAGCGCTCCATCCAGCCGCCGACGCGGACGGGCAACTCGCGAAGCACGTCAGCCCAGTCACCGACGGGCGAGTCGTCCGGCCTCGGCCGACAGACCAGGTGGACGCTCGTTACGAGAGCGGCGGAATCCCGGGCGCGCAGGCGCGAACCCATCTCGGTCGCGATAGGCCACGACGCGGTGATGGTCCAGCCTCCCCGGATCATGCCGGAGAGCAGTGCCTCCCAACCCTCGGTGGTCTTGTGTGCAAATACGACGGAACTGACTCCATCCTCACGGAGCACGCGGCGGCCTTCCGCGAACGCGCGGGCCATCGTCTCCTCGAACCACACTCGGTCCTTGGACCGCCCGCCGACCCGCTTGGTTTCGTCTTGTACCACCTCCGCCGCCTTCGGTGAAAGGGGGTTGTCTGGATCAAACGGGTCGCGGAGCCGGGGGTTGTCAGGCTGTACGCTTGAACCAGACCAGAAAGAAATCGGAGAGATCGGAGTAGGGAATCGCATCATAGTAGGGCGGATCCGTAAACCAGAGACCGACGGTTTCGTCGGGAAGGGGATGGTTGAGCGCATCGGCCGATTGCACTTGTGCAAGTTCTGAGCTACGCGCGGCGTCGACGACATCACCCAGCAGCGAATACGCACTCCTCCAGTTGCCGGGCGCGTCGGCTGTAACGACGACCTCCGCGAAATCCCAGACGATAGGTAGTGCCTGCCGGCCGAACGTGTGCTGCATCTTTTCAGCGACTGCATTCCACCGAGTACAGGACATGTTGCTCATTGCAACGCGACTGAAAGCACAGGCAAGGAACTCCGTGAGTGTCGCGTCCATGGCGCTAGCCCCGTGGAGCACATCAACGAGTTTCATCAGCGCCGCCTTCTGCCGCGCCGTGAACAGATCGCCCCAGCGAAGCATGCCGTAACGTTGAACGCGGAAGCCGAGCGTCCCAATCGGAGGTAGCGGCTCGTCCGGCACGGGACATAGGCCTCGCCTGCCCTCGCGCACCCACTCGGCGAGCACCAGCACTATCCGTTCCTGCGCCCTGCGCACCGCCTCGTAGTCCGCCTGCGTTGGCAGACGGTAGTGGCGGCCGCTCGCCCCAGGGCGCAGGATCACCACCGCCGTGAGACGCGCCCCGCCGATGCGCTGTCCCGCTTCGTCGAATACCACTTCCGCGCCGCCCCGCTCGGTCGCGAGCTGCGCGCGTACACGATCAGGCGGGAGAACCGCGCCGCAGCAGAGGCATGTCGCCCGAGCACGTGCCACCGTGCCATTCGGCACATCCCGGTCGGCGCGCGGCTCGAACACCTCAAACTCAACGCCCGGCATCGCCCCCGCGAGCCGCCCCACCTGGCACCGGAGCGCCCGCTTCCGCCGACTCTTCTTGCACAGCCACATGGAACGCATGAGCGGGATCTCCGCCCCGCACTTCGGCGCCTCGCAGCGCACGGTACGCGCCCAGAGATAGGCGATCGGCGTCGCGCCATCCGGGTCCAACGGATATAGATCGGCCAGTTCCTTCTCCGCCTCGGCCTTGATCTCGCCGCCGACTCGACGCAGTTCATCGGCCAGCCCGGGGCCATGGCGCGGGATGTCCTCCAACATCACCTTCAGAATCAGGCACGCGACCGGGTTCAGATCGCTCGCAAACGCCTCGCAGCCGAGCCGCAACGCCTCCAGGGGAATCGATCCGCCGCCCGCGAACGGATCGACGACGAGCGGCGCCTCCTCCCCGTGGGCCGCCCGCACAAGGTTGCGCCCCACCTGCAGGTAAGTCGGATGCGCCGCCATGTCCCAGTTGGCGAACGCCCCGATGAACCACAGCAGCGCCGTCCGCAGCTCCGCGTCGCTCTCGGGACGCTGGCGCACGGCGGTCAGGATCTCCGTGGCCTGCACCTTGAACTCTGCCGGGCAGTGAGGGTCGCACGGATCGGGCAGCAGCAACGCGAGCAGCACGGCTCGGCTCGACGCCAGCGGTCGGCGGGCCCACCAGAGATGCAAGGTGGAGGGATGCCCGTGCCGGATCGACTTCTCGCGCGCGGCATGCTTCGACACGACGGCGATGGGAAAGTCCACCTCGGCGAGGCGCTTGCAAGCTCTGGGAATCACAGGCTCTCTTCGGCCCAGCCGACTACGGCTTCGGCGATTTCGACGGCGTCCGCGTACTCTGCTTCGGAGACGGGCGCGCCGGCATTCGGGTAGCGCGCAGTCGTCGCGTAGCGCGTCAGTTCCTCGGCCCTCCAGACGGACCCCGGAACCGACAATCCCGCATTGCCCAACAACGACAACAGGCGGACCAGATCATGGACGTACGGAAACTCGACGCCGCGTGCAATCAGCAACGCCTTGACGGCCTTCTCGGCCGCTTGCTGTGCGTCGAAGCACAGATCCTCCAGGTACACGCCTGCTGCCTGCTGCTTTGCCCGCACCAGATTGCTCCTGGCGCGGTTCAGCCACTCGCGGGGATCATCGGGCGGCAAGCGATCCGCGGGCATCGTAGACCACTCTTCCCTCCCGCAGCGCGGGCTTGATCACGAGCGCGTGACTATGCCGATAGCGCTCCACGTCGTCGGGCGAGACCAGGACCACGTCGACAGCAGCGTCCACCCCGCGCAGGTTCCCGTAGATGCGCGCCGTCAAGCTGTGCGCATCCGCGCCCTCCTTCACGACCAGCAGATCGACATCGCTGTGCGGTCCCATCTCCCCGCGGGCGGCGGAACCGAACAGGACGATCCGTTCCGGTCGGGCCACCTCCACGATTCGGCGAACGATGTCGTCCAATATGCGAGGGTCGAGCCCCGCGGCGCCCCGGCGTCGCTGATCGTCACCGAGGTCCTTGCGGCTCACGTCGCCCTTCCCCAACGGGTCTGCACGCGCCTGACGACCTCGTTGACCGGGAGCGCCCGGGTGGCGTTGCCGACGCGCAGGTAGAAGACGGCTTCGTTCTGGTGCTCAACGTAGATCGGATGGTCGCTCGGTTCGACCGTGATCTGACAGATGTCCTGCCCGTCGATCTCATGGAAGTTGACAGTCAGGAACGATGCCGACGCCGACTCGCCCACGTCGCGGACAAGCAGCCCCTGCAGGTGCAGCTCGAATCCGTCGCGGTCCTGCTTCTTGAGCGATCGGTAGTCGCCGCCCAGGCCGACGGGCTTGCCGCGATCGTCGACGCCAATGAGAAGCGTCCCACCGGCCGCGTTCAGGAATCCGGCGAGCGTCTTGACGACGACGCCTTCGAGCGCCCTGTTGACGCGGTCCTCCCGGTGGTCCCAGCGCAGGCTCGACTTGAACTCCAGCGTCTCGCCCTCGCCCGAGGCGATGAGCCGGCGCACGTCCTGCTCGCTATCGGGGTCGGTGTCCCCGGGCAGCCAGCCCGCGATGAACTCGTTCATCGCCTCGGCCAGCAGGTGCCGCCGGGCCGCCAGGAAGTCGAGGAAGCGCTCCGGCCGCCACAGCGCGCGGTCCATCGGCACCGACTGCGCCCGCAGGGCGCTCGGTTGGTGCTCCTCGACCTCGGGCAGGTACTCCGCGGGGGACGCACCCCGGTACTCTTTCGGCGCCGGTTGCCCGAGAAGGGCCCGGTTGGCCACGGCGTTGATGCGTGTCGTGTCGTCGAAGCCGGCCTTCTCGAGCACACGCCTCGGAAAGATGTGGTGCCGTTCTTCACCCAGGTGCTTGCCCGTCACCGAATCGTAGAGGCGGAGACCCGTGAACCAGTCGCGTGCGTCGCGATGCCGCGCCACAATCCGGCTCAGGCGGGCGACCGCCGAGTCGATGCGCGCCCGATCCAGATCCCCTTCCTGCAGCTTGACCCGACCGCGCCCTCGAAGGATGGCCGCCTCCAGCTCGTGGGTCGGATCGAGGTCTCGCCCGGCCACCAGCGCTACGTCCTGCTGAAGCTTGGTGTCCGTGGACCCGGAATAGCGGGCCCACAGGCCGGCCAGGAAGATCCAGCGGATGAAGCGTCGCCGGACCGCGTCGCTCGGGAACTGTCCGCCCTGCCGCGCCAGGTAGATTGTGGCCGGGATCAGCACGAAGTTGGTTGGCAGGTCGTCGAGACCGCTGATGAACGCCTCTTGACGCAAGACACTCACCAGGTGCTCGAACGCGGGCTGCATCTTCTCCCACGCGTCCTGCAACGTGGCCGCGGGCGTCTTCAGAAACGACCCCTCCATCAACACCGAGCCGGTCGCCGCGGCCGCGAGGCAGCGCACGAGAAAGTTCAGATCGACGGCAAAGCCCCGTTCCGCCATCTTGCCGCTGAACGCGCGCAGCTCGGCCCGTGCCTCGGGCCACAGACTACAGACGTGTGCGAGGGCGAGGTCGGCCCTGGTGAGCGGCGTCCCTCTGCTGTTGACCCGGTTGAAGATATCGACCACCTCCTCGACGCTGTAGTGGTCTCCTGCCACCTGATCGACGGTGTAGGTGTAGTCGCGGACCTTCTCCAGGCGGCTTAGCCGGGCGAGGTTCTGCTGAATTATCGTGCGCTGATCTTCGTCGAGCTGATCCAACCGTTCCAATAGAGCCGTCAGTCCCTCCTGCAGGAACTCGTGAACGCCGATCCACGCCGGGTTGTTCTCCATCTGCGACCGCTGCCAGAAACGGAACTCCTGGGTCTGCATGTTGAAATGGAGGTCGAAGAAGAGCGACTCGCCCTCGTAGAACCGCGGCGCCTCACCCTTGAACAGAACGTAGAGCGTCGTGAGCCGCTGCTGTCCGTCGAGCAACAACAGAGAATGCCCGTCTTGCGCCGCCTCGCCACCGCGCACCAGCGACGGCTTGTAGGTGCGCCAGATCAGCAGGTGGCCCGTCGGATGCTTGCGGTAGAGGGACTGCATCAGCCCGCGCACCTGATCGCGGTTCCAGACGTACCCGCGCTGGAACTCGGGCAGCAGGATTTCGTCGCGGCTGATCTGATTCAGCAGGTCCTGGATCGACTTGACTTCGTGCATCTGGCCCTCTCGCGTCAGGTACTCGCGGTGGTCAGCCGCTCAAGACACTCGACAGCGCGCCGCAGACTGTCCGCGCGCTGGACAGCGACATGGGGCCGCCAGCGGTCGGTAACGTACTCTATCAACCGCGACGTGTAGGCCGGGCCCGCCGTCCCATAGGCGCTAACTTGTGTTCCGAGCGAGGCCGGCGTATCCTGACATGCGCATGCATGACATGGAGGCCGGCCCGGTGGACGAGGACTGGGATGTGCTGCGGTCGTTCCTGCCCGGTGACTGGCGGGAGTTGGCGCAGGACACGGGGGCGTTGAAGGGGCTGCGGAAGGACAAGACGGTCGACAACCTGTTGCGGACCCTCCTGCTGCACCTCGGCTGCGGACACTCGTTGCGGGAAACGGTGGTTCGCGCCCGCCAAGCGCGTCTGGCGGATCTGTCCGACGTGGCGCTGTTGAAGCGGTTGAAGAAATCCAAGGGTTGGCTGCACGCGCTGTGTGTGCGCCTGTTCGAGGAGCAGGGTCTGGCGGTCATCCCCGGCGGCGCGTTCCAGGTCCGGGCGGTGGATGCGACGACGGTGAAGGAACCGGGACCGAGCGGGTCGTTGTGGCGGCTGCACTACAGCGTGGGCCTGCCGTCGCTGACGTGCGACTTCTTCAAGTTGACGGGGGTCGAGGGGCCGGGCACGGGAGAATCGTTGGCGCAGTTCCCGATCCGCGCCGGCGACCATGTGCTGGCCGACCGCGGGTATTCGACCGCGCGGGGGATCCGCCACGTGGTCGAGGCGGGCGGGCGGCTGATTGTGCGCGTCAATACGGGGTCGTTGCCGCTGCACACGGCAGCCGGGCGGCCGTTCGACCTGCTGGCCGCGGTCTCGTCGGTCACGCGTCCGGGGGCAGCGCGCGCTTGGGCGACGACGGTCGCGGCCGCGGGTGACGACGGCGGCCCGCCGGGCGAGATTGCGGGCCGGGTCTGCGTGCTCCGCAAGTCGGCGGAGGCGATCCGCTTGGCGCAGCAGAAAATCCGCCGGGACGCCGCCCGCAAGCGGACCCAGGTACAACCGGCCACTCTGCGCTTTGCCGAGTACGTGATCGTTTTCACGACCTTCCCCGAGCCGCCCTTCTCGGCCGCCGACGTGCTCGAGTGGTATCGCCTGCGCTGGCAGGTCGAATTGGTGTTCAAGCGCTTCAAGTCGCTGGCGCAGTTGGGGCACCTGCCGAAGTACGACGACGACAGCGCCAAGGCGTGGCTCTACGGGAAACTGTTCGTGGCACTGCTGGTGGAGAAGCTGCTCCACCACGCCCGCACGATTTCCCCCTGGGGCTACGACGTACCGGCCCCGGCGCCCCCGCAGCGCGTGGCGTGACTTCAAGTTCGTGTTCAACCAGGTCACGCGCGCCATCGAACCGCCGCTCTCGCTGGCTTGCATGCTCAACGACTGGCGATCGATCTCCGGCGCGCTGGCCGAGCCGCCACGGCGCCGGCAGTCGCAGCTCTCCGCGTACTTCGGTTGGACCGAGCAGCCGCCGGAGCAGGTGACGTGAACAAGTTAGCGCCTATGCCCCGCCGTCCGGCCGCTCGCCTCGCGTGGGACCATGTCCTGGCGGACATCGCGGCGCCGCGACAGACGCGCCAGGTTGACCATGACCTGTTTGGGATGTTCCAGTCCTTCGGGATCCGCGGGCACCTTGTTCCGCGCGACCCCAATGAAGGCCGCCAGCCGCTCCGCGTCCGCCATGAGCCACGCCTCGATGGCGCGCACGACGACTCTCAAACACATCTGCGGAGCGGGATTCTGCAACCATGCTGCACGGACTGGCGGTGCGCATTCCCCTTCCATGTCGAGGTCGACGAGCACAACCCAGGGCGCGTGATGGGCAGCGTTGTTGTAGCCGCCGATCCTGTCTCTGAGAAACGGTTTGCCGTTCCTGCCGTAGACCGTGCCGGGGTGCGCTCCGACGTGGCGGATGAGCCGTTCAACGACCGCTTCGTCGAGGTTGCCCTCGACCGCTGCACAGACGGTGACAGTCCCCGACACCGTCACGCGTCCCCGAACAGGGCGAGCTGGGCGGCGTTCTTCGGCCGAGTCTTGGGTATGGCGATTTCAGCCAGCGACAGGCCCCCTTCCAGCAGCTTGCGCACTTCCTCGTTCGAGCCAACCGGAGCCACCTCGGTACCTTCAGCACTCGTCACCAGCAGCATCGCCTCGTCGAGGCCGATGCCCTCGTCGCGCAACAAGTCCGGTGAGTGGGTGCTCACGAAGACCTGCCTGCCGGTCTGGCGTTGAACACGCGCCAACATCTGGGGCAAGACGCGCACGATCTCGGGATGGAGAGACAGCTCCGGCTCTTCGAGCAGCAGCGGACCGCCCTTGTCCATCACTGCCCACAGCAACCCCATCAAGCGCAGCGTCCCATCGGAGAACTGCTCCTCGCTCTGCCACGCCCCCTGCGCTCGCCAGTGCTGGTACTTGCCCCGCAGGTGCGGCGTGCCGCGCGCGTCGCGCCACAGATCGATCTGCTCGAGCTGCGGCACCGCGACCCGCAGGGCCCGCTGGATCCGACCGAGCCGGGCAGTCCGCGTGCGCTCCTGCGTCTTGGCGACCTGCTCCAGGAAATCACCGCCGAAGGGATCGTTCGTGCGGCCAACCGAACGATCCGGCTCCCGGACGAGCTGCGGGACCAGGTGGAGGTAGCGGATGGAGCTGAAGAAGACGGCCAGATCGCGGAAGGCCTGATTGACGCTCACCTGCTCCAGGTAGGTCTGTGTGAGCCGCGCGGGGTCCGCGGCATCCTCCTCATTCGGCCGATCGACCAGGAGCTCGCTGCCACGACTCACGCGTTCCGTTCGGATGCGAGGGCGCCGCTGGTTGTCCTGGTGGAACGCGATCTCGTACTTCCAGGCGGCACCTTCCCCCTCTTCCTCCAGGTCGACGGTCATCTCCACGTCGGGGTATCTGCGTGCAGCCAGACAACGAATGCCGCTGACTCCCCCGCGACGCGGGTGAAGAACGGCTTCCCGAAAACCGCTGCCGGAGAGCGCGATGTCCCGCAGGAACCGGAAGGCGTCCAGGAAGTTGGACTTCCCCGAGGCATTCGCTCCCACGAGAAACAGCCGATCCTGCAAGGCAACATCCACGCGCAGAAAGTTCTTCCAATTGCGCAGCCGCAGACGCCGGAACCGCAGATCCCTGCTCATCAGCCCCACTGCACGCCTATGTCTCGGCTTCGTAGTCTCGCCGCTCGTCCCGGACCTGCATCGGCCGCGTCATGGCGTCGACGTTCAGATAGTAATGCTGAACCTTCCTCACCTCGTGCCACTGCAACCGGGCCGGGTTCGCGATCGGCTCCTGCAGCACCGGCGTCCGACCGCAGTCGGTGACGACGTACAGCCAGTAGCAGTCGGGCCGGTCCTCGGCGACGCGGCGCTCGTTGGGCGTCAGCAGGGTCGTGCCCGTCGCCGCGGCGAGGCCCTTGACTTCGATCAGGCGCAGATCGCCCGACGCCGTGTCGAGACTCGTCACGTCGTAGCCCAGGTTCTTGGCGCTCACGTCCTCGACGTGGCGCCCCTGAGCCTGCTCGTGGTCCATAACGACCCGCATCGCGGTGGCCTCGGTCGCCGGATCGGGCTGGTGGCGCCTCACCTCGGCGGCGTGGCGGTCGGGGTGCGGCAGCACGAGTACGCTGGTCATCCGCTCGACGCCCTGGAGCGAGAGCGCCTGCTGCTGTTGCAACTCCGCGCGCCGCCGTTCGCGGCGCGCAAGCAACTGCGCGTGTCGGTCCTCGGCCATCGCCAGCCGGCCCTCGGCACCCTGGCGACCCTCCTCGACGTCGCCCGCGGCCCGTCCGATTTCCTCGTCGGTTCGCTGCAGGAGCTCCGTCAACGAGAGCTCTACGTGGTCCGCGACGCGCTCGACTTCGGCGAGACGTTCCGCGCGCGTCTCCTCGAGGAACGACTCCAGGACGTGCGCCTGTAGCCAGGCAGACGGCTCGGGCTGGGGGGCAAGCTCCGGCAGGACATCCGGAACCGCGGCCGGCGTCAGATCGCCGAGCACGCCCGGCTCGCACCGGCGCGGCTCGCCGTCGACCCCCAGCTCCAGGGCAAAGACCCTCTCGTGCACCATGTGGCCGAGTCCGTCGACGACCCGGGCGCGGTAGAAGTCGATGCGGGCCGGCGCGTCGTGCGCGAGCGAATGGAACGTGGCGCCGCGGGCGAGCGGATCCAGCGCCCGCTCGCGGGCATGGCGACGGATCGCCTCGAAGAGGGGATGGCCCGGCGTGACCCATTCGAGTGAGTGCTTCTGGGCCGTGTCGCGGTCGGTGCTGCTCCGCGGATAACGCGCGGCCAGCTCCGGGAGCCGCCAGTCGGGCTCGCGCTTGTAGCGCCGCAGGGCCGCCGGCGTGCGTGCCGGCTCGAACGTGTGCGGCAGCCCGCCGACGAAGTCGAGCCTCAGTGGCACAAGCGGGGCCGCGTCCCGCAGGAACCGGGCAATTGTCTCCGGCACGACCCGGCGCTCCCGGGCGCGGGCGAGGCGCTCGACCAGCATCTCCAGGTTCAGCTTCTTGGACGCGAGACCCTCAAGGGCGTTCTGGCAGATGTTGCGGAAGTGCCCCTCGTCGACATCGCGCAGCAGGCGCTCCTCCAGGTCCTCGTCGCCGAGCCGGCCGGCGTAGTAGTGGCGCAGCACGCGCTCCACGTGGGCCGCCGGCAGCACTTCCCCGACGACGTTGAAGACGGCGTCGTCTTCGAGCGCGTCGCGAATCTCCTGCAGCTTGTCGAGCAGGCGCTGCAGGACGTGCCCCTCGATGGTGTTCGTGGCGACGAAGTTGAAGATCAGGCAGTCCTTCTCCTGGCCGTAGCGGTGGATGCGCCCCATGCGCTGCTCGAGGCGGTTGGGGTTCCACGGAATGTCGTAGTTGAAGAGGATGTGGCAGACCTGCAGGTTGATTCCCTCGCCCGCGGCCTCGGTCGCCACGAGCACCTGCACCGCGCCCTCGCGGAACTGCTGCTCGGCGTGGAGGCGCGTGCCCGGCTCGTCCCGCGAACCGGGCTTCATGCCGCCGTGAATGGTCGCGACCTTGAAGCCCCACGCCTCGAGCCGCTCGACGAGGTAGTCGAGCGTGTCCTTGAACTCGGTGAAGAGGACCAGCCGCTGATCCGGCCGGTCGAAGAATCCCTGGCCGCGCAGGAGGTCCTCGAGCTTGGCGAGCTTCGCCTCGACGCCGGCCCGTTCGACGTCTTGCGCCTTCACAGCCAGCGCCCGCAGCTCGGCGATCTCCTCGCGCACCATCTCCGCGTTCTCCGCCAGGGTAATCGCGTCGAGCAGCCTCTCCAGCCGTTCGCGGTCACGGTCCTCCATCTCCTCCAGCTCGTCCAGGTCGGGCAGGACCGGCGGGGCGGTCTGCGCGAGGTCCTGGGCCTCCGCGAGGGCGCGCTCGAGACGGTCGGCCCGGTTCGCGAGGCTGCGCCGCATGGCCCGCGTGCTGGAGGCGAGGCGCCGCTGGTAGAGCGCCATCAGGAAGCCCACCGCACGGGCGCGCGGATCGTCCCCGGCGGCTGCGGCCCGGGCGCTCTGGCGCTTGACGAACTGCGTTACCTCCCGGTACAGCTCGAACTCCGCACCGTCGATGGCGAAGTCCACGGTGCCCGGAATGCGCTTCGTGAAGATCTTGCGGGCCGTCCACTGCCCGTTCTCGTCCCGCTCGGGAAAGTGGACCATCGCTTCCTTCGTGCGCCGCAGGTAGAACGGCGCGCGCCCGGCGTCCATCGCCTGCCGGATCGAGCGCACGTCGGCGTAGGCGTCGCGGTCGAGGAGTTGGAGGAAGAGCGAGAAGTTGTCCGGGTCTCCCTTGTGCGGGGTCGCGGTCAGCAGCAGGATGTGGTCGGACGAGTCGCGCAGCAGCTCGCCCAGCTTGTAGCGCTGGCTCTTGTGCGACTCGTCGCGCGCCGACATCCGGTGGGCCTCGTCCACCACGACCAGGTCCCAGCGCACCTGCTGCAGGCCGGGCAGGATCTCCTCGCGCTTGGCGAGATCGAGCGAGGTCACCACCTTGGGCTGCTGCATCCACTGGTTCACGCCGAACTGGGCCCGCAGCTCGCCGCCCTTCAGCACCATGAACGTCTCGTCGAACTTCTCCTGCAGCTCGCGCTGCCACTGGAACGCGAGGTTCGACGGGGCGACGATCAGGATCCGCTCGGCGAGGCCGCGCAACTGCAGCTCGCGGATCAGCAGCCCGGCCATGATCGTCTTCCCCGCCCCGGCATCGTCGGCCAGCAGGAAACGCACGCGCGCCAGCTTCAGCAGGTGGTCGTAGACCGCCTCCAACTGGTGCGGCAGCGGGTCGACCCGCGAGACCGACAGCCCGAAGTACGGGTCGAACTCCCAGGCGATGCCGAGCGCGTGCGCCTGCAGCCCAGCCGCAGCAATGCCCCGTCTCCGTCATACCGGAAGCCGCTGTCGAGAACGGTCAGTCCCGCCAGCTCGGCCGTCCCGAGCGAGACCCTCCGGAAGCGTTCGGAGCGCGTGCCGACGAGGCCGAGCGTCCAACTCCCCGTCCCCGTCTCGGCGACGGTCTCCACGCGCATCGGCTCGTTGAAGAGCGAACCGGTCAGGATCTGCCCCTCGGCGGGTGTCGTCAGGGCGCTCACAGGCTGGCGCGGCGGGCGGCGATTGCCGGGCTGGTGTGTCCGATGGAGTGTCGAGCTGGATGACTTGCTGCCGCCGCCCTCAGAGCGTATTGGTCGGGATGACTGGATTTGAACCAGCGACCCCCTGACCCCCAGTCAGGTGCGCTACCAGACTGCGCCACATCCCGATGTCCGTCCTACGCCGTCCGACGCTTGCGCTTGGCGGTCGTCTTCGCGGCCGCCGTCTTCCCCCGGGCCGACTTCGCGCGCGGCTTCTTGCCGGCGGCGGCCACCTTGCTCCGGCGCGCCGGCTCCGGTGCCGCGGCAACCGGCGCCGGGGCTGCGGGGACCGGGGCCGGCTCGCTGGCGCCGTTGCCCGCCAGCAGGTCCAGGACCGCCTGCAGCCCCTCCTTGACCGCCGCCAGCTTCTGCCGGACGTCGGCGCCCAGCATGTGCTCGAGCGACAGCTCGGGCCGCGGCAGGTCCGCGTCCAAGCCTCCTTCCAGCTTCTTCCGCGCGGCGCCGAGGGTCAAGCCCGCGCCGAAGACGAGCTCCTTGATCTGCACGACGAGCTCGACCTCGGAGCGCCCGTAGACGCGGGCGCCCTTGGCGTTCTTCGCACCGCTGAGCTTCGGAAACTCGGTCTCCCAGGACCTCAGCACGTACGGCGGCACCCCGGCGATTGCACAGACCTCCGCGGGCCTGAACGACGTGCGTTTCGGAATCTCCGCAGGGGCCATTGTCCCAGGAAAACCCGCTGATTATACCATTGCCGTTGCTCCCGCTCCGGCCCGTCCGCGCCGTTCTACCGCGCAGGTTGCCGGCTGCGCGGCGGCCGCCGCGCTCGCACCTGCAGACGGATGGGCGTCCCGAGGAAGCCGAACGCCTCGCGGAAGCGGTTTTTCAGGAAGCGCTCGTACGAGAAGTGCAGCCGCGAGGTGGTGTTCGTGAAGATGAGGAACCGCGGCGGGCCCGCGGCCACCTGCGTGCCGTAGTAGATCTTCACATCGTGCCTGCCGGGGCTGCGGGGCGGGTTGCGCCGCGTGGCGCGTTCCAGCACGCGGTTGACGTCCGGCGTCGAGACGTGCGCGGCCCGCGCCCGGGCGACCTCCCGCACCATCTCGACCAGCTTCGGCGCGCGGGCGCCGGTCAGGGCCGAGACGCGCACGATGGGCGCGAACTCCGCGAACTTCAGCGCGTCGCGCAGCTCCGTGTCGAACTGCTTGGCGAAGTCGTCCCGCTGCTTGACCAGGTCCCACTTGTTGGCGGCGATGACGATGCCGCAGCCGGCGCGCTCGGCTTCCCCGGCAATGGCCGCATCCTGTCGGGCGACCGGGCCGGACGCGTCGACCACCAGCACGGCGACGTCGGCCCTGGCGATGGCCCGCCGGGCGACGGTCACGCTCACCTGCTCGACCTGCCCGCTGCCCGCCACGCGGCCCGGACGCCGGATGCCCGCCGTGTCGACCAGCCGCAGCGGCTGGCCGTGCCACGTGATCAGGGTATCGACCGCGTCCCGCGTGGTGCCGGCCGTGTCGCTGACGAGCACCCGCTCCGCGCGCGCCAGCAGGTTGACGAGCGACGACTTGCCCACGTTCGGACGGCCGATGATCGCGACCCGGATCTCGTCCGGCCGGTCCGGCCGCAGCGCGGCCGCGTCCGCGCGCTGCCCGCCGGGCAGCCGGCCCACGGCTTCATCGAGCAGGTCGCCCACCCCCAGGCCGTGCTCGGCGGCAATGGACACGAGCGGCGTGATGCCCAGGGCATGGAACTCGTCGATGCGCCCGGCCGCCTGCCGGTCGTCCACCTTGTTGACCGCCAGCACCAGCGGCACGCCGGCGCGCCGCGCGCGGTCGGCCACCTCCCGGTCGGCGGGCACGAGGCCGTCGCGGCCGTCGACCAGCAGGACGACGAGGTCGGCGGCGTCGAGCGCCCGCAGCCCCCGCTCCGAGACCGACTGCTGCAGCGGGTCGGTGCTGGCCCCGAACAGCCCGCCGGTGTCGACCAGCTCGAACGTCGTGCCGAGCCATTCGGCCTGCGCGGTGATGACGTCGCGCGTCGTGCCGGCAATCGGCGTCACGATCGCGCGCCGCGCGCCGCAGACCCGGTTGAACAGCGTCGATTTTCCGACGTTGGGACGTCCGACGAGCACGACCGATCGGTCACGGCGCATTCTGGCGGCTGGCGGCATGGGCGAGGCTGGACGCGACTGGCGCGTCGCTTGACACCTGTAAATTATAGTACCTATGATGCTTAGGTAGCGTCAGGAACTCACGCGCCATGATCAAGGTCGACATCGTAAACGAGGTATCGACGGCCGCCGACATCACGAAGGTCAAGGCCGAGGTTGCAGTGGACGCGGTGTTCGATGCCATGCGGATGTCGATGCAACGGGGAGATCGCATCGAGCTGCGCGGCTTCGGCGTGTTCCAGGTGAAGCCGCGCAAGCGGGGCATCGGCCGCAATCCGCGTACCGGCAAGGAAGTCCGCATTCCGCCCGGCCGCACGATCCGCTTCAAGCCGGGCAAGGAGCTCCAGGCTATCGGGGGCTGACGTCGGGGACGCGCCAGTTGTCATTCGATCCGCCCGACCGGCCGCTCTCACCGCCTGCCGCCTGGCCCGCGCCACCGGCGCCGGAAACCGCCGGGCAAGCCCCCACCGGACCCGTCGCCGGGCCAGTGCGGCGTCGCCGCTGGCGCCCGCTGATCCACCTGCTGCTCTTTCTGGGCACCCTGGTGACCACGATGGCCGCGGGCATCGGCCACTACGCCGGATTCGCCGGCGACTTCAACGAGATCCCGGACCTCTCGCTCGCGCTGATCCCCTATGGCGCCTGGTACAGCCTGACCATCCTCGCCATTCTGGGCACGCACGAGTTCGGGCACTACTTCGCCTGCCGCTACTACGGCATCGACGCCTCGCTGCCCTACTTCCTGCCGGCCCCGCTGCCCCTGACCGGCACGGTGGGCGCGGTCATCCGCATCCGCCAGCCGATTCCGACCAAGCGCATGCTGTTCGATATCGGCGCCGCCGGCCCGATCGCCGGCTTCGTCGTCGCCGTACCGGCGCTCTTTCTGGGACTGCGCCTGTCGCGCGTCGTGCCGCTGCCGGACGACTTCGTCGGCATGGAGCTCGGCGAGCCGCTGCTCTTCCAGCTGGCCGCGTGGATGGTGTGGGGCGAGGCGCCGAGCGGTCACTCGATCAACCTGCATCCGATGGGTCTCGCCGCCTGGCTGGGACTGCTTGTCACGGCGCTCAACCTGTTCCCCGTCGGACAGCTCGACGGCGGCCACATCGCGTACGCGGCGCTGGGACGCCGCTCCACGGCCCTCAGCCTGGGCACGGCCGCGGCCGTCGTCGGCCTCGCGTTCTTCTCGATGAGCTGGGTGATCTGGGCGGCGCTCATCATCGCCATGATCGTGTTCCTGGGTCCCCGCCACCCCCGCACTCCCGACGAGGACGTGCCGCTCGACCGCAACCGCCGCTGGGTCGCCCTCGCGACGGCGGCCATCTTCATCCTCTGCTTCACGCCCGCGCCGATCGAGGTGCTCGACCTGGTGCCCGAGCCCTGAGCGGGGCCACGTCGCCCCGGGGGAGCCCGGCAGGGCTCGGCGCCGGAGCATCTTCAGGGCAGCCGCAGGCCTTCCAGCTCGGCCGCCAGGGACAGCCGCGAGTCCAGGCAAACGAACGTCAGCGGCCTGGCAACCTGCTCCTGCACCACGAGCGCCGCGCCGAGCTGCCCCGCATCGGCGGCGCGCAGCGCATGCCGGGCGAGCAGCGCGTTCGCCCGCGACCGGACCGCCGGCATGTCGGCCACTTCGTCCCAACTGCCGGCCAGGAGGTCGAGCCGCGCGAGCACTTGGCGGCGCTGCGGCCGCGACAGCAGCCCGTCGCGCGCGCGCCGCTCGATCGCACTCGTTATCTCGGTCCGCGTCCACACCCACGTCACGATCCGGTCGTCCTCCGACAGCCACCCGCGAACGCGTTGGCTGTCGGGTTCCGCGACGATCAACGGCACGAGCGCGGGGGCGTCCCAGTACCTCACAACCGGTCCGCCCGGTCGTCGGCCAGAGCCTCCGAGAGACGCGCCGGCAGCGCCAGCGGCTCCGTATCGAGCAGCGCCGCGGCGCCGCCCCGGCCAGGCCGCAGCAGCCCCGCGGCGATCAACCGCTGGCGGACCTCCCCGTCGTCGCCGGCCGCGGGAGGCACCAGCCTGGCGACGGGCGTACCCCGGTCGAGAACCTCGACCTCGTTGCCCCGACGTACTTCGCGGAGATAGCGGGACAGGTTCGCCTTCAGCTCCGAAATCGAGGCGGTCGGCATTGAGACCAGTATGGTCTCGAACTGCAGATCGATCAAGTCATGTTGCCCTTCGCCGTTCACAGCACCGTCAGCGGGTCGACATCGATGGTGACGCGCCGCCGCAGCGTCGGATGGCGGTCGAGCGCGGCGCGCACCGCCTCGCGCAGCGTCCGGCGCCGGGTCCCCTTCAGGAAGATCTGCACGCGGTGCTCGCCGCGCAGCCGCGTGAGGGGGGCCGGGGCCGGGCCGAGCACCTGGTATGCGCCCGACGCGGCCCTCAGCTCCGCCGCCAGCCCGGCTGCGGCCCGCCGCGCCGCCGGGAACGTGCCCGCACGCACGACGATGTTGATCATCGCCACGACGGGCGGGTACCGCATGGCGCGCCGATAGCGCATCTCCGCCTGGAAGAACGGCTCGTACTCCTGCCGGCAGGCATGCTCGATGCTGTAGTGCTCCGGGTGGAACGTCTGCACGATGGCCTCGCCCGGCAGCTCGCCGCGCCCGGCGCGGCCGGCCACCTGGGTCAGCAACTGGAAGGTCCGCTCCGCCGCCCGGAAGTCGGCCAGGCCGAGCCCCACGTCGGCCGAGATCACCCCCACGAGCGTCACGGCCGGGAAGTCGTGCCCCTTGGCCACCATCTGCGTGCCGACGAGCACGTCGATCTCGCGGCGCGCGAAGCGGCCCAGCAGCGCCTGGGCGGCGCCGCGGCGCCGCACGGTGTCGCGATCGAGGCGCGCGAGCCGGGCCCGCGGGAGCAGGCCGGCCAGCTCCGCCTCGATGCGCTCCGTCCCGAGCCCGACGCGCTCGAGGAACGGACCGGCGCAGTGGCGGCAGACCGCCGGCCGCGCGCTGGAGTGGTTGCAGTAGTGACAGCGCAGGCGGCCCGCGGCGCGGTGCAGCGTCAGCGACACGCTGCAGTTCGGGCACTCCAGCGTGCTGCCGCACTGGCGGCAGAGGATCGCGGCCGCGTACCCGCGCCGGTTCAGCAGCACGAGCGCCTGCTCGCCGCGGCGCAGGCGGTCCGCCAGCGCCTCCTGCAGCGCCGCGCTGAACACGACGTCCGGCCCCTGCTCGGCGACCTCCTGCCGCATGTCGACGATGGCGACGGCCGCCAGCGGGCGGTCCAGCACACGCCGGCCGAGAACGAGCCGCTCGTAGCGTCCGCGCGCCGCGTTGTGGCAGGTCTCCAGCGACGGCGTGGCCGACCCGAGCACGACGAGCGCGCCGGCCTGCCGGCCGCGGACGACGGCGACGTCGCGGCCGTGATAGCGCGGGCTCTCCTCCTGCTTGTACGACGCGTCCTGCTCCTCGTCGACCACGATCAGGCCCAGGTCGTCGAGCGGGGCGAAGACGGCCGACCGCGTCCCCACCACGACGTCGATCTCGCCGCGGCGGATGCGATGCCACTGATCGTGCCGCTCGCCGTCGGACAGGCCGCTGTGCTGCACGGCGACACGACCGCCGGCCGCGGCCCGGAACGCGGCCGTCACGGCGGGCGTCAGCGCGATCTCGGGCACCAGCACCAGCACGCGCCGCCCCTGTTGCAGCACCCCGGCGGCCAGCTCCCGGTAGACCGCGGTCTTCCCGCTGCCGGTCACGCCCTGCAGCAGCGCGACGCGGAACGTCCTGGCGGCGGCCCAGTCGCTCAGGCTCGCCAGCGCCGCCTGCTGCTCCTGCGTCAGCACGATCCGCGCGCCGGCGCTCTGCCCCGCCGCCCACTCGGCGTCCGGGGCCGGATCGCGGTCGACCACCTGCCGCTCGATCGCGATCAGGCCCCGTGCCGCCAGCCGGCGCAGCGTATCCGCGGCGATGCCCCGGCCGGCGAGCTCCGCCGTGGGCAGGCCCGCGGGCGCCGCCGCGAGGAGCGCCAGCGCAGCGCGCTGCTTCGCGCCCGGCACGGCAGGCCCGGCCTGCGCCCGCCGTCCCGCGTCGGTGAGGCGGGCCGCGCGGCGGGTCTTGAACGACGCAGTCCGCCGGCCGGCCGCGGACTGCGTCCAGGCAAACGGGGGCATGGCGGCTCCCACGGCGTCGCCCGGACCGCACCCGTAGTACTCGGCGACCCAGACGGCCAGATCCAGCACCGGTCGCGGCAGGAAGGGCTCTGCGTCCAGGCAGTCGAGCAGATGCTTGACGTCTGCCTGCTCTGCCGGTCGGGCGGGTCCGAGCACGCAGCCGGTGACCTGCCGCCCACCCAGCGGCACGCGCACGCGCACGCCCGGCGCAGGGACGGCGGCGGCGTCCGGAACGCTGTAGGTCAGGGCGGCCAGGAAGGGGACGGGGACCGCGACCGAGACGAGCCGGGGCATGCCCCTACCCTGCTCGGAGCATCGCCCGAATCTTCTTCATGTCCTCCCACACATCGCGCTTGCGGTCGGGGCTTCGCAACAGGAAGGCCGGGTGAAAGGTGGGGACGAGCTGCGCCCCGCGGTAGTCGAAGACGCGGCCGCGCAGCCTCGAGATGGGCTCCTCGGTCCGCAGCAGGGTGCGGGCCGCGAACGTGCCGAGGGCCACGATGACGCGCGGCCGAATCGCGTCGACCTGCGCGAACAGGAACGGCTCGCACGTGCGGACCTCCTCCGGCGTCGGGTTCCGGTTGGCGGGCGGCCGGCACTTGATCACGTTGGCGATGTACACGTCCTCGCGGCGGAGATCGATCGATTCGATGATGCGGGTCAGCAACTGGCCCGCCCGGCCGACGAACGGGATGCCCTGCAGATCCTCGTCGCGGCCCGGCGCCTCGCCCACGAACATGAGCGCCGCGTCGGGGTTGCCCACGCCGTAGACGAGCGTCTTGCGGCCAGCGTGCAGCCCGCAGCGCGTGCAGTCGCCCAGCTCCTCGCGAATCAGGCGCAGACGGTCCGCGGCCGATGCCGCCTCGGGCACGGCCACCCGATCGAACATCGAGATCTCGAGGGGTTGCCCGGTGGCAGCCGGCGCGGGCGCGCGGGCAGGCGCAGGCTCCGGGTTGCCCGCGGCCGGAGGCTCGGCGGCGGCGGCGGGCCTGGCGGCGGCCTCGGCGTCCGCGTCGGACGGCCGGACGCGCCAGGCGCGGTCCCGGCTCACGCCGGCGACGCCCAGCTCCGAGAAGTACGCGAGGTGCCCGGTCAGCTCCTCGGAGCGCTTCATCGCACCTGCCCGTGGCGGGCGTCCGCCGCCGCCGCGATCAAGGCTTCGACACGGTCCAGGAGCACCGCCGCCAGCTCGCGTTTCGGGCCCAGCGGCACGTCCTCGGTCCCGGCGGCGGTGACCAGCGTCGCCGCGTTCGTCTCGGCCGCGAACCCGCGATCCGGCCGCGACACGTCGTTGGCCACGACGAGGTCGACCCGCTTCGTCTCCAGCTTCCGCCGGGCGCGCGCGACGAGGTCCGCTGTCTCGGCCGCGAATCCCACCAGCACCGGGACGGCCGCCCCCGCACGCCGCTCGCCGAGCTCGGCCAGGATGTCGGGCGTGCGGCTCAGGCTGAGCGTCAGGTCCGCCCCCTTGGGCATCTTCCCCGGGCGCGCGCCCCCGGCCGGCGCGTAGTCCGCCACCGCCGCTGCCATCACCACGGCGTCGGCCCCGGCGACCCGTTCCATGACCACCGCGTGCATCTCGCGGGCGCTGCGGACACGGGTCACCGCGGCCCCCGCCGGCGGCTCCAGCTCGGTCGGCCCGGCCACGAGCCGCACGGACGCCCCGCGGGCGAGCGCCTCGGCGGCGACCGCGAAGCCCATGCGCCCGGTCGAGCGGTTGCCCAGATAGCGCACCGGATCGACATCCTCGTACGTCGGGCCCGCCGTCACCAGCAGCGATCGCCCGGCCAGGCTGCCCGCGGGACGCAGCAGCCGCTCGGCGGCGGCGACGATCTCCGCGGGCTCGGCCAGGCGGCCCTTGCCGATCCAGCCGCAGGCCAGATAGCCGTCGCCCGGGTCGACCAGGTGCACGCCCCGCCCGGCCAGCGTCGCCAGGTTCCGCTGGACCGCGTCGTGCGCGAGCATGTTGCTGTTCATGGCCGGCGCGAGGAGCACCGGGGCGCGGGTCGCGAGATACAGCGACGACAGGAAATCGTCCGCGATGCCGTTCGCGAACTTGCCGATCGCGTTGGCCG
This sequence comes from Vicinamibacterales bacterium, assembly GCA_965214845.1. Classification (GTDB taxonomy): domain Bacteria; phylum Acidobacteriota; class Vicinamibacteria; order Vicinamibacterales; family UBA8438; genus JAAXGX01. The sequence continues at coordinate 1,581,403 of CBDCCO010000007.1, forward strand.
TCGCCGGCGCCACGACGAGCAGCTCGATGCCGGACGCCAGCGCGATGTGCTCGATGTCGGCGTTGGCGCCCGGCGCGAACTGGTCGGTGACGACCGGCCGCCGCGTGATGGCCTCGAAGGTCAGCGGTCCGACGAAACGGCAGGCCGACTCCGTCATGACCGCGGTCACCTCGTGGCCGGCCTGCTGCAGGCGGCGGGCCACGTCCACCGACTTGTAGACGCCGATGCCGCCGGTGATGCCCAGTGCGACCGCTGCCATGCGCTTCAATCAGACGGGGCTGCGCCCCGGACCCCCGGCGTCCGCTTGCGGGGGCCCCTTCGCCCCGCGCCGCTCCCGGCTTCAATCAGACGGGGCTGCGCCCCGGACCCCCGGCGTCCGCTTGCGGGGACCCCTTCGCCCCGCGCCGCTCCCGCCGAGGCGCGCTGTGCGCGCCTTGCGGAGTCTGCGCCGTCTTGACGGCGCAGACTCCCAGCCCGCCAATCGGACTCGTCTACCCGTCCGCGGCGCGGAACGCAGCCACGATGTCGGTCACGGTGTCGTCGACCGCCGGCGTCCGGGCGCGCTCGGCCATGACGATGCTGCGCAACTGGGCCACGCAGCGGTCGACGCGGTCGTTCACGACGAGGTAGGCGTAATCGCCTGACGCGGCCACCTCGCGGCGCGCCGTGTCGAGCCGCCGCCTGATCTGCTGCTCGCCGACGTCGCCGCCGCTGCGCTGCCTGAGGCGCTGCTCGAGCACGTGAAACGACGGCGGCAGCACGAAGATCGCGATGGCGTCCGGACAGTGCTCGCGCACCTGCCGGGCGCCCTGCACGTCGATGACGAGCACCACGTCGCGCCCCGCGCGACGCTGACGTTCGGTTTCCTCCCGGCCGGTGCCGTAGCGGCGGCCGAACACCGTCGCCCACTCGAGCAGGCCGCCCGCGTCGACCAGCGCCGTGAACCGGTCGTCGTCGACGAAATTATAGTCGACGCCGTCCGCCTCGCCCGGCCGGGGCGGGCGCGACGTGTACGACCGCGACACGACGAGCTCCGGCACCATCTGCACCAACTGCGCCACGAGCGTCGTCTTGCCCGTCCCGGACGGCGCCGACACGATGAACAGCAGACCCCGCCGCATCCTCTGTTCCACTACTCCACGTTCTGGATCTGCTCGCGGAGCCTCTCGACCTCCGCCTTCGCGGCCACCACGAGCGCGCCCGTCTCGCGGCCCTCCGCCTTCGATCCGATGGTGTTGACCTCGCGATTCATCTCCTGCACGAGGAAATCGAGCTTCCGACCGCACGGCGCCGGTCCCGCCGCCAGCTCGGCCAGGTGCTCGAGGTGGCCCCGCAGCCGCGCCACCTCCTCGTGAATGTCCGATCGGGCGGCCCACTTGACGAGCTCCTGCGCCACGAGCTCCGGCTCGGCCTGGACCGCGCCGCCCAGGTCCTCGATCCGGGCCGCCAGCCGTGCCCGCAGCGCGTCGGCGCCGGTCTCGGCGTCCGCCACGATGCGGTCCACGAGCGACCCGAGCGCGGCGGCCCGCTCGGCCAGGTCGGTGCGCAGGAACTCGCCCTCGCGGCGGCGCATGCGGTCGAGGTCGCCGAGCGCGTCGCCGACGGTGTCGGCGACGCGCGAGCAGACGGCCTGCCACGCCTCCCGGTCGGCCGGCAGCTCGCGGACGGTCACCGCCTGGGGATACCGCAGCAGCTCGCCGGCGGTCAGCCCCGACTCGACCCAGCCGCGCAGGCGCGCCTGCTCCCCCGCCGCTACCAGCGCCTCCGCCAGCCTCTCGTTCAGATCGACCTCGACGGGCGAGCCGATCTTGAGCTGCGCGGTCAGCGTCAGCTCCACCCGGCCGCGCGCCACGTGCTGCTGCACGAGCCCGCGCAGGCCCTGCTCGAGCTCGGCAAAGGCCGGCGGCACGCGCACGTGCGCGTCCAGATAGCGATGGTTGACGCTGCGCACCGTGACGGTCAGGTTGACCTGCTCGTCGTCGTGCGCCAGCGAGGCGAAACCGGTCATCGACTTGATCATCTTGAATCCTCGATCAGATGGGGCTGCGCCCCAAGCCCCCGGCGTCCGCTTGCGGGGGCCCCTGCGCCCCGCGCCGCTCCCGCCGAGCCGCGCCGTGCGCGGCTTGGAGTCTGCACTAGTGTGCGGCGCAGACTCCTGGACTCGATTGAACGGGTTGAGCCCCAAGCCCCCGGCGTCCGCTTGCGGGGGCCCCCATAGCCCCGCGCCGCTCCCGCCGAGCCGCGCTGTGCGCGCCTTGTCGGCCCGGCGCGGCGTTGTCACGACGGCGTCCCGGTGCGACGCGGGGGCTCACCGCGCACGCCCAGCAGTTGCAGCGAGTAGAGTTTGGCGTACAGGCTGTCTGGTGCGGACAACAGCTCCTCGTGACGTCCGGTCTCGCGTACCCGTCCCCGGTCGAGCACGACGATGCGGTCGGCGCGCCGCACGGTCGACAGGCGATGCGCAATCACGAACGCGGTCCGGTTCAGCATCAGCCGCGCCAGCGCTTCCTGCACGAGGTGCTCCGACTCGGCGTCGAGCGCCGAGGTGGCCTCGTCCAGGATCAGGATGGGCGAGTTCCGCAGCAGCGCGCGGGCGATGGCCACGCGCTGGCGCTGCCCGCCGGACAGCCGCTGGCCACGGTCGCCAATCAACGTGTCGTAGCCTTCCGGCAGCATCTCGACGAACTCGTGCGCATGGGCCGCGCGCGCGGCTGCCTCCACCATCTCGCGCGACGCCGCCGGCAGCGCGTACGCGATGTTGTTGCCGATCGTATCGTCGAACAGCACGGTGTCCTGCGTGACGATGCCGATCTGCGACCGGAGCGACTCGAGCGTCACGTGCCGGATGTCGACGCCGTCGATGGCGATCGTCCCGCCGGTGACCTCGTAGAAGCGCGGCACGAGATTGACCAGCGTCGTCTTGCCGGCGCCGCTCAGGCCCACGAGGGCCACGACCTGGCCGGCCCGCACCTCGAACGAGACCCGGTCCAGCACCTGCCCGCCGTCACCGTAGCTGAAGCTGACCTCCCGGAACTCGATCGACCGCCGCAGCGGCGGCAGCGGCCGCGCGCCCGGCCTGTCGGCCGCCTCGCTGCGCGTGTCCAGCGTCTCGAACACCCGCTCGGCCGCCGCAATCGCCTGCTGGATGCCGGCGTTCACGCGGCTGAGCTTGCGGATCGGCCCGTACATCGACAGCATTGCGCCGATGAACAACCCGAAGTCGCCCGAGGTGAGGTCCCCCGCGGCGATCTCCCGGCTGCCGTACCACAGGACCCCGACGATACCGAAGGCCCCGAGCCACTCCATGAGCGGCGGGAGCGCCGACACCGAGCTGGTGACCTTCATGTTCGTCCGGTACAGCCGCCCGGACGCTCGATCGAACCGTTGCCGCTCGTAGGGCTCGCCGGCGAACGCCTTGACGATGCGGTGGCCCGCGAACGCCTCCGCGGTGATGTGGGACAGGTGCTCGAGCTCCTCCTGGCCGCGCCGCGTCGTGCGCCGGACGCGCCGGCCCAGGCGCGCCAGCGGGTAGACGACGAGCGGGGCGCCCGTCATGCAGACGAGGGCCAGTCCGGTGTCGACATACAGCAGGATCCCGGCGTACACGAGCAGGGTCACCGACTCGCGCAGCAGATCGCCCAGCGTCTGCGCCACCGCGTGCTGGACGCGGCCGACGTCGTTCGTGATCCGCGACATCAGCGCACCCGTGCTGGTCCGCGCGAAGAACCCCGCGGACTGGGCCAGGATGTGGCCGAACAGACGGCTGCGCAGGTCGCGGACCAGCCGCTCGCCGACGTCGGTCATCAGGTAGACGGAGAAGTACGCCGCGAGCCCCTTGCAGACGCTGAGACCGATGATGGACGCCGTGACCCAGGCCAGCCCGGTGCGGGCGGGCAGCACGTCGTCGATGATCGGCTTGAACAGGTACAGCAGGCCGCCGGAGGCCGCCGCGTAGGCCAGCATCGCGATGGCGGCGACCCAGAAACGGCCGCGATGCGGGTAGCCGTAGCGATACAGCCGGCGGAGCTGGCTCACGACGCGTACCCGCGCGGATGCGAGCGATGCCAGCGCCAGGCCGTCTCGACGATCACGTCGAGCTCCTCGTAGATCGGCTCCCAGCCCAGCTCCGACCGCGCGCGCGCGCTCGAGGCCAGCAGCACCGCCGGGTCGCCCGGGCGCCGGGGACCCAGCTCGTGGCGCACGCGTCTGCCCGCGATGCGCTCGACGGCCGCGACGACGTCGCGCACCGAGAAGGCGCGTCCGTTCCCGAGGTTGTAGACGCCGGACGGCTTGCCCGCCTCGAGCGCCGCGAGCGCGAGGACGTGCGCGGCCGCCAGGTCGGAGACGTGCACGTAGTCCCGGCAGCAGGTGCCGTCCGCGGTGGCGTAGTCGTCGCCGAAGACGATCAGCGGCGGCCCGTCGCCCGCCGCCGCCAGCGCGCGCGGAATCAGGTGCTCCTCGGGGCGGTGATCCTCGCCGATCCGACCGCGGGGGTCGGCGCCGGCCGCGTTGAAGTACCGCAGGCGCACGGAACGCAGGCCGTACGCCCGCTCGTAGTACGGCAGCGCCCGCTCGACGGCCAGCTTGGTCTCGCCGTACGCGTTGATCGGCCGCGTGGCGTGGTCCTCGGCAATCGGCGTCCGGAGCGGCTCGCCGTAGACCGCCGCGGTCGACGAGAACACCAGCAACCCGACCGACTCGCGGACCAGCGCCTCGAGCAGCGCCAGCGTCCCGCAGACGTTGTTCTCGTAGTAGCGGGCGGGCGCGGCCACCGAGTCGCCGACCGAGAGCAGCGCCGCGAAGTGCAGCGCCGCGGTCACGCGATAGCGGCGGATCGTCTCGCGGACCGCGGCCGTGTCGGCGATGTCGGCCGTCACCAGCGGCAGGCCGCGCACCGCCTCGCGATGCCCGGCCTGCAGGCTGTCGAGCACGACCACGTCACGGCCCGCCGCGCGCAGCGCGTGCGCCGCGTGGCTCCCGATGTACCCCGCCCCGCCGGTCACCAGGACGGCGCCCATTATCTCCCTATCGAGACGTAGGTGAAGCCCGCGGCGCGCATCCGCTCCGCCGTGAACAGATTGCGGCCGTCGAAGACGGTCGGCGACCGCATCAGGGCGCGCATGCGCGCGAAGTCGGGCTCCCGAAACTCGTTCCACTCGGTCACGATGGCCAGCGCGTCGGCGCCCTCGAGCGCTTCGTAGGCGGTCGCCGCGTAGGCGACGCGCGCGTCCAGCACCCGCCGGGCCGCGCGCCCGGCCTGGGGGTCGTAGGCCACCACGCGGCCGCCCCGCTCCAGCACGGCCGCAGCGATGGCGATCGACGGGGCCTCGCGCATGTCGTCGGTCTTGGGCTTGAACGCCAGCCCCCAGAGCGCGATCGTGCGGCCCTCGAGCGACGTGAAGTGCGCCGCCATCTTGTCGACCAGCCGCAGCTTCTGGGAGGCGTTGACCGCCTGCACCGCCTCGAGGATGCGGCACGGGTAGCCCCTGTCGCGGGCGAGCGTGGCGAGGGCCCGCACATCCTTCGGAAAGCAGCTTCCGCCGTAGCCCACCCCGGCGAAGAGGAACGCCGGCCCGATGCGGCGATCGGCCGCCACCGCGCGGCGGACCTGGTCGATGTCGCCGGCGAACCGCTCGCAGACGTTGGCCATCTCGTTCATGAACGACACGCGCGTGGCCAGCATCGCGTTCGCGGCGTACTTGCTCAGCTCGGCGCTCGCGCAGTCCATGACGAGAATGGGGGCGCCGGTGCGCGTGAACGGGGCATACAGCGACCGCATCATCTCCGCCGCCCGCGGCTCGTCGGCGCCAATCACGACGCGGTCGGGCCGCATGAAGTCCTCGATGGCCGCGCCCTGCTTGAGAAACTCCGGATTGCTGACGACGCTGAACGGGTGCGTGGTCTCGCGGCCGACGACCTCGCGCAGGCGGGCGGCCGTGCCGGGCGGCACGGTGCTCTTCGCCACGATCAGCGTGTAGCCGCGCATGGCCCGGGCGATGTCCCGGGCCACGTCGAGCACGTGGCTCAGATCGGCCGAGCCGTCCTCCTCCGCCGGGGTGCCGACCGCGATGAACACGATCTCCGCGGCCTCGACCGTGCGGGCCAGCAGCGGGGTGAACGCGAGCCGCCCCGTGCGCCGGTTGCGCAGCACGAGCTCGTCGAGCCCGGGCTCGTAGATCGGGATCCGGCCCTCCTCGAGCGCCCGGATCTTGGCCTCGTCGCTGTCGACGCAGACGACCTCGTTGCCGTTCTCCGCGAGGCATGCCCCGACGACCAGCCCGACATAGCCGGTACCTACCACCGCGATCTTCATCGACCCCGCCCCCGCACGAAACCGTCAACGATAGCGGGATTCGCACCCGCTGAAGAATGGCGGCCCTTCACGGCGCACCGATCTCTCCGGGCCAACTCAGCACGTTGGGGTTGCAGAAGGGGTCCTCGCGGCAATGCCGGACGAGCACCGCCTCGAGGCGGGCCGCATCTGACGCAGAATCGCGCCGCCGGCGCGTCTGCATCTCGAGATGCAGCAGAACCACATCCGGCAAGTAGACGTTGAGGTAACCGCGAACCATGGCGCGCACACACCATTCCACATCGTTGCCGACCACCGCGAACCCTTCATCGAACCGACCGACGGCCTGCATGGCCCGGCGCGACACGGCCATGCAGGCGCCCGTCACGGCCACGACGTTGCGCGGCAGGGACGGCGAGACGAACGACTGATCGACGGTACCGGGAATCATCTCGCGATACACGTGTTCCGACCGGCCTTCATGGACCACCATCCCCGCGTGCTGGATACGGCCATCCTGATAGAGCAGAAGCGCGCCAACCGCCCCGACATCCGGTCGCATCGCCACGTCGGCCAACCGGGCCAGCCATTCCCGCGACCGCGGCACGGTGTCGTTGTTGAGGAATACGAACACGTCCCCGCTCGCGTGCGCCATGCCCTGGTTGTTGAGCCGACTCCAGTTGAATTCTCCCGGGGAGGACAGGACGCGCAGGCGGGCCCGCGCCGCCTCGGCTTGTTCGAACCAGGACAGCGTGCGCGCGTCGTTCGAGCCGTTGTCCAGGATGAGAACCTCGAAGTCTCCCGTATTCGTCGCAAAGACGCCGTCGACGCAGTCGCGTACCAGCTCCAGCTTGTCTCTCGTCGGCACGAGCACCGACACACGCGCCCGCCGGTTGCCGAAATCACACCGCCAGCCAGCAGTCCCGTCGTCGACGATCGTCACGCCCGCGGCAGGACCATAGCGATTGCGAATGAACTGCGGCAGGTAGGCGGGCGGCTCCTCCGGCTCGGGAGACGGATCCACGAAGCGATGAGCGACGAAGCCGTCGAGGCGGCGTACACGCTCTGCTCTCTCCACCAGACGCAATGCCAGGCTATGGAAATCGCTCACCGATCCCGCGGGCAGCGCCTCGGCCAACATCCGCGACATGATCAGGCAGGCACCGAAGTAGTCGCTGGCCAGCAGCAGGTCGGGTGAGAAGTCGGGCTTGAAGAACGGCCTCGACCGGTCGCCGGCGGCGTCGACCCGGTCTTCATCTCCATAGAACAGCTCCGCGCCCGCTGCTGCCGGCGGCCGCGGATCGCCGCCAACGCATCCGGGCCCCAGCAGCACGGTGAAGTCGGCGTCAGCGGCACCGCCGCGCGCCACGTCCACCATCACGTCAACGGAAGGTTCATCGACGATCACCGCACGCACCGCGGTTGAGGAGGCGGCGCCTCGACGCCGGGCATCGAGCGCGTCGGCGCCACGCGAATCCGTCACCAGGGTCAGCGTCGCACCGGGCGGCGCGTAACGAAGGAGAAGACCGATGAAGGCCGGCAACTCGTCTTCCGCCAAGCCGGTTGTCGATGCAATTGCATGCACCGTGCCCGCCGCGCGCGGCGGCAGGGGACGTCGAGCCAACCAGGCGCGGTAACGGCACGCCGTCGCATAGGCGCTGGCGGACACCGCCATCCTGGCCCAACTGGCCGCCGCGCCCGCGCCGCGCGCGGTCCATATGTCGACCACGTTACGAACCAATGCGCGATAGCCCCCGCAGAAGGTCGCCGCCTGGCGAACGTTGCGGGCCAGAAAGAAGGTGCGGCGTGCGCGACGGACAAGGCGCGGCGGCATCGGGCGCAGCCGGAACGCGTACGGACGCGTCAGTCGGGGTGCGAACCGGCGGTGGTTGCAAGCATCGGGCAGGGCCGATGGGTCGGTGGGTTCAATTCTCCACGGCCGGCATGGCCAGTGAGAGTATGCCACAGGACGTCAAGCGACCGCTGCAGGCAACTGCGCCGCATCCGGGGCCAGGAGCTGGCGGTAGACGGCGGCCACGCGCGTCGCCTGCGCGTCCGGCGTGCGGCTTCGCACCCGCGCCCGGGCGGCTGCCCCCAGCGTCTCTCGCGCGCGCGCATCGCGCAGCAGGTCCGCCAGCGCTGCGGCGAGCTGATTCACGCCGCCAATCGGCACGAGGCGTCCACTCGACCCGTCGCCGCCCAGAATCTCGCGAGCCCCCTCGGTTGCCGTGGCCACGCACGGCAGCCCCGCCGCCATTGCCTCGAGCAACGCTATCGGCTCGCCCTCCCAGTGCGAGGAGAGCACGAAGACATCGAAAGCAGGCAACACCTGCGCCACATCGGCGCGCGCGCCGAGCAGCATCACTCGCGCGCCGTCGATGCCGGGCCGCACGCGCCGCTCCAGGCTGGCGCGCAACGGGCCGTCCCCGACGACGACCGCCGTCAGCGGTCCGGACGAGCCGCGGAAGCCCGGCGCGATTCGTGCAACCGCGTCGACGAGGTCGCCCACCGCCTTCTGGGGTACCAACCGCGAAACGGTCCCGACCACCAGGCCGGCGGCCGGCAGTCCCAGGCGGCGCCGCGCCGCCGTCCGGTCCCCATCCGCCGCCGCCGGCGCGCGCACGGCGTTGGCGACATGAAATCCAAGCTGGTGCTGCAGGCAACCCCGGCGTGCCAGATCCGCCAGGTCCGCCCGCGATACCGATATGACCGCCTGCGTGCCGCGACAGGCCACCCACTCGGCCCATAGCGACGCCTGGCGCTCGAGCCGGCCCGCCTCCTTGCGGTAACCGAGACCGTGCGCCGTGTAGACGACCGGCGGATGCCCACGCCGGCGCAACCGCGCCCCGCGCCGCAGTGCGGCTCCGACCGCATGGAGGAATGCCGTCCGGGTCCCGTGCAGGTGCACGATGTCCGGCGCGACCCTCGCCGTCAGCCGCGCGAGTCGCAGGGCGCGCAGCGGCGCGAGCCGCCGTCCCAGCAGATCGACGTGGTGCACGGGAATGTCGAGGGCGGCGAGGTCGGCGCCCAGGGGTCCGTCCCGGCCGACCGCCGCCTCGCAGTCCCAGCCTGCCCGGCGCAGCGCAGGCAGCAGGTCGACGACATGGGTGGCCCCGCCCCCGCGGGCGCCCGACGCCATGACGTGCAGGACGCGCATCGCCCTAGTTTGGACCTTGACCAGCCGGAACCAGCCGGCTACATGCTAGACGAGCGTGGCATACGCGTCCAGCGTGCGGCGCGCGGTGGTTTCCCATGAGAACTGCCGCGCCCGCGCGATACCGGCAACGCGCAGGCGGGCGCGTAGCGCCCCGTCGCGCAGCACCCGCGCGATGGCGGACGCGAGGCCGTCCACGTCGCGGGGGTCCACGAGTATGGCGGCGTCGCCGGCCACCTCGGGCATGGCGGACACGTTCGATGCGACGACCGGCACGCCACAGGCCATGGCCTCCAGCGGCGGCAACCCGAATCCTTCGTACAACGACGGAAACACGAACAGCGCCGCCCCGCTGTAGACCGCAGGCAGGTCATCGTCTTCGATGAACCCTGGAAAATGGACGGCCCGCTCGAGCCCCAGGGCCCGGACGGTGCGGAAGAGGGGCTCGTCCAGCCAGCCGCGCGCGCCCGCGAGCACGAGCCGCAGATTCGGATCGACCGCACGGCCGCGCCGCAGTCGTGCGAACGCCTCGAGCAGCGCCGCCAGGTTCTTGCGCGGCTCCAGGGTGCCCACCGCCAGCAGGTAGCGCGCAGGGAGACCGTACTTGGCGACCACGTCGCGAAGAGCCGCCTCCAGCCGAACGGGCCGGAATCGCGCATCGCAGCCCTCGGGCGTCACCACCACGCGGTCCTCCGGGAATCCCACGTAGCGCACGACATCGCCCTTGACGGCATGCGAAGGCACGATGACGCAGTCGGCCTTGCGCCGGATCCGGGCGAGGGCAAGTCTGACGATCGTGCGATGCCGGGGCGTAAAGGTCTCGGGCAGAATCAGTGGGATCACGTCATGAACGGTGACCACATACTTGCCGGTCCGACCGACGAGGGGGATGCCGACATGATCCATGCCGTGAAAGACATCGATCTTCAGGCGGCGCAGCGCGGCCGGGACCAGCGCGAGCCAGCGGACCACGCTGCTCCTCGCACCCAGGAGGCACTCCTCGCAGCCCCCCCGCAACTCCTGCATGACCTCGCGGGACGTCTGGGGGCCGGTGAAGATGACGAAGTCGAGATCCGGACGGCGTGCCGCCGCCTCCGCCAGCATCGCCCGCGTGAGGTTGATCGCGTAGCGCCCGGTGCCGCGGGCGCTGAGGGTCAGCACCTTGCCATCGAGACCGATTCTCACCCGCACCCCTCCCCGCGATGCGTCCGCCAGTCGGATCCGCATTGGACCGTCGGCGTCGAACCGGTTGGCCCCCGACCGGTCATGGCGGCGCGCCCAGCCGGCCGCTCCGCGCGCGGGACGCTAGTAGACGCCGAGCCGCTCGAACCAGACGCTGCCTTCCCTGACCGGCTCGCCTGTAGCCGGATCGATGTAGAAGACTAGTCCGACGATGCGCCGGAGGTCGAGTTCCCGGTCTACGTTGGTGTCGGCAGGATACAGGCGATCGAACGGGATCGCGTGGCGGCGCCATCCCGTCGAGGTGCGAACCGACGACTGCCACCAGTCGACCTGGCTGCCGGGTTGACCGGGCCGCTCCTCCCAGAGCGCAACCCGGATGCGGTACACGCCGTCGGCCCTGACGTCGAAGACGAGCCCGGAATCACCCGCGAGGTTGCGGCGCGACCGATCGACAAGCGCGCCCCAGACCGCCGCCGGGTCGGGCCGGGGCTGGCGCAGGCGGAACCGGAGCCGGGCGGCGTCGCCGGGCCCGCGCTCGCTGGCGACCCGCACCACCGGATCGACCCACGTGCCCGCATCCGACTCCGCGGCGAGGGCCGAACCAGCCTCGAACGCGTCCAGGGGGCGCGCCACCGCCGGCGGCGGCGGCGCGTCAGCCGGCCGTCCCGCCCGGCGGCTGCGGGCCGCCGTCTCCCCGCTGCCGTAGACGTAGATCGGGTTGGACAGGATCCACGGCAGGTCCCATCCCCCGACGTGGACCTCGACCCGGTAGACCCCCGGCATGCGCACCGCAACCTCGATCCCGCCCTCGCCGACCGCGATCCGCTCCCCGTCGTGGTAGACGCCGACGCGCGCGCCGCGCGGCAGGTAGCCGCCGGCCCGGAGCACCAGTCCCGGAGCGGGCGCGACCGTGTCGCCCATCTGCCACCGCGCGTTCCCCCGGGCGGCGTGGAAGAAGAACCCGCCCGCCGGGGCCAGGGCTTCCACGGTCATGTAGGAGCGACCGCGCGCCAGCGCCTCGTGAACCGCCGCGGCGTCGTGCTCGGCCTCGCCCGAGAGCGGGGCCTCGAGCAGGACGTAGTTCCGCAGCACGCGGAACAAGCTCGCGTAGGGCGGAAAGCCGTGGGTGTCGATGCCGGCGAGCCCGGCCACGGCACGCCGGCGCAGGAGGTCGTCCCAGCGTGCGATCGCGAAACGGGGCCGGTCCAGAGCACCTGCAAGCGCACGGGCGGGACTGAAGGGATAGACGACGAGCCCCCGCAGCAGGGCCGGCCAGGACGCCCGTCTCCACAAGCTGTCCCCATTGAGCACCTCGAGTCCCCAGGCGCCTTCGAGCTCCCAGCCGCTCCACCGCAGGTCGGCGCGCGGGCTGGTGGGGTGTGCGACGAACGCCGTGCCGCCCAGATGCCGCACGTCGTCGAGCGCATTCCGCGCATCCACGGCCGCAGGGAACGCCAGGGGCCGCATGCCGAGGCCGAGCAAGTGACCCTGATGCGTCGAGAGCTCCGCGCCGGCCAGCACCAGGACCCCGTCCCGATAGCCGGAGAGCGAGCGGGCCGCGTCGGTGCCGTGGTCGGTGATCACGACGAAAGATGCCCCGGTCGCGCGGGCCGCCTGCGCGACGCGCTCGGGAGTGCCCGTGCCGTCGGAGAGCGTGGTGTGCACGTGCACGACGCCGGGGATCCGTTCCCATCCGTCCCCCGGGCGCTCGCCGACAAGAGGGGGCGGCCGCCACACCAGGGCCGGTCCGACCCACAGGACCGCCGGTGCCATGACCACCGACACCAGGAGCAGCCGCAGTCGATGCCGGCGAACTATCCATTCAATCCGCGTTCGCACGTAACCGTCAGCCTGGCCAATCAGGCGATCGTACCGCATCGCACGCACGGCACCCGCTCACATGGTCAACCGGCTCTGCCTGCCCCCCCGGCGGGCGCCGCCGTCCCCGCTGCTATAGTCACCTGCAGTGCGAATCGCGATAGACGTGCGCAGGCTGCACGACTTCGGCGTCGGCACGTACGTGCGCAACCTCCTGCGCCAGCTCGCCAGGCTGGACCGCGACACCGAGTACGTGCTGCTCGGCCGGCCGGACGACGGCAAGCTCGCCGGCCAACTGGGCACGAACTTTCGCGTGGTGCCCGAGGCCGCCGGCGAGTACTCGCTGCGCGAGCAGCTCTCGGTGCCGATCCGTCTCGCGCGCGCGGCACCCAACCTCTTTCACACGCCCCACTACGTCCTGCCCGTGCTGACGCCGTGCCGCTCGCTCGTCACGATTCACGACTGCATCCACCTGATCTTCCCGCAGTACCTGCCGAGCCGGCTGTCGTACGCCTATGCGCGGGCGATGTTCGCGACCGCCGTGCGCCGGGCCAGCCACATCCTGACCGTCTCGGAAGCTTCGAAGAGCGACATCCTGCGCTTCTTCGACGTGCCGGGCTCGAAGGTCACGGTCATCCACAACGCGATCGACGAGCGCTTCCACCGGCAGCCCCCCGAGGAAGAGATCGTGCGCGTGCGCGAACGCTACCAGTTGCACGAGCGCTTCCTGATGTACGCCGGCAACGTGCAGCCGCACAAGAACCTGGAGCGCCTCATCGGCGCCTTCGTGCTGCTCCGGCAGGAGGGGCTCGACGACCTCAAGCTCCTCATCACGGGCAGCGAGGTCTCCCGCTATTCCACGCTGCGGCGGGCCGTGCACCGCTACAACCTGCACAAGCACGTGCGGTTCCTGGGCTACCAGTCGGAGGCCACGCTCGCGGCGCTCTACCGGCTGGCCGACGTCTTCGTCTTCCCGTCCCTGTACGAGGGATTCGGCCTGCCCCCGCTCGAGGCGATGGCCAGCGGCACCCCGGTGGTCGTCTCCAACGTCTCGTCGCTGCCCGAGGTGGTCGGTGACGCGGGGGTCCTGGTCAACCCCTACGACCCCCGGGCAATCGCCGACGGCATCCGCCAGGTGCTGACCGACCGCACCCTCCGCGACAACCTGAGGTCGCGCGGCCTGGTGCGGGCGCGGTCGTTCTCGTGGCCGGCATCGGTGCGGCAGATTCGACGGATCTACGAGGAGCTGGCCGCCGCCTGACCGGGAGCCTGTTGTGGCCGACGTCCTCCCCCTCGGCACGGAGTGGCAGGAACGCCCGGTGCAGCCCGCCGACCTCGGCGGCGCGCGCGTCGCGCTCGTGCACGACTGGCTCACCGGCATGCGCGGCGGCGAGAAGGTGCTCGAGGCGCTGACGCAGCTCCTGCCGAACGCCGAGGTGTTCACCCTGCTGCACGTCCCCGGCTCGGTGTCGTCGCGCCTCGACGCCACGCGGCCGCGGCGCTCGTTCGTCCAGTTCCTGCCGTGGGCGCGGCGCCACTACCGGCGCTACGTCGGCCTGTTCCCGATTGCCGTCGAGCAGTTCGACCTCGACGACTACGACCTCGTCATCAGCACCAGCCACTGCGTGGCGAAGTCGGTCGTCCCCCCCGGGCGCGCCCACCACCTGTGCTACTGCTTCACCCCCATGCGGTACGCCTGGGACCAGTTCGACGCCTACTTCGGGCGCCGGCGCGTCGGTTGGCTGCGCAACCGGCTGTACCGGCTGGCCTTCGGCCGCCTGGCCCGCTGGGACGCGGCGACGGCCGGGCGCGTGGACCAGTACGTCGCCATCTCGCGGCACGTCGCCACCAGAATCCGCGAGCACTACGGCCGCCGCGCGGCGGTCGTCTATCCGCCCGTCGACACGACCTTCTACCATCCGAACGGATCGGCGCCCGGCTCCTACTTCTTGATCGTCTCCGCGCTGGTGCCGTACAAACAGGTGGACGTGGCGATAGAAGCCTGCCGCCTGGCCGGCGTGCCGCTCCGGATTGCCGGTGACGGGCCGGAGCGCGAGCGGCTGCGGTCGCTGGCCGGCCCGCACGTCGAGTTCCTCGGCCCCTGCTCGGACGCCGACATCCGCGAGCTCTATCGCGGGTCGCGCGCGATGCTGCTGCCCGGCGAGGAGGACTTCGGCATCGCTCCGGTGGAGGCGCTCGCCTGCGGCCGGCCGGTCGTGGGTCTGGCGCGGGGGGGCGCAGCCGAGACCGTGTCGCACGGCACCACCGGCATCCTGGTGGAGGACACGGGCGCCGAGGCGTTCGCCGCCGGGATTGCGCGCGCCGCCGCCCTCGAGTTCGACGCGGCCCACATCCGCGAGCAGGCGTTGCGGTTCTCCCTCGAGCGGTTCTACGAGGAGATGCGCAGCCGGATCGAGGGGGCGCTCGCGCCCCGTGGAGGGGGCGGCGCGTGACGGCGCGGCTGACCCGGCGGCTGGCCGCCTGCCACGCGGTTTCGGACGCGCTGCTCGGCATGGCCGCCTTCGGGCTGGCGTACGCCGTCCGCTTCGAGGCGGGGCTCATCGCCGCGCCCAAGGGCCAGCCGCCCTTCGGGCAGTATCTCGTCCTGATCCCGTTCATCGGGCTGCTCGTCCCGCTGGCGTTCCACCTCCAGGGCGCGTACCGGCTGCGCCGGATCCGGACGCGCGTCGACGACTTCTTCGCCGTGCTCGTCGGCAATGTCGTCGTCGTCGTCGTCGGCCTGCTCGGCACGCTGTACTTCCAGGTCTACGTGGCGAGCCCGGCGGAGCGGGCGGCGGGTACCTACGAGGTATCGCGGATCGTGTGGATGCTGTACCTGCTGCTCGGCGTCGGGTTGACGTTCTCCACGCGCGAGGCCGCGCGGCGCGTCATCCAGCGGCGCTTCCGGGCCGGTCTCGGCCTCAAGCGGGTGCTCATTGCGGGAGCCGGCGAGCTGGCCCGGCACGTCGCCGACAAGATCCTCCAGCACGGCGAGTTCGGCTACCGCGTCATCGGGCTCGTCGACGACAGCGCGGGCGGCGACACCACGGGTTACCGCGGACTCCCGCTGCTGGGGCAGATCGCCGACGCCGGCGAGATCATCCGGCGGGAGCGGATCGATCAGCTCTACATCGCGCTGCCGCTGGACGAGCACGCCCGGATGATCGACCTGATCGGGATGGCCGACCGGGAATGCATCGACGTCAAGGTCGCGCCCGACCTGCTGCATGCCATCACGCTGCGCGCGCGCCTCGAGGATCTGGACGGCGTCCCGATCATCAACATCAACGACGTGCCGCTCCAGGGCCTCGGCAGCCTCGTCAAGCGCGCCATCGACGTCGCGCTCGCCGCCGCGGCCCTGGCGGTCCTGCTGGTCCCGTTCGCCGTGATCGCCGCGCTCATCCGCTGGACCTCACCGGGACCGGTGCTCTATCGGCAGGAGCGGATGGGGCTCGACCGGCGGCCGTTCCTCGTGCTCAAGTTCCGCTCGATGTACGACGATGCGGAGCGCGAGACCGGGCCGGTTTGGGCGCGGGCGAACGACCCGCGCCGCACGCCCGTCGGGCGGATTCTGCGCCGCTTCAGCCTGGACGAGCTGCCGCAGCTCTGGAACGTGCTGTGCGGCGACATGTCGCTGGTCGGCCCGCGGCCGGAGCGCCCGTTCTTCGTCGAGCAGTTCCGGGACCGCGTGCCGAAGTACATGCTGCGGCACAAGGTCAAGTCCGGACTCACCGGCTGGGCCCAGGTCAACGGCTGGCGGGGCGACACCTCGATCGAGAAGCGCATCGAGCACGACCTGTACTACATCGAGCACTGGTCGGTGTCGCTCGACTTCAAGATCCTCTGGCTGACGCTCGTGCGCGTGCTCTTTCACCGGCA
Source organism: Vicinamibacterales bacterium (assembly GCA_965214845.1). Classification (GTDB taxonomy): domain Bacteria; phylum Acidobacteriota; class Vicinamibacteria; order Vicinamibacterales; family UBA8438; genus JAAXGX01. Next base: position 1,597,728 of record CBDCCO010000007.1, read on the forward strand.
CGCGTATTAGGAGGCTGCGCCGGCTACTCGGCGGCCCAGCCGCGGACCACGTCCGACATCACCTGCACGCCGCGGCGGATGTTCTCGATCGACAGCCGTTCGTCGTTGCCGTGGACCCCGGCGCGGTCCTCCAGGGGGATGGCGAACGGGCTGTAGCCGTAGGCGACGATGCCGAGGTCGCGGAGGAAGTGGCTGTCGGTGAAGCCGGTCGTCACGGACGGCACGACGGTCGCGTCCGGGAAGTGCGTCCGCGTCACCTCCTCGAGCAGGCGGAACAGGCCGGTCTCCGACGAGGAGACGGCCGGCGTGAAGCCCATCTGCGTCTCGACGGCCACGTCGCGGCCCAGGACGCGACCCAGCTCCGCGAGAAACGCCCGGGGATCCTGGTCGGGCAGCAGGCGGCAGTCGACCTCGGCCCAGGCTTCGGTCGGCACCACGTTGATCTTGTCGCTCGCACCCAGTCGCGTGATGTTGCAGGTGTTGCGGGTCAGGCCGTAGTGGCCCGGGAACTCGCGCAGCAGCGCCTCCGGCACCCCGGGCTCGCGCAGCGCCGCGTCCATGGCGGCATAGCGGCTGCGCCACGCCGGCGGCATGCTCGGCGCCAGCCCCCGGAAGTAGACGTCCACCGCGGGCACGATCCGCGCCTCGAACTCGTGCCCCTGCAGCCGGTCGAGCGCCGCCACCAGCCGCGTCACCGCCGTCGCCTCCCGCGGCCGCGAGCCGTGGCCGGGGCGCCCGAACGACGTGAGGCGCAGCCAGTACGGCACCTTCTGCGTCACCTCGACCGCCACCTGCACCTCGCCGTCCACGACCGCGCTCACGCCGCCCTCGTTGAGCACGTAGCCCACGTCGGCGAACAGCTCGGGCCGCTGCTCCACGAGCCAGCCGACGCCGAAGAAACCGCCCGCCTCCTCGTCGGCCGTCGCCATGAAGATGACGTCGCGATCCAGCGGCGCCCCGGATCGATGCAGGTCGAGGAAGGCCGCGAGGTGGGCGATGCCGAGCCCCTTGGTGTCGATTGCCCCGCGGCCGTACAGCACGCCGTCGCGGACCGCGCCCGACAGGGGCCCCACGCTCCAGTAGGCGGGATCCGCCGGCACGACGTCGATGTGGTGCAACAGCACGAGATCCGGCGCGTCGCCCCCGTCCAGGCGCGCCCAGAGGTTGCCGCGCCCGGGAGCCGACTCCACCATCTCGTACGGGATGCCCTCCGCCTCGAGGATCGCCGCGAGGAACCTGGCGCCGGCAATCTCGTTGCCGGGCGGGTTGACCGTGTCGATCCGGATGTACTCCCGGAGCCATTCGACGGCTCGATCCTGGAGATCGACCGGCGTCACCTGCCCGGCGGCGGGCGCCGCGCCCAGCAGGCCGATCGCCAGTGCGCCCAGCCACCTCGCCGCCCCCCGAGATCGTCTGCCTGTCCGCGGTGCCTGCGCCATTCGCTCCACTCCCCGTATCCGGACGCCCCGGACCATAGCACATGCCCTTGGACACGCGGGCCCCCAGGGCGTAAACTGTGTCGCCAGCGCCGTGAAGCGAACCGTCGTCATCACCGGCGCTGCCGGCTTCATCGGGTCGCATCTGAGCGAGGCGCTGATCACGCGCGACTACGCGGTGGTCGGCATCGACAACCTGCTGACGGGCGACGCGGCGAACGTCGACCACCTGCGGGCGCGCGGCTTCCGGTTCGTCGAGCAGGACGTCACCAGCCACATCCGCCTCGACGAGCCGGTCGACTTCGTCCTGCACTGGGCCAGTCCGGCCAGCCCGGCCGACTACCTGAACTTCCCGATCCCGACGCTCAAGGTGGGCGCCCTGGGCACGCACAACGCGCTGGGGCTTGCCCTCGCCAAGCGGGCGACGTTCGTGCTGGCGTCGACCTCCGAGGTGTACGGCGACCCGCTGGAGCATCCGCAGTCCGAGGCGTACTGGGGCAACGTCAACCCGATTGGGCCCCGGGGCGTCTACGACGAGGCCAAGCGCTTCGCCGAGGCCATGACCACGGCCTACCACCGCTACCACGGTCTCGACACCCGGATCGCGCGGGTCTTCAACACGTACGGCCCGCGCATGCGGATCGACGACGGACGGGCCGTCCCGAACTTCATCGCCCAGGCGCTGCGCGGGCAGGACGTGACCGTGTACGGCGACGGCGAGCAGACGCGCAGCCTCTGCTACGTCAGCGACCTGGTCGACGGGGTCATCCGGCTCATGCACGCGCGGACGACCGAACCGGTCAATCTCGGCAATCCGCTCGAGCTGTCCATCGCCGAGCTCGCCCGGCGGATCATCGCGGCGACGGGTTCGCGGTCCACGATCGTCCACAAGCCGCTGCCCGTCGACGATCCCCGGGTGCGTCAGCCCGACATCGCCCGCGCGCGCGAGCTGTTGGCCTGGGAGCCGCGCGTCCCGCTGGACGAGGGTCTCGCCGCTACGATCGAGTACTTTCGCGCGAAGCTGCGCCGGAGCCCGGCAGCGGTCTCCGATTGACGGCGTGCGCGGCGTGCGCGATGTAGTGGAAGCCTGAGGCGAGCGTCACCACGAGCGCCGCCCAGATGAACGCGTCGACCAGGATGGACGACCGCTCGAGGTAGTTGAACAGCAGCAGGATGCTCCCGGTGAGGATGTACACGAAGGTCGTGACCTTGCCCAGCACCGAGGGCCGGAAGGTGAACCGGTCCACCGCCAGGTTCACCACCGCCACCGTCAGCACGATGATGACGTCGCGGCTGATGACCAGCACGGTCAGCCAGATGGGCAGCCGGTTCGTCAGGGTCAGCCCCGGCATCGTCAGCACCACGAAGGTCGAGACGAGGAGCAGCTTGTCCGCCATCGGATCGAGCAGCGCCCCGAGGCTGGTCCGCTGACCGGCACGGCGGGCGATGAGCCCGTCGAGCCCGTCGGTGACCCCCGCGACGACGAACGTGATCAGCGCCCAGCCGTTGTACCCGTAGACCACGAGGATGACGAGCACGGGCACGAGCAGCAGCCGTCCCAGTGTCAGCTGGTTGGCGAGCGTGAGGATGGCCATGGCGCGAGGTCCGGCTAGCGGAGATCCCGCGCCAGGGCGGCCAGCCGGTCGACCGCCCGCAGCGCTTCCCCGCCGGCCACCGGCCGGGTGGGCTGAAAGGTGCCGCCGTCGAGGACGTCGAGCACGCCGGCCGCCACCGACCGCGCCGCGGACGCGTAGCTCAGGTGACCGGGACGCATGTCGCTGAAGTCCTGCCGCGGGCCGTCCCAACTCGCCGCCGACCCCGGATTGACGGCGGCGAACAGGTCGAGCAGGGCGTCGACCACCTCCGCCAGCTCGCCGCGGCGCACGCTGCGCGCCGGCTCGAAACGATATCCCGCGTCGACCTGCATCACGCCGGCCCGGGTCACGTCCAGAATCCAGGCCTGGCCCCAGTGGTCCCGCGTGTCGGTGATGATCACCGTGCGCCCGGGGGCCGCCAACCGCAGCAGGTCCGCGAACCGCGAGCCGATCAGCGCCGCCAGCTCCCCGCGCGTCACCTCCGGCTGCGAGCCGATGGCGGCGATGGCCGGCGGCAGGGCGACCTGCTGCTGCCGGTCCCTGATGCGCTCGAGTCGTCGCGCGGTGTCCTCGTCGGGGTCGAGGCGATAGGCGTGGCCGAACGCCGCCGCCGCCTCCGCCAGGTTCCCGGCCGCCAGATACAGCTCGCCGTCGAGGATGAACGCCGCCGGATCCGACGGATCCAGCGCCATCGCCTCCTGGGCGAGCTCGCGCGCGCGGGCCGCATCGCCCCGGCCGAGCTCGACCCGGCCGAGCTCCACCCGCAGGAACGCACTGTCCGGCGAGGTTGCGATGACACGCTCGTACAGTCCGCGCGCCTCGTCGAACCGTCCGGCCGCCGCGCTGTCGCGGGCCTGCGCGAGCTGCTCGCTGACGAGCCGGAAGCGGAGCTCGCCGACGACGCGATCGACCCGCGCCAGACTGGCGTCGACGCTCAGCGCCGCCTCGAACGAGCGCAGCGCTTCGGCGGTGTCGTCGAGCGCGAGCATCGATTCGCCGCGCCCGATCCACGCCGGCAGGTAGGTCGCGGCCGCGGTGACGGCGCGATCGAAGTGCCCGGCGGCCTGCTGCGCGTCGCCGCGCGCCAGGCTCAGCCAGCCGAGACCCGTCTCGGCCGGATAGAAGGCCGGACTCGACGCCAGCAGCGCCTGATAGCGGCGCTCGGCGCCCGCCAGCTCGCCGGCTTGCAGGAAGGTCCACGCCTCCTCGTGGCGCCGCGCGTCGTCCGAGCCGACCCAGACGGCGGGCACGGTCGGGAAGAGGTAGTCGGGATACGCGGGCCTCGTTACCACCGGAACCCGCGCCGCGCAGCCGACCGCCAGCAGGACGAGAGCCAGGAGCGCAATCCGCTTCACGGCGAGCCGGCCTCCCCGCCGGCCGCCCCGCGCCGGGCGCCCGCCTGCGAGCGCCACTGGGCCATGAGGCGCCGGGGCACCTCGGCCTCGACGAACACGTGCCCGTCGCCGGCGACCTGCCGCAGGACCCGGCCGTGGCGGTAGAGCGCGGCGAGACGCTGGCGGTCGCCCGGCTCCGTCTGATCGAAGTCGAGGGTCACCCGGCTGTGCTGCATCTCGACGGCGCGGGTGATCAGCGACACGAGCGCGTCCGTCCCGAGGCCGGTGCGGGCCGAGACGCACACCGCGTCGCCCTCCGTCCGCCGCAGGCGCGCCCGATCGACCTCGCCGACCTGATCGCACTTGTTGAAGACGAGCACCTGCGGCAGCGAAGCGGCCTCGACCTCGCCGAGCACGCGCTGCACAGCGGCGATCCGGTCGGCCCGCGCCGGGTGGGCGGCATCCACCACGTGCAGGAGCAGATCCGCGTCGGCAACCGCCTCGAGCGTGGCCCGGAAAGCCGCCACCAGGGTGTGCTGGAGCCGGTCGATGAAGCCGACGGTGTCGGAGAGGAGCACGGCGCGCCGATCCGGCAGCCTGACCGGCCGCAGCAGGGGATCCAGCGTGGCGAAGAGCGCGCTGGACGCCGCCGCGTGGCTGCGCGTCAGCCGGTTGAACAGCGAGGTCTTGCCCGCGTTGGTGTACCCCACGAGCGCCACGGTCGGCACCGCGTCCTTGCGGCGCCGATCGCGCGAACGGGCCCGGCGCTGCCGGACCGTGGCGAGCTCGCGCTGCAGGCGGGCGATGCGCTGGCGAATGCGCCGGCGGTCGCTCTCCAGCTTCGTCTCGCCGGGCCCCCGCGTGCCGATCCCCGCCCCGAGCCGCGACATGGCGGACCCCATGCCCGCGAGGCGCGGCAGCAGGTACTGGAGCTGGGCCAGCTCGACCTGCAGCTTGCCTTCCCGGGTCCGGGCCCGCGCGGCGAAGATGTCCAGGATGAGCTGCGTGCGGTCGAGCACGCGGCGGCCGAGCGCCTCCTCGAGATTGCGGAGCTGCACGGGCGTCAGCTCGTCGTCGAAGATGACGAGCTCCACCCGGGCTTCGTCGCAGGCGGCCGCCAGCGTCCGGGTCTTGCCGCGGCCCATGAACAGCGCCGGCGACGGCCGCGGCCGCTCCTGCACCGAGCGCAGCACGACCTCGGCCCCGGCCGTGACCGCCAGCCCCGTCAGCTCGTCGAGGGATGCTTCTACGGTGTGACGGCGGCGCGTGCCGAATGCCAGCCCTGCTACCGCGGCGCGTTCCAAGGGGCGGGAGTGCCGCTCTGGAGCCTGACTGCGCGTCACCTCAGCGATTCTAGCACGCGGTCCCAGGCGACCACGCCGGGCCTGAGCAGCACGGGCGACGCCCCGCGCGCGTCGACGATCGTGGACGGCTCGGCCGCCGTCGCCGGACCGCCGTCGAGGACGAGCGCCACGCTCGACCCCAGCGCGGTCACGGTCGCCGCGGCGGTCGTCGGCGGCGCCTCGCCGGAACGGTTGGCGCTGGTCGCCGTGAGCGGCGCGTCCAGCGCCTGCGCCAGCGCGCGTGCCAGCGGCAGGTCGGGAACGCGCACCGCGACGGTGTCGCCCTGCGCCAGAAGACGCCCGTCGAGCGTGGCCGCCGCTTCAATCACCAGGGTGAGCGGACCGGGCCAGAACCGCCGCGCGAGCCGGCGGGCCAGCCGCGTCAGCACGCCGATCTGCCGCTCGACCTGCCGCAGATCGGCGGCCACGAGCGGCACCGCCTTGTCCGCCGCCCGCCCCTTGGCCCGAAACAGCCGCTCGACGGCCTCCGGTTGTCGCGGATCCGCGCCGAGTCCGTACAGCGTATCGGTGGGATAGGCGACCAGCCCGCCCCGCCGCAGCACGCGCACCGCCTCCTCGACGGCGGCCGCGGCGGGCGCCAGCGGGTCGATCGGGATCCGGATCGGCGTAGGATCAGACATGAGGACAGCGGCAGGGACCAGGCCCCCCCGCAAGCCGCGCCGCCCGCGCGCCCCCCTGCCCCGCCAGCGGGGCGGCCCGCACGAGGACAAGACCAAGCGGCCTCCGCGGCGCCGCAAGCACCGCAAGAACGACCGCGACTCGCCCGAAGCAGCCGAGAAGGGGCCACCACGCCTCCGTCGCGGTGGCCCCAAGCCGCGCACGGCGCGGCTCGGCGGCGCGGCGCGATGGGGTCCCCGCAAGCGCCGCCGGGGGCTCGGGGCGCAGCCCCGTCAAATTCTAAAACCGCAGTCCCCGCCGGTTCGCCTGCTCCTTGACGTGGATCGTGTCGATGAACTGGACGCGGTGCGGATTGGTCTGCATGACGACCGAGCTCGTCCGGCAGCCCTCGCCGAAGAACCGCACGCCCTTCATCAGGGCCCCCTCGGTGACGCCGGTCGCAGCGAACGTGATCCGCTGACCCGAAGCGAGCTCGGCCGAGGTGTACACCTTGCCCGTGTCCTCGATGCCCATCGACCGCGCGCGCGCTTCCGTCTCGGGGGTGTCGAGGATCAACCGCGCGAAGATCTCGCCGCCCAGGCAGCGCATGGCCGCCGCCGCGATCACGCCCTCCGGCGCGCCGCCGCTGCCCATGACGGCGTGGATGCCGCTGCCGACCACGGCCGCGCCGATGGCCGCGGTGAGGTCGCCGTCGCCAATGAGCCGGATGCGCGCGCCGGCCGCCCGAATCTCGCCGATCAGGCCCGCGTGCCGCTCCCGCTCGAGGACGACGACCACGAGGTCCGACACCTCGCGGTCGAGGCACTTGGCGATCTGCTGCAGGTTGTGCGCGACGGGCGCGTCGAGATCGACCGACCGCTTCGACTGGGCCCCGACGACGAGCTTCTGCATGTACACGTCGGGCGCGTGCAGCAGGCCGCCCCGCTCGGACGCCGCCAGCACCGCGATGGCGCGCGGGGCGCCCGTGGCGCAGAGGTTGGTCCCTTCCAGGGGATCGACCGCGATGTCGATCTCCGGCAGTCCGTCGTCGCCGGCGGCGCCGCGACCGACGCGCTCGCCGATGTAGAGCATCGGCGCCTTGTCGCGCTCGCCCTCGCCGATCACCACCCGGCCGTCGATGGGCACGCGGTCGAGCCGCGCGCGCATCGCCTCGACCGCGACCCGGTCGGACCGGTGGCGGTCGCCCTGCCCCATCGTGTGGGCGCAGGCGATGGCCGCCTGCTCGACGACATCGAGAAACGCCTGTGACAGCTCCTCAGCCTGCATCGTGCTCCCTCGGCGCAGAATCCCGCCCGGCCGGCTCCGCCTCGCGGTACGGCGGCAGCGTGCAGCGCGCTTCCCTGTCGATGCGGTACCCGAGCGCGTAGTCGGCCTGCATCAGCTTGTGAATCTCGCGGGTGCCCTCGTAGATGACGGCGCCCTTGCAGTTGCGGTAGAAGCGCCCGACCGGGTATTCGTCCGAGTAGCCGTTCGCGCCGTGAATCTGGACGGCATCGCCGGCCGCGCGCTCGGAGGCCACGGTCGCGAACCACTTGGCCAGGCCGGTCTCGCGCGTGTCGCGCCGGCCCCGGTTCTTGAGCCAGCCGCTGCGCAGCCACAGCAGGCGGGCGGCCTGGTAGTCGGACTCCATCTGCGCGATCATCTCCTTCACGAGCTGATGCTGGCTGATCGGCACGCCGAAGGTCCGGCGCTCGGTCGCGTACCGCACGCTGGCGTCGCGGCAGGCCCGGATGAGGCCGGTGGCGCCCGCCGCCACCGTGTAGCGCCCCTGGTCGAGGGCGAACATCGCGATCTTGAACCCCTCGCCTTCCCGGCCGAGCAGGTTGGCCTCGGGCACCTCCACCTCGTCGAGCGTGAAGAACCCGGTGTTCCCGGCCAGAATGCCCCACTTCTCCTCGAGCGCCCCGCTGGAGAAGCCGCGGTACCCGCGCTCGACGATGAACGCGCTGATCCCGGAGACGTCGCGCCGCTGCTTCTTCTCGCGGTCGCTCCAGGCGAAGACGAGGAAGTGGTCCGCCACGTCGGCCAGCGAGATCCAGGTCTTCTCCCCGGTCAGCACCCAGCAGCCGTCGCGCTTCACGGCAACCGACTGGATCGCCCGCACGTCGCTGCCCGCCCCCGGCTCCGTCAGGCCGTAGCCGCCGATCTTCTCGCCGCGCGCCTGCGGGACGAGATACTGCCGCCGTTGCTCTTCCGTGCCCCAGCTCAGCAGGCTGAGCGAGTTGAGCCCCGCGTGCACCGACAGGATGACGCGCAGCGACGTGTCGAGGTACTCGAGCTCCTCGCACGCCAGCCCGAGGCTGACGTAGTCCATGCCGGCGCCGCCGTACTCGGCGGGGATGCTGATGCCCAGCAGGCCGAGCGACGCCATCCGCGGCAGGATGCCCGCGTCGAACCGATGCTGGCGATCGAGGTCGTGGATGCGGGGGGCGATCTCGCGGGCGCCCCATTCCCGGACGGATTGCTGCAGCAGGCGCTGCTCTGCGGTGAGCTCCAGGTCGATCATCCTATTCCTGTCGCACGACGACGGCGGCGCCCCGCTCGACGCCCAGCCGCTCGACGGCGCTGGTCGAGTTCGCCGCGAACTCGAGATGCTCGGTGCTGCCGAACAGGGCGCAGACCTCGTCCTCGCGGATGTCCGCGTAGGTCTCCACCAGACGGTCGATGCCGTGCGGGCCGACCTCTATCTGGATGCCCCCTTGCTGCGCCAGCCGCTCGAAGGTCTTGCGGTCGATGTTCGACACGAGGTTGCCGAACCGATCGACGCGCAGCACGCACCCCACGATGCGGTCGGTCGCCAGCTCGGGCAGCGGCAGGTCGAGGGTGCGGTAGTCGGTCACGGGCCGGCCGAGCGCCGAGAGCTGCACGCCCTTCGCCACCCAGGCCGCCGCCGGCGCGAAGCGGTCGCGGCCCTCGAACGTCCGGCTCACCGTCGGCCTGGCGTAGCGGCGCTCGGTCAGCTCGACGACGCGCCGCGGCGGCGCCTCGTTGAGAACCGCGGTGAGCACGCCGTTGTCCGGCGCGACGAAGCGGTAGTCGCCCGTGTCGGCAGCGACGCCGCGGCGCTCGGAACCGACGCCGGGATCGATGACGACGAGGAAAACGCTTCCCGCGGGAAAGTAGCGGTAGGTCGCCGCGAGCTCGAGGCCCGCGGTCAGCACGTCATGGGCCGGGATGTCGTGCGAGATGTCGACCAGCGTGGCATCGGGGCAGATGCCGAGGATGACGCCCTTCATGGCGCCCACGTAGTGGTCCCGGGTTCCAAAGTCGCTCAACAAGGCGACGACGGGTCGCGCCATTCACCCCACACCCCTGCGCCCGGCGGCAGACTCGATCACGTCAAACCTGCTCTGGCCACCACGGACGACTTCCGGAACATCACCTCGCGCATCTGGCTCTTCAGCCGGATGGCGCCGGCGATGTTCAGCGAACGGAACATCTTCGCGACCTCGCGGCTCTGGAGCACCCGCGACGGGCGCGGCACGGCGTCGTTGCAGACTCGCCAGCGGAGGCTTTCCTCGTCGACGATCTCGTACTTGACCCGGCGCGGGTCCGACATGCTCTCGGTGCGATGGTACAGCAGCAAGGCACCGCCCGGGCGCAGGATGCGGGCCAGATCGTCGGCCAGATCCTGACCCGCGCTCGGACTCAGGTAGTCGAATATGTCCCAGCACAGGATGCCGTCGATGCTCTCGTTCGCGTACTCGAGCGGTGTCGGCACCACGTCGTGGTCCGCTTCCCCCAGCGGCAGTTTCCCCAGCAGATCCTCGACGAAAATCCGGCAGGCCACGTGCTCACCCAGAAACGCGACGTTGCCTTCGGTGGCGGGGCCCAGCTCGACCACGATCGGCTCCGGCCGCTTGCGCAGCGCGTTGACGAAGTTGGCCAGCAGGCACGCGGAGCGCACCTTGGCCGGATTGAGGGGCACCGCGCCGATAGGATCCCGCTGGCGCGGCCCCAACCTGGACATGAGGGCGCCGATCATGGGTCCTCCCCGGGAGTTGCTCCGGTTCCTGGAAACCAGACGGGATCCGGGAACGAGGCTACGGCTTGGGAGCGCCCCCCGCCGGCCCCGGCGCCGGGCCGGCCGGTTTCTGCTGCCCACCGCCCGGCCTGCCGGCCTGACCACGCCGCATGTCGATGCTGCCGCGAAAGGTGGCGCCCTCGGCGATTGCCACCCGCGGCGCGGCGATATCTCCCTCGACCGAACCTTCCTCGCGAATGCTGATCCGCTCGGAAGCGGCGATGTTGCCGGTAACCTCGCCAATCACGACGATGGACTTTGCAGACACCTGCGCCTTGAGCTTCGCGTTGGCGCCGATCGTCAGCACGTGCTCGCTCAGATCGACCTTGCCCTCGACCCGACCCTCGATCGTCAGGTCTTCCTTTCCGCTCAACTCACCCTTGACGACGATCGACTTGCCAATAGTCACAACAGCAGGCCCGGATGATGTCACTCTGTTCTCCCCACGCCGTTTCTCAACCTCGCTCGACAAAGGCTTCGCACCCGACTGCAGGTCGATCTTCAACTCGGAAGAGCCAGTGCCCTCCTCGCGCTTCCACATCGCGGCCATCAGAACTCCTATGCTGCGCCACCGCGGCCATGCGGGCGCAGAGCTTGAAGTATACGGGGAGGCGCCCGATCCTGTCTAGCAGCCCGCCGACCGCGATATTCGCGATGGTAAGATTGGCAAAATGCACGTGTACTTCGACCACAACGCGACGACGCCGCTCGAGCCGGCGGTGCTCGAGACCACCGTCGCGGTCCTGCGCGGCGAGTTCGGCAACGCGTCGAGCGTGCACACGTTCGGACAGACCGCCAAGTCCCGGCTCGACGTGGCGCGCGCCGCGGTTGCCGACCTGATCGGCGGCCGCCCGCAGGAGATCATCTTCACGAGCGGCGGCACCGAGGCGGACAATCTGGCGCTCCGCGGCGTCGCCGAAGCCGCCGGGGCGCGGCGCCAGATCGTCGCGAGCGCCATCGAGCACGAGGCGGTGCTCAACACCCTGAAGGCGCTCGGCCGGCGGGGTTGGACCACGACGCTGCTCCCGGTGGACGGCCGCGGCATCGTAGCGCCGGAGACGCTCGAGGCGGCGCTGGGCCCCGAAACCGCCCTCGTCTCGATCATGCATGCCAACAACGAGATCGGCACGATCCAGCCCATCGCGGAGCTGGCGGCGATCGCGCATGCGCAGGGCGCCCTGTTCCACACCGACGCCGTGCAGTCGATCGGCAAGATCCCGGTCGACGTGGAACGTCTCGGCGTCGATCTGCTGTCGTTGTCGGCGCACAAGTTCAACGGCCCGCAGGGCGCCGGCGCCCTCTGGGTGCGCCGCGGACGGCGGCTGGTCGCGGCCGCGACCGGCGGCGGGCAGGAGCGGCGTCGCCGGGCGGGCACCGAGAACGTGTCGGCCATCGCGGGGCTGGGCGCCGCCGCCCGCATCGCCAGGGCGAAGCTGGAGGATGGAACGAGCGACATCGCGGGCCTGCGGGACCGTCTCGAAGCCGGGATCCTGGCCGGCGTGCCGGGCACCGTCGTCAACGGCGACCCGGCCCGGCGGGTGCCCAACACGACGAACATCAGCTTCGACCGCGTCGAGGCCGAGTCCCTGCTCATCGCGCTCGACCTCGAAGGGGTGGCCGTGTCCACGGGCTCGGCGTGCTCCTCCGGCACGCTCGAGCCGTCCCACGTGCTGCGCGCCATGGGCTTCCCTCCCCATCGCACCCAGAACTCGATCCGCTTCAGCCTCGGCCTCGGCAACACGACCGAGCAGATCGACCACGTGGTCGGCGTCATGCCGCGGGTCGTCGAGCGTCTGCGGGCGCTGTCGCGCAGCGGCCAGCACGTCGGCGCCTGACACCATGCGCATCGTGGCCGCCATGTCCGGCGGCGTCGACTCGTCCGTGGCCGCGGCGCTCCTGGCCGAGGAGGGCCACGATGTCGTCGGCCTGTCGATGCAGCTGTACGATCAGCGCGAAGGCGGGCAGCAGTTCGGCAGCTGCTGCACCCTCGACGACCTTCACGACGCCCGCCGCGTGGCCGCCAGGCTGGGCATTCCGCACTACATCGTCAACTTCGAGCGGCAGTTCGACGAGCAGGTGGTGTCGCACTTCGTGGGCGAGTACACGGCCGCGCGCACCCCGATCCCGTGCATCCGCTGCAACAGCGACCTGAAGTTCACCACCCTGCTGCAGCGGGCGCACGGCCTGGACGCCGCCGCGGTCGCAACCGGGCACTACGCGCGGGTGGAGCGGTCGGCGGACGGCACGTATCTGCTCCAGCGCGGCGTGGACGACGCCAAGGACCAGTCGTACTTCCTGTTCGGCCTGACGCAGGCCCAGCTGGCCTGCGCGAGGTTCCCGCTGGGCGGGCTGCGCAAGCCGGAGGTCCGCGCCTATGCCGAGGCCCGGTCGCTGCCGGTCGCGCGCAAGCCGGACAGCCACGAGATCTGCTTCGTCCCGGACGGCGACTACGCGGCGCTCGTGGCGCGCCGGGCGCCGGAGGCACTGCGGCCGGGCCGCATCGTCGACGGCGCGGGCCGGACGCTCGGGCGGCACGCCGGCGTCCACCGCTTCACGGTGGGCCAGCGCCGGGGCCTCGGCATCTCCGGACCGGCGCCCCTCTACGTGACCGAGCTGGACGCCGCGTCGGGGCGCGTGACGGTCGGGCCGCGCGACGCGCTCGAGCGGTCAACGCTGCGCGCGGGTGCGGTGAACTGGATTGCCGGACGGGTACCGTCCGGCCCCCTGCGCGTGGCCGCGCAAATCAGGCACCGGCACGCCGCCGCGCCGGCGCAGGTCAGCGTCCTGGAGGACGGCGGCGCACGCGTCGAGGTCGAGTTCTACGAGCCCCAGCCGGCCATCGCGCCCGGGCAGGCGGTGGTCTTCTACGACGGCGCGACGGTTCTCGGCGGAGGCTGGATCGAGAACTGACGGGCGGCGGCGGCAGCCGCCGGGGCCGGCGGTCAGGACGCAGCCGGCAGACTCTCGAGGTAGCGCTCCGCGTCGATCGCGGCCATGCAGCCCGACCCGGCGGCGGTGACCGCCTGCCGGTAGACGTGGTCCTGCACGTCGCCGGCCGCGAACACCCCGGCAACGCTCGTCCGCGCGCCGCCCCGCGGCACGATGTAGCCGGCGGCATCGAGCTCGATCTGGCCCTTGAACAGGCGGGTGTTGGGCGTATGCCCGATCGCGACGAACACGCCCTCGACCGGCAGGGTCTTGCGCTCGCCCGTGCTCACGTCGCGCAGGACGATCCCGGTCACCACGCCTTTCTCCGTGTCGGTGACCTCCTCCACGACCGCGTTCCACTCGAACGAGATCTTGGGATTGGCGAGCGCCTTGTCCTGCATGATCTTCGACGCGCGCAGCGTGTCGCGGCGATGCACCACCGTCACGTGCGAGGCGAACTTCGTCAGGAACGTGGCCTCCTCCATCGCGGAGTCGCCGCCGCCGACGACTGCAATCGGCTTGTCGCGGAAGAAATAGCCGTCGCAGGTCGCGCAGGTCGATACGCCGTGGCCCATCAGCGCACGCTCCGAGGGCAGCCCCAGCAACCGGGCCGACGCGCCCGTGGCGATGATGAGCGCCCGTGCCCGGTACGTCTCGTCGCTGGTCGCCACCGCGAAGCGGGGGGCCGTCAGGTCGACGTTCACGACGTCGCCGCGCATGAACTCGGTGCCGAAGCGCTCGGCCTGCGCGCGCATCTCCGCCATCAGGTCCGGCCCCATGACCCCGTCGCGGAACCCCGGATAGTTCTCGACGGCGGTGGTGAGCATCAACTGGCCGCCCGACTCCAGCCCCTCGATCAGCAGCGGCTGCAGATTGGCGCGCGCGGCATAGAGCGCGGCCGTCAGCCCCGCCGGACCCGATCCGATGATGATGACGTCGCGCATGGCGGGGCTCAATCGGCCGGCCCGACTCCCGAGGCGGCGAGCGCCGCGCCGTTGCGCGACACCCAGGTGGCGAGCCGCCGCACTTCGGAGAACCGCCGCTCCCCCGAGCCGGCGCCGAGCACGACGAGCGACAGCGGGTCGTGATCGGGCAGCTTCACGACCGTGGCCAGACAGTAGCCCGACGCGTCGATGTAACCGGTCTTGCCGCCGTGGACGAGCAGTTGGCCGCGCAGGAGGCGGTTCGTGTTGCGCACGGTCAGCCGGCGCCGGCTGGTGCGCAGCCGGTGCGTCTGCTTGCGCATGATGCTGGAGACGACGGGACGCGTCGTGGCGTGCGCGATGAGCCGCGAGATGTCGTAGGCCGTCGAGACGTTGCCGCTGTCGAGCCCGGACGGATCGGTGAAGGAGGTCTCGCGCAGGCCGAGCGCGGCCGCCATCGCGTTCATCTGCTCGACGAACCCCGCGGTGCCCCACGGCGAGACTCGCGCGAGCGCGCGCGCCGCGACGTTGTCCGACGCCACCAGCGCCAGATGCAGGAGGTTGTACAGCGACACCACCTCGCCGCGGCGGAGATACGTGGTCGACGCGCGGCGGACGTCGCGCCGGGAGATCACGACGTCGCCATCCAGGTCCGGACGCGGCTCGAGGAACACGAGCGCGGTCATCACCTTGGTGATGCTGGCGATGGAGCGCTGCTCGAAGCCGTTCGACTCCCACAGGATCTCGTGGGTCGTCGGGTTGTAGATCATCGCGGCGCGGGCGCGGATGCGCGGCTGCCGCAGGTCGGTGACGTCGAGCCGCCGGGGCGGATCGCTGGCCGGGTCCAGCGCGGGTGCAGGCGCGGGAACGGCGGCAGCCGGCCCGGCGTGCGGCGCCCGGCCGACCGCGCCGAAGGAGAAGACGAACGCGGCGACACCGGCGAGCAGGACGGCGCGCTGCGCGGAAACGAACCGTCCGATCAGGAACATCCCCTTCCGCGCCTCATGCGCCCGCACGTCAGGCATTCCGCAACGACGCTCAGCCTCCCGCGCTCGTGAGTACCGGCTGCTCCGGCTGCCGCGGGAACGAGTAGTGGGTGCGGTGCCGCACTTCCGCACCTTCCCGGTTGATCTCCACGCGCAGGCGGCGCGTGCGGAACGTGGGATCCGGATTGCTCGAGTAGAAGCCGAGCACGTAGTAGTCGCTCGTCTCCGCGTCGATCTCCTCGAGCGCGTCGTCGAAGTCGTTGCGGTTCACGACGGCCATGCCGCCGGTCAGCTCCGACAGCAGCCGCAACGAGTTCTGGGTCTGGAAGACGTGGTCGCGCCACTCTCGCAACGGCACGTCGTAGCCGATGTCCGGCCCGGCCACCAGCCCCCGCGGATCGATGGTGTAGAACGACGCGTTCGCGCGGTTGGCCGCTAGCGTGAGCTGCTTGAGCTCGAGCGCCAGGTCGCTGTCCGCGAAGACGGTCCCCTGCCGCTCGTTCACGTTGAACATGTCGATGTCGCGGTCGGTGACGCCCTGGTAGAAGGAATCGTTGTTGTTGGCCGCCTCTTGTATGCTGCCGATGGCGCGGCCGATGGGACTCTGCCGGAACCGCTCGTACTCGAACGGGTTGAAGTCGTAGCCGCTGCTCAGGTAGACGAACACCTTGCGGCGGTTCTCCACGTCCTCGAGGTTGCGGACGATGTCGCGCGCCAGCTTGAAGGCCTTGTGCGCGCGCCAGCGCAGCTCGCCCGGGCCGCCCGGGCCGCCCGACAACTGCTCGATCATCTCCTGGTTGGAGAAGCCGTCGCCCGTGATGCGCCCCATCGCCGAGTACAGCAGCGCCCGGTCGTAGGTCATCTGGACGTTGATGGCGGAAGGGCCGCTCGAGACGATGCCGAACAGGTCGCCCTCGTGGATCAGCGTGTCGGCGATGGTCTCGAACACCTGCCGGATCTTCGGCGTCAGGCTCGTGTTCAGATGGAGATCGTCGACGAAGAGGATGAAGATGCGGCCCGCGGTGTCGTTCACCGGCCTGGACGGCGGCAGCACGATGCCTTCCTGCACGGGCGCCGGCGGCAGCAGCTGGTTGTAGACGCGCCCGCCGTGCACCAGCACCAGCGAGGCAATCTCCTGCGGGCGCCCGTCCTCGAGAACGGTGATCTCGTCCCGGGTCAGGTCCGGTATGAATACGCCGTTCTCATCCCGGGCGATGACGTCGGTCGTCACGAGGGTGACGCCGGAACGGAAGGTGGGCGCCTGGCTGCCCGTGAGGATGCGGCCGACGTCCTCCGGGCCGAGCCGCTCCTGGCCCGGTGGCTGTGCGCCGGCGACGGCGCCCAGCGCGACGACCGCGACCGCCGCGCACGCCCAACGTCCCGCCGCGCGTGTATACGAGCGTCTGGAAGTACGCATAATGGCTCGCATTATAGCAAAGCCCCGGGCGGGGTTACGACTGCGAATCGTCGCCCGTGCCGGCGGCGCGGCGCGTGCGCGGCCGGCGCCGGCCGAGGCTGCCCCGGATGGCCTCGGCCTCGGCCTCGAAGCGCTCGATGCCCCGCACGGCGTCCTCCGTGGTCGCCCAGCCGTCGGGGTTGAGCGTCTCGGCCCGCGTGCGCAGGGCGTCGCGCGCATCCGGGTCGATTCGCTTCTCGGCAATCCGAACCTTGATTTCCGCGTAGCGCGCCCGCAGCCGCTCGAGCATCTCGTCGCCCATCAGCGCCACCACCGGATGCTGCCAGGCCGGAACCGGCTCGTCCGCCTCGAACGCGGGCATCGACTCCGGCTCCTCAGGCAGCCGTTCCGGCTCGGGCGGCGGCGGCTCGCCCCGCTGCCTGCGGCGCGGACGCGGCTCGCCGCCGGCGGCGGCCGACGGACGGTCGGCCCGCCCCGCACCGGCGCGGCGGCCCGGCCGCGACGTCCGCTGTCCCTTCCCGCGGCGCTCGGCATCCGGCGGGGGCGGAGGCTGCACCTTGAGCATGCGGCCCCAATCGAACGCGAGGCTCGGGTTGTTCTCCTCGATCGCACGGATGGCCTGCTCGTCGAGCGGGTGGCGGCCGACCCTGACAGCGGGCGGCGTCCGGAACCAGTACAGCAGGCGCGGCTTGGACTCCCCCTCGCGGCGGAACGTATGGAGGACGTAGGTGTGCTCGTAGCCGCGCCGGTTGCGCGAGAACCGCAAGTATGGCATCGGAACCAGAGTAGTACCATACCAAGCGTGAACGACAACTTCCTGCGGGCCTGCCGCCGGGAGCCGGTCGATGTCACGCCGGTCTGGTTCATGCGGCAGGCCGGCCGCTACATGGCGGAGTACCGGGCCATCAGGGCCCGCCACACTCTGCTGGACATCTGCCGGCGCCCGGATCTGGCTGCCGAGGTGACGCTGCAACCGGTCGAGCGGCTCGAAGTCGACGCGGCCATCCTCTTCTCGGACCTCCTGCTGCCGCTCGAGCCGATGGGCATCCCGTTCGATTTCGTCAAGAACGAGGGCCCCGTCATCGAGCGCCCCGTCCGTGCGGCCGAAGACGTGCGCCGGCTCCGGCGCTGCGACCCGCGGGAGGCGCTGCCGCACGTGCTGGCCACGATCCGCCTCGTGCGGCAGGAGCTGGACGGACGCGTGCCGCTCATCGGCTTTGCCGGGGCGCCCTTCACCCTCGCCTCCTACGCGGTGGAAGGCGGCGCGTCGCGCAGCTACACGCGCACGAAGGCGCTGATGTACGGCGAGCCGGCCGTCTGGCACGACCTGTGCGACACCCTGGCCACGGTCGTCAGCGAGTACCTCCTGGCTCAGGTCGAAGCCGGCGTGCAGGCCGTGCAACTGTTCGACTCGTGGGTGGGCGCCCTGTGCGTGCGCGACTACCGCGAGTTCGCTCTGCCCCACACCACGCGCATCCTGCGGGCGGTGCAGGCGACCGGCGTGCCGGTCATCCACTTCGGAACCGGCACCGCCACCCTGCTCGCAGCGATGGCCGAGGCCGGCGGCGACGTGGTCGGCGTGGACTGGCGCATTCCGCTCGACGAGGCGTGGGAACGGATCGGCGCGGACAAGGCGGTGCAGGGCAACCTCGACCCGACGCTGCTGCTGGGACCGATCGACCGCCTGCTGGCGGGCGCCGAGCGGGTCCTCCGGCAGGCGGCGGGCCGTCCGGGGCACATCTTCAACCTCGGGCACGGCATCCTGCCGGAGACGCCGGTCGAGCACGTCCAGGCGCTGGCGCAGTTCGTCCACGCCCGCAGTGCCTGACGCCGACGTCGACGTGGCGGTCGTGGGCGGCGGCATCAGCGGCCTGGCCGCGGCCTACGAGCTGCGGGCGCGCCGCGTGCCGCACGTGCTGCTCGAGCGCTCTTCCCGGCTCGGCGGCGTCATCCGCACGGAGCAGGTCGACGGCTTCACGATCGACGGCGGCCCGGACGCGCTGCTGGTGCAGAAGCCGGCCGCGATCGAGCTGTGCAGCGAGCTGGGACTGGCCGGGCGCCTCGTCCCGACCCGGGAGCCCCGCACCGCCTTCGTCCTGCGCGCGGGCCGGCTCCACGCGTTGCCGGACGCCTCGGTGCTGGGGATCCCGACCCGCCTGCTGCCCCTGGTGACGAGCGGGCTGCTCTCGGCGCGCGGCCGGCTGCGCATGGCCCTGGAGCGCCTGGTTCCCGGCCGGCCGGCGGGCGACGGGGACGACGAGTCGATCGCGTCGTTCTTCGGCCGCCGCTTCGGCCGCGAGGTGGTCGACTACATCGCCGAGCCCCTGCTGGCAGGCATCCATGCCGGCGACGTCGAGCGCCTGTCCGTCCGCGCGCTCTTTCCGCGGCTGCTCGAGGCGGAAGCGCGTCACGGCAGCATCATCCGGGGCCTCGGCTCGCTGCGGGACGGGCGGCCGGCGCAAGGCCTGTTCCGGTCGCTGCCGGGCGGCATCGGGGAGCTGGTGGCGGCCCTGGCCGGCAGGCTGGACCCCGCCGCGGTCCGGACCGGCGTCGGCGTGGCGCGCCTCGTCGGTCCGGGCCCGTACCGGCTCGAGCTGACCAGCGGCGAGCCGGTCTCCGCGCGCCAGGTCGTCCTGGCCGTGCCGGCGCACGCCGCGGCCGGGCTCGTGCGCCCCCTCGACGCCGACCTGGCGGCGCTCTGCGGCGGCATTCCCTACACGTCGACCGCCACCGTGGCGCTGGGCTACGCCCGCCCGGACATCGGCCACGCGCTCCGCGGCACGGGGTTCGTCGTTCCCCGCGTCGAGCGCGGCGTGTCGCTGATGGCGGCCACGTGGGTTTCCTCGAAGTGGCCGCACCGCGCGCCGGCCGGCCACGTGCTGCTGCGGGGCTTCCTGGGCGGCGCCCGCGACGGCGCCGTGCTGGCACGCGCGGATGCCGACCTCATCGACTGCGTCCACCGGGACTTCGGCACGCTGCTGGGCGTGCGGGGCGCGCCCGTCGTCGCCCGCGTCTACCGCTGGCCGCGGCTCAACCCGCAGCACGAGGTAGGCCACCTGGCGCGCCTCGCCGCGATCGAGGCCCGCCTCGAACGACTGCCGGGACTGCAGCTGATCGGTGCCGCCTTCGGCGGCGTGGGGCTGCCCGACTGCATCGCCCGGGGCCGCGCCGCGGCGGCGCACGCAGCGCAGGGCCGTTAGCCGGCGCATGCTATATTGCTCGCAAGTGCAGGACTTCACAACGATTCCGGCAACACACCCAGGAGTTTTCCGATGATCCGCAAGCATGCCCTGTTTTCCGTGCTGCTGTTCGCGTGCGCCTTCACCGTTGCCTGCGGCGGGGACACCGCCGAGGAACCGGCCCCCGCGCCGATGCCCGAGCCCGAACCCGAGGCGGCCGCCGCGCCCACCTCGACGCCCGAGATGCTCGGGGGCGGCAAGGCGATGGAGGTGCATCCCGGCCAGGGCGGCAGCCCGCACGTGCAGGTCGAGTGGATGGTCGACGACGCGAACGTCTCGATCAGCTACGGCCGGCCGTACCTGCGCGAGCGCGTCGTCGGCGAGAGCGTCGAGCCGATGGGCAACATGGTGTGGCGGCTGGGCGCCGACGAGGCGACCACGCTCGTCAGCGACAAGGATCTGATGATCCGCGACGCCCACATCCCGGCCGGCGAGTACACGCTCTGGGCCGCGCACATGGGCGACGAGTTCCACCTGATCGTCAACGGCCAGACCGGCCAGTGGGGCACGCAGTACGACGCGAGCCACGACGTGGCGCACATCGCGATGGACCTGGAGGACATGGACCCGCCCGCCGACCAGCTCACCCTGTCGGTCACGAGCGACGCGTTCAGGTTCGAGTGGGGCCAGA
Source organism: Vicinamibacterales bacterium (assembly GCA_965214845.1). Lineage (GTDB taxonomy): Bacteria > Acidobacteriota > Vicinamibacteria > Vicinamibacterales > UBA8438 > JAAXGX01. The sequence goes on from CBDCCO010000007.1 coordinate 1,618,223, forward strand.
TGGCGGCATCGGTCCCGATCATGGTTCACGACTAGGAGTCTGCGCCGCAGAAAATCGGTGCGACAATCGTAGGCGAGAACTCGACGCTGGAAGGACTTGATGTCGACGACGTTTCGCCCCTACTCGCCGGACCAGTCGCTGCTGCTGCCACCGGACGTGCGGGAGTGGCTGCCGGAAGGCCACTTGGCGCACCACGTCAGCGATCTGGTGGACGGTTTGGATCTGACGGCATTCTACGCCCCGTACGAGGGAGACGGTCGTCGCAACGCCCCGTATGACCCGCGGATGATGGTGAAGGTGCTGCTCTACGCGTATGCGACGGGGGTGTTCTCGTCGCGTGGGATCGCCCGGGCGCTGGAAGAGGACGTGGCGTTCCGGGTGTTGGCGGCGGGCAACTTTCCGCAGCACCGGACGCTGTGCGAATTTCGGCGCCGGCACTTGGAGGACTTCCAGGCGCTGTTCGTGGAGGTGGTGCGTCTGGCGCAGGAGTTGGGTCTTGTTCGCCTCGGCAAGCTGTCGGTCGACGGGACGAAGGTGCGTGCGAACGCGAGCAAGCGCAAGGCGATGAGCTACGACCGGATGGCGGAGGCGGAACGGCGTCTGGAAGGCGAGGTCGCGGCGCTGTTGCGCCAGGCGGACGAGACCGACGAGACCGAGGATGCGTACTTGGGCGCCGAGGTTCGGGGCGATGAGTTGCCGGCGGAGTTGCGTCGGCGGGAGGCGCGTCTGGCAGCGATCCGGGCGGCGAAGGCGCGGTTGGAAGCGGCGGCTCGGGCGGCGGACGACGCGCGGGGTCGGCAACCTGGGCAGGACCGGAACCCGAAGGGCGGGCGGCCGTACAAGCGGGCGTATGGCGAGCCGGACGAGAAGGCGCAGAGCAACTTCACGGACCCGGAAAGCTCGATCATGATGACGAGCAACGAGGGCTTCCAGCAGTGCTACAACGCGCAGGTGGCGGTGGACGCCGAGCACCAGTTGGTGGTGGCGACGGGTCTGACGGCGAACGCGAGCGACCAGGGTGAGTTGCCGGTGTTGCTCGACACGGTCAACGAGACGCTTGACGCGCAGCCGGCGACGGTGCTGGCCGACGCGGGGTACTGCAACGAGCGAGACTTGACGGACCTGGAACGGCGGGGCGTTGACGGGTATGTGGCGGCGGGCCGGGAGGGCAAGCAGGCGGTTACCCGCAATCTGGAGGAACATCCGGCGACGGGTCGGATGATAGACAAGCTGAAGACGAAGGCGGGCCGGGCGGTGTATGCGCAGCGCAAGTGGTTGTCGGAGGCTCCCCACGGCTGGATCAAGCACGTGCTGGGCTTCCGGCGCTTCAGCCTGCGTGGACTGGCGAAGGCGCGGTGCGAGTGGGACCTGGTGTGCCTGGCGCTCAACGTCAAGCGCCTGCACGTGCTGAAGGCGACGTAGAGGGCGGGGCATGAGGCTCGCAACGGCGACAAATCGACGCGGATCGCGGCCTCTGGCGGGCCATGTGGCCCGTGATGACCGATTTTCGCCTTCGGTTCGTCAACGGCCGCAAAATCTACCGCGCCCTGCCGACCGACACCGTTGCCCCGGCACGTGACTCAGGTCGTGAACTCACGACCCTTTTCGTGCCGCAAATCTCCTGCGGCGCAGACTCCTAGCATGTCATGAGACGCACGGCTGGCCTCGCTGCCGGACTCGCCTGCGCGGCGCTCGCGTTCCCGTCCGCCCAGCAGGCGCCCCCGCGGGTGGTTGACGACGCCGCGCTCGCCGCCGAATCTCCGGGCAACGACTGGCTCGCGTTCGGCCGTACCTACAGCGAGCAGCGCTTCAGCCCGCTCGACCGGATCGACACCGCCACGGTGGGCCGCCTCGGGGTGGATTGGTACGTCGACCTGCCGGGCGACCGCGGCCTCGTCTCGACCCCGCTGGTGGTGGACGGCGTCATGTACTTCGTCCGCAGCATGAACGTCGTGCGCGCCGTGGATGCGGCCACCGGCGCCCTGCTCTGGGAGTACGACCCCGACGTCGCGGGGCATGCCAATCGCCGCCTGCGGGTGGGCTGGGACCACAGCCGGGGCATCGCGTTCTGGAAGGGCAAGGTGTACGTCGCCACGTGGGACGGGCGGCTGAACGCGATCGACGCCGGGACGGGACGCGAGCTGTGGAGCACGCTGACCATCGACGCCGACGCCCCCTTCTACATCACCGGCGCGCCCAAGGTGTTCAAGGACAAGGTGCTGGTCGGCAACGGCGGCACCGAGAACGGCGCCGCCCGCGGCTACGTCACGGCCTACGACGCCGCGACCGGCGAGCAGGTGTGGCGCTTCCACATCGTGCCGGGCAATCCCGCGGACGGGTTCGAGAACGAGGCGATGGCCATGGCGGCCGAGACCTGGACGGGCGAGTGGTGGGAGTTCGGGGGCGGCGGCAACGCCTGGCACGGCTTCACCTACGATCCCGAGTTCGACGCCGTCTACATCGGTACCGGCAACGGGTCGCCGTGGAACCGGAAGATCCGCAGCCCGGGCGGCGGCGACAACCTGTTCCTGTGCTCCGTCCTGGCGCTCGACGCGGACACCGGCGAGTACCGCTGGCACTACCAGACGACGCCGGGCGAGACCTGGGACTACAACTCGAACATGGACATCGTGCTGGCCGATCTCACGGTCGACGACCGGCCGGTGAAGGCGCTGATGCATGCGCCCAAGAACGGCTTCTTCTACGTGATCGACCGTTCCGACGGGCGGCTGATCTCGGCCGAGCCGTTCACCGAGGTCACCTGGGCCAGCGCCGTCGACACCGCCACCGGCCGGCCCGTCGAGGTGCCCGGCGCACGCTACGAGACCGCTTCCGCCCTGATCTCGCCGGGACCCATCGGCGGCCACAGTTGGCACGCGATGTCGTACAACCCGCAGACCGGCCTCGCGTACGTCCCGACCATCCACCTCGCGTACCGGTTCACGGACGAGGGCATCGACATCGACGCCTGGCGCTCGCCGGTCGGCAGGTCCGACACGGGGGTCTCCACGCGCCGCCTCGGCTCCTCGCGCGAGGACGGCGTGATCGGGTCGCTGCAGGCCTGGGATCCCGTGCGCCAGCAGCAGGTGTGGGAGGTCCCGCTCGAAGGCATGTGGAACGCCGGGACGCTCACGACGGCGGGCAACCTGGTGTTCCAGGGACGGGCCGACGGCAATCTGGTCGCCTACGACGCGGCGAGCGGCGCCGAGCTGTGGCGCTTCCACGTCGGCTCGGGCATCTCCGCGCCGCCGATAACCTACGCGGTCGACGGCCGGCAGTACGTGGCCCTGCTGGTCGGCTGGGGCGGCGCCATGGCCGGCGTCGGCGGCCCGAGCGAGGCCGCGCACGGCTGGTCGTACGGCGTGCACCCGCGGCGCCTGATCGCCTTCGCGCTGGACGGCGGCGCCGAGCTGCCCGCGTCTCCCCCGCCCCGCGTCCCGGTGCCGGTCGAGGCGCCCTTCTTCGAGGTGGATGCCGGCCTGGCCCAGCAGGGCGCCCGGGAGTACGGCGGCGTCTGCAGCTCGTGCCACGGGCGCGGCGCCATGTCGTCCGGCATGGCGCCCGACCTGCGCGCCTCGGGCGCCGTGCTGTCGGCGGCGGCGTTTGCCCGCGTCCTCCGCGACGGCCGCAACGCGCGGGGCATGCCCGCCTACCCCGAGCTGACCGATCAGCAGCTCACCGCGCTGCGCCACTACATCCGCGAGCAGGCCGAGCGCGACCTGGCCGGCCGGTAGCTTCATTCAGATGGGGCTGCGCCCCAAGCCCCCGGCGTCCGCTTGCGGGGACCCCTTCGCCCCGCGCCCGGCATCAATCAGACGGGGCTGCGCCCCGAACCCCCGGCGTCCGCCTGCGGGGACCCCTTCGCCCCGCGCCGCTCCCGCCGAGGCGCGCTGTGCGCGCCTTGCGGAGTCTGCACCGTTGTACGGCGCAGACTCCTGGTAGATACTGGCCGAAGAATGGGCGCGTCGCCGCGAGCCGCGGGCGGGACCGGTCGCCGATCGGCCGCCGATCCCGCCCGCCCGACGCCGCTCTCAGTCAACCGTGGTCTTCATCATCGACTTGCCGGCGACGTGCTTCGCGAGAAACGCGCGGATCTCCTCGTGGCTGCGCCGCATCTCGTCCGGCGGGAACCCGCCGTGCCCGCCGCCGGGGATGGTCACGAGCTGGTTCGGCACGCCGACCTGGTCCAGGCCCTCGTGCAGGCGCACCGCCTGGGTGTGCGGAATGCGGGGATCCTGGTCACCATGGACGGTGATGATCGGCGGCAGTCCCTCGCGCACGTAGCGGATGGGCGAGAGCAGCTGCGCCAGCTCCTGCCGGTTCGGGTTGCTCCCGAACCAGCGGACCGTCCCCGGCCTCGAGTGCGGCCCTTCGAGCCGCTCGAGCACGTCGGTGATGCCGTACCAGTTCACGATCGCGGCCACGTCGATGGGCGCGCCCGGGCACTGGCGGTCGAGCCCTGTCGAGGCGGGCAGCATGCCGGACGTCAGCGCCAGATGGCTCCCCGCCGAGGCGCCCGTCAGCACCAGCCGGCTCGCGTCCAGGTTGTAGTCGTCCGCGTTCTCGATGACCCAGCGCACCGCGCACAGGCAGTCCTCGACCGCGGCCGGCGCGTGCGCCGCCCCCGCCAGCCGGTACTCGACGTTCACGACCGCCCAGCCCATCTCCAGGTAGGGCAACAGCGTGAGGAAGCTCGCCTCCTTGCTGCCGAACACGTGCGCCCCGCCGTGGAAGTAGATGAACGTCGGATGCGGCCCCGCCGAGTCGTCGCGAGGCACGTAGATGTCCAGCTTCCCTTCCCACTGGTTGGCGGTCAGGTAGGTCACGTTGGGAATCGACCGGAAGTCCCGGCCCACGTCGATGGCCCACCCGGCGGTTTCCGACAACTGCCCGTGCGCGATACCGGGCGCGAACACCAGAACGGCGAACGCCGTGACGAAACGACGGACGTGCTTCGAAGCCATGGGGTCTCCTTCCCTCCAGCCGCCGCGCCGCGCGAGGCGGCGCACGGGATTCGGCCGATTGTACTCCCCGCCGGCAGCCCGGGCGCAAGCCGATGGCGATGGCGCCTGCGGCAGCATCGAGAGCCGGCCCGGGCCGCTAGCTCAGTGGTAGAGCACCTGACTTTGCCGCGCCGGTCGGGGTGATGGACTAGCATGGAGCGGATGCGGGCTGACTCGCACTCCGTCGTCCACAGCGACCCGGAAATCTCCGGAGGCACGCCCGTCTTTCGCGGCACGCGAGTGCCGGTTCAGTCGTGCCCGTGCGCGTTCTGCTTGACGAGAATCTGCCACGGGCTCTCGCCGCGGAGCTGGCCGGACATCACGTCAGCGCACCAGCAGAATCTGAAGGGTTTCGGCCTGCGCATGCTGATTATCCGGGCGCCGTCGAACCGCATGGTCCCCCTGCGGCCACTCGTCGACAGCGTCCTGAAGACGCTGGCCGCGATGTCGCCCGGCCAGCTACGCGAGGTCGGAGGCTGAGCACCGCGCAGTCGGCATCCCAAGCGCCACCGGACGGTCACAGAAGATCGAGACCAGAGCACGGCTGATGACGAGGTCCTCTCGATCTGTCGCGCGTCCGTCCAGGGAACGAGATTGCCCCACGCGACGATGTTCTGCGCGGGGATCATTCGTCGGGCTCCGGCACACGCCGGACAATGACCCGCCATCGCGGATCGCGCTGTTGCGGTTCAAGCTCGAAGTCGGGGTCTAGTACCTCCTGCCGGTCGAGCTCGGTCCAAGGCAGCGATCCGCGCGCCTGCAATGTCTCCAACATGGATCCCGTCAAGGCGTCGTCATGTCGGCGAGCGCCGTCTTGCCCGAACCCCGGCGCCATTCGGATCCTCGGCTGATCATGGTTCCCCTCGGTGTTGGCGTTCTCTCATCGAAGTCGGTATCCATCCACTCGGCGCCAATGCCGCCAGGCCGCCCACGCCGCATACAGAGAGGTGAGGGCTCCAGCGTCGGTCGGGCAAGCCCGGGCGTACCAATCCTGACCAGCAGCGCACGTTCACCATGGAATGCCGAACCTCTGCTTCATGGCCGGCGTCCTCCTCCAGGGCTCGCCGGGAAGCTGATCAACGAGGGTCATGAACACCCGGCGAAACGCCTCCGCTGTCGACTCCTCGGTCAGAATCTCCGCCTGAGCCGCTGGCAGCAATGGGCGCACGTCGAACATGAAGTGCGGATTGGCCAGCTTGGCGAACATGCGCTCCTGAGCCTGGGCTCTCGAGATGGCCCTGCCGGAGAGGGCGAGGTACCGTCCGAACATCTCGACGACCCGGTCGGTGTCGAGCCCCTCGAAGACCTCGAGCGCGTGTGCAAGATCGTAGAGATCGCGCCCCCTGTCCCGTTGCAGCAGCGCCCGCAGTTTGGTCGCCAGCATCGGGTTTGCGACTTCAAGCGGCAGCGCCGTCGGCACGTCGAAGGCCTCGACCTCGCGCGTGTTGATCTCGATCTTCAACCGGATCTGGGCGTCGCCATCCTCGGCCTCGACTCGGAAGCGGAGTTTCGGCGCGACGCCGCTCTGCTCGAACTGTGCCCGCCCCAGCCACGGTTCCACAACGGCACGTAACTGAGTGAGGACTGCACCGATCGGACCGTGCGAAGTACGGACGAGATCGATGTCCTCCGAATAGCGCAGCGGCGCCGGGAAGTGCAGCTTGTTGAGCGCCGTTCCGCCACGAAACCGCAGCGTCTCGCGCAGCATTGGGTCCGAGAAGATCTCAATCAGGGCACGGCTGATGATGAGGTCCTGCTCGATCTGTCGCGCCTCCGTCCACGGAACGAGATTGCCCCACGCGACGATGTTCTGCGTGGGGATCATTCGTCGGGCTCCGGCACACGCCGGACAATGACCCGCCATCGCGGATCACGCTGTTGCGGTGCAAGCTCGAAGTGGGGATCCCGTACCTCCTGTCGGTCGAGCTCGGTCCACGGTAAGGATCCTCGCGCCGGCAACGTCTCCAACATCGATCCCGTCAGAGCGTCGTGGCCGAGATGCTCCAGCAGGTGCCCCAAGCGCTGCACGACCGGCCGTTCCACGAACGCTGAGAGCGTGGTGAGTTGCTCCGGATCGATTTTCTCACCGAGGTCGGACAAGACCGTGGCGACGTTGTCGATGCCGCCTGACGCCTGCGGATACCGCAGCAAGTCGAGCGCCGTCAGCGCGGCCGAGGAAATCTTCATCGTGCCGGTGTCGGTCCGGCGATCCTCAATCCCTGCCGTCACTGCCTCCAGGTCCTTGCGGAAGTAGAAGACGATCAGATTGCGGCCCGCCCGTATCTTCGGCAGCCGCTTGGCCGACATGACCTGGAACTCCATGACGGCTTGTTGCGTTGCGCCATGCAACTCCGCAGCTTTGAGCAACCCAACGTAGTAGGCTCGGCCTTCATGGCGCATGAGCGCATCGATGTACCAAGCCGCTGGTGGTCCCCCCCAGGACGCGTACTGCGGTGGAACGACCACGTAGAATCCTCGCCGCGGACTCAGCAGTGCCTGCCGGCGCTGCAGTCGCTCGGCAGCATCCAGAAACGCACCATGTTCCACACCGAGCGACTGTTCGGCTTCCTCGGCCGTGAACACCGTACGGCCAGCCGCAAGCAACCCACTGACATACCCGGACAGGCCGGAGCGCCGGTCATGAACCATGCTGTATTATCCGCTCAACATGCGGATTATTCAACACGGTTGCGTCAGATCGCCACAATCGGTTGGCGTACTCCGCGCAAGACGCGGATTGCCCAGCACGGTTTTCGCGCAAACACCTTGCCGCAACAGCTCCGTGCGTCGCGACGTGGTACGCTGATCGCCACGTGAGTTCGCATGGCAGTCGGTCTGGAGACGAGATCCTGGAGGCGTTGACGGTGCACTGCAACGTGGCGGGCAACCGGTGCGAGGCGACGACGCGATGCGGGCCCATGAGTCGAACGGACCACCAGCAGCATCCCGGCGAGCAGCGCTTCGGGTTGTCAGTCCCGGCTGGCAGTACTTTATGGCGCTCGCGTAAGTACTTTTACATCAATAACTTGGGCCGCTAGCTCAGTGGTAGAGCACCTGACTTTTAATCCGACCGCAGCAAAACCAAAAACCCAATAAACACCGTATTCATTGAGTTTTGAGACCACTCCAACGGGTCCCAGGAGTTCAGAAAATGGCTGGCAGTACCCGAAACGGCTGGCAGTACGGCTGGCAGTACAGAGCACCTTATCGTTGGTCATGGCCCCCCCGACCTTCCCTTCCTGACCCGCCAGCTGTCAAGCGATGCTTATACTGACCCCGCCTCCTGGATCCTTGGCGCCGGACCGGGCCCGCCGGCGTCAGCGGCCTCAACATGTCGACCGTCTAGCCCCCAAGCTTCACCACCTCGTCGGTGACGCGGTCGAGGGCTTGGCGAATGATCTTCACGTAACTGCGGAAATCGGAGTCTCCTCAAATTCGTGTGGGTAGCGGTGGCTCCAGCTTGATGCCTCCGCAGCAGAGGTACAGCATCGAGATGAGCGGACGGTGTGAGTGGAAGCCGTAGGCGCGCCGTGCGATGACGCGGAGCTTGTTGTTGATGCCCTCGACGGGTCCGTTGGTCATGCGGGTGTCGAGGTAGGCGAGGATCCCCGCCGCGTGCTTCCGGATGGTCCGCGCGAGCTTGACGAACGGCGCCAGCCGTGACCGCGCCGCCCAGTCTAGCCTGGAAAATTCATGAGGCGCCCGGCCTGAGTAGAGACACAAAAGCCTCCGTGTGCTAAAACGCTGTTGACGACAGATGTTTTCGGCACGACGGAGGCTCTTGCGTGACGGACCCCACGATAGCACAGTCTGTTCTGTTCCCCGATCTGTTCGACAAGCCGCTCGTGGCCACGTTCGACCGCGAGCAGTCGAGCTCGGATGGCGGCGCCGTGCTGCTCAAGGCCGCCGAGCGCGTCTACGGGTTGGTCAAGGCATTCGGCCGGTGTCTGATTGACCGCCGGGCACCGGAGAAGGTCCGGCACACGCTCGAGGACCTGGTGGGCCAGCGGGTGTTCGGCATCGCCTGCGGCCATCCCGCCGGCAACGATTCGGACCAGCTCGCCGATGATCCGATCCACAAGTTGCTGCTCGGGCGCGACCCGGTGGCGGGCGGTCGGCTGGCGTCGCAGCCGACGGTTTCGCGGTTCGAGAACGGTGCGGGCCGCGTCGCGCTCTATCGGCTCGGGCGCGAGTTGGCGGCGTCGGTCATCGAGCGGCATCGCCGCCGGCTGCGCGGGCGGGTGCGACGCATCACGATCGACCTCGACCCGACCGACGACCCGACGCATGGCGCGCAGCAGCTGACCATGTTCAACAGCTACTACGACAGCTGGTGCTACCTGCCATTGCTGGCCTTTGTGAGCTTCGACCGTGAGGCGGAGCAGTATCTGTGCGCGGCCGTGCTGCGGCCCGGCACGGCGCAGGCGTCCGACGGCACGCTGGGCGTGCTGTGTCGGCTGCTCGCGCTGCTGCGGTCCGCGTTTCCCGAGGCGCGCTTTCTCGTCCGGCTCGACGGCGGCTTCGCCACGCCAGAGGTCTTCGACTTCCTCGATGCCGAACCGCGGCTCGACTACGTCGTGGCGATGGCCAGGAACGCCGTGCTGTTGCGGGCTGCCGAGCACGTCATGGTGGCGGCCCGCACCGAGAACATGCTGCGCGAGAAGACGGCGCACTTCTACCTCGACACCCGCTATCGCGCGGGCACGTGGGCTCGTGAGCGCCGCGTGGTGATCAAGGCCGAAGTCGTGCAGCTCACCGGCCGGCAGCCGCGGGACAACCCGCGCTTCGTCGTGACCAATCTGCGCCAGACGCCGCGCTTCATCTACGAGAAGGTCTACTGCGGGCGCGGCGACATCGAGAACCGCATCAAGGAACTGCTCGACGGCTTGCAGATCGACCGCACGAGCTGCACCAAGTTCTGGGCAAACCAGCTGCGGGTCCTGCTGACGGCCGCCGCCTACGTGCTCATGCAGGAACTGCGGCTGAGGGCCGCCCGCACCGCCTGCGCCCGCACCCAGGTGACTTGGCTGCGCGACCGGTTGCTCAAGGTCAGCGTCCACGTCGTCCGCTCCGTCCGCCGGCTCGTCCTGCACCTGCCGCGAGCGACCCCATACCGCGACGTCTGGCGGCACCTCGCCCTCGCGCTCGGGGCGCGCGCCGGATAGCGCGCCGTCGCCACGGCAACCTCCGCGCCCCGGATGCTCGCCAGCGCCCCTGCGCCCGACCTGTCGGCGCTTGCCACCTCATGCGTGCCGTCACCTCGCCCCGGCCACTGCACCACGCTGCCACCTACCACGCGCCGCGTCCGAAAACGTCCTTCGCGCGACGATCAGGCCCTGCCTGGGACCGATTCGATAACCTCACGAATTTTCCGGGCTAGGGCCTGCGCACGGACCGCTGCGGAGCCGTCGCCTGCCTCGCAGGGCTCACCGTCCTGGCCTATCCCGGCGAGGCCGCGGAGACGCGCGCCCGGGTCGCCACCGAGCGGAACCTCCCGCCGACCGGCATCGACGTGCTCGACATCGCGGGACGAATCCTCGGCCTCGACCGCGCCATGCGGGGACGCCCTGTTCTGCGGCGTGGGGGATCGCCCTGGGTCACGGACCTCGGCGCGTCATCGCCGGGCACCGCGGCGCCGCCATCTGGAGCAGCTCCCCGCCGACACCTCCCGGGCCGGAAGCCTGACCCGACCGGCCCCCGCCCGAGCGGAACCGCGTTGCGCTCTCGGGCTCCCGCGCATCCGCCAACCCGAATCCGACAACGCCGACATGCCGCGACGATACGCCGTCCACCGGGCCTGCCGCGCGCCGCGCAACCGCCGCGTGCGGCCGAGAAGACGCCGAAGCGCCTGGCGCAGCTCGCCGGCGACCGGCGCGACACCGCCGTCCATTGGGGTCCAGCCCCCGCTCGTGGCTCGACGAGCCGGTAATCGTCGTGAGCGACGTCATCGCCGAACCCCACCCCTCGACGCGGACCCGGCTCGCGCCCTCGACGCAACCCGTACCCGTCGGGACGCTGATCCGCACGGTGGGCGTCGCCCGAGCAGCGCCCCAAGCACTGGCTCGTGTGGCCGGACGGACGGCTTCGGACGGCGACGCGACTGGAGGAAGCGGACCCGCAGTCGGTCGCCACCTACATCGAAGAGCCCGCCATGGCGCACTTCGCACGAGAGCTCGACGCGAACGGTGGCGCCTACCAGCGCAACGCCTCGGCGACGCCGTCGCGCAGCATGACCGTTCGGCCCCCGCCGGCCGACCCGCTCGGCCAGCGTCGCTCCCTTGCGCCGCCGAATTCACCGACGCCGATGGATCGGCGATATGGCGCCGACTTGCCGAGTATTGCCGGCCCCCGGTCTGCTGCGGGCGCTCCAAGCGTTGCCGCGGCTCTCGACGAACTACGCCTGTCCCGAATCTCCCCACCTCCCGGGTCCGATCAGCGAGCCTGCGGCTGCCGTGATGGACTATTTTTCTGTTCTGTGCTATAGTTTAGTCCGTCACGATGTTCTACTATAATTGAAAATCACTGAGGGGCCGGGCTAGAAAAATGGATTTTTCCGACGAACTATTCCACTTGGCACGGGTCGCGATGGAGGGGCGACCCAAGGATGTCGCCGTGCTGGTGCGGAAGTACGCTCGCCGCTACCGATCAACGGCGCCCGAATTGGCCGAGCGCCTCACGGCGCTGCTGCGGGACAACGCACCCAGTGGCAGCCCGACGCGCCGCATCGAGCCTGGATCCCTACCGGTCGATGGCGACTCCCGACTCCCTCTGGTCCGGATGGTCGAGACCCCAACTCTCGAAGTCGAACCTGTCTACGACCCCCGGACGTGGGCGGTCCTGCGCCAAATCGCTCGCGAACGCGAGCAGCACGAGCGGCTCGCGCAGGCCGGTGTGAACCCAACACGATCCGCGCTCTTCACGGGGCCGCCCGGCGTGGGCAAGACACTCGCGGCCAAGTGGATCGCTCGCAAACTCGCGCAGCCCCTTGCCATCCTCGACCTTTCCGCCGTCATGAGCTCGTTCCTCGGGCGGACCGGGACCAACGTGCGGGCAGTGCTCGATTTCGCTCGCGATCACAACTGCATCCTGCTTCTCGACGAACTCGACGCGGTGGCGAAGCGCCGGGACGATAACACTGAGATCGGCGAGCTGAAACGCCTGGTCACCGTGCTGCTCCAGGAGATCGACGAATGGCCGGCGGGTTGTCTGCTCCTGGCGGCTACCAACCATGCCAAGCTCCTCGATCCCGCCGTCTGGCGGCGGTTCGAGGTTGTAGTCGAGTTCCCCTTGCCGGAACCGAGGGCCGTCGAGGCCGTGCTCCGCGACCACCTGGAGCTGGACCCAACGTCACCCTGGCCAGCCATCCTCAGCCGCGCCTTGGCCGGATGGTCCTTCAGCGACGCCTCCCAGGCTGCAAGTCAGGCCCGACGGGTGGCTGCGCTAGATGACTGTGGCGTCGAGACGGCGTTGGAGCACGTGCTCCACGATGTCGTCAAGTCCCTGGACCGCACCCGACGCCAGGACTTCGCAGTGTCCCTGGCGCTGGAGGGAGTCGTCTCGCAGCGCCAGGCAAGCGCGATCACGGGAGTCAGTCGCGACACCATCCGCAAGCACGCTCAGTCCCCGAAGGGACGGGAGCCCTAGATGCCGGAGAAGCGCAACTACCTCCTCGGTTACGGCGAACGTCTCACCGCTCCTGTCGACATCGGCAGCGGCGGCGGACCGAAGACGCCGCCCTACAGCTTCGACGAGGCTCGTCGGCGTCTCACGCCGATGCTCGCGGAGGCCGCTTTGGCATTTGACCGGCTTCCCGACAACGCTTGCCCCAACGGCGAAGCCGTGGCCTCCATCATGCTCCACCCCGAGTACTACGCCAAGAGCCATTTTCCCGCGGGCTTTCTGCGGGCCGGCGCTCTTCGAGCAATCGGAAGCCGGGCGCGCACGGTACGGCCCGACAAACGCAGCCGTGGTCGCGAGCCCAAGGAGGCGGTGACCACCGAGCTGTTCGTCGCGGGCACCCGGTCCTCCTTCCGTAGACTCGCAGACCGGGTGCCGCGCTGGAACCCGGATTCAGCCGGCGCCCGGCACCTCCCGGCCATCGAGCAGGTTTCCGCGATCGAAGCCAAGGAGCGCATGCGCCCGCTCACCACTGACCGAGAGACGCTCCCCCTCGAGATAGTGCTTCACGCAAGCGAGCGTCCCAGCGACCGCTTCATCCTCGCTGCGTTCGACGCCTACCTTCGTGACCTCGGCCTCGATCCCGACCTCCAGCGCATCTTCTTCGCTGGCAAGCTCTGCTTCCTGCGGTTGCGTGCCACCGCGCGACAGGCACTGGATGTTGCCCGATTCTCCTTCCTGCGTGTCCTGCGGGAAATGCCAACACTACGCACCACGAACCCGATCCTCCGCGGCAAGCTTCCGCCGAAGCGACCCTTTGAATTCCCGCAACCAAGTGTTCTCGACCCCAATCTTCGTGTTGCCGTGTTCGATGGAGGGTTGCCGAAAGCCAGCCCGCTGTCGCCCTGGACGAACGCCTTTGACGGACCGGGCGTCGCGGCCTCCACGCCCGAGCTGCTGCGGCACGGATCGACCGTGACATCCGCCGTACTCTTCGGCTCCGTCGCCGGACTACAGGCCGACCTGCCCGTCTGTCCCGTCGACCACCACCGCGTGCTCGACAAGAACTCCTATGGCAATTCGTTCGAACTCTACGAGGTCCTCGAACGCGTGAGAGTCGTCCTGGCCCAGCGCAACTACGAGTTCGTCAACCTGAGCATTGGCCCAGCCCTAGCCTGGAAAATTCATGAGGCGCCCGGCCTGAGTAGAGACACAAAAGCCTCCGTGTGCTAAAACGCTGTTGACGACAGATGTTTTCGGCACGACGGAGGCTCTTGCGTGACGGACCCCACGATAGCACAGTCTGTTCTGTTCCCCGATCTGTTCGACAAGCCGCTCGTGGCCACGTTCGACCGCGAGCAGTCGAGCTCGGATGGCGGCGCCGTGCTGCTCAAGGCCGCCGAGCGCGTCTACGGGTTGGTCAAGGCATTCGGCCGGTGTCTGATTGACCGCCGGGCACCGGAGAAGGTCCGGCACACGCTCGAGGACCTGGTGGGCCAGCGGGTGTTCGGCATCGCCTGCGGCCATCCCGACGGCAACGATTCGGACCGGCTCGCCGATGATCCGATCCACAAGTTGCTGCTCGGGCGCGACCCGGTGGCGGGCGGTCGGCTGGCGTCGCAGCCGACGGTTTCGCGGTTCGAGAACGGTGCGGGCCGCGTCGCGCTCTATCGGCTCGGGCGCGAGTTGGCGGCGTCGGTCATCGAGCGGCATCGCCGCCGGCTGCGCGGGCGGGTGCGACGCATCACGATCGACCTCGACCCGACCGACGACCCGACGCATGGCGCGCAGCAGCTGACCATGTTCAACAGCTACTACGACAGCTGGTGCTACCTGCCATTGCTGGCCTTTGTGAGCTTCGACCGTGAGGCGGAGCAGTATCTGTGCGCGGCCGTGCTGCGGCCCGGCACGGCGCAGGCGTCCGACGGCACGCTGGGCGTGCTGTGTCGGCTGCTCGCGCTGCTGCGGTCCGCGTTTCCCGAGGCGCGCTTTCTCGTCCGGCTCGACGGCGGCTTCGCCACGCCAGAGATCTTCGACTTCCTCGATGCCGAACCGCGGCTCGACTACGTCGTGGCGATGGCCAGGAACGCCGTGCTGTTGCGGGCTGCCGAGCACGTCATGGTGGCGGCCCGCACCGAGAACATGCTGCGCGAGAAGACGGCGCACTTCTACCTCGACACCCGCTATCGCGCGGGCACGTGGGCTCGTGAGCGCCGCGTGGTGATCAAGGCCGAAGTCGTGCAGCTCACCGGCCGGCAGCCGCGGGACAACCCGCGCTTCGTCGTGACCAATCTGCGCCAGACGCCGCGCTTCATCTACGAGAAGGTCTACTGCGGGCGCGGCGACATCGAGAACCGCATCAAGGAACTGCTCGACGGCTTGCAGATCGACCGCACGAGCTGCACCAAGTTCTGGGCAAACCAGCTGCGGGTCCTGCTGACGGCCGCCGCCTACGTGCTCATGCAGGAACTGCGGCTGAGGGCCGCCCGCACCGCCTGCGCCCGCACCCAGGTGACTTGGCTGCGCGACCGGTTGCTCAAGGTCAGCGTCCACGTCGTCCGCTCCGTCCGCCGGCTCGTCCTGCACCTGCCGCGAGCGACCCCATACCGCGACGTCTGGCGGCACCTCGCCCTCGCGCTCGGGGCGCGCGCCGGATAGCGCGCCGTCGCCACGGCAACCTCCGCGCCCCGGATGCTCGCCAGCGCCCCTGCGCCCGACCTGTCGGCGCTTGCCACCTCATGCGTGCCGTCACCTCGCCCCGGCCACTGCACCACGCTGCCACCTACCACGCGCCGCGTCCGAAAACGTCCTTCGCGCGACGATCAGGCCCTGCCTGGGACCGATTCGATAACCTCACGAATTTTCCGGGCTAGCGGTCGACGACGAGGACGTTCACGCCTGGACGGCCGTGCTGGATGAGCACCTGTCCGACGGCCGCACCTTGGTCACCATCGCCGCCGGCAACACCGGCGAAGAACCCGAGGACCCGATACTCCAGAACTGGCGTGTCCAGGTACCCTCCGACTGCGTCAACGGTCTCACCGTCGGCGCATGCGACCGACGTGACGGCAATTGCGCGCGCGCTGCGTACAGCTCCAAAGGCCCCGGACGATCACCCGGAATCGTCAAGCCAGACGTCCTTGCCTTTGGCGGTAGTGCGCGAGAACCCTTCTGGGTCGCCGACCCACACGTGAGCGGTAGCGCCCTTGCGACGGCGGGCACCAGCTACGCGGCGCCGCTGGCAATGCGTTCAGCCCTCGCGGTCCGTGCACACCTCGGCCCCGTCCTCGGCCCCCTCGCCATCAAGGCTCTGCTCATTCACAGCACTGACTCCAGCCCCCACCTCCGCAACGAGTACGGCTGGGGCCGCGTGCCCGTCGACCTCAACACCCTCGTCATCTGTCCCGACGGTTGTGTCCGCGTCGTCTACCAGGATGAAATCACTGCCGCCCGTTACCGGCGCATCCAGCTCCCGCTGCCAAAGCAGCGGCTCACCGGGAGAGTCCACATCACCGCGACCTTCTGCTTCGCCACTCCCGTGGACCCCGAGCATCCCGGCAACTACACGAAGAGTGGTCTTTCCGTCGTGTTTCGTCCGAATCGATCCCGGTTCAGTCGCCCCGGCGCAATCCACCCCGACACGGCCCCCTTCTTTTGTCCGGCCGATCTCTACCCAGCCCAGCGCCAGCTCCGCGCCGACGCGCACAAGTGGGAGACGTGCCTCCATCGCCGGGTAAGCAAGCTCGCACGGAGCTTGAACGGCCCCGTCTTTGACATTCATTACAACGCGCGCTCCGGTAGCCGTGCAGACGCCAGCGCCGCCAAGATCCGATACGCGCTGGTTCTATCTGTGGAGGCACCGCGCGTACCGAATCTCTACGACCAAGTAGTACGAACATACCGCGCCCAACTCCAACCGTTGCGGCCTGTCGTACAGGTTCCCATCCACGCCGGGTCCGCCTGACGCTCATCAAGGGCAACATCGCGATGCCGCACACGACGCACCGTCGTCCCGCTCTAGCCCGGAAAATTCGTGAGGTTATCGAATCGGTCCCAGGCAGGGCCTGATCGTCGCGCGAAGGACGTTTTCGGACGCGGCGCGTGGTAGGTGGCAGCGTGGTGCAGTGGCCGGGGCGAGGTGACGGCACGCATGAGGTGGCAAGCGCCGACAGGTCGGGCGCAGGGGCGCTGGCGAGCATCCGGGGCGCGGAGGTTGCCGTGGCGACGGCGCGCTATCCGGCGCGCGCCCCGAGCGCGAGGGCGAGGTGCCGCCAGACGTCGCGGTATGGGGTCGCTCGCGGCAGGTGCAGGACGAGCCGGCGGACGTCGGGATGGCCGCACGGTCGACTACTACAACGGCGGCGGCCGGCCACCGGAAGCCAAGCTGACCGAAGGACAGAAAGCCAAGGTCCAAGACGGGACGGTCTTCAATGTCACACGCACTGATCGCTCGTAATCCGGATCTCCGACGACTCCAGGAGGCGCACTTCTACCTCGACACCCGCTATCGCGCGGGCACGTGGGCTCGTGAGCGCCGCGTGGTGATCAAGGCCGAAGTCGTGCAGCTCACCGGCCGGCAGCCGCGGGACAACCCGCGCTTCGTCGTGACCAATCTGCGCCAGACGCCGCGCTTCATCTACGAGAAGGTCTACTGCGGGCGCGGCGACATCGAGAACCGCATCAAGGAACTGCTCGACGGCTTGCAGATCGACCGCACGAGCTGCACCAAGTTCTGGGCAAACCAGCTGCGGGTCCTGCTGACGGCCGCCGCCTACGTGCTCATGCAGGAACTGCGGCTGAGGGCCGCCCGCACCGCCTGCGCCCGCACCCAGGTGACTTGGCTGCGCGACCGGTTGCTCAAGGTCAGCGTCCACGTCGTCCGCTCCGTCCGCCGGCTCGTCCTGCACCTGCCGCGAGCGACCCCATACCGCGACGTCTGGCGGCACCTCGCCCTCGCGCTCGGGGCGCGCGCCGGATAGCGCGCCGTCGCCACGGCAACCTCCGCGCCCCGGATGCTCGCCAGCGCCCCTGCGCCCGACCTGTCGGCGCTTGCCACCTCATGCGTGCCGTCACCTCGCCCCGGCCACTGCACCACGCTGCCACCTACCACGCGCCGCGTCCGAAAACGTCCTTCGCGCGACGATCAGGCCCTGCCTGGGACCGATTCGATAACCTCACGAATTTTCCGGGTTAAGACCTGTATGGACCACGACACCTTGTTGATCGACGTCGGTATGGGCCTCTATCCTGGAAAATTCATGAGGCGCCCGGCCTGAGTAGAGACACAAAAGCCTCCGTGTGCTAAAACGCTGTTGACGACAGATGTTTTCGGCACGACGGAGGCTCTTGCGTGACGGACCCCACGATAGCACAGTCTGTTCTGTTCCCCGATCTGTTCGACAAGCCGCTCGTGGCCACGTTCGACCGCGAGCAGTCGAGCTCGGATGGCGGCGCCGTGCTGCTCAAGGCCGCCGAGCGCGTCTACGGGTTGGTCAAGGCATTCGGCCGGTGTCTGATTGACCGCCGGGCGCCGGAGAAGGTCCGGCACACGCTCGAGGACCTGGTGGGCCAGCGGGTGTTCGGGATCGCCTGCGGCCATCCGGACGGCAACGATTCGGACCGGCTCGCCGACGATCCGATCCACAAGCTGCTGCTCGGGCGCGACCCGGTGGCCGGCGGTCGGCTGGCGTCGCAGCCGACGGTCTCGCGGTTCGAGAACGGCGCGGGCCGCGTCGCGCTCTATCGGCTCGGACGCGAGTTGGCGGCGTCGGTCATCGAGCGGCATCGCCGCCGGCTGCGCGGGCGGGTGCGACGCATCACGATCGACCTCGACCCGACCGACGACCCGACGCATGGCGCGCAGCAGCTGACCATGTTCAACAGCTACTACGACAGCTGGTGCTACCTGCCACTGCTGGCCTTTGTGAGCTTCGACCGTGAGGCGGAGCAGTATCTGTGCGCGGCCGTGCTGCGGCCCGGCACGGCGCAGGCGTCCGACGGCACGCTGGGCGTGCTGTGTCGGCTGCTCGCGCTGCTGCGGTCCGCGTTTCCCGAGGCGCGCTTTCTCGTCCGGCTCGACGGCGGCTTCGCCACGCCAGAGATCTTCGACTTCCTCGATGCCGAACCGCGGCTCGACTACGTCGTGGCGATGGCCAGGAACGCCGTGCTGTTGCGGGCTGCCGAGCACGTCATGGTGGCGGCCCGCACCGAGAACATGCTGCGCGAGAAGACGGCGCACTTCTACCTCGACACCCGCTATCGCGCGGGCACGTGGGCTCGTGAGCGCCGCGTGGTGATCAAGGCCGAAGTCGTGCAGCTCACCGGCCGGCAGCCGCGGGACAACCCGCGCTTCGTCGTGACCAATCTGCGCCAGACGCCGCGCTTCATCTACGAGAAGGTCTACTGCGGGCGCGGCGACATCGAGAACCGCATCAAGGAACTGCTCGACGGCTTGCAGATCGACCGCACGAGCTGCACCAAGTTCTGGGCAAACCAGCTGCGGGTCCTGCTGACGGCCGCCGCCTACGTGCTCATGCAGGAACTGCGGCTGAGGGCCGCCCGCACCGCCTGCGCCCGCACCCAGGTGACTTGGCTGCGCGACCGGTTGCTCAAGGTCAGCGTCCACGTCGTCCGCTCCGTCCGCCGGCTCGTCCTGCACCTGCCGCGAGCGACCCCATACCGCGACGTCTGGCGGCACCTCGCCCTCGCGCTCGGGGCGCGCGCCGGATAGCGCGCCGTCGCCACGGCAACCTCCGCGCCCCGGATGCTCGCCAGCGCCCCTGCGCCCGACCTGTCGGCGCTTGCCACCTCATGCGTGCCGTCACCTCGCCCCGGCCACTGCACCACGCTGCCACCTACCACGCGCCGCGTCCGAAAACGTCCTTCGCGCGACGATCAGGCCCTGCCTGGGACCGATTCGATAACCTCACGAATTTTCCGGGCTATCGGACGAGCCAATCCCTGGCGGGGACTATTCGCACGACACTCTGTAGCGCAAAACGTCACGACCACGCGGCCTCCTGCATCGACATGGCCGGAGACGACGCGCCGGGCGAGTATGACCGCAATGCACAGCTTGCCGAGCTCAATGCCCTAACCCGGATTATGCGTGAAGGTGGGGTTGGCGACGAGACGCAAGGGCCTTCCGTGTGGTACAAACGTTGTGCTACCAAACGTTTAGCCACAACGGAGGCCCTTGCGTGACGGACCCCACGATAGCACAGTCTGTTCTGTTCCCCGATCTGTTCGACAAGCCGCTGGTCGCCACGTTCGACCGCGAGCAGTCGAGCTCGGATGGCGGCGCCGTGCTGCTCAAGGCCGCCGAGCGCGTCTACGGACTGGTCAAGGCGTTCGGCCGGTGTCTGGTCGACCGCCGGGCACCGGAGAAGGTCCGGCACACGCTCGAGGACCTGGTCGGCCAGCGGGTGTTCGGCATCGCCTGCGGTCATCCCGACGGCAACGATTCGGACCGGCTCGCCGACGACCCGATCCACAAGCTGCTGCTCGGGCGCGACCCGGTGGCGGGCGGTCGGCTGGCGTCGCAGCCGACGGTCTCGCGGTTCGAGAACGGTGCGGGCCGCGTCGCGCTCTATCGGCTGGGGCGCGAGCTGGCGACGTCGGTCATCGAGCGGCATCGTCGCCGGCTGCGCGGGCGGGTGCGACGCATCACGATCGACCTCGACCCGACCGACGACCCGACGCATGGCGAGCAGCAGTTGACGTTCTTCAACGGGCACTACGACAGCTGGTGCTACCTGCCATTGCTGGCCTTTGTGAGC
This sequence comes from Vicinamibacterales bacterium, assembly GCA_965214845.1. Classification (GTDB taxonomy): domain Bacteria; phylum Acidobacteriota; class Vicinamibacteria; order Vicinamibacterales; family UBA8438; genus JAAXGX01. The sequence continues at coordinate 1,638,621 of CBDCCO010000007.1, forward strand.
TTCGACCGCGAGGTCGAGCAGTATCTGTGCGCGGCGGTGCTGCGACCCGGCAAGGCCCAGGCGCCCGACGGCACGCTGAGCGTGCTGTGTCGATTGCTCCCGCTGCTGCGGTCCGCGTTCCCCAAGGCACGCTTTCTCGTCCGTCTCGACGGGGGCTTCGCCTGCCCGGAGGTCTTCGACTTCCTCGATGCCGAGCCGCGGCTCGACTACGTCGTGGCGATGGCCAGGAACGCCGTCCTGCTGCGGGCTGCCGAGCCCGTCATGGTGGCGGCCCGCACCGAGAACATGCTGCGTGAGAAGACGGCGCACTTCTACCTCGACACCCGCTATCGCGCGGGCACGTGGGCTCGTGAGCGCCGCGTGGTGATCAAGGCCGAAGTCGTGCAGCTCACCGGCCGGCAGCCGCGGGACAACCCGCGCTTCGTCGTGACCAATCTGCGCCAGACGCCGCGCTTCATCTACGAGAAGGTCTACTGCGGGCGCGGCGACATCGAGAACCGCATCAAGGAACTGCTCGACGGCTTGCAGATCGACCGCACGAGCTGCACCAAGTTCTGGGCAAACCAGCTGCGGGTCCTGTTGACGGCCGCCGCCTACGTGCTCATGCAGGAACTGCGGCTGAGAGCCGCCCGCACCGCCTGCGCCCGCACCCAAGTGACCTGGCTGCGCGACCGATTGCTCAAGCTCGGCGCCAACGTCGTCCGCTCCGTCCGGCGCCTCGTTGTGCACCTGCCGCGGGCAACGCCCGACCTCGACGCGTGGCGCCAAATCGCCCTCGCACTCGGGGCGCGCGCCGGGTAGCGCCCCGTCGCAGCTTCCCCCTCAGCTCGCGGAATCCACACAGGCGCCTGGGGCGCCCTGTCGGCGAAGCTGTCCGCGTCTGGCGCCTCGTACGCCCCGTAACCACGCCACGCCGCTCCACCACGCTGCCACCTGCCACGTGCGGCGACCGCAGACCTCTCTCGCTCAACGATCAGGGCTCGGCCAGCGACCGATTCGACGACGTCATGAATTTTCCGGGCTAAATGCTGCACTCGCTGTCATCAAGTGGAAAAAGGTGAAGGGTTTCTACAACGACCTCGAGCAAGAATTCAACAGCGACTACGTCATCGACGGCAATAAGCTTATCAACTCCGTCAAGGACGGAACATCTTGAGACTCCAACGGATCACGCCCGAGTTCGTGGACCAGATCCCGCGAGAGCTAGCGCCCGGCAAGCTCTATGTCTGTTGTCAATACCGTGCTGTCAAGCACCTTTGCGCCTGCGGCCGCGGTGTTGCAATCAACACGCCCCTACATCCCACGGCCTGGATACTCACTTGCGACGGCGTGTCGGTCAGCCTCTGCCCCTCGGTCGGCAATTCGGCCGAGAAGTGCCGGTCGCACTACTGGATCATCAACAACAGAGTCCAGTGGGGCGCGCGACTCTCCCAGCGCGATATCCAAAAGACGAGACGGCGCCGAGCCCGGGAGCGCGACCGCTACTTCGGTGCTATTCCCATTGCCCCAACGGCCGACATGGAGGCTGAACCGGTCTCTATCGGCACGGCCATGCGACGGCATCTTCGAGGCATCTGGTGGTGGATGGTAGGTCGTCAATAGTTGGTCCCGGCCAGCCCCGAGCACGAGCGCCGGGGGCGCCTGACGTCGCTCTCCGGACTCCGCACACGATGCACATGACTCGGCACGGTCGTAGACGCATGACCACGGCGCCCGCTCCCCTTCGGGGCGGCCGCTCGCCAAACCCGTACACATCGTGGCTCGCTGGCACTCCCGGCCGGCCCGCCGCGCCGAACGACTTGCTGCACTGTCCTGCGCAACGGACAATGACCGTTGCGCCACCTCAGGAGGCCCTTCTTGCCCTATAGTCACGAGTTCTCGGTCGTCGACAACCGCAGCCTGCGTACTCCGCAGCGCGAGGGCTGGACCCATATTCGGGACCATTTCGCCCACGACAACAGCACGCTTGAGGTCGGCCTCGTGCTTCCTGTGGGATGCGGTAAGTCCGGGTTGATCAGTATCGCGCCATTTGCGGTGGGCGCGCGTCGCGTCCTGGTGGTCGCACCAGGTACCCGGGTCCGGGGCCAACTCGGCGAGGATTTGCGGGCCGACAGCCCGACGAACTTCTACGAGCGGTTCCACGTGCTCCCAGCCGGGGCGCCCTTTCCCGAGGTGGCCGTGGTGGAGAGTGGTCGGGTAAATCGCGACGATCTTCGCCATGCAGACCTAGGAGTCTGCGCCGCAGGAGATTTGCGGCACGAAAAGGGTCGTGAGTTCACGACCTGAGTCACGTGCCGGGGCAACGGTGTCGGTCGGCAGGGCGCGGTAGATTTTGCGGCCGTTGACGAACCGAAGGCGAAAATCGGTCATCACGGGCCACATGGCCCGCCAGAGGCCGCGATCCGCGTCGATTTGTCGCCGTTGCGAGCCTCATGCCCCGCCCTCTACGTCGCCTTCAGCACGTGCAGGCGCTTGACGTTGAGCGCCAGGCACACCAGGTCCCACTCGCACCGCGCCTTCGCCAGTCCACGCAGGCTGAAGCGCCGGAAGCCCAGCACGTGCTTGATCCAGCCGTTGGGAGCCTCCGACAACCACTTGCGCTGCGCATACACCGCCCGGCCCGCCTTCGTCTTCAGCTTGTCTATCATCCGACCCGTCGCCGGATGTTCCTCCAGATTGCGGGTAACCGCCTGCTTGCCCTCCCGGCCCGCCGCCACATACCCGTCAACGCCCCGCCGTTCCAGGTCCGTCAAGTCTCGCTCGTTGCAGTACCCCGCGTCGGCCAGCACCGTCGCCGGCTGCGCGTCAAGCGTCTCGTTGACCGTGTCGAGCAACACCGGCAACTCACCCTGGTCGCTCGCGTTCGCCGTCAGACCCGTCGCCACCACCAACTGGTGCTCGGCGTCCACCGCCACCTGCGCGTTGTAGCACTGCTGGAAGCCCTCGTTGCTCGTCATCATGATCGAGCTTTCCGGGTCCGTGAAGTTGCTCTGCGCCTTCTCGTCCGGCTCGCCATACGCCCGCTTGTACGGCCGCCCGCCCTTCGGGTTCCGGTCCTGCCCAGGTTGCCGACCCCGCGCGTCGTCCGCCGCCCGAGCCGCCGCTTCCAACCGCGCCTTCGCCGCCCGGATCGCTGCCAGACGCGCCTCCCGCCGACGCAACTCCGCCGGCAACTCATCGCCCCGAACCTCGGCGCCCAAGTACGCATCCTCGGTCTCGTCGGTCTCGTCCGCCTGGCGCAACAGCGCCGCGACCTCGCCTTCCAGACGCCGTTCCGCCTCCGCCATCCGGTCGTAGCTCATCGCCTTGCGCTTGCTCGCGTTCGCACGCACCTTCGTCCCGTCGACCGACAGCTTGCCGAGGCGAACAAGACCCAACTCCTGCGCCAGACGCACCACCTCCACGAACAGCGCCTGGAAGTCCTCCAAGTGCCGGCGCCGAAATTCGCACAGCGTCCGGTGCTGCGGAAAGTTGCCCGCCGCCAACACCCGGAACGCCACGTCCTCTTCCAGCGCCCGGGCGATCCCACGCGACGAGAACACCCCCGTCGCATACGCGTAGAGCAGCACCTTCACCATCATCCGCGGGTCATACGGGGCGTTGCGACGACCGTCTCCCTCGTACGGGGCGTAGAATGCCGTCAGATCCAAACCGTCCACCAGATCGCTGACGTGGTGCGCCAAGTGGCCTTCCGGCAGCCACTCCCGCACGTCCGGTGGCAGCAGCAGCGACTGGTCCGGCGAGTAGGGGCGAAACGTCGTCGACATCAAGTCCTTCCAGCGTCGAGTTCTCGCCTACGATTGTCGCACCGATTTTCTGCGGCGCAGACTCCTAGCCCGGAAAATTCATGACGTCGTCGAATCGGTCGCTGGCCGAGCCCTGATCGTTGAGCGAGAGAGGTCTGCGGTCGCCGCACGTGGCAGGTGGCAGCGTGGTGGAGCGGCGTGGCGTGGTTACGGGGCGTACGAGGCGCCAGACGCGGACAGCTTCGCCGACAGGGCGCCCCAGGCGCCTGTGTGGATTCCGCGAGCTGAGGGGGAAGCTGCGACGGGGCGCTACCCGGCGCGCGCCCCGAGTGCGAGGGCGATTTGGCGCCACGCGTCGAGGTCGGGCGTTGCCCGCGGCAGGTGCACAACGAGGCGCCGGACGGAGCGGACGACGTTGGCGCCGAGCTTGAGCAATCGGTCGCGCAGCCAGGTCACTTGGGTGCGGGCGCAGGCGGTGCGGGCGGCTCTCAGCCGCAGTTCCTGCATGAGCACGTAGGCGGCGGCCGTCAACAGGACCCGCAGCTGGTTTGCCCAGAACTTGGTGCAGCTCGTGCGGTCGATCTGCAAGCCGTCGAGCAGTTCCTTGATGCGGTTCTCGATGTCGCCGCGCCCGCAGTAGACCTTCTCGTAGATGAAGCGCGGCGTCTGGCGCAGATTGGTCACGACGAAGCGCGGGTTGTCCCGCGGCTGCCGGCCGGTGAGCTGCACGACTTCGGCCTTGATCACCACGCGGCGCTCACGAGCCCACGTGCCCGCGCGATAGCGGGTGTCGAGGTAGAAGTGCGCCGTCTTCTCACGCAGCATGTTCTCGGTGCGGGCCGCCACCATGACGGGCTCGGCAGCCCGCAGCAGGACGGCGTTCCTGGCCATCGCCACGACGTAGTCGAGCCGCGGCTCGGCATCGAGGAAGTCGAAGACCTCCGGGCAGGCGAAGCCCCCGTCGAGACGGACGAGAAAGCGTGCCTTGGGGAACGCGGACCGCAGCAGCGGGAGCAATCGACACAGCACGCTCAGCGTGCCGTCGGGCGCCTGGGCCTTGCCGGGTCGCAGCACCGCCGCGCACAGATACTGCTCGACCTCGCGGTCGAAGCTCACAAAGGCCAGCAATGGCAGGTAGCACCAGCTGTCGTAGTGCCCGTTGAAGAACGTCAACTGCTGCTCGCCATGCGTCGGGTCGTCGGTCGGGTCGAGGTCGATCGTGATGCGTCGCACCCGCCCGCGCAGCCGGCGACGATGCCGCTCGATGACCGACGTCGCCAGCTCGCGCCCCAGCCGATAGAGCGCGACGCGGCCCGCACCGTTCTCGAACCGCGAGACCGTCGGCTGCGACGCCAGCCGACCGCCCGCCACCGGGTCGCGCCCGAGCAGCAGCTTGTGGATCGGGTCGTCGGCGAGCCGGTCCGAATCGTTGCCGTCGGGATGACCGCAGGCGATGCCGAACACCCGCTGGCCGACCAGGTCCTCGAGCGTGTGCCGGACCTTCTCCGGTGCCCGGCGGTCGACCAGACACCGGCCGAACGCCTTGACCAGTCCGTAGACGCGCTCGGCGGCCTTGAGCAGCACGGCGCCGCCATCCGAGCTCGACTGCTCGCGGTCGAACGTGGCGACCAGCGGCTTGTCGAACAGATCGGGGAACAGAACAGACTGTGCTATCGTGGGGTCCGTCACGCAAGGGCCTCCGTTGTGGCTAAACGTTTGGTAGCACAACGTTTGTACCACACGGAAGGCCCTTGCGTCTCGTCGCCAACCCCACCTTCACGCATAATCCGGGCTAGTGGTGGCCAATATACAGCAGATCGCCGGTGAGGAGAACCGCTGGCTTGATGACCTCGCGACGGACTTCTTTGATCTGGTCCTCGTCGACGAAGCCCATCACAATCCTGCCGACAGCTGGCAACAGGTCAAGCGCCGATTTCCAAGTGCGCGTATCGTGAACTTTAGGGGCTCTCCTCAATCAGGTGTGGGTCCGGGGTGAGAGTGATCGGCAGGTTCAGCGAGCGGTGGGGTAGCTACGTGACGGACGGCGTGTCAACGCGCTACGCGCGTTCTCCGCTTCGCTGCGACCCTGGCGGGTGACACGCCGTCCGTCCCTACGCTCAGAGTGCAGTTATGGGCCTTGCGGCCCGGCCTGGACGGGGCGTCCGGGCCGTCCAAAGGGGAGATTGGGCTTGGGCTGGTCGGGCCGTGAATCGCGGCCCGCAGCTGACCGGAGCCGGCGGGTGGTCAGCCCTCGGCGAGCCGCTGGAAATCATTGAAAACGCAGGGGCGTCCTGTTCTCATTGACATGGCAAAGGACAACCAATGAGGAGGAGGACAGCCCCATGCGTGTGACGACCCTACTACGGCGATTGCTCGGTGTCACGCAGTTGTACGTCGAGCAGGTGCGTATCGGGAGCAACGGGATGTTCCGCGTATCGGCGCGGCCGTCGCGGCGGCGCTCCCGGTGCGGCGCGTGCGGCGGCCGGGCCCCACGCTACGACCGGCAACCGGCTCGGCTGTGGCGCCATGTGCCGTGGGGTCGGACGACGGTGTGGCTGCGGTATGCCCCGTGGCGGGTATCGTGTGGTCGCTGCGGGGTTCGGGTCGAGCAGGTGTCGTGGGCAGTGCACGGCAGCGCGTTCACGGCGCCGCTCGAGGAGTTGGTGGCCTATCTGGCGCAGGTGACGGACCGGACGACGGTGAGTCGTCTGGTGGGGATTTCGTGGCCGGCGGTGGGCGGCATCGTCGAGCGGGTGGTGGCTCGGCGGCTGGATTCGACGCGGCTGGCCGGGCTGCGGCGGATCGGCATTGACGAGTTCAGCTATCGGAAGCGGCACCACTATCTGACGGTCCTGGTCGACCCTGACCGCCGGCGCGTGGTCTGGGCCGGGAAGGGGCGCAGCGCCGACACGCTGGGCAGGTTCTTCGACCTGTTGGGACCGGCCGGTTGCGCCCGGATCACGCTGGTGACGGCGGACCTGGCGGCGAGCTACGGCAAGGCGGTGCGGGAACGGGTGCCGCAGGCCAGGGTCGTCTACGACCGGTTCCACGTTGAACGGCTGGCGGCCGACGCGGTCGACGCCGTCCGCCGGGCGGAGCAACACCGCCTGGGGGCGACCGCGGCCAAAGCCCTCAAGGGGACGCGCTACGCGCTGCTGAAGCATCCGGCGCGCCTCAAGCCCAGCCAAGCACAACGGCTGGCAACCCTGCGCCGCGAGAACCGCGCCCTCGACCGCGCCTACGAGTTGAACGAGTACCTGGCGACCATCCTCGAGCAGGCCAGACCCGACGAGGCCGAGGAGCTGCTCGAGCAGTGGCTGGACTGGGCGGCGCGGTCACGGCTGGCGCCGTTCGTCAAGCTCGCGCGGACCATCCGGAAGCACGCGGCGGGGATCCTCGCCTACCTCGACACCCGCATGACCAACGGCCCCGTCGAGGGCATCAACAACAAGCTCCGCGTCATCGCACGGCGCGCCTACGGCTTCCACTCACACCGTCCGCTCATCTCGATGCTGTACCTCTGCTGCGGAGGCATCAAGCTGGAGCCACCGCTACCCACACGAATTTGAGGAGACTCGAACTTTAGCGCGACGCCCACGAGAGCCGACGGCCGGCAAATGGAAGGGCGCATCATTTACTCCTATCCCGTACTCCGGGCCATTGAAGCGGGCTATGTCAAGCGACTTCGGGCGAGAATGCTTCGCCCGACGGAACTCACCTATGTCGACCGCACGGACGGCGACGAACGGGTTATCGGTCCCGATGAAGTACGAAACCTGGGCGAGACCGACGCGGAGTTTAGCCTGGAAAATTCATGAGGCGCCCGGCCTGAGTAGAGACACAAAAGCCTCCGTGTGCTAAAACGCTGTTGACGACAGATGTTTTCGGCACGACGGAGGCTCTTGCGTGACGGACCCCACGATAGCACAGTCTGTTCTGTTCCCCGATCTGTTCGACAAGCCGCTCGTGGCCACGTTCGACCGCGAGCAGTCGAGCTCGGATGGCGGCGCCGTGCTGCTCAAGGCCGCCGAGCGCGTCTACGGGTTGGTCAAGGCATTCGGCCGGTGTCTGATTGACCGCCGGGCACCGGAGAAGGTCCGGCACACGCTCGAGGACCTGGTGGGCCAGCGGGTGTTCGGCATCGCCTGCGGCCATCCCGACGGCAACGATTCGGACCGGCTCGCCGATGATCCGATCCACAAGTTGCTGCTCGGGCGCGACCCGGTGGCGGGCGGTCGGCTGGCGTCGCAGCCGACGGTCTCGCGGTTCGAGAACGGTGCGGGCCGCGTCGCGCTCTATCGGCTCGGGCGCGAGTTGGCGGCGTCGGTCATCGAGCGGCATCGCCGCCGGCTGCGCGGGCGGGTGCGACGCATCACGATCGACCTCGACCCGACCGACGACCCGACGCATGGCGCGCAGCAGCTGACCATGTTCAACAGCTACTACGACAGCTGGTGCTACCTGCCATTGCTGGCCTTTGTGAGCTTCGACCGTGAGGCGGAGCAGTATCTGTGCGCGGCCGTGCTGCGGCCCGGCACGGCGCAGGCGTCCGACGGCACGCTGGGCGTGCTGTGTCGGCTGCTCGCGCTGCTGCGGTCCGCGTTTCCCGAGGCGCGCTTTCTCGTCCGGCTCGACGGCGGCTTCGCCACGCCAGAGGTCTTCGACTTCCTCGATGCCGAACCGCGGCTCGACTACGTCGTGGCGATGGCCAGGAACGCCGTGCTGTTGCGGGCTGCCGAGCACGTCATGGTGGCGGCCCGCACCGAGAACATGCTGCGCGAGAAGACGGCGCACTTCTACCTCGACACCCGCTATCGCGCGGGCACGTGGGCTCGTGAGCGCCGCGTGGTGATCAAGGCCGAAGTCGTGCAGCTCACCGGCCGGCAGCCGCGGGACAACCCGCGCTTCGTCGTGACCAATCTGCGCCAGACGCCGCGCTTCATCTACGAGAAGGTCTACTGCGGGCGCGGCGACATCGAGAACCGCATCAAGGAACTGCTCGACGGCTTGCAGATCGACCGCACGAGCTGCACCAAGTTCTGGGCAAACCAGCTGCGGGTCCTGCTGACGGCCGCCGCCTACGTGCTCATGCAGGAACTGCGGCTGAGGGCCGCCCGCACCGCCTGCGCCCGCACCCAGGTGACTTGGCTGCGCGACCGGTTGCTCAAGGTCAGCGTCCACGTCGTCCGCTCCGTCCGCCGGCTCGTCCTGCACCTGCCGCGAGCGACCCCATACCGCGACGTCTGGCGGCACCTCGCCCTCGCGCTCGGGGCGCGCGCCGGATAGCGCGCCGTCGCCACGGCAACCTCCGCGCCCCGGATGCTCGCCAGCGCCCCTGCGCCCGACCTGTCGGCGCTTGCCACCTCATGCGTGCCGTCACCTCGCCCCGGCCACTGCACCACGCTGCCACCTACCACGCGCCGCGTCCGAAAACGTCCTTCGCGCGACGATCAGGCCCTGCCTGGGACCGATTCGATAACCTCACGAATTTTCCGGGTTAGGCGTGGCATCGTAATGTCTGACGAAACGCTCGCCTCCATCGTCGACCAGTCCATCAACGAGCTCAGAGCGTTGCGGGACGTGACCGGAGAACATCGCCTGAAGATCATTGCCTCCGCCTTGAACCGTGACCATTGCATCCAGATAACGCAAGCCTTTCGCGAACGCGCCATGTGCGCGGCGTACGTCCATTCCCGCGAGGGGACGGCCAACCGCCGCGTATTCGAGCAGCTTCACAACCACGAGCTTGACGTCATTGTGCAGGCCCGTATGTTGGGCGAAGGATTCAACCATCCCTATCTGGCCGTCGCGATGGTGGGAAGCATCTACGCGAATCTCAGTCCGTTCGTGCAGTTCGTTGGACGGGTGATGCGCGCCTTAGTACAGAACGAACCGAGCCATTCTCTCAATCAGGGAGTTGTGGTCTTCCACCTCGGTGCCAACGTGGCGCGCCGATGGGACGATTTCCGTGAGTTCAGCGGAGCCGACCAGGATTACTTCGCCGCTCTGCTGCCCGGGATTGAGGAAGTCGAGTTTCGCCCCGGCCAGAGCGCTGTCGACCGCGAACCTGGCGCAGGTAGTCTGGGGGCTCCCGTCGAAATTCTCGAGGAGCGCGGCGTTCGCGCCGCGGATATGCAGCCCATCGGCGATCCGCATGCTGCGGACCTCCTGCGCCGCCTTGAGGAGATGGGGGTGAGTCCGCATCAGGCCGCCCAGGAGATTCGTCGTCTTCGCACCACGCGGCAAGACAGGAGGGAAGCGCGACGGGCTTCCTTGAACGATAGGGTGCAGGGCGAGATTGGCGCTATCTTCGGCCGGCTCGGCATCAACCACCGCGGTCGGACGCTCGACCCCAGTCACCGCAGCGCCAACTACGCTTGGGCTGTAGCCGAACTCAACCGGCGTCTCAATGACCGGGTGGCCGGCCGGTCTGCTGACCGCCAGAACTTCACGCTTGACCAGCTAGCCCGGATTATGCGTGAAGGTGGGGTTGGCGACGAGACGCAAGGGCCTTCCGTGTGGTACAAACGTTGTGCTACCAAACGTTTAGCCACAACGGAGGCCCTTGCGTGACGGACCCCACGATAGCACAGTCTGTTCTGTTCCCCGATCTGTTCGACAAGCCGCTGGTCGCCACGTTCGACCGCGAGCAGTCGAGCTCGGATGGCGGCGCCGTGCTGCTCAAGGCCGCCGAGCGCGTCTACGGACTGGTCAAGGCGTTCGGCCGGTGTCTGGTCGACCGCCGGGCACCGGAGAAGGTCCGGCACACGCTCGAGGACCTGGTCGGCCAGCGGGTGTTCGGCATCGCCTGCGGTCATCCCGACGGCAACGATTCGGACCGGCTCGCCGACGACCCGATCCACAAGCTGCTGCTCGGGCGCGACCCGGTGGCGGGCGGTCGGCTGGCGTCGCAGCCGACGGTCTCGCGGTTCGAGAACGGTGCGGGCCGCGTCGCGCTCTATCGGCTGGGGCGCGAGCTGGCGACGTCGGTCATCGAGCGGCATCGTCGCCGGCTGCGCGGGCGGGTGCGACGCATCACGATCGACCTCGACCCGACCGACGACCCGACGCATGGCGAGCAGCAGTTGACGTTCTTCAACGGGCACTACGACAGCTGGTGCTACCTGCCATTGCTGGCCTTTGTGAGCTTCGACCGCGAGGTCGAGCAGTATCTGTGCGCGGCGGTGCTGCGACCCGGCAAGGCCCAGGCGCCCGACGGCACGCTGAGCGTGCTGTGTCGATTGCTCCCGCTGCTGCGGTCCGCGTTCCCCAAGGCACGCTTTCTCGTCCGTCTCGACGGGGGCTTCGCCTGCCCGGAGGTCTTCGACTTCCTCGATGCCGAGCCGCGGCTCGACTACGTCGTGGCGATGGCCAGGAACGCCGTCCTGCTGCGGGCTGCCGAGCCCGTCATGGTGGCGGCCCGCACCGAGAACATGCTGCGTGAGAAGACGGCGCACTTCTACCTCGACACCCGCTATCGCGCGGGCACGTGGGCTCGTGAGCGCCGCGTGGTGATCAAGGCCGAAGTCGTGCAGCTCACCGGCCGGCAGCCGCGGGACAACCCGCGCTTCGTCGTGACCAATCTGCGCCAGACGCCGCGCTTCATCTACGAGAAGGTCTACTGCGGGCGCGGCGACATCGAGAACCGCATCAAGGAACTGCTCGACGGCTTGCAGATCGACCGCACGAGCTGCACCAAGTTCTGGGCAAACCAGCTGCGGGTCCTGTTGACGGCCGCCGCCTACGTGCTCATGCAGGAACTGCGGCTGAGAGCCGCCCGCACCGCCTGCGCCCGCACCCAAGTGACCTGGCTGCGCGACCGATTGCTCAAGCTCGGCGCCAACGTCGTCCGCTCCGTCCGGCGCCTCGTTGTGCACCTGCCGCGGGCAACGCCCGACCTCGACGCGTGGCGCCAAATCGCCCTCGCACTCGGGGCGCGCGCCGGGTAGCGCCCCGTCGCAGCTTCCCCCTCAGCTCGCGGAATCCACACAGGCGCCTGGGGCGCCCTGTCGGCGAAGCTGTCCGCGTCTGGCGCCTCGTACGCCCCGTAACCACGCCACGCCGCTCCACCACGCTGCCACCTGCCACGTGCGGCGACCGCAGACCTCTCTCGCTCAACGATCAGGGCTCGGCCAGCGACCGATTCGACGACGTCATGAATTTTCCGGGCTAAATCCGTCGTTGCGAACATGGAAATAACGACCGTGGCGCGCGCCCACAATTGCCGTCACAACAAGAACCACCGATTGGAAAAAGGAATGGCGCGGCTCACGATCAGAACGGACGGCGAAGATCGCCACTACTGTCTTTCCTGTGCAAGAGCGTTCCTAACACTGGGAATGGCACGGCTTCAGGCGTTGTTGGATGACGTCGGAACGCGTTGAGCACCGTGCATCGGGTTCTGCGGGCGAGCTTCACGCCAAGTGCAACAAGTCCGCAGGATCCTGCGCGGTCAGCGTGGCCGTCCAGACTTGGTCCGGCGGCGGCGGTGGACTCGGCGTCTCGTTCGTGACCAACCTGTCCGCGAAGTCCGGCACCGGCATGCCCTCGCTTTTGCTCCGGAGCGCCCCGGAGGACGGCGGCGCGTAGGCCAGCCCGACCTCCTGCCCTGGTGCACCGGCGACTCCAGGACGAGCTTCACCCCGCCGTTGTAGCCCGGAAAATTCGTGAGGTTATCGAATCGGTCCCAGGCAGGGCCTGATCGTCGCGCGAAGGACGTTTTCGGACGCGGCGCGTGGTAGGTGGCAGCGTGGTGCAGTGGCCGGGGCGAGGTGACGGCACGCATGAGGTGGCAAGCGCCGACAGGTCGGGCGCAGGGGCGCTGGCGAGCATCCGGGGCGCGGAGGTTGCCGTGGCGACGGCGCGCTATCCGGCGCGCGCCCCGAGCGCGAGGGCGAGGTGCCGCCAGACGTCGCGGTATGGGGTCGCTCGCGGCAGGTGCAGGACGAGCCGGCGGACGGAGCGGACGACGTGGACGCTGACCTTGAGCAACCGGTCGCGCAGCCAAGTCACCTGGGTGCGGGCGCAGGCGGTGCGGGCGGCCCTCAGCCGCAGTTCCTGCATGAGCACGTAGGCGGCGGCCGTCAGCAGGACCCGCAGCTGGTTTGCCCAGAACTTGGTGCAGCTCGTGCGGTCGATCTGCAAGCCGTCGAGCAGTTCCTTGATGCGGTTCTCGATGTCGCCGCGCCCGCAGTAGACCTTCTCGTAGATGAAGCGCGGCGTCTGGCGCAGATTGGTCACGACGAAGCGCGGGTTGTCCCGCGGCTGCCGGCCGGTGAGCTGCACGACTTCGGCCTTGATCACCACGCGGCGCTCACGAGCCCACGTGCCCGCGCGATAGCGGGTGTCGAGGTAGAAGTGCGCCGTCTTCTCGCGCAGCATGTTCTCGGTGCGGGCCGCCACCATGACGTGCTCGGCAGCCCGCAACAGCACGGCGTTCCTGGCCATCGCCACGACGTAGTCGAGCCGCGGTTCGGCATCGAGGAAGTCGAAGATCTCTGGCGTGGCGAAGCCGCCGTCGAGCCGGACGAGAAAGCGCGCCTCGGGAAACGCGGACCGCAGCAGCGCGAGCAGCCGACACAGCACGCCCAGCGTGCCGTCGGACGCCTGCGCCGTGCCGGGCCGCAGCACGGCCGCGCACAGATACTGCTCCGCCTCACGGTCGAAGCTCACAAAGGCCAGCAATGGCAGGTAGCACCAGCTGTCGTAGTAGCTGTTGAACATGGTCAGCTGCTGCGCGCCATGCGTCGGGTCGTCGGTCGGGTCGAGGTCGATCGTGATGCGTCGCACCCGCCCGCGCAGCCGGCGGCGATGCCGCTCGATGACCGACGCCGCCAACTCGCGCCCGAGCCGATAGAGCGCGACGCGGCCCGCACCGTTCTCGAACCGCGAGACCGTCGGCTGCGACGCCAGCCGACCGCCCGCCACCGGGTCGCGCCCGAGCAGCAACTTGTGGATCGGATCATCGGCGAGCTGGTCCGAATCGTTGCCGGCGGGATGGCCGCAGGCGATGCCGAACACCCGCTGGCCCACCAGGTCCTCGAGCGTGTGCCGGACCTTCTCCGGTGCCCGGCGGTCAATCAGACACCGGCCGAATGCCTTGACCAACCCGTAGACGCGCTCGGCGGCCTTGAGCAGCACGGCGCCGCCATCCGAGCTCGACTGCTCGCGGTCGAACGTGGCCACGAGCGGCTTGTCGAACAGATCGGGGAACAGAACAGACTGTGCTATCGTGGGGTCCGTCACGCAAGAGCCTCCGTCGTGCCGAAAACATCTGTCGTCAACAGCGTTTTAGCACACGGAGGCTTTTGTGTCTCTACTCAGGCCGGGCGCCTCATGAATTTTCCAGGGTAGAGGCCGAAGAAGCTGACGCCGCCGGAGACGACGTCGCGCCGCGCGCTGCCCACGGTGACGGTGAACGCCGACGGCGGCGGCACCGAGTGCGGGTCCAGACTGTAGCCGAAGTACGCCAGCAGACTGCGCGCCTCCACCGTCGTCCAGTAGAGGTGCAACGCCTCGTTCTCCACCGCCATGTCCTTGAACGCGGGGACCACGGCGTCGTCGGCGTAGGTGGTCTTCCCGAGCCGCGGCTCGGTGAAGACCCCAGTCAGGGTTGTAGCTCAGCGTCGCCGTCACGATCGCGGAGACGATCTGGTAGCCGTCCGGAGTGAACCTGAAGTGCACTCCCGGCTGCTGCACGCGGCCCGCGAGGCTGGAAGGTCGTCAAGGGAGGGATTCCGGCGCGCTGAAGCCGGCTGCACGAACGGCGACCCCCAGTCCTCGCCGTCCAACCTTGATGCGGAACGCCTGGTGCGCCGGGCACGACCCGGTCCTGATGTCGCCGGCGAAAGGGACCCTGACGTGCCGCCCGTCGATCGTGATGTGCGACGGCGGAGCCCCGACGCGCGGGGTGGCGTTGGTCACCGCCCGGTCGGTCAGGTTCGCGGCGTGGTTGCCGGTGGCGTCCTGCACGGAGTCGCTCGACGGCCTGATATAGCTCACCGTCACGGTGTCGCCTGCGGTGCCCCCCCCGCTCCAGAGTCAGGTTGACGGCCCGGCCGGAGAGAGACACGGCGCGCTCGGAGTCTGGTCCGCGCCGATGCCCTTGACCGTGAAGGAGCTCGCCGCGGGCTCGCGGTGCAGCGCCTCGTCGTAGGTGAGCGTCAGCGCGGTCCCGTTCACCGCGGCGCTGGAAAGGGCGGGCGCCGTGTGGTCGGTCTTCACCCAGAATTCGTGGACGCTCCCGGTGCGGTTCCCGTCGAGGTCCTGAATCATCTTGGTGCCGCCGCCGGCCTGCGATGGGGTCGTAGCTGACCCTGACGGTGTTACGCTCGCCCACCGGCCACCCCGAAAGGACGAGGACGAGAGAGCGGGACATCGTCGCCAGGTCGAGATGCACCGTGGCGGACCGTTCGGTGTCGTCCACGGTCACCGTGAATGCGGCATCGTCCGGAATCCCACCCCCTGACCCGCGGGTCGGAGTCTGGTCCGCGCCGATGCCCTTGACCGTGAAGGCGCTCTTCGCCGGCACGGAATTTCTCGTCCATCCTCTTGTCGTAACCGAAGACCAACCCGGTCCCGTTCGTCGAGCCGTTGTTCTCGACGACGGGTGTCGGATTCACAGTGCCGTGGACGGCGAACTGGCGTCCCGCAACGCCTTGCCAACCGAGGCGTGCAGCCGTTCGGGCAGATGGCCCATGACGTTCCGGAGCTTGTGTACTTGACAGCGTTGCACCACGCCACGAGAGCCGAAGACATCGCTGATGGCCCGGCGCAGCCCCGCCGCCCCATCGATGACGAACAGCAACGTCCGGTCCGTCGGCAGACCGCGCGTCACCAAGTCGCTCAGCAGGCCGGTGGTGACGGCCGCCGTCTCCGTGGCGCCTTCGCGAAGCCCCAGCACGTGCTTGCGGCCCTGCGTGTCGATCCCCAACGCGACCACCATGCAGTGATCCCGGAAGACCTTGCCGTCGATGCAGACCACCCGCAGGTCCAACTCGCCCAACGGCCGCTTGAGAAACGACCCCAGGCGCTTGGCCGACAGCGCCACGAACCGCCGAGACACCGCGCTACGCGACGTTCCCCGCTCCGTCACCTCGTCCGGCAACGGATCCAACGTGCCCGCATACCGCCGCGTCGACACCCCGGCCGCGACCGCCGCCAGCGTGCGCTCGTCCAGCGGGTCGGTGGCCGCCGCCCACCGGAAGCTCGGCAGCGGCAGCTCGCCGTCCGTGCTCCGCACACGGAGCCGCGGCACGGCAACTTCGCGCCCCCCGAGCGTCACCTGACTGGCCACGCTCCCGCCACGCCATGCGGGTCGCTCGACCTGATGGCGCCCCTTCGGCCCGCACAGGTCTTCTCGATCCCCCTCCATCATCGCCTCAAGGACCTGCAGCCCGGTCGTGATGCACAAGCCATGAAACGCTTCCCGGACACCGTTCAGCACACCGAGCACCGGCAGGGGCACCTGAATCGAGACCGTTCGCGAGCTGGGGGGTTGGCTGGAACGCTTCCGCCTGTCATGCTTCGCCATGGGTGGCTCTCCTCTTGTTGATTCCACCCCTGTCCTACCACAGACAGGGGCGAGGAGTCGCCACCCGCTTCACTTCAGTTCAACAGCATCCGGGACATCCCCGCTCGAAGTACCGTCGGATATTGCCACTGGGTGGACGCCGGGAATGATCTACGGCCGCCGAATCGGCCGGCCGGCGAGCGCGCCGGTCGCGGCGCCGTCCCGGACCGCGAAGCGGCCGTTGACGAGCACGTGCACCGTCCCCTCGGCGTGCTGCCGCGGGTTCTCGTACGTGGCGCGGTCCCGGATGCGGTCGGCGTCGAGCACCGCGATGTCGGCGACGGCGCCGGTCCGCAGGTAGCCGCGGTCGTCGAGGCGCAGGAAATCGGCCGCCAGGCCGGTCATGCTGCGGATGGCGAACGGCATGGTGATGATCTGCTCGTCGAGCACGAACTGGCGCAGCTTGCGCGTGAAGGCGCCGAATACGCGGGGGTGGGTGACGTTCTGCGCCGGGGACGGGGTGCGGCCGTCCGTGCAGGTCATCATCCAGGGCTGCCGCGCCAGGTAGCGCGTGTTCTCGATGTCGTAGAGGTCGAGGTTCATCACCCCCGCGTCGCCGGCGGTGATGATGCGCCGCACCGCCGCGGGCGCCGGCAGCTCCCACCCGGCCGCCACGGCGGCGAGCGTCCGGCCGTTCAGCTCCGGCCGCGGGTCGGCGAACAGGAGCTTGTCGGCACCCCCGCGCAGCGCCAGCATCTCCATCGTCTCGACGTCGAGCCGGCGGACGGTCTCGGGGTCTCGAAACCGTTCGAGCATGTCCTCGCGGCCGCCGTTCGAGGCCCACCGCGGTATCGCATAGGCGGCCAGGCTCGACTGGGTCGCCGTGTAGACGTGCTGCGCCGCCGCCACCTCCACACCCCGCGCCCGCGCCGCCTCGATCAGGCCGGCGCCCTCGGGCGCGCGGCCGTAGTTGCGCGCGCCCTGCGCGTTGAAGTGGCTGAACACGACCCGCGCTCCCGCGGCCTCGCCGATCCGGATCGCCTCGCGAATCGATTCGAGGTAGCCGACGCCCCGGTAGCTGGCGCCGAGATCGCGATCGTGCGTGTCGTAGATGCCGTCGAACGCCGCGGCGACGCGCGCCAGCTCGATGACCTCCGCGGTGGTCGCGTAGTAGCCGGGCACGTAGAAGAGTCCGGTCGAGAGTCCGAACGCTCCCTCGTTCATGGCCTGCCGGACCAGCGCGCGCATCGCGCCGAGCTCGGCCGCCGTCGGCGCGCGATCGATCTCGCCGAGCACCCGTTCGCGGATCTCGCCGTGACCCACGTAGGCGAACGCGTTCACCCCGATCCGGCCCTCGAGCCCCGCGAACAGCTCGGCGACGCCGGGCGTTCCGCGACCGTCCACCCCGATCGCCACGGTGGTGATGCCCTGCCGGAGGAACGGCAGCGCGTCGCGCCCGTAGTCCTCCGTCAGCTCGGCGTGCGAGTGCATGTCGATGAAGCCGGGCGTGACCATCAGGCCCCGGACGTCCACGACCAGAGCGGCATCGAGGCCGGCGGCCGCCGCGTCCCCGACGAAGGTGATGCGCTCCCCCGCCACCCCGACGTCCTGGCGGACCGGCGGCTGTCCCGAGCCGTCGTAAACGAGACCGCCGACCAGCAGCAGATCCGCAACGGGCTGAGAGCGAGCGTCGCCGATCCACAGCACCGCCGCCGCCGCGGCCGCCAGGAGCGACCGGCACCGGCGGCGCATGTCACAACCGATCCTGATGGGCATGACGACGTCCTGACTCCGAGCCCGCGGAACCGCCGGCGCCGGCCGCTGGCCGTGCGGGGCGTTTCCCGGGCAATCCACAGAAACGCTGCTTTACAAGAAAGAAACAACACATATGTCGTTTCGGCATCTACCGCCAACGAAATTGTGAAGGCTCCGGCATAACGCTGCAAGCAGCAATTCACCTGCCGTGCACAGCGCCTCCCCTCCTCCGCGGCGGTGTGTTCCTACATAATTGTCTGTCGACCTCACGATGGCCAGACATTAGTGTCGATCTACGGCGTCTCATGGCGCCTTCTTCGACCCCGCCCCCGATCGTCAGCAGTGTCGCACCGGCCGCAAGCCCCCGTTTTTCGCGCCTGCACGGAGTCGTCCCGGTTGGTTGGCACGTCCCTTGCTTGACATCCCTGCTTGCACGCGGGGCGCCGGCGGTCGAGAAGGCACCGCGCGGGCCGCACGCGTCAGGAGGACATTTTTGCGTAGTCACCGACAGCATGACAACGACATCCCGAGGCGGTGGCGGCGCCGGCTGGCGCTGGCCCTGCTGGTGGCGTTCGCCGGCACGATGGGAGCGGCGGGGCCCGTCCAGGCCCAGGACGAGGAGTCGGACCTGCCGCCGATCTCGGTCGGCGCCGGGCTGCAGACCAGCTTCGTCCACCGCGACGCGGACGGCGAGGACGCGACCGACCACTTCCGGGTCAACAGCCTGCGTCTGTACCTGAACGGGTCGGTCACCAGCAACATCAAGTTCATGGTGAACACCGACATCGACTACGGGGGGTCGCTCGGTGCGCCGAACAGCAGCCAGAACACCGACTTCCAGATCCTGGACGCCGTCGCGCAGTTCGAGATGTCGGACAAGTTCAACATCTGGATGGGGCGGTTCCTGCCGCCGAGCGACCGCGCCAACCTCTACGGACCGTTCTACTCGCACCACTGGGCCGTCTTCGCCGACGGGGTCCAGGACGGCTACCCCTTCATCTTCCAGGGGCGCGCCAACGGCGCCGCCTACTGGGGACAGTTCGACAAGGTCAAGGTGTCCTTGGGCGCCTTCGACGGCGCGTCGCTGAACGGCAACTCCACGCTGCTCGGGGCCGGGCGGGTGCAGGTGGACTTCTGGGACCCCGAGCCCGGCTACTACCTGAACGGCACGTTCTACGGCGAGAGGAACATCCTGGCGCTCGGCGTCGCCGGCCAGCAGCAGGGCGGCGACGGGACGGCCTACTCGGCCGACTTCCTCATGGAGCGCAAGGTCGGCAACGGCGGGGCGGTATCGGTCGAGGCCGAGTGGGCGCGGTACGACCGCCTCGGCGGCTACGACCCGCGCTACCTGACGAACGACGGCGGCTACCTGCTGGCGGCGTACCTGTTCCCGAACCGGGTCGGCCCCGGCCAGTTCGAGGTGCTCGGCAAGTACGCCCGCGCGCGCTTCCGCAAGGGCGTCACGCCGGACTACGACCAGCGGACCAACGAATTCAACCTCAACTACCTCATCAAGCAGTTCGACGCGCGGGTGATGATCTTCGTCAAGGACACCGCCTACACCGCGGTCCAGACGGACGACATCCAGATCGGCGTCGCCCTGCAGATCCAGATGTAGGTTCGTCAAACCCAGGAGCCATATCAATGAAATCGAGATACGCAATCCTCATCATCGGCATGGGCGCCGTCCTGGCCGCGTGCGGCGGATCCGACGGCGACGCGGGATCCGACGCGGCGCCGGCGGGCGGCGGCGACCCCATCAAGGTCGGCGTCCTGCACTCGCTGTCGGGGACGATGGCCATCAGCGAGACGACGCTCAAGGACACGATCCTCATGCTGGTCGACGAGCAGAACGCGGCCGGAGGCCTGCTCGGCAGACCCCTCGAGGCGGTGGTGGTCGATCCGGCGTCCGACTGGCCGCTGTTCGCCGAGCGCGCGCGCGAGCTGCTCGAGTCCGAGGAGGTCGACGTCGTGTTCGGCTGCTGGACGTCGGTGTCCAGAAAGTCCGTGCTCCCGGTCTTCGAGGAGAACAACGGCCTGCTCTTCTACCCGGTCCAGTACGAGGGCGAGGAGTCGTCGCGCAACGTCATCTATACGGGTGCGGCGCCCAACCAGCAGGCGATTCCGGCCATCGACTACCTGATGAACGAGGTCGGCATCGAGCGCTGGGTGCTCGAGGGCACCGACTACGTCTACCCGCGCACGACCAACCGCATCCTCGAGGCGTACCTGAAGCAGAAGGGCGTCGCGGATGACGACATCTCCATCAACTACACGCCGTTCGGGCATTCCGACTGGCAGACGCGCGTGGCCGCGATCCGCCGCTTCGGCGAGGCCGGCAAGCCGACGGCCGTCGTGTCCACGATCAACGGCGACGCCAACGTCCCCTTCTACCTCGAGCTCGCCAATCAGGAGGTCTCGGCCGACGACATTCCGGTGGTCGCCTTCTCGGTGGGCGAAGAGGAGCTCTCCGGTCTCGACACCACCCCGCTGGTCGGGCATCTCGCCGCCTGGAACTACTTCCAGAGCGTGGATGCGCCGGTCAACAGCGAGTTCATCACCCGCTGGAAGGCGTTCGTGGGCGATGCGGACCGGACGACGAACGATCCCATGGAGGCGCACTACATCGGGTTCAACCTCTGGGCCAAGGCGGTGGAGCAGGCCGGCACGACCGACGTCGACGCGGTGCTCGAGGCCCTGCCGGGCACCGAGACGCCCAATCTGACCGGCGGGATCGCGCGCGTGCTGCCGAACCACCACATCACCAAGCCGGTGTACATCGGCGAGGTGCAGGCGAACGGCCAGTTCGACGTCGTCTGGCAGACGGACGACACGGTGCCGGGCGACGCCTGGTCGGACTACCTGCCGGGCAGCGAGGACACCGAGGCGGACTGGGTGGCGTTGAACTGCGGCAACTACAACACCGAGACGCAGGAGTGCTCCGGACAGAACTACGAGTAGGGGCGGCCATACCCGGCGAGCTGCGGGTCGGCTGCCTGCTGCTCGCCGGGTGCCTCCTCGCTGCGCCGGCGACCACCTCGGCGCAGACCGACGACGACGCGTTCCGGGCGCTGGTCACCACGCTTGCCGACGCCAACTTCCGCGAGAAGGAGGCGGTTGCCGAGCAGGTGATCGCCACCGGACACCCGGGCGCCCGGGACGTGCTCGTCGCGCTCCTCGAGGACCGCCTGTTCCGCCGCGAGCGCGACGGCGGCGTCTTCATCGTCGAGGCGAACGACGAACGGCTGGCCGCCTTCCAGTTGCTCGACCCGGCCTCGCTGGGCGCCGTCGAGGCGATCCCGCCCGCGGCGCTGGAACGCATCATCACCAACAACCGGCTGCGGCGGTTCCTGCGCACCGCGATTGCCCGCTTCGGCCTCTCGAGCCCCGCCGCCGGCGTGCGCCTCGACTCCGTCCGGGAGCTGCTGCGGAGCCTCGACGCGCCCACGTTCGACCTGCTGCGCCGGCGGGCGGCCGTGGAGACCGATGCGGACGTGGCCTACGAGATCGAGACGGCCCTGTCGCTCGAGGCGCTCGATGACGGCGACCCGGCCGTGCGGCTGGCCGCCGTCGAGCGGCTCTCCGGCCGCCTGAACCCCGTCGTCCGCAACCGGCTCGCGGGGCTCGTCGCGCAGGACGACGACGGCCGGCACGCCGAGCCCGACGAGTCCGTCCGCGCTGCGGCGGCCGACGCCATCTGGCAGATCGACTCGACGCGCAACGCGTACTCGGTGCTCGAGACCGTCGCCTTCGGACTGAGCCTGGGCTCCGTGCTGGTGCTGGTGGCCATCGGCCTCGCCATCACGTTCGGCGTGATGGGCGTCATCAACATGGCCCACGGCGAGCTGATGATGCTCGGCGCCTACACCACCTACGTCGTGCAGTTGTGGATGCCGGACCTCATCGGCGCCTCCCTGCTGGTGGCGGTGCCCGCGGCGTTCGTCGTCTCGGGAGCCGCCGGCGTGCTCATCGAGCGGACGGTCATCCGGTTCCTCTACGGGCGTCCGCTCGAGACGCTGCTGGCGACCTTCGGCGTCAGCCTCGTGCTGCAGCAGCTCGTGCGCTCGGTCTTCTCCGCCAACAACCGCGCGGTCGTCACGCCGGCCTGGATGAGCGGCGCGCTGCAGTTCAACGAGGCGTTCTCGCTCACCTACAACCGGCTCTACATCGTGCTGTTCGCGATCATCGTCTTCGCCCTGGTGCTCGCCGTCCTGAAGTACACGCGCCTGGGGCTCGACATCCGCGCCGTATCGCAGAACCGCGCCATGGCCCGCGCCATGGGGGTGCGGACCGGCCGGGTCGACGCGCTGACGTTCGGGCTCGGGGCCGGGATCGCCGGCGTGGCCGGCGTGGCGCTGACGCAGTTGACGAACGTCGGCCCCAACCTCGGGCAGGCCTACATCGTCGACTCGTTCATGGTGGTCGTGTTCGGCGGGGTCGGCAACCTCTGGGGCACGCTCATCGGCGGCATGTCGCTCGGCATCGTCAACAAGCTGCTCGAGCCGTTCGCGGGCGCGGTGCTCGGGAAGATCCTGGTCCTGATCGTGCTGATCCTCTTCATCCAGCGTCGGCCGCGCGGCCTGTTTCCGCAGACGGGACGCGCCGCGGAGGGCGCATGATGCGCGCGCTGCGCGCGCCGCGCCTGCCGGCGGTGGTCGCGGACAGCGCCAGCAGGGCGTTCCTGGCCTGCCTGGCGGTGGTCGCGATTGCCGCCCCGCTGCTCAACCTCGCGGTGCCGGAATCGTCGCCGCTCCATCTGTCCACCTACGCCGTCGGCCTGATCGGCAAGTACCTGTGCTACGCGCTGCTGGCCCTGGCGGTCGACTTCATCTGGGGGTTCGTCGGCATCCTGAGCCTGGGGCACGCGGCCTTCTTCGCGCTCGGCGGCTACGCCATGGGGATGTACCTCATGCGCCAGATCGGGACCCGCGGCGTCTACGGGCATCCGGTCCTGCCCGATTTCATGGTGTTCCTGAACTGGACCGAGCTGCCGTGGTTCTGGTACGGCTTCGACAGCTTCTGGTTCGCCGCCGTCATGGTGGCGCTGGTGCCCGGCGCCCTGGCCTTCGTGTTCGGCTGGCTGGCGTTCCGGTCGCGGGTCACCGGCGTCTACCTCTCGATCATGACGCAGGCGCTCACCTACGCCCTGATGCTCGCCTTCTTCCGCAACGACATGGGCTTCGGCGGCAACAACGGCTTCACCGACTTCAAGGACGTGCTCGGATTCGATCTGCAGAGCGACGCCACCCGCTCCATGCTGCTGGCCGTGACCGCCGTGCTCCTCGGCGCCAGCTACTGGGTGTGCCGGGTGGTGCTCGGGTCGCGCGCCGGGCGGGTCCTGCGGGCAATCCGCGACGCCGAGAGCCGCACCCGCTTCCTCGGCTACCGGGTGGACGCCTACAAGCTCTGGGTGTTCGTGCTGTCGGCGGTCCTGGCCGGGGTGGCGGGGGCGCTCTACGTGCCGCAGGTGGGCATCATCAATCCCGGCGAATTCGAGCCCATCAACTCCATCGAGGTGGTGATCTGGGTGGCGGTCGGCGGCCGCGGCACGCTGTACGGGGCCGCTGCCGGGGCCGTGCTCGTCAACTACGCCAAGACGTACTTCACGAGCGCGCTGCCGGATGTGTGGCTGTACGCGCTCGGTGCGATGTTCGTCTGCTCCACGCTGTTCCTGTCGCGCGGGCTGGCCGGCCTGCTGCCTGCGAGGAGGCGCCGCCCGTGAGCGGGGAGCGGCCCGACGGCGCGGCGGGCAGGCGCGAGGCGTGGCGCGACAAGCGCGAAGCCGCGCGCCGGCG
This sequence comes from Vicinamibacterales bacterium, assembly GCA_965214845.1. Classification (GTDB taxonomy): domain Bacteria; phylum Acidobacteriota; class Vicinamibacteria; order Vicinamibacterales; family UBA8438; genus JAAXGX01. The sequence goes on from CBDCCO010000007.1 coordinate 1,662,428, forward strand.
GCAGCCGTCGGTGCTGAGCGGCAACGTGCTGTACATCCGCAACGTGACGGTGAGCTTCGACGGGTTCAAGGCGCTCGACGACCTCACCATGCACGTCGACCCGGGCGAGCTGCTGTGCGTCATCGGCCCCAACGGGGCCGGCAAGACGACGATGATGGACGTGGTGACCGGCAAGACCCGGCCGCAGCAGGGAACGGTGTGGTTCGGCAACGAGACCAACCTGCTGGCGCTGAGCGAGCCGGCCATCGCCCAGTTCGGCATCTGCCGCAAGTTCCAGAAGCCGACCGTGTTCGACTTCCTCACCGTCTTCGAGAACCTCGAGCTCGCGCTGGCCGGCGAGAAGTCGTTCTGGCACAGCGTCTTCGCGCGCCTCACGCGCCGCGACCGCGAGCGCATCGACGCGGTGCTCGAGACGACCGGGCTGACGGCGGAGCGCGAGTCCCCGGCCGGGACGCTGGCGCACGGGCAGAAGCAGTGGCTCGAGATCGGCATGCTGCTGATGCAGGATCCGAAGCTGCTGCTGGTGGACGAGCCCGTGGCCGGCATGACGCCGGAGGAGACCGAGCGCACGGGCGAGCTGCTCCTGGCGCTGGCCGGGCAGCATTCCGTGGTCGTCGTGGAGCACGACATGGAGTTCGTGCGGTCGATCGCCAGCCGCGTGGTGGTCCTGCACGAGGGACGGGTGCTGGTGGAAGGAAGCATGGAGGACGTGCAGGCGGACCCGCGCGTCATCGAGGTGTACCTCGGCGCATGAGCCTGCTGCGAATCAAGGCCCTGAACCAGTCGTACGGCGGCAGCCAGACGCTGTGGGGCATCGACCTGGACGTGGCGGCCGGCACGCGCCTGTGCCTGATGGGCCGCAACGGCATGGGCAAGACCACGCTCCTCAAGTGCCTGATGGGCCTCGTGCCGGTGACGTCCGGCACGGCGATGCTCGGGGACGTCGAGCTGCTGGCGCGCTCCCCGGAGCAGCGGGCGCGGCTGGGCATCGGCTACGTCCCGCAGGGACGGGAGATCTTTCCGCAGCTCACCGTGGAGGAGAACCTGCAGGTCGGCATGGCCGCGCGGCGCGACGGCTTGCGCAGGATTCCGCCGCGCGTGTTCGAGATCTTCCCGGTCCTGAAACGGATGCTCCAGCGCCGCGGCGGCGACCTGTCGGGCGGACAGCAGCAGCAGCTCGCGATAGGACGGGCCCTCGTGCTCGAGCCGCGGCTGCTGGTCCTGGACGAACCGACGGAGGGGATCCAGCCGAACATCGTCCACGAGATCGGCGATATCATCCTCAGGCTCAACCGGGAGGCCGGCGTGACCGTGCTGCTCGTGGAGCAGAAGCTGCCGTTCGCCCGGCGCGTGGCCAGCGAGTTCCGCATCCTGGACAAGGGGCGGCTGGTGGCTGGCGGCGCCATCGACGAGCTGAGCGATGAGGACATCCGGCAGTACCTCACGGTGTAGGAGTCAGCGCCGTGGAACGGCGCGGACTCCTGCCAGCTTCGCGCCGCGGACCGTCCGGCCGCCGGAGCCGTCCGCCGAGCGGCGGGCGGGCAGCGGGCGGTTCGCCGTCGAGCGGAGCCGGGGGCGCAGTGTCGTCCGGCGGGCCTACGCCACCAGCCCGCTGCGGCTGCTGACGCCGCGCAACCACGGCCACGCGGCCTGGATCTACACGTCGAGCTACGGCGGCGGCCTGGTCGACGGCGACGACATCAGCGTCCGGGCGTCGGTCGGGGCCGGCGCCGCCGCCTTCCTGTCGACGCAGTCCGCCACCAAGGTCTACCGGTCGCCGCGCGGAACCCGCGTGGCGCTCGACGCCGACGTGCGGGAGGGCGGCCTGCTGGTCGTCGCGCCCGACGCCGTGATCTGCTTCGCCGGGTCCCGCTATCGGCAGACCCAGCGTCTGAGCATCGCCGGCGGCGGCGCGCTCGTCCTCCTCGACCGCGTCACCTCGGGCCGGCGGGAATCCGGCGAGCGATGGGTCTTCGAGGAGTACGTCAGCCGCACCACGATTCGCGTCGACGGTCGCCTGGTCGTCCACGACGCGCTGGCGCTGCGCGCCGGGGACGGCCCGCTGGCCGAGCGTTTCGGCCACTACGACGTCCTGGGCGTGGCCGTTCTGATCGGCCGTGCGCTGGCGGAGGAGGCGGGCCGGCTGGACGCCCGCGTGCGCGCGGAGCCCGTGCAGCGGCGCGCCGAGCGCCTCGTGGCCTGCGCGCCCCTCGACTGCGGAGGCTGCGTCCTGCGCATCGCGGGGCGCACGCTCGAGGCCGTCGACGGCGCCGTGCGAGACTGGTTAGACTTTGTGCCCCGGCTGCTCGGCGACAGCCCCTGGGCACGAAAATGGTAGAGACATGCACCTCACACCGCGCGAAGTCGACAAGCTGATCCTGCACCAGGCGGGGTTCCTCGCCCAGAAGCGCCTGGCCCGCGGCGTCAAGCTCAACTACGTGGAGGCGGTCGCGCTCATCGCGACGCAGTTGCTCGAGCTCATCCGGGACGGCCGGTCGGTGGCCGAGCTGATGGACCTCGGGCGCCGCTTCCTGGGGACGGCCGAGGTGCTCGACGGGATCGCCGACATGGTCGACGAAGTGCAGGTGGAGGGCACCTTCCCGGACGGCACGAAGCTCGTGACCGTGCACCATCCGATCGTGGCGGAGCACGGCGACCGCGCCCTGGCGCTCTACGGCAGCTTTCTCGCGCCGGAGACGCCCGCGCCGTCCGCGGGCCGACCGGCAGCGGCGGCGGCGGGCGCCCCGGGCGAGGTCCTGACCGCCGCCGGTCAGATCACGCTCAACGAGGGCCGCTCCCCCGTCGAGCTGGCGGTCGCGAACTCCGGCGACCGGCCGATCCAGGTCGGCAGCCACTACCACTTCTTCGAGACCAACCGCGCCCTGGTGTTCGACCGCCGGGCCGCCTACGGCCACCGTCTCGACATCCCGGCGGGCACGGCGGTCCGCTTCGAGCCGGGCGAGCGCCGGACGGTGCGGCTGGTGCCGATCGCCGGCGGCCGGGTCGTCCACGGCGGGAACGCGTGGGCGAGCGGCCCGGTGGACGCAGGGCGCGACCTGGGGAGTTGGGAGTAGTCATGGCGCACCGCATCGACCGGCGGCACTACGCGGATCTCTACGGACCGACGCGCGGCGACCGCGTGCGCCTGGGCGACACCGGTCTCGTGGCGGAGGTGGAGGACGACGCCACCGTCTACGGCGACGAGTGCAAGTTCGGGGGCGGGAAGGTGCTGCGCGACGGCATGGGGCAGGCGGCCGGCGTGTCCGACCAGCGCGCCCTCGACTGCGTCATCACGAATGCCCTCATCGTCGACTGGACCGGCATCCGCAAGGCGGACGTCGGCATCAAGAACGGCCGCATCGCGGGCATCGGGAAGGCCGGCAACCCGGACGTCATGGCCGGGGTGAGCGCGGACCTCGTCGTCGGGGTGACGACCGAGGCCATCGCGGGCGAGGGACTGATACTGACCGCCGGCGGCATCGACGCCCACGTGCACTTCATCTCGCCGCAGCAGGTCCACGAGGCGCTCGCGAGCGGCGTGACGACGTTCATCGGCGGCGGCACGGGGCCTGCCACCGGCACCAAGGCGACGACCTGCACGCCGGGCAGCCAGCACGTGCGCCTCATGCTGCAGGCGAACGATCCCCTGCCGATGAACTTCGGCTTCCTCGGCAAGGGCAACACGTCGCTGCCGGAGGGCATCGAGGAGCAGATCCGGAGCGGCGCCGTCGGGCTGAAGCTGCACGAGGACTGGGGCTCGACGCCCGCCACGATCGACTGCTGCCTGGGCGAGGCGGAGCGCTTCGACGTGCAGGTCGCCATCCATACCGACACGCTGAACGAGTCGGGGTTCGTCGACGCGTCGATTGCGGCGTTCCGGGGCCGCACCATCCACACGTACCACACGGAAGGCGCCGGCGGCGGGCACGCCCCGGACATCATCCGGGTATGCGGCGAGCCCAACGTCCTGCCGAGCTCGACCAACCCGACGCGCCCCTACACCGTCAACACGCTCGACGAGCATCTCGACATGCTCATGGTCTGCCACCACCTCGACAAGAACACGCCCGAGGACGTCGCCTTCGCGGAGAGCCGGATCCGGGGGCAGACGATCGCGGCGGAGGACGTGCTGCACGACCTCGGGGCCATCAGCATCATGGCCAGCGACAGCCAGGCGATGGGGCGCGTGGGCGAGGTGGTCACGCGCACGTGGCAGACCGCCGACAAGATGCGGGCCGAGCGCGGCCGGCTCGGCGGCGAGCAGGGCGACAACGACAACCTGCGCATCCGGCGCTACGTCGCCAAGTACACCGTCAACCCGGCGCTCGCGCACGGCATCGCGCACGAGGTGGGCTCGGTCGAGGTGGGCAAGCTCGCCGACCTCGTCCTCTGGAAGCCGGCGTTCTTCGGTGTCAAGCCGGAGATCGTCGTCAAGGGGGGGTTCATCGCCTGGGCGCAGATGGGCGACGCCAACGCCTCGATTCCCACGCCGCAGCCGCAACTGATGCGCCCGATGTTCGGCGCCTTCGGCCGGGCGGCCGGGGCGACGTCGCTGGCGTTCGTCTCGCAGCTCGCGCTCGAGCAGGGGACGGTCGCCGGCTACGGGCTCACGAAGGGGCTGTCGGCCGTGCGCGGGTGCCGCACGATAGGCAAGCGGGACATGAAGCTCAACGACGCGCTGCCGCGCATTCACGTCGATCCGGAGACCTATGTCGTCACCGCCGACGACGAGGTGCTGACGGCGCGGGCGGCCGAGGTGTTGCCGCTCGCGCAACGCTACTGCCTCTTCTAGCAGTCCGCGGCGGAACCGCGTGTTGCACCGCGAGGCTGCTCACCGCAGAATGTCCGACTGGCTCGCGTGGCAGGTCGTCGATTCGGCGTTCCCGGTGGGGGCGTTCGCCCACTCCTGGGGCCTCGAGGCCGCCTGGCAGGCCGGCCATGTGGACGACGACGCCGCGCTGCGCCGGTTTCTGACGGCGTCGATTCAGCAGACCGGATGGAGCGCGCTGCCGGTCATGAGCGCGGCGCACCGCACGCCGGAGCGGCTGGAAGAGCTGGACGAGCTGACGCACGCGTTTCTCGTCAACGACGTCGCCAACCGCGCCAGCCGGGTGCAGGGACGCACGCTGGCCGCCACCGCCGACCGCGTCTGGCCGTCGCCGGCGCTGACCGAGCTCGGCGCGCGCGTGCAGGCGACCCGGGGGCACCTGGCGCCCCTCTCGGGTGTGGTCTTCCGCACGATCGGGCTGGCGGAGGAGGTCGCGCAGCGGGCCGTCCTCCACGGCGCCGCGCGCGGCATCCTGTCGGCGGCGGTGCGTCTCGGCATCGTCGGCAGCTATCGGGCGCAGCGCCTCCAGCATGAGGCGGCGACGCGCCTCGAGGTGACGCTCGAGACGTGCCGCGGGCTGCCACCCGAGGCGATCTGTCAGACGGCGCCGCTCATCGATCTGCTGCAGGGGGCGCACGACCGGCTGTACTCGAGACTCTTCCAATCGTAGGGTTTTCGGTTTGTCTGCCGAGGAGGAACGGCGATGCACGACAAGCTCAAGCATCCGCACGAGCACGATGATCCGGCGGAGCCCGGTCTGTTCGAGGGACGGGACCGGCCGCACGAGCGCGACTACCACCGGCGCGCGTTCACCGTGGGCATCGGCGGGCCCGTCGGCAGCGGGAAGACGGCGCTGCTCCTCGCGCTGTGCCGCAGGCTCCGCGACCGCTACAGCCTGGGCGTCGTCACGAACGACATCTTCACCCGGGAGGACGGCGAGTTCCTCGTGCGCCACGAGGCCCTCGAGGCGCAGCGCATCACGGCCGTGGAGACCGGCGGCTGTCCGCACACGGCGGTGCGCGACGACGTGAGCCAGAATCTGGACGCGCTGCAGCAGCTCATGGCCATGGTGCGGCCCGAGCTGCTGTTCGTCGAGAGCGGGGGCGACAACCTGGCGGCGCAGTTCAGCCGCGAGTTGGCCGACTTCACCATCTACGTCATCGACGTCTCGGGCGGGGACAAGATTCCCCGCAAGGGCGGGCCGGGAATCACGCAGTCGGACCTGCTGGTCATCAACAAGACCGACCTCGCCGGGCTGGTCGGCGCCGACCTCGACGTCATGGCGCGGGACTCCCGCCGCATGCGGCAGGACGGTCCGTTCGTGTTCGCCCAGGTGACAAACGGGGTGGGTGTCGACACGATCACGGACGCCGTGGTCGCGGGACTGGACGCGGCGCGCGCCGGCGCGTCCTGAGCACGCCGTCCCACGCCGCCGGAGGGCGGCCGCAACGGCGCCGTCTGTCGCGGAAGGCACGAACCAGGGGGAGACGATGAGGTTTGCAACTGTTGCGACGCTGGCTCTGCTGGCCGCAGCCGGCGCGGCGGTATCGAACCCCGGGGCGCAGGACTGGACGCCGCCCCGCACGCCCTGGGGCGACCCGGACATCCAGGGGATATGGACGAACGAGGTGACCTCCACCCCGCTGGAACGACCGGCCGAGCTCGGAAACCGGGAGCTGCTGACCGCCGAGGAGCTCGCCGAGAAGGCCGGCCGGGACGCGCTGCTCGCGCAGGGGGCGACCGAGGAGGAGTACGAGGCGCTCTACCGGGAGCTGAAGCAGTGGCAGGCGTCACGGCAGCAGCCGTGACGAGCTCCTATCGCGCTCCGGCGGACGCGGCCTGCTCCTCGGCCCGGTTGCCGCTGAGGATGTTGGGGACCGAGCGATTCCCGTCGTGGCACGCGTACTCGAAGAGCGTCTCCTCGATGGCGCGCATGGGCATCGCCGCCGTCCAGGGCCGCGTCCACACCGCGGGGTTGGCGACCGTCACCCGGTAGTCGATCGTGTCGGCGTCGATGCGCGTCAGGCGCTCGACCACGTGATGGTCGTGGCCTCCGAAGACGGTGCCGTTGTTCCTGACGACGCTCCCGTGCAGCGCATCCGTGAACGTCGTGGTCTCGATGACCAGCGTGTCGCCCTCCCAGCGCCCGCGGGAGTCGCCCAGCCACTGCCGTAGCGGCGCGGCCAGGTGGGACCGCCCGTCGAGGGGGATGATCCGCGCATCGTGGATCATCTCCACGACGATCGCGACGTAGTCGGGCGTCTGCAGAATCTGGTAGTTGTGATTGTAGTACCCGGGCATCATCAGGCCGGGCATGCCGCGCGTGATGCACCGATCGTAGACGTTCAGGTCCTCCCACGAGTCGATGCGGGTGTTCCGGTCGATGGCCTCCACGTAGGAATCGGTTCGCACGCTCGCGCGCGCCTCCTCGGCGGGCGTGACCGGCGGCAGCCGGCCATCGTCCGGGTCCACGATCAGCGACGTGCGCCTGGACAGGGCGCCCTGCTCGAGCCAGAAGTTGTTGTACGCGCCGGTGGGCATCGTCGCCGAGCCGCGGTCCGGGGTCGACCGTCGCTGATTCCGCTCGGCCCACTGCTCCTCGGTGAGGAACTCCGTCTCGAGCTCCGCGGGCCGCTCCAGGGGCGTTCTCGTGGTGTTCGACCAGGTCCCCTGCAGGTCCGGATGACCCCACGGGGTCCGCGGCGGCGACCAGGACCCGCCCGCGGCCGCCTGCGGCTGTCCAACGGCCGGCAGCGCGGCGAACGACATGGGCACGATCAGCACCAACAACGTTCCGAGGACACGCTGGCTCATCACGACCTCCCGTGTCGACCGTTCGGCCACCCGGTCCTCGCGGACCCGGATGGAGGCTGTTGCGGGATCGCACCCGGGGCCGGCTGCCGGTCGGGCGCCGGGAGCCAGCCCCGAGCGAAATCGAGACCGCCGCCGCGGCGGCGGCCTCCAGGAGAGACCTACTGCGCGTCGCCGCTGACGACGACGGTGATGTCCTCGGCGACCATGAGGCCGCCGTCGTGCGCGAGGCACCGCACCACGTAGGTGCCGGGCTCGTTGAACGTCGCCTGGACCTCCCACTTGCCGTCCGGGGGCAGCGGCGGAGCCCCCCAGCCCGGCCCCCACGGCGAGTTCGCGCCGACCCGGCGGTCCTCCCACACCTGGAACTGCTCGGGCTCGAACGCCGCCTCCGCGCCGGCGCCGCGGTAGACGAACCAGGCGACCCTGAGCCCCCGGGCCCCGAACGTGGTCACGTGCGTGGGCCTGGGCGGGAGCTGGAACCACTCCGGCACGCCGTCATCCGTGGCCACGGCCGTCAGCGTCAGCGGCTCGCCCACCGCCACCGTGCTGGCCGTCCCGCCCAGCACCTCGAGCCTGGGCGCCTCGTTCGTGAGGAGCCAGTCGGCGGTGGGCGACCCGCTGTTTCTCTGCAGGATGATGTCGTCGATGAAGTAGTCCGGGTGGAGCGACGCGTACGCCTTCTTCGTCTCGCCGTTGGGGCTCGTCAGGGTCCAGACGCGCTCCTGGTCGCCGAAGTCGGCCGGCACGCGGATCCGGAAGAGGAACCGGTTGCGCCGCGGCAGGAAGTGCGTCGGCTGACCCTGGTCCGGACCGCCCGGCTCGACGCTGTTGTGCGGGCCGATCGGGATGTCGAGCGCCTCGTCCCAGTTCCGGTTCATGGTGCCGAACACCAGGTTGAACGACCCGTCGGGATTCTGCTCCCAGCCCTCGTAGGCGGGCACGACTTCCTGCCCGGTAGCGTGCCGCACCGGCTGGGCCGCGCCTTCCCCGACCCCTGCCGCCAGGACGGCAACCGCGAGCAGCAGGCTGCCGCGCGCGGCAGCCCGGCGCCAAGCAAGTAGGCTCGTCATGCGCTGCCCCCTAGTTGTCGTTGTTGCCGGCCGCGGCCGGCGTCTCGTCGAACAGGCCGCAGAGCGGGCACCCGGCGACCAGGTCTCCGCGCTTCAGGCCGAGCTTCTCTCGCCGCTCGGCCAGCTCCACCTCGAACTCTTCCTCGGTCAGGTAGATGCCGCGGGCCAGGTTGATGAACATCTGGTCGACCGAGCGCTGCCCGTCGCCGGACCAGTTGCGCGGATCGGGCACGTTGGGATTCGAGGGCGAGTTGTTGAAGTAGCCGACCAGGCGCAGGATCGTTCCCTGCGGGAGGAGCGGCGCGGCGTCGTCCTCGTAGGTGTAGACCCTGACCCAGCCGTGGTCGTACCCCGCGCAGTTGATCATCTCGCGCTGCCGCCCCCAGATAGCCTCCAGGCACATCCGCACGCCGGGCGCGTGCAGGTGGGGCTCGAAGATGGTCATCTTGAGGGGTCTGGGGACGACGAAGTAGCTCTCGAGCTCCTGGTCCGGGTCCATCGCCTCGAGATCGATGTCGACGATCGCCCAGGAGATGCCTTCCTCCTTCAACGTCGGCTCGTAGCCCCGCGGGTGGAACTTGAAGCCGACGTTCAGGTGGGCCCGGGTCTCCGCGCCGTTCGCGTGCAGGTGGTTGTTGGGGAACACCACCGTCGCCCCCGCCGGCATCAGCCGGCCCGCGTCGGGATTGAAATAGTCCGCGTTGCGCCCGACCTCGTGGACCGGCCAGCCGCCCAGCCGCGCGCGTTCCTGGTCATCCGCGGAGGCATCGGGATCGACGACGCCCATGGTGGCGTGGTGGAACACGAACAGTCCGCCGACCGTGTCGCGCCCGCCGCTCCCGCGGAACTCGGTGACTTCCTTGTACTCCACCGCGGCGACGTAGCGATCTTCCGGCAGCGTGGTCTGCGTCTCGCCGATCGCCCCCCACCAGTCGGGCTGCTCGCTCTGCACGTGCACGCTCGGCGACGAGACGATCAGATCGGGCTGCCCGATCTCCCACTCGTCCACGTCGATGAACGCCACCGGCGGCGGCATGTCGGCGAGGTCGCCGCGCGGGGCGCCGTTGTCGGCCCACGCCGCGATCTTGGCGATCTCCTCCTCGGTCAACGAGGGATCGTTCTTGAACTCCTGCACCCCGATCTCGCGCTCGATGAACCAGGGCGGCATGACGCCCGGCTTGTCGCGCAGCCCGGTGCGCTGCTTCATGGCCCGGGCCCAGGGACGCACCTCTTCGTAGTCGATCAGGGACATCGGCGCCAGCGAGTCCGGTCGATGGCACTTCTGGCAGCTCCGCTGCAGGATCGGCGCGATGTCCTTCGTGAACGTCACCTCCGCGCCGGTCGAATCCTGCGCCAGCGCGGGTGCGGGGAACGCGAGCGCCGATGCGACGCCCGCCGCGACGGAAAGGGCAAGAAACATCCTCGTCATTATGGTCCTCCGTGAAGCCCGGTCGAGCCTGCCGGCAGACGGGTACGGCTGCTTGTAAAGGTACCCGAACGCCACTGTACCACACTCCCCGCCGGGGTGACAGCCTGCCGCCGCGCGGCCGTCAGCGGACGAAGAGCGACCCGCCGCCGAGCTCGTGGTAGACGATCGGGACGAAGTCGTTGGCGGTCCACGTCGCCTCCTGGCCCCACTGCGCGTCGTAGGCCGCCGTCGGCTCCGCGGCCAGCACCTCGTCCAGAGTGCGGCCCTCGGAGATCAGCGCCCGCACCCGGTCGCGGACGTCGACGATCATGTCGAGGAACTCGACGAGGCTGTCGCGGCCCACTACCTCGAGGCCGTGGCCTGGTATGACCCGGGTGCGGGGTCCCGCCATGGCGACGGCGGTCTCGAGCGCCGCGATCGTGCCGGCCACGGTCCCACCGTTGTAGACGTCGACGATCGGATAGCTCGTGGTGCGGAAGACGTCGCCCAGGTGCAGCACGTCCGAGTCCGGGAAGTGCACGAAGGTGTCGCCGTCGGTGTGGGCCGCCGGCGCGAGAAAGGCCCGCACCTCCTCGCCGTTGAAGTGGAAGCCCAGCGCCGAGTCGTAGGTGATGACCGGCCGCGCCCCGGCCGGCGGTTGCGGCGCGAAGCGCCCTCCCCGGCGGGGCGTCCGCAGCCGCTCCAGCGCCCGCACCCGGAGGTTGTCGTGAGCGAGGATCAGGACGTCCAGCGCGGCCAGCGGCTCGTTGCCGCCGATGTGGTCCGGGTGCACGTGCGTATTGACGAGAAAGCGGATCTCGCCGTCCGACACCCGCCGCACTGCGGCGACCAGCCGCTCGGCCAGCGGCGCGAACAGCGAATCGACGAGCAGCACGCCGTCCGACCCGGCGAAGACGCCGACGTTGCCGCCGCCGCCCGGGCGCTGGATCATGTGGACCTGGCCCGCCACGGGCGCGATGGTCAGCTCGACGCCCGCGAACCGGTCGGCCTGGTTCTGCCCGCCGGCCGTGACGGCGACGATCGCCATGCCGAGCGCGGCCAGTGCGAAGACGACTGGACGGGGTTGTCTGTGCATCGGACGACTCCTCCATAATCAGATGGGGTTGCGCCCCAAGCCCCCGGCGTCCGCTTGCGGGGACCCCATAGCCCCGCGCCGCTCCCGCCGAGGCGCGCTGTGCGCGCCTTTGGCGTCGGCGCCGGCTTGTGGCTCGGACTGTCAGGTCCCGGCCGCCGGCGCCTTGCCCGGCCCGCTATTGTGCAGGCGGTCCGTGCCGAACCGGGCGACGAGGTCGAGGGTCTCGCGCACGTCGGTCCACGTCGTGGCGTGGTTGACGATGCAGATCCGGAGCGCGAAGGTCCCGCGCAGCGTGGTCGACGAGATGAAGGCGTGATCGTCCCAGAACACCTTGGCCAGCACGTGCCGGTTGAGAGCCTCGAGGGCGCCCTCGTCGAGGCCGCCGGGGTTCACCCGGAAGCAGACGATGCTGAGCGAGGCCGGGTGCAGCAGCTCGAGGACCGGACTGCTCCGGATGTGGCGCTCGGCGCGAGCGGCGAGCTCGAGCCCCGCCTGCACGGCGCGCCGGAACGCGGCCATGCCGAACGTCTGCACCGACATCCAGAGCTTCAGCGAGCGGGTCGCCCGCGTCAGTTGCAGGCCGCGATCGGCGAAGTTCGGGTGGTTCGAGCCCCACACCGTGTCCTGGATGACGTCGTGCCGCAGGGCGAAGGGACGCTCCAGCGTCCGCAGGTCCTTCACCAGCAGACAGCCCGCCTCGTACGGCTGGAAGAACCATTTGTGGGCGTCCAGGCTGATGGAGTCGGCCCGCCCGATGCCCGCGAGCAGCCGCCGGCCGGTCTCGGTCACGGCCGCGAAGCCGCCGTAGGCCGCGTCCACGTGCAGCCAGATGTCTTCCGCCGCGCAGTAGTCGGCGATCTCCGCGAGGGGATCCACCGTTCCCGTGCTCGCGGTCCCGGCGTTGGCGCACACCGCGATCGGCGCCAGCCCCGCGGCGCGGTCGGCGGCGACATGCTGCGCGAGAAGCCCGAGGTCGAGACGGTACTCGCCGTCGCTCGGCACGCTGCGCACATGCTCCGGCTTCACGCCCACGGTGGCGGCCGCGCGCGCGATGCTCGCATGGGTCTGGTCGCTCAGGTAGACGGCCGGGCGGGCGGGCGCGTCCGCCGCCTCCCGCGCGGCCACCAGGGCATGGATGCCGGCCTCCGAGCCCCCGCTCAGGAACAGTCCGCCCGCGCCGTCGGGGCAGCCGAGCCACTGCCGGATCCAGTCGATGACGGTCAGCTCGATCTGGCTGGGGCCGCTCGAGCTCAGCCACGTGCACTGGTTGATGGTCGATGCGGCGGCCATGAAGTCGGCCAGCACGCCGGGCCACGTGGGCGACACCGGGACGAACCCGAAGAAGCGAGGGTGATCGTGCTGCGCGGCGAGGGGCAGGATCTCGCGGGCCACCTGCTCGATGACCTCGCTGGCCTGCCGTCCCTCTTCGGGCGGCGCCTTGTGGAACTGCTCGGCGAGCACCTGCTGGAACTCGCCGTCCCAGGAGGGTCCGTCGCGGAGCGTCGCGGCCCGCTCCACGAGCACCTCCACGACTTGCCGTGCGCTGGCGCGCATGGCCTCGGGAGACATCCGAAGGTCGCCGGCACCCACTAGGTCAGCGCACCGGGAAGAAGATATCCGTACGCCACTTGGACTGGTCCGGCTCGGCGCCTGGATCGGTCACGTACGATTCCCACGGCGCGCCCGCCGCGGCGAGGCCCTGCGACTGCATCCACGCCGTCAGCGCCGCCCACGTCTGCGCGAGCGTGTCGTAGGGACCGACGTGCGTGACGGTGGCCGCCCTTCCGGCCGGCAGCTCGCCGGCCCGGACGCGGCCCGCGCCGGCGATGGCCGCCGCAACGGGAATCGCGCATTCGAGGTCGACGGTGTCGCCGGGCGGCGAGTGGTAGATCGCGAGCGGTGCGCCGGCGGCCTGCTGCCCGCTCTGCCGGATGTGGCCCTGCAGCTCCCCGAACAGCGGGCCCATGACCTTCCCGATCTCGTTCATCGCAACGGTCGTCCGGATGCCCACGATGGGCTGGGTTGCGAGCTGTGCCGTGCCGAACTTCGGCTCCATCGAATCGGTCTCCCCTCCCCGCCTTGCGTCCCGTGTCGATGACCATACCACGGCGCAACGCGGGGGCAGGGACCGGATGCGCGCCGGTTGACGCGAACAACGGTTTGCCCCACTATTCGAGGCACGAAGGCAATAGGAGGAAAAGATGAAGCATCGATGTCTCGTTGCGGTGTTGGCGGTGCTCGCGGTCGTGGCGCTGGCGCCAGCGCTCGCGGCCGCCCAGTCGACGGACGCCACGGAGACGCCCCGGATGCCGTGGGGCGCGCCGGACCTGCAGGGCGTCTGGGACTTCCGTTCCATCACGCCCATGGAACGGCCCGAGGACCTGGCCGACAAGGCCTTTCTGACGCCGGAAGAGGCGGCGGAGCTCGAGCAGGCCGCCGTCGAGCGGAACGACGAGCTGCTGAACCGGGAGGCCCGCAGGACGGTTGCGGGCCGGAGCGTGGACCGCGGGGAGGAGGGCGCGCCGGGCCCCTACAACAACTTCTGGCTGGACCGCGGCACGACCACGGTCGGCACCCGACGCACCTCGCTGGTCGTGGATCCGCCCAACGGACGGGTGCCCGCCATGACCGCGGCCGCAGCGCAGCGCGTGGCCGATCTGGAGCGGGCCCGCCGGGGCGTGGACCCGCACTCGCCCACCCCGGGCGGCTGGATGGAGGACCTGGGGGCCAACGGCCTGCAACTGCGCTGCATCACCGGGTTCAACTCGGGACCGCCGATGACGCCGGGCGGCTACAACAACAACGTGCAGCTGTTCCAGACCGAGAACCACGTGGTGCTGCTCAACGAGATGAACCACAACGCGCGCATCGTGCCGCTGGACGGCAGGCCGCGCATCGACCTGCCGCAATGGACGGGCGACTCGCGGGGCTACTGGGACGGCGACACGCTCGTGGTCGAGACCACGAACTTCCTGCGCGAGACGAGCTTCATGCGCGGCAACGCCAGCGGGAACCTGCACCTGACGGAGCGCTTCACGCGCGTGTCGCCGGACACGCTCCGGTACCGGGCCACGATCAACGACCCCACGGTCTGGTCCAGCGCCTGGACGTACGAGGTTCCGATGCAGTTGAATGACCAGCCGCTCTACGAGTACGCCTGCCACGAAGGCAACTACGGCCTTTACAACATCATGGCGGGGGCGCTCGTGGAGTACGCCGAGGAGCAGTAGAGGTAGCGCCGAAGGCGGGAAAGTCTCTGGGGGCCGCCGGCTCCGGCGGCCCCCAGAGCCAATCAGAAATCGGACGGGCTTCTAGGCGCCCGGGCAGGGTCCGCGGCCGCCCGGCCGGCGGACCAGCTTGCCGGCTGCGTCCCGGCAGGCCAGATCTTCCGCCGACGCGCCCGCCTTGTTCTCCGTGTCGAGCTTCGCGCCGTGCTCGACCAGGAGCTCGACGACGGTCGGATACGCGAGCGTGACCGCGGCGTGCAGCGCCGTGTTCCCCGCCGGATCGGTCCCATGCACGTCGCCCCCCAGCTCCAGCGCGAGCCGGGTGGCCTCCCATGTCGAGCGCTCGCTGTTCGACACCAGCAACTGGGCCGCGTCGATGCCGATGCCCTGGTCACGGCGGTTGCTCGAGCGGATCGTCCAGCCGGCGCCCGCGGCCGCCATCAGCGAGGTGATGCCGTTGTTCGGCGCCAGCAGCGGGTCCGCGCCGTTGGCCGCCAGAACGCGCATGATCTCGACCTCGGCATACTTGGCCGCCAGCCAGAACGGCGTGGCCCCGGCCAGCTTGCCGGACAGGGAGTAGAAGTTGAGGTTGCGCTGCAGCCGGCTGCCCTTCGTGAGGCGGGCGTTCGGATCCGCGCCGTGGGCGCACAGCGCCTCGACCAGCTCCGCGTCGCCGCGCGACACCGCCGTGTGCAGGGCCGTGTACCCGGCGTCGGCTGAATTCGGGTCCGCGCCGCGCTCCAGCAGATATGCGGCGAACTGGCCCTGGTCGCTGAAGCTGGCGAGCACCAGCGCGGACTCGCCGGTGGGCATCTGCTGGTTCACGTCGGCGCCCGCGTCGAGCAGCAGCCGTGCGTTCTCGACGCGGCCGTTGCGCGCCGCCATCAGCAGCGGCGTGGACCCGCGCTGGGGCTGCATCACGAACTGCTCGAACGGATCCCCGTCACCGAGATTGACGGGCAGCAGATGGGTGGCGGAGCGCGCGTGGACATCGGCGCCGTTCTCGAGCAGCACCCGCACCGCTTCCGGGTTCTCCTGGGCGGCCGCCCACATCAGCGCCGTCTGCCCGTGGGACTTCTCCGTGGCGCTGACGTTGCTCGCGCCGTGCTCGAAGAGCGCCTCCAGGGCGGCAGCGCTGCCGGTGCCGGCGCACGACATGAGCGCGGTCTCGCCCATTTCGGTCGTGGCGTTCGGGTCGGCGCCGGCGCCCAGAAGCTGCTCGACCACCGCCGCGTTGCGGTTGGTGCAGGCCAGCGTCAGGGGGGTCACGCCATAGTCGTTGGCGGCGTCGACGTCGGCGCCGGCCCGCAGGAGCGACGCGACCAGCTCGACGTCGTCGCGCACGACCGCCCAGTGCAGCGCGGTCGCCCCGTCGCCCTCAGGGGTGTTGACGTCCACCTTCTGCGCCAGCAACGTGCGCACGGTCTCGTGGTCGCGATCCTGAATCGCCTCGATGAGGCGGAGATCGGCGTTGGCCGCCGAGACGGTGGCCGCACAGAGCAATGCCGCCGCCGCCGTAGCCGTTGACCTGCTGCCCAGCCGCATACCGGCCTCCTCCTTCGGTTGCCGACTTCGGATTCCCCGACGACGCGGGGGTCGTGCAGGAGTCCGCGCCGTTCCGGGGCGCGGACTCCTGTCGTCAAAACGCCGCGTGGGGAGCTACGCGAGCGAGAGCTCGCGGATCTCCCGGCTGGTCCCGCCGAAGCTCTCCAGCGGGACGCCCAGCTTCAGCAGCAGCGTGTGCTGGAGGTCGGTCAGCGGCGTGCCCTCGGGGCAGACCACGTGACGGCCGCCCTGGAGCTGCCCGCAGGCGCCGCCGAGGAGCAGGATCGGCAGGTCCTGCGTCGTGTGCCGGTTCGAGTTCCGCAGGGCGGACCCGTAGAAGATCATGCTGTGGTCCAGCAACGAGCCGTCCCCGTCCGGCGTGGACCGCAGCTTGACCAGGAACTCGCTGAAGAGCTGCATGTGATACGCGTTGATCCGCGCCAGCTTCTCGATCTTCTCGGGATTGTCCCGGTGGTGGCTGAGCGGGTGGTGCGGCTCGGTGACGCCGATCTGCGGATACGTCGCGCCGCTCTCCTCGCGCCCGACCATGAACGAGATGACGCGCGTCATGTCGGTCTGATAGGCCAGCACCATCAGGTCGAACATCAGCTTCGCGTGCTCTTCCCACGACAGCGGAATCCCGGCCGGCGACGCGACGTCCGGGAGCTCCCGGTCCGCCTGCTGCTCCGCCATCTCCAGGCGCCGCTCGATGCCGCGGACGGCCTGCAGGTACTCGTCGAGCTTGCGGCGGTCGTAGGCCGCCAGATCCGTCTTCAGATCGGCCACCTTGCCCATCACCGCGTCCAGAATGCTGCGCTGCCGGCGCGCCCGCGCGAGGCGCGCGTCGGCGCTCGTGCTCTCGACGTCGCCGAACAGCCGCTCGAAGACGAGCCGCGGGTTCGTCTCGCGCGGCATCGGCGTGCTCTGATTGGCCCACGAGTTGTTGAGGTAGGCGCAACTGAAGCCGCCGTCGCAGGTGGCCACGCCGTAGACGGTGTCGTCGCCCTCCAGGGAGAGCTCGAGCGAGGGCAACTGCGTGGCGCGTCCCAGACCCTCCGCGTTGGCGGCGACCTGATCCATCGAGACGCCCAGCTCGAGCGCCGCGCCGGTCGTGCGCTTCGGACGCGCGCCGGTCAGAAACGCCGACGCCGCCTGGGAGTGGGTGGTGCCGCGGCCCGGCTCGGCGCCCACGCTGTCGAGGTTCGTCATCACCAGCAGGTGCTCGCGAACCGGCTCCAGGGCCTTCAGGCTCGGTGTCCACTCGAATGCCGCGCCCGCTGTCTGCGGCGTCCAGTACTCCACCGGCGCGCCGTTCGGCACGATGACGACACCCAGGCGCTTCGTCGGCACCGCCGGCGTCTTGGCCAGCGCGGTCAGCGCCGGCACCATGCCGTCGAGGAGCGGTAGCGCCAGCGCCGTGCCTACGCCACGCAGCATCGTACGACGCGGGATCGCCGTCTTGGTCACGATCATCAGCCCATCCTCCTCGTCAGAAACGGTTCGCTCTTCACGATCGCCAGAATCATCGCCGACCAGCGGGACTCGTCCTCCGCCGCCTCCCGCTGGATACGCCGCACCGCCGGCATGTCGGCCGCCTCCAACCGGCGCCCGATGGCGTAGGTTAGCAGCCTTTCCGTCAACGTGCCGACAAATTCCCGCTGGCTCGCCAGGATCTCGCGCAGCCCCCTCGCGCCCTCGAACGGGGTGCCGTCCGGCGCCGTCCCGGAGGGATCGATGACCGGGCCGACCTCGCCCTCGACCCCGGTGTCCTCGGTGGTGCGCCAGCGCCCGATGCCGTCGAAGTTCTCCAGCGCGAACCCCAGCGGGTCCATCGTCCGGTGGCACGTCGCGCAGGCCGGGTTCCTCCGGTGCACCTCCATCAGCGCGCGCACCGACGTCGGCGGCGCGCCCTCCTCGCGGGTCGCGAGGTCGGGCACGTCGGCCGGCGGCTCGGCCGGCGGCGCGCCCAGCAGGCTCTCGAGCACCCACTTGCCGCGGGTCACCGGCGAGGTGCGGTTCGCGTACGAGGTCAGCGTCAGGATGCTCGCCTGGCCCAGGATGCCGGCCCGCGTGTCGTCGGGCAGGTGCACCCGGCGGAAGTGGTTCCCGTCCACGTCGGGAATCTCGTAGTGCTCGGCCAGGCGCTCGTTCACGAACGTGTAGTCGGCCGTCAGCAGCTCGGCCACGGGACGATCCTCGCGCAACTGCGTCTCGAGGAAGAGCTGCGTCTCCTGCCGCATCGCGTCGCGCAGGTTCTCGTCGAACTCGGGGAACGCCGTCTTGTCCGGCGAGGCGTTGCGGAGCCTGTGCAGCCCGAGCCACTGGCCGGCGAAGCTGTCGGCCAGCATCCGGCGCGCGCGGGGCTCGGCCAGCATCCGGCGCACCTGCGCTTCGAGCACCGCCGGCTCCGCCAGCCTGCCCTGCGTCGCCGCGGCGAGCAGCTCGTCGTCCGGGATGCTCCCCCACAGGAAGAACGAGAGCCGCGACGCGAGCTCGAGATCGCTGACGCGATAGGCAATCCCGGGCTCGACCCGATCGGACCGGCGCTCGACGCGGAAGACGAACTCCGGATCGGTCAGCAGGAACTCGAGCGCCGCCTGGATCCCGGTCTCGAAACCGCCGTCGCGCCGTCCGGCCTCGTAGAAGCTGAGCAGCGCCGTCACGTCCCTGGACGTCACGGGACGGCGGTACGCGCGCCGCGCCAGCCCGCGCACGATCTGCTCCGCGCAGGCCGCCTCCGCCTCGGGCCCTTCCGGCCGGCAAACGAAGATCCGCTCCCGGCTCGGGGTCTCCAGCGGCGCGCCGCCGGCGAACGGGCCCCGGATGGTCACGGCGGAGACGGCGGGATTCCCGTCCTGCTCGTCGTCGGTGCTGTAGCCGAACGTCGCCGGGCTCGGCCGCGGCTGCCGCACCCCCTCGTCGAGCGCCGGCCGCCGCACGAACGCCAGCCCCACCAGCCGCGTGCCGGCGCGCACCGGCACGCGGAACTGCAGGGCCTCGTCCGCGGTGACCGAGTAGTTGCCCCACTCCGGGAATCCGCCGCTGCCGGAGCCGCAGAAGCTGGTCGCGCAGCGGGCGCCCTCGAACGCGCCGCCGACCATCAGCGTCTTGACCAGCGCCTTGTCCAGCCGCACGTCGAGCTGGTGGGGCGTGTTCCCGAGCCCGCGGATGTAGTTGTAGAAGTTGCGGCGCAGGTCGACCTCGAACAGGTAATCGCCGTCGAGCGGGAAGTGATGACGCACGGCCAGGCCGCCGCGCGACCCGAACGGCAGGTCCTCGCTCGTGCGATTGTCCTGCATCTCCAGGTCGGGCACCTGGTAGGTGGACGTGCGGGTCGTCGCGGTCGGATCGCCGACGGCGATCTGGCTGATGCGCCGCGCCGCCGCCAGGTAGCGCTCCATGAGCGTCGTCGAGACCGACAACACCTCCGCGTTGTTGTCGAAGCCCTCGGCGTCGGCGTCATCGGGCGGCAGCAGCGCCTCGACATCCACGTCGAGCCCGATCAGGTCGCGCACCGCGTTGCGGTACTCGACGCGGTTGAGGCGATGCGCCGTCATCGGGCGCCCGCGTGTCGGGCGGGCCCCCGCGGCCCGGTCCAGCTCGGTCTCCAGCCAGTCGACCCAGTCGGCGCGCGCGGCGTCGTCCGGCTGCCGCGCCACGGGCGGCGGCATCATGCCGCTGCGCACTCTGCGCAGCACCCGCTCCCAGTGATCGGCGTGGTCGCCGACGTGCCCCGTGTCGAGCGCCTGCAGCGAGATCGGCACCGCGCCGCGCTCGAACTGGCCGTCGCTGTGGCACGCGATGCAGTACCGATCAACGAATGCGCCCGGCGCGACCGCGCCGGCCGCCTCCTGGGCCTGGCTCGCGGGGGGTGACGGAATGCCCAGCACCACCGCGACCGCCGCTCCACCCGCCGCCCTGAACAGCCACGACATGGTCACCATCCTTCCATCCGCAAGCGTGCGCTACGCGGTACCGCGCAGGAACCCGGGCCGATGCTACCGTACGCCCTGCCGCCCGCAATTGTCAATTCCGTAGCGTCCGTGACGGGCCGCCGCCGGCTCGAAAACCCGCCCCGGGGCGCGGGTCAGAAGCTCAGCCGCGCGCCGAGGAACACCCGCCGCGGTGGCGTGAACCGGATGCCGTCGCCGAAGGCGACGCCCCCCTCGCCGGCCTGCAGGTCCTGGTTGCGGATTGCATCCTGGTTGTCGAAGAGGTTGAAGATGTCGGCGAACAGCTCCACCCGGTAGCCGGCGAAGCGGTAGTTGTACAGCAGCCGGATGTCGGCGACGCCGTAGGACGGGTTGCGGAGCGCGCCCACCGCGAGCGGCGAGAGCCAGCGCCGGTTGACGCCGGCAAACTCGAACTCCTCGCCTGGCTCGACGCGCAGCGGCAGGTTGCGGCCGAACGCCCGGAACGTCCGGCTGGCGAGCGTGCCGAGTTCCAGCGCCAGTTGCCGCCGATCTGGAATCCGTTGTCCCAGAAGTACGACGAGCTGATCTTGAACAGGTGCGCGATCGAGCCGGGCTGGTCGCCCCACTGGTGCGGAGCGCGCGGGTCGAGCCAGATCACGTCGCCCTGGAAGTCGGCGTTCGAGTCGGAATTGGTGTTGCCGCTGGCGTGGCCGTACGTGTACGCGGCCAGGGCCTGCCAGTTGCTCCGCAGCCGCTGCCGGAAGGTCAGCTCCACGCCCTGGTAGTCGCGCGCGCCGCCAGCGAGGGTCGCGATGACGAAGTTCGACTCCGGAAAGGCGTCGTAGCCGAAGTAGTCGAGGCCGAGGAAGAGCGAGTCCGCGTGGTCGACGGGCCCCGGATAGCCCGTCGACCCGTCCGCCCGCATGGCGTAGAGCGCCAGGTCGTAGTCCTCGATGATGTCGCGCGTGCGCCGCTTCGTGTACAGCACGAGCACGCTCCGGCCCTCGCCGAGATCCGTCTCGTAGCTCAACTGCAGATCGTCGGTCCAGGGGGTCCGCGTGGTCGGCGCGAACAGCGCGTCGGCCTGCTGCGGGCCGCCGCGCACGCGGTAGGTCACCCACTGCTCGTTGGCGTAGACCTGCTCCTCGCGGACGGAGCCGGTGAGCGTCCCGGCGAAGTTAGTCAGGTTGTTGCGAATCGGATCGTAGTACTTGCCGTAGAACGCGCTGATGCGCTGCCGGCCGCCGCCCGTGGGATCGTACGACACGCTCAGGCGCGGCGCGAAGGTCCAGTCGAAGGTGAAGATGTTCGTGCCGTCGGTGGCGAAGTGCGCGAAGCGTTCCGTGCGCAGCCCGAGGTTGAACGACAGGTGGCGGCCGGCGCTGAACGTGTCCTGCACGAAGAAGCTCAGCCCGTCCGAGCGCGTCTCCTGCGCCCCCAGCCCGGTCTGCACGAGCCGCTCGTAGTTGACGGCGCCGTGCGGATTGCCCGCGGTGCTGTCGTACGCGAGGCGCGCCGCGAGCTCGTCCTGCGTGATCGTGCCGTCGCCGTCGCCGTCGTACAGCGTGTAGAACGCCGCCCGGTCCGGCAGCCCGTCCACGGCGCGGATGAAGCCGCCGTGGTCGCTGCTGTTCGTCGGATCGAAGCGGGTGCTGCTGAAGCTGCCCGCGATCAGCTCGCCGGCGGTGAGCCCGGCCAGCGGCGCGGCCAGCGACGTGTACAGTCCGCCATCGTACACGGTGTCGCGGAAGTTGCTGTTGCGCAGCAGCTCGACGCCGCCGTGAAGCGCATGGTCGCCGACCTGCACGACCGCGGTGCCCTTGTAGCCCGCGGTGTCGCGCTGGTCGACGTCGTCGAGCCCGAAGCCGCCGAGCTGCTCGTCCGCGAGGGTGCGCACGTCCGCCGCGCGGAACACGATGCTGTTGCGCGGGCCGGGCACCACCGCGAAGTCGGACACCTCGCCGTTGTGCCGGCTGTACGACGCCTCGACCAGCACCCGGCCCAGCAGCCGGTTGTACTTGAGGTGGTAGTTGTTGCCGCCCTGCTCCCGCCGCCGGTCGCGGGCGTTGGTCACATCGCGGTCGCGGCGGCCGCTGATGTCGGTCGGGTCGTTCAGGAACGTGAAGCTCAGCGTGTCGGCGGTGCCCGGCGCCCAGGTGCCGCGGCCGTAGAATTGATCCTGCACGTTCTCGACGGTGCGGATCACCTCGACGCCGTCGAGCGCGACGACGGCGTCGGTCCGCTCCAGCCGCCGGTAGCTGCCGAAGAACCACGCCTGGTTCGCGACGATCGGTCCCCCGCCCGTGACGGCCGCGTCGAAGCGCGAGAAGCGCTGGTCCGCGGCGTTCTGGTCCTCGGCGACGAGGCCGTCGTTCTGGAAGAAGTAGTTGACCGAGCCGCCGAACTGGTTCGTGCCCGACCTGGTGATGACGCTCGAGACCAGACCGGGCGCCCCGACGTACTCGGCCGGGATGCCGCCGGTCAGCACCTGCTGCTCCTGGATGATCTCGGTGTTCAGGTTGGCGCCGAACGTGCCGCTCACGCCGTCGGTGACGTTGATGCCGTCGATGTAGTAGAAGTTGTCGCGCGAGACGCTCGTGGCGCCGCCGATGTCGCTGTAGTTGAGGCCCGACTTCGAGGCCGGGTTGCCGGGCGCCTCGGGGTCGTCGGGGAGCACGCCGGGGACGAGCTGCAGGTAGCTCTGGTAGGTGCGGCCGGTCGGGACCGCTTCGGTCAGGTCGAGCGTGATGTCCTCGGCCACGACGGCGCTGGTCACGTCGACGACCGGCGGCGCGGCGGTCACCACGACGGTCTCGGTGAGGTTGCCGACCGGCAGCGTGATCCGGATCGACGCGGTCTGTCCCGCCCGCACCAGCACGCCCTCGCGGCGCACCGTCCGGAACCCCGCCAGCTCGACGCTCACCGCGTAGCGGGCGGACGGGTTGAGGGCCGGCAGCTCCGCCAGCCCCGCGCGGCCGGTGACCGCCACGCGCGTCGTCGCGGCGTCCTCCGCCGCGGCGACCACCGTGGCGCCCGGGATCGGCAGGCCGTCCTGATCCGTGACCACCGCCCGAATGTGCCCGGTCGTCGTCACCTGCGCCGCGGCCGAGCCAGGGGCGGCGGCCAGGAGCAGCGCGCACAGCCCGGCCGGCGCCGGGCCCGACAGCCAACGCGCGACCGTTGTGAACATCGTCGATCTGCAGCCGGCAGCCTGCCGGCCGCCGCGGACCCACCCGCGCCGCGGCCCGTCAGCGGCGTCGCCGGCACCCTACAGGAGTTCGGAACCTGCGGCAAGCCGGGCCGCCGATTGTCGGCTATGATGGCGCCGGGATGCCCGCGCTCTCGCGCCGCTCGATGCTGCAACTGCTCGCCGCGCAGGCGCTGGCCGTGCGATCCGCGGCGGGTCAGACACGCCTGCACGGCGCGCCGAAGCCCCTGGCGGCCGATGCCGTCACCCACGACTGGGTCTCCTTCCTGGGTCCGTCGCACAACGCGGTGTCCACGGAGACGCATCTCAGCCGGGAGCTGCCGCCGCCGCTCGTCTGGGAGCTGCCCAAGGGCACGGGCTATGCCTCGCCGGCCATCGCCGGCGAGCGGCTGGTCTTCATCCATCGGCTGGGCGACGCCGAGATCGTCGAGTGCCTGCATCCGGAGACCGGGCGCGCCTTCTGGCAGTACCGCTACGCCACCGCCTTCCAGGACCGCTACGGCTACAACAACGGCCCGCGCTCGAGCCCGGTGATCGACGGTGGCCGCGTCTATACGGTCGGGGCGGAGGGCCCGATCCACTGCCTCGACCTCGAATCGGGCGAGGTCGTCTGGACGCGCGACCTGCGCGCCGCGTACCGCGTGCGGCAGGACTTCTTCGGCACCTCCTCGACGCCGCTCGTCGAGGACGGGCTGCTCGTGGTCAACGTCGGCGCGCCGGGCGGCCCGTGCGTGGCGGCGTTCGACAAGCTGACCGGAGCCGAGGTGTGGCGGGCGGGCACCGAGTGGGGCGCCAGCTACGCGTCGCCGGTGCCTGCCGTCATCCACGGCCGCCGCCGGGTGCTCGTCTTCGCCGGCGGCGAGTCGTCGCCGCCGAGCGGCGGGCTGCTCTCCATCGACCCGACGAACGGGGCGGTCGACTTCGAGTTCCCGTTCCGCAGCCGAACCTACGAATCGGCCAACGCCTGCACGCCGGTCGTCTTCGACAACAGGGTCTTCCTCAGCTCCAGCTACCGCACCGGGAGCGTGCTGGTCGAGATTCTGCCGGACTTCACGCACCGCGTCGCCTGGCGCACGGCGGACGTCGGCATCCACTTCAACACCGCCATCCACCGCGACGGCTACCTCTACGCGTTCGACGGACGCAACCCGGGCGACGGCTCGCTGGTCTGCATCGACGCCGCCAGCGGCGAGGTGGCCTGGCGCGCAGTGCCCGAGTGGCCTGAAGAGCTCGAGCGAAACGGCCGCAGGCAGCAGACCGTGATGAGCACCTACCGGGGCTCGCTGCTGGCGGCGGACGGCCAGTTCCTCTGCCTGGGCGAGCTGGGCCACCTGCTGTGGCTCGACCTGACCCCGCAGGGCCATGCGGAGATCTCCCGCGCCTGGCTCATGGCGGCGCGCGAGTCGTGGGCCCTCCCCGTTCTCAGCCGCGGCCTCCTCTACGTGGTGCAGAACACCCGCGACGTCTTCAACGGGACGAACCCCCGGCTGCTCTGCTACGACCTGCGGGGGTAGGAATCCGTGTCCGGCCGGAGGTTGTACTTCAGGATGCACCAGACGGCGTGCAGGCCGTCGCGCCAGCCGATCTTCTTGCCCTCCGCGTACGTCCGCGCGGCGTACGAGACGCCGACCTCGTAGATGCGGATGCCGGGCAGCCGGGCGAACTTGGCCGTGAGCTCCGGCTCGACCCCGAAGCGGTCCTCCTCGATTCGAATCTGCCCGAGCACCTCGCGCCGGAAGGCCTTGTAGCAGGTCTCCATGTCCGTCAGGTTGAGGTTGGTGAGCAGGTTGCTCAGCAGCGTGAGCAGGCGGTTGCCGACCGAGCCCCAGAAGTACAGCACGCGGTGCGAGCGGCCGCCGGCAAAGCGGGAGCCGAAGACGACGTCCGCCTTGCCGTCGAGCAGCGGCTGCAGCAACTGCCGGTAGTCCCGCGGGTCGTACTCCAGATCCGCGTCCTGCACGACGACGAGGTCCTGGCTCGCCAGCCGGAATCCGCTGCGCAACGCCGCGCCCTTCCCGCGGTTGCGCCCGTGGCGGACCAGGCGCACGCGGCCTTCGCGCTCCAGGCGCGCGAGCGTGTCGGGCGTGCCGTCGGTGGAGCCGTCGTCGACGACGATGATCTCCCTGTCCATCCCGATCGGCGCGGACCGGACCCGCTCGACGACTGTCTCGACTGTCGGCGCCTCGTTGTAGACGGGGATGACTATCGACAGACCCATCGCACCCGTTCGTCGTCAACCATGCCGCCCGGATTATCGCGCGAATCGTCGGGCGGCGCGCAGCCTGCCGCGCGGGAGGGACCCGGGCGGGGACTATGATTCGCACGGGAGATCGTATGAGAACCACTCGAGAGATCGCGGATTTCGTGGGCGGCGCGCTGCAGGGCGACGCCGAGCGGCAGATCCACGGCGTGGGAAGCCTGGAGCAGGCCGGCGCCGGCGCGCTCGCGTATGCCGAGACCGGCCACCTCGACCGCGTGGCCGCCTCCGGCGCCTCGTGCGTCCTGGTGCCCGCAGGCGACTTTCCGGAGCTCACCGTGATCGTGGTCGACAATCCGCGCGTGGCGTTCGCGCGGGCCGCGCAGTGGCTGCTCCCGGCGACGCCGCCGTTCCAGGGGGTGCACCCGACCGCGCTGATACACGACGAGGCGGCGCTGGCGGCCGGCGTGGCCGTCGGGGCCTGGACGCTGATCGAACGCGGCGCGCAAGTGGGCGCCCGCACCGTCGTGTATCCGGGCTGCTACATCGGCGCCGGCTGCCGCATAGGCGCCGACTGCACCCTCTATCCGCACGCGGTGCTCTATCCGGACGTGGAGCTCGGCGACCGGGTGGTCGTGCACGCCGGCGCGGTGCTGGGCGCGGACGGGTTCGGCTTCGTCTTCGACGGGTCGCGGCACGTCAAGATTCCGCAGGTCGGCCGCGTGGAGATCGGCTCGGACGTCGAGCTCGGAGCGCATGCCTGCGTGGATCGGGGCACGCTGGACGAGACCGCCGTCGAGGCCGGCGCCAAGCTCGACAACCTGTGTCACGTCGGGCACAACGTGCGGATCGGCGCCCACACGGTCATCGCGGCGCAGACGGGCATCGCGGGCAGCTCGCGGATCGGCAGCTACGCCACGGTCGGCGGACAGGTCGGGATCGGGGATCACTGCCGTATCGACGACCACGCGCTGATCGGCTCGCAGGGCGGCGTGGTGAGCCGCAAGCGCGTGCCGGCCGGCGAGATCTACTGGGGAACCCCCGCCCGTCCCCTCAAGGACGTCAAGGCCCAGGTAGCCCACGTCGGGCGCCTGCCGCGGATGGCGGAGGAGCTGAAGCGCCTGCAGGCCGAGGTGGCGGAGCTCCGAGCCAGGCTGGACCGCCGGGGCCAGGAGTCTGCGCCGTAGAACACCGCAGACTCCCCAAGGCGCGCACAGCGCGCCTCGGCGGGAGCGGCGCGGGGCGCAGGGGTCCCCGCAAGCGGACGCCGGGGGTCCGGGGCGCAGCCCCGCTTGAAGCTAGCCGAGCAGCCTCTCCACCTCGGCGGACACGTCCTCGACCGCGACCGCGTCCAGACAGGGCGGGCGGCCGTCCGCCGTGGGCGGCGCGGGGCACTCGTCGAAGAAGCGCTCCCGGCACGGCGAGCAGGGCGGCAGCGACGAGACTGCCCGGTGCGCCGTCCCGGCGGCGCCGCGCGGCGACGTGCGCGCCGGACTCGACGGGCCGTAGATGCCGACGGTCGGGACGCCGAGGGCGGCCGCGAGGTGCATCGGGCCGCTGTCGTTGCCCACGTACAGGCGGCAGCGCTCGATGACGGCGCCGAGTTGAACGAGCGTGACGTCGCGCACGCTGCGGATCGCCGGATGCCGCGGCCAGCCCGCGGGAGGCGCGAACGGCGGGTGGCTGTGGACCAGCACCGGCAGCCCGGGGTGGCGGTCGGCGATCGTCTCGGCCAGCCGTCGAAAGCGGTCGGCCGACCAGGCGCGGGGGGTCTTGGCGGCCGCCGGATTGACCAGCACCGGACGGTCCCGGGCGCCCAGTCCCGCCTGCGCGAAGAGGCGGTCCACGTGCCGCCGCTCGGCCGCCTGCAGGCTGAACGGCAGCGGCCCGGACACGGGGCCGGCGCCGAGCGCGCCCACCAGCTCCAGGAACCCGTCGGCGCGGTGCGGCCGGCGCGCGGGGTCCAGCGCGTGGGTCAGCAGCAGCGACCGGTGGTCCGTGCGGTGACCGACCCGCACGGGAATCCCCGCGGCCAGCGCGGTGAGCGCGCCCTCGAACGACGGCGCCAGCAGCACGGCGGCCTGCAGGCGGGCCGCGCGCAGCCCCCGGACGGCGCGCCACCAGGCCGGCAGGCGGCCGGCGCCGGCCGGCGCCGGCACGATGCGGTCGAGGGCGGAGATGCGGCTCGCGAGCTCCACGTGCTGCGGGCGCGCCATGCCCACGAGGTGGGCGCGCGGCCGGCCGGCGCGCAGGGCCAGCAGGGCCGGCAGGGCCAGCAGGATGTCGCCGACCCAGTTCGGCAGCCGGATCAGGATTCGCGAGGCGGACGACCCGTCGCGCGTGCGCCGCACGCCGGTATTTTAAGATTAGCTCGATGCGTGACGACCTCGTGCTTGCCCTGTCCGGCGTCGATCTGATCCGCGGCGAGCGCGCGATTCTGCGGGGCGTCGACTGGCGCGTACGGCGCGGCGAGCGCTGGGCCGTGCTGGGACCGAACGGATCGGGCAAGACCACGCTGTGCCGGCTCGCCAGCCTGTACGTCCATCCCTCCCGCGGTACCATCGAGGTCCTTGGCGAGCGGCTGGGCCGCACGGACGTCCGTGAGCTGCGGCGGCGACTGGGCATCACCAGCGCGGCGCTGGCGGACATGCTGCGGCCCGCGCTGCGTGTCGAGGACGTCGTCGTCACCGGCAAGCACGCCGCCCTGGCGCCGTGGTGGCACAAGTACTCGGCCGCCGACCGGATCCGCGCGCGCGAGCTGCTCCAGCGCTTCGGCGGCGGCGCGCTGGCCGACGCCGGCTTCGGCACGCTGTCGTCCGGCGAGCGCCAGCGCGTCCTGCTGGCCCGCACGCTGATGAACGACCCGGCGCTGTGGCTGCTCGACGAGCCGACGGCGGGACTCGATCTGGGCGGCCGCGAGCAGCTCGTGGCGCTGCTGGGCGCCGTGGCCGCCGATCCCGAGGCGCCGGCCACCGTGCTGGTGACCCACCACGTGGAGGAGATTCCGCGCGGGTTCACCCACGCGCTGCTGTTGCGGAGCGGCGGCGTTCACGCCGCGGGGCCGATCGAGGAGACGCTGACGGCCGCGCGCGTCTCCACCTGCTTCGGTGTGCCGATCGAGCTGGAGCGCCGCGACGGACGCTGGCTCGCATGGCAACCGCAAGGCTGATCGAACCCCCTAGCGAATCGACCCGCGGAACTCGCGGACCAGCTCCTCCATGACCGCGGTGAACCGGCCGGTCTCCTCGTACAGCCGGCGCTGCCGGCGATAGCTGGGCCCTTCCCGCAGAATGGCGCCGACCCGCTCGAGCTCGGCCAGGGAACCCAGCCGCGCGGCCACCGGCCGCAGCGATCCGAGCAGCGCCTCGACCGAGTCGGACAGCCGCTCGAGCCGCCCGGACTCGTCGACGATGATGTCGGCGTCGATCGACCAGCGGGCCGCCCGCCACTTGTTCTCCCGCAGAATCCAGTCGCGCTGCAGCGGCAGGTAGCTGCCCTCGTCGTAGCGGTCGCCCAGCCACACCACGAGCGCCTGAATCATCGCCGTCATCGCCACCACGTCGTCCAGCGTGGGCAGCCCGTCGCAGATGCGCACCTCGACCGTGCCGAAGTTGGGATGCGGCCGCACGTCCCACCACACCTCGCGGATCGACTCGATCGCACGCGCGTTCACCAGCGTCGTCATCAGGCGCTGAAACTCGCCCCAGTTGAGCAGCCGGTACGGCAGGCCGGCCGTCGGCAGGCTCTCGAACACCTTGACCCGACACGACGTCAGCCCGGTGTCGAGGCTGTTGAAGAACGGCGAGCTGGCCGACAGGGCGAGCAGGTGCGGCAGGTAGGTGCTCAGGGCGTTGAACACGGCAATCGCCTTCTCGCCGCTCTCCACCCCGACGTGCACGTGCAGGCCGAAGATCATCAGCCGCCGGGCCGGCCACTGGCAACGCTCGACCAGCATCGTGTAGCGCTCGTTCGCCGTGACCCGCTGCTCCGACCACTCGGCGAAGGGATGCGTGCCGGCCGACGCGACCTCGTATCCGAGCTCGTCGCACAGGGCGAGCAGCCGCTTCACCCGCCGGTTCAGATCGCGGCGCACGGCCGCCACGTCGGGACAGACCTCGGTGTTCAGCTCGATGGTCGACTCGATCAGCTCCGGCTTGATGTGGTCCCGGGCGTCCGACCGCTCCAGAATGCGCGGCGCGCCCGACACCAGGTTCTTCGTCTCCGGATCGAGCAGCTGCAGCTCCAGCTCGACGCCCAGCGTCGGACCCGGCGACCCGTTGAACGTGATCTTCACGACGCCCTGTCTCCCCTGCCCCGCGCACGGCCGGCCACTACCTTACACTTACGGACACCACTCGCAGCGAGACCGACCCCGTGCGGACGCGACACTCGGCCTTCTGGCGGTACACGGCATTCCAGGTGCCAGGGTGGGTGCTGGCCGCGCTCGCGGGCTGGTGGCTGCGCGACTCGTTCGGGGCGCCGCTGTGGCTCGCCGCCGGCGTGCCGCTGGCGTGGGTGATCAAGGACTATGCGCTCTACCCGATGCTGCGGTCCGCCTACGAGGCGGACTACCGGCGGCGGATCGAGCATCTCATCGGCGCGGAGGGAACGACCGTCGAGCCGCTCGATCCGACCGGGTACGTGCGCGTGCGCGGCGAGCTGTGGCGCGCCAAGCCCGACCGCGGCGCGGGACGCCCCGGCCAGGGCTGCCCCGTGGAGGTGACCGGCACCGAGGGCACGACGCTGGTCGTGACGCCCCGGCGCGCAGGCACCTGACGGGCCGGCCGTGCGCGCGCGCCGGTCACGCCGGCGGAAACCGGCCGCGCGGGATCCCCGGCACCACCTCGAGCGCGTTCGCGTAGTAGATCTTGCGCAGCACCTCGTCGGGCAGGTCCATCCCGTAGAGCTTCCAGAAGGCGTGATACCGCCGGTAGTAGTCGAAGTACTCGTCGGCGGTCTCGAAGGTGCGCCAGTAGTACGGAAACTCGTCGGCCTGATAGCGGTCCTTGCCGAACAGAATCCGGTCCTGATAGGCGATGAAGAAGGCGCGCGCTGCCCGCGGCTGCCGCCCGAGCTCGTAGAGGATGGCGCCCGTCTCGGCGTACACGTTCGGAAACCGGTCGAGCAGCCGTCCCAGGCGCCCGAGGTCGTTGGCGTGCCAGCCCATGTGCGCCGCGATGAACCGGGTCCGCGGATGCCGCGCGAACAGGCGGTCGCGCTCGGCCATCATCGCGTCGAAGCTCGGGTAGCGGTCGGCCGGCAGGCGCCGGTTCGGCAGCAGCGTCAGCTCGAGCCAGCGTTCGTTGAAGCGGTCGACCGGCTCGTAGAACGACAGCGGCTCGCCGCTGTGAATCAGCACCGGGATGTCGAGCCGCGCGCACAGCTCGAAGACGGCGTCCAGCTCCGGATGGTCGACCGGCAGGCGCCGGCCGCGCTCGTCGCGCACGCTGATCCCGAAGTCCTTGAAGAACTTCAGGCCGACCGCCCCGGCCGCCACGTCCTGCTCGAGCTGCGCGGCGGCGCGCGCGCCGAAACCCGGGCCGACGCCGCCGCGGAAGTCGAGATTGGCGAAGAAGACCATGCGGTCGGGATGCGGGCTGCCGGCGATGGTGTCGAGGCCGCGCCGCAGCAGGCTCCCCCACCCCCCGCTCAGGTTGACCAGCACCTGCAGGTTCAGCGCGTCCATCTCCGCCACGATCCCCGCCCAGCGCGACGCCGAGAATCCCGGGCGGTGATGACTGTGCACGTCCACAACCGGAAACCCGGCGCTCGCCACCGGGTGCTCGTCCACCACCAGCGTCGAGCGCGGCGTGTACTCGTCGACCGTCAGCGCCGGCCCGGCGGCCCGCCGGGCCGCGTTCCGCTGCGCGCGCGGCGCCAGGGTCGAGACGATCGCAACCAGCGCGACCACAACCAACGCGACGAAACCGACGACGAGGACTGAACGTCGCAAGCTTCCCTCCCAGCAGGATTCCGCCGCAGCGCGGCCGTAAGCCGAATTCTGTACCGGCGCCCCCGCGACTGCTCGCGGCAGCACCGGTGACGACCATTCCTCTAGCCCCGTCATTGCTGGCGGGATCGAGCGACCTACCCGGAGGCTTCGGACGGGCCGCCCTCGAACGCCTCCCTATTTGGTCTTGCTCCGTGCGGGGTTTGGCCTGCCACCCGCCTCGCGGCGGGCGCGGTGCGCTCTTACCGCACCTTTTCACCCTTACCCGCCGCCGTCCCGACGGGACCGCGGCGGGCGGTATGTTTTCTGTGCCACTTTCCTTCAGGTCGCCCTGACCGGGCGTTGCCCGGCGCACTGCCCTCCGGAGTTCGGACTTTCCTCCCCGCGCCCGCGCCGCGGCGCAGGCGCGCAGCGGTCGTCCGGCCGGCTGCGGCGGAATGTCAAAGATCCGGTCGACGGGCGGTCAGGCGTCCGTCTCCTGCCGGATATTGTACTGCTCGAGCTTCTTGTAGAGGTTGCTGCGCGGGGTGTCAATCTCCTCGGCGGTCTTCGAGATGTTCCAACCGCACTCGCGCAGCTTGCGGACGAGGAAGGCCCGCTCGCCGATCTCCTTGAACTCGCGCAGGGTGCGGCCGCCCTCCGCGGCCGTCCGCCCGCCGCCCGGGCGCTCGCCCACGCGCAGCACGGCGCGGACGTCGTCGGCGTCGATCTCGTGGCCGGGCACCATGACGAGCAGGCGCTCGACCGAGTTGCGCAGCTCGCGGACGTTCCCGCGCCAATGCTGCCGCTCGAGCGCCGCGACGGCCCCGGCGCCGAACGCTTTCGGCTTGAAGTTGTTCTCGCGGGCAAACAGCGCCGCGAAGTGCTCGACGAGGCGGGGAATGTCCTCGCGCCGCTCGCGCAGCGGCGGCACGTGCATCGGAATGACGCTGAGCCGGAAGAACAGGTCCTCGCGAAACCCGCCCTCCTCGATCGCCCTCTCGAGATCCTTGTTGGTGGCCGCGAGCACCCGCACGTCGACCCGCCGCGTGCGCGACGAGCCCAGCCTCTCGACCTCCCCTTCCTGCAGCACGCGCAGCACCTTGGCCTGGGTCCTGAGGCTCATGTCGCCCACTTCGTCGAGAAAGATCGTGCCCCGGTCGGCCTGCTCGAACTTGCCGATCTGCTTCTCGGTCGCGCCGGTGAACGACCCCTTCTCGTGGCCGAACAGCTCCGACTCGATGAGATCGTCCGGAATCGCCGCGCAGTTGACCTGCACGAACCGCTCGCGCGCCCGCGGGCTGTTGCGGTGGATCGCGCGCGCCACCAGCTCCTTGCCGACCCCGCTCTCGCCCTGAATGAGGACCGCGCTCCGCACCGGCGCGGCGCGGCGGATGGCCTCGGTCACCGCCGCCAGCGCCGGGCTGGCGCCGATCATCTCGTGCCGCACCTCCGCCGCGCGCCGCAGGCTGCGGTTCTCGACCCGCAGGCGCTGCTGGTCCAGCGCGTTGCGGATGGTCACCGGACACGCTCGGTCGAGATCGGCTTCTCCAGGAAATCGAACGCGCCGAGCTTGGTCGCCTCCACCGCGGTGCCCACCGTGGCGTGGCCGGAGATCATGACCACGGGCGCCAGGGTGTCCAGCTCCCGAATGCGCCGCAGCACCTCCAGCCCGTCCATGCCGGGCATCTTGACGTCGAGGAACACGAGGTCCGGGCTGTCGCGGCCGACGCGCTCTATGCCCTCGTAGCCGCTCGGCGCCAGCAGGCAGTCGTAGCCGTCGTACTCGAGAATCATCTTGAGCGACTCGCGGACGGCTGCCTCGTCGTCGATGACCAGAATCCGGTGCTTCATGGCAGTCAGGAATCGGTACGCGCCGTCATGAACCGCGGTTTCCGGGAGGCATCGCCGCGAATCAGTGCGTCCATATCATCGAGATCCTCGAGGAAGTCCTTCGCCGGTACGTGACGATACCGCCAGCAACTGAACTCCCCGACTCGCGCCATCTCCAACGCGTCGCGTGCCCGTTGTATCGACTCCAGTGCCATTCCTCCGTCACCAACAACCCAATTCGCGATTGCCATGCACTGCTGGTAATTGGCGTCGTCGTGCCCCGGGCCCGTGGCGTGAAGTTGGATGACTCGCGAGAACGGTGCTACGTCAATCTCACCTTCTTCACCCCAAGTTGCCATGCCGTAGTTGAAGGCGTCTCCCATATTCATATCGGCAGGAACGCGTCCGTCACGGTCCAGCAATCTTCTGGCCGCGGCGCACTCGCCAAGTCCCATGCGACGCAATACCAGTGCGCGGGTTGCCGCCACGCGCTCCTCAGTGGACAGCTTCTCATCGGCGACGAGAGGTTCCAGAATGGACGCCCCTATCCTCATCTCCTTCCGCGACTCCGTGAGGACGTTCGCAAGCCAGACGCGTCCGTCCGCATCCAACGACGTCACCGCAACAGACTCGGCAACGTCGCCGACCCTCGCTTCCGACACCAATCGCGCAGCCTCCCTGACGAGCGGCGGCGGCAAGTTCTCGGTCCCCAGTACGCGCAAGGCATCGTCCGTTGCACCCTTCGCATCGTCGCCGGAACGAAGACGAGCCCGATTCAGATACGCCTCGGGTTCTTCGCATCCGGCGTCAATCGCCCGGTTGAACAACGACGCCGCACGATCCTGCTGGCCGTCGTTCTCGAAGAACGCGCCCAGAGCGAACAATACATCGCCATCGGTAGCGTGTTTCTCCTCGATCTGCTGCAATTTCACGGTTGTCTTTTCCGGCGACTCACGCATCGGTCCACGACGGCGCCACCGCTCCGCGACTCCCTTGATGTAGTCCAGCGCCCCGTCCCGGTCCGCCAGGTTGCGTCCCACGATCTCCCGCACGAGACGGCGATACTCCCTGGCCAGCCGACTCCTGGGACGATCTCTCGCAAACACTACCTGGTTCAAGAGAGAGAGACTGTCATAGCGGTGTACGATCATCGGCTCCCGCACGAAGTTCAGCTGTTCGCGGAAAGCGTTCATCTTCGTCTGCAGAATGCGATCCTCATCGTCCAGGTCTGGAACATTCGACATTACGAAATGAAGATCGATCTCTTTCTTACGAGGCTCACTCGCTTCCCCCCGTATGTCCTTGACAATCTTCGTGAGTCCACGCAGATTCTGTTCATTTGGGAAGAATAGTATCGCAACCGCATCCGGTAACTGTCTCGTGCAGATCCCGCCAGTGTCCGTGTGTCCGGTGCGCGAATCAATCAAGACGTAGTCCGGGTTGATGGCCTGCTCCCATTGTGCCTTGAGATCCTCGAACAGCAAATAGCCGTCGCGCTTTTCGTACAGATCGGCCCAGTTGATTTCATTGAAGTCTGCCGCGTACGTCGCGCGTTGCGCGCCCGACGGCATGATCCAGAGTTCCCCATGATGGTCACCCACGGCGGACAGTCTGGACATGAACCTGCAGACGTCGGGCGCTCGGTCCGAGTCCAGGTACTCGTGGACGAAATCGATGATGCCCGGAACATCGTCCGGTGGCCGCAGGATGTCGAACGTATCGAGTCCCGGAGCCTCCAAATCGAAATCGACCGCAAGCACACGACGACCGCGCTTGGCCAGCTCCACGGCGCTATTGGCCAACGCCATGCTGCGGCCGACGCCGCCCTTGAACGAGTAAAAGGTTGTCGTATACATGCAGTCAGGCGGCTGGACGCAGAGCAAATGCGCTCTGGTGTTGACGCAAATCCCGGGTGACCTTCCGTGCGCGCCACCGCCTGTCGGCGGTGTTCGGCCGCTCGATCAGCGACTCGGAAGGCTGCACGAGTCTCTTGAGCCGCCGCATCACCTCCGGGCTGTCCAGGAGCCGAATGTAGCGGTCGTACGCGCGGGTATGGTTCATCGATCCGTTCTCCCAGCGAACCAGGGTCGCGGTACCCAGTCCGGTGACGTTCGCAAACTCGGCTTGAGTCATTCCGTAGCGTGTTCTGATCCGCCGCAGGCCCGCCGGCGAGAGCACGCCGAGGTGTTCGCAGATCGCCTCCAGCTTGATCGCTTCGGATTGCCGGTCGAGAAACTCGAAGCCGCACGTCGTACATCGACGAACGGGAAGGTCCACGGTCAGGTCAGCCGCTCCTTCGCCGGCGCCGTAACGAAACGTGTGACGGTGCTCGACGGTTTCGACCGTCTCTGCTCCGCATCGCGCACAGGACCGCGCCTGCTGGCCGACAACCTGAAGAGCTTCGACTACACGCGTCCCCGCCACTGCCGGTACCCTCACTTCCGTTCCGACTCGTGAAAACTGCGCCCGATGACAACCCCGGACCCGACTTCGAGCTTGACGTAGAGCACGGGCCGCCCCGGATTGAGGTCGATCTTCATGACGTAGGCCTTCCTGCCGGGTGGCCGGTCGAGAAGGATGGTCTCCACGGCGTGTCCGTCCTCGAGTCTGGATGCGATCAACCCCCACGCTGAATCGTCATCGAAGTACGGGAGCACCAACCCCTCCGGATTCGGCACGTCCCCCGGCCGCCAGTCCGTTGGACGGTCCAGGGTGAACGCCGACGTCCTGTCACCACGCTTCATGAGGATCACGAGTTGGTGGCGGATCGAGTCGTCCATGCTCACGAGTGTGCGTGACTCGACACGCGCTGTGCCCCATCAGGATCAATTATATGATAGTTTTTGCTGGTCAGAACAGCAGGCGAGAATCATGTGAGCTGCACAACCGAAATCATGACCGCTTGGTCGCGCGATGTCACGCTTCACGGGGCAACCCGGCCCCCTCGACAAGCGCCAGGAGGCCGGCCTTGTCGAGCACGGCGACGCCCAGCTCCTCTGCCTTGCGGCGCTTGGAGCCGGGACTGTCTCCGGCCACGACGTAGTCCGTCTTGCGGCTGACGGACGCCGTCACGCGGCCCCCGGCCGCCTCGATGCGCGCCCGGGCCTCGTTGCGGGTCAGGCCGGGCAGGGTGCCCGTCAGCACGAACGTCTTCCCGGCCAGGTCCGGAGCACCGGGCCGCTCCGGTTCCGCCGGCGCGGCCTCGAGCCGCAGGCCGGCCTTCCGCAACCGTGCGAGCAGCTCCCGGTTCCGGTCGGACTCGAAGAA
Source organism: Vicinamibacterales bacterium (assembly GCA_965214845.1). Taxonomy (GTDB): domain Bacteria; phylum Acidobacteriota; class Vicinamibacteria; order Vicinamibacterales; family UBA8438; genus JAAXGX01. The sequence continues at coordinate 1,698,764 of CBDCCO010000007.1, forward strand.
TGCTCGAATCGACTCGGCGATGCGCGGACCGACCTCGTCCACCTCCTCGAGCTGCTCGGCCGTCGCCGCCTCCAGGGCGTCGATGCCCGGGAAGCGGTCCACGAGCAGCTCGGCCGTGCGCTCGCCGACGTGGCGGATGCCGAGCCCGTACACCAGCCGCGCCAGGGGCTTGCTCTTCGACCGGCCGAGACTCTCGATGATCTTGCGCGCCGACTTCTTCCCGAGCTTGACCGGCGTCGGAATGCGCGCCAGTTGCGCGGGGGTCAGCCTGTGGAGGTCGGCCGGGCCGTGCACCAGGCCCGCGTCCACCAGCTTGCCGGCGAGCACGTCGCCCAGCCCCTTGACTCCGCGCTGGACGAAGCGTCGGAGAACCCTTCGGAACGCCGCTTCGTCGGGCGCGGGAGGCGACTGGACCGCGCTCTCGGCGCGGCGGGCCTCGGCATCCGCCGCGGCCGGGCTCTCGGCCTCCGCCAGGGCGGGCAGGCCCGCCTCCACCAGCAGCTCGACCAGCCGCCGGGTCGGCGCCTCCGCCAAGGAGGCCTGGACCGCCGCTGCATCCCGGCGGCTGACGCCCTTGACGCGCGCGATATCTTCCTCCTCCGCGGCAGCCAGCGCCTTCAGGCTGCCGAAGTCGCGCGCCAGCAGGTCGGCCTTGCGCGGGCTCACGCCCGTGATGCCGAGCGCGTGCACCACGCGCGCCAGCGTCAGCGTCCGCCTCGCGTCGGCGATGGCCCGGACGTACTTGCCGGCATTCTTCGCACCCAGCTCGGCATCCTTCTCGAGCGGCGCGAGCTGGGCCTCCGTCAGCTCGTACAGGTCGGCCAGGTCCCGGACCAGAGGGGCGGCGGCCGCCTTCCGGCCGAGACCGGCCGGCGCGATCAGCTTGTCGACCAGCCACGCACCCAGGCCGTCGATATCCATCGCGGTGCGGTGCGCGAAGTGCAGGATGGATTCCTTCAGGCGCGCGCTGCAGCTCACGTTGTTGCACCGCGCCACTGCCTCGTCCTCGGCGCGCACCACCGGGGATCCGCAAGCCGGGCACGCCGCCGGCATCTCGAACGGCCGGCGGTCGAGGCCCTCGTCGACCACGCGCACGACCTTGGGGATGACGTCCCCGCTGCGCACCACCACCACGCGGTCGCCGATCTGCAGTCCGAGGCGCTCGATCTCCTGCGCGTTGTGCAGCGTGGCATGCGACACGGTGACGCCGCCCACCTGCACCGGCGCCAGGATGGCGCGCGGCGTCACGGCGCCGGTCCGCCCGACCTGCACCTCGATGTTCCGCACGCTGGTCTCCGCCTGCTGCGCCGCGGGCTTGCAGGCGATCGCCCAGCGCGGCGCCCTGGCGGTCGCGCCCAACTGCCGCTGCAGCGCCACGGCGTCCACCTTGAAGACGAGGCCGTCGATCTCGTACGGCAGCCCTTCGCGCCTGCCGAGCCACTTGTCGCGGAAGGCGAGCAGCTCGTCGACGCCGCGCAACCGCTCGCGGTGCGGATTCACCTTGAAGCGGAGCCTGGCGAGCGCCTTCAGCGACGCCCAGTGCGAGTCGAAGACGGGGGCGCCGGCCGCGAGCAGCAGGTACGGGTAGAAGTCGAGCCGGCGGTCGGCGGTGACCGAGGCGTCCAGCATCCGCAGCGCGCCGGCCGCGGCGTTGCGGGGGTTGGCGAACGTCCGCTCGCCCGCCGCGCCCTGGCGCTCGTTGAGGCGCGCGAACGCGCGCTTGGGCATCACCACCTCGCCCCGCACCTCGAAGTCCTCCGGGACCCCGGCGGCGGCCAGCTCCGCCGGCGTGAACGAGAGCGGCACGGTCCTGAGCGTGCGGGCGTTCGGGGTGACGACCTCGCCCTGGACGCCGTCCCCGCGCGTCAGCGCCAGCGCCAGCCCGCCGGCCGTGAAGCGCACCGCCAGCGAGACGCCGTCGAGCTTCAGCTCGCCCACGTAGTCGAGCACGTCCGCCTCCGCCAGCTCCCGCGCCCGGCGATCGAAGTCGCGCAGCTCGGCGTCGTCGAGGGCGTTGTCCAGACTGAGCATCTCGGACGAGTGGGCCGCTCTCTGCACGCCCTCGCGCGGCGCGCCGGCAACCCGCTGCGTCGGCGAGTCGGGCGCGACGAGCGCGGGATGCTCCGCCTCGATCCGGCGCAACTCGTCCAGGAGGGCATCGAACTCGGCGTCGGTGATCTGCGGCCGATCCAGGACGTGGTAGAGATGCTCGTGGCGGCGTATCTCGCCGCGCAGGAAGGCGGCCCGTTGGCGAGCGCCGTCGGGTGGGCTGGCTGTCAACGGTCCCGCGCGAGCACGAAGTCGGGCAGCGCGCCGAGCGCGGCGCGCTCCGGCGACGCGGGGAAGGCGTCGAGGCACTGCCTGGCCGCTGTCACGTACTCCACCGCCTTGTCCCGGGCGTACTGGATGGCCTGCCGCTCCCGGAGCAGCGCCACGAGCTCGTTCCACTCGTCGGCCGCGATCTCCCCGGTCTCCACGACGGATCGGACGATATCGTGGGCGCGGCTCGGCCGCCCCTCCCGGCGCAGGAGGTGGATTGCCGCCAGCGTCACCTTCCCCTCCCGCAGGTCGCCGCCGACCGGCTTGCCGAGCGCGGCGCGGTCCGCGGTGAAGTCCAGCAGGTCGTCGACGAGCTGGAAGGCGACGCCGAGGTTGAACCCGTACTGGCGCAGCGCAGCCCGCTGCTCCTCGCCCGCCTCGCCGAGCAGGCCGCCGATCTCGGCCGACCCGCTGAACAGGTACGCCGTCTTGCGCCGGATGATCTCGAAGTACTCGTCCTCCGTGATGTCGGCGGCGCCCACCTTCGTCAACTGGTAGATCTCGCCCTCGATCATCCGCCGCGTGGCGTCGCACAGGAGCCGCACGATGGCGATGGCGTCGTCGTACGTCAGCGCCACCTCCATCGCCCGGATGTAGAGGTAGTCGCCCAGCAGCACCGTCATGTTGTTGCCCCAGCGCGAGTGCATCGCGCGGCGGCCGCGCCGGAGCTCGGAGCCGTCGATGACGTCGTCGTGGACGAGCGTCGCGGTATGGATGAACTCGACGGCCGACGCGAACAGGACGGGCCGCTCGCCGGCGTGGCCGCACATGCGCGCCGCCATCAGCAGCAGCGCCGGCCGCACCCGCTTGCCGCCGCCGGCCTGGATGTACCGCGCCATTTCCGGAATCAGCTCGTCGACGGCGTGCGCGGGGCCTCCGACGGCGCCGGCGGCGCGGCCTGCACCGGACTGGATGTGGGTGGTGTAGGCGTCCTCGACCGCCTCGAGCTCGGCCCGAATCGGCTCGAAGAGTTGCGCAAGGTCAGCCAGTACGGGCGAGTCGATTCTTGCTGGCACGGGGCGGAAGGAATCAGAACACACTCGCCAAACGGGTGTCAACGCGGCGGGCGACCCGCACGGCGCCGGGCGTCAGACGGCGGCGTCGAAGAGCGCGGCGAACGCCGCCGACGTCGCCGCCGCGAGATCGGCGGCAGGCACTCCCCGCACGCCGGCGAGCACCTCCACCACGTGCGCCACCCAGGCCGGCTCGTTGCGGCGGCCGCGGAAGGGAACCGGCGCGAGGTAGGGCGCGTCGGTCTCGACCAGCAGCCGGTCGGCCGGCACGACCGCCGCCGCGGCGCGAATGTCGTCCGCCCGGCGGAACGTCGCGATGCCCGAGAACGAGACGTGGAAGCCGAGGTCGAGCGCGCGGCGGGCCGCCGCCGCGTCGCCGGTGAAGCAGTGGAAGACGCCCCGCACGTCGCCCCGCCCCTCGGCGCGGATGGCCGCGAACGTATCGTCGTCCGCCTCGCGCGTATGGATCACGATCGGCCGGCCGAGCTCCCGCGCGAGGGCGATCTGGCGCCGGAACACCTCGATCTGCACGGGCCGCGGGGCGAAATCGTAGTGGTAGTCGAGCCCGATCTCGCCGATGGCGCAGACGCCGGCGAAGCGCTCGAGCGCCGCACGGACCGCGCGCACAGCCGCATCGGCGTCGTCCGCGAACGGCGCGGCCAGATGCGGGTGCACGCCGGCCGCGAAACGCACGGCCGGCCACGTCCCGGCCACCCGCCCGGCGCGCTGCGCCTCGTCGTCGTTCGTCACGTCGAGAATGCACAGCGCCCGCTCGACGCCGGCCGCGCGCGCCCGGCCGACCACGGCCTCGAGGTCGTCCTCGAAGGCGGCGTCGGCCAGATGGCAGTGGGAGTCGGTCAGCATCATTCAGATGGGGCTGCGCCCCAAGCCCCCGGCGTCCGCTTGCGGGGGCCCCATAGCCCCGCGCCGCTCCCGCCGAGGCGCGCCGTGCGCGCCTTGGAGTCTGCGCTGTCGTGCGGGGCAGACTCCTGGCTTCAATTGAGCGGGCTGCGCCTCGAACCTCCCGCGTCTGCTTGCGGGAACCCCTTCTCCTAGGAGATGGTCGAGCCGGGGGGCGCCTGGTCGGGCAGGTCCACGGTGAGGAGGACCGGCGTGCCGTCCGCGCCGGACGCGGCGAGCACCATGCCGTTCGACTCGAGCCCCGCGAGCTTCGCGGGCTCGAGGTTCGCGATGAACACCACGCTCCGGCCCACCAGCGACTCGGGCGGGTGGGACTTGGCGAGGCCGGCCACGATCTGGCGCACGCCCGTGCCGTCCTCGACTTCCAGGCGCAGCAGCTTCCTCGATTTCGGCACGGCCTCGGCGGCCGCGACGCGGCCGACGCGCAGCTCCATCCGCGCGAACTGGTCGATCGAGATCCGGGGTCGTGCCGGGGCCTGCTCCTGCTGCTCCGGGGTCTGCTCCTGCGGCGCCGCCGCCGCATCTGCTGCGCTCATTGCTCCCTGCTCCTTCCGCGCTCCCTGCTGCTTCCGCGCAGGCCGCGCGGCACCGGACGCCGCGGCCTGTCCGGCCTCGAGCCGCGGCCAGAGGGGCGGCCCCTTGATCATGCGCCGCTCCGCGCCGGGCGGCGCGTGCCACGTGCCGTCCCGCTCGAGACGCAGCCCGTCCGCCGGGGCGGCGCCGATGCGCGCCAGCACCTCGGCGCACGACCGCGGCATGACCGGCGCCAGCAGCACGGCGGCCAGCCGCACCGCTTCGCTCACGTCGTAGAGCTGCCGGTCGAGCTCCGCGGCGCGCGCCGGATCCCTGGCCACCACCCACGGCTCGACGTTCGCGATGTACTCGTTGGCGGCGTCCACGATCCGGAACGCGGCGGCCACGCCCTGGTGCAGCGCGAAGCGATCCATCGCCTGCCGATAGCCCGCCACCGCCGACGCCGCCGTCGCGGCGAGCGGGCCGGGCGGGGCGGACGGCGCCACCAGCCGTCCCTGCCGGTAGCGGTGGGCCATCGCCACGATGCGCGAGACGAGGTTGCCGAAGTTGTTCGCGAGGTCGACGTTGTAGCGATCCTCGAACCGCTCCCAGGTGAAGTCGCCGTCGTGACCGTAGGCGATCTCCTTGGTCAGGTACAGCCGCAACGGATCCGGTCCCAGGCGCTCGACCGCCTCCAGCGGATCCACGGCCGTGCCGAGCGACTTGCTCATCTTCTGGCCCTGCCAGTGGACCCAGCCGTGCCCGAACACCTGCCGCGGCAGCGCGATGCCGGCGCTCATCAGCATCGCGGGCCAGACGACGCAGTGGAAGCGGGTGATGTCCTTGCCGATCACGTGCAGGTCGGCCGGCCACCAGGTGTCGAACAACGCGTCGTCGGCGCCGTAGCCGACGCCCGAGACGTAGTTGATCAGCGCGTCCATCCAGACGTAGACCACGCTGCCGGGATCGGACGGGACCGGTATGCCCCACGACTGCCCGGTCCGGCTCATGGAGATATCCTCGAGGCCGGCCTCGAGCAGCCGCAGGATCTCGTTGCGGCGGATCTCCGGCTCGAGCGCCTCCGGGTGCGCCGCGTAGCGCTCGAGCAGGGGCTCCCGATACTTCGACAGGCGGAAGAAGTGGTTCTTCTCGCGGATCCACTGCGGCGGGCGCTGGTGCACCGGGCAGGCGCCGTCGACCAGGTCCTTCTCCTGCTTGAACGCCTCGCACGAGACGCAGTACCACCCTTCGTAGAACCCCTCGTAGACGTCGCCCGACTCGATCAGGCGCGAGACGAGCGCCGTCACGCCGGCCCGGTGGCGCTCCTCCGTGGTCCGGATGAAGTCGTCGAAGGAGATGTCGAGCCGCTGCCAGACGTCCCGGAACGCCGTCTCCATCCGGTCGCAGAAGGCCAGCGGCGCGAGCCCCTCCTCGCGCGCGCGCTGATACACGTTCTGCGAGTGCTCGTCGTTGCCCATCAGGAACCGGGTATCGAAGCCGGCGAGCCGCTTGTAGCGGGCGATGACGTCGGCGGTCACCTTCTCGTACGCCGTGCCCAGGTGCGGCCGGCTGTTCACGTAGTCGATGGCGGTGGTGATGTAGAAGCGGGGCATGCTAGCGATCCAGATACGCCTTCGTCGCGATCGCCTGCACGGCCTTGACCGACAGGTCGTGCCGCTCGGCGAGCTGCAGGCAGTCGTCGAACTCGGGCGACGCGTTGACCACGTCGCCGCCGCGGCCGGCCACCTTGAACCGCACCGGGCCGAGCGGCGTCTCCACCGTCACCTGCTCGCGATCGAGCCGCTCGCGATCCATCTCCCTGAACCGCACCCCGATGGTGGTGGTCTCGCGGAACAGCAGCGCGGTCAGCGCCTCGCGGTCCGCCGGCAGCGCGACGACCGAGACCAGCGTCCCCGGACGGTTCTTCTTCATCTGGATGGGCGCATAGAATACGTCCAGGGCGCCCGCGGCCTGGAGCCGGTCCATGAGCACGCCGAAGATCTGCGGGTTCATGTCGTCGATCTCGCTCTCGATGACGACGACGCGCTGCAGGCTCCCGCCGGCGTCGTCGTCGCCGATGACGACCCGCACGACGTTCGGCGAGCCGGGCAGATCGCGGTCGCCGGCGCCGTACCCCACCTGCCGCACGCGCAGCGCCGGCAGCGGCCCGAACTGCGACGCGTAGTCGGTGACCAGCAGCGCTCCGGTCGGCGTGAGCAGCTCGGCCTCGACGCCGGTCGAGTATACCGGCACGCCGGCCACCAGCCGCGCCGTCGCCGGGGCCGGCACCGGCAGCACCCCGTGGGCGCACGTCACCGTGCCCGATCCGACGTTGAGCGGCGACGAGACGATGCGATCGGCGCCCACCCACTCGAGGCCGAACACGGCCCCGGCGATGTCGATGATCGAGTCGACCGCCCCCACCTCGTGCAGGTGGATCTCCTCCACCGGCCGCCGGTGAATGTCCGCCTCGGTCTCCGCCAGGCGCCGGAAGAGGCGCTTGGCCCGGTCCTTCGCCGGACCCGACAGGGCCGAGCGGTCCACCATCTCGCAGATCTCGCTCAACCCGCGGTGCCCGTGGTCATGGTGGTCCGCGCCGCGGTCGCGTTGGTCGTGATGGTCGTGGCCGTGATGGTGATGGTGATGGCCGTCGTCGTGATTGTGCTGGCGGCTCTGGCCGGCGCCGCGGACGCGGAACTTCGTGGCCCCGATCCCGGACCGGTCCACGCGCTCGGCCTCGAGCGTCACGCCGTCGAGCGCCAGGCTCCCGACGGCGGCCCGCAGCCGCTCGAGCGGCAGCCCGGCGTCGAGCAGCGCGCCGAGGATCATGTCGCCGGAGGCGCCCGAGAAGCAGTCGAAGTACAGGATCCTTGCCACCTAGATCCGCCCGCTCTCCTTGAAGCTGAAGTAGCGCACGTCCGCCAGCACGACATGGTCGATCACGTCGATCCCCATGAGCGTGCCGGCCTGCACCATGCGCTCGGTCAGCGCGACGTCGTCCACGCTGGGCGTCGGATCGCCCGACGGGTGGTTGTGAAACAGCACCAGCGCCGCGGCGCCGGCGGCGGCCGCCGCCCGGAACACCTCCCGCGGATGCACCAGGCTGGCGTCCAGCGTGCCTATCGACAGCACCGTGGCGCGCAGCACCCGATGCTTGGTATCCAGCATCAGCAAGCCGAACTGCTCGACCAGCCCGGCCCCGTAGCGGGGCAGCAGATACGCGGCCACGTCCCGCGGGCTGCGCAGCAGGGCGCGCTCGGCGGGCGAGCGCGCCAGCGTCCGCCGGCCCAGCTCCACCGCGGCCAGAATCTGCGCGGCCCTGGCCGGCCCGACCCCGGTGACCCGCCGCAACTGCCCCTCGGACAGGCGCGTCAGCCCGTGCACCCCACCCGCCGCCCCCAGGACCCGGTTGGCGATGTCCAGGGCGCTGGCGCGGTGATAGCCGTGCCCGAGAATGACGGCCAGGAGCTCGTTGTCGCCGAGGACGCTCGAACCGAGCCGGTCGAGCTTCTCGCGAGGGCGGTCGTGCGGCGCGAGCGATCGCATGCTCCTCGCGCCTTCAAGCCGTGTGCCGCCGTGCCATCGTACTACAGAGCGCGCCAGTCGGCGCGGGACCTCCCCGCGCGCGGCGCCGCGCCTCGCCGACGCGGCAAGGACGGCGACGGCGCCGCCCGCCGGAGTACGCGAAAGCTACCAGCCCCGGCGCGGACCCGTCGTCCCGCGCACCGCTACGCGCCCGGCGGCGGGCTCAGCCAGACGCCCCGGCCCGTGAGCTCGGCCCAGCCCGTGAGGTAGATCCCGTCGGCGGTCAGCTCGACCCGTTGCGAGCCCCCGGGCGAGACGACGTCCATGGCCGGCGCCGCGCCGCCGAACACGGTCGCCGCGACAGCCGCGGCGCAGGCTCCCGTGCCGGAGGCGCTCGTCGGCCCCACGCCGCGCTCCCAGATCCGGATGCGCAGCCGATCCGGGCGCTCGACGTGCACCAGCTCCACGTTCGTCCCTGCGGGAAACGCCTCGTGCGTCGCCAGCGCCGGCCCCAGCCGCGCGAATCGCGCCGCATCGAGCGTATCGGTCAGCACGATGCACTGCGGGTTCCCGACCGACAGCACGATCACGCTGACCTGCTCGCCCGCGGCCTCGAGCTGCCGCCGCGCGAGCCCGGACGCCCGGCCCATCCACGCCCGGAACCTGAAGCGCGGCGAGGCAGCCTCCAGCAGGGTCAGCCGCTTGACGCCGCCGGCGGTTTCTATGGTGATCTCCGCGGCCTGATCGCCGCCGCGGTCGTCGTCCCCGTCGGCGACGAGGGCCGCCAGGCAGCGCACGCCGTTGCCGGACACCTCGGCTGCCGATCCATCGGCGTTGAGCAGCTTCATCGTCGCGCCGGCCGGGGTCCGGCGGTAGAGGATGAGGCCGTCCGCACCGATGCCGCGGTGGCGGTCGCACACGGCGCGGGCCCACGCGGCGGCCTCCGCGCCAGCCGCCAGATGCTCCTCGATGAACAGGAAATCGTTGCCGTAGGCGTGCGCCTTGGTGAACTCGACAGGCATGAGACCGGCGGGCATCCGGCGCGCCGTCAGCTGGCCGGGACCGGCAGCCCCGGGAAAATCCACGTGAAGCCCGCGGTCACGCCGAACTTGCCGTCGCGGCTCGTCAGCCCGCTGATCACGGCGCCGTCGAGTCGCAGCGGGCCCAGCCTGTAGCGCACGCCGGCACGCAGGTGGCCCGACGTGTCGGTGCCGGGCGGGGGGGTCCCGCGGCGCGTGTTGCCGTGGCCGTTGACCTCCGCGACGAGCTCGGTGAACGGGTTCAGGGCGCGCGCCACCGACACGCCGTACACCACCACGTCGTTCTGCCGGTCGCCGCGCACCGGGTCGGAGAGGATGCCCAGGCCGACGTTGGCGACGATGCGTGCGGGCCCGATGCTCTTGCCCACCAGCAGCGTATTGAAGAAGGCCATCGAGTCGACCCCGAGGCCGCTCTCGTTGCCGGCGTTCGGCAGGCGCGTCGCGAACCGCAGCGCGAACGACGGGCTGACATCGGTTTCCGGGATCACTCGCACCTTGGTGCCGACGACCAGGTCGTCCATGTCCTGCGCGGTCTCGCCGGTCACGCTCACGAGCGCGGACAGCGGCCCCCTGCCCCGCTCGAGGACGCGCAGCCGCTGGTACGAGATCCCGTCGATCTGCACCTCGGCTACCGAGCTGACGCCGAAGCTCACGCCCAGCATCGGCGCCCGCAGCAGGTGCCCGCGCAGCCCCGAGACCGGGTACGGCTGCTCCCAGGTGTACTCGAAGCCGCCTTCGAGCAGCATCAGCCCGGCGCCGATCGACTCGGGATCCTCGGTGAGCAGCGGGCGCTGCTGCGCGGCGGCGGGGCCGGCGCACAGGAGCGCCAGCAGGGCGGCAAGGGCCAGCAGGCGGACAGCCGGATCACTCCGCATTGCGTCGCCGCAGGTGGTCGCTGTCGAGCAGCAGCGTCACCGGACCGTCGTTGACCAGCTCGACGCGCATCAGCGCCTGGAATTCACCCGTGCGCACCGTCAGACCGGTCTCCCGCAGGGCCGCGACGAAGTCCTCGTAAATGCCGCGCGCCGCGGCGGGCGGGGCCGCCCGATCGAACGACGGCCGCCGGCCCTTGCGGCAATCGCCGTACAGCGTGAACTGGGACACGACGAGCAGCTCCCCGCCGATGTCCGCGAGCGAGCGCGCCATCCGGCCGGCCTCGTCCTCGAACATCCGGACCAGCGGGAGCTTGCGCGCCATGTACGCCACGTCGGAGGCGCCGTCGCCGCGCCCCACGCCGACCAGCGCCAGCAGGCCGCGCCGGATGCTTCCGAGCCGGCGGCCGCCGGCGCTGACGGACGCGGAGCTCACGCGCTGCAACACCACTCGCATCTTCAATCGGATGGGGCTGCGCCCCAAGCCCCCGGCGTCCGCTTGCGGGGACCCCTTCGCCCCGCGCCGCTCCCGCCGAGCCGCGCCGTGCGCGGCTTGCTCCGGATGGGGCTGCCGGGCGCGGCTTTGCGGGCAGCAGTGCGTCTTTCCGTACGCTCCGTCGTCCACTACGAGGCGGCGAGCTCCAGGTCGCCGGCGGCCCGTGCGCGCAGCTCGGCGACCGGATTGAGACGGGTATCGAGCAGGTGCCGCGGCGCGACGTTTCCGAGCGCCTTGAGCATGGAATTCTTGACCCCGGGGTGCTCGCGGTCGAGGTCGAGCAGCAGGCGCTTGATGCGCTGGCGCTTCAGGCTCAGATCCCCGCAGACCGGGCAGCAGCAACCGATGACCGGCAGCTCGCAGGCGCGCGTGTAGGCCCGCGCCTCGTCCTCGGCCACGTACACGAGGGGACGAACGACCACGTGGCGCCCGTCGTCCGAGACCAGGCGCGCGGGCATGGCCTTCAGGCTGCCGGCAAAGAACAGGTTGAGCAGCAGCGTCTCGACGAAGTCGTCGGCATGGTGCCCGAGGGCGATCTTCGTGGCGCCCATGTCCGCCGCGAGCCGGTACAGGACGCCGCGCCGCAGCCGGGCGCAGAGCGAGCAGGGCGTCGCGTCGGCGGCGAGCACGTCGTCCATGATCTCGCCGATGGCCGTGTGCTCGATGCGGTACTCCCAGCCGCGCTCGTCGCAGGCCCGCGCGATCGCGTCGTGCCGATAGCCGGCGTAGCCGGAATCGACGTTCACGGCCACCAGCGTGAAGTCGACCGGCGCCCGGCGGCGCAGCACGTCCAGCAACTGCATCAGCGCCCAGCTGTCCTTGCCGCCCGACAGGCCGACCATGACGCGATCGCCGTCCTCGATGAGATCGAACGTCGTGATCGCGCGGGTCACCTTGCGCGCCAGCCGCGCTTCCAGATTGCTGCGATAGGCCATCGCCCCCCGAGTTTACACCCTAAGCTAAGGCGCGCACCGCGCGCCTCGGCGGGAGCGGCGCGGGGCGCAGGGGCCCCGCAAGCGAACGCCGGGGGTTCGGGGCGAAGCCCCGTCTGATTGAAGCCGACGCCGGGGGCTTTGGGGCGCTGGACGTACCCGCGCTTCTCGTGTACCTGTGGAGCATGCACGACAACGAGCCGGCGGAGGGGCGGCGCTGATGCAGCGCGCTGCCCGCGTGGTGTTCGCGGCCGGCCTGCTGCTGGCCTGCGGTCGGGACGTCCCCGAGGGACTGCTCGAGCAGTTCCGCTCCGACCTCGCCGGGCAGGCCGCGGCGGCCGCCCGGCGCGACTCGATCGTGGTGGTCGGGCTGGACGACTGGCTGTTCCTCGGACCCGAGCTGCAGCACGTCGCCGCGGGGCGGTTGCAGGGGGACGAGGCTGAGCCGCCAGCGGGCGGCGGGGACCCGGCGGGCGCCGATCCGTTGCCGGCGATACTCGACTTCAAGCAGCAGCTCGACGCGCGCGGCGTCGAGCTGCTGCTGGTGCCGGTGCCGCCCAAGAGCATCATCTATCCGGAAAAGGCGGCGGCCGGCGTCGACGTGCCGATTCCGGTGCCGCGGCTCGACGCCGCCCACGAGGCGTTCTACGGGCGCCTGCGCGAGCAGGGCGTCGACGTGCTCGACCTGACGGACCACTTCCTCGCCAACCGCTTCCACCCCGAGGGCACGCCCTACTGCCGGCGGGACAGCCACTGGTCCGGCGTGGGCTGCGTGCTGGCCGGAGAGGCAATCGCCGCGGCGGTGCGCGAGCGGGGCTGGTACTCGGAGCTCGCGACGACCGCCTTCACGCCGCGCTGGTATTCGACAAGCATCAGCGGCGACCTGCACGCGGCGCTCGACCGCCCGGACGTCCCGCGCGAGGAGGTCCGCCTGCGCGGCGTCGCCGCGGCCGGAACGCGCCCGGCCGCGGCGGTGGTTCCCGACCCCGAGAGCCCGATCGTGCTCCTCGGCGACAGCCACAACCTGGTCTTCCAGGCCGGCGCCGACATGCACGCCACCGGCGCCGGCCTGGCGGACCAGTTGGCTTTCGAGCTCGGTCTGGCGGTCGACCTGATTGCCGTCCCGGGCCCGGGCGCGACCGCGGCGCGCGTGGAGCTGCGCAGCCGGGCGGAGCACGATGCCGCGTTCTGGGCGCGGAAGCGCCTGGTGGTGTGGTGCTTCGCGGCGCGGGAGTTCACGGAAGGCGACGGCTGGGCGCTGGTGCCGGTCGTACCCGGCGCAGTGCCGGGACAGTAGAATCCGACCCGTGCCGGAGCCCGCATCGTGATCCCGCTGGTCGATCTGCAGGCGCAGCACGAGGAGCTGCGGGCCGAGGTCGAAGCGGCCGCCGTCCGCGTGCTGCGCAGCGGCCGCTACGCGCTCGGCCCCGAGGTGGAGGCGTTCGAGACCGAGTTCGCCGGCTACTGCGGGACGCGGCACGCGGTCGGCGTGAGCTCCGGAACGAGCGCGCTGGTCGTTGCGCTGACCGCCTGCGGGATCGGCCCCGGCGACGAGGTGATCACGGTGCCGTTCACCTTCGTGGCGACGGTGGCCGCCATCCTGCACACGGGCGCGTGCGTCCGCTTCGTGGACGTCGCCGCGCCGGCGCTCACCATGGACCCGAGGGCGGTCGAGCAGGCAGTGACCGAGCGCACCCGGGCCATCGTACCCGTTCACCTGTACGGACAGCCGGCCGACATGGATCCGATCCTGGACGTGGCCCGCCGGCACCGGCTGGTCGTCGTCGAGGACGCGGCCCAGGCCCACGGCGCACGCTACAAGGGCCGGCGCGTCGGGGGACTCGGCGGCATGGGCTGCTTCAGCTTCTATCCGAGCAAGAACCTGAGCGCCGCTGGCGAGGGCGGGATCATCGTCACGAACGACGCGGAACGGGCCGAGGCTGCCCGCCGGCTCCGCACCTGGCAGCCGGTGGAGCACGAGGGGCGCGTGCTGCGCCCCGGGAACTACCGCCTCGACGCCATCCAGGCCGCGATCCTGCGCGTCAAGCTGGCCCGCCTCGACGCGTGGACACGAACCCGGCGCACGCTGGCCCGGCGCTACGACGCCGCCCTCCGCGAGGTCGTCCGCACGCCGGCGGTCATGCCGTACGCAGACCCCGTCCACCATGTATACGCCGTGCGCTCGGGCGAGCGCGACGCACTGCGGGACACGCTGGCCAGGGCCGGCGTGGCGACCGCCATTCACTATCCCGCGCCGGTGCACCTGCAGGCGGGGTACGCGGACCTCGGCTACGGCGCGGGGGCGTTCCCGCAGGCCGAGCAGGCGGCCCGCGAGGTCCTCTCGCTCCCCATCCATCCCCACTTGTCGGAGGCGCACCAGCAGGCGGTCGTCGCCGCCGTCCTGCAGGCAACCGCCCGCCAACCGCACTAACACTAACCCGACAGCGGCAGGCGGCTCGGCGGTCCGCCGTCGCCAGGCACGCGGCTCTCGAGCAGCTCGCGAACCGCGTAGATCGGCTTCCCCTGCGACTCGTGGAAGGTCCGCGCCTGCAGCTCCGCCAGCAGCCCCAGCGTCACGAGCTGGACGCCCAGGAACATCATCAGCATGCCCAGCACCAGGAGCGGCCGGCCGCCGATGGACTGGCCGCCGAACAGCCGGACGTAGCCGAGGTAGCCGGTGATCGCGACGCCGCCGGCGCCCAGCAGCAGGCCCAGCGGGCCGAACATCTGGAGCGGGCGGGTCGAATAGCTGAGCAGGAACTTGACCGTCACCAGATCGAAGATCACCCGCACCGTGCGCGACAGCCCGTACTTCGACGACCCGAACCGCCGCTCCCGATGGTTCACCACCATCTCCGCGATCCGCACGCCCTGCTCGCTGGCGATGGCCGGAATGAACCGGTGCAGCTCGCCGTACAGGCGCAACGGCTTGACGACCTCGGCGCGAAACACCTTCAGCGAGCAGCCGTAGTCGTGCAGCTTCACGCCCGTGGTCGCCGAGATCAGCCAGTTGGCGAAGTACGACGGCACGCGCCGGGTCAGCCACGGGTCGCGCCGGTCGCGCCGCCAGCCGCAGACGATGTCGTTACCCTCGTTCCCGTCGCCGAGCCTGGCGAGCAGCCGGGGAATGTCCCGCGGATCGTTCTGCAGATCGCCGTCCAGCGTGACGATGATCCCACCGCGGGCCCGGTCGAAGCCGGCCGCGAACGCGGCCGTCTGCCCGAAGTTGCGCCGGAGACGGACGAGGCAGACGTGCGGGTCGCCGGCGTGCAGCGCGATGAGGGCAGCGAACGTGCCGTCGGTGCTGCCGTCGTCGACCAGAATCAGCTCGTAGGACAGGCCGTGCGCCTGCAGCACCGCCGTCAGCTCCCGATGGAGCTGCTCGACGTTGGGCGCCTCGTTGTACAGCGGAACGACCACCGAGAGCTCCGGCCGCCCGGCCGCCGCGTGCTGGCTCATCACGCCGTTCCCGCGTCGGCCGGGCGGCGACGGCTCAGGAACAGGTAGGCCACCACCGCGGCGACCACGACCGCCGCGATCACCAGCGACACGGCCCGGCCGTTCTCCTCCAGCAGCGCGATGGCCTGGTCGCCGTAGCGCACCGCCAGCCAGCCCTCGCCGAAGTAGCGCAGCCCGCGCGCGAGGGCAATCGCCGTCACGAACTGCACGACCGGCAGCCGGGTCACCCCGGCGAGCAGGACGAACACCTTGAACGGCGACGGCGGGGGCAGGATGGCCGGTATCGCGACCGTCAGCACGCCGTAGCGCTGGTAGAGCGCCAGCGCGCGGTCCAGGCGCGGGCCGCCGAACCGGCGCCGGACCAGCGCTTCGCCGCCCTTGCGGCCCAGGCAGTACAGGACGAGACAGCCGGCGATCGACCCGAGCGTGGCCATCAGCGCGTAGTACGCCATCCGCTCCTTGTTCTGGATGACCAGCATCACGACCAGCAGGTCGTTGATCTCCGGCAGGGACAGGAACGAGGAGTCCAGGAAGGCGACGAAGAACAGTCCCGGCCCGCCGATCGACAACGCGAAGGTCTGAACCCAGTTGACGATGCGGGACATCTCGTCGGCGCATTATAGCGAAGCGGCGGGCCGGGATGGCGCAGCGGCGGACAGGGACCGCCGCCTCAGAACTCGATCCGGAACGTGAAGCGCGTCGTCAGGCCGCCGAGATCGATGCGCTCGGCCAGAAAGCCCTCGTCGACGCCCACCCGCCCGGCGGCGCGTTGATACTGCACCTCCACGCCCGCGGCGAGGCTGTCGCCGAGGGGCACGCGCACCCCGCCGAGAACGACGGTGCCGATGTCGGCGCCGCTCGCGACGAAGCGATCCCGAAAGACGCTGTAGTCGTAGAAGTCGATGAACTCCCCCACCTCGCTGTAGCGCCACATGAACAGCCCGATCCCGCCGCCGATGTACGGCCGCACCGCGGTGTCGCCGAGCGGGAACAGCCGCAGCGTGCCGGTGACGGGGACGATCTGCAGGTGGAAGTCTCAACCTCTTCGCGTTCGATCCGACCGAGCTCGACAGCGTCACGTTCGGCGGCGAATGGCAGATCGCCCTCGGCGACCACCTCGAGGCCGGCGTCGGGGTCGGCTTCATGCGCGGCAGCGCCCCGAGCACGTACACCGACTTCATCAACGACGACGGCACCGAGATCCTCCAGGAGGTTCTCGAGCAGGACGTCGTCGTCGACTCGCGCATCGGTGCCGCGGATTCCGAAGTGCCCGATGTTGAGCTCGAGCGACTGCTGCGCGAGCGCCGCGTGCGGTG
Organism: Vicinamibacterales bacterium; assembly: GCA_965214845.1. Classification (GTDB taxonomy): domain Bacteria; phylum Acidobacteriota; class Vicinamibacteria; order Vicinamibacterales; family UBA8438; genus JAAXGX01. The sequence goes on from CBDCCO010000007.1 coordinate 1,715,170, forward strand.
CAAGCAGAACGGCCGCCAGGGCGGCCGCCGCGACGAGCAGGCTTCGTGTTGGCATCGTGTCCTCCACTCAACGGCCTGCGGCCCGCCGGCGCCCTGCGCGCCGGCCGTGGCCGATCGGCATCCGCAGGGAGAGACAGCACGATCGATGCCAACCGCTGCCAACCGCCATCGGCCGCTGCCCGCGCCGTGAAATCCCGGCCGGCGGAACGGGGCTGTGTCCCAGGCGGGTGTCAGTCCGTCCGGTTTCGTGAACGGGCGGCCGCGAAGCCCCGCACGACCTCGAGCATCGCATCGTGCAGGGCGCCGTTGGACGCCAGCACGTCGCCGTCGAACGGGGTGAACGGCCGGCCGTCCAGGTCGGTCACCCGGCCGCCGGCCTCCGCCACGATGAGCGCGCCGGCGGCCGTGTCCCACGGGTGCAGCCGCTGCTCCCAGAACCCGTCCAGCCGGCCGGCCGCGACGTAGCAGAGGTCCAGGGCGGCGGAGCCGAGCCGCCGGACGGCCCGCGCCCGGCGCACGAACGCCGCAAACAACCCGACCACCTCGTCGGCCGTCTCGTGCACGTCGTAGGGAAAGCCGGTGCACAGCACGGCGTCGAGCAGGCCGGCGGCGGGCGACACGGACAGCGGCGCCCCGTTGAGCCGCGCGCCGGCGCCCCGCTCGGCGACGAACAGCTCCTCCCGCGACGGGTCGTAGACCGCCCCCGCCGCCACCCGCCCGGCCACCTCCAGCGCCAGCGACGCGCAGAAGATCGGCAGGCCGTGCGCGTAGTTCACCGTGCCGTCGATCGGGTCGAAGATCCAGCGGTGCTCGGGGGGGGTGGCGGACGCCGGATTCGGCAGCTCCTCGGCCAGCACCGCATGGGTCGGAAAACGATCGGCCAGCGTGTCGCGGCACATCCGCTCGATCTCGATGTCCACCTCGGTCACGAGATCGATCGGCCCCTTCTTGTCGATCCGCACCGCCCGTCCCGCCCTGGCCAACTGGATTTCACCCGCGCGCACGACGATTTCGATCGCCGTCTGGAGCAGCTCCGGGGCGACCGGCATCACCCGAGCTTCTTTACCATCAGGACCTCGGTGCCGCCCCCGGGCGCGCGGTGCAGGGTGAGGGTATCCATGAAGCTGCGCATGAGGAAGATGCCGCGGCCGCTCGCCTTGAGGATGTTCTCCGGCGCCAGGCAATCGCCCACCTCGGAGGGGTCGAACCCCTCGCCCTGATCGACCACGCGGACGCACAGCTCCGCCGGCGCGTCGCTGGGCTCCAGCCGGAACTCGACGACGACCAGCTTCGTCTCGTCCTCCGCGTTGCCGTGGCGAATCGCGTTGACGACCGATTCGCGCACGGAGACGCCCACCCAATGCGTCGCGTCGGCGTCGAGATCGATCGCGTGGCCGATCTGGTCGCTGAGCAACTGGACGAAATCGACCATGTCGAGACGACTCGGGAATTCCAGGCGGAGCGCGCCGCGGAAATCGGGCATGCTGGCGATTGAACCAGCGTACCATACCCGCGCGCGGTCCGGACGCTCGGCCCGCGGCGGCGCCCGATGGGCCCGCGGCGGCGCCTGATGTATAGTGCGCGCGTGAACGGCACGGGTCGCAGGAGCGTCACCATCGACCCCGTGCGCTGCGTCCGGGGCCGCTTGCGGGTACCCGGCGACAAGTCGATCTCCCACCGCTACGCGCTGTTGGCGGCGCTCGCCGAGGGCACGTCCACCATAGGCAACTACGCGCCGGGCGCCGACTGCGGCGCGACGCTGCGCTGCCTCCGGGCGCTCGGCGTCGACATCCGCACCGGGACGCCGGATGCGGGCGGCGCAGCGACCGTGACGGTGCACGGCCGGGGGCCGGGCAGCCTGCGGGCGCCGGCGACCGCGCTCGATGCCGGCAACTCGGGCACGACCATGCGGCTGCTCGCCGGCGTGCTGGCCGCCCAGCCGTTCGAGAGCGTGCTCACCGGCGACGCCTCGCTGCAGCGGCGGCCGATGCGGCGCATCGTCGACCCCCTGGGCCGGATGGGCGCCCGCATCGGCACGGCGGACGGCCGGCCGCCGCTCACGATCCGGGGCACGTCGTTGCGCGGCATCGCCTACGAGCCGCCGGTGGCCAGCGCGCAGGTCAAGAGCGCCACGCTTCTGGCCGGATTGCACGCCGCCGGCACGACGCGGGTCACGGAACGCGTCGCGACCCGCGACCACACGGAGCGCGCGCTCCCCGTCTTCGGCGTTCGGCTCCGCCGCACGGACGGCGGCGTGGAAGTCGCCGGCCGGCAGCGCCTCGACCCGGCCACCGTCCACGTGCCCGGCGACCCGTCGTCGGCGGCGTTCTGGGCGGCGGCCGCGGCGGCGCTGCCCGGCTCGAGCGTCGAGATCGTCGACGTCGGGCTCAATCCCACGCGCACGGCGTTTCTCGACGTGCTCGCGGCGGCGGGCGCGGACGTCGCGATCGAGCCCTCGGGCACGGACGCGGGCGAGCCCTTCGGCACGGTGCGAGTGCGCCACCGCGCGCTGCGGCCGATGCGCATCGAGGCCGCCCAGGTGCCCGGGCTGATCGACGAGCTGCCCGCGCTGGCGGCGCTGGCGGCGCACGGCGCCACGCTGCACGTGAGCGGCGCCGCCGAGCTGCGGGCCAAGGAGAGCGACCGCATCGCGGTGCTCGCGGCCGGGCTGCGCGCGCTGGGCGGCGCCGTGGACGAGCGCCCGGACGGGTTCAGCGTGCGCGCGGGCCGGCTGACCGGCGGGACGGTCGACGCGGCCGGCGATCACCGCATGGCGATGGCGTTCGCGATTGCGGCGCTGGGCGCCAGCGGCCCCACGACGATCACGGGCCACGAGGTGGTGGAGGTGTCGTACCCGGCGTTCTTCACCACGCTCGAAGCGCTTCGCGAAGAGCGGCGCCACGCGTGAGAACGGACAAGATCTATCTCGTCGGCTTCATGGGCGCGGGCAAGTCGACCGTCGCCCGCGCGCTCGGCGCCCGTCTGGGGTGGCGCAGCGAGGACATCGACGAGCTGATAGCGTCGCGCGAGCGCCGGTCCATCGCCGAGATCTTCGCACGCCGCGGCGAGCCGTACTTCCGGGCGCTCGAACGGACGGTCCTGCGCGACCTGCTGGCCGAGCGCCACACGATAGTGGCCACCGGCGGCGGCACGTTCGCGGAAGCCGACAACCGCAGCGTCATCAACCAGGACGGCGCCTCGATCTGGCTCGACGTGCCGTTCGAGCAGGTGATCGAGCGCCTCCCGCCCGACGGCCGCCGGCCACTGGCGACCGACCGCACGACCCTGCGCGCCCTGTTCGAGACGCGCCGCGCCGCGTACTCCTTCGCCCACCTGCGGCTCGACGCAGGCCGCGCGCCGGTGGGCGAGCTCGCCGAGCGCATCCTCGAGTGGCTGGGAGGCTAGGCGCGGCGCGGAGCGCAGCAGTTTCAGTTCAGGCGTAGACGTCTTGTGATGCCGCGCTGCCATCGCCGCCAGCATGTGTGCAGCCAGTGTTGGAAGGGCACCCGGTGCAACCGGTTCGCCCACCGCGACCCGGCGGCGGGTCGTATTATTGAGCCGTGGGTCTCGCACGACACATGAGCGCGTCCGCTCGGACCGGCAGGACAGGCACGTGTTGCCAACGGCCTGCGCGGCCGCGGTCCGCCGCCTCATCGCCGTCGTACTGGTCGCGGCCGGCCACTTGAGTGCAACGGTGGCCGGCGCCCAGCCAATCGACGCGCCGATGCGCGCCATTCACCTGTCCGGAAACTGGGGCGCGAACCGGTACCATGCCGTCGAGCGGTGGGACCCGAACGAAACGGAACCGCTCATCCCGCGCGACTTCGTCGAGCACCTGCAGAGCCTTCACGTGGATTGGGCGGGCCTGTCGGTAGGGCTGCACTACGACGACAGCATGGACAGCACCGTCGAGCGCGCCTACGAACCGTGGCGCAACGTCCCGACGTTCGAGGACCGCGCGCTAAGCCAAGTCATCCGCGAGATCCGCGCGCTGGACATCGACGTCTACCTGACCCTGTCCTTCGAGAGTCACGAAGCCCTCGTGGCGGAACGGCCGGTGGGGCGGTATCAGCTCGGCGACCCGGGAGCATTGATGGAGTACCTGATCCTGTTGGACGGCAGCGAGCCGGGCACGGGCTACGACGTCTCGGTTCCTGACCTGCCGGGCTGCTTCTCGGCCAGCGACACGCTGGCAGAGGCGCTCGGCAACGCGAAAGAGGCCATCGAGTGCCACCTGGAAGGCATGCTGATGGACGGCGAGCGGATTCCACAGCCGTCAGCCGATGTCAAGGTGAGCGAAGGTCAACTAGTGGGGATCGTACCGGTCGATCTGGCCACGCTTCAACGGGCCGTCGCCTGAAGACCGTGTTGCCCAGGTATTGCTCGGAAGTCGCGGCCAAGGTCGGGCTGGTCATGGATATCGCCGGGATCTGGCTCCTGTTCGGTTCGGAGCCATCGGGGGCAAGAGTGCGCGTGGACGGGGCTACTCCGCAGCTTGATCCGGCTGCACGGCCTGTTCGACAGCACGCAGACGCTCATCGATGCCGCGGAGGTCCGTTCGCACGTCACGGAGATCCTCGCGCACGTCGGCGCGGATGCCGCCGATTTGCATGCCGGGACGCTATCCGGTCTTCGCCTGTCGACCAGGCCGCGCGGCCCGCTCGTCGCGCCGCTTCAGCTCCGCGGCGTAGGCGTCGGCAGCCGCGCGCGACCCGAGAATCCAGCCGATGACGACGCCGACCAGGAGCACGGAGGGGATGAAGATGAAGTGCCCCGCCGTCATGCCGTCGAGCATCTACGTTCCCTGCTCGCCGCCGCCTGCGCGCCCGGACAGATCGGTCAGCTCCCGCTCGACGGTCGACAGGCGCCGCCAGATGGACCAGAGGTAGCCGAACACCACCAGCCAGACGATGGCGTAGGCGGCGATGAGCAGGGGCGCCGCCGGCAGCTGATCCTCGGGCGGCACCTGGTCGAGCGGGACGAATTCCTCCTGCGGCTGGCCGCTCCCGGAGGCGAATCCCGCGGCGCCGGCCGGCGCCAGCAGCACCGCGGCGAGGGTGATGGCAATCGCTGTCCGCTGCACGTCCGTCACGCCGGTCATCCCTCCTCGAGCGCCAGGTAGAGCCGCTCGACCTCCGCCCGCTGCGCCTCGAGGCGGGTCCGCGCCGCCAGGAGCGCGGCGAACAGCACGAGAAAAGCCACGGAGCACCAGACGAACGGGCCGAACATCCCGGGCGCCGACGCCGCGAGCTGCGGCACCACGCTGGTCGTGGGGTGGATGGTGCGCCACACGTTGACCGAGATGTAGACGAACGGCACGTTCGCCAGTCCGAACAGCGCGAGCCCGGCCGCGAGCTTGTCCGATCCGGGACCGCCATACCGCCGCAGCAGCAGATAGGCGCAGAAGATCAGCTCCAGGATCAGCGCCATCGTCAGCCGCGCGTCCCACTGCCACCAGACCCCCCAGGCCTTGCGCGCCCAGAGCGGTCCGGTCGCCAGGCCGATGAGGCCGAACACCACGGCGAGCTCGGCCGCCGCGACGGCGAGCCGATCGGCCGCCGGCTTGTGCCGGAAGAGATGCACGGCGCTGGCCACCCCGCAGATGGCGACCGCCAGGAACATCACGATCCAGCCGGGCACGTGGAAATAGAAGATCTTCTGGATCAGGCCCATCGTCGATTCGTACGGCGCCCCGGCGATCCAGAACGGGGCCGCGGCGAACATCACGAGCCCCGCCAGCGTGAATCCCGCGAACGTGCGGTGGCCTGGCATCATGCGCCTCATTCTGTCATGACCGGCTCGAATGTCCATAGCGCCAGCGTGGTGAAGATCGCGTCGAAGAACAGCAGCAGCGCGGCCCAGAACCGCGCCAGGTCGAGGTTCGGCTCGGCCTGGAGCACCGCCGTCGTGCCCATGACGCCGGCGATCAGCGCCGGCAGCGTCACCGGATACAGCAGGATCGGCAGCAGGACGCCCCGGCTCCGCGTGCGCACCAGCATCGCCGCGAACAGCGTGCCCACCGCCGCGAAGCCCAGGTTGCCGAGCAGCAGCAGGGCGGCGATCCACCCGGCGTTGGCGATCAGCGGCGCCTGGAACAGCACGGCGACCAGAACCGCGACCACGAGCTCGACGGCGGTCATCAGCAGCAGCACGCCCAGGAGCTTCCCCGCGAAGATGGCCGAGCGCTCCACCGGCGCCAGCAGCAGCCCGCGCAGGGCGTCGTGGTGCCGCTCGCGGTCGAACGCCGGTCCGAGCGCGAGCGTCCCGGAAAACGCGACGGCAATCCACAGGATGCCGGGGGCGGCCCCCTCCACGGGCTGTCCCGCGCGCACGAAGGCGAACGAGAAGACGAGCACGCACGAGACGGCGAAGAACAGCGTCGTCGACACCATCTCCCAGCTCCGCGACTCGACCGTCAGGTCCTTGCGCATCACGAGCCAGGCCACCCGCAGGAAGTCTCTCGTCACGTACTCAGCCCGTCCGCGGCGCGTGGGCAGCGGCCAGCGCCGCGCGGTAGATGTCCCGCAGCGGGCGGCCGCCCATCGGCAGCTCCGCCAGGCGCCCCCCGCGCAGCAGCAGCACGCGGTCGAGCAGCCCCTCGACCGCCTCCAGATCGTGCGTGGCGAGCAGCACGATCCGCCGCTCGCGCCCGAGCGCCCGCAGCCGCTCGGCCAGGGCCCGGCCCGCCGTCTCGTCGAGCCCGGTGAACGGCTCGTCGAGCAGCACCAGCCGCGGGTCGTGCAGCAGCGTCCGCTCCAGCGCGAGCCGCTGCCGCATGCCGCGCGAGAATCCCTGGACCAGATCGTCCGCGCGGCCCGCCAGACCCGCGCGCTCGAGCGCCGCGGCGGCGCGCGACGTGCGGTCCGGCAGACCGTGCAGCCCCCCGAAGAACTCGAGGTTCTCGCGGGCGGTGAGCTCCCCGTAGAGCTGCAGCTCGTGAGAGAGGAAGCCCAGCCTGGCGCGCAGCGCCTGACCGGCGTCGCCGGCCGCCCGGTCGCCGTACAGCACCTGCCCGCCCGAAGGCTGAATCAGCGTGGCCAGCAGGCCGAGCAGGGTCGACTTGCCGGCGCCGTTCGGGCCGAGCAGACCGACCAGCTCCCCGGCCTGCAGCGTCACGGACACCCTCGCGAGCGCCCGCCGGCGCCCGTAATGGCGGGACACGTTCGAGACCGTCAGCCGGTCGAAATCGAACGCGGGCGCGTGCGCAACCGCCATCAGCGGGTGCCCGGCGCAGCGCCGGACGCGCCCGGAACCGGGCCGGACGCGACGCCCGCAGTCTCCTCGTCGAGTGCGCGGTACACCTTCTCGAGCGCCTCGAACAGGTCGCCGCGACGCGTGGCGTAGCGCGTGGACCCGATCTTGCCGGCGCGATGCTGGCGCTCGGTCCTGACGAGCTCGACGAACAGCAGCTCGCGCCTGGCCTCGAGCTGCTCGCGGGCCCCCGTCCCCGCATCGGCTCCGCCGGAGCCGACCGCTCCCCAGCAGCCGAATCCGAGGATGGCCAGCGCGACGGCCAGCGTGACCGTGCTCGGCAACGTGCTGCGGTACGGCAGCCCCGTCAGCTCAATGGAGAAGGGCGTGCCGGCGGCGATGCGCGGCCCGGCGCCGAGCAGGTGGCTCGTGCCCGCCCGCGTCTCCGACGGCACCTCCGCCCGCCGCGGCACCTGCGACGAGACGAAGTCGACGTCGCCCGACTTCTCCACCGACAGCAGGACCGAGTCCCAGTCGACGGGGAACGACTGCGACAGCGAGAGGCTGGCGCCCGAGTACGGCAGGATGTAGGCAATCTGCAGCGGCGTGCTGCCGGGGTCGAACGGACCGGGCAGCTCCACCCGCGGGCCGTCCGCCACCGTGCGCGCCGACGAGCCGGGGAGCACCGTGACACCCTGCGCGCCGCTCGGCAGATCGATCGCGATCGGCGCCGGCGGCTCGACCGGCACCCGGGCCGGGTTGAGGAGATCGAAGACGTAGTAGACCTCGATGCTCTCCTCGACGAGCTCCACCTGTATGAACGACTCGCCGCCGAAGGTCACGAGGCCGGGGGGCGCCGGCTCGGCGGCCATGTCCGGGTCCGCGCCGACGAGCATCAGCCGCACCCCGCCCCGCCCGGGCACGGCGAACGGCCGCGACTCGATCCGCGCGCCGTCGAGGTCGGTGGCCGCGCGCACCTGCTGGCCGGGGTTCAGCGTCAGGAAGACGGCGCGCCCCTCGGCGTCCGTGAGCGCCGTCTCGACGATGTCGCCCTGGCGGAGCTCCACCAGGTGGTCGGGCACGTTGTTGGCCAGTTGCCCCCGGATCACCCGCACGGAGATGGTGCCGTCGGCCAGCCCGGCGTCGGGCAGCGGGATGCCCGACATCTGGCGCGGGTCCGGCTGCGCCCCCGCCAGGCCCGCCAGCCAGAGCAGAACCGCCGCGGCCGCGGCGCCGATCCTGCCCGTCACGCCGGCCGCTCCAGCGCGGCCCCGCACGCCTTGCAGAACCTCGCATCGTGGTCGTTCGCGGTCGCGCAGGCCGGGCACGGAGCGCCCTCCGCGGCGTCCCCGCCGCCGCCCGGGGCCGCGGGCGAACCGCCCGCCTCGCCGCCGAGACGCTGTGCCAGCTCCCGCTCGATCGCCTCGCGGTAGCCGGGCAGGCTCACATCGAGCTGCCGCATCAGCGTGACGGCGCGCGCGCGGAGTCGCCCGCTCATCTCCTGGAAGTCCGCGGCGGACACCTTGCTCATGGCCCTGTCGAACTCGAGCTCCTTGATGGCCCGCAACAGGAGCGTCTTCTCGCGCTCGAGAGCCGCCCGCGCGCGGCCGCCGACAATCTCGGTGCGGTCCGCGAACCCGGGCGCGGCCAGCGGCCACAGCACGCGGTAGAACGTGAAGCCGACCCACGCCGCCGAACCGATGGCCGCCACCAGCAGCACCAGCACGACCGGGTCGCCCGGCCGCACCACCAGGACGCCGACCGTCGACGCCAGCAGGCCGGCCAACACGAAGAGATGCCAGGGACGAAAGGTGCGGGCGTCAGTCGAGGTTTCGGAGCTCATCGTCCAGGCGGGCCTCGAACTGCTCGTCCACGGGTTCGGCAGCGGGCGCCGCGCGGGTCCGGGCGCTGCGTCTCGACCACCGCACGGCCACGACGCCGACCCCCGCGAGGAAGGTACCGCCGATGACGAGGGGAACGAGCCAGACCAGCTGGTTGAACGTGCCGATGGGCGACCCGAGCGGCTCCTGACTGCCGTAGGTGTCGATGAAGTACTGGTACACGCCGTCCCGATCCCGGCCACCGGCCACCTGCGTGTTCAACTGGCGGCGCATCACGTCGGACGTGGGACAGGTGCAGACCGACAGCTGGAGGTGGGAGCAGCTCCCGCACACGCAGACCAGCTCGGTCTGCAGCTCGGCCTCCAGGGACCGCTGCGCCGGCGTCAGCTCGGCGCCGCCCGCCACGGCAACCTGCGCCCGGGCCGGACTCGCCGCACCCCCGAGCAGCAGCGACAGGAGCAGCAGGGACGTCGTGGCGGCGCCGGCAGGAATCCTTGCCGTCACGAACGCGAAGCTGCTCTCCGGCAGCAGCGCGAGCCCCATCCCGAGCGCCATGATGGCGAAGCCGAACCAGATCCAGTTGACCAGCGGATTGACGGTGACCTGGAACGCCGCCGACTGGTCCCCGACGTCGTACGTGGCGAGCGTGACGTACAGGTCCTCGGAAATCGAGCGGCGCATCGCGACCTCGGTGGTCGGCTCGGTCTCGTGCTTGCGATAGAACCAGCGCGCGGGATAGAGCTCGCCGGCGGCCTCGCCGTCCTTGAGGACGCTCATATGCGCGGTGACCATCTGCTTCTGGCCGTCGTCCGACTCGACCAGGCGGTTGTGGCGCACCTCGAACCGTCCCAGCTCGACCGACTCGCCGGGGCTCAGCAGCACCTGCCGCTCCAGCTTGTAGCCCGCGCCGGCGAACCCGAGGCACATGAGCACGATGCCCACGTGCACGATGTAGCCGCCGTAGCGCCGGCGCGAGCGCATCATCAGCCCGACCATGGCGGTCAGCAGGTCGGTCCCGGTCGCCCCGCGCCGCACCTGGGCGCCGCGCACGAACTCCTGGCCGATGGTGCCCAGCACGAACGCGCACAGCGCGAAGCAGAGGCCGGACGCCCACACGCGGAACCCGACGGCGTACAGCCCGGCCCCGGTCGCCAGGGCGAGGCCGACCGGCCACGCGAACTGGTACGCGAGGTTCGACGGACTCGACTTGCGCCAGGCCAGCAGCGGCCCGACGCCCGTGAGGAACAGCAGCACCAGGCCGATCGGCACCATCCAGGTGTTGAAGAACGGCGGGCCGACCGTGATCCGCTGCCCCGTCACGGCCTCGCTGAGCGTGGGAAACAGCGTGGCGAAGAGGATGAAGAAGGCCGAGAACAGCAGGATCCAGTTGTTGAGCAGGAACGCGGCCTCGCGCGACATCCACGATTCGAGCTCGTTGCGGGCCCTGAGCAGGGGCAGGCGGTAGATGACCCAGCCGAAGCTGAACGTCACGATCATGCCCATGAAGATCGTGAACAGCACCGTGAGCTGCGGGTCCTCGCCGAAGGCGTGCACCGACTGCACGATGCCGCTGCGCGTCAGGAACGTGCCGACGATGGTCAGCAGGAACGTGAGGATGACGAGCGTCACGTTCCAGACGCGGAGCATGCTGCGGCGTTCCTGCACCATCACCGAGTGCAGGAATGCGGTCGCGGTGAACCAGGGCAGCGCGCCGGCGTTCTCCACCGGGTCCCAGCCCCAGAAGCCGCCCCAGCCGAGCTCCTCGTAGGCCCAGATCATGCCCAGCGTGAGCCCGAGCGAGAGGAACAGCCAGGAGAACATCGTCCAGCGGCGCACGGCGCGCAGCCACGAGTCGTCGAGGTAGCCGGTGATGAGCGCCGCCATGCCGAAGGCGAACGGAATGGTCATCCCCACGAACCCGGTGTAGAGCGACGGCGGGTGGATGGCCATGTACGGGTTCTGGAGCAGCGGATTGAGCCCGCGGCCGTCGGCCGGCGCCTCCGTGAGATAGGTCGCGAACGGGTCCTTGTGCACGATCATCACGAACAGGAAGAACAGCTGGACGGAGGCGATGACCGCGACGACGTAGGGGATCAGCTCGCGCTGGCGCTCGCGGTTGGAGTTGACCGCGATCGCGCCGAACACCGACAGCAGGAAGACCCAGAACATGATCGAGCCGTCGAGCCCGCCCCAGTACGAGGTCAGCTTGTAGAACAGCGGCTGCACCGAGTCCGAGTAGCGGTCGACGTAGCGGATGGCGTAGTTCTGGGTGACGAAGGCGTGAACGATGATGGACGAGGCCAGCGTCATCAGGGCGGTGACGAGATAGAACGCGCCCACGCCGCTCTGGATGATGCGGGGCGACCGCTGCCGGGCCCCGGCCACCGACGCGGCGATGGCGTAGGCGCAGGCGAGGAACGCGGCGAGCAACGTGTAGGAACCAAGTGTGGCCATGGTGGAGACCCCCCGCGGCGGGTCAAGCCCGCGTCCGCTCACATCCGCCGGCGAGCCGGCCGGCGCCCGCGCCGTGACGCCGTCAGTCGTTGCCGGACGTGCCGGGCGCCGCAGGCTCGCCGCCGGCCGTCATGCCGACCGTGGGCTTCGCCTCGTACTTCGACGGGCACTTCGCCATGATGCCGTCCGGCTCGACGAGGAAGGTATCGCCGTCGAGACGGCCCGTCACAACGACCTCGGCATCGTTCTGGAAGGTGTCCGGCACGATGCCGGTGTACTCGGCCCGGACGACGTGCCCGTTGTTCTGGATGTCGAACCGATAGTCCATGCTCCTGGGACGCACGCGGATGTCCTTGGCGTAGCCGTGCACCTGCAGCCGCTTGCCGTACCAGGCCCCGGGATCGACCATCACCTCGTCGACATGCTGGTAGTAGGCGGTGCCGTCGGCCATCGTCGTCCACATGAGTCCTGCAAAGGCCGCCGCCAGGACAGTCGTCGTCAGAGCGATCTTCAACGTCTTGCTTGGCATGAGTGCAGTAACCCTCCGCGTATGCCCTAAGAATATCGCCCTCGCCGCGGGCCAGTCAACGCGCGGGCCCGTCAACGCGCGGGCCCGTCCCCGCCGGCCAGCCGCGCCAGGAGCCGGTCGACCAGCGCCAGCGGCAGGCCGACGACGTTGGAGTAGGAGCCCTCGACCCGCGTCACGAAGCGCGACGCGATGCCCTGCACGCCGTAGGCGCCGGCCTTGTCGGACGGCTCGCCGGTGGCGACGTACCAGCCGATGAGCGCCTCGTCGAGAGCAGCGAGGTGCACGGCGGTCTGCTCCACCGCGCTCACGCAGGCGCCGCCGCGCCGGACCGCGACGCCGGTCAGCACGTCGTGGGCCCGTCCGGACAGGCGGCGCAGCATCCCGGCCGCGTCGTCCGGGTCCTGCGGCTTGCCCAGCACCGTCGAATCGACGACGACCGTCGTGTCGGCGGCGATCACGACGCGCTCCGGGTACCGCGGCGCCACCGCGGCCGCCTTCTCCGCCGCCAGCCGCGCGACGTAGTCGCGGGGCGCCTCGCCCGCCTGCCGCCGCTCGTCGATGTCGGGCGGCACGACCTCGAAACGGTAGCCGGCGCGCGCCAGCAGCTCGACGCGGCGCGGCGATCCCGAGGCCAGAATGAGCGGCTCGCGGCGGTGATACACTGGCACCATCATATGCTTGCCGCCCGCGATGTCGCGCCGCAGGCGGTCGCCGCGCTGCTGCGCAGCCAGCCGTTGACGGCCGCCAAGGTCCGCTTCGCGTGGGGCGCCGCGGTCGGCGCCGCGATGTCGCGGGCGACCACCGTCGACCTCGAGGCCGACGGCACGTTGCGCGTCGCCGCGGCCGGCAACCACTGGCGCCGCGAGACGGCGCGGTCGGCCGCCGTCGTCGCGCGGCGCCTCGCCGGGCTGCTCGGGCCGGGCGTGATCAAGCGGATTGTCGTGAAGGAGAGCTGACGATGCGTGAAGCAGTCATCGCCGGTGCCGTGCGGCTGCCGACCGGCAGGTTCCTCGGCGCGCTCAAGAGCCTGCCGGCGACCGACCTCGGCGCGCGGGTCGTGCGCGAGGCGGTCGCGCGGGCCGGGATCGATCCGGCCGCGGTGGACGAGTGCATCATGGGCAACGTGGTGTCGGCCGGCCTCGGACAGGCGCCGGCCCGGCAGGCGGCGCTCGCCGGCGGCCTGGCCGATCACGTGGGCGCGCTCACCATCAACAAGGTCTGCGGCTCGGGCCTCAAGGCGGTCATGCTCGCCGCCCAGGGCGTCGCGACGGGCGACGCCGACGTCGTCGTGGCCGGCGGCATGGAGTCGATGAGCAACTGCCCGTACCTCATCCCCAAGGCCCGCGAGGGGATGCGGATGGGCGATGCGCCCGTGCACGACGCGATGATGCACGACGGGCTGTGGTGCTCGCTCGAGAACTGGTCGATGGGGCTGGCGTGCGAGGCGGTCGCCGAACGCTACGGCGTCAGCCGCGACGACCAGGACGCGTTCGCGGCCGCGAGTCACCAGCGGGCCGCCGCCGCCATTCGCGAGTGCTGGTTCAAGGACGAGATCCTTCCCGTGGAGATCCCGCAGCGCAAGGGCGATCCGATCCGGCTGCAGTACGACGAGGCGGTGCGCCCCGACACGTCGGTGGAGGCGCTGGGCCGACTCAGGCCGGCCTTCAAGAAGGACGGTTCCGTCACCGCCGGCAACGCCCCGGGCGTCAACGACGGGGCGGCGGCCGTGGTCGTGATGGCGGCCGAGAAGGCGGCCGCGCTCGGCGTGACGCCGATGGCGCGCATCGTGGGCCAGGCCGTGAGCGGCCTGGCGCCCCGCTGGCTGCTCATGACGCCGGTGCAGGCGGTCACGAAGCTCCTGCAGAAGGTCGACTGGAAGCTGGCGGACGTCGATCTGATCGAGCTGAACGAGGCGTTCGCGGCTCAGGCGCTGGCCGTCATCCGCGAGCTCGGCGCCGACCCGGACCGGGTCAACGTCAACGGCGGGGCGGTCGCGCTCGGCCATCCGATAGGGGCGAGCGGCGCGCGCATCCTGACGACGCTGCTCTACGCGCTCCGCAATCGCAACCTGCGGCGCGGCGTCGCCACGCTGTGCCTGGGCGGCGGCAACGGCGTCGCGCTGGCGGTGGAACGGCTCGACTGAAGACTACTCCTCCACCTTCCAGAAGGCGATGCCGCTGGCCTGCTTGCCGATGTCGACGGCTCCGCGGCGCTCGGCGGCGGCGATGTCGTACACCTCGACCGTGCCCGGCTCGCCGCCCACGCCCTCCAGCGTGACGAACGCGTAGGCGCCGTCGGGCGTCGTCACGACGCCGTGGGGAATCGCGCGGGTCGTGGCGACGCGGGCCCGCTCGCGCCCGGTCTCGAGGTCCCAGAACCCGACCGCGCCGCCCTGCCGGTAGGTGACGACGAGGGTCGACTCGTCCGGGGTCACGGCCGCGTTGTAGGGACCCGGTCCGGTGTCGAACGTGCGGACGACCCGCCAGCTCTCGAGATCGACCTCGAACAGCCGCGCGACGTTGGCCCCGGTCACGTAGACGCGCCCCGCGCGGGTCGGCCGCGTGACCCACGCCGGCTGCACGCCCGCGCCCAGGGGCAGGCGCCGGGACACCTCGAAGCCCAGCGCGTCGGCTTCCACCAGCTCGAAGCCCATGACGTTGACCGCGTAGAAGCGGGTCTCGTCGCGGGCGAGCCGCCCGCCGTGCGGGCGGATGCCGCTGGCGATGCGCGCCACCTCGGTCATCGTCTCCGTCTCGACGACCGAGATGCTGCCGGGCTCGAGGCGGCCGTGCAGGTCGAAGTTGGCCACGTACAGCAGGCGGGTCGAGGCCGCGACGTCGAGCGTGGCCGGATACATGCCCACGGTCGCGTCGCCCAGCCAGCGGTCGGTCCCCGTCTCGTACTTGTGCACGCTGCCGAACGGGAGCCCGTGCGCGATGGAGACGTACCAATGCCGCCCGTCCGGGGCGATCCCGATGCCGTGCGGCCCCTCCGTTTCCGCCGGGTAGCTCCCGACGCTCACGGTCTTGACGACCTCCAGGCCGTCCGGGCCGTAGCGCACGACGGCCACCTCGTCCTCGGATTCGGCGCAGGCGTAGACGTAGTAGCTGCGGCGCGGGGGGGCGGGGGCGGCCGGGGCCGACCCGGCCGGCGCCGCCAGCAGCAGGGCCAGCGACGCCGCCACCGCGGGCCGCGACGGCGGGGCTCCCACGGCCTACTGCGGCTCCCCGACGATCGGACCGGGGCGCGTCCGCGGCAGGAGGCGGAGCGCCCACAGGCCCGTGTTCCAGTCGGAGAAGAACACGTGGCCCTTGAACGGCTGCGGCCCCCACACGAACGGCGCATTGGCGATGAATCCGTCCGGGTCGAAGGGCAGGAAGCGGGCTATCTCGCGGCCCTGCCGGTACAGGTCGCCGAGCAGCTCGCCCGATACGTCGACGACCCGGAGTCCGCCGTTGTAGTAACCGACGTACAGCGTGTCGTCCTCCACCCACAGATTGTGCGAGCCGGCCTCGGGCACCTGGTATCTGGCGACCTCGCGCGGCCGCTCCCAGTCGGTCCAGTCGATGACGTGGACCCAGCCCGCCGCCAGGGTCGGGATCGCATCCTGCTGGCTGTGCAACTGGCCCTGGGGAGCGAACGACTCGTCGCCGGCGAACACGTAGAGCTTCCCCGTCGAGGGGCTCCGATAGGGAAACGCGGCATGGTTCCAGCCGCTGGGGTACGCGTAGCGCCCCAGCTCGACCGGACGCGCGGGCGTGCCGCCGCGGCCGCCGCCGCCGATGTCGACGGCCACCACGCCGTCGGTCCAGTTCGACGAGAACGCGACGCCGTCGCTCACCCACACGTCGTGGACGCTGTGGTTCGGCGTATCGAGCTCGAAGCGCCCGACCCGCCGCGGGCTGGCGGGATCCTCGATGTTGATGACGTCGTAGCGGCGCCCGGCGCTCAGCGCGAAGACGTGGTCCTCGGCGATGAAGAGGTTGTGGACCCCGCCCGTCAGCATGTCCGTGTACTCGGCCAGCACCGGCACGCCCTCGCGCGGATTCCCGACGCCGAGAACGACGATGCCGTTGCGCCGGTCGGACGCCCCCTCGCGGCTGATGACCGCGATGTCGCCGCCCTCCGACACCTTGACGTCGTTGACGGTGCGCGCGTCGACCCGGATCTCCCTCACCTTCCGGATGTCGGACGGGTCGGTGACGTCCCAGATGTAGGTCGACCCGTCCGAGCCCCAGGTCCCGGTCATGGCGTAGTCGCGCCCGTCGGCGGCTTCCCAGATCCACAGATCCGAGGTGTGGCGGTCGAGCACGCGCCCGCGTCCGACCACCTCGACCTCCCGGCGCACGTCGCGGCCGCGCACCTCCACCGTGCGGCGGGCCGAGTGCGCGCCGGTGGTCGCGACCACCGTGTACGTGCCGGAGCGCTCGGCCACGAACCGGCCCTCGCTCGTCACCAGCGCGGCCGCGCCCGCGGCAATGATGGACGGGGAGGTCTCGCCGGCCACGGCGTACTGCACGGGCACGCCGCGCACGGCCAGGCCGCGCGCGTCCCGGGCCACGGCGCTGAAGACGACGACGTCGCCCGTGCGCGCCGAGTCGGCGCTGGCCTGCAGCACCAGCGCCGTGACGGGGCTCGCTTCCACCTCGATCGCCAGCGTGTCGGAGGCGTCCTCGGCGCGGACCGACAGCTCCACCCTGCCCGGCCGCGACAGCGTGAGGAAGCCGTGGCGATCGGCGCTCGCGACCGCGGCGTCGGCGCTCGCGTACTCGACGGCCACGTCCTGGCGCAGCGCGCCGCTCGCATCGACCACCTCGACGGCCAGCCGCGGGTGCGTGCCGACGTAGAACTTCGGCGGAACCGCGGTGAACCGGACGCGTTCGACGGGAGGGTGCGGCACCGTGACGGCGACCTCGGCCCTCGCGATCGACTCCGGCCGCCGGCCGGCGGCGCCGGTGCTCGCCGGAACCAGCGCCACGAGGGTGAACTCGCCGGGACGGTGGGCCTCGACGTCGCCGCGCCGCGTCACGGACACGCTGCGCCGCGCGCGCGAGTAGAACACGACCCGGGCGTCATCCACGACCGTGCCGTCCGCGCGCCGGACGGTCGCCGCGAGCCGGCGGGTGCTGCCGACCGCGAGGGTCAGCGCGGCAGGCTCGACCTCGATGACCAGTCCCCCGGGCGGCGGCTCCTCCCGGTCCTGGGCAACCAGCGGAACGCACACCGCCGCGAGCACGAGCCACACGAAACGGTTCGTCTGCATTGGAAGCATCCGTCAGACGGGCAGATGGGGCTGCGCCCCAAGCCCCCGGCGTCCGCTGGCGGGGACCCCTGCGCCCCGCGCCGCTCCCGCCGAGGCGCGCTGTGCGCGCCTTCGGCGTCTGCGCCGTTGTACGGCGCCGACTCCCAAGCAGTCTAGCCTCGATCGCGCACATTCGCAGCGGTGAGTCGGTAGAAACTGCTATCGTCGGACCACTGGGCGAAAGTCTTACATCTTGTAAACTACTGATTTATATGAATATATTAGGATTCATGCTTCTATCTTCGCTTGACAGGAACCTGGTACGACTCTAGAATGTCGATTTTGGCGTGATGCAAAATCGTGCACGTTCGCGGGCCGCACCGTTGCGGCCGCTGCCCCGCCAGCCCGCTCATCGACCAACGGAGTCGTCCATGCCCATGGAACGCGTACAGCCCGACCGCAGCAAGGCCGTCGACATGGCCGTCGGCCAGATCGAGAAGCAGTTCGGCAAGGGATCGATCATGCGGCTCGGACAGAAGGGCGGCGTCGCGCCCGTGGCAGCCATTTCCACGGGCGCGATCAGCATCGACCATGCGCTCGGCATCGGCGGCGTGCCGCGCGGCAGGGTGGTGGAGATCTACGGCCCGGAGGCCTCCGGGAAGACCACGCTCGCGCTGCAGGTGATCGCGCGCTCCCAGCAGGACGCCGGCAATGCGGCGTTCGTCGACGCCGAGCACGCGCTCGACCCGACCTACGCGCGGAAGCTCGGGGTCGACCTGGAGAATCTCCTGGTCTCCCAGCCGGACCACGGCGAGCAGGCCCTCGAGATCGTCGAGGTGCTGGTCCGCTCCGGCGGCATAGACGTGGTGGTCGTCGACTCGGTCGCCGCGCTGGTGCCGCGCGCCGAGATCGAGGGCGAGATGGGCGACGCCCAGGTCGGCCTGCAGGCCAGGCTCATGTCGCAGGCGCTCAGGAAGCTCACCGGCGTGGTCGCCAAGTCGAAGACCTGCCTCGTCTTCATCAATCAGCTCCGCGAGAAGATCGGCGTCATGTTCGGCAATCCGGAAACGACGACCGGCGGGCGCGCACTGAAGTTCTACTCGTCGATCCGGATAGACATCCGCCGCATCGGAGCGATCAAGGACGCCGACCGCGTCATCGGCGGACGGACACGGGTGAAGGTCGTCAAGAACAAGCTGGCGCCGCCGTTCCGCGAGGCCGAGTTCGACTTGATGTACGGCGAGGGAATCTCCCGCGAGGGAGACCTGCTGGACCTGGCGGTCGACCGGCGCATCGTCGAGAAGAGCGGGACGTGGTTCTCCTACGGCGACGAGCGGCTCGGGCAGGGCCGCGAGAACGTCAAGCGTCTCCTCAAGGAAAAGCCCGAGCTCTTCGCGGCGATCGAGCACCGGGTACGCACCGAGCTGGGCCTCGTTCGGGAACCCGAGACGGCTCCGGCCTGAGCGGGCCTGGTCCGCCAATCGTCGCCTGACGGCTCCGCTTGGCGCCCAACCAACCCTGCAGGAGTCCACGCCGTTCTACGGCGCAGGCTCCTATGGCTGCGCGGGGGGTGCGGCCTCCGCAGCCTCCTCCGCATCCGCAGCGGCGGCCGGCGGGCGGTCCGTGACGATGAAGAGCTTCTCGCCGGGCTGCATCAAGCCGAGCTCTCCGCGCGCGAGCTCCTCTATCCTCCAGGCCTCCTCGCGCAGTTGCCGCGCGTTCTCCCGCAGCGCGTCGTTGCGGGCCTGCACGGCGGCGATCGACTGCGAGAGCTGCTCCACCTCGTCGGCGGCGCGAATCAGCGACAGGTAGCCCCGGTCGCCCAGGATCGCATTGCCGACCAGGAGCACCGTCACGAGCAGCACGAGGAACCGTGCCGTGCGTCGTGCCGGACGCTGCGTCGGCATCTCGCCGGCGCCCGCGAGTCGGGTCGGAGGGGTCATCGGTGTTACGGATGGATTATCGCACCATTTCGGGCTTGGTACAGCATCGAGTCGAGCGGGCGGTCATCGTCAACGGCCTGCCGCCATGACTCCGGCCGCTAATGCTGGAGCATGTTCCGGAACTCCTCGAGCGGCAGCTCGAGGTGCACCGCGCTCAGCAGCCCCCCCTCCGCGTGGTCGAGGATGTGGCAGTGGAAGATCCACGTGCCCGGGCGCTCGTCGAACCGCACCGCCAGGCGCACCGTCTGCTCGAACGGGATGTCCACCGTGTCCTTCCATTCCAGGGGCCGGACCGGCGCCCCGTCCCGATCGAGCACCATGAAGAAGAACCCGTGCAGGTGCAGGGGATGCGACCACGCCGTCGAGTTCGTCACGGTCCAGACCTGGGTCTCGCCGAGCCGCGCGACTATCGGCTTCGCCTTCCAGAACGGCGTGTGGTTGATGCCGTAGGTGAAGGACTCGTCGAGCGCATCCTGCGCCAGCGTCAGCTCCAGGCTGATCTCGGTCGCGCCGTCGACGTCGTACGGCTCGATGGCGCGCGCGGTCCGCGGCAGTGGTCCGCCGGTGTGCGGCGGCAGGTCGGCGAACTCGATCGCGATCAGATCCTCCAGATCGCGGAACTCGGTGCTGCCGTAGCCGCGGTCGTGCAGCAGCGAGCGGAGCACGCGGCGGCTCCCCGGCGCGCCGCGGGGCTGCACGATGACGTCGGCCCGCTCGCCCGCGCCGAGCACGAGAAACTCCTGATCTTCCGAGTACTCGAGCAGGCCCCCGTCACCGCCGATCCTGCGGAAGACGTGCCCCTCCCCGAGATCCAGCTTGAAGTAGCGGCTCTTGGCCGCGTTCACCACCCGCCAGCGCTGCGGCGCCCCGGCACGGGCCGCCAGCCCCGGGACGCGCCGGCCGTTCACGAGCACGTGGGTGCCCTCGCGGCCGAACACCATGCCCACCGAGCCGCCCGTATCCGGCGAGGCGAGCACCCCGCCGGCCGTCAGGTCGATGTCGCTGAGCACGATGACGAGCTCGTCGGCGATGCCCACCGTCCCGGCCTCGGCCGGATCCTCGACCAGCAGCGCGCCATAGAGGCCGAAGCCGACCTGGGCGGCCGACATGACGTGCGGGTGATACCAGTAGATGCCGGCATCCGGCACGATGAAGTCGTACGTGAAGCTGCCGCCCGGCTCCACCGGCGGCTGCGAGTAGCCCGGCACGCCGTCCATGTCGATCGGTATCCGCAGCCCGTGCCAGTGAATGGTGCTCGGGCGGGGCAGCTCGTTGGTGAAGTGCACGATCAGCCGATCGCCCACCTCGACCCGGATCATCGGCCCCGGAATGGTGCCGTTGTAGGTCCAGGCCTCGACCTCGAGGCCCGGCTCCAGCTCCACCCTGGCGACCCGGGCCGTGAAGTCGACCTCCACGATGTCGGGATCGGGATTGCGGTCGACGGCCTCGGCCAGCCGGATGTGCTCGTCCCAACCAGCCGGCTGCAACGACTGCGCGGCCACGCCGGTCGCCAGCAGCGTCCCCGCCGCCATCACGGCCGTCGCCCGGGCGATCCCCGCCGCCGGCATCACGGGCCGGGATACTCCATCGTGAAGGGGTCGGGCAGCGGGATGCGGGTGACCGGGGCGCCCGCAACGCCCTCGAGCTGGAAGTCCGGATTGTCCGGATCGCCTGCGGCTATCGCGTCGAGGTTGCCGACGACGAGCATCGTCAGCCGATCGGGATGCAGGTACTCGCGGGCCACCCGCAGCACGTCGGCGGCGGTCACCGCGCTGATCCGTTCGCGGTAGTGCGTGAGGTACTCCGGGTCGCGGCCCGTGTACTCGTCGCGGGCGAAGAGGCCGGCCGTCGCCGCGGCGCTCGAGAAGTTGCGCGTGAAGGTCTCGACGAACGAGGCAATCGAGTTCTGCAGCTCCTCGTCGGTCACCGGCTCGGAACGGATGCGCTCGATCTCCTCGAGCACGATGGCGGCCGCCCGCGCCACGGTCTCGCTGCGCGACTGGAAGGCGACGCGGAAGAGGCCGTCGTAGTAGGTCCCCATGCCGAAGCTCGACGCGGCGCTGTAGGCCAGCCCCTCGTCGGAGCGGATGCGCGTGAGCAGCCGCGAGCTGAATCCCCCGCCGCCCAGGATGTCGTTCATGACGATCAGCGGATAGCGATCGGGACTGTCGCGCGTGGTGCCCAGGTGCCCGATCGACACCCGGCCCTGGTTGACGTCCGGCTTGTCGACGCCGTACAGCCCCTGGCGCGGCTCGTCCGCCGGGGCGGGCACGGCGGGCACCGTGGCGTCCGCTGCCTGCCAGGCGGCCAGGCGCGCGCTCAGCTTCGACAGGATGTCGGCGGGGGTGACATCGCCCGACACGGCGAAGATGAAGCTGCCCGGATGATAGTGCCGCGCGTGGAACGCCAGCAGGTCGTCGCGCGTGATCGACTCGATCGATGTGCGCGTCGTCGGCCGCGTCGAGAAATGGGCGGAGCCCCGCATCAGGCGCCCCCACTCGCGGCCCTCGATGCTGGGCGTGCTGTCGTTGCGCCGCTCCATGGCCTGCAGCGCCTGGCTCCTGGCCAGGTCCAGCCGGGCCTCGTCGAACCGCGGGTGGCGCAGCATGTCGAACAGCAGGTCGAGCGCCGCGTCGAGATCCTTCGTGAGGCAGTTGAGGCTGGCCCGCCCGCTCGTGGCGCCGATGGAGCTGCCGATCTGCGCGGCGAGAAACGCCACCTCCTCGTCGAAGTCGGCGGCCGCCAGCGACGCCGTGCCCCCGGCGCGCATCTGGCTGCCCGTCAGGGCCGCAAGCCCCGCCTTCCCCGGCGGGTCGAGGTACGCGCCGGTGCGCACGAGGACCGACACGTCCACCAGCGGCAGGGCGTGATCCTCGACGACGAAGACGGTCCCGCCGCCGGGCAGCGTGTGGCGGTGCTGCGCCGCGCGGGGCGGATCGAAGTCGAGCGGCTCGAACGCCAGGTCGCGCGGATGCGCGGGAATCGCGCTCTGCGCTGCAGCCGGCGCGTGGGGCGCCAGCAGCAGCAGGGCCAGCAGCCACGGGGCGGCCCTCACAGCCCGCCTCCCAGCTCCGCGAGCCGCTCGCGCACCAGCTCGATGATGGCCTCGACCATGTCCTGGCTCTCGGCCGGCGCCTGGGCGCGCATCTGATCGGCGCCCGCCAGCAGTTGTCCGAGCTGTTCCTCGCTCGCCTGGCGAATCATTCCGGCCATCTGCTCGACCTGCTGCCGCTCCTGGTCGTCGAGACCGGCGAGGCGGTCGTCCTCGGCCGGCGCGCCGCCCTCCCGGTAGTAGATGGCCACGGCCCGCGTCTCGGGCGTGAAGTATTCGTTGGCGACGCGCATGACGTCGTCGGCCGTCACCGCGTCGTACAGCGGCGGGTCGGTGTTGATGGTCCCCCAACCCCGGTAGCTCTCGCGTATCAGCAACTGCATCATCAGTTGAAAGTTGCCTTCGAGGTCGCGGAAGGTGCTGGCCGCGTTCTGGTTCTTCACCTTCTGCAGCTCCCGTTCGCCCACCGGCTCGGTCTTGAGCCGCTCCAGCTCGGCATAGATGGCCTGCTCGACCTCCTCCGGCGTGCGGCCCTGCCGGGCCGTGCCGCGCAGCTCGAACATGCCCTCGTACTTGAACCCGGCCTGGCCGCCCGCCGCGCCCGTGGCCACCTCCCGGTCCTCGACGAGGGCCCGGTAGAGGCGTCCGGTGCGTCCGTTGAGCAACTGGCCGAGCACGACGAGCGCCGGCTCGTCGACGTGGCCGTCCGGCACCGTGTGGTAGCGGATCACCACCTGCGGATTCGTCTCGGCGTACGCCACCATGCGCTTCTCCGCGAGCTGCGGCATCTCGCGCGTCCGCGGCCCCAGGGCGGGGCGCGCGCCGCGCGGCAGCCGGCCGAAGTAGCGCTCCGCGAGCGCGATGGCCTCGTCGGGGTCGAAGTCGCCGACCAGGGTCGCGGCGATGTTGTTCGGCGCGTAGTACACGTCGAAGAACGCCAGCGCCTCCTCGCGCGTCACGCCCTCGATGTCCGAGGGCCAGCCGATGACCGGCCAGCTGTAGGGCGACGACTCCCAGAACATGGCGTCGAACTGCTCCCGGAACTTGCCGATCGGCGTGCTGTCGGTCCGCAGCCGCCGCTCCTCGTGCACCACGTCGCGCTCGGCATAGAACTCGCGGAAGACCGGGTTGAGCAGGCGGTCCGACTCCAGCCAGAACCACAGCTCCAGCTTGTTGGCCGGCACGTTGACGAAGTAGATCGTGAAGTCGTAGCTCGTGCCGGCGTTCATGGCCGAAGCGCCCTGCCCGGTGTAGATGCGGCTGAAGTCCTCCTTGATCAGCAGCTCGCTCTGGCGGGCAAGGAGGGCATCGAACTCCTCGAGCAGCTCCCGATGCCGCGGCGAGCGCACGTCGGGGCTCTGCGGGTCGTCGATGACGCCCCGCCGATGCTGCTCGATCAGGCGCGCCTCCTCCACCTGCATCTCCGCCTTGAGCGCATCGAGGGCATCGATGAGGCGCAGGTCCTCCTCGATGTCCTGCGTGCCGACGGTGTGCGTGCCCTTGAACATCATGTGCTCGAAGAGGTGCGCCACGCCGGTGATGCCCGGCCGCTCGTTGACCGACCCGACCTTCGCCACCCAGCCGGCGGCCACGTTCGGATCGCCCGGCCGCGGAACGAGCAGAAGCGTCATCCCGTTGGCGAGCCGATGCTCGACGACCTGCACCTCCTGCCCCGTCGCCGGGACCGGCGCGAGCAGCACGAGCGCCGCCAGCAGGGCGGGCAGGATGCGGGAACGGGCGGCGGCCGCGGAGCCGCCGGGGGCTGTCGGATGCTTCTCGAAGAGCTGCGTCATGTGCTCGCCTCGGGTCCGGGTGGCCTGCCTGAGTGTCGCATACTCGAACGCCCGGCCCAAAGTCGGGGCGGGCGGCGGCATATACAATGCCCCCGCCGCCTCGCGGCGCCACCGGACATGCGTCAGGATCGCGGCTACGACTGCATCGTCATCGGCGGCGGGCACAACGGCCTGATCGCCGCCGCGTATCTGGCGCGGGCCGGCAGGTCGGTCTGCGTCCTCGAGCGCCGGCCCGTGCTCGGCGGCTGCGCCGCCACCGAGGCGCTGTGGCCCGGGTACAGGGTGTCGACCGGCGCCTACGTCATCAGCCTGCTGCTGCCGGAGATCATCCGCGACCTGCGGCTCGCGGAGCACGGGCTGACGATCCTGCCGCGCAATCCGTCGTCGTTCACGCCCCTGCTCGACGGGCGCTACCTGCTGCTGGGTCCGGACGCCGCGGGCAACCGCCGCGAGATCGCGAAGTTCAGCCGCCGCGACGCCGAGGCGTTCCCGCGCTACAACGCCCTGCTCGAGCGGGTCGCGCACGTGCTGGAGTCCGTCGTTGCCGCCGCCGCGCCGAACCCGTTTTCCGGCCCGGTGGCGGGGCGGCGGCGGCGCCTGGCGGCGCGCCTGCGCGATGCCGGCAGCCTGTGGCGGCTCTACCGGCAGCTCGTCCGGCTTGGCTCCGACCTGCCGGCGGCGCTCGAGCTGCTGGCCGGCGCCGCCCGGCCCATCCTGGAACGCTGGTTCGAAGCCGAGGTCCTGCGGGCGACGCTGGCCACCGACGCCATCATCGGGGCGTTCGCCTCGCCAGCCGCGCCCGGCACCGCCTACGTCCTGCTGCACCACGCGATGGGCCGCACCGGCGGGGCGCGCGGCGTGTGGGGCTACGTCCAGGGCGGCATGGGCGGGCTGGCCGACGCGCTCGAGACGGTGTGCACGAATCTCGGCGTCGACATCCGCCGCGAGGCGGAGGTGCGGCGCATCGCCGCGTCCGGGGGCGCGGCCCGCGGCGTCGTCCTCGCGGACGGCACGACGGTGGAGGCCCGGACGGTGGCGTCGAGCGTCGATGCGCACCTGACGTTTCGCAGGCTCCTCGACCCGGACGACCTGCCTGCCGACTTCCTGGCGGCGGTAGAGCGGATCGACTACTCGTCGGCCTCCGCCAAGATCAACCTCGCGCTGGCGGAGCCGCCGCGCTTCCGCTGCCTGCCGTCCGCGGGCATCGGGCCGCAGCATCACGGCACGATCCACATCGGCGAGACGCTCGACCACCTGGAACGGGCGTACGCGGACGCGCGGGCGGGCCGGCCGAGCGCGGACCCTGTGCTCGAGGTCACCCTGCCGACCAGCGTCGACGCCACCATCGCCCCGGCGGGCAGGCACATCCTGTCGATCTTCGTGCAGTACGCGCCCTACTCCCTGGCGGGCGGCGACCACTGGGATGCGGTCAAGGACGGGTTCGCCGATCGCTGCATCGAGCGGCTCGCGGAGTACGCCCCCAACGTGCCCGGCGCCATCGAGCACCGCCAGGTGCTGAGCCCGCTCGATCTCGAGCGCACCTTCGGCCTGACCGGCGGCAACATCATGCAGGGCGCGATGAACCTGAATCAGCTCTTCTTCATGCGCCCCGTCCCCGGCTGGGCCGATCACCGCACGCCGGTGACGGGCCTCTACCTGTGCGGCGCCGCGAGCCACCCGGGCGGCGGCGTGATGGGCGCCTGCGGCCGCAATGCGGCCGGGGAGATTCTGCGCGATGCGCGGTTCTAGCGCGCCACCCGCGTCGCCCGCCAGTCGGACGTGCGCGCGCCGGTAGCGGCGGTGCCGGTGATGACCTCGCCGCGGACCTGCCCGGCGTAGCGGGCGCCGCCGGCGCGGAAGGCCAGCTCCGCGCCGCGCAGCCGGGCGTCCTCGATGGCGACCGTGCCGGTGTCGGTGCGCAGCGTCCCCGTGACCATCTGGAACTGCTGCTGGAGGACGAGCTCGCCCTCCGGCAGCTCCCAGGTCCCCTCGACGCGGGCCGGCACGATCCAGAGCAGCGCCGTGCAGAAGCCGGGGCACGGATCGAGCACGACCGTCTCGTCCGCTTCCCAGTCTTCCAGATCCCAGGTGTTCGACACGACGCGCGTGCCCGGCTCGAGCTCGAGCAGCCGCGGGCGCAGCCTGGCGTTCAGGTCGGGCAGCAGGAACATGGTGATGACCGTCGCCGCCGACAGGTCGGTCTCGAACAGGTCGGCCGCGACGAACGTCGCCCGCTCCGCTACGCCGGCCGCCGCCGCGCGGGCGCGCGACAGCTCGACCAGCTCCGGGTCGTACTCGACCCCGATTGCCCGCGCCCCCAGCCGGGCGGCCGCAATGACCGTCCGCCCGTCGCCGGAGCCGAGGTCCAACACGACGTCCCGGTCCGTGACCTCGGCAATCTCCAGCATCGTGTCCACCAGCGGGTCGGGCGACGGCACCCACATGACGTCCTTGCCCGGCCGGCCGACCTCCGGGTCGAGCGGCGCGTCGGGCTCCTGGGCCCGCAGGCCCTCGGTGCCCAGGGCGCCGGAGCCCAGCAACAACCCGGCGAGCAGCCAGACCGGCCGCCGGCCGGAATCACGAAGTCTTCGCAGCATGGCACACACCCTGTCTTCAAAACCGCAGCCGCAGGCCGAACTGCATCTCGCGGGCCGCGGCCGCGCCGAATATGCGGCCGAAGTTGGGCGATCCGAAGAACCGGTTGGGAACGTCGAAGTTGGCCCGGTTGAGCAGGTTGAACACCTCCCAGCGGAACTCGAGCTGCTGGCCGCCCGCCAGATGCCAGACCTTCTGCAGCGCGGTGTCGACGTTCGCCAGCCCGGGCGCGAAGACCAGGTTGCGGCCCGCGCTGCCGAAGGTGAACGGCGCCTGCAGCCTGAACGCCCCGGTGTCGAACCAGCGGTCCGGTGAGCGTTGTCCGCCGGGCAGATTGGGGTCGCCGACCAGGTCGGGCCGCTGCGCCGGGCCGGCGCCGATGTTGGCGACGTCCTCGGTGATGTTCACCGTGAACGGCGCGCCCGACTGCAGCATCACGACGCCCGTCAGTCGCCAGTTGCCCAGCACCCCCTCCAGCCAGCCGCCGCGGCCGCGGAAGAACGGCAGCTCGTACGACCCGCTGCCGACGAACTGGTGGCGGCGGTCGAAGCTCGACAACGCGTTCTCGCCCGGAAAGATGTTGCGGACGTCCTGCGGCACGTTCGCCTCGTAGGCCGTCGCGCCCGGGCTCGACGCATCGTCGCGCGAGCGTGACAGCGTGTAGGCCACGTCGAACGACAGACTGTCGCGCAAGCGGTGCACCGCCTTGAAGGTCACCGCGTGGTAGATGGACTTGCCGTCGAAGCGGATGGCCCGGATGCCGGCCAGCTCGGGCACGTCGCGCCGCGGCGCCAGCGGGCCGGGGCCGGGCCGGGGCACGTTGTGGATCGTCGAGTTGTCCGCGCCGATGGTGTACGACCCCATGTAGAACACGTCGAACGCGGTGCCCGGCAGCAGCTCGGCCTGCACGCCGCCGCTCCACGTCTGCGTGTACTCCACCTGGTAGTCGTAGTCCATGATCGAGCCGCCGATGGTGCCCGTGGCGTCCGCGGTGAGGATGTCGCGGGTCTCCAGCAGCGGCACGTGCTGCTCGATGGGGACGTCGACCTGCTTGAGGAAGAAGAACGGCAGGTTGCGCGTGAAGGCGGTCTGCACGCTGTAGGCCCACTGGTTCAGGAAGATCCCGTAGCCGCCGCGGACCACGACGTCGGCGTCGTCGCCGGGCATCCAGGCGAAGCCCAGCCGCGGGGCGAAACGCTTCCGGCTGGGGCGCAGGAGGCTGTTGTCCCAGCCGATCTCCGCCGACGTGACCCAGGGAATCGGGATCAGCGGCAGCAGCGCCTGCGCCGACGGCGCGATGCGGCCCTCCTCGTCGCTGGCGATGACGTAGCGTCCGCCCGGCGCCGACAGGTCGATCGTCGACAGGCGGTTGTCCACGTCCCGCATGTGCTCGTTGATCTCGTAGCGCAGCCCGGCGTTGATCGTGAGGTTGTCGCGCACCCGCCAGTCGTCCTGCACGTAGGTGTGGAACCAGGTGGTCCGGCCGTCCTCCGCCCCGCGGCCGCCGATTCCCGAGCGCGCCGACACGGGATAGCCGAGCAGGAAGTCGCCCAGCGCGTTGCCGCTGAACTGTCCGGTATACGCGAACGCGCCGCGCGCCGTGTCCGGGTTCTCCGGCCTGAACCGCAGGTGGAACAGGTAGCCGCCCAGCTTGATGCGGTGGCTCCCGCGGTCGATCAGGAGGTTCTCGTAGAGCTCGAAGTGCTCGTTGTCGCGGTGGACGAAAGTGGTGGGGTCGCCCATCACGCTGTACAGGCCGCCCGTGGAGATCTGCGGAAAGCCGGCGTCGCGCGGGTCGCCCGTGACGCCCAGCAGGCCCGCCCGCGCCGCGAAGTCGTTGCCCGCGTTGAGGCTGCGCTGCCCGCCGTCTACCTGCATCCACCCGAACCGCAGCTCGTTGAGCATCCGCGAGCCGAACGCCCGCGTGTAGCTCACGGCGAGATTGCGCGTGGAGGTGCCGAGCGTGCGCCCGAAGCCGGGCACGAGCGATTCCTGCAGCACGCTGGTGCCGAACGGCTGCAGCTCGAGCGCGTCGAACGTACTGAACCGCACGAAGATCTGGTCGCTCGTCCCGAACCGGTGATCGACGCGGGCGCTGAACTGCTCGATGTCGCGGTCGAGGGTCTCCACCGCGGTCAGGTTCTGCACCTCGCCGGGGCGCGACGGCTGCGGCGTGCCGGCGAGAAACGCCGTGGCGAGCGGATCGATCCGGCCTGCCGGGATGCGGTTGCCGGGAAAGAAGCTGCCGCACGATCCGGTCGCCGGATCGCGGCTGAGCGGATCGCACAACGGCGCGGACCCCGAGAAGTCGCCCGCCCGCGCGGCGGCCGACGGCACCGAGAACGTCTGGGTGAGCGAGCGTGCGGTGCGCTGCCCTTCGAAGCTGACGAAGAAGAACGTGTGGTCGCGCACGATCGGACCGCCCACGGTCCCGCCGAACTGGTGCTGGTCGAGCGGCGGCACCGGCTCGTCGGGCGGATCGAAGAAGTTGTGCGCGTCGAACCGCTCGTCCCGCATGAAGGTGAACGCGCTGCCGCTGAACACGTTGTAGCCGGACTTGGTCGCGACGTTGATGAGGGCCGACGCCTTCCCACCGAACTCCGGCGGGTACATCGACTGCTGAATCTTGACCTCGCTGATCGAATCGACCGACGGATTGATCACGAGGTTGTTGAACAGCTCGTCGGTGACCTTGACGCCGTCGAGCAGGTAGATGTTGTGGCCCGCGCGCTGACCGCCGACGTTGGGCAACGGCCCCGCCTGCTGCAGCGCGGCGCCCCGCGTCCCCGACGGGGGTATGACCACCGCCTGGCTGAGCTGCGCGAGCTGGAGGAACTGGCGGCCGTTGAGCGGTATGCGCTCGACCTGTCGGGTCTCGATGATGTCGCTGATCTCGGCCGTCGCGACCTGCAGCAGCGGCGCGGGCGCCGTGACGGTCACGGCCTCCGTGATCTGCCCCAGCTCCAGCCTGTAGCGCAGCTCGAGCGTGCGCCCGATGTCGAGGACGATGCCGGTCCGGACCGCACGCCGGAAGCCCGGCAGCGAGACCGCCACCTCCCACTCGCCGATCGGCAGCGACGAGAGGAAGAAACGGCCCTCGACGTCGCTCACCCGCTCCACGGTCAGGCCGCTGTCCGTGTGGGTGGCGGTCACGGTCGCGCCCGGCAGGACGCCCCCGGACTCGTCCCGCACCACGCCGCTCAGCTCGCCGGCGTTCATCTGCGCCCAGGCTGATGCGGCAGGCAGGATCGCGAGAATGACGGCCCCGGCGGCGCGCGCGATGAACATCGCTGGTAGGCGGGGTTACCGGGCGGATCGACCCAGGCGGCCGGCTACGCGCTCGCGAGCCGCCCGCAGCACCTGCCCGATGTCGTCGTGGCTCGTCGCCGCCAAGTTGCACTGTGTCCGCACGGGCATTCAATCATACCAGCCGCGCCGGCGCCGACCTTGGTACGGAGTCCGCGCTGCACACCGGGAAGTCAGCGCTCACCGAGCGATCCCAGGGTCCAGCGACAGCGACGGCGGACCGCTTCAGCAAGCTGCTCGCAGGCTGGCGCACCGCCGTGCACCGCCGCGAACGCTTCCCCGGCGGCAAGCGCGACGGCGGGCATGCCGGCCGCCATTTCCTCGACCCGTGCCAGTAGACGCCTCGGCGGCATTCCCAGGGCGCGAGCGAAGGCCAGCCAATCGGGTCTCGTGATTTGTTCGGGTACATCGTGCTCACCAATAGAGAACGCCATGTCGCGAGACCAGGTTCCCGGCCGCAGGAGATTCAGGCACTCGATGGAGATCACGTCGTAGAACGGGGCGAGCGTGGCGACGGCCTGGCCCGGCGCGTACAGCAACGCGAGGTTCTTGGCGTGACCGTCCCAGTTGCCGACGAGGCAGTTGAAGATCTGCCAGTCGCGCAACCCTGCGAGCGCCTCGACCGGGCGGGCCGCATGCTCACGCAGCAACTCCGCGACGTCACCGATCGACGGCCCACCGTGGCGTTGATACTTGACGGCGGCGGACAGCCCCAGCGCCTGCAGCAGATCTTCCTGGTGCAGGCGCGTGAGCCGGCCATCAACAGCACGGGCCCGGTCGTAGCGCTCGATGCGCAGGAACGGCGCGCCGTCGTCCGCTCCAGCACGGAGAAACTCGGTGTCGACGACCGGCAGGCCGACGCGCCGAGCGATGTCGTTGGTGAGGCACTCTGCAACGCATACCCACCGCACGGTTTCGAACTTCAGCAGGTGGCTCGATGGATTCGCGCGGTCCGGCAGCGCATAGGACTCGCCGTCGAAGATGACGGGTTGCTTCTCCTGCGTGCCCGCCAGGGAGAACCGTTGCCTGTCGCCGAGTACGGCGGCAGCCTGCCCGCCGCCGGAACGGACCAGCCCGTCGATCCCGGCGTGCGTCAGCGGCTCCGGCCGCGCCGGCCGGACGTCGGGCTCGACGCCGGCCGGCAGGACGCTGAGGGCTCCGGCGCAGTCCTCGCCGACGGCGAACAGAAGTCCCGCGTCGTCCTCGAACGCAACCCCGCGTTGCCGGCAGATGCGCTGGCGCGCCCCGCCCTCGGGGAGCAAGCCCGCGAAGAACGCGTGCGCATCCACCTCCCGGCCGCCCACGGACCGCGGGAGATGAACGGAGACGGGAAACCCCTCGCCGTCCAGCCAGGTGTCCGCGTATGTGAAACGCAGAACCCGACCCGCGTCTTCCCGCAACGAACCGACCAGCCGGTCATGGTGCCAAACGGCGCCGCGTCTCCCGTTCACGACGCGGTTCCGCCATCGGGAGCCGACTCCGAGCAGCCCCGTCGCGCCATCAGCCGTTCGGCGTCACCCCGCGACAGCACCATCATCTCCAGCCCCAGCGCTTGCAACGCCTGCATTGCTCGCCCCAGCGACGCGTTGGGCTTGCCGCGTTCGAACTCCGAGAGGAAACGCGTGCTCAGGCCGGTCGCCGAATACACGGTGTCCAGGGTCAATCCCTGTCGCTTGCGTTCGCGCCGCGCCAGCCGACCCAGCGCCGCGGGCGATCGAACCCGTGCAGGTCCGGCAGCATCCGATTCTTCACGATTCGGCACGTGGGGAGGCATCCGCATGGTTCACGTCCGGTTGTTTTGCCGATTCGTAATTGTACCCCCCGAAACGGGAGCATCGTCGAGAATTTTACTGATTCGTAAATCCAGACCTCAGGCGTGGCAACCTGCCTGGATTTCTGCCAATTCGTAATTCGCCCGCCGCTCGACGCAGGCACGATCGTCGATGCCTCGGCTCGATCTCCGTTGCTCGCGTCGTTTCGGGGAGGTACGCGCGCGATCGCCGATCGGCCGGCGGCTCGCGCGCCGATATAATCGGGCATGGCCAGCATGCAACCGTCGCGCCTCGCTCCCTGCGGACTGGCAGCCGTCATCGCCTGCGGCGTCGCGCTACCGGCGCACGCGCAGCAGGCGGCGGGCGACGCGGCCGTGGTGCCGTTCACCATCGAGGTGCCCGAGGCCGTGCTCACCGACCTGCGGGCGCGCCTCGGGGCCACCCGCTTCCCGGACGAGATCGACGACGCCGACTGGGACTACGGCACGCCCCTGGCCTACCTGCGCGAACTCGTCGAGTACTGGCGCGACGAGTTCGACTGGCGGGCCCAGGAGCGGCGGCTGAACGAGCTCGACCAGTTCAGGACGACCATCGACGGGCTCGACATCCACTTCATCCACCAGCGCTCGCCGCACGCCGAAGCGTTTCCCCTGCTGCTGCTGAACGGCTGGCCCAGTTCCATCGACGAGTACGCCAGGGTCATCGGCCCGCTCACCGACCCGCTGCGGTTCGGCGGCTCGGCGTCCGACGCGTTCCACGTCGTCATCCCGGCGATGCCCGGCTACGGCTTCTCCGACAAGCCGCGCGAGCGCGGGTTCGACACCGGGCGGATGGCGGACTTCTGGGTGCAGCTCATGGCGCGGCTGGGCTACGAGAGCTATGCGGTGCACGGCTCGGACTGGGGCGCGGGCGTGGCGGGCTGGCTGGCGCGCAAGGATCCCGAGCACATCGTCGGGGTGCACATCGTCGGCTGCGAGGGGGTGCTGCGGAGCGCCGTGCCCCTGGGCCGGACGATGGAGCAGGATGGGTTCGGCTACGTGGAGATCCAGGGCACGCGGACGCAGACGCTCGGCTACGGGCTCAACGACTCGCCGGCGGGGCTGGCGGCCTGGATCGTCGAGAAGTACCACGGGTGGACCGATCACGACGGCGACGTCGAGTCGGTCTACACCAAGGACGAGCTGCTGACCAACATCATGATCTACTGGGTGACGGACAGCATCACGTCCGCCTCGCGCATCTACTACGAGAGCCGGCACGGCGCAGGCCGGCCGCAGGACAGGCCGGCCATGCCAACCGGCTGCGCGGCCTTCGTGGAGCGTTACGACCGGCGGGCGCGCACCGGTCCCGAGGCACGGCAGGTGGCCGAGCAGCGCTACAACGTCGCGCGCTGGACCGACATGCCGCGCGGCGGGCACTTCCCCGCCCTCGAGCAGCCGGACCTGTGGCTGGACGACCTGCGCGCCTTCTTCGCCGACCTGCGCCCGGAGTCCGCACCGTGAACGGCGCGCACAGCGCGCCTCGGCGGGAGCGGCGCGGGGCGAAGGGGTCCCCGCAAGCGAACGCCGGGGGCTTGGGGCGCAGCCCCATCTGGAGGAAGCCGCGCACAGCGCGCCTCGGCGGGAGCGGTGCGGGGCGAAGGGGCCCCGCAAGCGGACGCCGGGGGCTCGGGGCGCAGCCCCATCTGGAGGAAGCCCAGCCCCGTCTGTAATGGAGTCAACATGACGATGACCGACAGCCCGGCCTGGCGCGTCGCCGGCACCCGCTGGATTCCGCGGCTCGGGATGCTCGCCGCCTGCGTCCTGTCGGGCGCGGGCAGCGCCGACGCGCGGATCACCCGCATCGAGATCACGCACGTCGAATCGCCCACCTTCGAGGGCAGGCGCTTCGCCGCGGTGGGGCCCTACGAGAAGCTGCGCGGCAGGGCCCACGGCGAGGTCGATCCCGACGATCCGCGCAACGCCGTCATCACGGACATCGAGCTTGCGCCGCGCAACGCGCGCGGCATGGTCGAGTACTCGATGGACATCTACATCCTGCGGCCGGTCGCGGCGGGCGGCGGCAGGCTGCTGCTCGAGATCAACAACCGGGGGAACAAGCTGTCCGGCATTCTCAACCACAGGCCGCTCGCCTCCGGCGGGCGGCGCAACGACCCGACGGCCGCCGCCGACGCCGGGGACGGCTTCCTGATGGAGCGCGGGTACATCCTGGCGTGGAACGGCTGGGACGTCGGTGCGGCGCCCGGCGACGACCGGCTCACGATCACGGTCCCGGTGGCGCGACAGCCGGACGGCGCCGCCATCGAGGGACCGTCGTACGAGTACATCAACTTCGACAACGACCGCACCGCCGCGTACACCCTGACGTACCCGGCGGCGACGCTCGACAAGGGCCGCGCCGCGCTCACGGTCAAGCGGCTGCTGAACGACCCGCCCGCGCCGGTCGCCGCGGACGACTGGGAATATGTCGACGCGCGCACCATCCGGCTGCTGCCCCCCGGCACGGCGTTCGAGCAGAGCCACATCTACGAGTTCACGTACCCGGCCACGCAGCCCCCGATCGCGGGGCTGGGCCTGGCCGCCACGCGCGACTTCGCGTCGTTCCTGCGCCATGCGGCGAGCGACGACGCCGGCAACCCCAACCCGCTCGCCGGCCGGGTGGAGCACGTGCTGTCGTGGGCCTACTCGCAATCCGCCCGCTACCTCAACGACTTCCTGACGCTGGGCTTCAACGAGGACGAGCAGGGGCGGCGCGT
Source organism: Vicinamibacterales bacterium (assembly GCA_965214845.1). Lineage (GTDB taxonomy): Bacteria > Acidobacteriota > Vicinamibacteria > Vicinamibacterales > UBA8438 > JAAXGX01. Next base: position 1,749,643 of record CBDCCO010000007.1, read on the forward strand.
CATCGACGGCATGGAGAACGCCATCGGCGGCGGCAGCGGCGCCGGCATCAACTACCGCTTCGCCCAGACGGCCAGAACGGAACGGAACCGCCAGCACCGCTTCTTCCCGGGGGCCGTCTTTCCGTTCGCGTATCCCGAGCTGCACGACCCGGTCTCCGGCAGGACCGGCGGCCGCGGCGGCCGCTGCCGCGAGTCGGGAACCTGCCCGCGGGTGTTCGAGATCAACTCGGCGAACGAGTACTGGGTCAAGGCCGCGTCGCTGCTGCACACCGATACCGAGGGCAACGACCTGGCCGACCCGGAGCACGTGCGCTTCTTCCTGGTTGCCGGCACGCAGCACGGGACCGGCCGCGTCGGCCGCCGGGGAAGCTGCCAGCAGCTCCAGAACCCGACCGATTCGGCGCCGGCGCTGCGCGCGCTGCTGGTCGCGCTCGACGAGTGGGTGACCGCGGACGTCGCGCCGCCCCGCAGCCGGGTTCCGCGCGTGTCGGACGGCACGGCCGTGTTCTCGGTTCCGCAGCCGGGGACCGTGAGCGGGAGCGTTCCGCGGGCGAAGCTCGGCTTCCCCGCCATTCCGGGCGTCTCCTACACGGGCATCTTCTCGACGCGCTACCTGCTGGATTTCGGGCCGCGGTTGGCTGACGGCATCCTCGACCGCCAGCCGCCGGCGTTCAGCGGCCGGCCGACGTATCCCGCGTTCGTGTCGCGGACGGACGCAGACGGCAACGAGGTGGCCGGCATCCGCCTGCCGCCCGTCGCGGCGCCCGTGGCGACGACCACCGGCTGGGCGCTGCGCGGGGAGGGCTACGGCCTGGGCGACGGGTGCGAGGCCTCCGGGCAGCTCGTTCCCTTCCCGAAGACCCGCGCCGCGCGCTTGGCCTCCGGCGACCCCCGGCGGTCGCTCGAGGAACGCTACGGCACGCACGACGGCTACGTCGCGGCCGTGACCGAAGCCGCCCGGGAGCTGGCCCGGCAGCGGCTGCTCCTCGAGCCGGACGTGCAGCGGTACATCGACGCGGCGGCAGCCGGCGACGTCCTGAGGTGACCTCGATGAATCTTCGTCGCGCCGTCGTCGCGCTGTCGACCCTGCTGGCCGTCGGGATGGCGGCCGCGGCTGCCGGCCAGACGACGTCGCCGCCCGCGGGCCTCACGCCGTGGGGCGACCCGGACCTGCAGGGCATCTGGACCGGCCAGACCTTCACGCCGCTGCAGCGCCCGGCCCACCTCGCCGGGCGCGAGCTGTTCACGGAGGAGGAGGCGGCCGAGCTGCGCCGCCTCCTCACGGCCGAAGGGGTCGACCCGCTCGCGCTCCGCAGCGGCGAGCAGCTCGGCGCGCCGGACGCCATCCGCGAGCAGTTGCGTCAGACCCCCGAGAACATCCACTACGACAACTCGATGTGGCTGCGCACGCGGCGCCCGAAGGGGCTCTCGAGCCGGCGCACCTCGCTGGTGGTCGATCCGCCGGACGGCCGCATCCCGCCGCTCACGCGGGCCGCGCAGCGGCGCGCCGACGAGCACGCCGCGGCCAGGCGCGGCCGCGAGTACGACAGCCACGAGCAGCGCCCGCTGCAGGAGCGCTGCGTGCTGTGGGTCATCGAGGGGCCGCCGATGATGCCGCCGCCGTACAACGATCTGCTCCAGATCTTCCAGGCCCCCGGCTACGTCGCGCTCCTGCAGGAGCTGGGCACCAACCGCGCGCGCATCATCCCGGTGGGGCCGCAGCCGCACATCCCGGCCGGCATCCGCCAGCTCCGGGGCGACTCGCGCGGGCGGTGGGAAGGCCGGACGCTCGTCGTCGAGACCACGAACTTCACGGCCAGGACCCTGTTCCAGGGCGCCACGGGCCCGCGCCCGCCGGTGCGCGCCTACGCCCGCGGCCCGGCGTTGCGCGTGGTGGAGCGCTTCACGCGGGTGGACGGCGGCGCGCTGCGCTACGAGTTCACGGTCGACGATCCCACCACGTGGACGCGCCCCTGGAGCGTGGAGATTCCGCTGCAGGCGACCGAGGGACCGCTCTACGAGTACGCCTGCCACGAGGGCAACCACGACATCCGGTACATCCTCGAGGTGGCGCGCGGCGTCGAGGCGCAGGCTGCGCGGCAGCCCTGATGCGGGCGCCTTGGTGTCGGGTCTGGCGTCTGGTAGTGTAGTGACCGATCCGCCGCGGCGGCCGCGGCGGATCGGGTGGAGACGACTCGATGCAAGCGCAAGGACGGGCGCCCGGCCGGATGCGACCGGCGGCGCTGCTGGCGGCCGCGGCCGTGCTGGCGGCCGGCCCGGCGCCGGAGGCGCAGCTTCCCGGGGGCAGCATCACCCGCGACACCGGGCAGAGCGTCGCCCCCGTCTACGAGGGCTGGTACGAGACCGAGGACGGCGCGCTCGAGGTCTCGTTCGGGTACATGAACCGGAACTGGCAGGAGGCCGTGGACATACCCGTCGGCCCCGACAACCGGATCTCCCCCGGCCCCGCCGATCAGGGCCAGCCGACCCACTTCGTGCCGCGCCGGCAGATCGGCATGTTCACGGTGCGGGTGCCGCCGGACCTCGCGACGGAGGTGACCTGGACGCTCACCAGCCGGGGCACGACCTTCGAGATCCCCGCGAACCTCGATCCCGTTTACATGATCGAACCGTTGCGGGACGGCTCGCGGCGATTCCCCGGCAACACGCCGCCGTCCGTGAGGTTCGAAGCGGACGGCGAGGCGGGCATTGGGCCGCGCGGCACGCACGCGACGCGCGCCGCGGCGGTCGGACAGCCGCTGGCGCTCGACGTCCGGGTCACCGACGACGGGCTGGGCTCGGTCCGCGGCGACGGGAGGCTGCCCCTGACGTGGGTCAAGTACCGGGGCACGGGGCAGGTGACCATAGCCGACCCCGAGCCGCCCGTCGAGAACGGCGGGGCCGGCACGACGGCGACCTTCCACGAGCCGGGGGACTACACGCTGCATCTGCGGGCGTCGGACGGGTCGAACCCGCCCGGCTCGCCCCCGTTCCAGTGCTGCTGGACGAACGGCTACCTGCACGTGACCGTCAGGGAGTAGACATGACCAGGAATCAGAGCGTGTCGCGCGTATCGCACGGACGGTCGGCGGCGGCAATCCTCGCGCTCGCCGGCCTCGCGGCGGCGGCGCCGGCCGCCGGCCTGGCCCAGACGGCGGCCGAGCCCGAGGCGACGTTCGCCCGGGACATCGCGCCGCTCCTGCAGCAGCACTGCCAGACGTGCCACCGCGAGGGCAGCATGGCGCCGATGTCGCTGGTGACGTATGCCGAGACGCGGCCCTGGGCGCGGGCGATCAGGAACCGGGTGATCGCGCGCGAGATGCCGCCCTGGCACCTCGACAAGACGGTGGGCATCCAGCAGTTCGTCAACGACATCTCGCTGAGCGACGAGCAGATCGATCGGGTCGTGCGCTGGGTCGACGCCGGCGCGCCGCTGGGCGATCCGGCCGACATGCCCCCGCCGGCGACCTGGCCGGACGACGACCGCTTCCGGCTGGAGGCCGAGCTGGGGCCGCCGGACATCGTGGTGCGGGGCGTCCCCTGGACGATGCCGGCGGAAGCCCAGGACGCCTGGTTCACCCCGGTGGTCGAGATCGATCTGCCCGAGTCGGTCTGGGTGCGCGCGGCCGAGACGAAGCCGTCGCTGGCCGGCCGGCCGATAGCCCATCACGCGTCCACGTACCTCTACCAGCCGAAGAGCCCCGAGCTGCTCGCCGCCGAGCGCGCGCTGCGCAGCGGAGAGGGCACCGTGGAGGACGTCATCCGCGCCGCCACCGGGCAGGAGCACGCCGAGGGCCTGGAGGAGGTGCGCGAGTTCTTCACCGAGTGGGCGCAGGGCAAGGACGGCGAGGTCTATCCGGACAACGTCGGCAAGATCGTGCAGGCGGGGGCCAGGGTCGAGTTCGAGGTCCACTACCACGCCGTGGGCTACGAGGTGACCGACGTGATGGAGTCCGCCTGGTGGCTCTATCCGCAGGACTCGCCGCCCAAGTACAACGCGCAGTTCGTGGCGGTCGGCATCACCGCCGGGCAGCTGCTCGAGATCCCGCCCAACTCGGTGACGGAGACGAAGGGCACCTACGTCATGCCGGCGCCCGGCATCTTCCACAACTTCCAGCCCCACATGCACTTCCGCGGGAAAGCGTTCCTGATGGAGGCCATCTACCCCAACGGCCGCCGCGAGGTGCTGAACTACACGGCGCAGTTCGACAACACCTGGCACCTGAACTACGTCTACGACCCGGACTACGCGCCGCTGCTGCCCAAGGGCACCGTGGTGGAGATCACCGCCTGGCACGACAACACCGCGGCCAACCGCAACAACCCGGATCCGCGGCAGTGGGTGGCCTACGGGCAGCGCACGGTGGACGACATGGCCCACGCCAACCAGCAGGTCATCTTCATCACCGAGGAAGACTACGCGCGCCTCAGCGCCGAGCGCGAGGCGCGCGACGCGCGGGCCGCCACGCAGAACCAGGACTGAGTCTTACGGGGCGGCCTCCTGGGCGCGGGCGCCCGAGAGGATGTTCGTCATGCCGTAGTTCCCCTCGTGGCAGGCGTACTCGTAGATGGGCGTGTCCGAGCGCGTCATGCGCACCACCGCCGTCCACGGCCGCGTCCAGGTCCCCGGATCGTCGATCGTGAACTCGTAGCGCAGCCTGTCCTCGGCGACGCGGGTGAACCGCTCGGTGACGGTCATGCCCGGCGTGGCGCTGTGGTTCTCGGTGAAGGCCGTGGCGCCGTGGAAGTTCGTCGTCTCGATGACCAGCGTGTCGCCGTCCCAGCGGCCGCGCGAGCTGCCCAGCTGTTGCGGAACTGCCGGCGGCAGGTGCGGCCGGCCGTCCAGCGGCACGATCCGCGCGTCGTGGATCATCTCGTTGAAGACGACGACGTAGTCCGGCGTCTGGATCATCTGGAAGTAGTTGTTGTAGGCGCTGGGCATCATCGGCGGACCGGTGTTGAAGCCCGCGATGCAGCGCTCGGCGATGCCCCGGCTGTCCCACGAGTCGTAGCCGCGGGCGCGGCGGCCGGCCGGCCCCGCCTGCGGCGTCCGCGGCGGAATCCGCCCGTCCGGGGGATCGACGATCAGCGACGTCCGCCGCTCCTCCACGACGTCGCCGAAACCGCGGTCGTACCAGAACTCGTTGTAGTTGCCCGTTCCCTCGCAGACGAACGTGGCGCCTTCCTCGGTGTCGTGATCCACGAGCTCGAACCGCTCGCTCTCGTACGCCGCCGACTCCTCCGCCGTCATGACCGCCCTGCCCGCGAACTCCTCGGGCCGCTCGAGCGGCGTGATGGTGGCGAAGTCCCATACCGCCTGCAGGTCCGGCTGGCCGAACCCGGTGCGCGGCACCGTCCAGTCCTGCGCCCAGACCGCCGCCGGGCCGACCGCCAGCAGCGCGACGACCGCGACGACCGCCCGCCGCACGTTCAGATGTCGACAGCTCATCCGAATCCTCCTGTTCCGTCTCGTCACGCGTCCGCGCCGGACTCCTAGCCCGCATTATTCCTGAGGTTGTCGAATCGGTCACGATCGGGGCGTGATCGTCGGGCGAATGAAGTCGTCGGACATTGCGTGTGGCAGGTGGCAGCGTGGTGAAGCGGTCGTGGCGGGGTGACGGCGCGCACGAGGCACCACGCGCCGACAGCTTCGGCGACAGGGCGCTGGCGAGCAGTGCGGGGTTTGAGGTTGGCGGCGCGGGGGCGCGCTATCCGGCGCGCGCCCCGAGCGCGAGGGCGAGGTGCCGCCAGACGTCACGGTATGGGGTCGCTCGCGGCAGGTGCAGGACGAGCCGGCGGACGGAGCGCACGACGTGGACGCTGACCTTGAGCAACCGGTCGCGCAGCCAGGTCACCTGGGTGCGGGCGCAGGCGGTTCGGGCGGCCCTCAGCCGCAGTTCCTGCATGAGCACGTAGGCGGCGGCCGTCAGCAGGACCCGCAGCTGGTTTGCCCAGAACCTGGTGCAGCTCGTGCGGTCGATCTGCAAGCCGTCGAGCAGTTCCTTGATGCGGTTCTCGATGTCGCCGCGCCCGCAGTAGACCTTCTCGTAGATGAAGCGCGGCGTCTGGCGCAGATTGGTCACGACGAAGCGCGGGTTGTCCCGCGGCTGCCGGCCGGTGAGTTGCACAACTTCGGCCTTGATCACCACGCGGCGCTCACGAGCCCACGTGCCCGCGCGATAGCGGGTGTCGCGGTAGAAGTGCGCCGTCTTCTCGCGCAGCATGTTCTCGGTGCGGGCTGCCACCATGGCGGGCTCGGCAGCCCGCAACAGCACGGCGTTCTTGGCCATCGCCACGACGTAGTCGAGCCGCGGCTCGGCGTCGAGGAAGTCGAAGACCTCCGGCGTGGCGAAGCCGCCGTCGAGCCGGACGAGAAAGCGTGCCTTGGGAAACGCGGCCCGCAGCAGCGCGAGCAGCCGACACAAAACGCCCAGCGTGCCGTCGGACGCCTGCGCCGTGCCGGGCCGCAGCACGGCCGCGCACAGATACTGCTCCGCCTCGCGGTCGAAGCTCACGAAGGCCAGCAGTGGCAGGTAGCACCAGCTGTCGTAGTAGCTGTTGAACATGGTCAGCTGCTGCGCACCATGCGTCGGGTCGTCGGTCGGGTCGAGGTCGATCGTGATGCGTCGCACCCGCCCACGCAGCCGGCGGCGATGCCGCTCGATGACCGACGCCGCCAACTCGCGTCCGAGCCGATAGAGCGCGACGCGGCCCGCGCCGTTCTCGAACCGCGAAACCGTCGGCTGCGACGCCAGCCGACCGCCGGCCACCGGGTCGCGCCCGAGCAGCAGCTTGTGAATCGGATCGTCGGCGAGCCGGTCCGAATCGTTGCCGTCCGGATGGCCGCAGGCGATCCCGAACACCCGCTGGCCCACCAGGTCCTCGAGCGTGTGCCGGACCTTCTCCGGCGCCCGGCGGTCAATCAGACACCGGCCGAATGCCTTGACCAACCCGTAGACGCGCTCGGCGGCCTTGAGCAGCACGGCGCCGCCATCCGAGCTCGACTGCTCGCGGTCGAACGTGGCCACGAGCGGCTTGTCGAACAGATCGGGGAACAGAACAGACTGTGCTATCGTGGGGTCCGTCACGCAAGAGCCTCCGTCGTGCCGAAAACATCTGTCGTCAACAGCGTTTTAGCACACGGAGGCTTTTGTGTCTCTACCTGAGACAGACCCCTCACGAATTTTCCGGGCTATACCCTCTGGGGCAAGCATATTTCGCTTCTCGACGTCTTTTTGCTGTCGGCGGGCTTTGTCCTGCGCGTCGCGCTCGGATGCGCGCTCGCGGGTGTGCGCCCGTCGAACTGGCTGTTGCTCTGCTCATCGTCACTGGCACTGTTCCTGTCGGTCGCGAAGCGGCGGGCGGACCTGATGCAGGGTCTGGACGCGCACCATCGCCCCGCCCTGAAGGGCTATTCGCCGGCCTTTCTCGACCAGATCGTCACGGTGTCGGCGGGGCTGACGATCATGGCGTACGCGCTGTACTGCATGGACGTGGGCGTGATGACGGCGGGGTGGGAGTTCGCCTCGGTTCCGTTCGTCGTGTTCGGCGTGCTGGAATACCTGCGGATCGTCTCGACCACGCACAGCGGGGGGTCCCCGATAGACGTGGTCCTGTCGTCGCGGGCGTTGATGGTGTGCGGCGTCGCCTGGAGCGTGACGACCCTCGCCAGCGTGTCGTTCGGAAGGTGAGTTTGTGCGGTCAGCCGAACCCACCATCGCGGGCTGGGGTCGCCTGAGAACCACCGGGCGTGAAATCCGGTCCGACGATCTTGTCCGCCTGAGCGAGCGGGCCATCCTGTCGCGGGGTCTGGGCCGCTCCTACGGCGATTCCGCCCTCCCGCCTCCGTCCGTCCGCGAGGTGGCCTGTACGGTGCTCGGCGACCGGCTGCTCGATTTCGACGCCGGCACGGGGCGCCTGCGCGCGGAGGCCGGCGTGAGCCTGCGTGCGCTCGCGCGGCTGTTCCTGCCGCGCGGCTGGTTCACGCCAGTGACGCCCGGGACCGCCTTCGTGACACTGGGAGGCATGGTGGCGGCGGACGTTCACGGGAAGAACCACCATGTGGACGGCTGCTTCGGCGCGCACGTGGACAGGCTGCGGCTGCGCGTCGCCGACGGTCGGATTGTCGAGTGCGCGCCGGACCGGGAGACCGAACTCTTCCGGGCGACGGTCGGAGGCATGGGGTTGACGGGCCACATTCTCGAGGTTGCGTTCCGGATGCGCCGGATCCCGTCGCCGTGGGTTCGGAGCGAGAGTGTGCGCGCGGACGGGATGGACAACCTGCTCGCCGAGCTCGACCGGTCCAGTGCGGCGTGGCCGTTCACCGTGGCGTGGGTGGATGGCCTTGCGAACGGCGCCCGGCTCGGCCGGGGCATCGTCTACCGTGGCCGCTGGAGCGCCGGGGCGAACGGCACGGCGCCCGAACTGCGACCGGCGGTCGGCATCCCCTTCGACCTGCCGGTATGGACATTGAACCGGTGGTCGGTCGGCCTGTTCAACGAGGCCCTGTATCGGACCCACGGGCCGGGGGTGCGAGCCGAGGTGCAGTCCCCCTACCGGTTCTTCTATCCGCTCGACCGGATCGGCAACTGGAACCGGCTTTACGGACGGCGCGGTCTGACGTAGTATCACTGCGTGGTCCCGCAGGCGCGCGGCCCGGACGCGGTGCGGGGGCTGCTCGAGTTGCTGGTGCGCCGCGGGACCGAGGTGTTCCTGTGCGTCATCAAGAACTGCGGCAACGAAGGAGCGGGGATGCTGTCGTTCCCCCTGCGGGGAACGTCGGTAGCGATTGACGTTCCCGTCGGCGAGGGCACACAGGCGCTCGTCGACGCCCTCAACGAACGGGTGATCGATCTGGGCGGACGCATCTACCTGGCCAAGGATGCGTTCACGCGGCCGACGCACTTCCGCGCGATGGAACCGCGTCTGGAGCGCTGGATGGCGGTTCGGTGCCGTTGGGATCCGACCTTGCGGCTGCGCAGCGCCCAGTCGGTGCGGATCCTGGGAGATCCGGCGTGAAGGCTGCGATGCTCGGTGCCACCCGGGGCATGGGACGGGCCGTCGCCCGCGTGCTCGCGGCGCGCGGCGACGACGTGTGTCTCCTCGGACGCCGTCCCGCCGAGCTCGCCCGGTCGGCACGGGATCTGCGGGTCCGGAACGCATTGCTTGCGGCCCCGCCGGTGGTCGAATGCGATCTCGCCCGGCCCGAGACCTTCGGGCCAGCGCTCGATTCGGCTACCGGCGTCCTCGGTGGGCTCGACGCCGTGATCGTGACTGCGGCCGGGTTCGCCGCGCAGACGGCGCTCGAAGCGGACGCCGACCGGGCGCGCGAACTGGCCGTGATCGACTTCGCGAACACCGTCGCTTCTGTGAGCATGCCAGACAGCGGCTGCTGGCGAACGGCGGCGGTACGCTGTGCGTGTTCTCGTCGGTGGCGGGCGACCGCGGCCGGGCGCCGGTCGTGATCTACGGCGCCGCCAAGGCCGGCCTGTCGGCCTATCTCGAGGGGCTGGATCACCGCTATCATGGGCGCGGGTTGCGAACCGTCTGCGTCAAGCCGGGCTTCGTTCGGACGAGCATGACAGCCGGTCTCACGCCGCCTCCCTTCGCTGGAGACGCGGACGGCGTTGCGCGTGCCGTGGTCCGGGCGATCGACCGCGGCCGTCCCGTAGTGTACGCACCAGCGGGCGGTCTGTCCCCGGGTGCCACCGTCTGGGATAAGATCGCCGTCGATGTGCATGGCCAGAACCATCACCGCGACGGGGTCATCGGCGTACACGCCGATCGGTGCCGCAGGCAACGGTGGGTCACCCGCCAAGGCGATTCTTGCCCACACGAGTTTCAGGAGACTCCTGTTTGCCCCGCTGTTCTGCGCCATTCTGGGTTCTGGGGCAGGATGTGCTTTGCGCTCGGCCTCAGCGCCCCCCAGGAAACCGGCGGAAGGTCCCCCGAACATCGTCCTCATCCATGTCGACGACCTAGGCTACAACGACGTGAGTTTCAACGGCGCAACAGAGATCGACACCCCGCACATCGACCGGCTGGCACGCGAGGGCGTCATCTTCTCCAACGGCTACGTGGCCGCCCCGACCTGCGGCCCCTCGCGGGCCGGTCTGATGACTGGGCGCTATCCGGCCCATTTCGGCATGGATTCCTCCTTCACCTATGCCCCCTTCGACCACGCCCACGGCCTGCCGGTGGGAGAAACGACCTTCGCGACGCACCTCCAGAACGCCGGCTACCGCACCGGGCTCGTTGGGAAATGGCACCTCGGCGCCGCCCCGCCGTTTCACCCGCTCAATTGGGGCTTCGCCTATTTCTTCGGCTTCCTCGCTGGCCACCATGACTACTTCCGCATCGACGTCACGCGATCTCCACTCTCGGTCGGTAGGCTCTCGCTCAGTGAGAACCGGGGCGCGGCCGGGTTCACCGGCTATCTGACCGATGCGCTGACCGAGCGCGCGATCAGGTTCATCCAAGAGGACCAGCAAGCGCCCTTCTTCCTGTACCTGGCCTACAACGCCCCGCATGAACCCCTTCAGGCACCGTCGGTGCTCACCGAGAGATACGCCGACGTCGCGGACGAGAACCGGCGCGTATACCTGGCGATGGTCGATTCGCTGGACCGCAACGTCGGCCGAGTGATGGACGCGCTGCGGGACACGGAGCAGCGGGACGACACTCTGGTGTTCTTCCTCAGCGACAACGGCGGCGTCTATCCGAGCCGGCCCGGGCAGGAGCATCTGACCTTTGCAGACAACACTCCCTTTCGCGGCGGCAAGAACAGCTTTTACGAAGGCGGCATCCGCGTGCCATTCGTCGCCTCCTGGCCGACCCGCTGGCCGCGGGGCGAGACCTTCGAGCCGATGGTCATCAGCCTGGACATCGCGGCCACCGCGCTGGCCGCGGCCGGCGTTCGTACTGACCCCGCGCGGCCTCTCGACGGTGTCAACCTCGACCCTTTCGTTCGCGGCGAGGCCGAGCCGCCTGTGCATGAAGCCCTCTTCTGGCGCCGGGTGCACCAGAGCGGCGCCCACGCCTACGCCGTGCGCGCCAACGATGCGAAACTAGTGTCCTGTCCCTTAAGTTTATGACATCATGGGCAGACTCGCACTCGAAGGAGCCTGCCCATGCCACGCGGACGCAAACTGGCCTCGCTCACGCTCACCGACGAGCAACAGAATCAGCTCCAGGGGATTGCTCAATCGGCTACCCTGCCCTACGCCTTGGTCGTGCGGGCCCGCATCATCCTCGCCAGCGCCGAAGGCTTGACCAACGCAGCCGTCGCCAAGCGTGTCGGCGTCATACCACACACCGTCGGCAAGTGGCGCCGACGCTTCCGGGAAGCCGGCATCGAGGGGTTGCACGACGAAATGCGGCCCGGACGGCCCCGGACCTACGACGACGACAAGGTGGCGAGCGTGATCAACCGCGCGTTGCAGCAGACACCCGACACCGCCACGCACTGGAGCACGCGCGCGCTGGGGCAGGCCGAGGGCCTTTCCAAGAGCACGGTGCAGCGCTGGCTCGCCCTCTTCGGCGTCAAGCCGCATCTGGCGCAGACCTTCAAGCTGTCGACCGACCCGTTTTTCATCGAGAAGGTGCGCGACATCGTCGGGCTCTACCTCAACCCGCCCGACCACGCGATGGTCCTGTGCGTGGATGAGAAGTCGCAGATTCAGGCGCTCGACCGCACCCAGCCGACGCTGCCGATGGGCCTCGGCTACGCCGAAGGCTACACCCACGACTACGTCCGGCACGGCACGACGACGCTGTTCGCTGCCCTCGACATCGCCACCGGACAGGTGTTCGGGCAGTGCCGCAAGCGGCACCGCCACGAGGAGTTCCTCTCGTTCCTGCGCCTGATCGACCGCGAGGTGCCGGCAGCGTTGGACATCCATCTGGTACTGGACAACTATGCGACACACAAGCACGCCAAGGTCAAGCGGTGGCTGGCGGCGCGACCCCGCTTCCATCTGCACTTCACGCCCACCTCGGCGTCCTGGTTGAACCAGGTGGAGCGCTGGTTCGGCGTGCTCAGCCAGCGGGCGATCAAGCGGGGTTCGTTCCACAGCGTCGCCGATCTGGTGCATAAGATCCAAGCGTTCATCAACGCGTACAATGCCTCTGCCACGCCGTTCGTCTGGGTCGCCACGGCGCAGTCGATCATCGACAAAGTGGCGCGTATTGCGATTCGTATTTCCGGGACGGCACACTAGTGAAGGGCACCTTCGACGGGGACGCTGCGCTCTTCGACCTCCGTGGCGACCTTGGTGAGACGCGCGACCGAAGCGGCGAGGATTCGGACACGGCGGAGCGGCTGGCGGCGCTGTGGAACAACTGGAACCGCAAGAACCTCGGGAATCGATTCCCGGGTGAATGGTCATATACGCGCGTTCTCAGCGAGGTCAGAACGGGACTGTCCGAAAGATACCGCGCGCAGGCGCCGGGTCATATGCCGGGCCGTATAACGGCCGGCAAGCTGACCTTCGCGCCGGGGAGGGGGGGGCTGACGGCCGCGTTCGAGAACGTGCCGGCAGAACACGACGGCGAGAACGCCTTCCGTTTCCGGGTCGCCTTCAGCGAGGGCATCGCCATCAGCTACAAGACGTTGCGCGACGAGTCCTTCACGGTGACGGAAGGCAGGGTCACGGAGGCGCGGCGCATCGACGGCCGCAACGACGAGTGGGAGATCACGGTCGAGCCGGACTCGCGCGAGGCGGTGACGATCACACTCTCGGGCGGCCGGGCCTGCGGCACGCGCGGGGCCGTGTGCACCGGCGGGGACGACCCGGCGCTGCTCGGCAACAGCCCGTCGGCGACGGTGGCGGCGGGTTCGCTCGCCGCGCCGCTAACCTGGAAAATTCATGAGGCGCCCGGCCTGAGTAGAGACACAAAAGCCTCCGTGTGCTAAAACGCTGTTGACGACAGATGTTTTCGGCACGACGGAGGCTCTTGCGTGACGGACCCCACGATAGCACAGTCTGTTCTGTTCCCCGATCTGTTCGACAAGCCGCTCGTGGCCACGTTCGACCGCGAGCAGTCGAGCTCGGATGGCGGCGCCGTGCTGCTCAAGGCCGCCGAGCGCGTCTACGGGTTGGTCAAGGCATTCGGCCGGTGTCTGATTGACCGCCGGGCACCGGAGAAGGTCCGGCACACGCTCGAGGACCTGGTGGGCCAGCGGGTGTTCGGCATCGCCTGCGGCCATCCCGACGGCAACGATTCGGACCAGCTCGCCGATGATCCGATCCACAAGTTGCTGCTCGGGCGCGACCCGGTGGCGGGCGGTCGGCTGGCGTCGCAGCCGACGGTCTCGCGGTTCGAGAACGGTGCGGGCCGCGTCGCGCTCTATCGGCTCGGGCGCGAGTTGGCGGCGTCGGTCATCGAGCGGCATCGCCGCCGGCTGCGCGGGCGGGTGCGACGCATCACGATCGACCTCGACCCGACCGACGACCCGACGCATGGCGCGCAGCAGCTGACCATGTTCAACAGCTACTACGACAGCTGGTGCTACCTGCCATTGCTGGCCTTTGTGAGCTTCGACCGTGAGGCGGAGCAGTATCTGTGCGCGGCCGTGCTGCGGCCCGGCACGGCGCAGGCGTCCGACGGCACGCTGGGCGTGCTGTGTCGGCTGCTCGCGCTGCTGCGGTCCGCGTTTCCCGAGGCGCGCTTTCTCGTCCGGCTCGACGGCGGCTTCGCCACGCCAGAGATCTTCGACTTCCTCGATGCCGAACCGCGGCTCGACTACGTCGTGGCGATGGCCAGGAACGCCGTGCTGTTGCGGGCTGCCGAGCACGTCATGGTGGCGGCCCGCACCGAGAACATGCTGCGCGAGAAGACGGCGCACTTCTACCTCGACACCCGCTATCGCGCGGGCACGTGGGCTCGTGAGCGCCGCGTGGTGATCAAGGCCGAAGTCGTGCAGCTCACCGGCCGGCAGCCGCGGGACAACCCGCGCTTCGTCGTGACCAATCTGCGCCAGACGCCGCGCTTCATCTACGAGAAGGTCTACTGCGGGCGCGGCGACATCGAGAACCGCATCAAGGAACTGCTCGACGGCTTGCAGATCGACCGCACGAGCTGCACCAGGTTCTGGGCAAACCAGCTGCGGGTCCTGCTGACGGCCGCCGCCTACGTGCTCATGCAGGAACTGCGGCTGAGGGCCGCCCGCACCGCCTGCGCCCGCACCCAGGTGACTTGGCTGCGCGACCGGTTGCTCAAGGTCAGCGTCCACGTCGTCCGCTCCGTCCGCCGGCTCGTCCTGCACCTGCCGCGAGCGACCCCATACCGCGACGTCTGGCGGCACCTCGCCCTCGCGCTCGGGGCGCGCGCCGGATAGCGCGCCGTCGCCACGGCAACCTCCGCGCCCCGGATGCTCGCCAGCGCCCCTGCGCCCGACCTGTCGGCGCTTGCCACCTCATGCGTGCCGTCACCTCGCCCCGGCCACTGCACCACGCTGCCACCTACCACGCGCCGCGTCCGAAAACGTCCTTCGCGCGACGATCAGGCCCTGCCTGGGACCGATTCGATAACCTCACGAATTTTCCGGGCTAGCGCCCGTCCAGCAGGCGGGCGCCCATCAGGATGCTGGTGAGCGCGTAGTTGCCTTCATGGCAGGCCGACTCGTAGATCTGATTGGCACGGTCGTCGAGCCTGCCCAGCGGGATCTCGATCGTCCACGGCCGAGTGAACACCGTCGCGTCCTCGATGGTGGCGCGGTACACGAGGCTGTCGGGTCCGACCGGCGTGAAATGCTCCACGAGGCGCAGGTTGCCGCGCGCGCCCTCGTAGCTGGTGCTGTCGGTGAAGTTGGTGGTCTCGATAACGAGCGTGTCGCCGTCCCAGCGTCCGCGCGCGTCGCCGAGGAACTGGCGAATGCCAGGCGGCAGGTGCGGCCGGCCGTCGAGCGGCACCTGCCGGTACGCCCCGCCCTGGTGCCCGTGCTCGTAGTAGATCGAGACCTGCCCCGGCGACTGCACGATCCGGTGCAGTGTCGCCGAGGACCCGGCCGCGGCGAAGCGCAGCGGAATGCTGACCCCGAGGCAGCGGTCGTTGGGCCGATCCTCCGGGCCGTCGCCGCCGAGATCGTTGTCCTCCGCGAGAAACCGGCCGCGCTCGGAGGAGTTGACGACCACCTCGGCGGCCACGCGTTCCCGCGCCTCGTCCGTCCAGGGGATTCGGCCGTCGGGCGGATCGACGATCTGCGACGTGCGGCCCGTGCTGATGACCTCCCGCCCGGCCCCGGTGAACGCGCTGTTGTAGGTGCCCGTGCCCTGTCCCCCGCCGCGGCGGGGGCCGCCCACCGAATGATCGAGCCGCGCGAACGCCGCGGCCTCGAGCTCGGCCCTCTCCTCGTCGGTCACGAACTCGCGCCCCTCGAACGCGTCGGGCCGCTCGAGCGGCGTCAGGATGTAGCCGCTGCTCCATATCCCTTGCAGGTCGGGATCCCCCCACGGCGTCTGCGGCGCCGCCCACGCCTCAGCATCGGTGGCAGCGGGTGCGGCACCGGCCGAAGCGGCAGCAGCCGCCGCGGGGGCAGCGGGCGGCGCTGCCGGCGGGGTGTCGGTCGCCGCTGGGGAGGCGTCGGCAGTCGGGGCCGAGGGAGCGTCCGCCGCTGCCGGGGCACCCGCGACGCCGGCGGGAGCCGTCGCGGACACCGGCAGAGCCGTCTCCGCGCCCGGGGTTGGCGCCGGCGCCTCCGGGCCGGACACCTGGCCGACCGACAGCAGCGAGAGCGCCAGCGCCCCGGCCGCAATCGCTGCCGCCGCCAGGGCGCCCGCGGGCGGACGTGGACCACGCTTCCGAGCCGGCGTGTCCGCGGGCGTCGCCTTGTCCGCGGAAACCGCCTTGTCGGCGGGGCCCGCCTTGTCCGCAGGCGCCGCCTTGCGCGCGGATGCCGCCTTGCGCGCGGGAGCCGCCTTCCGCACGGCCTCCTCCGCACGCGGCGCGTCCGCTCCACTCTTCTTGCCGAGGCGCCGCACCACGTCGAACTCCGCCCGGGTCAGCGGCTGGATCGACAACCGGCTGCCCGGCTTGGTGACCATCATGTCTTCCAGGCCCTCGGTGGCCTTCAGCGTCGCGAGCGGGATCGTCTCCGCGAAGCGCTCGACGAACTCGATGTCCACCATGTGCCAGAGCGGCTTCTCGGGCGTGCTGCGGGCGTCGAAGTAGCGGTGTCCCTCCTCCCAGGCGAAGTGATCCGGATAGGCGGTCCGCGAGACCTTCGCGATGCCCGTCACCCCGGACGGCTTGGCGTTCGAGGCGTAGAACAGCACGCCGTCGCCCACCCGCATGTCGTCGCGCATGAAGTTGCGCGCCTGGTAGTTGCGCACCCCTTCCCAGCTCGTCTGCCCGTCGCGCTGGAGATCATCGATGGTGTAGGCAGCCGGCTCGCACTTCATCAACCAGTAGCGTCGCGCCATCGCTCCCTGCTCTCCTTCCCCGGGGCCGTCGGTGCGTGCCTGCGCCCCGGCCGGCGCCTCCCGGTCAACGGCTCACCACGAACGTGACGTCATCGTACGGATTCCGTTTCCTCGATCGACGGGCGACGCCAGTGATGAAGATAGCGTACCGACCCTGTTCTGGATCTGCCCGCCGGTGCAGGCTGGGCTCCGTGGCGCGCGTGTACGTGTATAATTGCGTAATTCTTACTGTTTTTTTGCGATTCGTCGCCGACTTGCGCTATTCCGGCACGACTCGCCCTCACTCACACCGGGAGGATTACGGATGACGATTGTCGTGGATAGATCCCGACTTTCAACCGCTCTCGCGATTGCGCTGGCGATGCTGGCCGCGCTGGCTTTCGCGCCGGCCGCGGCCGGTGCCCAGGACGCCGCCATCGACGGCACCGTCATCAACGTGTACTCGGTCGACGGCGGCGAGACGCTGCTGGGCTCGGCCAACTGCCCGACGGTGGCCATCAGCAACGGCACGCCGGACCCGGTCGCCTTCGGCCAGATCCAGAGCGATCCGAACTGCTTCACGTTCCACCAGCCGTTCCTCGGCGCGGCCGAAGGCCTGCCAGGCGGCTTCACGCCGCAGTTCGGCGGCGACGTCCGGGACTTCTCGGTGGTCGCCGGCGTGCGCGGCACCACCGTTATCGGACTCAACTGGGACGTCAGCGGCAACATCGGCCAGAACCAGGTCGACACCTTCATCTTCGACACGGTCAACGCCTCGCTCGGCCCCGAGAGCCCTACCAGCTTCCGGCCGAACCTGCTGGAGCAGACCGACACGAGCCTCAACGCGGATCTCTCGTATGCCGCCAGCAACATGATCAACATCGCGGGCGGCGTCGAGTGGCGGAACGAGCAGTACCACCTCGGCGCCGGTGACATGGCGTCGTGGGCCATCGGCCCGTTCGGCGCGCAGGGCTTCAGCTCGGCCTCGAACGGCTACAACGGCACCCGGCCCGAGAACGCCGGCACCTGGGATCGCGCCAACGTCGCGGTCTACGGCGACGTCGAGGTGCACGCCGTCGACAACCGGTGGACGCTGGGCGCCGCCGCCCGCATCGAGAACTGTCGGGTCGGAGGAGGCGCGCCCCGCGGGCGCTGGCCTCCGTCCGCCGCTCAAACGGTACGTGCGGTTTTCCCGCATACCGCTTTCACGAAGACGTTCTCGCATGGTAGGGGCCGATGGAAGGAATCAGACCGACAAGGTTGACCAGGCCCAGCTCGCCGTAGAGCGTGGCGCTGGGCAGGGACTTCCATCCCTGACACCGCCACCGCTTGTGCCGATGCGCCCACAGGCGACGCACCACCCAACCGTCAAGCTGGTGGAAGAGCCTTCGGACGTGGGCACGCTTGTAGTAGTGCCCCCATCCCCGCAGGACCGGGTTGAGCTGTTCAATCAGCACTTCGGTGGTTACCGGCGCTTTGCGCGACGTCCGACTGCGCACCTGGTCCTTGAAGTGACGTAGAGACTTCTGAGTCGGGCACGCGTACAGGCCGCCCGAACGAAGGCGCGTACGGATCTCGTGCAGTGGGAGCCGTAGCCCCTTGCCGCGCTTGATCTTGTACCCGAGGAACTCGAAGCCGTGCTGGACGCGAACGATCCGAGTCTTCGTCGGATTGATGCGCACGCCCAGTCGCTCCAGGACCGCCGTCGCCGTGGCCAAGGCGGTTCGCGCTTCGGCCTCCGACGTGCAGGTGATGACCCAATCGTCCGCGTACCGCGTCAGCCGGTACCCCCGGCGCCGCATTTCCTTGTCGAACGGCGTCAACAAGACATTGCTCAGCAAGGGTGACGCGACGCCGCCCTGCGGCGTCCCACGCTCCGTCGGGAAGAGGCGCCCGTCGCCGTAGCTCCCTGCCTTCAGCATCGAGCGAATCAGGCGAAGGACCCGGCCATCGGAGACCCGCTGGGCCACGAGCGTGAGGAGCTTGTCATGGTCAACCGTCCCGAAAAAGTCGCTCAGGTCGCCGTCAACAACCCACTCGCACCCCGACTTCAGCTCCTTCCAGACCTTGCGCAGAGCGTCGTGCTGAGACCGCCCTCGTCGGTATCCGAAGCTGGCATCATCGAACACCGGCTCGAAGATGGGCTCCAGCCGATTCAGCAGCGCCTGCTGACATACCCGGTCGTAGACCGTGGGAATGCCAAGCTCGCGATGCGCCCCCGGCTTGCCCGCCTTCGGGATGCGCTTCCGGCGCACCGGCTGCGGTCGGTAGGCGTCGTCGCGCAAGTCCTCGTGCAACCGGTCGAGCTGCGCTTCACGCACCTCGGCAAAGTCGTCGATGGATTGCCCGTCAACACCCCCGGCGCCCCGATTCGCTTTCACACGCTCCCAGGCCATCTCGAGGTTCTTCCGCTTGTACACCTTGTCGATGAGAGAGTGGACCTTCCTCTCCCCCGTCGGGTTCAGCCAGTCGGCAAGTCTCCTCGGTCGCTGATGTTCGGGTTTTTCGCTCATGGAACTGTCCACCTCAGCGCCCTTGCTCATCTTCCCGACCTGTCCGGTCCCGACCATCTTCGCCGGCCGCCTTCCCCAACCCACTCGGTTGCCGCTCATGCGGTCACGTCGCTTTCGCTACGCATCAGGTACTACTCGGCCGTCCGACTCCTCGACGGGCGTCCCTTCCCACTTCGCTCTCGCTTATAGGGTCGGTTGCCGCGGTGCCGCCCGCGGACCCGCCGAGGTCTCCCAGGGTCACGCACTGGTCTTCCGTACCGTGCCGTCCGCATACACCTTGGTGCGGTGGGTGGATGAGAACGCCTTCGCCTCCATAGTGCAGGCTCGACCTTGCCCCACCTTTGGCCGACCGGTTCGTCATGGGGTCGCCCCCTCGACTACGGCCCGGTACTGCTCCGCAAACCCTTCGGACCCCACCTCGCGATGGGCGCCCTGTCCTCCGCAGTTCCGTCGTGGCGGCTCCAGGTCCACCTTGGCTGTGTCCGGCTTTCGCCTGCGTGCCCGTTTAGGCGTCTCCATACCTGCCACCTGCGGCCGGCGAGGCATTACCCCCGCCTTTGGATACGGCCCCCCTCATCCGGGGGCCGGAGGGACTTCAACCCTCCTGACCAGCGCGCTGCCTGGCGCACACTACGACACGTTCGGCACCACGATGAACAGCAAGCTGTCCGGGCGCTACGGCTTCACCGACGAGTTCGCGGTGCGCGCCGCGGTCAGCAGCGGCTTCCGCGCCCCGACGCCCGGCCAGCAGAACGTGCTGAACGTGACGACCGAGTTCGACTACGAGATCAACGACCTGGTCAACAACGGCACGATTCCGTCCACCTCACCGATCGCGGCGTTGCGGGGCGGCGGACCGCTGCAGCCGGAAGAGTCGATCAACTACTCCGTCGGAACGGTGGTCGACTCCGGCACCTTCACGTTCACGGCGGACTACTTCCGCATCGACGTGGCCGACCGGCTCACCATCACGCGGAACTACGAGCTCACACCGATCGAAATCGCCTCCCTGCTCTCCCAAGGAATTGTGGAAGCGGGCAACCTGGCGGTGTTCCGCTTCTTCGTGAACGACTTCTCGACCCGCACCCAGGGACTCGACGTCGTGAGCACCTGGACCCCGCTGGGAATCGGTGGACGGACGACGTTCAGCGGCGTCTACAACTTCACCGACACCGCGGTCACGACCTTCAACCCCGAGAATATCGATGACGACCGTATCGCCGCCCTGACGCTGGGGCTGCCGAGAACGCGCTGGAACGCCGGGGTCAACCACACCGAGGACCGCTGGAGCCTCATGGCCCGCGTGCACTACTACGGCTCCTACTGGGACCGCGAAGATGCGCGCAACCATTTGGGGGCGGCCAGTTCGTACCTGTATCCGCTGTATCCCGGCAAGCCGCTGCTCGACCTCGAGGTCGGCTTCCCGTTCGACGACGTCACGCTGTACATCGGCGCCCAGAACGTCTTCAACACGTACCCGGATGAGAATCCGTACGCGGTTGACGGCGTAGGCAACCGCTACGGCCAGTTCGGACCGTTCGGCTTCAACGGCGGCTACTACTACGTCCGCGTCAACTACGGGTGGGGCGCGTCCATGTGACGGCGTCGGCGGCCCGGCAGCGGGTCCGGCCGACGACGACCATCCGGGATGGCCGGGCGGCCCGTCAGGACGGCGGGTCGCCCTCACCCGCCGCGGATACGGGCATGACGAAGGCGTGGCCGGACTGTCTGGCAGCAGGCGCCTGACGTCGCGGCGCGACAGCGCGCACCGGGTCAGGGCGCCGCGCCGGCCGGGTCCCGGGCCCGGGCGCCGCGCAGCACGTTCCCCATCGCGTAGTTCCCCTCGTGGCAGGCAAACTCGAAGAGGTGTCCCGCCGGCACGCCGCGCGCCGCAGGATCCGCGGACAGCGCGAAGCGTACGGTCCAGGGCCGGGTGAAGCGTCCCGGATCGGTGATCGTCGCCTCGTAGTCGATCGTGAGGGCGTCGACCCGCTTGAAGCGCTCGACGACGCGCAACCGGGCGGTCGGGCCGCGCCAGGTGTGCCGGAAGCGGTCATGCGGCCGGTCGGGAAAGTGGCGGCTCTCGACCACCAGCGTGTCCCCCTCCCAGCGTCCGCGCGGCTCCCCGTTCCACTGCGTGACGCCGGTCGGCGGCCGGCCGTCGATCGGGATGATCCGGCGCTGCTTGTACATCTCGTGCACGATCACCACGTCGGCCGGCGTCTGGAAGATCTGGTGGTAGGGGTTGTCGCCGAACCAGATCTGCGGCAGCCCGTCGCCCAGGCACCGCTCGCCCGTGTCGAGGTCGAGGTGCGAGTCCCAGGGACCGGCGCCGTAGGCCCGCTCGCCGTCGCGCGCCGTGGCCGTGTACGGGATCCGGCCGTGCGGCGGATCGACGATGAGCGACGTGCGGCGGCTCGCGTCCCAGGCGGTGCCCTCCTCGAGCCAGAAGTTGTTGTAGTAGCCGGGGCTGCCGTCGGCCCGGTAGTCGACGCACCCCCCGGCGGGCGCGCGCTCGCGGGGCCGCTCCAGCAGCCGCTCGTCCTCGGCGATCGCCGCGGCCTCGAGCGCCGCGACCTCCCGCTCGGTCAGAAACTGCCGGTCCCGGTGCTCGGGCGGCCGTTCGAGCGGGGTGAGCGTCGAAGCGACCCAGATCCCCTGCAGGTCCGGATCGCCCCAGGGAGTTCGCGGCGCCTCCTGGGCGAAGACGCCGGCGGCGCCCAGCACAACGGTCAGCGCGACGGCCACACCACACCCGCGCCCGAAGCGCGGACCGGAATCGGAACCGTGGCGTAAGCCATCGACAACAAGCAATTTCAAGAGGTCAGGAATCGAACGCCGGGGCTATGGATTGGTCTTCCGATCGGCCAGACGCCAATCAGGACGACCCCGTCAGCACCGTTGCGAGCACGTCCGCGTTCATGGAGGTGGTGCCGAGGGCCAGAATCGGATAGGTCTCGTAAGTCATTGACTTGAAACGACTTCACGGCTCCAGTTGTCCAACCTTCCCCACGTTCTTGCACACGGAGATCGGGGGGTTACTGGAGCGACCGCAGGATGATGCCGGCCAGCGTCGCGGTGACGGCCGCGATGCCGAGCCCGGTACCGACCATCCACTTGATCAGGTCGACCTTCATCTCGGCCAACTCGGCCCGCAGCTCGTCACGGGTCACGTAGTGCGCCTCGCTCATAGTCCGATTCTACCTGAACGCTCCCATGAGGGTCCCCGCCGCGCTACTCGGACTGGGGCGCCCCCAGCTTTCTTGGACACGGATTAGGGGAGAATCCGATGTCGCAGGAGGTAGGGGGCATGGCTGGATCGAAACGGGTCAAGGGAGCTCGGTCGGTGCCGACGGAGGGAGCCCGGAGGGCGACCGGAGTCGGCTCCACGGCGGCAGCGGCGACGACGTCGTCCGCGGCGGGCGCGGCAGCGACACCATCTACGGCGAGGTCGGCGTCGACGTGCTGTTCGGCGACCGCGACGACGACTTCCTGTTCGGGGGCGAGGGCAACGACGTCCTGCTGGGCGGCCCGGGCCACGACGGGCTCGACGGGGGCGCCGGCGCCGACTATCTCAACGGCGGCGACGGCATCGACAGCGTCTCCTACAGCGACTCCCCGGTGGGCCCGGCGGGCGAGGGCGTCACCGTTTCCCTGGCGAGCAGCGCCCTGGTGCCGGGCCGCGGCGGGCACGCCGTCGGCGACATCCTGCTCGACATCGAAGGCGTCATCGGGTCGGCGGGCAACGACCATCTGGACGCGGCGGACAACGGGAGCATCGACGGCCTGCAGGGCGGCGCCGGCGACGACACGCTGCGGGGCGGCGGCGCAGGCGGTCCCGACCATCTGGACGGCGGCATCGGCGACGACCACCTCGTGGCGCTGACCCACGGGGAGCTGGTCGGCGGCCCGGGCGACGACACCTTCGAACTCTCCGGCAGCGAGTTCTCGGGCGGCGAGATCGTGGACTTCACGAAGGGCGAGGACACGATCGAGCTCGCCTTCTCCAACGCGGACGTGAGCGCGTCCGCCCTCGACAACCTGCTGCGCAACAGCACGGGCAACGTGCTCCACCTCAGCCTGCTCGGCCCCGGGTTCAAGGACTTCGGCGAGCTGACGCTCAACGTGCCCGTCTCGACACTGGACGCGTCGGACTTCGTCATCTCCTGATGGGGAAACGAGCACATGAGATACCGGCTGTTCGCTCCGACGGTGTTGTGCTGTCTTGCATTGACAGGCGACCTCCATGCCCAAACGCTGCCCCTGGACGGTCCGCTGCGTGCGGTTCACATTGGCGGATACTGGGGCGCCAATCGAGTCACGGTCTATGAGTGGGACCCGAACGGCACCGAGCCGCTCATTCCGCTCGACTACGTCGAGTACCTCCGGGACCTGCACGTTCACTGGGTCGGCATCTCCGTGGCCCTGCACTACGAAGACAGCATGGACAGCACGGTCGAGCGCGCGCACTCCCTCGACCGCAACGTGCCGACCTTCCCGGACGCGGCACTGAGGCAGCTGATTCGCGAGTTCCGGGCGCACGACTTCGACGTGTACCTGACGCTGTCGTTCGAGGGTCACGAGGCCGCCGTCGCGGAGCGGCCGGTGCAACGGTGGCAACTCGGCGACCCCGGCGAGCCCGATACCGGCGTACCCTTCCACGATCCCGCGCATGCGCCGCCCATCCTCCCTGAGCACTGGCCGTGGCGGCCAAGCCACCCGGACCACGGCCGCTTCGTCCGGAAGTTCTGGGAGACGTATACCGAGCAGGCGGTTCACTTCGCCAGGATCGCCCAGGACGAAGGCGCGCGGATGTACTCGCTGGGCACGGAAACCGACCGTTTATTCAGAACAAGGTCGACGGGCTTCTATTTCGTCAACGACTTCGGACCCGAGCTCAGAGCGATGGTCGACCGGGTGCGTGCGGTGTACCACGGCCTGTTGACCTACGACATGCACTACTTCGCCATCACGGACGCTTCTTTGCCGGAGGCTCGGACCATCTGTGGGAAGACCTCGACCTGGATGTCGTCGGTCTCAGCGCGTGGTTCTCGCTGGCCGAGACGCCGCCGTCGACGGTCACGGCCGTCGACCGTCTTCGGCAACAGTACAAAAGCGTATTTCAGGACCACCTCGTCCCGCTCGCCGCCGACAATCCCGGAAGGCCGATCGTGTTCACCGAGTACGGCGCGATCGATCTCGTCGAAGCACCGCACGATCCCGCCGACACACGGCGTGCGTACGACCTGTTGGAATACGCCGACTCCAACAACAACGGCGTGGAGGACGGGCGCGAGACGCAGGCCAACATCTTCCAGGCGCTGTTCGAGACGATGGACGACCACCCCGGCGTGGTGCACGGCGCCTTCTTCTGGGACAACTGGATAGCCAGCGACGAGCTGTGGGCGCGAGACATACTGGAGGACAGGCGCAATTTCGACATCCGCAACAAGCCCGCCGGGAAGGTCGTACGGGCGCAGTACGAGAAGTGGCGGTCGGCGGAGGGCGCGCGGGTGACCGCGGCGGGAACGCTGCCGAACCGCACGCTGCATGCGGGCACGGTCGCAGTCGCCGTCGCCGTACCCGTCGGAGACGCGTTCCGAAACGCGTCGACCTACCAAGCGTCCTCGTCCGCGCCGGGCGTCGCCACGGTCAGGGTGTCGGGATCTACGGTCACGGTCACCTCGGTGGCCGAAGGTGTGGCAACCATTGCGGTGACGGCGAGCGGTGCCGACGGTTCCACGGCCACGCAGCGGTTCGGGGTGACGGTGCTCGCCTCGACGGCGTCCAGGCCGAGCCAGTTCCTGGAGCTGCGCCGGCGCATCGAGACGCTGCGGCGGCGAGAGGGTCGCAGGTAGCCCATGAAGGACCCGTTGCTCGCCTCGATGCTGCTGCTGTGCTGCCTCGCAGCGGCAGGCGAGCTGCACGCCCAGGCATCTTCCCTGGGCGGTCCGCTACGAGCCATTCACATCGGCGGATACTGGGGTGCCAATCGATGGGCCGTCAACGCCTGGAACCCGGAGGGGACCGAGCCGCTCGTTCCGCTCGACTACATCGAGTACCTCCGGGGCTTGCACGTCAACTGGGTCGGCATCTCGGTGGCGCTCCACTACGAAGACAGCATGGACAGCACGGTCGAGCGCGCGCACTCCCTCGACCGCAACGTGCCGACCTTCCCGGACGCGGCACTGAGGCAGCTGATTCGCGAGTTCCGGGCGCACGACTTCGACGTGTACCTGACGCTGTCATTCGAGGGTCACGAGGCCAACGTCGCGGAGCGACCGGTGCAACGGTGGCAACTCGGCGACCCTGGCGAGCCCGATACCGGTGTCCCCTTTCACGATCCCGCGCATGCGCTGCCCATCCTGCCCGAGCACTGGCCGTGGCGGCCGAGCCACCCCGACCACGGCCGTTTCGTCCGGGAATTCTGGGAAACGTATACCCGGGAGGCCGTTCACTTCGCCAAGATCGCCCAGCAGGAGGGCGTGCGGTTGTATTCGCTGGGAACGGAAACCGACGTGTTGTTCAGAACAAGGCCGACGAGCGCCTACTTTGCGAACGACTTCGGCCCGGAGCTCAGAGCCATGGTCGACAGTGTACGTGCCGAGTACCACGGCCTGTTGACCTACGACATGCACTACCACGCAATCACGCACGACATCTATGCAGGAATTTCCGACTACCTGTGGGAGGATCTCGACCTCAACGTGGTCGGTCTCAGCGCGTGGTTTTCCCTGGCCGAGACGCCGCCGTCGACCGTCATGAGCGTCGACCGCCTGCAGAAGGAGTACGAAAGCATATTTCTGGATCACCTCATCCCTCTGGCCGCCGACAATCCCGGCCGGCCGATCGTGTTCACCGAGTACGGCGCCATCGACACGGTCGAAGGGCCCGCGGATCCGTCAGGCTTCCCGGAGGTGGCCGAGTTCGTGTTCTCCGACCTGAACGGCAATGGCGTCGACGACGGCCGCGAGACCCAGGCCAACGTCTTCCAGGCGCTGTTCGAGACCATGGACCGGCACCCGGGCGTGGTCCACGGCGCTTTCTTCTGGGACAACTGGATCGCGAGCAACGAGGACTGGGAGCAGCGCTGGACGGCAGAGCGCAACTACGACATCCGCGACAAGCCGGCCGGGGAGATCGTACGGGCACAGTACGAGAGGTGGCGGTCGGCGGAGGGCACGCGGGTGACAGCGGCGGGAACGTTGCCCAACCGCACGCTGTACGCGGGCACGGTAGCGGTCGCCGTCGCGGTGCCCGTCGGGGACGCGTTCCGGAACGCGTCGACCTACCAGGCGTCGTCGTCCGCGCCGGGCGTCGCCACGGTCCGGATGTCGGGATCGACGGTCACGGTGACCTCGGCGGCCGAAGGCGCGACGACCGTCACGGTGACGGCCAGCGGCGGGGACGGCTCCACTGCCACGCAGCGGTTCGGGGTGACCGTGCTCACCTCGACGGCGTCCAGGCCGAGCCAGTTCCTGGAGCTGCGCCGGCGCATCGAGGCGCTACGCGCACGTGAGCGCGGCAGGTGACCCGCGGGGCAGGTGACGCGGACAGCGCGACGGAGGGGTGGGCGGAATCGTACAGATCCTGCGTGACTGGCAACAGGCGCGGCGACGCGATCCTGGCTGGAGTAAGGCCCTGGAAGCGGTTGAGCCGGTGCGCCGAGGAAGGCCGAGGAAGAATGAATGAAGCACTTGGTACCAGTACTGACCGCGTTCTTCTCCCTGGGCTTGGCGGGCGAGGTGTACGCCCAGGCGCTTCGCCTGGACCGACCGCTGCGTTCTGTCCATCTCGGCGGCAACTGGGCCGCCAACCGGACAGCCGTCGAAAGGTGGGAGGATGATCGGATGCAGCCGCTCCTGCCAGCCGATTACATGGAATACCTGCACGACATGCATGCGGACTGGGTCGGACTCTCCGTTGCACTGCATATCGATGACAGCCTGGACAGCACTGTCGAGCGCGCGCATTCGGCTCGCATTCCGACCTTCTCCGACGAGGCACTCAGGCAGATCATACGTGAGCACCGACAGCACGGATTCGAGTTCTATCTGACGCTGGCAATCGAGAGCTTCGAGGCGTATGAGGCCGGGCGTCCCGTACAGCGGTTTCAGCTGGGAGACCCCGACGAGCCGGATACCGGTGTACCGCACGATGCCGCCTTTCCGGCGATCCGGCCCGAGTTCTGGCCGTGGCGACCCACTTATCCGGATCACGACCGCTTCGTCGCGGAATTCTGGGCCACCTACACCGAGCAAGCGGTCCACTTTGCCAGAATCGCGCAGGAGGAAGGCGTACGCATGTACTCGCTGGGGTTCCCACGTCCATACCCAGAGGTTCGGCCGTCCGGGTCCGCCGCCGTCCCGGTCGTCACCGATCAGCCCCGCAAGAGCCGCTCCTGGAGCCGCGTTCAGACCGCAGGCACGACGTCGGTGCGCGCGAAATCGTCTCCCTTGAACAGCAAGGACTCGCCGGTGTGGCGGGCGAGTGCGTACGCGCAGCAGTCACCGAGGTTCAGGCCGGCGGGGTGACGACCCTTGCCATAACGTTCATAGGCGTCGCGGGCAAGCCTGAAATGGTCGACAGCGAACGGGACCACCTCGAACTCGGCGTGATGCAGCAGCAGGTCGAACTCCCGCACGCCGTAGGGGCCCTTCCGTGACGACACGACGACCGCGGCTTCCAGCGCGTTGACGCTGCTCATCAACCGCACGCCGGCGCCAGTCAGCGCAGCGGAGAACGTGTCCCGCTCCGGTTCACCGAAAAGGATGGCGAGCACCGCCGACGAATCGACGACCATCAGCGGAACTCCCCGCGTTCGTCGTATCCGAGGATCTCGTCGGCCGGTCTGGCGTCCAGGTCGGGGAGTGCGGCGCAACGCTCTGAAATCTCGAGAATCGCGTCACTCATCGAGGGCGCGATCTTCCGGCCGCGCGTGCGCCGCAGGGCGTCCTCGAGAGCAGTGATGACCGCGCGGGTCACGGTGGTGCCCCGTTCCTTCGCGAGCTCCCTGGCGAGCCGTTCCGCCTCGACGTTCTTGATGCTCAGCGCCACGAGTGCATCCTGGAACCAGAACAGGTAGATTCTACCACATCACCGGAACGCGGCCCGACCCTCGCTCCGCTCGATCTCCGCGGGCAACAACCCCAGGGTCTCGACCTCGGCCGGCGTCATGGCTGCCACGAGGCCCCGTGTCATCTTGCCGCTGCCAGCGTCGGTGAGGTTGGCTCGACGCGAACCGTGATCACGTCGGTGTCGTGGTACTGGTTGTGCCGCACCGACGAGGCGTAGTGCCGCAGCAGCCGGAGCGATACCTCCTGCTCCATCCGTCCGCCCACCGCCCGCTCGCCCAGCAACGCCATCTGGTCCTCGAGGTTCGTCTCGTCCGTGGCGGCGATGAACTCGAGCACGGCGCCGTCGCGCTCGCCGCCTGCCACCAGCAGCAGGCGCCGCGCATCCTCCGCCGTGCGTTCCTCCTCGCGCCGAATCAGCAACAGGAGCGTCTCCTCGCCGACCGCACGCACACGCCCGGTCATCTCCTCGCTCCAGCGCCGGCGGGCGCCGAGCTGCGCGAGGAACGCGTCGATCTTCGGATACGCGTCGACGCCCAACGCCACCCGCAGGCGCCGGCGGCGCGGTCCCGTCAGCTCCTCGAACAGCGTCAGCCCGATCACGGTCAGGCCGCCGACCGTTATCGCGCTGCCGAGCATCGCGCTCCAGGATCCCTGGAAGTACTCCGGGAAGATCCAGTCGAGCTGAAACGCCAGGCCAATCCAGAACGCGAGGCCGACCACCACGCCCTTCCGGTAGTCGAGCCCGTCGTGCTGCAGGATCTCGATGCCGAAGGTGAAGAGCTTGGCCACCAGGAGCACGAAGTAGCCGGCCACCACCGGGCCGGGGATCGCGATGATCACCGCCATCAGCTTCGGGACGAACGCAATCACGACGAAGATGGCCCCGATGCAGACGCCGACCGAGCGGGCCGCCACGCCGGTCAGCTCGACGATCGAGATGCCCGTGGCATACGTCGTGTTCGGCAGCGTGCCCGCCAGACCCGACAACAGGTTGCCGAGGCCGTCGGCCGACATCGCACCCTGGATCGACCGGAAGTCGATGGCCCGCGGCCGGCGCCACGACACGCGCTGGATGGCGACCCCGTCGCCGAGCGTGTCCATCGCGCCCACGAGGGTCACCAGCACGAACGCCGGCAGCAGGGCCCAGAACTCGGGTCCGAACCCGAGGTCGAGTCCGGGATAGGCCAGGGGCGGCAAGCCGACCCAGCCCGCCTCGCCAACGCTCGCCGTGTCGTATAGCCCGAAGACGAGCCCCCCGGTCGCCGTGCCCGCGACCATGCCCACGACCGGCCCCCACAGACGCCACAGACCGGACCCGCGGAGCGCGGTCACGACGATGACCAGGAGCGTCACGCTCACCGTGACCGGCGCCGCCGCCGGCGAGGCGCCCGCCGGCACATCGGCGAGCTTGCCGAGGATGACCGGCGCCAGCGTCACCGGGATCAGCATGACGACGGTGCCGGCCACCGTCGGCGTGAAGATGCGCCGCAGCGCCGACAACCTGGCCGCCAGGGCGAACTGGAACAGGGACGAGACGATGATCAGGGTGGCCAGCAGCCCCGGCCCGCCCTGCTCGAGCGCCGACACGCAGACGGCGAGAAACGCGCTGCTGCTCCCCATCAACATCACGTAGCCGGCGCCGATGCGCCCGACGCGCAGCGCCTGAACCGCGGTCGTGATGCCGCAGATCGCCAGCGCCGCGCAGACCGCCCACATCAGGTAGGCGTCGCCGCCGCCCGCGGTCTGGATCAGGATTGTCGGGCTCAGGACGACGCTGGGGACGGCGAGCATCGCGTACTGCACCCCGAGTCCGAGGGACAGCAGGCCGGGGGGCCTCTCGTCGGGCTCGTAGCGCACGTCGCGGCGAGCGTCAGCGGGGTTGGATGCCATCGTTCGGAATCCCTCTGCCGGGCTCCGTCCAGAGGCGGAAACCTGGTGCCCGGCAACGGCCGGGCAGCTCCAAGCCTGCGCCAAGCGGGAGGCCCTGGCCGGGAACGGGCTGGGCGGGCCGGAACCCGCCACTGCCGCCGTGCGAGTTGGCGCCGTCCCCGGCCTACGACGCGATCTGCGAGGCGAACGGCGGGTATGGAATCAGCAACCTGGAGGTGGTGCCGAGGGCCAGAATCGAACTGGCGACACCATGATTTTCAGTCATGTGCTCTACCGACTGAGCTACCTCGGCCCGGGATCGCGGCGCCGGCGCAGGCCGGCTCCATTCACCTTACGTTACCCGCAACCCACGTGGCAAACAGGCCCCGGCCCGAACGCATATACTTACGGCGCAATGATGAACAGCTCCGTAATCGTACCCGAACCGCGCAACGAACCGGTCCTGGACTATGCCCCGGGCTCGCCGGAGAAGCATGCGCTCAAGACCCAGCTCGATCGGTTTGCCGAAGACTGCGTCGAAATTCCCCTGATCATCGGCGGACAGGACGTGCAGACCGGCAACTGCGGCCGCTGCATCCTGCCGCACGACCATGCCCGCTCCGTCGCGACGTACCACAAGGGCGACGCCGCCACGGTGGAGCAGGCGATCGCCGCGGCCGCGCGCGCGCGGCCGGCCTGGGCGGCCCTGCCCTGGGAGGCCCGGGCCGCGGTGTTTCTCAAGGCCGCGGACCTGCTCGCGGGCAGGTACCGCCCGATCATCAACGCGGCGACCATGCTCAACCAGAGCAAGACCGTCATGCAGGCCGAGATCGACGCGGCCTGCGAGCTGATCGACTTCCTGCGGTTCAATCCGGCCTACATGCGGCAGATCTTCGAGCAGCAGCCGACGAGTCAGCCGGGCACCTGGAACTACGTGGAGTACCGGCCGCTGGAGGGCTTCGTCTTCGCCGTGACGCCGTTCAACTTCACCGCCATCGCGGGCAACCTGCCGACGAGTCCGGCGATGATGGGCAACACCGTCGTCTGGAAGCCCTCCTCCACCGCGGTGTTCTCCGCGTACTGGCTGATGCGCGTGCTCGCGGAGGCGGGCCTGCCCGACGGCGTGATCAACATGGTGCCGGGGAGCGGGGGCGCGATCGGCGAACCGGCGATGAACCACCCGGACCTCGGCGGCGTGCACTTCACGGGCAGCACGGAGGTGTTCCAGGGCATGTGGGCCACGGTGGGCCGCAACATCCGGACGTACCGCAGCTACCCGCGCATCGTGGGCGAGACCGGGGGCAAGGACTTCGTGTTCGCGCACGCCTCCGCCGATGCGGACGAGCTGGCCGCCGGCCTCATCCGGGGCGCGTACGAGTACCAGGGGCAGAAGTGCAGCGCCGCCAGCCGCGCCTACATCCCGCAGAGTCTGTGGGCCACGTTCCGCGACCGCCTCTGCGACGAGGTGAACGCCATCGCCTACGGCGACGTCGCCGACTTCACCAACTTCATGGGGGCGGTCATCGACAAGGCGTCGTATGATCAGCTCGCGGGGGCCATCGACGAAGCCCGGGCCAGCCCGGACGCCGACGTGATCTGCGGCGGCGGCTGCAGCGACGAGACCGGGTACTTCGTCGCGCCCACCGTCATCCAGGCCCGCGAGCCGCGCTACCGGACGATGGTGACGGAGCTGTTCGGCCCGGTCCTCACGATCTACGTGTACCCCGACGACCGCTACGAAGAAGCGCTCGAGCTGTGCGACACGACGTCGCCCTACGGCCTGACCGGCGCGGTCTTCGCCCGCGACCGGCAGGCTATCAACCTGGCCAGCGACAGGCTGCGCAATGCGGCCGGCAACTTCTACATCAACGACAAGCCCACCGGCGCGGTCGTCGGGCGCCAGCCGTTCGGCGGCGCCCGCGCCTCGGGCACCAACGACAAGGCGGGCAGCGCCCTGAACATGATGCGCTGGGCCAGCGCGCGCACGACGAAGGAGAGCTTCGCGCCGCCCCGGGACTATCGCTACGTGCACATGCGGGAGGCTTGAGAGCACCGCATGTCGTACTTCCGGCCGTCCATCGACACGCTCGTCGCGTACCAGCCGGGCGAGCAGCCGGCCGCGGGCGATCAGGTCGTCAAGCTCAACACGAACGAGAATCCGTATCCCCCGAGCGCGCGTGCGCTGGCCGCGCTGCAGGCGATCCCGCCGGACACCCTGCGCCTGTACCCGCGGCCGTTCGCCGACGAGTTCCGCGCCAGCGCCGCCGCGGTCCTGGGCGTGGACCCGGACTGGATCGTGGTGGGCAACGGCAGCGACGACCTGCTGACGATGCTGTTCAGGTCGCTGGCCGGCGCCGGTCGGCCCGTGGCCTTCCCGGTGCCGACCTACGTGCTGTACCGCACGCTGGCCCGCATCCAGGAGGCGCCGACGGTCGAGGTGCCCTTCGACGACTCGTACGACCTGCCGGTGGACAGGCTCGCCGCGGCGGGCGCGGTGCTCACCCTCGTGGCGAGCCCGAACAGCCCCTCGGGCAATCGGATGCCGAACGCGGATCTCGAGCAGTTGGCGGCTCGGACGCCCGGCGTGCTCGTCGTGGACGAGGCCTACGCGGCCTTCGCGGCGGGCGACGCCCTGGAGCTGACGCGGCGCTGCGAGAACGTCATCCTGCTGCGCACGCTGTCGAAGAGCCACTCGCTGGCCGGCCTGCGACTGGGGTTCGCCGTCGCCCGGCCGCCGCTGCTGGCGGGGCTGATCAAGGTCAAGGACAGCTACAACGTGGATGCCGTCTCCGCGCGGGTCGGCGCCGCCGCCATTCGCGATACCGAACACGTGCGCGCCAACGTCGAGCGCGTCCGCGTCTCGCGCGACGGGTTGTCGCGGACGCTCACCGCACTGGGGTGCCGCGTCTGGCCCAGCGAGGCGAACTTCCTGCTGGTCCGACCGCCCCGGGGTGACGCCCGCGGCGTCTACGCAGGGCTCAAGGCGCGGGGCATCCTGGTACGCTACTTCGCCGAGCCGCTGCTGGCCGACCGGCTGCGCATCACGGTGGGCACGGATGCCCATAACGCGCGGCTCGTCGGCGCGTTGCGGGAGCTGCTCGACGGAAACCGCGGAGAGTCGCGAGAGGAACGCCGATGATCATCACCGCCCCGCCGGCGCGATGCCGGCGCTGGTTCGTGAA
Organism: Vicinamibacterales bacterium; assembly: GCA_965214845.1. Classification (GTDB taxonomy): domain Bacteria; phylum Acidobacteriota; class Vicinamibacteria; order Vicinamibacterales; family UBA8438; genus JAAXGX01. The sequence continues at coordinate 1,782,684 of CBDCCO010000007.1, forward strand.
CGTGGCGCTGGGCATCGCCGTCGCCGCCGGCGTCGCGGTCCCGGCCTCGCGGGCGGGGGCGCCGGTCGCCGCGGCGGAGACGCAGGCCCGCCCGGACCGCTACGAGCGCGACCGCCTGCGCAAGATCGAGCGCGACCGGACGTTCCGGGAGCTGAGCGAGGGCGTCATGGCCATGCGCAAGACGTCCTACGCCAGCCTTGCCGACGGCCTCGAGATCCCCGTCTATCTCTTCGAGCCGCTGGCGCCGCGCGGGCCGCGCGGCCACGCCGCCCTCGTCTGGGTCCACGGGGGCATTCACGGCGACTTGGCCCCGCTCTACTTCCCGTTCATCAGGGAGGCGGTGGATCGCGGCTTCGTCGTGATCGCGCCGGAGTACCGGGGCAGCACCGGCTACGGCCGCCGGCACCACGAGGCGATCGACTACGGCGGGTACGAGGTGGAGGACTGCCTGACCGCGGCCGGCTACCTGGCGGCCAACCTGCCGCACGTCGATCCCGAACGCCTCGGCATCATCGGCTGGAGCCACGGCGGCTTCATCGCGCTGCACGCGGTGTTCCGCGACCCGACATCGTTCAAGGCGGCGGCAGCCCTGGTACCAGTGACCAACCTCGTGTTCCGACTCTCGTACAAGGGGCCGCGCTACGCCCGCCGCTTCGCGGCGCAGCCGCGCATCGGCGGCCCGGTGCACGAGAGGCGCCGCATCTACGTCGAGCGCTCCCCGCTGTACCATGTCGACAAGCTGCGGACTCCCCTCCTGGTGCACGTCGCCGACAACGATCAGGACGTCAACTTCGAGGAGGCCCAGCAACTGATCCACGCCGTCGAGTACGCCAAGCCGGACCTCGCCGAGACGCGGGTCTACCGCGACCCGCCCATCGACGAGTACGGCAACGGCCACACCTTCAACCGCCGCGTCGACCGGGCGCGCGGCTACGCACGCGTCGACAGCAAGGCGCAGCGCGACTCGTGGAACCGCATCTGGACGTTCCTCGAGTGGCACCTCGAGCCGTACCGCGGCGCGCGGCCGTGACGACCGCCCGCGCCGGCCGCCGCCAGGCTTCATGACGACGGCGAGCACGCCGCCCCTGCTGGCGCTGGACGTCGCGCTCCTGCCGCCGGCGGCGTGCCGGCCGCGGCTCGCTGCGCTGAACGCGGCCCTGGACGCACCGCCGCGCGGCTTCCGGTTCGACGCCACCCATCTCCCGCACGTCACCCTGGCCCAGCAGTTCGTGGCGGCCGACCGCCTCGACGACCTCGCCCGCCGCCTGGCGGACCTCGTCCGCGCCGCCGCCCCGTTGAGCCTGCGGTCGACCGGCCTGAGCCGCGGACGCACCACGTCGTCCCTGCGGCTCGCGCCGACGGCCGCGCTCGCCCGGTTGCACGCCGACGTGATGGATGCGCTGCTGCCCTTCGAGGCCGGCCCCGGGGACGCGTCGGCGTTCCATTCGAACGGCGAGCCGCCCCGGCCGGCCGACCTCGAGTGGGTGACGCGCTATCGAGAGCAGGTGGCCCACGCCAACTTCGATCCGCACATCACGCTCGGCGTAGGCGCCGCGCCCGGCGCCGCGGCCGCGCTCGACGCCGTGGCCGACCGCGTCGCCCTCTGCCACCTCGGCCGCTACTGCACCTGCCGCCGCGTGCTCGCCGAGTGGACCTTGACACCCCGCGGTGCATGATGCACCATCGCGACGCCCCGCAAGGCGCGCACAGCGCGCCTCGGCGGCAGCAGCGCGGAGCAATGGCCCCCCGCGAGCGAAGGCCGGGACCCGGCGCCCCGCCCGATTGCAGCAGAGTCGCAGACTCTGCAAGGCGCGCACGGCGCGCCTCGGCGGTAGCGGCGCGGGGCGAAGGGGCCCCCGCAAGCGAACGCCGGGGGCTTGGGGCGCAGCCCCATCTGAAGGAGGCCGCGCACGGCGCGCCTCGGCGGGAGCGGCGCGGGGCGAAGGGGCCCCCGCAAGCGGACGCCGGGGGCTTGGGGCGCAGCCCCATCTAATGGAGGACCCTCATGTGGCGCAATGTCATCGTGGTACTGGGTAGCGCGGCGCTGGCGGCGGCCTGCGCCGGCGGCACGGCCGTGGAGCCGGAAGCGTCGGGTGCGGAGGCGGAGGCGCCGGTCGAGCAGCGGACGGTGACCGCGGACGACATTCCGCCCGACGTCCACGACGATTCCTGGGCGCGCCTGCCGCTCCCCCGGCGGGATCGGATGGACGAGGACGGGCAACGCGTCTACGACATGGTGCGCCACCCGGACAGCCGCTACGCCGACAGCCTGTGGGGACCGGTCGCCATGTGGCTGTACAGCCCGGAGATGATCGAGCACATCTTCCCCGCCAGCACCTACCTGCGGTACGGCACCGAGAAGGACCAGCGGCTCACGGAGCTCACGATCCTCGCGACCGCCCGCGAGGTGCGCAGCCAGTACGAGTGGTCGGCCCACGAGCCCCCGGCCCTGGCGGCCGGCCTCGAGCCGGAGATCGTCGAGATCGTCAAGCAGCGCACGCCGCTCGACGAGGCCGTCGACGTCCCGGGGCTCGGCGACGTGGAGCGCACGATCATCCAGTTCACCCGCGAGGCCGTCAGCGACGAGCGCGTCAGCCCCGAGACGTTCGCCCACGCGCGCGAGCTGTTCGGGGACCAGGGGGTCATGGACCTGACCGGCCTGATCGGCTACTACAACTTCGTCAACATCACGCTCAAGGCCTTCGACCTGCAACTCGAGCCGGGCCGGGAGCGGCTGCTGCCGAATCTGTGGTAGGCCCGCCGCCGCGGAGGCCGGCCGGCGGGCGGACGCCGGAGGCCGGATGACCGCGGCCGTGGCGGTGCTGGCGGCCGTCGGCCTCGCGATCGCCACCTACTTCACGGCGGTCGCCTACCGCTGGATGCGCCCGGATGCCGCCTGGATCCCGGCGTTCTGCCGCATGGGCGAGCAGACCTGCGCGTCGATCGTCTTCACCCCCGGCGCGCGGGTGTTCGGGCTGCCGAACTCCGTTCTCGGGCAGGTCTTCTACGCCGCGCTGCTCGTGGGCGCGCCGCTCGGCCTGCTGGACCAGCCCCTGCTCCTCGCCCTGTACCGGGCCGGCAGCCTGGCGACGGTGGCGCTCGCGGTCTACCTGTCCTACGCGCTGCTGTTCGTGATGCGCGTCCCGTGCCCGCTCTGCTTCGCCTCGCACGGGATCAACACCGTCATCTTCGTCCTGCTGCTGCTGTAGCGATGTCGACGGCTGCCGGCGGGCTGGCCGCGATCCGGCGCCGCTCCGCCAGGATGAGGCCGTACTCCGCGCTCCGCTTCCAGACCCGGTTGGCCATCTCGGTGAGGTGGACCGCCTTGAGCCCCAGGTACAGGAAGACGCTCCCCGTGCCGCCGACCACGACGTAGCGCAGCCCCTGCACCCAGTCGACGCCGACCAGGGTCGTCAGCAGCCCCAGCGCGCCGTACGAGACGAAACCCACCAGGGCCAGCAGCGGCCCCGTCACCGTGCGCACGCTCCACGACGCGACCCGCGACTGCTTCTCCATCAGCGCCCCGATGGCCTCGAGCCGCTGGAGCGCCGCGGCCAACTGCTCGAAGTCCCGGCCCGTCAGGACGTCGCGCAGCGAGATCTGCGCGCGGCAGGCGCGGGCGACCCGCCGGTCGCCGCGCAGCCACGACGGGCCGCTGACCCGCACGTCATGATCCGGAAAACCGTCGGCGAGCCGCTGCAGCAGGCGCGCGTGCGATTCGGGGCCGTGCTCGTCGGAGGTGGACGCGACGTCGACCTCGATGCGCCGGCGGGCCGGGACCCAGGCCACCTCGTGCAGGCCGCCGCCCTCCAGGTCCTCGAGGTACAGCGAGACGTGGGGCGCGATGTCCTCGTGCAGCATGGCCTCGTGATCCAGGCACGGAAGCCGCGACACGTCGGCCGGAACCGGCACCGGCAGGCGGTAGGTCTTGACGGCGCGGACATGGGCGAACCCCGAAACCGCACGCAGGAAATGCTGCCACGCGGCGCCTGGGAAAGGCTGCGGGCGCTGCGGCGCTGCGGGTGCCAAGATGGCTCCACCTTAGCAGCCCGTGGAAGAAGTCTATTCGCTGAGCCCGGTTGTTCAGGCAGCTTGGCGATGAGCAATTGAGCCGACGAGCGCCGTCGGTGTCCATTTGAACCCCCAAGCGCGCGTCAGACGCCCCCAGAGGTCGATCAGACGGTCGATCAGGCGGCAAATCGACGAAAGAGCCCGCCCCTGCAGGCTCCGGGGCGTACCGATGCCGGTCTGGCGCCGCAAGAGCAGTCCGATGTTGCAGGCGGCCGCCTGGATCAGCACGCGCTTGCGGACATTGTCGTGACCGCGCACCCAGACCCGACGCATACCGCCCGTCTCATACATATGCGCGAATGTACGCTCGACCATCTCACCCCGGCGCCGTTGCAGGCGACGACCCCGACGGCCGCGCACACGCCGCCGGTTCGCATACAACGCCTCTTGCGCAGCACGCTTCTCCGGCGGCGTCTCGCCCGTCTTCTTGTCCTGCCAGCGGCGCCGGCCGCGCGCCGGCTCGGACACGTGACTCCGCACCCCTACCTCGCGCAGCCCCACCAGCGTCTCGTCGCTGTGGTACCCCTTGTCGGCGACGACCTCTTCGACCCCAGCACCGTCCGGCTGCACCAACTCCACCTGCTCGGCCGCCACGATCAGCGTCTCCGGCAGCGTGGCCGTATCGCCGTCGGAAGCATCCTGGACCGTCACCGAGACGATGGCCCCCGTGTCCCTGTCGACCCCGTGCTCGGCCTTGTGGGCCAAGCGCGTCCGACCGTCCTTCATCTTCGCGATCTTCGCGTCCGGGTCCTGCGGCGATTTCCACTCCTTGTTCGACGCCTTCTTGTTCTTCCGGGACCGGTCGAACCGAGCCAACTCGGCCCGCGTCGGGGTCTCCACACCGGACGCTTCCGCCAACCGCCGAATGAACTCTTCGTGGGATTCTCCCGTGTCCCGCCGCTCGATGCTCCGCATCGCCGCGTGCGCTTCCAGCGTCGTCGCATCGATGCCGACCGTCTTCCCCCGAACCAGACCCGCTGCGGACAGCCGCTCCAGAACCCATGTGAAAACTGCCTCGTGGGTCTCTACGTCGATCCGCCGCCGCGTGCGCGACAGCGTCGAGTGATCCGGCGCCGCCTCAGTCAATTCCAGGTCCAGGAACGACCGCAGACTCAGCGAATCGGCTACCCGCCACGCAATCCCCCGCTCCGACGACAGACCCTCGAAATAGCCGATGAACAGCATCCGGAAATACCGACCCGGACGCAGACTCGGACGGCCCAGCCGGTCCGCGTAAAAGGCCGCGCACAACTCCTCGACGAACGCATCGAAGCCGGAATCCGCCAGGACCCGGTTCAGCCGCTCGAAGTAAGGATGCCCGTCGCTCGTCGGGAGGTCCGACGTGTCCACCCACATCGGCGACGCCTGGCGCGCCGCCGGTCTCTTGCCCATTGCCATGGTCGTTCAGTGTACGGGTTCGATCGCGCCGGGGCCAGGCCGGATCAGCGACTTTCACCACAGGCTGTTAGCACAGCACCCCGCGGAATCCGACCGGGCGGGCGGGGCCGGGCAGATGATATATTGTGCGCAGAGGAAGCCATGACGACACGAATGCTGACCCGTATTCCCCCAACGAAAACCATCACCCGCCGGCTCCTGGCAGGCGCCGCCTCGGCCGCCGTCGCAATCGCGCTGCTGCCGGCCGCCCACGCGCAGGACTCGACCTCGGTCTGGGACGGCGCGTATACCGAGGAGCAGGCCACGCGCGGCGAGGGCGCCTACGAACGCGAGTGCGCGACCTGCCATCTCGCCGACCTGCTCGGCGACGGCATCGCCCCGGCCCTGGTCGGGCCCGCCTTCGACTTCCGCTGGAGCGACCTGTCCGTCGGCGACATGTACGTCGCCATCCGGGCCACCATGCCCCAGGGCGCGCCGGCCAGCCTCAGCCCCCGCGCCTACACCGACATCGTGAGCTACCTGCTGCAGCGCAACGACTTCCCGGCGGGCGACAGCGAGCTGCCGACCGACGAGGCCGCGCTGAACGCGGTCATCATCCACCGCGAGCCGCCGGCGCCCAGCGCCGAGGCGGAGGCGGAGGCGGAGGCCGCGGACCCCACCGTCTGGGACGGCGTGTTCACCGCGGACCAGGCCACGCGGGGTGAGGGCGCCTACGAGCGCGAGTGCGCGACCTGCCATCTCGCCGACCTGCTCGGCGACGGCATCGCCCCGGCCCTGACCGGCGCCGCCTTCGACTTCCGCTGGAGCGACCTGTCCGTCGGCGACATGTACGTCGCCATCCGGGCCACCATGCCCCAGGGCGCGCCGGCCAGCCTCAGCCCGCAGGCCTACGCCGACATCGTGAGCTACCTGCTGCAGAGCAACGACATGCCGGCGGGCGACGCCGAGCTGCCGTCCGACGAGGCCGTGCTCAACACGATCATGATCACGTCGGAGCCGTAAGGAGTCCGGGCCGCAGCGCGGCGCGGACTCCTGCAGGACTGGTTGGGCGCCAGGCGGAGCCGTCAGGCGACGATTGGCGCGCCGGGGCGTCCCGCGGAGGGGGCCGGGGGTGGCCCGCCCCCCTCGTCGCGGGGCAGCCCGACGCCGCGGCGCTGGAGCTTCAGCGTGTACACGCTGAACGGCAGCACCCGGTGCGAGACGTAGACGCTGCCCGCCGTCGCGGCCAGCAGCGGCAGCACGATGCGATAGTCGCCGGTCATCTCGAGTAGCAGCAGGATGGACGTCGCCGCCTTCTTCGCCGCCGCGGCGAAGAAGGCGGCCATCCCGACCAGGGCGTAGGCGCCGGGTCCGGCCGTACCGTCCGGAAACAGGCCGCCGGCGAGCGAGCCGAACGCGCCGCCCAGCATCGCACCCATGTAGAGGCACGGCGCGAACACCCCGCCCGAGCCGCCCGACCCCAGCGTCGCGCAGTTCGCGAGCATCTGCGCGGCGAACAGGCCGAGCAGCAGCTCCCAGGGCAGGCATCCCTCCAGCGCCGGCTCGATGGCCGGAAAGCCGGCCCCGTAGATCTGCGGATAGAAGCGCAGCAGCAACCCCACGACGAGGCCGCCCGCCGCGGGCTTGAGATAGTCGGGGAACCGCCACCCGCCGAAGGCGTCCTCGGACCAGTACAGCAGGCGGACGTAGCCGGCCGCCGCCGTCCCGAGCAACGCGCCCAGCAGCAAGTACAGTGGCAGCTCGGCGGCGCTCGCGAGCTCGTACTCCGGCACCCTGAACGCCGGAGAGTCCCCGAGGAGGTAGCCCGCCGTCAGGCACGAGCCGAGCGAGGTCAGCAGCACGAGCAGGAAATCCCCGCGAACGCGGCCGATCAGCACCTCCATGGCGAAGATGGCGGCCGCGATCGGCGCATTGAACATCGCGGCGACCCCGCCGGCCGCGCCGCACGTCATCAGCCGGCGGACGTTGGGCCGCGCCGGGCGGGTCCAGCGGGCGACCGTCGAGCCGATGGCCGAGCCGACCTGCACGAGCGGGCCCACGCGGCCCGCCGCCCCGCCGAATCCGATGGTCAGCGACGCGGCGACCACCTTGACGGCGACGATTCGCTTGCGGATATGCCCGCCGCGGGTGGCCAGCGCGGTCATCACCTCGGGCACGCCGTGCCCCTTCGCCTCCGGGGCGAACCGCTGCACGAGCGGGCCCACCATGAGTCCGCCGAGCGCCGGCAGCAGCACGAGCCGGGCCGGGCCGAACCGCTCGAGCAGGGCGGCGACCGGCCCGCGCGCGAAGTCGGCCAGCAGCTCGATCACGAGGATGAACCCGACCGATCCCAGGCCGGTGATCACGCCGACCACGACGGCCAGGATGATGAGGTAGTTCTGCTCGGGCAGGAACGAGGACCGCAGCCAGATGCGCGCGGTGCGCCAGTCCGACTGGCGCACCGCGCGCGTGCGGCCGGCGGGCGCTGCGGTGCCGTCGGACATCCGCCGTTATCCGGGCCCGCGCCCGGCGGCGGCGGCCGCGGGACGGGGATCCGCCGGCGGGGCGACCGCCACGAGCCTGGCCCGAACGCCGCGCCGCAACTGCAGCAGCAAGGTCTCGGCACGACCCGCGGCGGCCGCGATCGCGTCCCTGTCGTCCGCGGTCCCGACGCCCGTGCCGCCGATCGCGACGAGCCAGTCTCCCTCCGCAACGCCGGCCGCTGCGGCGGGACCCCCCTCCGCCACGGTCGCCACGCGCCAGCCGGGTCCAGCGGCCGACTCGTCCGCCGCCCCGGGCACCCACTCGAGCGCGAGACCGCGCGCAGCCAGGCGCACGCCGCGGGGACCGACCGGCTGGCAGTCGCCGTCCGGCACGATCGTGCCGCCGCTGATCCGCCGGCGGTGTCTGAGCACGCGGTAGCGGACGAGCGCACCCGGCGCCAGGCCGTCGTAGAGCAGTTGAAACTGCGCCGCGGACTGCACCCGCTCCCCCGCCCACTCCACCAGGATGTCGCCGCCTCTGAGGGACGGCTCCGGCACGAACGCCTCGCGACGGACGTACTCGATCAGCACGCCCCCTTCGAGAACGAGCGCCTCGCGGACGGCGTCATCGAGATCCGCCACCTCGATCCCGCGGCAGACGGTCTCGGCCTGCAGCCGTTCGATGAGCCGCAACAGCCCCGTCGAGCTGACGGCGCGGCGGCCGCTGGGCGCCCGGTACACCAGTCCCAGCAGCGCGCCGTCCAGGTCCACCACGGCCCCAATCGCGAGCGTCTCCGGCAGGTCGGCGGAGATGGCGAGATCGCTCCCGTTCGCCAGCTCGTCGGCGCGTGACGCCGCACCCACGAGGTAGCCGGGCGCAACGACCGGCGCGCCGGCGCGCGACAGGGTCACGACGCCGACGTACGAGCCCGACGGCAGCACGTGCGGATCGGTGAGCGTGAACGGCGCCCGGTCGTCGCCGAGCACGTCGAAGACGGCGAGCCCGATTTCCTCGTCCCAGCCCCGCAGCCGGAACCCTTCCGGTGCCGCGAGCGCCGCCTGCTCGTCGACAGCGCCCGCCAGCCCCGCGCGGTCGCGCGCGGCCAGCACCTCGAGGGCCGCGTCGACGGTCGTCAGCACGAGCCGCGGCCCCACGACCAGCGCCGGCGTGGCGGCGGGACCCACCACCGTCAACCACGGCCCGGTGCGCGCGGCGAGCTGCGCCCAGTAGTCGGCGAAGTACGTCAGGGGCGTCTTGTCCAGCGTGCGGGCGACGGGCCGCCCGAGCCCGCCGGCAACCGGCTCGGGAACAGGCGCCGCGGCCGGCGGCGGCACGTTCCGCTGCAGCGCGCCCTGCACCAGCACGGCTGCGACCACGGGTATCAGCACCGCCGGGAACAGCAGGCCCCGTCGCTGCAGGAAGCCGATCAGCGGCACTCGCGTCGGTCGCACCGGGCACCTTCCCCGCACCGGGCCGCCGCTACCCGCAACGCGCTCAAAGCAGCCAGAGCACCATCGCCGGCACGAGGACTATCGCCACGCCGTCCATCAGCAGTCCGTACTTGATCATCTGGGTGATCGGCACCCTCCCGGAGGCGTACACGATGGCATTGGGCGGGGTCGAGACCGGCAGCACCACGGCCACCGACGCGGCCAGCCCGGCGGACACCGCCGGCACGACCGGGTCGACGCCGGCGGCCTGGGCAATCGAAACGACGATCGGAATGGCGATGTTGGTGGCGGCGGTATTCGACATGGCCTCCGACAGCACGACGGTGAACAGCGCCGCGGCGAAGGTGAGCGGCACCACGGCGTCGGTCGGCAGCAGCCCCGTGATCCCCGAGCCGACGGCCAGGGCCAGTCCGCTCGACGCCGACAGCGCGCCCAGCGACAGGCCGCCGCCGAACAGGAGGATGGTCCCCCAGTCGATCTGCGCCGCCTGCTTCCAGGTCAGGGTGGACCGCTGCTCCCGGCTGACGGGCAGCAGAAACAGCAGCACCGCGCCGATCAGGGCCGCCACCGATTCGGGCACGCTCGCGAGCACCGTCTGCGCGACGGCGTGGTCGCGGCCCAGGACCAGGGCCAGGATGCCCGGACCGACCCACAGGCAGACGGTGACGCCGAACGCGATGACCGCGTTGCGCTCGCCGGGCTTCCAGGGCCCCAGCGCGCGCCTGCGCTCCGCGACGATCCTGTCCGCGCCCGGGATTTCGTCGACGCCGGTGCGGCCGACCCAGTTCAGGTAGACGAACGCGACGACCACCAGCACGAGCGTCACCGGCAGCGCCAGCAGCATCCACTCCACGAACGAGATGCGCACGCCGAGCAGGTCGTCGAGCATCGCGATCGTGATGAGGTTCGGCGGCGTGCCCACCGGCGTGGCCATGCCGCCGCGCGAGCAGCCGTACGCCGTCATCAGCATCAGCGCCGTGCCGTAGCCGCGCGGCACGCGACTCTCCGCTTCCATGAACGCGATGAGCGACAGCCCGATCGGGACCAGCATGGCGGCCGTGGCGGTGTTGCTCATCCAGGCGGACAGGAACGCCGCCAGCGCGCCGTACGCCAGCAGAATCCGGGTCGGACGGGCGCCGATGATGCGCCACGACAGCACGCTGTAGGCGATTCGCTCGTTGACCCGGTGCACGAACAGCGCCTGCGCCAGGATGAAGCTGCCGATGAAGAGAAAGACGATCGGGTTCGCCATCGGGGCGAACGCGGCGCCGACCGGCGCCACCTGCAGCACGACCGCGAGCGTGGGCCCCAGCAGGGCCGTGACCGCGAGCGGCAACGCCTCGGTCACCCAGAACACGATGACCAGCGCGACGACGGCCGCCAGCCTGTGCGCCTCCGGCTCCAGCCCGCCCAGCGGCAACGCCAGCATCAGGACGAAGACCAGCGGGCCGAGCACGAGCCCGACCTGCCGCCGGCGGGCGTCGAAGCGCGCCTCGGGGGCGACGGTGGTCTTGCCGGCGGCGGCGGGTTCGTCAGTCACGCCAGGCTCCCGGTCGGCTTCGCCGCGCGCGACAGGACCGCCGCGGTCGATGCAATGCGGACAGGGCGTGATATGCTGCCCCGAGAGGAAGGTGCCGCAATGAAAGTTGCTCTGTTGGCGCTGCTCGGCCCGGTCGGGTTGCCGGAGCTGATCATCATCTTCTTTATCCTCATCCTCATCTTCGGAGCCAAGCGCCTCTCAGGGCTTGGCCGCGGCCTCGGACAGGCCATCCGGGGCTTCAAGGAAGAGGTGGAGGAGGAGCCGCAAGAACGTACCCGGCCGGAGTAGGGTGAGCCGGTCCGCGCGGCCCGGCTCGTCCCTCGCCGTCAGCTAGCGCCTGGCCACCCCCAGCTCGTTCAGGTCGGCGACGAGATCGGTACCGGCCGTCCAGGGATTGACGTTCCTGTCCACGTGCAGGATGTTCCCGTCGGGACCGATGATGTAGGTCCAGCGGGACGGCAGTGAGCCCCGGCCCGTCACGACGCCGTAGGCCCGCGCAACGTCGCCTTCGGGATCGCTGAGCAGGGGGAAATCGGCGCCCAGCGACGCGGCGAACGCCGTGTTCGTCTCGAGATCGTCGGCGCTGGCCATGAAGTAGGCGATGTCGAACCGATTGAGATCGTCGCTGCTATCCTGCAGCGATTTGCATTCCGCCGCTCAACCGCCGGTGAACGCCTTCGTGAACCAGGCCAGAACGACCGTCCTGCCCCGGTAGTCGGCCAGGCGGTGCGTGTTCCCGTCAGTTCCCGGCAGCTCGAATGCCGGCGCCGGGTCCCCCGCGCCGAGCTGCTGCGCGTACGCGCCCCCGGCAGCACCCAGCGCCATGAGCGCCGCCGCGCCGAAAACGAAGAGTCTCGTCACGATTGCTCCTTCTTTCTTCAGATGGGGCTGCGCCCCAAGCCCCCAAGCTCCCTAGGATAGCCGATCCGGAACCGGCCCGGCACCCGGAGCGACAGGTGGCCGGGCTGCTAGACTCCACCCGTGAAGAAGGTGCTCATCGCGGCCGGCGCGGCAGCGGCTGTCGCGGGCCTTGCGGGAATCGCCGCGGTGCCCTCCCCCGCGCCGCTGCCGGACGTGGCGCCGCCGGGCGCGTGGGTGCTGATGACGCCACAGGCCCTGAGCTCTCCCACGGCCCGTTTCCGGCCCCGGCCGTCGATGCGCGGGCTCGGCTGGCAGGTCATCGACTACGTGTCGGCGATCGGCATCCTGATTGTCGATGTGGAGACGCACCGGCTGGACGAGGCGCTGGGCATCGCGCGCGCGCTGGTTTATCCGCTCGAGGACAGCTACATCGAGGTGCTGGTGTACTTCCAGGCGCCGGGTGCCGGGCTGGCCGCGAAGCGCGTGCAGTGGACGCCCGCCGGCGGCTACGTCGAGCTCGACATCGCGCCGCGCTGACCGCCGGCCGCCTACCTGATGAGGACGGTGTCCGGAAACTGCGAGTACCACCCGAACCAGAACGCCCGCTGGGCGGCTACGCGCGGCAGGCGCCGCTGGGGGTCGGCGTCGGCCACCAGGGCCTCCTCCGTCACCTGCCATACCCCGCCCGCGGCGTCGGCCACGCGGCCGTCGTCGAGCAGCCGGGCGAAGCGGTCGGCGCCGGCGGCGTAGACGCGGTTGGCGCCCTCCGCGCTGGTGACCACCACGAGCCGCTGGCCGGCATGCTCCGTCTCGTAGACCCGGTTGTCGCGGAGAAAGCTGGCGGCGATGGCCAGCGGACGGCGCGCGCCGGCAGCGTCCGCGAGCTGCATCACCACCACCTCGTCCTTGTTCCGCAGCCGATCGTCGACCTGCGGCACCTGGAACATCAACTGGTCGGTGCCGAAGTAGTCGCGGTAGGCGGCGCCTTCCGAGTAGTCCCGCCGGTGCCCCGTCTCCAGGGACAGCACGGTCGTCTCCGGGTGGAGGCGCCGCCATTCCTCCCAGGTCGTGGTCACGACCGAGCGGTGCCGCAGGCGCAGGCCGCTGCCGACCAGCGGACCGACCACGGGCACCCCCTCGAACGTGTTCCACAGGCTCTTCGTCTCGTCGTCGAACATGAGCTTGTTCGACCGGTACAGGAACCCGCTGGTGCCGATGGTGACATGCCGGCCGTCGACGACGCTCTCGTAGGGAATGACCGTCCCGCACAGCGTGCAGTAGACGATCGTCAGCTCCATGCCCCCGAGCCGGTCGAGCGCCATCTCGTGCCAGGCCAGGATGCGCTTGGGGTAGGCGCGGGCCTCGCCGTCGACCGCGATGCCGAAGACGACGTGGTCATCGTCGAGGTAGTCGGCGGCGGCGGCGGGCAGCGTCCGCGGATACGCCAGCGGCGGGATGCCGTTGACGACCACGCCGCCCCAGTCGATCTCGTCCAGCCTGATCGTCGCCTCCACGCCGCGCGGAAAGAAGCTCCGGAAACGCGTGTCGACGGCGGCGTACCACTCGCCCTTGAACAGTGCGTAGTCCGGATGCGGATCGTACGGCTGCTCCCAGATCCAGTGCTGGAGGCGGTCCACCTCGCCCCCGAAGCGCTCACCCGTCTGCTGCTCGACGAACCGCATCAGGCGGCGCCAGACACGGGTCGACGGGTGCTCCCGGCGCAGCGTGAGCTCGAACGCCGGCTCGGTGCGCGTGGGATCCAGCGCGCCGAGAGTCGGTGCGGGGGGCGCCGGCGGCCGCAGGAGCCGCAGCATGTCGCGCACGATCGGCGCGTAGCCGTCGCGCCAGGCGGCCGCGATCTGCGCGAGCGCTTCCTCCGCGGCGTCGTCGTCGGGATTCGCGGCCTCGAAGAACAGGCGGATGTCCGGGTCCTCCCCGGCAGGGGGCTGGGTCGCGGCGGCCGGCGGCGGCCCGCCAGCCAGCAGCGTCGACAGCAGCGCCGCCGCCAGGGCGCTCCGCGGGGTCCTGCGTGGAAACGACCGGCGTTTGTAGTACGCTGCCTGCCTCATGATGGTGGGCGCTCCTCCCCTGGTCCCGCTCTTCTCGGCCGATCGGATCCAACGCCGAGTCGGGGAGCTCGCGGCCGACATCGAAGCGAGCACGCCCCCCGAGGTTACCATCCATCTGGTCGGGATGCTCGCCGGCGGCTTCATCTTTCTCGCCGACCTGGCGCGCGCGTTTTCCCGGCCTGTCACCATCGACTTCGCGCGGGGCGCGAGCTACGGCAACGGGAAGCAGTCCGCCGGCGTCATGTCGTGGAGCCTCGAGCCGCGCGATCTGCGCGGCCGGCACGTGCTGATCGTCGAGGACATCGTCGACACGGGGACCACGCTGAGCGCACTCCGCGGCCGCCTGCTGGCCCAGCGTCCGGCCTGGCTGCGCACCGTCTGCCTCCTGGACAAGCCGTCCCGGCGGCGGCAGGCGGTCCCGGTCGACTTCGTCGGGTTCACGATCGACGACGTCTTCGTCGTCGGCTACGGCCTCGATCACGCGGAGAACCACCGGCATCTGCCGTACATCGCGGTGGCGCCCTGACCGCCGGCGCCGCCCGTCCACTCGTGTATAGTGGCTTCGCGATGGCCAAGCGAGTCTCGCCGTCCCGGCGCGCCCCGCGCTCCGGGACGGAGGCCGACGGCAGGACGAGCGGCGGGCGGCGGGTTGCCGCGGCGCGGGCAGACCAGGATCCGGGCGAGGCCACCGCCCCGGCGGACTGGCGCACCGGGATCACGCTGATCGAGCCCAACCGGATTCTCGTCCGGGGCTACCGCCTCGACGACCTGATGGGGCGGCTGTCGTTCGCCGAGGCGGTCTATCTGCTGCTCGGCGGCGAGCTGCCGTCGCCCGCCGTCGGGCGCCTGATGGACGCGCTCCTCGTGTCGTCGATCGATCACGGGGCGACGCCGCCGTCCACGCTGGCCGCCCGCAACGTGGCCACGACCGGCGCCCCGACCCGCGCGGCGGCGGCCGCCGGCGTCCTGGCGTTCGGATCGTCACTGGGCGGGGGCGGCAGCATCGAGGCCTGCCTGCGGTTCCTGACGGACGGGCTGGCCCTGGTCGGCGACTGGGTGTCGCCCGACGACGCCGCCCGGCGGCTGGTCAACCAGGCGCTGGATGACGGCACCCCGCCGCCCGGCTTCGGGCACCGGTTCCACACGCGGGATCCCCGCGCCGCCCGCCTCCTGCAGCTCGCGCTGGAGCTCGAGCTCGACAGCGCCCACGTGCAGCTCATCCGCTCGGTCGAGCGCGTGCTCGCCGAGCGCCATCAGGACGCGGCCGATCCGCCCCCGCACATCAACGAGGAGGGGGCCATCGCGGCCATCTGCGGCGACCTGGGCTTCGACGCCGAGGCGGCGAGCGCCCTGTTCATGATCTCGCGCCTCCCGGGCATCGTCGCGCACGCCATCGAGGAGCAGGCGCGCGAGGCGCCGATGCGGCTCATCGACCCGACCGGGCACGTCTACGACGGATCCGACGAGCGCCGCCTGCCCGAAACCCGCCGGTAGGAGTCTGCGCCTTCAATTCTCCCGTGCCATCAGCTCGCTGAGCAGCGCCGCCGTGTGGGGCGCCTCCTTGTAGGTAGCGGTCCGGAACACGCCCTGCGCAATCCGCAACGGGGTCCAGCCGTCCTCGTTCTCCGTGTGGAAGGTGTCGGCCCCGCGCTTGACGAGGAGCTGCACGATGGAGTTCGCGCCCCGGTAGGCGGCCCCGTGCAGCGCCGTCTCGCCGTTCAGCGCGACGGCGTTGACGTCGCCGCCCAGCTCGAGCGCGATCTCGACGCAGGCGAGCGCCTCCGCCTCGGTCCCCGGATCCTCGCCCGGCGAGTGGATGCCCAGCCCCGCGGCAACCATGAGCAGCGTCGCGCCGTCCTCGTTGGTGATCGTGGGATCGGCGCCCAGCGCGAGCAGGACGCGCATCAGCGGGGCGTCCGCGAGGCGCGCGGCCATCAGGAGCGGTGTGGCGCCGACCCGGTTGAGCGCGTTGCGGTAGCCGTTGCGCGGCTCGGCCGTCATCCGGGCGTCGACATCGGCCCCGCTGGCGACCAGCGCCCGCGCGAAGCTCAGGCTGTCGAGATCGCCGGTCGTGACGGGACCGGGCGGGTTGAAGCCGAAGTTCGGCCGGCGCACCCAGGTCATGGCGTGCAGCGCCGTCCACCCCTGCCCGGCGGCGTCCGCGTCGGCGCCTGCATCGACCAGCAGGACGCCGAGCTCCCAGTGCGCGTTGGTCGCCGCCAGCACCACCGTGCCCGTACCGTCGGGCAGCCGATCGTCCGGGTCCGCGCCCGCCTCGAGCAGGGCCCGCACGACCTCGATGTGGCCGGCGCGCACCGCGAAGAGCAGGGCCGTGAAGCCGTGCGGCGCGGGCCCCTCGAGCCCCGTCCGCAGGGGGTTCTCGGGAACGAGCGTCCGCGCCCCGACGTCGGCGCCCGCGGCGACGAGGGCGCGCACCGCGTCGGCATGGCCCTCCGTTGCGGCCCACATCAACGCTGTCTGGCCTTCGCGCTGGAGCGCGTCGACGTGGGCCCCGTGCGCCAGCAGCACCTCGATGGCGTCCACCCGCCCGGTGCGCGCGGCCGTCATGAGCACGGTCTCGCCCGCCGCCACAGCGGTGCCCGGGTCGGCGCCGGCGTCGAGCAGCAGCTCAATCATCGCCGCGCTGCCGTTGACGGCGGCCAGCCACAACGGCGGGATGCCGAATGCGTTGACGGTCCGGGCGTCGGCGCCGCCGCCAATCAGCAGCTCCGCCAGCTCGAGGTCGTCCAGACGCACGGCCCAGTGCAGCGCGGTGGTGCCGTCGGCCTGCGGCGCATTCGCGTCGGCGCCGCCGTCCAGCAGTCCGCGGACCGCGCTCGCGTCCGCCCGCTTGACCGCCTCCGCCAGCGGATTCTCGCGAGCGACTGCGGCGGCCGGCGCCGCGACGGCCGAGGCGCAGAGGCACGCGAGCGCCAGCACGCAGGCGACCCGTGATCCGGAGCACGCATTCCCTGTTCTCATTCCTGGATCCTACCAGTCTCCGCGGGGGGTGCGCCGCGTCGGAGCCGCGGTCGCGGCGCCGGACAGTAACGCCGGGAAGTGGTAGAGTTGGGCCATGCTGAGAGGAGTGTTGGCGCTGGCCGCCGCTCTTGCGGCCGCGGGCGCTGCGACATCCGGCCAACTGCTGGCGGCGGGCCGGGCCCAGGCTGCGAGCGGCCACTCCGCCGGGGACGCGGCGGCCCTGCTGGAACGCTATTGCGTTACCTGCCACAACGACAGCCTGCGCACGGCGGGGCTCACGCTGGAGGCGCTCGATGCCGGCGACCCGGGCGGCCAGGCGGAGGTCTGGGAAAAGGTCGTGCTGAAGCTGCGGGCCGGGATGATGCCCCCGCCCGGCCGGCCGCGCCCGGATCGGGCGACGTACGATCGCCTCGCCGCCTTCCTCGAGGCGGGGCTCGACCACGCCGCCGCGGCCGCGCCCGACCCGGGGCGCAGCGACGCGCTGCGCCGTCTCAACGCCACCGAGTACCAGAACGCGATCCGGGACCTGCTGGACCTCGAGATCGACGTCGCCGATCTGCTGCCGGCCGACGACTCGAGCGCCGGATTCGACAACGTCGGTCTCGGCGGTCTCGATGCGGGCCGGATGGAACGCTACCTGAGCGCGGCACAGAAGATCAGCCGGCTGGCCGTCGGCGCGCCGGTGCGCTCGGCCGTCGCCGATACGTTCATCGTGCCGTCCGACCTGAATCAGGACCGTCACGTGGAAGGTCTGCCGTTCGGCACGCGCGGCGGCGCCACGTTCCGCTACAACTTCCCGGTCGACGCCGAGTACGAAGTGCGCGTCGAGCTCGGCAAGAGCTGGAACAGCAACCGGGTCGGCGGGTTGCGGGAGCCGCACGACATCGTCATCACGCTGGACGGGGAACCGGTGCGGGTCCTGACCGTCGAGCCGCGGTCCCGGCGCGACCCGTCGCGCGCCTCGCTGGATCTGTACGACCAGCCCGACCGCAGCGCCGACGCCGATCTCGCGGTGCGCGTGCCGGTCGCGGCCGGCGCCCGCACGGTGGGCGCGGCGTTCGTCAGCCGGGGCTCCGCCGTGGTGGAGCGGCACCGGCAGCCGTTCCTCAAGGTGCACATCACCGTCGGCGGCGATCAGCGCACGCAGCCGGCCGTCTACTCGCTCACGATCACCGGCCCCTACGACTCGACGGGCGCGGGCGATACGCCGAGTCGGCGCCGTATCTTCACCTGCCGGCCGGCGCCCGGCGGGCAGGCCGAGCGCGCGTGCGCCGAAGACATCCTGACGACCCTGGCCCGCCGCGCCTACCGCCGGCCGCCCACCCGCGCCGATCTCGACACCCTGCTCGACTTCCACGCCGACGGGAGCGCGGCGGGCGGCTTCGAAGCCGGCATCGAGATGGCCCTGCGGCGGCTGCTCGTCAGCCCGGAGTTCCTGTTCCGCATCGAGCGCGATCCGGAGGCCGCGGCCGCGGCCTCGGATGCCGGGTACCACGTCACCGACCTCGAGCTGGCGTCACGGCTCTCGTTCTTCCTCTGGAGCAGCCTGCCGGACGACGAGCTGCTCGCGGTCGCCGGCGACGGCAGGCTCCGCGAGCCCGGCGTGCTCGAGCAGCAGGTGCGGCGCATGCTGGCGGACCCCCGCGCGGCCTCGCTCGTGACGAACTTCGCGGCGCAGTGGCTCTACCTGCGCAACCTGCCGGCGGTCTCGCCCGACTTCATCGTGTTTCCCGATTTCGACGAGACGCTGCGCAGGGCGCTGCGGCGGGAGACGGAGCTGTTCTTCGACAGCATCATCCGGGAAGACCGGAGCGTGCTCGACCTGCTGAGCGCGGACTACACCTTCGTCAACGAGCGGCTCGCCAAGCACTACGGCATCCCGAACGTCTACGGCAGCCACTTCCGGCGCATCGCCCTGCCGGCCGGCAGTCCGCGCGGCGGGCTGCTCGGCCAGGGGAGCATCCTGGCGGTGACGTCGTACGCCACGCGGACGTCGCCCGTCGTGCGGGGCAAGTGGATCCTCGAGAACCTGCTCGGCACGCCGCCTCCCCCGCCGCCGGCCAACGTGCCGCCGCTGAGCGAGGAAGGGTCGGACGCCGTGCTGTCGATGCGCGAGCGCATGGTCCAGCACCGGCGGAACCCGGTCTGCGCGTCGTGCCATGCGATAATGGACCCCGTCGGCCTGTCGCTCGAGAACTTCGACGCGATCGGCCGCTGGCGGGAGCGCACCGACGGGTTCGAGCCGCTCGACGTGACGGGGACCTTTCCGGACGGCACGACGTTCGCGGGAGCCGGAGGGCTGCGGGACACCCTGCTGGACAGATCGGATCAGTTCGTGCGGACGCTGGCGGGCAAGCTGCTGACGTACGGCCTGGGCCGGGCGGTCGAGCACTACGACATGCCCGCGGTGCGGGCGATCGAGCGCGAAGCGGCCGCTGACGACTACCGCTTCTCGGCACTCATTCTCGGCGTGGTCAAGAGCACACCGTTCCAGATGAGGCGAGCGCAACAATCATGATCATCACGAAAAAGCATCTGCCGCGGCGAACGTTCCTGCGCGGCGTGGGCGCGACCGTCGCGCTGCCGCTGCTGGACTCGATGGTCCCGGCCCTCTCGGCCACGGCCAGGACGTCGGCCAACCCCGTGCGCCGGCTCGGCTTCATCTACTTCCCGCACGGGTCCGTGTCGTGGGCCTCGGGCTCGCAGAACCAGTGGACGCCGCCCGGCGACGGCGGCCCGCTCACGCTCTCGCCGATCCTCCAGCCGCTCGCGGCGGTGCAGGACCAGTTGATCGTCCTCACCAACATGGAGCACCGCAACGCGCAGGGCAACGGGACCGACGGCAACGCGGAGCACACGCGCTCGAACGCCAGTTGGCTGAGCGCCGCCCGGCCGAAGATGACCGAGGGCGCCGACGTCCTGCTGGCCACGACGGTCGACCAGATTGCCGCGCAGCGTCTCAGCCGCGACACGCGGCTGCCGTCGCTGGAGCTGACGCTGGAGAACAGCTTCCTGGTGGGCAACTGCGACAACGGCTACAACTGCGTGTACGTCAACACGCTGTCGTGGTCCTCGCCGACGACGCCGCTGCCCATGGAGAACAATCCGCGGCTGGTGTTCGAGCGTCTGTTCGGCGAGGGAGGGACCGCCGGCCAGCGCCGCGCCGAGATGCGCAAGGATCGCAGCATCCTCGACTCGGTGACGGACGACATGGCGCGCCTGATGCGCAGCCTGGGCGCCGGCGACCGGACGCGCGTCGGCGACTACGTCGACGCGGTGCGGGAGGTCGAGCGCCGCATCCAGCGCGCGGAGGAGCAGGCCGGGCAGTCCACGCTGGCGCTGCCGGATCGGCCGGTCGGCATTCCCGAGTCGTACGACGAGCACGTCAAGCTGATGTTCGATCTGCTGGTGCTGACCTGGCAGGCGGACATCACGCGCGTCTTCAGCATGCAGCTCGGCCGCGAGCAGAGCGCCCGCACCTTCCCGTGGATCGGCGTCAACGAGGGCCACCACGGCACCTCGCACCACCAGGACAAGCCGGAGAAGATCGCGGCGATTGCCCGCATCAACACGTACTACAGCCAGTTGCTGGCGTACTTCGCCGAGCGGCTCGCCGCGACGTCCGACGGCAGCGGCAGCCTGCTCGACCACTCGCTGGTGCTGCACGGCAGCGGCATGAGCAACGGCAACCTGCACGACCACAAGAACCTGCCGCTGCTGCTGCTGGGCGGCGGCGCGGGCCGGCTGCGCAGCGGGCGGCACATCAGGTTCAGGGAGCTGACGCCGATGGCCAATCTGCTCCTGGGCCTGCTCGACAAGGCCGGCGTGCCCGCCGACAGCTTCGGCGACAGCAACGGCCGCGTCGACCTCGAGCCGTTGTCGCTCGCGACCGACGTGTAGCCGACGACAACCGTCCGGAGCCGGTCCCCGCCGCGTGTCGCGGCCGGGACCGGCGAATCCAATGAGGAGAATCCGATGAGCAAGGGATGGCTGGCCGTCGCATGTGCCGTCATCGCCGCCGTGGCGCTGGCGCCGGTGCTCGCTGCCGCCCAGCCGGCCGGCGAATCGCTCCGCACCGCGTGGGGCGATCCCGACCTGCAGGGCATCTGGAACAATTCGACGCTGACGCCGTTCCAGCGTCCCGTCGAGCAGGCCGATCAGGAGTTTCTGACCGAACCGCCTCGACCGGTCAGTAACACGCTATCGTTTCAATAACTTAGCTGCCTGCTATCGATCCTCGTCCCCATCCTGTACCCCGCAATCCGAACGGTATCGCATCGCACCTCGAACGACGTTCGCGGACCGATTGGGATCCGAGGTCTTGGTCCGCCAGCCGCGGTCAACCTCTTGGACGCGGCCTCAGTCGTCCGCCTCGACCAGCCGACGGTAGGCCGCCTCTGCCCGGCGCAAGCCCGTCTCGGTCAGTTTCACCGACTTGGCCTTGCTCGCCGGATTGGAGATCAGCCCCCTGCGGTGAAGGCGGTCCATCGCCTCCCAGTCGAACGACTTCCACGCGCGCACGCCCGTCATCGGATCACGCTCGCAGATTCCCAGATACAGGAGCGCCAGTACGGCTTCATCGATCCTGTCGTTCATCCTGTCCCGGCTCACCGAAGCAGCGTAACCCACTGTCGGGCAGTGCGTCGCTTGGCGAGGCATGAAGCTCATGTCGCCCGCCGCCGACGCCTCGCTCTCGGCTTTGCAGCCGCCGCAGCGAGTGGCGCCTGCATGCGCTCGTACAGTCCGAACAGGTACTCGACGCGTTCACGCTCCGACGTGAAGCGCTTCCGACGGTAGAGGCGATCCACGGCGCGATCCAGCGCCTGATGCGCCCGTCGGAGGTTCGGCGGCATCAGGTCCGGGTCGTACAGGTCCGCCAGCGTCGCACCCTCGTGGGCGGCGCGGGCATCGAGCACGGCCTGCGCGAGCGGCTCCAGCGCCGAGGTGTCCGCGTCGGCGAAGCCGGGCGGCAGCGGGAACGTGTTGTAGACGAGGCCGATGGAGTAGCGGTAGTCGCTCTTCAGCCGCCCGCCGATGTGACGCAGCCACGCCATGTGCATCGCCGAGGTGAGCAGGGCGAAGATCGGTTCGGTCGCACCTTCGAGAACACGCACGAGATTGCTCGGGACGACCGGAGGCTCCAGCCAGCCGATCGGGACGTACTCGCGGCGCTCGGAGCTGACCTCCGGTACGACCAGGAACGGGGTGGCGGGAATCACGTTGACGTGGTACAGAATGGGCGTCGTCGCGAGGCTTCGCGTTGGGGCGCTCTTGCTCCGCTGCCGGAATTCGCGGACGGCCGCCACCCGGTGGCGCAGCGCGGGTTCCCGTCTCAGCAACTCGGGCGGCGCGTCGTGCAGGCAGAGGATGTAGCGTTCCCCGCCGTTCAAGTACTCCCACGACCCGACGTACGGGCGGACGAACGGCGCGACCTCGGGGCACGCGGCGAGCAGTTCCTCCCGGCCGGCAGCGTCGAGGATGTAGTGTCCGCCATCGATCGGTTTCGAGCCGATGATGAGCCGTGGCATGCTGTTGATCGGGCGGCCCTCCTCCCGCACGACGACATGCGGATTAGCCAGCGCACCGCCGTCGAGCAGGTACGGCGTGATCACGGCGTGGCGCCCTTCGAGCGGTTCCCCGTTGATGTCCTCGTAGGCGAATAGGCGTCGGTCTCGTGGCGCTTGGTCTGCCGCGTCCAGCCCAACGATGACCACGTGCACATGCGCCGTGCCGCGAGCGTCCGATCCCCAAGCGAACGTGCGATGAGCGAAGGCGATTTCCAGGCGGCGACGGTCCAACAGCAGCGGCCAGAGTTGCGCCACCTGCTCGCCTTGCGTGATCGAGTTGGTCGCCACGAATCCGATCCGCGGCGGCCTCGCGCCGTCCGGCGGTTGCGCCCGCCGCACGTAGTCGCCGGCACGGATGAACCACGCGGTCACGTAGTCGAGCGTCCCGGCGCGTCCTTCGAGTGCGGCCACGCGCCGCACCTGCTCCCGCTGCTCGGGCGACTGGTACTTGGCGCCGCCGAACGGCGGATTGCCGAAGACGTACGAGCACTCGTCGGGCGGCAGCACGTCGGCCCAGTCGATCTCCAGCGCGTCGGCGTTGCGGATGTGCGGCGACTTCTCGATGGGGATCCGCGCGTACGTCTGGCCGAACTCCAGGCTCAGCCGGTTGTTCATGATGTGGTCCATCATCCACAGCGCGGTCGCGGCGATGCGGGCCGGAAACTCGCCGATCTCGATGCCGTAGAACTGGTCCACCTCGACGACGGACTGGACGGCAAGGGCCAACTGTGTGGCTGTAGCCCTGTCCACCATACTAGGAAATCCGCCGCCGTCCGTTGTCGTCCTGAATGGTCCGTAAACGCCTGATTTATAAATGATTACCACCCATCCACCGGCTTGACGAGGGCCGGTTGCGTCCGGTACGATCCGCCAGTATCCGCCATTCAGTGAGGGGAATACTGGTAGGCCATGGAACTCCCGACACGACCCCGGACCACCAAGCCCAGCGGCCGGCAGCCGCACCACGCGCTCTCGACCGCCTTCGTCCGAAACGTAGCACAGGCCGGGCGCTACTGCGACGACCGCCACGAAAAGCGCGTAAGCCACTCACAATGAATGGGTTGCTGACGGCAGGTGGGGTTTCACCCCCACGGTGTACCCCACCCTGTGATCCGGAACAGACCGGACCAACGAAGCCGTCCCCGGATCCCGGATCCCCGAACCTCCGACCACCGGACAGACTGGCACGGTCGGTCTGCGTGATCGATTCCCGGACTCCGTGAGGCCACGCCAAGGTTGTCCGGCCCGGCGCCGCTGCCTGCCGGGGAGAGGCAGGGCAGGGATTTGCGGCCAGCGATCTCACGCGACAACCCGGCCGCCGCACCTCTCGACGGAATAGCCCAGGCTGCCGTAGCCGCGGATGCGCTTCTCGCTCATGCGTCGGAGCATCGGCACCACCTCATCGACGTAGTCGTAGACGAGCACCTCGCGCTTCGCCGGGTGCAGCCGGTGGAGGCGGCCCACGTACTGCGTGAGTGTCCCCTTCCAGGAGACCGGCATCGCCAGGAACAACGTGTCGAGCCGCGCATCGTCGAAACCCTCGCCCACATACCGGCCGGTCGCGATCAGAACGCGCTCTTCCGCCTCGGAAACGTCCTTGAGACGCCGCATGACCTCGCGGCGCTGCTTCATGCCCATGCCTCCACGGAGAAGGAGAACGTTCCGGGCGAAGCGGCCGAGTCTGTCCGCAAGGTGCTGGGCATGGTCCTTGCGCTCCGTGAGCAGGATCGGCGAGCGTCCCGCCTCAAGGGCTTGCAGCACGTCGTTGAAGATCAGGTCGTTGCGGTCCTCGTCAGCCGCCAGGGCCGCGTAGACGTGCTGGATCGGCGGGCGCTCCCGGTCAATCCCTTCCGGCATCCGGAACGTTGTCGGGCGCAGGATCGCCCGGTGCCCGAACGGACGCTGCCGGGCCTGCGCCTTCGCGCTCGCCCGGAACCGGACCGGCCCGCACTGCATGAAGACGATCGGATGGTGTCCGTCCTTGCGCGTTACGGTCGCGGACAGTCCGAGAACGAACCTCGCCTTTGCGCGGCTCGCCACCGCCTCGAAGCTCACCGCCGAGAGGTGGTGGCACTCATCGACGATGAGATGCCCGTAGTCGGCGACGATGTCGTCGACTTCGCCCTTCCGCACGAGGCTCTGGATGACTCCGACGTCGACGATGCCCGTAGACGTGCGCTTGCCTCCGCCGATCTGGCCGATGGCGGGCGCCGCAAGGTCAAGAAACGCCGCCAGCCGCGCGATCCATTGCTCCATGAGCTGCCGCCGGTGAACCAGGATCAGCGTGTTGGTCCCACGGGCGGCGATGATGGACGCGGCGACGACCGTCTTGCCGAACGCGGTGGTCGCAGCCAGCACTCCAGTCTCGTGCTCCAGCAGAGCGTCGGCGGCGGCCCTCTGCTCCGGCGTCAACTCCCCAAGGAAGGCGGTCTCGACAGGATGGCCGGCGTTGCGCTCGTCACGCAGATGCACGGCAATGCTCAGGTCCTGGAGAAGTCCCTCCAACGCCCCGCGGCATCCTCGCGGCAGGGCGATGTGATGCGGGAGCAATTCGGCGCAGGCCACGATGCGGGGAATGCCGAACGTCGAACGCCGCATCGCCTGGGCGCTGTAGAAGGCCGGGTTCTGGAACGCGGCGAGCCGAATGAGCCGGTTGACCAGGGCCGTCGGCAGTCCGGCGCGTGGGATGTAGATCCGGTCGCCCAGCACCGCGTCGACTCGCTCCGGCAGCGTCCCGGTGAGCGTGGGCAACGGCAGGCGGCGCGACGGGGGCGCGGTCCAGGGTTCCTCGTCCTCGTCGTCAACCGGCAAGCGCAGGCCGACAACGCGGCCTTGGCGCCCGGCTTCATCGACAATCGCGGACGCCTCCGCCGGGGACAGGCGGCGAAGCGACGAGAGAAACGCCCATGGATCCGGCCAGGGTTCGAATCCCTCGTCGACGAACAGGCTGTTGCCGTTCTCTCGCGGGCCGTGCTCAAGAGGCAGCGCGATTAGGTTGCCGAAGCCGCCGGCCGGCAGGGTGTCCTGACTCGGGAAGAACCGGTCGTAGGATTCGAAACCGATATCGG
This sequence comes from Vicinamibacterales bacterium, assembly GCA_965214845.1. Classification (GTDB taxonomy): domain Bacteria; phylum Acidobacteriota; class Vicinamibacteria; order Vicinamibacterales; family UBA8438; genus JAAXGX01. Next base: position 1,808,154 of record CBDCCO010000007.1, read on the forward strand.
GGTTGCGCTCCATCGTCTCGGTCAGGAGATGGGCGCCGAGACGGCGCGCGAGGGCGGCCGGCACCGGTTCTGCGAAGAAGATCCAGACATGCCCGCCGTTGCCCGAACGGGACCGTTCCAGGACCGCCGGCACCTGCTTCGACCGGCACGCCGAGAGAAAGGCCTCGGCATCCCGCCGCCATGTCCGCTTGTCGAAGTCGGCGGCGAGAAACCGGCACGTATCGTCGGGGAGCATGGGATAGACGCCGACCGTGTGGCGTCCCCGCAGATGCCCGTCGATCACTTCGTCCGTCACCGCCAGGAACGCCTGATTCGAGCAGGCGCTGCACTTGATCCTGGGTTTGTCGCACAGGCCCGGCGCCCACTCGTTGCCGCACGCCGGCGCGTAACCCGCTCGGCCCGTCCTGGGGTTCTCCCAGCGTCTCGGGAAGACATCTTCACGCCCGCGAAACAGGGACCGAAACAGCGCGATCTTCTCGCGCGCCGCCGAGCGGTTCGTGACAGGCCCCTTGGGCGGTGGACCCTTCTGTTCACGCGGCCGTACGGCCTCAAGCTCGGCAAGCCGGGCCTCAAGAGCGGCTTTCTCGTCCCCGAGTCGCGCCAGGCGCTCGCGAATGAGCGACGCCTCCCTATCGGATGCATCCGGCCGGCGAACTGTCCCCGATGCCCCCGGCCCGGCGGCCGACCCACACCGGACGACACTCTCACTGGGTTTACGGCTGCGTTCCGAGGTGTCTGTGGCCGCCATGACGGCACTCAGGTGGTCCAGCCGGCCGACAGCACCTCGGCTTGCTCCAGCACCGTCCGCGTCGCCGACTCCTGCCTGTCTGGCGGATAGCCGTGCTTCCGCAGGACGCGCTTCACGAGAACGCGGAGTCTGGCGCGGACGTTCTCGCGCTGCGTCCAGTCGATGGTCACGTTGTTCCGTACGGTCTCGACCAGCTCACGGGCGATGCCGCGCAGGGTCTCGTCGCCGAGCACCTGCACCGCGCTGTCGTTGACGCCGAGCGCGTCGTAGAACGCCAGCTCGTCGTCCGACAGGCCGAGCGCCTCGCCGCGGGCGCTTGCGGCCCGCATCTCGCGAGCCAACCCGATCAGCTCCTCGATCACCTGCGCGGCCTCGACGGCCCGGTTCTGGTAGCGGCGGATGGTCTGCTCCAGCATCGCGGCGAACGAGCGCGCCTGCACCACGTTCTTGCGCCGCCGCGTGGCCAGCTCGCCCTTCAGCAGCTTCCGCAGCAACTCGACGGCGAGGTTGCGCTGGCGCATGTCCCGCACCTCGGCCAGGAACTCCTCGGACAGGATCGACACGTCCGGCTTGTGCAGCCCGGCGGCGGCGAAGATGTCCAGCACGCCGTCCGGGGCCACGGCCCGCGAGACGATCTGCCGCACGGCGTGGTCCAGCTCCTCGCCGGTCTTCCGCTCGGAGCCGTCCCGCTTGGACAGCGCCGCCCGGACCGCCTGGAAGAACGCCACGTCGTCGCGGATGCGGATAGCTTCGGGATGCGGCACGGCCAGCGCGAACGCCTGCGAGAGCGCCCGCACGACGCTCAGGCAGCGCGCCTTGCCGTTCTCCTGCGCCAGGACGTGTTCCTGCGCGGCCGGCAGCAGACCGAGCCGCTCTGCCGGCGAGCCGGCGACCCACGCGGTCCGGTCGAACCCGTGGAACAGGCCGCAGCACACCTCGTGCTTCTCCAGCATCGCCCGGACCGCCTGTTCCTGGTCCAGCGCGGTCTGTCCCGTGCCGCCGCTTTCGGTGTAGGTCGCCAGCGCCCGCTTCAGCTCGTGGGCCAGTCCGAGGTAATCGACGACGAGTCCGCCCGGCTTGTCCCGGAACACGCGGTTGACCCGCGCGACGGCCTGCATCAGCCCGTGGCCGCGCATCGGCTTGTCCACGTACATCGTGTGCAGGCTCGGCGCGTCGAAGCCGGTCAGCCACATGTCGCGTACGATCACCATCCGGAGCGGGTCGCCGGGGTCGCGGAACCGCTTCGCCAGCTCCTCTCGGCGGGCCTTGTTGCGGATGTGCGACTGCCAGACCGGGGGATCCGAGGCGGAGCCGGTCATGACGACCTTCAGGGCGCCCGACCGGTCGCTGTCGTCATGCCAGTCCCGGCGCAGGCGCACCAGCTCGCGGTGGAGGTCGATGCAGATGCGCCGGCTCATGCAGACCACCATCGCCTTGCCGTCCATCGCGTCCAGACGCTTCTCGAAGTGCTCGACGACGTCCTGCGCCACGAGCGCGATGCGCTTCTCGGCGCCGACGATGGCCTCGAGCTGCGCCCACTTCGTCTTCAGCTTCTCGCGGCGGTCGATCTCCTCGCCCTCGGTCGCCTCCTCGAAACCGGGGTCGATACGCGGCTTCTCCTGCTCGTCGAGCGCGAGCCTCGCAAGGCGGCTCTCGTAGTAGATCGGCACCGTGGCGCCGTCCTCGACCGCCCGCTGGATGTCGTAGATGCTGATGTGGTCGCCGAACACGGCGCGGGTGTTGGCGTCGGCCAGCTCGATCGGCGTGCCCGTGAAGCCGATGAACGAGGCGTTCGGCAGGGCGTCCCGCATGTGGCGGGCGAACCCGTCGATGAAGTCGTACTGGCTGCGGTGCGCCTCGTCGGCGATGACGACGATGTTGCGGCGCTTGGAGAGCAGCGGATGCCGGTCGCCCTTCTCGTCGGGGAAGAACTTCTGGACCGTCGTGAACACGACGCCGCCCGCCTGCACCGTGAGCCTGGCCCGCAGGTCGGCGCGGCTCTCGGCCTGAACCGGGGGCTGGCGCAGCAGATCGGCGCAGCGGGCGAAGGTGCCGAAGAGCTGGTCGTCGAGGTCGTTCCGGTCGGTCAGCACCACGATGGTCGGGTTCTCCATCGCGGGGTCACGGACGAGGCGGCCGGCGTAGAACGCCATCGTCAGGCTCTTGCCCGACCCCTGCGTGTGCCAGACGACGCCGATGCGCCGGTCGCCCGGAGTCCCACCCTGCCGGTCGGACCGGTCGCGTTCCGGCCGGGTGGGGGCGTCCACGTCCCTTTGTAGCCGGGCCGCACGCAAGGTCTCGGCGACGGCGGTCTCGACCGCGTGGAACTGATGGTAGCCGGCCATCTTCTTCGTCAGTGCACTGCCGTCGTCCTCGAACACGGTGAAGTCGCGGACGAGGGCCAGCAGCCGGCCGGGAGCGCAGACCCCCTCGACGAGCACCTGCAACTGCGGCAGCGTCGAGTCGGCCAGCGTCTCGCCCGTGACCGTCCGCCACGGCTTGAACCACTCCCACGGGGCGGTCAGCGTCCCGATGCGCGCCGCCAGGCCGTCCGACACGACGAGCGCCGTGTTGAACGCGAACAGCGAGGGGACCTCCGCCTTGTAGGTCTGAAGCTGCTGGAACGCGGAGCGGATCGTCGCGCTCTCGTCGGCCGGGTTCTTCAGCTCGATGACGCCCAGCGGAAGTCCGTTGACGAACAGCACGATGTCGGGCCGGCGCTCGTGCTTGTTCTCGACGACGGTGAACTGGTTCACGGCCAGCCAGTCGTTCGCCTCCGGCACGTCGAAGTCGACCACGCGGACCTGCCCGCCTCGAACCGCCCCGTCGGCGGCGACGTACTCCACGGTGACGCCATCGACGACCATGCGGTGGAAAGAGCGGTTGCGGGCTTCCAGCGTCGCCCCCGCGGGACGGACCAGTCTGCGTTGTGCGTCATCGACTGCTTCCGCGGGAAGGTCGGGATTGAGCCGTGCGAGCGCGGACCGCAAACGCTCCTCCAGGACGACCTCGCCGTAGTCGTCGCGCTCCGCATTCGGCGTGTCGGGAGCGATGTCGGAGCCGCGCGCAACGGTCCAGCCGACCCCTTCCAGCCAGGCGAGGGTGGCGTCCTCGACCGTGGATTCCAGTAATGTGGCGTCGCTCACGAGATCGACTCCCCACGTGTCACGCGCTCGCTCCCGCCGCCGCAACCGGCCGCTCGGCGTCTTGGGGCGACGCCTCACGGACATCCACGCGCAGTTCCCCAGAGACCAATTTCGGCAGCAGCGTGTCGCGCAGTGCGGTCAGCGTATCGCCTTGTGCCGTACGGAGCCGTATCGTTTGGTCCCACGGATGCACGAGTTCCTCGAAGGCGCGGACGACATCCGCCGCCGGCTGCACCAACGGCAACCGTGCGAGCTGCTTCCGATTGATGGCTCCGAATACCGTGCCGGTATGCTCGTACTGTCGCATGTGTACTCGGAGCGCCTGAGCAATGTAGTAGCCGAAGGACGCTGAGCCGGACCTGTGCCGTAGTGCAGCAACCCCACGCCCAATGCAGCACCGCTCCCACGCCATGTTGATGTCCCCTACGGGTGCACGAACACTGACGATCGTGTCCCAGGGCTCCGCCATCCGGTTCGGCGCGGCGCAAAACTTCATCTTCGACGTGGCCGTCACTCCAACCCTCGGGGACTTCGCCCAACTCGGACTCCACGAGCCTATCCGGGAACAGGTCGGCGATGTCCTTCGGCAGCCCGGTATCGCGGCCTTCCATCTTGGCCCGCACCGGGTCGAGATCGACGAACCAGGACCGGAACAGCGCCCGCGCCATCGCCTCCAGCGTCGCGTTCATCCGACGGTTCAGCTCGATCTTGTCGTCCAGCGTGCCGAGGATGTGGGCGATGGCCCCCTGTTCAACCACGTCTTTGGGGGCGGGCACGTCGAAGTGCTCGATCATCCCTTTGGTCAAGGCGTTCCGTGTTCCGCCAGACGCGGCCCACGACAGGAGCGTCGTCTGCGTCTCCGGGCACGCGAGGAAATAGCGGAGGAACCCAGGATCGAGCGTCGCCGGATCAGGACGGACAATTGCCACATGTTGGTTCACGCGGGCGGGTAGAACTTGTGGGTCCACTTGGCAAACGCGCGCGACGGAATCCCCGGTGATGTTGAGTAGAACGTCTCTGGCCCGAACCTCTACGCCGGCGAGCTCGAAGGCATGTCGCTCACCGATGTACGCAAGGCCGTCGTGACGAAAACCGTCATTGAGGACGTTTTGACTCCGGATCAAGGCGTACGGCCCACTCTCCAAGTAAACAATCCTTGCCGCCGCGCGGCGTCGCTCCACTGCCGATCTTCGTGCACGCCCGACCGAGGTTTACGAATGTCCAGTCGCCGGGACGACGGAGGTTTGCCGCGGGATTGTGCCCTCGGCCGTCAGTCGATCGTTCGTACCACTCGATACCTTCACGCCGGATATGTTCCCGCAACGTCCGATCTTGTACCGAGTCGTACAGCAGCAGATCGACGGACTGCGCCATCGGAATCTCGTCCAGCGCGGCCGCGAGCCGGGCTTGGTCGGTCAGCGTCAGACGGTCCCCGTACAACGCGATGTCCACGTCCGACGACACAGTGTTGGTCCCTGTCGCCCGAGATCCGAACAACACGGCCCGTTCCACGCGGTTATTGGCCGCGATCTCGGCGATGATCGCTTCACGATGCGCGTCCTTGAGACCGTCCGTCATGGCGTCCGCTTGGCGTCCAGAGCCGCGTAGAGTCGCAGCAGGGCCGGGTAGTAGCGTTCCTTGATCAGCGTCTCGGCTTCCCGAGCCACGTCGCTCCAGTACGTGTGGCTCAACAGGTTACGCTTGTCCAGGGCGTCAAGCAGGGTCTCGCAGTCGTTCTCGTCGATGTAGTCGACCTCAAAGCTCTTGCGGATCGCCGCGCGCGGCACCTTCACTTCATGCCCCTCGTAGAAGAGCAGGTCCTTGAGGACGTTCCACGACAGCTCGAAACAGAACTCGAACGTCTTGATCAGACCGGCCCGTTCCAGGTCGTCGTACCGCTCGCGTTCGCAGGCATCCGTCAGTTGCCGGAGCGCCGTCCCGAAGTTGTCGAGCCGCTGCTGCCAGCGCCGCTCGTCAGCATTGCTCACGAGCCCTTGCCTCCGAAGCCCAACGCGCTCAGATTCTCGGCGATGGCAGCGTCGAGCCGCGCTCCCTCGGCCTGCTGCGCTTGCAGCTCCGCCACCAGCCGCTTCATCTTCGCCTCGAACGGCTCTCCGTCGTCCGGCTGGGGCTCGGCACCGACGTAGCGGCCGGGAGTCAGCACGTGGCCGTGCCGGCGCACCTCGTCGAGCGGGGCGCTCTTGCAGAAGCCAGGAAGGTCCTCGTAGGCGTCCGCGCCGTCGCGCCAAGCGTGGTATGCGCCCGCAATGCGGGCGGTGTCCTCGTCGGTCAGCTCGCGGTGGGTGCGGTCCACCATCCGGCCGAGCTTGCGGGCGTCGATGAACAGGACCTCGCCGCGACGCGGCCGGCGGCGGGCGAGGAACCAGAGGCAGGCCGGAATCTGCGTCGAGTAGAAGAGCTGCCCCGGCAGCGCAACCATGCAGTCCACCAGGTCCGCCTCGATCAGGTTCTTCCGGATCTCCCCCTCGCCCGACTGGCTCGACGACATCGACCCGTTGGCGAGCACGAAGCCGGCGACGCCGGCCGGGGCCAGATGGTGGACCATGTGCTGGACCCAGGCGAAGTTGGCGTTGCCCTTCGGCGGTACGCCGTACCGCCAGCGTTTGTCCTCGGCCAGCCGCTCGCCGCCCCAGTCCGAGACGTTGAACGGCGGGTTGGCGAGGATGAAGTCTGCCTTGAGGTCCGGGTGGCGGTCGTGGTGGAAGCTGTCGCCGTGGGCGATCTGGCCCTCGATACCCCGGATGGCGAGGTTCATCTTCGCCAGCCGCCACGTCGTGTAGTTCGACTCCTGGCCGTAGATGCTGATGTCCGCCTTGGCCTTGCCGCCGTTCCCGTTGCCGCTGGCGTGTGCGCGGATGAACGCAACCGACTGCACGAACATGCCCGATGAGCCGCAGCACGGGTCGTAGACCCGGCCCCGGTACGGCTCCAGCATCTCGACCAGCACCTTGACGACGCAGCGCGGGGTGTAGAACTCGCCGCCCTTCTTCCCCTCGGCGCTCGCGAACCGAGACAGGAAGTACTCGTAGACGCGGCCGAGCACGTCGCGGGACCGGGCGTCCCGGTCGCCCACCTGAATGTTGCTGACGAGGTCGATCAACTGGCCGAGCCGCCGCTTGTCGAGCGCGGGCCGGGCGTAGTCACGAGGCAGCACCTCCTTGAGTGCCGGGTTGTCGCGCTCGATGGCCGCCATCGCTTCATCGACGGTCTGTCCGACCGTCGGCTGGCGCGCCTGCGCCCGCAGATGCGCCCAGCGGGCTTCGGCCGGCACCCAGAAGACGCTCTCGGCGACGTACTCGTCGCGGTCCTCGGCCTCGGCGGCCTCCTCGCCCCACTCGGCGACCAGCGCCGCGCGACGCTCCTCAAAGGCGTCGGAGATGTACTTGAGGAAGATCAGCCCAAGCACGACGTGCTTGTACTCGGCGGCGTCCATTGAGCCGCGCAGGGCATCAGCCATCGTCCACAACTCGGCCTCATAGCCGGTCGTGGCCCCACCGTTCGGGGTTTCGCCCTCGCCGCCTGCCCGCTCCGACCGTCGTCGTGCCATGCCGTGTCTCCGTCGCACGAACCCCGACTTGCGAGCCGGCATCCGCTCCCGTCACCGATAGCGTACAACCAGCCGCCGGTCTGCCTCAACGGCCTTGCCCGCTCCCCTGCGGCGGCGGCGAGCAACAACAAGTGAATGCTGGCAAGTCGGCATGCTCGGCGACGGAATCTCGCCCCGCCGTCACCGGCGGCCGGCCGAGCGGTGACACCCTTCCGGGACGGACAATTCAGAGGGGAGCGACCCGGCGCGGCAGGTGTGACGGAGGAACACCTGCTGGGGCCGAAAACCGCCAGGTTTTCGGTGGGTCGCTCCCCTCTCTCACCCTGACCCCTTTCCTGACCCCGTGCCTGGATCGTACGTGGTCATTACGGTCAATGGTGTCAAGGGTTTAGAGGATTCCAAGTGTGATCCGGGGTGTGACTGGAGGTGTGACTGGGGGTGTAAGTTGGTCACGCCGGTCCTGTTACACCCTTGCTGCGGCACCTCTCCTGTAACCTTCGCCTCGGTCATGGTGTGATCAGGCGGCGGATCTGATCACACGCTTGCCCTCGCCCCCCGTCTCCATCGTGCTCCCGTTCTGCCCTCCTCACTGTCCCGCGCTCCGATCTCCTGCGTCCGGTACCTGGATCCCTGTCGAGCCCGTCCGGTCCGCTGCCGTCTTTCCGCGCCTCACGCCGGTCCGTACCGTTCCCGACGGTCCTGTCTGGCGGGCAGGGTTCGTGGGCATGTGCGGCGGGGTCGGGAGCGTGGTCGAGGCCGGTCCCGTTCTCGGGACGGACGGTCGCGTCCGTCCAACAACCAGCCTCGTCCGCGACGGCGGCCGGTGCGTCACCCGCAAGGGCCGGAGCGGAGCGGAGGAGCCCGTGCGTGCGCGGGCTTGACGCGCCGGACGCCGTCGTGGCACTCGGCTCCTGACAGTCCCCGTGCGCCGGGGCCTGCGCGGCGCTCCGACCGCCGCCGATCGTACCGGGACGGGGTTCAGGCCGCAACGTCGCCCGACGGGCATCAGCGCCCCGGCGCGTGCGCCGCCCGGCGCTCTCCAGCCAGATAGGCTTCCCAGTCGTTCATGAGCCGCCGCCGCCGTTCGAACAGGTCCGACCGCGCGTAGGCCGCCTCGACCGGGTTCCGCACGATGTGGGCCAGCGCCGCCTCGATGACCTCGCGCGGGTGGTCCGTCTCCTCGGCCGCCCAGTCCCGGAACGACGACCTGAAGCCGTGCGGAACGGCGGCGACGCGGTGCCACTGGAGCACCCGCAGCATCCGCTTCTCGTCGAGCTGCTTGCCGCTCCGGCCGGGGAACACCAGCGGGCTACCGCCGTCGCCGAGTCCCCGTGCCGCATCGAGGATCTCCAGCGCACGCCCGCACAGGGGCACCCGGTGGCCGCGCTTCATCTTCATCCGCTCGGCCGGGATCGTCCACACGCGGGCCTCGGTGTCCATCTCGGCCCACAGCGCCCCGCGCACCTCGCCCGACCGCCCGGCGGTCAGGACCAGAAACTCGAACGCCAACTTGACGGCTGGCATCGTCCGCGACGTGTGCATCGTCGCGATGGCCGCCGCGACCTGCCCGTGCGGCAGCGCCTGCCGGTGCTGCACGACCTCGTGCTGCGCGCCGAGGACCGGCAGGATGCGGTCACACGGATTATCGTTGCGCATCTCCATTGCCACGGCCCATTCCAGCACGGCCCGGATGCGCTGGCGCACGGTCCGGGCGGTCTGCATCTTCACGTGCCAGATGGGCGTGAGGACCTGGAGCACATCGGCGCTGTTGACCTCCGAGACGGGCCGGCTGCCGATGCGCGGGAAGACGTAACGCTCGAGACTGCGGAGCCACTCGGTCGCCTGCCTGGGACTGCGCCAGCCGGCCCGCTTCGCCTCGACCACGGTGGCGGCGGCCTCGGCGAAGGTGGGCATGCCCTGGGCGCGGCGCCGCTCGGCGAGCGGGTCGCCGCCCGAACGGGCGAGCTTGCGGTTGGCGAGGGCCTTCTCGCGGGCCTCGGCGAGCGTGACCAGATGGACGCTGCCGAGCCCGAGTTCGTGTTTCCGGCCCCGGATGACGAGGCGCTGGATCCAGCTTCGGGTGCCGGTGCGCTGGACGTAGAGGTACAACCCGTTGCCGTCAGCGTGCCGCCCGACGGGCGCGGTACGGACGAAGGCGGCGGAGAGTGCGTGGTGGGGGTGTCGGCCCTTGGGCTTGGTCTTCCTGGGTTTCGGGGCGTCGCTGGTCACATAATCCATTCCCCAATGATATACAGGAAGTCGGCGGATTGCACGCGACGTTCTGACCGGGACAGTCCGGCGCGACGAATAACAAACGATTACCAATCAGATACTTACGGTCAGTTCCGGACTTCGATGAACGTCAGCGGACCCCAATAGCCCGTTTGTGCGACGGACAGGGGCTCTACCTCGTCGTCCAGCCCACCGGCACCCGCAGCTGGGTCCAGCGGCTCTCCATCCGTGGCCGGCGCCGGGAACTCGGACTCGGCGGCTTCCCCCTCGTCTCCCTCAAGGAGGCCCGCGCCCAGGCGTTCACCAACCGCAGGCTCGCCCGCGCCGGTGGCGATCCGCTCGCCGAGAACCAACGGGTGCTGGTCGTCCGCTGATGCCCTCTACCGTGCGCGTAAGTCCATAAATAGCTGATTGGTAATTGTTTATTGCACAGTCCCGGCGCGCTGAACCGGCCGCGCCGTCCCTCGACATCCCGCACTTCTCGCCTACAATGGTGGAATGGATGTTGACACCAGCACGCCCGCCACCCCCCGCCGCACCAAGCGCCGAGGACGCCATCCCCGCAACGCCCTCACCGCCCCCTTCATCCGCTCCGCGCCGCCCGGACGACACGCCGACGGACAGGGCCTGTACCTCTTCGTACAGCCCACCGGGGCGCGCAGCTGGACCCAGCGCCTCGTCATCCGCGGCCGGCGCCGCGAACTCGGACTCGGCAGCGTCGATCTCGTCTCGCTAGCCGAGGCCCGCGAGCAGGCCCTCGCCAACCGAAAGCTCGCCCGCTCCGGCGGCGACCCGCTCGCCGACCGCCGCCGCCTCCAGGGCATGCCGACCTTCGCCGAGGCCGCCGAACGCCTCATCGAGCAGAAGCGGCCCGGCTGGCGCAACGCCAGCGAAGACCGGCAGTGGCGCAACAGCCTGGCCCGCTACGCCTTCCCGCACATCGGCGAGCGGCCCGTCGCCGAGGTCAACAGCGCCGACGTGCTGGCCATCCTGACGCCCATCTGGCACACGCGCGCGGCGACCGCCAAGTCGGTCCGCCAGCGGGTCGCCGCCGTGCTGGAGTGGGCCGTGGTGATGGAGTTCCGCAGCGATAACCCGTGCGACCGGGTCGGCCGGGTGCTCGGCGCGCAACACGCGGTCGTGCAGCACATGCGGGCGCTGCCGCACCGGGAGGTCCCCGCGGCCGTGGCGGCCGTCCGCGCCTCGTCGGCGGGGTCGCCTTTCGTGAGGCTGGGGTTCGAGTTCCTCGTGCTCACCGCGGCGCGCTCGGGCGAGGTCTGCGGGGCGCGATGGGACGAGATGGACAGGGCAGGCTGTGTCTGGACTGTCCCGGCCTCCCGGATGAAGATGAAGCGCGACCACCGCGTGCCGTTGTGCGGGCGGGCGCTCGAGATCCTCGACGCCGCGCGGACGTTGGGCGCCGGCCAGTATCCGTTGGTGTTTCCGGGCAAGGGCGGCAAGGTGCTCGCCGACAAGACGCTGCGGAAGCCGCTCCAGCGTCTTCGGATCGCGGCCGTGGTGCACGGCTTCCGGTCCTGTCTACGGCAAGTTCTTGTAAGTCATTGTTTTCAAACTGCTTAGGCGTCTTCCGTGCGCGAGCGTCGCCCGTTCCGTATGCAATTCCCAGTCGCCATCGTCGCAACCACGCTGCTCTCGGACCCTGTAAGCGTTCGGCCCCGCCGGTATGGCGGACCGACAACTGGGCGGTCGACGCGTGCACCCGCGGAGCGGAGAAAGAGCGCGGACGAGCTGAAGCGGGCAGAGCCAGGAAGCCCGCCGTGCGGCGAAGAACGCACTCCCCCCGCAGGCCGAGTTGGTCTGTCTGCACGGATTTCTCCGGACGCCGACGGCGCGTCTGGCTGGGCCAGCCGCGTGTCCATACCGGCTCCGCCGAACGCTTACAGGACCCTCGGACCCTCCGGCCCCCCCGGACCCTCGGACCGGGCGACCGGCGGACCGGGCGGACCGTCTCGGACCGGCGGACCGGGCGGACCGGTGGACCGGGGGACCGGCGGACCGGCCGACCGCCGGCCTGCCTGCGGCGAGGATCTCGGCCGCCGTCAAGAGGGGACAGCGGACGGCATCAGCTCGGGACGAACCGGAGTCGAGCACGCGGGTCCGGGCGCAAGCGTAGGTCGGCACGAGGGGGCGGGGAACGGAGCAGCCGGAGAGCCTTGAATCGGAACAAGGGTTGCGTGCGGGAGGCTCGACGGAGAAAGCAAACCGACCAGAAGGCGGACGGGGAAGAGGCAGAAGCATGGGAGGACATCGAGGGATCGCGGACAATCAGATGGGGGCACGGACGGAGAACAGGCCGGAGGCGGAGAGCACGGACGACACGATGCGCAGCAAGGCGGCGACGGTGAGAGTGTGATCCAACCTGTCGTCTGATCACAACAAGGACCGAGGCGAACTTACACCGATGATGCCGCAGTAAGGGTGTAAGGAGGACAGGCGGCCGAACTTACACTTCCAGTCACACCTGAACTTACACCCGGCAACCAGCCAAGTCGTTTCCTATCAACAGATTCCCACATCACAGACCCACCCCCACGTGCAGACAAAAGGGTCGGGTGGGAGTAGGGGAGCGACCCCGCGGAAACCTGGCGGTTTCCGGCCCCCGCCGGTGCTCCTCCGTCACACCTGCGGGGTCGCGGTCGCTCCCCTTGAAATTGTCCCTCCAGGAAGGGTGAGAACCTGCCGTCTCCGCCGGCCGGCCGGCTCGCGTCGCTCGCCTGCGTCGGGCCATGAACGCTGCCCCGCCTGCGGCGCTCTCCGGCAGCGCGTGCAGGTCGGGCGGAGCCGGTCGGCGGATTCCACCAGAGGCGGGTAGCTACGGGACGGCCGGCGTGTCAACGCGCTTCGCACGTTCTCCGCTGCGCTTCGACCCTGTCGGGTGACACACCGTCCGCCCCTCCGCTCAGACAGCCGTTGTGGGCCTTGCGGCCCGGCCTGGACGGGAACCGTCCCGTCGTCCCACTCGGCTCGCCCGCGGATGGACCCCCGATGCGGAAAATGCGGGCGGCGAGATTTTTCTTTGCCCGTGCAGGTCGCTTCATAGAGTGCGGAAAGGTGCTCATCCGGTCCTGTCCAGTCTCAGCAGGTCGGAAGGCGCCCAGAAGGGTCTAATCCGTGCAAATGGCTGCATTGCATGGGTTTGCGCTGTTTGTGGTACGTTGTTCTCCGAACCGCGGGGCGTGATATCGCCGCGCAATCCCGCCATCTCAAGGAGGGCTGAAGATGACCACGAACCGAGACTTCACCCGCCGGCGTGCGAGCGTCGGAAACTCCCTGCCCAGGCTGCTCACCCTGCGCGACGTGACCGAGCTGACGGCCCTGTCCCGCTCGGCCGTCTACGCGCTGATGAGCGAGTCCCGGTTCCCGAAGCCGCTCCGCGTCGGCAGCCGCGCCGTCCGGTGGGTCGAGCACGAGGTGCTCGACTTCATCGCCACCCGCCCCCGCGCCGGCTCGGAGCGGCCCACCCCGTAACGGCCATGCTCGACCTGCTCGACCGCCTGGAGGGCGTCAGGGAGTCGGGTGCGGGCTGGACCGCACGATGCCCGGCGCATGCCGACCGCCGGGCGTCGCTCGCGGTCGGCCGCGGCGACGACGGCCGCTGGCTCCTGAAGTGCCACGCCGGCTGCGCGTTCGGCGCCGTCGTCGGCGCGCTCGGCATCGACGCCCGCGACCTCTTCCCCTCGAACGGACACCGCCACCCGCCCGCGCGGCGGGAGGCGGCCGTCTACGACTACGACGGCGTGTTCGAGGTGGTGCGCTACGAGCCGAAGGACTTCCGGCAGCGGCGGCCGGACGGGCGAGGCGGCTACCTGTGGAACCTCGACGGCATCACGCCGCGACTCTATCGCCTGAACGACCTGGCCGGCCGCGATGCGGCCGTCGTGGTCGAGGGCGAGAAGGACGTGGACCGGCTGTGGTCGCTCGACCTGCCGGCGACCTGCAACGCGGGCGGAGCCGGCCAGTGGAGGTCCACGCATGCCGAGCAGCTCAAGGTTGCCGGCGTGCGGTCGGTGGTCGTCGTTCCCGATGCCGACGACGCGGGCCGGAGACATGGTCAGGCTGTTGCGCGAGCGTGCGCAGCGGCCGGACTGCGGGCGCGGATCGCCGCGCTGCCCGACGGACCCAAGGACATCTGCGCGTACCTTGACGACGGTCACGACAAGCGCGAGCTGGCGGAGGTGATCGCCGCCGCCGAGTCGTACGACGGGGCCGCCGACCTGCCGGCCGGGGTCGTGCGGTTGAGTGACGCCGATGTCGAGGGTACGGCGGCCGAGGGACCGCCGGCCGTCGCGCGGCTGATCGCCCACGCGGGGCGGGTCACGTTGCTGCACGCGCGGGAGAAGGCCGGCAAGAGCACGCTGACCGGCGCCGCGGTGGCCGCCGTCACCCGCGGGCGGTCGTTCCTGGGCATGCCCACCGTTGCGGGCGACGTGCTGTGGGTCGGCGAGGACGAACAGGCCCGTGCGGACGGCAAGCCGCCGGCCCGCCCGCTCCCGGAACGCGCGCTGCTGCACCTGCTCCGGTGCGATCCGCTGGCCCGGCCTCATGCGAGCACCCTGGCCGAGGCGCTCGATTGCAGCGGACGGCGGTACCAGGACCTGCGTGCGGCGCTCGATGCGCTGCTCGACGACGGGCTCGTCGACCACGCCCAGCGCCCTGGCGCGACGAAGCAGCGGGACCGGGGCTACGCACTGACCGCCAAAGGCCGCGAGCGGGCCGAGGCTCTCCGCGACCAGTCGATTTCCGCGATTTCCACCAAGGGAAACGGGGCGGAAACGCTCGGGAACACGCCGGGAAATCCAACTCGATTTCCATTTCCGCGATTTCCCCCCCAGGGGGTGGGCGGAAATGGAAATGGAAATCGAACTGCTTGAGGGTCGATCTCTGGGCGGAGTCGGGGGCCACGGACCCCACGTCACGGAATCGGAATCCGTCACCGGCGCAGGGGGATGACCTGCCCCCGCTCCTCACCGAGATAGGCGCCCCAATCGTCCATGAGGCGGCGGCGGCGCGCGAACAGGTCGGACCGCGCGTAGGCCGCCTCGACCTGATTCCGCACCTTGTGGGCCAGCGCCGCCTCGACGACCTCACGCGGGTGGTCGGTCTCTTCGGCCGCCCAGTCCCGGAAGCTGGACCTGAAGCCATGCGGCACCGCCGCGATGCCCAGGTCCCGGATGAGCTTCGAGACCGCGGCGTCATCGAGCGCCTTACCGCGGACGCTCGGAAAGACCAGCCCGGCGAACTCGGGCCGGGTCGCGACGCCGCGGAGCTGCTCCGCCTCCCGCAGGACCCAGACCGCCCGGCCGCACAGCGGCACCCGGTGCTCGCGTTGCGCCTTCATCCGCGTGGCCGGAACCGTCCACACCCGCGCGACAAGGTCGACCTCGTCCCACGTCGCCCCCCGCGCCTCGCCGGACCTCGCGGCCGTCAACACGAGAAACTCGAAGGCCAGCTTCGTCCCGAGCCACGCATCCGAGCGCTGAACGGCCGCAACCGCGGCGGCGACCTCGCCGTGCGGCAGCGCCGCCCGGTGCTGCACGAGCACGGGACGCTTCGGCAGCGCCGCCGTGACCGCGTCGCCGGCTGGATTGTCGCTGCGGTAGCCCTGCGCGATGGCCCACCGCATGACCGTCCCGATGCGTTGGCGCACCGACCGCGCCATCGCGTGCTTGCGCGTCCAGATGGGCAGCAGGACCGTCATGACGTCGGCCGTCGTCACCTGGTCGACGCTCTTGCCGCCGAGATGCGGGAGCACGTGGTCGCGCAGGCTCGCCCGCCACTGCTTCGGGGTCTTGCCGGCCCGCCACGCCTCCCCGTGGATGGCGATCACCTGCTCGACCGCCTCCTCGAACGTCGGGATCCCCTCGGAGCGGCGCCGGTCCGCGAGCGGGTCTCCGCCCTCGCGGGCGGCCTTGCGGTTGGCGAGCGCCTTCTCGCGGGCCTCGGCCAACGACACCAGCGCGTAGCTGCCGAGACCGAGCGCGCGGGACCGCCCGCGGATGACCAGCCGTTGCACCCAGCGGCGTGCCCCGGACGGGTCGACGTGCAGATAGAGGCCGTTCCCGTCAGCGTAGCGGCCCGCCTCGGCGACCGAACGGCAGAAGGCGGCGGAGAGCGCCTTGTCGGGATGGCGGCCCCTGCGCTTGGTGGCTCGGGGTTTCCTGGGCAGGTCCATCGTCATCTATCCCATTCCCAATTCTCTCGCGGAATATAGCGAAAGTGTGGAGACGGGTCAAGACGACGGAGCGGGAGTGGTGGCCTTTTACTACGGTATTCAGTGCGTATTTCGCAGCACGGCGCGGAACGGCGCTGGATGGCGAAAGTCGGCTTTCGGTCCTCGTTCCGGGACTGG
This sequence comes from Vicinamibacterales bacterium, assembly GCA_965214845.1. Lineage (GTDB taxonomy): Bacteria > Acidobacteriota > Vicinamibacteria > Vicinamibacterales > UBA8438 > JAAXGX01. The sequence goes on from CBDCCO010000007.1 coordinate 1,824,218, forward strand.
GCGGCCGAGAAGACCGACCATCCGCGCGAGGTCATCGAGGCGGCGCTGGCGCACGCGGTCGGCAACAAGGTCGAGGCGGCGTACGCAAGGTCGGACCTGTTCGAGCGGCGGCGGACTCTGATGAACGACTGGGCGGCCTACGTCGATCGGGGTCGGCCGTGATGGCGATCAGCGAGTTGGCCACGACCGCCGCGGTTCGATTTCCATTTCCATTTCCGCCCACCCCCCAGGGGGGAAATCGTGGAAATGGAAATCGAGTTGCGCTTCCCGTCGAGTTCCGGTGCGCTTCCGGCCTGTTTCCATTGGGGAAATCGAGGAAATCGCCTGGCGAGGCGAACCACACCGGCCGCCGGCGTGGTGTTGGGGCAACTACGGGCCGGAAGCCAGCTTCCGGCCCGTAGACGGACCGGCAGCCCACCACGTCCCTCGAACCCATGGTCGAACACGCCAGCTCCGAGCCCTCGGGTACAGTGGGTCCAGTGATACGAGCCAGAGCAGCGGAACGGAGTCGCGGAGATGCGTTTACCGTTTACGCGTTTCCACCCCCCCCTGTGGAAACGGTAAACGCGTAAACGGATGGGAGGCGCCGCCTCGGCGAGCGCAAGACTCGTGCTACCGATCCGGTTGGGAGACGACGGTCACGGAGATCAACGGGAACGGACGCGGCGAACGTGACGGAGACCGGGCGCGGGATGAGAATCGAGGTCACGAAGGGACGACGATGGAGACTGGGAACGGGACGAGAGTGTGATCCACTCCGCCGCCCGATCACAGCCAGGACCGAGGCGAACTTACACCGATGGTGCCGCAGTAAGGGTGTAAGGAGGATAGGCGGCCGAACTTACACCCCCAGTCACACCTCAACTTACACTCGATAACCAGCCAAGTCCTTTCATATCAACAGATTCCCACATCACAGACCCGCCCCCACGTACAGACAAAAGGGTCGGGTGGGAGTAGCCTGGAAAATTCATGAGGCGCCCGGCCTGAGTAGAGACACAAAAGCCTCCGTGTGCTAAAACGCTGTTGACGACAGATGTTTTCGGCACGACGGAGGCTCTTGCGTGACGGACCCCACGATAGCACAGTCTGTTCTGTTCCCCGATCTGTTCGACAAGCCGCTCGTGGCCACGTTCGACCGCGAGCAGTCGAGCTCGGATGGCGGCGCCGTGCTGCTCAAGGCCGCCGAGCGCGTCTACCAGCCCGTGGTAAAAGTCGCGTCTCCGGCCTGGTCCCGGCGTGATCGAATCCCGTACACTTGAGTCCCATGGCAATGGGCAAGAGACCGGCGGCGCGACAAGGGTCGCCGCTGTGGGTGACGACAGCGGATCTGCCGACGAACGCGGGGCATCCTTTCTTCGAGCGTCTGAGCCAGGTCCTGGAGGAGGCGGGTTTCGACGCCTTCGTCGAGGGTCTGTGCGCGGTGTTCTACGCGGCACGGATGGGCCGGCCGAGTCTGCGTCCTGGGCGGTATTTCCGGATGCTGTTGATCGGCTATTTCGAGGGGCTGTCGTCGGAGCGCGGGATTGCGTGGCGGGTGGCCGATTCTCTGAGCTTGCGGTCGTTCCTGGACCTGGATGTGACCGAGAGGTCTCCGGATCACTCGACGTTGTCGCGGACGCGCCGGTTGATCGACGTGGAGACGCACGAGGCAGTTTTCACGTGGGTTCTGGAGCGGCTGTCGGCTGCGGGGCTGGTGGAGGGGAAGACGGTCGGCATCGATGCGACGACGCTGGAAGCGAACGCGGCGATGCGGAGCATCAAGCGTCGGGACACGGGAGAATCCCACGAGGCGTTCATTCGGCGGTTGGCGGAAGCGTCGGGTATTGAGACGCCGACGCGTGCGGACCTGGCTCGGTTCGACCGGTCGCGGAAGAACAAGAAGACGTCGAACAAGGATTGGAAATCGCCGCAGGACCCGGACGCGAAGATCGCGAAGATGAAGGACGGCCGGACGCACTTGGCCCACAAGGCCGAGCACGGGGTCGACATGGACACGGGGGCCATCGTCTCGGTGACGGTGCAGGATGCCTCCGACGGCGATACGGCCACGCTGCCGGAGACGCTGATCATGGCGGCCGAGCAGGTGGAGTTGGTGCAGCCGGACGGTGCAGGGGTCGAAGAGGTGGTCGCCGACAAGGGGTACCACAGCGACGAGATGCTGGTGGGGCTGCGCGAGGTAGGGGTTCGGAGTCAGGTATCGGAGCCGGAGCGCGGCCGACGCCGCTGGCAGGACAAGAAGACGGGCGAGACGCCCCCGGAGAAGCGTGCCGCGCAGAAAGCGTTGTATGCGAACCGCCGGCGTGTGCGCGGGCGGCGGGGTCGTCGCCTGCAACGTCGCCGGGGCGAGATGGTGGAGCGTACATTCGCGCACATGTATGAGACGGGCGGCATGCGTCGCGTGTGGGTGCGCCGTCACGACAACGTCCGCAAGCGTGTGCTGCTCCAGGCGGCCGCCTGCAACATCGGGCTGCTCCTGCGCCACCAGACCGGCATCGGTACGCCCCGGAGCCTGCAGGGGCGGGCTCTTTCGTCGATTTGCCGCCTGATCGAGCGTCTGATCGACCTCTGGGGGCGTCTGACGCGCGCTTGGGGGTTCAAATGGACACCGACGGCGCTCGTCGGCTCAATCGCTCATCGCTAACTGCCTGAACAGCAGGGCTCAGCGAACAGACTTCTTCCACGGGCTGCTACGGGTTGGTCAAGGCATTCGGCCGGTGTCTGATTGACCGCCGGGCACCGGAGAAGGTCCGGCACACGCTCGAGGACCTGGTGGGCCAGCGGGTGTTCGGCATCGCCTGCGGCCATCCCGACGGCAACGATTCGGACCAGCTCGCCGATGATCCGATCCACAAGTTGCTGCTCGGGCGCGACCCGGTGGCGGGCGGTCGGCTGGCGTCGCAGCCGACGGTCTCGCGGTTCGAGAACGGTGCGGGCCGCGTCGCGCTCTATCGGCTCGGGCGCGAGTTGGCGGCGTCGGTCATCGAGCGGCATCGCCGCCGGCTGCGCGGGCGGGTGCGACGCATCACGATCGACCTCGACCCGACCGACGACCCGACGCATGGCGCGCAGCAGCTGACCATGTTCAACAGCTACTACGACAGCTGGTGCTACCTGCCATTGCTGGCCTTTGTGAGCTTCGACCGTGAGGCGGAGCAGTATCTGTGCGCGGCCGTGCTGCGGCCCGGCACGGCGCAGGCGTCCGACGGCACGCTGGGCGTGCTGTGTCGGCTGCTCGCGCTGCTGCGGTCCGCGTTTCCCGAGGCGCGCTTTCTCGTCCGGCTCGACGGCGGCTTCGCCACGCCAGAGGTCTTCGACTTCCTCGATGCCGAACCGCGGCTCGACTACGTCGTGGCGATGGCCAGGAACGCCGTGCTGTTGCGGGCTGCCGAGCACGTCATGGTGGCGGCCCGCACCGAGAACATGCTGCGCGAGAAGACGGCGCACTTCTACCTCGACACCCGCTATCGCGCGGGCACGTGGGCTCGTGAGCGCCGCGTGGTGATCAAGGCCGAAGTCGTGCAGCTCACCGGCCGGCAGCCGCGGGACAACCCGCGCTTCGTCGTGACCAATCTGCGCCAGACGCCGCGCTTCATCTACGAGAAGGTCTACTGCGGGCGCGGCGACATCGAGAACCGCATCAAGGAACTGCTCGACGGCTTGCAGATCGACCGCACGAGCTGCACCAGGTTCTGGGCAAACCAGCTGCGGGTCCTGCTGACGGCCGCCGCCTACGTGCTCATGCAGGAACTGCGGCTGAGGGCCGCCCGCACCGCCTGCGCCCGCACCCAGGTGACTTGGCTGCGCGACCGGTTGCTCAAGGTCAGCGTCCACGTCGTCCGCTCCGTCCGCCGGCTCGTCCTGCACCTGCCGCGAGCGACCCCATACCGCGACGTCTGGCGGCACCTCGCCCTCGCGCTCGGGGCGCGCGCCGGATAGCGCGCCGTCGCCACGGCAACCTCCGCGCCCCGGATGCTCGCCAGCGCCCCTGCGCCCGACCTGTCGGCGCTTGCCACCTCATGCGTGCCGTCACCTCGCCCCGGCCACTGCACCACGCTGCCACCTACCACGCGCCGCGTCCGAAAACGTCCTTCGCGCGACGATCAGGCCCTGCCTGGGACCGATTCGATAACCTCACGAATTTTCCGGGGTAGGGGAGCGACCACGCGGAAACCTGCCGGTTTCCGGCCCCCGCAGGTGTTCCTCCGTCACACCTGCGGGGTCGCGGTCGCTCCCCTGGAATTGTCCCTCCGGGAAGGGGGAACAGGCTCTTGCAGCGCCTGCACGGGCCGGCTGCCATGCTCTGCCCGTGTCCGAAGGCACCCTGACGAAGGCGGCGCTCGTCGAGGAGGTGGCCGACGCCGCCGGCCTCACGAAGAAGCGCGCCGAGATCATCGTCGACACCCTGTTCGGCAGCATCGCCGAGGCGCTCCGCCACGGGGAGAAGGTCGAAGTCCGCGGCTTCGGCAGTTTCCGTCTCCGGCGGCGCGCGCCGCGCCGGGGCCGCAACCCCAGGACCGGCGACCGGGTGGACGTGCCGTCGAAGCATGTCGCCTACTTCACGTCCGGCAAGGAGCTGACGGAGCTGATCAACCGGGACCCGGCCCTGCCGGCGCCGCCGCCGTTGTCCGAGTAGCTGGCGTCGAAGCGTCGCTCCGTCGTCCGCGGCCGGCGCCGGCCGCACGGCGCCCGCCCAACGCGCGTAGACAGCCTCTTCGAGCGACGTGTCAAGACTCAATCAAACGCCGTTACGTAACGCTGCTCAATGAACGCGCGTGGATAGCCTCTGCGAGCGGCGTGTCAAGACGCTGCGCGCCTCCTCCGCTGCGCTCCGGCCCTTGCGGGTGACACGCCGCTCGCGCCGGCTCAGGGCTGGCTATGGCCGTCCGTATCCGTCCGGCCATCGACCACTGGCCGGCCCAGGCTTGACTGTCCCAACCCGACGCGTGCACAGGGCTGCGGCCGGCGGGACCGGGCGCGACGACCGGCCGGCGGGACGGACGGGTTCCGATCCGCGCTCGTCTAGCTCCGGCCGGTACGGCGCTACGCCATCCCGTTCAGAACGAGGGACAGCTTGAGGGAACGCAATCACTGGTATGGCGACAAGCCTTTATGGTGCAACATGTTACAGCTCTCCACATGTTGGCCGAGAAGCGCCGCCTCAAGAGCATGCCCACCTTCGCCGCCGCCGCCGAGGCGGTTCTGGCGCAGATGCGGCCCGGCTGGCGCAACCCCAAGCACGGCAAGGACTGGCTGTCGAGCATGGAACGCTTCGCCTTCCCCCGGCTCGGCAAGCTGCCCGTCTCCGAAGTGACGAGCGCCGACGTGGTCGAGGCGCTGCAGGCCGTCTGGCACGAGCGGCCGGCGACGGCGCGGCGGGTCCGCCAGCGCATCAGCACCGTCATGGAGTGGGCCGTGGCGCTGAACTACCGCGACGACAACCCGTGCAGCCGCATCGGGCCGATCCTCGGCCCGCAGCAGGACCTCGTCCGGCACATGCCGGCGCTGCCGCATCGTGACGTGGCGGCAACGGTCGAGACGGTGCGGGCGTCGGGCGCGGCTCCCGTCGTCAAGCTGGCGTTCGAGTTTCTCGTACTGACCGCCGCGCGCTCCGGCGAGGTGCGCGGGGCGGAGTGGGCCGAGATCGACACGGACGAACACGTGTGGACCGTTCCCGCCACACGGACCAAGGCAAAGCGCGAGCATCGGGTACCGCTGACGCGCCGCGCCGAACAGGTCCTCGGCGCGGCGCGGACGCTCAGCAACGGAAACGCGCTCGTGTTCCCGAGCCCGCGCGGCAAGCGGTTCAACGACATGGCGCTGTCCGGACTGCTCAGGACGCTGGAGGTCCCCGCCGTGCCTCACGGCTTCCGCTCGACCTTCCGGGACTGGGCCGCCGAGGAGACGAACCACCCGCGCGAGGTCGTCGAGGCGGCGCTTGCCCACGTCGTGCAGAACAAGGTCGAGGCGGCCTACGCCCGGTCGGACCTGTTCGAGCGGCGGCGGCGGCTGATGGACGACTGGTCCTCGGTGGTGGTGGGGCGGTAAGCCATTTAATAACAATTACTTACAGGCGTCCTGTCGATCACTTCCCCTCATCGTGTCCCTCGTTGCCAACCGGATGTTAGCGGGCCGGAAACGCGGGCCATGGGTAAGCGTTCGGCCATCCCGGTATCCGGGCGTTCACGGCGGTCGGGCAAGCATCGTCGAACAGCGAGCCGATCCGGTCCGGGCGCCCTCCCTGCGCAGGGACATCGACCGGTGCTGGCCGTCGACCACGCCAGCGTCCGGTGGGCCCGGCCCCATGTCCATACCGGTTTCACCGAACGCTTACGGCCATGGGGCCATGGGGCCATGGACGGATACGGGATGTGCCACATCGGGCTTTGGCGAGAGCTGCGCCCCCCGACCCCGCATGGAGAATAGCGGCGCGCTGCCCCGGCCCGAGCCACCGCCGGCGCGACCGTCGCCGCAGCCGCGGGCCGGCGGATTCATGAGCGCCGGGCACCCCTTGGCGTCTGGCGGCGCACTGCCGGCGTGCGCTGCCGGACGTTCGCGGACTGACTGCACGTCTGGCGGCCCGTGGCGGCGGTTGCGCCCCGCGGCATCCGAACCGCCAGCGTAGAATCCTGGCACCATGCCTTGTGTATTGAGCGCGCAGTGGCGATCGTGCGCAGTGGCGATCGTGGCTGCCATCGGCGCGGGCGTCTGCCGGACGGACGCGGACATGCGCGGACTCTTCGGCGGTGGCGGGTGCGCGGGCAGGCGGTTGACGATGGCGCGCCGCTGGACGCAGACCGAGGACACTACCGTGCGGCTCGCCACGGCGCTCGACTACGAGGACGGTGGCCAGCGTCTCCGCGAGCTTGCCGACCGCCTCGGCCGGACTGAAGCGGCTGTTCGGTGGCGGGCGTGGCGGCTGCGAAGCGGCCCAGCTCGAGGACGGAACCGAGTGACCGGGGGGCCGTCCGGACATCGGCCCGTGGAGGGCCGCCTCGAGCACGAGGCCATGACCGGCGGCACTCTGACGAGGGCGGCGCTCGTGGAACGGGTGGTGGATGTCGCCGACCTCACGAAGAAACGCGCGGAAGTCATCGTTGAGACCGTGTTCGGCAGCATCGCCGAGTCCCTCCGCCGAGGGGAGAAGGTCGAACTGCGCGGCTTCGGTAGCTTCGCCTCCGGCCGCGAGCCCCACCGGGGCCGCAACCCGAGGACCGGCGACCGGGTGGACGTGGCCGGGTCAATGGGTTCGCTGGTCCCACGCAGATTTCGCGGTCCTGACGAACCAGTTCTCGATGGATGAGAATCCCGGATGTTCCGTCCACGTCCATACCGGATGTTTCCACAAGTAGCCTCGTCGCGCGTAATACAGACCGACACACCGAATATCGGGGAAGCTCGGGTCCGTCTTCCGCTCGTGGCGGGACAACAAGAAGTACCCGAGGAGTTGGTCGATATCCGTTACGCTGATCGCGTCGTTCCTCGTCGTCTTGAAATCGACGAGCAGACCTCCAGCGATCAGGTCACCATCGGCGCCACCCACAATCTCCGAGGAAGATCCGAAAGTTGGATTCAGGATGAGAACCTCATCCCCCCCAACCAGAGAATCCCATGGGACGATATCGAGCATCGCAAGTAGATCTGCCACATCAGCGGCGGAGGCACCACCATCGAAGTTGGGATCGAGGGTGCCGGCGCGGACGACAATGTCAAGCTTGGCCAGACGGATGGCATGAGCGGCGAGGGCGGAAAGCTGGGCGCGATCCGGATCCGTGGTTTTCGAATGCCGAGCTACAGCCGCCTGGGCGTCATCCACGGCCTTGCGAGCGCGTGCGCCAACCTCTTCAGGGTGTAGTCTCTGATCGGGATAACCGCCAGGAATCGACGGGTCGTAGAAAAGGTCGTAGCCGCACCATGTACCGGGGCTCGATTCGCTCCACAGCTTATCAGCAGCGGTCTCCGCAACCCATTGACTCGCCACGGCGTGCGGCGCTCGGCGTTGAAGTTCAAACCGGAGCAGGTAGTCGAAAGCACCGCCGACGATTCCAGCATCGCCCCGGCATTGCCCCTCGGGGGGCTCAACGCGCAACGGGACGGGGATGGCGCGAGGCGGCGGAGGACGCAACGGCTTGATCTTGTCCTTCACTGCTGGTTGTTGAATGAAGGCCTTCAGTGACACCGATTTCTCTCCCTGATAGCCCGGCATCGCCCGCACCCTTGCAGCGTCTCCAGGACTGCCATCAGGCCAGTAATCGCAGAACCCCGACGAGCAGCGCACCGACAACCAGCCCGGTCCCGACTACCCACTTGATGAGCCGCGTTTCCATGCGGGCCTGTTCCGCGCGCACCTCGGCGCTGTCCGCGCGGGTCGTCTCTCGCAACGTCTCCACGCTGGCACGCACCGTTTCGATGTCGGCCCGGGTCGCTTCACGCTGCGAGGCCAGCGCCGTGCGTAGCTCGGCGATGTCGGCGCGGGTCGCCAGTTCGCGCCCATGCTCGGCCGCAGCCTCCCGCGCAACGTCGACCACCGCAACGGCGATCTCCTCGCTGGCGCCAGCCGCTGTCAACGTCTTCACCGCAGTGTGAGTGTCGAACAGCATGACCGCAGCTTATCACGGGGTCCGGGTGCCGGTGGGACGCTCGCCCGCGGCGATCCGTGGGTTCGATGCGCCTCGGTTCCCCGGCTCGTCACGCGTTCGCCGGAACTGCTGGCGAGCCAGACAGGTCGGTTGCCGTCCCCGCGGCCGTCCGGCGTTCACGCCACGCGAAACGCGGGGCGGTGTTCACAGACGGCAACGTCGGCCAGCACATCATCCGCCCGTGCTCCCCGGTGTCAAGGCGCGGCGCTCACGCGCCGCCCCGCTTCGCGGGCTCGCGGCCTTGACGCCGGCTCCGCGCGCGCTCCAGAGCGGCAATTGTCCGACGATGCCGGACTCTGACTCTGCCAGACGCCAACGGTGACACCCAGCGACCGCACCCGCGCTCCGGTCAGCGCCAGCGAGAATCCTGCAACGGACCATCGACGAGGGGTGGGGAGATGATCGGAGCGGGAGAAGCTCACATGGCACGTCCCATCGCCGAACCCGCCACGACCGGTCAGCAGCAGTCAGGCACCGGGACCCCAACCGAAATGACCGCGGTCCCGGTCGATCACGACCACGAACGGGGTCAGGCGCGAACGAGTGCCGACATCACGTACGATGAGGGTCGAGCGCGACAGGACACGAATCGGAGCGCCGGGACATGCGACGATCCGGGCAGGCGACGACGGCGATCCAGGAGCGGTGAAGGAGACGACCGAGCGAACGATCAGGGACACGAACAAGCGGCGCAGAAACGGCTGGCTCCTGATGTTGGATGTGATGAGCCAGCCGACCCAATGTGCGTACATTGGGGCTGGCGAGGGGCCGCGCCCCTCGACCCCGCACGGAGAGACGGCACCCCCCCGCGCCGGCCCTGGCCCGCTCCGTGGAGCCGTTGTCGCGGCGGGCGACGGCGGCATGCGCTCGGCGTCTGCGAATCGCCTCTCACCGGTCGCGCCGGACAACCTGTCCCAGCTCGGCGTCGAGATAGCCGGCCCAGTCGTTCATGAGCCGCCGTCGGCGCTCGAACAGGTCCGACCGAGCGTACGCCGCCTCGACCTTGTCGCGGACCGTGTGCGCCAGCGCCGCCTCGACCACCTCGCGGATCGGTGGGTGGTTCGCGGGCGGCGGCGTAGATCCGCAGGTGATCCGGTCGGGCCCCGAGCCCAGCAGTCTTTCAAGCCAGTCGCGTTCGGCGGGGTTGACGCTCAGGTCGTACTTGCGCTTGACCTCGACGATGCGGTGCGCCATCCACGCGCCGTTGTGCTCGGGCCGCCACTCGGCCGCGTCGCGGTCGCCCTTGCTGCGGTTGACGCTGGCCGTCGCCAGTGTCAGGTTGTCGTGATCCTCTGCGATGCGCCGCAGTTCCGACTGGCTGAAGCCAGGCGCCCGACTGTCCCACGCCTCGGCAAGTGCGACGATGTGTTCGCGGTCGAGCCCGTCGCCGGGACCGACGTTCGTGATCCGCGTCTGCGTGTACGCCGTACAGGCCGGCGAGCCGTCGCGGCGGTGGATTTCGGTGTCCGCGACGTTCCAGCTTGGACGCTGGTAGCCGGCCCGGCCGGCTTCGGGCGCGACGCGGATGCCCCGCCACCGGGTCGTCGTCGGGTCGGTGACCCTCACGCTCCAGCGCGACGACTCCGCGTTCTGGTAGATGACCCAGGTCGCGGCCTCTCCGGCACCCACGGCGTCGACGACGAATGGCTGGCCGTCGAGGTCGCCGCGGTATTCGTCGGGGCGCAGAACATTGCGGTTCGACGCGCGGACCGTGTTGCTGGTCAGCTCGGCGGTGATATTCATCTGGCGCGGCGCGGTGCTGTAGTGCGCCGTCGCGTGGCACAAGACGCGCTCGTCCTTCTGCGCTTCGCGGCGGTCACAGCGCCAGTCGATGCCCTCGAGTCGCCGCGGCTCGGTGACGGTGATGCCGGTGCGCCGCCCCGTGACGTCCTCTGCCGTCGAGCGTAGATCGAACTGTCCGGGCTGCTGTCCGGTCACCCGTCCGGCGTCGTCGACGGTGGCGACGGTCGTGTTGCTCGATGTCCAGGTCGCGGAGACATTCTCGCGCCGCGAGCCGTCGGACAACCTCAGATGCGCACGGAACTGGGCCGTTTCGTTCGCTCTCAGGCTGTCGGGACCGTCGATATCCAGAGCTACCGCGTGAGGGGCCGCTGCGTTGACGGTTAGCCCGGAAAATTCATGACGTCGTCGAATCGGTCGCTGGCCGAGCCCTGATCGTTGAGCGAGAGAGGTCTGCGGTCGCCGCACGTGGCAGGTGGCAGCGTGGTGGAGCGGCGTGGCGTGGTTACGGGGCGTACGAGGCGCCAGACGCGGACAGCTTCGCCGACAGGGCGCCCCAGGCGCCTGTGTGGATTCCGCGAGCTGAGGGGGAAGCTGCGACGGGGCGCTACCCGGCGCGCGCCCCGAGTGCGAGGGCGATTTGGCGCCACGCGTCGAGGTCGGGCGTTGCCCGCGGCAGGTGCACAACGAGGCGCCGGACGGAGCGGACGACGTTGGCGCCGAGCTTGAGCAATCGGTCGCGCAGCCAGGTCACTTGGGTGCGGGCGCAGGCGGTGCGGGCGGCTCTCAGCCGCAGTTCCTGCATGAGCACGTAGGCGGCGGCCGTCAACAGGACCCGCAGCTGGTTTGCCCAGAACTTGGTGCAGCTCGTGCGGTCGATCTGCAAGCCGTCGAGCAGTTCCTTGATGCGGTTCTCGATGTCGCCGCGCCCGCAGTAGACCTTCTCGTAGATGAAGCGCGGCGTCTGGCGCAGATTGGTCACGACGAAGCGCGGGTTGTCCCGCGGCTGCCGGCCGGTGAGCTGCACGACTTCGGCCTTGATCACCACGCGGCGCTCACGAGCCCACGTGCCCGCGCGATAGCGGGTGTCGAGGTAGAAGTGCGCCGTCTTCTCACGCAGCATGTTCTCGGTGCGGGCCGCCACCATGACGGGCTCGGCAGCCCGCAGCAGGACGGCGTTCCTGGCCATCGCCACGACGTAGTCGAGCCGCGGCTCGGCATCGAGGAAGTCGAAGACCTCCGGGCAGGCGAAGCCCCCGTCGAGACGGACGAGAAAGCGTGCCTTGGGGAACGCGGACCGCAGCAGCGGGAGCAATCGACACAGCACGCTCAGCGTGCCGTCGGGCGCCTGGGCCTTGCCGGGTCGCAGCACCGCCGCGCACAGATACTGCTCGACCTCGCGGTCGAAGCTCACAAAGGCCAGCAATGGCAGGTAGCACCAGCTGTCGTAGTGCCCGTTGAAGAACGTCAACTGCTGCTCGCCATGCGTCGGGTCGTCGGTGGGTCGAGGTCGATCGTGATGCGTCGCACCCGCCCGCGCAGCCGGCGACGATGCCGCTCGATGACCGACGTCGCCAGCTCGCGCCCCAGCCGATAGAGCGCGACGCGGCCCGCACCGTTCTCGAACCGCGAGACCGTCGGCTGCGACGCCAGCCGACCGCCCGCCACCGGGTCGCGCCCGAGCAGCAGCTTGTGGATCGGGTCGTCGGCGAGCCGGTCCGAATCGTTGCCGTCGGGATGACCGCAGGCGATGCCGAACACCCGCTGGCCGACCAGGTCCTCGAGCGTGTGCCGGACCTTCTCCGGTGCCCGGCGGTCGACCAGACACCGGCCGAACGCCTTGACCAGTCCGTAGACGCGCTCGGCGGCCTTGAGCAGCACGGCGCCGCCATCCGAGCTCGACTGCTCGCGGTCGAACGTGGCGACCAGCGGCTTGTCGAACAGATCGGGGAACAGAACAGACTGTGCTATCGTGGGGTCCGTCACGCAAGGGCCTCCGTTGTGGCTAACCCGCATTATTCCTGAGGTTGTCGAATCGGTCACGATCGGGGCGTGATCGTCGGGCGAATGAAGTCGTCGGACATTGCGTGTGGCAGGTGGCAGCGTGGTGAAGCGGTCGTGGCGGGGTGACGGCGCGCACGAGGCACCACGCGCCGACAGCTTCGGCGACAGGGCGCTGGCGAGCAGTGCGGGGTTTGAGGTTGGCGGCGCGGGGGCGCGCTATCCGGCGCGCGCCCCGAGCGCGAGGGCGAGGTGCCGCCAGACGTCACGGTATGGGGTCGCTCGCGGCAGGTGCAGGACGAGCCGGCGGACGGAGCGCACGACGTGGACGCTGACCTTGAGCAACCGGTCGCGCAGCCAGGTCACCTGGGTGCGGGCGCAGGCGGTTCGGGCGGCCCTCAGCCGCAGTTCCTGCATGAGCACGTAGGCGGCGGCCGTCAGCAGGACCCGCAGCTGGTTTGCCCAGAACCTGGTGCAGCTCGTGCGGTCGATCTGCAAGCCGTCGAGCAGTTCCTTGATGCGGTTCTCGATGTCGCCGCGCCCGCAGTAGACCTTCTCGTAGATGAAGCGCGGCGTCTGGCGCAGATTGGTCACGACGAAGCGCGGGTTGTCCCGCGGCTGCCGGCCGGTGAGTTGCACAACTTCGGCCTTGATCACCACGCGGCGCTCACGAGCCCACGTGCCCGCGCGATAGCGGGTGTCGCGGTAGAAGTGCGCCGTCTTCTCGCGCAGCATGTTCTCGGTGCGGGCTGCCACCATGGCGGGCTCGGCAGCCCGCAACAGCACGGCGTTCTTGGCCATCGCCACGACGTAGTCGAGCCGCGGCTCGGCGTCGAGGAAGTCGAAGACCTCCGGCGTGGCGAAGCCGCCGTCGAGCCGGACGAGAAAGCGTGCCTTGGGAAACGCGGCCCGCAGCAGCGCGAGCAGCCGACACAAAACGCCCAGCGTGCCGTCGGCCGCCTGCGCCGTGCCGGGCCGCAGCACGGCCGCGCACAGATACTGCTCCGCCTCGCGGTCGAAGCTCACGAAGGCCAGCAGTGGCAGGTAGCACCAGCTGTCGTAGTAGCTGTTGAACATGGTCAGCTGCTGCGCACCATGCGTCGGGTCGTCGGTCGGGTCGAGGTCGATCGTGATGCGTCGCACCCGCCCACGCAGCCGGCGGCGATGCCGCTCGATGACCGACGCCGCCAACTCGCGTCCGAGCCGATAGAGCGCGACGCGGCCCGCGCCGTTCTCGAACCGCGAAACCGTCGGCTGCGACGCCAGCCGACCGCCGGCCACCGGGTCGCGCCCGAGCAGCAGCTTGTGAATCGGATCGTCGGCGAGCCGGTCCGAATCGTTGCCGTCCGGATGGCCGCAGGCGATCCCGAACACCCGCTGGCCCACCAGGTCCTCGAGCGTGTGCCGGACCTTCTCCGGCGCCCGGCGGTCAATCAGACACCGGCCGAATGCCTTGACCAACCCGTAGACGCGCTCGGCGGCCTTGAGCAGCACGGCGCCGCCATCCGAGCTCGACTGCTCGCGGTCGAACGTGGCCACGAGCGGCTTGTCGAACAGATCGGGAAACAGAACAGACTGTGCTATCGTGGGGTCCGTCACGCAAGAGCCTCCGTCGTGCCGAAAATGCCTGTGGTTAACAGCGTTTTAGCACACGGAGGCTCTTGTGTCTCTACCTGAGACAGACCCCTCACGAATTTTCCGGGCTAAACGTTTGGTAGCACAACGTTTGTACCACACGGAAGGCCCTTGCGTCTCGTCGCCAACCCCACCTTCACGCATAATCCGGGTTAGCGTCAGCATCGCCTGCCGCGCCTCGAAGGAGAAGGTAATCGTGGTCGTTCCAGAGGCGGCTCCTGTGACGAGTCCGCTCGTGTTGACCGTTGCGATGCCTAGTTCGCTCGATGTCCAAGTTCCGGCGTCGCCGACGGCGCAGTCGTCCGTTTGGTCGCTGTACGCGGCGCAGGCAGTCAGTTGGACGGTCTGGCCGACTGTCAGTCTGCCGGTCTCAAAGTTCTCCGGCGTCTCGATCCGGACGCTCTGGAGTGTCCGGGCGGTCGGTCGCGTGGTCGTTGGCGTCGGCGCGACCGGCGAGGAGTCGTCGCTGCAGGCGGCCGTCATCAGGCCGGCTGCGGATACCAAGGCGGCCAGTGCGAGACCTGTCACGTGTTTCATGCGGTTCGATGCTTCCGTTCCGCGTTGTGGCGGTCGTGGTGTCGAGTTGATCCCAGCCGGCCTACGCCGTCCTCGCGGATCTGCTCCGGGAGCCGCTACGTCGGCGACGCTCCGGCCGGACTCTTGCCCTTATCGGGATCGCGCCGGGCGGGGCTCCGCCGGGCCGTCTCGGCAGCGGATCCAGTGACTCCGCCCGCTCCCGCGCCTGCTCCACGGTCTTCGCCACGTCCAACGCCGCCGTACCGCTCCTTGGACCGACACGGCACCCTGCACGGTGCAACGGACGCCGCCGCGCCCGCGCTGGACGACCAGCACGGCCGGCGACTCCTCCAGCATCCGTTCGTCTTCGCCGGACGGGCTGTTGGTGAAGCGCTCCGGCTCCCCCGGCCTTCGCCGGCTCCTGCCGCCACTCGAAGTCCTTCTCTTCTTCCGTCAGGTACTCGGGATCGGAGCCGCGCCGGGTCACGCCGCATCCAGTCTGCCGGATTCCGGCCGCGCCGACGATCCCGATGTTCCGGCAGCCCGGCGCGGAGCGCCCGCACGCACGCGGCCACGGCCTCCTGCTGCATGCCGTCCGCGTGTCGGGCTCGGTCGCCAGCGCTCCCGCGCTCCGGCGGGCTTCCGCCACCATCTAGCGCTCGGCGAACACCGACGAGGGGCGCAGCGCCGGCGAACTTCTGCACCTGCGTCGGAGTCACCGATCCGTCACCGCTCCGCGCCTTGCACCGGATCGCCACGCGGAAGCCGTCACGCTTGATGGCCACGAGGTCGATGCCGGCGTCATGCGACGGTAGGGGGACGCCCACCGTCGTCCGATCCGGCCACTGCCGGATATCGCCAGCACTCGGCGATCTCCCAACTCGGGATGCCTGCGGCGTGCCGGAGCACGGCGTCCTCGAACTGTGTCCCGTCGAACCGCCGCGCGTCCCTGTCAGCTTGCAGGGCCGCGAGCGTCTCGTTGAAGCTCGAAGCCTGATCCGCCATGATGGCGTGGAAGTGTACATCGCGAGGGCCGTCAGTCCGAACGGGACCGTCAACCGATACCGCCGCCGCTCCTGGTCGTTGCGGCGGGACCGGTTCACCACCGAACGGGCGCGGCCAGTCGGCGGCGAGCGCCGGCCGCGACCGCGGCATCCCTTCCCGGAGGGACTCCTTCGTTGGGGAGCGACCCGGCCCGGCAGGTGTGACGGAGGAACACCGGCCGGGGCCGAAGACCGCAGGTCTGAGGCCGGGTCGCTCCCCAACTTCCCCCCTGTCCCTTTCGCTGTACGTGGGGGGTGGTGTGTTGTGATGGGATCTGGTTGATATGGAGGGAGTTGGCCGTCTTGTGATTGTAAGCTCAAGTGTGACTGGGGGTGTAAGTTCGGCCGCTTGTCCTCCTTACCCCCTTACTGCGGCATCATCGGTGTAAGTTCGCCTCGGTCTCTATTGTGATCCAGGTTGTGATCAGGCGGCAGGTTGGATCACACCCTCCCCTCCGTCGCCCGGTTCCTCATCGTGCTTCCGCACCCCTCGCCTCCTTGTCCTCTGCTCCGATTCGTACGCCGGTAATGGATCCCGTCGATCCCGTTCGGTTCGCTGTCATCTTTCCACGCCGTGTCTTGCCCGGTACCGTACCATGCCGTTCACCTTCCTGACGCGCATGTTTCTCCAGTGTGTTCCGACCTGTTGTCAACGCGCACCCGGTTGCTATGTGGCGACGGTCCCGGCCGGCGCGGTTCGGATCGTGGTCGATGCCGGTCTCGTTCACGGGACGGACCCCTGCGTCCGTCCACAACAGCATCGTCCGCGACGGCGGCCGGCGAGTCACCGGAACGGCCGGAGCGAAGCGGAGGAACCGCAGCAGCGGTTTGACTCGCCGGTCGCCGTCGTGGCATTCGGGCAAAGGCTCAGACCGCACGCGGTCGCGAGTCACACGCCGGATGGGAGAGTGACTCGCCCTTTTCGTACCATCGGGATCGTGAACGCCACCCGGTGTCAGAACCGCGACGAGTCCTCCGTGCGCCGCGTGCCGGCAAGATAGGCGGCCCAGTCGCCCATGAGCCGCCGCCGCCGCTCGAACAGGTCCGAACGGGCGTAGGCTGCCTCGACCCTATCGCGGACCGTGTGTGCCAGCGCCGCCTCGACCACCTCGCGCGGGTGGTCCGTCTCCTCGGCCGCCCAGTCCCTGAACGTGGAGCGGAAGCCGTGTGGGACCGCGGCGACCTTCAGGTTCTTCAGCGGCCTCGACAATGCCAGGTCGGTCAGCGGCTTGCCCTGCGCCGTCGGGAACACGAGCGGGCAACCGCCGCCGAGCGTCCGCGCCGCGTCGAGGAGCTGCACCGCGGGACCGCTCAGCGGGACCCGGTGCTCGCGCAACGCCTTCATGCGTTCGGCCGGAACGGTCCACACCGCGGCGTCCAGGTCCATCTCAGACCACCGCGCCCCCCGCGCCTCGCCCGGCCGCGCGGCCGTAAGCACCATGAACTCGAACACCAGCTTGACGACCGGCCGGACCGACGCGGCCCGGATCGCCGTCAGCGCCGCCGCCACCTCGCCATGCGGCAGCGCCCGCATGTGCCGCACGACCTTCCGCTGCTTGCCGAGCACCGGGCCGAGCCGCTCGGACGGATTGTCGGTGCGATACTGCATCGCGATGGCCCACTCCAGCACGGCGTGGATGCGCTGGCGCACCCGCTGCGCCGTGTCCGGCTGGTTGTGCCAGATGCGTTGGAGCGTGTCGAGCACGTCGGCGCTGGTGATCTCGGAGACGGGCCGCGCGCCGAGATACGGGAAGGCGTGGGTCTTGAGGGTCGCCCACCACTGAAGGCCGTGCTTGGGGCTGCGCCAGCCGGGCCGCTTCTGCTCCAGCACCTCGGCCGCCGCCTCCTCGAAGGTCGGCGTGCGCTGGAGACGGCGCTTGTCGGCGAGCGGGTCGCCGCCCTCGCGGGCGAGCTTGCGGTTGGCGATGGCCTTCTCGCGGGCTTCGGCGAGCGGGACCAGGGGGACGGAGCCGAGTCCGAGTTCGTGCCGCCGGCCGCGGATGACGAGCCGCTGCACCCAGCTGCGGGCGCCGGAGGGCTGGACGAGGAGGTAGAGTCCCTGGCCATCGCAGTGTCGTCCTGGCGTGGCGTTTCGGACGAAGGCGGGCGTCAGTCGCCTGTCGGGATGGCGGCCACGGGGCTTTCGGTGTCGGCCGGCGGCGTGCCTCACATCATGCATCACCCTATTATATAGCGGAAGGTGCGGCGCCACGCAAGACGTTCCGACCCGTTCAGTCCACGGTGAGCGAGGTATAACTCACTATTACGCGGCCGCTTATGAACGCTTGCAGACGGTGCAGGACGACACGGGACGCCTAATGATGGACGACTGGTCCGCCTACGTCGCCGGCAGTGCAGGCAGCGTCGGCTGATGATCGCCCATCTTCGGGACCGGGCGGACGCTCTCGTCCGAAGCGGCTGGACCCGCCGCGAAGCCGAGTGGCTGGCGCTGGTCTGCCTGCACAGCGGCGTGTTCCTCCGCTCCCAGTACCTCGCCTTCATCGGCCGAACCAACCCGGCGCTCGCCAACCGCTTCGTCCGCCGGTGCCGCAAGCACGCTGTCGAACAGCCGTGGAACGGCTCCCGCCTCCGCATCTGCCGGATCGCGGCCCGGCGCATCTACCGGGAGCTCGGGGCTAAGCACGTCCGGCATCGCCGGCCGGCGGCGCCGGAGGTCGTGCTGCGGCGTCTGCTGTCGCTCGACTACGTGCTCGAACATCCGCACGCCCCGTGGCTCCCGACCGAGGACGAGAAGGTCAGCGCGCTGACCGCGGCGGGGATCTCGAAGCAGGTGTTGCCGCACCGGCTCTACCAGGGCGCGGTCGGGACGCAGCGACGCTATTTCCCCCACAAGCTGCCGGTGGCTCTCGACGGCGGGCGGGCGACGTTCCTGTTCGTGCAGACCGACGAGGACGAAGACGGTGAGCGCGGTCCGCACGTGGGGCTCGCAGCACTCTGCGCTGTGGACGGCGCTTCTCGCGGCCGGCCGCGCCGTCGAGGTGGTCGTCGTGGGCCGCGACCCGGTGCGGCTGGCGGCGGCCGGGCGGGTGCTCGATCGGTGGGCGGCGACGCCTCCCGATTCCGTGACGATGTCGCAGCAGGAGGCGGCGGCGGAGCTGGCTGCAATCAAGAAGGCGATCGCGACGAGCGACTGGGCCGCGCTGGACAAGTACGGCGGGCTGAACCCTGCGATCCAGCGGGCGTGCGGCCTCGACGCCGCGTGCGCCGGAAGCCGCAGGTCGAAGGCGGCGATCACGGCTGGCCGGACGTGGCGCTCGACGCGGGTGCCGGAGTGGATTCCTGCCGGTCGCGGAGTCGGCGAGGCTGCCTGACGAGACGAACCACGCCGGCAGCCGACGCGTCAAGCCTTGCGGCTCCTCCACTTCGTTCCGGCCTTTCAGGTGACACGCCGGCCACCGGCGCGGTGATAGTCGTTTATGGCCGAACGCAAGCGTCCGGCCGTTCCACGGACCGGAAGCCCCACCACGCGCTCGAACCGCTCCCCGTCGGAGTCGCCGACGAGCACGCCCGCCTCGAACCGACCGACTACGAGACCCGCACCCGTTCCAGGCGGCGGCATCGAAGGACGCGGATCGGACACCGGGATGAGCTGTGACATCATCATCGGTACAGAAGGACCATCGGGTCGGGTGCAGCAGGACGAGGAAGCAAGCAAGAATCGTGCCGGCGAGCCAGGTAGAGGGGGCGGCAGTCACGGCGCTCAACGGGGATCAGAACGTGGCCAGGGTCCGGAAGAGCGGGCGCGGGGATGGGAGTCGAGGTCACGGAGCGGGGACCACGACGACGGCACGGAGCAGGACGAGGTTGTGATCCACCCTGCCGCCCGATCACAACACGACAGGGGCTCGAACTTACACCAGAGATGCCGCACGGGAGGCGTAAGCAGCCCCAGGGTCTCAACTTACACCCCGAGTCACACCTCCACTTACGCCCCTGCACCTGGTAAACCCTTGCATATCAACCAGATCCCGACCCAGCACCCTGCTCCCCGGTGCCGCAAATTGGTACAGGGGCAGGTAGGGGAGCGACCCCATAGGCGCTAACTTGTGTTCCGAGCGAGGCCGGCGTATCCTGACATGCGCATGCATGACATGGAGGCCGGCCCGGTGGACGAGGACTGGGATGTGCTGCGGTCGTTCCTGCCCGGTGACTGGCGGGAGTTGGCGCAGGACACGGGGGCGTTGAAGGGGCTGCGGAAGGACAAGACGGTCGACAACCTGTTGCGGACCCTCCTGCTGCACCTCGGCTGCGGACACTCGTTGCGGGAAACGGTGGTTCGCGCCCGCCAAGCGCGTCTGGCGGATCTGTCCGACGTGGCGCTGTTGAAGCGGCTGAAGAAATCCAAGGGTTGGCTGCACGCGCTGTGTGTGCGCCTGTTCGAGGAGCAGGGTCTGGCGGTCATCCCCGGCGGCGCGTTCCAGGTCCGGGCGGTGGATGCGACGACGGTGAAGGAACCGGGACCGAGCGGGTCGTTGTGGCGGCTGCACTACAGCGTGGGCCTGCCGTCGCTGACGTGCGACTTCTTCAAGTTGACGGGGGTCGAGGGGCCGGGCACGGGAGAATCGTTGGCGCAGTTCCCGATCCGCGCCGGCGACCATGTGCTGGCCGACCGCGGGTATTCGACCGCGCGGGGGATCCGCCACGTGGTCGAGGCGGGCGGGCGGCTGATTGTGCGCGTCAATACGGGGTCGTTGCCGCTGCACACGGCAGCCGGGCGGCCGTTCGACCTGCTGGCCGCGGTCTCGTCGGTCACGCGTCCGGGGGCAGCGCGCGCTTGGGCGACGACGGTCGCGGCCGCGGGTGACGACGGCGGCCCGCCGGGCGAGATTGCGGGCCGGGTCTGCGTGCTCCGCAAGTCGGCGGAGGCGATCCGCTTGGCGCAGCAGAAAATCCGCCGGGACGCCGCCCGCAAGCGGACCCAGGTACAACCGGCCACTCTGCGCTTTGCCGAGTACGTGATCGTTTTCACGACCTTCCCCGAGCCGCCCTTCTCGGCCGCCGACGTGCTCGAGTGGTATCGCCTGCGCTGGCAGGTCGAATTGGTGTTCAAGCGCTTCAAGTCGCTGGCGCAGTTGGGGCACCTGCCGAAGTACGACGACGACAGCGCCAAGGCGTGGCTCTACGGGAAACTGTTCGTGGCACTGCTGGTGGAGAAGCTGCTCCACCACGCCCGCACGATTTCCCCCTGGGGCTACGACGTACCGGCCCCGGCGCCCCCGCAGCGCGTGGCGTGACTTCAAGTTCGTGTTCAACCAGGTCACGCGCGCCATCGAACCGCCGCTCTCGCTGGCTTGCATGCTCAACGACTGGCGATCGATCTCCGGCGCGCTGGCCGAGCCGCCACGGCGCCGGCAGTCGCAGCTCTCCGCGTACTTCGGTTGGACCGAGCAGCCGCCGGAGCAGGTGACGTGAACAAGTTAGCGCCTATGGGGAGCGACCCTGCCGAATCCCTGCGGTCTTCGGCCCCGGCAGGTGTTCCTCCGTCACACCCGCCGCGCCGGGTCGCTCCCTCTTTGGAAGGAGTCCCTGCGGGAAGGCCAACGACGAAGATCGCCGTCACCGCCGCCCTGCTTGGCCGCGGCTCGTGCACAGTCCGCTCCACTCAAGTTCGGGACGCCCGCCGAGCTACTCCCCGGGTTGCTCTGGCGTCGGCAGAACGAAGCGTTCGATGGTGAGAAGTCTCTGGTCCACCTTGCCGAAGGCGACCTCGACGCTGCGTAGGCGGGTGTCGAAGCTCTCCATGCGGGCGTTCACTTCGGTACGGAGACCCCGTAGTTCGTCGCGCACGTCATCGATCCGGGCACTCACGTCATCGATCCTGCTGTTCATGCCGGTGATCAACGAGATCATGAGCGCGGCGAGGCCTACACCGGTCGTCAAGATGGCCACGACTACTCCGATCCCGGTGCCGACGATCCACTTCGTATCGCTGCTCATGCCCGCAGAATAACACGCACCGGCCGCGGGTCGAAACGCGTCGCGATCTCGACTCCGGACCACCCCAGACGAACGCGCGTCGACACGACATCGGGAGCTCAGCACGACGAAGACGAAGAGGATCCCCGACTGTCGGTGTCGTCGCATGTGTGCGTACGATCGTGTATCATCGGGCGCAACCGTGCGGCAACGCGCTTTCTCGTGCGGTGTTCCACGGAGGCCGCTAGATGTCCACTGGCCGGCGACTCAACACGACGATCGAGCCGAAACTCGCCGATCGCCTCCACCGGGAGACGGACGGCAGAACCCCGAAGCTGCCGAAGCGGTACGTCGTCGAGCTGGCCCTGAAGAGGTTGTTCGACGACCTGGATCGCGGTCAACTGAAGCTGGATCTGGCGGGGGACATCCGTGACTGAGGCGTTGGGCAAGGCCGGCAGGCGACGGAGGTCAGTGATCTCGCTGTTCAGCGGCGCGATGGGGCTCGACCTCGGCCTCGAATCGGCCGGTCTAGACCTCGCTGTCGCGCTGGAGTGCAAGTCCTTCCCGGTCGCGACCATCGCCCGCAACCGGCCTTCGCTGCCGCTCATCGACAGGCGGATCGAGGACGCTTCGAGCGAAGAAATACTAGAGGCGGGGCGCCTAGCGCCCGGGGAGGCGTTCGCCGTCGTCGGCGGCCCCTCCTGCCAAGTGTTCAGCACTGCGGGCCGGCGGAGGTCCCTCGGAGATCCTCGGAGCACGATGTTCCGGCACTTCGTCCGAGTGGTCCGCGACGTTAGACCCAAGTTCCTCGTCATGGAGAACGTGCGGGGCCTGCTCTCCGCGGCTGTGCGACACCGCCCCCTGAAGCAGCGAGGCCCCGGCTATCCTCGCCTCGCGGAGGAGGAGCTGTTGGGCTCCGCCTTCCAGGTGGTCGCAAAGACCCTTCGGGGACTCGGCTATTACTGCGTGTTCGACGTGCTGGACGCGGCCGACTACGGTGTGCCTCAGACACGCCAGCGGCTCGTGATCATCGGCAGCCGCGACGGCAAGAGAGTGCGGATGCCGGAGCCGACCCACGACTCAGAGGGAGCCCGCGGGTTGGCGAGGTGGCGGACGCTCGGTGAGGCGTTGGAGGGCCTGAGCGAGGGCGCCCCGGACTACTACGAGTTCTGCCCCGCGAAGGCGCGCTACCTGAAGCTCGTCCCGGAGGGCGGCAACTGGCGCCAGTTGCCGGAAGAACTCAGGAGCGACGCCCTCGGAAGTGCCTTCCAGTCCTGGGGAGGGCGCTCCGGATTCTTCCGTCGCCTCTCTCGTGAACGCCCATGCCCGGCGCTCACAACACGACCGGACAGCAAGGCCACGACCCTGTGCCACCCGACGGAACTGCGGCCGCTAACGGTCGGCGAGTACGCGCGGATACAACAGTTCCCGGACGACTGGGTCTTCGAGGGTCCCGTGCGGCAGAAGTACGAGCAAGTCGGCAACGCGGTACCGATCGGCTTGGGTGTGGCGATAGGGAAGGCGCTGATCGCGGCCTCCCGTAGCCATGTTAGCGCCGACCGGCTCGGTCGCTTCGAGACATTCAACCTCGACCTGCTTGCCAAGCTGGCCAAGAGGCCCAAGACGATCGTCAACCCTCCGAGGATGCGACAGGACGACGAACAGAACACGATTGCGGACTGGCACGGTGACGGTCAGAGGATGCGCGAAGACGCCCATGACTACGTTCCCGCCGACATCGCCGAGGAGTTCGAGAGCCTCGTCGCTCGGAGTTCCCGGCGCGCACGACGATCCGGTCGTGGCACTTCGCACGCTGCGGACCAGACGGAAGCGGGCAAGGCGCAGCGTCGAACTCCTGAAGGGGCGCTACAGCTCGCCGTTGCTGAATAACAAGGTCGACCCGCTCGACGAGCTGGTGTTCATCATGCTCTCGCAGATGACGACCGGCCCGAGCTACGAACGGGTCTACGACCGCCTGAAGGCCGCGATGCCTCACTGGCGGAGCCTGATCGAAACGTCCGTCGCCGACCTCACTTCGCTCATCGCCGACGCGGGTCTGGCCGGACAACGGGCCGTCCGGCTCAAGCAGATCGCCGGTCGGCTGGTCCACGACTTCGGTGAGGTTTCCCTGACCGCTCTCACTCTCTCGGACGACGACGCGGCGCAGCGTTACCTCACGTCGCTGCCCGGCGTTGGGGTGAAGACCGCCAAGTGCGTCATGATGTACAGCCTCGGACGACAGGTCCTTCCGGTGGACACCCACACCGCACGTGTCGCTACCCGGTTGGGACTCGTGTCGACGGGGAGCGCGGCAGCCGTTGACCGAGACCTCTCCGTCGTCGTTCGGCCTTCGCTCCGTTTCGACTTCCACGTGAACGCCGTCGCCCACGGCCGTGCGGTATGTCGTGCGGTCACGCCCCGTTGTGACGACTGCGTCCTGTCCTCGCTGTGCCCGGTAGGCCGTGCCGCCAACCGGGTGTCCCGAAGACGACGAACGTGACCGTGGTGCTCGGGGTCACGTTCGTACTGCCAACGACTCGCTCGATCCCCAGACCTTGGCAGAGCCAGTCCACGCGATGCCTCCAAGGGCGCCCCAGACCGCGTGGGTGCGCGACGGCGAGCACGCTGCCCACGGCCCGCTCGCAGGGTGGCGCGAGCCATCTGAGGTAGTCGCAGAGCCGATCGGCGCTGTTCAGGTCGCACGGCCCCTCCGTGTGCTTCGCCTCCCCGAGAAACAGACCCGCCCGGTCGACGTGGACGCGAAGCACGTCCGGGCGCTTGCCGTCGGGCAGCGACATCGTCAGGCGGTAGCCGGCAGCGTCGGCGATGGTCTCCAGCAGGGCGCGCCGCGTCTCATGCGCGCGACTCGGAGTGATCGTCAAACGATCAGGCCCGCGGCTCATCGAGCTTCCACCGCGGCCAGCAGTGCAGCCGCCTCACGGACGTCGGCGAGGAACGCTTCGCGTGTGATCGGGGCGTCAACCTGGTCCCCGAGCAAGTCTTGCGCCGCCTGCTCCTTCTGCACAAGCCGGTCGTACTCAGAGACCTCGATCGTGCTGTCGCACAGCATGACCATGTACTCGACGTCCCGCTCCTGCCCACGGCGGTGGATGCGGTCGAGGCTCTGAAGGTAGTGGGCTGCTTGGTTCGAGAGCGACTCGTAGATCGCCACACGTGCCCGGTGCAGCGTCAGCCCCGCACCGGCAGCTGCGGGGTTGGCGACGAAGACCATCGTCTCGTCGTCCTCCTGGAACCGAAGCACCGCGTCTCGCCGTGCCCCAACGTCCGACACCGAACCGTCGTACCGGACGACGCCGTAGCGGGCGTATCGTTGGGTGATCGCCCCCAAAGATGCCGTGTAGAACGACCAGACCACCACTTTCTCACGTTGCCGGCCGACCAACTCTCCGACGAGTGCATCGAGAGCCGCCAGCTTTGCAGGCGTCTCGCAGTAGGTTTCTGACACGCCCTTTGGGTTCGAGCAGATCTGCAGGAGTGCCGCCCGACGGGCCAGGAAGCTCGCGCGTCGCTTGACGAAACCTGTGTCGTCGACCGCCTCGGCGTCCGTCACCAAGCCGTCCAGCGTCGCCCGGTAGAGACGAGCCTGCTCCTCCGCCATTGAGACCAAGACGCGCTGGAACCGCTTCAGCGGCAGCTCAGGCAGCACGTCCGTCTTCAGGTGTCGGAGGAAGAGCCCCCGTTCCTCGATCGCGGACTGTACGACAGGGGCCGCCAACGCTCGGTCCGCAGGCAGGTCGACGCCCGCGAAACAGTAGCCGAAGTCGACGAGGCTGAACTGTTGGACGAGGTCGGAGGGCGAGTTCGGTGCGGGAGTGCCGCAGAGCACGTAGGCGCGGCCAGCCCACTCCCGCAAGCGCCGCAGGGCGCGAGTCCGTTTCGCGTCGAGTGACTTGATGAAGAACGACTCGTCGATGGCGAGCACGGTCCGCCCGGTCCGTGCGCGCATCAGAGCGCGCAGTTCCCGCTCCATGGACACCGCCGTTTCGAAGTTCGTGACGAAGATATCGGCACCCTCCGCGAGCAGGCGTCGTTTCTCCCGCGCGGTGCCGGTCAGCACTGAGGTGCGGTAAATGTCGCCCCGGAACCGTTCCAGGTCCTTGGGCCACTCGCCGATCATGCTCTTCGGGGCGACGATGATCGCGGCGTCAGCGTGGTCGCGCTCCATGAGCAGGTCGAACGCGAAGATGAACGTCACCGTCTTACCGGCGCCCTGTTCGTCGAAGACACACAGGCCAGGGCTGTCCGGCAGGGTCATGGCCGCGACGTTGACGACCTGATGCCCGTCCAGAACACCGAGACCGTCGCTGTCCGCGATCATCTGCTTGGCGAGGCGAAGACCCTCGCGCCGGATCCGACGGAGTGCCTCGAACACTCCCGGGTGGACCGATGCCACGTGCCGTCGGTTCTCGACGAAACGCCGGGCCTCGGGCGTCCAACTCATCTCGACCTCCGAGACCAGCTCGTCCAGGCGTCCGGCTAGCGGGATCGGGATCCTGATCCCTTCGGCAGAACGCGTGACGCCGGCCCCTTGAGGACCGAGCCCCCTCCTGACCGCCCGCAGCAATGAGGTGCCTTCACCGCGTTCCGGTACCAGGAACAGGGCGTCGAGGGTCTCCGTGGGTCTCAACTCGGCGCGGACTGGGTGGCGGTCAGGCTCCATCGCTCTGAGCCTCCTCCGCGCTGTCCGTCTCCAGGTAGGTCTCGACGTGTTTCAGCACGTTTCGCAGACGCTCCAGGTTCTCCCACTTCACCGAACCGGACTCGTTCGGGTCGAACGCCTTGAGCGGCAACGAGAGGAACCAGTCCGCGAAGACCCTGATCTTCGTGTTGGCGGCAGTCTGGCGGCGCTCCACACGGCTCACCCGCGCTAGGTCGATCGCGTTGTTGACCCCGTCCTGGGCCGCCTCCAGATCGGACTCGTCGCGTGCCTTCCGCAGGAGGTCGATCGCATCGTCGTTCTCGTAGACGTACTTGAGATCCCGGATCTTCTGCCAGCTCTGGAACTTGCCGTCGTACAGGAGGTCGAAGACGAGGTGCTTGAAGCTGTCGTCTTGGTTCAGCGACCAGCGGACTCCCCCCGCGCTCTTCCCCTTGTTCAACTCGTCGAAGTACTGGAATTTGTCTGACGCGCGGTGTTTCGCAGCGAACCGGTCCTTGGCCCGGTCGACGACATGGTAGTCCTCGAACTCCCGCGCGAGCCCGACCATGTTGATATAGCGGGTTACCTCGGTGGTCGACAGCGCGAACATCCGCGCGATATCCCGCCTGATCTCTCTCAGCCGCACCGTCCCGGGGTTCGCCCTGGGCTCGAGCGACAGCCGGCCCTCCCACTCGTCATGCACCTTCTGGGCCTTGACGTACTCGGGCCAGTCCTGCTTGTTGTCAGGCTCGAAGTTCAGCGACACGATCACCGCCTCGCGATCCTGCTCCGTCGCGTGCTCGGTGAGTTGCCAGACCTTCAACCACTCCGCCCGCTGCTTCTCCTCCGCGGTGAACTCACCGTCCTCCAGGATGTGGTAGCAGGCCGTGACACGCCGGTTCCCGTCCAACAGCTTCCCGTCTAGGTCGACGATGGGAGGTTTCCGTACGCCGTTGACCGCGACACTCTTGGCCAGCGCTTGGATGTCGAACTGGTCGGTCTCCTCGATGCCCGGCAGTGGCATCGTGCCCTTCATGATCGCCACCAACTCCTCGGCGTCCGGGCCGCGGCCGTACTTCTGGTGGAACTGGTTCCGGTGGATGTCGAGCCGTTCGTTCTCGTCCCAGAGTTGGATGTCCCGTGTGCGGACGAACCCCTCCACCACCGCGACGGGGCGCTTGTGGAACACGGGCATCGGTCGCACCGGTGCCGGGTCGATCCCGTCGTACGGCTGCAGCTGCAGGTGCTCCTGGCCGGTTGCTGATGGACGGGACTGCGTGTCGGGCTCGGCGGTCGGAGTGCCCGTGCCGCCCGATAGCCGTGCCCGTATTCGCTCGGTCTGAGTAATGAAGGCCTCGGCATCGCGATCCAGCAGGTTGACGGTCTCTGTGTCACCGCGCCTCGCAGCACCTGCGCGAACGACCTCCACCACCCTCGTCAGGAGGGCGCGAACCTCTTCTACCGAGATCGGGTTCTCCAGTCCCTCGCGCAGCATCCCCTCGACCGACGCGCGGACATCGGACGACATGGCCTCTGCCGCCCGCAGTAGTTCCGTCAGTGCCTTCTTCAGTCCTTCGTTCATCGTCGCACCCTTCCGTCGCCGTCCGTGTCTGTATCCGGGAAGTCCATCGGTAGTCCGACACCTTCCTGTTCCGCCAGCCGACGGAGCCGTTTCAACCCCCGCGAGACGAGGGTCCGAGCGGCGTTCTCCGAAATGCCAACGTGTTCCGCGATGGCAGAGGTCGGCAGGTCGGGCAGCTCGTTGTCGGCTGCGTCGATCAGCACCTCCATGACGGCGACTACCTGGCCGTGGCCAGTTCTCGGCAGAAGCTCGCGGGCAACCCGGATCGCCTCCTTGCGGCGCGCGTCTTCCAGCGCACGGCGCTCCGCAGTTTCTCGAACTGTCTCGCTTGCCGGCCGCGCCGGAAGGGCGGCCGTGTCGAAATCCTGTCGGCGCGAGTAGTCCGACCGCCACTTGTCGTCTGCGATGTTCCTGGCTGCTTTCCAGAGCCAAGCGCCGAGCATGCCGATGCGCCGACCTCGGAAGACCGCGGCGCAGGCGGCATCTACGGCCTGCGCGATGCACTCGTCCACCTCTGATGACGGAAGGGCATCCCACTGCTTCTGCAGCCGGCGTCTCAGGCCATCGAGGTAGCCACTCGCGGTCAGCGCTTCGAGCATCTCAAGTGGCTCGCCCCCGTTGACCGCCGCCTGCGCCCGCTGGAGTAGCCGAACTGCGTCGTCGATTCCTGCGTCCTGTTGGCTCGTCGTCATGGCACTATCCGCGACCGAATCTGCTGGGTCGAACTGTCGCCATACCCGGTAGTCTCCGAGCGAAACAGGCGACGCCGTGGAACCGAAGAGGTCAGCTCGTCTGTGGTCGCCCGTGGCGCGCCGGATTGGTCCTTCCGGGTAGCTCCAGGCGCAACAAGGTGACACTCACCGACTCGAACGGCGTGTGAACGTGGCATCGGCGACATGCGAGGACGGACGGTTCTCAGGCTCTCTCGGCTCCCAGGTGTTGCGAGGAAGGCGCCCCGCGAGCGCTATCGTCGTCCTTGCGTGTCGGAGACCGTCAGCGTGGGAGGGCGTCGGTGATTGCAACCGCCAACTCGACGGCTGTCCGGTGTCCGTCAGAGGACGAGCGATACGCTGTCGCGGGCGGTGCAGGCAGTCGGAGAATGGCGCAGGCAGGGCTTGGTGAGACGGCCGGGCGAGGACGTTTCTCCGATCCCTATCGTTCCGCAGGCGGTGTCCTTGGTCCGCTGAGATCCGGTACAGAACGGGGGATTTACCGAGGGGAACCAGCCCACCGGGATTGCATAAGTGTCAACCTATGAATAGTTTATCCCGCATTATTCCTGAGGTTGTCGAATCGGTCACGATCGGGGCGTGATCGTCGGGCGAATGAAGTCGTCGGACATTGCGTGTGGCAGGTGGCAGCGTGGTGAAGCGGTCGTGGCGGGGTGACGGCGCGCACGAGGCACCACGCGCCGACAGCTTCGGCGACAGGGCGCTGGCGAGCAGTGCGGGGTTTGAGGTTGGCGGCGCGGGGGCGCGCTATCCGGCGCGCGCCCCGAGCGCGAGGGCGAGGTGCCGCCAGACGTCACGGTATGGGGTCGCTCGCGGCAGGTGCAGGACGAGCCGGCGGACGGAGCGCACGACGTGGACGCTGACCTTGAGCAACCGGTCGCGCAGCCAGGTCACCTGGGTGCGGGCGCAGGCGGTTCGGGCGGCCCTCAGCCGCAGTTCCTGCATGAGCACGTAGGCGGCGGCCGTCAGCAGGACCCGCAGCTGGTTTGCCCAGAACCTGGTGCAGCTCGTGCGGTCGATCTGCAAGCCGTCGAGCAGTTCCTTGATGCGGTTCTCGATGTCGCCGCGCCCGCAGTAGACCTTCTCGTAGATGAAGCGCGGCGTCTGGCGCAGATTGGTCACGACGAAGCGCGGGTTGTCCCGCGGCTGCCGGCCGGTGAGTTGCACGACTTCGGCCTTGATCACCACGCGGCGCTCACGAGCCCACGTGCCCGCGCGATAGCGGGTGTCGCGGTAGAAGTGCGCCGTCTTCTCGCGCAGCATGTTCTCGGTGCGGGCTGCCACCATGGCGGGCTCGGCAGCCCGCAACAGCACGGCGTTCTTGGCCATCGCCACGACGTAGTCGAGCCGCGGCTCGGCGTCGAGGAAGTCGAAGACCTCCGGCGTGGCGAAGCCGCCGTCGAGCCGGACGAGAAAGCGTGCCTTGGGAAACGCGGCCCGCAGCAGCGCGAGCAGCCGACACAAAACGCCCAGCGTGCCGTCGGCCGCCTGCGCCGTGCCGGGCCGCAGCACGGCCGCGCACAGATACTGCTCCGCCTCGCGGTCGAAGCTCACGAAGGCCAGCAGTGGCAGGTAGCACCAGCTGTCGTAGTAGCTGTTGAACATGGTCAGCTGCTGCGCACCATGCGTCGGGTCGTCGGTCGGGTCGAGGTCGATCGTGATGCGTCGCACCCGCCCACGCAGCCGGCGGCGATGCCGCTCGATGACCGACGCCGCCAACTCGCGTCCGAGCCGATAGAGCGCGACGCGGCCCGCGCCGTTCTCGAACCGCGAAACCGTCGGCTGCGACGCCAGCCGACCGCCGGCCACCGGGTCGCGCCCGAGCAGCAGCTTGTGAATCGGATCGTCGGCGAGCCGGTCCGAATCGTTGCCGTCCGGATGGCCGCAGGCGATCCCGAACACCCGCTGGCCCACCAGGTCCTCGAGCGTGTGCCGGACCTTCTCCGGCGCCCGGCGGTCAATCAGACACCGGCCGAATGCCTTGACCAACCCGTAGACGCGCTCGGCGGCCTTGAGCAGCACGGCGCCGCCATCCGAGCTCGACTGCTCGCGGTCGAACGTGGCCACGAGCGGCTTGTCGAACAGATCGGGAAACAGAACAGACTGTGCTATCGTGGGGTCCGTCACGCAAGAGCCTCCGTCGTGCCGAAAATGCCTGTGGTTAACAGCGTTTTAGCACACGGAGGCTCTTGTGTCTCTACCTGAGACAGACCCCTCACGAATTTTCCGGGTTATAGGTTATGGACGCCGGAAGCCCTGGAAGCAATCTCCCGCAGCACGTCGATCTCCAGCGTCCGAAGCTCGCGGTAGGCGATGATCAGGAAGTTGCCGCAGCCGCAGGCCGGGTCGAAGAGCCGTAGCGAGCCGAGCTTGTCCCGGAACCTCCGCAGATCCGCAACGGCGCGGCCGTCGCGGCGAGCCTGCAACCGCCGGAACTCGACCCGCAGGTCGTCGAGGAACAGCGGCTCGATGACCTTCAGGATGTTCTTCTCGGTCGTGTAGTGCGCCCCCTGGGCGCGACGTTCGGCGGGCTCCATGACCGACTGGAACAGCGCCCCGAAGATGGCCGGCGAGATCGCCGTCCAGTCGAACTGGCCCGCGTCGAGGAGTGCTCGGCGCATCTCGGTATCGAAGTCCGGGATGCGGACCGCGCCGTCGAACAGGTCGCCGTTCACGTGCGGGAATCGCGCCAGGTCCTCGTCCAGCTTCGCCTGCCGCCGGTTCGGCGGCGTGTCGAGCACCTGGAACAGGCGCATCAGCCGCGGGCCGAGGTCGGAGCCATCTGGGGCCGTGCGCTCCTCGATGAAGTCCAAGAAGATGTCGCGCGGCTCGAAGATGCCCGTGTCGTCGGCGAACAGGCAGAACACGGTCCGCACCAGGAACAGCTCAA
Organism: Vicinamibacterales bacterium; assembly: GCA_965214845.1. Classification (GTDB taxonomy): domain Bacteria; phylum Acidobacteriota; class Vicinamibacteria; order Vicinamibacterales; family UBA8438; genus JAAXGX01. The sequence continues at coordinate 1,855,592 of CBDCCO010000007.1, forward strand.
GGTCGTGGCCGTCGTAGCCCGACGCCTTCAGCGCGTCGTGCAGCCGCGCGATCAACTCGGATGCCTCGATGTTGACCGGATCCTGATCGCGGAACGTCCGGCGCTGCACGCCGATGATGAACCCGAACTTCTCGACGTACTGCGGCAGATCGGCGAGGGCGAAGCGGGTCTCCTCGCGCTCGTCCCGGTCGAGAAGCTCGAACGTCTGGAAGTCGCAGAGAAGCTGGAAGCGGGGGCGCTCCCGCTCCGGCAGCGCGTCGAAGTACGTGCCGGCCTGCTCACGTGCGGCCGTCAAGTCCCGGCCGGCGCTCTTCTGCTCGACCAGCAGGACGCCGGGCCAGAACAGGTCGATGAAGCCGGCCGTGTTGTCGAGCCGCTGGACGCGCTCCTCGTACCGCGCCACATCGCGGCGCCGCTTGCCGAAGATCTCGAAGAACTCGTTGTAGAAGCTCTGGGTCTCGCCCTTCTCGTAGGTGGCGTCGACCCACTCGCGGGCGAAGCCGGCCGCCCGCGTCCGGATCTCGTTCCAGGAAAGCCTCATCGCCGCCGTCGGCTGGAGCGAGTGTCGAACACGGCGGTCATGGTACCACGGGGCGCTCAGGCGGCCGTTCGTGACGGCTCGTGGCAGAATCTGCCAGTGGGACCCTGACGAAAGCGGCGCTCGTCGAGGAAGTGGCTGACGCCGCCCCACTTCACGAAGAAGTACGCCGAGGTGATCGTCGAAAGTCGAACTCCGCGGCTGGCAGCTTCCGCCTCCGGCGCCGCGAGCCGCACACGGGCCGCAACCCGAGGACCGGCGCCCGAGTGGACGTGCCGTGTGAGGGTCGGCGAACGACGCCGCCGCAGGCGCTGATCCCTTCCCGGAGGGACAACTTCAAGGGGAGCGACGCGGCCCGGCAGGTGTGACGGAGGCACACCTGCCGGGGCCGAAGACCGCAGGTCTGAGGCAGGGTCGCTCCCCTACCTCACCCACGTCCCTTTCCCTGTACGTGGGGGTGGTGTGTTGTGGTGGGATTTGGTTGATATCGAAAGACTTGCGGGCTTGTGATTGTAAGTTCAAGTGTGACTGGGGTGTAAGTTCGGCCGCCTGTTCTCCTTACATCCTTACTGCGGCATCATCGGTGTAAGTTCGCCTCGGCCTTCGTTGTGATCAGGCAACAGGTTGGATCACAACTGCCACCTCGTCCCCCCTGTTCCTCATCGTGCTTCCGTTCTCCTCGCCTCTTGGTCGTATGCGCCGCTCTCGTGCGCCGGTACTGGTTCCCTGTCGAGCCAGTGTGGTGCGCTGTCATCCTTCCGCGTCATGTTCCGCCCGGTACCGTATCATGCCGGTTGCTTTCCTGGCGCGTTTGTTCCCCTGTGCGCCCGGCCTGCTGCTGACGGACCCCGGTTGCCGTGCGGGCGGTGGTGGGGCCGGCGGGGTCCGGATCGTGGTCGATACCCGGTCCCGTTGTCAACGGGACGGACGCCAGCGTCCGTCACAACCAGCCTCGTCCGCGACGGTGGCCGGCGTGTCACCGGGACGGCCGCAGCGCAAGCGGAGGACCGCGCCAGCGGTTGACACGCCGGACGCCGTCGTGGCATCCGGTCCTCGGCCCCGCACGGTCAGCGCCGCGTCGAGTCTTTCGCCCGGCGCTCTCCGGCCAGATACGCGGCCCAGTCGTCCATGAGCCGCCGCCGCCGCTCGAACAGGTCCGACCGCGCATAGGCCGCCTCGACCGGGTTCTGGACGAGATGGGCGAGCGCCGCCTCGATGACCTCCCGCGGATGGTCCGTCTCCTCGGCCGCCCAGTCCCGGAACGACGAGCGGAAGCCATGGGGCACAGCCGCCACCCCGTGCTCCTGGAGCAGCCGCGGCAGACTCGTCTTGGCGATCTCCACGCCGCCGCGGCCGGGGAACACGAGCCCGGCACCATCGCCAAGCGCCCGCGCCGCGTCGAGGACCGCCACCGCACGCCGGCTGAGCGGCACCCGGTGCTCGCGCTTCATCTTCATCCGCACCGCCGGCACGGTCCATACGTGGTCCGCCGTGTCCATCTCGGCCCACCGCGCACCGCGTACCTCGCCCGACCGCGCGGCCGTCAGCACGAGAAACTCGAACGCCAGCTTCGCGGCCTCCGCCGCCCCCGACGCCCGCACCGTCTCAATCGCCGCCGCCACGTCGCGATGCGGCAGCGCCCGTTGGTGCCGCACGACATCGTGCTGCGGGCCGAGCACCGGCCCGATCCGGTTGCACGGGTTATCCGATCTCAACTCCATCGCCACGGCCCACTCCAGCACCGCGTGCAGGCGCTGGCGCACGCGCCGCGCCGTCTCCGCCTTCGCATGCCAGATCGGGGTGAGGATACGCAGCAGGTCGGGGCTGGCGACCTCGGAGACGGGCATCCGTCCGATGCGCGGGAAGGCGTACCGTTCCAGGCTCCGCAGCCAGTCCTGCGGCTGGCGCGGGTTGCGCCAGCCGGCCCGCTTCTGCTCCAGCACCTGGGCGGCGGCCTCGGCGAAGGTGGGCGTGGCGCGGACGCGGCGGCGCTCGGCGAGCGGGTCGCCGCCCGAACGGGCGAGCTTGCGGTTGGCGAGGGCCTGCTCGCGGGCTTCGCCGAGCGGGACGAGGGCGGCGGCGCCGAGTCCGAGTTCGCAGCGCCGGCCGCGGATGACGAGTCGTTGGATCCAGCTTCGGGTTCCGGTAGGCTGAACGTAGAGGTAGAGGCCGTTGCCGTCGATGTGGCGTCCTGGCGGCGCGTTTCGGACGAAGGCGGGCGAGAGGGCCTTGTGGGGATGTCGTCCCCGGCGCTTGGTTCTCCGGGGTGTGGCGGCGGTTGTGTTCACAGCATCCATCCCCGCATTATATGCCGGAACGGAGCGGATTTCACGGGACGGCCTGGCCGGTTCAGTCCACGGCGACGAGTCGTAAATGATTACAGAACAGCGCTTTATGGACCACACCACACGACAGGGAACGTTTGTGGATCATGAGCGGATGTTCCTGACCGAGGAGGAAGCCGCCAGCATCGAGCAGGCGGAAATCGCCAAGAACGAAGAGCTCCTGAACCGGCCCTCGCTGCGGACGATAGCCGGCCAGAGCGTCGATCGCGGTATCGACGGGGCGCCCGGCGCCTACAACAACTTCTGGATGGAGCGCGGGACGACGGTCCTGCCGACCCGCCGCACGTCGATCATCACCGATCCGTCCGACGGCCGCCTGCCGGCGCTGACGGCGGAGCTCGAGGCGTGGATGGCGTCGCCGGAGTGGCGGCACATCGCCGACGTGCGCGGCGGCCGCCTGCCCACCGAGACGTGGGAGCAGCTCGACGGGGGCGACCGGTGCCTGTGGTACCGCGGCATCCCGTCGTTCCCGACGGCCTACAACAACCACTACCAGATCGTGCAGAACGAGGACTTCGTCGCCATCCTCCAGGAGCACATCCACGACGTGCGCTTCATCCCGATCGACGGGCGGCCGAACATCAATCCGGCCATCCGCCAGTTCGCGGGCGACTCGCGCGGCCGCTGGGAGGGCGACACGCTGGTGGTGGAAACGACGCACTTCAACCGCCACGCCTTCATCCGCAACTTCGGTCCGAACCTGAGCGAGGCCCTGCACGTGGTGGAGCGCTTCACGCGCATCGGGCCCGACACGCTCGACTACGAGTTCACGGTGACCGATCCGCAGACGTGGACGCGCCCGTGGAGCGGGTCGCTGCCCATGGCGCGCACCGAGGGGCCGGTGTACGAGTACGCCTGCCACGAAGGGAACTACGGCCTCTACAACATGCTGTCCGGCTCGCGCCAGCAGGAGCGGGAGGCCGCGGCGGAAGGACGCTAGCGCGCCGATCGTCGCCGGACGGCTCCGCTCGGCGCCCAACCAACCCTCCAGGAGTCCGCGCCGTTCTACGGCGCGGACTCCTGGAAATCAGCGGCGATAAAGCAGTCGGTCATATGTCTGCTATCATGCAGCCATATGGCGCACTCAGACGCGTCGGCAGCAGCCTCGGACCAAGCCCGTCCCGGAACCGACCTGCGTTCCCGTGTCACGGCGACCCGGCGTGGCGTCGCCGCGGACGAGGCCATCGAGACCATGCGCGCGTGGTCGATTCCGACCGCGCGGTTCGCGGCCATCCTTGGCTGCTCCGAGCGCAAGTGGAGCCGGATCCGGGCGGGCGACCGGCGCTTGCGGCTCTCGCCGACGGAGTCGGACAGGCTCCTCAGGACTCGACAACTCTTCGAGCACGCCCGGTACGTCTTCGACGACGAGAGCGACGTCCGCACCTGGTTGTCGGCGCCCAACGACGCCCTCTCCGGCGAGTCGCCCCTGGCTCTGCTCGACACCGACGCCGGCGTGCGTCTTGTCGACGACGTGCTCACACGTCTCGAATTCGGCGTGTACGCCTGACCGGTGCGCGTCTACCGCCTGACCCTGCCCCGCTATGCGAACACCGCCTTCTCCGGGGAAGGCGCGCGACGGGTTGGCGGCCGATGGACGCCGGCAGGCCGCCCGGTGGTGCACACGTCGGCCACCGTATCGCTCGCCGTGCTCGAAACGCTCGTGCACACTACCGTGAACTCGATACCGTCGCAGCGCGTCATCGCGGTCGACGTGCCGGATGCACTGCCCGTGGACGCCGTCGATGCCGCTCGTTTGCCGGACGATTGGCGGCGCGTTCCGCCACCACGGGTGTTGCAGGATGTCGGTCGAGCCTGGCTCGATGGCGGCCGCACGGCGATACTGCGGGCACCGTCGGCCATCGTGCCGCTCGAGTTCAACTACCTCCTGAATCCGCGCCATGCCGACTTCGGGCTCCTGGGGATTCACGAACCCGAGCCGTTCACGATCGACAAACGCCTGTACAGACCGGCGCCGTGATCGGCCGCGCGGCCAGTGCCGGCACTCGGGAGGTCGACCAGAGTGGCTACGGCGCCCGGATGTCCGGGGCCACCTGCACCACGAGCTGCGACGGATGCATGGCGTCGTGATACACCCGCTGGGTGGCCGGCTCGAGCTCGGCGCCCTCTCCGAAGGCGGTCGCGGTGTTGGGGTTGCGGTCGAAGTGCGGGAAGTTGGATGAGCTGACCTCGAGCCGGATGCGGTGCCCGCGGCGGAACACCGTGGCCGTGTATCCCAGATCGATCGTGTAGTCGTGCACGGCGCCCGGCGTGAGCCAGGACGCCCGCTGATCGGAGTTGCGGTAGCGCGCCCGGATGATCCCTTCGGAGACGTTGTGGGCATAGCCGTCCGGGTGCACGTCCACGAGCTTGGCGGTGAAGTCGGTGTCCGGCGCCGACGACGCGGCCCACAGCTCCACCCGCACCGGGCCGATGACGGTCAGGTCCTCGTCGAGCGGCGGCGTGGTGTAGACCAGCACGTCGTCGCGCCGCTCCACCTCGCGCTGATCGAACGCGCCGGAGGGCAGCAGGTCGTTCGTGCAGCACATGTTGCCCCCGACCGTGGGCACCGGATCGGCGGGATCGTAGACGTACTCGTCGGCGGCACCGCCGGGCCCGTCGGCGCTGAGCAACCCGTCGCCGGCCGCCGTGTTGGCGCTCCCGCCGCTGCGCAGGTAGAAGCGCGTCTCGACGGCGTCCGGCAGCGGGAACTCGTCCGCGGTGATCCAGAAGCCGCCGCCGGCCGTGCCCTCGTCCGGCGGCACCATCACGAACAGCCGCACCGCCGGGTCGTCCGCGACGCCGTTGTCGATGCCCTTCAGCCAGTAGTCGAACCAGCGCGCCCACGCCGCGTTGAGGTCGAACGCGTTGTCGGGACCGAAGTCGATGTCGCCCGCCGTCGTGTCGGCCGGACAGGCGTGGCAGAGCGCCCGCATGACGAGCTGCGTGCCGTTGCGCGCGGCCTCCGACCCACCCGCCGAGCGCACGCCCACGAAGTTGCGGATGGTGCCCTCCTGGAAGACGTCGTACCAGCCGCCGGTGACGAGCGCCGGCACCCGGATGCGCGGGTACTTCGTCTCGACGTCCAGATCGGCCCAGTAGTCGTCGTAGCCCGGCCGCGCGAGCCATTCGTCGTAGTAGGCGGCGATGTTGCCGTCCCGCCGGAACGCCGCGAAGTCCTTGAGCGGCATCTGCCACAGCCAGTCGTCCATCAGCTTCGCGCGGCCCGCGGCGACGAACGCCTCGACCTCCCGCTGCACGGCGTCCGCCGGCATGCCGGCGGCCTCGAGACGCCGCTGCAGCGTGTCCGGCGCCAGGATCTGCGAGGTCCAGCTCTGGGCGAACCACAGGTCGAACGCGCCACCCTGGTACGTCCAGCCCTGCCGGTAGTCGGACGAGCTGTAGTGCGGGGCGATGGCCACCAGGTGCGGCGGCTGCTCGACAGCCGCCTGCCACTGCGTCAGCCCGACGTACGAGCCGCCGACCATGCCCACCCTGCCGTTGGACCAGGGTTGGGCGGCCGCCCACTCCACCGCGTCGTGGCCGTCCCGGGCCTCCTGGCGCATGGCGTCGAACTCGCCTTCCGAGCGGTAGCGCCCGCGCGAGTCCTGGTTGAGGGTGGCGTAGCCGCGCTCCGCGAAGTAGCGGCCGATGGCCGCGTCGCAGTTGCTGCCGGGGCTCGGCGCCCGCCGATTGTACGGCGTGCGCTGCAGGATCACGGGGAAGGGGCCCTCGCCCGCGGGCAGGTACACCTCGGTCGCCAGCTCGACGCCGTCGCGCATCGGCGCCTGCTCGATGCGGCAGCTCACACCGCCGGGCTCTCCGCTGGGCGCGTCCTGCTGCGCCGGGCCCGCCCCGGCCAACCCCGCCAACCCGGCCAGCATCAGGATCGATCCGGCCGCCGCCGCGACCATGCGGTTCGTCACGCGCTGCCTCGCCATGCCTGCCTCCCCTGCCCGCCGGGGCCGGCGCGGTCGCCGGCAGCCCGGACGTCTACGAGTACGCAACTTCCGAAAGGATTCGCCACGGGGAAGATCGCGGCCGGGAGCCGCAACGCAGCGAACAGGGGCCGAGTGGTGGGCGCTAGTGGATTCGAACCACTGACCCCCGCCGTGTGAAGGCCCGTCCGCCCCCTGTTTTTGGGACCCAAACGCGCGCTGTGCATATTTCGTGCATATTTTGCCTTGGGTGCGCAGCCTGTTTTTGGATTTTGGGGGGATGGCATTCGCCACTTTTTCGCCCCTGTCGGCACCGTCACCACGGCAGTCCCATCAGTCTCCATGCTATGTTGACGGCATGGAAAAAGTCCGCATCGAAGCCCGGTTGCCGGCCGCGCTGGCGGCGCAAGCGCGCGCGTTCGTGGCCGAGGGCTCCGCGACCGATCTGGACGAGCTGCTCGCGGAAGCGCTTCGGCGTTTCCTCGATTCCCACGCCTCGGACCTGACCGCGAAGTTTGTCGCAGAGGATGTCCAATGGGGACTCGGTGGCACGGACTGACACGACCCCGCGGCCGGTCGTGTGCGATGCCGGGCCGGTCATTCATCTGGATGAACTCGGATGCATCGATCTCCTGCACGACTTCCCGCAGGTGATCCTCCCGGTCACGGTCCGGCGCGAGATCGAGCGACACCGGCCAGCGGCTCTTCGGCCGTCCGGGCTCTCGTGGCATCACACGGCACCGCGCGGTCCGACATCCCCCGAACTCATGGCCCTCGCTCAACTCCTGCCGCTCCATGACGGTGAAGTGGAGGCGTTGCGCGTCGCCATCGAGCGTCCGGGAGCGCTGCTGCTGACCGACGACACCGCGGCGCGCCTGGCGGCCCGCACCCTTGCGATCCCGGTCCACGGAACCATCGGCGTGCTGGTGCGGTCCATACGCCGAAGGCAGCGCTCCAAGCAAGCCGTCACGACGATTCTCCGAGACCTGCCCCGCCGGTCGACGCTGCATGTGAAGCCCGAACTACTGCTCCACGTCATCCAGACCGTCGAGCAATCGAGCGGCTGAGAACGTCGCCGGTCGGTCACCGCTGGCACCGACCGGCAAGCATCGCCGCCGCTGCCGCGACCGGTGTGGAGTAGAGTGTACGGCATGCAGAAGGCGATGGTGTACCTGCCTGCCGAACTCAAGACCTCACTGCGATGCATGGCCCGTGACACCGGGGTCTCCGAAGCGGAGTTGATCCGCCAGGCAGTCGGCGAGAAGGTACTCCGGTATCCTCGCCCAAGACCGCGCGTTCCGCTCACCGGCCGCGGGCTTGGCGATCCCGAAGCCGCCCACCGCGTCGACGAGCTGCTCGCCGGCTCGGGCGCCAATGATCGATGATCGTGTTGGCACCAGCGGCCTGCCGGAAGCGCGAGGGCGCGTGACCCCCATCGCGGGCGCCCAGGTCGGAACCCAACGGGTCATCGAACAGAACACGGCTGATCACGAGGCGGCCTGCGTCCGTCGTTCTTCCCCTCTACCCGCTCTCGTCACCGGCGTGCTCGTCCGGCTCCTGTGTGCGGCAAAGGCGATCGCGGAAGAGTCACGTGGACATCAGTGCCGCTCCGGGGCCTGCGACACCCCTCCCGGCTACGCATGACAGTCTCCCCGCACCTCAGTCAGCGCCCTTCGATTTCGCTACGGGCGGCGCTCGTGAGAAACGCCGAACGGGTCATCCCGCGCCGCTTCGCCTCATCATCGATGGCGTGCAGAAGGCCTGAATCCAGAGAGACGTTTATGCGGCGCGGAGAACCCTTGTCGAGAATGAGCGGGACGAACGCAATCGTCGCTCCATCCCGCCACCCGGCCAAGCTGTCGTCCGCCTTGATGTCGTGGAGCGAGCGCGGCTGGGGAATGGACTCTCCATCGGCCATCATGCCGCCGACGTGAAACGAGAGCGCCTCGGCCCCGCGGCGGAGTGCGTCATCGACGGTGTCGCCATCGGAAATACAGCCGGGGAAGTCAGGAAAGCTGACGCCGAATCCGGGCTCGTCATCGTCGTGAAGGAATGCCACGTAGCGCATCTCAACTCCTCCCCTGACCCCACCCCGCCTGTCGGTAGATCGAGGCGAGCGTGCCGCGCTTGATGTTCCGATTCGGATGCGGGACGGTGATGCGGCCTGCACGATCCGGGTGCCTGAACTGCCAGTGGCTGCCCCGGACGGCTACGCGAACCCAGCCGTCCCGTTCCAGCAATCGAATCAGTTTGCGGCTGTCGCGTTCCACCCCGATCTGGTGTGTAGCATACTACACAAACACGCCGGCACCCCGCCGCTTCTTCCCGGGCGCAGACCCTAAAGGGCGCTGACGAAGGCCGGTGCGGAACCTGCTGCTCCTCTCTCGGCTGACCCATCGTCGAGCGGCGGATCGACCAGAACGACCCGCTGCCGCCGACGGGGGAGGTCGCAGTGTCAGGTCTGGATCTTCGCGAGCCGCCGGTCCCGCTTGTCTCTGCCGACACGCTTGCCCCCGGTGCCCGCGCGGTCAACACGATGCCTGCGGTTGGCCAGTCCTGGAACGGATGCACGGCCGCAGCGACCACACCCCGACCCGTGACGAAGAACCGCGCCAACACGCCATCACCGCCAGTGTCACCGCCCCCGTCACACCCGCCCAGCGACGCTCTGGAGCTGCGACACCCCTCCTTGCTACGAGTCGCAGTTGGTGTAGCTGCCCCTGTCGCACCGTGCATACGGCATAACACGTTTCAGCACAGAGACTTACGAACATCTCACCACAACTCTGTGCCGGATCCAGGGCATGGTGTAGGAGACGGGAGCGACCCCCGGCAAAACTGGCGTTTGCCGCTCCGGCCGGTGTTCCTGCGTCACACCCGCCGGGCTGGTCGCTCCCGTCCGCATTTTCCCGCCGGGAAGGGTGTATCGCGCCAGCTTCCGCCGGCTCCATGATGCCCCGTAGCGCGCCGACGACGAGGACTTGTCTCCACAGCCGATCCCTCATCTCCCCCGCCGGCTTCGGCGGCCGCGTCCCCCTGATGCCGCCGGTTCGAGGGGATACCCGTTCAGCTACCTGGTTGCCGGCCTCGACGCCCATCGTCTACTCTGAAGGGACATGGAGATACTGACCGACGCCCTCCCGGTGCTTGCGGTCGGCGGGTTCCTCTGGCGCCAGATCGCCAGTCTGGGTCGACGACTCGGCTCCGTCGAGCGCGGCTTGAGCGATGTCGCGCAGAGACTGGCGCGTCTCGAGGGCCGCATCGAAGGCTGGCAGGATCGCCAGCATCCGCCCGTGCAGGCCGGATAACGCATGCTCCTGATCGACACTCGGCCCGAGCGAGCCCCACGGCGCTGAGGTTGCTTCAGAGCTTCCGCCGACCTCCCGCTCTTGCAGATCCCTCCGTCAACAGCACCCGCAGGGCCGTCAGCACGCGGCGCGGTCGATGGCGATGCATCGCCATGCCGAGCCAGTAGGCGGCCTCTTCACGCTCCATCCTCTCGATGCCCTCGGCCACCGCACGCATGTTGTCGCGGCTGCGCATGGGCGCCAGCGCCCGGAACAGCAACCCCAGGGTGAGTGCCGTGTCCTCGGCGAGGGCGTAGCCGCGCCTTCGGCGGCCGGCGGACGGTCCGGGCCGGACGCCGGCTCCGGCCAGCCGGCGCAACACTCGATGCTCGACGAGTTCGAGATTCCGGCCGCGGAGTCCCGCGATGCGCACTGGCGCCCTGACGTGCGGCGTCGCCGGCGCCGGCAATTGCCAGACCTCGTACTCCGTAACGGCCGCATGCGTCCGTACGCGCAGTTCGTACCGCGGCGCGGATGCCGGCGGCGCCACACTCGCGAGGCTCTCGATGCGGGCCATCAGGGTTTCGCCTCCGCGGTCGCCGAGACGTAGGCGGCGCCGCTGGCGAAGCGGCACAGGCGTTCCGTCAACGTCTCGGCCGCATCTCCCTCCATCGGCAAGCCGTCGCCAAACGACAACTCGAACTTCGCCTCGACCTTCCCGGACCCGGCGTCCCGAAGCTGCGGCTCCAGGAACTCCCGCACCGGCTGGGCATCCGGGACCGGGCCGCGGAACTCCATCTCGAACGTGCCGCCGTCGCGCGTCTCGTAGCCGCCCTCGATGGTGACGACCTTCTCTGCGCCGGACACCGCACCGACCGCCCCGAGCAGCCGAAAGGCGTCGCCTGCCTCGAACATCCGGATCGTCAGCATCCCGATCCGGCCTGCCCGCTTCGCTCGCGCCTGTTCCCATAGTTGCGTCAACGCATCCCGGAGCACTCCCTCAGCGCTGACGGCGACGGCGGAGGGCGGCGGCGGGTCCGGTGGCAGTGGTGGGTCAACCGGCGGCGGATCGGGTGGTGGAGGCGGCGGCGGGTCCGGTGGCGACGCCTCTGGGCGCGGCCAGACCCCCTTGTTCTTGGCGTAGGCCATCGTCATGACGACGGCCTGTTCGTCGATCCGAATGTCGGCGGGTGGATCTCCAGAACCGAACAGCAGGTCGCCCCGCTGGTAGACGTAGTCGCCCTGCTCGATGCCGAGCCGGATGCCCCGGATGAAGATGTCGTCGCCCAGCAGCATCGGCAGTCCCGGATCCCGCCGGAACTCGTCGCGCAACGCGGCCGTGGTCATCTGGCCCTTCCGCAGCGGGGTCCGGTCGCGCACGTAGGCCGGCGCGTCCGGCTCATCCTCGCGGAAGCGCAGCTTCCTGAGATCCCGCAGCGCCCGCGCGACCTGCTGCTGACCGGCGCCCGGCTGGTTCGACGCCGACGGAATGTCAATCGCCGTGTGCGCCAGATCCACGCCGCCCGTGCCGAGGCGGTTCCGCGAAGGGTAGAACACGTGCCGGTAGCACTGCTGCACCGCGATCGCCAGCTCCTGCTCCGACCGGGCCTCCAGATCGCGGATCTTCTCCTGCTGATGCTCGGCCAGATCGACCAGCCGGTCCGGCTCCTTCAGGCGCTGCAAGGCCAGGCGCGACCGCATCCGGCGCCGCATCGCGTCGCTGGCATGCTCGTCGGCGGCGACGAAGACGAGGTGGTTCCGCAGGCGGCGGAGCCCCGACCCTTCGGCGCCGCTGCGCGCGTACACGCGCTCGACCAGCTCGGGAACCTCGTCGACCGCATCGCCGATGGCCAAGCCGTCGTAGGCGAACACGACGAGCTTCGGGCGGCCCTCGCCTACCTCGTCCGGCACGTCGAACGGACCGCCCGGAAACGCCACGGTCTCGAAGGTCTTGCCGGCGAAGATGCCGCGAATGCGGTCGTTGAGCTGCGCTCGGGCGTCGGCTGCCTCGACGTGCTGCTCCTCGCGGCGGATGATCACGTTCAGGTTGGCTTCCGCCCGGAACTGCAGCGGCGCCGCCGGCCGGTCGTCGAGATACGCCGACTCCGCCGTGAACCGCTTGCGGGCTTCGTCGATGAAGCTCGGGTTGACCGCCGGCCCCGCCGTCGCGTACCGCAGCTCCTCGGCGGTCAACCCCTTCAGCGGGTCGTTGAACGCCAGCGTGTGCATGAAGATCGTCCGTGCGACGTAGGCCGCGTAGGGCGGCAGGCCCTGATGGTGCTCTGCGTCGATCGCCTCGGCCAGCGACCGTTGCTCTGCCGATCCTGCCGCCACGTCGTTGGTGATCGCCGGCACGAAGGCATCCTGGCCCAGACGGGTCACGATCTCCTGCCGGATCGGCTCGTAGCCGGGATCGACGTGGTGCAGGTGAATCGCCGTCGCGTCCGCGGGCCGCTGCCGCCAGAGGTGCGCGACGGTATGCGCGAGCAGCCGCAACATCCCGCGCACCCGCTGAAAGTTGGCCAGCGTGGCGGTCTTGCCGGTCAGCGTCTCCAGGACGTGCGGGTGCAGCGGGTAGCTCGCCCTGAACTGCTCCGCCGTCTCCGGACGCGCCGCGTCGGCGCCGAGCGCATCCCGGTTGCCGGCCCACAGTTCGCGGTACGCGTCGACGACCTCGGCCGCCCCGTCGCCGTCAATGTACTCGAACAGACGCCGCCGGAGCACCTGCACCGTCTCGTCCTCTTCGGTCGGATTCAGCAGCGTCGCCTTGCGGGCCGAAACGCTCTCGATCTCCGCCATCCGGTCCGCGACGAGCTGGTTCTCCGCCGAATAGGCGTCGGCCGCGCGACCGTCCTTGCCGATAGCGAGGGTGTAGACAAGGGCCGCGTTCGGCGACGACTCGACCGCCTTGAACAGCGACGTGAGGAAGGCCGTCAACTGGCCTCCCGCGTCATCCTGCCGGCTCACCTTGCGGAGATAGACCGACAGCTCGTCGAGCAGGATCAGCGCCGGCGCGTCGCCCAACAGGGATCGAAGCGTGTCCGCGCCGGGCGCCTCGCGCTGCTCGTCGCTCCGGCGCACCCGCTCGTAACCCGCCGGACCGGCCAGCGCGTGGGCGATCTCGCCCCAAGGCGTGAAGGCCAGCACGCCGCCGTCGAGGGCACGGCCGTTGGCGGGATCTGCGTTCTCGCCGTCGAACGCGGCGATCCGCACCGGTTCGGTCGGCAACAGCGCGGGATCGATGAACTCGGCCGCGTTCGATACCCCGGCCATCCCCCGCCCGGCGTGGGCCAACGCGATCAGGCCGTGCGTCTTCCCGCCGCCGTAGGACGTGTCGAGACGAAAGATCGCGCCCACCGCCTCGCCGGCTCCGCTCAAACGCCCGCACACGTTGGCGAGCAGGTTCTTCAGGCCCCTGGTCGGAAAGGTGTTCGCGAAGAACCGACCGGGCTCCCGGTAGTCGACGCTGGCCTTTCCGGTGAGGACCTGCGCGAGGTCGGCCGCGAAATCGGTGTCGGCGACGGCGCCGTCGAGCACGTCTGGCCGCGGACGGCAGATGTCGAAGATCGTTGGCAACGCCACGTCTGGTCTCGAAGCGCGACCGTGTATGGGCCGCTGCGCTACGGCGGCGTCAGACGCGAAGGCACGACGCGTCGCAGGCGAAATCGCGGGGCAAGTTTACCGCGATTGTTGACGCGGCCACCACCGCAACGCCTTCGGACGTGCGCAACAGCCGCAGCGGGCCACCTGCTCCGGTCACTGCGGGCATCAAGGGACGGAGCCCGTTTCGGCGTTCGACGGCGGGCTTGCCAACCCCGGTGAAGTGTGGAACAGTTACACACCTACGGCGTGCAGGAGAAGGACAGCGTGTCTAGACGGGTCAACATCATGATGGACGATGACGCGTGGCGCGTCATCGAGCAACTGCCTCGGGGCGCTCGAAGCCGCGCCATCAACACGGCGATCCGCGAGTGGTCCGGCGCTTCCGCACGCCGGAACGCCGCTGCGCGCATGGACTCGCTGCGCGCCCGGTTGCCACCGGTCGCCACGGAAGACGTGGTCCGCTGGGTACGCGAGGAGCGGGAGCGACGGCCGTCGTGATCGTGACCCCCGACGCGTCCGTGCTGCTCAAGTGGGTGCTTCCGGGCGATGACGAGCAGGATGGCGACGCGGCGCTGTCGCTGCGCGACGAGGCCGTGGCCGGCGACGTGGAGCTGGTCGTCCCCCAGCTCTGGCTCTACGAAGTGGGCAACACGCTGGCGCGCCGGTTTCCCGATCAGGCTGGCGAGCTGCTCGCGTCGCTGGCCGACTTCGGCCTGACCGAGGCACGGCTGGACTTGAGATGGAGAACGCAGGCCGTATCCCTCGCCGTCGCGTACGAGGTCGCATTCTACGACGCGGCGTACCACGCCGTGGCGCTCGTTCATGGCGGCGTGTTCGTCACGGCGGACGAACGCTACGCCGCCCGGGCGTCGCCAGCGGGTAGCGTATCGACGCTGCGGCAGTGGCGGGCGCGGTGATCCTGGAATTTCGTGACTTCCCGGTCCGACCTCGCCGTCTCCGGCGACGCGCGACCTCCCGGTACCGTATTCCGGCGAGACCGCCCACCTACGGCATGCTGACAGGCACCCGCAGGTCAATGCCGGCTTCGGGCTCGACCGGATCTGCGAGGGCCGGAGGAAGCGGGTCGCCATGCTCGATGCAGGACTCGGCGATCTTGTGGGCGAGCCCCTGGGCGATCTCCGTGGTTTCGGCGACACTGCGCCCCTCGGCGACAAGACCGGGAACGTCGGCGCTCGTGGCCAGAAAGCCGTCGTCGGGCAGCTTCTCGATGCGGAGGCGGATGGTGGTCTCGCTCATGGACCGTGCGATCTCGACGCGCCTCGGCGGAATGGGACGCCCCAGCCGCGTCGCAACTATACTCCCACGATCTTCTCGTCCCGCCGGCTTCGATCCGACGCCGGCGTCGCTGCGGACGCTACGCGATGCCTGACACCCGTCTGATCGAACGCTGGCTGCCGATCGCTGAGATCGGTATCGAGAGTACGCGCGAGCGGACGCCGATGACGCCGTTCCCTGCGCCGAACCGCCTCCACGTCTGGTGGGCGCGCCGGCCGCTGGTGGCCTCCCGCGCGGCGGTGCTCGCGTCGCTGCTGCCGGCGGACGCGGACCGGAAGCAGTTCCGGCACATCCTGGGGATTCACGGGGATCCGGTCGCCACGAGACGCAGGATTGACGAGGCCCGCCGACGAGGCGAGCGCTTCGAGGGACAGGCATACACCTATTCGCGGGCGTTCAGTCACGTTCCCGGCTACGACGACCTCCGATGGCTGCGAACCGTGTTCGGGGCCGACGGCGTGGCAGCCCTCGCCGTGCTCGATCCAACGGCCGGCGGGGGGAGCATTCCCTTCGAGGCGCTGCGGCTCGGTGCCCGGGCATTCGCCAACGACCTCAATCCTGTCTCCGCGTTGATCATGCGCGCGACGGCGGAGTGGCCGTCTGTGCACGGCGAGGCGCTCAAGGAGGCGTTCGAGGAGTTGGCCGGACGCTTCGTGCGGGCGAGGGAAGAGCGCCTCGCGCCGTACTTTCCCCAGCCGGAATCGAACGCGATCTCCACGAACTACCTCTGGGCGCGCACGGTCACCTGCCCGTACTGCGACGGTTTGGTACCGCTCTCGCCGAACTGGCGGCTCGCGTCGGACGGCACCGGCGTACGGCTGCTGCCCGACTGCGCCGGCGGACCGGGTGAACCCGGCCGAGTGTGCTCATTCGAGATCGTCGGGTCGGCCGAGGAACAGTTTCCCAGCACCGTGGCCCGCGGCGACGGCCACTGTCCCTACGGCGACTGCGGCCGGGTGGTCGACGGCGACGAGATCAAGCGGCAGGCCCAAGCCGGGCGGATGGGCGAGCAGCTCTTCGCGGTCGTCTACAAGCGACGTATGCCAGGGAAGGTGCTGAAGTCCGGCAAGCGGGGCCGGGACAAGTGGCTCCGGGGCTACCGCGCGCCCCGGCCGGAGGACGACAACGGCGCGGAGATCCGCGCGAAGCTCGCCGAGAAGCTGCCGGAGTGGGAGGCGCTCGACATCGTGCCGAGCGAGCGCTACGACGAGATGTACTGCGACCGGTCGAGAATCTACGGCGTCCGATTCTGGCGCGACCTGTTCTCGCCCCGCCAGCTCCTGTGCCACGGCACCAGCGTCGAGGTGTTCCGGGAGATGCTGGACGCAGACCGCGCCGCGGGCCGGCTTGACGACTTGCAGAAGGCCGCCTACGGGTACCTGGCACTCTCGCTGGACACGATGTTGAACTACAACAGCCGATCCGGCCGGTGGGACAACACCACTCGCAGGGTGCGGTCGATCTTCGACCGTCACGACTTCGCGTTTGTCTCGTCGTACGCCGAGATGGCTCCTCTGGTCGCCGGAGTCGGCTACGACTGGACCCTTGAGAAGACCGCCAAGTGCATCGACGAGCTGGTCGCCCTGATCCGTCCCGATTGGGGCGACAGCGGCGGCGACCTGCTCCATGTGGCCGAGCCGCAACCTGCGGAAACGGCCGCACCGCCACCGGTCGCCATCACCTGCAAGTCGGCCGACAGCCTCGACCACATGACCGACGCGAGCATCGACGCCGTCGTCATGGACCCACCGTACTACGACAACGTCATGTACGCGGAGCTGTCGGATTTCTTCTACGTCTGGCTCAAGCGGACCGCCGGGCACGTCTTCCCCGAGCTGTTCCGGCGGCAGTTGACCGACAAGGAGAACGAGGCGGTCGCCAACCCGGCGAAGTTCCGTGACCAGAAGGGTGCCCGCGCCCTCGCCGGCAGGGACTACCAGCAGCGCATGGCCGCGATCTTCGCCGAGTGCCGCCGGGTGCTGAAGCCGGACGGCATCATGACGCTGATGTTCACGCACAAGGCGACCGGGGCCTGGGACGCACTCACCACTGGGCTGATGGACTCCGGGTTCGCGATCACAGCGTCGTGGCCGATCAACACCGAGGCCGGGGGCAGCCTGCACATCCGGGACAAGGCGGCGGCCAACAGCACGGTCTTCCTCGTCTGCCGCCCGCGACCGGCCGCCGATCCTGCCGACGACGCCAACTACTGGGAAGACGTCGAGCCGCAGGTCGCCGGTGCCGTGCGCCAGCGCGTCGAAGCGTTCCAGGACGCCGGCATCAGCGGCGTCGATTTGTTCCTGGCGGCGTTCGGCCCGGCGCTCGAAGAGTTCTCCCGCCACTGGCCGCTGCGGCGCGGCGAGCCTCGGGACCGGCCCCAGGAGCGGCGCGGGCAGCAGACCCTGCTGGAAGGACCGTGGGATCCCTACCAGCCCGTGGAAGAAGTCTGTTTGCTGAGCCCTGCTGTTCAGGCAGCTTTGCGATGACCGATTGAGCCGAAGAGCGCCGTCGGTGTCCATTTGAACCCCCAGGCGCGCGTCAGACGCCCCCAGCGGCCGATCAAGCGCCCGATCAGACGGCAAATCGCCGAAACAGCCCGCCCCTGCAGGCTCCGGGGCGTACCAATGCCGGTCTGGTGGCGCAGAAGCAGCCCGATGTTACAGGCGGCCGCCTGGAGTAGAACGCGCTTGCGGACGTTCTCGTGACCACGCACCCACACCCGACGCATACCCCCCGTCTCATACATGTGCGCGAAAGTCCGCTCCACCACCTCGCCCCGACAGCGTTGCAGACGACGACCCCGCCGCCCGCGGACACGCCGGCGGTTCGCATACAAAGCCTTCTGCGCAGCTCGCTTCTCCGGCGGCGTTTCGCCCGTCTTCTTGTCCTGCCAGCAGCGCCGGCCGCGGGCAGGCTCCGATACGTGACTCCGAACCCCCACCTCGCCGAGTGCCACCAGCGTCGCGTCGCTGTGGTACCCCTTGTCGGCGACCACCTCTTCGACCCCGGGACCGTCCGGCACCACCAATTCCACCTGCTCGGCCGCCATGATCAGCGTCTCCGGCAACGTCGCCGTATCGCCGTCCGATGCATCCTGCACCGTCACCGAGACGATCGCCCCCGTGTCCATGTCGACCCCGTGCTCGACCTTGTGGGCCAAGCGCGTCCGACCGTCCTTCATCTTCGCGACCTTCGCGTCCGGGTCCTGCGGCGATTTCCAATCCTTGTTCGAGGTCTTCTTGTTCTTCCGAGACCGGTCGAATCGAGCCAACTCCGCCTGTGTCGGCGTCTCCACCCCAGACGCTTCCGCCAACCGCCGAATGAACGCCGCGTAGGATTCGCCCGTGTCCCGACGCTCGATGCTCCGCATCGCTGCGTTCGCTTCCAGCGTCGTCGCATCGATCCCGACCGTCTTCCCCTTCACCAGACCCGCCGCCGACACGCGCTCCAGAACCCACGTGAATACCGCCTCGTGCGTCTCCACGTCGATCAGCCGACGCGTCCGTGACAGCGTCGAGTGGTCCGGCGACGCCTCGGTCACGTCCAGGTCCAGGAACGACCGCAGGCTCAGAGAATCAGCCACCCGCCACGCAATCCCGCGCTCCGAAGACAGACCCTCAAAGTAGCCGATGAACAGCATCCGGAAATACCGCCCAGGACGCAGACTCGGCCGCCCCATCCGCGCCGCGTAGAACACCGCGCACAGCCCCTCGACGAAGGCGTCGAAGCCAGCCTCTTCAAGGACCTGGTTCAGACGCTCGAAGAAAGGATGCCCGGCGCTCGTCGGCAAATCCGCCGTCGTCACCCACAGCCGAGACCCCTGTCGCGCTGCCGGTTTCTTGCCCATCGCCATGGGCCATCAGTGTACGGGATTCGATCTCGCCGGGACCAGGCCGGATCCGCGACTTTCACCACGGGCTGCTACGCCGTGTCGCCGGAAGACGCGCTCGACGTTGCCCGCCGCGAGGTCAAGCGCTGGCGGCTGGAACGGCTGACCCACCTGAAAGCGAACGCCGACCTGGACCCGGCTACCGCCTTCTTCGTGCTCGCGTGGGACACGTTCCGGGCACCTGTGTTCGACTATGACGAGGCGCTCCGGCTAGCGCGCGCCGTCGGCGTGGATCTCGACCGCGAACTGAGCGGGCGGCTCGTGCAGAAGTCGGGAAGCGACCTCACGCTCTGGGACAGCACGCGCCGGGCGGCCACCGGGGCGCTCGGCCCGGCCGACGGCTCACGCGGCATGATCGACGCCTTGCACCACGCGGCGCATGCGGCTCGCAGCAGGTCCCTGACCGCAGCTCGCGAGTTGCTCGAACGGGCGGGCGTGGGCGAGGAGCCCAGGTTCGTGACGGCGCTCGAAGCCGTCCTCGAAGTGCTGCCCCTGTCGCCGGACATCACGGGGGCGAAGCTCACCGGCGACGCACGGGCTGCCGGCGACGACTTCCAGGCCCTCTACGAGCTGTCTCGCCTCGCGTACAGCGAACGCGTCGACGAACCCGATCAACTCGCCCTCTGGCGCAGCGCCCGCGAATGACGATGCGGCCGGTCGCGCCGCACGACTCTGCCGGCGTCGGCACGAGCCAGCACCGGCCAGCGTAGTTGCCGAACGAAGTGATTGCATGCAATCATGGACCGGCCTAGTCGCACTGGGGAGTGCCATGGCGAGCATCACGATTCGCAACCTGTCGGCGGAATCGAAGGCGAGGCTCCGGCGACGCGCCGAACAGCGCGGTTGCAGCCTCGAAGCCCTGGTGCGCTCGATCCTCGACCGCGCCGCCGAGGAAACGCCGTCCGCAGACAGGTTCCCGCACAACCTGATCGCGTTGGTCGAGCCGGGCGAGGACATCGAGCCGTTCATCCGCGAGCACAGGCAGCCGCAGGATCCGGTAGAGCTGGCGTGATCCTGGTCGACACCAACGTCCTGTCGGAACTGACGAGACCGACGCCGGAGCCACGAGTGATCGCGTGGCTGGCAGTCAACGAGCCGGCACTCGCGCTGCCGACAATCGCCCTGGCGGAACTGCGGTACGGGATCGCACGCCTGCCTGACGGCCGCCGGCGATCAGGTCTCCTGCACTTCTGGCAGGCGACATGCGCGCAGTTCCGCGGCCGGATCTTCTCGTTCGACGAACGCGCCGCCGAGCGGTACGGGGACGTGGCCGCCGACGCAGAGGGCACCGGCCGACGGCTCAACATCCAGGACGGGCAGATCGCAGCGATCGCACTGGTGCACGGCATGAGCGTCGCGACGCGCAACGTCGGCGACTTCGAGGCGGCAGGGGTCGCGATCGTGAATCCGTGGGAGTAGAGCGGTGCTCAACGACCGCGACTGGAAGCTCAAGTACACCCCGGAGGACGGCGACCTCGTCCGGGTGTTCTACGTCCCGGCGCTTCAGGACGCCGCACGCTACGACCGGCTGACCGGCTACTTCGACGCGGGCGCGCTGGCGCTCGCCGCCCGCGGCGTCGAGGGCCTCGTCCGCAACGATGGGCGCATGCGCCTCGTCGTCGGTTGCACCCTCGACCGTCAGGAGATCGACGCGATTCGTGAGGGTGAGACGTTGCGCGACCGGGTCGAGCGCCGCCTTGCCGAGCTGCCGCTGGCGCCGCCGGACACCGACGCCGCCCATGCCCTGGAGCTGCTCGCCTGGATGATCGGCCGCGGCCACCTCGACGTGAAGGTCGCCGTCCCCTGCGACCCGAACCGGCGCCCCGTCGAGGGCACGGCGATCTTCCACGAGAAGTCCGCCGTCATTGAGGACCGCGCCGGATACAAGATAGCCTGGACCGGCAGCCTCAACGAGACGGCCGCTGGCTGGCAGCGCAACTGGGAGAGCATCAACGTTTACCGGAGCTGGGGACCGGAGCCGGAACGCGTGGACCGTGAAGAGCAGAATTTCGCGCGTCTATGGGCTAATCAGTCCCCGCGCGCCATCGTGCTCGACGTGCCGGACGCCGCCCGGCAGGATCTGCTCCGGTTTCTGCCATCGGAGTTGCCCGCACGCCTCAAGGAGAAGGCGCCATCGCCGGAGCCGCCCATCGAGCCAGTCCCACACGAGCCGCCACCGCCTCCCTCACCGCCTCCCCCGCTTCCGTCGACTGACCGGCGGCGGCTCGTGTGGACGTTCATACAGCGCGCTCCGTCCCTTCCCGCGGGCGGCGCGGAAGTCGGTGCGGCAACGGCGGCCATCGCCCCTTGGCCGCACCAGGTCCGCGCTTTCGAGAGGCTCTACACGCGCTGGCCACCAAAGCTCCTGATCGCCGACGAGGTCGGCCTCGGCAAGACCATCCAGGCCGGCCTGCTGCTGCGCCAGGCGTGGCTCGCCGGGCGTGCGAAACGAATCCTGATCCTCGCGCCCAAGGCGGTGCTCAAGCAGTGGCAGATCGAGTTGCGCGAGAAGTTCAACCTCAACTGGCCGATCTACGACGAGGGCAAGCTCGTCCGCTACCCGGCCAGGGCTCTGCGCGGCAACCACGAGCGGAAGGTGGACGCGAAGCGCTGGCACGAGGAACCCGCGGTGCTGGCATCCAGCCAGTTGATGCGCCGGAAGGAGCGCGCTGCGGTCCTGCTCGAAGAGGCCGAGCCCTGGGATCTGGTCCTGCTCGACGAGGCGCACCACGCCCGGAGACGCGCCGCCGGCAGCCCGCAGGAGGGCGGCCCGAACGCGCTGCTCAAGCTGATGCGCGCCCTGAAGGCACGCACGCAGGGACTCATCCTGCTGACGGCGACGCCGATGCAGGTGCATCCGATAGAGGTGTGGGACCTGCTGGATCTGCTCGGTCTGCCCCCGGAGTGGACGGAGACGGCGTTCCTCGACTTCTTCAAGGAGGTCAGGCACCCGAGCCCGTCGGCGGAAGCGCTGGATCGGATGGCGCGGCTGTTCCAGGCTGTCGAGCGCCATCATGGTGAAGCATCCCGCGACGCGATCCAGCGCCTGACCGGCCTGTCGCGCCTGAGAACTTCCGCGCTGCTTCGCGCCCTGCGCGACGAGGCGAGCATTCCCCGCCGCCGACTGGAGACCGTCGACCGCCGCGCGGCGGTCCGCGTCATGCTCGCGCACACGCCCATCCGCCGCCTGATCTCCCGACACACCCGCGAGCTGTTGCGTCGGTACGCCGCAGCCGGCATGCTGTCGACCGCCATAGCGGATCGGAACGTGCAGGACCGTTTCGTCGCGATGAGCGAAGCCGAACGCAGCCTCTACGAAGCCGTCGACGAGTACGTCTCGACGACCTACAACCGGGCGGCAAAGGCCGAGCGTCCCGCAGTCGGCTTCGTGATGACGATCTACCGACGCCGGCTCGCCAGCAGCTTCGCCGCGTTGAGCGCCACGCTGGCGAAGCGCCGCCACGAGGCGCTCGAATCGACGGTCGCCCTGGAGGAGGATGCGCCCGACGACGAAGCGCTCGACGAGATCCCGGACATCGAGGAACTCCGCGCCCTGGAGTCGCAGGCCTTGGCGGCTGAGGAACAGGGGGAGATAGACGGCCTGCTGCGACAGATCGGCGCCTTGCCGCCGGACAGCAAGCTCGCACGGCTGGTCGAGACGCTGGACGATCTGACGCGGGACGACTACGACCAAGTCATGGTGTTTACCCAGTACACCGACACGATGGACTTTCTGCGCGGCGCACTCCGGGAGCACGGCTACCGATTGCTGTGCTTCTCCGGGCGCGGCGGCGAGAGTCCCATCGGCAACCACGACGAGTGGCGTGTCATCGACCGCGAACAGGTCAAGCGCCGGTTCCGCGACGGTGACGCCGACGTGCTGCTGTGCACTGACGCCGCGGCCGAGGGTCTCAACTTCCAATTCTGCGGCGCGCTGGTCAACTACGACATGCCGTGGAACCCCATGCGGGTCGAGCAGCGCATCGGCCGCATCGATCGCGTCGGACAGCGCCATGCCACGATTCGCGTGGTGAACCTCCACTACGAAGGGACGGTCGAGACGGCGGTCTACGGCGCGCTGCGCGACCGCATCGGTCTGTTCGAGCAGGTCGTCGGACGCCTGCAACCGATCCTCGCTCGAATGCCCCGAGAGATTGCCGACGCTGTCCTCGCCAGCGGCGAAAGCCCGGACGCTCGGAACATCGCCGACCGTATCAACCGGCGCGTTTCCGAGGAGGACCAGCGCGGATTCGACATCGACGCCGCGCTCGACACGGATCTGGGTATGCCGGACCGCGCCTCCTCCCCGGTCACCCTGGACGACCTGGACCGCGTGATCAGGGACCCGGACCTGATGCCACAAGGCACCGATGTGCAGCTGCTGGGACCGCGCGAGTACAGCCTGCTGGCGCCCGGCATGGCCGAGCCCATCCGGGTAACGACTGACGCCGCCTACTACGACGAGAACCCGGACAGCGTGGAGCTTTGGTCGCCCGGCAATCCATTCTTCACTGCCCCGGAGATGCTTCCCGACGACGAGGATCCGCCAGCGGGCGAGACTCTGACGGACATCCTCGAGCGATGAACGGCAGCCCCCCGCCGCCTCGCTGCACCGCTTCGCCGCCCGACCCCCAGGCTCGGCCCGCTGTCCCGCGCACGTTCACCCCCCGGCGGGTCAGTTGCGCGTGCCCACGGCGACGCCGCGCATCGGACCGCTGCGGCGCGGTTCTCCAGCGCGTCCTTCTCCGGCGCCTTTGATCCACGAGTTGCTCCAAGAGTGCGATCTCGCCATGAGAAATGACCGCGGTCTACCTTCGCGAGGTTAGGTTGCCGATGCTCGCCATAACGGACCCAGAGATTCTACACGCCCTGACCGACTTCCCGGGAGGCCTCTTCCCCATATGCGGAAGGCAGGCGCGTCCGGAATGACTCTCCTCGTGAAGTCCAGAAGAGCAATCGCAGTAACAGCGCACCTCCGTAGATTCTTCCGCTTCGACGTCTGTCCGCTCTACGACCACACGAAGCCAGTCGGCACCCACACCATCCCGGAAGTCCTCTCGCGTGTTCTGCCAAACAGGGAGGCCATCGAGCGGTGTCGGGGCCGCGTCGACCTGGCCTTTCACGGCTACTCCGACGATCCACGAGAGCTGTACCAAATCGCGGACGTACGGCGCTTTTGCGCTGAGCTGGATGACGCGTTCCCCTTTGGTTCTATTTCCTTTCGCCGGCCGGAATTGCGCGCTGGGCGTCATTGCATGCTGCCTATGTTCGGTCACCCAAGGTCAGGCCAGGCGTCGTCAGCCTTGGTCCCGACTTGCTCCGATTCCTGACACGACATTTTGGGCGTTGAATTGGTTATTCTATACCTTTTCTTTGGATGAGAAACACAATGTGCTCGTGCAACGGCAGTCCACGTCAGTCTCATGTCCTATCTGTTGCAGAAGCGGGCACTCGGAAACATCCGCCCCTTGGCCGCTGGGAGACGCCGGCCTCATCCACGCGTGGGTCCGGCGCCGCGGGTGGCAAACTACGAAGAAGAGCCGCACCCAGCCGGGGTTCACCTCCCGTGACGACTGCCCACCGTTCACCACCGTCAACTAAACCGCCCCAATTTCCTCCACGACTGGCCCATCCCGGCCGATAGCCGTGAACTCGTAGAACCGTGCATCCCGCTCCAGATGTCTAAACCTCTTTCTCGCGAGCTGCAACACCCTTCGGTCGCATGTCGATATAATAAACTGCTGCGGTCCCGACCCCGCACTCAAGAGTCCGGCGACCATGTCTAGAAATGCGTACGTATTCAGATCATCAAAGTGCATAACCGGATCATCCAGCAGCACCGTCGACAAGGCTGACCACGATTGGGAAATGGCTGCCGTTAGAAACAGGCCTAGAAGAAGTGTCCGTTGTTGGGAATCGCTAAAATAGTCCGTCGGCCGGAAGACCTCCTTCCCGCGCCTCACTCTCACTCGAATTGTGGCTTCGTGACTCCGGGTGTCTATTCCATCGAAGCCATAAACCGAGCGCAGGCGTTCCTGAATCGCATTCGCCGTCGGACCATACTCATCCGCGAAGCTCGCAATAGCTGCGTTCTGTTTGCCAGCTACCCTTTCCTTCACCTCCGCAAAGTAGCGTCGCCACGACTCGTTCGTCTCAATATCCCGCTGCATCTCCGCAATCCTACGCTGCCTTTCCCGGATCCCCTGACGCTGTTGGCGCAACGCTGCGGCCGTCGTGGCCGTATCCATCGCGACCTCAACGCCGTCCGCAAAGTCCAGAAGTTCCGCCAACTCCCTGTTCGCTTTCGTCGCCGTCTCCAATAGGCCCGTTACGTCCCGGCCCTCTGCCTCCCCGGTGATGCCAAACTCGGTGAGCCGCGCTTTCGCCTCCGTCACCGTCCTCCTTCTCGCTCCTATTCCCTTCTTCAGCCCTTCCAAGCTAGTTGTTAGCGCCGACACTCTCTGTCTCAGTCCCCTTACCGTTCCAGCCCTTTCCTTCGCGGCACCTGCGGCTTCCGCCACCGCAGCATCCATTTTCTTCAGCTCCTCCATCTGCCGGTCGCCGACTTCCCTCAGCGTTGCTGCCTTCGTGTCCAACGACACCCCCGCCGCCCGCGGGTCACCGCGAAGTCGTCCGATCTCCCCCCGGCAGTCCTCGAGGTCCCGCTCCATTTCGAGAACGATCTTCTCGCCCTCCTCAATCTCCTGGTCTAGCTCGGCAACCGCCCTCCTAGCCCCTTCCACCTCCACATGCGACGCCGCGCCCACGCGTTCCATGTCCACAACACTGCCTCGCTCTTGGGTCCAGCGGTCATTGATCTCCTTGACCGTCACCGCCGGATCCTCCGCGGTAATCCCCACCTTACCCACCGCGTCCGCAAATCCGGCGATGCGCCCCTCGCGCGCCTCCCGTTCCTCCCGCAACTCTTCGCCCTCTCTACTCTGCGCGGCTACGTTCTCCCGTACTTCCTCCAGGCTCCTCGTCAACTTCTCCCCATCCTCCCTCAACAGGCCCAGCTTTCCCCGCACCGCCGCTGCCGGATCCAAGACCCGCTGCCTATCCACCTGCTCCCGAAGCACCTCCACCGAACCATGGTCATGACCGCACAACGGACAGAAGGCATCGCGAATGCGGTCTTCCACTCGCCCGAGCAACTGCGAGAACTCTGAGCGCTGCCGCTCGAATCCCTCGATCTCTGCCTGAAGCCTTCCCCGCGCTGTCCGGTTCTCCGCCAACCCCGACGAGAGCGACCTTTCCTCCTTCCGCAAGTCTTCCAACTGCCTAGCAAGCGCCTCCTCCCGTGCGCCAGCGCTTCGCACCGCTGCCAAGTCCGCCCGCCACGTTCCCGCCGCGTCCACCAGCCTCCTCAGATCCGCAACCCCACGACGCCCCCTGGCCAACCCTGCCGCCACCTTCCCAGCCGACTGCTCCTTGCCTCGCAGCTCCCGCGCCACCACCAACCGCCGCTCCCGAAGTCGCCTGAGATCACCCCGCGCCTCCTGAACAGCCTTGCCCGTTCCGATCTCCACTTTCAACAGTTCGTTGTACCGCGGTTGTGTCTCCGTCACCCACCGCAGTGCCTCCGCTCGTGTTCTCCCCTGTACTCGCCTTGCCCCCGATTCCTGTAGGAGCTCTCTAGCCTCACTCTGCGACGCCTCAGCCTGCCCAAGCGCCTCCGCCGCCGCCGCCAGCTCCCTCTCCGTCCGATGCCGCCGCTTCGCCAACTCCGCCAAGTCATTTTCCACGCTCGGCAATATCCGAATTTCCTCGACAAGCGACGTCAGCCGCCGGATCCGCGCCTCCCCATCCGCACGCCGTGCTTGAATCGCCGCTCGACACGCCCTCACAAACACCCGATCCCCTGCCTCCGCCGGCACCGCCAGCCCGGCCTCTTGCACACGCTTCCGCAGCGACCCCAGTGCTTCTGACGGGGCTGCGGCCTGCTCATATTGCGTCGCGCCCTGCTCCACGTTGCCAATAGCCAGTTCGGCTTCCTCGATCTGGTCTTTGAGTATCTCTACATTGCGGTTTGCTTGAACCGAAGCCCGCTCCAGCACATCACACACCTCCGTGGCCTTGCTCCGGGCGTTCGCGTAATCGTCAAACGCCAACATGTGCGAAACTACCTGCGGCGGCAACGCACAATCCCGATTGAATCCCTTCGCCAACTCTGGGTCTCCTTGACTAAAGAGATGCGTCGCCCGAAAAAGGCTCACAAGATGTTCGATGCGATCCGTAGGCTCCACGCCGCCCCCCGTGACTTCCACAAGCGCCCTCTTGCGGTCATAGGTGGATCCGTCTAGCGATGCGTGGGCTCGCGACGCCACGCCCCGCACAATTCTCCTCGCGGTGCCGTTCGCGCCGAAGCTCAGGTCGACGACTGCATCTTGCGGCTTACTATCCAGATGCGCCACTGCCCTCGCAAAGCGGTCTGTACTTGCCGACAAACGAAGCCGTCCCACACCGCCTGTCGCCGCAAAGTCGATGGCGTCAAAGACTGAGGTCTTCCCAAAACCATTCGGTCCGTATAGCACGGTGACGGCCCTGCCTAGGTCGAAGACCTGTCGCCTCTTGTACGCGCGAAAGTTCTGAATAGCTACTGCATCGAAACGCACTGATTCTTCCTTTTCGTCTTGGCTCTCCGCCCTCGACATTGTCCTCCCGCTTTGGCTCGCCAGTATCGGCGTCCAATTCGAACCCTCGTCCAGGCAATCCCTCACAATGTTCTCGGCACCACGTTGGTGCGGAATCGCTAGGTACTTCGCCAGCGTCGCTGGCACTTCGCATTGCCGCATGTAGGTCTGCGCCGACGGAGGCCGTTGAAGCCGCCCGGTACCCAATGCCAGCGGCAAGAACGGAAGTCGCCCGAATGATCTATCCAGACTCCCCGTCAATGGAACAACAAACTTCCGGCAAAAGTACACGTCTGTCTCTACTTCCGAGCAGAACTTCTCCAAATTCGGCAGGTCCGGCTCAACGCAGAAAACAAAGGACAATTCCAAATCATCAAGCCGGATGCGGTTCTCGGCGTAGTAGTCCTTGAAGCTTCCGAATAGCTTCCTGTAGCTTGCGCCGGCGTCACCATTAGAACACGCAAATCCCGCCATTAGCTGGGCCATCCACGTAAAGATCATAGGCGCCTCGCCGGACACTAGCGACTCCGTCGTCACGTCACAGTCCGGCAGCGTCCCAGTCAGATAGTTCCGCACCCGTTCCCAGGGTCTGCCGGCATCAACGGGGGAGCTTGTCATTGAGCTGCTCCTTCGCCTCTTCCGCGTTGTCGGACGCCAGATACACCGACACCAGGTCTCTGTACCCGAGTTGGCACGAAATCTCCTCCGGATCAGTGAAGCTCCGCTCTGCCCGTTCTCTCTCCCTGGTGGTCTCTACATAGCGTCCGAGGCGTTGCAGCCGTCCATTGTTCTCTACATCGCGCGACACAAGAAGTACAGGCCGTCTTCCGGCCGGCAGTTCCCTCAGGTAGTGCTGTTCGCAAGCCTCATGTGTCTCTCCACAAATCGCCACCACATCGACCTCCCGTCCCCCGATGGTCAGTGTGGCGTGAACGGATGTGTCGGCCACCGTGCAACCGTCGGAACAAGCATCGAGGACGCTAATGGTGTGTATTAGATGAACTACCGCTGTCCGTTCCGCGGCGCCCCATTGGTCGGCCGTGGGGTCCTCCTCATCCCCGTTCTTTCCGTGGTGCCGGGCTACCGTCGGTGATGCAAGCCTCACGACACTACCTGCGCGCCCCGGGGTTGTTTTCCGTACGCCATCCATGGTTACCTGATGCGCAACGTCCACAGCCTCAGCCAGCGGCGCTTCGCGATACTCCCGTGCGACGCTTGTGGGGCTCTGGATTGTGTCGAGTTCGTCATTGAGCCACTTGACTGACCCCGGAACGACATCGCCGGGCGTCCGTGGGTCCCAACGGCCGTCAACAGGATGGACGAATGGCTCGCCAAGCGGCATTGTGCGACGGGCTGCCCCGGCCACCAATGAGTCAGGATTGACCAGTCTGAACGAATGTACGCACGCCCCACCCTCCCGGAAAAGACAGTCCTTGTGGTGGCTAATCACGCCGCGTCCGCGGAGTCGGGGTCCGCCGCTGCAGAACGTGGCGTGGCACTTGGGCATCTGGAACAAGGTTTGTTGCGAAAAAATGACGCTGGTATTCCCATAGTGCCGGATTCTACCGGGTGTAGGCTGGCCGGCGCTATTGGCGAAGACCACGCACGCGCGGTCTCGACGAACATTCGTCGCAATGGTGTTGTTAAAGAAATCATTGACTTCCGTCATGAAGCTCTCATGCGATGGACTTCGATTGTGCTGGATTACGATCATCCAGGACAGCGCCAATTCCGCCTCCCGCGCAGAAGCCTGCCGGGACAGTTCTTCCACCATCGCCCGCCATGGTTTTTTGCCCTCTACGCTGGCGATCCAATCGAAACACACGAGTACCGAGAATCGGTACTGTGTTCCGTCGTCGAAGCGCCCTCTAAACGCGTAAACTGAGTTCCCCCTGAACATGGTCCCGTCGGCGACATCCTCTTCTGGCCAGGAGGGGTATAGCTTGGGCTGTAGCCATCGTTCGACAGTGCCGTCGGCCCCTTTAGCCCAGACGATTGCGCAGTTGGTCCACTGACCGGCTGCGACTCTCGCCGGGTCGTTGTGTACAGTGTCAACGTGAGTACCGCGAGCCGCTACCAGTTGGGAATATTGCGCGGCAGAGAGGCCGTCCGTTCCCCCGATTACGATTGTCTGAGTAGGCCAGTCTGGGTGGCGAAGAGTGGTATCGACCAAGTCAATGCCCTCGAGCGCAGGGATGCTGTACTCCGGAAAGACGGTGAAGTGTGTCTTGGCAGCCCCTTGGCACGTCGTGCGCGCTGCGTCTAACGTCGCTTGAATGGTCTCCAATTGGCGTGGTTTCGACACTTCGGTGCACCGATAGCCCGGAAAATTCGTGAGGTTATCGAATCGGTCCCAGGCAGGGCCTGATCGTCGCGCGAAGGACGTTTTCGGACGCGGCGCGTGGTAGGTGGCAGCGTGGTGCAGTGGCCGGGGCGAGGTGACGGCACGCATGAGGTGGCAAGCGCCGACAGGTCGGGCGCAGGGGCGCTGGCGAGCATCCGGGGCGCGGAGGTTGCCGTGGCGACGGCGCGCTATCCGGCGCGCGCCCCGAGCGCGAGGGCGAGGTGCCGCCAGACGTCGCGGTATGGGGTCGCTCGCGGCAGGTGCAGGACGAGCCGGCGGACGGAGCGGACGACGTGGACGCTGACCTTGAGCAACCGGTCGCGCAGCCAAGTCACCTGGGTGCGGGCGCAGGCGGTGCGGGCGGCCCTCAGCCGCAGTTCCTGCATGAGCACGTAGGCGGCGGCCGTCAGCAGGACCCGCAGCTGGTTTGCCCAGAACCTGGTGCAGCTCGTGCGGTCGATCTGCAAGCCGTCGAGCAGTTCCTTGATGCGGTTCTCGATGTCGCCGCGCCCGCAGTAGACCTTCTCGTAGATGAAGCGCGGCGTCTGGCGCAGATTGGTCACGACGAAGCGCGGGTTGTCCCGCGGCTGCCGGCCGGTGAGCTGCACGACTTCGGCCTTGATCACCACGCGGCGCTCACGAGCCCACGTGCCCGCGCGATAGCGGGTGTCGAGGTAGAAGTGCGCCGTCTTCTCGCGCAGCATGTTCTCGGTGCGGGCCGCCACCATGACGTGCTCGGCAGCCCGCAACAGCACGGCGTTCCTGGCCATCGCCACGACGTAGTCGAGCCGCGGTTCGGCATCGAGGAAGTCGAAGACCTCTGGCGTGGCGAAGCCGCCGTCGAGCCGGACGAGAAAGCGCGCCTCGGGAAACGCGGACCGCAGCAGCGCGAGCAGCCGACACAGCACGCCCAGCGTGCCGTCGGACGCCTGCGCCGTGCCGGGCCGCAGCACGGCCGCGCACAGATACTGCTCCGCCTCACGGTCGAAGCTCACAAAGGCCAGCAATGGCAGGTAGCACCAGCTGTCGTAGTAGCTGTTGAACATGGTCAGCTGCTGCGCGCCATGCGTCGGGTCGTCGGTCGGGTCGAGGTCGATCGTGATGCGTCGCACCCGCCCGCGCAGCCGGCGGCGATGCCGCTCGATGACCGACGCCGCCAACTCGCGCCCGAGCCGATAGAGCGCGACGCGGCCCGCACCGTTCTCGAACCGCGAGACCGTCGGCTGCGACGCCAGCCGACCGCCCGCCACCGGGTCGCGCCCGAGCAGCAACTTGTGGATCGGATCATCGGCGAGCTGGTCCGAATCGTTGCCGTCGGGATGGCCGCAGGCGATGCCGAACACCCGCTGGCCCACCAGGTCCTCGAGCGTGTGCCGGACCTTCTCCGGTGCCCGGCGGTCAATCAGACACCGGCCGAATGCCTTGACCAACCCGTAGACGCGCTCGGCGGCCTTGAGCAGCACGGCGCCGCCATCCGAGCTCGACTGCTCGCGGTCGAACGTGGCCACGAGCGGCTTGTCGAACAGATCGGGGAACAGAACAGACTGTGCTATCGTGGGGTCCGTCACGCAAGAGCCTCCGTCGTGCCGAAAACATCTGTCGTCAACAGCGTTTTAGCCCGGAAAATTCGTGAGGTTATCGAATCGGTCCCAGGCAGGGCCTGATCGTCGCGCGAAGGACGTTTTCGGACGCGGCGCGTGGTAGGTGGCAGCGTGGTGCAGTGGCCGGGGCGAGGTGACGGCACGCATGAGGTGGCAAGCGCCGACAGGTCGGGCGCAGGGGCGCTGGCGAGCATCCGGGGCGCGGAGGTTGCCGTGGCGACGGCGCGCTATCCGGCGCGCGCCCCGAGCGCGAGGGCGAGGTGCCGCCAGACGTCGCGGTATGGGGTCGCTCGCGGCAGGTGCAGGACGAGCCGGCGGACGGAGCGGACGACGTGGACGCTGACCTTGAGCAACCGGTCGCGCAGCCAAGTCACCTGGGTGCGGGCGCAGGCGGTGCGGGCGGCCCTCAGCCGCAGTTCCTGCATGAGCACGTAGGCGGCGGCCGTCAGCAGGACCCGCAGCTGGTTTGCCCAGAACCTGGTGCAGCTCGTGCGGTCGATCTGCAAGCCGTCGAGCAGTTCCTTGATGCGGTTCTCGATGTCGCCGCGCCCGCAGTAGACCTTCTCGTAGATGAAGCGCGGCGTCTGGCGCAGATTGGTCACGACGAAGCGCGGGTTGTCCCGCGGCTGCCGGCCGGTGAGCTGCACGACTTCGGCCTTGATCACCACGCGGCGCTCACGAGCCCACGTGCCCGCGCGATAGCGGGTGTCGAGGTAGAAGTGCGCCGTCTTCTCGCGCAGCATGTTCTCGGTGCGGGCCGCCACCATGACGTGCTCGGCAGCCCGCAACAGCACGGCGTTCCTGGCCATCGCCACGACGTAGTCGAGCCGCGGTTCGGCATCGAGGAAGTCGAAGACCTCCGGCGTGGCGAAGCCGCCGTCGAGCCGGACGAGAAAGCGCGCCTCGGGAAACGCGGACCGCAGCAGCGCGAGCAGCCGACACAGCACGCCCAGCGTGCCGTCGGACGCCTGCGCCGTGCCGGGCCGCAGCACGGCCGCGCACAGATACTGCTCCGCCTCACGGTCGAAGCTCACAAAGGCCAGCAATGGCAGGTAGCACCAGCTGTCGTAGTAGCTGTTGAACATGGTCAGCTGCTGCGCGCCATGCGTCGGGTCGTCGGTCGGGTCGAGGTCGATCGTGATGCGTCGCACCCGCCCGCGCAGCCGGCGGCGATGCCGCTCGATGACCGACGCCGCCAACTCGCGCCCGAGCCGATAGAGCGCGACGCGGCCCGCACCGTTCTCGAACCGCGAGACCGTCGGCTGCGACGCCAGCCGACCGCCCGCCACCGGGTCGCGCCCGAGCAGCAACTTGTGGATCGGATCATCGGCGAGCCGGTCCGAATCGTTGCCGTCGGGATGGCCGCAGGCGATGCCGAACACCCGCTGGCCCACCAGGTCCTCGAGCGTGTGCCGGACCTTCTCCGGTGCCCGGCGGTCAATCAGACACCGGCCGAATGCCTTGACCAACCCGTAGACGCGCTCGGCGGCCTTGAGCAGCACGGCGCCGCCATCCGAGCTCGACTGCTCGCGGTCGAACGTGGCCACGAGCGGCTTGTCGAACAGATCGGGGAACAGAACAGACTGTGCTATCGTGGGGTCCGTCACGCAAGAGCCTCCGTCGTGCCGAAAACATCTGTCGTCAACAGCGTTTTAGCACACGGAGGCTTTTGTGTCTCTACTCAGGCCGGGCGCCTCATGAATTTTCCAGGTTAGCACACGGAGGCTTTTGTGTCTCTACTCAGGCCGGGCGCCTCATGAATTTTCCAGGATAGGGCTCCTGTGGAGTCAAGTCGAGGTGGGGCTGCGCAAGCACCATTCCGGTGTGGGTCCGCGGGAGCTCAACCCCCAGTGTCGACAGATCTACTTCGACCGTTAGAATTGGTGGCACAGCTAGGCAACTCCACGACTCTCGGTTGGCAGCCGACGGAATCCTCGGCAATGTCCCGGTATGCCGGGGTATACACGAGGGAGGAAATTGCGGCGGTCGGGCATTCGTGCTCGTAGGCGGCTCATCGGCATCGAACGCCCATCGTATCGGCTGCGACCAGCGGTGTAAAGACACGGCGTGAGGATGGGCTCGCGGCGGTTGTGCCGGGCCGCGTCAGCGAGCCGCCCCGGTTGGGGCCGCGCTTGGAACATCTTCATAACCCTCTGCAACGCCCTTCAGTCAGATTCGGGGGGGGGCAGACGAGCTTGGAGTCGGAGCCGCCGATAGCACAGTCCGTGTAGGTCGGCGCGGCGTCGCGGGCTGCGCGATGCAGCACCTGCGC
Organism: Vicinamibacterales bacterium; assembly: GCA_965214845.1. GTDB lineage: Bacteria > Acidobacteriota > Vicinamibacteria > Vicinamibacterales > UBA8438 > JAAXGX01. The sequence continues at coordinate 1,889,335 of CBDCCO010000007.1, forward strand.
CAAGCCGCCTGGCGTGACGGTCAGTCCGAACCGAGTCCGGAGCAGATGGGCGACCCTCGCCAGCGGGACGCCCAAGTGCGTGTGCAGCTCGACGACCAAGGCGACGACCTCGGGGCCGAGCTGCACGCTGGCAGCCCCTAACCTGGAAAATTCATGAGGCGCCCGGCCTGAGTAGAGACACAAAAGCCTCCGTGTGCTAAAACGCTGTTGACGACAGATGTTTTCGGCACGACGGAGGCTCTTGCGTGACGGACCCCACGATAGCACAGTCTGTTCTGTTCCCCGATCTGTTCGACAAGCCGCTCGTGGCCACGTTCGACCGCGAGCAGTCGAGCTCGGATGGCGGCGCCGTGCTGCTCAAGGCCGCCGAGCGCGTCTACGGGTTGGTCAAGGCATTCGGCCGGTGTCTGATTGACCGCCGGGCACCGGAGAAGGTCCGGCACACGCTCGAGGACCTGGTGGGCCAGCGGGTGTTCGGCATCGCCTGCGGCCATCCCGACGGCAACGATTCGGACCAGCTCGCCGATGATCCGATCCACAAGTTGCTGCTCGGGCGCGACCCGGTGGCGGGCGGTCGGCTGGCGTCGCAGCCGACGGTCTCGCGGTTCGAGAACGGTGCGGGCCGCGTCGCGCTCTATCGGCTCGGGCGCGAGTTGGCGGCGTCGGTCATCGAGCGGCATCGCCGCCGGCTGCGCGGGCGGGTGCGACGCATCACGATCGACCTCGACCCGACCGACGACCCGACGCATGGCGCGCAGCAGCTGACCATGTTCAACAGCTACTACGACAGCTGGTGCTACCTGCCATTGCTGGCCTTTGTGAGCTTCGACCGTGAGGCGGAGCAGTATCTGTGCGCGGCCGTGCTGCGGCCCGGCACGGCGCAGGCGTCCGACGGCACGCTGGGCGTGCTGTGTCGGCTGCTCGCGCTGCTGCGGTCCGCGTTTCCCGAGGCGCGCTTTCTCGTCCGGCTCGACGGCGGCTTCGCCACGCCAGAGATCTTCGACTTCCTCGATGCCGAACCGCGGCTCGACTACGTCGTGGCGATGGCCAGGAACGCCGTGCTGTTGCGGGCTGCCGAGCACGTCATGGTGGCGGCCCGCACCGAGAACATGCTGCGCGAGAAGACGGCGCACTTCTACCTCGACACCCGCTATCGCGCGGGCACGTGGGCTCGTGAGCGCCGCGTGGTGATCAAGGCCGAAGTCGTGCAGCTCACCGGCCGGCAGCCGCGGGACAACCCGCGCTTCGTCGTGACCAATCTGCGCCAGACGCCGCGCTTCATCTACGAGAAGGTCTACTGCGGGCGCGGCGACATCGAGAACCGCATCAAGGAACTGCTCGACGGCTTGCAGATCGACCGCACGAGCTGCACCAAGTTCTGGGCAAACCAGCTGCGGGTCCTGCTGACGGCCGCCGCCTACGTGCTCATGCAGGAACTGCGGCTGAGGGCCGCCCGCACCGCCTGCGCCCGCACCCAGGTGACTTGGCTGCGCGACCGGTTGCTCAAGGTCAGCGTCCACGTCGTCCGTTCCGTCCGCCGGCTCGTCCTGCACCTGCCGCGAGCGACCCCATACCGCGACGTCTGGCGGCACCTCGCCCTCGCGCTCGGGGCGCGCGCCGGATAGCGCGCCGTCGCCACGGCAACCTCCGCGCCCCGGATGCTCGCCAGCGCCCCTGCGCCCGACCTGTCGGCGCTTGCCACCTCATGCGTGCCGTCACCTCGCCCCGGCCACTGCACCACGCTGCCACCTACCACGCGCCGCGTCCGAAAACGTCCTTCGCGCGACGATCAGGCCCTGCCTGGGACCGATTCGATAACCTCACGAATTTTCCGGGCTAACGCATGTGTGGACGCCTCCAAGAATGCAAGCTTTTTCTGAGCCTCTCGCCTGCGCCCCACCTGCGCTCAGTCTGCTCCTGTGGTTCTCCGCGACAAGCGGCCCCCGGCGCCGCGATTGTTCCCGTGAAACGAGGGCCAGCCTCCCGGCTGGCCCGCAAGGGCTTTCTGCACGGTCGGCCGCGGTTGTCACCCGAAGGGCCGGAGCGCAATCGGGATAGGGGGGAGCCTCGCGGCTCCTCCCCTCCCACACCACCGTGCGTTCGGGCCTTCGCCGGCGAGTCGGCTGTCGGGTCGGAGGAGGCGCGCCCCGCGGGCGCTGGCCTCCGTCCGCCGCTCAAACGGTACGTGCGGTTTTCCCGCATACCGCTTTCACGAAGACGTTCTCGCATGGTAGGGGCCGATGGAAGGAATCAGACCGACAAGGTTGACCAGGCCCAGCTCGCCGTAGAGCGTGGCGCTGGGCAGGGACTTCCATCCCTGACACCGCCACCGCTTGTGCCGATGCGCCCACAGGCGACGCACCACCCAACCGTCAAGCTGGTGGAAGAGCCTTCGGACGTGGGCACGCTTGTAGTAGTGCCCCCATCCCCGCAGGACCGGGTTGAGCTGTTCAATCAGCACTTCGGTGGTTACCGGCGCTTTGCGCGACGTCCGACTGCGCACCTGGTCCTTGAAGTGACGTAGAGACTTCTGAGTCGGGCACGCGTACAGGCCGCCCGAACGAAGGCGCGTACGGATCTCGTGCAGTGGGAGCCGTAGCCCCTTGCCGCGCTTGATCTTGTACCCGAGGAACTCGAAGCCGTGCTGGACGCGAACGATCCGAGTCTTCGTCGGATTGATGCGCACGCCCAGTCGCTCCAGGACCGCCGTCGCCGTGGCCAAGGCGGTTCGCGCTTCGGCCTCCGACGTGCAGGTGATGACCCAATCGTCCGCGTACCGCGTCAGCCGGTACCCCCGGCGCCGCATTTCCTTGTCGAACGGCGTCAACAAGACATTGCTCAGCAAGGGTGACGCGACGCCGCCCTGCGGCGTCCCACGCTCCGTCGGGAAGAGGCGCCCGTCGCCGTAGCTCCCTGCCTTCAGCATCGAGCGAATCAGGCGAAGGACCCGGCCATCGGAGACCCGCTGGGCCACGAGCGTGAGGAGCTTGTCATGGTCAACCGTCCCGAAAAAGTCGCTCAGGTCGCCGTCAACAACCCACTCGCACCCCGACTTCAGCTCCTTCCAGACCTTGCGCAGAGCGTCGTGCTGAGACCGCCCTCGTCGGTATCCGAAGCTGGCATCATCGAACACCGGCTCGAAGATGGGCTCCAGCCGATTCAGCAGCGCCTGCTGACATACCCGGTCGTAGACCGTGGGAATGCCAAGCTCGCGATGCGCCCCCGGCTTGCCCGCCTTCGGGATGCGCTTCCGGCGCACCGGCTGCGGTCGGTAGGCGTCGTCGCGCAAGTCCTCGTGCAACCGGTCGAGCTGCGCTTCACGCACCTCGGCAAAGTCGTCGATGGATTGCCCGTCAACACCCCCGGCGCCCCGATTCGCTTTCACACGCTCCCAGGCCATCTCGAGGTTCTTCCGCTTGTACACCTTGTCGATGAGAGAGTGGACCTTCCTCTCCCCCGTCGGGTTCAGCCAGTCGGCAAGTCTCCTCGGTCGCTGATGTTCGGGTTTTTCGCTCATGGAACTGTCCACCTCAGCGCCCTTGCTCATCTTCCCGACCTGTCCGGTCCCGACCATCTTCGCCGGCCGCCTTCCCCAACCCACTCGGTTGCCGCTCATGCGGTCACGTCGCTTTCGCTACGCATCAGGTACTACTCGGCCGTCCGACTCCTCGACGGGCGTCCCTTCCCACTTCGCTCTCGCTTATAGGGTCGGTTGCCGCGGTGCCGCCCGCGGACCCGCCGAGGTCTCCCAGGGTCACGCACTGGTCTTCCGTACCGTGCCGTCCGCATACACCTTGGTGCGGTGGGTGGATGAGAACGCCTTCGCCTCCATAGTGCAGGCTCGACCTTGCCCCACCTTTGGCCGACCGGTTCGTCATGGGGTCGCCCCCTCGACTACGGCCCGGTACTGCTCCGCAAACCCTTCGGACCCCACCTCGCGATGGGCGCCCTGTCCTCCGCAGTTCCGTCGTGGCGGCTCCAGGTCCACCTTGGCTGTGTCCGGCTTTCGCCTGCGTGCCCGTTTAGGCGTCTCCATACCTGCCACCTGCGGCCGGCGAGGCATTACCCCCGCCTTTGGATACGGCCCCCCTCATCCGGGGGCCGGAGGGACTTCAACCCTCCTGACCAGCGCGCTGCCTGGCGCACACTATGCCCTCTGCTGACTTCTGCGCCGCGGTCACGGGCCTTGCGGACCCGCTCAGTCCGGGACTTCCGGACACAGCGCAGACCTCCCGAGGTAAGACCGACCGCCTTCACTGCATCCCCGCCGGATTTACCACCCCGGCCCTTGATGGCTGCGGACTTCGCGACTTCGCGCTCGCTCGTCCGGCCGGGTAGGCCTCGCATCCGGTTCTTGTCCATCGGGTCGCAGCTTTGCTCCGCGCTTCCTTCAGACCCCGCCTCGCGACGACGCCCTTGCGCTTCGCTAATCCTTCGCCGCCATCAGGCTGGATAGAGGACTTGCGCCTCCAAGCTGTCGGTCATGCTCGGCACACGCGCAGGACCCGCGGAGCGGGTTGACAACCGGGGTTGACCGTGCGCGGGGTAAACGCGCTCCGAGCGAAGGTCTTCCGTGGTTCGGTGCACGCGGTCAGGTGCTGTCGTGTGTCCGGCCTCATGATTGCGGCACATCAACCGCCGCGGGCCCGTATGGAGATACGCGGGTCGGGTCCAAATCATCGGAGTGTGCTCGAAGGCACGTCGCGCTTGGCTGGTTTTCCCGACCCCGTCTCATGACCGTTTGCCCTTACCCTCGTCCGACCTGCTCGCGTGTCCAACGCCGCACCGGTTCGTTGTCTTCTCAGGCGACAACGACCGGTACGCGGTAGGAGTCGTTCTTCGTCATCAGCGCCCAGACGATGCGCGCTCTCCGGTTGGCCAGCGCCACCGCGACCAGCATGCGCGGCTTGCGAGCCAGCATCCGGGCCAGCCACGGGTCCTTCGTGCCACGCCGCGCCGCCCAGCCGACCGTCGCCATCGCGCCGACGACCAACAGCCGCCGGAGATCGCGCTGACCCATCTTCGATATCCTGCCGAGCTTCGGCTTCCCGCCGGTCGAGCTCTGCCGGGGAACCAGGCCCAGCCAAGCCGAGAAGTCCCGGCCGTGCCGGAAGCTCTCCATCGGCGGCGCGAAGGCCTGGATCGCCATCGCGCACAGCGGCCCGATTCCCGGGATACTCATCAGCCGCACCGTCTGCTCGTCTTCGCGCGCCCGCTCACGCAGTTCCTGCTCGAGCTCGGCGATCTTCTCGTCGAGCTCGGTGAGCTGAACGAACAGCAGCGCGCCCAGCTCCCGAACCGGGTTCGGGAGCCCCGAATCGGCATCTTCAATCGCCTCCGCCAGCCGCTCCACATGGGCCGGACCTTGCGGCGCGACGACGCCGAACTCCGCGAAATGTCCCCGCAGCGCGTTGATCGTCTGCGTGCGCTGGCGAACCAGCAGATCGCGCGTGTGGAACAACATGCCTTGTGCCTGCTGCTCGCGCGTCTTCACGGCTACGAAGCGCATCATCGGACGCGACGTCGCCTCACAGATCGCCTCCGCGTCGGCCGCGTCGTTCTTCTGCCGTTTCACGAACGGCTTCACGTAGATCGGCGGGACCAGCTTCACCTCATGACCGAGCTTCCCGATCTCTCGGCCCCAGTGGTGCGAACTCGCGCACGCCTCCATCGCGACGATGCACGGAGGATGCGACGCCACAAACTCCAGCAACCCGTCCCGGCTCAGCTTCTTGCGGAAGGCAACCGACCCGTCCGCCCGGGCGCCGTGAAGCTGAAAACTCCGCTTCGCCAGATCGATGCCGATGATGGTAGCGTGTTCCATTGGATGCCTCCTCCTCCAGGTGGTGAGTCACAACAGCTCCACCTTGGCACATTGCGATGCCGTAGAGAGGAGGCGTCCACCCCATCAGCAGAGGTCTGCTAAATCGCATCTACCCGCTCAAGAGCGCGACCCCGGTAAACGGATACGCCGTACCTTGTGCGTCTGAGTGAGCTTTCCAGCCATTTACCCGACAAGCGTACGGTCCTGTCCTTGGCTCGCCGGTAGGCCGGGGGGTCGACTCGGTACCGGCCGCATTGAGGAGCGGGACGATGCGCTGGTGCAGATCGCCAGCACGAAGGGCAAACGGGCCGGGGCCTGAGGATAGTACGGCGATGAACCCCATCGCTGTCGGCACCGCCCCGTCGAGATGCCGTCGACCTACCGACTCGGCCCGCTGTCCCGCCCGCTGTCCCGCGCACGTATGCCATCCGCCGAGCCAGGCACATGCGTTGAAGTCCCCATTCCCCGTTCCACCGGGCCGTGGTCAGTCTGAACAGGATCCCGGATCCCGGCCGTGACGGCTTTCGACCGGTCCGGCTGGCCGGGCTCACGGGTCCTGTCGGCCTCGCTCCCCGACGGCTTGTGCTCCGGCCGCTCCGCGTCCTTGCTTCGTTCGCGCTCGCGGGCCATCAGCCAGTCCGAGATCCGTTGCGCATCGACGGCCGCGGCGCGGATCTCCTTCGGGTCGTTCTCCAGAGCCTTGATCCACGAACTGACGTAGGCCGTGCCGTGCCGCGGCTCGTGCCCGACGCCGAGCTGCTCGCCGGTCATCATCGCGGCGATCTCGGCCCGCAGCTCCTCGCGGGCGTAGACCTCCGAGCCGAATCCGCCGTGCTTCACCAGGGTCGGCCGGTTCAGGCGGTCCGGGTGCCCGGTGGCGTGCCCCAGCTCGTGCAGGGCCGTGTGCGTGTAGGCCGACTGCGACGCGAACTGGCTGCGCTCGGGCAGCACCACGCGGTCGTCCTTCAGACTGTAGTAGGCCCGGTCGCCGACGACGTTGTCGACGCGGACGCCGCTGCTGCGGATCAGCGCCTCGGCCCGCTCGTGGCCTTCCCACTCCGGGGCCGCCTTGGCCAGCGTCCGCAGCTTCAAGCCCTCGGTCTGCTCGACATTGAAGACGTACTGGACCTTGACCAGCGGCCGGTCGCGCTGCACCCATTCGAGCTTCTTGCGGCCGTCTTCGTCGAACACCGGGTTGCCGTTGTCGTCACGGGCCGTGCGCTGCTGCCGCCACTCGACGTACATGATGGGCGTGCCCTTCTCGCCCTTGCGGACGTGGCCGCCGGCCTCCTGGATCTGGCGGTAACCTCCCCAGCGCGGGTCGGCGTAGCCGCGGTCGAGCCCCTGCATGGTCAGGTAGACCGCGTTGCCGCCCCGATAGTCGCGTCCGCTGCCGAAGTTGTGCGGCATGATCCGCTCGCCCGGCTTCCAAGGTTTCCGACGCCTAAGTTCTGTAAACTACTGATAATACGTTGTTTGTCTAGCTCTGGCGGGCTGGTTCCCCTCGCTGTATCCCTCGTTCTGCGGCGGACTCCAGCGGACTGAGCGCGCGGTTCGGAGATGAACCCGGACCATCCGCACACGAGCTTGGCACCGTTCCGCTGTCTTCTCATCAGACGGTTTGGCCCGACCTCAGGCCACCATCACCCCGGGTCGCCGGGTCGCCCGATGTCGGTCCTGTGGTACGATCCTTGCCCCGGTGCCGAGTGAAGTCCCCTCTCCGGGATCGACCCGGTGGCCGACCGACGCGCCGAGGGCTTGAGGGATTCACATCTGGCCGCGATCAGGTATTCTGAACGGGCTCGGTCGACCCTGAACGAGTGATGGAAGCGAAGCTCAAGCACTTGGAGTTCATCCAAGGGATCGTCAACCGCCTCGCCACCGACTCGTTCCGGCTGAAGGGGTGGGCCGTGGTTTTGACCTCCGCTCTCGTCGTCCTGCTGGCACGGACGAGACGCGTAGAGATCGCGTACGTTGCGGTGGTGCCCGTCGTCGCCTTCTGGGGTCTTGATGGGTATTTCCTGTGGCAGGAACGGCTATTCCGCGCTCTGTACGACCACGTCCGCCGGTTGCGGGAGTCCGATATAGACTTTTCGATGGATATCCGCCCGTTCAGGACGAACCGCGCCCGGACTTGGCTGGGCGCAACTTTCTCTCGGACTCTGATCGGATTCTACGGCGTCCTGGTGGCATTCGCCCTCGGCGTCGCCGTGCTCATGCACTGATGTAGGAGGTACTCACCGATGGCGCGCCGGGTGTTCTTCAGTTTCGAGTACGCGCACGACGTGTCTCGCGCGATGGTCGTCCGGAACAGTTGGGTCACGCAGGGCAGGGAGGCGGCTGGATTCGTGGATGCGGCTGCCTTCGAGGAAGTCAAGAAAGGCGGGGACGCGGCGATAAAGCGGTGGATCAGGGACCAGCTTCATGGGACCTCCGTGACGGTCGTGCTAGCTAGTAGGATCCCACACTTGCGACAGCCAGTATGTTCAGTACGAGATCGACCAGAGCAAGGCCCGAGGCAACGGTTTGTTGGGGATCGATGTCAGCAAGATCAAGGACTTCGACGAGAACACATCTCAGCGTTGCGGCCGGATCCCAGAGAGTTACGCCTTCTACTATTGGAATCGTGACAATGGCTACCGCAACATGGGGGACTGGATCGAAAAAGCTGCCGAGGATGCAGGCCGCTGACTTCTTGAGTCAACGACGAGAGCGTACCCGTCAAGTCTGGACTTCGGCGGGTTCCTCGATGATCGACTCTGTCCGCATCGTCCGGGACTGCATTGCGCACAAGGACGACCGTCCCCGGACGACCCGCATGAAGTTGTTGAACGACTGGCGGTTCGTCGCCTCTAGCCTGGAAAATTCATGAGGCGCCCGGCCTGAGTAGAGACACAAAAGCCTCCGTGTGCTAAAACGCTGTTGACGACAGATGTTTTCGGCACGACGGAGGCTCTTGCGTGACGGACCCCACGATAGCACAGTCTGTTCTGTTCCCCGATCTGTTCGACAAGCCGCTCGTGGCCACGTTCGACCGCGAGCAGTCGAGCTCGGATGGCGGCGCCGTGCTGCTCAAGGCCGCCGAGCGCGTCTACGGGTTGGTCAAGGCATTCGGCCGGTGTCTGATTGACCGCCGGGCACCGGAGAAGGTCCGGCACACGCTCGAGGACCTGGTGGGCCAGCGGGTGTTCGGCATCGCCTGCGGCCATCCCGACGGCAACGATTCGGACCAGCTCGCCGATGATCCGATCCACAAGTTGCTGCTCGGGCGCGACCCGGTGGCGGGCGGTCGGCTGGCGTCGCAGCCGACGGTCTCGCGGTTCGAGAACGGTGCGGGCCGCGTCGCGCTCTATCGGCTCGGGCGCGAGTTGGCGGCGTCGGTCATCGAGCGGCATCGCCGCCGGCTGCGCGGGCGGGTGCGACGCATCACGATCGACCTCGACCCGACCGACGACCCGACGCATGGCGCGCAGCAGCTGACCATGTTCAACAGCTACTACGACAGCTGGTGCTACCTGCCATTGCTGGCCTTTGTGAGCTTCGACCGTGAGGCGGAGCAGTATCTGTGCGCGGCCGTGCTGCGGCCCGGCACGGCGCAGGCGTCCGACGGCACGCTGGGCGTGCTGTGTCGGCTGCTCGCGCTGCTGCGGTCCGCGTTTCCCGAGGCGCGCTTTCTCGTCCGGCTCGACGGCGGCTTCGCCACGCCAGAGATCTTCGACTTCCTCGATGCCGAACCGCGGCTCGACTACGTCGTGGCGATGGCCAGGAACGCCGTGCTGTTGCGGGCTGCCGAGCACGTCATGGTGGCGGCCCGCACCGAGAACATGCTGCGCGAGAAGACGGCGCACTTCTACCTCGACACCCGCTATCGCGCGGGCACGTGGGCTCGTGAGCGCCGCGTGGTGATCAAGGCCGAAGTCGTGCAGCTCACCGGCCGGCAGCCGCGGGACAACCCGCGCTTCGTCGTGACCAATCTGCGCCAGACGCCGCGCTTCATCTACGAGAAGGTCTACTGCGGGCGCGGCGACATCGAGAACCGCATCAAGGAACTGCTCGACGGCTTGCAGATCGACCGCACGAGCTGCACCAAGTTCTGGGCAAACCAGCTGCGGGTCCTGCTGACGGCCGCCGCCTACGTGCTCATGCAGGAACTGCGGCTGAGGGCCGCCCGCACCGCCTGCGCCCGCACCCAGGTGACTTGGCTGCGCGACCGGTTGCTCAAGGTCAGCGTCCACGTCGTCCGCTCCGTCCGCCGGCTCGTCCTGCACCTGCCGCGAGCGACCCCATACCGCGACGTCTGGCGGCACCTCGCCCTCGCGCTCGGGGCGCGCGCCGGATAGCGCGCCGTCGCCACGGCAACCTCCGCGCCCCGGATGCTCGCCAGCGCCCCTGCGCCCGACCTGTCGGCGCTTGCCACCTCATGCGTGCCGTCACCTCGCCCCGGCCACTGCACCACGCTGCCACCTACCACGCGCCGCGTCCGAAAACGTCCTTCGCGCGACGATCAGGCCCTGCCTGGGACCGATTCGATAACCTCACGAATTTTCCGGGCTAGGAGCCGCCTCCCGCCGACAGCCTTCGCTCGCCGGCTTCGCGCGAGGCCTGCAAGTCCACGATTCGATGCCCGTCTTGTCCTTGTCTGCCCTGAAGGTCCACGACAAGCCGCGCGATGTCGTATCCGTGCTCCTGTGCCATCGCGTCCTTGATCCGCCACAGCTCTTCGATCACTTCATCCGCCATCTTTCAATCCTCCCATCAGTTCCCGCGGCGTACAGATCTCGGGACCGGCGTGCCCGTGCTGGGCGCAGGTGTCTCGTATGGCCGGCTTCGTTTCCGCGTTATCGAGATGCCGATAGTTCCAGGTCAGCAAGTAGTCGACGCCGTGCACGGCTGCGACAGCGACGTGAAGGGCGTCGTTCACGGCCTTGGCTGGAAGCGCCGCTCCTCGAACGAGGGCGCTGGCCAAGGGTCCGACTGCTTCGGTGATCGGCAAGAGCGGAATGTCGGACAACGCTGCGAGTCGCCGCGCCCGGGCCTCACGATCCCCCCTACCGGCTTCCTGCACCGTGACTTCAGACGTGTAAAGATCGAATCTGCTTCTTTGGGTCTCCCACCAGTCGAGAGTGACCTTCTGCCAAGCGGCCGCCAGCAGGTCGGCCGTCGGCCGAGCCGTCAGGTAGGAGACGACCGACGTCTCAATGTAGACGGTCTTCTTGGCCATTGGCGTGTCCAATGCTCAGGGAACCGCGCGTATCGCGGTCAGCACGTCCCCGCCATCGATGATGATGCGGACGCAGATTTCTCCTGTCTCTGGGGCCGGGAATGGCTGCGAGGTTAGGCCGGTCGCGACGGCGACCCGGTCGGCATCGGCATCTGTGCCGAGAATCTTGCGGAGTTCCTTCTTCGTCTTCTCCCGTGCGTGGGTGATGTGGATCTGGTGCGCCAGAAAGTGCGACCGGTCGTAGGCGGTGTCCAGGCTCCACGAACGGATACGCTTGGCCTCGTACGCGTGCGTTTCGTCCGTGAGCGGGTTGTATTCGAGCCAGCCGGTGACCGTCACGATGTAGAGCCCATCGCCGGTCTTGGTGATCTCAAGGCCCGGTTCGCCGACCACTGGCAGGCTCGGCGTGTTGGCGTCGTAAGCGACCTCCCGGATCTGGAGGTCAGTGTTCGCCCGCACCCGGATGACGGGAATCCTCGTCCGCTGCTCGGTCGATGGTTCGCCGGCTGCGTCGAAGTCGAGGGCTACCAGGACGAGCGCTTCCGCGTCCACGTGGTTGGTAAGGGCGGTGTGCAGGAGCTTCTGGACATTGCCGATGGTGCAGCGCACGTCCTCGGGCAGAACGGCGACGAGGCCCTTGTGCTGCTTTCCGCTCTGCCGGTCCGTCAGCGTGGCGGTGTGGGTGAGTCCCACGGCGGTATCGCGCACAGCGGACGGGTCGATCTCGACGAGATTCTGCACGTCGAGACGGCGGCCGTTTCGCCACCCGACGCCCACGGATTCGAGCGCACTGGCGCAGCGTGTCGCCCACTTTTGGTCGCGCGCGGCCTGGGCAGGGCCGCGACGTGCATCGTCGAGGGTGACGTAGCGGACGAGCCGTTCGGTGTCGATGAGGAACGGACTGGCGACGCGGGCGACGCCCTTGGCTGGCAGCGGACGGTTCACGTGGCGGATGACGGCTTGGTGATGCACCTTGTCGGGGCGGTTGGCGTACGCGAGCGTGGCCGCCGTGACACGGGATTGACGTTCCAGGACGAAGCCGCGGCCTGGATCAGCGCCGTCCTCGCCGGTGTCGTCGTCGAGCGGCGGTTCGTGGTGCTGGCGGCGCAGCACGTTCTCTGCGTCGCGGCCGGCACGGGTGTCGAGCAGCAGGTGGGCCGGGTACTCGGTGGTCAGAAGGCGCTCGCGGGCGACAGCAACAGCGTCGCGGCTGGAGTCGATGCTGATCCAGCGCCGGCCCCAAGTCTCGGCGACCACTGCCGTCGTGCCGGACCCGCCGGTCGGGTCGAGGACGAGATCGCCGGGCCGGGTCGTCATCAGGACGAGGCGCTCGATGGCCTTGCGGCCGGTCTGGACGACGTAACGCTTGTCGCGGTCGGCGATGTTCTCTGGCCAGAGATTGTTGAGGCGCCGGCCCAGCATCTCCTCGCGGTAGATCTTGACGCGGAGTTGGTCCACCCTTGCCGTCGTGGTCCCGGGTTCGACGTTGGACCACAGCCGCCCGGCGTCAGCAAGGGCTTGCAGCCCGGCCTGATCAACACGCCACTGGTTCTTGTCCAGTCCGGCGGGGCCGTACTGAACGCCATCGTGGACGAACGGCTGGCCCTGTTCGCCATCGGAGGGATTCTGTGAAGTGAGGCGGCTCATGCACCAGAGTCTGGCGCCGTCGGGCAGCGATTCGGGGTTCTTCCGTTCGTCGCCGGTCAGCGGCCGTGATGATCCGTCCGGCAAGTCAGCCCCGGTCGCGAACGTGTTGCTCTCAATCCACTGCTCGATGGTCTGCGCTTCGTACAACGGCTGGTAGCCCGGAAAATTCGTGAGGGGTCTGTCTCAGGTAGAGACACAAAAGCCTCCGTGTGCTAAAACGCTGTTGACGACAGATGTTTTCGGCACGACGGAGGCTCTTGCGTGACGGACCCCACGATAGCACAGTCTGTTCTGTTCCCCGATCTGTTCGACAAGCCGCTCGTGGCCACGTTCGACCGCGAGCAGTCGAGCTCGGATGGCGGCGCCGTGCTGCTCAAGGCCGCCGAGCGCGTCTACGGGTTGGTCAAGGCATTCGGCCGGTGTCTGATTGACCGCCGGGCGCCGGAGAAGGTCCGGCACACGCTCGAGGACCTGGTGGGCCAGCGGGTGTTCGGGATCGCCTGCGGCCATCCGGACGGCAACGATTCGGACCGGCTCGCCGACGATCCGATTCACAAGCTGCTGCTCGGGCGCGACCCGGTGGCCGGCGGTCGGCTGGCGTCGCAGCCGACGGTTTCGCGGTTCGAGAACGGCGCGGGCCGCGTCGCGCTCTATCGGCTCGGACGCGAGTTGGCGGCGTCGGTCATCGAGCGGCATCGCCGCCGGCTGCGTGGGCGGGTGCGACGCATCACGATCGACCTCGACCCGACCGACGACCCGACGCATGGTGCGCAGCAGCTGACCATGTTCAACAGCTACTACGACAGCTGGTGCTACCTGCCACTGCTGGCCTTCGTGAGCTTCGACCGCGAGGCGGAGCAGTATCTGTGCGCGGCCGTGCTGCGGCCCGGCACGGCGCAGGCGGCCGACGGCACGCTGGGCGTTTTGTGTCGGCTGCTCGCGCTGCTGCGGGCCGCGTTTCCCAAGGCACGCTTTCTCGTCCGGCTCGACGGCGGCTTCGCCACGCCGGAGGTCTTCGACTTCCTCGACGCCGAGCCGCGGCTCGACTACGTCGTGGCGATGGCCAAGAACGCCGTGCTGTTGCGGGCTGCCGAGCCCGCCATGGTGGCAGCCCGCACCGAGAACATGCTGCGCGAGAAGACGGCGCACTTCTACCGCGACACCCGCTATCGCGCGGGCACGTGGGCTCGTGAGCGCCGCGTGGTGATCAAGGCCGAAGTTGTGCAACTCACCGGCCGGGAGCCGCGGGACAACCCGCGCTTCGTCGTGACCAATCTGCGCCAGACGCCGCGCTTCATCTACGAGAAGGTCTACTGCGGGCGCGGCGACATCGAGAACCGCATCAAGGAACTGCTCGACGGCTTGCAGATCGACCGCACGAGCTGCACCAGGTTCTGGGCAAACCAGCTGCGGGTCCTGCTGACGGCCGCCGCCTACGTGCTCATGCAGGAACTGCGGCTGAGGGCCGCCCGAACCGCCTGCGCCCGCACCCAGGTGACCTGGCTGCGCGACCGGTTGCTCAAGGTCAGCGTCCACGTCGTGCGCTCCGTCCGCCGGCTCGTCCTGCACCTGCCGCGAGCGACCCCATACCGTGACGTCTGGCGGCACCTCGCCCTCGCGCTCGGGGCGCGCGCCGGATAGCGCGCCCCCGCGCCGCCAACCTCAAACCCCGCACTGCTCGCCAGCGCCCTGTCGCCGAAGCTGTCGGCGCGTGGTGCCTCGTGCGCGCCGTCACCCCGCCACGACCGCTTCACCACGCTGCCACCTGCCACACGCAATGTCCGACGACTTCATTCGCCCGACGATCACGCCCCGATCGTGACCGATTCGACAACCTCAGGAATAATGCGGGGTAGAGCATCGGCTTGCCGCGGTTCCGGGCGTACCAGAGGATGTAGTCGCAAGCCTTGGAGATCGTCTTCGTCGATGACCCGCCCCCGGTGGTCGCGTAGCTGATCGTGCTGACACGGTTCTCGGGGCCGAATACCTCGTCGAGGACGAGCGCAGCGCGGTGGACGTTGATGTCGCCGATCTGCATGAACAGACTGCCGGTCTCGGCGAGCAGTTCGCGGGCGAGGGTCAGTGTCTCGCGAAGCGTGTCGAGGTACGAGTGGATGCCGTTGTGGTACGAGTCCCGGAAGGCACAGACGGCGACGGTGTCGGTCATGTACCGTGCGTCGAAGTCCATCCCGTAGGGCGGGTCCATGTAGATGCACTGGACGCTCTTGCCGAGGTGCTCGTAGTGGAGCAGCGATGCCATCGCGCGGCGGGCCTCCGCGTGGATCAGCCGATTCACCCAGTGTCCCGTGTGGTCGTACCACTCGATGCGCGCCCGTTCCGGATCGGCGAAACCATTGAAGCCGGACCAGAGGTCGAGTTGCGGGGCGCGGCGGACGAGCGTCTGGTGCCAAGCGCCGGGGTGGATCTTCTCGACGGTAGTGAGCAGCGGCGCGAGCGTGGTCTTCGCCGACGCTTCCCGGGTCCACTCGAGCCGGGGTTCCGCGTCCGGGATCTCGCGTGCGTCGTGCCGATGGGGCTTCGGCGTCATGCGTTCCGGCGCAGCCGTATCGGCCTGCTCGACCGTGGGGTTGTTGCGCCGCTCCTCGCCGTGGGAGTAGTGCTGAATCGATGCCGTCTTCGGCTTACGCGCCATGCGTCGGAACTCCCTGCGTCAAGGCAGCCGTGATCGTCTTGCGTATATCGTCGGATGGACCGATCTCGATGAAGCGCCATGTGCGACGGCGCCCCTCGTCTCGCTCCCAGGCGTTGGCGGCGAGCACGAAGGCGTCCTGCGTCCAGCGGGCCTTGGCTTCGCTGGCGGCGTCCGGCCGGCCCTTGCCCTCGATGATGAGCAGGCGTGCAGGCGTCTTCGCGCCGGCCATCCCGCGTACGACGAAGTCGGGAACGTAACGCGCCCAGCGGTCGTTGATTCGATAGGGGATTTCCCACCGGTCGGGACCGTGGTTCCGGGTGAAGCCGGCGACCGCGGGGTGCTCGTCCAGCACGCGCGCGATCTTCACCTCCAGTTCGCTGTGGCAGGCCGCGTGATCGACTTCGGAGCGTGTGACCGGAATCGTATGACGAAGCTGCGTCTCGAAATCCCAGCGGCTCGCGTCACGGCCGGCCGGCCCGTGGCGTGGCTGGATTCCGCGAATGGTGTGCCCCCCGTCCTCGGGCTGAAGAACGTCGAGGATGGCATTGGCGATCTGTTCCCGGCGATTCGGATCACGGAGATCGTCGGTTGTCACGACGACCTTCGGATGGGCCAGCCACTGTTCGATCACTTGCAGGTGCATCGCGAAGCGCCGCACAGGCCGCCACCGCGGGGCGGGCGTCTCGTCAGGATCGAGTCTGTCGGCGATGCGCTTCGTCAGCAAGTGGGCCACCTTCCAGTGCAAGAATCGCTCGTCGACCTCTTGGCCGGCGAGGACGTGCTCCTCGCCGATCGGACCCCGGACCGATACGACGTCGGGCGCCGGCTCCGGTGGCGTGGCGAACTCGAACGGCATGACGGATCCGACATCGAGCGAGGCGGTGTCGCCCTCGACGTGGGCGCTGTAGCTGTCGAAGCAGGGGAACGTGATGCGGTATCCTGCGCGGCTTGCCCAGCCTCGGACGTGGTGGATCGTGGGAGGATCCACCGGCTTCCGGCGTGGGTTGTGCAGGAGCGTCTCGAAGGGGATGCCGAAGACGGTCGCGTACTCGGCGTGATAGCGGTCGGTCTCAAGGCCGGTGTCGATCTGCTGGACGGCGTGCGTGTTGTCGTAATCGCGCCGGCGCAGGCACC
This sequence comes from Vicinamibacterales bacterium, assembly GCA_965214845.1. GTDB lineage: Bacteria > Acidobacteriota > Vicinamibacteria > Vicinamibacterales > UBA8438 > JAAXGX01. Next base: position 1,905,814 of record CBDCCO010000007.1, read on the forward strand.
GGCCCATCGTCTGCTCGCAGAGCAGTTGAGTGCCGAACTTCCGGTAGCCGAGGATGTGCGTGACGTAGGGGCAGTCCCAGCCTTCGGTGAGCATGCTGACGCTGACGACGCAGCGGATGGACGCTCCCGGCGTGCCGGGTCGCCCGACGGTGCGCAGCCGTTCGCGCATCGTGCGTTCCTGCTCAGCCGGGGTCCCGGTGACCTTGGTCAAGCCGATGAAGCCGCCGTTGAGCGTACGGGTCTCTGCCTGCTCCGCGTCGGTCTCGCGGCTGTAGACGAGCATGGTGCGCTCGCGACACTCGTCGGGCGTGCAGCCGTCGTGAGGCACGTTGGACAGGATCTCGTGCCGCCCCTTGACGTGGTAGCCGTCTTGGACGTGACCGCCAAGGTATCGGTACATCTGGAATGCGTTTTCCTTGGTGTTGGCGACGACGATCAGGACGGGGTGAGGGGCGTCCGGGTTGGCGGGGTCACGCCAGCGTTCGGCCGTGGCCTCGTAGTCGCGGATGAGCAGATCGAGCGCGGAGAGGACCTTGCGCCGTCCATCCTCGGTGGTGAGCGGCCGGCCACCGTTGGCCGTGTACAGGTCGCGGACGGCATCGGTGAGTTCACCGGGCTCGGTCATCGGCGGCTGCGGGATCTTGACCAGGCCGGCTTCCATCGCTTCCATCAGGCCGGACTCGGTGACGATCCAGGGGAATGGCTCACCCGAAGCGAGCGCCCGCGTATGCGGGGGGCGGTGCGTCTTCGCCGGGTTGATGAACATCGGCGTCGCGCTCAGATCGACGACCTGAGCGAGCTTGATGTCGGGGTGGCTCGCGAGGCCATGCAGCGCGCTGGTCCAGATGCCGTCCGGCTCACCGGCCGCACGTTCCCAGCAATGGTGTCCCTCGTCGTTGAAGACCACCAATCGACCGCTGTCGATCGGGAGGGTGCGCCGCCAGACGTCGAGCTGGGTTTCAGCGGGTACGGTCTCGTCGAGCCCGCGCGCGAGCGTGCGGACCTGCGTGGCGCTGAGCATGCCTGTGCCCGTCCGCTGTGCGGCGACCGCCTCGAATTGCTGGGCAGTCCGCGGCTGAAGGGCGTCAACATTGGTGATGTGGACCGTGAAGCCATTGATCCGTGGCCGTAGGTCCGCCGGCAGCAGCCGCCAGGCGTCGTATAGGTTGTCGTGAGCGGTGGGGTTGAGGACCTGGAGGCGGTCACGGATCGTCAGGCCCGGCGCGATGATGACGACGCCGTCGACGTTCCGAGCCAAGCCGCCGTGCTGATGGCGTTCTAGGCCGCGGTTGACGGCGTGCCACGCGATGAGCGCAGCCATCACGGTCGTCTTGCCCGTCCCAGTCGCCATGTGCAGGGCGATCCGGAGCAGGCCACGGCTCCAGTTGGCGGCGCAATCGTGCAGGTGTCGGATCGCGTAGTGGCCCTGGTCTGCGACCTCGGTCAGGTACACGACGGTCTCAATGGCTTCGCGCTGAGCGAAGAAGAGTCGCCGGTCCGGTCCCTGTCCGGCTGGCCGCGCCCAGTACTCAAGAAGCCGGGCGGTCGGCGAGGTGGCGCCGGGCCACTGGTTGCCCCGCCACGCGGACACGTCGTTGCGAAGTCGGCTGACAATCTCGCTGTCGCCCGTGTACAGGTCTGTCTGCGTCGGCTCCGGGGCGCGGCCGAGCGGCATTCGCGAACGCGCCTTGCGCCGTTCGGGCGTGATCTCGTTCCGGGTACGGTTGTCGACCGTCTTCCAGTGGCGCTCGGGCGGCTCGTAGGGCGTGTTGAGCGTCGGCTGACACCAGACGCACTCTGGGCTGTCGCAGGCGGCGTGATCCGGCTCGGTCATCGCGGTCATGGGTTCGCGTCCGGCGTTCGTGACGAGTCCGTGGGCTCGACCATAATCTTACAGGCCACCGGCCGCCGCGCCGTCACGGGGTCGTCGACTCCGCAGGAAGCCTCGATGCCAGACACACCCTCGGTCTGTCGTCCACGTGTCAGACGCGCGGTGCTCAGACCTTGCGGCGGGCCGCGACACCCTTCCCGGAGGGACACTTTCGATGGGGAGCGACCCGGCGCGGCAGGTGTGACGGAGGAACACCGGCCGGGTCCGGAAACCGGTAGGTTTCCGGTGGGTCGCTCCCCTACCTTCCCCCTGTCTCTTTTCTCTGCACGTGGGGGTGGTGTGTTGTGGTGGGATGTGGTTGATCTGCAAGGACTTATCGGGTGCGGGGTTGTAAGCTCAGGTGTGACTGGGGGTGTAATTTGAGACTCCGGGGCTGCTTACACCTCTCGTGCGGCATATCTGGTGTAAGTTCGGGCCTCCGTCTTGTTGTGATCGGGCGGCAGGGCTGATCACAGCCTCGTTCGGTTGCCCGTCTCCGTCCCCGTCCCGCTCCGTGACCTCGACTCCCATCCTATCAGCCCGTGGTGAAAGTCGCGGATCCGGCCTGGTCCCGGCGAGATCGAATCCCGTACACTGAAGGCCCATGGCGATGGGCAAGAAACCGGCAGCGCGACAGGGGTCTCCGCTGTGGGTGACGACGGCGGATTTGCCGACGAACGCCGGGCATCCTTTCTTTGAGCGTCTGAACCAAGTCCTTGAAGAGGCTGGCTTCGACGCCTTCGTTGAGGGGCTGTGCGCGGTGTTCTACGCGGCGCGGATGGGGCGGCCGAGTCTGCGTCCTGGGCGGTATTTCCGGATGCTGTTCATCGGCTACTTCGAGGGTCTGTCTTCGGAGCGCGGGATTGCGTGGCGGGTGGCCGATTCTCTGAGCCTGCGGTCGTTCCTGGACCTGGATGTGACCGAGGCGTCGCCGGACCACTCGACGCTGTCACGGACCCGTCGGCTGATCGACGTGGAGACGCACGAGGCGGTGTTCACGTGGGTTCTGGAGCGCGTGTCGGCGGCGGGTCTGGTGAAGGGGAAGACGGTCGGGATCGATGCGACGACGCTGGAAGCGAACGCAGCGATGCGGAGCATCGAGCGTCGGGACACGGGCGAATCCTACGCGGCGTTCATTCGGCGGTTGGCGGAAGCGTCTGGGGTGGAGACCCCGACGCAGGCGGAGTTGGCTCGGTTCGACCGGTCTCGAAAGAACAAGAAGACATCGAACAAGGATTGGAAATCGCCGCAGGACCCGGACGCGAAGGTCGCGAAGATGAAGGACGGCCGGACGCGCTTGGCCCACAAGGTCGAGCACGGGGTCGACATGGACACGGGGGCGATCGTCTCGGTGACGGTGCAGGATGCATCGGACGGCGATACGGCGACGCTGCCGGAGACGCTGATCATGGCGGCCGAGCAGGTGGAGTTGGTGGCGCCGGACGGTCCGGGGGTCGAAGAGGTGGTTGCCGACAAGGGGTACCACAGCGACGCGACGCTGGTGGCGCTCGGCGAGGTGGGGGTTCGGAGTCACGTATCGGAGCCTGAGCGCGGCCGGCGCTGCTGGCAGGACAAGAAGACGGGCGAGACGCCGCCGGAGAAGCGAGCTGCGCAGAAGGCCTTGTATGCAAACCGCCGGCGTGTCCGCGGGCGGCGGGGACGTCGCCTGCAACGCTGTCGGGGCGAGGTGGTGGAGCGGTCTTTCGCGCACATGTATGAGACGGGGGGTATGCGTCGGGTGTGGGTGCGCGGTCACGAGAATGTCCGCAAGCGCGTGCTGCTCCAGGCGGCCGCCTGTAACATCGGGCTGCTGCTGCGCCGCCAGACCGGCATCGGTACGCCCCGGAGCCTGCAGGGGCGGGCTGTTTCGGCGATTTGCCGCCTGATCGGGCGCTTGATCGGCCGCTGGGGGCGTTTGACGCGCGCCTGGGGGTTCAAATGGACACGGACGGCGCTCCTCGGCTCAATCGGTCATCGCAAAGCTGCCTGAACAGCAGGGCTCAGCAAACAGACTTCTTCCACGGGCTGCTATACCTGATCTCCGTCACGACCGCCGCCTGCTGATTCCCGGCGATCGCCGTGACCGCCGCCGTCCCGATCTGGATCGGTGGCATGAGGCTCGCTGTCGGTTCCGCTGCCCGGATCCGGCGTCGCTGGATCGGCTGTACCCGGCTCGGGGCTGGCGTGTTCGGCGGCGGGTTCGAGGACGTAGTGGGCTCCGGTCCGTCGAGGGCCGGACGCCCGCGTTCGGCCGTAAGCGCTCAAGACCGCGCCGGTGGCCGGCGTGTCACTCGAAGAGCCGGAACGAAGTGGAGGAGCCGCAAGGCTTGACACGTCGGCCACCGGCGTGGTTCGTCTCGTCAGGCAGCCTCGGCGGCGCGGCGGCCGGGGGTCCATTCCGGCACCCGCGTCGAGCGCCACGTCCGGCCAGCCGTGATCGCCGCCCTCGACCTCCGGCCCCCAGCGCACGCGGCGTCGATGCCGCACGCCCGCTGGATCGCGGGGTTCAGCCCGCCGTACGCGTCCAGCGCGGTCCAGTCGCTCGTCGCGATCGCCTTCTTGATCGCGGCCAACTCCGCCGCCGCCGCGTCGTAGGACATCATCACGGACTCGGGCGGCGTCGCCGCCCACTGGTCGAGCACCCGCCCGGCCGCCGCCAGCCGCACCGGGTCACGGCCCACGACGACCACCTCGACAGCGCGGCCGGCCGCGAGAAGCGCCGTCCACAGCGCCGAGTGCTGCGAGCCCCACGTGCGGACCGCGCTCACCGTCTCGTCCTCGTCCGTCTCCACGAACAGAAACGTCGCCCGCCCGCCGTCGAGAGCCACCGGCAGCTTGTGGGGGATGTAGCGCTGCTGCGCCCCGACCGCGCCCTGGTAGAGCCGGTGCGGCAACACCTGCTTCGAGAGCCCCGCCGCGGTCAGCGCATTCACCTTCTCGTCCTCGGTCGGGAGCCACGCGGCATGCCGGTGTTCGAGCACGTAGTCGAGCGACAGCAGACGCCGCAAGACGACCTCCGGCGCGGCGGGGCGGCGGTGCCGGACGTGCTCCGCGCCGAGCGCCCGGTGGATGCGCCGGGCCGCGATCCGGCAGATGCGGAGCCGGGAGCCGTTCCACGGCTGTTCGACGGCGTGCTTGCGGCACCGGCGGACGAAGCGGTTGGCGAGCGCCGGATTCGTCCGGCCGATGAAGGCGAGGTACTGGGAGCGGAGGAACACGCCGCTGTGCAGGCAGACCAGCGCCAGCCACTCGGCTTCGCGGCGGGTCCAGCCGCTTCGGACGAGAGCGTCCTCCCGGCCCCGGAGATGAGCGATCATCAGCCGGCGTTCCCTGCACCACCGGCGACGTAGATGGACCAGTCGTCCATCAGCAGCCGCCGCCGCTCGAACAGGTCGGACCGGGCGTACGCCGCCTCGACCTTGTTCTGCACGACGTGGGCGAGCGCCGCCTCGACGACCTCGCGCGGGTGGTTCGTCTCCTCGGCCGCCCAGTCCCGGAACGTGGACCGGAAGCCGTGAGGCACGGCGGGGACCTCCAGCGTCCTGAGCAGTCCCGACAGGGCCATGTCGTTCATCCGCTTGCCCCGGACGCTCGGGAACACGAGCGGGTTGCCGTCGTCGAGCGACCGCGCCGCGTCGAGGATCTCCAACGCACGCCCGCTCAGCGGCACCCGGTGCTCGCGCTTCGCCTTGGTCCGCGTGGCCGGGACGGTCCACACGTGGTCCGCCGTGTCGATCTCGGCCCACTCGGCCCCACGCACCTCGCCCGACCGCGCCGCCGTGAGCACCAGAAACTCGAACGCCAGCTTGACGACGGGAGCGGCGCTCGATGCCCGCACCGTCTCGACGACCGCCACCACGTCGCGATGCGGTAGCGCCCGCATGTGCTGGACGAGGTCCCGTTGCGACCCGAGGATCGGTCCGATGCGGCTGCACGGGTTGTCGTCGCGGTAGTTCAGTGCCACGGCCCACTCCATGACGGTGCCGATGCGCTGGCGGACCCGCCGCGCCGTCGCCGGCCGCTCGTGCCAGACGGCCTGCAGCGCCTCGACCACGTCGGTGCTCGTCACCTCGGAGACGGGCAGCTTGCCGAGCCGGGGGAAGGCGAAGCGCTCCATGCTCGACAGCCAGTCCTTGCCGTGCTTGGGGTTGCGCCAGCCGGGCCGCATCTGGGCCAGGACCGCCTCGGCGGCGGCGGCGAAGGTGGGCATGCTCTTGAGGCGGCGCTTCTCGGCCAACATGTGGAGAGCTGTAACATGTTGCACCATAAAGACTTGTCGCCATACCAGTGATTGCGTTCCCTCAAGCTGTCCCTCGTTCTGAACGGGATGGCGTAGCGCCGTACCGGCCGGAGCTAGACGAGCGCGGATCGGAACCCGTCCGTCCCGCCGGCCGGTCGTCGCGCCCGGTCCCGCCGGCCGCAGCCCTGTGCACGCGTCGGGTTGGGACAGTCAAGCCTGGGCCGGCCAGTGGTCGATGGCCGGACGGATACGGACGGCCATAGCCAGCCCTGAGCCGGCGCGAGCGGCGTGTCACCCGCAAGGGCCGGAGCGCAGCGGAGGAGGCGCGCAGCGTCTTGACACGCCGCTCGCAGAGGCTATCCACGCGCGTTCATTGAGCAGCGTTACGTAACGGCGTTTGATTGAGTCTTGACACGTCGCTCGAAGAGGCTGTCTACGCGCGTTGGGCGGGCGCCGTGCGGCCGGCGCCGGCCGCGGACGACGGAGCGACGCTTCGACGCCAGCTACTCGGACAACGGCGGCGGCGCCGGCAGGGCCGGGTCCCGGTTGATCAGCTCCGTCAGCTCCTTGCCGGACGTGAAGTAGGCGACATGCTTCGACGGCACGTCCACCCGGTCGCCGGTCCTGGGGTTGCGGCCCCGGCGCGGCGCGCGCCGCCGGAGACGGAAACTGCCGAAGCCGCGGACTTCGACCTTCTCCCCGTGGCGGAGCGCCTCGGCGATGCTGCCGAACAGGGTGTCGACGATGATCTCGGCGCGCTTCTTCGTGAGGCCGGCGGCGTCGGCCACCTCCTCGACGAGCGCCGCCTTCGTCAGGGTGCCTTCGGACACGGGCAGAGCATAGCAGCCGGCCCGTGCAGGCGCTGCAAGAGCCTGTTCCCCCTTCCCGGAGGGACAATTCCAGGGGAGCGACCGCGACCCCGCAGGTGTGACGGAGGAACACCTGCGGGGGCCGGAAACCGGCAGGTTTCCGCGTGGTCGCTCCCCTACTCCCACCCGACCCTTTTGTCTGTACGTGGGGGCGGGTTTGTGATGTGGGAATCTGTTGATATGAAAGGACTTGGCTGGTTATCGAGTGTAAGTTGAGGTGTGACTGGGGGTGTAAGTTCGGCCGCCTATCCTCCTTACACCCTTACTGCGGCACCATCGGTGTAAGTTCGCCTCGGTCCTGGCTGTGATCGGGCGGCGGAGTGGATCACACTCTCGTCCCGTTCCCAGTCTCCATCGTCGTCCCTTCGTGACCTCGATTCTCATCCCGCGCCCGGTCTCCGTCACGTTCGCCGCGTCCGTTCCCGTTGATCTCCGTGACCGTCGTCTCCCAACCGGATCGGTAGCACGAGTCTTGCGCTCGCCGAGGCGGCGCCTCCCATCCGTTTACGCGTTTACCGTTTCCACAGGGGGGGGTGGAAACGCGTAAACAGTAAACGCATCTCCGCGACTCCGTTCCGCTGCTCTGGCTCGTATCACTGGACCCACTGTACCCGAGGGCTCGGAGCTGGCGTGTTCGACCGTGGGTTCGAGGGACGTGGTGGGCTGCCGGTCCGTCTACGGGCCGGAAGCTGGCTTCCGGCCCGTAGTTGCCCCAACACCACGCCGGCGGCCGGTGTGGTTCGCCTCGCCAGGCGATTTCCTCGATTTCCCCAATGGAAACAGGCCGGAAGCGCACCGGAACTCGACGGGAAGCGCAACTCGATTTCCATTTCCACGATTTCCCCCCTGGGGGTGGGCGGAAATGGAAATGGAAATCGAACCGCGGCGGTCGTGGCCAACTCGCTGATCGCCATCACGGCCGACCCCGATCGACGTAGGCCGCCCAGTCGTTCATCAGAGTCCGCCGCCGCTCGAACAGGTCCGACCTTGCGTACGCCGCCTCGACCTTGTTGCCGACCGCGTGCGCCAGCGCCGCCTCGATGACCTCGCGCGGATGGTCGGTCTTCTCGGCCGCCCAGTCCCGGAACGAGGACCGGAAGCCGTGCACCACGGCCGCGATCCGAAGACGCTGGAGCGGCTTCCGCAGCGTCTTGTCGGCGAGCACCTTGCCGCCCTTGCCCGGAAACACCAACGGATACTGGCCGGCGCCCAACGTCCGCGCGGCGTCGAGGATCTCGAGCGCCCGCCCGCACAACGGCACGCGGTGGTCGCGCTTCATCTTCATCCGGGAGGCCGGGACAGTCCAGACACAGCCTGCCCTGTCCATCTCGTCCCATCGCGCCCCGCAGACCTCGCCCGAGCGCGCCGCGGTGAGCACGAGGAACTCGAACCCCAGCCTCACGAAAGGCGACCCCGCCGACGAGGCGCGGACGGCCGCCACGGCCGCGGGGACCTCCCGGTGCGGCAGCGCCCGCATGTGCTGCACGACCGCGTGTTGCGCGCCGAGCACCCGGCCGACCCGGTCGCACGGGTTATCGCTGCGGAACTCCATCACCACGGCCCACTCCAGCACGGCGGCGACCCGCTGGCGGACCGACTTGGCGGTCGCCGCGCGCGTGTGCCAGATGGGCGTCAGGATGGCCAGCACGTCGGCGCTGTTGACCTCGGCGACGGGCCGCTCGCCGATGTGCGGGAAGGCGTAGCGGGCCAGGCTGTTGCGCCACTGCCGGTCTTCGCTGGCGTTGCGCCAGCCGGGCCGCTTCTGCTCGATGAGGCGTTCGGCGGCCTCGGCGAAGGTCGGCATGCCCTGGAGGCGGCGGCGGTCGGCGAGCGGGTCGCCGCCGGAGCGGGCGAGCTTTCGGTTGGCGAGGGCCTGCTCGCGGGCCTCGGCTAGCGAGACGAGATCGACGCTGCCGAGTCCGAGTTCGCGGCGCCGGCCGCGGATGACGAGGCGCTGGGTCCAGCTGCGCGCCCCGGTGGGCTGTACGAAGAGGTACAGGCCCTGTCCGTCGGCGTGTCGTCCGGGCGGCGCGGAGCGGATGAAGGGGGCGGTGAGGGCGTTGCGGGGATGGCGTCCTCGGCGCTTGGTGCGGCGGGGGGTGGCGGGCGTGCTGGTGTCAACATCCATTCCACCATTGTAGGCGAGAAGTGGCGGGATGTCGAGGGACGGCGCGGCCGGTTCAGCGCGCCGGGACTGTGCAATAAACAATTACCAATCAGCTATTTATGGACTTACGCGCACGGTAGAGGGCATCAGCGGACGACCAGCACCCGTTGGTTCTCGGCCAGCGGATCGCCTCCGGCGCGGGCGAGCCTGCGGTTGGCGAGCGCCTGGGCGCGGGCGTCCTTGAGCGGGACGAGCGGGAAGCCGCCGAGCCCGAGTTCGCGGCGACGGCCGCGGATGACGAGCCGCTGTACCCAGCTGCGCGTGCCGGTCGGCTGCACGTCGAGGTAGAGGCCATCGCCATCGCACAAACGGGCTATTGGGGTCCGCTAACGTTCGTCGAAGTCAGAAACTGACCTTAACTATCTGATTAGTAGTCATTTATGATTCGTCTTGCCGGACTGTCCCGGTCAGAACGTCGCGTGCAATCCGCCGACTTCCTGTATATGATTGGGGAATGGATTATGTGACCACCGCAACCCCGAAACCCAGGAAGACCAAGCCCAAGGGCCGACACCCCCACAACGCGCTCTCCGCCGCCTTCGTCCGTACCGCGCCCGTCGGGCGGCACGCTGACGGCAACGGGTTGTACCTCTACGTCCAGCGCACCGGCACCCGAAGCTGGATCCAGCGCCTCGTCATCCAGGGCCGGAAACACGAACTCGGGCTCGGCAGCGTCCATCTGGCCACGCTCGCCGAGGCCCGCGAGCAAGCCCTCGCCAACCGCAAGCTCGCCCGTTCGGGCGGCGACCCGCTCGCCGAGCGGCGCCGCGCCCAGGGCATGCCCACCTTCGCCGAGGCCGCCGCCACCGTGGTCGAGGCGAAGCGGGCCGGCTGGCGCAGTCCCAGGCAGGCGACCGAGTGGCTCCGCAGTCTCGAGCGCTACGTCTTCCCGCGCATCGGCAGCCGGCCCGTCTCGGAGGTCAACAGCGCCGACGTGCTCCAGGTCCTCACGCCCATCTGGCACGTGAAGATGCAGACCGCCCGGACCGTGCGCCAGCGCATCCGGGCCGTGCTGGAGTGGGCCGTGGCGATGGAGATGCGTCACGACAATCCTTGTGACCGAATCCTGCCGATCCTCGGCCCGCAGCACGAGGTCGTGCAGCACCGGCAGGCGCTGCCGCACGGGCAGGTCGCGGCGGCCATCGCGACGATGCACACGTCGCGGACGATGCCAGCCGTCAAGTTGGCGTTCGAGTTTCTGGTGCTGACCGCCGCCCGGTCCGGGGAGGTCCGATCGGCGACCTGGAACGAAGTCGACCTCGACGCGGCCGTCTGGACGGTCCCCGCCAGCCGCATGAAGGCGAATCGCGACCACCGCGTGCCGCTGTGCCGTCGCGCCATCGATATCCTGCGCGAGGCCAGGACGCTCGGCGACGCCACCGGATTGGTGTTCCCGAGCCGGCGCGGGAAGACGATGTCGGACATGACGCTCTCGAAACTCCTCAAGGAGCAGCGCGTCAAGGCCGTCCCCCACGGCTTCCGGTCGAGTTTCCGGGACTGGGCCGCCGAACGGACGAACTGTCCGCGCGAGGTAGTCGAGGCGGCCCTCGCCCACGTCGTGAGCAATGCGACCGAGGCGGCGTACGCCAGGTCCGACCTGTTCGAGCGCCGCCGCCGGCTCATGGAGGATTGGGCAGCGTACCTCGGCGAAGAACGCGGACAGGTCGTGCCGCTGCGGCGATGACCTCGGCATCAGCGTCCACGACGCGCGGCCGGCTGCGTGCGGGCGGTGCCGGCGCGGGGGCGCGACGCGATGAAGTCCAGGACCTCTTCCTCGATCCATCGCACGGCGTACTCGGTGACTCGAACCGGCTGCGGGAACCGGCCGCGGGCGCGCAGGTCGTAGATGCTGGACCTCGACAACCCGGTCATCCGCATCACTTCCCGCAGCCCCAGCAGTCGCGCCGGGACGGGCGCCGGGTTGAGAGTTCGGCTGTCGTTTCGCTCGGTCATGGCTCCTCCGTGGCTGGTGTCGGGTTCGATGCGAGTCGCACCTGTTCATCAGGAAGCATGCCGAGCTCATTCTCCGGCTGCTCGCGGCCCGCCATCGCGTTCGTCCGCGCGGCAAGTATGCACAACGGTGGCCGCCGGCAAGCGAGCCCGGACGAGCGCGAGGCCCTGACGCCGGTCGCCGGGCGCGGCGCCTGTCGCTGTCGAGAAGAGACCGGTTACATGCCGCGGTGGGGTCGGGACTGGTGCTTCCGCTGCGCCCGTTCGGCCGCTCCGGCCGCCGGGGCCGGCGACGTCGGCGGGTTGACGACCCGGGCCCGCTCCTGGAACAAGCGGGCGCCAGCTCCGGGCGGGACCGCGACTCGATGGGAGCGCCCCAGGATGCCGAGAGCGCGCCAGATGCGTGCGGCCGGACCCACGGCATGCCCCTTCATCCGCTCCAACGGGCGCACCCTTTCGATCGACCGCGGCCGGCTCGTCGTTTTCAACGACGAGGGCCATCACTGCCACCCGGGATTACCGGCGCTCGAACCGTGCAAAGCTCGCGGCCCTGCCTACCAGCCGAGCGTGGCCCGGCAGAGGACCCCGTTGCTGGCGCCGCCCTGCCTAGGGTTCTCCTGCCGCTGCGCGTCGACGCCCAACTCGAAGTTCACCCGCCCCTGGTCGAGCGACCCGAGGCCGTAGCCGACCCCGTAGTCCCGTCCGTACTACGACGTGGTGAACCCGACCCGCGGCGTCCCCACCAGGCGGCTCCCCACCGGCAGCCCGTAGCCGATCTCGCCGTCGAGCCGGTTGCTGCGCTCCGGCGGATGATGGCGAAGTCCATCCTCGCGGCGCGGGGCGAGGGTCGCGAGGTCCGTGGAGACGATCTCGCCACGGCGAGGGTCTCCTGATGGCATTGACCCGACAGCAACCGGCCGCGATCGACGTCGGAAAGAGAGCGCTCGGGTTGGCTCACGACGAGTACCGCGCGTACTCGCCCTAGCCGTCGAAAACCACCGTAAACATTGCGAATTGTGAACGGCAGAGGGCTTGCGGTTACCACATTTTGCGCCCACGCAGTGACGACTAGACAGTCGTCGACGCTCGCTGCCATCGACGCGCAACTGGATCGGGCGTGCCGGTCAAGCAGGGCGTTCCTGATCTAGGTTCAACTCGGCAAGCGCTGCGATAGCCCTCTCGCTCGGTGTCCACTGAGACCTTGGCAGATCCGGCATCGAGTTGCTCTTCGGGAAGAACTGTAGCTCTTCCTCTGTCAACGCCAATCGCGCCTTCTGCAGTCGAGCCGACAGGCGCTCCTCACGCGCTTTCGCCTTTTCCGCACTCATGTCTCTGTCCTCTTCGGGCGTGCAGCGAAGTAGCTGCTTTCCTCAGACTCGACGATCTTTCCGAACATTTTTGATGTAACGTGGTTCAGCCTGACGTACAGATCCCAGATGATTCCCCACAAATCGCCCCGAAGCTCCTGCATCGACACGTTCAGTCCGCACTCCTCCGCAGCATCGGGGTAAATGGGGCGCGCATGCACTCCGGTACGCTTCGGATCCAGGAATTGCTTGATCTTCTCGAGAATCACAGACTCGTCGTCATTGCTCATCATGCCGCCCTTGAGCGTGCGGACTGCGATGCTCGTGCAAGTGTCCTGCATCGACTTGATGTTCCGAATCTTCGTGGCATCGTACCGTTCGAGTTGCTGCAAAAATGGCGCCAACTTCCCCTCTGTCTGTTCGGCTTTCTCCATGAGATCGTCGAAGCTTTCGATCACTTCGTGCGCGGGCACTAGCCGCAGTCCCTCACCTGCCAGATTCATGAGGATCTGTGGATCGATGGGACCCAGTTCAGACGTTCGGCTCATCAGGATTTGTCGCGCTCCCAAGCTGATCACTGTCGCGGCGGACTTAGCCTGGAAAATTCATGAGGCGCCCGGCCTGAGTAGAGACACAAAAGCCTCCGTGTGCTAAAACGCTGTTGACGACAGATGTTTTCGGCACGACGGAGGCTCTTGCGTGACGGACCCCACGATAGCACAGTCTGTTCTGTTCCCCGATCTGTTCGACAAGCCGCTCGTGGCCACGTTCGACCGCGAGCAGTCGAGCTCGGATGGCGGCGCCGTGCTGCTCAAGGCCGCCGAGCGCGTCTACGGGTTGGTCAAGGCATTCGGCCGGTGTCTGATTGACCGCCGGGCACCGGAGAAGGTCCGGCACACGCTCGAGGACCTGGTGGGCCAGCGGGTGTTCGGCATCGCCTGCGGCCATCCCGACGGCAACGATTCGGACCAGCTCGCCGATGATCCGATCCACAAGTTGCTGCTCGGGCGCGACCCGGTGGCGGGCGGTCGGCTGGCGTCGCAGCCGACGGTCTCGCGGTTCGAGAACGGTGCGGGCCGCGTCGCGCTCTATCGGCTCGGGCGCGAGTTGGCGGCGTCGGTCATCGAGCGGCATCGCCGCCGGCTGCGCGGGCGGGTGCGACGCATCACGATCGACCTCGACCCGACCGACGACCCGACGCATGGCGCGCAGCAGCTGACCATGTTCAACAGCTACTACGACAGCTGGTGCTACCTGCCATTGCTGGCCTTTGTGAGCTTCGACCGTGAGGCGGAGCAGTATCTGTGCGCGGCCGTGCTGCGGCCCGGCACGGCGCAGGCGTCCGACGGCACGCTGGGCGTGCTGTGTCGGCTGCTCGCGCTGCTGCGGTCCGCGTTTCCCGAGGCGCGCTTTCTCGTCCGGCTCGACGGCGGCTTCGCCACGCCAGAGATCTTCGACTTCCTCGATGCCGAACCGCGGCTCGACTACGTCGTGGCGATGGCCAGGAACGCCGTGCTGTTGCGGGCTGCCGAGCACGTCATGGTGGCGGCCCGCACCGAGAACATGCTGCGCGAGAAGACGGCGCACTTCTACCTCGACACCCGCTATCGCGCGGGCACGTGGGCTCGTGAGCGCCGCGTGGTGATCAAGGCCGAAGTCGTGCAGCTCACCGGCCGGCAGCCGCGGGACAACCCGCGCTTCGTCGTGACCAATCTGCGCCAGACGCCGCGCTTCATCTACGAGAAGGTCTACTGCGGGCGCGGCGACATCGAGAACCGCATCAAGGAACTGCTCGACGGCTTGCAGATCGACCGCACGAGCTGCACCAGGTTCTGGGCAAACCAGCTGCGGGTCCTGCTGACGGCCGCCGCCTACGTGCTCATGCAGGAACTGCGGCTGAGGGCCGCCCGCACCGCCTGCGCCCGCACCCAGGTGACTTGGCTGCGCGACCGGTTGCTCAAGGTCAGCGTCCACGTCGTCCGCTCCGTCCGCCGGCTCGTCCTGCACCTGCCGCGAGCGACCCCATACCGCGACGTCTGGCGGCACCTCGCCCTCGCGCTCGGGGCGCGCGCCGGATAGCGCGCCGTCGCCACGGCAACCTCCGCGCCCCGGATGCTCGCCAGCGCCCCTGCGCCCGACCTGTCGGCGCTTGCCACCTCATGCGTGCCGTCACCTCGCCCCGGCCACTGCACCACGCTGCCACCTACCACGCGCCGCGTCCGAAAACGTCCTTCGCGCGACGATCAGGCCCTGCCTGGGACCGATTCGATAACCTCACGAATTTTCCGGGCTAGGACAGGGGTGGAATCAACAAGAGGAGAGCCACCCATGGCGAAGCATGACAGGCGGAAGCGTTCCAGCCAACCCCCCAGCTCGCGAACGGTCTCGATTCAGGTGCCCCTGCCGGTGCTCGGTGTGCTGAACGGTGTCCGGGAAGCGTTTCATGGCTTGTGCATCACGACCGGGCTGCAGGTCCTTGAGGCGATGATGGAGGGGGATCGAGAAGACCTGTGCGGGCCGAAGGGGCGCCATCAGGTCGAGCGACCCGCATGGCGTGGCGGGAGCGTGGCCAGTCAGGTGACGCTCGGGGGGCGCGAAGTTGCCGTGCCGCGGCTCCGTGTGCGGAGCACGGACGGCGAGCTGCCGCTGCCGAGCTTCCGGTGGGCGGCGGCCACCGACCCGCTGGACGAGCGCACGCTGGCGGCGGTCGCGGCCGGGGTGTCGACGCGGCGGTATGCGGGCACGTTGGATCCGTTGCCGGACGAGGTGACGGAGCGGGGAACGTCGCGTAGCGCGGTGTCTCGGCGGTTCGTGGCGCTGTCGGCCAAGCGCCTGGGGTCGTTTCTCAAGCGGCCGTTGGGCGAGTTGGACCTGCGGGTGGTCTGCATCGACGGCAAGGTCTTCCGGGATCACTGCATGGTGGTCGCGTTGGGGATCGACACGCAGGGCCGCAAGCACGTGCTGGGGCTTCGCGAAGGCGCCACGGAGACGGCGGCCGTCACCACCGGCCTGCTGAGCGACTTGGTGACGCGCGGTCTGCCGACGGACCGGACGTTGCTGTTCGTCATCGATGGGGCGGCGGGGCTGCGCCGGGCCATCAGCGATGTCTTCGGCTCTCGTGGCGTGGTGCAACGCTGTCAAGTACACAAGCTCCGGAACGTCATGGGCCATCTGCCCGAACGGCTGCACGCCTCGGTTGGCAAGGCGTTGCGGGACGCCTGGGAGCTGGACTCGGCGGACCGCGCGGTGCGGGTGCTGGAGCGCTTGGCGGGGTCGCTGGAGCGTGACCACCCCGGCGCGGCGGCGTCCATCCGGGAGGGCCTCGAGGAGACACTGACGGTGCAGCGGCTTGGTCTGACGGGGGCGCTCGAACGTACTCTGCGCTCTACGAACATCATCGAAAACCTGATGGGCAGCGTCGAGGACTACACGCGGCGGGTCAAGCGGTGGCGTGGCGGGCAGATGATTCAACGTTGGGTGGCGAGCGCGCTGGTGGAGGCGGAGCCGCGCTTCCGGCGGGTGCGTGGTTACCGCGACCTACGCCACCTGGTCGCTGCACTGGACGCGCTGGCCCCGCCCGACGGTGCGGTTGCTGACGCGGCGTAGAATAGACGAACTCGGCGCGGAAACAAGGAGTCCGCCACTCGCAAAGTTCAACAACGAACGGGACAATCCCGATAGCCTAGCCCGGAAAATTCGTGAGGTTATCGAATCGGTCCCAGGCAGGGCCTGATCGTCGCGCGAAGGACGTTTTCGGACGCGGCGCGTGGTAGGTGGCAGCGTGGTGCAGTGGCCGGGGCGAGGTGACGGCACGCATGAGGTGGCAAGCGCCGACAGGTCGGGCGCAGGGGCGCTGGCGAGCATCCGGGGCGCGGAGGTTGCCGTGGCGACGGCGCGCTATCCGGCGCGCGCCCCGAGCGCGAGGGCGAGGTGCCGCCAGACGTCGCGGTATGGGGTCGCTCGCGGCAGGTGCAGGACGAGCCGGCGGACGGAGCGGACGACGTGGACGCTGACCTTGAGCAACCGGTCGCGCAGCCAAGTCACCTGGGTGCGGGCGCAGGCGGTGCGGGCGGCCCTCAGCCGCAGTTCCTGCATGAGCACGTAGGCGGCGGCCGTCAGCAGGACCCGCAGCTGGTTTGCCCAGAACCTGGTGCAGCTCGTGCGGTCGATCTGCAAGCCGTCGAGCAGTTCCTTGATGCGGTTCTCGATGTCGCCGCGCCCGCAGTAGACCTTCTCGTAGATGAAGCGCGGCGTCTGGCGCAGATTGGTCACGACGAAGCGCGGGTTGTCCCGCGGCTGCCGGCCGGTGAGCTGCACGACTTCGGCCTTGATCACCACGCGGCGCTCACGAGCCCACGTGCCCGCGCGATAGCGGGTGTCGAGGTAGAAGTGCGCCGTCTTCTCGCGCAGCATGTTCTCGGTGCGGGCCGCCACCATGACGTGCTCGGCAGCCCGCAACAGCACGGCGTTCCTGGCCATCGCCACGACGTAGTCGAGCCGCGGTTCGGCATCGAGGAAGTCGAAGACCTCCGGCGTGGCGAAGCCGCCGTCGAGCCGGACGAGAAAGCGCGCCTCGGGAAACGCGGACCGCAGCAGCGCGAGCAGCCGACACAGCACGCCCAGCGTGCCGTCGGACGCCTGCGCCGTGCCGGGCCGCAGCACGGCCGCGCACAGATACTGCTCCGCCTCACGGTCGAAGCTCACAAAGGCCAGCAATGGCAGGTAGCACCAGCTGTCGTAGTAGCTGTTGAACATGGTCAGCTGCTGCGCGCCATGCGTCGGGTCGTCGGTCGGGTCGAGGTCGATCGTGATGCGTCGCACCCGCCCGCGCAGCCGGCGGCGATGCCGCTCGATGACCGACGCCGCCAACTCGCGCCCGAGCCGATAGAGCGCGACGCGGCCCGCACCGTTCTCGAACCGCGAAACCGTCGGCTGCGACGCCAGCCGACCGCCCGCCACCGGGTCGCGCCCGAGCAGCAACTTGTGGATCGGATCATCGGCGAGCCGGTCCGAATCGTTGCCGTCGGGATGGCCGCAGGCGATGCCGAACACCCGCTGGCCCACCAGGTCCTCGAGCGTGTGCCGGACCTTCTCCGGTGCCCGGCGGTCAATCAGACACCGGCCGAATGCCTTGACCAACCCGTAGACGCGCTCGGCGGCCTTGAGCAGCACGGCGCCGCCATCCGAGCTCGACTGCTCGCGGTCGAACGTGGCCACGAGCGGCTTGTCGAACAGATCGGGGAACAGAACAGACTGTGCTATCGTGGGGTCCGTCACGCAAGAGCCTCCGTCGTGCCGAAAACATCTGTCGTCAACAGCGTTTTAGCACACGGAGGCTTTTGTGTCTCTACTCAGGCCGGGCGCCTCATGAATTTTCCAGGTTAGCCATCTTCGGAACAATGACCGTGTACTGGCCGTTGGCGCTATGGCTGCGGCAGACATTCACGATCCGCTCGGCCGCGAGCAGGTCTCCCCCTGGCGAGTTGATCATGAGCGCCAACTCATCTTGCGGGCGCAACGTGGCTCTCAAAACGTCTTCCAGCATGTCGGCATCCTCGTCAGCGATACCGACAGGGAAAGCGAACGACGTAAAGAAGGCCACCAGTCGGCGGTTTTCCCCGAGACCCTTTTCGACCGACCGATAAAGCTTGGCGCGGGTCGAATGCCCCTGATTCACCTGCTCCAAGACAGCACTGATAACCGGGTCCTCGGACGGTGACCGGGTGTCGTGCGGTTCCATGACTGCTGATGCCCCTACTCGCTCCATCGCGCGCTTGCACGATCTCTCACGATCTCGCCACGCCGCTCTGGAATCACGTTCGCAGCGCGAGCGAGCCGACCGACATGTACGGTACAGGCAACCGGATCAGGCGGTCGCCGCTGGCCTTGCGGCCCCCTTCGGCATCGTTATCATCCTCCCACCCTCACGGATACCCGGCTGGCGGTGACCAGCTCTCGCCGTGGGGTCTCTTCGCGCCGCTGGGCGGAGCGCATGTTCGGGCGGGAATTGTCGTGGACGCGACGCGTGCTGTCAACGTACCAGACGGTGTTGCACGGTGTTGCACGGTGTGTCAGCCCGCCTCCCCCATCGTAGCACCACGGCCCTTGAAGGTCGGGCCGATGGTCCCGACCGCTCCACGTGGAGCCGGCGGACGTACCACGCCCGGTCGCTCAGAATCACCTGCACGGCCCGCTAGGGCGCCGGGGTAACGGGCCGGCCGTGGCCGGAGAATCGCCGCACGGTGCACCGTCGTCAGCGGAGCGGCCTGGTTTACGAGCCCGGTAGCCGGCCGTGGCTGCCGCAGCTCGGCGCCGGCAGCGCTCGCACGTCAGCCGGTCCGCCCGGCCCCGCTCGGCACCGCATTGGGGACACTGCCCGGCCGCCTTGCGCCGTCGCCGTAGCTCGCGTTTGTACTCGACGTTGCCGGCCGGCCGGTGCAAGCGGCGCCAGCGGGCGCTACTCCTCGCCCCGTGGTTCCGGCATTGCCGGCACGTCAGCCGGTCCGCCCGGTCCCGCTCGGTGCCGCACCCGCACAATCCAGCCGCACGGTTACGGTTGTAGCGGGGGCGCTTGCCGGCCGCCGGATTGGTCGCCCAGTCCGGTAACCGTGTCGGCCGCGCCACGCATATCCGGCACAGCCACTCGGGGCCGGCGAGCCCCGGCCAGGCACCGCACAGCGTGCACCATACGCCGGGCCGCGGGGCTCAAAGTTTCCGTGAAACTCATGACGGCGCCCACTTCCCGCCGTCGCCGTAGCGGCGCCGGCAACGGGCGCAGCGGCCGGCGGCGCCGCGCACCGGGCGGTTGCAGCCGGCGCACCGGCCGGCCCGGCACCGCCGCTCGCGCAGCGCTCGGGACGGCGCGGCAGTGCCGTCGGCGCAACGCTGGCACGTCCAGCGGTCGGGCCGCAGCGGATGTTTCCCGCACCGCGTGCACAGCTCGGCTGCGGCCCGCTCGGCGTAGCGGCGCCGCTCGCCGTCAGGGTTGACAACCTGCCAGCCGAACCACTCCGAAGACGTGTTGACGGGTGCCCGGACGGCGCCGATCAGGCGCCAGGTTGCGGCGATGATCGATCAGGCCGTCGGGGCGCTCGACGGCGCCGGTCTCCCGAGTGCCGCCCACGAGGCGCTGTAGGACAAGCTGAACGAGGTGTTCGGCTCCAGAACCAAGGTGGCCGAGGCTGAGCTGGATCGGGTACGGGTGGTACTCGACCTGCCGTGGGCGAAGTCCGAGTCCCAGCGGTTCGACCGGGCTCATGTGGCGCAGGTGCTCGGTCGCCCCCACGCCGCGCTCGACGGCGTCAAGGCGGGCATCCCCCGATTCCTGGGTCGTGTCCCCAGGCGCGCGACCTGCTGACCTTCGAGGGTCCCTGTTCGTGCCAGCGGGCGGAGACGGACGGTTGCCCACACTGGTCGTTCGCACGGGACCGGTTCAGGGCCGGGCGTCGGTTCTCTGTCTTGCGGGCCCCGGCAGAACCGGCAAGACATCGCTCGCGCACGCCGTCGCAGAACCCCTCGGCCGAACGTCGGTGAGCGTGTCGCTGCGCGGGAAGGCGACCAGGCGACAGATCCGCGGGTCGTACCGCGCCACCTCCGGCTGTGTGGTCAAGGGCCTGCGCGAGGCCGGGTCAACAACCCGGTCTTCATCATCGAGGGGATCGACGAGGTGGGCGACGCGGACAAGCATCCCGACCCGCTGTTCGGTGTCCTGGACTCGTCGAAGCGGACGACGTTCACGGACGCCTACCTCGATGTCCCGCTCGATCTGTCCGGGGTCCTGCGGATCGCGACGGCGACCGACGCCGGGGCGATTCCTGCGGCGGTGCGGGATTGCCTGTACGTCGTCGACCTGCCGGCGTACATCGAGCAGGAGAAGCGGGCGATTGCACAGGGGCACCTGTTGGCGCGTCCGTTCGACGACCCGCTGCCGGCCGCGAAGTCGAAGAAGCGCTCGCGGTGGCGGTGGTCGAGGTCGCGCGCGCGGCGAGCACGGAGGCCTCCGGCGAGCTGGTCACCCGGCGCACTGACATCAAGGTGCTCGCGCAGAAACGCGCCGGCTGGCGCAATGCCAAGCATGCCAACGACTGGCCGACGAACCTCCGGTTGTATGCCTTCCCGCGCATCGGCAGGAAGCTGGTGTCCGAGATCACCTCGGCCGACCTGCTGCGCGTGCTCACGCCCATCTGGCACGACAAGCCCGAGACGGCGCGCCGGGTGTGGCAACGCATCAGCGCCGTCATGAAGTGGGCCGTGGCGATGCAGCATCGCCCCGACAACCCGGCCGGCGACGCGCTCGGGCAGGCGCTCGGCCGCCAGCAGACCGTGGTTCGGCACATGCCGGCGCTCCCGCACGGCAACGTGGCCGCCGCGATCAAGGCGGTCCGCGCGTCGCGCGCGTGGACCGGCACGAAGCTCGCCTTCCACTTCCTGGTGCTGACCGCGGCGCGCTCGGGCGAGGTGCGCGGGGCAGAGTGGGACGAGGTCGACATGCCGGCCGGCGTGTGGACCATACCGGGCACGCGCATGAAGATGCAGCGGGCGCACCGCGTCCCGCTGTCCGCCCGCGCCGTGCAGGTCCTCGAAGCGGCGAGGGCGCTCGACGGCAGCCGGCTCGTGTTCCCCGGCGCGCGCGGGACGCGGCTGGACGACGTGACGCTCTCCAAGCTCCTCCGGGACCTCGGGATCGCAGGCGTGCCGCACGGCTTCCGGTCCACGTTCCGGGACTGGGCGGCCGAGGAGACGAACCACCCGCGCGAGGTCGTCGAGGCGGCGCTCGCCCACGTCGTGCAGAACAAGGTCGAGGCGGCGTACGCCCGGTCCGACCTGTTCGAGCGGCGGCGGCGGTTGATGGACGACTGGTCCATCTACGTCGCCGGTGGTGCAGGGAACGCCGGCTGATGATCGCTCATCTCCGGGGCCGGGCGGACGCTCTCGTCCGTAGCGGCTGGACCCGCCGCGAAGCCGAGTGGCTGGCGCTGGTCTGCCTGCACAGCGGCGCGTTCCTCCGCTCGCAGTACCTCGCCTTCATCGGCCGGACGAATCCGGCGCTCGCCAACCGCTTCGTCCGCCGGTGCCGCAAGCACGCCGTCGAACAGCCGTGGAACGGCTCCCGGCTCCGCATCTGCCGGATCGCGGCCCGGCGCATCTACCGGGCGCTCGGCGCGGAGCACGTCCGGCACCGCCGGCCCGCCGCGCCGGAGGTCGTCTTGCGGCGTCTGCTGTCGCTCGACTACGTGCTCGAACACCGGCATGCCGCGTGGCTCCCGACCGAGGACGAGAAGGTGAATGCGCTGACCGCGGCGGGGATCTCGAAGCAGGTGTTGCCGCACCGGCTCTACCAGGGCGCGGTCGGGGCGCAGCAGCGCTACTTCCCCCACAAGCTGCCGGTGGCTCTCGACGGCGGGCGGGCGACGTTCCTGTTCGTGGAGACGGACGAGGACGAGACGGTGAGCGCGGTCCGCACGTGGGGCTCGCAGCACTCGGCGCTGTGGACGGCGCTTCTCGCGGCCGGCCGCGCTGTCGAGGTGGTCGTCGTGGGCCGTGACCCGGTGCGGCTGGCGGCGGCCGGGCGGGTGCTCGACAAGTGGGCGGCGACGCCGCCCGAGTCCGTGATGATGTCCTACGACGCGGCGGCGGCGGAGTTGGCCGCGATCAAGAAGGCGATCGCGACGAGCGACTGGACCGCGCTGGACGCGTACGGCGGGCTGAACCCCGCGATCCAGCGGGCGTGCGGCCTCGACGCCGCGTGCGCTGGGGGCCGGAGGTCGAGGGCGGCGATCACGGCTGGCCGGACGTGGCGCTCGACGCGGGTGCCGGAATGGACCCCCGGCCGCCGCGCCGCCGAGGCTGCCTGACGAGACGAACCACGCCGGCAACCGACGTGTCAAGCCTTGCGGCTCCTCCACTTCGTTCCGGCTCTTCGAGTGACACGCCGGCCACCGGCGCGGTCTTGAGCGCTTACGGCCGAACGCGGGCGTCCGGCCCTCGACGGACCGGAGCCCACTACGTCCTCGAACCCGCCGCCGAACACGCCAGCCCCGAGCCGGGTACAGCCGATCCAGCGACGCCGGATCCGGGCAGCGGAACCGACAGCAAGCCTCATGCCACCGATCCAGATCGGGACGGCGGCGGTCACGGCGATCGCCGGGAATCAGCAGGCGGCGGTCGTGACGGAGATCCGGTATAGGATGGGAGTCGAGGTCACGGAGCGGGACGGGGACGGAGACGGGCAACCGAACGAGGCTGTGATCAGCCCTGCCGCCCGATCACAACAAGACGGAGGCCCGAACTTACACCAGATATGCCGCACGAGAGGTGTAAGCAGCCCCGGAGTCTCAAATTACACCCCCAGTCACACCTGAGCTTACAACCCCGCACCCGATAAGTCCTTGCATATCAACCACATCCCACCACAACACACCACCCCCACGTGCAGAGAAAAGAGACAGCGGGAAGGTAGGGGAGCGACCACGCGAAAACCTGCCGGTTTTCGGCCCCGGCGCGTGTTCCTCCGTCACACCCGCCGGGCCGGTGGTCGCTCCCCTCCAGAATCTTCCTGTCCAGGAAGGAGCACGCCGCTGGCGTGGCGGCCGGACGGCGGTGGAAGGCGTCCGGCGTGCTATGCTCTCCGCTCGCGAGGCCCGACATGGCACAGGATTTGCCCGACCGACCGACCGACCGACAACAGTAGCCCACGTAAAGGCCGAAGAGGTCGTGCGGTCGAGCCGTACACACACGCGGGCGCGGAGCGCCTGAACAACCCCCCGGTCGGTCTCGTCACACCGACTACCGATCCGGCGGCCGGCCGCAAGACCTACCAGTACGATCCTCACCTCGACCCGCAGCTTCAGTGGGCCGGTAAGGCCGAGCACACGTCGTTCGACGTGCCGATCGTCTCGCTCCACGTCCACGAGCGGATCGACCCGCGCAGCATCGTCGAGGCGGTCCGCCGCCGGAACGGCGCCGAGGCGCAGCCGTCGCTCTTCGCCGCGCCGGAGGAGAACCGGCCGATCCGCCAAGCCATCGAGTTCTACCGCCATCGGCACAACTGGACCAACCGAGTGATCGCCGGCGACAGCCTGCTCGTGATGAACAGCCTCACCGAGAAGGAGGGCATGGCGGGCAAGGTCCAGATGGTCTACATCGACCCGCCGTACGGCATTCGGTACGGCTCGAACTTCCAGCCGTTCGTCAACCAGCGTGAGGTCGATGACCGTGACCGCGACCTGACGCAGGAGCCGGAGACGCTGCGGGCCTTCCGGGACACATGGGAGCTGGGGATCCATTCGTGGCTCGCGTACCTCCGCGACCGGCTGCTGCTCGCACGCGAGCTGCTCAGCGACAGCGGCAGCGTCTTCGTCCAGATCGGCGACGAGAACCTCGACCTGACGGCCAGTCTCGTGGCGGGTGTCTTCGGCCGCAACAACCGCGTGGCGACGATCAGCTTCGTCAAGACCGGCGGCAGCTCCACGGGACTGTTGCCGGACGTGGCCGACTACCTCGTCTGGTACGCCAAGGACAAGGAGAAGTTGAAGCCGAAGTACCGGCAGCTCTACGAGCCGTTGACCCGCAAGGAGACCGTCGAGTTCTTCAGCTCGTACGCGATGTTGGAGTTGGCCGATGGGAGCTCCCGGGCGCTGACGAAACAGGAGCGGCTCGACCCGAACAAGCACTTGCCGGACGCCACACGGCTCTACAAGCGCGAGCGGTTGATCTCTCCCGGTACGTCGACCACCGGACGTTCGGAGCCGTACGACTGGAACGGCGTGCGGTACGCCTGTCCGGCCGGGCAGCATTGGCGCGTCTCGCCCGACGGCATGGACCACCTCGCGGCTCTTGGACGGCTCGCGGCGGCGGGGGAGCGATCCGAGCTGGGCTGGAAGCGATATGAAGACGAGGTGCCGGGCCGACGCATCCACAACATCTGGCCGCAGCAGATGTCCGCGCCGAGTCCCCGGTACGTCGTCGAGACGTACACGAAGGTGATCGAACGCTGCCTGTTGATGACCACCGACCCCGGCGATCTCGCGCTCGACATCACCTGCGGCAGCGGCGTCACGGCGCTCGTGGCAGAGCAGTGGGGCCGGCGCTGGATCACCTGCGACAGCTCCCGCGTGGCGGTCACGCTGGCGCGGCAGCGGCTGATGGCGGCGACGTTCGACTACTACCGGCTCGCCCACCCCGGCGAAGGGGTAGGCAGCGGCTTCGAGTACCGGACCGTCCCCAAGGTGTCGGCTGGCAGCCTGGCCTACGGCAGGACGGAGGAGACGACCCTGTACGATCAGCCGCTCCGCGACAAGACCAGGGCGCGGGTCACCGGCCCGTTCACGGTCGAGGCCGTGCCTGCGCCCGCCGTCGTGTCCGTGGATGACGTGATCGCAACGGGGAGCAACGAACCGGACGTACATGCACCCGCCGATGCATCGGTGGCGCGGCGCGGCGAGACGCTGCGCGAGAGCGACTGGCGCGCCGAGCTGCTACAGACCGGCATCCGAGGCCGGGCAGGCCAGCGATTGACGTTCACCCGCCTGGAACCGCTGCCGGGTGCGCGGTGGCTGCACGCCGACGGTGAGAGTGTGCCGGCTACGGCGTCGCCCGACCGTCCCGAACAGGACGGGCCGGTGAGCGGCGACACCGGACCGAAGCGGGTTGTCGTCTCGTTCGGACCGGACCATGCGCCGCTGGAGCAGCGGCAGGTGGAGCTTGCCATCGAGGAAGCGCGGACGCTGGCTCCCCGTCCGACCGTGATCGTCTTCGCCGCGTTCCAGTTCGACCCGGAGGCGGCCAAGGACATCGACGAGACGCGCTGGCCGGGCGTCACCCTGCTCAAGGCGCAGATGAACGCCGACCTGCTGACCGACGACCTGAAGAAGAAGCGCGCGAGCAACGAGAGCTTCTGGCTGGTCGGCCAGCCGGATGTCGAGGCGGCGACGCTCGACGACGGACCGGACGCCGGCAAGGTCCAGGTGACGGTTCGCGGCTTCGACTACTACGACACCCGGAGCGGCACGGTCGATTCCGGCGGCGCGGAGAAGATCGCGCTGTGGATGCTCGACCCCGACTACGACGGCCGGAGCCTCTTCCCTCGGCAGGTGTTCTTCCCGCAGGCCGGCGCGAAGGACGGCTGGGCGAAGCTGGCGAAGGCGCTGAGAACGGAGATCGATCCGGCCCTGATCGAACGGTACCGAGGCACGGTGTCGTTGCCGTTCGAGCCCGGCCCGCACCGTCGGGCGGCGGTGAAGATCGTGGACGACCGGGGCATCGAGAGCCTCAAGGTGCTGGACCTGCCATGACCGGCCGACGGTCGATAGACCAGCTCATCCTCAACCCGCCCTACGACGCCCCGGCTGAGCACTGGCGCTACAACCGGGGCGAGCGCCTTGGCGAACCGGGAGCGTTCACCCGTGAGCCCGGCCGCCGTCCGTCCGGCTACCACGTGCCCCTGGCGAGCGATGCCCGGAGCGACCCGTACGATCCGGGCGAGTTCGTCGAGCTGCCGCTGGTCAATCAGATCCGGACGCGCGTGGACGAGTGGCGCACTGCGGGATACCCCGGCGCGACGGGCATCACACGACGGCTGCTCGACCATTGGCGGCGCCCGGAGCGGGAGCCGCGATTCTTCTTCTGTCAGGTCGAGGCCGCCGAGACGTTGATCTGGTGGACGGAGGCCCCGGCCGCTCGCAAGGTCGGCATCGAGATCCCGTCCGACGGCGGACCCTTCCCGCGCCTGTGCGCGAAGATGGCGACCGGGGCCGGCAAGACGGTCGTCATGGCGATGGTGACCGCGTGGCAGGTCCTCAACAAGGTGGCCGCCCCACAGGACGCGCGCTTCTCTCGGCACGTGCTGGTCGTCGCGCCCGGACTGACGGTCAGGAGCCGGCTGGCGGTGCTCGACCCAGCCGGCGCGGAGAACTACTACGCCGCGTTCGACATCGTGCCGTCCGCGCTCCGCGAGCCGCTGCGGCGGGGACGGGTGCTGGTCCGCAACTGGCATGCGCTGAACTGGGAGACCGAGGCGAGGTTCGCGCGTCGGCGGAGTGTAGACAAGCGCGGGGCGCGGAGCGACGCGGCGTACGTCCGGGACGTGCTCGGCGAGATGGCGACGGCGCGGCGGATACTGGTCATCAACGACGAGGCGCACCACGCATGGCGGATACCAGCGGACGGCGGCGGACGGAAGGTGGCCGGCAAATCGAAGGCCGAGATCGAGGAGGCGACGAAGTGGATCGGCGGACTCGACCGGGTCTGTCGGTCACGGGGCATCCTGGCCTGCTACGACTTCTCGGCGACGCCGTTCACGCCCGCGCTGAAGGAGCGGGGGGAGGCGCTGTTCGGCTGGACCGTCAGTGACTTCGGACTGAACGACGCCATCGAATCGGGACTCGTCAAGACGCCGCGGGTCGTGGTCCGGGACGACGCTCGGGCCGATGCCAAGACCGACCGCTCCCGCCTGTACCACCTGTACGGCGACGACGAAGTGAAGGACGACCTGAACCGGAAGGCCCAGCCGCACGAGCCGCTGCCCGATCTGGTCGTCAACGGCTACCACCTGCTCGGCCATGACTGGGACGAGACGCGCCGGCGGTGGGAGAAGCAGGGCCATCCGACCCGGCCGGTGCTCATCACCGTCACCAACCGGACGGAGACGGCCGCCCGCATCAAGCACGCGTTCGACAAGGGGAAGGTGCGGATCGACGCCCTGCGGGACCCGGAGCGGACGCTGCACATCGACTCGAAGGTGCTCGGCGAGGCGGAAGCGTCCGGAGAGCCGCTGGCGTTGGTCGACGGCGCGGCGGTGGACGGTCCGGGTGCTGGCGACGACGCCGGTGCGGCTCCGAAGCTGACGCGGCAGGAGCGGGCCGAGTTGCTGCGGCGTCAGGTCGATACGGTCGGCAAGCCGGGTCACCCGGGCGAGCGGATCCAGAACGTCGTCTCGGTCGGCATGCTCTCCGAAGGGTGGGACGCCCGGACGGTGACCCACGTCATGGGGCTGCGCGCCTTCACGAGCCAACTCCTGTGCGAGCAGGTGGTCGGCCGCGGACTGCGGCGGACTTCCTACGACATCGACAGGGAGACCGGGAGGTTCACGCCGGAGCACGTCAACGTGTTCGGGATCCCGTTCCCGTTCCTGCCGCACGAGCAGGATGACGGCTCGCCGCCACCGCCGCCGCCGCCGAAGACCGCCGTGATGCCGGTGCCGGAGAAGGCCCGGTTCGAGATCACATGGCCCAACGTCGTTCGGGTCGCGCATGTCTGCCGGCCCCGGCTCTCGCTCGCCATCGATCGGCTGGACCCGCTGGAGCTGGACGCGCGGCGCACCGCGAAGATCGCGGAGTTGGCCGAGGTTGTTGATGGCGTGCCGGACGTTACGCGCGTCAGCGGCATCGATCTGGACGCGCTGGCGCGGGAGTTCCGTACGCAGCGCATCGTTTTCGAGACGGCCGGCGACATCTACGATCAGATGCAGCCCGGCTGGCGCGGCGGCCGGACGATCCTGCTGGCGCAGCTTGTACGCCTCGTCGAGCAGGTGATCGCGTCGGACCGCATCCGCGTCGTCCCCGAATCGTCCCTGTTCGGCAGCGACAGTCGGAACCGCCGGCTCGTCATCACTCTGAACATGGCGAAGGTCGTCCAGCATCTGTGGGAAGCGATCCGGTTCGAGAACGCAGAGACGCTCGACCTGGTGCTCGACCGCGAGCGGCCCATCGTCTCGACCGGCGACATGCCGGTCTGGCACACGGGGCGGTCGTGCCGAGACGCGCACCGCAGCCACATCAACCACTGCGTCTGCGATAGTGGCTGGGAGGCGGAGACCGCGGCTGCCCTCGACCGCAGCCCGCAGGTGGCCGCCTGGGTGAAGAACGACCACCTGGGATTCGAGGTGCTCTACTTGTACAAGGGCGTCGTGCGGACCTTCCTGCCCGACTTCCTGATCCGCCTGACCAACGGCCGCCAGCTCGTGCTGGAGGTCAAGGGCGAGGACAGCGACCGGAACCGGACCAAGCGCCGGTTCCTGGCCGAGTGGGTGCAGGGCATGAACGCCGACGGCGGGTTCGGCCACTGGGCGTCGGATGTGCTTCTCGATCCTGCGGACATCGATGGCATTCTCAGTCGCCACGGGACGGCACCGTCTGACGGCCGAGACGGCTTGGGCGCGCCCACCGAGGGATCCCGCCCCTCGGATGCGGGATCCTGAGAGCGCCCCACGGCCCCACGCGTTTTCTGCGGTCCGGCAGGTTCCGGTTCAGCAAATGGGGTACAACGTGGAGTGTGCGGGTGGCCTTTAGCCGTTAAGCCACTGACTACTGGTCTGTTACGCCGCGCTTGTGGCGGTCATCGCAGTAGCGCCCGGCCTGTGCTACGTTGCGGACGAAGGCGGTCGAGAGCGCGTGGTGGGGCTGCCGGCCGTTGGGCTTGGTGGTTCGGGGGCGATTCGGGAGTTCCATCTCTGCCAATATTCCCCTCAGTGAGTGGCGGATACCAGAAGATCGTACCGGACGGTAACGGCACTCGTCAAGCCCGTGAATGAGTGGTAATCAATTGCTATTCAGGCATTTACTGACCATCCCGGACGGTGCCGGACCGCATCGGATCCACCTGTATGGTGGACAAGGTTTCTGCCACGGGGCAGTCCCCTCCTTGAGCGCCTGGATGATCCGCTCGGCGAACTGCCGGTGGTACTCGTCGGCCCTCTCGCGCCCCTTCGCCATCACGACTGCTCCTCGATGGCGCCCTCTTCGTCTTCGAGGTCGACGTCCCAGTCGGCCAGCGCATCCAATGAAGGCGCCTCGATGGGGCGTCCGGTCCGAAACAGCTCGTCGACCGCCTCGTCGAACTGCTCGCGGCTCTCGACCCGAACCGGCTCCTGCTCCACGTCCCTGCCGTCACGCTCACTCATCCCTGTCCCTCCCTGCATCGCATAACGGGCCGCGGTCCCCCGCGTCCCGTCGTCCTGCCTGACTGACCAGCACGGTGCCCGTCCGAACGCCGCATCGGCGGCACGCGACGCAGTGGCGCAACGCATCGAGCGGCGCGTCCCATCCGAACCGCGCTGCCAGCGCCGCGTGATCGAGCACGACGCAGCGCTGGCACGCCGCACAGCAGGCGGTCAGCGCGAACTGGCGCTGATCCGCGAGCGTCCGGAGCACCACGCCACCCGCTGGAGATTCCCCGGTGCCGGGCCGACGGGCGAAAACCCAACAGCCGGCTCACCTCGCTCGCCTCCGCCCGCGTCTTCGCCTCGATCGGGATCGCGACGCCCGCTTCAGCGCCGATGGACCGGCCTCCGACGTCTTTGAGGGCGCGGCCGGCGGCGGCCAG
The DNA here is from genome assembly GCA_965214845.1 of Vicinamibacterales bacterium. Taxonomy (GTDB): domain Bacteria; phylum Acidobacteriota; class Vicinamibacteria; order Vicinamibacterales; family UBA8438; genus JAAXGX01. The sequence goes on from CBDCCO010000007.1 coordinate 1,935,536, forward strand.
ACCGGTTCGACGACCCAGCGGTTCTCCGCGGCGTCGTAGTCGCGGACGCGTACCATCTGGTCGACGCGCCGGATTCCCTCGGGCGTGCGGGTCTGGTGAATCACGGCCTCGATGCCGTCGACCACCCCGCGGCAGACGACCGTCCACGGCAGCGCGTCGCCCGCTTGCATGGCGCAGGTCGCAAGACGCGACAGCGCCGCGGCGGCGTTGTTCGCGTGGACCGTGGCGAGCGAGCCGCCGTGGCCGGTGTTCAGTGCCTGAAGCAGGTCGGCGGCCTCTGCTCCCCGGACCTCTCCCACGACGATGTGATCCGGCCGGTGGCGCAGCGCATGCCGCACCAGGTCCCGGATCGTCACGCCGCGGCCTGCGAGCCCCCGCGCCTCGAACCGCAGGCAGTTGATGCGGCGGAGCCGCAACTCCAGGGTGTCCTCTATGGAGATGATGCGGCCGTCGGCCGGCAACAGCGACACCAGCGCGTTGAGCAACGTCGTCTTGCCCGAGCCGGTCCCGCCCGCGATCAGCACGTTGCGTCCGCCCCCGAGCACGGCCGCGGCCTCTTCCACGACGCCAGGAGGGAGCGAGCCGCTCCCGGTCAGCTCGCCGATGGTGAACGCCCGGCCGCCGAAACGGCGGATCGTGATCGCGGTCGTCGGCGCGGCCGGCGGACCGCAGATGGCGACGCGCGAGCCGTCGGCCAGCCGTGCGTCGATGATCGGATCGGTTGCCGGGTCCTCGCCCAGCGGCCGGGCAATCTGGATGGCCGCCCGTGCCACCGCCTCCGCGGTCAGCTCCGGCGCCTCCACGGCCGTCATCCGGCCGCCGCGCTCGACGAAGACCGTCCCCGGTCCGTTGAGCATCACCTCGGAGACCGCGTCGTCGTCGAGTATGTCCTCGATTCCCGGCAGGAACGGCTTCAGGTCCGCGATGGTCAGCTCCATCTACAGTTCCCCGGCCTCGCGGGCGCGCCAGTACGGGCGGTCGCTCGGAAGGAAGTCCGGCTTGAGATAGCACCGCCTCGCGTCCAGCGCGCGCTTGCCGTCGTAGGGGAGCACGATGGCCTGGCAGTTGCCGAGCCGGGCGAAGTCGCGCGGATGGAACAGCGGCTCGCGGCGCTCGCTGAACGACTTGCTGGCGCTCAGGCTGCCGGAACCGCCGCCGGGTGAACCCGACAGCAGCGACGCCGCGGCGCCCTCGGTCTGCTCCGAGACGCTGTAGGACGCCTTCATCTTCGAGACCTGCCCGCACAGGGTGCTGGCGATCTGCACCGACGAGTCGTCGGCGAGCGAGAGGAAGATGCGGGTGCGCAATGTCTGAAGCAGCGCCCGCCACGCCTCGGACTGGCCGAGCACGGCCCGCAGCGACGCGATCGACTGCGTGGCCACGATGGGGATGAGCCGCGACTGGCGCGTCAGGGCGAACGCCTTCTCGTCACCGCCCGGGTCGTCCTCCCCGACCGTGGCGAAGGTCTGGTACTCGTCACACAGGAACACGGCCGGCCGGAAGATCCGCGCCGGCCGGCGCTGCATCTCGGCGGGCCGGCGCAGCAGCGTCTGGAGCCACGCCTGCTTGAGCATCACGCCCACGGCGCGCGACAGGGCCGAGTTCGTCCCCGCCGGCATGTTCAGGCACAGGACCCTGCCGGCATCGATCACCTCGTCCAGCGGGGGGAGCGGGCGCACCACCGGCGCCGTGTGTCCGGCGGCGTCGGCGGGATCGGGAGCATCCTCGGAATCCTCGGGACCGGCCGCGTCGGCCGGGGCGGGCTTCGGCGGCGCCGGTGGACAGAACACGGCCGCCACGTCCGGCAGGTCGAAGACCGACAGGAAGACGCTGAGTCCCTCGATGATGCTGGAGCGCAGCTTCGTGTCGAGCGTCTTCCAGTCCTGCGTGTACCATCGCCGCACCGCGTCGAGCTGCTCGCGGCGGGCCGGGTCGCCGGTCGCCGGCTCGACCTCGAACGCCAGGTCCAGCTTCGCCAACTGCTCGCGCAGCGCCTTGTCGTCGAGCGTGCGCACCCTGCCGTCGCCGGTGGAGGTCCAGGTCCAGGCCTCCAGCGCCGACATCCGGGCCGAGAAATCCTCCGCCCGGATGCGCACCATTGCCGGACGCCCGACCCGCTTCTCGATCTCTGCGATCTTCTTCTCGATCCGCTTCGTGTCGAGCGTCGAGCGGTAGACGTCCCGCAGCGTCACCCACCGCTCCGGCGACATGCGGTGGAGCACGATGATCCAGCGCACGAGGTTCACGTACGCCTGCTGCCAGAACGGCTCCTTGGACCGCCCGAAGAGCTGGTTGATCAGGCTGGCGATGGTGTAGGCCAGCGAGTAGGAGTCGAGCTGATCGTCGCCCAGCGGGTTCCACTGCCAGCGCCCGCCCAGGCCCAGCTCGATGTAGTCGTCGCCGCGGCCGGCCTCCTCCAGGATGCCGCGCACCTGATGGCAGAAGTCCCCCTTGACTTCGAGCACGAGCCCCGCGATGCGCCGGCGCGGGTCGTTCGCCTGCCAGCCGAAGAGCTGGCGGGCGAACGGGCGCATGCAGGCCGAGGTCTTGCCCGACCCGATCGCGCCGCAGATGAGGATGCCGGTGTAGAGGCCCAGCTCGGGAATTACGAGCCAATGCGGCTTGCCTACTTCCCGGTCGGCTACCGGATGATGCACCTCGCCGACCACGATGGCCGGGGCGGGATCGGTGGCAGTGACGGGCCACGCCGGGAGCTTGCCGATGACGCGGCGGCGGCGAGCGCCGGGGAACCACACGCGGCCGGCCGCGACAGCGACGGACCACGCCATGACGACGGCGACAGCCGGCACGAGGTAGTGCCAGATCAGGATCGCCGCGTGCAGGCGCGGCGAGTTCAGCGCGATCAGGTCGGCCACCGGGTCGGCGCCGGGAGCCGGGAACGGCCACCAGACCCAGACGGCGGCGGACGCGGCCAGCCCGGCCAGCAGCCGGTTCATTCCGGCACCCTTCGCGACCGCCACGTGCGGCCGGCCGCAATCCGCGGACGCCGCGACCGGGACTGAGCCGCTACCGCTTCCAGTGCCGCGCAGCGGGCCACCGCACCGTTCAAGCCGCCGTACGCCGCCAGGGCGACCTCGTCGAGCGTGGCCACGGCCCTGCGGATGGTGGCGATCTCCGCGGCCAGCCTCGGCTCCGCCCCGCCTTCCGCACGCTCCCCGGTCCAGCCTTCGACCACGCCGCTTGCCGCCGCCAGGCGCACAGGGTCCCGGCCCACGACCACGACATCGACCGCGCGGCCGGACTCCTCGAGCGCCGCCCACAACCCGGCGTGCTCCTCGCCCCACGTGCGCACGCCGCTGTCGGTCACGTCCTCGGCCTGAACGAAGACGAACATCGCCCGCTCGGCATCCAGGGCAAGCGGCAGCTTGTGGGCGAAGTAGCGGCACTGCGATCCGACCGCTCCCCGGTAGACGCGCCGCGGCAGCACTCGTTCCGGAACCCCGGCCGCGGTCAACGCCGCCACCTTCTCCTGCTCGGTGGCGAGCCACGGCTGGTCCAGGTGGTCGAGCACGTAGTCGAGCGACAGCAGCCGCCGCAGCACGACCGCCGGGGACGCCGCCCGCCGATGACGCACGTCCTCCGCGCCGAGCGCCCGGTAGAAGGGCCGGGCGGCGATCCGGCACAGCCGCAGCTCGGATCCGTTCCAGGGCTCCTCGACCGCCGCCGCGCCGCACCGCTCCACGAAGCGGCCGGCCCGCCAGCGCTGCGGCGCCCCGACGAAGGCGAGGTACTGCCGGCGGAGGAAGACGCCGCTGTGCAGGCACACCAGCGCCAGCCACTCGGCGTCGCGGCCGGTCCATCCGAACTCGGCAAGCGCTGCCGCGCGGCCGTTCAGATGCGGGATCACCTGTCGCCTCCGCTCGTCACGATGCGGTCCCCCTGGAGGAACGAGATCACGATCCCCATCGGGTTGCGGACGACCAGCTCCGCCGGGATCTCCGGCAGGAACGAGAAGCGCATCGAGACCGACCACGACTCGCGCGCCAGCTCCTCGCCGCCGCGCATCCGCACCAGGTCGAACGTCGCCGCCGCGCCGTGCGGCTCGGTGGGCTGCGGCAGGATGCGTACCGCGACATCCTCGACCTGAAGCTCCGCGTCCCGGAGGCCGACCGCCGTCGCCGCCACATCCTCGGCCTGCTCGGCGTACGCCGCATTGGCGACCTCCGGCGTCAGGAACCACAGCGAGCGCTCCCAGTACTCCCGGACCGTGCCCTGCCGGCGCGAGTAGTGGTCGACGACGAAGCGGTGCAGGAAGAAGCCCGTGGTCGGGTCCAGCGGGTCCGCCTGCGCCTCCATCGCCTCGTAGGCCACGGCTTCGGCGCGGCCGACCTCGTCGACGCGCACCACCAGCGGCTTGGGCTGGGGTGCCCACGCGAGGCGGGCCAGCGCGACGGCCAGCACCAGGATCACCAGCGACAGCGCCCCGGTGACCACCCGCAGATGCCGGGCTGCGTGCATCTGCTCCCCCCAGATCTCCGCAAACTCACGCGCCGCCATTCACAATCCTCCGCGACGTAGTACCCTGTGGTCCATGAGCGACACGCGCGCTCTTATGCTCACCATCGTTGGCACCGGCGTCGGTCTCGCCGTGCTGCTGACCGGCGTCATGTTCGCGCTCATCGGCGGCGTCAACGACCGCATCGACGACGTTTACTCCGGCCTATCTGCCCGAATCGACGACCTGTCCGCCCGGATGGACCGGATCGAGACGCGCCTCGACGGCTTCGACGAACGGCTGCGCAACGTCGAGATCGCCTTCGGCAAGGTCGACCAGCGCCTGCTGACCATCGAGCGCGTCGTGCTCCCCGGCCCCGACGCGGACGAGTAGGCCATCTACAGTCCTCCCGTCACCGCCACGCGCGCCACCGCCGCCGTCTGCACCGCGCGGCCCGACGCGCCCGAGCTGACGTTGCCGGAACCCGAGAGCAGCATCTGCGTCAGCTCGCCGACCTTGAGGGTGGCCAGCCCCGCCGCCACGATGTAGGGGATGGTCACCAGCGACCGCCGCCACGCCGTCACGATCCCGGTCGGCCCGGCCCACTCCACGTCGGCCGCGATGTCGCCCGTCCAGCCCTGCACGACGAACACCCCCAGCTCGGTCACGACTCGGAAGACCGCCCCCGCCACCGCGCCGTAGAGCGAGTAGACGAGCACCGTCCGGAGCCAGCCCCAGAAGAGGAAGGAGAGCTGCGGGATCACCATCCACGGGATGAACACCGGACCGAGCAGGAGCGCGATCGACAGGGCCATCTGCGCCCACATGACCTGCGCCTGCCCGAGGGCGAAGACGACGATCAGGCCAACCGCGAGGCTCATCATCAGAACCACCGTCACCAGCAGGTCGAAGGCCGCGTCGAGCACGCCCGGCAGGTCCGTCACCACGTTCCAGCCGAACGTGGCCATCCCGCCGAAGATCCCCCGACCCCCAAACTGCTCCCGCCACGCGCCCACGGCGAGGCCGAGCTGCTCCAGCATGGCGCTGCCGGCGTCGGCGACGATCATCGTCTGGAGCCACTCGCCCATCCCCGTGATCAGGTCCGGGACGCTACGGCCGGCGCCCGGCAGGGGAGCCGTGTAGAACTGGAGCATCCCGAGCGGGATCGACAGGCCGATGACCATGCGCACGACGGCGGTCATGTTGATGCCCTGGCCCGAGAGCGCCATCTGCGCCCCGGTCCAGACGACGACGATCAGCGCGAGCCCCCGCCAGAGCTGCATCCCCGCGCCGGCGACGGCCGGTGCGACCGATGCCATGAGCTGATCGACCAGGATCCCGGCCTGCTGGAGCATCAGGATCAGGTCTTGAAGCGACATCTCTTGCTGTTCTCCCTGCCGTGATTTGCTGAATTGCCGGCGTCGGAATCACCAGTCCGACGGCGACGGGACGCGGCGGTGGCTGTCGGCCAGCGGGCCGGCGACCGCCGTCAGGTCGGCGGCGAAGGCGGCCTGCTCCGTTCGCGCCCGCATGGCGTCGGCCTGCCAGCGGGCCAGCGCCTCACGGCGCGCCCGCTCGGCCTCGTAGCGCGCCCGGGCCTCGCGCGCCGCCTCGTAGGCGGCGAGCTGGGCGCGGGCCAGCGCGATCTCGGTCCCGGTGACCGCGGCGGCGAGTTGCGCCTGCCCGACGCGCTGCGTCCGCATCAGGTCGTCGTTTCGCAGGTCGGCGAGCGCGGCCGATGCCTCGCCCACCTGCCGCGCCAGGAACGACGCCGCTTCGGCCTCGGCGTGCGCGTGCACCAGGTCGGCCGACGAGACGGCCTGCGCCCGCTCGTGCGCCTCGACCAGCCGCGTCAGCACGGCCGGGTTGTCGACCGCCGCCCGCAGGTCGGCTTCCGTCAGCACGGCCGGCGCCAGTGCCTCCAGGTCGTCCCACACGCCCCTGTAGCTGCGCCCGCCGCTGCCCATCGCCTCCAGGGCGGCGAGCACTGCGGTCGCCTCGGTAGGAACTGTCCACGTGTCGAACGCACCCGGCTGCGCCGCCAGCACCTCCGTTGCCGGCCTCGTCGCCAGCAGCCCCGTCTCGGGCGCCGCGAGCACCTGGAGCCAGCCGGCCTCGTCCGTGAGGCCCGGAATACGCTGCGAGAAAGCCCCGATCCCGCCCGCACTCGTGCTCGTCGCGAGACCGATCCCGTGCCGGCCTATCGACCAGCCCGCGTCGGTCAGCTCGCGCAGCCGGCCGATGTTGCCCATCCCGATGTCGTTCGACGTGACCAGCTCGGTGGTGACGTCCAGCACCCCGTCGAGTGACTGGAGCTGCTCGACCATCCTTCCGATCTGGGTCACCATGTGCGCGATCTGCGTGATCTGGTTGGCGATGATGATCGTGTCGCACGAGCCGAACAGGCACGCCTCCGCGCGGCGGCTCGACCACGTCCCCACGATTGCGGCCACCATGAGTCCGGCAATCAACCAGCGCCATCTGTTCTTCGTCATTGCCGATACATCCTTTCCGGGTGCGGCTCGGGCCGCGGTATGAGGAAGTCCGAGGTCACCCACACGCGCAGCCGGTGGCCGGCGCGGACGGTGACCGTGGGCAAACGGTTGAGGAACCGCGAGAGGATCTGCGTCGCCGACTGGCCCAGGCCCTGTCCGGCCGCGGCGCGGAAGCCGGCCCCGCCGCCGGCGTACGGGTCCGACCCCTGAAGAGTGAGCCCCGCGAGGACGCCCACGGCGCCGGCCGCCGCGAACATCGACGTGTAGTGCCGGTCCACCTGGTCGGCCAGGGCGCTCTCGCCGATCTCGTTCAGGCCATGGAAGGCCAGGTCGACCCAACGGCCGCCGGGCCAGACGAGCCGGTGGAAGCCGACCGCGAGCCGGCCCTGGTCCTGCTGCTCGACGGCCTGCGCCGATCCGAGCAACCTTGCGCCGCGCGGCACGAGAATGCGCTGGCGGTCGGCCGAGTAGAACGGGATCGCCACCTGCGCAAGGACGGGGCCGGTGAAGTCGCCGTCGAGTTGGGTCACCAGCACCGCGCTCAGGACCGACCCCTCGTAGACCCGCTCCCAGCCGGCCGAATCATTGGGCACCGCCACCGCGACCGGCGCGGCCGTGGCCCCGACGGGCGGCCCCGCGACACCGGGAACCGTCCGCGCCGGAGGTGCGGAGTTGGCCGCATCGCCGCCGGCCAGTCCCGCCAACAGCGCCGTGTTGGCGCCCTCCAGCTTCTCGGCGATGGCAGCCGGATCGGGCGGAGACGCCGCGGTCGCGCCAGCCGGCGCGACCGCGGCGCTGTCAAGCGACTGACGGTCGTCGGAAGTACCCGGCTCGCCTGCCAACTGGCGAGCCTCGGGGCTGCGGAATGTCTGCACGACGCTCGGCGCGCGCAGCGAGCGGGCGCGGCGCTCGATCGCCTCCAGCCGCAGCCGCTCGCGCAACTCGACCTCGCCGGCCGTGGGCAGGGACGACGCGCCGTTCGGCTGGGCGCCAGCTCCCGGACCGCCGCCAGCCGGCGGCAGCGTCGGGAGATCGGGTGCATCGGATACAGCGCCGCGATTCTGCTCCTCGATCTGACGCTGCTCGGCGAGCTGCGACAGGCGGGAGCTAATCTGTCCGACCACGCGCCGCCCAGGGGCGCCCGGCTCGCCGCCGATGGCGGCGTCGTCCACCTCCGGGTCCCCGCCCGACTGGCTCAGCACGAGGCCCACCAGCAGCACGGCGATGACGCCCACGCCCGCCTTCGTGACCAGGTTGCCCGGCAGCGCGCCCGACGGCGGCCGAAAGAGCTGCTTCCACTTCACCATCACGGACCCGCCTTCCGCGGCCTCGCCGTCCAGAGGAGCTGCCGGTCGCCGACCTCCAGCGCGCCGGCCCCGAGTACCCGCCCGGCGACGTGCACCACGCCGTCAACCGCCGCCGAGACCCTCACCCGCTCCAGCTCGCCATCGACCCGCTCGTAGAACACGGGCGAGAGCGCCCGCGTCCGCACGTACGTTCGTCGCCCGTCGTGCCACATCGCCTCGACGAGCCACGGGTAGTCGGCCGCCTCATCCGGCCAGCGGTAGTCGAACCGCAACTGCCGCGGATACGCCTCGCGGCCGGCGTCGAGCTTTTTCCGCGCGGCCGTCCGGGCCGCCTCGATCCGCTCGGCCGCCTGCGCGTGTGCCGCCTCGACTGACGCCCACGCCTCGGCCGCCCGGGCGGCTGTCGCCGCCGCCGCGTCCGCCTTGGTCAGCACCGGCCCGCTGCGGGCCGGCGCGCCGGCCCGCGTCTCCGCCCGCACGACGGCATCGACCGTCGCCTTGGCGCTCTCCACCACGGCGATAGGCACGATGTGGCCAGCCGCCGTCAGCACGACCATGTTCGACCGGGCGCCTTCGACCAGCGGCCGGACGAACACCAGGTGCGCCGCTGCCGACACGTCCCACTGCTCCGGATCGCCGGCCACGACCTCGACGATCTCGGCTGTCTCCGGCAACACCACCGTGCTGACGTGCCGCACGCGCGTCATGACCTCGATCGGAACGCCCTGCGCAGCCGGCGCGTCCGGTCCCTGTGCGGCGACCGGTGTGGCAACCAGGACGCACCCAAGCGTCACCAGCCACGTCGTCGACCTCATCGCGCCAGCTCCTGGAACACGAGGTTCGCCACTCCCGATACCAGCCCCGCCGCCAGGCCGCCGATGAAGGCCCACGCCGCACCGGTCAGCGCCCAGCGCCAGGCCGGCGGCGACGGCAACCGCTCGATGCGGCCCGCGCAACGCTCCGCCCGCTCGATCAAACTCGTCATCGACTTCACTTGTCCGTCGAACTGATCACCCACCAGGCTCATCAGCTCCGCCGACTGCGAGACGACGCTGCCGTGCAGCAGCAGAGTCTCGTCCAGATCCGACATGGCCGCTACGAGTTGCCCCTGATCCGAGTCCATTGCGCCGTCCTTCCTTGTCATCGCCTCCGCTCCAGACCCCGACGCCTCCCGGCTCACCGCGCCATCCCCTGCACCAGGACCGCCGCCACCGCCGCGAACATCCCGCCCACCACTGCGCGCGTCTTCCACGTCCACCTCCGCTTCTCCGGACCGACCGTCCAGTCCGCCTCCGAGTCCCCGATCCGCAGCCGGCCCGGCCCGAGCACGTGGTCGGCCACGTACAGGCCGTCGTCGAACACCTCGTACGAGACAAGGCTCGGCTCCAGGCCGCGCCGGCCGAAGCGCCGGTCCGCCTCCCGCAGCTCGTAGAGCGCCGGCGACTCGTCGGCCCGCGAGCGCAGGTACGTGAACCGCCCGTCGTGCCACAGCGCCTCGACCTCGAACGGCGGGACGAAGGCCGCCTCGTCGAGCCGGTAGGGGAAGCGCAGCCGGCTCGGGTACTCGTCGCGCCAGCGCGACCACGCCGTGTCGTGCTCGGCCCATACGTTCGCCACTTCCGCAGACGCCGCCTCGTCGATCGTTTCCAGCTCGGCCTGCGCCGCCGCCTCTTCGGCCCGGTGCGCGGCCAGCTCGCCGCCCGCCACGAATGCGGGCGCATGCCGCGGCAGATCGGCGGGCGAGGGGCGCTCCAGCCCCTCGACATAGACCACCAGGTCCGGCTCCTCGCCGGACGACTCGGCCACCAGCAGCGCCCACACCCGGCCGCTCTCGGCAACCAGAGTGACGTTCGACGCGACGCCCGCTTCGAGCGGCTTGACGTACGCCACGTTGCCGGCCGCGGACACGTCCCAGTAGTCGGCGTCGCCGGCCACGACATCGACGATGGTCTCCTCGCGCGGCAGCACGATGGTCGTCGTGTGCCGCACCTGCGCCGTGACCGGGATCGCAGCCTCCCCAGCCCCCTCCGACACGCTGCGAATCCCCTGCGCGGCAGCCGGCATCGCCGCCAGCACCCCACAACACGCCAGCCCCATCAACCTCCGTGTCATCGCTCCTCCTCGCATCAGCCGAGCACCGCCGCCCGCTTGTGATCGAGTCCAGCGGCCAGGCGCACGATCGCGCCCTCCACCCCGTAGCGCGCCACCATCTCGGCGCGCCGCTGCGCCTCTCCGGCCGACGACGTGTAGAGCCAGTAGCTCTCCGGGTCCACCACCAGCCGCAGGACGGCCGCCGTCGTCGGCCGGCGCAGGTACAGCTCCCGCTTCGGCTCCAGCTCGCGGACGGTCCGTAGCTCGTCGTCGCCCAACTGGAAGGTCGCCTGCCCCGCCTCGGGGAAGTCCGGGTTGGCGAGGAACAGCCGCGTCGGCATCGACTCCAGCAGCGCCGCCGCGCCGGCCGTCTCCGTGATGTCGGTGACCGACTGCGTGGCGAGGATCAGCGCGGCGTTGCGCTTTCGCCACGTGCGCGCGGCTTCGGTGAGCCGACCCAGGACGACCGGATCCCGCAAGTAGCGCCACGCCTCGTCGACGACCATCAGCTTCAGGCGCGTCGTCTCGGCCGGCGATTCGATCTCGGTCCGCAGCCTTTCGAGCAGGTAGAGCAGCGCCGCCTCGCACCAATCCTCGTGCTCGACCGCGCCGGCCAGGTCGATCACCTGCCAGTCCGCCAACGTGAGATCGGCGTCCTCCGCAGGCGGGTTGTCGAACCATTTGCCCCAAGCCCCCGAGCCGTGCCAACGGGAGAGCGCAGGCCACATCGGAGCCGGCAGCGAGCGCACCAGGTTCCCGAGCGACCGGCGCGCCGGGGCCAGCGCATACAGGTCCTCGATGCGCGCCCGGACTTCGGAGAGGTCGCCGCTCGACGCCTCCCAGCCGCCGATCCGCAGCAGGCGCAGCACCCAGGCCGAGAGGAACTGCACGGTCCGCTCGGTCGGCTCCAGGCTGAACGGCCGCAACCGGATCGCGTCCTTCTCCGGCGAGACTTCGAGGTACCCGCCGCCGAGGAACTGCGTCAGAGCGCGGTAGGAGCCGCCGAGGTCCAGGATCAGGACGCGCGGGTCGTACTGGAGCGCCTGGACGAGCAGGAAGTTGAGCGTGAAGCTCTTGCCGGCCCCGGTCGCCCCGAGCACCAAGGTGTGGCCGACGTCGCGCCCGCCGAACAGGTCGTAGTGATAGGGCGTCCCAGCCGGCGTCTCGAAGACCGTCAGCGCCGGGGCATCCAGATGCGCGCAGCGGCGGTCCCCTCGCGGCGGGCCGAACAGCGGCGCCACACAGGCCGCCACCCCCGCCGAGACGAACACCCGCCGCGGCTGCCGCGAAGCCGGCTGCCCGGGCAGCCGCCCGAACCAGACGGCGAGCTGCCCGTAGGACTCCCGCGCCGCCTTCGCGTCCAGGCCGCCGAAGACGCGCTGGATATCCGCTCCCCACTGCTCCAGTTGCTCGGCCGAGCCGCGCACGGCGACCGACAGCGCCACGTCGCCGTACGAGACGCCCTCTGTCTCCAGCTCGACCAGCGCCTCACCGGCCCGCCGCGCCTCGACGGCCGCCGCGGCGTCCTCGAGCGCTGCCGCTGTGCCCTCCTTCTCCTGCATGTGGGCGGCCATCGAGTAACGCTTCGAGAAGTAGTGCCGCTGGGCCGAGCGCAGCTTGCGGCGCGCGGCCTCCCGCGACCACGGCCGCCACTCGATGGCCACCGTCATCGGCGCCGGGAGCGCATACAGCTCGTCGAGCGCGTTGGCCGCCACGGTCGCCGGTGGCGCGACGCACGACCAGAGGCCGACCTGCTCGCGGCCGACATGCAGCATGTGCCGCTCGGCGGCCACCTCCTCGCCCGCGAGCCGCCAGTTGACCCCGGCGTCCGTCCGCATCCCCGCCGTCCAGCCGCCGAGGCCGCCGTTGACCAGCCGGTAGAGCAGGGCCGCCGCCTTCTCAGCCGTCAGCATCTCGATCGGCGTCACGTCCACAACGCGGGTGGCGGACGCGGCTACCAGCGCCGCCTCGGTCTTGACCGCCCGCGCGACGTCCTGCGCCAGATAGACCGACTCGTGCGGCGCCCGGCGCCGCCGCAGCCAGTCGGCGAGATACGTCCGCCACCAGCCTCGCCCCCGAGTCCCGGCCGTTTGCCGCAGGCCCGGATCGAAGCTCCAGACGACATGCACGTCGAGGTCCTGCACGCGGCCTTCGAGGAATGCCTGCCGCTTGCGCTGCGCGAGGCCCGCGATGTCCGACACCGGAGGCCCCAGGTCGAACGCCGCCGGCCGCCGCTCGACGATCCACGACACCCGCATCTCCGGCGGCAGTCCCGAGAGCATCCGCTGCCAGCGCCCGCACACCGCGTCGAGGTCCTCCGCCGGCCGCCCGTCCGTCACGACCGGCGTCAGCGCGCCCACCGTCACCAACTCGCCGGCACGGGTCACGCAGGTCCGCTCGTCGACCCAGCCCCAGTAGGGCAGCTCGTGCGCCAGCGCGCCCGCGTCGCCCGTCACGGCTCACCCCGCTCGATGACGACGTAGGGCGAGCGGTCCAGGAGCAGGCCCGCGTCGTACCGGCTGCGGTAGCGGATGGCCGCGCGGACCACGCCGACCAGGTCCTGGTCGTGCCGCCACGCGAGCCAGCCCACGGCGTAGAGCACACCGAACACCAATCCGCCCGCCGCCAAACTGTTGACGGCGTTCCAGATGGCCGCGCCCAAGGTCGCCGCCAGCAGGAAGAACCGCCGCTCGACCCCCAGCACCGTGAGCGGCTGGCTCAAGATCGCGTAGCCGTGCCACTGCCTTCGGCCGCGCATCTAGAACATCCAGGCGATGAAGTTGGCCGCGCCCAGCGCCATCCCGAGGCCGAAGATGATCCCGGCCAGCGCCTGCTTGCTGCCGCCTTCCTGAAACGCGAACATCAATCCGCCGACGACGATCGCGACCAGGGCGAGGCCCCGCGCGATCGGCCCCGTGAACGCCGTCTGAAGGTTGTTCACGGCGGTCACCCACGGTGAGACGCCCTGCGCCGCCAACTGCTGTTGCGCGAACGCGACCAACGCCACCAACGCACCGAACCGAACCCTCTGCCGCTTCCGCATCGATTCCCTCCTTGTCAACAAACCCGGCGCAGGCGGCCGACACGTGCCAGGCCAACGCCACGAACATCCCCAACGCGATCCCGCTGGCCAGCCCCACGTTGCAGGCTTCCCGGTTGCGGCGAACGACCAGCACCGCGGTCGCCGCGCCCGCCGCGCACAGGCCGGCCGCCCACAGCGCGACTTGCCCGCACGGTGCCGCTTCGCTCACAGGTAGTCCCCCGCCTCTTCGCGGGCGAGAGCCTCGGCCAGCGCGGCATCCTGCCCGGCCCCCCGGCGGATCGCCCGTTCGACCACATCCACCTTGCGGCCCACCGCGCCCAGCCCGAGCGCCCGTGCCGCGAGGTATACGCACGTCCCGAACGCCGCCAGCGCCATCCCGCCGCACACGGCGACATACGCGCCGTAGTCGACCGCGACCACTCGCCAATACGGGTGCAGGTACGTCAGCTCGGCCCAGAGCGCCCATATGCCCGTCGCCCCCGCCGAGGCGGTCAGCCCCACGGCCACCCTCCAGGGCTTCACAGCTCGATCACCTCGTGTTCCTGCCGAAGCCGGCCGCCGCCCCGGCCGCCGCCGCTCCCGCCGCCCAGCGCCCGGCTCACGGTGGAGGCCGCGCGTCTTGACGACGCGTACATCGCGAAGCCCGCCTTCGCCTTGGCCCGGATCGCCCGGCCCCGGTAGTGCTCCGACGCCACCTCGACGTTGCAGCGGCCCCTGCGGCCCTCCGCGTCGACGTACTCGACCTGCGCGTCCGGCACGAGCACCTTGCCGTCGTCGACCGGCAGCCCCAGGGCGTCCGCGGCCTGCCGCCGCGCCGCGTCGGCGGCATCGCGGCTCGCCGCCTGCCGCGCCTGCTCGCTCCTGGCCGCCAGGAGCCCCTTCAACTCCGCATCGATCCGGACACGCACGACGCGCCCGCCCGCCGCCTCGATCCGCGCCTGCGCCATGCCCGCGGCGCGGTACACCGCCACGTCGTGGCCCATCTCCGCTGGCTTCACGGCGCCGGCGAACGCCCGCTGGCCCGGCCGGCCAGCCTCGCGCCACAGCGACTCGGCCCGGGCGACGCCGGCCGGCGTCGCCACGATGACCGTGAACGCGCCGCCCTTCGGTCCACGCGCCTTCCGCCGCTGCACCAACCCCTGCCGTTCGGCCAATGCGATGCCCTGGCGCGCCACGTGCGGATGCCCGTCGAACTGCCGCTTGACGAGATCCCTGAGCGCCACCGCGCGGAACGCGCCGACATCGCGCACCAGACCGTCTACGCGCTCCTCGAACGAACGCCGCGGCTGCTGCGGGTCGTACTCGCGCCGGTGACCCGTCCGTTCCCGGCCCTCCGCCCGCCCGTCGCGCCGGTCGTCTCGCGCCGGTTCCCGGTCCGGCATCCGACTGCTCATCCGACCAGCCCCTCCGCTCCGGCATCCCTCTCGTTCAGCACGGCCGCGATGCCCGTCAGCCGCCAGTCCCGGCCCGCCAGCTCCACGACCCGGCAGCGGCCCGCAATCCGGCTCGCCAGCCGGTCGTCGCCCATGAACGCGCCCACCGCGCCCGGCGTCTTGTTCGAGGTCCACACCGTCCGCCTGCCGGCGTCGTGCCGCGCCTCGTAGAGCATCAGCAGCGTCCGCCGCGTGTAGTCGGTCGCCGCCTCCCGCTCGGCTTCGAGGTCGTCGAGCACGAGCAATCTGGCCGCCGCCAGCCGGTCGAACGTCTCGCCGCCCTCGATCGCCGCGAAGGGCTGGAGCCGGTGGAGCAGCATCGGAACGCGTTCGAACGCCGTCGACCGCTCTCCCAACCGCCACGACTCGTTCAGCGCCGTGCACGCGAGCCGCGTCTTGCCCGTGCCGACCGGGCCGCACAGGAACAGGTCCCGGCCGCCGTCACCCGCGGCGAGGAACTGCCTCGCAGCCTCCAGCGCGACCTGGTTCGCCGCAGTCCGCCGCCAGGTCGCCCACCGGGCGTCCCGGAACTCGCGCGGGACCGACGGCGAGGCGGCATGCGCCGCCGTCCAGCAGACGCAGCGCCGCAGACGGCTCACGCCGTCGACCACCACCGGCTCCCAGCCCGGTGTCCGCTCGCACCGCTCGCATCCCGTCGTCATGACTTCGCCCGCTCGATCACCGCGTCGTACGCCTCGCGGGGCTCCGTCGATCGCGCAGCCCCGCCATGCCGGCCGGCTCGCCGGCCCTGGAGCTGCTCGGCCAGCGCCGGCGCCCTCGACAGCAGCATCGAGAGCGTCCGCGTCCGCCCCTCCAGGAACCGGTCTCCCTCGGCCGTCAGGAACCGCTCCACGAGCTGGTCCAGCACGGCGTCGTCCCACGCCGCGCACAGCCGCTCGGCCGCGTCCGCGTCCGCTGCCTCGACCGACCGCGTCGGCGCATACGCCACCCCGCGGTGGCGCGGATACAGCGCCGACCGGTACCGCTCGACGAACGCCGCTGCCCGCGCCGCGATCCCGGTCGGCGGATCTCCCTCCCCCGGACTCCCACCCTCCTCATGGCCATTGGCCATTAGCCGTAAGCCGTTAGCCGTTTGGCAGGTGCGCGCGTGAGACGGAAAAGTTCCCGTACACGTGCGGGAATCTTCCGGATCCCGTTCGGGAGCTTTCCGGGAACTCTTCGGGAATCCTTCCGGACTCGCGCCGGAGTCTCTCTGCGCTCCGGCCTCCTCCGGGGCCGTCGCCCTGGAGGTCTCCGGGAGTCGAACGGCAATCGGGCCGGAGGACTTCGGCAGCGCCGGCACCTTCGCGCCGCCGGGATGGACGGACCACAGATGCCGCGTCTTCGGGCTGACTTCCTCCGCCACCGGCAACGGGTGCATCGTCCGGAGCGGGTACCGCACCCGCTGGAAGTCCTGCCAGTCGGTCTGGAACAGGTAGCGCGACCCCTGGTGCGTGAACGCGGCCACGAGCCCCACCTTCACGAGACGCTCGATGGCCCGCTGGATCGCTTTTGCCTGCCGCTTGGTCAGCCCGTCGTGTGCCGCCTGGAACGCCACGGCGTCGGCCCGCATTACGCCGAAGTCGTCGGCCGCCAGGATGTACGTCGTCCAGACGCGGAACTCGAGGTCCGACAGGCCCGACACCTTCGCCGAGTGGCCGAGACGCGCGTGCAGGAGCCGATCGGCCGGCATCGCTACGCCTCCGCCGCTTCGCCGCTGCGCCATCGATCCCCGGCCCGCGGCGTCGGCGCCATCCGGTGGGTCGTCGCCCGGCCGCTCCCGTCCATCCCCCGCATCAGCACACGAATCCTCCGTTCGTCCACACCGCAGCGCCCGCGCCGGGGCGCGGCCCAGACACATCCACAGTCAAGACCGCCTGCCAGCAACGGGCAGCCATCAGCAGATGGTGTCCGAGCGGCCCAGCGACACCTCGGAACAGCCCGACCACCAGCTCCCAAGCCGTCACGCCGTTCTCCGCCTTCGGTTGCGGGGTCCGTCGAACAGGTGAGACGCCGGCGCGAGCACCCGCTCGAAGTCCCGAGGGTCGTAGACGACCAGGCGCCCGCGGTTGTGGGCGGGAACGCCGTGCCGCTTGGCGAACATCCGCACGGCGTCCGTCGACGGAAAGTCGTAGCGCTTCATCGCCGTCCGGCGCGTTATCAGCCCGCTCTGGCTCCTCACGCCGCCCCCTTTCCGGCCCGGTCGCGCGGGCGCGCTGCCCGCTCCCCCGAGGCGGTTCGGCGCGGGGCATCCGGCACATGTCCCATAGACATACCCAAAGGATAGATGTCCAATGGACATATGTCAACCGTCTTGCCGGCTGTGCTATGTTCACAAGGCATGATCGGGAAGCGACTGGCGGCGTCGCGCGAGCGGGCCGGTCTGACTCAGGTGGAACTCGCCGCCGCGCTCGGCCCTCGGTACGACCAGGCGATGGTCTCCCGCGTCGAATCGGGCCAGAAGGGGCTCCGATTCGACGGTGTGGTCAGGGCGGCTCGGGAGCTTCAGGTGTCGGTCGACTACCTCGCGGGCCTGACCGACGATCCCGAGCCCGCCGCACGGCTCGCCGACGAGCTGGCGCAGGAGCGGGCCAGGGCGGGCGAGCTGGACGACTCCGGAGCACTAGCTGCCAGTGCTGCCGGCGACGGCCCGCCGCCGCACTCCTACGCCCGTCCCGGCATCAAGGCGGTGCCGCTGGTGCAGAACGCCGGCATCGCCGCTGGCGCGGGAGGCTACGCCGACGACGAGCACGTGCTCAGCTACGTCCCGTTCCGGGACGACTGGCTGCGGAGCCACGGCCTGAACGGCGATCGCTGCCTCGTGATCGAGGTCATCGGCCATTCGATGGAGCCGACGCTCGAACACCGCGCCGTCATTCTCGTGGACTTCCAGCAACAGACGCGGCGGCAGAACAGGATCTTCGCGATCCGTGACGAGGACGGCCCCGTCGTCAAGCGGCTCCGGCACGACGACGACGGCTGGTGGCTCGACAGCGACAACGAGGAGACGAACGACCAGACCGGCCGGCGGGTCTACCCGCCGAGACCGTGGCCGCGGGACGCCGAGGTGTTGGGACAGGTGATGTGGACCGGGAGAACGCTGTGATCGCGCCGCCCACCCGCGCCGGGGCTGTGGACGCTGGCGCTCCCCATGGACGCGAAGAGCGCGCCCACAGGGAGCTTGGAAAACCGCCAGGAACGCGGTTTCCCACAGCGACCACAGCCAGCATGTTCCTCTTCATCAAGATCAAGCACGAGAAGGCCGGGTGCCCGAGCCGATGCACCGACGGGTGTCGAGAATCAGTTTTCGATGACCGTTGAAACGCCCAGCACCGTCACGCGATTCCCGGAATGAGAGCTTCGGACCACGCCGCCACGACCGACGGGTCGCGGCGGTCGTTCCTTGGGAGGCAAGCGTATCGAGCCCGGAGGGAGCAACCGTGAAGCATCAGCGCCGCCGTGAGCCGGGTCAACGTCGCCTGAAATCGGGGAAGTGGCAGGTCAACGTGCAGGTCCGCGTCCAGGGCGAAGCGGGCTATCGCTTTCTGTCCAGGACCTTCCCGGCGGACTCGCTGCTCAGTGACCGCCGAGCTTGGCGCGAGCGGATGCGCGTCGAGGCCCGACAGGGCCGCCTGCCCGACTCATCCACCTTCGCCGACGATGCCGCCCGCTACCTGGAGAGCATCGCAGCGCTGCCGACCATCGAACAGCGCCGGCAACATATCGACGAGTGGACGGACCTGTTCGGCGACCGGCTGCGCACTTCGATCCGGCCGCACGAGATCCGGGCGCAACGTGACCGCTGGTTGACCGAGTCGCGCATCGATCAACTGGGGCGGCGCCGGCCGCCGTATGCCGCCGCGTCCGTCAACAAGCGGCTTCGCGCGTTGAGCAATCTCTGGCGCGTGCTGGACGGGCGCCACGCCCCGAACCCGGTTCGAGAGGTGCCCGAAGCCGACGAAATCGAGAGCGAGCCGCGCGCGCTTCCCTACGGCGTCATCGAAGCGATCCTTGAGGCGATGCCCGACGTGACGCGGGCGCCGAAAGGCGCCAAGCGCGCGGCCGGCAACCGGACCAGGGCCCGGCTGGCGGTCATCGCGTGGACCGGCCTGGCGCACGTGCAACTGGCCGGCCTGCGGCGGGAAGATGTCGACTGGGACGGGCCGTCCGTCTGGGTGCGGGGACGACGGAAGGGCGCGGCGGGCACCGAACGCAAGGGTCATCGGAAACCCATCACGGTGCAGGCGGTTGCGGCGCTGCGTCGGTTCGACACCCTGAACTGCTGGGGGCGGTTCTCCCATGCCTCGATGCGCAAGAGCCTGCGGACCGCCTGCCGCAAGGTTGAAGAACGCTTCCGGCGCGACGGCATCCCGATTGACCTGAGTCGGGTTCGACCCTACGACTTCCGCCACTCCTACGCGACGGCCCTGCTCGCGGCGACGCAAGACCTCCAGACGACCCAGCGCTTGATGCTGCACCAATCGGCCAGCACGACCGAGCGGTACGCCCGCGCCGCCGTGGACCCCGTGCTGGTGGCCGCGCTGGAGCGGTTCACGGAGCACGTCCAGAACCGGTAACCGACTCTATCAGCCGTCGCGCCACGACGCGCCGGCACCTCGGCTGGGTCGGATCACGAGCAACGTCGTGTCCGGTTCGGCGCAAAACGTCTCGATCTCATCGCGGTGGCTACGGAGGCGCTGTTCAATCTCGCCGGTCGAACAGTTGCCGAGCGCCAGCCAGATAACCTTCGGCGGCGCGCCGTACAGGGAGGAACGCCCGCTGAAGTCGCCGTCCTTCGACACGATGGTGAACCCGTTCTGCCCAGCGTGCGCCCAGACGGCCGAATCATCCGCGGCCCCCAGACCAACCGCTCGAACGTGCGCGATATCGGTCCAGATGTCTCGAAGGCGGTCGCAGAGCCGCGGCGAGAGGTTCTGGTCGAGAAGCAGCTTCACCTTCCGCCGACCGCAACCAGTCGCCGCTCACGATTAGCGGCGAACGCGAGACACGCCCGGATGTCCTGGCGCGTCAGGTCGGGGAAATCCCGGAGAAGATCGTCCTCCGACATGCCGGACGCCAAGTAGTCGAGCACGTCGGAAACCGTGATGCGCAGACCACGGATGCATGGCTTCCCGCCGCGCTTTCCGGGCTCGATGGTGATCCGGTTCACGCTCGCCACGGACCCAGCCTACGCAACGACCGGTCATCGGTCAAGCGGTGGTACCGTCCGGTGTGCGGATTGAGACTTGCGGGAATTGGTGGCCGCGCTGCAACGGTTCATGGAGCACGTCCAGAACGGTGATCAGAATATGCGTACGCATATTTTTTTGTTCGGAAGGGGTTCAGGCGCGTTCGCTTTCGCCCACCGTTCGCCCATTCCCGACCCGCCGAAACGGGCCGGTAATGGGCTGTAAGTGCTTGATAGTGAAGTGGTTAAGATATGCCTGACGTGACGCGGGCGCCGAAAGGCGCCAAGCGCGCGGCCGGCAACCGGACCAGGGCCCGGCTGGCGGTCATCGCGTGGACCGGCCTGGCGCACGTGCAACTTGGCCGGCCTGCGGCGGGAGGATGTCGACTGGGACGGGCCGTCCGTCTGGGTGGGTGCGGGGACGACGGAAGGGCGCGGCGGGCACCGAACGCAAGGGTCATCGGAAACCCATCACGGTGCAGGCGGTTGCAGCGCTGCGTCGGTTCGACACCCTGAACTGCTGGGGGCGGTTCTCCCATGCCTCGATGCGCAAGAGCCTGCGGACCGCCTGCCGCAAGGGTGAAGAACGCTTCCGGCGCGACGGCATCCCGATTGACCTGAGTCGGGTTCGACCCTACGACTTCCGCCACTCCTACGCGACGGCCCTGCTCGCGGCGACGCAAGACCTCCAGACGACCCAGCGGTTGATGCTGCACCAATCGGCCAGCACGACCGAGCGGTACGCCCGCGCCGCTGTGGACCCCGTGCTGGTAGCCGCGCTGGAACGGTTCACGGAGCACGTGAGGAACCGGTGACCGGCTCATCTGGATCGCGAATCCATGACGCGCGAACGGCTGACGTCGATCGTGTCGCCCTCTCCCATGGCCTGCCGGGAGGACCCCGATTGGGGACGAAGATCGCGGCGGCCTGCAGGGTGGCGCTGCGGTTCGTTTCAGCGGAAGGCCACCGACTGCGTCGCACGACCGCCCCGCCGTTGCGGCATGGTCGCGAACGTCGAAGACGAATCTCAATCCGGGCTGACGCGCAGCAATCACGCGGCGTGGCGGCTTCCGGGACCGTCGAGACGAGCCAGACTCAGCCGCAGCCGAATCGGCTTCAACAGACGGTTCAGCGTGGCCTGGGTCGGGTTGTGCCGCGGGTTGATCGCCCGCAGGACGTTCGGACTCGCCATCTCGGCCTGCTCGGCGAACTCCTTGACGCCCATCGCCCGAATCACCTTCCCGAGGGCGGTCTGGATCGGCACCCCTTCGTCCATGGCCGCGAGGAGGAAATCGCGCGCGAACTCGGGGTCACGAAGGTCCTGCGCAAGGCCTTCGTTCCAGTCTCGACTGCGTCGAGCCATTTCACGCTCCTTCGAATAGTCTCGCCAATAGTCCTGGGCGCGGCGGATGTCCTTCGCTTGCGACCCCTTCGTCCCACCGGCGAGAAGCAGCACTAGCGATGGACCGTCGCGGCCGAAGTAGATCCGGTAGCCGGAGCCGGTCATGACGCGAGCCTCAAGAACGCCGGCTCCCACGCTCTTGCAGTCCCCGAGGTTCCCAGCCTCGAAACGAAGCAAACGCGCCTGGATTCGGGCTCTGACCGAGCGGTCGAGCGTAGCCAGCCACTGCCGGAAGGGGATCTCCCCGTCGACGGTCTCGTACTCACGAACGCTCAGCGACATCGGCGACTACCGAGCATAAATATCATAAATGATAGCATTTCAGTGCAATGGTGGCCGGCGATCGTCGCCCGTCCGTGTGTGTTCGAGGGCGGCAGCTTGGAGGCTGGCTGACCGACGGTCATGGGTGTCGGCCGAGGGCAGTGAGGTTGCCCTCGCTCGGTGGACGCGACTCCAGAATCGGTCAGTTCCTCGCAGTCGCGAACGTCTTGGGCGGCTGGCAGCACGACTTGCTCGCGCGGCTCGCGATCTCGTACCGACGAGTCGTCGGCGAGCGGAGGCAATATGCGGGTGCCTCTCCAGACGATCCAGCGGTTGACGCTACACCAATCGGCCGGCACGACCGAGCGGCACGCCCGCTCCGCCGCGGAACCCGTGCTGGTGGTCGCGCTGGAGCATTCACGGAACACGTCCAGAAACAACGATCAAAATATGCGTACGCATATTTTTTTGTTCGGAAGGGTTCAGATGCGTTCACTTTCGCCCACACTTTCGCCCATTCCCGACCCGCCAAAACGGGCCGGGAATGGGCTGTAAGTGCTTGATAGTGACGGGGTTAGAAGTGGTGGGCGCTAGTGGATTCGAACCACTGACCCCCGCCGTGTGAAGGCGATGCTCTACCACTGAGCCAAGCGCCCACGTCGGTGTCCGGCCAGTGTACCGCAACTCCGTGCGGGCTTCAACCAGACGGGGCTGCGCCCCGAGCCCCCGGCGTCCGCTGGCGGGGACCCCTGCGCCCCGCGCCGCTCCCGCCGAGGCGCGCCGTGCGCGCCTTGCACACCCCGAGGCGCGTCGTGCGCCTTTGCACACCGTTCCGCGGCGCAGGCTACTGGCTCGCCGCGTCGATCAGCACGCTCAGCATCCGCGCATACCGGGCGTCCGCCTCCGCGACCGCCGCCTCGTACTCGGACCGGGACATGTCCTTGTCGCGCCATTCCCCGTCGAGGCGGAAGATGCCCGAGCCGTCGTCCACCATGTCGACGGTGTCGCCGGTGGCGTGCAGCCCGTTGGCGCCCGAGTCGGTCACCAGCACCTTGGTGCCGGCCATCGAGCGGGAGTTCAGGTCGATGTAGATGTCGCGGAACTGGCCGGCGGCGATCCTGTCCGTGATGTACACCGGGATCTCGTAGCGGGCGGAGACGACCAGGAGCTGCCCGGGGAAGGCCAGCGCGGCAACGAAGCGGTTCTCCTCGCTCGGATCCGCTCCGGCCACCGCATCGAGCTGCGCGCTGCTCATCAACTCCGCGAGCTCCATCGCCAGCGGTTCCGACGTCGACTCCTGGGCTGCCGCGCCCGCGGGCAGCACCGCGAGCAGGACCGCGCCGGCAAGGCCGCCCGCCGCGAACCTGCGCAACCGAGCCGTCTTCAACATGCTCACCATGGCACCCCCTTCGCCACCGGCATGTTTACCACCGGAGGCGCAAACCGTCAACGGGGCGGTGAGCGGAATCACTGCGCGAGTCCCAGATCCCGCCGGCGCAGGTCGCGGACGCGGTCGCGCAGCGTCGCCGCCCGTTCGAATTCCAGATTGGCGGCGGCGGCGCGCATCTCGGCCTCCAGCCCGGCGAGGTGCGCATCCAGCTCCGCGCGCGTGCGAAACGTCTCGCCGGCCTCCTTGACCTGCGGCACCGCCGCGTAGTCCCGCTCGTAGATGCTCGACAACACGTCGTCCATCTCCTTCACGATCGACGCCGGCGTAATGCCGTGCCGGGTGTTGTAGGCCTGCTGGAGCCCGCGGCGGCGCTCCATCTCCTCCAGGGCGACACGCATCGAATCGGTGGTGGCGTCGGCGTACATGATCACCCGCCCGTTCACGTTGCGGGCGGCCCGGCCGGCGGTCTGGATCAGCGATCCGCTCGAGCGCAGGAAGCCCTCCTTGTCGGCATCCAGGATGGCGACCAGCGACACCTCCGGCAGATCCAGGCCTTCGCGCAGCAGATTGATGCCGACGAGCACGTCGAACGCGCCGCGGCGCAGATCGCGCAGGATCTCCACCCGCTCGAGCGTCTCGATGTCGGAGTGCAGGTACCGCACGCGCACGCCCAGCTCCTGGTAGAACTGGGTGAGGTCCTCGGCCATGCGCTTCGTCAGGGTCGTCACGAGCACCCGCTCGCGCTGCTCCGCCCGCTGTCGAATCTCGTGCAGCAGGTCGTCGACCTGCCCCTTGACGGGACGCCGCTCCACCTGCGGGTCGATCAGCCCGGTCGGCCGGATGATCTGCTCGACCACGACGCCCTGGCTGGCGTGCAGCTCGTACGGCCCCGGCGTGGCCGACACGAACACCACCTGGCCCACCCTCGACTCCCATTCCTCGAAGCTCAACGGACGGTTGTCCAGGGCGGACGGCAGCCGGAACCCGTGGTCGATGAGCACCTCCTTGCGGGACCGGTCCCCGTGGTACATGGCCCGGATCTGCGGCACCGTCTGATGGCACTCGTCGATGATCGTGAGCGCGTCGGACGGCAGGTAGTCGAGCAGCGTCGGGGGCGGCTCGCCGGCGTCACGGGCCGAGATGTGCCGCGAGTAGTTCTCGATGCCGTGGCAGTAGCCGATCTCGCGGATCATCTCGAGGTCGAACATCGTGCGCTCGTGCAGGCGCTGGGCCTCCAGCAGCCGCCCCTCGCGCTCGAGCCGCGCGCGCCAGTCGGCGAGCTCCGCCTTGATGCGCTCGGCGGCGTCGAGCGTGCGCTCGCGCGGCGTGACGAAGTGCGACTTCGGGTAGACGGCGATCTTGTCGTGCCGCTTGAGGGTGCGGCTCGTGACCGGGTCGAAGCTCACCAGCTCGTCGACCTCGTCACCGAACAGCTCGATCCGCAGCGCCCGCTCGTCGTAGGACGGAAACACCTCGACGACATCGCCCCGCACGCGAAACACCCCGCGCGCGAACTCGTGGTCGTTGCGCTCGTACTGGATCTCGACCAGCTTCCGCAGGATCCAGTCGCGCTCGACGCGCTGGCCGCGCTCGAGGGGCAGCAGCATCCCGTAGTACGCCTCCGGCGAGCCGAGCCCGTAGATGCAGGAGACGCTCGCCACGATGATGACGTCCCGGCGCTCGAACAGCGAGCGGGTGGCCGACAGGCGCATGCGGTCTATCTCGTCGTTGATCGTCGCTTCCTTCTCGATGTAGGAGTCGGTTGCCGGCATATAGGCTTCGGGCTGGTAGTAGTCGTAGTAGCTGACGAAGTACTCGACGGCATTGTGCGGAAACAGGCGCCGGAACTCCTGATAGAGCTGGGCCGCCAGCGTCTTGTTGTGGACCATCACGAGGCTGGGCCGGTTCACGCGGGCAATCACGTTGGCCATCGTGAAGGTCTTGCCCGAGCCGGTGACGCCCAGCAGAACCTGGTGGCGGTCGCCGCGGTCGAGCCCCTCGGTGAGCTCGGCGATCGCGCGCTCCTGATCCCCGCGCAGCTCGAAGTTGGTGACGAGCGAGAACGTGTCGTAGGTCGAAACCAGGGCCGTCCCCCTGGGGTGACACCGAGGCCGGGGCTAGCGGGGCTCGTCTTCGAGGTACAGGGCGTAGTAGCCTTCGCGGCTGCGCACCTGCAGGCGCCCGCGCTCGGAGCGGGAGGTCTTCAGCCTGACCTCGACCTCGCGCCAGGTCCCGTCGAGCCGCGTGTTGCCCGATACGTAGCCGAGCGAGTAGCGGGCGTCGAGCTCCGCCGCGATCTTCTCGTAGATCTCGTCGAGCTCGTCGACATCGTCCGGAAAGTAGGAACGCCCCCCGGTGATGTCGGTCAGCTGCCGCAGCCGCATGCGCTGGACGGGCCGGGCGCCGCTGGGCAGATGCTTCTGGAAGCCGATGGCGTAGATGGTGACGTCGGAGGCCTTCACCAGGTCGAGGGCGTCGGACATGGTGATCCGGCTGCGCGTGTCGGCGCCGTCGGTGTAGAGGAGCAGCACCTTCCGGCCGTCCTGCGCGAACGCCCCGTCGAGGTAGACGCCCAGCGCGTCGTAGAGGGCCGTGTTGCCGGACGTCCGGCTGCGCCGAATCCGCTCGACCAGGCGGGGGAAGTCCGCCTGGCTGTAGCGGCCCACCCGCACCTCCGTGTCGAAGTCCACGACGGTCATGTCCGTGGCGTAGGTGAGGGCGTTCAGGAACTTGATGGCGGCGGTCTTCGCGAAGCGCGCGTCGCGCTCCATGCTGCCGCTGGTGTCGAACAGCACGCCCAGATGCGTCGGCAGAATCTCCGCGTCGCTCGCCAGGCCGCGGGAGAAGTACTCGATCTCCTGCAGGCGGCCGTCCTCGTACAGCTCGAAGTCGTCGCGTCCGAGCTCGGTCACCGGCACGTCGTCCCCGTCCAGGACGGACACACCCACGTGCACGAGGTCGATGCGGCTGGTGAACAGCGGCTCCTGAGCCGCCAGGCCCGCGCCGGCCAGCAGGGCGACGATGCAGATCGGGACGAGACGTGAGGCAGTCATGCTGAAGAGCATGATAGCCCGGATTATGCGTGAAGGTGGGGTTGGCGACGAGACGCAAGGGCCTTCCGTGTGGTAC
Source organism: Vicinamibacterales bacterium (assembly GCA_965214845.1). Lineage (GTDB taxonomy): Bacteria > Acidobacteriota > Vicinamibacteria > Vicinamibacterales > UBA8438 > JAAXGX01. The sequence goes on from CBDCCO010000007.1 coordinate 1,961,731, forward strand.
AAACGTTGTGCTACCAAACGTTTAGCCACAACGGAGGCCCTTGCGTGACGGACCCCACGATAGCACAGTCTGTTCTGTTCCCCGATCTGTTCGACAAGCCGCTGGTCGCCACGTTCGACCGCGAGCAGTCGAGCTCGGATGGCGGCGCCGTGCTGCTCAAGGCCGCCGAGCGCGTCTACGGACTGGTCAAGGCGTTCGGCCGGTGTCTGGTCGACCGCCGGGCACCGGAGAAGGTCCGGCACACGCTCGAGGACCTGGTCGGCCAGCGGGTGTTCGGCATCGCCTGCGGTCATCCCGACGGCAACGATTCGGACCGGCTCGCCGACGACCCGATCCACAAGCTGCTGCTCGGGCGCGACCCGGTGGCGGGCGGTCGGCTGGCGTCGCAGCCGACGGTCTCGCGGTTCGAGAACGGTGCGGGCCGCGTCGCGCTCTATCGGCTGGGGCGCGAGCTGGCGACGTCGGTCATCGAGCGGCATCGTCGCCGGCTGCGCGGGCGGGTGCGACGCATCACGATCGACCTCGACCCGACCGACGACCCGACGCATGGCGAGCAGCAGTTGACGTTCTTCAACGGGCACTACGACAGCTGGTGCTACCTGCCATTGCTGGCCTTTGTGAGCTTCGACCGCGAGGTCGAGCAGTATCTGTGCGCGGCGGTGCTGCGACCCGGCAAGGCCCAGGCGCCCGACGGCACGCTGAGCGTGCTGTGTCGATTGCTCCCGCTGCTGCGGTCCGCGTTCCCCAAGGCACGCTTTCTCGTCCGTCTCGACGGGGGCTTCGCCTGCCCGGAGGTCTTCGACTTCCTCGATGCCGAGCCGCGGCTCGACTACGTCGTGGCGATGGCCAGGAACGCCGTCCTGCTGCGGGCTGCCGAGCCCGTCATGGTGGCGGCCCGCACCGAGAACATGCTGCGTGAGAAGACGGCGCACTTCTACCTCGACACCCGCTATCGCGCGGGCACGTGGGCTCGTGAGCGCCGCGTGGTGATCAAGGCCGAAGTCGTGCAGCTCACCGGCCGGCAGCCGCGGGACAACCCGCGCTTCGTCGTGACCAATCTGCGCCAGACGCCGCGCTTCATCTACGAGAAGGTCTACTGCGGGCGCGGCGACATCGAGAACCGCATCAAGGAACTGCTCGACGGCTTGCAGATCGACCGCACGAGCTGCACCAAGTTCTGGGCAAACCAGCTGCGGGTCCTGTTGACGGCCGCCGCCTACGTGCTCATGCAGGAACTGCGGCTGAGAGCCGCCCGCACCGCCTGCGCCCGCACCCAAGTGACCTGGCTGCGCGACCGATTGCTCAAGCTCGGCGCCAACGTCGTCCGCTCCGTCCGGCGCCTCGTTGTGCACCTGCCGCGGGCAACGCCCGACCTCGACGCGTGGCGCCAAATCGCCCTCGCACTCGGGGCGCGCGCCGGGTAGCGCCCCGTCGCAGCTTCCCCCTCAGCTCGCGGAATCCACACAGGCGCCTGGGGCGCCCTGTCGGCGAAGCTGTCCGCGTCTGGCGCCTCGTACGCCCCGTAACCACGCCACGCCGCTCCACCACGCTGCCACCTGCCACGTGCGGCGACCGCAGACCTCTCTCGCTCAACGATCAGGGCTCGGCCAGCGACCGATTCGACGACGTCATGAATTTTCCGGGATAGCGCAGGCCCGGAGCGTCGTATAATGGAAGATCTCCTCATGCGGTGTGTTGCCGTCTGCCGGGATGTACTGATCGTCAAGGTTCTGCAGCGAGCGCTTGCCTCGAACCTCGACCTCGAGTTCCTGATCGACGACCGCGCCGCGGCGCGCCGCCTGCACGACGAGGGCATGCGGGTGCGCGTGGCCGACCCGCGGCGGGTGGCCAGCTACCTCGAGGCCGACGTAACGCCCGCCACCTGCGTGATCATCGAGGACAGCGGCCGGCAGAGCCTGCGGCGCATCCTGGAGGCCGTCACCGACGCGGGCACCACGCTGGTGTACGTCCTGCGCGTCGGCGACCGCGCCACGTCCCGCGCCGACGCGTGGCGGGAGGCGTTCCCCGACGTCACGGTGCTCAGCCTCGGACAGCTCCTGCAGGAATCGCTGGTGACGGCCCTGGGCCGCTCGTTGACGCGGGCGCGGGTCCAGCAGTACCAGCGTTACTTCGCCGGAGCGGACCGCGTGCTCATCCTGCTCCACAACGATCCCGATCCGGACGCGATGGCCAGCGGGCTGGCCTTGCGCAACCTGCTGCACCGCACCAAGACGACGGCCATCATCGGCGCCTTCCAGGGCGTGACCCGGCCCGAGAACCTGCGCATGGCCAACCTGCTCGACATCAAGGTCGAGCCGGTGACCGCCGAATCGCTCGCGCGCTACGACCTGGTCGCCACCGTCGACGTTCAGCCGCACTACTTCGGGGGGCTGCTCAACCGGGCGGATCTGGTCGTCGATCACCACCCGGAGCAGACCGGGTACACCGCGGCGTTCAGGGACATCCGGGCCGACTACGGCTCGACGTGCACGATCCTCACGGAGCACCTGCGGGCGGTCGGCGCCAACATCTCCGAGCGGACGGCCACCGCGATGCTGTACGCCATCAAGTCGGACACGCTGTTCTTCAGCCGCCATACGAACCGCGTCGACCTCGCCGCGTTCACGTACCTGTACCCGCTGGCGGACGCGGCGCTGGTCCGCAAGATGGAAGGGGCCGAGCTCACCCTCGAGCGGCTCACGTTCGTGTCGCGGGCAATCCAGCAGGGCCGGACGCGCGACCAGGTCTTCACGGCGCACATCGGTTCGGCGCCGCGCGAGGACCTCGTCACCTACACCGCGGACTTCCTGCTGCAGCTCGAGGACGTCAAATGGTCGATCATCTCGGGGCTCGTGGGCGACGTCGTCATCGTGTCGGTGCGCAACCTCGGCTACTCGCGCAACGCCGGCGACTTCGTGAAGACCTGCTTCGCCGACGTCGGCAGCGCCGGCGGCCACCGGGCGATGGCCAAGGCGGTCGTGCCGGCGGCCGCCTTCCGGAAGAAGTTCGGCAGTCTGGACGACGAGCACGTCTCGCGCCTGTTGAGCGACCTCGCCGGCCAGTTCCTGCGCGACGCGCTGTCGAGCGAGCGGCGCCGGGAGTCCGCGCTCCGCGGCCGGGCCGCGAAGCACGGCACGACCTCGGGCGCGGCCCGTCGAGCCGGGCGCTCGTCAGACCTCGCCGGCTGAAGGCGGGCTCTGGTCCCGCGTCGCGCCGGGCGCGGAGCGCGCCGCGTCGATCCACTCGCCGCTGGCCCCCACCACGGAATCGACGAACTGCCGGAACCCGTCCTCGTAGCCGCGCGAGACCAGCTCGGCAAGGGTGTGCCAACGGTCGGAACGCTCGTCGTAGTTGCCGCGAAAGTCGAAGGGGCCGAGCGGGTTGTGGGTCGGCCGAATCTGGAATACCGCCTGAAAGAGGCCGCTGCCGAACGCGAGCGCATCCCTGATCGATGCGCTCTCCATCGCCGCCAGGTCCGCGCCGGCCCGGGCCCGCGCGTCCCGCCGGCCAGCCTCCAGGGCGTGCGGTCCGGGGGCCTCGGCGCACGCGGTCACGAGCACGACCTGCTCGGCGCCCGCGTGCGCCACCTCCTCCAGCAGCCGCACCGTCGACTCCGGCCGGTCGCACAGCCGGTGCGTCTCGCCCCGCCAGGCGCCGCCCGGCGGGAACCCCAGCAGATACGGATCGGTCACGACGGGCATGCTGAGCGCCGCGCTCAGCAGATCGATGGCCTGGTGGCGGGCCGGGCCGGCCAGGTCCAGCGCTTCCAGTTGCCGCTGCCCCTCCTCGTCGTCCACCCGCGGCCGAAAGAACGCGCCGCGGTACGGCTCGGCAAGCAGGGCCGACACCAGGTCGCGCCGCCCGTCGAGATCGTGCACGAGCACGATCAGCTCCCGGAACCCGGGCTGGCCGACGTTGTCCGCGAGAAGCTGCGAGTAGCGCCGGCCGAGGTCCGCCGCGCCCGGACGCGCCGCCGACGCGGCGCCGCGCATGACCTGCCAGAGTCGGGTGGTGAGCCAGTCGGCGGCGCGCGACGTGTCGAGCGGCGACCCCAGGAGCCGCCACCAGCGGCCGCCCCGGGCCCGCCGGCGCCGGCGGGCCTGCAGCGCCGTGGCTACGGCTCCCACCGCCAGGACCGCCAGCAGCGCGAGCAGCACGAGGGTGACGAACCGCGGCAGGTAGAGCGGCAGCGCGTCCGGCTGGAAGATGGCCTCCACCAGCCTGGCGTACGCCGACGCGACCGCCCCGCCGGCGCGCAGCCCGGTCATCTGCAGGATGAGCCCGACCGGGTAGGCCACCAGCGCGCCGACCAGCACCGCCAGCGGCAGCAGCAGCGATCCGAGCGCCGCCGCGAGCGCGGCGCCGGCGGCGCGCAGGGTCCAGCGCCACGGGTAGAAGCGGGCCACGGAGGGCGCCGCCCATCCGCGGCGCTTGTCCCAGAGGTAGCTGCCGCCGTCGATGGCCGAGAACATGGCCCCGGCCACCCCGATGCCGCGTCCCGCAACGATGTCCACCTTGACGCCGGCGTCCTGCACGGCCTGCAGCACGCCGGCCTGGTAGGCCCCGGCCGTGCCCGTGCCCGTCAGCACGACGGCGGTTCGCAGGTCGGGGGAATAGCGGGGCGGCGGCGCAGGGCTCGCGACAGGAATCGATCTGTCCCTACTCGTCGTGGATCGTCGTGAGCTTGACGACCTCGAATTCGCGGATCCCGTTGGGGGTGGGCACGGTGACTTCGTCGCCGACCTCCTTCCCCATCAGGGCGCGCCCTATCGGCGAGGCGGTGGAGATCCATCCACGACCGGGATCGGCATCCTCGGCCATGACGAGCTGGTAGACGAGCGTGTTGCCCTCCGCTTCCCGCAGGTGGACCGTCGACCCGAATCCGGCCCGGTCGCGAGGCAGCTTGGCCAAGTTCATCAGCGAGATTTCGGCAGCGCGCTTCTGCAACAGGCCCAGCCGCGCCTCCACCAGGCGCTGGCGCTCCTTCGCGGCCTGATACTCCGCGTTCTCCCTGAGATCGCCGAGCTCCCGGGCGCGCTGGATCTCCTTCGGCAACTCGCGCTTCAGCTCGCGCTCGAGCGCCTGAATCTCGTCCTCGAAACGCTTCAAAAACTGCGACTTCATGAGCGGCCGCTCCAGACTAGCACATCTGTTATGCTCAGCAGCGGCGCCGCGCCGCCGCCGTGCGCGGCCGCGCCGCCGTCCTCTCCCGGTGAGAACCATCACCAGCCGCCGCAACCCGGTCGTCGCCGTGTTCCGGGCGGCCGAACGCTCCCGCCGGGCGAGCCGGCGGCACCTGCTGCTCGACGGGGCGCGGCTCATCGACGACGCGCACCGGGCCGGCTGGCCGCTGCAGCAGGCGGTCTTCGCGAGCGAAGCCCTGCGGCAGGCAGGCGGGCAGCTCGCGCGTCTCGCCGGACGCCTCGCGGCGGCGGGCGTGACCGTCGACGCGGTATCGGCGCCGGTGCTGTCGGCCATCAGCCCGGTCCGCTCGCCCGCCGGCGCCGTCGCCCTGGCGCGCCACCGCCCGCAGCGGGCGGAGCGGGCCTTCGCGCGCGCGGGACTCGTCATCGCGCCGGTCGGCGTGCAGGACCCGGGCAACGTCGGAGCGATCATACGCGCCGCCGATGCCGGCTGCGCGGCGGGCGTGCTCGTCACCGACGCGTCGGCCGATCCGTTCGGCTGGAGAGCGTTGCGCGGAGCAATGGGCAGCACCTTTCGCGTGCCGGTCGTCGACGTCGGGCGCGCCGGGGCGGCGATCGACGCAGCCCGGGCGCACGGGGCGACGGTGCTGGCCGCCGTGCCGCACGGCGGAGAGTCCGTCCATGACGTCGACCTCACCCGTCCGAGCCTGGTGCTGGTGGGCGGCGAGGGCGGCGGGCTCGCGAGCGGGACGGCCGCGCTGGCCGACGGCTGCATCTCGGTGCCGATGCGCCGCGGCGTCGAGTCGCTGAACGCGGCCGTCGCCGCGGCCCTCATCGTGTACGAGGCCCGCCGTCAGCGCGGGGCGCAGGCCGACTCGGACAGCGCGGAGGAAGCGTCGTGACGCACCAGCCCGGGCACCTGTTCGAGCCGGCGGACGAGCCGCAGCGGGGGGCGCCCGCACCGCTGGCCGAGCGGATGCGCCCGCGGTCGTTCGACGAGCTCGTCGGCCAGCAGGAGCTGCTGGCGCCCGGCCAGCCGCTGCGCGCCGCCATCGAGCGCGACGCGCTGCAGTCGATCATCCTGTGGGGCCCGCCGGGCACCGGCAAGACGACGGTGGCCAGGCTCATCGCCACGGCGACGCGCGCACGCTTCGTCGCGTTCAGCGCGGTGCTCTCCGGCATCAGGGACATCAAGGCCGTGATGGCCGAGGCCGAGGCCACCCGCCGCGTGTCGGCGCGGCGCACCATCCTGTTCGTCGACGAGATCCACCGCTTCAACAAGGCGCAGCAGGACGCGTTCCTGCCGCGCGTCGAGGCGGGCGACATCGCGCTGGTCGGCGCCACGACCGAGAACCCGTCCTTCGAGGTCAACGCCGCGCTGCTGTCGCGCTCGAAGGTGTTCGTCCTGCGGCCGCTCACGCCGGCGGAAACGATCGAGATCCTGCGGCGGGCGCTCGACGATCGGGAGCGCGGCCTCGGCGCGGCGGAGCTCGCGGCGGACGACGACGCCCTCGACGCCATCGCGCGCCACGCCAACGGCGACGCCCGGGTGGCGCTCAATCTCCTGGAGCTGGCCGCCACGCTCGCCGGCCGGGTCGAGGCGGGCGCGGCGGCCGCGACCGGCGGCGCCGCGGACGCCAGCGTCACGCCCCCCGCGGCCGGCCGCATCGACCGCGAGCTGCTGGCGCACGCCATCCAGAAGCGGGCGCTGCTCTACGACAAGACGGGCGAGGAGCACTACAACCTGATCTCGGCGCTCCACAAGTCGCTGCGCAACAGCGATCCGGACGCCGGCGTCTACTGGCTGGCGCGGATGGTCGAGGCCGGCGAGGATCCGCTGTACATCGCGCGGCGCCTGATCCGGTTCGCCTCCGAGGACATCGGCAACGCCGACCCCGCGGCGCTGTCCGTGGCCGTGGGCGCGAAGGAGGCGGTCCACTTCATCGGCATGCCGGAGGGCAACACGGCGCTGGCCCAGGCCGTCATCTACCTGGCGACCGCCCCCAAGAGCAACGCCGTCTACGCGGCCTACAGCCGCGCCGCGGCCGATGCGCACCAGCAGGCGGCCGAGCCGGTGCCCCTCCACCTGCGCAACGCGCCCACGCAGCTCATGCAGGAGCACGGCTACGGCCAGGGGTATGCCTACGCCCACGACGACGCGGACGCCGTCGCCGCGATGAGCTGCCTGCCGCCGGCGCTCGCCGAACGCCGCTACTACCGGCCCACCGGCCGTGGGTTCGAGCAGGAGATCGCCCGCCGGCTCGACAAGTGGCAGGCCTTGAAGCAGCGCAAGAGCCGGGCGCGCGGAGCGCAGGCGGAGGACACGTAGACCATGCCGGGCATCCTCTACTACGTGGGTCGCGGGCTGCAGCTCGGCGGCATGTGGCTGCTGCTCGTCTCCATCGCGACCGCCGGCCCGCTCGGACCGAGCCCGCGCCTGTTCGGCGCCGGCATCGCAGTCTTCCTCGCCGGCTGGCTCATCGTGAGGCGCCGCACGCGGTAGGCGCAGCCGCCTCGCGGCGGCCCGACCCGGTAGCGGGCCACCGAACGCCTCGATGAGGCGTCTTGTGCGTCACCCGGACGCGGCCGCCGCGTGCCTGCGCCACAGGTAGCTGGCGAACGCCGCGCACGCGCCCAGCATGAACACCGCCTCGTCCCGGCCGACCCGCGCGTGCGCCCGATCGAGCAGCGCATGGCGGATGCCCTGCTCCTTCGACGTGTAGCCGTAGAGCTGGCAAAACGCCCCCTTGAGCACGGGATGCAGGGCACCACGCTTCTCGAGCGAATCCAGCGCCGGTCCGAGCGTCTGCGCCGCTTCGGGATCGAGTTGCCGCGCCACCGACTCGACGGCGTGGATGCTCTCCCGGACGCTGCCCGGCCAGTCACCGGCGTTGATGCACGCCGACGCCGCGCGCAGGTGCGCGGCGCTGCCGTCTAGCCCTGCCTGTCGCAACGTCCGGAGCGCGTCGACGACGGTGCTTCCCTCTTCGGACGTGACGGCGGGGAGGATCGTCGGCGGCGGGCCGGCATCGATGGTGTACACCAAACCAGCTCCGCTTTCGGCGCGCCCTATTGCGCGCCTCGCGGCACGGTGCAACGCCGTCTCTGCGCCTGCCACGTCCGGGTCGCGCTCTGATTGATCCGGACTCCTGCGTCGGGTGCTCATTCTCGACTCCCCTCGGCGACCAGTTGCGGCGCGTCGCCCGAATTGTCGAACACGGCCCAGGCATCGACCAGATCGCGGTAGATTTGCTCGAAGTTGCGCCGGCCGGCATGGAACCGGCGCCGGATCACCGGCTCGGGCACGTGGTGGCCGCCCTCGGACACGCGCTGCGCCACCCGTACGATCGCGGCCTCGGCCGTGGGCAGGCGCAGGAAGAACAGCTTGACCCTGTAACCCTGCGCCTGCCAGCGGGGAATCCGCCGGGCGTAGCGGCTCCCACTGAGCGTCGTCTCGAAAGCGAAGCTGCGCCCGCGCCGCGCGTGCTCGTCGATCTGCCTCAGCATCAGTCTGGCAGCCTGGACGGCGACCGGGCCGGCACGAAAGGGACTCAGCCCGGCCGCGATCAGATCGGCATTGATGAAGAGGGGACAGTCGGCCTCGTTGGGCAGGAACTCGGTGGCGAACGTCGTCTTGCCGGCGCCGTTCGGTCCGGCGATCACGAGGATCCGCTTGTCGGCCGTCACCGGGAACTCGGTCTCACACACCGAGCAGCGGCTCGGCGTCCGCCGCGCCGAACAGGTCCGTGGCGCCGGTATCGACCGGGAACAGCCCTTCCCGGGCGCGGTCCGGGTCCCAGCCCGCCAATCGTCGCCTGACGGCTCCGCTCGGCGCCCAACCAACCCTGTAGGAGTCCGCGCCGTTCTACGGCGCAGACTCCTAGCTCAGCGACAACGCGTCGAGCTTGCCCGTGCTGCGGCCGACCTTCTCGACCGGCACGTCGAGCGTCTCCATGATGGCGACCAGCAGGTTGGCCATCGGCGTGTCCCTGCGGTACGTCAGGTGCCGACCGCCGACCAGCCCGCCCGCGGCGCCGCCGACGAGCATGACGGGCAGATCGATCGCCGCGTGGGCGTTCGAGTTCGACATGCCCGCGCCGTAGAGCAGCAGCGAGTGGTCGAGCAGGGAGCCGTCGCCGTCCGGCGTCGAGCGGAGCGTCTCGACGAACTCGGCGAACAGGGACACGTGGTAGGTGTTGATCTTCGACATCGTGGCGATTTTCGCCGGATCGTCCAGATGGTGCGACAGCGGGTGATGGGCCTCCGGAATCCCGATCTCGTTGTAGGTCCGACCGCTGATCTCGCGGCCGACCATGAAGGTCGCCACGCGCGTGAGATCCGTCTGCCACGCCAGCCGCTGCAGCTCGAGCATCAGCCGCATGTAGTCGTCGAAGGCGTCCGGGACGCCGGCCGGCTGCTGCACGAGGGGCAGGGCGCGAGCGCTCTGCTCCTCGGCTCTGCGGATCCGCCGCTCGACGTCGCGGACGGCGTCGAGATACTGGGTGATCTTGCGCCGGTCACCGGCGCCGAGGCCGCGCTGCAGATCGTCGACCTTCTCGGTGACCGAGTCGAGGATGCTGCGGTCCTCCGCGATCCGGGTCCGGCGCACGACCGGGTCGGTGCTGCCGCTGTCGCCGAACAGCCGCTCGAAGACCACCCGCGGATCGTTCTCCATGGGCAGCGGCGTGGTGGGGTCGCGCCAGGAGATCGTGTTGGTGTACGCGCAGGCGTAGCCGGCGTCGCAGGAGCCGGCGAAGTCACGGCTGTCGAGCCCCAGCTCGAGCGACGAGAGCTGCGTGCGCTTGCCGAGCTCCCGGCCCAGAAGCTGATCGATGGACGGGCCCGAGTGAACCCCGGTGCCGTCGGTCATGCGTCCCGGCACGGCGGTGAGGAACTTGGTCGAGGCGCCGGCGTGCGCGCCGCCGCCGCGCCCGGGATCGAGCCCCGTCAGCACGAGCGTGCGGTCCCTGTGGGGCTCCATCGGCCGCAGGATGGGCGACAGCTCGAAGGCGGTCCCGGCCTGCTTCGGCGTCCAGTACTCCATCGCCATGCCGTTGGGCACGTACACCACGCCGAAGCGCCGCATGCCGCGCGCGGGCGTGTTGCGAATCGCAGAGAGCGCCGGCACCATCCCGTCCAGCAGCGGCAGCGCGAGGGCGGTGCCGAGACCGCGCAGGACCGTGCGCCGGGGTATCGCCTTCCTGGTAATGATCATGAGCCTGTGCTCCGCATTCGAAACGGTGCGCTCCGGACGATGCCGAGCACGACGGCCGACCACCGATACTCGTCGGCGGCCGCCTCCCGCGCGATCCGGCGGATCGTCGGGTGGTCGTAGTGCTCGATGCTGCGGCCGAGCGCGTATGCCAGCAGCTTCTCGGTAACGGTCCTGACCAGCGGCTCCGGGTCCTCCACCAGCATCTGCCGCAGCCCGGCCAGACCGTCGAACGCGTGGCCGGTGGGCATGACGCCCGACGCATCGATCGGCGTCTCCGCGTCGGTCGTGCGCCAGCGGCCGATGGCGTCGAACTGCTCGAGCGCGAACCCGAGCGGGTCCATCGGCGCGTGGCACCCGGCGCAGGCCGGATTCCGCCGGTGCATCTCCAGCAGCTCCCGCACCGTGGCGGGCTCGCCGCCCTCCCCGCGCTCCGGAAACGACGGCACGTCGGGCGGCGGCGGGGGCGGCGGGGCGCCCAGCAGGTTCTCGAGCACCCACTTGCCGCGCAGCACGGGCGACGTGCGATTGGGATACGACGTGACCGTGAGCAGGCCGCCGTGCCCCAGCAATCCGCCCCGCCGGCCGTCGAGCGTCACCTTGCGGAACCGGCTGCCGTAGACGCCCGGGATGCCGTAGTGCGCGGCCAGCCGCTCGTCGACGAACGTGTAGTCGGCGTCGATCAGGTCGACCAGGCTGCGGTCCTCGCGCATGATGCTCGCGACGAACAGCTCCGTCTCGCGCCGGAACGCCGCCCGCAGGTTCTCGTCGAACGTCGGGAACAGGTTCGGGTCGGGATTGATGGTCGGAATGTTGCGCAGGAGCAGCCACTGGCCGGCGAAGTTGTCGACGAGCGCGGCCGACCGCGGATCGCGCAGCATGCGGCGCACCTGATGCTCTAGCAGCGCCGGATCGGCCAGGTCGCCCCGCGCGGCGGCAGCGAGCAGCTCCTCGTCCGGGATGCTGCTCCACAGGAAGAACGACAGCCGCGACGCGAGCGCCAGATCGCTCACCGCGTACGCGGCCCCCGGCTCGGCGCCCGCGGGGTCGCGCTCGATCCGGAACAGGAACTCCGGATCGCTGAGCAGGCGCTGCAGCGCGAGCTGGATGCCGGCCTCGAAGCCGTCCGTCCGCTGCCGTTGCTCGTAGAACGCGAACAGCAGATCGACGTCGCCCGCGGTGACGGGACGCCGGTAGGCAGCCCGGGCCAGGCGCGACAGGATCGTCCGGGCGCACGCGGCCGCGTCGTCGCCGGCCGCCGGACGACACGTGAAGATCGCGCGCCTGCTGGCGGTGTCGCCCGGCCCGTCCACGGCATGCGGCCCGCCGATCTCGACGCTGCCCACGGCGGCGTTGCCCTGCCAGCGCTCGTTGATGGCGAGCGGAAAGCCCGTCTGGCGGGGCTGCAGCACGCCTTCCGGCTCCCACAGCCTGTGCTGGAACGAGACGCCCACCACGTGCTCGCCCGCCGCGACGGGGAAGGTCACCGCGAGGTCCGCGTCCGCCCCCAGCACGTAGGCCTCCCAGTCGGGATGCCCGAACAGCGGCGTGTTGCCCGCGAAGCTGGCCGGCGCCGACCTGGCGTCCGGCGGCGCCGCGCCGCCGACCGTGAACCGCCTGATCAGCCGGCCGTCGACGCGCACGTCGAGTTGCTGCGGCGTGCCGAGACCGCGGATGTAGTCGGTGTACGTGCGCTGCAGACGCAGCCGGATCGAGTACTCGCCGTCCACCGGAAAGCGGTGGCGTATCGCGATGCCGCCGCGCGAGCCGAGCGGCAGATCCTCGCTGAGCCGCCCGTCCTGGTACAGGAGCAGGGGTATGCGGTGCGTGTCCACGCTCGCCGCCGGCGGCGCCGTCCCCACCGCGAGACGACTGATCCTGCGCGCCGCCGACAGGTAGCGCTCGAGGAGCGCCGGCGAGACCGACAGGACCGCGGCCATGTTGTCGAAGCCGTGCGCGTCGGCGTCGTCGGCCGGCAGGAGCGCCGAGACGTCCACGTCGACGTGCAGCAGATCGCGGACCGCGTTGCGGTACTCGGCCCGGTTCAGGCGGTGAAACGTCTCGGTGCGACCCACGCCCGGCTGGTCGGCCGCGGCGCGGTCCAGCGCCGTCTCGAGATACGCGACCGCCTCCCCCGCGGCGGCGCGCTCGGGACGGGGGCGGCCCGGTGGCGGCATCGCGCCGATGCGCAGCTTGCGGACGACCTGTTCCCAGATGCGCGCATCGTGCGCGACCGACGCCGGATCCGCGGCATCGAGCGCGAGGCCGGCCGTGCGCAGCCGCTCGTTGTGACACGTGACGCAGTAGCGATCGAGCAGCGCGCGCACCGCCGCTGCGTCCGGCGGGGGCGTCGTCTGGGCCGCGGCCAGCGTGGCGCCGCAGAGGGCGCCGGCGGCGGCGATGCCGGTAATGACGCGCGTGAACGAACTGATCCTCATCCCGCTTCCGACCTCGTTCTGGCGATCGTCTGATGGTCCCCGATGGCCGCTCCGTTGTCAATGGCCGGCGTCTGGTAGTCGCCTCCCTTCCGCTCGGGAGCAGCCCCTCCCCGACGCGGCGGCACCCTGCGCGGGCGCTGACCCGCCGCTCTGCGAACTAGTCAGCGCCGCGGGGACGCGGTACCATGGACGGCCATGCAGGCAGCAACGCGTCGGGCGATCGATGCGGCCGGTTTCGTGGCCGCGGTCCTTGTAGCCGCCCTGGCCTTCGTGGTGACCCCGGCCGGCGGCCAGACCCGGGCCACGCCCCTGGCCGATGCGGCGAAGCGTCAGAACTGGGCGGCCGTGCCGGCGCTGCTGGGCGCTGGCGCCGACGTCAACGGCCGCCAGGGCGACGGCACCACCGCCCTGCACTGGGCGGTCTACTGGGACGAGGCGCGGACGGCGCGCCTGCTGCTCGCGTCCGACGCCGCGGTCGACGCGGTCAACGATCTCGGGGCCACGCCGCTGTGGCTCGCCGCGAGCAACGGCAGCGCCGTCCTGCTCGAGACGCTGCTGGCCGCCGGCGCCGACCCCGACCGGGCGCTGCCGTCGGGCGAGACGCCCCTGATGACCGCCTCGCGCACGGGCAATCCCGCCGCCGTGCAGGCCCTGCTCGACCGCGGCGCCGACCCGCACGCGACCGAGCACACGTACGGCCAGACGGCGTTGATGTGGGCCGCGGCGCAGCAGCATGCGGAGGTGGTCCGCGTCCTGCTGAGCTCCGGCGCCCGCGTGGACGATCGCTCGCGCGTCTACCCGCAGGTCGTCAGCTCCTCCGGCAACGCGGACCCCAGCGGCGTCTTCGAGGTGCTGCAGGGCGGCTACACGCCGCTGCTGTTCGCGGCGCGGCACGGCGACGTGGCATCCGCCCGTCTGCTCGTTGCGGCCGGCGCCGTGGTGGACGCGGCGGCGGCGAGCGGCACGACGCCGCTGGTGGTGGCCGCCCACGGCAACCACCGGCAGCTCGCGACCTTCCTGCTCGAGACGGGCGCCGACCCGAACGCGGCGGGCGCCGGGTACGCGGCGCTGCACGCGGCGGTGCTCCGCGGCGACCCGCAACTGGTCGCCACGCTGCTGAGGTTCGGCGCCGACCCCGACGCCGTCCTGGAGCGCGGCACGCCCGCGCGCCGCGTGAGCGCCGACTGGCGGCTGCCGCACGGCATGATCGGCGCCACGCCGTTCTGGGTCGCGGCGTCGTTCCGCGAGCCGGCGATCATGCGGCTGCTGGCCGCCCACGGCGCCGAGCCGTCGGCCTCGCTCGGCGGCGACACCGCCGCGATGGCCGCGATACTCGGCAGCAGCACGCGGCGGCGGTTCGGCGTCCCGCGCCCCGCGGCCGACGTCGAGCAGCGCCGCGCCGTCGATGCGGTGGACGCCGCGCTCGACGCCGGCGTCGACGTCAACGCGCGCGGCGCGCGCGGCGAGACGGCCCTGCACCTGGCGGTGTCGCGCCGCCTCGATGAGGCCGTCGCGCTGCTGGCCGAGCGAGGCGCCGAGCTGGACGCCCGCAACGAGCGCGGCGAGACGCCGCTGGACCTCGCGCTGGCCGCGGGCGACGCGGCCGGCAGCACGGCCAGGCTCCTCCGCGAGCTCGGGGCCGCGACGCGGGACGGCGAGCCGGTGGCCGCGCGCTGAAATTAATCAGCCTACAGACCGCCGGCGCACGCGGCAGTCAAGCCGACTGCCTCCACCCTGTCGGCCAACGCGAACCGGGAGGGTCCCGGGAAGACGACGTACAGGCGAGCGAGCCGCAGGTCGGCCAGCGCCGACCGCATCGACCGCGTGAGCCGTGGGGCGCTCGTGCGCTTGAACTCGAACCCCGTCCGCTGCCCGCCATCGAACACCAGCAGATCGAGCTCGGCGCCCTGCTGCGTGGCCCAGTAGTAGCACCGCTCCCAGTCGACACCCAGGATCCGCACGATCTCCTGCATGGCGAACCCTTCCCAGGAGGCCCCCGCCCGCGGATGTCCCAGGAGCGCAGCCTCGGTGTCGAGCGCGAGCAGCGTGTGCAGCAGCCCGGTATCGGCGACGAATATCTTCGCCGCCTTGACCTGCCGCTTCTTCAGGTTCTCATGCCAGGGCGCGAGCCGGCGCACCACCAACGCGTCGACGAGGTGGTCGAGGTAGGCATTGATGGTCGGCCCCGACACGCCGAGTGCGCGGCCGATCTCGGCACTGTTCCACCGGTTGCCGTGGTAGTGGGCGACCATCGTCCAGAAACGCCGCATCGTCGTCGCCGGCACGGACACGCCGAGCTGCGGCAGGCCGCGTTCGAGGAAGGTCCGGACAAAGGCCTGCCGCCAACGGACGCTGGCTGTCTCGTCGGGAGCAAGGAACGACGGCGGAAACCCGCCGCGCACCCAGAGCCGGTCGATCGCGCCGGCCCCCGTCTCGTTGACGCGGAACGGCGGCAGCTCGTGATAGGCGATGCGCCCGGCAAGCGTCTCGGAGGATTGCCGCAGCAGGTCAGGGCCGGCACTGCCGAGCACGAGGAACCGGGCCGCGCTGCCCGGCCGATCAACCAGCACGCGCAGCAGCTCGAAGAGTCCCTCCCGGCGTTGGACCTCGTCGATGACCACGAGGCCCTGCAGCGGCTCGAGCGCCAGCTTGGGATCCGCGAGCCGCGCCTCGTCGGTCGGATCCTCCAGATCGAACGACGTGACAGGTTGCGACGCCGCGGCGACCACGCGGCGCGCGAGCGTTGTCTTGCCGACCTGCCGTGCGCCGATGAGGCCGACGACAGGAAACTGCCCGAGCAGGGCGCCAATGGCAGTCTCGTGGTCGGTACGGGGAATCACACCCGCCATTATCCATGAATATCTAAAAACTCGCTTTAGATATTCATGGATCGCTGCGCCTCGTCGCTACGGCAGCGCCAGGGCGACGTACTCGCTGGGCAGGTCGTCCCAGCCCACGGTGACGACGATGTACTGCTTGCCGTCGACCATGTAGGTCATCGGCGCGGCGGTCGTGCCGCCCGGGAGCTCCTTCTCCCAGACGACCTCGCCGGTCAGCTTGTCGTATGCGCGGAACATCTTGCCGCCGGCCCCGCCCCAGATGGGGTTCAGCACGACGACGCCCGTCCGGCCGCCTTCGCCGAGGAACACGAGCGACTTCGTGACGAGCGGCGAGACGCGGCCCGGCTGGCCCAGCGGCGGCAGGTCGAGATCGCGCAGGTCCGGGTGGTCGCGCGGCCCGTCGCCGTTGGCCTTCGACCACAGGATCTCGCCCTGGTTGAGGTCGATGGCCACCAGCCGCCCGTACGGCGGCTTGAAGAGCGGCAGCTCCCGCGGTCCCTCGAGGGGCGTGATCGAATGCAGCACCAGGTTCATGTCCGAGCGGGGATGCTCCGACCGCGTGATGCCGATCACCGACTCGCTGTGCACGGACGGCACGTACAGGATCCCGGTCTCCGGGTCGACCGCCGCACCGCCCCAGTCGGCGCCGCCGACGACGCCCGGCATCTGCAGCGTGCCCCGCGTGCCGCCTGGCAACTCATCGACCAGCGAGGGTGCGGTGAAGAGCGGGCCGCTCACGTACTGCTCGAAGACCTCCAGGGCCTCCTGCCGGAGCTCGGGGGTGAAGTCCATCAGGTCGTCGGCGCTGGTCCCCTGCTGGTCGAAGGGCGGCGGCTTCGTCGGGAACGGCTGGGTCGCCGCGTACCATTCGCCGGGCACGTCGCCCGGCGGGACGGGACGCTCCTCGATGGGCCAGATCGGCTCGCCGGTGACCCGGTCGAAGACGTAGGTGAACGCCTGCTTGCTCACGGCGGCCAGCGCCCTGACCGGCTCGCCGCGCCCGTCCACGCGGATGTCGACGACATTGGGCGCGGCCGGGAAGTCGTAGTCCCAGAGACCGTGATGCACCGCCTGGAAGTGCCAGACGCGCTCGCCGGTCCGCGCGTCGAGGCAGACGATGCTCTCGGCGAACAGGTTGTCGCCGGGCCGGTAGCCCCCGTAGTAGTCGTTGGTCGGCGTGGACAGCGGCAGGTAGACGTAGCCGAGCTCCTCGTCCGCGCTGGCCCACGCCCACATGTTCGTGTTGCCGCTGTACTCCCACGACGGGCGGTCCTGGTCGATCGCCGTCAGCCAGGTCTCGTTGCCGAACTCCCCGTCCTGCGGGATCGTGCGGAAGGCCCACACCTGCTCGCCGGTCCGGACGTCGAAGCCCCGCACGTCGCCCGGCGGCGCCTGCTTGAGGGCCGGCATCGTCGGGCTGACGACGTCCATGATCGACGAGCCGATCACGACGATGCCGTTGACCACGATCGGGGGCGATCCCCACCTGAACGTGTCGACGTCGCGGTAGTAGCCCTTGCGAAGGTCGACCTCGCCGCCCTCGCCGAAGTCCGGGAAGCGCTCGCCGGTACGGGCGTCGAGCGCCACGAGATACTCGCCCACCACGGCCAGCACGCGGGCCCCGTCGCGCTCCGGATCCTCCCAGTAGGCCACGCCGCGCGTCTGGCGGGCGCGCTGGAACGGCTCGCCGTCGCGGTCCGGCGGCTCGTCGAACCAGAGCACCTCGCCGGTGCGCGCGTCGAGCGCCGCCACGGTGCCGAGGCCGGTGCTGATGTAGAGCCGCCCGTCAGCCATGAGCGGGGTGTTCTGCGCCGCCACCGAGGCGGAGAGGTCGCGGTCGCCGCGGACGGCGTCCGGGAGCACCGACTGGCGCCAGACGATCTCGAGATCGCCGATCGTGTCCTCGTTGATCTGGTCGAGCGGCGAGTACTTGGTGCCGGCCACGTCCGAACCGTAGCTCCGCCATTCGACCTGCTGCGCCTGCGCCGTCGGCGCGGCGGCGACGACGACCGCGAGCGCCAGCAGCTTCAGTCCGTTCGTGAGTGTTTTCTGCATGTCACATCTCGCCGCTCGTGTTGCCGGCGCCGCGCTCGTGCAGCGCCTCCTCGATCCCTTTCGCGAGATCGCCGTGGACCGTGACGTGGCGGAGCGCGCCGGCCGCATCCGGCGCGAAACCGGCATCGCCACCCCGGACGCCCTGATTGCCGCCACGGCCATCGCGCACGATCTGATGCTGCTCACCCGCAACCGCCGGGACTTCGAGTCGGTCAAGCGCCTGCGGCTCACTCCTACCCGGGCAGCCGGTACGCGATGAGCTCGCCCGGGAAGCCGGCGCCGCCGATGGCCATGACGATGTACTGCCGCCCCTCGTGCAGGTAGGTCATCGGCGCGCCGCCGGAAATCGACGCCGGCATGTAGACCGCCCCGACCTCCTCGCCCGTCGCCTTGTCGTAGGCCCGCAGCATCGCCCCCACCGCGCCCGACGGCGTCGTGAACGTGCCCGTCTCGGCCGCGATCAGCAGCGTCTTCGTGACCAGCGTGCCGATGCGTCCCGCGCGGCCCGTGCGCGGGATGTCCAGCCCCGCGAGGTCGGGGTGGTTCCGCACGTTGTCCGGGGTCTCGCCGTGGGCGATCTGCCACAGGATGTCGCCCGTCGCCAGGTCGATCGCGCTGATGCGCCCCCACGGCGGCTTGACCAGCGGCAGCCCGCGGATGTTCAGCGCGCGCCGCGGCGCCGGCACGCCCGGCGGGTTGCCCCGGATGTAGTCCATGTCGGAGCGCTCCGGGTCGTGCACCAGACCCAGCGACACCGCCTGGGTGTACGAGTACTGGTAGAAGATGTCGGTCTCGGGATCGACCGAGCCTCCCGGCCAGGTGGCGCCGCCGCCGGTCGACGGCAGCATCAGCGTCCCGTAGGGGCCGTCGGTCTCGGCCACCACCGGCGGCGTGAAGATCGGTCCGATGCGGAAGTTCGACACCAGCGCCTCGGCCTCCGCGCGCAACTCCGGCGTGAAGTCGATCAGGTCGTCGATGCTCACCCCCTGCCGGTCGTAGGCCGGCGGGTGCGTCGGGAACGGCTGCGTCCGCGAGAGCAGCTCGCCCGGCACGTCCGAGGGCGGCATCTCGCGCTCCTCGATCGGCCAGATCGGCTCGCCCGTCACCCGGTCGAGCACGTACAGCCAGGCCTGCTTGCTCGGCTGCACCAGCAGCTTGCGCTCGACCCCGTCGATCTCCACGTCGACCAGCACGGGTGCGCACGGAAAGTCCCAGTCCCATACGTCGTGGTGGATCGCCTGCAGGTGCCACAGACGCTCGCCCGTGTCGATGTCCACCGCCACGATGCTGTCCGAGAACAGGTTGTCCCCGTGCCGATGGCCGCCGTAGTAGTCGTTCGTCGGCATCTCCGTCGGCAGATACACGATGCCCAGCTCCAGGTCCGCGCTGATCTGGCCCCACACCCCCGTGTTGCCCGTGTAGCGCCACGAATCGTTCAGCCACGAGTCGTTGCCATACTCGTCGGCGCCCGGAATCGTGTGGAAGATCCACTTGCGCACGCCAGTCGTCGCGTCGAAGCCCCGCACGTAGCCCTTCGTGTTGCGCATCGAGCGCGGCGCGCTCCCCGGCACGTGAGCCGCCCCCACCACCACTGTGTCGCCAGCCACCAGCGGCGTCGCGTGCAGGCCGATCTCCCCCGCCAGCGGGTCGATGTCCTGATCCATGTTCTGCATCAGGTCCACCATGCCGTCGTCGCCGAAGTCCGCCAGCCGCGCGCCCGTCTTCGCGTTCAGCCCGATCAGCCGGTAGCCCGGCGTCACGTAGAAGATCTGACCGTCGCCCCCGTCGTCGCGGTACGCCAGACCCCGGCCCGACCGCCGCCGCGGCGCGTTCTCCGCCCGCTCGCCCTCGTCGAGCCGGTGCATCCACAGCAGCTCGCCCGTCGCCGCGTCCGCCGCAATCGCCGCCCGCCGCAGCCCGGCCGTCGAGTACACCACGCCGTCGACCATCAACGGCGTCGACTGGAAGTTGTACTCCGGCGCCGGGCCGAAGTTGTCCGTCTTCAGCCGCCAGGCCACCTCCAGCTCGTCGAAGTTCCCGGCCGTGATCTGGTCGAGCGGCGCGTAGCGCGTGTTCGCGATGTCGCCGCCGTAGCTCCGCCACTCGCCGTTGTCGGTCTGCCCGGCCGCCGGCACGATGCCCGCCGCCAGCAGCCCGCCGAGCACCACGACCGCCGCGAGACGCTGCGCATGTGTTGACATGTTCGACTCCCTTGATCCGCCCGGCCGTGGGCGAAGAATAGCAAATTCGGCCATGCGCCCGACCCGATTCGATACGATGGCGCTGATGATCGCGTCAGCCCCGGGCGGATCGGCGAGCCGCGACCTGGCCTACCAGACGGCGATCCTGCGCGGCGTCTCCCGCACGTTCGCCCTCAACATTCCCCAGCTCCCGGACGCGCTGCGCGACGTGGTCGGCAACGTCTACGCCCTGTGCCGCATCGCGGACACGATCGAGGATGAGCCGGCGCTGTCCCCCGCGCAGAAGCGGGCGTTCTCGGAGCGCTTCATCGCGGTGGCGACCGGACGCGGCGACGCGGCGGCGTTCGCTCGCGAACTCGGCCCGCTGCTCTCGTCGTCGAGCACCGGGCACGAACGCGACCTGGTGGCCAACACCGCCCGGATAGTCCGCATCACCGGACGTCTCGGCGCCCCCCAGCGCCGCGCCGTCGAGCGCTGCGTGCGGATCATGTCGCGCGGCATGGCGGAGTTCCAGCAGCACGCCAGCACGGCGGGCCTGCGGGACGTGCCCCACCTGAACCGCTACTGCTATTGCGTCGCGGGCGTGGTCGGCGAGACGCTCACCGAGCTGTTCTGCGACTACTCGGCGGAGATCGGCGGGCGGCGCGAGGAGCTGTTGCCGCTGTCCGTATCCTTCGGCCAGGGCCTGCAGATGGTCAACATCCTCAAGGACGTCTGGGAGGACCGGCGGCGCGGCGCGTGCTGGCTGCCGCGCGACGTCTTCCAGGCCGCCGGCTTCGAGCTGCGCGCCCTGTCCCCGGGGCAGGCCGGCCCCGGCTTCGTCGACGGCTTGTCGCAGCTCGTGGCGCTCGCGCACCGCCATCTGGCGCACGCGCTGCGCTTCGTCCTCGCCATTCCGCGCGGCGAGACCGGCATCCGCCGCTTCTGTCTCTGGCCGCTGGGCATGGCGGTGCTCACGCTGCAGCGCATCCATGCCACGCCGGCCTTCCGCAGCGGCAGCGACGTCAAGATCTCGCGCCGCAGCGTGCGGGCCGTCACCGCCGTCACCAGCCTCCTGGCGCGCTCGAACCCGGCCCTGACGCTGCTCTTCAGGGGCCTGACCCGGAGCCTGCCGCGGACCCCCGAGCAGGCCTGACTCCTAGCCTAGCCCATGTTTAACAAGATCGGCGGTCATTTTGCCGATTCGGGCAGCATTTCGAGAGTTTCGTCTCTGTAAGTTATTGATTCTAAATGATCGGCGTTTGGCTGAGCTCAATGTAGTGCCATAATCGTATGGCTTGGGTTGCGCTGTGGCGGGTCCACCCGCTATCGTGGCCCGTATGTTCGTGCGGCGCACCCAAACCCGGCGAACCGAAGACCGACAGCCTTACTTCTCCCATCGCCTCGTCCACTCCGAGCGCGTCGGAAACACCGTCCGGCAGCGCACGCTGCTCAATCTCGGGCGCCACTTCGACATCCCCCGCGAGCAGTGGCCGCTGCTGTGCACCCGCATCGACGATATCCTGGCCGGCCAACCGCCGCTGGTGGCCGATTTCCCGCCCGCCGTCGAGCATGAGGCGCAGCGGATCGCCGCGCAGTTGGTTGCCCGCGCCGCACCGAGGGACGAGACGGCCGCCGGACCGGCGGCCGTGCAACGGGTCGATGTCGACTCGCTGCGCCTGGCCCGTCCCCGTAGCGTCGGGGTGGAGCAGGTCGGCCTGTGGGCGCTGGAGCAATTGGAGCTGCCGGCCCTGCTGGCCGAGTTGGGCGTCAACGGCGCGTTGCGTGCGGCGGCGGCCGGGGCCCTCGTCGGGCGCCTGGCCCAGCCGGCATCGGAGCGCGCGACGCACCGCTGGCTGCAAGCGCGCAGCGGTCTGGGCGAGCTGCTCGGCGTCGACTTCGAGACCGTCAGCGCGATGCAGCTCTACCGCGCCTCGGACGCGTTGGTGAAGCATCGCGAGGCGATCGAGGCGCACCTGTTCGACCGCGCCCTCGGGCTGTTCGACCTGCAGCCGACCGTGACCCTCTACGACCTGACCAACACCTATTTCGAAGGCGAGGCGAGCGAGCAGCCCCAGGCCAAGCGCGGGCACTCGAAGGAGAAACGCAGCGACTGCCCGCTGTTGACCCTGGGGCTGATGCTCGACGCCAGCGGCTTCGTCCGCCGCTCGCAACTGTTCGCCGGCAACGTCCGCGAGCACCGCACCCTGGCCGGCATGCTCGAGGCGCTGCGGGCGCCGGCCGGCGCCCTGGTGGTGATGGACCGCGGCGTCGCCACCGACGCCTGCATCACCTGGCTGCGCGAGCACGGCTACCGCTATCTGGTCGTCAGCCGCGAACGCCACCGGCAATTCGATGCCGAGGCCGCCGTGTCGGTCCGCACGCAGTCGAACCAGACCGTGCACCTGCACAAGGTCGTCTCCACCGACCCCGACGAGGTGCGCTTGTACTGCTACTCGGAGGAGCGAGCACAGAAGGAACGAGCCATCGTCGAGCGCGTCGCCACCCGCTTCGAGGCCGCGCTCACCAAGCTCAACGACGGGCTGGCGCGCCCCCGCGCCCACAAGCGCCTCGCCCAGGTCTGGCAGCGCATCGGGCGCTTGAAGGCGCGCCACACCCGCGCCGCCAAGCACTACCAGATCGACGTCACCGCCGACGAGACCGGCAACCAGGCCGTCGCCGTCACCTGGACCCGACGCCCGCAGGACGGCTCGATGGCCACCCATCCCGGCGTCTACTGCCTGCGCAGCAGCGAGACCGACTGGGACGAAGACGCCTTGTGGCGAACCTACACCACGCTCACCGACGTCGAAGCCGTCTTCCGCTCGCTCAAGTCCGAGCTCGGACTGCGCCCCATCTACCACCACAAGCCGCGGCGGGCCGACGGCCACCTGCTGCTCACTGTTATCGCCTACCAGCTCGTGCAGGTCATCCGCACCCGCCTGCGCGCGCACGGCGAGCACGCCAGCTGGTCCACCCTGCGCCGCATCCTCGAAGGCCAGCAGCGCGTCACCGCCACCTTCCGGCGCCCGGACGGGCGCACCCTGCACGTGCGCACGGCCACGCAAGCCGAACCCGAACAGCGGGCCATCTACGATGCGCTCGGCGTCGACCCGCAGCCGGGCGGCGTCCGCAAGACGATCATCTGACCGCCCCCCTTCCCCCGGTTGACGCGCATTTGTAGTGCCACTTGCGCCGTTCGGTCGGCGTAAGCTGCTGATTCTAAAATGCCTTGGCTGTACCGTTGTTAAACATGGGCTAGCCGGGCAGCCGGTAGGCGATCAGCTCGCCCGGGAAGCCGGCGCCGCCGATGGCCATGACGATGTACTGCCGTCCCTCGTGCAGGTAGGTCATCGGCGCGCCGGACACCGACGCCGGCATGTAGACCGCCCCGATCTCCTCGCCCGTCGCCTTGTCGTAGGCCCGCAGCATCGCCCCCACCGCGCCCGACGGCGTCGTGAACGTCCCGGGCTCGGCCGCGATCAGCAGCGTCTTCGTGATGAGCGTGCCGACGCGTCCGATGCGGCCGGTGCGCGGAATTTCCAGGCCCGCCAGATCCGGATGGTTCCGCACGTTGTCCGGCGTCTCGCCGTGCGCGATCTGCCACAGGATGTCGCCCGTCGCCAGGTCGATCGCGCTGATGCGCCCCCACGGCGGCTTGACCAGCGGCAGCCCGCGGATGTTCAGCGCGCGCCGCGGCGCCGGCACGCCCGGCGGGTTGCCCCGGATGAAGTTCATGTCCGAGCGCTCCGGGTCGTTCACGAGCCCCAGCGAGGTGACCTGCGTGAACGAGTACTGGTAGAAGATGTCGGTCTCGGGATCGACCGAGCCCCCCGTCCAGGTGGCGCCGCCGCCGGCCGACGGCAGCATCAGCGTCCCGTAGGGACCGTCGGTCTCGGCCACCACCGGCGGCGTGAAGATCGGTCCGATGCGGAAGTTCGACACCAGCGCCTCGGCCTCCGCGCGCAACTCCGGCGTGAAGTCGATCAGGTCGTCGATGCTCACCCCCTGCCGGTCGTAGGCCGGCGGGTGCGTCGGGAACGGCTGCGTCCGCGAGAGCAGCTCGCCCGGCACGTCCGAGGGCGGCATCTCGCGCTCCTCGATCGGCCAGATCGGCTCGCCCGTCACCCGGTCGAGCACGTACAGCCAGGCCTGCTTGCTCGGCTGCACCAGCAGCTTGCGCTCGACCCCGTCGATCTCCACGTCGACCAGCACGGGTGCGCACGGAAAGTCCCAGTCCCATACGTCGTGGTGGATCGCCTGCAGGTGCCACAGACGCTCGCCCGTGTCGATGTCCACCACCACGATGCTGTCCGAGAACAGGTTGTCCCCGTGCCGATGGCCGCCGTAGTAGTCGTTCGTCGGCATCTCCGTCGGCAGATACACGATGCCCAGCTCCAGGTCCGCGCTGATCTGGCCCCACACCCCCGTGTTGCCCGTGTAGCGCCACGAATCGTTCAGCCACGAGTCGTTGCCATACTCGTCGGCGCCCGGAATCGTGTGGAAGATCCACTTGCGCACGCCAGTCGTCGCGTCGAAGCCCCGCACGTAGCCCTTCGTGTTGCGCATCGAGCGCGGCGCGCTCCCCGGCACGTGAGCCGCCCCCACCACCACCGTGTCGCCAGCCACCAGCGGCGTCGCGTGCAGGCCGATCTCCCCCGCCAGCGGGTCGATGTCCTGATCCATGTTCTGCATCAGGTCCACCATGCCGTCGTCGCCGAAGTCCGCCAGCCGCGCGCCCGTCTTCGCGTTCAGCCCGATCAGCCGGTAGCCCGGCGTCACGTAGAAGATCTGCCCGTCGCCCCCGTCGTCGCGGTACGCCAGACCCCGGCCCGACCGCCGCCGCGGCGCGTTCTCCGCCCGCTCGCCCTCGTCGAGCCGGTGCATCCACAGCAGCTCGCCCGTCGCCGCGTCCGCCGCAATCGCCGCCCGCCGCAGCCCGGCCGTCGAGTACACGACGCCGTCGACCATCAGCGGCGTCGACTGGAAGTTGTACTCCGGCGCCGGGCCGAAGTTGTCCGTCTTCAGCCGCCAGGCCACCTCCAGCTCGTCGAAGTTCCCGGCCGTGATCTGGTCGAGCGGCGCGTAGCGCGTGTTCGCGATGTCGCCGCCGTAGCTCCGCCACTCGCCGTTGTCGGTCTGCCCGGCCGCCGGCACGATGCCCGCCGCCAGCAGCCCGCCGAGCACCACGACCGCGGCGACGCGCTGTGCATGTGTTGGCATTTTCGACTCCCTGCCGCTGGATCCTGCTTGCCGCCGAACGGCCGCGCCGACCCTCGCGCGCGGCCGCATCGCAGCCCACAACGTAACACACGGAGCGGGGTCGGGCGCGTCCGGGATGCCGCGTCCGTCAGACGCGCTCGAAACGCTTCTCGAGCTCCTCGCGCGTGAGCCGCAGCAGCACCGGCCGGCCATGGGGGCAGACCGTCGAGTAGGCGGTGCGCCGCAGCTCCCGGAGCATCCAGGCCATCTTCTCGAGCGTCAGCCGGTCGTTCGCCTTGACGGCCGCGTGGCACGCCGTGCTGGCCGCGATGCGGCCGAGCGCCTCGCCGACCGCCGCGCCGTCGTCCAGGCCGTCGAGGTCCTCGGCCAGCGCGCGGACGGCGGCCTCGCAGTCGCCCCGGCCCAGCAGGCCGGGGACCGCCGTCACCTGCACGCTGTCGCCGCCGAACGGATGGATCTCGAAGCCGAGCCGGGCCAGCGTCCCGGCGTGCGCCTGCAGTGCCTCGCGCGCGCCGGCGGGCAGGGCGATCAGCAGCGGCTCGAGCAGCCGCTGCGATTCCAGGACGCCGTCCGCCAGACGCGCCAGGACCTGCTCGTGGAGGATGCGCTCGTGGGCGACGTGCTGGTCCACGATGACCACCCCGTCGTTGTCGACGGCGATGATGAACGTGTCGCGGAACTGTCCCAGCGGAATCAGCGGCGCCTGCTCCGGTCCGGGCGGCGCGGCCCCGCGGGCGCCGGTCTCCGGCTGCGACTCCCGGACCGCGTCCACCTGCCCTCCCGGCGGGGCGGGCGCCGGGCCCGGCCGGCGGAAGGCCTCCGTCACCGGCGCCCAGCGGCTGGCCGCCGCCATGCCGGCGACGACGCCCGGAATGGCCGCCGGGCGCGGCCCGGGCGGGCTCGGCCGCCCCGCCGCCAGCGGCACCTCGGGCACGACCTCCTGTCCGAGCGCGTCGGCGAAGGCGCGCCTGACCACCTCGTGGACCAGCGACTGCTCGAGAAACCGCACCTCGGCCTTGGTCGGATGGACGTTGACGTCGACCCGCTCCGGCGGCAGCTCGACGAACAGGTGCACCTCGGGGCTGCGCGGCTTGACGGTCGCGCGGCTGTAGGCGTCGTTCACCGCGTGCAGGATCGTCCGGTCCCGCACCGCGCGGCCGTTGACGAACAGATGCTGCGGCCCGCGCCGGGGTGCGTCCCCGGCCAGCGCGGCCGCCCGGCCGTACAGGCGGATGCCGCCCGCCTCCTTGCGCACGTCGACGAGATCCGGCCGCTCGCCGTACACCTGGAAGAACCGCTCGGCCAAATTCGCCGCCGGCGGGTAGTGGAAGACGGTGCGGGGCCCGCTCTGCAGCCGGAAGCCGACCGCGGCGTGCGCCAGGGCGAGCTGCGTCAGCGCGCGCGAGATGTGCCCCGTCTCCGCGCCGTCCGACTTGAGGAACTTGCGCCGGGCCGGCACGTTGTAGAAGAGGTCACGGACCTCGACGCTGGTCCCCTCGGGCAGGCCGGCCTCCGTGACCCCCGCCAGCGCGCCGCCCGACACCCGCACCTCGACGCCCGTCGACGCGCCGCGCGGGCGCGTGCGCAACCGCAGGCGGGAGACCGATGCGATGCTGGGCAGCGCCTCGCCCCGGAAGCCGAGCGTGCCGATGGCGGCGAGATCGTCGACGCTGCCGATCTTGCTCGTCGCGTGGCGCTCGACCGCAAGCTCGGCGTCGCCGGGGAGCATCCCCTCGCCGTCGTCCTCGACCCGGATCAGCCGCTTGCCGCCCAGCTCGATCGCCACGGCCACCCGCGCGGCGCCCGCGTCCAGGCTGTTCTCGACGAGCTCCTTGACCGCCGCCGCGGGCCGCTCGACGACCTCACCGGCGGCGATCTGGTTGGCGAGCTCCGGGGGCAGCCGGTTGATCCTGCCCATGCGGCCACCGTCAGCGGCGGGCCAGCGCCGCCTGCGCCGCCGCCAGGCGCGCGGTCGGGACGCGGAACGGCGAGGCGCTGACGTAGTCGAGACCGACGTCCTCGAAGAAGTCGATCGAGGCGGGGTCGCCGCCGTGCTCGCCGCACACGCCGAGCTTGAGCTTCGGCCGCGCGCCGCGCCCCCGCTCCACGCCGATGCGCACCAGGGCGCCGACGCCGTCCGCATCGATCGACTCGAACGGATCCCGGGTCAGGATGCCGCGGTCCTGGTAGTCCTTGAGGAACTTGCCGATGTCGTCGCGGGAGAACCCGAACGCGAGCTGCGTCAGGTCGTTGGTGCCGAACGAGAAGAAATCCGCGTCCGCCGCGATCTCGCCCGCCACGAGCACGGCGCGCGGCAGCTCGATCATGGTCCCGACCAGGTACTTCACCTTGACGCCGGCCACGCCCATCG
Organism: Vicinamibacterales bacterium; assembly: GCA_965214845.1. Lineage (GTDB taxonomy): Bacteria > Acidobacteriota > Vicinamibacteria > Vicinamibacterales > UBA8438 > JAAXGX01. The sequence goes on from CBDCCO010000007.1 coordinate 1,989,194, forward strand.
TCTCGGACGCCATCCGGTCGATCACCGCCTTCTGGTCGCGGAACTCGCCGACGTCGCCCACGAGCGGCACCATGATCTCGGGCACGACCCTGACGCCCTCCCCGGCCAGCCGGCAGGCCGCCTCGATGATGGCGCGCGCCTGCATCTCCGTAATCTCGGGATAGCTGATGGCCAGCCGCACGCCGCGGTGCCCCATCATGGGATTGAACTCGTGGAGCTGCTCGACGCGCCGCAGCAACGCCCGCTTCTCCTCAAGCCCCTCCGTCCGGCCCAGCGCCTCGGCGCGCGCGATCTCGACCATCAGCTCCTCGCGCTTCGGCAGGAACTCGTGCAGCGGCGGGTCGATCAGCCGGATCGTCACCGGCTGGCCCCGCATCGCCTTGAACACGCCGTAGAAGTCGTCGCGCTGCAGCGGCAGCAGCGCGTCGAGCGCCGCCCGCCGCGCGGCCTCGGTCTCGGCCAGGATCATGCGCTGCACGATCGGGATCCGGTCTTCACCGAAGAACATGTGCTCCGTGCGGCACAGGCCGATGCCGCGCGCGCCGAAGGCGTACGCCGTGGCGGCCTGGTCGGGCTGGTCGGCGTTGGCGCGGATGCCGAGCCGGCGCACCTTGTCGGCCCACTTCAACAGCCTGGAGAACCGCCCGTAGATGTCCGAGCGGCGTTGGCCGAGTTGGCCGGCCAGGACCTGCAGGATCTCGCTCGGCCGGGTCGCGACACGACCGATCTTCACCTCGCCGCTGAGCCCGTCGAACGAGACGTAGTCGCCCTGCTCGAACCGCTGCCCGTTGACCGCCACCACCCGCTCGGACTCGGAGACCTGGAGCTCGCCCGCCCCGACCACCGACGGCTTCCCCATCTGGCGGCTCACGACGGCCGCGTGCGAGGTCATCCCGCCGGTGGCCGTCAGCACGCCCTGCGCCACGTGCATGCCGTGGATGTCGTCCGGTACCGTCTCCTTGCGGACCAGCAGCACGTCGCGGCCCTGACCGGCCCAGCGCACCGCCTCGTCGGCCGTGAACACGACTTCCCCGCAGGCCGCGCCGGGCGAGGCCGGCAGACCGCGCGTCACGGCCGGCAGCGCCGCCCACGCCTCGGGGTCGAAGACCGGCGCCAGCAACTGCGTCAACGCGTCGGGGTCGACCATGCGCACGGCGTCCTCGGGCTCGATCACGCCTTCCGCCACCAGGTCGGTCGCAATCACCACCGCGGCATGCCCCGTGCGCTTGCCGTTGCGCGTCTGGAGCATGTACAGCTTCTCTTCCTCGATGGTGAACTCGAAGTCCTGCACGTCGCGGTAGTGCTGCTCCAGCCGCTTGGTGATGGCGCGCAGCTCCTCGTAGGCCCGCGGCATCACCTGCTCGAGCTCCGCGATCGGCTGCGGCGTGCGGATGCCCGCCACGACGTCCTCGCCCTGCGCGTTGATCAGGAACTCGCCGTAGAACTCGTTGGCGCCGGTCGCCGGGTTGCGGGTGAAGCCGACGCCCGTCCCGGAGCGGTCGCCGGCGTTGCCGAACACCATCGCCTGCACGTTGACGGCGGTGCCGATGGCGTCGGGGATGTCGTAGATGCGGCGGTACTCCTTCGCGCGCGGGTTCTGCCACGAGCGGAAGACCGCGTCGCGCGCCATGCGGAGCTGGCGCCGCGCATCCAGCGGGAACGGCTCGCCGCTCTCGCGGATGACGACCGCCTTGAAGCGCTCGACCACCTCGCGCAGCGCCACCTCGTCGAGGTCGGTGTCGAGCGCGGCGCCGCGGTGCGCCTTGACGCCGTCGAACTCCTCCTCGAACGCCTCCTTCGGAATCTCGAGGACGACGTTGCCGAACATCTGGATGAAGCGGCGGTAGCTGTCGAAGGCGAAGCGGCCGTTGGCGGTGCGCGCCTTCAGTCCCTCGACCGCGCGGTCGTTCAGGCCGAGGTTCAGAATCGTGTCCATCATCCCCGGCATGGAGAACCTGGCGCCCGAGCGGACCGACACCAGCAGCGGCCGATCCGCGGCGCCGAGCCTGGCGCCCGTGAGCTTCTCCAGCCGGCCGAGATGCGCCTCCATCTCCCGATCGATGGCCGCCGGCACGCGGCGGCGCTGCGCGTAGTAGGCCGTGCACGCGTCGGTCGACACCGTGAAGCCGGGCGGCACCGGCAGCCCGGCGTTGGTCATCTCGGCGAGGTTCGCGCCCTTGCCGCCGAGCAGATCCCGCAGCGTCCGGTCGCCCTCGGCGGAACCGCCGCCGAAGAAGTAGACGTGCTTGTGCTCGGGCGCGGCGGCTGCGGTCCTGCCGGCAGGCTTGCGGCTGGATTTCCTCGCGGCGGTCTTCTTCGTCGGCGGCGTCTTGGACATGCGTTTCGGCCCGGCCCTCGCAGGCGTTCTCCGGACGGCAGACTGGGGATCGATTGGCGGTTCGGCGCGCAGTGCGAACACGCCATTCTAGCAGTCGCCGAGGTCGAGCAACGCCTGCTGCCAGGGCAGCAGGGCGTCGCGGGCGGCGCCGGCGCCAGTGACGACAGCCTCGAGCGCGGCGCGCGACGCGATCAGGTCCGGTTCGATCGCCAGCTCGGACGCGGCGCGGTCGCGGCACCGCTTCAGCTCGGCCACCTGCCGATCCTGCTCCGGCGCGAGGCGCGCACGGCGCCTGGCCGGCGGCCGGCCGGGCCAGGCGTCCCGCTCGAGCTGCAATGCTTCGGCCGCGGCCCGCCGGAAGCGCTCCTGCCGGGCGGCGCTCCTGCCGCGCGGCGCCACGGCCTCGGCCCGGTCGAGGCGCTGCGCGGCGTCCACGAGGTCCTGGTTCGACAGGATGTGAAACGGCGGCCGGTCGACCGCCCGCGCCTCGTCCTCGCGCCAATGCCACAGGGCGCGCAGGATCGCGCTGGCGCGTGCGCCGAGCGTGTGGCTGCCGCGCACGCGCCACGCGGTCTCCGGGTCGCGCTCGCGCACGACGCGCGCGGCCGCCACCGCGCGCCGGCACGACTGCTCGAGCCACGCGATGCGGCCGAGCTCCGTCAGGCGGCGCTCGAGCCGTTCCGCCAGCGGGAGCAGAAAGCGCGTGTCGTTGCGGGCGTAGCGGGTCAGTTGCGGCGTCAGCGGCCGGCGCGCCCAGTTGGCTGTCTGCAGGCCCTTGGGCAGCGCGACGCCGAAGTGCTCGGCAACCAGCGCCGCGTAGCCGTAGCGCGCGGCCCCGGCGAGCCGGGCGGCGATGACGGTATCGAACACCCTGGCCGGGGCGCCCAGGCCGAGGCGGTGCAGCATGCGCAGATCGAAGTCCGCACCGTGCATCACCAGCTCGGTGCGCGACAGCGCCTGCAGCAGGGGCGACAGATCGAGGTCGGCCAGCGGATCGACCAGCTCGTCGGCGCCGGGCAGCCCGACCTGCACCAGGCAGACCTTCTCGCGGTAGCAATGCAGGCTGTCGGCCTCGGTATCGACCCCGACCCGGGCGCAGTCGGCAATGCGCCCGGCGAGCACGGCCAGCGCTGGCGGCGTATCAATCACGGCAAAGGAGAACTATAGCGGCGGGCGTACACGAAAACACCCACGCCCCCGGCGGCGCCGGGGACGCGGGTGCCTGAAGCCTGGCCTGGCGGGCGCTATTCCTGCGCGTCGGCGGCCACCGCGACCGGGGTCTGCGGCGCAGGCGCGCCGGTGTTGACGGCCAGCCGCGCCGGCCGTGCGTCCGCGGGATGATGCGGCGACGTCACGCCCACCCAGGCGCCCGCCGTCAGACCCTGCACCGCATCCCGGCCGTCCTCGGGCAGCGGCACCCGGAAGGTCAGCTGCCCGCCGTCGGCCGCCACCGCCTCGAACGTCGCCCGCAGCAGATAGCGGTTGCTGCCCCACAGGCCCGAGCCGTCGTCCGCCATCACCGCGCGGATGCCGCTCGCCTCGTGCTCCTGACCGGACCAGGCGATCACGATGGGCTGACCGGCCGTGAGACCGGACGCCGCCGCGCCCGCCGCGGTCGACACGATCTGCGCCCGCACCGTCAGCGCGCCGGCCGACTCGTCGAGCGCCACCAGCTCACCGCCCCAGCGATACGTCGCATCCTGCGCCACGGCCGGCGCCGGCCGCCGCGACGGCACGTAGGCCGCGACCGCCAGCAGCGCCGACTGCGCGTCGGCCGGATGGTGCGGCGACGTCATCAGCGCCCAGGCGCCCCGCGTCAGCGAGCGCACCGCGCTGCGGCTGCCCTCCGGCAACGGAACCCGGAAGGTCAGCTGCCGGCCGCCGGCCGTCACCGACTCGAACGTCGCACGCAGCAGATACCGGTCGCTGCCCCACAGGCCCGAGCCGTCGTCCGCCGCCACCGCGCGGATGCCGCTCGCCGCGTCCCAGTAGCCCGACCAGGTGATCACGATCGGCTCGCCCGCCTCGAGGCCGGCCGCCGCCGACCGCGCTCCGGCCGACACCATCTGCGCCCGCACCGTCAGCGCGCCGGCGGCCTCGTCCAGCGCCAGCAGCTCGCCGCCCCAGCGGTACGTCGCATCCTGCGCCAGGGGCGCCGGCAGCGGCTGCCGCGACGGCACGTAGGAATTGACGGCCATCAGCGGCGCCTGCGCATCGGCCGGATGGTGCGGCGACGTCATCAGCGCCCACGTGCCGCGCGTCAGCGAGCGCACCGTGCTGCGGCTGCCCTCCGGCAACGGAACCCGGAAGGTCAACTGCCGGCCGCCGGCCGCCACGCTCTCGAACGTCGCACGCAGCAGATACCGGTCGCTCCCCCACAGGCCCGAGCCGTCGTCCGCCGTCACCGCGCGGATGCCGCTCGCCTCGTCCCCGTAGCCCGACCACGTGATCACGATCGGCTCGCCCGCCTCGAGGCCGGCCGCCGCCGACCGCGCCGCCGCCGAAACCATCTGCGCCCGGACCGTCAACGCACCGGCGGCCTCGTCCAGCACCACCAGCTCGCTGCCCCAGCGATACGTCGCGTCCTGCGCCAGGGGCGCCGGCAGCGGCTGCCGCGACGGGACATAAGCGTTGATGGCCATCAGCGGCGCCTGCGCATCGGCCGGATGGTGCGGCGACGTCATCAGCGCCCAGGCGCCCCGCGTCAGCGAGCGCACCGCGCTGCGGCTGCCCTCCGGCAACGGAACCCGGAAGGTCAACTGCCGGCCGCCGGCCGCCACGCTCTCGAACGTCGCACGCAGCAGATACCGGTCGCTCCCCCACAGGCCCGAGCCGTCGTCCGCCGTCACCGCGCGGATGCCGCTCGCCTCGTCCCCGTAGCCCGACCAAGTGATCACGATCGGCTCGCCCGCCTCGAGGCCGGCCGCCGCCGACCGCGCCCCGGTCGAGACCATCTGCGCCCGCACCGTCAGGGCGTCCGACGCCTCGTCGAGCGCCACCAGCTCGCCGCCCCAGCGATACGTCGCGTCCTGCGCCAGGGGCGCCGGCAGCGGCTGCAGCGACGGAACATAACTGTTGATGGCCATCAGCGGCGGCTGCGCGTCGGCGGGGTGATGCGGCGAGGTCATGCGCGCCCACGCGCCCTGCGACAGGGAGCGCACCATGCTGCCGCTGCCCTCCGGCAGCGGCACGCGGAAGGTGAGCTGCCGGCCGTCGGCCTCGACAGCCTCGAACTCCGCGCGCAGCAGGTAGCGGTCGCTGCCCCACAGGCCCGAGCCGTCGTCCGCCAGCACCGCGCGGATGCCGCTCGCCTCGTCCCCGTAGCCCGACCACGTGATCACGATCGGCTCGCCCGCCTCGAGGCCGGCCGCCGCCGACCGTGCCTCGGTCGAGACCATCTGGGCCCGGACCGTCAGCGCGCCGGCGGCCTCGTCGAGCCGCCTGAGCTCGCCGTCCCAGCGATACGTCGCACCCCGCGCCACGGGGGCGCGCCGGTCGCGCGACGGCACGTAGGGATCGACCGCGAGCAGCGCCGCCGGCGCATCCTCGAGATGGCGCGGCGACGTCATGCGCGCCCACGCGCCGCGCGTCAGCGAGCGCACCGCGCCAAGGCTCGCCTCCGGCAGCGGCACGCGGAACGTCAGATAGCGATTCTCCGCATCGAGCGCCTCGAAGGCCGCCCGCAGCGGGAACCGCTCGTCGGCCTCCTCGGACGCCGGCTCGTCGCCGGCGGCCGCCGTGCGACCGCCCGCGCGCGCCACCGACCAGACGCCGCTCGCCCGGTCCCCGGAGCCCGACCAGGTGACGACGATCGAATCGCCGGCGCGCAGGCCGTCGCTCGCCGCCAGGACGGCCGGCGACAGGACACGGGCCCTGACCGTCAGCGTCCCGGCGCCCTCGTCGAGCGCCACCAGCTCGCCAGTCCAGCGGTACGTCTCCTCTGGCGACGACGAGGCGGTCGAGGTGGGGGTCGCCGTGCCGGCCACCCAGATGAGCAGACCGACCGCGCATGCGGCAACGCGCGCTCGTCCGGCCGCCCTGCTCCGATGTTCCGTCTGATTCAGCATGACTCACTCCTTACGTCATCACCGCGGATGAACGGCGGGGCTGCCGCACATCGCGTGACACAAGCCGTCTGCACACAGCCGGCGGCGCCCCGCGCAACCGGTGCGCAGGGACGAGGGTCTCCGCTGGAGCGGAGACCGACGACCGCCGACGGAAGACTGGCTCTGGGAGAAGCCGTCTACGAAGGACGGAGGCTTGACCTAGTGCCTCCCGCAACCATTATGGGGACGACGACGGCGGGGGTCAAGAAGAGAATGGGGTGGCGCTACGTTTCCCGGACGATCTCCGCTACATCGGCGAGCTGCAGGATCACCTGCTCGACCTCCTGCATGAGGCGCAGCCGGGCGCTGCGCAGCGCCGCATCGTCCGCCATGACGAACACCTCGGTGAAGAAGCGGTCGACGGCGGGCCCGATCTTCGCCGCCTCGGCGAACGCGCCGCGAAAGCCGGCGCCCTCCCGCACGGCCTCGTCGATGACGGCGCGGCGCGCGGTCAGCTCGGCGAGCAGCGCGCGCTCGGCGGGCTCGGTCAGAATGGTCTCGAACGGCTCCCCGGCGGCGGCCCGGCCCGCCTCGCGGGGCAGCTCCCTGGCGATGTTCTTCACCCGCTTGAAGAGCGTCGCGAGCGTGCGGAAGTCGGCGGTGTCCGTGAACTCGGGCAGCACCTCCAGCTTGCGGCGCGCGTCGAGCGGCCGGAGCGTGTCGAGCGGCTGATGGGTCACGGCGCGCACGTTGCGCCGGTCGAACCCGCGGACCTCCAGCAGGTAGCGGAGCCGCTCCAGGAGGAACGCGGTCTCGCGCTCGCGCGCGGCGTCGTCAGCCGCATCCGCCCCGGCCAGGCTCCGCAGCGCGCCCAGCGCGACGCGCGCCTCCAGGCCCGTCAGCTCCGGGAGATCGATCAGGATCCGCAGCATGCCCTGCGCCTGCCGCCGAATCCCCAGCGGGTCGCGGGAACCCGTGGGCTTCTCGCCCGCGCCGAACAGCCCGGCCACGGTGTCCACCTTGTCGGCCAGCGCGACCGCCGCCCACGTCGCCGCCGCGGCGCCCAGGGCCGCCCGCGACGGCGGGTCGTCCGCGCCCACGCCGATCGGCAGGTAGTGGTGGTAGATGGCCTTCCAGACCGCCTCGGGCTCGCCCTGCTCGCGCGCGTAGACGCCGCCCATCACCCCCTGCAGCTCCGGGAACTCGCCCACCATGTCGGTGGCCAGGTCCGCCTTGGCGAGCGTGGCCGCGCGCCGCGCGTCGGCGGCCGCCTCCGGGCAGCCGAGCACGTCACTGGCGATACGCTCGGCCAGCGCCGCCATGCGCTCGGACTTGTCCCGGTAGCTCCCCAGGCGCTTGTGGAACAGCAGCGTGTCGAGCCGCGCGAGGCGGTCGTCCAGCCGCCGCGCACGGTCGGCGTCCCAGAAGAAGCGGGCGTCGCGGAGGCGCGCCACGAGCACCCGCTCCGCGTTGCGCGCGATGCGCGCGACGTTGTCGCGCGGCGTGTTGGTCACCGCCAGGAAGTGCGGCAGCAGCCGCCCGCCGTCGTCGACGACCGGGAAGTAGTGCTGGTGATGCACCATCGTCGTCGACAGCACCTCGTCCGGCAGCGACAGGACCTCCGCGGGGAAGCTGCCGGTCACCACGGCCGGATGCTCGACCAGGTCGGGCACCTCGCGGGCGAGCGCCGACTGCGCCTCGATGGGCGCCACCGAGCCGCCGACCTTGCGGGCGCAGGCGTCCAGCTTGCGGGTGACCCGGGCCCGCCGCTCCGCGCGATCGATCAGTACGTACGCACGCGCCAGGCGCCGCTGGTAGTCGGCGAACGACGACACCTCGAGCGGCCCGCCCGCGCCGCCGTCCCGCGCGAAGAAGCGGTGCCCGTAGGTGACGTTGCCGGTGCGGACCGGCGCCACGCCGGCCGTCCGCGCGCCGGCCGTCCGGCCGATGACGAACGGCACGACCCGGCCGCCGTACAGGAAGACCAGCCAGCGGATGGGCCGCCCGAAGAGGAACTCGCCGCGCCCGTCGTCCAGCGCGGCGTCCCAGCGCATCGCCTTCGGGAAGGCGAGATCGCGCAGCGTGGCGGCGAGCACCGCGCCGAGCACCGAGCGCGTCGTGGCGCCGCGCTGCCGGCGGCGGTACGCCAGGTACTCCCCCTTGCCGGTGTCGATCCGCTCGAGCGCGGCCACGTCCACGCCCTGCTTCCGCGCGAACCCGAGCGCGGCCCGCGTGGGCTCGCCCGCCGCGTCGAAGGCGGCCCGCACCGGCGGTCCCGTCACCGTCTCCTCCAGGTCCGACTGCCGGTCGGCCGCCTCGGCGACGGTCGCCACCAGCCGCCGCGGGCCGACGAACGCCCGCACGGGCGTGCGGCAGACCACCCGCGCCGCCTCCAGGTTCGCCGCCAGCCGCTCGGCGAGCTGCGCCTCGAGACCGGGGATCCAGCTCGCCGGCATCTCCTCGCAGCCGATTTCGAGTAGCAGCTCGCGGTGGGCCATGCTCAGGCGCCTTCCGCCGGGACCGCCGCCCCGGACGCCTCGCGCTCCCAGGCGACGTGCGCCCCGGCGATGGCGACGGCCAGCTTGCGGACGCGCAGGATGTAGGCCGCGCGCTCGGTCACGCCGATGCTGCCGCTCGCGTCGAGCAGGTTGAACGTGTGCGAGCACTTGAGGCAGTGGTCCAGCGCCGGCAGGGTCAGCCCCGACGCCAGCAGCCGCTCCGCCAGCTCGTAGTAGCGGTCGAACAGCTCGCGGTGCGCGCGCGCGTACTCGCCGGCCGGCAGCTCCACCTGGCCGAAGGCGTACTTCGACTGCTCCACCTCCTCGCGGTGCCGCACCGCGCCGTAGGAGACGCCGGGCGCCCACTCGAGGTCGTAGACGTTGTCGACGCCCTGCAGGTGCATCGCGATGCGCTCGAGGCCGTAGGTCAGCTCGACGGAGATCGGCGCCAGGTCGAGGCCGCCCGCCTGCTGAAAATAGGTGAACTGCGTGATCTCGAGCCCGTCGAGCAGCACCTGCCAGCCGATGCCCCAGGCGCCGAGCGTCGGCGACTCCCAGTTGTCCTCCTCGAAACGGACGTCGTGGCGGGTGGGATCGATGCCGCACGCCTCGAGGCTGTCCAGATAGATGCGCTGGGCGTCGTCCGGGGACGGCTTCAGGATCACCTGGAACTGATGGTGCTTGAAGAGCCGGTTGGGGTTCTCGCCGAAGCGGCCGTCGGCCGGCCGGCGCGACGGCTGCACGTAGGCCACGTTCCAGGGCCGGGGCCCGAGGACGCGCAGGAACGTCTCCGGGTGCATCGTCCCGGCGCCGACCTCGACGTCCAGCGGCTGCTGGATGAGGCAGCCCTTCTCCGACCAGAAGCGCGAGAGCGACAGGATGAGATCCTGGAGCGTCATGACCTCGAACGACGCCCCCGGCGTTTCCCGCGGCCTGACGCGCGCGGGCCTGGAATCGGTGCGTCCAACCTATCTTAGCAGTCCGACGCAGCGGCCTTTCCCGACCGGCCAATCCTACTCGCCGGTCAGCCGCTCGGCCTCCCGGTGATACGCCGCGATGATGTCGTCGAGCACGGCGTCCAGCTCCTCCTCGTCGGCGACGCGCGCCAGACCGCTCAGGTCGATTCGTGCCACCACCTGCCCCAGCAGCGCGCCGGCTTCCCGCGACAGTCCCGAGTAGGCGGTGTGCAGCAGCCCGCACGCCTGGGCGAACCCGTTGACGACCAGTTGCTCCCGGCCGGGACTGCCGAGCACGGCGAGCAGGTTCCCGCGCGTGGCGTCGAGGCAGTCGGCGGCCTCGCGCAGACGCTGCGCGGCTTCGCCCGCCGCCGGAGACGGCCGCGTCCCCGCCCGCCCCTCGGCCGCCCCGCGTTCCGCGGCCGGCGCCGCCGCATCCGGCGTCGCCGCTTCCTCCGGCGGCGCCGATACGTTCGCTCCCGCGACGAACAGCCCGATCAGCAACCCGACCAGACCCACGCCGGCGAGCAGGAGGAGCACCGTCGACCCTGGCGATTTCATGTTCGGATCTCCACTTCCGTCCGTCGCTTGAGCATACCGGCGCGCGGGACGCCTCGAGCGCCGGTTGCCGGTGCCGGCACCGGGGCCGGCGCGCCTCACAGGCCGCCGGCGTGCAGCTCCCGCAGCACGCGCAGCGAGCGCAGCTCCTTCTGGAGATTGGCGGTGATCAGCAGCCGGTGGACCGCGGCCAGCTCGCGCGCGGCCTCCGGGGACAGCTCGACATCGCCAAGCTGCTCCGGCGGCCGCTTCGCCGCGGCGCCCAGGAACGCGAGCGCGGCCGGCGACAGGTCGGTGCCGCCGCCGGGCGGGCCGCAGTCGCGACAGACGCACACGCCGTACGGCGCGGTCACCTGCGCGCCCCGGTCGCGCAACGCGGCCCCGCATGCGTGGCAGGCCGCGAGCGACGGATAGACCCCCTGGAGGCGCAGCAGCCAGTACTCGAAGTAGCGCGCGGCGGGCCCCGCCGGGACGCCCCCCGCGAGGGCGGCCATCACCGTGGCGCCGAGCCGGAAGAGGCGCTCGCTCGGGTCGCCTTCGGGGGCCCACTCGTCGATCAGCTCCGCGAAGTAGCCGGCGTGCTCGAGCACCTCCGCGTTGCCGCTCGCCAGCGGCGACAGCACCGGCTCCACGTACGTGAGCCGCACGAGGTCCCGCTGCTCGCGCTCGAAGTAGGCGACCCGCGCCCGGGTGAACGCCTCCAGCCCGCCGGCAAAGCGCGACCGCATCCGCCGCGCGCCCCTGGCGACGCCGCGCCGCTTGCCGCGATCGCTGGTGAGGAAGACGACGATCCGATCCGCCTCGCCCAGCTTGTAGGTGCGCAGGATCAGTGCGTCGGCCGTGTACAGCGGCATTGTTCCGGAGCCGAGCCCGCCACTATTCTATCGTCAGGGTTCCGCTCTATCGTCAGGGTTCCGCGGCGCCGCCGGGGGTCAGGAGGAAGTCAGATGCACATTCACCGATCGACGCTCGCTGTCGTCCTGGGCGCGGGGGCCGTCCTGGGGGCGGCGGCGCCGGGCGGCGGCCAGACGCAGCCGCCGGCCGCCGTCCGCATGATCGCCGTCGAGGGCGAGGGCGCCGGCTACTGGCCGCGGTGGCGGGGCCCCTCCGGACAGGGCCTCGTCGACGACCCCGGCTACCCCGACCGCTGGAGCGCCACCGACAACGTCGTCTGGCGGACCGCGGTCCCCGGCAGCGGCAACTCCTCGCCCATCGTGTGGGACGACCACATCTTCCTCACCACGGGCCGCGACGGCGGCAGCCGCCTCTCCGTGCTGGCCTACCGCCGCAGCGACGGGGCGCTGCGCTGGGAGACGGAGGTGGCGCCGGGGCCGCCCGAGCGGGTGCACGGCAAGAACGGCCCGGCGTCGGCAACGCCCGTGACCGACGGCGAGCGCGTGTACGCGTCGCTGGGCGGGCGCGGCCTGGTGGCCCTCGACTTCGAGGGACGCCTGCTCTGGCACACGGAGATCGGGCGCGTCGCCAACTACCACGGACCCGCCGGGTCGCCGCTGCTCTACCGCGGCCGCCTGATCCTCTACCAGGACCAGCGCGGGGGCGGCTTCGTCGCCGCGTACGACGCCGCCACCGGCGCGCAGCTCTGGCGCACCGCGCGCGACGCCAGCGTCGGCTGGGGCACGCCGGTGGCCATCCGTGTCGCCGAGCGCGACGAGATCGTCGTCAGCAGCCAGCACACGGTCCGCGCCTACGATCCGGACAACGGCCGCGAGCTGTGGAGCTGCGACGGGAACCGCTTCGAGGTCATCCCGACCCCGGTGGTCGCCGCCGGCCTCGTCTTCTGCACGTCCGGGCGCGCGGGTCCCACGCTGGCGATCCGCCCCGGCGGACGGGGCGACGTCACCCGCACCCACGTCGCCTGGTCGACGCCGCGCGGATCGCCGTTCGTGCCCTCGCCCATCGCGCACGGCGGCTACCTGTACACCGTCAACGACATGGCGAGCATCGTCACGTGCTTCGACGCCGCCACCGGCGCCGTGCAGTGGCAGCAACGGCTCGGCCGCGCCATGCGCGAGGGGTTCTCCGCCTCGCCCGTGGCCGTGGACGGCAAGCTGTTCTTCACGAACGACGACGGCATCACCTTCGTCGTGCGGGCCGGACCGGAGTTCGAGCTCCTGCACACCAACGACATCGGCGCCCGCACGCTGGCCTCGCCGGCCCTCGTCGACGGACGCTGGTACATCCGCACGGAGGACGAGCTGATCGCCATCGGCCGATAGGGTAGACATGGAGCGAGTCACGACCCGGCGCAACCCCAGCCCGAGCTGCCTGGTCTCCACCATCGCCACGTTTCTCGCGGGTCAGGACCTGGTCGAGACCGCCGACATACACCGCTCGCTCGAGAACGAGATAACGACGGCCGGACCCGCCGCCGTGTCGCGCCTGCTCGACCGCCTCGCACCCGGCGACAGCGCCTGGACGTACTATCCGCCGGACCCCCTGGCGCGCAAGATGCACCACGTCCTCGCGGCCAAGCTCCTCCACCCCGACTGCACCCTGTCCGGCACCGCCAACCTGGAGGCCGTCCGCAACGAGCCCGTCGTCCTGTTCTCGAACCACCTGTCGTACGCGGACGCCAACCTCGTCGAGATCCTCGTCAAGCGCTCCCCCGCCTCCGAGCTGGCGGACCGGCTCACCGCCGTCGCCGGCCCGAAGGTGTACACGAACCGCCGGCGCCACTTCTCGAGCCTCTGCTTCGGCACCGTCCGCACGCCGCAAAGCCACGTCCTCTCGTCGGGCGAGGCGACGATGAACGCCAGAGACGTCGCCCGCGCCGCCCGGCAGTCCATCGCCGCCGCCCAGGAGCGTCTCGCCCGGCGCGACGCCCTGCTGGTGTTCGGGGAAGGCACCCGCAGCCGGCAAGCCACCCTGCAGCGCATGCTCGCCGCCGGCGCCCGCTACCTGGAAGCCTGCGACGCCCGGGTGCTGCCCGTCGGCATCACCGGCACGGAGGAGCTGTTCCCGATCGGCGAGCCCGGCCTGCAGCCCGTCCGCGCCAACGTCACCGTCGGCCGCCCCCTGCGCGGCGCCGACCTCCTGAAGGCCAGCCAGGGCAACCGGCAGCTCCTCATGGACGCCGTGGGCGTCGCCGTGGCCGAAGTCCTCCCGGAAAGCTATCGCGGCGTGTACGCAGCCGACGGCCCGGACCTGCGCGAGGCGCGGCGGTTGCTGGGCGATTTGCGGTAGCAGCTTGCCGGATCACGCCATGACCAGGACGGCAAGCCGCCCCGTCGAGACCGCGCGCAGGCCTGGCCTCGAATGGAATACCGCGGACCCCGTCGCGGTCCGGCATCGAATCCGCAACGGCCGGTACCACGGACAGACGGGCGGGCTGGCCAGAGGCTACGTCCAGGCCAACATCGCCATTCTGCCGGCGGCCTGCGCCGACGAGTTCGCCCGCTTCTGCCAGAAGAATCCCAAGCCCTGTCCGTTGCTCGCGATGTCCGAGCCGGGCCGCCCGCATCTGCCGGAGCTCGCCGAGGACCTCGACCTGCGCACCGACGTCCCGAGCTATCGGGTGTTCCGCAACGGCGACGTCGACGGCGACGTCGCGAGCATCAGCGATCTCTGGCAGGACGACTTCGTCGCGTTCGCGCTCGGCTGCTCCTTCTCGTTCGAGGAGGCCCTCGTCGACGCCGGCCTCTCCATCCGTCACTGGAACGACGACAGCGTGTGCCCGATGTACCTGACCGACATCGAGTGCGCGCCGGCCGGCCGGTTCCGCGGCCGCATGGTCGTGTCGATGCGGCCCTTCACGCCGGCGGACGCCATCCGGGCGGTGCAGATCACGAGCCGCTACCCGCGCGTGCACGGCGCGCCGGTCCATGTCGGCATGCCGGAACGCATCGGCATCGAGAACGTCGAGCGCGCGTGGCAGGGTGACGATCCGAGCATCGCCGCCGGCCAGATGCCGGTCTTCTGGGCCTGTGGCGTGACCCCGCAGGTGGCCCTGCGCGCGGCGCGCCCGCCCATCGCGATCACCCACACCCCGGCGCACATGCTGGTCACGGACGTCCGCAACGCGTCGCTCGCGGTCGACGCCAATCATGCTCACTCGGCCGGCGTCGGCACGGCGTCCGCTCGGTGAGCCTGCAGCTCGGCGTCGGTCCGGAATTGCAGCCGAGCGACCCGGCTCGTGGTCGCGTAGGGCACCCAGACGTCGCCGTTGCGGCCATCGACGGCGATGTGGCGCACTTCCGTGCCGCGGCTCGGCAACGGGTAGATGGTCCACTCCCGGGTGCCCGGATCGAACTTCGCCACCGAGTCGTCGCTGCTCACGTTCGTGTACACGTTATGGTCATTGTCGACGACCGCCGAGTAGGGGTGCATCCCCTTGTGCGGCAGCGGGTGATAGGTCACCTCCCTGGTGTGGATGTCGATCTCCGCGAGGTTCCCGCCCCACCAGTTGCTGACCCAGATCACGTCGCCGTTCTTGTCCGCACCCATTCTCCGCGGCGCCTGGCCACCCGGCATCCACGGCACGCAACACATGAACCTCAGCGCGCCATGGTTGTAGTAGAACTCCTTGTCGGCGTCGGTCATGAACGATTCCGGCGTCACCGCACCCGGCGGCCTCATCGGGATCTCGTAGGTCTTGCCGGTCTCCACGTCTGCGTGCCCCACGACATCTCGAGTCCATCGTCCCCACCACCCGTTGCCGAGCCGGTCACCGGTCACGCCATAGGTGCCGCCGGTGGCGGCAGGATTCTGGAAGTACTCAAAGGTTCGCTCCTCGGGATCGAACCGGAGGACCCCCTCGGTCGAACCCATCCAGACCTTGCCCGTCGCGTCGACATCCTGAGTGCCGGCGACTCGCATGCCGGCGGGCGGCGTGAAGGTGGTGATCTCATCGGACTCCGGATCCGCCCGGCCGAGGATGCCACTGACGTTGAACCACATGACGCCCTTCTGATCGACGTAGATCCCGTGCGTGTACACCGAGTCACGCGGGCTCGTGCGCACCTTGTTGTAGGAGCGCACGGCGCCGGTCTCGGGGTTGAGCTTGACGAGCGTTCGGAGCGACCTGGACGCGCTCGCCCAGGGGGCGATCCACACGTTGCCGTCCTGGTCGATGGCCACATCGTGGGGACCGCTGCGTCCGCCGTGCGCCCCCGATGGCGTCCCCTCGGACCAATCCTCCCCATTCCACAACATGAGCTCGCCCGTATCGGCCACCGGCACGTCGTACTCGGTGATCACGACGCGAGCGGCATCACCGGTCGGACGGGGCAGTACCGGCTTGAGCTCCATCGGCGACTCGCCCGGCCCCCGCATCCGGGCCAGGTACTCGGCGAGCTCGTTCTTGTGGTACCGCATCGCCACGGGCGGGCGGTTGCTCGACGCGTTCAGCCCGTTGTAGCCGGCCTTCTCCATGGAGCTGATGATCGCCCGCCATCCGCGCTCGTCGAACCGGTTCTGCAACGGGACGCCGGCCTGGTGGCATTCGGAGCACTGCACCCGGAAGATCTCCTTCATCCGCCGATCTTCGAACGTCTCCTCCGGCAGCGCCGCCAGCCATTCCGGACCGCGCAACTGCGGCGTGACATCGGCGATCGGCCGCAGCGTGAACGTCTGGCGGGTCCTCGAGCTCAAGGTGGCGTCCGCACGGCTGGTTTCGAAGCCGGTCGCCTGCGCCCACACCTTGTAGGTCCCCTCGTGCAGCGCCGGAAAAACGTACTCGCCTTGCTCATCGCTATAGACCGTCGTCGTGTAGTTGCTCTCCACCCGGCGGGCCGACACGGCCACGCCGTGCAACGGCTCACCGCTCGCGGCGGTCGTCGTGCCGGCGAGGTGCATGCCCGGCGCGCCGGGGGTTTCCCAGAGCGCCGCGTTGATCCGGTCCTCGGTCGGCACCCAGCGCCGGACCTCGGCCGGGACAGTCTTCATATACGCGATGACCTGGTCTACTTGCGCGGCATCGAACTGGTGCCGGAACCCGGGCATGTTGGCCGTGCCGTTGAGGATCGAGGCGCGGACCGCCTCCTCCCCCTGCGACGACACCAACTCCGCATCCAACCACGGGCCCAGCGTCTCACCGCTGCCCGGCTGCCCGATCGGGTCGTGGCAGATGGCACAGCGCGAGACGAACAGTTGCTGCCCCGGCGCCTCGGGCTTGCTCCGCATCCGCTCGAGCTCCCCGGCAAGCTCGCGCGGATCGAAGTCGGTCCTGACAATCTCCACCGGCTCGGGGTCGACCGGCTTCGACTTGATGGGAACCGGGACCGGCAACTGGGCCGTTACGACCGTGGACAAGGCCGCCACCCCAGCCACGAGGATTGCCATCACGCGCTTGATGCTCATCGTCGTATTTCTCCCACTGGCGAGCGACCGGCTCGGCCCTATGCGATATCGGTCAAGTGCTGCAGTTGACCGTTGCTGTCACCGAACGCGTCCACCGCCACATCCATCATCGCGAGGGCCGTCACCCAGAGATTCGCCAACGGGGTGCCCGCGGCGAAGCGAACGTGCCGTCCTCCTCTGAGCCCGGCCGTGGTCCCACCCACCATCGTGATCGGCAGGTCATCGTGGAAGTGCGTGTTGCTGTCGCTGATCGCAGTCCCGTGGACCAGAAGCGAGCTGTCCAGCAACGTGCCGTCACCTTCGGGCGTCGTGGCCAGCGTCTCCACCAGATGCGCGAACTGCTCCATGTGAAACGCGTTGATCCTCGACAGCCGCTCGAGCTTGGCCGGCTCATTCATGTGATGCGACAACGGATGGTGCGAGTCGGGCACGCCGATCTCCGGATACGCCCGCCCGCTGATTTCGCGCGCCAGCATGAATGTGCCGACCCGGGTCAGGTCGGTCTGATAGGCCAGCGCGAGCAGATCCATCATCAGCGTGGCATGCTCGGCGTAGGTGCTGGGGACCCCCATCGGCTGGTCGACCACGGGCAGCTCCCGTGCGTTCTGCGCCTCCGCCATCTGGAGACGTCGTTCGACGTCTCGCACCGACTCGAGGTACTGGTCGAGCCGCGTCCGGTCGGACCTTCCCAGTACACGCTCCAGGTCGGCGATCTGCTCAACCACGAAGTCCAGCATGCTGCGGTCGCGGTGGATCCGCTCGAGCCGCGCCCCGGCGTCGGTGCTGCCGCTCGTCCCGAACAGTCGCTCGAAGATCGCCCGCGGATCGTTCTCGCAGGGAAGCGGCGTCGTCGGCGTGCGCCACGCCAATGTGTTCGTCAGGGCACAGCTCGCCCCGTCGCAGCTGCCCAGCACGGCCACCGAATCGAGGGCAAGTTCGAGCGACGCCAACTGGGTCTCCTGCCCGAGCTGCCGCGCGGCGATCTGATCCATCGACACGCCCGCATGAACGTTGGAATCGGAGATCGCCCGGTAGGGAACGCAGGTCAGATAGGTGCCCGCCGCGCGTGCATGGTCACCGCCCCGGTTCGACAGCCCCGCCGACTTGTCGGCCAGCCCGCTGACCATCAGGACCTTGTCGCGATAGTCGGACAGTGACTCGAGCGTGGGCGGAAGCTCATCGAGCGGCCCCTCGGCCTTCGGCATCCAGTAGCCCATCGCCATCCCGTTCGGCACGTAGACCATCGCGAGACGCTGAACCGGCGCTGCCGCCGTCCGGCTGGTCGCGGTCAGGGCCGGCACCATGCTGTCGAGCAGGGGGAGCGCCACCGAGGCGCCGAGACCCCGCAGAACCGTGCGCCGGGACAGATGCTGCTTGGTGATGATCACGGCGTCCTCCTTGCCTGGCGGGCGGTCTCGTCTTCCGCGACTCGACGCATCTGAAACGCGTCGCTCCGCACGATGCCGAGGACAAGCGACGACCAGCGGTAGTCGTCGCGCCCGGCTTGACGCATGAGCTCCCGGACCGTGGGCATGTCGTAGTACTCCAGACCACGGCCGAGGGCATAGGTCAAGAGCTTCTCCGTGACGGTCTGCACGAACGCGTCGCCTCGTTCCGCGACCAGGAACTCGCGGAACTGACGCGGGCCGTCGATCCGCCTGCCGTCCGCCATCTCGCTGGATGCGTCGATCGGCAACCCGTCGTCGAGGTCCCGCCACCCGCCCGTCGCGTCGTAGTTCTCCAGCGCGAACCCGAGCGGATCGATCATCTGATGACACGAGGCGCAAACCGGATTGCTCCGATGCTGTTCCATGCGCTCACGCAGCGAGGTCGGCGCGCTCCTGCCGTCGTTCTCTTCCAGGGCCGGCACGTTCGGAGGCGGGTCCGGCGGCGGAACCCCGAGGACGTTCTCGAGCACCCACTTGCCGCGGGTGACGACCGAGGTGCGGTGCGCATAGGAGGTCACCGTCAGGACGCTGGCCTTGCCCAACAGGCCATGCCGGCGGTCGTCGGCAAGCTGCACGCGACGGAAGTGGCCTCCGTAGACATCCGCGATGCCGTAGTGTCCCGCCAGCCGCTCGTTGAGGAAGGTGTAGTCCGCGGTCAGCAGCTCCAGGAGGCTGCGGTCCTCGCGCACCTGGCTGTCAATGAAGAGATCGACCTCGCGCATCATCGCGCGGCGAAGCGAATCGTCGAAGTTCGGGTACTGCCTGGGATCCGGCTCGACGACCGAGGCGTTGCGCGTAATGAGCCACTGGTTGGCGAAGTTGGTCGCGAAGGTGGAGGCTCGGCGATCGGCCAGCATCCGTCGCACCTGACGCTCGAGCACCGCCGGCTCCCGGAGCCTCCCCGCCTCGGCCGCCGCCAGCAGCTCGTCGTCCGGCAGGCTGCTCCACAGGAAGAACGACAGACGCGACGCGAGCTCGAGATCGCTGAGTCGATAGATGGTTCCAGGCGCCGCGCCGGCTGGATCCTGCTCGACCCTCAACAAGAAATGGGGCGACACCAGCAGCGCTTCGATCGCGCGCTCGATCCCGTCGTCGAACGTGCCCTGCGCCCGGCCCTCGGCATGGAAGTCGAGCAGAGGATCGATGTCGGCGTCTGTCACGGGGCGTCGATAGGCGCGACGAGCCAGCGTCTCGAGGATCTGCCGCGCGCACGACCGCTCGTCACTGGCCGCGTCCGGGCGACAGACGAGGATCTTCGCGCGGCTGGGGGTCTCGTCGGGCACGGTCCCGTCGTACGGCCCCGAGATTTCGACCCGGTCGATCCCCGGATCACCGGCGTCATCTGTCGACATCTCGGACTTGATCGACTTCGGCATGAGCGGAACGTTCTGCCAGACCGACGGCGCCGTGTCGGTGAACGCCACCGTCACGAGATGCGTGCCAGCCTCGACGACCCGCCGGAGCTCCATGTGATTGTCGGCCGACATGCGGTAGGCGTGGCGCTGCTGTCCCTCGACGTCGTCCTCGGCAATCCCCACCGTGAGCCCGATATCGACGCCGGGGTATCGCCCGCCCACGGAGAAACGCCGCAGCAGCTCATGATTGAGACGCACCTCTATCTCGTGCTCGTCATCAGTGCCGCGAATCGTCCGCGCAAACAGGTTCCGTTGCATCCGGATCCTGAAGGCGTATTCCCCATCGAGCGGGAACGTGTGGCGGAACGCCAGGCCACCGTGCGTGCCGAACGGGAAGTCGTCCCCCATCCGCCCGTTCTGCCTGGCAAACGGCGAAGCGCGGAACACTTCCGTAACGGGACGGATGGCGGCGCTGTTCATCGCCAGGCGACTGACCTTCGTCGCCGCCGACACGTAGCGTGCCATCAGCGACGGGTTGAGCGACAGCATCTCGGCGTTGTTGTCGAACCCGAACGCGGAATCATCGGCCGGCAGCAACGCGTCGCCGTCGACCTCGAGCGCCAGCAGCTCCCGAACCGCGTTCACATACTCGAGTCGATTGAGACGCCGAACGACCACCCGACCGGGGTTTGGAGTCGCCGCGGCTGCCTGATCCAACGCCGTCTCGAGCCTGCGTACGAACGCGTCCCGCTCCGCGGGTGCGGGACGAGGCCGGCCGACGGGCGGCATCTGATCGCTCCGCAGCTTGCGGACCACCTCCTCCAGCACGGCGGCGTGCCGGTCGGCACGATCGAGGTCGATGCCGTCGAGCACCAGGCCCCCCGTCCTGAGCCGCTCGTTGTGACAGCCGACGCAATACCGATCGAGGAGCGTGGGGGTCGCCGCACCGTCTCCCGCCTGCGGCTCCGCCGCAGCGGCGGGCAGCGCCGGCAGTCCACTCGCGAGCAGGGTCAGCCCAAGGGCGACGAGCATCGGATGCGTGAGCCTCATCGTTCTCATCATGGCGAACCTTCTCGTGCCGAACATCAGCGCGGGGTCTTGTCGGCCGGGCGCTGCTCGTCACGCTGCAACCGGCGCTGGAGGACCTCGCCCGGCACCCCCAGGCTGGTATCGGCCCCCAGGTTCTTCAGCAACTCCGCCGTGTGGGGGGACGCTCTCATCGAGAATTGCTGCTTCGCCCCTTCCGCGATCCGAAACGGCGTCCGCTCCATGAAATCCTGTGCGTCGAGGTTGGCGCCGTGGTCGGCGAGGACCTGCACCACCTCGTTGATGCCCACGAACGCCGCGCCGTGCAGCGCCGTGAACCCCGCCTCATTGACCGCGTTGACGTCGGCCCCGGCGTCGAGCAGGAGCTCGACCGGCGGCACAGCCTGCGGCCGCGGCCGCTCGGGACCGCCACCGCCATGACCGAGGCCGGCCGCCGCCATCAGCGGCGTCGTTCCGTCAGCGGTGGCCAGGTTCGGGTCCGCGCCCGCGTCGAGCAGGATCTGCATGACCCGCGCATAGGAGGGTGCGGCCTCTCGAACCTGTGCGTCCTCTCCGAGGTCGTCCTCACCTGCGTTGATTCGGTTTCCTCCCTGCGAGGCGTATGCGGCGACCCAGAGCGGGGTCGCACCTCGGAGGTCTCCAGTGCCGTTCGAAAACAGATCGAACGCCCCCAGGCTCACCTTGGTAAAGAAGAGCGTCGTCGTCGAGGTGGCGATTCGCCCATTGGGATCTGCGCCAGACGCCAGCAGCGCCTTGACAAGCGCCGGACGGCGCGCCAGCGGAAAGGGGAGGAGATTGTGAGTCACACCGGCCCGCCTGAGGTGGAGCCACTCGCGCAGCCACATCCCGATCGGCCCCGCCGCGGCATGCAACGCCGGAATCCCGAACATCACGCCGTTCGGATCCGCCCCCTGCTCGAGCAGGAACACGGCAAGGTCGTCACGACCGCTGACGACCGCCAGGGCGAGGGCGTGCGTCCCGTCCCCACCAGGCTCATTGACATCCGCCCCGGCGTCGAGCAGGAGCTGCGTCATCGCCCGGTCGCCGTTCCGCACGGCAAAGAGGAGCGCGGTGAAGCCCTTGGCTGCGCTGGGGCGGACATCTGCGCCGGCCTCGATGAGCCGCTCGGCGATGACCTGGCGGCGTTCGGCTACCGCCCACATCAGAGCAGTTTGCAGACTCTTGCGGGTCCGGCGATTGACGTCGGCTCCGCGGGCCAGCAGCGCCTCGACGACCTCGAGGCTGCCGGTGCGAGCCGCCATCATCAGCGGCGTCTCACCGCTGGTCTTCGCAACGTTGACGTCAGCACCGGCCGCGAGCAGTCGGTCGACGACCGGAACGCTGCGATTCTCACACGCCAGCGCGAGGGGGGTGACCCCGTTATCGGTGCTCACGTCCATGTCGGCGCCGGCCTGCAGCAGCAGTTCGACCAGCTCGAGATCGTCACGGTGAACCGCCCAGTGAAGCGCTGTCGTGCCGTCCGCCCGAGACGAGTTGACGTCGACGCCATCGCTCAGAAGGCCGCGCACCGTCCGACTGTCGCGCTCCGCGGCGGCCTCGACCAGTTGCTGGTCGTTGGAGCCGGTCGCTCCGACGGAGGGGGGCAGCAGCAGGGCCGGCGCGACGACGACAGCCAAGACGACTCTGGAACGCATAGTGCGTGTCCCCTTGTTCCGAGTGTTCTACGGCGTCGCGACACTAGCCCGGAAAATTCATGACGTCGTCGAATCGGTCGCTGGCCGAGCCCTGATCGTTGAGCGAGAGAGGTCTGCGGTCGCCGCACGTGGCAGGTGGCAGCGTGGTGGAGCGGCGTGGCGTGGTTACGGGGCGTACGAGGCGCCAGACGCGGACAGCTTCGCCGACAGGGCGCCCCAGGCGCCTGTGTGGATTCCGCGAGCTGAGGGGGAAGCTGCGACGGGGCGCTACCCGGCGCGCGCCCCGAGTGCGAGGGCGATTTGGCGCCACGCGTCGAGGTCGGGCGTTGCCCGCGGCAGGTGCACAACGAGGCGCCGGACGGAGCGGACGACGTTGGCGCCGAGCTTGAGCAATCGGTCGCGCAGCCAGGTCACTTGGGTGCGGGCGCAGGCGGTGCGGGCGGCTCTCAGCCGCAGTTCCTGCATGAGCACGTAGGCGGCGGCCGTCAACAGGACCCGCAGCTGGTTTGCCCAGAACTTGGTGCAGCTCGTGCGGTCGATCTGCAAGCCGTCGAGCAGTTCCTTGATGCGGTTCTCGATGTCGCCGCGCCCGCAGTAGACCTTCTCGTAGATGAAGCGCGGCGTCTGGCGCAGATTGGTCACGACGAAGCGCGGGTTGTCCCGCGGCTGCCGGCCGGTGAGCTGCACGACTTCGGCCTTGATCACCACGCGGCGCTCACGAGCCCACGTGCCCGCGCGATAGCGGGTGTCGAGGTAGAAGTGCGCCGTCTTCTCACGCAGCATGTTCTCGGTGCGGGCCGCCACCATGACGGGCTCGGCAGCCCGCAGCAGGACGGCGTTCTTGGCCATCGCCACGACGTAGTCGAGCCGCGGCTCGGCATCGAGGAAGTCGAAGACCTCCGGGCAGGCGAAGCCCCCGTCGAGACGGACGAGAAAGCGTGCCTTGGGGAACGCGGACCGCAGCAGCGGGAGCAATCGACACAGCACGCTCAGCGTGCCGTCGGGCGCCTGGGCCTTGCCGGGTCGCAGCACCGCCGCGCACAGATACTGCTCGACCTCGCGGTCGAAGCTCACAAAGGCCAGCAATGGCAGGTAGCACCAGCTGTCGTAGTGCCCGTTGAAGAACGTCAACTGCTGCTCGCCATGCGTCGGGTCGTCGGTCGGGTCGAGGTCGATCGTGATGCGTCGCACCCGCCCGCGCAGCCGGCGACGATGCCGCTCGATGACCGACGTCGCCAGCTCGCGCCCCAGCCGATAGAGCGCGACGCGGCCCGCACCGTTCTCGAACCGCGAGACCGTCGGCTGCGACGCCAGCCGACCGCCCGCCACCGGGTCGCGCCCGAGCAGCAGCTTGTGGATCGGGTCGTCGGCGAGCCGGTCCGAATCGTTGCCGTCGGGATGACCGCAGGCGATGCCGAACACCCGCTGGCCGACCAGGTCCTCGAGCGTGTGCCGGACCTTCTCCGGTGCCCGGCGGTCGACCAGACACCGGCCGAACGCCTTGACCAGTCCGTAGACGCGCTCGGCGGCCTTGAGCAGCACGGCGCCGCCATCCGAGCTCGACTGCTCGCGGTCGAACGTGGCGACCAGCGGCTTGTCGAACAGATCGGGGAACAGAACAGACTGTGCTATCGTGGGGTCCGTCACGCAAGGGCCTCCGTTGTGGCTAAACGTTTGGTAGCACAACGTTTGTACCACACGGAAGGCCCTTGCGTCTCGTCGCCAACCCCACCTTCACGCATAATCCGGGCTAGCCCGCCAATCGTCGCCTGACGGCTCCGCTTGGCGCCCAATCAACCCTGCAGGAGTCCGCGCCGTTCTACGGCGCAGACTCCTAGTTGGAACTCGCGAACGCCACCAGCGCCGCATCCGGTCCGGCCCCCGTCGGCACGACCACGAACTGCCGGCCTGACGTGGTCCGATAGGTCATCGGATTGCCGCCCGGGCGAAACGGCGTGGCCCCGCGCCAGACCTCCTCGCCCGCGCCACGCCAATTGGCGCCGCCGGCCACGTTGGGCCGCTGCAACGTGCCGCGCAGGCTGGGCGGCGTGAACAGCGGCCCCAGACGAAACTGCTGCATCTCCTCAACCGCCATCGCGTGGATCTCCGGGGTCAGATCATTGGCATCGTCGACCGATACCCTCTGTCCCGCAAACGGCGGCGGCCTGGTCGGGAACGGCTGGGTCGGATACGGCACCTCGCCCGGCACGTCGGTCGTCGTGTCGACCTGGCGTTCTTCAATCGGCCACACCGGCTCGCCGGTCACACGGTCGAAGACGTAGGTAAACCCCTGTTTCGACACCTCGGCCACGGCGTCGATGGTGCGACCGTCGACCGTGATGGTCACCAGGTTGGGAGCCGCGGTGAAGTCGTAGTCCCACAGGCCGTGGTGCACCGCCTGAAAATGCCATTGCCGCTCCCCGGTGCGCGCGTCCAGGCAGAGGATCGACTCGGCGAAGAGGTTGGCGCCCGGGCGTCGCCCGCCCCAGTAGTCGCTGCTCGGGGTGCTGGTCGGCACATAGAGCAGCCCGCGCTCCTCATCCAGCGACATCAGGCCCCACACGTTCGCGTGGCCCGTAATGCGCCACGACTGGTTCTCCCAGGTGTCGGCCCCGAAGGCATCGTTCGACTCGTCATACACCACCGGCGGGGATGTCTGGTCATACGTCTCGGGCGGCACGTCGCGCCCGTGCCCCTCGGTCAGCAGGACGCTGCCCTGCTCGCCGAAGCTCTCGATCAGATGGCCGGTTGACGCCTCGATCGCGTAGAGGCGCGTGCGGCTGTTGAGAAACAGGGTGAGCGCGTCGCCGTCTCGCCGAAACGCCAGGCCCCGATGGTGGAACCCGGCCGGGCTCGCCCCTCGCGGCGCGTCCTCGTAGACCCGCGGGTCATAGATCCACCGCTGCTCCCCGGTGTCGGCATCGAGCGACGACGCGCGCAGGCTCGCCACGTGCACGCGCGCGATGGCGTGCGCGTCAGCGGGCGAGGCGGCCCGGATGACGGCGATCATGGACGTGTGGACCCGCGCCGCTGACCAGGGCGGGTCGCTCCCCGAGCAAGTAGTATAGCCGTGCACGGAAAATCTGCGGACGCTTGGCGGCTGGGCACAGCGAGGGAGACCGATGAGCACCATAGGCAACATCATCTGGATACTGCTGGGCGGCATCTGGATGAGCCTCGGCTGGGCAATCGCCGGCGTGATCATGTACCTGACGGTGATCGGCATCCCGTTCGGGATTCAGCACTTCAAGCTGGCCGGGATATCGCTCATGCCGATCGGCAAGACCATCGTGCCGAAGGACGTCGCCGCGCGACTGCGCCAGGGCCGGTGACGGCACGATAGCAAGGCGGTCAATCCATGGGAGACGCTCGCTGATGCGGATTCAGCGTTTGGTGGTGCTGATCGTCTTGATCGCGCTCGGCCCCTTCACGAAAGTTCACGCCCAGGATTCCACCAGTCTTCTGAACTGGCTGGAGCCGCCGCCGTTTCTCGAGGGCACGGACCTCTTCTGGACTCTCCAGGACGACGTTGGAAGTCAGGGCCCCCAGAGCACGTTCCCCCACTCGCTCGAGGCGGATATCTTTCCGCACTTCATCCTCGCCTTCGGAGCCCAATGCCGCAACACGTCGCCGGACGTAATGGCCGCCTTGAGAAATGCATTTCGGCCGTGCGTTTCCATTACGCCCGCCGTCCGCCTGCGCATGTTGAAGCGGGAATCGACGCCGGTACCGGCGCCCTCGTTCATGCCCCGCGTCAACATTCAGTGGTTGTTCCGGCAGGGCAACAATAAACTTTGGAACGTCTATGCCCAGGTCGGGCATCACTCGAATGGCCAGAGCGGTTGCCTGTTCGTATGGACCGGGGTGGAAGGCCGGAACGCCGACTGTGTCGAGCACGACCGAGACCCGGCGTCCGCGGACCAGGCCGTAGTCGACCACTTTCGACGGTGGGCAGGCGGGCAACCGGCCGGCCAGCCGGAGGACGAGCGGGGCTTCATCCAGGCGGACAGGCTCAATGGGAACTTCGCGGTGAACTACGTCAGATTCGGTGTCGATTGGGCCATCTACAGAAGCCGCGGCGTCAGTTGGCGTCTCGGCGCGAGCTACGAGCACACGCCGGACCGCTGGATGTTCCGTCCCCTGCGACCGTTCTATCCGGACAAACGCCTGGATGGTATCGTCGGCTTTTCCTACGGGAGTCTTCGGCTGTGCAGGCGTCTGGACCTGTCTGCCAATATCCGGGGGTGGCGAAGGGAAAAGCGGATCGAGCTCCCGGACAGGCCCATGGTGCTGCAGCTCACCTGCGTCGTGAATGAAGAACAGGGAGTCGGGTTCTTCGTGCGGTACTATGAGGACCACGACTATTACAACGCTTCATTCCTCGACAACATCAACCGCTTTCATATTGGATTCACAATCAATCGACTGAAGGCGTTCGGCCTGGGATAGTCCGCGGCAGTCAGTCCAGGTCCGCGAGCACCGGCGCGTGGTCGGACACCGTGTGGCCGTCCTGCTTCTTGCGGTACTCGCGATCGATCTCGACGTGGCGCAGCCGGGAGGCCACGGCGGGGGTGCCGAGCAGCAGGTCGATGCGCAGGCCCAGGCCGCGGTGGAAGCAGCCGCCGCGGTAGTCCCACCAGGAGAACTTCCGCTCGTCCGGGTGCAGGTGGCGGAACAGGTCCGTGAGGCCCAGGTCTAGGAGCGCCCGGTAGCGGGCCCGCTCATCTTCGGTGCAGAAGATGGAGCCGTCGGCGGCCTTGCCCTCCCAGCAGTCCAGCGCCGCCGGCACGATGTTGAAGTCGCCGCCGATGACGAAGGCGGCGTCCCGATCCACGCCCGCGAGGCAGTCCCGCAGCGCGTCGAACCAGGCGAGCTTCAGGGGAAAGTCGGGATGGTCGAGGGTCTTGCCGTTGGGGCAGTACACCGTCGCGAAGTGCAGCCCGGCGGCCCGGACGCGCAGCAGGCGCGCGCCGTCGTCCTCGCGGCCGGGCAGCCCCCGGGTGTCCACCTCCGCCGGCTCGCGGCTGAGCACCGCCACGCCGTTCCAGCCCTTCTGGCCGTGGACCACGGCGCGGTAGCCGAGCGCCTCGAAGTCCTCGTGCGGGAACTCCTCGTCGCTCACCTTCACTTCCTGCAGCCCGACCACGTCCGGCGCGCGGCGCTGCAGCCAGTGCCGGAGCAGGCCCATGCGCGCCCTGAGGCCGTTGACGTTCCAGGTGGCGATGCGCATGGAGAACCAGTATGGCGGTCAGGAGGCCACGGTGAGATACCGCAGGAACAGCGTCGCGAGGCCCAGGAAGGCGAAGAAGCCGAACATGTCGGTCAGCGTCGTGATGAAGACGGCCGACGCCAGCGCCGGGTCGATCTTCAGGGCGCGCAGGGCTATCGGGATGAGGGTGGCGGCGACGGCGGCCACCAGCAGGTTGACCACCATGGCCAGCGCCAGGATGCCGCCGAAGTACGGGTTGCCGACCACCGCCCAGGCCACCCCGGCCCCCACGAGCCCCAGCAGGAGGCCGTTGCCCAGGCCGACCAGCGCCTCCTTCCACAGCACCTTGCGGGAGTTGCTCCAGGTGAGCTCGCCGAGGGCGATGCCGCGCACCACCACGGTGAGGGTCTGGGTTGCCGCGTTGCCGCCCATGCTGGCGACGATGGTCATGAAGGCCGCCAGCGCCACGACCTGGTCGATGGTGGACTGGTAGTAGCGCACGACGAACGCCGCCAGTATCGCCGTCAGCAGGTTGATGCCGAGCCACGGGAGGCGCTTGCGCCAGGCCTCGCGCGCCGAGGTCGAGACGTGCTCGTCGCTCGACATGCCGGCCATCCGGTAGATGTCCTCGGTCGCCTCGTCCTTGATGATGTCGATGACGTCGTCGACCGTGATGATC
The DNA here is from genome assembly GCA_965214845.1 of Vicinamibacterales bacterium. Classification (GTDB taxonomy): domain Bacteria; phylum Acidobacteriota; class Vicinamibacteria; order Vicinamibacterales; family UBA8438; genus JAAXGX01. Next base: position 2,017,301 of record CBDCCO010000007.1, read on the forward strand.
CCCACCAGCTTGTTCTGCTCGTCGACGACCGGCAGCGCGAGCAGGTTGTAGGACGCCACCGTCTCGGCGACCTCCTCCTGGTCCATGTCGACCCGGGCGCTGACCAGGTCGGTCGTCCCGATGCGCGTGAGCGGCGTCTCGGGCGCCACCAGCAGCAGGCGCCGCAGCGAGACCACCCCGACGAGGTGCCGCCGCTCGTCGACGAGATAGAGATAGAAGACCATCTCGACCTCGCGCGACTGCTGCAGCGCGGCAATCGCCTCGCCCGCCGTGAGGTCCTCGGCCAGCGCGAAGACGTTCGGGTTCATGATGCGGCCGGCGGTCTGGTCGTCGTACTCCAGCAGGTGCTGGACGTCGCCCGACTCCTTCTGCCGCATGGACTCGAGGACGGCGGCCGACAGCTCGTCGGGCAGCTCGCCCAGCAGGGCGGCCGCGTCGTCCGAGGGCAGGTCCTGGAACAGCCGGGCCAGCTCCTCGGCCGGATAGTCCACCAGCATGGCGGCGGCTATCTCCGAGTCGAGCTCGGTGAGCGCCTCCATGGCCCGGCGGCCGTTGTGGCCCAGCAGCGTGTTGAAGACGGACCGGCGGCCGCGGTCCGGCAGGCTGGCGAAGACCTCAGCGAGGTCGGCGGGATGCTGCTTCTGGAGCAGGTTGACCAGGTTCGCGGTCGCGCCTATCCGCTGCAGGCGCTTGACCGAGTCGAGAACGACGTCGATTCTCCGCTGGGGCGGCATGCAAATAACCCGGGCGGTCCTGTGCTTCCACCGATGTCCGCGAGGAGTCCAGTCGTTGTCCCACTACTTCTGGTCCAGAGCCCTTCAGTGTACCACAGCGGCGTCGGCGCCCAGCGACGCGGCGCGCCCGTCCATCGCCAATCAATCAGCGGCGCCGGGCCATGCCGAGGTCGTCGAGGACCCGCTCGTCCTCGCGCCAGCCGGCCCGCACGCGCACGTGCAGATCCAGGTACAGCCTGGCCGCGAAGAACCGCTCGAGGTCCGCGCGAGCTTCCGTGCCTATCTGCTTGAGCAGCGCCCCGCGGCGGCCGATCACGATCGCCTTCTGCGAGCTGCGCTCGACGAGGATCGAGCAGAACACCCGCATGATCCCGTCCTCGCCCGCGTCCTCGAAGCGATCGACCACGACCGCCGTCGAGAACGGCAGCTCGGCGCGGGTGTGCCGCAGGAGCTTCTCGCGCACGGCCTCGGCCACGAGCACGCGCTCCGGCTGATCGGTCAGGTAGTCGTCGGGATACAGCGGCTCGCCCGCCGGCAGCTCCTCGAGGACGGCGGACAGGAGGCGCTCGCAGCCGTCGCCCGTGCGGGCCGACACGGGCACCAGCGCGGCGAACTCCCGCTGCCGGCGGTACCAGTCGATGAGCGGCAGCAGGCGCTGCTTGGCGATCAGGTCGATCTTGTTCAGCGCCGCCACGACGGGGACGCTGGCGCGCTCGACCAGCCCCAGCACGTAGCGGTCCCCGGCCCCCGTCCCGACCGACGCATCGAGCACGAGCACGAGCACGTCGACGTCGCGGATGGTGTCGAGCGCGAGATCGACCATCCGCGCGTTCATGCGGTGCAGGGGGCGATGAATGCCGGGCGTGTCGACGAACACCACCTGGCCGGGGCGCTCGCCGGCGACGTTCCTGACGCCGACGATGCGGTTTCGCGTCGTCTGCGGCTTGTCCGACACGATGGCCAGCTTGGCCCCGACGAACAGGTTCAGCAGCGTCGACTTGCCGGCGTTGGGACGGCCGATGAGCGACGCGAACCCGGCCCGCATCACCGCGCCGCGGCGCTCACGGACTCGGGCCGGCGCCGCATCCGGACGCGCTGGATGCGGCGCTCCTCGCCGTCGAGGATCTCGACGTCGACGCGGTCGACCACCAGGTTCTCGCCCACGCGCGGCACGCGGCCCAGGCGCGCCAGCAGGTAGCCGCCGACCGTCTCGAAGCCCTGCCGCTCGACCTCCACGGCGAGCCGCTCGGCCATGTCGTCGACCCCGACGGTGGCGGAGAAGACGTAGCTGCCGCCGCCCTCGTCGACGATCGGCTCGGCTTCCACGTCGTACTCGTCGCGGATCTCGCCGACGATCTCCTCGAGCAGATCCTCGATGGTGACCAGCCCGGCCGTGCCGCCGTACTCGTCGTGCACGATCGCAATCTGCACCTGCTGCCGCTGGAACTCCTTGAGGAGCGCCGCCACGCGCTTGGCTTCCGGCACGCTGTACACCGGACGCATGAGCCGCTCGACCACCCGCTCGTCGGCGCCCGCGTCCGACAGGGCGACCAGGTCCTTGACGAAGACGAAGCCGAGGATGTTGTCGAGGTCGTCCTGATAGACCGGCAGCCGCGAGTAATGCTGGTCGACGAACAGGTCGCGCAGCTCGGCGAGGGTCGCAGCCGGCTGCACCGCGACGATGTCGGGGCGCGGGGTCATCACCTCGCGCACGACCGTGTCGCCGAACTCGACCACCGACTGCAGGAGCTGCCGCTCCGCGCGTTCGTCGATCTCGGAGTCGAATCCGTCCTCCGCCGCGTCGTGCGCGCCGGCCGGCCCGTTCGCCGCCGCCCCGTGCGCGTCCGGCCGCTCCCGGCGGGTCAGCCGATCGGCCAGCGCGCCCGTCACCGGGCGCAGCACCCTGGCCACCGCGTGGAACGACGGCAGCAGCACCGTCAGCACCTGCTCGGGATTCCGGCGCACCACGAGCAGCGGCAGCACGTGCCCGCACGCAAGCGCGACCACGACGAGGCCCGCGAACCCGAGCCACACGCCGGGGCCGCCGGGTTCGACGAGCAGCAGCGCCAGCGTGGTGACCAGCGCGACGGTCACGGCCTGCAGCACGCCGGCGGTCACGAACAGGCGGGCCGGCTCCTCCAGGTAGTGCCCGAGCAGGCCGGGCTGGGCGTGCCGCTCGGCGTTCAACCGCAGGGGCAGCCGCATCAGGACGCTGAACGCCGTCTGCACCGTCCCGACATACAGCGCCGCGCACGCGAGCAGGAACAACAATAGCGGAATCACGGCGCGCCCTCGGCCAGGCCGCCCCGGCGCCACAGCCGCCGCTCGAAACGCGCCATGCGGCCGTTGTCCCGCGTGTGGTCGTAGCCCAGCAGGTGCAGCAGTCCGTGCAGCGCCAGCCTGCGCAGCTCCACGTCGATCGGGTGCCCCGCGTCGCGGGCCTGCTTCGCGGCCACGCCGGTGGCGATGACGACGTCGCCGAGCAGCCGGCGCGGCGGCCCCGGGGGGCGCGGACCCCGGTCGGCCGGAAACGACAGCACGTCGGTGCGGCGCCCGATGCCGCGGAAGCGGCGGTTCAGGGCGCGCATCTTGCCGTCGCTCACGAGCGCGACGACCACCTCGCCGTCGCGCGCGGCGGCGGGCGCGACGCGCGCCAGCCAGTCGGGCAGATCCCCGGCCGGCCGCGGCCGGCCGCGGCCGTCGGTGACGGCAACGCGCAAGCGGGTCCTGGTTGTCACGGAAGCCGCGGACCGCCCCGGTCGTCCGTGGTCGCGTCCTCGTACGCCTTGACGATCGCCTGAACCAGAGGGTGGCGGACGACATCGCGTTCATCGAAGCGCACCGTCGCCACCCCATCGATGGCGCGCACGACCCGAATCGCCTCGACCAGCCCCGAGACGCGGCCGGCCGGCAGGTCGATCTGCGTCACGTCGCCCGTGATCACCGCCTTCGACCCGAACCCCATGCGGGTCAGGAACATCTTCATCTGCTCGCTCGTGGTGTTCTGGGCCTCGTCGAGAATGACGAACGCGTCGTTGAGCGTCCGCCCCCGCATGAAGGCGATGGGCGCAATCTCGATCACGCCCCGCTCGAGCAACCGCTCGACGCGGTCGGCATCGAGCATGTCGTACAGCGCGTCGTACAGCGGGCGCAGGTACGGGTTGACCTTCTCCTGCAGATCGCCGGGCAGGAAGCCCAGCTTCTCGCCGGCCTCGACCGCCGGGCGGGCGAGGATGATGCGGGTCACCCGCTTGGACGTGAGGAACGCCACGGCCTCCGCCATGGCGAGGTAGGTCTTGCCCGTGCCCGCCGGCCCCACGCCCAGGACGATGTCGTAACGCTCGATGGCGTCGAGGTAGCGCCGCTGGTTCACGCTCTTCGGGCGCACCTGCCGGCGGCCCGAGGGACGCAGCGGCGCCCGCACGAAGTAGTCGCGCAGGTCGACGGCCCCGTCCTCCGCGGTCAGGCGCGCGGCGCGCTGCACGTCGCCGGCCGCCAGCTCGTACCCGTCCCGCACCAGGGCGGAAAGCTGACCGATCACCCGCTCGACTGCGCCGACGCCGGGCGGCGCACCCTCGACCAGCAGTTGCTGTCCGTCGGTTCGGATCTGAACGTCGAAGAGGCTCTCGAGGTTCCTGAGGTTCTCGTCGTAGGAGCCGAACAGGGTCTCGACGCCCTCGTCGGGAATGGAGATCTTCGCGAAGGAAGGTGTTGCGATGAACGTGTCTCCGTGGCGAAAGCCGATTGTAAACACGAGCGCCCGGCGGCGGTCAAGAGCCGCCGCCGGGCGCGCGGGCTACCGATCGAGGTGCAGCTCGCGGAGCTGGTGGCGGTCGACCGCGGAGGGCGATCCGGCCATCAGATCGACGGCGCCCGCCGTCTTCGGGAACGCCATGACGTCGCGAATCGACGACTCGCCCGCCAGCAGCGCCACGATCCGGTCGAGTCCGAGGGCGATGCCGCCGTGCGGCGGCGTGCCGTACTGCAGGGCGTCGAGAAAGAACCCGAAGCGCGCCCTGGCCTCCTCGTCGTCGATCTTCAGGAGCCGGAAGATGCGGGCCTGCAGGCCCGCGTCGTGGATTCGGATGCTGCCGCCGCCGATCTCGTTGCCGTTGAGCACCAGGTCGTACGCCCGCGCGCGCGCCGCCGCCGGATCGTCCTCGAGCTTCTCGACGTCCTCCGGCCGGGGCGACGTGAAAGGGTGGTGCATCGAGACCAGCCGCTGCTCCGTCTCGCTCCACTCCAGCAGCGGAAAGTCGACGACCCAGCTCAGCGCGACCCGGTCCTCGTCGACGAGCCCCGCCCGCCGGGCCAGCCGCAGGCGGAACTGGCCGAGCAGGATCGACGCCTCGTAGCCCTGGCCGGCCGCGATGAGCGTCAGGTCGTCCGGGCCGGCGCCCGCGGTCTCGACGACCCGCGCCAGCGCCGCCGGTCCGGCGGCCTTGAGGATGGAGCTCTGGATCTCCCCCGCGGGCGACTGCCGCACCCAGACGAGCCCTTTCGCGCCCAGCGCCAGCGCCTCGTCGACCAGGTTGTCGATCTGCGCGCGCGACTGCCGGCCGCCCCCCGGCACCACCAGGGCGCGCACCGAGCCGCCGCCGGCCACGATCTCGCGAAACACCTTGAACGCGCCGTCGCGGAAGACGTCGGAGACGTCCTGCACGGGCATCTCGAAGCGCAGGTCGGGCTTGTCGCTGCCGTAGCGCTCCATGGCGGCGGCGTACGCGAGGCGCGGAAACGGCGCCGGCACCTCCTTGCCGACCTGCCGGAAGACAGCCTGCATGAGGCGCTCGAGCGTGCCGAAGACCAGGTCCTCGTTCGCGAAGGCCAGCTCGATGTCGATCTGCGTGAACTCCGGCTGCCGGTCCGCGCGCAGGTCCTCGTCGCGAAAGCACTTGACGATCTGGAAGTAGCGATCCATGCCGCCGATCATCAGGATCTGCTTGAAGATCTGCGGCGACTGCGGCAGCGCGTAGAACTGGCCGGCGTGCAGCCGGCTCGGCACCAGGTAGTCGCGCGCGCCCTCGGGCGTGGACTTAGTGAGCAGCGGGGTCTCGATCTCCCAGAACCCCTCCGCGTCGAGGCTGGTCCGAACGGCCATGGCGACGCGGTGGCGCAGCCCGAGGTTGGCGCGCATGCGCGCGCGGCGGAGGTCCAGATAGCGGTAGCGGAGGCGGGTCTCCTCGGAGACCGGCGTCTCCTCGTCGATCTGGAACGGCGGCGTGCGCGCCTCGCTCAGCACGCTGACCGTGCGCACGGCCACCTCCACCTCGCCCGTGGCGATCTTCGGGTTCAGCGTCTCCTCCGAGCGGCGCTCCACCGGGCCCGCGACCGCCACCACGAACTCGGGCCGCAGCCGCTTGACCGCGGCGTGGACCGGATCGCCCTCGCGCGCCACCACCTGCGTCAGGCCGTCCCGGTCGCGCAGATCGACGAAGGTCAGCCCGCCGAGGTCCCGGACCTTGTGCACCCAGCCGGCCAGGACCACCTCCGTGCCTATGTCCTGCACGCGCAATTCGCCGCAGGTATGGGTTCGTACCAGCTCCTCGGACCGCTCGCTCACCAGCTCATCCTCTCACGTCGCCTGCTCGCCGGACAGCCGCACGACGACCTCCGACCGGGCCACGGTCGCCTGTTCCCCCGAGCCCATGTCCTTCACCGTCACCTCGCCGCGCGCCAGCTCGTCGTCGCCCAGGATGAGGACGCGCCGCGCCCCCGACCGGTCCGCCCGCTTCATCTGGGCCCGCAGCGAGCGCGCGTCGTAATCGACGAGGGCGACCAGGCCCGCGTGGCGCAGGTCGCGGGCCAGCACGTGCGCCGGCTGCCGCGCCGCGTCGCCCAGCGCCACGACGAACGCATCGGGCGACCCGGCAGCCGCCCCCTCCGGCATGGCGAGCACGAGCCGCTCCAGGCCGGCCGCGAAGCCGATGCCGGATCGGTCCGGGCCACCGAGCTGCCGCACGAGCCCGTCGTAGCGCCCGCCGCCGAGCAGCGCGTTCTGCGCGCCGAGCTGCCCGCTCAGCACCTCGAAGGTCGTGCGCGTGTAGTAGTCGAGCCCGCGCACCAGGCGGTGCGATACGCGGTAGTCGAGCCCCAGCGCCGCCAGGTGCGCGGTCGTCGCCTCGAAGTGCTCGCGGCAACCGGCGCACAGATGATCCGTCGCATGCGGCAGCGCGTCGACGATCGGCTGGCAGGCCGGCACCTTGCAATCGAATATGCGCAGCGGGTTGCTGGCGGCGCGGCGGCGGCAGTCGCCGCACAGCGCGGCCAGCCGCGCCCCGAGCGCGGCGATCAGCGCCGCGTTGAACCCCGGCCGGCAGTCGTGGCAGCCGACCGAGTTGATCACCAGCTCGGCGTCCTCGATGCCGAGCGCGCGCACCAGCGCCGCGGCCATCTCGATCACCTCGGCGTCGAGCGCCGCCGCGGTGATGCCGAACACCTCCACGTCGAGCTGATGGAACTGCCGGTAGCGCCCCTTCTGGGGCCGTTCGTAGCGGAACATCGGGCCCAGGCTGAACAGCTTCACCGTCGGGAGCTGCTGCTCGAGCGCATGCTCGACGAAGGCCCGCACCATGCTGGGCGTCGCCTCCGGCCGCAGCGTGACCCGCTCGCCGCCCTTGTCCTCGAACGCGTACATCTCCTTCTGGACGATGTCGGTGGTCTCGCCGGTGCCCTTGGCGAAGAGCTCCTCGCGCTCGATGACCGGGGTGCGGATCTCGCGATAGCCGTAGCGGGCGCAGACCTGGTGGATCACCTGCTCGGCGCGCTGCCAGCGCTCGCTCTCGCCCGGCAGGATGTCACGGGTACCTCGAATGGCCGGGATCATCAGAACCTTAATCGGATGGGGCTGCGCCGCCTCTTCCAGATGGGGCTGCGCCCCGAACCCCCGGCGTTCGCTTGCGGGGACCCCACTGCCCCGCGCCGGGCTTCAATCAGACGGGGCTGCGCCCCGAGCCCCCGGCGTCCGCTTGCGGGAACCCCACTGCCCCGCGCCGGGCTTCAATCAGACGGGGCTGCGCCCCGAGCCCCCGGCGTCCGCTTGCGGGGACCCCACTGCCCCGCGCCGCTCCCGCCGAGGCGCGCTGTGCGCGCCTTGGGTCTCGGGTCTCGGCCTGAGATTATAGCCGCCGGGCGGTGGCGGCTGTCGGCGACCGGCGCGCCGCGGCGGGGCGGGGACATCGCGCACGGTGCATAATGGAGCACGATGGCGGTTCTCGACACGCTCGGGCGGCGGCTGCGCAGCCTGCGGATCTCGGTGACCGACCGCTGCAACCTGCGCTGCCAGTACTGCATGCCGGAGGCGGAGTACGTCTGGCTGCCCAGGAAGGACATCCTGACGTTCGAGGAGATCGGCTTCCTGGTCGACGTCTTCGCCAGCGCCGGTGTCGACCGGGTGCGAATCACCGGCGGCGAGCCGCTGCTGCGCACCGACCTCGCCGACCTCGTGCGGCTGCTCGCCGCCAAGTCGCCCATCGGGGATCTCGCGCTCACGACCAACGGCGTGCTGCTGCCCGAGCGGGCCGAGGCGCTGCGCGCGGCCGGCCTGCACCGCATCACGGTCAGCCTGGACACGCTGCGCACCGACCGCTTCCGGGAGCTGACGCGGTTCGACGCGCTGGATGCCGTGCGGGCCGGTCTGGCCGAGGCGGCGGCGCACTTCGACGTTGTCAAGATCGACACCGTCGTCATCCGCGGCGTCAACGACGACGAGCTGGTTGACATCCTCGAGTACGGGCGCGAGCTGGGCGCCGAGGTGCGTTTCATCGAGTACATGGACGTGGGCGGGGCGACGCAGTGGTCCGCCGCCGACGTGTTCTCGCGGGCCGCCATCCTCGAGGCGCTGGCGGGGCGCTACGGCCCGATTGCGCCGGTCGACGAGGTGACGTCGGCCCCGGCCGACCGCTTCCGCCTCGACGACGGGACGACGTTCGGCATCATCTCGTCGACGACGGAGCCGTTCTGCCGCGCGTGCGACCGCAGCCGCCTGACGGCCGACGGGCTCTGGTACCTCTGCCTCTACGCACTGCGGGGGACGGACCTGCGCGGGCCGCTGCGGGCCGGGGCGCCCGCCGGGGACCTGCGCCGCCTGATCGAGTCGGTGTGGACGCGGCGCGACGACCGCGGCGCCGAGCTGCGCCTGGCCGCCGGCGACCGCCAGCCGCTCATCCCCATCGAGAAACTGCAGCGGGAGCCCCACCTCGAGATGCATACCCGGGGCGGATAGGCCGCACGCCGCGAAACAGACTCCGCAAGGCGCGCACGGCGCGCACGGCGCGCCGCGGCGGGAGCGGCGCGGGGCGAAGGGGTCCCCGCAAGCGAACGCCGGGGGTTCGGGGCGCAGCCCCGTCTGATGGAAGCCCGGCGCGGGGCGAAGGGGTCCCCGCAAGCGGACGCCGGGGGCTCGGGGCGCAGCCCCATCTGGAGGAGGCCGCGCAGCCCCGTATGAATTGTTGAGGCTTTCAGAAGGCGATGCCGGCTACCGCGCTGAAGCTGTAGTGCGCGCCCTGCCGCTCGCTGAAGTAGCCGGTGTAGGCGACGCCCACGTTGATGCGGTCGTCCATGGCCACGTTCACCCCGACGTCCGCGCTCCAGTACTCGCCCGCCGGGACGAAGCCCTGCATCGTGAAGCGGCCCGGCAGGCGGTTGGATCCGGCCGTGACGAGAATGCCGGCGTCCTCGGCTTCCGCGTTGTAGGCGACCCGGCCGAACGGACGGATGTCCCCTCCGTAGGAGTCCGGCGCGGCCATGATCTGGTACCCCGCGCGGCCGACCAGCGACCCGCGCTCGAAGCCCGAGAAGTGCATGGAGGTCGACGTGCCGGACGCCTCCTCGTAGCCCGGAATGTCCTGCTGCAGCCACGATACGCCCGCGAAGGGGCCGTGGCGCAGCCCGCCCCGCGCACCGAACATCCAGCCGGCGCCGACCTCGGTGCCCAGTTGGCGAACGTTGACCGAGCCGGTTTCAGTGCGGACCGCCCGGCCGAGCGTGACGCCCCCGGCCGCCGCGTCGTCCGCCCCGCCGGCGAAGGCGGCGAAGAAGCCTGGCAGGCCGGCCGGCTGGCCGAGCATGATGTCGCGGCCGACCGCCACGTCGGTCACGCCCCCGCTGACGGCGCCGTGCACGTAGCCGCCGCCGAAGTCCAACGCGGCGTGCGCGGACCCGATTACCCCGCGCGAGTCGAGCCGCACGGCCGCGGCCTGGTTGCCGTGCGTGCCGAAGGTCAGCGCCCCGCCCCACAGCAGGCGCTCGCCGGCGCGCTGGTTGGCGCCCAGCGTGACGGTGACGACCCGCGCCCGGGCGGCCTCGATGACCGAGTCGAGGGCGAAATCCTGCTCCCCGTACTGCACGGTGACGTACGCCCGCAGGTCGCGCTCGGCGGAGCCGAATTGCAGATCCGACAGCAGCTCGCGGTACACGGCCGTGCCGTGATTGTTCGCCAGCCGCACGCCGGCCTCGCCCGCCAGCGAGACGGCGACCGGCGCGGCCAGCGTCGACAGCACGACCTCGGCGAGAATCGCATGCCCGACGCCGGTCGGATGCAGGCCGTCGGCGAACAGCCAGCCCGCGTTGGCGCCTGGCGCGTAGGCGCCCGGCAGGCCGGCGCCGGCGGGACCGCAGGGCACAGCCGCGGCCGGCGCGCAGGCGGCGCCGGTGACGTTGGTCAGATCGTAGCGCCCCGGATCGGCCTGCAGCTCGTTGAACAGGCCGAAGACGTCGATCGGAATGAGGCCGCCGCCCAGCGTACCGAGACCCGTGGCCAGCGCGTCGTTGAACCGGCCGGTGGCCGCCGACAGCGCAGGGGCGGCGGGCACCCCGGCGAACGCCGGCACGGCACCCAGATCGGGCAGGTTGTAGACGACCACGTAGCCGGCGCCCGCGTCCTGCAGGCGGCCGATCTGCCGCACGTACGCGGCCCCGGCGGCGGCCGCGTCGGCCGCCGCGCGGGCCGGCCCCCGCGCCACGGCGGCGATGACGTCGTTGGCGCCGCCCGAGATGCTGTACAGCGCGTCCGGCGCGGCCTGGCCGCCGGTCGCCGACAGGTGCTGCGCGATCTGCGCTGCGGTGCTCGGCGTCGACCCCAGGCAGGGGCCGGCCGGGTTCACGCACGCGCCGATCCAGGCGAAGTTCCTGCCGCCGGCCAGCGACGGCAGGACGGGCCGGCCGAGAGCGTCCGCGACGATCTCCGCCGCGACCGGGTCCGGGTTCGTCGTCAGGCTGAGGCCGACCGGGAAGTCCAGCGCCACGGCGAGATTGCCGGAGTCACTGAGGCTGTCGCCGAAGACGACGACGCCATTGAAGGGCTGCGCGCCGGCGGCGCCCGCGCACCCGAGCGCGAGGACCACGACGCGCGCCGACAGACGCAAGCAACAGGACATGAGTTTCTTCAAGCCCTCCGCGAGGCAACCGAGAGACCGCACAAGCTTAACAAACAGCCCGCGGCGCCGAATCGCAGGCGGCCGCGCACGGCCGGACAACCTGGGTGCCGCTCGAAACGCGGCAGAAGCCGCCGCACCTCAAGACAGACACACACGCCTCCAAGCCCAAGGTGCGTGTCTGTTCCACCCGAAAAGGTCATCTCATCACGCCTGGTACACGTTCTCGTTGTGCCAACTCAGGTACTCTTGCGCAGGTCGAATAGCAGGGTCTGCCGGCAATGAAATCTGTCGCCCATGGTAGCCCGGAAAATTCGTGAGGTTATCGAATCGGTCCCAGGCAGGGCCTGATCGTCGCGCGAAGAACGTTTTCGGACGCGGCGCGTGGTAGGTGGCAGCGTGGTGCAGTGGCCGGGGCGAGGTGACGGCACGCATGAGGTGGCAAGCGCCGACAGGTCGGGCGCAGGGGCGCTGGCGAGCATCCGGGGCGCGGAGGTTGCCGTGGCGACGGCGCGCTATCCGGCGCGCGCCCCGAGCGCGAGGGCGAGGTGCCGCCAGACGTCGCGGTATGGGGTCGCTCGCGGCAGGTGCAGGACGAGCCGGCGGACGGAGCGGACGATGTGGACGCTGACCTTGAGCAACCGGTCGCGCAGCCAAGTCACCTGGGTGCGGGCGCAGGCGGTGCGGGCGGCCCTCAGCCGCAGTTCCTGCATGAGCACGTAGGCGGCGGCCGTCAGCAGGACCCGCAGCTGGTTTGCCCAGAACTTGGTGCAGCTCGTGCGGTCGATCTGCAAGCCGTCGAGCAGTTCCTTGATGCGGTTCTCGATGTCGCCGCGCCCGCAGTAGACCTTCTCGTAGATGAAGCGCGGCGTCTGGCGCAGATTGGTCACGACGAAGCGCGGGTTGTCCCGCGGCTGCCGGCCGGTGAGCTGCACGACTTCGGCCTTGATCACCACGCGGCGCTCACGAGCCCACGTGCCCGCGCGATAGCGGGTGTCGAGGTAGAAGTGCGCCGTCTTCTCGCGCAGCATGTTCTCGGTGCGGGCCGCCACCATGACGTGCTCGGCAGCCCGCAACAGCACGGCGTTCTTGGCCATCGCCACGACGTAGTCGAGCCGCGGTTCGGCATCGAGGAAGTCGAAGATCTCTGGCGTGGCGAAGCCGCCGTCGAGCCGGACGAGAAAGCGCGCCTCGGGAAACGCGGACCGCAGCAGCGCGAGCAGCCGACACAGCACGCCCAGCGTGCCGTCGGACGCCTGCGCCGTGCCGGGCCGCAGCACGGCCGCGCACAGATACTGCTCCGCCTCACGGTCGAAGCTCACAAAGGCCAGCAATGGCAGGTAGCACCAGCTGTCGTAGTAGCTGTTGAACATGGTCAGCTGCTGCGCGCCATGCGTCGGGTCGTCGGTCGGGTCGAGGTCGATCGTGATGCGTCGCACCCGCCCGCGCAGCCGGCGGCGATGCCGCTCGATGACCGACGCCGCCAACTCGCGCCCGAGCCGATAGAGCGCGACGCGGCCCGCACCGTTCTCGAACCGCGAGACCGTCGGCTGCGACGCCAGCCGACCGCCCGCCACCGGGTCGCGCCCGAGCAGCAACTTGTGGATCGGATCATCGGCGAGCTGGTCCGAATCGTTGCCGTCGGGATGGCCGCAGGCGATGCCGAACACCCGCTGGCCCACCAGGTCCTCGAGCGTGTGCCGGACCTTCTCCGGTGCCCGGCGGTCAATCAGACACCGGCCGAATGCCTTGACCAACCCGTAGACGCGCTCGGCGGCCTTGAGCAGCACGGCGCCGCCATCCGAGCTCGACTGCTCGCGGTCGAACGTGGCCACGAGCGGCTTGTCGAACAGATCGGGGAACAGAACAGACTGTGCTATCGTGGGGTCCGTCACGCAAGAGCCTCCGTCGTGCCGAAAACATCTGTCGTCAACAGCGTTTTAGCACACGGAGGCTTTTGTGTCTCTACTCAGGCCGGGCGCCTCATGAATTTTCCAGGGTAGGGATAGTAGCTGCGCCCATTCTCATAGTCGATTCGGAGTCGAGGGCTAATCTCGAGCCGCCGCTCGGACGTAACGGTCAGGTATCCCTTGTCGAAAAGCCGATGCAAGTCAGCCCGAAGAAGAAGACCATTTGCGATGTCGTGAGGGCCAAGCCGCTTGTACGGCTTGATGTGCGCTGCCTCCAGGGCAGGCAGCGAGTGCTCGCCGGTGACTGCACAGGCGCGTCCATAACCCGGAAAATTCATGACGTCGTCGAATCGGTCGCTGGCCGAGCCCTGATCGTTGAGCGAGAGAGGTCTGCGGTCGCCGCACGTGGCAGGTGGCAGCGTGGTGGAGCGGCGTGGCGTGGTTACGGGGCGTACGAGGCGCCAGACGCGGACAGCTTCGCCGACAGGGCGCCCCAGGCGCCTGTGTGGATTCCGCGAGCTGAGGGGGAAGCTGCGACGGGGCGCTACCCGGCGCGCGCCCCGAGTGCGAGGGCGATTTGGCGCCACGCGTCGAGGTCGGGCGTTGCCCGCGGCAGGTGCACAACGAGGCGCCGGACGGAGCGGACGACGTTGGCGCCGAGCTTGAGCAATCGGTCGCGCAGCCAGGTCACTTGGGTGCGGGCGCAGGCGGTGCGGGCGGCTCTCAGCCGCAGTTCCTGCATGAGCACGTAGGCGGCGGCCGTCAACAGGACCCGCAGCTGGTTTGCCCAGAACTTGGTGCAGCTCGTGCGGTCGATCTGCAAGCCGTCGAGCAGTTCCTTGATGCGGTTCTCGATGTCGCCGCGCCCGCAGTAGACCTTCTCGTAGATGAAGCGCGGCGTCTGGCGCAGATTGGTCACGACGAAGCGCGGGTTGTCCCGCGGCTGCCGGCCGGTGAGCTGCACGACTTCGGCCTTGATCACCACGCGGCGCTCACGAGCCCACGTGCCCGCGCGATAGCGGGTGTCGAGGTAGAAGTGCGCCGTCTTCTCACGCAGCATGTTCTCGGTGCGGGCCGCCACCATGACGGGCTCGGCAGCCCGCAGCAGGACGGCGTTCTTGGCCATCGCCACGACGTAGTCGAGCCGCGGCTCGGCATCGAGGAAGTCGAAGACCTCCGGGCAGGCGAAGCCCCCGTCGAGACGGACGAGAAAGCGTGCCTTGGGGAACGCGGACCGCAGCAGCGGGAGCAATCGACACAGCACGCTCAGCGTGCCGTCGGGCGCCTGGGCCTTGCCGGGTCGCAGCACCGCCGCGCACAGATACTGCTCGACCTCGCGGTCGAAGCTCACAAAGGCCAGCAATGGCAGGTAGCACCAGCTGTCGTAGTGCCCGTTGAAGAACGTCAACTGCTGCTCGCCATGCGTCGGGTCGTCGGTCGGGTCGAGGTCGATCGTGATGCGTCGCACCCGCCCGCGCAGCCGGCGACGATGCCGCTCGATGACCGACGTCGCCAGCTCGCGCCCCAGCCGATAGAGCGCGACGCGGCCCGCACCGTTCTCGAACCGCGAGACCGTCGGCTGCGACGCCAGCCGACCGCCCGCCACCGGGTCGCGCCCGAGCAGCAGCTTGTGGATCGGGTCGTCGGCGAGCCGGTCCGAATCGTTGCCGTCGGGATGACCGCAGGCGATGCCGAACACCCGCTGGCCGACCAGGTCCTCGAGCGTGTGCCGGACCTTCTCCGGTGCCCGGCGGTCGACCAGACACCGGCCGAACGCCTTGACCAGTCCGTAGACGCGCTCGGCGGCCTTGAGCAGCACGGCGCCGCCATCCGAGCTCGACTGCTCGCGGTCGAACGTGGCGACCAGCGGCTTGTCGAACAGATCGGGGAACAGAACAGACTGTGCTATCGTGGGGTCCGTCACGCAAGGGCCTCCGTTGTGGCTAAACGTTTGGTAGCACAACGTTTGTACCACACGGAAGGCCCTTGCGTCTCGTCGCCAACCCCACCTTCACGCATAATCCGGGATAAGCATCCGTCACAGCTATTCTGAACGTACCTTGGCCCAATCTGGGCTGGACAATCTGATCCTTGCCGAATCCAGCCGCGACCTCGTCAAGACGGTTCGGCTCGAGTGAATCCGAGATTGGGTACTCCCGAGCCCGCGTGCGCAGGGCTATCAGGCTTCGCTCACACTCACGCCAGATGCGTAGACCTTCCCCGGACGACAGGTCGTAACGCTTGTTCGTGAGGTTGCGACGAGGCCAGTCAGCCGGCTGCGGAATCCACAGTTCGCGTGGAAACACGACAACTCCGCTCAGCAGGACACACCCAATCTGCGGCACCGGCCCATCGTGCACGATCCTGTTTCTGGCGCGAATCTCGTGCAGCCGCTGCTCCATTTCGCTCAACGTCGCAGCGCCGTTGGCCTCACCAAAGCACTCCCATGCCAGCCAATCAGGTAGTCTGGCATAGCGGGCGACCAGACCGAATCCGGCAATCGCATTGTGCGGCGCTTTCAGTTTGAACAGGAAAGGCGTACCCGGAACACCTTTGAACGCCTGGCGAGCGGAAGGACGCCAGAAATTCACCTCGTCCCAGAAGGGCTCGCGTGCCAGGTGCTCGTACCAGCCAATATCGGTAACTGCTACGTATCCTTCCATGCCCGATCCTGTCCGCACCAGCGTCGCCAACCGACCGCGACTGACAACGACCCGCGACGCTACCGTTGCTGCCGCCCGGCCGCCGCCGCCTCGTCGGCCCGCGCGCCGGCCAGGATGTTCGGCATCGCGTAGTTGCCCTCGTGGCAGGCATACTCGAACAGCGGCTCCTCGTAGGGTTGCATCGGGATGGCGGCCGTCCACTCGCGCGTGTCGATGGTCGGGTCCGTGACGGTGAAACGGTAGTCGAGCGTGCCGTCGGGAAGCCGCGTGAAGCGCTCCACGAGCCGCGAGCTCGGCCCTCCCGAGAACGTGAGGAAGAAGCCCCCGAGCGAGGTCCGCTGCTCGCCCCGGGCGGCGAACCCGGTGGTCTCCACCACGAGCGTGTCACCCTCCCAGCGTCCCTGCGACTGCCCCAGCCACTGCGGAATGCCCGACTGCGCCTGCCGGCGGCCCGCCAACGGGATGATGCGCGCGTCGTGGATCATCTCGACCTGCATCACGACATGCTCCGGCGTCTGCAGGATCAGGTAGTTGTGGTTGTAGAACCCCGGGATCATCGCGCCCGGCAGGCCGCGCGTGATGCAGCGGTCGTACAGGTTCATGTCCTCCCAGGACGCAGGCGGCGCGAGCCAGCGCGCCATGAACTGCTCCGAGCTGCGGCGCGCCGCCGCCGTCAGCGGCGGCAGCTTCCCGTCGGGCGGATCGACGACGAGCGACGTCTGGGCAATCAGGGCGCCCCGCTCGACCCAGAACTCGTTGTAGGCGCCGACGTTGCCGCGGCTGATGTTGTCGAAGCTGACCGCCTCGGCCACCTCCACGTCCCGCGCCGCGAGCCCTTCGCTCGACAGCGTCTCCCGGTCGGACAGATCGTCCGGCCGCTCCATCGGCGTCGTCGTCGTGTTCGTCCACAGCCCCTGCAGATCGGGGTCGCCCCAGGGCGTGCGCGGCGTCGCGGGCGACTGCGCCTCGACCGCCGCTGGCCCGATCCATGCGATCCCGACCGCCGCCGCCAGCACGGCCGCCGCCGTGAGCACTTGCCGCTTCATGTCCCGTCTCCTTCCGAATCGCTGCCGCCTCACCCGCCCCAGCCGTAGCCGAGCCGCACGTAGTAGTACGCCCCGCTGTAGCCCCAAGGCGTGTACTCGCTGTAGCGCTCGCCGACCCAGTTCGCGAGCACGGACTCCTGCGAGTAGGTGTTGGCGACGTTCTGGCCGCCGACGGCCAGCGTCGTACCCTGGCCGAGGTCGAAGCTCAGCTCCACGTCGACAATCGGCCGGCCGGCGAAGAAGCCCTGGGCCAGGCCGCCGGAGAGCTCGAAGATCTCGCCGTGCCCGCTGTCGTAATCGTACCAGCCGCTGTAGTAGCTGAGGCGGCCGAGCAGGCTCGCCCGTTGTCCGAGGCGCTGCGTCACCCCGACGTTCCAGCGGGTCCGCGGGAGGGAATAGGCGTACTCCGCGAGCCGCCGTCCGTCGAGCAGGCCCCTGGCGTTGTCGGTCACCCGGGTGTCGGTGTGGTTGAAGACGCCGCTGATGACGGTGTTCCCGCGCAGGGCGAGCGGCGTGTAGGTCGAGACGACGTCGATGCCCTGCGACGTCGTGGCGAACGCGTTGGTGAAGAACCGGAAGTTCCGCACGGCCTCCGCGGCCTCGAAGCCCCCGGCCACGAGGCCGGCGATCTCCGCGTCGGTCAGGAAGAAGTTGCTCGTGATCCCGATCCGGTCGGATACGTCGATGCGGAAGTAGTCGGCCGTGAGCGTGAACGGGCCGGTGTCGAACACCACGCCGGCCGTGTAGTTGACCGACTCCTCCGGCCCCAGCGGCTGGCCCCCGCGCAACTGCGCCGCCGCCGAGATCGACGGGATGACGGCGTTGTTGATGAGATCGCCGACCGTCGGGTCGAACCAGCTCGAGATGTTGAAGCCGTTCTGCTGGCCGGGGGTCGGCGCCCGGAACCCGGTGCTCACGCTGCCCCGCACGAAGCGGAAACGGCCGGACAGCTTGCCGTTCGTCGTCGTCCCGAAGTCCTCGAAGTTCTCGAACCGGACCGCCGCGCCCACGGTCCACGCGTCGCCGGTGTCGGTCACCTCGAGGTCGCCGTAGGCCGCCACGTTGTGGCGGCTCCACGTGCCCGCATGCCGCGGCCCGTAGGCGAAGAAGCCGTTCGCGCCGGGCATGAAGAGCTGCCGCGCGTAGGGACCGACGAGCCACCCCTCGCGGTCGCCCTGCCGGGTCCGGAACTGCTCGTCGCGCCATTCCGCGCCCGTGGCGATGTTGACGGTGTCGGTGACGGCGTACGACACGTCGAAGTGGAGGTTGGTCTCCCGCTGACGGTTGGCGCCGACCTCGAACGAGGTGGGCGAGGCCGGGCCGAGCGACGCGTTGACGGTGTCGTAGATGAACAGGTCGCTCCAGTGCATGCCGAGCGAGCCGCTCAGGTCCCACCTGAAGCCGCCCGCGGTCAGGCCGCGGACGCCGCCGACGAGCGACGCGTCCGCCGCGGTCCCCCCCATCTGCGGCGTGAAGCCGCCGGGGAAGATCTCCTGGAACGAGAAGCAGTTCGGGTCGTCGAACACCTGCCGCAGCGCCACCGGGTCCGGCACGTGGTCGGTCACGGTCACCGTCGGGCAGTTGGCCGAGCCGCGGCCGGCCGCCGCCAGCGCGTCGCCGATGAGCAGCGTGCGGCCGCTGTCGATGCTGAACACGCCGAGCCGGGTGTTCGGGTTCCGGAAGAAGAAGCCCTGGGTCACCGTCTTGCTGGCGTAGTTCGTGTGGGCGTAGAGCTCCACGCCGCCGGGCAGCGCGTAGCCGAAGTTGCCGAACAGCTTCAGATCGTCGTCGATGTCCGGGTCGCCCCAACGCTGCGGATGCTCGGAGCGGACGTGCGTGTTGCCGGCCGCGACAAGCGCGATGGCGTCGTTGCGCGGGGCGGCCCGGTCGGTCGTGTTCGAGCCGCCGTACTCCAGGCTGAGGTTGGCGAACCCGGCCGCCCCCAGCGGCAGGCCGACGTTGCCGGCCACCTGGAATCCCTCCCCGTCGCCCGCGCCGTACATGCCGGTGTTGAGCTCGACGGCGCCGCCCGACGCGGCGTCCTTGAGCTGGAAGTTCATCACGCCCGCGATCGCGTCGGAGCCGTACTGGGCCGCCGCACCGTCGCGCAGCACCTCGACCTGGCGCAGCGCAATCGCGGGGATGGCGGATATGTCGGGCCCCTGCGAGCCGTAGGCCACGCCGTTGCCGCCGTGCCACTCGAGGACCGAGGAGCGGTGGCGGCGCTTGCCGTTGAGCAACACCATTACGTGATCCACTGGCGTCCAGCCTGGCGCAGAGTTGTCCATAAATGACTGAATAGTGGTAGTTTATTGCTCGTGCGGCCGGACTAAAAGGGTCAGGACATCGCGTGCAATCCGGCGATTTCTCGTATAGAATAGGGGGATGTATATTGTGACACAGGATGCCCCGAAACCCCGACGAACCAAGCCCAAGGGCCGACACCCACACAACCGACTCGCCGCCGCCTTCGTCCGCTCCGCGCCCGTCGGACGGCACGCCGACGGAAACGGTCTCTACCTCTACGTCCAGCGTACCGGTACCCGAAGCTGGATCCAGCGCCTCGTCATCCGCGGCCGGAAACACGAACTCGGACTCGGCAGCGTCCACCTGGTCTCGCTCGCCGAGGCCCGCGAGCAGGCCCGCGCCAACCGCAAGCTCGCCCGCGCCGGAGGCGACCCCCTCGCCGACAAGCGCCGCACCCAGGGCATGCCCACCTTCGCCGAGGCCGCCGTCACCGTGGTCGAACAGAAGCGGGCCGGCTGGCGCAGCCCCAGGCAGGCGGCGGACTGGCTCCACAGCCTGCAACGCTACGCCTTCCCGCGCATCGGTTCGCGGCCCGTCTCCGAGGTCAACAGCGCCGACGTGCTGGCGATCCTGACTCCTATCTGGCACACCCAAGCACCGACCGCCAAGGCGCTCCGGCAGCGGATCGCCGCCGTGCTGGAGTGGAGCATCGCCATGGAGTACAGGATCGACAACCCGTGCAGCCGCATCGGACCGGTCCTCGGCCCGCAACGCAATCTCGTGCGGCACATGCGAGCGCTGCCCCATCGTGACGTGGCCACCGCGATCGAGACGGTGCGCTCGTCGAAGGCGACGCGGGCGGTCAAGCTCGCCTTCGAGTTGCTGGTCTTGACAGCCGTGCGGTCCGGGGAGGTCCGGCTGGCGACGTGGGACGAGATGGACGTGGCCGGCCGCGTGTGGACCATCCCGGCCATGCGCATGAAGATGAAGCGCGAGCACCGGGTTCCGCTCAGCCCGCGGGCGCTGGAGATCCTCGACGCGGCGCGGACGCTCGGCGACGGCAATCCGCTGGTGTTCCCGAACCGCTTGGGCAACCGCATCAAGGACACGTTCCTCTCGGCCTTGCTGAAGGATCTGGACATCGCGGCCGTGCCTCATGGCTTCCGCTCGTCGTTCCGGGACTGGGCGGCCGAGGAAACCGACCACCCGCGGGAGGTCGTCGAGGCGGCGCTGGCCCACGTCGTCCGCAACCCGGTCGAGGCGGCGTATGCGCGGTCGGACCTGTTCGAGCGTCGGCGGCGGCTCATGGACGACTGGGCGGCCTATGTCGCAGGCGGCGACCACCAGCCGGGCGACGTTGCCGCTGACGACACCACGCCGCTCCTCGGGCGGCGGCCCGAGACTGAACCGTCCGGCGTCGGCGCCTGAACCCCGACGACAGCGTGAGCGGAGCGGCACGACTCCGGCGCCGGATATCGGCGCCGGTCCGGCACCGCCGGCGGCGGTTCGTGACCCTTCCGGGACGGAAGAATCTGCCCGGAGCGACCCGGCCCGAAGGTGTGACAGAGGAACACCTGTTGGGCCAGAAAACCGGAGGTTTTCGATGGGTCGCTCCGGGCATCACTCGCGGCGTAATGCAGTCTGGCTACCCTTGCCGCCGACTGCGATCGGTCCGGCAGGGCCGGCGCTCTTCGATGCGGTGGCGTTGGGGCCAGGGTGTGATTCCGGCGGTGATTCGAGTCCTGGAATCCAATCACAACCCGGCGCGGCGCAATTGGGCGGGGCGCTCGGCCTTGTGGATTGAGAGCGTCTTCGTTGCCCGTCCGATGCTCCAGTCTCCCGGCGCGCTCGCTGCATGTACCTTCCGACGGAGGCCAGGCCGCTTCGGTCGGGGTTCACGGTGTTGGGGTGCCCGGCGACATCGTGGTGCGGGGTGTGGGTCGGGGTTCGGCATCGTCGGACAATTGCCCGTTTGTGGAGCGCGCGCGGAGCGGGGTCAAGGCCGAAGCCGCCTCCAGCGGGGCGGCGCGGAGCGACGCCGCCTTGACGCCGGTGAGCACGAGCGGGATGGTGTGCTGTCCGACGATGCCGTCTGGGGTCTGCATCGTGGCGTTGCCGAGGTCACGGGCGACGAGAACCATCCCGCCGCCCGGCGCGCCAAGCCGTTGGCACGGCTCCTTCGCGTGCGCTACGGCCTTCGGTGACGCACCGCTCGCCGGGACGGTCGTGCGCTGGTTATGGGCCGCAAGCGAACTTGCGGCCCGAGACGGACCGCATCGACCACGACACCCGAGCAACCCGTTTCAACCCGCTCGCTCACCGTCCGGGAGGAGTGCGGGAGCTGTACGACGAAGTGGATCGGCGGACAGGGCTGCAAGGAGAAGCGGGCCAGCGAATCACGAGGACGGAGCGGACACGGCGGCAGAATCAGGAAGCGGCAAGGAGAGGTTCGGCATGGAGCAAGTCAGGGCAACGGGACCAGAATCATGACCATGTAGCGGACCATGACGATCAGAGGAGAGGGTCGGAAGAAGGGCAGAACAGCGAGATCGGACACGAGAGGAGCCGTATCCGCGTGTAAGTTGGCTCTGTTCGATGATTACAGCGAATTTACAGCCGCAGTTACACTACATCCTCGAAAAACGCCCGAAAACACTGACAAAATAGAATGCCAACGAACCAGTACCGGAACAGGGAAAGGGTCGGGAAGAAGGAGGGAGCGACCCTCACGAAACTGGCGTTTCGTGGCCCCGGCAGGCGTGCCTTCGTTACACCTGCCGGGCGGGTCGCTCTCTCCTGAAATCTTCCTTCCAGGAAGGGCGGCCGTCGCGCACCGCGCGGCGACCACGACCGCCCACGAGCGTCAGAAGTCGAATCGCGTCGCAATGCCAAACCGCCGCGGCGGATTCGTCAAGTAGCCCACGCGAGCGAGCGTCCCGCGCTCCTGATCGAGGGCGAGAAAGGCCCGTTCGTCAGTCACGTTGTTGATGAAGAAGGCGATATCCCAGACGCCGCTGAGCACACCGATCCGGATGTTCAGGATGTCGTAGGCCGGCAGTTCCGGGTTGAAGGTGAAGGTGCTCTGAGTCAGCGGCCCGCCGATCGTGTTCGGCAGCGCCAGCAGGTTGACCGTGCCGAAACCGGCCGCCTGGTCCCCGATCTGCGTGTAGCGCGCGCCGACGTGCTGGTACGTGCCGCTCAGGTAGCCGACCCAGCGCCCCATCAGCCAGCGCCAAGTCGCCGCCGCCGTGGCCTGGAACAGCGGCGTGGTCGGCAAACGCTTGCCCTTCTCGATGCCCGCGATGATTCCGGTGGAGTTCCCTGCCGCGTCGTACGACTCCAGCGTCGACTGGAGCTTCGCGTCGGCCACGCTGGCCGCGACCGCGAAGTCGAACAGCGGCGTCGGCTGCGCCGCGATCTCGAACTCCATGCCGGTGCTGCGCGACTCCGGCACGTTGAAGATGATCCGCGACGAGCACGAGCCGGCCGTCACCGTCGCTTGCAGGTTGCGGATGTCCATGTAGAACCCCGAGACGTTCAGCGTGCCGCGACCGCCCAGGAAGGTGGACTTCGCACCCGCCTCGTAGTTCCACAACTCCTCGTCGTCCCACTTGTCCCGGTTGCCGAACGTCTCCAGGTCCCGCGGCGTGCACAGCGGCACGTTCAGCGGATCGTTGATGCCGCCGAGCCGGAATCCCTTCGAGACCTGCGCGTTGACCTGCGTGCCGGCCGTCACGTCGTAGCTTGCGATGAACCTCGGCGCGACGCCGGTGGCCGTCGTATCGCCCTCGTTCGTGCCGGCGTCTGCGTAGATGCCGTCGAACGTCTGGACACGCTGCTCGTCGAAGTCGTACCAGCGCAACCCGCCAGTCAGGTGGAACCGGTCAGTGACCGCCACCGACACCTCGCCGAACAGCGCGGTCTGGTCGAAGTCGTAGTTCAGGTCCGAGAAGAACAGCTCGTCCCGCGCCGCGTGCTCGCCCGCGGTCGGGATGCCGGAGGCGGCCTCGAAGCCGGTTATCGGCAGGCTCTGCCCGTAGCGCCGCTCGGCGTTGCTGTAGAACAGCCCGCCGACCCAGTTGACACGCTCGCTCGCCCCCGACAGACGCAACTCCTCGGTCACGGCCTGCGCCGCCGTCCTGTCGATCAGCGGCGCGTCGAGCGCGTACGCCGACTCGGGAAGGCCAATCGTGCCGCCCGCCACGCTGGCGGCCAGCGCCGTAGCATCCCGGGTAACCTCGACGTCCCGGTCCGTGACCGACGTGATCGACGTCAGCACCAGATTGCCGAAGTCGTACTCGACCTTCATGTCGCCCAGCAAGAACTCGTCGCCGTAGGGCTCCTCGAACTGCGTGAACAGCTCGCGCTCGCCCAGGGTGATGGCTGGCCGCGTGGTCGTGAACGGATTGCCCAGGATGTTGTAGGCATCGATCCGGTTCCACCCGTCCATCGACACGTCCTGATAGATGATGCGCGGCGTGATCGAGAAGCGCTCATTCGGCTGCACGAGCACAGCCACCCGTGCGCCGGTGCGCCGGCCGCTGTTCACGTCCGCGTTCGTGCTGCCGTCCGGCTGCACGGCGTCCATGAAGCCGCCCATGGCCGTGTTGTACGCGGTGACCCGCGCCGCCGCCACCTCGCCCATCGGAATGTTGACCGCGAACTTGGTGCTGTTGCCAAACCCGCCAGCACTGAGCGCGTCGAAGCCGAGTTCGCCCGTCCCTTCCAGCACCCCCAACACAGGCTGGTTCGTGATGTAGCGCACCGTACCCGACAGCGAGCCGGAACCGAACAGCGTCCCCTGCGGGCCGCGCAGCACCTCGATGCGCGACATGTCGAACAGATCGATGTCCGGCGTGAACAGCGACAACGAGACGACCGACTCGTCCAGGTAGACCCCAACTTGCTCCTTGACGCCCGGTTGGTCGCGGACGATCTGACCGGCGGAGACGCCGCGGATGGCGATCTGGCTCTGGCCGGGGCCGAGGTTCTGAACCGAGAAGCCGGCGACGTTCGCCGAGACATCCTCGATGCTCTCGGCGCCGCGGTTCCGCAGCACCTGTTGTGTCGGTGCCACCATCGAGAAGGGCACTGACTGGAGGTTCTCCTCGCGCTTCCGCGCTGTCACCCGGACCGTGACCTCCTCGGTGAACTGCGGTGGCTCGTCGCTCTCCTGCTGGTCATCCTGCTGCGCCATCGCTGGCATCGCTACCGCGAGCATGGCGCCGCCGATGAACACCACCACGCGGGTCATCGGTAGTTGAGCCGTCACCCGTGTATCGCCGCCGACAGGGGGGAAATCGCTCATCCCAGCATTCTACGCGCTGGCCTCCTGGATTTCACCTTCGGGCGGGGGCGGTGCTGCGACTCGTCCGCAACGTGGGCCGCGGAACTGCCCGTCCCGGCGGCTCCGGGGTGTCCGGGGCTCCGGGGGTCCGGGGTCCGTGGACACCCGTGGACGGTTTCGGCTGTCCCGTGGATTCCCGTTCGGAAAGAGGGGTCTAACGAGGGAAGCAAGGTCGTCCTTCTACCAGCAAAGCCATTGCTGAGAATAATTTACAAGTAGTTCTCGGCGCCCCGTTGACCAGCACCAGCGTGTGGTCCGGCGCCAGGTTGCGGAGCATGGCGGGGCGGACCACCGTCGACGCGGACTGGATGGGCTGGGTGTTGACGGCGAACGAGGGGATGACCGTGCGCAGTTGATCCTTCAGGTCGCCCGCCCCCCGCCGGACCAGGTCCGTGGCCGACAGCACGTCCACCGGGACCGCCGACGCGATGGCGCTGCGGGGCCGGGCCCGCGTGCCGACCACCACCGTCTCCTCCGTGAACCCGGCGAGCAGGCCCTCCATCTCCGCGCGCGACAGGCCCAGCGCCTCGACCTCGGCCGGCGTCATCCCGAGCGCGTGGCCGAGCTCCTCGACCAGCGCGTCCACTTGCGGCTCGGCCTGCGCCTGCGGGTCGGGGTCCTGCGGCGCCGCGAGGGCAGCGGCCGGCAGCGCAACCCGGACCGGCACAAGGAGCGCCAGCGCCAGGACGATGCGCCATGCCGCGCCTGGACGCACGGCCGGCCGCGGGGCGGGATCGGCGGTAGGCAAAACTGCGGGATGGTCGCCCCCCGGGCGAGCCGGGGGGCGCTCCGTCTAGCTCACGCCGACCGGCTCGTCCTGCCGGGCCTTCTTCAGACCCTGGATCTGGACCACCGGCGGCGCCTCTTCCTTCAACACGTGCTGGCGGTAGAGCTGCTCCATCTGCCGGTGATAGACGGCATCCTTGCCGTCGGCGCCGTTGCCGTTGCCGTTGCCGTTGCCATTGCCCTGCTTCGCGGCCTCGCGCGCGGCCAGCTTCTCCTGCCGCGCGTTCTTGGCGATCCCCTGCTCGTCGAGGTCGGTCTGGGCGCCGGCGGCGACCGCGGCCGGATCGAGGACGAGGCTGTGGTCGGTGGACGCCAGCGCCACCTGCTTGCCGCCGGCGAAGATCTCGTGCCGGCCGTGCTCGTCGTACCACTTGGTGAGCGTGGCGGTCATGTGCATCTTCTCGATGATGTTCCGCCAGCCGATGCCCGTGTTGTACGCGCAGAAGGAGATCTCGCCCTCCTGCGTCGCATAGGGGATGATGCAGCGCTCCGTCCGCCGGAAGTCGTAGTTGAACAGGTCCTGGAACCACATGCCGGCCACGAACAGGAAGTTCCAGCGGTCGGCGCGGCGCCTGGAGATGTCGTCCTCCGTCCGGTCACCCGACACCTTGCCGTAGTCCTTGCCGGTCGCGCCGAAGGTCTTGTCGAACTTCTTGAGCAGGTCGGCGAGCCTGAAGTGCTTCGGCGCCCGGAACGAGTCGTAGTTGCGCATCAGCGCCAGCGCCATCCCGAGCACCGACCGGAACCGGCCGCCGGCGGCGTCGTTGACCCTGGCGATGTCCTTCGCCAGCCGCTCGCCGTTGACGAAGGCGGTGAACGGCACGGCCTCCTTCGTCTCCTTGTCGATCATCACGGCCATGCCGACGCCGCAGTTCGGGTGGCAGCCGCAGTTGAGCTGGCCCCAGTCGGCCTGCGGGCCGTGCACGAGGTCCGCCCAGTCGGTGAAGGTGCCCATGAAGGAGATCGGGAACCAGTCGCGCGCCGGCTCGCCGATGCCGGTCTGGTTCTTGACGTCGTGCGCCAGGTGCGACAGCGTGTAGCGCTGCGCCTTGCGCCGCTCGTCGGTGATCTCCTCGTCCCGGCCGGTGAACGAGACGGGCTGGAACGACAGGAAGCTGATGGTCTTCGGGTTGTCGAGCGCGAACTGCACGACGCGGCCGACCTGCTCGTTGTTGATGCCGTTGAGGATGGTGATGACGGGCACGATGTCGACGCCCGCCTTGTGCAGGTGCTCGATCGCCTGCAGCTTGACGTCGAAGAGGTTGCCCACCAGGCGGTGCGAGTTCGCGGCGTTGCCGATGCCGTCGAACTGCAGGTAGGCGTAGCGCAGGCCCGCGTCCGCGGCGGCCTTCGCGAAATCGAGGCTCTTGGCGAACTCGATGCCGTTGGTGGCCGCCTGCACGCTGTTGTAGCCCACCTTGCGCGCGTAGCGCACCGCGTCGAGGAAGTACGGCGACATGGTCGGCTCGCCGCCCGAGAACTGCACCGACATCTGCCGCTTCGGCTTGATGGAGATTGCGTTGTCGAGCAGCGTCTTGATGTCGTCCCACGACAGCTCGTGGACGAAGCCGACCTGGTTGGCGTCCATGAAGCACGGGTCGCACATCATGTTGCAGCGGTTGGTCAGGTCGATCGTCAGCACCGACCCGCGCCCGTACTTGATGGTGCTGCTGCCGTGGTTGTGCAGCTTCTCGTCGTTGTGCGCCCGGATGTCGCTGCCCGGGAACGACTCCTCGAGATGGCGGAAGAACTCGGTGTCGATCGCCATGACGTCCTCGAAGCGCCCGTGGAGCGGACACTCCTTGACCATCACGATCTCGCCGTCGCGCTCGATGATCTGCGCCTTGATCTCCCCCACCTTCTCGTTCAGGAGAATCTTGTAGTCCTTCTTGCCGTCGAGGATCGCCTGCCGCGCCTCGCGCACGCACGTGGGACACAGCGAATCGGTCTCGCGCGGCCACCCCAGGGGCGGCTTGACCTTCTCGTTCGACTTGAGCAACGGCTTGTCCGACCAGGACGGCGTGAACGACGGCCGCTGGTACAGCCTGTTCACCCCGTTGTAGACGACCCAGGCGCCGGCGGCCGCGTACGACAGCCCCTTCTCGATGTATTTCACAGGCTTGTGCATGTCGACTCCTTGCGGCCGGCGGGACGAGCGCCCCGCGGCCAAACTATCACGGCAGACAGGATAGTCGGGATCGGCCGCAAACGCTCAGAGTTTCCGCCGAGCGGGCGCAGCGGGGACCCGAGCGGGCGCCACCGCCGCTGAACGGCCCCCCGCGAGACGCTGCCGACGGCGCCGGACGGCCAGCCAGACCAGCAGTCCGCCCCCGGCCAGCAGCCCGTACTCCGCAGGCTCCACCCAGGCCGGCAGCACCCAGCCCGCGCCGCGGGCGCGCGCATCCCACACGACGTAGGTCAGGACGACGGCCAGGCTCCACGGCACGAGCGGCCACGTCCGGGGCGACGTGAAGAAGGGTATCAGCCAGACGAGATACCACGGGTAGACGGTCGGCATGAGCAGCAGCGTCGCCGCCAGGGGCCACGCCCACGCCTCCGGCGCCTCCCGCGGGAGGCGCGCCCGCGCGAGGACGGCCACGGCGAGCCCGGCACCGATCGTGACGGCCACGGCGCCGGGCACGCCGAGCGCGGCCTCCAGCCCCGCGAACAGCGGTCCGTTGAAGCGCCACTGCGCCGCGTAGACGGCCAGCGAGCCGAGCGGCGGCAGCCACGCGCCGTCCGTGAACGGCAGGTAGAGCAGCAGGATCGTCCCGGCGCCGGCCAGCGCATCGCGCGGCCGCACGCGGCGCCACAGCAGCGGTGCGAGCACCAGGGGCAGGAACTTGACGCAGAACGCCACCGCCAGCGCCGTCGAGGCGACCAGCGTGCGCCGCGCGTGGAGGGCGTACGCCGCCGTCACCACGAACAGCGTGCCGACCAGGTCGACGTGCCCGCCGCCCGCGCCCTCGAGCGCGACCAGCGGGTGCCAGGCGTACGCCAGCACCCACCACGGGCTCCGGCCCATGGACAGCAGCCACCGCCAGAGGACGAGCATGGTCAGCAGGTCGCAAACCACCACGGCGGCCACGAGCGCCGCCACCGACTCGTCCACCGTGGTCACCGCCCGAAAGAACCATTGCGCCGCCGGCGGATAGACCGTGGGCAGGACCGCGCTGCTGGGGTCGATGCGGCGCGTCAGATCGGTGTGCAGCGCCGCCAGCCCGGGGTCGTCCGGCACCGCGGCGTACGGGCTGTGGCCGTGCTGCTGGATCCGGCCGTCCCAGAGGTAGCGGTACACGTCGTCGGAGGCCAGCGGCGGGCCGGCAGCGAGCACCACGCGCCACGCTATCGAGAGCGCGAGGCAGCCCGCGAGCTGCCGGGCCGAGCCGTGCGGGCGCCGCGCCAGCAGGGCGAGCGCGGCGCAGTACGTGACCGCGGCGCCCCCCATGAGCCACAGCAGCGGCAGCGCGGCCTCGCGCGCGTCGTAGCGGGACAGGCCGACCAGGAGCAGGAGCTGCAGCGCGCCGCAGACCGGGATCAGCCAGGGCACGATACGCCGGCTCCCGGACGGCTGGCATCCCGGCCCGCGCGCCGGCCGGCGCCGCCGTAGTAGACGCGTGCGAGCCGCTCCGGAGGGATGCCGACGGCGTAGAGCGCGAGGATCAGCAGGTTGCCCGCGGTCCGGCGCACCCAGCCGTCGCGCTCCCAGCGGCGGGGCGACACGCGGATCGGCGCGCGCGGATAGACCATGCGCCCCCGGCGCCCCACGCGGCGGACCAGGTCGACGTCCTCCATGAGCGGCAGCGGCCGGTAGCCGCCCACCTGCTCGAAGATGTCGCGCCGCACGAAGATCCCCTGATCGCCGTACGGCAGCCCCATCCAGCGCACCCGCCACGCCACGCCGCGCTCCAGCAGCCGGGCCCGCCGCGCCGCGGACCGCAGCGTGAACCGCAGCGCCCCGCCGACGGCCCCCGCGTCGCGCGCGATGCGCCCCAGCTCGGCCTGCCAGCCGGGCTCGGGACAGGTGTCGGCGTGGAGGAACAGGAGCCAGTCGCCCCGCGCGAGCCGCGCGCCCGCATTCATCTGGCGGCCGCGGCCCGGTTCGCTCGTGACCCAGCGCACGCCCGCGCTGCGCCGGCGCAGCGCCGCGATGCCGGGGTCCTCGCCGTCGCCGTTGGCGACGATCACCTCGCCGCGCGCGGCGCCGCCGCCGCTCCCGCTCAGGCCCTGGGCGGCCAGGGCGGCGAGCAGGCGCGCGAGCTCCGGCGCGTCGTGCAGCACCGGAATGACGATGGAGACGAACGGGGCGCTCATGCCGGGCCGCCCAGCCCGAGAAAGGCCGCGGTCTCCGTCCACAGGCGCTCGAGGCTGCCGCCGAGCTGATGGTCGTCGTCGAGCATCACCAGCCGCACGTGCGGCCGGCCGGCCGCGAAGCGCCGGACCATCGCCGGGTCGACCACCTCGTCGCGCCGCCCGTGGCAGACCAGCGCGGGCACGGTCGTCCGGACCGCGAACGAGTCGTAGCGGCCCGCATCGTCGTACAGCTCATAGTGCACGCGGCGCGGCTCGCCGCAGGCATGGTGCTGCATCTCCAGCCAGCCGTCCCGCCGCCAGCGCGCGAGCCCCGCCGCGCCGAGCGACGGCATGCCGGCCCGGCCGAAGTCGAAGGCGGGCGCCAGCAGCACGAGCTTCTCGACGGGATGCGCCGGGGCCTCCCCCGCGGCCCGCTCCGCGAAGTGCAGGGCCACGAACGCGCCCAGGCTCGAGCCGATCAGGACCACCGGCGCCGCGGGCAGCCGCCGCAGCCGGGCGGCGACCTGCTGCAGCATGCGGGTCGTCGTCAGCGTCGCGAAATCGGGCTCGTTGAGGTCGGGACAATCCAGGGCGACACGATGTTCGGCCAGCCGGCCGGCGAGGTAGCGGGCCTTCGAGGACCGCGGCGACGACGCGAGGCCGTGCAGGTAGATGAGGTGGCGCATCCGGCAGCCGGACCGGATTATAGCCTCCGCCCATACCTATAATCCCCGGCGATGGGCTTGGAATGCCGCGAGGCCCCGCCCCGGTTGCTGCGGCAGGGCATCGACGAGTTCAACCGCGGCGCCTGGTTCGAGCAGCACGAGACGCTCGAGGAGCTGTGGCGGGCGGAGCGGCGCGAGGTCCGGCGCCTGTACCAGGGCATCCTCCAGATCGGCGTGGCGATGCACCACGTGCGCAACCGCAACCACCACGGCGCCGTCTACATGCTGCGCCGGGGTGCGATGTACCTGCGGCCCTTCGCGCCCTGCTGCCAGACGGTCGACGTGGCCGACCTGCTGGTCCAGGCGGCCCGCGTTCTCGCGGCCGTGGAGGCGCTGGGCCGCGCCGGGCTCGACCGCTTCGACTGGACGCTGGCGCCGCGCGTGCGCCTCGTCGCCGCGCCGCCGGCCGCCGCCGACTGACGCCCGGACGCGGCCTGCCCATCCTGCGCCGCTGCTATACTGCCACGCGCCCCGGAGGACATCGCCACATGCCGGCGCCGCGCTTCACCGACGACACGTTGGCGTTCCTGCACGCGCTCGCGGAGAACAACGACCGCGAGTGGTTCCGCGCCCGCAAGGCCGACTACGAACGCCACGTGCGGCAGCCGATGATCGACGTCATCGAGCAGCTCGCGGCCGACCTGCCGGGCTTTGCGCCCGACCTCGTCGCCGCGCCGAAGGTGTCGATGTACCGCGTCTACCGCGACACGCGCTTCTCCGCCGACAAGAGCCCGCTCAAGACGCACGTGGCCGCCGTCTTTCCGCATCGGGCGCTGACGAAGCACGGCGGGGCCGGGATGTACCTCCACGTGGCCCGCGACCACACGCTGGTCGGCGGCGGCATCTACGCGCCCGAGCCGCGGCAGCTCTACCGCCTGCGCGAGCACGTGGCGGCCAACTACGAGCGCCTGCAGGGCATCGTCGAGTCGCCCGCCTTCCGCCGCGCCTTCGGCGAGATCAGCGGCGAGCGTCTCAAGCGCGTCCCGGTCGCCTTTCCCCGGGACCATCCGGCCGCGGAGTACCTGAAGCTGAAGCAGTTCCTGGTGGGCCGGCAGCACCCCGCGGAGTTCGCGACCGGCCCCCGCTTCTACGGCTCGCTCCTGCGCCAGTTCGAGCGCCTCGCGCCGTTCATCGCGTTCCTCAACGAGGCGCTGGTCGCCGCACGGCGATAGCCTCCTCCCGATGGGGCTGCGCCCCAAGCCCCCGGCGTCCGCTTGCGGGGGCGGCCTGATAAGATCAGGCGGGAGCGGCCGCCATGCTACGGGAGATCATCGTCAGTCTCCTGCGCGGATTCAGGCTGCGCTGTCCCTGCTGCGGCTACGGACCGCTGTTCGCCACGGCCTTTCGGATGCACGATCAATGTTCGTTCTGCGACGAGAAATTCGAGCGCGAGCCCGGCCAATGGCTCGGGGCCGTCTACGTGAATCTCGCCCTGACGCTCGGGCTGGTCGCCGTCGGCATCGTGCTCACGCAGACCTTCACCTCGCTCTCCACCGCCCGGCAGGTCGCCATCTGGACCCCGCTCGCCGGGCTAGGCCCGTTCGTGTTCTACCGCGCGTCGAAGGGACTCTGGACCAGCATCATCTTCATCGGTGAAGGGCTGTACATCCCGTGGCCGAACCGCTAGCCCGGCCCGGGCCCGCGGCCGCCGCCCTCCTGCGCCTCGGGGCCGCGTTCACCTACCCGGCGTTCCGCAACCTGTGGACGGCCGCGTTCACCTCCGCCGCCGGCACCTGGATGCAGCGCTTCGCGCAGCAGTGGCTGATCTTCGACCTGACCGGCTCGGCCTTCTACCTCGGGCTCGACGCCTTCGTGGGCGCCGTCCCGCTGCTCCTGTTCACGCTGATCGGGGGCGTGACCGCCGACCGCTACGACCGCCGCCACCTGCTGATGGCGTCGCAGATGCTGCAGATGGCCTGCGCCCTCGTCCTGACGCTGCTCGTGCTGTTCGACACGGTTCACCTCGCCTACATCCTGGCGCTGTCGTTCGTCACCGGGCTGGCCCAGGCGTTCGGCGGCCCGGCGTTCCAGTCGCTGATCCCCGCGCTCGTCCCGCGCCACACGCTGCCGAACGCCGTGGCGCTCAACTCCATCCAGTTCAACCTCGCCCAGTCGATCGGCCCGGCCATCGGCGGGCTCGTGTTCACCAGCCTGGGGCTGGCCGCCTGCTTCGGGATCAACAGCGTCTCCTTCCTGGTGGTCATCGTCGTGCTCGCGCTGATGCAGGCGCAGCCCGCCAACCGGGAGGGGAACAAGACGATGGCGGAAGACCTGAAGGGCGGCCTCACCTACGTGGGACGCGGCGGCGCGCTGCTGGCGCTGACCATCCTGGCCGTCACCACCACGTCGCTGGGCCTCCCGCTGCGCGCCTTCCTGCCGGTGTTCGCCGGCGATCCGGAGACGCTCAGCCAGATGATGACCAGCCTGGGCGCCGGCGCCGTCACCGGCGCGCTCGTCGTCGCCTGGCTCGGGAAGTTCGAGCGCATGGGCCTGACGCTCCTGCAGGTGCTGGCCGCGTTCGGCGTGCTCGTGGCGACCTTCGCCTCGCTGCCTATCGGCCCCTGGAGCTACGTGCTGCTGTTCCTGGCGGGCAACGCGCTCCTCATCGTCTTCTCGCTGACCGCCTCGCTCGTGCAGCTCACCGTCCCCGACGAGCTGCGCGGCCGCGTGATGAGCATCTACCTGACGGCGTTCCGCGGCGGCCTGCCGCTCGGCAGCCTGGTCAGCGGCGCCCTGACGCGCTACGCCCCGACCGAGACGGTCGTCGCCGCCAACGCCGGGCTCCTGGTCCTGGTGGCCGTGTACTTCCTGGTGCGCAGCCACGGCGTGCGGGAGCTGTAGCGGGCGCGGCGCTCAAGACTGCGCCGTGCTGCCGTCGATGGTATGGTGCTGTCGTGCCGGTGCGGATCACCATACGCGGCGTTCCCGAAGCAGTTCGCGACCGCCTTGCCGCGCGCGCCGCGCGGCGGCATCAGTCGATGCAGGAGTTCCTGCGCGCCGAACTGGTACGCCTTGCGTCCCGCCCCTCGGTCGACGGGTGGCTGCAGACGGTTCGCGAGCGCAAGGTGGCCGCCCGGACGCGCGTCCGTGCCGACAGCATCCTCCGTGCGCGCGATGCCGACAGACAGTGACGACTCTGCGTGGACCGGCTCCATAAATGACAGGTGCAAAAGTACTTCGGCCGACGGCGGCACCCGACGCTTGAGCTGGTGCAACGCAGTGACATCCCGCTCGAACTGAGGGCGGGAGCCGGGACCTCGACTCTTACGATCTCGCAGGTACGCGCGAGGCTGTTGACCATGCGACCGAAGGTGACGAGATGACCAGCCGAGCAAGACGCCTACACGCCTCATCGAGTTCCGAAACGCTCTTGAGCGACTAGCTGGACGACGTTCCCCCAAGCTTCACCACCTCGTCGGTGACGCGGTCGAGGGCTTGGCGAATGATCTTCACGTAACTGCGGAAATCGGAGTCTCCTCAAATTCGTGTGGGTAGCGGTGGCTCCAGCTTGATGCCTCCGCAGCAGAGGTACAGCATCGAGATGAGCGGACGGTGTGAGTGGAAGCCGTAGGCGCGCCGTGCGATGACGCGGAGCTTGTTGTTGATGCCCTCGACGGGTCCGTTGGTCATGCGGGTGTCGAGGTAGGCGAGGATCCCCGCCGCGTGCTTCCGGATGGTCCGCGCGAGCTTGACGAACGGCGCCAGCCGTGACCGCGCCGCCCAGTCTAGCCTGGAAAATTCATGAGGCGCCCGGCCTGAGTAGAGACACAAAAGCCTCCGTGTGCTAAAACGCTGTTGACGACAGATGTTTTCGGCACGACGGAGGCTCTTGCGTGACGGACCCCACGATAGCACAGTCTGTTCTGTTCCCCGATCTGTTCGACAAGCCGCTCGTGGCCACGTTCGACCGCGAGCAGTCGAGCTCGGATGGCGGCGCCGTGCTGCTCAAGGCCGCCGAGCGCGTCTACGGGTTGGTCAAGGCATTCGGCCGGTGTCTGATTGACCGCCGGGCACCGGAGAAGGTCCGGCACACGCTCGAGGACCTGGTGGGCCAGCGGGTGTTCGGCATCGCCTGCGGCCATCCCGACGGCAACGATTCGGACCAGCTCGCCGATGATCCGATCCACAAGTTGCTGCTCGGGCGCGACCCGGTGGCGGGCGGTCGGCTGGCGTCGCAGCCGACGGTCTCGCGGTTCGAGAACGGTGCGGGCCGCGTCGCGCTCTATCGGCTCGGGCGCGAGTTGGCGGCGTCGGTCATCGAGCGGCATCGCCGCCGGCTGCGCGGGC
Source organism: Vicinamibacterales bacterium (assembly GCA_965214845.1). Taxonomy (GTDB): domain Bacteria; phylum Acidobacteriota; class Vicinamibacteria; order Vicinamibacterales; family UBA8438; genus JAAXGX01. The sequence goes on from CBDCCO010000007.1 coordinate 2,051,712, forward strand.
GGGTGCGACGCATCACGATCGACCTCGACCCGACCGACGACCCGACGCATGGCGCGCAGCAGCTGACCATGTTCAACAGCTACTACGACAGCTGGTGCTACCTGCCATTGCTGGCCTTTGTGAGCTTCGACCGTGAGGCGGAGCAGTATCTGTGCGCGGCCGTGCTGCGGCCCGGCACGGCGCAGGCGTCCGACGGCACGCTGGGCGTGCTGTGTCGGCTGCTCGCGCTGCTGCGGTCCGCGTTTCCCGAGGCGCGCTTTCTCGTCCGGCTCGACGGCGGCTTCGCCACGCCAGAGATCTTCGACTTCCTCGATGCCGAACCGCGGCTCGACTACGTCGTGGCGATGGCCAGGAACGCCGTGCTGTTGCGGGCTGCCGAGCACGTCATGGTGGCGGCCCGCACCGAGAACATGCTGCGCGAGAAGACGGCGCACTTCTACCTCGACACCCGCTATCGCGCGGGCACGTGGGCTCGTGAGCGCCGCGTGGTGATCAAGGCCGAAGTCGTGCAGCTCACCGGCCGGCAGCCGCGGGACAACCCGCGCTTCGTCGTGACCAATCTGCGCCAGACGCCGCGCTTCATCTACGAGAAGGTCTACTGCGGGCGCGGCGACATCGAGAACCGCATCAAGGAACTGCTCGACGGCTTGCAGATCGACCGCACGAGCTGCACCAAGTTCTGGGCAAACCAGCTGCGGGTCCTGCTGACGGCCGCCGCCTACGTGCTCATGCAGGAACTGCGGCTGAGGGCCGCCCGCACCGCCTGCGCCCGCACCCAGGTGACTTGGCTGCGCGACCGGTTGCTCAAGGTCAGCGTCCACGTCGTCCGCTCCGTCCGCCGGCTCGTCCTGCACCTGCCGCGAGCGACCCCATACCGCGACGTCTGGCGGCACCTCGCCCTCGCGCTCGGGGCGCGCGCCGGATAGCGCGCCGTCGCCACGGCAACCTCCGCGCCCCGGATGCTCGCCAGCGCCCCTGCGCCCGACCTGTCGGCGCTTGCCACCTCATGCGTGCCGTCACCTCGCCCCGGCCACTGCACCACGCTGCCACCTACCACGCGCCGCGTCCGAAAACGTCCTTCGCGCGACGATCAGGCCCTGCCTGGGACCGATTCGATAACCTCACGAATTTTCCGGGCTAGCCACTGCTCGAGCAGCTCCTCGGCCTCGTCGGGTCTGGCCTGCTCGAGGATGGTCGCCAGGTACTCCTTCAACTCGTAGGCGCGGTCGAGGGCGCGGTTCTCGCGGCGCAGGGTTGCCAGCCGTTGTGCTTGGCTGGGCTTGAGGCGCGCCGGATGCTTCAGCAGCGCGTAGCGCGTCCCCTTGAGGGCTTTGGCCGCGGTCGCCCCCAGGCGGTGTTGCTCCGCCCGGCGGACGGCGTCGACCGCGTCGGCCGCCAGCCGTTCAACGTGGAACCGGTCGTAGACGACCCTGGCCTGCGGCACCCGTTCCCGCCCCATAGGCGCTAACTTGTGTTCCGAGCGAGGCCGGCGTATCCTGACATGCGCATGCATGACATGGAGGCCGGCCCGGTGGACGAGGACTGGGATGTGCTGCGGTCGTTCCTGCCCGGTGACTGGCGGGAGTTGGCGCAGGACACGGGGGCGTTGAAGGGGCTGCGGAAGGACAAGACGGTCGACAACCTGTTGCGGACCCTCCTGCTGCACCTCGGCTGCGGACACTCGTTGCGGGAAACGGTGGTTCGCGCCCGCCAAGCGCGTCTGGCGGATCTGTCCGACGTGGCGCTGTTGAAGCGGTTGAAGAAATCCAAGGGTTGGCTGCACGCGCTGTGTGTGCGCCTGTTCGAGGAGCAGGGTCTGGCGGTCATCCCCGGCGGCGCGTTCCAGGTCCGGGCGGTGGATGCGACGACGGTGAAGGAACCGGGACCGAGCGGGTCGTTGTGGCGGCTGCACTACAGCGTGGGCCTGCCGTCGCTGACGTGCGACTTCTTCAAGTTGACGGGGGTCGAGGGGCCGGGCACGGGAGAATCGTTGGCGCAGTTCCCGATCCGCGCCGGCGACCATGTGCTGGCCGACCGCGGGTATTCGACCGCGCGGGGGATCCGCCACGTGGTCGAGGCGGGCGGGCGGCTGATTGTGCGCGTCAATACGGGGTCGTTGCCGCTGCACACGGCAGCCGGGCGGCCGTTCGACCTGCTGGCCGCGGTCTCGTCGGTCACGCGTCCGGGGGCAGCGCGCGCTTGGGCGACGACGGTCGCGGCCGCGGGTGACGACGGCGGCCCGCCGGGCGAGATTGCGGGCCGGGTCTGCGTGCTCCGCAAGTCGGCGGAGGCGATCCGCTTGGCGCAGCAGAAAATCCGCCGGGACGCCGCCCGCAAGCGGACCCAGGTACAACCGGCCACTCTGCGCTTTGCCGAGTACGTGATCGTTTTCACGACCTTCCCCGAGCCGCCCTTCTCGGCCGCCGACGTGCTCGAGTGGTATCGCCTGCGCTGGCAGGTCGAATTGGTGTTCAAGCGCTTCAAGTCGCTGGCGCAGTTGGGGCACCTGCCGAAGTACGACGACGACAGCGCCAAGGCGTGGCTCTACGGGAAACTGTTCGTGGCACTGCTGGTGGAGAAGCGGCTCCACCACGCCCGCACGATTTCCCCCTGGGGCTACGACGTACCGGCCCCGGCGCCCCCGCAGCGCGTGGCGTGACTTCAAGTTCGTGTTCAACCAGGTCACGCGCGCCATCGAACCGCCGCTCTCGCTGGCTTGCATGCTCAACGACTGGCGATCGATCTCCGGCGCGCTGGCCGAGCCGCCACGGCGCCGGCAGTCGCAGCTCTCCGCGTACTTCGGTTGGACCGAGCAGCCGCCGGAGCAGGTGACGTGAACAAGTTAGCGCCTATGCGTTCCCGCACCGCCTTGCCGTAGCTCGCCGCCAGGTCCGCCGTCACCAGCGTGATCCGGGCGCAACCGGCCGGTCCCAACAGGTCGAAGAACCTGCCCAGCGTGTCGGCGCTGCGCCCCTTCCCGGCCCAGACCACGCGCCGGCGGTCAGGGTCGACCAGGACCGTCAGATAGTGGTGCCGCTTCCGATAGCTGAACTCGTCAATGCCGATCCGCCGCAGCCCGGCCAGCCGCGTCGAATCCAGCCGCCGAGCCACCACCCGCTCGACGATGCCGCCCACCGCCGGCCACGAAATCCCCACCAGACGACTCACCGTCGTCCGGTCCGTCACCTGCGCCAGATAGGCCACCAACTCCTCGAGCGGCGCCGTGAACGCGCTGCCGTGCACTGCCCACGACACCTGCTCGACCCGAACCCCGCAGCGACCACACGATACCCGCCACGGGGCATACCGCAGCCACACCGTCGTCCGACCCCACGGCACATGGCGCCACAGCCGAGCCGGTTGCCGGTCGTAGCGTGGGGCCCGGCCGCCGCACGCGCCGCACCGCGAGCGCCGCCACGACGGCCGCGCCGATACGCGGAACATCCCGTTGCTCCCGATACGCACCTGCTCGACGTACAACTGCGTGACACCGAGCAATCGTCGTAGTAGGGTCGTCACACGCATGGGGCTGTCCTCCTCCTCATTGGTTCTCCTTTGTCATGCCAATGAGAACAGGACGCCCCTGCGTTTTCAATGATTTCCAGCGGCTCGCCGAGGGCTGACCACCCGCCGGCTCCGGTCAGCTGCGGGCCGCGATTCACGGCCCGACCAGCCCAAGCCCAATCTCCCCTTTGGACGGCCCGGACGCCCCGTCCAGGCCGGGCCGCAAGGCCCATAACTGCACTCTGAGCGTAGGGACGGACGGCGTGTCACCCGCCAGGGTCGCAGCGAAGCGGAGAACGCGCGTAGCGCGTTGACACGCCGTCCGTCACGTAGCTACCCCACCGCTCGCTGAACCCGCCGATCACTCTCACCCCGGACCCACACCTGATTGAGGAGAGCCGGAAATCGGGAGTACGAGCCCGCGCTTCCGCTGAGACCGGGCTCGCAGGAGCCGGCGAACGGAGCGCCGAGAGGAAGAACGCGCAGGTATGGATTTGGCCGACCGGCTACGCGAGATGTCGAGCCGGATCCGGCAGCGGGTCGACAACGTCGAGACCGAGGAGGCGACCAAGACCGCCCTCGTGATGCCGTTCATCAACCATGTGCTGGGGTACAACGTGTTCGACCCGGCCGAAGCGGTCCCGGAGTTCGTCGCCGACGTCGGGACGAAGAAGGGCGAGAAGGTCGACTGCGCGATCTTCCGCAACGGCGACCCGATCATGCTGTTCGAGTGCAAGTACTACGGCGTCGACCTGGGCAAGGAACCCGCATCGCACGCGGGAACCAGCGTAACCGAGACGGGCATCGTCACGACCGAGGAGGGATGGCAGGCCTTCTACGCCGTGACCGCGATTCTCAGCGAAGAGGTCTCACCCGACAGAGTCGTCATCCGCGACGGCAAGAGCCTGTACGCAATCCTGCTGGACAACACGAACCGGCAGCCACCTGTCGACTGTACTTCAACAAGGCGCAGAAGAAGATTGGTTTATTGAACGAGCAGAAGGTCGAAGACCGGGTCGCGATCGATTCGATCAGCGACATCTTCAGCCACGCAGACCGAATCAAGGCCACGGTCCGACGGTACGAGGCAACCCGGAACGCGACACCAGCCGATTAGCCCGAGTTCTCATTCGGTATCCACGTCAGTGTCCTCCGGGGCCGCATCCATGTGTGTCTCGAAGAGGCAAACCTCAAGAACAGGGCGCCAGGGCGCAGACCGTAGGATTCGGCCGACACGGGACTGTACTCAGCCGGCGAGACCGCGTAAGAAGCGGCGCAGCGGCCCTAGCCCGGAAAATTCATGACGTCGTCGAATCGGTCGCTGGCCGAGCCCTGATCGTTGAGCGAGAGAGGTCTGCGGTCGCCGCACGTGGCAGGTGGCAGCGTGGTGGAGCGGCGTGGCGTGGTTACGGGGCGTACGAGGCGCCAGACGCGGACAGCTTCGCCGACAGGGCGCCCCAGGCGCCTGTGTGGATTCCGCGAGCTGAGGGGGAAGCTGCGACGGGGCGCTACCCGGCGCGCGCCCCGAGTGCGAGGGCGATTTGGCGCCACGCGTCGAGGTCGGGCGTTGCCCGCGGCAGGTGCACAACGAGGCGCCGGACGGAGCGGACGACGTTGGCGCCGAGCTTGAGCAATCGGTCGCGCAGCCAGGTCACTTGGGTGCGGGCGCAGGCGGTGCGGGCGGCCCTCAGCCGCAGTTCCTGCATGAGCACGTAGGCGGCGGCCGTCAACAGGACCCGCAGCTGGTTTGCCCAGAACTTGGTGCAGCTCGTGCGGTCGATCTGCAAGCCGTCGAGCAGTTCCTTGATGCGGTTCTCGATGTCGCCGCGCCCGCAGTAGACCTTCTCGTAGATGAAGCGCGGCGTCTGGCGCAGATTGGTCACGACGAAGCGCGGGTTGTCCCGCGGCTGCCGGCCGGTGAGCTGCACGACTTCGGCCTTGATCACCACGCGGCGCTCACGAGCCCACGTGCCCGCGCGATAGCGGGTGTCGAGGTAGAAGTGCACCGTCTTCTCACGCAGCATGTTCTCGGTGCGGGCCGCCACCATGACGGGCTCGGCAGCCCGCAGCAGGACGGCGTTCTTGGCCATCGCCACGACGTAGTCGAGCCGCGGCTCGGCATCGAGGAAGTCGAAGACCTCCGGGCAGGCGAAGCCCCCGTCGAGACGGACGAGAAAGCGTGCCTTGGGGAACGCGGACCGCAGCAGCGGGAGCAATCGACACAGCACGCTCAGCGTGCCGTCGGGCGCCTGGGCCTTGCCGGGTCGCAGCACCGCCGCGCACAGATACTGCTCGACCTCGCGGTCGAAGCTCACAAAGGCCAGCAATGGCGGGTAGCACCAGCTGTCGTAGTGCCCGTTGAAGAACGTCAACTGCTGCTCGCCATGCGTCGGGTCGTCGGTCGGGTCGAGGTCGATCGTGATGCGTCGCACCCGCCCGCGCAGCCGGCGACGATGCCGCTCGATGACCGACGTCGCCAGCTCGCGCCCCAGCCGATAGAGCGCGACGCGGCCCGCACCGTTCTCGAACCGCGAGACCGTCGGCTGCGACGCCAGCCGACCGCCCGCCACCGGGTCGCGCCCGAGCAGCAGCTTGTGGATCGGGTCGTCGGCGAGCCGGTCCGAATCGTTGCCGTCGGGATGACCGCAGGCGATGCCGAACACCCGCTGGCCGACCAGGTCCTCGAGCGTGTGCCGGACCTTCTCCGGTGCCCGGCGGTCGACCAGACACCGGCCGAACGCCTTGACCAGTCCGTAGACGCGCTCGGCGGCCTTGAGCAGCACGGCGCCGCCATCCGAGCTCGACTGCTCGCGGTCGAACGTGGCGACCAGCGGCTTGTCGAACAGATCGGGGAACAGAACAGACTGTGCTATCGTGGGGTCCGTCACGCAAGGGCCTCCGTTGTGGCTAAACGTTTGGTAGCACAACGTTTGTACCACACGGAAGGCCCTTGCGTCTCGTCGCCAACCCCACCTTCACGCATAATCCGGGCTAGGCCAAGGACCTCAGGGTCCCAATGTTGTGCATTGCCGTATTCTTTGTTCGGCCCGGTCTCGGCGCCGAGAGCATGACAGTACGCATAAACCCGCGCCTTGGGATCCGGCGTCCTGTACCCCGCCGTGCTAAGGCACTCCTCGTGCTCGTCGAAACAGGTGTAGATGGCTTGATGCGCTGCCGGAGCCATCTGCTCCAGCAGCGTTTCAAGGTTGCCTGGAGCACCGTCGTCGGGCAGCAAGAATGAACGCTCGATGGGCAGATGGAGCCGAGCGACTTCTCGCTCCAGCTGCTCGCGCGTGCGGTCCGGATCGATGTCGGCATCCAAGAGCAGCGCTACATTCCGACCCGCGTCGCGGCTCTTGCGAATTTCATTCGCAACAGAGTGCAGCTTCGTGATGCCGCCGCCAATACGGTGGAGTCGGACGTCTTCGACCTCCAGAGAGACCAACAGCCATCGGACGAACGCCTCGTCGTAGTTACCCTCTACGAACAACGCCCAGCTCATCGGATCTCGATCCCGTGTTGCACGCAGTGCTCGAATTGCTCGTACTCGTAGCGATATATGCGAACATGCCCTTCGCGGTCACGCTGTAGCGTGTAGCAGTTCGTAACGGCGCGATGGGAAGCGAACCGGTCACTGCCGAGCACGTCCAGCAGCGTCTGGAGAAGCGCGACGCTATGGGTCGTCACGAAGGCCTGCATGTCGTGCTCACGGATCAGTACCAAGAGGGCCTCAAGGAAGGGTCCGAGCGCCGCATGGTGGAGGCCGTTCTCCAGCTCATCGAGGAAGAGAAGGCGCTCGTTCCCGAGGATGCAATGAGAGAGGACGGTGGCAGCACGGGCCATGCCGCTGCCGGACAGGTTCAACGGGATCATCCGGGGAAGACCAATGTCCAGGTACACGACATCGCCACTGACAGCGATGTCCTGGATGCGCGGATTGACGAGCTTCAGAAAACGACAGAGCCGGTCGACTTCCTTGCGAACGATCAGTTCACCGATGGCAGAGGCATCGTAGCCGATCCCGGGCGACATATACCGGGCGGGAATGGTCAAGTCGTCCGCGGGTTCCCGCGTCTGTTTCACCTTGATCCCGTCGGCCTGGAGACGGAGCGTGCCGGAATATGATGCGGCATCCCCGTCGCGAGGCTGCAGCGTGGCGTCGTACCGGAGAAGTCGCCGACGCGCGGAGGCCAGGGAAGAAGACTGGCCGCCAGCCGGACCGACACTGACTGAAGTGCGGGCGCGGCCGTCCTCGCCGCCAGCCACCGGGGCATCCGGATCCAATTCCAGCTCCGTGTACGGCGCAGAAATCTGGAGCGTTCGCCGAACGACCGGGCCACCAGAATGTGCCACTAGCCCGCATTATTCCTGAGGTTGTCGAATCGGTCACGATCGGGGCGTGATCGTCGGGCGAATGAAGTCGTCGGACATTGCGTGTGGCAGGTGGCAGCGTGGTGAAGCGGTCGTGGCGGGGTGACGGCGCGCACGAGGCACCACGCGCCGACAGCTTCGGCGACAGGGCGCTGGCGAGCAGTGCGGGGTTTGAGGTTGGCGGCGCGGGGGCGCGCTATCCGGCGCGCGCCCCGAGCGCGAGGGCGAGGTGCCGCCAGACGTCACGGTATGGGGTCGCTCGCGGCAGGTGCAGGACGAGCCGGCGGACGGAGCGCACGACGTGGACGCTGACCTTGAGCAACCGGTCGCGCAGCCAGGTCACCTGGGTGCGGGCGCAGGCGGTTCGGGCGGCCCTCAGCCGCAGTTCCTGCATGAGCACGTAGGCGGCGGCCGTCAGCAGGACCCGCAGCTGGTTTGCCCAGAACCTGGTGCAGCTCGTGCGGTCGATCTGCAAGCCGTCGAGCAGTTCCTTGATGCGGTTCTCGATGTCGCCGCGCCCGCAGTAGACCTTCTCGTAGATGAAGCGCGGCGTCTGGCGCAGATTGGTCACGACGAAGCGCGGGTTGTCCCGCGGCTGCCGGCCGGTGAGTTGCACAACTTCGGCCTTGATCACCACGCGGCGCTCACGAGCCCACGTGCCCGCGCGATAGCGGGTGTCGCGGTAGAAGTGCGCCGTCTTCTCGCGCAGCATGTTCTCGGTGCGGGCTGCCACCATGGCGGGCTCGGCAGCCCGCAACAGCACGGCGTTCTTGGCCATCGCCACGACGTAGTCGAGCCGCGGCTCGGCGTCGAGGAAGTCGAAGACCTCCGGCGTGGCGAAGCCGCCGTCGAGCCGGACGAGAAAGCGTGCCTTGGGAAACGCGGCCCGCAGCAGCGCGAGCAGCCGACACAAAACGCCCAGCGTGCCGTCGGCCGCCTGCGCCGTGCCGGGCCGCAGCACGGCCGCGCACAGATACTGCTCCGCCTCGCGGTCGAAGCTCACGAAGGCCAGCAGTGGCAGGTAGCACCAGCTGTCGTAGTAGCTGTTGAACATGGTCAGCTGCTGCGCACCATGCGTCGGGTCGTCGGTCGGGTCGAGGTCGATCGTGATGCGTCGCACCCGCCCACGCAGCCGGCGGCGATGCCGCTCGATGACCGACGCCGCCAACTCGCGTCCGAGCCGATAGAGCGCGACGCGGCCCGCGCCGTTCTCGAACCGCGAAACCGTCGGCTGCGACGCCAGCCGACCGCCGGCCACCGGGTCGCGCCCGAGCAGCAGCTTGTGAATCGGATCGTCGGCGAGCCGGTCCGAATCGTTGCCGTCCGGATGGCCGCAGGCGATCCCGAACACCCGCTGGCCCACCAGGTCCTCGAGCGTGTGCCGGACCTTCTCCGGCGCCCGGCGGTCAATCAGACACCGGCCGAATGCCTTGACCAACCCGTAGACGCGCTCGGCGGCCTTGAGCAGCACGGCGCCGCCATCCGAGCTCGACTGCTCGCGGTCGAACGTGGCCACGAGCGGCTTGTCGAACAGATCGGGAAACAGAACAGACTGTGCTATCGTGGGGTCCGTCACGCAAGAGCCTCCGTCGTGCCGAAAATGCCTGTGGTTAACAGCGTTTTAGCACACGGAGGCTCTTGTGTCTCTACCTGAGACAGACCCCTCACGAATTTTCCGGGCTAGCTCAATGGGCTGATCCGGATCAAGCTGATGAAATAGCCCTTCAAGGTGAACGAACTGGGTGATAGGGAGGTTTCGCCAGCGCTGAATGTGAAACGGCAGGCCAAGGTTTCCAAAACCGGTTAACAGAAAGAGCGCCTCCAAGACCGACGTCTTGCCGACATCATTGGCCCCGAGGAGAAGATTGAAGCTGCCGAGGCCGCCGAGCCGGAGGTCCGATAACCCCCTGAAGCGGCGGATCTCAACGCGATCAAGATGCTGCTGAGTCGGCATGTGCAATGTACCCGACACGCGAGATCGGACAATCCGATCCGCAGAGGGCGGACTGGATGATAGCGGAATCACGGGTGTCTGGGCCATGAGGGACCGGGCCAAATAGGAGAACAGCTCCGAAACGACCCCGCGCCTGGGACAGCGAGGCGCAGACGACCAACGACAGCGCATGAGCGAGCTGAACACGCTCGACGACCGTAGAACGCAGCCCGAACCCGCAGCTACAGGCGACCGCCACTGCGAGGCAGCGGGCTCCTGAGGTCGCGGCCGGCCTCTGGATGAGTACCCGCTTGAGCCGACGAACGCCGTCGGGGTCCATTTGGCCCGCAGGTGCCCGTCAGACGGGTGTGGGCACGCCCCGGAGTCTGCATGGCGGTCAGCGTGCCGCGTGGTCGGTTTCCCGCGTCGGTGGAGTTGCCTCGTTCGAGTTTACCATGCTATGTTTTACGTACAACGTAATGGTTCAAATCCCGCCATGGCATGATTCAGAGCTTCAAGGACAGAAACACGCGCCGCTTCTTCGAGGGCGCGCGCGTTGCACGCTTCGAAGCGTTTGCGGGCCAAGCTGCCCGCCGGCTGGCGGTTCTGGACAGCGCGGCCGCGCTCCGCGACCTCGCCGTGCTGAGAAGCAACCGACTGGAGCTGTTGCGGGGCGACCGCGCGAACCAATACAGCATCAGGATCAACTCCCAGTGGCGGATCTGTTTTCGCTGGTCCGACGCGGGACCCCGGGACGTAGAAATCGTCGACTACCACTAGCAGCCCGTGGTAAAAGTCGCGTCTCCGGCCTGGTCCCGGCGTGATCGAATCCCGTACACTTGAGTCCCATGGCAATGGGCAAGAGACCGGCGGCGCGACAAGGGTCGCCGCTGTGGGTGACGACAGCGGATCTGCCGACGAACGCGGGGCATCCTTTCTTCGAGCGTCTGAGCCAGGTCCTGGAGGAGGCGGGTTTCGACGCCTTCGTCGAGGGTCTGTGCGCGGTGTTCTACGCGGCACGGATGGGCCGGCCGAGTCTGCGTCCTGGGCGGTATTTCCGGATGCTGTTGATCGGCTATTTCGAGGGGCTGTCGTCGGAGCGCGGGATTGCGTGGCGGGTGGCCGATTCTCTGAGCTTGCGGTCGTTCCTGGACCTGGATGTGACCGAGAGGTCTCCGGATCACTCGACGTTGTCGCGGACGCGCCGGTTGATCGACGTGGAGACGCACGAGGCAGTTTTCACGTGGGTTCTGGAGCGGCTGTCGGCTGCGGGGCTGGTGGAGGGGAAGACGGTCGGCATCGATGCGACGACGCTGGAAGCGAACGCGGCGATGCGGAGCATCAAGCGTCGGGACACGGGAGAATCCCACGAGGCGTTCATTCGGCGGTTGGCGGAAGCGTCGGGTATTGAGACGCCGACGCGTGCGGACCTGGCTCGGTTCGACCGGTCGCGGAAGAACAAGAAGACGTCGAACAAGGATTGGAAATCGCCGCAGGACCCGGACGCGAAGATCGCGAAGATGAAGGACGGCCGGACGCACTTGGCCCACAAGGCCGAGCACGGGGTCGACATGGACACGGGGGCCATCGTCTCGGTGACGGTGCAGGATGCCTCCGACGGCGATACGGCCACGCTGCCGGAGACGCTGATCATGGCGGCCGAGCAGGTGGAGTTGGTGCAGCCGGACGGTGCAGGGGTCGAAGAGGTGGTCGCCGACAAGGGGTACCACAGCGACGAGATGCTGGTGGGGCTGCGCGAGGTAGGGGTTCGGAGTCAGGTATCGGAGCCGGAGCGCGGCCGACGCCGCTGGCAGGACAAGAAGACGGGCGAGACGCCCCCGGAGAAGCGTGCCGCGCAGAAAGCGTTGTATGCGAACCGCCGGCGTGTGCGCGGGCGGCGGGGTCGTCGCCTGCAACGTCGCCGGGGCGAGATGGTGGAGCGTACATTCGCGCACATGTATGAGACGGGCGGCATGCGTCGCGTGTGGGTGCGCCGTCACGACAACGTCCGCAAGCGTGTGCTGCTCCAGGCGGCCGCCTGCAACATCGGGCTGCTCCTGCGCCACCAGACCGGCATCGGTACGCCCCGGAGCCTGCAGGGGCGGGCTCTTTCGTCGATTTGCCGCCTGATCGAGCGTCTGATCGACCTCTGGGGGCGTCTGACGCGCGCTTGGGGGTTCAAATGGACACCGACGGCGCTCGTCGGCTCAATCGCTCATCGCTAACTGCCTGAACAGCAGGGCTCAGCGAACAGACTTCTTCCACGGGCTGCTAGGGAGGTGACCGGATGCCGGTAACGAACAGAATGCGGCCGGTGCATCCCGGCGAAGTCCTGCGCGAGGAAATGGACGAGCGCGACCTCTCGGCCAGCGCGCTTGCCCGAGCACTGGAGATTCCGGCAAACCGGATCACCGCCATCCTCAACGGGCAGCGGGGCGTCACTGCCGCGACGGCACACCGGCTGTCCCGGTACTTCGGGACGACGGCCGAGCTGTGGCTCAATCTGCAAAAGACATGGGAGCTCCGCCGCGCGGAAATCGAGGCAGAAGAAGGTGGACCGGTGACATTCAGACCGGTGAGGGGGAGCCTTGTTGGCGGTCGGGACAGAAGCAGGCAGGAACGGATCACGGAGGCGTTGAGCGACTTGCATCTGGTGATCAATGGCTTCGCGACGCAGGGCACGGGGCAGCACGAGCGGCGTGACCTGCCGCAGACGCTGGGGGCGCTTGCTCGCATGTGCTCGGTCTTCCTCCGGAAGTTGGTGCTCGGAGATCGAGGCGAAAGGAAGACCCGCCTGCTGGACGACGCGGTGATGGAGTCGCTGCAGTTGCGTCTTCAACCCCTGCGCAAAATCCCGCGGGGACAGCGCAGGACTATCCGGACCGGCTTCGGTGTCGGCGCCGGCTTCATGGAGTTGACGAAGTTGGACGAACCCGGTCCCGGGCCGGCACCGACCTATCGCTTTCCCGTCGCGCCTCACGACCTCGAGCTCGCGGTGGATTGGCCCCTCCCGGGCGCGGCAGACTGGACCGGGGTCCCATCCGACAAGGATCCCTGGCTGCTGTCTGCCGGACAATTGTTCGAGACGGACTCGAAGCGAACGCTGGGCTGCGACGAGTGGCTCGGCCAGCAGGTCGTGCTCTTCGACGGCAGTCCGATCTCCTTGAAGGACATCTTCCGCACGGTCGTCACGTACGAGGGGGCCCACGCGATTAACGTCGCCCGGCTCGCCGAAATCGACGGCCAAAAGCCGTTCAAGCCCGCAACGGAGCCGGCGCTTCATCTGCTAAACAACATCACGCTGTTCGGGATCCGGTTTGCCCACGTTATCGTCATAGAGTCGGCGCTGTACCTGTACGAGAGGCTGCTCGACGAGCCCACCATACAGCGTCCGGAGGGGGGCATCTACATGCTGAAGCCGGGGTTCGCGTGCGCTGCGGATCAGGCAGGTTCGTCGCAGCCCGACTGGCTGCGGTTCGACGGCACGATGATCATGTCCTTTTCGAGCAAACCGCGGTTGACTCGCCACACGATCCGGCCAGTAGGCTAGCCGGCGGGGCGGCACCGTCGAGCCGTATCCCGCGTGGTACGATGGCCGCGTTCAGAGGCCGCGCGCCGGCGCACCGCGGACGGGGCACGGCGCGGCGACGAGGTGAGCCAAATGAAGAAGCGTCTTGTGGGCGTCGTTCTGCTCGTGCTGGCCGGGGTTCCGTTGGCGGCGCAGGAGTTCCCGCCGGGCTACGTCGATCCGGCGCCGCTGCTCGCGGCGGTCGCCGAGGAGATCGGCGAGGCCGACCTGCGGTGCATCGCGTTCTCGGGCAACGGCTTCGCCGGCGCCGTGGGCCAGACCTTCGACAACTCGTACAACGTCGACTGGCCGCGCATCGACGCGCTGGCCAACTACACCCGCGTCATCGACTGGGAGAACGAGACCAGCGTCGAGACGTTCGACCGTCAGCCCGGCCTCGCGCCCGCGTCCTGGAAGTACGGCCTCGGCTGGCGCAGCGGCACGCCCACACAGACCCGAACGCGCCAGACGCACGTCACCAGCGGCGCGCACTCCTGGCACATGGACGGCGACGGGCCGCCGGTGGCCGTGGACCCCGAGATCGCCGAGGTGTACCGGCTCGACCTGTGGCTGAACCCGCACGGGTTCCTCAAGGCGGCCCGCCTGCCCGGCGCGAACCCGGTCGCGTTCTGGCGCTGGGAGCAGATCGAGAAGGGCCGCGACGGCAACGTGGTGGCGCCCGAGAAGATGCACGTCGTGGCAATCACGATGTTCGGCAAGTACCGCGTGGACGCCACGATCAACTCCCGCAACCAGATCCAGCGCATCAAGACGACGGTGAACATCCCGGCGCTGGGCGACTTCAACATCGAGCACGAGTCCACCAACCAGATCCCGATCGGCGACGTCAAGTGGCCGACCGACTGGCACTCGCACCACGGCTGGGACGACAACTGGCAGTTCTACCGCCAGAGCACCGGGCACAACGCCTACGGCGGGACGTTCGCGGACATCCGGCCCAACGAGTGCGGCGACGCGGTTCCCGTGCCGGCGGCGGTGGCCGAGGCGGACTGGTCCGTCGAGGTCACGGTCGACGAGCTCGCCGACGGGGTGTACCGGCTGGGCGGCGGCCCCGCCAACAGCTACATGGTGGAGTTCGAGAACTTCGTGGCCGTCTTCGAGGCGCCCGGGGACGAGGAGCGCAGCCTCGCGGTGATCGAGCGCATCACGGAGCTGGCCCCCGGCAAGCCCATCCGCTGGGTGATCGTGTCGCACCCGCACTTCGACCACATCGGGGGGCTGCGCACCTACCTGCACATCGGGTCGACCATCGTCACGCACATCCTGAACCTGGACTTCCTGAACCACGACGTGCTGACCTACGAGCCGCGCACGATCAAGCCGGACATCGTCTCGCAGTGGCCGCCCACCGAGCTGGCCGAGGGCTACAACTACGAGGCGGTTCAGGAGAACTACGTCATCACGGACAACTCCCGCATCCTGCGCGTCTACTACGTGCAGCCGCTGCGGTACGTCGCCGGCATGCTGATGGCCTACCTGCCGGCCGAGCGCATCGCGTTCCAGGCCGCCCTGTTCGACACGCACGAGCCGCCGCGGCCGGCGCAACTGCCGTCGATGCGGGCCCTGCACACGCAGGTCGAGCGCATGGGCCTCGACGTGGAGACCCTGGCGCCCGTGCACGGCGAGCCGGTGCCCTGGAGCGACTTCCTGGCCGCGCTCGAGCTGCTCGAGCAGTAGGCGGGAAGCGGTTCGCGTCTGGAGGCTACGCGTCCCAGCCCAGGATCGTCGCCGCCGCCGGGCAGTAGACGTGGGCCAGGTGGGTGTCGACGATGCGCTGCGGGCTCTCCGGATCGTACCAGCCGTCGACCAGGCCCCAGTGGTAGGGGCTGAGCATGTAGTCGACCTGGAGCCCGCGCAGCTCCCGGTACTCCTGCTCCCAGACGTGCGTCCAGGGCGTCGGATGCAGCTCGGGGTCCGCGCGGCTGAACGCCCAGTTGCGGATCGCGTCGATGTAGCGGGGCATGCCGAGCATGTCGTGCTCGAAGCGGTCGAGGGCGTCGGGCGGCGTGTCGGGGAGCACGCGCAGGAAGAGCGTGCGCTTGACGCAGTCGCGGATGCCGGGCTCGGGGACGGCCAGGTGCTGCGGCTCGAAGGCGACGGTGTCCAGCCGCAGCGCGCCCGCCGCCGTCAGCGCTTCCAGGCCGGCCGCCTGGTGCAGGGCGCCCGGGTCGCGGCCGTCGAAGAGCACGTCCCAGGTGTACTCGCCGCCGCCGACCGTGCCGGGATAGTGGCGGCCGAGATGGCTGCGGCGCACGCCGGCCACCTCGTCGGCCACCCGGGCGACGGCGCGCCGGATCGCCGCGTCCCGCGACTCGTCGAGGCCGCCCGCCACGTGGAGCATCGTGACGACCCTCATTCGACCACCTCGCCGGGCAGCATGTACTTACGCTCGCGCCCCAGCGTCAGCGCGTCGCTCTCCGCCCACCAGGCGGTGACCTCCGGGTCCCTCGCCCGCCGGCGCATCGTCCAGAAGCCGGCCGGACCGGGCAGCGACCACAGCAGCACCAGCTCGTTGGGCGCGTCGTCCAGCTCGACCGGCGGCGTGAACCACTGCCCCACCAGCGTCATCCCGCGCGCCCGCGCAACCGGGAGATACTGCTCGCGCAAGCGGGCCTGGTAGTCCCGCAGGCGGCCCGGACGCACCGTAATCCGGTCGAGCACGTAGATCGTCTCAGCCATTCCGGGCGCAGACTCCTAGTCGCGGATCAGGGGCCGCCACGCCAGCTCCCAGCGGAGCGGCGCCGACGCCGGGATGTAGCACACCTCGTCGTCGCAGACCTGGTACTCGAGCGCGCCCTCCACCACCAGCTTGCCGCCCGCCGCGGACAGCGCCGCGGTCTCCTCGCTCATGGGCACGGTGACCTCCTGGACGAGGCGGAACGGCTCCTGGTAGACCGGCACGGTCTCGTCCAGCGGCTCGTAGTGATACAGCTCCGACGGCGGGTACGACAGCGGGTGCACCCGCAGGAAGTCGGGCTTGTCCACGCGCAGCCGGATGACGCGGTAGATGTGATCGCCGGGCGCGTACACGTGCATGCCCGGCTTGGGCTCGACGTCGACCATGAGCGCGAAGCGGTTGCCGGGCGCCACCGCCGCGTCGCTGGCGTGGGCGCTGGCGGCGATCAGGCGGCTGTCCATCCCGGTGCCGGCGGCGGACGCCCCCTCCAGGGACTCGCCGAGCCGGAGCGCGATGCTGGCCGCCGTGATCCGCTCCTGGTAGCGCTGCTCGAAGAAGCGCTCCACGACCTGCCCCGCGCCGTCGAGCACGAACGTCCCGGGATACGGGATGCCGTGCAGCCGGAAGTCGCCGAACTGCGCGTCGGGATCGATCTCGCGGTTCAGGATGCCGTAGCGCCGAATCACCGCCGAGCCGGGATCCGACAGCACCGGGAACTCGATGCCGCGCGCCTCGGCGAACTCGCGGATCGCCTCCGGCGGGTCGTAGAAGATGGCGGCCAGCCCGATGCCCTGCGCGGCGAGGTCGGCGTAGCGTTCTTGCAGCTCCACGAGCTGCGTCTTGCAGTACGGTCACCAGACGGCCGAGCGGGCGAAGACGAGCAGCCCGCCGTTCGGCCCCAGGACGGACGCGAGATCCCGCGTGCGCCCGGTCTGATCGACGAGCGCGAAGTCCGGGACGGCCTCCCCAACCTGGGGTCCGAACCGCTCGACCTCCGGCAGGGGCGGAGACTGCGCGGCCAGCAGCACGCCGCAGCCAATCGCGATAGCGAGCGACAGAAGCCTGGACATGATGCCGCCATTCTACGACGCGTCCGGGGACCGCGGCCAGGAGTCCGCGCCGCTCTACGGCGCAGGCCCCGCGCCCCCCAGATAACGGAGGCCGTCCCACACCGACAGGAGGCCGATCACCGCCAGGGCCGCGGCCAGCAGGCGCAGCGTGAGCAGGTAGGATCGGCCGGCCAGGCGCACCCGGCCCTGCCCGCCGGCGACCGCGACGAGCACCTTGGCGCCGATCAGGCAGCCGTACATCGCGGCCAGGAAGCCGACCGGGGCCGCGCCCCCGACGGCGTGGGCGCCGGCCAGGGTGGGCGCGCCGACCGTCAGCCAGAACAGGTACGGGTGCGGATTCAGCAGGTTGGCGGCCACGCCCCGCAGCAGCGAGCCGGCGCGACCCGGCCGCTCCGGACCCGGCGCCGGCGGCGCCCGGACAATCTCGACCGCCAGGTAGACCAGGAACGCACCGCCGGCCAGGGCCACGACCCCGAGGAGCGGGTCCGTGGTGGCGACCTGTGCGAAGACGAGCACCGCCAGCAGGATGATCGGCGGGTCCGAGACGAGCGGCGCGAGCGCGACCTTCACGCCCTCGCGGGCGCCGTAGCGCACGCTCCGCGCCAGCACCAGGGCCAGCAGCGGACCCGGCGCGAACCCGGCGGCCAGACCGAAGACCAGGCCCGAGACCACGAACGCCAGAGTCGAGTCCATGCTGCTGCAGCTTCTAGATGGGGCTGCGCCCCAAGCCCCCGGCGTCCGTTTCCATCAGACGGGGCTGCGCCCCGAACCCCCGGCGTCCGCTTGCGGGGGCCCCATTGCCCCGCGCCGCTCCCGCCGAGGCGCGCTGTGCGCGGCCTCCTTCAGATGGGGCTGCGCCCCAAGCCCCCGGCGGCCGCTTGCGGGGACCCCATTGCCCCGCGCCGCTCCCGCCGAGGCGCGCTGTGCGCGCCTTGCGCGCCTCGTCTGCGGGCAACGGGTAAGATTGCGCGCGTGGCGACGTCACGAATTCTGGTTCAGCTTGCGGCGCTCTTCCTCCGGCTCGGCGTCACGGCGTTCGGCGGACCGGCGGCCCACATCGCGATGATGCGCAGCGAGGTCGTCGACCGGCGGCGGTGGCTGACCGACGCCGAGTTTCTGGACCTGCTGGCCGCCACGCATCTGATTCCGGGTCCCAACTCGACCGAGATGGCGATCCATCTGGGATTCAGGCGCGGCCGGCTGGGGGGGCTGCTCATCGCCGGCGTCTGCTTCATCCTGCCCGCGTCGCTCATGGTCGGGGCGATCGCGTTCGCGTACGTCCGCTTCGGCAGCACGCCGCAGGCGGCGTGGCTGATGTACGGCATCGGTCCGGTCATCATCGCGGTCATCGTGCAGGCGGTCTGGAAGCTCGGCCGCGCCGCCATCACGGGCCCGCTGCAGCTCCTGCTGGGCGGCGCCGTCGCGGTCCTGTCGCTGGCCGGCGTCAACGAGCTGCTGCTGCTGGGCAGCGGGGCGCTTGTGGCCATGGGCGCGCGCCTGACGCGGGGAGCGGCGGTGGCCGGCCTGCTCGCGACGCTGGGCGCCGCGAGCACGGTGGGCGCTGCCGCCGCCGCGGTCGCCGGCGCAGCCGTCCCGGTCACGCTCACGCGCCTGACCCTGTTCTTCCTGAAGGTGGGCTCCATCCTGTTCGGCAGCGGCTACGTGCTGGTCGCGTTCCTGCGCGCCGACCTGACGGAACGCTGGGCGTGGCTGACGGAGCAGCAGCTCATCGACGCCGTCAGCGTCGGGCAGGTCACCCCCGGACCGGTCTTCACGACGGCGACCTTCATCGGCTACCTGCTGCAGGGGTGGCCGGGCGCCGTGCTCGCCACGGTGGGCATCTTCGCACCCGGCTTCGTGTTCGTGCTGGCCACGCAGCCGCTGCTTGCGCGGCTGCGCGCGTCGCGCGTGGCCAGCGGCCTGCTCGACGGCGTGGTGGTGGCGTCGCTCGGCCTGATGACGGCGGTGACCTGGCAGCTCGGGCCGGCCGCCATCGTCGACGTCCCGACCGCCGTCATCGCGGCCGCGGCGGCGCTGCTGCTCGTGCTCTGGAACCCCAACACGACGTGGCTCATCGCGGGCGGCGCGGCCGCCGGCTGGCTCCTGCGGGGCGGCGCGTAGGCGGGCCGCGGCGGCCCGCAGCGGCCCGGCGCCGGAGCGGGCGAGCAGGCTGCTATCCCTGCCCGCCGCCCGAGACCTCCCGCTCCGCCGGGGGCGGATCGGCCAGCGCCATCTTCAGCGCGCGCCCGCCCGGCGCCTGGCCGGCCGACCTCGCGCGGCGGCCGCTCAACGGCTCGCCGCCCCGCTCCGCCAGGATGCGGCGGGCGACGGCCGCAGCGGTGTCGCAGGTCTCGAGCAGGGCCGCCTGCCGCGCCACGTAGCGGCCGTGCAGCTTGCGGCACTCCGCTTCCACGCGCATGCGCAACGCCTCGAGCTCGCCGTGCCACGGCTGCGGATCCCCCGGCACGACGAAGCCCTGCACGAGGCCGGCCAGCACGTCCAGGTCGTTCAGGCGCCCCAGCGTCTCCTGCACCGCCTTCACCTGCCGCACCGCGCCCTTGGTGCGTGCCTCGCCGGTCTCGCCGGCGAACTCGAGCGCGTAGCGCAACTGCTTGGCGGCAATCCGCACGGCGTGCACGCGGTCGGGAATGTAGAGCGAGCCGGCGGTCGTGATGGTGTCCCGCAGGTTCCGGGCCCGGCGGGCCATGCGCCCCGCGAGCGTCTGCGCCCAGGCGTCGGTCTGCTGGCGCAGCCCGAGCGCGCGGGCGACCTCCGCCAGATCGCGTTCCAGCTTGCGGGTGTTGATGGATCTGAGCCGCTCCAGCATCTGCTCGCGGCGCTCCTCGCGCTCGTCGAGCAGGTGCTGCCGCAGATGCTCCCAGGCCGCTCCCTGGACGAACTGCCGCTGCGCGAGCTCCTCCGCCACCCCGCTGGAGACGTCGATCTCGCGCACGGGACCGAGCGCCCGCCCCACGCGGCGCACGCGGCGCCGCGCCCGCGCCGCCGTGGCCTGCGGCGTCTCCGCCGCGCAGAGCGGCAGGATCTCGCGCAGCCGCCGCGTGGCCACGCGGCACTGGTGCAGGGGCTCGACCTCGCCGTCCACCGCGCCCGGCAGGTGACCGCCGAACGCCCGCAACTGCCGTTCGAGCGGCGCGGCCAGCGGATGCGGGAGTGCCATGCTAGGATGAGCGTTGACCGAAGTCCGACATTATACCGTCCGCCGCCGCGGCGCTGCGCCGCGAGCCGGCTTCCACGCCGCTTCGGCCGCCCCGCCATGCGGATCGCCGCCATCGACATCGGGACCAACTCGCTGCACATGATCGTGGTCCAGGTGCGGCCCGACCGCTCGTTCGAGGTGGTCGACCGCGAGAAGGAGATGGTCCGGCTCGGCTCGGGCGGGCTGGGCGGCCGCGCGCTCACCGACACGACGACGACCGCGGCCCTGCAGGCGCTGTCGAAGTTCAGGCGCCTGGCCGACTCGCACGACGTCGATGAAATCGTCGCCGCGGCCACCAGCGCCGTGCGCGAGGCGGACAACGGCCCGGAGTTCCTGGCGGCGATCCACCAGCGCACCGGCATCCGCGTGCGCGTGATCTCCGGCTCCGAGGAGGCGCGGCTGATTCACCGCGCCGCCGTCTACGGCGTCGACGTCGGCGGCGGCTCCGCGGTGGTCATCGACATCGGCGGCGGCAGCGTCGAGCTCACGCGCGGCACGGCCGAGAAGATCCAGATCGCCCACAGCGCGAAGATCGGCGTCATTCGCCTCACCGAGCAGTTCGTGCGCACGGACCCGATCGCCGAAGTCGACGTGCGGCGCATGATCCGCTACATCGGCGCCGAGATCGCCGACGTGGTCGAGCGCATCGTCGAGCTCGGGTTCGACCGCGCCATCGGCACCTCCGGCACGATCCTGAGCCTCGGCGCGCTGGCCGCGGGCGGCGGGCGCGCCGTGGGGTCCGACGATCTCCGGAACCGCCGCGTCACGGCGAAGCAGGTCCGCCGGCTGCGCCGCGAGCTCGGCGACCTCACGCTCGCCGAGCGGCTGCGCATCCCGGGCTTCGACCCGCGCCGGGCGGACCTCGCCGTGGCCGGGTCCATCGTGCTCGACACGATCCTGAGGCGGCTCGGCGCGCGCGAGCTGACCCTGTGCGACCTGGCGCTGCGCGAGGGGCTGGCGCTCGACTACATCCGCCGGAACCGGGCCCAGATCGCGAAGGTCGAGGAGTATCCGGACGTCAGGCGGCGCAGCGTCATCGAGCTCGCGGAGCGCTGCAGCTACTGGCGGGAGCACTCGCAGCAGGTGGCCCGCCTGGCCCTGGCGCTGTTCGACCAGATGCAGCCGTCGCACGGGCTGGGCGGCCGCGAGCGCGAGTGGCTCGAGTTCGCGGCCCTGCTGCACGACATCGGCGTGCACATCAGCCACGGCCGGCACCACAAGCACTCCTACTACCTCATCAAGAACGGCGACCTGCGCGGCTTCGAGCCCGAGGAGGTGGAGGTGGTGGCGCTGGTGGCGCGCTACCACCGGCGCGCGCAGCCGAAGCGCTCGCACGACGGCTACGGCCACCTTCCGGGCGCGCTGCGCAGGACGGTCAGGACGCTCGCGGCCATCCTGCGCGTGGCCGAGAGCCTCGACCGCAGCCACCAGCGCAGCGTCGCGTCGCTCGAGGTGGTGCCCGGCAGCCAGGACTACCTGCTGCGGCTCAGGCCCGACGGCGATACCGAGCTCGAGGTGTGGGCCGCGCAGCGCAACTCGACCCCGCTCGCGCGCGCGCTGCAGCGCATCATCCGCTTCGAGGTCGTGACCAGCCAGGGCCGGCCGGCCGCCGGCAACCGGCGCCGGCGCGAGGCAGTCCCCCGCCGCGCGGTTGACGCCGCCGCCGCCACGGCAGCGGCAGGCGCCGACGCGCCGCGGGGCGACTGATACAATCTAGCAGCCCGCGCTTGAGCCCCGCGGCCGCTGCACGGGGCGACGACGGCGCGCGCTGGAGCCGGCCGCCCGGGGAGCGAGAGCCGCACGCCGGGCGGCGGAGCATGGGCTTGCCATGGCAGAACGCGGGGCGACATGCGTCCAATGCCGCAGCCGGCCGGTGGATCCGGCCTGGCATCCCTTTTGCTCCGAGCGTTGCAAGCTGCTGGACCTGGGAAACTGGATGGACGGGCGTTACCGCGTCCCCGGCCGTCCGGAATCGTCGCTGCCGCACGACGACGAGCTGGTCGACGGAGAATCTTGACCGAGGAAGCAGAAAGCATGCCCGACACGCTGACAATCACCGACAACCGGACCGGCAGGCAGTACGAGATCCCGATCACCGACGGTACGATTCGCGCCCTCGACCTGCGGCAGATCAAGGTGGACCCGGACGAATTCGGGATGATGTCGTACGACCCGGCGTTCCAGAACACCGCTTCCTGCCGCAGCCGGGTGACGTTCATCGACGGTGACAGGGGCATCCTGCGCTACCGCGGCTATCCGATCGAGCAACTCGCCGAGCACAGCACCTTCCCGGAAACTGCGTACCTGCTGCTCAACGGCGAGCTCCCCGGCAGCGCGGCGCTCGCGGCGTGGGAGGCCGAGCTCGGCCAGCACGCCGCGCTGCACGAGAGCATCCGCAACGTGATGGACGGGTTCGACAACGACGCGCATCCCATGGGCGTCTTCCTCAGCACGGTCGGTGCGCTGTCGACCTGCTATCCGGAAGCCAAGCAGATCTTCGACGACGACACCCGCCGCGCCCAGGTGGCGCGGCTGATCGCCAAGGTGCCCGCCATCGCCGCCTACACCGTCCGGCGGGCCAACGGCCAGCCGTACGTCGACCCCGACAGCTCGCTGGGCTTCGCCGGCCGCTTCCTCGGCATGCTGCACGGGCAGCCCGGCGCCCGCTACGCCCCGGACCCGGTGCTCGAGCGCGCGCTCGACATCCTGTTCATCCTGCACGCGGATCACGAGCAGAATTGCAGCACCAGCGCCATGCGCGGCATCGGGAGCTCGCAGGCCGACCCCTTCGCCGCCATGGCCGGCGCCGCGGCCGCGCTGTACGGCCCGCTGCACGGCGGCGCCAACGAAGCCGTGCTGCGGATGCTCGCCGCCATCGGCTCGGTGGACAACGTGCCGGACTTCATCCGCAAGGTGAAGGCGGGCGAGGGCCGCCTGATGGGCTTCGGCCACCGCGTGTACAAGTCTTACGACCCGCGCGCGACGGTCATCAAGGAGCAGGCCTACCGCGTCTTCGAGGTGACGGGGCGCAACCCGCTGCTCGACGTCGCCATCGAGCTCGAGCGCATCGCGCTGCAGGACGACTACTTCGTCAGCCGCCGCCTGTATCCGAACGTCGACTTCTACTCGGGCCTGATCTACGAGGCGATGGGCTTCAAGCCGTCCATGTTCACGGTGCTGTTCGCCATCGGCCGCACCCCGGGCTGGATCGCCCAGTGGCAGGAGATGCTCGCCGACAAGGAGCAGAAGATCGCCCGCCCGCGCCAGATCTACCTCGGCGCCGGCGAGCGCGACTACGTGCCGCCGGATCGGCGGTAGGCGGATCGCGAACCGGCGATCTGTCACCCGGACGACCGGCGCCGCGCCCGATGATGTGCGTCAGCGGCCGACACTGAACCGCAGGTAACGGTCCGCCGTCAGCACGACCGCGTACACCTGAAGTCGACGGCTGCCTGACGGGAGGTTGTGCCGTGAAGTCCCATCTTCAAGAGCGCGCCGAGGCTGCGAGAGCGCGATTCAACGGCGCGCGAAAGCCCATCGTCCTGGAATTCGCCGGCGTGCCGAAGGCCGGCAAGACGACAACGCTCGGCCAGATCCAGGCGTTTCTCAAGCGGTGTGGTTTCCGCGTCGAGGTCGTTGTCGAGCGTGCATCGGTGTGCCCGATTCGGGACAAGAAACATGCCAATTTCAACGTGTGGACTGCGTGCACAACGCTGTCACAGATCCTCGAAAAGACGCAGACACCAGCGCGACCGGACGATCCGGACATCCTGATACTGGACCGCGGGTTGTTCGATGCCGTGTGCTGGTTCGCCGTCATGGAACGGCTCGCTCGAATTCGTCGAGCCGAACGTGATCAGATCGAGCAGTTTCTCCTGATGGAGGATTGGCGCAGGAGAATCACCGGCGTGATTGTCATGACGGCTGCGCCTCGCGTGTCGATGGAACGCGAGAGGGGTGACTTGCCGGTTGAAGGCTCCGGCGGTTCCATCATGAACGAGGATGTGCTGCAGCAGATGCTCGACACGACGCGGACAACAGCGGAGCGACTCGCGGAGCAGTTTCGCATTTTCGAGATAGACACATCGAACGGATCGCGTGATCGCAGGCAGACGGCAGAGCGTGTTGCCGGTATCGTGCTTGATTTGATCGAGGAACAGCTCGACGAGCACATCCTGCGTCTATCGACGGATGAGGCTGAGGCCTTGTTCCACGACGCGACTTGTGTCGAGAGCAGGACTGCAGAGCGCTTGATCGCAACGTTCGCCCTGAAGGGGCAATTCGTTAGCCGGGACAGGGTCGAATCCGACGATTCGGTGGTCCAGGCACTCCCGGTCGTCGTCGTCCGGAATCGGAGCGGCAGCATCCTTCGCCTGAGACGCCGCGAGCGTCGGCAAGACAACCCCCTGCACGAGAAGGTCGTGATATGGGCCGGCGGGCACGTCCGAAGGGAGGATGACTGCGACGGAAACTCGATCAGGCAGTGTGCGGCGCGGGAGCTTCAGGAAGAACTCCGGCTCAGCGTGGAGGAAGGCGACCTCGAGCTCCTGGGTGCGGTGTGGATTCGAGCCGGGAACCGAACCGGGGGAGGCGACAAGACCCGGCGCCACGTAGCTGTGGTTTTCGAATGGCGAGCGCAGACGGATGATGTCGCGATCGCGCTGAGTGCGACCGAGTTCTTCGAACGGCGGGGTACTTCGCTCAGCGGCACCTTCGTCAGCGTGGATGATCTCGCCGCTGACATCGACAAGGGTCATGTGTCGGAACCCTGGAGTGTCGAGATTGCACGCCACCTTCTAACCGAAGTCGCCGATCGCCAAGCCAATCCGCTCCTACTGTGATGCGTCGCAGGGCTCCTCCGAGTGGCAAGGGAAACGACCGCTCGAAACGCCATAGAGACCGAAGCCCTGAACGCCACCGGTAGCTGGCGCCGACTGCTACCGTAGCCTGATGGTCATGTTGGGCCGGTCGGCCGGCGCCGCGTCGAACCAGCGGGCGGTCACGGTCTTGGTCTCCGTGTAGAAGCGCACCGCCTGCTTGCCGTAGGCGTGCTGGTCGCCGAAGAACGAGTCCTTCCAGCCGGTGAAGGAGAAGAACGGCAGCGGCACCGGGATGGGGACGTTGATGCCGACCTGCCCCACCTCGATGTCGCGCTGGAAGCGGCGGGCGGCGCCGCCGGACGACGTGAACAGCGACACGCCGTTGCCGTACGGATTGGCGTTGACCAGATCGATGGCGTCGTCGAGGGTCGCGACCTCGGAGGCCACCAGCACCGGGCCGAAGATCTCGTCGGTGTAGATCGACATGTCCGGCTCGACGCCGGCGAACAGCGTCGGACCGACCCAGTTGCCGTCGGGATAGCCGGCCACCTCGCAGTCGCTGCCGTCCAGCAGACACCTTGCGCCCTCGGCCTTGCCGCGCTCGATGTAGCCCAGTATCCGCTCCCGCGCGCCGCGGGTGATCTGCGGGCCGTAGGCCGCGCCCGCGTCGTCCCAGGCGCCGGGACGCGCCGCCGCCATCGCCTCCTTCAGATCGTCCAGCCAGCCGGCGGCCTCGCCGACCAGCACCGCCGCGCTGATCGCCATGCAGCGCTGCCCCGCGGCGCCGCAGGCCGCCCCGACCAGGCTCGCGATGGCCTGCTCCCGGTTGGCGTCGGGCAGGACCACCAGGTGGTTCTTGGCGCCGCCCAGGGCCTGCACCCGCTTCCCGTGCGCGGCGGCCTTGGCGTAGATCCGGCGGGCGACGGGCACCGATCCGACGAAGCTGACGGCGCGCACGTCCGGATGCGCCAGCAGCGCGTCGACCTGCTCCCGCCCGCCGTGGACCACCTGCACCAGCCCGTCGGGCGCGCCCGCCTCGGCCAGCAGCTCCATCAGCCGGTTGGGCACGGTCGGGTCCTGCTCCGAGGGCTTCAGCACGAAGGTGTTGCCGCAGGCGACCGCCAGCGGGAACATCCACAGCGGGATCATGGCCGGGAAGTTGAACGGCGTGATCCCGACGCAGACGCCGAGGGGCTGGACGAGGCTGTAGGTGTCGATGCCGCGGGCGACGTTCTCGACGGTCTCGCCCATCATCAGCGAGGCGATGCTGCAGGCGTGCTCCACCACCTCGATGCCGCGCCACACCTCGCCGCGCGCATCCTCCCAGGTCTTGCCGGTATCGCGGCACAGGAGGCGGGCGATGTCGTCCTGGTTCTTCTTCAGGATGTCCTGGTAGGCGAACAGCAGCCGGGCGCGCTCCGGCGTCGGCACGCGGCGCCAGGTCTCGAAGGCCCGCCTGGCGCCGCGCACCGCCCGGTCCACCTCGTCGGCGGTGGCGAACGGCACCTCGCACAGCACCTCCTGCGTGGCGGGATCGGTCACGTCGATGCCGCCGGCGCAGCTCGGGACGAACCTGCCGTCGATGAACAGCTCCAGCTTGCTCATGGCAGCGGACAGCGCGCCGGTCAGGGCACGGCCACGTCGGGAAACAGCTCGTCGGTCGCCTGCGGCTGGACGCCGAGCACGTTGAGCGACATCGACACGAGCCGGTAGTTGGCCACGGTCATGACCACGCTCATCATCTCGCGCGTATCGTAGCGCTCGGCGAGCGCGTTCCAGGTGTCCTGCGCGACGATGCCGTCGCGGTAGATTTCGTCCGCCGCGTGGATGTGGGCCGCCTCGAAGTCGTCCCAGCCGGCCGCGGGCCCGAGCGCGATCCGTTCCGGCTCGAGGCCGTGGTCCCGCGCGCGCCCGACGCTGCCCACGTGCTTGGCCCACTCGTAGACCGCCTGGCAGTTCCAGCCGATGCGCAGAATCAGCAGCTCGCGGAAGTACGGCGTGAGCGGCGAGATCCGGTTCACGTACCCGGACTGCCCGTTGCGGGCGGCCTGCAGCGCCGGATAGCGCGCGAACGTGCGGCGCACGCGGATCCCCTCACCTTCGAGCGGCGCCACGCGGGGCGCGCCGAGCGGCGGCTCGGGCGCCGGCACGTCCAGTCTGTACGGCACGTCGGCCGGGAAGCGCGCCTGCGCGTTGTCGTCCGGCTGCACGCCCCACGAGTTGTAGAGCATGGCAATCAGGGTGGTCTCGTTGACCGCCATCACCGCGTCGAAGAGCTCGTACAGATCGTAGCGACCGGCCAGCGTGTCCCACGTCGCGTCGCGCACCGACGAGTTGACGTACAGCTCGTCCGCGAGCCGCACCAGCGCCGCCTCGAACGGGTCCCACCCGGCCGCGTCCGGCCCCTGCGCGACGCGCCGCACCTCGTCGGGCACGATGCCCGCCGCGCGGGCCGTCGGCACGTGGTCCGCCCACAGGTAGCTCGACTGCGTGAGCCACGCCGTGCGCAGGATCAGCAGCCCGCGGTGGCGCGCCGACAGGCTCGAGTCCATCGACGTGAAGAGGACGAACGGCATCACCGCCTCGACCAGCTCCGGGACGCGCAGCATGGTCCGGAACGCGTTGCCGATGCGCACCTGCGACGCGTAGCGCTCGACCAGCGCGCGCTGCGCCGCCGTCCACTCGGCCTCGGGCAGCGGCGTGATCCGCGGCTCGCTCAGCCGGACCAGCGGCGCGCTGCCCGGCGCCTCCGGGCGGACCTGCGCCGCCGCCTGCTGCGAGCCGCCAGCGAGCACGGCTCCAATCACGAAGAAACCGACGACGCCGATGCTGCGGCGAAACTCGATCACGCCCATGGCCATCCTCCCAGTCTCTGGGCAACGACAGCCTACAATACCATTTCACCCCGGCCCCGTTGACAATGGTCGTGTCACCGCACCATTTCCGCACGCCTTCACAGCCCCCCTGCCCGTCCTGTCTCGCTGACACGCGAACCAGGACTCTATTCACGCGCCGTACCGCCCCACCCGGAGGCGTACCCGTTCTCACCAAGACCGGCCACGCCCCCGGCAGGTAAGCTGAGACGCGGGCGCATATTCGCCATATTCGCCTGCGGCGCAACGCGGCCAGTCCCGATGCTCGCATGCAGCGCAGCCATTTTTTTTACTGGCTCCTACCTAGCGCCTACGCTTTGCCTCATTTCTCCTTTAGGACGGTCTGTGCAGGCATTCGCGCCCATCTCCTGACATAACGTCCATCCCTTGACATATCTCGCTCAACAGGATATTCTCACGGCGGTTCTACTGATGGCACCAACGACATTGTTTGACCCGATTGATGGTCGGGTTGCGCTCGACCGCGACGAGGGCGATATCGCCTATTTCGGCGTCCTCGGCCTCAAACTCGAGTACCTCACAAAAGTCGTCGTAGCTGGTGTCGCCGCGTGCATCGGCGACGACGCCGACCGTCACCGCTACACACTTGAGCACAGACTTGTCCGCGCCAACGCTGTCGGCGACTGGGCCGATGCCCTGAACAAGATTCTGACCGGGCCACCCGCGCAGTTTTTCGACCCTCAAGCGCGGCACGTGGTGCGAGATCTCACCGAGCGAACCGGCGACGGTGACTGGCGATACACTGCAGTCGCCAATCTTGATCGCATAGCCGATGACCTCGGTATTGTCGTTGAACTCGGCAACAAGGCTGCTTTTCGCCAATTCTTTGAGATCGGCGCCGCAATTCGGAATCGCACGCGTGGCCACGGTGCCACGACAAGTGCCCAATGCAGTCACTGCTCCCCTCTTCTGGCCGAAGCTCTCTCAACCACTGTGCGCCAACTTCAGCTCTTCCATCTCAGTTGGGCCTATCTCCACCGAAACCTTTCTGGCAAGTACCGTGTCTCGCCTCTTCTCGGCGACCCGGCACCGTTCGACTATCTGAAGAAGGTTCGCGACGTGCGTCTTCCCAACGGCATTTTTCTCTACCTCAACCGACCAGTTCACATCCCATTAATCTTCAGTGACCAGGATCTCTCCGACATTCTCCTGCCCAATGGCAACCACCGCAACAACGGGTTCGAGGTTCTGTCCTACACCACCAATACCACCGCTCGCCGCGATGGCACCCGATGGGCCGATCCCCCCGCCCGCCTCCCGCGTAGCGAAACTGAAGGTCAGCCCACACTTGAGCCACTGGGGAACGCCTTCGCGAACCTACCACCCGAGCGCGTCGGCCACGTACCACGAACTGATCTTGAGGCACAGCTCGTTGCCGAATTATCGCAGTCCGACCGCCATCCCATAGTTACGCTGACAGGTCCTGGAGGCATCGGCAAAACGACAATTGCTCTTGCCGCCCTCCGTCACGTAACCACTGTCGAACGTTCAGCCTACGACATTGTTGTATGGATTAGTGCTCGCGATGTCGACCTTCTCGAGCATGGCCCCAAGCCTGTGGCTCCCCGTGTCGTGACGCAATCGGACATAGCCAAAGCCGTCGTGGAGTTTCTTCAGCCGTCTGATCGGCTGGAACCACACTTCGACGCTGAGGCCTACATGGCGAAGTGTCTTTCGGACGGTGCCGCCGGCACCACACTATTTGTAATCGACAACTTTGAAACAGTACAGGGCCCGGCTGACGTATTCCGATGGTTGGACACCCACGTTCGACCTCCGAACAAAGTCTTGATTACCACCAGATTTAGGGAGTTCATGGGCGACTACCCCATCGAAATCCCGGGCATGAACGATGAGGAGGCTACAACCCTTATCGATCAGCAGGCTAAGCGCCTAAACATTGCAACATTGATCGATACAAAATACAAAGGCGAGTTAATGCGAGAGTCAGACGGGCACCCCTATGTAATCAAAATTCTTCTTGGTCAGGTTGCACACGAACAAAAGGCAGTTACCCCCAAACGTATTGTTGCGAGCGCTGACCATCTGCTGAAGGCACTCTTTGAAAGAACGTATGCCGCGCTGACTCCTGCTGCTCAACGTGTGTTTTTGTTGTTGTGTAGTTGGAGAAACCTAGTTCCGGAAATCGCGGTGGAGGCCGTGTCTCTTCGACCTGGAAACGAGCGCTTTCCGGTGGCCAAGGCACTCGCGGAGTTACGACAGTACTCCTTAACTGACCAGGTTGTATCGCCGGACAACGAACACGCGTTTGTTGGTATTCCTCTTGCCGCGACCATGTACGGCCGACGGAAGCTGGAAACGAGCCCATTTAAGGCAGCCGTAGAGGCGGACCTTAAGCTACTGAGAGAGTTTGGGACGGGACGGCGTGAAGACATTCGCCACGGAGTCATGCCCCGTATCGACAAGTTGGTTCGCAGCGTGGCGTACAGGGCAAGCACCACCAAGGCGGCACTAGAAGATTCGCTTCCCGTCTTGGAGTATTTGGCGGCTCGCGTGCCGAAGGCGTACTTGTTGCTCGCAGATCTTGTTCTGGAGGTTGAGCGTTCAGATGCGTCCGTAGGGTCCGCGAAAGAGTACATCCGCAGATTCTTGGAATACGCCCCACCACCGGACCGGCAGGCGGCATGGTTGAGACTGGCGGAGCTTTGCAACTCGAGCGAGGATGCGGTTGGAGAAGTTCATGCCCTCAGCGAGGCAGTGTTGTTGCCAACCGTTTCTCAAGAGGATATTGGAAATATAGCGAATCGGTTAAATGTTCGAATTCGCGAGTTACGAGGTGCTCGAATTGAGGATGCGTGGTCAGTCGAGGTTAGGGAACTCTTAGGGAAAGTGATCGAAAAAATGGAAATGCGTTTGGGTACGCTATCCGCGACGGATTGCTCTCGGTTGGCGTGGCTATACTTGAACGTGGGGAACAAGGATCGGGCAAGGGATGTTGTGAAGGTGGGTCTTCAAAATGATCCAGGTAACGACCACTGCCAGAGACTAATCGGGCGACTTGGCATGTAGTCCTATTGCAAGCAGCGGCTCGCGGTTCTCCCTGGGACCCGGAGCGGTTGGCGGGAGTGCGACGGGAAACCGTTGGCGCATGGTCTCTTGAGTCGTCCCCTCTTGGCCTTGACTCTCAATTGGGCCACAGAGACTGCTGAGCGAGAATCGCAGGCGGTCAAATCAGAGGCCTGAGGCGCGCGTCGCGTCGTGCGTGCGACACGCTACGGTTCGTTGAAGCTCTTCAGATAGTTGACGACGTGCCAGATCTCCTCGTCGGCGAGCGGTCCGCCGAAGGCGTCCATTGCGAAGTCGGGGCCGATGCCGTCGCGGATGACCGTGAAGATCTCGCCGTCGCTCGACCCGTGCTGCCAGACGCCGTCGGCCAGGTTCGACGGGCGGGCGCCGTACGCCGCCGCGGCGCTGGCCAGCCGGCCGTCGCCCCGCCCGGTCGCTCCGTGGCAGGTGGCGCACAGCCGGCCGTAGGCGGCGGCGCCCGCGGCCAGCGATTCCGGCGTGCCCGCGGCGGGGTTCGCGATCGACTGCGCGTCCGGATGCTCGTGCGGCCCGGCGGGATGCCGGTCCGGATCCAGCTCGCGAAGCAGGCCGACCGTGCTCTCCCGGACCAGGGCGGCCCCGGCGATGCCCTCGCGGTAGACCGCCATCTCGACGGGCGTCCGGCCCCGCTCGTTCACGGCGTGCGGGTCGGCCCCGTGCTCGACCAGCAGCTCGATCACGCTGTTCATGCCGTGCGACGCGGCGGCGTGCAGCGCGGTGTCGCCCGCCGCGCTGGCGGCGGCCGGGTCGCCGCCCAGCTCGATGGCCAGCGCGACGGCCTCGCGGGCGAGCCGCTCCTCCGCCGCCGGCATGCGCGACCCCTGCTCGGCCGACGCGACCGGGTTGTAGGACGAGAAGTCGCGGCGGTCCTTGATGAACGCGCTGCCGCCGCCCCGGCTGTAGCCCAGGCCGGCGGCCGCCATCAGCGGGGTCGTGCCGTCGTCGCTGGCCAGCCGGGTGTCGGCGCCGGCGGCGGCCAGCAGCCGCATCATGTCGGTCTCGAGGAACTTGGCGGCCAGCCAGTACGGCGTGGCTCCGAGCCAGCGGTTCATCAGGGCGAAGTCGTGGCTCCAGCGCCTGACCGGCGTCGGCTGCGCGAGCCGCGCGTTCGCATCGGCGCCGTGCGCCAGCAGCGCCTCGATCAGGGCCAGACCGGCGCCGGGATCGGGATTTCGCACGCGGCGGTCGCGCAGATTGCCGCGCAGCACCGCGGCGTGCAGCGCCGTGTAGCCCAGCGGCGCGGCGTTCGCGTCCGCCCCCCGCTCCAGCAGGAACGCGGCGAGCGTGCCGTGCCCGCTGTGCGCGGCGATCACCAGCGGCACGTTGCCGTCGGCCGCGGGGTCGTGCAAATCGGCGCCGGCGTCGAGCAGCAGCCGGGCCGATTCGACGTCGCCCGAGCGCGCCGCGAAGAGCAGCGGCGTGCTGCCGCCGATGGCGATCCGCCGCAGCGGAATCCCGGCCGAGGCCGAGCCGGCGGACCGGTTGCCGCCCATGTTGTAGACGCGGTGGCGGACCTCGGACCGGGCCCGGATGTCGGCCCCGTGCGCAATCAGCGCCGCGGTGACGCCGGAGTGGCCGTTGGCCACGGCCCACATCAACGCCGACTGCCCGCGCGTGCGCTCCGTGGCGTTCGCGTCGGCGCCGCGCCGCAGCAGGCTCTCGACCGCCCCGACGCTGCCCGCCCGCGCGGCCGCCATGAGCGGGGTCTCGCCGCTCGTGAGCGCGGCGTCGGGATCGGCGCCCGCGGCCAGCAGCGCCTCCACGAGCTCTGCCTGCCCGTTGGCGCCGGCCATGAGCAGCGGCGTCATGCCCAGCTCGTTCGCGGCGCCGGCGTCGGCGCCGGCCGCGAGGAGCAGCCTGGCGGTCTCGAGATCCTCCCGGTGGGCCGCCCAGTGCAGCGCGGTCGCGCCGTCGGCCTGGGGCTCGTTCACGTCGGCGCCGGCGGCGAGCAACGCGCGCACCGCGGCCGCATCCTGCGCCTTCACGGCTGCGACCAGCCGCGGCGGCGATCCGGACTGGCCGTCAGCCGTTGCCGCCGCTGCGGCGGCCATTGTCAGCGCGAGCAGCCCGATACGGCAGCGGCCGGACATCCGTCGTCCGCCGCTAGGCAGCCAGGTCGAGGCGGCCCGTGCTGTCATGAATCCGGTCCATGCGCATCCCGAACTTCTCGAGGACGGTCAGGTGCAGGTTCGCCAGCGGCGGCTCGTCCGGATAGCGCAGGTGCCGCCCGCCCCGGAACCGGCCGACGCCGCCGCCCACCAGCACCAGCGGGAGGTTCCACGGCTGGTGGTCACCCTCGCACATGCCGGCGCCGTAGTACAGCAGCACGTGATCGAGGAGCGTGCCGTCGCCGTCGGGCGTCGACTGCAGCCGATCGAGGTAGTAGGCCACCTGCTCGGCGTGGTGCAGGTTGATGGCGGCGAGCTGCCGCTGGCTCTCGGGGCTGTGCTCGTGCGACAGCGGGTGATGGCCGCCCGGCGCGCCGATCTCCGGGTACGTGCGGCTGCTGAACTCGCGGCCGACCATGAAGGTGATGACGCGCGTCAGATCGCTCTGGTACGCGAGCACCTGCAGGTCGAACATCAGGCGCGCGTGATCGGCGAACGTGGGCGGCACCCCCGCCGGCTGGTCGAACGCCGGCAGCTCGCGGCCCACCTGCCGCTCGGCGAGCTGGATGCGGCGCTCGATGTCCCGCACGGCGTCGAGATACTCGGTCAGCTTGCTCGCGTCGCTGGGACCGAGGCCGCGGCGCAGCGCGGCGATCTTGTGGGTGACCGAGTCGAGCAGGCTGCGGTCGCTCGCCAGGCGCGCCGCCCGCAGCGCGGGGTCGGTGCTGCCGCCGTCGCCGAACATCCGCTCGAAGACGACCCGCGGGTCGTGCTCCATCGGCAGCGGCGTGGTCGGGCCGCGCCAGGACAGCGTGTGGCTGTAGGTGCAACTGTAGCCGCCGTCGCACGTGCCGGCCCCCTTGTCGCCGGATTCCAGCGACAGCTCCAGCGAGCCGAGCTGCGTCTCGCGGCCGAGCTCGTTGGCCAGGAGCTGATCGAGCGAGACGTCCGCGCGGAAGTCGCTCCCCTCCTGGCCGAACGGCCGGGGAATGGCGCCCGTCAGGTACTTGGTGGCGCAGCGCCCGTGCACCGCGCCGCTCCGGGCGGTCAGCCCGTTCTTGTTCTGGGTCAGCCCGCTCAGGACCAGCAGCCGCTCGCGAAACGGCGCCAGCGGCTGGAGCGTCGGCGTGAGCTCGAAGCCGCCCCCCTCGACCGCCGGCGTCCAGTTGTCGATGACCACGCCGTTGGGGAGGTAGACCACGCCGAAGCGCTGGACGGGCCGGGCGGCGGTCCGCGTCAGCGCCGTCAGGGCCGGCACCATGCCGTCGAGCAGCGGCAGCGCCACCGCCGCGCCGATGCCCCGCAGCACCGTGCGCCGCGGGAGAGCCTTGCGGGTGACGATCATGATTCGGACCTCCGCATCCGGAACGGCGTGCTGCGGGCGATGCCCAGAATGATGGCCGACCAGCGGTAGTCGTCGGCCGCGGCCTCGCGCGCGATCGCCCGCACCACCGGGCGGTCGTACGCTTCCAGCCCCCGCCCGAGGGCATACGTCAGCAGCTTCTCGGTGAACGTCTCGACGAACTGCTCCCGGCGCGCGGCCAGCGCCGCGCGCAGCTCCGCCGGCCCGTCGAAGCGCGTGCCGTCGGCCAGGACGCCGGACGCGTCGACCGGCAGCCCCGCGTCGTGCGTGCGCCACTTCCCCACCGCGTCGAAGTTCTCGAGGGCGAAGCCGAGGGGATCCATCGGCGCGTGGCAGCTCGCGCAGACCGGGTTGCGCCGGTGCCGGGCCAAGCGCTCCCGGACCGTCTGCGGCTCGCCGTGCTCCCCGCTGTCGGGCAGGCCCGGCACGTCGGCCGGCGGCGGGGGCGGGGGCGTGCCCAGCAGGTTCTCGAGCACCCACTTCGCGCGCAGGACCGGCGACGTGCGGTTGCCGTAGGAGGTGACGGCCAGGATGCTGCCGTGCCCCAGCAGCCCGCCGCGCCGCTCGTCGGTCAGGGTCACACGGCGGAAGCGGCTGCCGCGCACGCCGGGGATGCCGTAGTGCCGGGCAAGCCGCTGGTTGAGGAACGTGTAGTCGGCCGTCAGCAGCTCCACGACGCTGCGGTCCGCGCGCAACTGGCTCTCGACGAACAGCTCGGTTTCCCGCCGGAACGCCTCCCGGAGGTTCTCGTCGAAGCCCGGAAAGAGGTTGGGGTCGGGCACCAGCCCCTGCACGTTGCGAATCGACAGCCACTGGCCGGCGAAGTTGTCGACGAGGGCCTGCGCCCGGCGGTCGGCCAGCATCCGGCGCACCTGCCGCTCGAGCACGCCCGGATCTTGCAGCGCGCCGCGGGCGGCCAGCTCCAGCAGCTCGTCGTCGGGAATGCTGCTCCACAGGAAGAACGACAGGCGCGAGGCCAGCTCGAGGCCGCCGAGCCGGTAGCTGCTGCCGGGCGCCGCGCCCTCGGGATCGCGCTCGATGCGGAACAGGAACTCGGGGTCGATCAGGATGCGCTCGAGCCCGGCCCGGACGCCGGCCTCGAAGCCCCCCGCGGCGTGCGCGGCATCGTAGAACGGCAGCAGCGGCCCGAGGTCGTCCGCCGTCACCGGCCGCCGGTAGGCTTGCCGCGTCAGCGTGGCGAAGATCGTGCGCGCGCAGCGGGCTTCCGCCGCCGCGTCGCCGGCGGGCGGCCGGCACGTGAAGATCCGCTCGCGGCTGGCGGTGCGGCCGGAGCCGGTCACGTGGTACGGGCCGTCGATCGACATGCTCTCGATCCCCGGTCCCTCGGGTCTCGGCGACGTGTCGGTCAGCTCGGTCACCGTCGCGCCGTACTCGCGCAGCGGCGGCTGCAGGACGCCCTCTTCCTCCCACGACTTGCCGATGAAGGCGACGCCCACGAGCCGCGTGCCGGCCTTCACCGTGACGCGCAGCTCGAGACCCGCGTCGGCGCCGGTGTAGTAGTCGTCCCAGTCCTGGGTCGGGTAGCCGGCGCCGCCGGCCGCCATGAACGTGCCCGAAAAGGTCAGCGGGGCCGGCCGGCCGGGCGCCTCGCCGCCGATCGTGTACAGGGCCACCCGGGCGCCGTCGACACGCACCTCGAGATCGTGCGCCTCCTCGAGGTTGACGATGTACTCGTAGACGCTGCGCTTGAGCCGGATCCTGATGTCGTACTCGCCATCGAGCGGAAAGCGATGGCGGACGGCGATGCCGGCCCGCGACCCGAACGGCAGGTCCTCGCTCATCCGGTCGTTCTGGGTCATGTCGATCGGGACGGTGTAGGCGCGCGACGTGAAGCCCGGCCCGATGCCGGGGTCGCCGACGGCCAGCCGGCTGATGCGGCGGGCGGCCGACAGGTAGCGCTCCATGAGCGCCGGCGACAGCGTGAGCGTGCCGGCCAAGTTGTCGAAGCCGTGGCCGGCGACGTCGGCCGGCAGGAGCGCGCCGCCGTCCACCTCGAGGGCGAGCAGATCACGGACGGCGTTCGCGTACTCGGCGCGGTTCAGGCGGTGGGTCGGCACGCGGCCCGGCTCGGGCCGGCCCGCGGCCGCGCGGTCGAGCGCCGCCTCGAGCCAGCCGCGGAGGTGCGCGGCCTCGTCCGGCGTCGGCCGGGGCCGCCCCGCGGGCGGCATCATGCCCGCGCGCAGCTTCCGGACCACCGCCTCCCAGCGCGCGGGTGCCGCGCCGACGTGCGTCAGATCGAGCCGGTCGAGCGCCAGCCCGCCGGTGTTGAGCCGCGCGTTGTGGCAGGTGATGCAGTAGCGGTCCAGCAGCGCCTGCTGCATCGCGGCGGCGGACGCGGCCGCCGCGGGGCCCTGCACGGCGCGGGCACTCGTGCCGGCCGGGACGGCGGCCTGCAGGCCGAGCCCCCAGAGGCCGGCGAGCACCAGCCCGCAGCCGCCCACGACGACCCTGCTCATGGTCTTCCGCACCCGTCAGGCGCCGCGCGCCCCCGCGGCGGGGTTACTGCGCCACCCGTATGCCCCCGCGGATGTTGCCGTGCGGCATGAGCGCCGCGATGCCGGGACCGGACGGGTTGCCGAGCGTGAACCACAGCACGCCCGATCGATCCGTGTCCAGCTTGGGCGTGTGCGCCTGCAGCTCGGGGAACGGGAAGTAGGTGAACTCGCTGGTCGTCTGGTCGAACTTGACCAGCGAGTTGTAGATCATGTTCTCGACCCACAGGTTGTCGTCGGCGTCCGGCCAGACGTCGTACGGGTTGCCGTCCTTCAGCGGCAGCTTGTACTCCGTCACCTCGTCGGTCACCGGGTCGATCTTCGTGATGGCGTTCCCGTAGTAGTGGGCCGCCCAGATCTTGCCGTTGCTGTCGATGGCGGGCCGCCGCGCCGGGTTCGCCATCGGGTACTCCGTCCACTCCTGGGTCTCCTGGTTGAACATCAGCGTCGCGGGCGTGTGCAGCCCCACGGCCCACACCCGGTCCTGACGGTCGACCACGATCCCGTAGCCGCTGAAGCCGGACAGCGGCTCCCACTCCTCGAACTCCTTGGTGCGCGTGTCGAAGCGGCCGATCTTGCCCGCCGAGGCGAAGTAGGTGTACCAGATGTACCCGCGCGAATCGGCCCAGCAACTGTGCGGGCCGCCGCCGCTCACCGGCATCCGGTGCCGCGTGATCTCGCCGGTCGCCGGATCCAGCTCGCCGAGGTGGTCGCCCGTCAGCTCCACCCAGTAGACCGTGCCGTCCATCTCGATGATGCCGTGCGGCGTCACGTTGATGTTCGCCGGGTTGTCGATCCAGTACTCCGTCGTCCGCGCCTCGAAGTCCCGCACCCGGGTGTCGACCCGGAGGATCGAGTTCGACCCGTTGCCGGACACCCAGATCACCCCGGGCTCGACCAGGCTCGCGAACACGCTGTGGATCGACCACGTCGGGGGCCGGCCGCGCACCTCGCGGCGGGGCCCGCGGTTCAGCTCGTACTGGATGTAGACCGCGTCGGCCAACTGCGCCTCGTCGCGCACCAGCGGGTCGAGCAGCAGGTCGCGCTGCGTCGAGTCGGGCCCGAAGTTGTCGGTGAGGTAGCTGATGATCAGCTCCTTCTCCTCCTCCGAGACCGTCTCGTGGGTGATCTGCGGCACGCCCGGCGCCATGTTCGCCACCCGGCCGTCCACGTCGAACATGCGGTTGACGGCCCGCCGCCAGCCCGCCTCGTTCTTCACGCCGCGGTTGTGGAAGGCCGCCGGCCCATGGCAGCCGAAGCACGAGCGCAGCATGACGTCGCGCGCCGGGTGCGGCGGATACAGCTCGTCGAAGTCCACCAGCTCCGCCCCGTCGGCGTTGACCTGCCGCCCGCCGTAGTTGGCCCGCGCCTCCGCGCCGCCGGCCGCGGCGCCCTGCGCGGCCAGCGGCCCGGTCGAGGTCAGCGCCAGGTTGGCGTTCGTGGTCTCGAATGCCGCCACCTGCACCGTCCTGACCAGCGGCTCGAACCCGGGCTCGATCACCTGCACCTCGTACGTCCCCGAGGGCAGGTTGTAGATCCGGTAGCGCCCCTCGACCGTGTAGACGGTGTAGGCGATGCGCCCCACCGTGTCCCGCGCCTTCACCCGGAACGCCTGGACCTCGCCTCCGTCGACGGTCACGATGCCCGAGAGCGTCCCGGTGCCCTGGGCGGACACCGCCGCCGGCAGCCCGACGGTCGCTGCCAGAACGACAGCCAGCACCGGAATCCATGCTCCGCGGCCAATCGAGATGTGACGTGCCCTCATCGTTTCCCCCTCATGACGTGCCGCTCCGCGGCTGACCTATTCTACATCCCGGTCGATCTCGATCCGGCGTCGATGTGCCGCGGCAACTGGGTTACCATGAACCACGCGAACGACTGAACAAGAAGGCTGAGTGCCCATGACGGCCAGAGTCTCGCTGGGGTGGTTCGGTCTGGGTCTCGCCCTGATGCTTGGCGCCGCACCCCAACTGCGCGCGCAGGCCCCGCCCGCGCAGGACGCGGCCGCCGCCCCCCGCGCGCTGCTGGATCGGTACTGCGTGGCGTGCCACAACGACCGCACGCGGGAGGCCGGGCTGACCCTGCAGTCCATCGACGCCGAGCGCGCCGGCCGCATTCCCGGGCAGGTCGAGGCCTGGGAGAAGGTCGTGCGCAAGCTGCGCGCGCGCGCCATGCCCCCGCCGGGCCGGCCGCGGCCGGACGCCGGCGCCTACGACGCGGCCGCCGCCGCGCTGGAAGCGGCCCTCGACCGCGCCGCCGCCGACAACCCGCATCCCGGCCGGCCGCCGATCCATCGCCTGAACCGCGCCGAGTACCGCAACGCGATCCGCGATCTGCTGGCGCTGGACATCGACGAGCGGGCGCTGCTGCCGCCGGACGAGTCGGGTTACGGGTTCGACAACATCGCCGACGTGCTGGCGATCTCCCCGGTGCTGCTCGACCGCTACATGGCCGCGGCCGGGAAGATCAGCCGGCTGGCCCTCGGCGACGCCGCGATCCGACCGGCGATCGAGACCTACACGGTGCCCTACACGCTGTGGCAGGAAGGCCGCATGAGCGAGGACCTGCCCTTCGGGTCGCGCGGCGGCCTCGCGGTGCGCCACCACTTTCCCCTCGACGGCGAGTACGTCATCCGCCTCAGGCTGCAGCGCGCCTACGGCAACCACATCCGCGGGCTCCAGGCGCCGAACGACATCGAGCTGCGGCTCGACCGCGCGCGCATCGGCCGCTTCACCGTCGGCGGCGAGGGGGTGCGGGCGCCGTGGAACGCGGTGTCCCGGCCGACGCTCTACGAGCAGACGGCCGACGAGGGGCTGGAGGTGCGTCTCGACGTGAGCGCGGGCACGCGCCTGGTCAGCGCGGCGTTCATCGACCGGGCGGCGGTCGCCGAGGGTGTCCTCGAGCCGCGGCCGGCGGTGTCGAGCCTGGCCTACTCCCGCGACCGCAACGCGGCGATGGCCCTCGACAGCATCGAGATCCGCGGCCCGCACGGCGGGTCGACGCCGGCCGCCAGTCCCAGCCGCCGGCGAGTGTTCTCCTGCTACCCGACGGCGGCGGCCGAAGAGGCCGGCTGCGCGGCGGAGATCGTGTCGACCCTGGCCCGCCGCGCGTTCCGCCGCCCGGTGCACGCGGCGGACACCGCGCCGCTCCTGGCGCTGTACGAGGAGGGCCGGCGCGCGGGGGGCTTCGAGCGCGGCATCCAGCTCGTGGTGCGGGGCATTCTGATCGACCCCGAGTTCCTATTCCGCATCGAGCGCGATCCGGACGGGATGCCGCCCGGCACGGCCTATCCGGTCAGCGCTCTGGAGCTGGCCTCGCGCCTGTCGTTCTTCCTGTGGAGCAGCCTGCCTGACGACGAGCTGCTCGACGTCGCGGCGGCCGGGCGCCTGCGGCAGCCGGACGTGCTGCGCGCGCAGATCGCCCGCCTGCTCGGCGACCCGCGTGCGGAGGCCTTCATCGACAACTTCTTCGGCCAGTGGCTGCTGCTGCGCAACATGCGGACGGTGGCCCCGGACCCCGACGCGTTTCCGGACTTCGACGAGAACCTGCGGGAGGCGCTGCGGCAGGAGACGGCGCTCTTCGTCGCGAGCCAGGTGCGCGACGACCGCAGCGTGCTCGACCTGCTGCGGGCGGACTACACGTTCCTGAACGAGCGGCTCGCGCGGCACTACGGCGTCGCGAACGTCTACGGCAACCATTTCCGGCGGGTGAGCGTCGCCGGCCGGCGGGGCGGGCTGCTCGGCCAGGGCAGCGTGCTGACCGCCACGTCGTATCCGAACCGGACCTCGCCGACCAAGCGCGGCCTGTGGGTGCTGGAGAACCTGCTCGGCGCGCCGCCGCCGCCGCCGCCGCCGGAGGTGCCGGGGCTGCCCGACGCCGACCATCCCCGGCAGGACCGGCGGCTCTCGATGCGCGAGCGGATGGAGATCCACCGCATCAGCCCCGTGTGCGCGAGCTGCCACGTGCTGATGGACCCGCTCGGCTTCGCGCTGGAGAACTACGACGGCATCGGGGCCTGGCGGACGACCGAGGACGGCGCGCCGATCGACGTGGCGAGCAGACTGCCGGACGGCTCCCGGTTCGCCGGCCCGCACGGGCTGCGCGACATCCTGCTCGGCGCGGAAGAGCGCTTCGTCGAGACCGTGGCCGAGAAGCTCCTGACCTATGCGCTCGGCCGCGGGATCGAGCACTACGACGCGCCGGCCGTCCGCGGCATCGCCCGCGGCGCGGCCGCCAACGACTACCGCTGGTCGGCGCTGGTTCTCGGCGTCGTCGAGAGCACGCCGTTTCAGATGAGGAGATCGCGAGAGCCATGATGGTCACCAGGAAGCACCTCCCGCGTCGCACGTTCCTCCGCGGCCTCGGCGTGACCCTGGCGCTGCCCATGCTCGACAGCATGGTGCCCGCGTTCGGCCTGCGCGCCGGCGCCGCCCAGCCTGTCCGGCGCCTCGGCGTCGTGTACGTGCCCAACGGCATGTTCATGCCGAACTGGACCCCGCCCGGCGGCAGCGGGGCCCTCGCCGTCACCGAGACGCTGCGGCCGCTGGCCGCGCACCGCGGCCGGATGCTCATGGTCAGCGGGCTGTGCGCCGAGGAGGG
Organism: Vicinamibacterales bacterium; assembly: GCA_965214845.1. Classification (GTDB taxonomy): domain Bacteria; phylum Acidobacteriota; class Vicinamibacteria; order Vicinamibacterales; family UBA8438; genus JAAXGX01. The sequence goes on from CBDCCO010000007.1 coordinate 2,093,436, forward strand.
CATCGCCCGTCCCGGCGAAGGCGCCGGCGACCATGCGCGCGCGGCCGGCGCCTTCCTCACCGGCGTGCATCCGAAGAAGACCGAAGGGCACGACATCCGCGCCGGCGTCTCGATGGATCAGATCGCGGCCCGCGTGCTGGGACAGGAGACGCAGCTCGCCTCGCTCGAGCTCTCGCTCGAGTCGGCGGATCGGGCCGGGTCGTGCGACCCGGGCTACAGTTGCGTCTACGCCAACACCCTGTGCTGGAGCAGCCCCACGACCCCGCTGCCGATGGCGAGCGACCCGCGCGCCGTCTTCGAGCGGCTGTTCGGCAGCGGCGGGACGACCGACCCCGCGGCGTGGCTGGCCGCGCGCCGGCACGACCGCTCGCTGCTCGACATGGTGACCGCCAAGGTGGCGCGGCTGAAGGACGAGCTGGGTCCCCGCGACCGGGTGAAGCTGAACGAGTACCTGGACGCGGTGCGCGACGTGGAGCGGCGCATCCAGATGGCCGAGCGGCAGACCGCGCGCGAGCTGCCGGCGATGGACCAGCCCGCCGGCGTGCCCGACAGCTTCGAGGCGCACGCGAAGCTGATGTTCGATCTGCAGGTGCTGGCCTGGCAGGCCGACCTGACGCGGGTCATCACGTTCATGCTCGGGCACGAGACGAGCAATCGCGCCTATCCGGAGATCGGGGTGCCCGACGCCCACCACGCGCTGTCGCACCACGGCGGCGACGAGGTGCTCATCGCGAAGCTGAAGAAGGTCGACCGCCATCTCACCGAGATGTTCGCCTACTACGTCGACCGGCTGGCGTCGACGCCGGACGGCGAGGGCACCCTGCTGGACTCCGCGCTGGTGCTCTACGGCAGCGGCCTCAGCGACGGCAACCGCCACAACCACCATGACCTGCCCACGCTGCTGGTGGGCGGCGCCGGCGGGCGGCTCACGGGCGGGCGCCACGTGCGGGCCGCCGCGGACACGCCGAACACCAATCTGTTCCTGGCCATGCTGGACAAGCTGGGCGTGCCGATCGAGACCATGGGCGACAGCACCGGCCGGGTGGCCGCGCTCTCGGTATGACCGTCGGCAGAGGGTGACGCGCATGCACGAACCGACGGCAGCCAGGGCCGCACGCGGCCGGCGCGGCGCGCTGCGGCGGCGGCGCTCGTGGGCGCCGGCCATCGGGCTGGCCGCGGCGTTGGCGGTCCTGCCGGGCGCCACGGGCGGGGCCGCCGCGGACGCGCCGCTCGCCGACGCGGCCGAGCGCCGCGATCAGCGGGCCGTGCGGATGCTCCTGGCCGAATCGGCCGCCGTCGATGCCCGGCAGCCCGACGGGGCGACCGCCCTGCACTGGGCCGCGCACTGGAACGACGTGGACACCGCCCGCCTGTTGATCGCGGCCGGGGCCGACGTGAACGCGGCGAACGATCTCGGGGTGACGCCGCTGGCGCTGGCGGCCCTCAACGCGGGCGCCGAGCTCGGCGCCGCCCTGTTGCGCGCCGGCGCCGATCCCGACGCGGCGCGCCCCGGCGGCGAGACCGTGCTGATGACCGCCGCCCGCACCGGGAATCCGGATCTGGTGCGCTCGCTGCTGGCGGCCGGCGCCGACGTGCGCGGGACGCCGCACTTCAAGGCCCAGACGCCCCTGATGTGGGCGGCGTCGGAGGGCCACGCGGACGTCGCGCGCGTGCTGCTCACGGCCGGGGCGGACGTGCGCGCGCGGTCCGTGCACGGCACGACCGCCCTGCTCCTCGCCGCCCGCAGCGGCGACGTCGAGACGGCCCGGGTCCTGCTCGACGCCGGCGCCGACGTGAACGCGGCCGAGCCGTACCTGCCCATCGACGCGCGCGTCGACGTCGAGGAGTCGCAGACCTCGGGCCGCACGCCGCTGCTGGTGGCGAGCGCCAGCCTCGCGGCCACCAGCGGCTGGGAGTACCGCCTTGACGTCGAGCCGAGCAGCCACGAGGCGCTGGCCCTGTTGCTCCTCGAGCGGGGCGCGGACCCTGACGTGCCGGACAGCATCGGGCGAACGGCCCTGCACGCCGCCGTCGAGACCGGCAGGGCCGACCTGGTGCGGGCGCTGCTGGCGCGCGGCGCCGACCCCAACGCCAGGCTCACGCGCCCCCCGCTCGTCTACAAGGGCGACTACATCTCGTACGGCGCCTACGTCGGCGCGACGCCGCTCTGGCTGGCAGCGGCGGCGCGGGTGCCCGACCCCGACCTGCTGCGGGCGCTCGCCGCGGCCGGCGGCGACCCGCGTCTGCCGGCCGAAGGCGGCACCACCCCGCTCATGGCGGCGGTCGGCATGGTGCAGAACGAGGCACGGCAGGCGACCGCGAGCCAGTCGCTGGAGCTGGTGACCCTGCTGCTCGGGATGCACGTCGACGTCAACGCCGTCGACCGACGCGGGCGCACCGCCATGCACGGCGCGGCCCGCCTGGCCAAGAACGCGATCATCGAGCTGCTCGCCGCGCACGGCGCCCGCGTGGACATCGCAGATGCCCGCGGCCAGGCGCCGCTGGACGTCGGCACCCTGTCCCGGCCGCTGCATCCGGACACCGCCCGCCTGCTGCGCAGCCTCGGCGCCACGAGCGCCGTCGGCAACCCCAGGTAACAGTCTGCGCAGCGGCACGCGGCCGGACTTCCACTACTCGAAGACGTCGTCGACCGGCAACTCGAACCCCGGCAGCACGTCCCCGCCGGTGACCACCGCACCGCGCGCCAGCGACAGCGGCTCGCCGCGGTCGTGATGGATCCGCACCGTGCGTGTGGCGGGGTCGATCACCCACGCGACACGGACGCCGGCGGCGAAGTACTCGCCGAGCTTGCGCCGCAACTCGTCGGGTCGATCCGTCGGGGACAGGATCTCGACTACCAGCTCGGGCGCGACGTCGAGGAAGCCCTGCGGCCGGCGCCGGCGCGCATCCCGTTCGTGGGACAGGTACAGCACGTCCGGCGCCCGCACGGTATCCGGATTGCGGCCGGTGAATACGCCAACCTCGCCGGCCATCACGACGCCCAGATTCTGCGTACGCACGAACTGCTTGAGCGCGGCCGCCACGTTAACCTCGATGCGTCCGTGAATGGGGTTGGTCGGCGTCATGCGCACGATGCGGCCGGCAACGAGCTCGCACGGATCGAGCCCCGGCATGCGCAGCAGCTCGTCGCCCGTCACCGGCGGAGTCGAGTCACACGAAGACGTAGCAGGTTCCATACCAGGATCTCCGCCTCCCATGGTAGCAGGCTGTCAATCTCGGGAACGCCTTGCAGGGATCGGGCCGGGCCGCGCGCTGGCCCCGGAGCGCACCAGGCGCGCCTGGTCGCCCAGAATCAGCCGTGCCTGCCGGCCGGGACCCATGGCCGCGGCGCGGCGGCGGCTGCCGACTGCCAGCCCCGCGCCCAGCGCCGTCCAGAGCAGCACGATCAGCCACTCCTGCGGCCACGCCAGCGCCGACGGGCTGCCCGGCAGGTACAGCAGCAGGAAGAACACCGTGGCGGCCACCGCGAGCCATCCGACCGCCCCGGGGGCCGCGACCTGGTACGGGCGCGGCAGACCCGGATGCCGGCGCCGGATGACGAGGAACGAGACCGCCACCAGGAGATAGGCCACGACGGTGGCCAGCGACCCGGCGTCGACCAGCCAGACCAGCGCCGGCCGCCCGAACAGCGGGGCGGCGGCCGTGATCGCGGTCAGCGCCGCCACGACCGCGGCCGGGGATCCGTAGCGCGGGTGGAGGCGCGCGAACGCCGCCGGCAGCATCCCGCCCCGCGCCATCGCGAACAGCAGGCGCGACGCGCCGAGGAAGAACGCGTTCCAGCTCGTCAGGATGCCCACGGCGCCGCCGACGACGAGCACGCGCCCGCCCCACGGGCTGCCGTAGATCGCACTCATGGCGTCGGCGGCGGGCAGGGCCCGCCCGGCCAGGGTGTCCGGCGGGAGCGTCACGCCGACCGTCCACTGCACGAGGCCGTACCAGCCGAGGGCCATCACGATCGACAGCAGGATGATCCGCCCGATGCTCCGCAGCGGCAGGGCGATCTCTTCCGCGAGCTGCGGGACGACGTCGAAGCCGACGAAGAGGAACGGGGTCATGACGAGGACCCGCAGCACGCCCTCCCAGCCCGTGATGGCCGGGGCCAGATTCGCCAGATCGCCGCCTGCCGCACCGGGCACGAAGAACGCGAGCCCCACCAACAGCAGGCCCCCGACGGCGAGCCGCTGGGCGAACGCCGCGAACCGGATGCCGCGGTAGTTGACGGCGCCGATGACGAGCGCGCCGGCCACCCCGGCGGCCACCCAGCCGGGCCGCACGTCCCAGCCCGCCACGGTGTAGAGCGGCTCCCCGGTCCCGAGCCCGGGCACGAGGTAGCCGACGACGGTGGGCAGGGCGACCGCCTCGAAGGCGCACACCGCCGCGTAGGCCAGCACCAGCGTCCAGCCGCAGACGAAGGCGCCGACGGGCCCCAGCGCGAGGAACGTGAAGCTCAGCTCGCCGCCCGCGCGGGACAGCGCCGCCGCCAGCTCGGCATAGGTGAGCCCCACCAGCCAGACCATGACGGCGCCCGCGCCGAAGGCCAGGATCGACCCCACGGCGCCGGCGCGCACGATCATCTCCCCGGCCAGCACCACCCAGCTCCAGCCCACCATCGCGCCGAACGCGACGGCCAGCACGTCGCCGCGGCCGAGGAACCTGCGCAGGTGAACCGGCGCGTCGGACATGACCGGCCTCCGCGTCGATCCTATCGTGTGGGCCCGGCCGGCCCGCGGCGGCGCGCTTGAAGGGCGGGCGCGAGGCTGCTAGGCTCCGGACGAGGAGAACGACCATGCCCTGCAGCCAGCGTTGCCTCGTGAACGGTGCCGTCGCTGCCGGTCTCGCCGTCGCCGCCGCGTGTGCCACCCCCGCGGCGGAGCCCCCGCACCCCTGCGCCGATCTGACGGGGATCGAGCTCGTCGATCTGCGGATCGGCTCGGCCGAGCACCTGCCGGAAGCGGAGGGCGTACCCGCCCACTGCCGGGTGACGGGGGTCATCGAGACCGAGATCAACTTCGAGCTGCTGCTGCCCGACGACTGGAACGGCCGCTTCCTGATGGGCGGCGGAGGCGGGTTCGTCGGCAGCGTGCAGAACCAGGCACTCTCGCTCTACGCCCACGGCGGGGGCCCGCTCGAGCGCGGCTACGCGACGGCGGGGACCGACACCGGCCATCGCGGCAACGGCATCGAGGCCGGCTGGGCGCTCGACAATCCCGAGCGGCAGGAGAACTTCGGCCACCGCGCCGTCCACCTGACGGCCGAGACGTCGAAGTCGATCATCGCGCACTACTACGCGCGGCCCGCGGACTACGCCTACTTCGTGGGCTGCTCGCGGGGCGGCGGTCAGGCCATGATGGAGTCGCAGCGCTATCCGGACGACTTCGACGGCATCGTGGCGGCCGCGCCGGCCTACCACTGGACCGGGATCACGGCCGGGTTCGTGCAGAACCAGCAGGCGATCTACCCGGACGGCGACCTCGACGCCCCGCTGCTGACCGCCGCGACGCTCGAGCTGCTCGGATCGAGCATCCTCGCCGCGTGCGACGCGGACGACGGGGTCGAGGACGGCATGCTGGCCGATCCGCGGCAGTGCGGCTTCGACCCGGCCGACCTGCCGCGCTGCGCCGGCGACGAGGCGGCCGGCGACTGCGTCACCGCGGCGCAGCTCGCGGCGATCGAAACCGTCTACGGCGGCCCGCTGTCGAACGGCGAGCCGATCTACCACGGGTTCAACTACGGCGGGGAGGACGAGGCCGGCGGCTGGGACGCGTGGGTGGTCGGCTCGGAGCGGCGCCGGGCCCCGGGGATCCCCAACGCGCAGTACGGCTTCGGGACCGAGCTCTTCAAGTACTTCGTCTTCGGCGACCCCGACTGGGACTACACCCGCTACGACTTCGCGACCTGGCAGGACGACGTCGCGGAGACGGCCGCGATTCTCGACGCGACGGACACCGACCTGAGCCGGTTCCGGGACGCCGGCGGGAAGATCATCTACTGGACCGGCTGGTCCGACCTGGCCCTCGCGCCGCTCGGCACCATCGACTACTACGAGCGGCTGACGGCGGGCGACCCGGCGGCGCGCGATTACGCGCGCCTCTACATGCTGCCCGGCGTGCTCCACTGCGCCGGCGGCCCCGGTCCCGACCGCGTCGACTGGGTGGAGGCGATCCGTGCCTGGGTGGAGGACGGACGCGCGCCGGAGCGCCTGCTGGCGTCGAAGGTGGGCGAGGCGGGCCGCGTCACGATGACGCGCCCGGCCTGCCCGTATCCGCAGGTGGCCGTCCACGACGGCAGCGGCGACCCGCACGACGCCGCCAGCTTCACCTGCGCGGCGCCGCCGCAGCACGCGGCGTCTGCGCCGTAGCGCAGACGCCGCAAGGCGCGCACAGCGCGCCTCGGCGGGAGCGGCGCGGGGCAATGGGGTTCCCGCAAGCGAACGCCGGGGGCTTGGGGCGCAGCCCCATCTAATTGACGACGAACGTGATGTCCTCGTGGGCCGACAGGCCCCCGTCGTGCGCCAGCGAGCGGAGGATGAACGTCCCCGGCGCGCCGAACGTGGCCCGGGCCACCCACTTGCCGTCGGAGGGCGCGGGCGGCGTCTCGAAGCCGTAGCCCCACGGCGAGTTCGAGTTGGGCCGGGTATCCTCCCACACCTTCGTCTGCGGCGGGTCGAAGGTCACGTTGTGCCCCGGTCCGCGATACACGAACCACGACAGGCGCAGCCCCGTCGCGGTGACCGGCACCGTGTTGTTGCCCGACCGCGACGGGTCCAGCGCCCGCAGCGGCCTCTGCTCCGGCACGCCGTCGTCGCTGGCGAACGCCGTCAGGGTGACGGGCTCGCCCACCCGCACCGTCCGCGTGCGTTCGCCCTCGACCTCCAGCACCGGCGGCGTATTGGGGTTCACCACGTCGCGGGTGCGGAGGCCGCTGTTGCGCTGGACGACGAAGTCGTCGATGAAGTAGTCGGGCTTCAGCGTGGCGTAGGCCCGGTACGTCTTGCCGTTCGGGCTGTTGAGCGTCCAGACGATCTCGCGGTCGCCGAAGTCGGCCGGCACGGCGATGCGGAACATGAACCGGTTGCGCCGCGGCAGGAACCAGGTCGGCTGGCCCCGGTCGGGTCCGCCCGGCGCGATGTGGTTGTCCGGCCCGACCGGGATGTGGAACGTCTCCTCCCAGTTCCGGTTCATCGTCCCGAACACCAGGTTGAACGATCCGTCGGGGTTCCGCTCCCAGCCTTCGTACGCGGGCAGCACTTCCTGTCCGGTCGCGCGGTAGCGCTGCTGCGCCGCGCCGTCCTGGAGGAACGCGCCGACGAGCAGCACGGCGGCAACGCCGATTGCGGCGCGTCTCACTGCTGCTGCCCCTCGGCCAGGTCCGGGACCTCGACGTCGCCGCAGAGCGGGCAGCCGACGGCGGTCTCGCCGGGCATCAGGTTCAGCACCTCGCGCCGCGTCGCCATCTCCTCGGCGAACTCCTCGTCGGTCAGGTACACCCCGCGCATGATGTTGATGAACATCTGGTCGACCGAGCGGTTGCCGCCACCCGACCAGTTGCGGGGATCGGCGACGTTCGGATTCGACGGCGAGTTGTTGAAGTAGCCCGTCAGGCGCAGGATGGTGCCCTTGGGCAGCAGCGGCGCGGCGTCGTCCTCGTAGGTGTAGACGCGGACCCAGCTGTGGTCGTACCCGGCGCAGTTGAGCGTCTCGATGGAGGTGCCGAGGATGGCGTCCAGGCACATGCGCACGCCGGGCGCGTGCAGATGGGGCTCGTAGACGCTGATCTTCGTGTGCTCGGGCAGCGTGAAGAACGCCTCCATCCGCTGATCCGGATCCATCGGCTCGATGTCCAGATCGACGGTGTTGCCGAACGAGATCCCCCGCACCTGCCGCGTCGGCTCGTAGCCGCGCGGATGGAACTTGAAGCCGACGTCCACGCGGGCGCGGGTATCGGCGCCGTTCGCGTGCAGGTGGATGTTCTCGAAGAAGACCGTCGATCCGGCCTCGATCAGCTTGCCCGCGGCGGGGTCGAAGAAGTCCGCGTTGCGGCCGACCTCGTGCACCGGCCAGCGCGACTCCGGCGAGTCGTCGTCCTCGCCGTCCGGCACGACGATGTCCATCACCAGGTGGTGCACGATGAACAGCCCGCCGACCGTGGCGCGGCGCTCGCCGACGCTCGACTCGGTGACCTCCTTGAACTCGAGGGCCGAGACGTAGCGGTCCTCGGTCAGCCCCGTCGGCGTCTCCCCGATGTGGCCCCACCAGTCGGGCGACTCGCCGGGCAGCTCCACGCTCGGCGACGAGACGATCAGATCGGGCTGGCCGATCTCCCACTCGTCCACGTCGATGAACGCCACCGGCGGCGGCAGGTCGGCCGGGTCGCCCTCGGGGGCGCCGTTGTCGACCCACTTCGCGATCAGGGCGATCTCCGCGTCGCTCAGCGACGGATCCTCCTTGAACGACTGGATGCCGACGTCCTTCTCGATGTACCACGGCGGCATCACGCCCGGCTGGTCGCGGAGCGCCGTGCGGTTCCTGATGGCGCGGGCCCAGGGCCGGACATCGTCGTAGTCGATCAGCGACATCGGCGCCAGCGAGTCGGGCCGGTGACACTTCTGGCAGCTCCGCTGCAGAATGGGGGCGATGTCCCTGCTGAAGGTGACCTCGTCGGCCGCGGGCTGCCCGGCGGCCGTCGCCGGCAGGGCGATGAGCGCCGCGAACGCCGCCGCCAGGAACGGACGCCGTGCCCGCCGATGTTGCTTCGTCGTCATTGTGCCGCCTCCTCTGGTTCGCGACCCGCCGTCAGCCCGATTCGTGCAGTCTAATCCCGCCGCGCGCGATTTTCCACCCGTTTGGCCCCGCGGGACGGGTCGCCGCAAAGCTGGAGCGGACACGTCCTGGACCGGCCGAGCGGAGGATGGTATCGAAAGGGGGTTGGATCGCGGCGGAGAACGTGCTCGCACTCACGAGGGCCGCCGGGGAACGGAACCGGCCCGAATTTCCCGCCACAGCCGCAGCGCGGCCGGGAAGTCGCGGTCCGCCAGGGCGGCCAGCGCGAGCACAATCAGGGATTCGCGAGCCCGGTGGAGGGCGCAGGCGCGGCCGGCGTGGGCGCGGGCTTCTTCGCGGTCGCCGCGCTCGAGCGCGGCGCGGGCCAGCCGCCGGTGGCGGGCAGCGCACCGTTCGACCTCCAGCACCTGGCGGAGGTCCGTCCGGCAGCGGTGGCAGGACGGCCCGCCAGCATGCCGGGCCCCGCAGGTCGGACAGCGTTCCACGCCGCTATTCCAGGTAGAACAGGATCTCGTCGAGCTCGCGCTTGAGCTCGGCTGCCCGCTCGGCGCGGGCCTCCCTGAGGGCGTCCCGGAGATCCTCCATCAGGTTGATCATCTCTTCCCGATCTTCGGCCGGCGCGGCCTCGAGCGCCCGCTCGGCCCGCGCCAGGGTTTCCCCGGCCGCCTGCGCCACCTCCGGGGGCAAGGCGGGCGCTGCCGCAGAAGGTTCCGCGACACCGGCCGCAGCGTCGCCGGCAGCCGCGTCCGCAGCGTGCTCCGCATCCGACACGCCCGCCGAGCCCCAGAGCGCCGAGACCCGTTCCTTCGCGGCGCCGAGCGCCTCGTCGCCGGACCGCCCGATGGCGTTCTCGACGACGCCGCGGATCTCCCGGCCGGTGGCCCGTTCCCGCGCGTGGACGTGGAGCAGGCCGTCGAGGTCGAGGCTGTAGGTGCAGAGCAGGCCCTGGTCGTGCGCGCCGGGTTTCTGGTTCAGGCCGGTGAACATGAAGGTGCCGATTTCCACGTTCTTCAGGGCGTCCGGATCCTCCCCCTGATAGACCTTGACCTCCACCTGCGGCTGATCCTCGAACATGGTGAAGAACACCTCGGTCCGGGTGGCCGGCAGCTTGCTGTTGCGCCGGATGAGGGGCACGAACTGATGGGCGTACGGCCTGCCGTAGAGCTCGCCCGTGGCGCTGGTGCCGAAGGTGTAGGGCGTGATGTCGACCAGCACGGACTGCGTGTCCCGTCCCATCTCGATCCCTGCCTGCACGCCGGCCCCCAGCGCGACGCACAGATCCGGATCGACCTCGCCGTGCGGCTCCTGGCCCAGGCGATCCGTGAGGACGGCGGCGATCCGCGGAATGCGGGTCGAGCCGCCCACGAGCAGCACGCGGTCGAGCTGGCTCGGACGCACGCCCGCATCCTGCAGCGCCGTGGTCACCGCCCGCAGGGAGCGGTCGAGAAACGGCTCGAGATCGCGTTCGAAATCGGCGCGGCTCAACTCGCAGGTGAGGTGCCTGGCCTCGCCGGCCACCAGGGCGACGTGGTCTTCCTCGACGCGCACGTAGGGCTGATCCGACAGCTCGATCTTGGCCTGTTCGGCCGCCCGCCGCAGGCGCGCCTGCAGCAGGGGATCCTCGCGGGCGTCCTCGACCCCCAACCCCGTTTCGATATGCGTGTTGAGGCGCTCGAGGATGAGCGCGTCGAAATCGTCGCCGCCGAGCTGGTTGTCGCCGGCGGTGGCCAGAACTTCGATCACGCCCTCTTCCATTCGCACCACCGAGACGTCGAAGGTGCCGCCGCCCATGTCGTAGACGAGCAGGGTGCGGCGCCCCGTGCCGCCAACCTCGTAGCTGAGAGCGGCGGCCGTCGGTTCATTGATGATCCGCACGACCGTCAGGCCGGCGATCTCCCCGGCCTCGCGCGTGGCCTGCCGCTGGGCGTCGGTGAAGTAGGCCGGGACGGTAATGACCGCCTTGCGCACGTCCCGGCCGAGCGCGCGGTCCGCCCGCTCCTTGAGCGCCTTGAGAATGAAGGCCGAAATCTCCTGCGGGGCGTAGGCTTCCTGCCCCATCCGCACGCGCGTTCCGGAGCCCATCAGGCGCTTGACCGAAAGGACGGTCCGTTCGGGGGCGGCCACCGCCTGCTGGCGGGCCTGGCGTCCGACGATGACAGTGCCGGCATCGTCGAGCCCCACGCACGACGGCAGGATGGCGTCGCCGCGCTCCTTCACGATCGAGGGCCTCCGTCCCGAGAAGATCGCCACCTCCGAGTTCGTGGTGCCCAGATCGATGCCGATGACCGTGTCGTCGTCCGCCGCCCCGGTTGCTGCCGGCATCACCCCTACCCTTCCTCGTCAAGTCGGTTGACCGCGACGTCGGCCGGACGCAGCACGTCGTCGTGCCGCACGAACCCGCTCCGCAGCTCCTCGACCACCAGGCGGTCGCCGACCCGTTCGACGCGGCGCGCTTCCACCGCCTGCATGACGCGCCCGTCGAAGCGTCGCCCCACGGTCTCCACGCGTCGCACGTCCAACCGCGACAACATCCTGTCGACCCGCCCGATAGCCAACTCGTAACCTTCGACGACGCCCGCGACGCCCCGCGGCCGCCATCCGAGCAGGCGCGGCCGATCCCGCAGCAGGACCGCGGCGCGCCGGCCTCGCACCAGGGCGTCACGCACCTCCAGGGTCTCGAGCAGGCAACGGTCCTCCGCCGTGCGGGCGACGCGCCTCTCGAGCGCCGCCAGCGTCTCGTCGCCGCGCTCCACCCCGCGGGCGGCCGTTTCGAACTGCTCCGCCGCAGCCGCGAGCTCCCGGCCCGCGCGGGCCTGTTCCCGGTTCTGCAGGCGGATCTCCTGCCGCAGCGCGGCAAACTCCGCGAACAGATCGCGCAGGTCATGGTCGGGTGCCTCGGCTGCCTCGTGCGCCGGCGGTTCCTCGGGCGCCGCGTCGAGCCACTGCCGGAAGTCGTCGAGCGCCCGCTGTCGCCAGTCTCCGCCCGGTTCACTCATGCAGCTTCTCCTCCGCCGCCAGGAGGGTCTGCAAGCCGGGCGTCTCGCGGCGCACCGGACGAGCCTGCACCAGCGCGTCGAGCGCCAGCTCGAAATCGCCGTAGGCGGCCATGCCGAAGAGGGCCGTCTTCACGCGCGCACGGTCGTCCTTCAGCGCTTCGTACGCCGCGGTAATCTGCTGCAGACGTTGGGGATCCTGGCGATCCTGGCCAACCCGGTGCGTGCGCACCAACTCCAGGTAGCGCCGGCGGATCTCCTCTCCCGTCGCCGACGGCGGCAGTCCCAGCACCAGATAGTGGGCAAGCATGATTACCGGCGGCGCCGTTTCTTCTCCTTGCGGGGAAACAACAGGGCCCGCAACTCCTGCGTCAGTCTGTCACGGAGACCGGCGGTCCGGCAGTCGCGCGCCAGCCGCTCCAGCTCCCGCCGCGCCGCCGGTTCGGCCCGCAGGTTGCCCGCGAACTCCTGCAGCACGGACCGCGGCTCGCCGCGCAGCCGATTGTCGTCGATCAGTTCGTCCAGGCGGTCCAAATCGTCGTATATCCGCCGATCGAACAACATCCCCTGCCGCGCGTCGCGCGCCCGGTCCGCCGGCCCCTCGGTCAGCGCCAGCCGGAACCGCTCGATCAGCGACGGATCGCCGGGATCCGGCGGCGCCTGCGGCGACGCGTCCCGACCGCGCGGGAGACCGTCGGCCTCGAGGTACTCCTCGATCGACGCCAGCAGCTCATCGAGCGGCGGCAGTCCCGGACCGAGCGCGCCCGGCGGCACGTCCAGCGGCTCGAAATCGAATGTCAGCAGAGCGCGGCGCAGCGGATCCTGGGTGTGGCGGGCGAGCCTTGCGGCCGCCGCCCGCAACCGCTCGCGGGTGGTGACGTCCGCCCCCTTCAGGATGTCCCGGAAACGCCGGGAATCGTGGTCGCTGCCCGCCTCGTAGCGGACGACCGCCAGGTAGAAGAGCAGCAGCGGATCGCGCCGGGGCTTCCTGACGCCCCGCAGCCGGCGTTCGATCTCGGTCCGAACCTGGTCCCACCCGCCGCACTCCAGCAGGATATCCAGGACGGCCGTCAGGTGTTCTCCGTCCACGCGCTCGAGCAGCGCGGGCCACCAGCCGGCGAGGCTCGTGGCAACCAGCCGCTCGTCGTAGAGGATGCCCAGCTCGACCGGCAGCGGCTCAAGCAGCCGGACGATCGCGTCCGGAGCACACTCGCCGACGAGAGAGACCCAGTCGGCCAGCAGGCGCCACAGGGCGTCGAGCATGTCCTGTCTGACGTTCCTGACGTGGCTGTTGCGCTGCAGATCCCGCAGCACCAGGACCAGCGTCCGAAGCTGCTCGCCGGGCGGCAGTCCCTGCAGGCGACGGGTGACCGTCGCGGCCGCATCCGTGCCGGTGGACACGATCTCCAACAGAAGCCATTTCGACGGCAGGACGAGCCCGACCGCGGCGCGCCCGAGGTCCTCCGCGCGCTGCAAGTCCCGGGTGGCAACCGCGAACCGCCCCTTGTTGCGGCTCTGATCGGCGGACTTGAGGAAACCGACGGCCTGCAGATCCAGCAGACGATCGTCGTGCGGAGCGCGCCGGCGGGCCTCCGCCAGCGCGCTCTCGGCCTGACGGTACGCGTTCCGCGAGTGCTGCAGGCCGACCAGTTCCAGCCAGGGAGTCGGATCGTCGGGAAACCGGTGCGCCATGTCCTCCAGAACACGCTGGAGCCTCTGTTTGCCGGCGGTCTGCCCGCGCAGCAGATCGAGCAGAAAGAGGTAACCCTCGCGGTTGTCGGGATCGGCCTCGAGGCTCTCCGTCATCAGCTCGACGAAGACCAGCGCCGGGACCTCGATGGGGCGGCCCAGCAGCCCGGCCAGCGCGCGCATCCTGTCGGGGGGCAGCAGTTCGGGCGGAACCGCCGCGCGGCCCGTGCGCGCGAGCGCCTCGAAGACGGCCGCGCGGGCGAGCGCCTGATCTCTTGCCCGTGGAAACTCCCCGGGCAGCGCATCGAGAAGAATCGCGGCCGGAAGCGGATTCCACAACTCCGGCGACACCTGCTGGCCCTGGAGAAAGATGCGGGCCAGCACGCCGCTCATCCGCTCGGCGGGCAACAGACGCCGCGCCAACGCTTCGAACGCCGCAACGGGGAACAGCTCCCGGGCCGCCGCGAGCCCCACGATCTGCAACAGGTCGATCCGCGCCCGACCCGGCTCCTCCGGGTACAGGGCGTCGGCCAGACGTTCGATCACCGTCCCGACCGCACGCACGTTTCCGTTCCGGAGCGCCCGTCTCAGCTCGCCGGCCAGCGCCGCCGGCGACCCGCGTTCGCTTCCCGGCTCCGGCGACGCCCGCGCGCGCCCGTTGCCGCCGCCGCGCGCAACCAGGCGCCGGCATTCGGCCACCTTCCGGGGCAGCGCAAAGTCGGCCGGCAGCAGATCGAGGGTGCGGCGCAGCCCGTCGTCATCGCCCGCGCCGAAGCAGACCATGGCCTTGCAGAACAGGCGCCAGGCCGCGAACGGCGAGCGCCGGGGCACGCCCCGCAGCAGGCTGGCGGCCCGCGCCCAGTCGCCCGCGTCCATCGCCTCGAGACCGGGCCTGACCTCCGCGGCGTCCCGGCGCAGCGGGTGGCTCTCGTCGAAGACGTCGAGCCCCTTCCAGCACCGCTGCACCACCAGTCGATCCGCCAGCACCCGCTCCACGCGGTGCATGGGCGCCCCACCGGCCAGGTGGCCCGCGTAGGTCGCCAGGGCATCCTCGCCGTCCAGATACCGGACGTACTGCACCCAATCGTCTTCCGACAAGGCCGGCAGGCGAATCGACGCCCGATAGTGGTCGGCCCGGACGCGCATGGTGGCCGCTTCCTTTTCCATGCTCTTGGCCGCGAGCTGCCGGGCGCGCTGGATGGAAGCGCAGAACGACACCAGCGGCAGCCCCGTCAGGCTGTCGTTCCGGTCCCGCGCCTGCCGGATCAGGTCGAGCGCCTCGCGCCCGTTCCCGCCGCGGAGAAGCTCCCACGCCCGCTCCAGCAGACGACGGGCGGATGCGCGCGGTGCGCGCGCCGGACCGGATCGCTTGCGATTGCCGCGATTGCGCCTGGCGGGCACGTCTATCGTTTATCGTTCGGGGACGGACTACGGCTGGTCGGGCATCAGGCCGGTCAACTCGCGGCGCGCCGCCGCGTGCGCCGGATCGAGCGCCAGCGCCCGCTGGTAGGCAGCCGCCGCGCGGTCGAGCTCCCGCCGGGCGCGGTGCGCGCGCGCCTTGCCCAGCCAGGCCGCGGTCGCGGCGGGATCGGCCTCCACCGCCAGCGACAACGCATCGACCGCGAGCCACAACTGCCCCGCCCCGGCGGCCGCGTTGCCCAGCCGCGTGAGCGCGGCGGCGTCCCGGCCGGCCAGCGCGAGCGCGGCCTGCAGGCTGGCGAACCCCTGCCCCGGCTGTCCCGACCGCAGCCGCGCCAGACCCAGGTGGAACTGCGCCATGGGATTGGCCGGCGCCTGGCGGACCGCCCGCTCCAGCGCCTCGCGGGCCTGCTCCCCGTCGCCCAGCTCCAGCGCCGCCACGCCGAGCCGGTAGAGCGGCTGCGCGCTTCCGGGCCGGCGCGCGGCGAGCCGGCGGTAGTGCGCGATGGCCTGCTCCAGGTCCCCCGCCCTGGCCGCCGACCGCGCCGCCAGCTCCAGGTCCGCCTCGAACAGCCCCTCGTCGCGCAGCGACGGCAGCAGCGCGTCGAGGTCGGCCGCGGTAACCGGTCCCCGGAACTGGCGCCGCAGGCGGCCCCGCGCGTCGAAGACGTAGGTCGACGGCAGCGCCGCCGCCTCGTCGCCGCCGAAGAACCGCTCCATGACCGGCGCGGCGGCCAGAAACTGCGGGTACGGCACGGCGAGGTCCCGAATCATGCCGCGGACCGCGTCCAGATCGTCCACCTCGACGCTGACGCCGGCAAAGTCGACCACGCCGTGGTAGCGCCCGGCCAGCGCCGCGAGCTGCGGGAGCTCCACGTTGCACGGCGCGCACCAGGGGGCCCAGAAGTTGACCACCGCCGGCCGGCCGCCGGGGGCCAGCGGCCCGGCGCCGCCGTCCAGACGGGGCGTGTCCACCGCCGTCGTGGGCGCGCCGACCGGCTGCGGGCGCGTGCCGTCGGGCCAGCGGGCCAGGATGTCCGCCGCCACCTCCCGCCGGCCCTCCACCACGCGCAGCAGCCGGTCCGCCGGCAGGTCGGTCCACGTCTCGCGGGCGCCCGACGGCCACGCGACGCTGAGCCGGTCGATGCGCTCGGCGCCGCCGAGGCCGAAGTGCAGGTCGAGCGGCACCTGCGTCTGGAACCCTTCGGTGATCCGCACGTAGTCGCGGCGGGTAGCGCCGGCGGCCTCCAGCGTCACCACGGCGCCCAGCGCGGGCGCCGCCGAGCGCGTGGCGGCCAGCCGGACCCGCGCGTAGCGGCGGGCCGCCGGCGGCGCGTGCTCGTCCGAGGTGTTCTCGAACAGGCGCAGGCCCTGCAGGGTCAGCAGGGCGAGATCGAGGTCGCCGTCGCCGTCGATGTCCACCGGAGCGGCGGCGCGGCCGTCGTGGTCGCCGTCGAGGCCGAAGACGTACGCGCTCCCGACCAGCGTCCCGCCCGCGTTGTAGAACAGCCGGTCGCGCTCGTAGCCGCTGAACGAGCCGCGAAAGGCGCGCCGCTCCCCCACCGCCACCGGCGCGAACGGGCTCGCCCGCTCGATGGCTTCCGCATCGGCGACAACCTGTCGCCAGAAGAACGGTCAGTAGTCGGGCGCTGCGCGGTCGCGGTGGCTCGTGTTGCCGTTGGTGACGAACAGCTCCTGGTCGCCGTCGTTGTCGAGGTCGTAGAACAGCGACGCCCACGCCCAGCCTGCGTCGCTCACGCCCAGCGCCGCGGCCCGGTCGTCCCAGCCGCCCGGCGCCTGGACGAACAACTGGTTGCCGCCGGCGAGTCGTTCCAGGCGGTCGTGCATGGCGCCGCCGAGGGTCTGCGCCAGGCGGACCACGCGCTGCCCGGCATGCGAGTACATGTTCGACAGGTGCAGGCTCCAGCGGCCGCTGTTGTCCCAGTCGGCGACCGCGACGCCCATCGTGTTGCTCGCGTCGCCGGCCAGCGGATGGTCGGTCAGCGCCGCGAACGTGCCGTCGCCCCGGTTGTCCCACAGGCCGTTGGCGCCGTAGTCGTTCCCCTCGAACAGGTCGAGGTCGCCGTCGCCGTCGAAGTCGAAGAGGTGCGCGGCGTAGGTGTAGCGCGTACCCGATATCCCGCGCGCATCCGATTCCTCCGTGAACCGCAGCTCGCCGCGGTTGATGAACAGCAACGTGTCCGCGCCGTCCCGCGCGTCCACCCGGTTGAACCGCTCCGCGGTCCGCGAGCGGTCGGTCTCGTAGCCCCCGACCACGATGTCGAGCAGCCCGTCGCCGTTCACGTCGCCCGCGGTCAGCGGCTGGGCATCCGTGCGCAGCGCGCGGGTCGGGTTGTCGAACTCGAGCGCATTCGGGAGAAACTGCCAGCGGCCGTCGCGGCGCGTGTGGAGGCCGATGGAGCCGCGCCCGGCGCTGTAGAGCACGCGGTTGCCGACCAGCTCCTCCAGACCGTCGCCGTCGAGGTCGACGAAGAGCGTCTGCGCGGGAATCAGGCGCGGGTCGTCGTAGGGCAGCGCCGCGCGCACGAAGCCGCCCCGGCCGTCGTTGAGGAACAGCACCCCCTGGTTCATCGACTCGGTCGCCGCCAGGTCCCAGAATCCGTCGCCGTTCCAGTCGGCCACGGTCAGCCCGGAATCGACGAGGCTCGAGCGCGTGTCCACGATCGCCTGCCGCAGCTCGCGGTTGGCTTCCGAGCGGTTGTAGTGGAAGCCGGTGGCATCGGTGATCTCGCGGAAGGGCGGATGCGGGTTGCGGACCGCCGTCGCCTCCACCACGTCGAACCGCTCGAGGCGCCAGCGGCCGGGCAGCGCCGCGCTCACGCGCGCGTGCACCGTGGCGTCCAGCACCGACCGCGCGCCGGCGGGGTCCGGCCCCCCGAGCTGCAGGTGCGCCTTGACGAACGCCCGGTCGCGCGCCGGCTCCAGCAGGAACTCGAAGGCGTGCCACGAGGCCCGCTCCACGGCGGTCCAGCCGGCGGTGTGGCGGCGCAGCACCGCCAGGAACGCCTCGCGGTCGCCCGGCTCCGACGCCGCCGGACCGTGGCGCCGAATCGCGAGCCGGCCGTCCTCGATGACGCGCCCGGCGGACGGCGCCGGGAAGCGGCCCCGGAACCCCTCGGACAGCCCGCTGGCGGCCGTCTCCCAGTCGAAGGCGCGCAGGCCGGCGATCAGGGTGTCGTCGAGGCTCCGCTGCACCGCTTCCAGCGCGGCCTCGGACTCGGCGACGTCGGAGACGAACCGTTCGGGAGCCGGAGCCAGATCGGTCTCGGGCTGCGGCGCCTGCGCCGCAGCCAGGGTGGCAGCGGAAGACAGCGCCAGCCATCCGGACACGACGAGAGCGCCGCCCGCGGGGAAGGGTCGCACCGGTCTGCCGGCAGTATACAGGCCCCGGCGCCGCGCCCGGCGACCAGACCCGCGGGGCGCTATGATACGGACCATGCAGCGTGCCGCGCTCGTCCTGGCGCTCGGCCTCGGTCTCCCGGCGGCAGCCGCCTCCGCGCAGGAGTGGCGGCCGCTCACCACCGCCAACGGCGAGTGGCCGAGCTACGGCGGCGACGCCGGGCACACGCGCTACTCGCCGCTGGACCAGATCGACGCGTCCAACTTCGGCGAGCTCGAGATCGCCTGGCGCTTCAAGACCGACAACCTCGGCCCGGCCCCGGAGTTCAAGCTCGAAGGGACGCCGCTCATGGCCGGCGGCGTGCTCTACGCGACCGGCGGCACGCGGCGCGCGGTGGTGGCGCTCGACGCGGCCAGCGGCGAGCTGCTGTGGATGCACAGCGAGCACGAGGGCGAGCGGGCGGCGCAAGCGCCCCGCCTGCTGTCGGGGCGCGGCCTGGCGTACTGGACCGACGGCGAGGCGGCCCGCATCCTGTACGTGACGCTCGGGTTCCGCCTGGTGGCGCTGGACGCCGCCACCGGCGCCCGGGACCCCGGCTTCGGCGACGGCGGGATCGTCGACCTCAAGGCGGCGGCCGTCGTCGGCGATGGCCGGCCGATCGACCTCGTCAGCGGGGAGATCGGGCTGCACGCCACGCCCACCGTGGCGCGGGACGTCGTCATTGTGGGGGGCACGTTCGCCGACGCCCCGGCGCCGCGCACGCACAACAACACCAAGGGTCTCGTGCAGGCGTTCGACGTTCGCACGGGCCGGCGCCTGTGGGTCTTCAACACCGTGCCGCGCCCCGGGGAGTTCGGCGCCGACACCTGGCTCAACGACTCGTGGGGCACCAACGGCAACAACGGCGTCTGGACGCAGATCTCGGCCGACGCGGACCTCGGCATCGTCTATCTGCCGGTCGAGACGCCGTCCGGCGACTACTACGGCGACCGACACGACAAACAAATAACTCGCTTAAAAACAATAGTTTATGGACTTTTTCGCACACGTATTTCCCTTGCTGTACCCCCCAACACAAACCGGACTCGGTAGCACAGCAGGGACCGTCTGTGGACGTAACCGTTCGGCCAAGCCGGTATTTTGTACTGGTAACGCGAGTCGATATTCGCTATGGTCTCGGCCATGGCGAGTCGGGACACGGAAGCCCGACCGGTTGGCGAAGGGGCTTCGCTGCCCGGGCGGCCGTGCTGGCGGCGGCTGTATGAGCAGGCGCGCGATCGTGCCGAGGCGGCGGAAGCGCGGTCGGAAGCGCTGAAGCGGGCGGAGGTATCCGCGCGTTGCGAAGCGGGCTATTGGAAGTGGCAGTTCGAGTCGTCGCGGCGCAAGCGGCTGGCGGCGGTCGAGCAGTCGAAGGAAGCCCGCAGCGCGGCGAAGGACGCGTTGGCGCTGCAGTCGGAGGTAGCCCGTCTCGGCAAGCTGCTTGCGGATGCCGGCGTCGAGTCGGGCCGGTACAGCGAGACGTCGTTGCGCCGGGAGGTTGCCCGGTTGCGCAAGGCGGCGCCGGCAGCGGAGGTCCAGGCGGCCGAGATTCGCCGGCTGCACAAGGTTCTGTGCAAGGAGCGCGACGACAATGCCGCGCTGCGCCGGCTGCTGCACGAGACCGTCCGGCTCTACGATGGGACGCGGCGGCTTCGCGACCAGCACGACCGGGTTGTGTCGCTGTCGG
Source organism: Vicinamibacterales bacterium (assembly GCA_965214845.1). Taxonomy (GTDB): domain Bacteria; phylum Acidobacteriota; class Vicinamibacteria; order Vicinamibacterales; family UBA8438; genus JAAXGX01. Next base: position 2,113,425 of record CBDCCO010000007.1, read on the forward strand.
ACGAGGTCGGGCGGCTGCGGTATGCGTTGCAGCGGTCCGAGGCGGTGAAGGAGCGCCTGAAGGTCCGACTGCAACGCAGGGCCGAGTCGGCGCGGGCGATGTCGCCGGCGGCGTCGGACGTCGCTCTGCGCAAGACTCTGGCGAAGTCGCGTCGCCGGAAGGCCGCGCTCGTCCGGGTGCGGAAGGAGAACGCGCGGCTGCGTCGGACGGAGGAGGCGTTGCGGCGGCGGGTCGGGACGCAGGAGGCGGAGCTTGTGAAGCTGCGTGCGACCCGGGCGGTGCTGTCGAAGGCGTTGCACGGGCGCAAGAGCGAGAAGCGGGAGCGGCCGGGCACCGGCCGGCCGCGCGGCCAGCGGTGTGGCGCTCCCGGCCACGGGCGCACGCCGCGTTGCGGCCTGGAGGAACGCATCGAGGAGCGCAGTCTGCCGGCCGCTGCACGCCGATGTTCCGGTTGCGGGAAGCCCTACGCGGCGGTCGGCGTGGAGGAGTCGGCCCTGGTCGAGATCGAGGTTCGTGCCCACCGGCGGGTGATCCGCCGTCGCCGCTGGCGCCGGTCCTGCGCGTGCGCCTCGTCGCCGGCGCAGGTTTCGGCGCCGCCGGCGCCGCGGCTGTTCGACAAGACGCCCTACGGCACCAGCGTCTGGTCGCGGGTGCTGTATGAGCGCTACGCGTGCCTGCGCCCGCTTCAGCGCGTCGGCGCCTGGCTGGGCGACCAGGGGCTGCCGGTCTCGTCGGGGACACTGGCCGACAGCGTGCCCCGCTTCGTGCCGCTGTTCGAGCCGGTAGCCGGGGCGATCCTCGCGCACCAGGAAGCGGCGGCGCTGTGCCACGCCGACGAGACCACGTGGCGCGTGCAGGCGCTGCGCGGGGAGGGCCACTCGGGCCGGGCCTGGCTGTGGACCGCGGTCGGCAACGACGCGGTGCGCTTCCACATCGACGCGAGCCGCAGCGCCGAGGCGGCGGCGAAGCTGTTCGGCGACCTGGCGCCCGAGACGGTGATCGTCTGCGACCGCTACAGCGCCTACAAGCGGCTGGCGCGGCTGCTCGGCGGCACGGTCGTGCTGGCTTTTTGTTGGGCGCATTTGCGACGCGACATCATCCAGTGCGCCGCCGCCCAGGTCCGCCTGACCGGCTGGTGCGAGGCATGGCTGGCGCGGATCGCCGCGCTCTACCGCCTGAACGAGGCGCGGCTGGACTGCTACGACCCCGACATCGAGCGCCAGAGCGCGGCGTTCGACGCGGCGCAGGGCGCGCTCGCGGCGGCGCTCGACGGCCTGTTCGCGACGGCCCAACGGGAACTGGCCGACCTGCCGGAGCACGCGCGCGAGGGCAAGCCGCTGCGCTCGCTCGTCAACCACCGCGAGGGGCTCAGCGTGTTCGCCGACCGTCCCCGGGTGCCGCTCGACAACAATCTCGCCGAGCGGCTGCTCCGGGGGCCGGCCATCGGACGGCGCCTGTCGTTCGGCTCCGACAGCGGAACCGGCGCGCAGTTCACGGCGCTGATGTACTCGGTGGTCGGCACCCTGATGCTGAACCGGATCGATGTCCTGCGCTGGCTCGAAGCGTGGCTGGCGGCCTGCGCCGACAACGGCGGCCGGCCGCCGGACGACACCGCGGCGTGGCTGCCCTGGTCGATGGACGCGGCGCGCCGGCGCGAACTGACGGCGCCGACATGACCGCTCCGGTCGAGTGCCGCTACTACGGCCGCGACTTCACGACCGCGGAGATGGCGCTGCTGCGCGCGCTGATCGCCGGGCCGCCGGCGCTCAACCGCCACGCCCTGTCGAAGGAGTTCTGCCGCCGCATCGGCTGGTACAAGGCCGACGGCGGGATCAAGGACATGATGGCCCGCGTCGTCATGCTGGCCATGCACCGGGACGGCCGCATCAAGCTGCCGCCGCCGAAGTGGCGCCAGAACCGGCCCGGGCCGATCACGTTCGGGCCCGACACCGAACCGCCCCTCTTGCCGCCGCCGACCACGCTCGACGCCGTCCGCCCGCTCGAGATGCGCACCGTCGTGCGCGGCGACCGCGGGGGGAAGCTGTGGAACGAGTACGTCGCCCGCTACCACTACCTCGGCTACAAGACCCTGGTCGGCGCCCAGATGCGCTACGCCGTGCACGCGAGCGACGGCACGCCGCTGGCCATGCTCGGCTTCTCCACCGCCGCCTGGACGCTCGCCCCGCGCGACCGCTTCATCGGCTGGTCGCGGCGACAACGCGAGAAGAACCTGCCGCTCGTCGTTGACAACCCGCGCTTCCTGATCCTGCCCTGGATCCGCATCCCCAACCTCGGCTCGCACATCCTCGCCCTCGTCCGCCGCCAGCTGCCGGCCGACTGGATCGCGCGCTACAAGACGACCCCCGTGCTCATCGAGACCTTCGTGGAGACTCCCCGCTACACCGGCGCCGTCTACCGGGCCTCCGGCTGGGTCCGCGTCGGCGCCACCCAGGGGCGCGGTCGCTACAACATGAACAACCGCTCCGACAAACCCAAGAAGGACATCTGGCTGCGGCCCCTCCGCAAGGACTGGAAGCGCACCCTCAACCGGTAGAAGCAGCCGGATACCGGCTTCGCCGAACGCTTACCTGTGGACGTAAGCGTTCGGTCGTCCCGGTATGGACATGCGGCCGGGCCAACCGGACGCTGGCGTTGTCGACGGCCAGCACCGGTCGATGTCCCCTGCGCACGGAGGGCACCCGGACCGGATCGGCTCGCTGTTCGACGATGCTTGTCCGACTACCGAACGCCGGATACCGGCTTGACCGAACGGTTACCTGTGGACCTGTGGACCTGTGGACTCGCTGTGGACCTGTGGACTGTGGGCAAATCCAGATCGGCCTCGGTTCGCGATGGCTCCACAACCAGACGTTCACACCAGTCCGCAAGCACACCCGCCGAAGTCCCGTACGCCTCCGCGACGGCGTCATCGATCTCGCGCCGGATTCGGATCGGCGTCCGCACGCACGAGCCCACGGTGGCAGACTGCGCCCGGCACCAGACCGTCGAACGCCGCAACCACAGCACCTCCTGCCGCGTCACCCAGCCGTGCCGGGACGCTGACCGACGCGAGTTGCGCTACCGACCGATTCAGGTACATCAGCACCTTCGTGGGCATGTTCAGCAACGGGAGGAGCACAGGGCAGGGAGTTCCCGGCAGAGGCTGCGAGACGCGCTGGCGGCCAGTCGCAGCGCCCGCCCTCGCCCTCGACGTGGGCGACTTCTCGGTGGTGAGCCGGGCGGACGGGTCCCAGCAGTGGGCGTACCGGGGACGGCCCCTCTATCGATACCGCGGGGACCTGCTGCCCGGCGACGCGTACGGCCGGGCCGCCGACGCGCGCTGGCGCATGGCGGTGCTGACCGAGGGCTTCCGGCCGCCGCGGGGTGGCGGTGACTGCCCTCAAGGGCTACGGCGACGCCCTGTCGCTCGCGGGGCATGACCCTGTACTCGGGCTCCGCGCTCCAGAAGTACTGGGGCGGGCGCAACCTGCGCGACAGCTTCAAGAACGTTGAGCGCGTCCGCGCGGGTGCCAACCCTCGCTCGAGGAACGAGTCCCTGGCGCACTTCATGGCCGGCATGGGCTTCATGGAGAACCGCGGCCGGGGGTGGCTGATCACGCGGCGGGAGATGCGTGCGTTCAGCGACACCGAGCCGGAACCTGCTCAACGACGAACGCAACAGGTTCGTTCGGGTGACCTTCCGCATCGATTCGCGGGAGAACGAGGGCGCGATCTCGTGACCGCGCCCCGTACCGGGCATCGAGCGTGCTCGTCTACGGATCCGTCGCGTGTAGCTCCGGCGTTGTGTACGTCTCCCTGGGCCCCCGCTGTCAGTGACCCGTCTGTCGGATAGCCTTGCGCAGACGCTTCCACCAGGTCTGGAGCGACAGGGCGACCGCCCTCCACCGCGTGCGCTTCGGCCGAGTCGGGTCGTCGCCGATGAGGATCATCGCCCCGGATTCCGGCCGAGGGCCAATAGCCCGTTCGTGAGGGCGCGGTGCAGCGAGCGTCCGCGACGTTCGCGACCGCACCGATCCGGCCTCGCCCCGGATTCTCCTCCGCGATCGAACGGCGCCGCGGCGGGGACGCCAACCCTCGGCCTCGGCGGCGAGCACGATTCGTGCGCATGCCGCTGCATCCGATGCGGCGTCGTGGTGCAGCAGCGGAATGCCGAGTTGGCGACACACGTCGGGCAGCTTCGTCGGGCGGATTCCCCATTGCGCCCGGGCGAGTTGAACCGTGCAGGTGAATCGCGTCCGTGACGGGCGCAGCCGGTACCGGGCGCAGCAGGCGTGCAGAACGCTCCGGTCGAACGGCGCGTTGTGGGCGGCCACGAAGTCTGCGTCGTCGATCCAGGCGCGGAGCATCGGCCACAGCTCGGCGAAGGTCGGCGCGTCTCGTACGTTGCTCCAGGTCAGGCCGTGAAGCGTCGAGAACATGAATCGGTGGTTGGGCGGGCGGATCAGGTAGGTTCTGGACAGCGCGACCCGCCCGCCGGAGCAGGCCACGAGGGCCACGGCGCACGCGCTGTCGCGCCGGGTGGTCGCGGTCTCGAAGTCGATTGCGATGAAGGTGCTCACGGCGGTGGCATACGATCATCACGCCGCCGGTGGCGCGGACGCGCACCGGGCTCGCCGGCTTGGCCGAACCATGGAGGCCGTCACGTGTACGCTTGGGGGAAGTTCGACGAGTCGTCGGGTCGCTTTCACCGTCTCGAACATCATTGCGCCGACGTGGCCGCGTGCTTCGAAGCCCTGCTGCGTGACCCTGTGCTGGGGGCGCGGTTCGCCCGTGCGGCGGGCGCGAGCGACCTCGGCGACACGATGGCTGCCCGCCTGACGCTCCTCGCCTTTCTGCACGACTTCGGCAAGCTCAACGCGGGATTCCAGTTCAAGGTGCGGCGGCCGAACGAGTCGTCCGGTCGTCGTCCCCGGCGCGCGGGGCACCTTGCAGAGGCGTTGCTCTGTTGCGATCAGTCTGACATGAGCGGGCTCCTGGGGTTCCATCGCATGGTGGATGAATGGGGCGCTGGCGTCGTTCCTCTGATTTACGCGATGCTGGCGCATCATGGTCGCCCGGCGCGAAGACGCACCCACACCGGGAGCGGTCCCCCCGAGCTGTGGAAGCCGTTCGCCGGCTACGACCCGCGGGCGATCGCCAGACTGCTGCACGAACGGGGGCGTGCGTGGTTCCCCGCCGCTTTCGAGCCCGGGCCTCCGCTGCCGGATGCGCCTGCGCTGGCGCATCTGTTCGCCGGGACCGTGGCTCTCGCCGACCAGCTCGGATCGGATGAAGCCACCTTCGAGTACGAGGCCGATCCGGTCCCGAACTACATCGAACGAGCCCGTCGCGTCGCGACCGAGCTGGTCCGGAGCAGGGGCTTCAGCAGGTTCGGCTGGCGCAAGGACGCCGCCGTGCCGGATGTTCGAGCGCTGTTCGACCACGTCGAGCCGCGACCTCCGCAGCGCGCCGTGGCATCGGCTCCGCTCGATCGTCCGCTGTTGATTCTGGAGAGCGAAACCGGATCGGGGAAGACGGAGGCGGCTGTCTTGCGATTCGCGGCGTTGTGGCGTGCCGGACTCGTCGACGGCCTGTACTTTGCGGTTCCCACGCGCGCGGCGGCCAGGCAACTGCACGTGCGGGTCAGCCGTGCGATGGAGCGACTCTTCCCCGCGGCGGCCAGCGTCGAAACGACCCTCGCTGTGCCAGGCTACCTCAAGGCGGGAGATGCCGAGGGGCGCCGCGTGGGCAGAGAAGTGTTCTGGGAGGACAAGCCCGACGAGGCGAAACGCCTGGCGCGGTGGTCCGCGGAGAGCGCCCGGAAGTTCCTGAGCGCGCCGGCTGCGGTCGGGACCGTCGATCAGGTGCTGCTTGCCGGACTGCGGGTGAAGTGGGCGCACTTCAGAGCGGCCTCGCTCGCGCGCAGCCTGCTGATCGTGGACGAGCTGCATGCGAGCGACGGCTACATGAACGAGGTGCTGCTCGGCGTACTGCACTCACATCTGGCCCTCGGCGGACATGCCCTGCTGATGTCCGCCACTCTCGGCGCGGCGGCGCGCTCGAAGTTCGTCTCCGAATCGGCGAGATCGACTCCGCCGTCACCCCGAGACGCCGAGGACATCCCCTATCCGGCGCTCACGCTCGCGGCTGGCGGCAGGGCGCCCGAGAGCCGGGCGATCACGGCTAGCGGACCGGTGAAGTCGGTGGGCATGAGCATTGACCCGATTCTCCGGGATCCGGAGTCGATTGCCCGCAGGGCCTGCGGTGCGGCTCGAAACGGCGCCAAGGTCCTCGTCATTCGCAACACGGTCGCCAGCGCCCAAGCGGTGTTCGACGCCTTGCTGGCTCAGGGCGGGGGAGACGTGGCTCTGAGGGTTGGGCAGGGACCGGCACTGCACCACGGCCGCTTCGCCGCAGAAGATCGCAGCCTGCTGGACGAGGCTGTCGAACGGGTGCTCGGGAAGGGGCGGCGCCCACCGGGCGGGGTGGTGGTGGTCGGCACGCAGACGCTGGAGCAGTCGCTCGACATCGACGCCGACTTCCTCATTTCGGACCTGTGTCCGGTGGATGTACTGTTGCAGCGAATCGGGCGACTCCACCGGCATGCCGGGGCGGAGCGACCACGCGGATTTGAGGAACCGCAATGTCTGGTGCTCGTACCGGAGGTCGAACTGGCGACCGGACTCGACGGTTCACTCCTGAAGCACGGACTTGGTGTGTCCTCCGATGGCCATGGCATCTACGAGAACCTGCCCGGGATCGAGGCGACCCGAAGGCTCATCGATCATCATTCGACGTGGGGCATTCCGACCATGAACAGGATGCTGGTCGAGCGCGCGACACACCCGGAGAGGCTGGGCGAGTTGGCCCGGCGGCTCGGCGACCGGTGGCTGTCGCACGACCAGACGGTGGTAGGCGCTCGGGCCGCGAGAGCCGGCTTGGCCCGGAAGCATGCCCTCACGAGGGAAGAGCAATTCGATGAGGATCTGGTCTTCCCCGAGCCCGAGCTCGACGAGCGCGTTCGCACCCGGCTGGGCGAGGATGGCCCGCGCATCGTGCTGCCGGATCCCGTGGCCGGGCCGTTCGGCGCAGGTGTCCAGACCTTCAACCTGCCGGCTCACCTCTTCCGGCCTGCGCCGCCGAGCACGGAGGACATCGACACTGCCCGGGCAGAGCCGGCGCACGCCGGTGCCCTGATCCTGACCGTCGGTGGCCACCGACTGACCTACGATCGGACCGGGATACGCCGATCGAGGGGTTGACAACGCCGCTTGAGCGTGCTAGCTTGAACGTACGTGTTGCAACCAATGCATTGCGAATAAGCGATTTGCGAGCGTTGAAGTAGAGAAAAGACTTCAGAACAAACCGGAGGTGTTGCTGAATCAAAAAATCGGAAAACAACAAAAAAACGGCCACCGAGGGGCTAGCTCGGTGGCCGTGGCAACGGTGGCCCCGTAGTCCAATGGAAAGACGCACCCCTTGCAAGGGTGAAGCTCCGGTTCGAAACCGGACGGGGCCTACACCAGGTAGCTGCCAGACCACTCGGCGGCGAGCTGCGTTACCCGCATGGGTGAAGCGCTCACGATACGTATTGTAGTCCGAATCCAGGGCAGATGTGCCTTGGGCGATCAACGCGCTCTCCGAATCTGTCGGAGATGGACCCGTACGCGATGCGACCAACGCGGCTGCCGAGATCGCGACCCCGCCATCGCGGGGATAGAGCGCGAAGGGCGGTACCATGCAAGACAACCTGCTCGTCGACCCGCTGATTCGGGTTCGTCTGAGTGACGGCACGTCGGCGGTGATGTCGCTGCCGGACGTGTACGGGGTTCTGGCGGCCGACGCCGTCGCGTCGTTTCCCGCCCTGCGTCCCCACCAGCGGCACGCGTGGCATGCGTTCCTGGCCCAGCTCGGCGTGATCGCGACGCACCGATCGGGCGTCGCTGTAGCGCCACGGAAGGCCGGGGAGTGGCTCGCGCTGCTCCGAGAGTTGACGGCGGAGTTCGGCGACGACGAGCCTTGGCGGCTGATCGTCGACGATCCGGCGCGGCCGGCCTTCATGCAGTGTCCGGCGACGACCGCGCTGGGGCAGTATCGGCGCCGCGTGGCGACCCCGGACGATCTCGACGTTCTGGTGACGGCGAAGAACCACGACGTGAAGCAGGCGGTCGCGACCGGGGGGCAGGCTGACGACTGGATGCTCGCGTTGATCGACCTGCAGACGATGGCCGGGTTCCTCGGGGCCGGGAACTACGGCATCGCTCGAATGAACGGCGGGTTCTCGGCTCGCCCCTGCCTCGGGCTGGCGCCGAACGAGGGCGGCTTGGGGGCGCATCTGTTCCACGACATGGCCCGGATGCTGGAAGGGCGTGCCTCACTGCTCGATGAGCACGCCGACTACTACCGGCCGACCAATGGCAAGGCCCTGCTCTGGCTGGAGCCTTGGGACGGTGGGACGTCGCTCGACCTGCGCGAGCTCGATCCGTACTTCATTGAGATCTGTCGCCGCGTGCGGCTGCGGGATGAAGATGGAGGAATCGTGGCCTGGACCGCCGCCTCGAAGACGGCGCGGGTCGCCGCCAAGGAGGCGCATGGCGATCTGGGAGACTTCTGGACTCCGGTCAACAAGGCGGATGCCAAAGCGCTTTCGTTGTCGAGCGCCGGATTCCGGTACGACCGCCTCGCCAAGTTGATTCTGGACAAGGACTCCTTCGAGTTGCCTGCGGCCATGAGGGCCGGCTCGACGCAGCCGACTCGTTGGCGCGTGGTTGCCCGCGGCGTCGCCGGCGGCCAGGGGAAGACCGACGGGTACCACGAACGCAGCGACATCGCTTTCGACCACAGGGTCGTTGCCGCCTTCGGCTGGCGGGAACAGCGGGACGAGCTGGCGCGAATCTCCGAAAGGCAGATCGACGAGATTCGGGCCGTCGAGCGCGCGTTGAAGTTGGGGGTCGCCGTCGCCGCGAGCGGCGGGAAGCTCACGACCGAACTCACGAGGGCCGATCGGACGCATGCAGGTCCCTACCTCCGGCGTCTCGACGAGGCGATCGACACACGGTTCTTCGAGTTCCTCCAGCGCCGGTTCCTCGCCTCTGACGATACGGCCAAGGCGGCCGGGCGGGCCAAGTTCGCCAGAGGTGTCATCGATGCTGCGAAAGCGCTTCTCGACGAGGCGGTCGAGACCGTGCCCTGCCCGGCCCTCCGGCGTCACCGGGCACGGGCACGAGCGTTCAGCGCCTTCAGCGGTCAGCTCCGTGGGCCTCGGAGCGTGTTCAGCGATCAACCTGAGATCTTCGGGGTGCAGGAGGCGAACCATGCCGCGTGAAGATGCGGGCGGAGAAGCGAGAGGCACGCCACTCACGCGGAACACGAAGGACGTGATTCCCGCGATCTCGAAGGCGATCGCGCGTCTCGATCCGGGACCGGCGGCCGCGCTTCGCCACGGCCCCCTCAACGGTGCCGGTGCGGCCGCCTTCTGGAAGTTGCTTGCCGAGTACAGCCCGGTCGGCGCCGTGTGCAGGGAGTCCGCGTGGGCGGCCGTGATTCAGGCCATCGCGGTCCTGACTCCGAAGGGTCGAGACCCCGGGAAGCAGCCGGCGCATGACTACGCGCTCCAGATGGGCCGCGCGCTGTTCAAGGCGAAGGTCTCTGAGTTGCGCCTTGCCCGACTGCTGGCGGCTCGACCCGTTCTGCGCCGGGAGCTCGCGGTTCGGGTCTGCCGACGCCTTGCGGCGACTGGGCCCAACCGGTTCAACCTCGTGACCCTGGCCGATTTCGTTCTGTCTGCCAACGCGGACAGTACGGCACGCCGGATTGCCCGCGACTACTATCGCGCTGACGCCGCCGCTCGGCGCAAGCCTCAAGATGGGGAGACGCCCACCGATGCCTGACGCCCGCTTTCTGCAGATCCACAGTCTGCACGGCTACTCGGCCGTGCTGTTGAACCGGGACGACTCCGGTCTCGCCAAGCGCATCACTTATGGCGACGCGGTCCGCACGCGGATTTCGTCGCAGTGCCTCAAGCGTCACTGGCGGGTGGCGGACAGCCGACATGCGCTGCAGCGGATCGACGGCGCCACCGCGAGCGTTCGATCCCGCGAGACCGTGACCCGCCGGGTGATCGAGCCGCTGGAGGCTGCCCGCCACGATCCGGACGCCATCAAGGCGATTTCGGCAGCGTTCCAGACCGCCGTCTACGGCGACAAGGGCGACAGCCGCTCGAACCGCCAGCCCCTGCTGCTCGGTGAACCCGAGATCGCCTGGCTGGCGGGCGAAGCCCTCAAGATAGCGCAGGCCCATGGCGACGATCCCGATGGCGCGAAGGACGCGGCGGCGAAGTGGGCGAAGGAATCGAAAGCCAACATGAAAGCGTTGCGGAACGCCTGCGCGATGCCCGGTGGCATCGCGGCGGCGCTGTTCGGCCGCATGGTCACGTCGGACGTCGAAGCCAACGTCGACGCCGCCGTGCACGTCGCCCATGCCTTCACCGTGCACTCGGAGGAGAGCGAGAGCGACTATTTCACCGTGGTCGACGATCTGCAGCGAATGGACGACGACGCCGGGGCCGATCACATCGGCGAGACCGAGCTGACCTCCGGTCTGTTCTACGGCTACGTCGTGGTTGACCGGGACACGCTGCTCGCCAATCTGGGCGGAGACACCGAGATGGCGGGCGCGGTCGCCGAGCAACTCGCGAATCTGATCGCCACGGTGTCACCCGGCGCGAAGCTGGGGCCGACGGCCCCTTACGGATACGCGAGCTGGATGCTCGTCGAGGCCGGCGATCGCCAACCGCGTAGTCTGGCCGAGGCCTTTCGGGAGCCCTGCGAGCCCAAGCGGACGGTTGCCGAGGACCGGGTGCGCGAGTACCTGGCGAAGATCGATGCGGTGTACGAGACCGGCGAAGCCAGGCGGTTCATGAGTCTCGAGGACACCGCGATGCCGGGAGCGGACAGAGTACCGTCGCTGCGCGAGCTCGCCTCATGGTCGGGCGGTGTGATGAGCGCGGGCAGGGCCTGATGCGCTGGATGCACTTGCGGCTCCATGGACCCCTCGCCGCCTTCGGCAGCGAGATGATCGACGCGCACGGGGTGATTCGGAACGTACCGGCGCAATCGATGTTCACCGGTCTGCTCGCCAATGCCCTGGGATGGACCCGGGCGATGCGCGCCGAGCATCAGGCGCTACAGGACCGGATCGTGTTCGGCGCCGCGTGGGAATCGGACCCGGCACCCAACCGAATGACCGACTACCAGACCGCGCAGCTCGGCAAGGACGATCGAGCCTGGACCACCCGCGGCGCTCCGGCGGGGCGGGCCGGGGGGGCGGCAACCTACGCCGGTGCGCATCAACGTTGGCGGGACTATCACACGGACCTACGCCTGGCCGTCGTGCTGCGATTGGAGCCCGTCGAGGCGCCCCCCACCATCGACGCTCTGGCGGCGGCGCTCGATCGGCCCGCAAGGCCGTTGTATATCGGCAGGAAGTCCTGTCTGCCCTCGGCACGGATCTTCGGGGGCTGGGTGACGGACGCGCCGGACACCCGCACGGCCCTGCAGCTCGTCGTGCCTCGGGGCAAGAGCGGGCTGCTCGCGTTCTGGCCCGCAGCCGAGGGAACCGCCGGCGCCGCCCGCGTCATGGCCGTTACGGACGAACGCAACTGGGCGAGCGGGCTCCATGGCGGTGCACGCCGGATTTGCGAGCGCTTGATCGCCTCGTCGAGGGGCGAAGCATGAAGCTCCACTTGATTCATGCGCCGCTCGACATGCGCAGGTTCAACCGCTGGGCCGGCCATCGAAGTCTGATCAGGCGTGGATCGTTCGACCCGGGCTTCGCTTTCCACATCCTCCTGTCCGCCATGTTCGGTAAGGGCGTGGTGCAGCCCTTCCGGCTGTTCGCGCCCGAGCGTCGGACGAACGCTACGCTCTACGGGTACGCGGATGCGGACGCGGCCGAGCTGCGAACCACGGCCGATGCGGTGGCTCCGCCGGATTACCTCGACGTGCTCAATCCGCATCGCATGCGGTCGAAGCCCATGCCGTCCGACTTCGCGCGAGGACGGCGTCTCGGCTTCGATCTCCGGCTGCGCCCCGTCCGTCGTCTGCGCCGGGATCTGCCGGATTCACAGATCGGCGGTTCGTTGTCGAAGGGCAGTGAGGTGGATGCGTTCCGGCTGGAACTGATTCGAAGGTTTCCATCGGGATGGTCGGATCCCGATCTGGCGGCGGCAGCGAGAGCCGGCGTCACTCGCCAATCGGTCTATTCGGCGTGGCTCTCGGAGCGATTCGGCGATGCGGTCGCGGTGGAGCAGTGCAGGTTGGTTGCCTTCGGTCGGACGCGGGCCGTTCGCGGCGACAACGGAGCGCCGGAGGGTCCAGACGCGATTGTGCACGGGACCTTCGCGGTCTCGAACGGAGACACGTTGGCGGGGCTGCTGCGAAGCGGCGTAGGGCGGCACCGCGCCTACGGCTACGGGATGCTGCTCCTTCGACCGCCGAACCGCGCCGCGCCGGAGCGGTAGATGCTCAAGGGACGCCTCGGACTCGATACGGCGCGGATTCCGCATGCGGACAGAGCAGGGCTTCTGTGGCTCTCGCGCGGCGCGCTGACGGCGCGCGACGGCACGCTCTCGTTCGAGCGAGGTCAGGAGGCGGCAGACAACGACCCTCTCGAGCCGGGGCACTACGCCATCTCGTTTCAGGGCGTGTCCATGATTCTGCTCGGTCCGGGGTCGACGGTCAGTCACGACGCCCTGCGGCTGCTCGCGAGGCACGGCACCGCGCTGGCGGCTGTCGGCGAGGACGGCGTGCGTTGCTACACGGCACCGCCGCTCATCGCTGATCGCTCGGGATTCGCGCGACGCCAGGCCCGAGCCTGGGCAGACGCCGACACCCGCCTTCACGTTGCTCGACGGATGTATGCCTGGCGCATGGGCGAGGTACTGCCGCACAGCGACATCGCGGTGCTGCGGGGCATCGAGGGCGCCAGGATGAAGGAGACCTACCGCTTGATGGCGACGCAGGTCGGCATCGTCTGGCGCGGGCGTCGGTACGACCGGGCGAGGCCGGCTGACAACGACCCGCCGAACCAGGCGCTGAACCATGCCGCGAGCGCGGTCGAGGCGGCAGCGGCAATCGCCGTGTCGGCAACGGCCACGCTGCCGCAGCTCGGGTTCATCCACGAGGACTCGGGGCAGTCGTTCGTGCTCGACATCGCCGACCTGTTCCGCGACTCGGTCACGATTCCGGTGGCATTCCGCGCCGCCAAGAAGGCGACGAGCGGCGGCTCCGGTCAGAACATCGAGCGTGTGACGCGGCGCGAGTGTGGGCGCACGTTGAGTCGTGAACGGACCATCCACAAGATGATCGAACGCATCAAGGCTCTGTTCGACGCAGTGGAGGACCCTTCTCCGACGGACGCGTGAAGATCATGCCCATGACTGTGGTCGTGACCCGTGACGTCGAACCGCGATACCGTGGCTTTCTCGCGTCTGCGATGCTCGAGATCGCCCCGGGCGTGTACGTGTCGCCGGATCTCTCGGCCGGCGTGCGAAAGCGTGTCTGGGCGGTGGTTGAGGACTGGTTCACGACGCTCGGGAACGGTGCCGTCGCGATGATCTGGCGAGACGGAGCCGTTGATGGAGGCTTGGCGCTTCGACATCTTGGCGATCCGCCGAAGGAGATTCGGGATGCCGACGGTGTTCTCCTCGTGAAGAGGCTGTGAGCTTCACGTCGCCGCTCTTTGAACAACTGAATCGAGACGACCACTGTCAATAACTTGACAGAGGATTCCCCGCACACGCGGGGATGGACCCTCGACAAGCGCCAGGAGGCCGGCCTTGTCGAGGGATTCCCCGCACACGCGGGGATGGACCCCCGAGCGGCGCGGATGGCGGCTGCGGTGGGCTGGATTCCCCGCACACGCGGGGATGGACCCTTCCAGTCGGCCCGTGAGGAGTGGGAGTCTGCGGATTCCCCGCACACGCGGGGATGGACCCGCACCGGCGACTGACATCTCCGGCAAGGCAGAGGATTCCCCGCACACGCGGGGATGGACCCCACGGCGTCGCGTGCATACAGCGTCGGCGACCGGATTCCCCGCACACGCGGGGATGGACCCGTGCCGGCCTTCTGCTGGCGGTAGACGTCGGCGGATTCCCCGCACACGCGGGGATGGACCGCGTCTTGATGATCCCGTCCCACTCACTTGGTCGGATTCCCCGCACACGCGGGGATGGACCCGGGTACTATCACTCTGAGCTTGGAATCGAGGAGGATTCCCCGCACACGCGGGGATGGACCCCCTTCCGCCCGCCGCAGCGCCCGCCGCAGCGCGGATTCCCCGCACACGCGGGGATGGACCCATCAGCAGGAGCGGGCGGGTTGAGTGGGTACCGGATTCCCCGCACACGCGGGGATGGACCGTGCGACGCGATATTGCCGAGGCGCGCATCGAGGGATTCCCCGCACACGCGGGGATGGACCCCGGACGATCACCGCCTTCGTTCGCGGCTGCAGGGATTCCCCGCACACGCGGGGATGGACCTTGAGCAAGCCCCGCCGCACCTTCGCCCGCAGTGGATTCCCCGCACACGCGGGGATGGACCCACGATGAGGGTAGGGTCTCGGACGTCGACGACGGATTCCCCGCACACGCGGGGATGGACCCCATGACCTTCTTCAGCAGCTGCGCCGCCCGCGGGATTCCCCGCACACGCGGGGATGGACCCGGCATCGAGAAGGTAATCACCTGCCCCAGCACGGGAACCCTCGTGGATTCCCCGCACACGCGGGGATGGACCCCTCCGGCCGCATCCCGTAGCGGAACGTGAACAGGATTCCCCGCACACGCGGGGATGGACCCCCGCTCGGAATCGCGGTGGACCCGACGAACGGGGATTCCCCGCACACGCGGGGATGGACCCAGACCGAGCCGATAGCGGCACCACGTGTGCAGGGATTCCCCGCACACGCGGGGATGGACCCGATACCGGGTGAGCAAGGCGTGCTGGAGTGCCGGATTCCCCGCACACGCGGGGATGGACCCTACTCTGGTAACGACGGGTGGGTTGACATCTCGGATTCCCCGCACACGCGGGGATGGACCCTAGCGGACGTTCAAGACGCTCGCAAGGCGCATGGATTCCCCGCACACGCGGGGATGGACCCCCTTTGCCTCTCCTGTGCTCGCGACAAGTTTGGGATTCCCCGCACACGCGGGGATGGACCCCGGGATTCCGATACCGTCAGGCATGGTTCCTCGGATTCCCCGCACACGCGGGGATGGACCTGGTGGTGTCGATTGGAGCACAGGACATGACGCGGATTCCCCGCACACGCGGGGATGGACCCTTGTGGAGCCGGTCCGTGCGGCGGCGTTGTTCGGATTCCCCGCACACGCGGGGATGGACCCCGCGTCCGATGGACGAGCAGCAGGCTGTTGTTGGATTCCCCGCACACGCGGGGATGGACCTCGAACTTCACCCCCTGGTGCGTGGGCGCCTGCGGATTCCCCGCACACGCGGGGATGGACCCGATGTTGGCGTTGCGGCCAGTGGCCAACTCGAGGATTCCCCGCACACGCGGGGATGGACCCTCCAGTGCATCGAAGGGCATCGACGCCCTGGTGGATTCCCCGCACACGCGGGGATGGACCCGTCAGCGCGGTCAGCCTGCAGGAGTGGAAGAAGGATTCCCCGCACACGCGGGGATGGACCCATGGCAAATAGCAACAGCGGTCCTGTGCCGGTGGATTCCCCGCACACGCGGGGATGGACCGCACGCCGGCAGGTTCTCCAGCGCCACCATCCCGGATTCCCCGCACACGCGGGGATGGACCCGTCGGCGAGACGGTCGCGGCGGCGTTCGTGTCGGATTCCCCGCACACGCGGGGATGGACCCCAGAGCGGCTGTCCGACCGGCACCGCCTCGACGGATTCCCCGCACACGCGGGGATGGACCGCACTCGGTCCTGCTGCACGCTGCCGGCGCGACGGATTCCCCGCACACGCGGGGATGGACCCAGGGCTAGTTGGAGCGGTGGTGCCGCGCGGTCGGATTCCCCGCACACGCGGGGATGGACCGCGGCGTGGGTCGGGACGAAGCTGGCCTTCGAGGGATTCCCCGCACACGCGGGGATGGACCCGCCGCGAGCACGTTTTCGCCGAACCCCTCCGGGGATTCCCCGCACACGCGGGGATGGACCCTCCGACTCGCTGGACACGGCGAAGTACCCGAGGGATTCCCCGCACACGCGGGGATGGACCCCATCGTGGCCACGGCTGCGGCGCGCGCGGGGAGGATTCCCCGCACACGCGGGGATGGACCCATGCCAACAAGGAACGATTGGTCGAGGAAGCTGGATTCCCCGCACACGCGGGGATGGACCGCGCTGGAACCCGCGGGCGATGTGCTCGAGCGCGGATTCCCCGCACACGCGGGGATGGACCCCTGTCCGGCGTCTGTGTCCTGCCCGACGGCTCGGATTCCCCGCACACGCGGGGATGGACCTCGATCACGGCCGACAGCGCGTCGCCCACCTGGGGATTCCCCGCACACGCGGGGATGGACCCGCTGGCTGTGACCCGAGCCGATCGACCACGCAGGATTCCCCGCACACGCGGGGATGGACCCGTGGCCGGGCAGAGGGCAGACTGCTGAGTGGAGGATTCCCCGCACACGCGGGGATGGACCCGGGAGCCGGCGCTACGGCTCTGGATGCCAAGGGATTCCCCGCACACGCGGGGATGGACCCCCGGTCTCGACCAGATCGGTCGACTCGCGTGCGGATTCCCCGCACACGCGGGGATGGACCCCCACGACGTCGTCGTGGCATCGGTCAGGGCGTGGATTCCCCGCACACGCGGGGATGGACCCCCGATAGCCCCTGTCAACCCCTGCGGGGCAGAGGATTCCCCGCACACGCGGGGATGGACCGTAGGCGGCTTCCTCGGCGAGACCGTTGCGCTCGGATTCCCCGCACACGCGGGGATGGACCCTGTCTGACTCGGAGGGCGGCGGCGGCGGCGCTGGATTCCCCGCACACGCGGGGATGGACCCGTACCACACTATCCGTCACCGCCTGAGCGCGAGGATTCCCCGCACACGCGGGGATGGACCCTCCTTAGCCGCCGCATCACGCGCCTCACGCTCGGATTCCCCGCACACGCGGGGATGGACCGTAGTTCTCCGCCGTTGACCGACGTGCGTTCCCGACGTTCGGCGGCGGAGACACGCCTTCCCGCAGGGAGAATTGCAGGGGGAGCGACCCGGCCCGGCAGGTGTGACGGAGGAACACGTGCCGGGTCCGGAAACCGGCAGGTTTCCGGTGGGTCGCTCCCCTACTTCTCCCCGACCCTTTTGTCCGTACGTGGGGGTGGGTTTGTGATGTTGGAATCTGTTGATATGAAAGGGTTTAGCTGGTTGCCGAGTGTAAGTTTAGGTGTGACTGGGAGTGTAAGTTCGACCGCCTGTCCTCCTTACACCCTTACTGCGGCATCATCAGTGTAAGTTGGCCTCGGTCTGTGTTGTGATCGGGCGGCGGGTTGGATCACACTCTCACCCTTGTCGCCCCGTTGCTCATCGTGCTTCCGTACTCCTCGCCTCCTGGTCCTGTGCGCCGATCTCGTTCGCCGGTACTGGTTCCCTGTCGAGCCAGTTTGGTTCGCTGTCATCTTTCCGCGCCGTGTTCCGCCCGGTACCGCACCATGCCGTCCACTTTCCCGGCGAGTGGGGTTCCCCTGTGCGCCCGGCCTGTTGCTGCTGGACCCGGTCGCCGTACGGGCGGCGGTGGGGCGGCGAAGTCCGGATCGGGGTCCGATGCTGGTTCCGTTGTCAACGGGACGGACGCCAGCGTCCGTCATAACCAGCCTCGTCCGCGACGGCGGCCGGCGCGTCACCTGGAACGGCCGGAGCGAAGCGGAGGAGCCGAAGGCTTGACGCGCCGGCCGCCGTCGTGGCATCCGACCCTCCGCTCCGCACGGTCAACGCGGCGTCGAGTCCTCCGGCTGGCGCTCTCCGACCAAGTAGGCGGCCCAGTCGTCCATCAGCCGCCGCCGCCGCTCGAACAGGTCCGACCGCGCATACGCCGCCTCGACCTTGTTCTGGACGACGTGCGCCAGCGCCGCCTCGATGACCTCTCGCGGATGGTCCGTCTCCTCAGCCGCCCAGTCCCGAAACGACGAGCGGAAGCCGTGCGCAACGGCCGGGATCTCGTGCCGCCGCAGCAGCTTGCACAGCCGCTTGTCGTCGAGCACCTTGCCGTGCTCGCTCGGGAACACCAACGGGTCGCCGCCGAGCGCCCGCGCCTCGTCGAGGATCTCGATGGCGCGGCGGCACAAGGGCACCCGGTGCTCGCGCTTCATCTTCATCCGCGTGGCCGGCAAGGTCCACACGTGGGCCTCGGTGTCCATCTCAGCCCACGCCGCCCCGCGCACCTCGCCCGAGCGCGCGGCGGTCAACACCAGGAACTCCAGCGCCAGCCGGGCCACCGGAGCCGACGACGACGCCCGCACGGCCGCCAGCGCCGGCCCCACGTCGCGATGCGGCAGCGCCCGCATGTGCTCGACCGTGTCCTGCTGCGAGCCGAGTATCGGACCGACCCGGTCGCAAGGGTTGTCGGCGCGGTACTCCATCGCTACGGCCCACTCCAGCACGGCCCGGACTCTCTGGCGCACCCGCTGGGCGGTCTGCGCCTTCGCGTGCCAGATGGGCGTCAGGATCGCCAGCACGTCGGCGCTGCTCACCGAGCCGACCGGCTGGCCGCCGATGCGAGGGAAGGCGTACCGCTCAAGACTGCTCAGCCACGCCTTGGCGTGCTCGTCCGGGTTGCGCCAGCCGCCCCGCTTCCGCTCGACCACCTCGGCGGCAGCCTCGGCGAAGGTGGGCATGGCCAGGGCGCGGCGCTTCTCTGCCAACGGATCGCCTCCCTCGCGGGCGAGCTTGCGGTTGGCGCGGGCCTTCTCGCGGGCCTCGGCGAGCGTGACCAGATGGACGCTGCCGAGTCCGAGTTCGGAGCGCCGGCCGCGGACGACGAGGCGTTGGATCCAGCTGCGGGTTCCGGTAGGCTGCACGTAGAGGTAGAGGCCATTGCCGTCGGCGTGCCTGCCCGGCGGTGCGGCTCGGACGAAGGCGGGGGCGAGGGCCTTGTGGGGATGGCGGCCTTTGGGCTTGGTTCTGTGGGGTTGGGGCGGTGCGGTCATCACTGCATCCATTCCCGTATTGTATACGGGAACATGGCGGAATGCACGGGACGGCGCGGCCCGTTCGGATCGGGAGTTGATAATCATAAACGATTACCATTCAGCGGTTTACAGATGCTATGGCACACGCATGGACGACTGGAGACGATGTAGGCCGATTACTACGGCGGACACCGGCCGGGCGACAACCTCTTCGGCGAAAGCCTCGTGGCGGTCGACCTGCTGAGCGGCGAGCGGCTGTGGCACTTCCAGCTCGTGCACCACCCGCTCTGGGGCTTCGACATGGCCAGCCCGCCGATTCTGGCGGACATCACCGTCGACGGCCGGCCGATCAAGGCGGTCGCGCAGCCCGGCAAGCAGGCGTTCCTGTACGTCTTCGACCGGGTCACCGGCGAGCCGGTCTGGCCGATCGAGGAGCGGCCGGTGCCGCGGGGCGACGTGCCGGGCGAGTGGTACTCCCCGACGCAGCCGTTCCCCACCAGGCCGCCGGCGTACGACCGCCAGGGATCGTCCATCGACGACCTGATCGACTTCACGCCCGAGCTGCGCGCCGAGGCCGTCGAGCTGGTGTCGCGCTACCGGCTCGGGCCGCTCTTCACGCCGCCGGTCGTCAGCCGCGAGGACGGCCCCATCGCCACGCTCGGGCTGGGCGCCGGCAGCGGCGGCACGAACTGGCCCGGCGGCGGCTACGACCCCGAGACCCACATCCTGTACGTCCCGTCGCGGACCGGGTTCTACTCCTGGGAGCTGATCCCGACGCCCGGACCGGACGTCTCGGACATGCGCTACGTGAAGGGCACGACGAGGTACGGCGTCGGCCACGGCGGGCTGCGCGACCTCAACGTGCGCGGGCTGCCGCTGGTCAAGCCGCCCTACGGGCGCCTGTCCGCGATCGACCTCGACCGCGGCGACATCCTGTGGCAGACGCCGCACGGCGACACGCCCGACCGCGTCAGGTACCACCCCGCGCTGCGGAACCTCGAGATTCCGCGCACCGGCGAGCGGTGCATCCACCTGATCGGCCCGCTCGTCACCCGCACGCTGGTCGTGATGGGCGAGTGCGGCTACCACCGGACGGCGGCCGGGCAGGACGCCATGCTCCGGGCCTACGACAAGGCGACGGGCCGGGAGGTCGGCACGGTCTTCATGCCGGCGCCGCAGTCGGGATCGCCGATGACCTACCTGGCGGGCGGCCGGCAGTACATCGTGCTCGCCATCAGCGGACGCACCTACTCGGGCGAGTACCTCGCGTTCCGGCTGCCGGCATAGGGACGGCCCGGGACGGCGGTCGCCCCGCGCGCAGTTCGAGCCCTCACCGCCAGTCGTCACCCGGCATGATGCGCTGCATGAACTGATCGAACAGCGGCACGGTGAAGCCTGGGAAGGTCAATCCCCGGCCAGGTCGAGCACCTCGAGCAGCGCCTGCCCCACCTTCGTCATCACGAGCGGTCCTGCTCGAGCCACCGGCCCCCGAACGAGTCGGCGGTTGTCGATAGCGCGGAGCTGATCGATCAGAGCGTCGGAGTCCCACTGCATGTCGCCCGTTGCGGAGATGCGGATGCGGAGCGGTTCCGCGTCATCGACCAGGCGCGTCGTGAGCGGCGCGATCAGGGTCGACGGATGCCCCGCATCGAGCAGCGCCTGGGCCTGCACGACCAGCACAGGCCGGGTCTTCCCGGGCTCGGTTCCCCGCCGCGGATTGAGGTCCGCGATCCAGACCTCGCCTCGGTCAGGCATCGACGTCCCGTTCGATGGCGTCGAATTCGGTATTGACGCGCATGCTGTCCTGCCGGACGCGACCTGAGGCGGCCTGAAGCCGCTCGGCACGCAAAGCGGCGCGCGTGTCGCGGTTCATGCGCTCCAAGGCTCGGCGCATGTACTCTGCGCGCGTCAGGCGCAGCGCCGCGGCGCATTGGCCAGCAGCAGCGAGCAGCCGCTCCGGGAGCTTCAACGAGATGGCGGGCATAGCTACTTGTAGTCGATATCCAAAGTTAATATCAAGATCTGATATTCGAGAGGGTTGTCCCCTTGCTGACAACGGCCGGCGCGGCAGCCCCGCAGCGACGACGGGTGTGGCATGATGAAACCTGGAGCTGCAGGCTGGAGACATCACCCTGGCATGGCTGAGATCGACGTCACGTCACGGTCCGGCGCGCCCGGCGCCGTCTTGCCTCCACGGGCCCCTGACCCCCGCGCGCCGACGCTGGAGAACGGCGACCGGCTCACGCGCTGCGAGTTCGAGCGCCGCTACGCCCTGCAGCCCGACCTGAAGAAGGCGCAACTGATCGAGGGGGTCGTGTACATGCCGTCGCCGGTGAGCGTGGCCCATGCGGGACCGCACGCGATGATTCAGACCGTGCTGCTCGTGTACGCCGCGTCAACCCCCGGCGTCCACGGCTACGACAACGCCACCCTCCGCCTCGATCTCGACAACGAGCCGCAGCCCGACGCGCTGCTCCGCCTCGCGCCCGAGGCGGGCGGGCGGTCCCGCGTGAGTGCCGACGGCTACCTCGAGGGCGCGCCGGAGCTGGTCGTCGAGGTCGCCGCCAGCAGCGCGTCCATCGACCTGCACGACAAGCTGCGCGCCTACCGCCGCAACGGGGTGCAGGAGTACGTCGTCTGGCGCACCCAGGAACAGTGCATCGACTGGTTCGAGCTGACGGACGGCGACTACCGCCCCCTGCCCGCCGACGACGCCGGCGTCGTCCACAGCCGCGTCTTTCCCGGCTTGCACCTCGCCGTCCCCGCGCTCCTGAACGGCGACCTCGCCGCCGCCCTCCGGGAGCTGCAGGCGGGCATCGACGCCGACGAACACCGCCGGTTCGCCGCCCGCCTGGTGGAGCCGTGATGCCCGGCCTCGGGTTCGGACTCGCCCCTCGAAAGGCGCCGGCGTGGTGAGGATACTGACTGAAACTACCCTACGTCAGCGGGGTCAGCCGGAGGTTGGCTTTCTGCGCTGTGAAGACCGCCATCTCGACGTCCCGGGCGCGCCACGCGCAACCCGTGCGCCGAGTCAGCTCCTGCGCGGTGAATCGACACCACGCGATCCAGGATTCGATGAACGGCCAGTGGCTCTCCGTGAGGACCCGTCCGGCCTTCAACGCGGGAACCTGTTCGAGATCGGGTCCGCCGATCCGGGAGTAGCCGTGGAGGTGGCCGTTCTCGAGCGCCCATCGCGTGATCTGCGTGTCCACCATCGGGAACCTCTCCGGACAGATGAACGCGGGGAACGTGGCCGCGGTCGCGACCACGGGGGAGGCGAACAGCCTGCTGCGGAAGGCGCTGAACAACTTTCTGGTCCCGTCCTCGACGTAGTCCATGCACGTGGACCACAACTCATTGGGACGAACCTGTACGTCCAGCACCCGTCGGGTGGTGCCGTTTCGTACCAGTGGCATCGTGTAGAGCTTCCAGAACGCGACCTCGCCCCACGCCTGTAGATGATGCTGGGCCAGTTCCCGGAACCGGGCTTCGAATTCCATCGTCTTGAGCCGGTTTCCCGGCTCGGTGTTCAGTTTGAAGAGTCTCCTCAAATTCGTGTGGGTAGCGGTGGCTCCAGCTTGATGCCTCCGCAGCAGAGGTACAGCATCGAGATGAGCGGACGGTGTGAGTGGAAGCCGTAGGCGCGCCGTGCGATGACGCGGAGCTTGTTGTTGATGCCCTCGACGGGTCCGTTGGTCATGCGGGTGTCGAGGTAGGCGAGGATCCCCGCCGCGTGCTTCCGGATGGTCCGCGCGAGCTTGACGAACGGCGCCAGCCGTGACCGCGCCGCCCAGTCCAGCCACTGCTCGAGCAGCTCCTCGGCCTCGTCGGGTCTGGCCTGCTCGAGGATGGTCGCCAGGTACTCGTTCAACTCGTAGGCGCGGTCGAGGGCGCGGTTCTCGCGGCGCAGGGTTGCCAGCCGTTGTGCTTGGCTGGGCTTGAGGCGCGCCGGATGCTTCAGCAGCGCGTAGCGCGTCCCCTTGAGGGCTTTGGCCGCGGTCGCCCCCAGGCGGTGTTGCTCCGCCCGGCGGACGGCGTCGACCGCGTCGGCCGCCAGCCGTTCAACGTGGAACCGGTCGTAGACGACCCTGGCCTGCGGCACCCGTTCCCGCACCGCCTTGCCGTAGCTCGCCGCCAGGTCCGCCGTCACCAGCGTGATCCGGGCGCAACCGGCCGGTCCCAACAGGTCGAAGAACCTGCCCAGCGTGTCGGCGCTGCGCCCCTTCCCGGCCCAGACCACGCGCCGGCGGTCAGGGTCGACCAGGACCGTCAGATAGTGGTGCCGCTTCCGATAGCTGAACTCGTCAATGCCGATCCGCCGCAGCCCGGCCAGCCGCGTCGAATCCAGCCGCCGAGCCACCACCCGCTCGACGATGCCGCCCACCGCCGGCCACGAAATCCCCACCAGACGACTCACCGTCGTCCGGTCCGTCACCTGCGCCAGATAGGCCACCAACTCCTCGAGCGGCGCCGTGAACGCGCTGCCGTGCACTGCCCACGACACCTGCTCGACCCGAACCCCGCAGCGACCACACGATACCCGCCACGGGGCATACCGCAGCCACACCGTCGTCCGACCCCACGGCACATGGCGCCACAGCCGAGCCGGTTGCCGGTCGTAGCGTGGGGCCCGGCCGCCGCACGCGCCGCACCGCGAGCGCCGCCACGACGGCCGCGCCGATACGCGGAACATCCCGTTGCTCCCGATACGCACCTGCTCGACGTACAACTGCGTGACACCGAGCAATCGTCGTAGTAGGGTCGTCACACGCATGGGGCTGTCCTCCTCCTCATTGGTTCTCCTTTGTCATGCCAATGAGAACAGGACGCCCCTGCGTTTTCAATGATTTCCAGCGGCTCGCCGAGGGCTGACCACCCGCCGGCTCCGGTCAGCTGCGGGCCGCGATTCACGGCCCGACCAGCCCAAGCCCAATCTCCCCTTTGGACGGCCCGGACGCCCCGTCCAGGCCGGGCCGCAAGGCCCATAACTGCACTCTGAGCGTAGGGACGGACGGCGTGTCACCCGCCAGGGTCGCAGCGAAGCGGAGAACGCGCGTAGCGCGTTGACACGCCGTCCGTCACGTAGCTACCCCACCGCTCGCTGAACCCGCCGATCACTCTCACCCCGGACCCACACCTGATTGAGGAGAGCCAGTTTGAACCAGTTCCGATGTTCACGGGCACCCGTGAACCGCGGGGAGTCTTCGGTTAGCGGGTTCCGCGCCAGGTCAACCGGATATCGGTACCCACCGAGCGCCCTTGCCCAGGTCTCGGTGGCCATGGCTAGCGCTAGCCGAGCAGCCACAGGATCGCGACGGTCGCGGCGGCGCCACCGGCGATGCCCGCGAGGAGCATCCCAACCATCCGCCTGGTGAGGCGGATCTCGAGTTCGCGGGTTCGGGTGTCAATGTCGGCCTGCACGGCGACTACCGCCGTGTCAATGTGGGCTTGCAGGGCGGCCACTGCCGTGTCGATCCGGGCGTCGATTCCCGTCGTGTCGGCCGTCCGTCGAAACGCCCTGTCGGCCGCTTGACCAACCAGGTAGCAGGTGGCTCCGTCGAACGTGCCCCCGACCGCACCACCCACGAGTGGCATGAGCTTCGCCAGGTTCAACACGCCCCTCTCGCCGAACTTCGTCAGCAGCCGGAAACCGACCAGCTTGTTGATGTCGATCAGGATCTTCCCCGGGACCTGCTTCAAGACCTCCATCGCGGCCTTCCCACCGAGCGTGACTCCAGCCTGCTTGGCCACGTCCTCCATTGCGGTCCCGATCGTGCAGAGCAGGACTGCGGTCCGAACCCGGTCGTCCTTGGAGTCGTGCCCGTAGATCTCGGCGACCGCCGCCACCATGGGGGCCTGGATCGCGAGGGAAGCCGCCAACGAACCCGGAATCGTCACCGGCAACGCCAACACACCTCCGAGCCCGGTCACGAAACCAGTTCCTGCGTTCTTGGCGACAGCCCATCGGATGAGCGCCTGCACGCGTTCGGCGTCGTTCGCGTAGGGCTGGCTCTTGTAGCCGTCGGCCAGGTCGGAAGCCGAGGGGAGCGGACCGATTCCATCCAGCGCCTGATCCAGGATCCACTGGACCAGGTCCTGCGCCTTCTCCGCGAGCTTTCCTGAATCGGCGGGCATCACCCTGATGGAGACGGAGCGTACGCGATGTCTGCGTAATCGTCGCCTGCTCGGGCCGAGATCGTCAATGCGGCCGGTTACGGGTCGTGTCCCTGAAGGAGCGTCAGTTCTCCTTGCCCAACTCTACCGAGCCGATCAGTTCCAGCAGTTGCAGCGACCGCACGAACAGCTCGGAAGTGTCCTTTACCCGGCTCGTTTTCTCCCGCAGGGGCCGCAGGAACCGGTTGGTAAAGTCGTCGTTCACCATCAGCGACCAGTCTACTCTGGAATACTCCCGCCGCAACCAGTCGAAGGCGCTCTCCAGGCTCTTCAAAGTCTTGGGGTTGACCTTTGGCGAAGCAAAGCAGATGCGCATCCCGGCATCCGCCGGGTGATAGGCCCGCAGAATCAGCATCGTCCGCAGCATCTTCTTCAGGACGTTCTTGTCCGTGCCGCCGGCGTAGAGAAGCCCACCCTCGTGAAAGGCGACTTCGACGGCATGGATGCCACCGTCCAACCGCACGCCGACAACGTCGATTTCAGCCTGCTTCAGGAACTGGCGGCATGTGGCCGTTCGCTTGAAGGTTCCCTTGAAGACGCTGCCGCGCGACTCCAGCTTGTTCCGCACGGAGCCGAACTCCTGCTCCAGTTCATCGTCGGTCAGACGTTTGATCCAATGCTCCGACGCCTTCCAGTTGGTCTGCACCAACCAGCACCGCTGGACATGGCGCAGGTACGAGTATCCCAGAGACTCCCCTATTTCTACTTTCATCCCTCCTCCAGGCGTGTGTACCCGAGCCGCCGCCAACACCCGAGCTCGGCGACGCAGACACCTTCGGCCGAGACGTGGAGCCGACGGCGTCGGCAGGTCGCGAGCGACCCATAGCCCGACTGCTCGCCGGTCACGGCGCCCGACGCCGGACCCGCCGCAGCTCCATCAGACAGGTCTCGACGGCCGCCGCGAGCTTCGCGTTCGATCGGTGCATGCGGGGCAGATTGTTGCACGCCGGCGCGGGCTCGTTGGGGGAGCGCGGGACGAGATTCCGACGGGTAAATCCCGCAGGCTCCCGCAGACAGCGACGGCTGTGGCATGATGCGAGGTGGAGGCGCGCTGGAGGCATCGCCCGGCATGGCTGAACTCGACCCGACGTCACGACCCGGCGCGCCCGGGACCGTCCCGCCGCCGCGATCCACCGTACCGCGGGTGCCGGCCCTGGAGAACGGCGACCGGCTCACGCGCTGCGAGTTCGAGCGCCGCTATGCCCTGCGGCCCGACCTGAAGAAGGCGCAACTGATCGAGGGGGTCGTGTACATGCCGTCGCCCGTCGGTATCGTCCATGCCGAGGCCCACTCCGCGATACACGCGGTCCTCGCCGTCTACGCGGCCTCGACCCCGGGCGTCCGCATCGCCGACAACGCAACAGTACGGCTCGACCTGGAGAACGAACACCAACCCGATGTGCTGCTGCGCATCGAGGCGCCCGCCGGCGGCCGATCGCGCGTGAGCGACGGCTACCTGCAGGGCGCGCCGGAACTGGTCGTCGAAGTCGCCGCCAGCAGCGCGTCCATCGATCTGCACGACAAGCTGCGCGCCTACCGCCGCAACGGGGTGCAGGAGTACGTCGTCTGGCGCACCCAGGAACAGTGCATCGACTGGTTCGAGCTGACGGACGGCGACTACCGCCCCCTGCCCGCCGACGACGCCGGCATCGTCCACAGCCGCGTCTTCCCCGGCCTGCGCCTGGCCGTCCCCGCGCTGCTGAACGGCGACCTCGCCGCCGCCCTCCGGGCGCTGCAGGCGGGCATCGGCGCCGACGAACACCGCCGGTTCGCCGCCCGCCTGGCGGAGCCGTCCTGAACGGTTCCTCACCGAGGCCGGATAGCGGCGGGCTGTTCCTCACGGGTCGTCCGTGGGCCGACGTGCGGTCCGTCACCGGGCCGCGTCCATCGGAGCCCGGCGCGGGCCTGACGGGATGCTATGATTTTCGTTGGCTTCCAGCACAAGCAAAGGAAACAGCCGGCATGCCGCAGCGCACACCAGAGGCGGACGATCGCTACTTCGAGATGCACGGCCTCACCGCCCGGGCGCCGCGGGCGCTGAACGCAGCGCTGCAGCACGCGATCGCGAGCCTCCGCCGCACGCTCTACGGGCCGTCGGTCAATGAGCTGACGGCATCGGAGCTGGCGGTGCTCCGGCAGGCCGGCGTCGACGTAGACGACCACCCCGACCGCGACGACCCGCTGGCGACCTATGTCACCACCTTCGGCGCCATCCTGGCCACGTGTCTCACGCCGGCGGAGGCTGCCGCGCGCCTCGGAGGAGTCACCCAGGTTCGTGTCCGCCAGATGATCCGCGAGGGCGCGCTGTACGCCGTCCGCATCGAGAACCGCTGGCGGATCCCCGTCTTTCAGCTCGACCGCGACGGACTCGTCCCGAACGTGGGCCTGGTGAACGCGGCCGTGCCGAATACGCTCGACCCCGTGTCGGTGCTGCGCTGGTACACGGCCCCGGACTCGCAGCTCGAGACGGCCGACGGGCGCGCGCTCAGCCCGCTCCAGTGGCTCAAGGCCGGCCTGCCGCCGAAGCCCGTCATCGAGATTGCGCGCGACCTGTGATCTGCGTATGTCGAGGGTCCCGCGCACGCCCGCGCCCGATCGGCTCGATGCGCTGCCGCCGGATGTCCACGTCCTGCCACCCGGCTCGACCGTCTGGCGGATCTACTTCCGCGGCGGGCGGCATCCTGCGCGGTGGAACCGCTTCAGGCGTGTCGGACCCACCGACGCGCGCTTTGATCATCAGCTCGAACGACTGGGGGAGGACCCGGAACGGGCGGTTCTCTACGCGGCCGGCGACCCGGCGACCTGCTTCGCCGAGGTCTTCCAGAGGACCCGCCTCGTCAACCGCCGGCACAAGGAACCGTGGCTCGCCGGGTTCGAGACCGCTGTTCCCGCCCCCCTGCTCGATCTCACCGGCGCCTTCGCCGCGCGCGCCGGGGCGTCGATGGCCCTGATGACGGCAGCGCGGTCCGTGTCCCGGAACTGGGCGCGTGCGTTCTATCATGCCTATCCGACGACCTTCGGTCTCTACTACCCCTCGTCGATGCACGCCAATCGGCCGGCGATGGTCCTGACCGACCGCGCCGAGGCCGCCGGCGTCATGCCGGCGCATCCCCGCCTCAACCGCGCCCTCGGCGACCCGGCGCTGCTCTCCGTGCTGAAGAACATCGCCCGCGGAATCGGATACGCACTGCGCTGAACGCAGCGTCTGACGTCGTCCGCGACCCGTCGGGCCGGCCCAGTCCTGGACCGCCGGCCCTGGCTGGCATCCGCGCCGGCTGCGCCGTCATCGCTGTGGCCACGGCGGCCTGCGCGACCTCAACGCGCGCAGGCTGCCGCTGGTCGAGGCGCCCTGTACGGCGCAGACTCCCAGGCAATCGCCGGCGCCGGGGCCACCCGGCGTTCGAGGGCGAGGAGCGCCTGCTTGACCGGCAGGCCGCCGCCGTAGCCGGTCAGGGTGCCGTCGGCGCCGATCACGCGGTGGCACGGCACCACGATGGCGAGCGGGTTCCTGCCGTTGGCCGCGCCCACCGCGCGTGACGCCGTCGGCTGGCCGATGCGGCGCGCCAGCTCACCGTAGGAGATGGTCGCGCCGTACGGAATGCGGCGCAACTCGTCCCAGACCCGGCGCTGGAACGCCGTGCCGTCCGCAGCGAGCGGCAGATCGAAGTCGCGCCGGATCCCCTCGAAGTACTCCGCGAGCTGGCGTTTCGCCGCGTCCAGCGGCCCGGGCAGCGCGCGGCGTTGCTCGCGCCACGCCGCGGCGGGTGCGCGCGCCGCCGCGTTCGGCAGGTCGATGCGCTCGAGGTGCCGCTCGTCGCCCACCAGGCGCAGGATGCCGATGGGCGTGTCGACGTCATGGTAGGAGCTGGGCATGTCAGCCTCCACTATAGCGCTGCAGCGGATCGCAGGACAGGCAACTTCGGTCTTGGATTCCGGCGGATCGGAGCCTACAATGGCCCGATGAAACAGATGATGCACGAGTCCATCCTCAGGATCGGAGTCGTGTGCGCGGGTCTGGCCCTGGCCGTGGTCGTCGGCCTGCCCGCCGCATCGTCCGCGCAGCAGCCGGCGGCGCACGCCGAAGCGCCGCCCGCGACCGCCGCTGCCGCGCCAGCTCCGTCGGCGGCGGCCGGCCGCCGCTTGCTGGACCGCTACTGCCTGACCTGCCACAACGAGCGGCTCGAGACGGCCGGCCTGAGCCTGGAGGCCCTCGACATCGCCCACGTCGCCGCGGACGCCGCGGTGTGGGAGCAGGTGGTGCAGAAGCTGCGCACCGGCACGATGCCGCCATCCAACCGGCCGCAGCCGCCCGACACGGAACGCCTGGCCATGCTCGCGTGGCTGGAGACGTCGCTCGACGCCGACGCGGACGCCCATCCGAACCCGGGCCGCACCGAGACGTTGCGGCGCCTCAACCGGACCGAGTACCAGAACGCCATCCGCGACCTGCTGGCGCTCGACATCGACGCCGCGGCGCTGCTCCCGCCGGACGAGAGCGGCCACGGCTTCGACAACGTGACGGTGGGCGATCTGCCCCCGGCGCTGCTCGACCGCTACATCTCGGCGGCACGCAGCATCAGCCGGCTGGCGGTCGGCGCCGCGCGCTCGTCGGTCGACAGCACGGTCGTTCGCGTGCCGCCCGACGTGACCCAGGAAGCGCACGTCCCGGGCCTGCCCATCGGCACCCGCGGCGGCGCACTCATCTCGCACACCTTCCCGCAGGACGGCGAGTACGACATCCAGGTGCGCCTCGCGCGCAATCGCAGCGGCAACATCGGCGGCCTGCGCGATCCGCGGCCGCACACGCTGGAGTTGCTGCTCGACCGCGTGCCGGTCGCGAGCTTCACGGTGGCCAGGCCGCCCGGCGGCGACGACACGCTGCTCGACCGCGACATGAAGGTGCGCGTGCCGGTCGCCGCCGGCCCGCACGCGCTCGGCGTCACGTTCCCCAGGGACGGCGGTTCGTTGATCGAGACCGAGCGCCAGCCGCTCCAGTCGCATTTCAACGAGCAACGGCACCCGCGCCAGACGCCGGCGATCTACCAGGTGACCATCACCGGACCCTATGCCCCGCAGGGCGCCGGCGACACCCCGAGCCGCACGCGTCTCTTCGTCTGTCGGCCGGACGAGGCGATCGACGAGGAGACGTGCGCGGCGGAGATCCTCTCGAAGCTGATGCGCAGGGCCTACCGCCGGCCGGTATCGGCGGCCGACGTCGACGGACCGCTGGCGTTCTACCGCGACGGACGGGCCGCGGGCAGCTTCGACGACGGCATCGAGAAGGCGCTGGCCGCGGTGCTCGTCAACCCCGAGTTCCTGTTCCGCGTGGAGCTGGATCCCGAGGGGTCGGCCGCGGGCGAGGCCTACCGCGTCAGCGATCTGGAGCTGGCCTCCCGCCTGTCGTTCTTCCTCTGGAGCAGCCTGCCCGACGACGAGCTGCTCGACGCGGCCGAGCGCGGCGTGCTCAGCCAACCGGACGAGCTCGAGCGGCAGACGCGCCGGATGCTGGCCGACCCGCGCTCGTACAATCTGGCGCGCAACTTCGCCGGGCAGTGGCTGCAGCTCCGGAACCTGGCCTCGCTCAGCCCGAACACGCGCCTGTTCCCGGACTTCGACGACAACCTGCGGCAGGCCTTCCGCGAGGAGACCGAGCGCTTTTTCGACAGCGTCGTGCGCGAAGGCGGCGGCGTGCTCGACCTGCTGAGCGCCGACTACACCTTCCTGAACGAGCGGCTGGCGAAGCACTACGGCATCCCGAACGTATACGGCACCCGCTTCCGGCGCGTGGCGCTCGACCCCGCCAGCCGGCGCGGCGGCCTGCTGCGGCAGGGCAGCATCCTGTCGGTGACGTCCTACGCCACGCGGACGTCGCCCGTGATTCGCGGCGTGTGGGTGCTCTCGAACATCTTCGGCGCGCCGCCGCCGCCGCCGCTCCCGAACGTGCCGGCGCTTGAGGAGAACGCCGTGGCGGCCAACCTGCCGATGCGCGAGCGCCTGGCCGCGCATCGCGGCAACCCGGCCTGCGCGAGCTGCCACCGCACGATCGACCCGGTCGGATTCGCGCTGGAGAACTTCGACGCTCTCGGCCGCTGGCGGGACCACGAAGGCGACGCCGCGTCGATCGACGTGTCCGGACGGCTGCCGCTCGTGGGCGAGCTCGACGGCGTGGACGGTCTCGAGGCCGGCCTGATGAGCCGGCCGGACCTGTTTGCCGGCACCATCACCGAGAAGCTGCTGACGTTCGCGCTCGGGCGCGGCGTCGAGTACTACGACGCGCCGGCCGTCCGCCGGATCCTGCGCGCCGCCGAGGCGGACGGCTACCGCCTGTCGTCGCTCATCGTGGGAATCGTCGAGAGTGTCCCGTTTCAAATGAGGAGATCGTCATGATCATCACGAAGAAGGCCCTTCCCCGGCGCACGTTCCTGAAGGGGATGCAGGCCACCCTCGCGCTGCCTCTGCTCGACGCGATGATTCCCGCGGCGACGGCGCTGGCGAAGACGCCGGCCAGGCCGGTGTCCCGGCTCGGCTTCGTGTTCATCCCGATGGGCTGCGACCACGGCCGCTGGACGCCGGCCGACACGGACCGGCTGGGCACGCTGCCGCCGATCCTCAGCCCGCTCGAGCCCGTCAGGGAGCAGCTCACGGTGGTGACCAACCTCGAGCTGGAGCTCTCCTATCCGGGCACGCACGACACGTCGAACTCGGGGTTCCTCAGCGCGGCCTACGCCAAGCACACGGAGAGCTCCGACTACCACCTGGGCACGACGGTCGACCAGATCGCGGCCGGCAAGATCGGACAGGACACGCAGTTGCCGTCGCTGCAACTGTCGATGGACCTGAGCCCCCTCGCCGGCGTGTGCAACAACGGCTACGCCTGCGTCTACCAGAACTGCCTGTCGTGGTCGTCGCCGACGACGCCGCTGCCCGCCGAGGCGCATCCGCGCATCGTCTTCGAGCGCCTCTTCGGCGAGGGCGGCACGGCCGCCGAGCGGCAGGCCGCGCTCAGCAGCCGCGGCAGCCTGCTCGACGCGTTCAGCGCGGACATCGCGCGCCTCAAGCGCGCGGTAGGCGCGTCCGACCGGGCACGCGTCGACCAGTACCTGGACAGCATCCGGGAGGTCGAACGCCAGATCCGGCGGGCCGAGGACGGCACGGCCGACAACCTGCTGCCCGACGTGGACCGTCCGGTGGGCGTGCCGGCGGCGTTCGCGGACCATGCGAAGCTCATGTTCGACCTGCAACTGCTGGCCTTCCAGGCGGACATCACGCGGGTCGTCAGCTTCCAGCTCACGCGCGAGCTCAGCAACCGGACCTATCCCGAGATTGGGGTGCCGGACCCGCACCACCCGACCAGCCACCACGGGAACGACCCGGAGAAGCTGCTGAAGATCTCCAAGATCAACACCTTCCACGTGTCGCTGTTCGCGGAGTTCCTCGAGAAGCTGAAGGCCACGCCCGACGGCGACGGCTCGCTGCTCGACAACACCGTCTACCTGTACGGCAGCGGGATGGGCAACTCCAGCCTGCACGACCATGAGAACCTGCCGATCCTGGTCGCCGGCGGCGCCGCGTGCGGCCTGCGGGGCGGACGGCACGTCCGCTACGACACGGGCACACCGCTCGCCAACCTGCACCTGACGCTGCTCGACCGCGTCGGGGTCCGGCTGGACTCGTTCGGCGACAGCACCGGCCGCATCGAGCGCCTGGTCGACGCCGTACCCGTGTAGGCAGGTCCGGCCAGGAGTCTGCACCATGCGACGGTGCAGACTCCGCAAGCCGCGCACGGCGCGGCTCGGCGGGAGCGGCGCGGGGCGCAGGGGTCCCCGCAAGCCGACGCCGGGGGTTCGGGGCGCAGCCCCGTCTAAAGGAGATCATCCATGGATTGGCGACGAATCGCTGCACTCTCCATCCTGGCGCTCGCCGCGGCGGCCACGGCCGTTGCGGCGGAGGACACGTCGCTGGCCGACGCGGCCGAGCAGCAGCAGGACGCGCTCGTGCGCACGCTGCTCGCCGGCGGCGCTGACGTGAACGCCGCGCAGGTCGACGGCACGACGCCCCTGCACTGGGCGGCCTATCACGACGACCTGGAGACGACCCGCCTGCTGCTCGCCGCGGGCGCCGAGGCCGACGCGCTGAACCGCTACGGCGTGCCGGCGCTGTCGCTCGCCGCCGGGAACGGCAACGCCGCGCTCGTGCGTCTCCTGCTCGACGCCGGCGCCGACCCGAACGCCGCGCTGCTGGGGGGCGAGACCGTGCTGATGACGGCGGCCCGGACGGGCAGCCTGGCGGCCGTGAAGGTCCTGCTGGCCGGCGGCGCCGATCCGGACGCGCGGGAGCGCCGCGAGCAGACCGCGCTGATGTGGGCCGCGGCCGAGGGGCACGCGGGGATCGTCGACGCCCTAATCGCGGCCGGGGCCGACGTACACGCGGCGCTGGAATCCGGCTTCAACCCGCTGCTCTTCGCCGTGCGCGCGGGCCGCATCGACGTCGTGCAGCGGCTGCTCGCCGCCGGCGTCGACGTGAACGCGGCCATCGAGCGGGCGGAGGAGAAGCCGGTCGAGCTGGTCAACAACGCCAGCTACCGGCCGGTGGACGAGGGCATGAGCCCGCTGGCGCTGGCGGTCCGCAACGGCCACTTCGAGCTGGCCGTGGCGCTGATCGACGCCGGCGCCGATCCGAACGACCAGCGCACGGGCTTCGCGCCGCTGCACACCATGTCGTGGGTCCGCAAGCCGGACGCCAGCGACCGCGGCGATCCGCCGCCCATCGGCTCCGGCAAGCTGACGGGCCTGCAGTTCGTGCGCGAGCTCGTGGCGCGCGGCGCGGACGTGAACGGACGCCTGCGGACCGCCGGCGTCCGTCCGCCCCACACCGCGTCGGAGCTGGAGATGGAAGGCGCCACGGCCTTCCTCATGGCCGCGGACCGGGCCGACGTCCCGCTGATGCGCGTGCTGCTCGAGCTCGGCGCCGACCCGCTGCTGCCGAACGCCGACGGCTCCACGCCGCTGATGGCGGCGGCCGGACTCGGCACGCGGGCCCCGGAGGAGGAGGCCGGCTCGGAGCCGGAGGCCCGCGACGCCGTGCAGCTCCTGCTCGACCTGGGCGCCGACATCGACGCCGTGGACGAGAACGGCAGCACGGCCATGCACGGCGCGGCGTACGGCAGCTTCCCGACGGTCGTGCAACTGCTGGCGGACAACGGCGCGGACATCCACGTCTGGAGCGAGCCGGACGTGAACGGCCGCACGCCGCTGTTCATCGCCGAAGGCTACCGCGGCGGCCTGCCCCGCCCGTCGCGTCCCACGATGGAGGCCATCGCGACGCTCATGGTCGGCGCCGGCATCCCGACGGACGGACCGCGGCCGGAGATCGTCGACCAGTACTCGCGGCCGGCCCCGCCGCCGCCCGCGCCGCCGGAGAAACGGGAGAAGTCCGGGCAGTCGGGACAGGCGCAGCCGCAGGCACGCTGAACAGAAACGCCATCTGGCATCAGTCAAGCCGTCATCGCTCAACGCCGGAGCCGTGCATGCTCCTGGCATGCCTCGACCAGCGACGGCGGGGACGGTTCGACAAGTCGCTGCTCCTCGTGGCACATCGCGTGCAGACGTTGGGCATGTCGGTCACAGTCACGCTCGCGCGCCAATTTGGGGTACGTTGAAGCTTCATCCACCTCGTTCCCGTTGAGGTACGCGAACCACGTCTCGATGTTGCGACGCGGCACGGCCATGATGACCGGGTCGTTGGCGACCCTTGGAGGCACGTGCTTTTCTCGACAATGGGCATCCAATCCGGCTCGTATCGCTCCCGATGACCGCGTGTCAGCATCGGTGACGACGATCAAATAGGCAGCCGGGGATGTCCCGGATGCTGTTGAACTGAAGTGAAGCGGGTGGCGACTCCTCGCCCCTGTCTGTGGTAGGACAGGGGTGGAATCAACAAGAGGAGAGCCACCCATGGCGAAGCATGACAGGCGGAAGCGTTCCAGCCAACCCCCCAGCTCGCGAACGGTCTCGATTCAGGTGCCCCTGCCGGTGCTCGGTGTGCTGAACGGTGTCCGGGAAGCGTTTCATGGCTTGTGCATCACGACCGGGCTGCAGGTCCTTGAGGCGATGATGGAGGGGGATCGAGAAGACCTGTGCGGGCCGAAGGGGCGCCATCAGGTCGAGCGACCCGCATGGCGTGGCGGGAGCGTGGCCAGTCAGGTGACGCTCGGGGGGCGCGAAGTTGCCGTGCCGCGGCTCCGTGTGCGGAGCACGGACGGCGAGCTGCCGCTGCCGAGCTTCCGGTGGGCGGCGGCCACCGACCCGCTGGACGAGCGCACGCTGGCGGCGGTCGCGGCCGGGGTGTCGACGCGGCGGTATGCGGGCACGTTGGATCCGTTGCCGGACGAGGTGACGGAGCGGGGAACGTCGCGTAGCGCGGTGTCTCGGCGGTTCGTGGCGCTGTCGGCCAAGCGCCTGGGGTCGTTTCTCAAGCGGCCGTTGGGCGAGTTGGACCTGCGGGTGGTCTGCATCGACGGCAAGGTCTTCCGGGATCACTGCATGGTGGTCGCGTTGGGGATCGACACGCAGGGCCGCAAGCACGTGCTGGGGCTTCGCGAAGGCGCCACGGAGACGGCGGCCGTCACCACCGGCCTGCTGAGCGACTTGGTGACGCGCGGTCTGCCGACGGACCGGACGTTGCTGTTCGTCATCGATGGGGCGGCGGGGCTGCGCCGGGCCATCAGCGATGTCTTCGGCTCTCGTGGCGTGGTGCAACGCTGTCAAGTACACAAGCTCCGGAACGTCATGGGCCATCTGCCCGAACGGCTGCACGCCTCGGTTGGCAAGGCGTTGCGGGACGCCTGGGAGCTGGACTCGGCGGACCGCGCGGTGCGGGTGCTGGAGCGCTTGGCGGGGTCGCTGGAGCGTGACCACCCCGGCGCGGCGGCGTCCATCCGGGAGGGCCTCGAGGAGACACTGACGGTGCAGCGGCTTGGTCTGACGGGGGCGCTCGAACGTACTCTGCGCTCTACGAACATCATCGAAAACCTGATGGGCAGCGTCGAGGACTACACGCGGCGGGTCAAGCGGTGGCGTGGCGGGCAGATGATTCAACGTTGGGTGGCGAGCGCGCTGGTGGAGGCGGAGCCGCGCTTCCGGCGGGTGCGTGGTTACCGCGACCTACGCCACCTGGTCGCTGCACTGGACGCGCTGGCCCCGCCCGACGGTGCGGTTGCTGACGCGGCGTAGAATAGACGAACTCGGCGCGGAAACAAGGAGTCCGCCACTCGCAAAGTTCAACAACGAACGGGACAATCCCAGGCAGCCTGTCTCCCTCGTATCGCCCGCAACTGATCGGGATACCGCTCCCGAACCCACTGCTCCCCCGATCCGCTCCCATCGGGAAGGGGAAGAGTTGTGATGTCCCTATGGCCGAAGTGCCTGCGCTTCAGGAAGCGGCGCACAAAGGAGTTTGTTTGTGAGTCTTCGCAGAGCAGAACGATACTGACCCGCTCATCTGTCCCAACCCCTCGCTACAGTCTCTGCCAGAGACAGCCCCTCAACCGTACGTTCCGGCTTCTTTCTGACTCGTACCGGACCGTCACTGTCGCGGTAGAACCAGCGGCCTTTCGCTCCGGCCATATAGTCGATCGTGACCGGATGGTGTGACACGATAACCGCCTGCTCCAGTGTATCCCCGCACCGATCGATAACCTCGGCAAGCCACGGCTGCACCTCGCGAAGAGCGAGATAGTTGTCCGGTTCGTCCAGGAAGAGAGAGACTCGGCCATTCGGCGACAAAAGGATGACCGAGTACAAGGCGACCAGTGCCTTTTGACCATCCGACAACTGACCCAACCCGTAACGGTGCAACTTGTCGTCCTTATCCAGGCCGTGAAAGGCTACCTTCAACACACGTGCATTCTCTCCCGATTCGGTCAGATTGATGGACTCGAACCCTGGAAGCGCCTTGCTCAGAACGGCGAACAACGCAGCTATGCGGCCCATGTTCTCTTGCGCGGCATGGCGATACCACGCTACGAAGTTCTGCATCAACGGCTCGAGGAATTCATCCTCGGTCCGTGTCTCCGGATCGAAGAGTGGAGGGCACGGACTTGCAATGACGAAGCTCGCGATCTCCTTCTTGAACCGCGTCAGCTTCCGGTTATCCGGACGCTCGTTCAACACGGCGACGCCAGACTGCGACCAATCGAACGGGTATTCCGGCCCCTTGCCGAAGTCGTCGTGATACAACTGCGCCTTACCTTGTTTGAATGCGAAAAGCGGTCTGTCATCTTGCCTGAGTACTTCGTCGTGGATCCGCATCCTACGACGATCCCGGTCGTGCTGTATTTGCAGGGCATAGTGGTAGGACTCGCCATCAAGTTGCAGGTCGAGCTCGAAATGCTGGAGTTCGTTTCGCTCCCTCTCCCAAGAAGACAGTTCGCGCGCGGGGAAGGCGTCGTTAATCTTGGCGCCGCGCACGAGGAGCTTCTGAATTCCGCTCAGAACATTCAGGACTGATGTCTTGCCGCTGCCGTTGGGCCCGAGGAAGACATTTGCGTCGTCAAGCGTCAATTCGAAGTTGATCAAGCACCGAAAGTTGTGGGCATAGAATCGCGTGAGCATGGAGGTGAGCCTCTTGCCGGTACCGGAACTAACGCCGGGTTCCGACAGCGGTCAAGGTGATGGCCGGCGGTTTGATGTGACCTCACCGGGCGTGGACGAAGCGCTGGACGCGGCGGCCGTCGAGCGTGTCCCCCACGTACAGGTTGCCCCGCGAGTCGAGCGCCAGGCTGTGCGGCGACTCGAGCTGGCCCGCCCAGCGGCCGCGGCGGCCGAACGACGCCACCGCCTCGAGCGTGTCGCGGTCGAGCGTGTGCACGCGGTGCGTGCGCCCGTCGGCTACGACCAGCAGGCTCTGCTCGGCGTCGGTCGAGAACCCGATGTCCCACGGGTAGCCGCCCACCTGCCCGCCGCGCAGCGGTGCCTCGACGAGCGCCTCCCTGACGAACGTCCCGTCGCGGTCGAACACCTGGATGCGCTGGTTGCCGCGGTCGCAGACGTAGATCATGCCGTCGCTGGTGCCGGCGATGCAGTGCGGCGTGTCGAACTGCGGGGGCGGCGGGTCGCCCCGGCTGAAGCCGCCCGGCGCCGCGTCGTCGGGCCGGTTGCCGTAGGCGCCCCAGTGCCGCTTGTAGTCGCCCGTCGCCGCGTCGAAGACGATGACGCGGCGGTTGGTGTAGCCGTCGCTGATGAACACCTCGTTCGTCCCGGCGTCGACCCAGATGTCGGTGGGCTGGCCGAGGAACAGCGTGCTGTTGCTGCCCTCCGTCCCCATGCCCAGGTCGCCGATCTGCAGCAGGCAGTCGCCCGCCGGCGTCAGCTTCACGACCAGCGCGTTGTCGGTCGTCGCCCGCGACGAGAGGTCGTACGGCAGGCCGCCGCCGAAGCCGACCCAGACGTTGTCGTCGTGGTCCACGTAGATGCCGTGCGTCTGCGTCCCCCAGTCGCAGTCGCCGCCCGGATCGCCCCAGCTCCGGACGACCGCGCCGTCCTGGTCGAACGCGATGACCGGCGGCGTGTCCTCGCCGCCGCGCTGGCTGTTGGGGCGATGGATGATCCACACGTTGTCGCTCGAATCGACGGCCACGCCCACCACGTTGCCGAGGAGCCAGTCGCCCGGGAGGTCCTGCGGCCAGTTGGGATCCACCTGGAAGGTGCCGTCGGACGGCCGCGGCGGCGCCTGCGCCGCCGCGGCACCGCCGTGGACGGAAAAGACGAAGGCGAGCGCCAGGACGGCCGCGGCGCAATGGATGCTCGATACGGATCTCATGCCATGCTCCTCACTCGCGCCGCCGCGATCGCGACGCTGCGCCGACCGCGCGGTGCAGCGCGCACCGCCGCCTACTGCGTGTCCTCGCTCTGGGCGTCGTAGCGCTGCGCCCGCTCCACCATCTCGTCGTTGCGGATCAGCGCCCGCCGGCGACCCGCATCGAGCGCGAGGTCGCCCGTCGCCCCTACCTGGCCGTCGCGCGCTAGCTCGCCGAGGGCGCGGTCGACCGCCCCCGCGGCCACCAGGTTGATGCCGCCGAAGAAGGCGACGCCCACGCCGTTGTCGCGCGCCGCCTGGACCGACGGCACGGACGCGAGCATCGGCCGGCCGGTCATCTCCACCGCCCGGGCGCACTGCTCCAGCGGTATCTGGGGGATGAAGATCAGGTCGCCGCCGGCCTGGGCGTAGCGCGTCATCCGCTCGAGCGCCTCGTCGAGCGGGCCGCCGCCGGCAACGACGTCGCAGCGGGTCATCAGCACCGTGTCGCCGCGGCGGGCGTCGGCGGCCGCGTGGATCTTGTCGACCATGGCGTCGGCGGCCAGGATCTTGCCCTCGCTGAGCCCCTGCAGGTGCTTGGCGCCGTACAGATCCTCGATCATGACGCACGCGGCGCCGGCGCGCTCGTAACGCTGAACCGCGCGATAGACGTTGAGCGGGTTCCCGCCGCCGTCGTCGGCGTCCGCGATGATGGGCAGGTCGATCGCGTCGGCCGCGCGGGTGCAGAACTCGATCAGGTCGTCCATGGTGATCATGCCGTAGTCGCCGAGCCCGAACTTGCTCAGCGACAGCGCGCTGCCGCCCGTCATCGCGATCTCGAACCCGTGCATCTCGACGAGCCGGGCCGACGCGACGTCGCCGCAGTTGACGCAGCGGCTCGGCTCGGGCCGCGCCAGCAGCTCGCGGAACCGGCCGCCCGGGCTCGAGGCCGCCGGGGCCTGTGCCGCGGCACCTCGGGCCGCCCCCAGCGCGTGGGCGGCAACCCCTCCGGCCGCCGCGGCCGTGCCCTGGATGAAACGCCGCCGCGACGGCCCGTCGGGCCGATTGGATCTCACCGGCATGCTCATCGTGTCCTCCTCTGGAACGTTGCTAGTGTCCTGTCCCTTAAGTTTATGACATCATGGGCAGACTCGCACTCGAAGGAGCCTGCCCATGCCACGCGGACGCAAACTGGCCTCGCTCACGCTCACCGACGAGCAACAGAATCAGCTCCAGGGGATTGCTCAATCGGCTACCCTGCCCTACGCCTTGGTCGTGCGGGCCCGCATCATCCTCGCCAGCGCCGAAGGCTTGACCAACGCAGCCGTCGCCAAGCGTGTCGGCGTCATACCACACACCGTCGGCAAGTGGCGCCGACGCTTCCGGGAAGCCGGCATCGAGGGGTTGCACGACGAAATGCGGCCCGGACGGCCCCGGACCTACGACGACGACAAGGTGGCGAGCGTGATCAACCGCGCGTTGCAGCAGACACCCGACACCGCCACGCACTGGAGCACGCGCGCGCTGGGGCAGGCCGAGGGCCTTTCCAAGAGCACGGTGCAGCGCTGGCTCGCCCTCTTCGGCGTCAAGCCGCATCTGGCGCAGACCTTCAAGCTGTCGACCGACCCGTTTTTCATCGAGAAGGTGCGCGACATCGTCGGGCTCTACCTCAACCCGCCCGACCACGCGATGGTCCTGTGCGTGGATGAGAAGTCGCAGATTCAGGCGCTCGACCGCACCCAGCCGACGCTGCCGATGGGCCTCGGCTACGCCGAAGGCTACACCCACGACTACGTCCGGCACGGCACGACGACGCTGTTCGCTGCCCTCGACATCGCCACCGGACAGGTGTTCGGGCAGTGCCGCAAGCGGCACCGCCACGAGGAGTTCCTCTCGTTCCTGCGCCTGATCGACCGCGAGGTGCCGGCAGCGTTGGACATCCATCTGGTACTGGACAACTATGCGACACACAAGCACGCCAAGGTCAAGCGGTGGCTGGCGGCGCGACCCCGCTTCCATCTGCACTTCACGCCCACCTCGGCGTCCTGGTTGAACCAGGTGGAGCGCTGGTTCGGCGTGCTCAGCCAGCGGGCGATCAAGCGGGGTTCGTTCCACAGCGTCGCCGATCTGGTGCATAAGATCCAAGCGTTCATCAACGCGTACAATGCCTCTGCCACGCCGTTCGTCTGGGTCGCCACGGCGCAGTCGATCATCGACAAAGTGGCGCGTATTGCGATTCGTATTTCCGGGACGGCACACTAGAACATCGCGATCGGATTGGCCGGGCTGCCGGTGCCGTTCTTCACGTTGAGCGGCAGCGCCATGAACATGAACTCGTGGCGTCCCTCCTCCGCGCAGGCGTCGGCGAGCGGCTCGAGCAGCGCGTTGTCCAGCAGGGCCACGCCGTAGAAGGTCAGCACGCCGTGCACCGGGTAGGCCAGCCCGTAGTCGTTGGGCCGCGCGTCCATCATGTCCCACCCGAGCAGCGCGACGTCGCGGTCGCGAATGAACTTCGCGCACGAGGCGTGCAGGCCGGGACGGGCGCCGCCCCCGATGGCGCCGCCGGCGCGCTGGAACGCCTCGCGCCCGCTGTGGACGAGCAGCGCGTCGCCCGGCCCCACCTCGACGCCCTGGGCCGCCGCGATCTCCTCGAGCTCCCAGCCGTGCACCGGCCGGTCGGCCGTCACGTGCGGCTCGCCGCGATGACGGGGCACGTCGAGCAGCACGCCGCGCGTGATGATGCCGTTGCTCCAGGCCGTGATGGCGCCGAACTTCGCGCCGTGCGTGTCCACCGCGGCGTCCGGATCGCGGCCCTGCCACACGCCGTCCGTGTTCTCCCACACGTGGCACAGCGCGTCGATGTGAGTGATGGTCTGGCCGTGGTAGATGAACCCGTAGTAGTCGATGAACGAGCCGGCGCCGGCGCCCCGGTCGTTCTTGCGGACGAAGTGCTGCGTCGGCTCGAAGAGCCGGCTCGTCGACACGGTGCGCCCGTTGCGCACGAGCGCCGCCGCGGCCTGGCGCTTCTCGGCGGTGATCAGGTTGACCGCGCCGACCTCGTCGTCGGCGCCCCAGCGGCCCCAGTTGCGCTGATCCCTGTACCACCCCTCGACCTCGGCCTGCGTCGGCAGCGCCCGGCCGCCCTGCACTGCCGCCGCGGCAGGTCTCGCCGCGGCCGCCGGATTCCCACTCGACGGACGGCCGGCGGGAACCGACGACCAGGCGCCGGCCCGCTGTCCCAGGGCCACGCCGCCGACCGCCACCGCGCTCTTCAGGAAACGTCGTCGTGATGCAGACATCGTCAGTCCTTTCTCCAGACCAGTCGCCACGCGCAACCGGCAATGACGAGAGCCATCAGCGCCATGACCGCGAACTTGGCGCCGGTCAGCACAGGGAGTGCCGCGCTGATGGACGATTCCGCCGGATAGAGCCGGGCCGCCCGGCCCAGCACGAAGTCCTCCGCCACCTCGGTCAGCAGGAACAGGACGGGAACGAACGGCAGCCACGCGACGCGTCCGCCGGTCGTGCCTGCACGCCCGAGCAGCCAGGCGATCAGGAGCATCGCCGCGCCCCCGAGCAGCAGCGGCGTCAGGATGTCCAGGCGCTGAAACAGGACGTAGGCGGCACGTCCGTCGGGACCGATGGCGCCCAGGAACGCGTGCAGCTCGTCCGCGCCGTAGCCGAGCTGCTCCTCGGGGAGCACCCCCTCGGGCGCCAGCGCTCGCACGGCCGGGAAAGGGCCCGTCCCGAACAGCAGGCCGGTTCCCACGAGCGCCGTCCCGGCTGCCGCGAGCACTCGCCGGCCGGTCGCGACACGCAGGATCCACGGCATTGCAAAGCAGAGAGTAACCCATACGCGGGGGCCGCGGAAGCCTACACTTCAGGGCGGACGGAGATGGCGATCTTGCCGCGGGCGTGCCCGGCTGCGAGCTGGCGCATGGCGTCCGGGACCCCGCTCAGCGGGCAGGTCCGGCCGATGACCGGCACAACCTTGCCGGCCTCGAGCAGCTCCCGCAGGCGATCGAGATCCGCCGCGACGACCGTCGAGAACAGCGAGCCGAGCGTCTGGCGCACGAACGGCGACAGCAGCGACGCCCGGAGCTGGCGATCGACGCCGCCGAGCCACGGTCCGCCCTGCTCGCCCCCGATGATGACGAGCGTGCCGGCCGGCGCGAGCGCGCGCCTGAGATGCGAGAGCGAACGATTGCCCGCCGTGTCGAGGATGACGTCGTAACGCTGCCGGCCGGCGGCGAAGTCCTCGCGCGCGTAGTCGACGGCATGCCGGGCGCCGATCGAGCGCACCAGATCCGTCTTCGCCGCGCTGCACACGCCCGTGACCTCCGCGCCGAATGCCCGGGCGATCTGCACGGCGAACGTGCCGACGCCGCCGCCGGCGCCGATCACCAGCACGGTCTGCCCTGCCTCGACCCGGGCCACGTCGCGCAGGGCCTGCAGGGCCGTGGCCGCGGACGTGGGCACGACCGCCGCCTGCTCGAACGTGAGGTTGGCCGGCTTCGGCGCGAGCGTGTCCTCGCGCCCGCGGGCGTACTCGGCGAAGGCGCCGCTGCAGGTGCCGAACACCGCGTCGCCCGGCCGCAGCCGCGTGACGCCCGCACCGACGGCCGCAACCCGTCCGGCGACGTCCTGCCCCGCCACGCGGTCCTTCGGCCGCCGCAGCCCGAAGCCCATCAGCCGCACGAGGTACGGCCGCCCGCTCATGAGATGCCAGACGCCCGGATCGAGGCCCGCCGCGTGAACCTCCACCAGCACGTCGCGCTCGCCAACCCGCGGCCGCTCGACCTCGCCGAGCCGCAGCACGTCGGCCGAGCCGTATTGGTCCTGGACGATTGCCTGCATCCCTGCCTACACGGCCCGCACGCTGACGAGCTGCCCCAGGCCCTCGAAGTCCATCGGATTCCGCGTGTACAGCGGAAGGGCGTGCGCCAGGGCGGTAGCGCTGATGAGCAGATCGGCAAAGCGGCGGCGGCCGCTGCGGCCGTGTCCGCGCAACGCCGTATAGATGCGACCGTAGGCCCGTGCGACCTCCGCGTCCAGCGGGAGCGGGTCCCATCGCGATGCGGCCCAGTGGAGGCGGTCCTGCCGGCGGCCGCGTTCCTGCTCGTCGCCCGTCGCGTGCGGTCCGGCGGCAAGCTCCGCCAGCGTCACGGCCGAGATCGCGGTTTCGTCCGGCAGCAGTGCGTGGTCGATCGCGTCGAGGTCGATGACGACGGACGTGTCCAACAAGCCGCGGGACCC
This sequence comes from Vicinamibacterales bacterium, assembly GCA_965214845.1. Classification (GTDB taxonomy): domain Bacteria; phylum Acidobacteriota; class Vicinamibacteria; order Vicinamibacterales; family UBA8438; genus JAAXGX01. The sequence goes on from CBDCCO010000007.1 coordinate 2,157,829, forward strand.
GTCGCTCATCAGCGCCGGACCAGCGGGTCGCTCAGACATCGACGCCCTGATCGGCGAGCGTGTCGAGGTCGCGACGGAACCGCGCCGCATCGATTGGCGGTGCGGTGGCCGCAGCCTGCGCAATGACGCCGCGCGGCACGAACCGGCGGGGCGACACCGGTTTCAGCTCGGCTACCGGTGTGCCGTTGCGGGTCACGATCACGCTGCGACCGGCCTGGACCTCGCGCAGGATGGCCGCCGATTCATTGCGCAGCTCCCGCTGCGTGATGGTGCGCATCCCGTGATGGTAGCATCTATAGCACACCGTAGCACACACGGTTGCGCACGGCCGCCTCGGGGTCGGCCGGCGGATCGACGACGACGACGCCGCTCTCCTCCAGCCCGTGGCCGGCGCCCGGCGCCACGACGTGCCGCGCGTTGCCGAGCCCGCGCAGAACCTCCTCGCCCCAGCGCGGCGGCGTCACCGGATCGAGAGCGCCGGAGAGCAGCAGCGTCGGCACGTCCGAGCGCACCGCCTCGAAGTAGCCGACGAAGACGAGGTCGCGCGTCCGGCGCACCCTGGCCAGCACCCGCGCCAGCGGCCCCGCCAGCTCGGTGGCCGCCTGGCCCGGACCGCCCGCTAGGAAGAAGAGCGGGTCGGGTTCGGCGCTGTCGGCGACGGCCGGAACGACCACGATCTCCAGCTCGATGGTCCGGCCGGCGCCGGCGGCGCGTTCCTCGAATACGGCAAGGGTTCCGCAACGTGCCGGGACGGACACCCGGTCCAGACGGCAATCCTGCGGCTCGAGCAGCGGCTGCGCGCCCGCGGGGGCGGACGCGACCGGACCGCCCAGTGCGATTGTCAGGAGAAGGGCTTGCCGCAGACCGTTCCGACGCTTCCCAACCGGCACGTCCTTCGAGTATAAGGCGGAGATGCTGCTCGACCTGGACTGCTGCGTTGTGCGCTCGTTCCGCGCGACCGACGCGGCCGAGCTGGCCCGGCACGCCGACAATCGCAAGGTGTGGCTGCAGCTGCGCGACCGGTTCCCGCACCCGTACTCGGTGGACGATGCGCGCCAGTTCATCGCGTTCACGCGCGGCGGGGAGCCCGAGACGGCGTTCGCCATCGCCGTCGACGATCGGCCGGTCGGCTCGATCGGCGCCGTGCTCCGCGACGACGTGGAGCGCTGCTCGGCGGAGGTCGGCTACTGGCTCGGCGAGCCGTACTGGGGCCGCGGCATCGCGACGCGCGCGCTCGTCGGATTCACGCGCTTTGCCTTTGCGGCGTACGAGGTGGAACGGCTGTACGCCTTGCCCATGGCCGCGAACGGGGCCTCCTGCCGCGTCCTGGAGAAGGCGGGCTACCAGCTTGAGGGCCGCCTGCGCCGGAGCGCCGTCAAGGACGGCAGGGTGCAGGATCAGATGCTCTACGCCATGCTGCGCGGCGACTGACTACCAGCCGCTGCTGCGCGCTTCCGCCTCGGCGACGATCCGCTCGACGTCCTCCGCGAGCAGCAGCCCGTCGCGGTGCAGGTTGCGCGCGGAGCGCTCGACGGCCGCGACATAGGCGGCGGGGGTGGCGTAGCGCTCCTCGATAGACCGGCGCGGGTCGCCCTGCGCCAGCCGCTCGGCCTTCGTTCGCGGCAGGGCGAGCCGCTGGCCCGCGGCGTCGCACAGGTCGTTGCCGGCGTACGCCGCGGCCCGCACCGCCCAGCCGGTGTGCGTGGCGAGCGGGGCCTGCACGGCGGGCACGCGGATGCCGGCCACGTCGTGCCCGTCCGCGTCGGTTCGCGGCACGAGCGCCGGGTAGGGCGACGTGACCTCGGGCGGCAGCGTACTGAGAATCCCCTCGCCGGCGTGCGGGCCGAAGTAGAGCAGGTCGCCGGTGCTCAGCAGCCCGTCGAAGTGCACGCCCGGAATCTTCGGGAACCCCAGCTCCTCTCGCGGCAGCGCGGCCACCAGCGTTCCCTCCCGGCGGCGCGGCACGCGGCTGGCGGGCGGCTCCTTCCCCGCCGAGACCCACCCGTCGAGGGCGACCAGCAGGGCGCGCAGCACCGGCTCGGCCGCCGCCGTGTTGCGAGGCTGCTGGCAAATGCCCCGTCCCTGCTGGCGGCTGCCGCCGCTGTGCGGGAAGCTCGAGAACAGGTAGAGGCGCACGTCCCGAGGATCGGGAACGTCGTTGCCCAGCGTGTCCGTGTGCAGCAGCGACGAGGCCTTGACCCAGTACTCGTTCGACGAGTTGGCCTCCAGTATCCGCGGGCACGTGCCGCTGTCCAGGCAGCGCCGCAGGCGTCCGTCGGTGCGGCCGGTCACCGGATCGTGCAGCACGTTGTAGGCGAACGGGAACTGGCGCTCCGGAAACCAGCGCGCGATGTGCTGCCGTTGCGTGCGGTGCGGCTGCGCGAAGCGGTAGTTGAAGAAGCCGCCGCTCGCGGCGCCGATCCAGTTCAGCACGCCGTCGAACACCCGCCGGCCGGCCTCGTCCCGGTTGAAGCCGAGGTGCACGAAATCGCGCATGAACCGCGCCGGCTGCGAGATGGCGAACGAGTAGGCATGACGAATCCGCCCGGCCAGCGGATTGGCCGTCCCGTCCGCGTCGGCGGCGTCGCGCCGCAGGAACGCGGCCACGTCCCGAATGGCCACGAACCCGAGCCCCGCCACCAGCGGCTCGGTGGCCGGATAGACCAGGTGGTAGAGGCTGCCCTGCCGAAACGCCGTGCCGGCCGGCAGCAGCCGGATGGTGCGGGCGTCGGCGTACTCCCACGCGTCCGGGCCGAGCGGCCGGGGCTCGTCGCCGTAGCGGGTGCGAACGGTCAGGCGGGCCTGCGTCGTGTCCAGCGTGGCCGCGGGGTACGAGAGGCGGCCGGCCGTCGTCGCGGCGTCGTCGATGACCAGCTCCTCGAGCGCCGGGCCGACGATGGGCGAGCCGTCGGGGTTGACCGCCACCGGCAGCGTGATGGTCAGGCGCCCGTCCGCGGGGGACGCCGTCGCGTCCCAGCCGGCCGACACGAACGTGTAGCCGCGGCGCATCAGGAAGCCGTTGCCGGCGTCAGCGGCCGAGGTCGGATCGTTCGCGACGGCCGCCGCCTCGTTGAGCCGGTTCAGCGCCAGCAGCCGGCCGCGGTTGTTCACCTCGAAGAACAGCCGACCGTTGCCCCGCGCGGGGTCCACCGGCCTGAGGATGATCAGGTCGGCCGCGTACTCGACCAGGCCGCGCGCGTTGCGCGGCGCCCGCTCGATGTCGGCGATCACCGCGTTGTCCGGGGCCGCCGGATCGACCTCGCCGTGGACGCGGCCGACCAGCTTCTCGTACGGCCCTACATCGCCGAACGAGCGCCCCTCGAAGGTGGGCGACTCGACGCGCTCGATCTCGACGCGCGTCACGCGCGCCTCCGACGCAACCGGGGGGAGCAGCAGGGCGGCCAGCAGGATCAGCAGTACAGGCATGGGAATCGGGGAGTCAGATGGACCTCGCTAGAAGTTGTACTGGAAGGTGAACTTGGCCAGACGACCCGGCTGCAGGCCGATCGGCAGCAGGTAGTCCTGCCCGATCCCGAACCGCTCGCGCGACACCGCGTTCGCGTTGAACAGGTTGTGGATGTCGAGGCTCGCCCGCAGGTTGCCCCCTGCGCCGCCGAACGTGAGCACCTTGGCGATCCGGAAGTCGATCTGGTTCAGGCGATCGCCGTACTCCGACCCGGGCGGGAGCAGGTTGACGCCAGCCGGTCGTCCTCGCGCAGTGCTCCATGGGGCTCAGCGTGGGACCGCCGGCGCGTGGAGGGAACCTCCGCCACCTGCGCCTCGGGCAGCGCCGTCCACACCGCGCAGTCGTCCTCCGTCTCCGCGCCGGTGGCGTAGCCGGCCTGCACCAGCAGGCGGTCGAGCCGGACGCTCAGGTTGAGGTCGACACCCTGCCAGGTCCGGCCCCTGCCGCCGAAATGGTCGGCGCTCGTCGTGAGGCTGTCCGGTACGGCGGCCGCCGACGGGTCGAGATCGACCAGCGTCAGCGTCGAGCCCCGGATGTCATCCGGCAACTGCGGATTGTCGGGCGCCGTGACCGTGTAGTAGTCCCAGTCGCCCGTCCCGACCGCCCGGTTGTCGATGACGCTGAAGTTGGTGTACGAGCGCCGGAAGTAGCCGAAATCGACCGAGACGCCATCGGCGAGCTGCTGCTCGATGCTCGCCGAGTATTCCCAGTTGGCCGCCTTCGTGCCCCATCCGAACGCCCAGTCCTCGTCGAAGAAGTTGACGATCGCGGGCGAGGCGAACCCCAGCTCGGTGGTGTTGGGACTGAGGATCTCGCCGTTCGGGGCCGGATTGAGCGGGTCGCCCTGCACGAGGCCGTCGCCGGGAATGCAACTGCTGCCGGTCGGGTCGGCCGCCGACGGGATGCAGGCGGGGAAGCTGCCTGGAGGCGCCCCCACGAACACCGCGTTGTCCAGACCGTCGAACCACAAGCGGCTCATCTGGATGTTGTTCGCCACCGGATTGACCAGACCGGCCAGCGCGATGGCGTTCCGATCGCCGTAACGCGACGCGGACGCCTTGAGCGCGGTCCGCCCGTCGCCCCGCAGGTCGTACACCACCCCGAGGCGCGGCTGCAGGTCCTTCCAGCTCGCCACGGTCATGCCCGGGAACGCGCGCGACACCGGCGAGAACCGCATCGGCTCGGTGACCTGGTCGGGATAGAACCCCTTGAACCAGTCGAACCGGATGCCCGCGTTCACCGTCAGCCGGTCGACCGTCCACTGCTCCTGCGCGTAGAGGCCCAGATTCGTCAACTGGTTCGTCTCGTTCGGCCGGGCGGAGAAGCGGGCCTGGATCGGGTTGCCGAACACCGTGATGTAGCTGGTCCAGGGCAGATCGGCGAGGCCGTACTCCTCGATGACATGGCCGCTCTGCGTGTTGTAGGACTCGTTCTGCCACTTCTGGTTCGAGTGGAAGCCGAACTTCAGGTTGTGCGACCCGGTGACGTACGACACCGACCCGCGCAGCGCGGTGTTGGTCGACGAAAAGTGGACATCCGAGCCGTGAAAGAAGAACGCCATGTTGCGGGACATCGTCAGGTCGGTGACCTCGAACACGCCGGGCAGGTCGATCCGGGCGTTCAAGCTCTCCCGGCCCGTGCCGTTGGCGAGCTGCGTCGTCCGATCGAGCGGACGCAGCGGGATGCTGTTCACCATCCGCGAGGCGCCGAACTCGAACAGCACCGAGTTGGTCTGCGGTCGGACCCAGGACACCTGGTAGATGTTGGGCCGGATCGGCAGCTCGGAGCCGCCTTCCGGCGCAATGAAGATCGGGTCGAGCTGCGAGCCGGTCAGCGACGGGATCTGCAGGACGTGGTTGTTGCTGTAGAACGCCTGGACCTTGTCCTTGGACGTCGCCTGCCAGGTGAGCCGCAGCGTCGACTCGTAGAGCGACTGGCCGTCGACGGTCGGGTTGTCGAGGTCCGGCACGTACGCGAAGCCGCTCGTGTCCTTGTTGTCGTACAGGTTGGGCGGCAGGATGCCGGCCTGCTTGTACGAGTAGGCGGCGAAGAACCAGAGACGGTCGCGGGCGATCGGGCCGCCGAGCGACGGCGCGAAGCCCCACAGCTCGTCCTGCCGCAAGCCGCCGTCCATGCCGCCCACGAGCCCGCGGTCGACCAGATCCTGGTCCACGTTGTTGGCGAGCAGGCCCGGATGCGAGAAGTCGGCAAAGAACCCGCCGCTGAACCGGTTGCTCCCCTCCTTCGGGATCAGGTTCAGCCGCACGCCCCCGGTCTCGACCTCGGCCGCGTTGGCCGAATAATCGTAGACGTACTCCGCGATCGCGGCGTCGTGCGGCATGCCCCCCGGCGCACCGTCGAACGCCACCCGATTGATGTCCATCCCGTCTATCTGGACCTCGGCGTCCTCCTCGTTCGAACCGTGGATGGACATGCGGTTGCTGCTGTTGCCCGACATGCCGCTGGTGTCGGACGAGATGGACGTCTGCGGGCCGCCCGCGGTATTCATCGCCGGGATGAGGAGCGCCATCGCGTCGTACGTCCGCGACGTGGGCAGCGCCTGGAACACCTCGTCGCTGATGCGCTGGCTCTGCTCGATGCTCTGCACGTCGATGAGGGGATTCGCTTCCGTGACCGTGACGGTCTCCTCGAGCGCGCCGACCGCCATCAGCGCATCGACGTTCGCCGTGAAGCCCGTGCTCAGCTCCACCCCTTCGCGCACCAGCGTGCTGAAGCCGGGCAACGTGAAGGTCACGGAGTAGGTGCCGATCTCGAGCGCGACGATCCGGTACTGCCCGCTGCCGTCGGTCACCGCGGTGCGCACCTGCTCGATCAACGCCGGGCTTCGGGCTTCCACGACCACGCCGGGCAGGACGCCGCCGGTCGTGTCCGTCACGGTCCCGCCAATCGCCTGTGCCCGGGCCAGGCCGGGAAGAACGACGAGAGCGGCGAGCGCGATTCCCACTGCGGGCATCAGCCGCGCCAGGCCGCAGCATTGCATCGAGGCGTTCCGAGTGTCGTTCACGAAGCAGCTCCCTTGTCTCAACAGTCCTACGCCGAACGCGTGGAGTCGCGTTGGTCCAGAGTATCTCACACCGTCCGGTGCGCCTCCGGAGCGGGCGCACGGAACGACGGACAACCCGCCGGCGTACAAGCGAAGGGCCGGCGCGGGTGCGCCGGCCCTTCCGGGATCCGCCGTGAGCGGTCGCTGCGGGCGGCCTGGCCGGGCGGCCAGACCGCCGGCGTCAGCGGTTCACGTTGATCGTGACGTCCTCGTAGTCGATCAGGCCGCCGTCGTGGGCCAGCGCGCGCAGCACGTAGGTGCCGGGCTCGCTGAAGGTGGCCTGCACGGTCCAGCGGTTGTCGTCCGGCACCGGCGGCGTCTCCCAGCCGGTGGACCACGGCGAGTTGCCGCCGTCGCGGTGGTCCTGCCACACCTTGGTCTGCGGCGGATCGAACACGACCTCGCCCGGCCCCCGGTAGCGGAACCACGACAGGCGCAGCCCGGTCGCCGAGTTGGGGACGAAGTGGCTCGTCCCGATCAGCGCCACCGGAATCGAGCGCGGCGCCGGCTTGCCGTCGTCGGCGGCGACCGCGCTCAGCGTGACCGGCTCGCCGGCGCTCACGGTCATCGTCGCCGACGTCTCGAGCGTCAGGTCCGGGGCCATGTTGCCGATCATGTCCGGGTGGAACCCGGTCTGCCCCCCGGCGCCGAAGTTGGCCATCATGACCGTCTCGTCGACCATGTACTCCGGCCGCAGCGTGGCGTACGCGTTCTCGGTCACGCCGTTGCTCGTCAGCGACCAGACGATCTCGTCGTCGCCGAAGTCGGCCGGCACCGTGACCCTGAAGACGAACTGGCTGCGCCGCGGGAAGAAGTGCGTCGGCTGGCCGAGGTCGGGACCGCCGGGATCCATGTGGTTGTCCGGACCGACCGGCACGTCGATCTCTTCCTCCCAGTTGCGGTTGTAGTAGCCGAACCAGAGGTCGATGGAACCGTCGTCGTGCCGCCAGAAGCCCTCGTAGACCGGGGCGATGTTCTGGCCCCGGGCCGGCGCCTGCGCGCCGGTCATGGCCGGCGCCGCCAGGACGACGGCGACGCCGAGCGCGAGCGCCGCGGCGGAAACCTTGAGCAGCCGTGAGCAAGGCGTCGTCTGCATCGTCAGCTCACCCTTCCCCGGCTACTGGTTCTGTCCCAGCCAAGCCAGGCCCGGCTCCGGGTTGTCGAAGCCGCACAGCGGACAGCCGATGGCCGCCTCGCCCTCGGCCAGGTTCAGACGCTCGCGGCGCGTGGCCATCTCCTCCGCGAACTGCTCGTCCGTCAGCACGATGGGGCTCGCGATGAGGATCGCCATGTTGTCGATCGAGCGGTGGCCGAGCCCGCCCCAGTTGCGCGGGTCGACGACGTTCTTGTTGCTGGGCGTGTTGTCGAAGTGGGCGGTGATGTGGATCAGCGTGCCCTTCGGCAGCAGCGGCGCCGAGTCGTCCGTGTAGCGGTACACCTTCACCCAGTTGTGGTCGTACCCGGCGCAGTTGAGCACCTCGGTGCGGCCGCCCCAGATGGCCTCCATGCACATCCTGACGCCGGACGCGTGCATGTGCGGCTCGAAGGTGGTGAGCTTGATGTGGTCGTTCAGCGTCGTGTAGATGTGCACCTGCTGGCCGGCCTGCATGCCGCGCAGGTCGATCTCGCCGTTGCCGAACGTGAGGTTGCCGAGCCGGCGCTGCGGCTCGTAGCCCCGCGGATGGAACTTGTAGCCGACGCGCAGGTGCGCGGTCGTGTCCTCGCCGTTCGCATGCATGTGGACGGACGGAAACACGAGCTGCGAGCCCGCCTTCAGCAGGCGGCCGGCCAGCGCGTCGAAGACCTCGGCGTTGCGTCCGACCTCGTGGGGGCCGCCGATGGTCTGCGCGGGCCGCCCCGCGCCGTCCAGCATCGCGTGCACGGCGTGGTGGAAGATGAACTTCCCGCCGATGCCGCCCTGGACGTCGCTGACCTCCTTGAACTGCACGGCCGAGACGTAGCGATCCTCCTCGAGGCCGGTGGGCGTCGGCGCGAGCGCGCCCCACCAGTCCGGGGCCTCGGCCGCCATCGTGATCGACGGCGAGTCGACGATCAGATCGGGCTCGCCGATGTCCCATTCGTCCGCGCTGGCGAAGACGCGCGCCGGCGGCATGTCGGCCGGGTTCCCGCGCGGAGCGCCGCCGTCGACCCAGGCGGCGATCGTCTCGATCTCCGCCTCGCTGAGCGAGATGTCGTCCTTGAACGTCTGGATGCCGACGTCCTTCTCGATGAACCAGGGCGGCATCACGCCCATGCGGTTCCTGAGCCCGGTGCGCTGCCTGATGCTGCGCGCCCACGGCCGGACCTCCTCGTAGGTCATGAGCGACATCGGGGCGACCGAGTTCGGCCGATGGCAGCTCTGGCAGCTCCGCTGCAGGATCGGCGCGATGTCCCTGCTGAAGGTCACCTCGCCGGCGGACTGCTCCGCCGCCGCGGGCACGGCGAGCACCGCCGCCGCGAGCATCAGCGCCGACGCGACGGCGCCGACCGTTCTCGAAACCGTGTTGCAGTCTGTTGTCATCGGGACGAGCCCTCCACCAATCCAGGATGCCGCGGCGCGTCAGGCGCCGGCGGACGCAAGCCGACCTGTCATTGTATACGAGCAGCCGGCCCGCAGGGTTCCCTCCCCCGCCCGGGGCCGCCGTCGGCCGGGAACCGCCGCCCCGCTGCCAGCGTCCAATTCGGGTGTAAGCTAGTGGGATCCACAACGGAGGAGATGAACTGATGACGATGAGGACTGCCACCCCGCTCGCCGTCTGCGCCGCGGTTGCCGTGATTGTGTCGGCGGCCACCGCGGGCGTTGCCGGCCAGCAGAACGCCGAGCCGTACACGCCGCCCACCACCGCGTGGGGCGACCCCGACCTGCAGGGCGTCTGGAACAACAACACCGTCGTGCCGCTGCAGCGCCCCGACCAGGTGGGTGAGCGGGAGACCCTGTCGGACGAGGAGGTGGCGCAGCGCCGGCAGGCCAGCTCGGACCTGCTCTTCTCCGAGCGCGAGGGCGACACCGGCTTCTACAACGAGTTCTGGTTCGAGTACGGCCTGGACAGCAACCGCACGTCGCTGATCACGCAGCCCGCCGACGGCAAGCTCCCGGCGCTGACGCCGAACGCCCGGCAGCGGGCCGACGAGCTCATGGCGGTGCGCGCCCGCTCGACGGTCGCGCCCGACCACTACCTGGAGCTGAGCGCCTACGACCGCTGCATCTCGCGCGGCCTGCCGGGCGCCATGATGCCGGGCTTCTACAACCACAACTACCACATCCTGCAGACGCCGGACTACGTCGCGCTCGTGGTCGAGATGATCCACGACGCGCGCATCATTCCGCTCGACGGGCGCGGGCACGCCCCGGCCGGCATCCAGCAATGGCTGGGCGACTCGCGCGGCCGCTGGGAGGGCAACACGCTGGTGGTCGAGACCACCAACTTCACGGGCAAGGTGGACGAGCGCGGCCTCTTCATCCCGACCGTCTTCGCCACGGGCGAGAACCAGCGGCTGGTCGAGCGCTTCACGCGCGTCAGCGAGGACGTGATCGACTACCGCTTCACGGTGGAGGATCCCACGGTGTTCACCGGCGAGTGGACCGCCGCGATCCCGTTCAACCGCTTCGACGGCACGCTGTTCGAGTACGCCTGCCACGAAGGCAACTACGCGCTGCCGAACATGCTCGCCGGCGCCCGCGCCACCGAGGCCGCGGCCAGCCGCGACTAGCAGACCCGCTCCCGGTCCGGCATCCGCAGCGGGTGCCGGACCGGCGCTCTTGTTTTCAGCCGGCCAGGGCCGCCTGCAGGCGCGTGAGGAAGGCCCGGATGCGGTTGGCGTTCGCACCCAGGTCGCCGACCCCCACGCGGGAGATCGAACGGACGTCCACCAGCGCGCCGCCGCCCGCCGCCGGACGCACCCGGACCGCGATGTCGTCCTCGAAGCCGAACCAGAACGTGGTGGCGGTCGCCTCGAGCACGCCCCGCGCCTCGTCCACCGCCACGATCGCCCAACCCAGCTCCATCGCGACCGACCGCGCCGCCGCCAGGACCGTGCCCGGCGAGGCGTCGACGGCCAGCGGCAGCACGTCCGGGTAGGCCGCCCGTTGCGTCGCGGCGAGCTGCGGGCCGCCGTACTCGAGCGGGTTCGGCGCCCCGGCGCGCAGCGGCACGACCGCCACGAAGCGCGGCGGGTCGTCGGGGTCCGTCGTGATGTCGTGTATCGGCGGGGCGCCGAGGGCCGGCAGGATGTTGGCCAGCGGCACGCCGAGCGCGCCTGCCGACAGCAGGCCGGCCGCCAGCGCCCGGCGGTTGCCGAACCCCGCCCCGCGCCGGCGCAACGCCGCGATCACCCGCACCACCAGCCACGCGAGCGATGCCAGGATGCCCGCCAGCAGGATCAGCAGCGCGGCGCTCAGAGGCAGCAGGCCGGCCCGATGGCCGAGCGGTCCGGCGGCAATCGCCGCGAACGCGGCGAGAGGAATCACGAATCGCATCGTCAGCACCTCCCCAGCGGCTTCCCCGCTGTGAGGCCAACACCGGCCGTCACGCTTCGATCGCGACGTGCCGCGCCGAATCGCGGTGCGCCGGCGCCTGTCCCCGTGCCGCCTGCCCGGCTCGCGCGAGCTCGCGGCCGAGATACGCGGCCACGGCGTGCATGCCGCGCAGCCCCGCCGCCGCATCCGCCTCGGCCTGGCTGTTGTAGTTCGTGTTGGTGTTGACGTCGTAGGTATATGGCACGCCGTTGCGGTCCGTGATGAACTCCACGCCCGCGATGTGGATGCCGTTGTCGGCCAGAAAGCGCTCGTAGGCGCCGACCAGCTCGTGCCGGAAGCCGTCCACGATGCGGAACAGCGAGGGCGGCGACTCGCCGGCCGGACAGAAGGCGTCGTCGACGCGGCAGGCGTCGGCGGGACACAGCTCGAACCCCTGGCTGGTGTCGACCCGCACGGCATAGAGGAGCTCGCCGCCCACGAACTCCACGCGCGTGATGTACGGCTCGCCGGCCTCGATGTACTCCTGGATGAGCGTGATGCCGTCGACCGACTGCTCGAACTCCGCGCTGCGGACGTAGCGTTCCAGCGCCGCGCCGTCGTGGAACAGCCGCACGCCCAGCCCCTTGCCGGCGCGGTTGTGCTTGGTGATGAAGGGCGGGGCGAACGCGCGCCCCACCTCGACGACCGCGTCGCGCCCGACGGCGGCCACCGTCCGCGGCGTCCGGATGCCGTGCGCTTCGAGCGCAGCGTACTGGGCGACCTTGCTGACCTCGAGCTGCAGCGCCCGCGAGCCGTTGGCCACGCGCCGCCCGTGCCGCTCCAGCCACGCCAGCACGGCGGCGGTGTGCTCCGGCGCGTAGCGGTGGCCGCGCGTATGCGACGACGCGCTCATGCGGTTGTAGAAGACCCCCGCGGGCGGCGGCTCGGTCAGGTCGAGACGGCCCGCGCCGAGGAACCACTCCTCGAACGGCAGCCGCAGCTCCTCGAACGCCGCGCGCAGCGGCTCGACCCAGGCGTCGTTCTCGTGGATGACGTAGATGCGGGGCATTCCGCCCCGATTATAGGACAGGGCGCCCGCGGGGGCAGGGCATCCGCGGGCGGACGGCCGTCCCCGCTAATCCGCGGGCGCGACAGTGACGATGATGTCGGCGGGCGTCAGGTAGCTGCTGTCGTCCGCGGCGGCGCGGATGACGTACTCGCCCGGCTCGGAGAAGCGCGCGGCGGCCGTCACCTGGCCGCCCTCGCGGGGCAACGGCGTGACCCGCGGGTCGAAGGCCACGTCGGCCGGGCCGCGGTGCACGACCCAGGTGACCGCCAGGCCGGTGTCGTACGCGTCGAGCGGGCTCACCCGGTTCTGATCCACCGCGCCGCCGCCCCCGCCGCCGCGCGGCCCGCCGATGATCGGCAGGTCGTTCGGCAGCGGGTCGACCGGCGGGCGCGGGCGGAGCGGGATCTCGCGTGGCCCGGGCTGGCCGTCGTCGGCCACGGCCACCGTGACCGCGACCGGCTCGCCTACCGTCGCCGAGATCGAGGTGCTGCCCACGATGCTGGCCGCCGGCGGCTGGTTGGTCAGCTCCTCGCCGGCGTAGCGGCCGCGCAGGTCGGAGCCGCGGTTGGCCCGCCACACGCCCTCGTCGACCACCCAGGTGGCCCACAGCGAGCCGATCGCGGTGCGGGTCTGGCCGTGCGCGGTCACCGTCCAGACCAGGTCGCGGTCCTGGTCCCAGTCGGCCGGCACCTCGACGCCGAACACGAAGAACTGGCGCCGCGGATAGAAGAAGGTCGGCTGGCCCCGGTCCTCCGGGCCCGAGTCGAGGTAGTTGGCGGGGCCGACCGGGATGTGCGGCTCCTCCTCGTAGTTGCGGTTCATGTAGCCGAACCACATGGTGTAGGTGCCGTCCGGATTCGGGCTCCAGCCCTCGTAGACCGGCTGGACCGACTGGCCCGAGCGGTGGAGCGTCTGCGCCGCGCCGGAGCCGCCCGCACCAAGGGCCAGCCCGAGCAGCAGCGCCGCCGCGGCCGCCGCATGCCACACCGTCCGACTGCGGGCACTCATGGTCGCCCCTCCCTGCCGCGGCCGCCTAGTTGTCGTTGTTCGTGGTCCGGGCCGCCAGGCGCTTGTCGAGCTCCGCCGCGTACTCCTCGTCGGTCAGCTCGTACCAGTTCATGTGGGCCAGGGCCATGTCGTCGGTCGAGCGGTTGCCCCACCCAACCCAGTTGCGCGGGTCGGAGGCCCACTTGTTGGCCTGCGAGTTGTCGTGCCAGCTCGTCACGTGGAGCATCGTCCCCTTCGGCAGCAGCGGCGCGGCGTGGTCGGCGTAGTTGTACGCGATGTGCCAGCCGAAGTCCCAGTCGGCGCAGCTCAGCGGCTGCACCCGGCCGTCCTGGTAGACCGCCTCGAGGCACTGCCGCTTGCCCAGGTTGTGCAGGTGCGGCTGGTAGACCGTCAGCTTGATGTTCGACTTCAGGAAGTAGTAGCCGTCGTGCCGGACGTTGTTCTCCCCGGGCGGGAAGTCCAGGTCGTGCAGGCCGGCCACGGACCGCCACTTCACCTGCTGCTGCGGCTCGAAGTCGCGCGGGTAGAACCAGAAAGCGATGGCGGTCCGGTCGTAGGTGTCCTCGCCGCTCGGATTGGCCGAGTAGTGCATGCTCCAGCGCAACTGCGAGCCCGCCCGGAACAGCCGCGCGGTCCCGTCCGGATGGATGTCGCCCGTCTTGCCGAGCGCGTACTCGCTGAGGAGCTCCGGCGTGTCGTTCGCCTCCTCCGGGTGAACCAGGTAGGTCACCGCGTGGTGCACGACCGAATAGCCTTCGACCGAGGGCTTCGTCTCGTACGCCTTGATCCAGCGGTCCTCGTCCACCCCCGGATCGGCCAGCATCTCGACCCACCAGTTGGGGCTGTCGGCCGGCATCAGGAACGGCTCCGGGATCGGCACGACCAGATCGGGCTCGCGGCCCATCTCGTCCTCCATCGTCCAGCGCGAGAGCGTGGCAGGCAGCGTCAGCGGCGGCGGCATGTCGGCCGGGTTGCCGCGCCGCGCCCCGCCGTCGACCCAGGCGGCGATCGTGGCGATCTCCCCGTCGGTCAGCGAGCGGTCGTCCTTGAACTCCTGCACGCCCACGGTCTTGTCGATGAACCAGGGCGGCATCCTGCGCGTGACCACCCGGTCGCGGATCGACCGCGCCCACGGCCGCGAGTCCTCGTAGGTGATGAGCGACATCGGCGCGATGGCCCCGGGGCGGTGGCACGTCTGGCACGCGCGCTGGAAGATCGGCGCCACGTCCCGCGTGAAGGTCACTTCGTCGCCGGGCGTCTGCCCTGCCGCGATAGCGGGTGCGGCCACCAGCGCCGCCAGGACGGCCAGCCCGAGCGCGCGGGCAGACATCGATGCGAGCCGCCGAACGCCGTCCGCCGACATAGCCGGGGTGGCCATCTGCATGGCTCTCTCCTTCGCTGGTTGGGAGCGCGAGGCGCGCTGCGGCCCAGGATACACCATCCGGACCGGGTCACAACGGCCCGCCCGCGGCCGTGTCACTCGTAGTCCGCCGCGGCCAGCGACGCCCGCAGCAGCTCCGTGTCGCTGCGCGCGTGGATGTGCCGGTTGGCGTACGCGGGATGCGACCAGTTCACGTGGCGCAGCTCGCGGCGGTTGCCCGGCCGCGTCGTGGGCGTGATGAGCTGCGTCCGGCTCACCTCGTCGTAGCCCTCCGGGGTGAGGCGCGCGATGATCAGCTCGCCGCGATCGTTGTTGATGAAGGAGCGGTCGCCGTGCTGCACGATGAAGCCCGAGGCCCAGCGGGCGCGCTCGCGGGTCACGGCCTGCGTCTCCCAGAGGCGCTCGCCGGTCGCGGCGTCGAGCGCGCGCAACTGGCCGTAGCTGCAGATGCCGTAGACGTAGCCGTCGCGCACCACCGGCGTGTTGACGACGGCGTGCAGGGCCTCGGTCAGGATCTCGCTCTCGCTGTTGCTGCGCCAGGAGACGCTCGCGTCGGGCCGGTCGGCGTTGAGGCCCAGCATGAGCGACCCGTTGTAGAACGACGAGACGAACAGGCTCCGGCCGCTGTGCACCGGCGTCGCGACGCTCATCCCCGCACCCGCCCGGACGGGCTGCTCCCAGTGCACCTCGCCGGTCTCGGGGTCGAGGGAGGCGACCGCCTCCGGATGCCAGATGATGAGCTGCCGCGCGCCCCCCGCGTCGATGATGATGGGCGCGGAGTAGCCGGGCTCGGAGTCGGACGAGAGCGCCCGCCAGACCTCTTCGCCGGTCAGCTTGTCGAACGCCACCACCTTGGCGTCGGGTTGTCCGCCCACCAGCGCGATGAGCCGGTCGCCATCGACCAGCGGCGCGCCGGCCAGGCCCCAGGTCGGTATCTCCGCGTCGTACTCGCCGACGTAGCTCCGCGACCACAGCAGCTCGCCGGTCTCGACGTGCAGGGCCTGCAGCATCCCGGTCGCGCCGAGGGCGTAGACGCGGTCGCCGTCCACGGTCGGCGTGGCGCGCGGCCCGGTCGCCCAGGTCGTGGAGAGCCCCGTGTAGTTCGCCTCCCACTCGTAGGTCCAGAGGACCTCGCCGCTGATCTCGTCGACGCAGAGGATGCGCTCGACGACGTCGAAGACCCCGAGATGGCGGGCGTCCGTGACGAACACCCGGCCGTCGGCCACCGCCGGCCCCGCGTAGCCCTCGTGGATCGGCACCCGCCAGTCCACCTGCAGGCCGGCCTCCGGAAACGTCTCGACGATGCCGGTCTCGGTCCAGACCCCCCGCCGGTCGTCCCCCCGCCACTGGGGCCAGTCCTCGGCACGCAGCTCGACGCCGCCGCCCGCCAGAATCGCCAGGCACACCCACGCCGCAATCGGTCGCATCACGTGCTCCAGTCCTGTTGCCGTGCGTTCAACCCGCCCCTACTCTGCCAGCGGTTCCCGCCGCGCGCAAGCCGTCTCCGGCATTGACCGTTCTCCGCCCGGGAGCGATAATCGACCGACATCCGCAAAATCGTGAACGGGTTGTTCCTATCCGGGAGGTCCGACGTGCGAATGCTGCAGCCGCAAGGCGTGGTCATCGGGCTCGGCGTGCTGGCAATCCTGGCGGCGGCGCCGGTCCTGGCGGCCGGGCAGGCGACGGCCGGCGAGCGCGAGCTCACCTTCACGCGCGACGTCGCGCCGCTCATCCACCGTTCCTGCTCGGGGTGCCATCGCCCCGACGAGGTCGCCCCGATGTCGCTGATGACCTACGAGGAGGTGCGGCCCTGGGCGCGGTCGATCAGGAACCGGGTGGCGTCGCGCGAGATGCCGCCCTGGCACCTCGACCGCCGCATCGGCATCCAGCGGTTCAAGAACGATCCGTCGCTGACCGACGCCGAGATCGCCACCATCGTGGACTGGGTGGACGCCGGCGCGCCGCGCGGCGACCAGGCCGACATGCCGCCGCTGCCGGCCTGGGGCAGCGCCGACGACTGGCAGATCGGCGAGCCGGACCTCATCGTGCGCTACCCGAGCTACCTCGTGCCGGCAGCGGGGCCGGACCTGTTCGGCTATCTGTACGCCGACTTCGACCTCGAGGAGGATCGCTACATCCGCGCCATCCAGACCAAGCCGGCCGACAAGCAGGCGCGGCTGGTCGTGCATCACACGAACGCCTTCGCCATCGCCCCCGGCGACACGACCGGGGGGGTGGAGTCGGAACGGCACCTGGTCGAGTACGCCTCCGGCAAGCAGGCGGAGATCTATCCGGAGGACTCGGGCGTGCTGCTGCAGGCCGGTAGCCAGACGCGGCTGAGCTACCACCTCCACTCGGTCGGCGAGGACATCGACACGGTGGTGGAGCTCGGCATCGTCTTCCACCCCGAGGGCACGGTGCCCGACCACGTGCGCTGGACCAAGCAGCTCGCCGGCGCGCACGGCACCATCGCCGGGCTTGTCGACCTGCCGCCGGGGCAGGTGACGCGCTCGGACGGCTACACGCGCTTCAACAAGGCGGCGCGCATCACCATGTTCCAGCCGCACATGCACATGCTCGGCAAGTACCAGTGCCTGGAGCTGATCTACCCGACGCAGCCGGTGCGCACCGAGGTCGTCAACTGCGCCCACTTCGACTACAACTGGCACCTGGCGTACAACTACGACGACGACGCGGCCCCGCTGGTGCCGGCCGGCACGATTCTCCACGTCATCAACTGGCACGACAACTCGGCGGGCCACCGCGCCAACCCCGACCCCCGCAACTGGACCGGCAGCGGGGGGCGCACGATCGACGAGATGGGCTTCGCCTGGATCGGCTGGTACGACCTGACCGACGAGGAGTACGAGGCGGAGCTGGCGGGGCGCGAAGCCGCCCGGCGCAAGACCAACTGAGATTCTCGCGGAGGCGCACGCCGCCAGCGATGCGCCTGGCACGGCGAACTGAAGGCTGACGAATGCGCAGGAAGCCGCTCCGATACATCCGCCTGCTCCCGGTCCTGGGTCTGGCCCTGGCGATCGGTCTGCCCGCGGGCGCCGCCGCGCAGGCCGATCCCTTCAACTTCCCGTTCACCTCGGGCCAGACCGTCGCGCCGTTCTTCGACGGCTGGTCGCGGAACCCGGACGGCACCTACGAGATGCACTTCGGGTACATCAACCGCAACCACGTCGAGGAGCTGCACGTGCCGCTCGGGCCGGGCAACCGGTTCGAGACCGGCGGGGTCGATCAGGGGCAGCCGACCTTCTTCTACCCGCGCGTCCACCGCAAGGTGTTCAGCGTGACGGTGCCCGCGGACTGGGGCGCACGGGAGCTGGTCTGGAGCCTGACCGTGCGCGGCCAGCGCCAGCAGGCCATCGCCTGGCTCGACCCCGTCTGGGAGATCGATCCGATCCTCGGCGGCCGGGCCCCTACCGCGGAACAGCGCATCAACCGGCCGCCCGTGCTGGCAGTGACCGCGGACCGGCTCACCGTGACGCTGCCGGACACCCTGACGCTCGGCGCCAGCGTGAGCGACGACGGCGTGCCGCGGCCCAGCGGCCCCCGCCGCCGGGCGCGGGGGCAGGAGACGCCGCCGACGCTGCAGCCTGCAGCCGACGAGCCCAGGGCGCCCGTCAACGTGCCGGTCCTGCGGACGGCCGTGCGGCCGAGCGAGGTGGCGATCGACGACCGCCTGACGCTCACCTGGTCGGTGCTGCGCGGGCCCGCCAGCGTCGCCGTCGAGGCGGACTCGCACGAGCCGGACGCCGGCGAGCCCGTCGCGCTGACGGCCACGTTCTCGGAGCCGGGCGAGTACCTGCTGCGGGCCAGTCTGTCGGACGGACACCTGACCGACATCACGGAGCTCGAGGTCCGCGTGGAATAGTCCGCGCCGAGATGACCCGGGAAGTCACGCAAGGGAGACGCATTTCATGACACGCACGTGGAGCAGAGCCTGGCGCTTCGGAGTATCCGGTCTCGCGGCGGTCGTGCTGCTGGGCGCCGCCCCGGCGGCGGCCGGGCAGGGCGGCGGCGATGCCGTGACGTTCACGAAGGACGTCGCGCCGATCCTGCAGCGGAGCTGCCAGAGCTGCCACCGTCCGAACTCGGTCGCGCCGATGTCGCTCCTCACCTACGAGGAGGTGCGGCCGTGGGCGCGCAGCATCAAGCAGCGCACCGGCCTCCGCAACCGCATGGGCGTCATGCCGCCCTGGTTCATCGAGAAGGACGTCGGCATCCAGGACTACAAGGACGACATCTCGCTCAGCGAAGCGGACATCCGGACGCTCGCCGCCTGGGCGGACAGCGGCGCGCCGCGCGGCGACGCGGCCGACCTGCCGCCGCCTCTCGTCTTCCCGGCCGGCGACCAGTGGGACATCGGCGAGCCGGATCTGATCGTCGACACGCCGTCGGTCACCATGGCCGCGGAGGCGCCCGACTGGTGGGGCGCGCTCGAGCCGGCGCCCACGGGCCTGACCGAGGACCGCTACGTCGAGTCGCTGCAGATCAAGGAGATCAGCGACGTGACCGGCGGCCTCGGGGGCCGCTTCATCTTCCATCACGCCATCTGGATCACCGTGGACGCCGACGGCAGTCCGTCCAATTTCGGCGGCTGGCCCGTGCACGAGGTGGGGCGCAACGCGGACCACTTCGACCCGCTGGCGGGACGCCTGCTGAAGGCCGGCGACCAGGTGTTCTTCAACTCGGTCCACATGCACGCCAACGGCGAGGAGACCACGGCCCACCTGCGGCTGGGGTTCAAGTTCCATCCGCGGGGCTTCGAGCCGCAGCGCCGCGTCCTGCCGCTGGTCTTCGGCAACGGGGAGATCGACCTGCGGGCCATGGAGGCCGACCAGCAGGTGCACCTCTACGCGACGCTGCAGGAGCACACGAAGCTGAGCACCTTCGAGCCGCACATGCACGCGGCCGGCGTGCGCATGTGCCTCGAGGCCATCTGGGGCGGCCGGACCGAGACGCTGAGCTGCGCCGGCTACGACCACAACTGGGTGAAGGTCTACAAGTACGGGGACGACGCGGCGCCGCTGCTGCCGAAGGGCACGCTGCTCCACGTCACGGCGTACTTCGACAACACGCCCAGCAACAAGAACGTCGTCGACCCGCGCAACTGGGGCGGCCTCGGCCACCGCTCGATCGACAACATGGCCATCCTCATCGCGCCCGCGCTGGCGCTGACCGACGAGCAGTTCGCGGAGGAGATGGCCACGCGCCGCGAGCGGCTCGGCCTGACCGCCGGCGAGAGCGTGCTGGGCTGCCCGCTGTGCGGCTTCGAGGAGCTGCCGGCCGCGGCGGTGGCCCAGAACCAGCAGTAGCCCGCAGGCCACGTTCATGATGCCGGGGGGGCGGCCGGCCGGTCGCCCCCCGGTCGCGCGGCTGCCGATTGCCGCCGACGCCGGGCCTCAACCCCAAGGGGACCCCTCACACCAAACCGTACCGGCGCACAATCCTCGGTGAAACGACGGAGCAAGCCATCACCAACGCCTTCGGCCTACAGGCCGGGAGAAGGATCGGGGCACACGACGCATCCCCGCGGATACGGGGATTGCTCAGCTCGCGAAGATATCGTCAAGCTCGAGCTCAAGTCCCGGAAGCAGCGCCGTTGCGAGGCTGCCGCGGCGACCGAACGTGCCGGCGAGTTCGAGCCTCCCGTCCCGTTGCCGATGGACGGCGACGGTTTGGGCCATCGGATCGACGATCCAGTACTCGAGCACCCCATGTCTGCTGTACAGGTCGTGCTTGTACCCCACGTCCCGGTCGGCGGTGGATGGCGACAGTATTTCGATCACGAGGTCGGGTGCTCCCCGCACGTTCTCGTCGGTGATCGTGTGCTCGCGCGCTCGGGAGATGAACAGCAGGTCGGGCTGCACGACGTCGGTGTCCGACAAGACGACGTCGAAAGGTGCGACGTACACCTCTCCGAGTCCGTGTTCCTGGGTGAACCGGCCCAGCTCGATGTGCAGTCTGCCCAGAACCCACTGGTGCTTCCTGTTCGGTGCGGGAACCATCATCAGATCGCCGTTCAGCAGCTCGTAGCGCTTGTCGTCTGCTGCTCGGCAGTAGTCCTCGTACGTCCGCTTCACGGCGCGCTCGGTCGTGGCCATGGGCTTGCTTCCAGGCTGGGTCAGCCCCAGGGGTACTCCTCGAAGAACCGCTCGTTCAGCTCGGCCTGCGTCGGGCACGTTGCCGCCTCTATCTCGACGGCGACGTCGCCGTCGACCGTCACGCGCAAGGGTTCCGCCCGGAACCCGTTCTTGCGGATGCCGACCTCGAAGGTGCCGGGGGGCAGCGCGACCTCGGCGACGCCGTGCTCGTCGGTCGATGCCATGTAGCGTCCGAATCGGACCTCCACGCCTTCGACCGGCGCCCGCGTCCGCTCGTCGATCACCCGCACCGTGGCGCGGTGCGCCGGCGTCCTGTCGGCCCGGAAGGTGAACGCGGCCGGTGCGGCCTCGTGCGGCGGCCCGGCGTCCGGACCGACCAGGACGGCGGTCCGGGAATGAACGCCTTCGGCGGCCGGCGCCGGCAGCTCGGCCGAGGTCCAGTACAGGGCGCTGGTTCCGGTCCAGGGAGTTTCGCCCAGCGTCCCGCCGCCGATTGTCGCACCTGTCTCGTCGCGCACCTCCACGCGACGGCCTGCCAGCCCGCACCCCGCCGCGCAGCGCGCCCCGATCTTGACGTGCAGGGGGCGTCCGGCCGGCGTGGGCGACGGCACGTCCCAGACGGCCAGGCTGCCGGCGTGCGGGACGGTTCGGAAGCGGAGCGGCAGGCTGGCCTGCTCGTGCACGATGCCGCCGGACTCGTGCCGCGGGCAGTGGACGCTCCAGGCGTGCTCGCCCGCCTGCACCGGGGCCGGCACCTGAAGCTCCACCGCTGCCCCGGTGGCTGAAGCCCCGGCAGCGCCGTCGCCGGACGCCAGCTCGGCCTGGGCCAGGACGTCGCCCCGGGCGGTCACATGGACCGGCAGCCCGCCGAGATCGCAGCCGTGGGGGCAGGCCGCGTGTATCGCGAGGGTGAGGCGGACACCCGCCGCCACCTGCGGCGGCATCGGCTGCGGCAGCGACAACGCGGTCCGATGGACAGGCCCAATCTGCTCCCTCGGCATCGGTTCGGCTTCCGCCTGGTGGGCCAACAGCCCGCGTCAGGAGCCCGGCTGGATCACAGCCGCTGCGCGCCGGGCCTCCCGTCCTCCACGACGAACGAGGCGCGCGTGGCGATGGGGCTGCCGGGCCGACTGACGTACTCCAGCACCTGGTAGTCGGCACGACACCGCTCGGGAGTCAGCTCGCAGCGCACGTATCCGCGCTGGCCGTTGTAGAAGCGTATCCACGGGTTCTCGGCGAGTAGCGCCGCGGTGGAGGGCCGCGTGTCGACGCCGTCGCCGCTGGAGCTGATGGACGTGCCCACGAACTCGGTGCCGACCACCGGAGCAGCCGCGTCGCCGTAGTCCACCTTCAGGTCGGTGACCCAGTTGCTGTGGATGTCGCCGGTCAGGACGACCGGGTTGGCGGGTTGCCGCGTCGCAAGGAACTCCATCAGCCGGCGGCGTGCGACCTCGTATCCCGACCAGACGTCCACGACGTAGGACTCGCCGTCGCCGGGCGTGAAGTCTATGCGCGCCATCATGATCTGCTGGGGAATGACGTTCCACCGCGCCGCCGACCGGTCGAGCCCGTCCATCAGCCAGCGCTCCTGCGTTTCGCCGAGCAGGGTGGCGGTCGGGTCGTAGATGCCGTCGCAAACGACTCCCGTGCGGTCGCCGCAGGGCTGATCGGTGCGGTACTGGCGCGTGTCGAGCACGTGGAACGACGCGAGATCGCCCCAGGCGAAGGCCCGGTAGAGCTGCAGGTCGGGACCGTTCGGCAGCGACGCACGACGCAGCGGCATGTGCTCGTAGTAGGCCTGATAGGCTGCGGCGCGGCGCCGGAGCAGGAGCTCGGCCGGCAACCCCTCCTCCTCGGAAACGTCGTTCGCGTAGTTGTTGTCCACCTCGTGATCGTCCCACGTCACCACCCAGGGGAACGCCGCGTGCGCCGCCTGCAGATCCGGGTCGCTCCGATAGAGTGCGTGCCGGTTGCGGTACTCGTCCAGCAGCTCGATCTCGTCGCCGGTGTGCCTCCGCACGCGCCCGTCACGTCCTTCGTACTCGTAGATGTAGTCGCCGAGGTGGAACACGAGGTCCAGATCGTCCTCGGCCATGTGCCGGTAGGCCGTGTAGTACCCCTGCTCGTAGTGCTGGCAGGAAGCGAAGGCGAACCGCAGCCTGACCACGGGCGAACCGGCGGCCGGCAGCGTGCGGGTCCGGCCTGCCGCGCTCTCGTCGGCCCCGCTGCGAAACCGGTACCAGTACCAGCGCCCCGGCTCCAGCCCGTCCACCTCCACGTGGACGCTGTGCCCGAGCGCCGCGGCGGCGAGGGTCGTGCCGCGCTGCACCACGTCGGCCATCCGCTCGTCCCGCGCCACCTCCCAGACCACTTCCACGCCCTCCGGCGGCATCCCGCCGCCGTTGAGCGGATCGAGGGCCAGGCGCGTCCACAACACGACGCCGTCCGGCGTCGGATCGCCGGAGGCCACGCCGAGCGGAAAGGCGGACGGCTGATAGAGAGAGCGGCCCGAGGCGCGGCGGGCGGCTCCGAGCCCGAGCAGGGCCAGACCGCCGGTCAGCAGATCGCGGCGGTCCAACCGACGTTGGAGCAACGAATCGAAACGGACGTTGTCGGTCATCAGATGTTCCCGCGACAGATGTTCCCGCGACGCTGACCGCCGCCCGGTCAGGCTCCGGTCGGCTCCCCCGCCGCGTTCGTGCCGGCGATGTAGCCGCCCACGATGGCCCGGCCCAGGCCGTGCAGCGCGAAGCCGCCGGCCGACTCCCCGGCGCAGTAGAAGCCCGGGATCGCCGCGCCGAAGACGTCCAGCACCTGGGACTTCCCGTTCACCCGCAGGCCGGCGTACGTGTCGTGCAGGATGGGCGTCGCCCAGGCGGCGTAGAAGGGCGGCTTCTGCAGCTTGTAGCGCGGCGCCGGCTTGCCGAAGTCGCGGTCCTCGCCCATGTCGACGAACGTGTTGTAGCGCGCCACCGTCGCGCGCAGCGCCGCCGGCGGCATGGGGTGCTTCTGGTAGGCGTTCTCCGCCAGGCGGCCCGCCAGCTCCTCGAGCGTGTCGGCCTGGAAGAAGTAGCCGTTCTCCCTGTCGACGAAGGGGTGCCGCAGCTCCCACTCCTCGCGGGCCGCCGCATCGGCGTCGAAGACCGCCCAGATCGGCCCGCCGACCCGGTGCCGGACGCCGTCCACCTCCAGCACCGCGCTCGACAGCGCCGCCGCCAGGTAGTCGAAGACCGGATCGTGCGCGCCTTCCATGGCGAACAGGTGCGTGCCGACGGTCTCGTCGTAGAACCGCTCGCCCAGCATGTTGACCAGGATGACGTCCTGGTAGTCGGACACCGCCATGCCGGACGCGCCGGCCTTGTCGAACACGGGGCCGCCCGGCTTCCAGCGGTCGTAGCCGTAGCGGCAGCCGATCCAGAGCGGCTTGCACAGGGCCAGGTACGACTCGGTGCGCATGTTGTTGGTCGCGCCGAGCGACCCGCCGATCGCCATCCCCTGCTGCTCGGCGTCGCCGGACTGCCGCGAGTAGGGCTCGCAGCCCACCTGGTACTCCTCGGTCAGCAGGGGGTTGTAGATGGTGCGGACCGCCAGGTTGCTGCTCGACCCGCCGGTGCAGGCGATGACCGCCTGCCGCGCGCGGATGTTGACGGCGGCGCCGCCGTCGAGATTCGTGCAGGCGATGCCGAGCACGCGCCCGGCGAGGGGCTCCTCGCGGACGATGCGCGTCATCCGGTGCTGCAGCAGGATCTCCACGCCCTTGGCCCGCGCGCTGCGCTCCAGCGCGCGCATCAGGCCCGAGCCGGCCGTGTTGTTGATGGTCTCGCCGAGCTCCTGCGACCAGGGGACGACGGTCTGCCGGCGGAACGTGAACGCGCCCTCGGCCGGGACGCGGTGCGGCCGCGCGTCGACGAACCGCACGCCGTTCTCCACCAGGAAGTCGAAGGCCTCGACGTTGTGGTCGGCGAAGGCGCGCACCACCTCGCGGTCGTTGTAGCGCGTGTGGACGTGGTCGGGCCGCGTGTTCTCCAGGTACACCTGGTCGGCGGAGTCCTCGATGCCGTGCCGCTGCTGCATGCTGGTCCCGCCGCCCAGCGCCACGCTGCCCTGGCTAATCATGCCGTGCCCGCCGACGTCGAAGTTCTCCTCGACGACGATGACCGACGCGCCGAGGTCGCGGGCGCGGATGGCCGCCGGCAGGCCGGAGGCGCCCGAGCCCACCACGACCACGTCGACCTCGCGGTGCCAGGCCGTCTCCTGCGCCGCGGCCGCGCGCGGCGCCAGACCGGCCAGCGCGGTCGCGCCCACGCCGGCGGCGCCGTCCCTGATGAACGCCCGGCGGCCGACGGCCGCCCTGGGGGGCTTCCTGCCCATGTCTCGTCTCCCCTGCCCCGGACCCCGCCGCGTCCGGCGGCGCTCCGCGTGGCCCGCCGCTCGTTGCCTGACGGCTTCGGTCGGCGATCTACTCGTAGTAGGCCGCCGCGGTGTTCAGCGTCCGGAACAGCTCGTAGTCGTGCTCGATCCAGAACGTGGCCCCGGCCTCGGCGACGAACGTCTCCACCTTTTCCATCGCGGCGAGCGTCATCTCGGCGTCGTAGTTGAAGGTGGGCACGCGCCGCTGCTCGCGGCTCACGCGGAAGTGGTACAGGTCCCCGGACAGCACCAGCGGACCGGTCTCGGCCAGGTCGAGGAACAGCACCTGGTGCCCCGGCGTGTGGCCCGGCGCCGACAGGATCCGCACGCGGCCGTCGCCGAAGACGTCGTGATCGCCGTCGAGAATGATCGTCTCGGCGTTCTGCAGGTTGTCGTAGAGCGCGGGCTGGGCCGTCGGCACCATGTCCGGCTCGACGAACATCGCGTCGTACTCCGGCTGCTGAACGAGCCAGGTCGCCCCCTCGACCTCGTTGGCCACGCCGACGTGGTCGTAGTGCAGATGGGAGAACGCCACAAAGTCCAGCGTGGTCAGGTCGAACCCCAGGTCGAGGTCGGCCAACTGGTCGGCCAGCGTGCGGTCGAACACCGCGTTGTCCGGCCGGGCGTCGGGGTCGGTGTAGGCCGAGGGCAGGCCGCCGTCCCACAGCATCCGGCCCTCGGGATGCTCGACGATGTAGCACGGCACGACCAGCTCGCGGACGTCGGTCTCGTCGTTCTCGATGCCGAAGCGCGTCACGTCGTCGAACGTGAGGCGGCCGCACTCGAAGATGTACAGCTTGAGCGTGGCCGGCGCGGCCTCGGCGGCTTCCGGCGCCGCCTCGGGCTCGGGCTCGGCCGGGGCGCCGCCGCAGCCCGCGGCAACCAGCAGCGCCAGCGACAGCAGTGTGAGGTTTCTCATTGTCATCTCAGCTCCGCGAAGAACGCGCGCACGTCGTCGATGAACAGCTCGGGCTGCTCCATCGCCGCGAAGTGCCCGCCGCGCGGCATCTCCGTCCAGCGCACGAGGTTGTAGCGCGCCTCGGACCAGGCGCGCGGCGCGTACGACAGCTCCTCCGGAAAGACCGCGAGCCCCGTCGGCACGTCGATGTGCCCCGGCTCGGTCGGCATCCCCCCCGGCCGCCAGCGGCCGCTCTCGTAGTACATGCGGGCGGCCGACGTCGCGCTCGCCGACACCCAGTACAGCATGACGTTGGTGAGCAGGGCGTCCCGGTCGAAGATCGTCTCGGGGTGGCCGTCGCAGTCGCACCACGTCCGGAACTTCTCGACGACCCACGCGGCCTGCCCGGCCGGCGAGTCGGTCAGCGCGTAGCCGATCGTCTGCGGCTTGGTGCCCTGCAGGTGCGCGTAGCCGTCCTCGGGGCCGCGGAAGAAGGCCGTCCGGGCGCGCATGCGCTCGAGCTCGGCCTCGGGCACGCCGGCCTCCGGGTCGTCGACGCCCGGCGGCGGCGGCGCGCTCGCGACGTTGAGGTGCAGCCCCATGACCTGCCCGGGGTACTTGAACGCGTGCCAGCGGCTGATGATCGAGCCCCAGTCGCCGCCCTGCAGGCCGTACGTCTCGTAGCCGAGGCGCGCCATGAGCTGCGCGCCGAGGTCGGCGGCGGCCTCCGGTCCGAAGCCGCGCGCCGGCGGGTGCCCCGAAAAGCCGTAGCCGGGGATGGACGGCGCCACCACGTGGAAGGCGTCCTCCGCGCTGCCACCGTGCGCCGCCGGGTCGGTGAGCGGCCCGATGATCTCCATGAACTCGACCACCGAGCCGGGCCAGCCGTGCGTGACGAGCAGCGGCAGGGCGTCCGGCTCGGGGGAGCGCTGGTGGATGAAGTGGACGTCGACGTCGCCGATCTGCGTCTTGAACTGGTCGAACTCGTTCAGGCGCGCCTCCTGCGCGCGCCAGTCGTACTCGTCGCGCCAGTAGGTGATCAGCTCCGTCAGGTAGCTCCGCGGCATCCCGTAGTCCCAGTCGTCGCCGTCGATCTCGTCCGGCAGGCGCGTGCGGGCCAGCCGCGCGTCGAGGTCGTCGAGCAGCGCGTCGGGCACGTCGATGGTGAACGGCCGCACGGCCTCCGGATCGCCCGCCGGCGGGCCGTCGCCGAGCCACGGCGCCGGCGGCGGCGCCATGCTCCCCGCTTCCTCCGCCGGCTCGCCGCCGCACCCGGCGAGCGGGAGCAGCGCCACGATGCCCGGCAGCAGCAGTCCTCTGATGGTCGGCATGATGGGTCCCCTTCCGATGCGGCCGGGACGCGCGCGTCAGCGCAGCCCGGCGAAGAACATCCGCACGTCGTCGACGAACAGCCCCGGCTGCTCCATGGCGGCGAAGTGGCCGCCGCGGGGCAGCTCGGCCCAGTGCTGCAGGTTGTACCACGCCTCCACCCACGCGCGCGGCGAGTTGAACGGCTCGCCGGGGTAGATCGCGACGCCCGTCGGCACCTCCACGCGGCCCGGCGGATCGAACGTCGGCGCGTGGAACGCCTCGTAGTACATGCGGGCCGACGACGGCCCGCTCCCGGACACCCAGTACAGCATGATGTTGGTGAGCAGCGCGTCCCGGCTGAAGATCGTCTCCGGGTGGCCGTCGCACTCGCACCAGGTGCGGAACTTCTCGACGATCCAGGCCGCCTGGCCGGCGGGCGAGTCGGTCAGGCCGTAGCCGAGCGTCTGCGGCTTCGTGCCCTGGATGTGCGAGTAGCCGTTTTCCTGCCCCTGCAGGGCCGCGCCGTCCCGCAGCCGGTTGCCGCCGGGCGGCGCCTCGTCGGGCGGCGGCAGCGCCATCGCCAGGTTGATGTGCAGGCCGACGACCGGCTCGGGGTGGTTCACCGCGTGCCAGCGGCCGATGTTGGCGCCCCAGTCGCCGCCCTGCACGCCGTAGCGCTCGTAGCCCAGCCGCGCCATGAGCTGCGCGTTGATGGCGGCCGCCTGCTCCGGGCCGCCGCAGGCGGCCAGCGTCAGGACCGCGGCGAACGCCAGCAGCGGCAACGGCAGCAACGGCAGCAGCGGCCGCGTGCTCGGCGTTGCCATGCTGACCCCCACTCGCGACGCCCCTTGCCCGCGCCTCAGCGCAGGTCGGCGAAGAACGCGCGCACGTCGTCCACGAACAGCTCGGGCTGCTCCATAGCGGCGAAGTGGCCGCCGCGGGGCATCTCCGTCCAGCGCACGAGGTTGTAGTGGGCCTCGGCCCAGGCGCGCGGCGTGTAGAACAGCTCGTGCGGGAAGATGGCGCCCGCGCTCGGCACCTCGACGCGGCCGGGCTGGCCGGGCCCGGTGGCGCGGGCGAGACCGCTCTCGAAGTACATCCGGGCCGACGAGGTGGCCGACTCGGTCAGCCAGTAGACCATGATGTTGGTCAGCAGGGCGTCGCGGCTGAAGATGGTCTCCGGATGGCCGTCGCAGTCGCACCAGGTCCGGAACTTCTCGACGATCCACGCCGCCTGGCCGGCCGGCGAGTCGTTCAGCCCGTAGCCCAGCGTCTGCGGCTTGGTGCCCTGGATGTGGCTGTACCCCGTCTCCGGCCCCTGGAAGAACGCGGTCCGCTCGCGCATCCGCTCGAGCTCCGCCGCGGGGATGCCGGCCTCCGGGTCCTCGACGCCGGGCGGCGGGCCGGCAATCATCATGTTGAGGTGCAGCCCTGCCACCGGCTCGGCGTGCTTGAACGCGTGCCAGCGGCTGATGATGGCGCCCCAGTCGCCGCCCTGCAGGCCGTACGTCTCGTAGCCCAGCCGCGCCATCAGCGCCGCGTTGACGTCGGCCGCCTGCTCCGGGCCGAAGCCGCGCTCGCGCGGATGGCCGGAGAAGCCGTAGCCGGGGATGGACGGAGCGACGACGTGGAAGGCGTCCTCGGCGCTGCCGCCGTGCGCCGCCGGGTCCGTCAGCGGCCCGATGATCTCCATGAACTCGACCACCGTGCCGGGCCAGCCGTGCGTGATGAGCAGCGGCAGCGCGTCCTCCTCGGGCGAACGCTGGTGGATGAAGTGGACGTCGATGCCGTCGATGCGCGTCCTGAACTGATCGAACTCGTTCAGCCGCGCCTCCTGCGCGCGCCAGTCGTACTCGTCGCGCCAGTAGGTGAGCAGCTCGGTCAGGTAGCCCAGCGGCGTGCCGTAGTCCCACTCCGCGCCGTCGATCTCGTCGGGCAGGCGGGTCTGGGCCAGCCTGAGGCGCAGGTCGTCGAGGACCTCGTCGGGGACGGCGATGGTGAACGGCCGGATCGCCTCCGGATCGGCGGGCTCGGGCTCCGCCGGCATCCGGACAGGTCCCGGGGCCGGCTCCTCCATGGGCGCGCCGCCGCACCCGGCGGCAGCCAGCAGCACGATGCCGGCGATGCCGGCGATTCCAGCGGACAGCAGTCCCTCTCGCATCGTTGTTTCCCCTTCGGCCTGCGGGCTCCCCTGCGGCCCGCGGACGAACCGGCTACTGGCCGCCGGTGGCCAGCGCGGCGCGCTCGCGGTCCTCGATGATCGTCTCTTCGTAGTTCCGATTGAAACAGCCGAACGACAGGCTGAACGTCCCGTCCGCGTTGGGGAACCAGCCCTCGTACGCCGGGGTCACGCTCTGGCCGGAGGCGTGCGGGAGCGGCGCATCGCGGGTCGTCTGCCGCGTACCGGCCTGTCCGCCGGCGACCGCCAGCACGCCGATGCCGAGCAGCGCCGCCAGTTGCTTCACGGCTCGTCCGGTGCTGCCACCTCTGCGGCAAACTCGGCTTCCATGCGCGTGTCGCGCGCGCGCACCGCCTGCGCCTGATCGAGCCTCGTCTGCAGGCAGTCGAAGCAGACCGACCC
Organism: Vicinamibacterales bacterium; assembly: GCA_965214845.1. Classification (GTDB taxonomy): domain Bacteria; phylum Acidobacteriota; class Vicinamibacteria; order Vicinamibacterales; family UBA8438; genus JAAXGX01. The sequence goes on from CBDCCO010000007.1 coordinate 2,187,589, forward strand.
CGGAATCGGATCGCCGGTGGGCAGGCCCTGCTGCTCCAGGTAGCGCGCCAGCAGCTCGGCAGTGTGCTTCTGGGCCTTGTAGAAGTCCGAGTAGCTGAAGCCGTTGGCGATGGCCCACGGCGTCCAGCCGTTGCGGTCCTTCGCGTCGAGCTGCGCGCCCTGCGCGACCAGGTAGTCCACCACGATGTTGGCGCCGCGGAAGGCGGCGCCGTGCAGCGCCGTCTCGCCGAGATCGTTGACGGCGTTGACGTCGTTGCCCAGCTCGACGCACAGGCGGACCGCCGCGAGCACCTCTTCCTCCTGGCCCGGCAGCGACCCGCCGTCCTCGCCCGGGTTCCAGATGTCGAGGCCGGCGGCCACCATCAGCGGCGTCGTGTTCTCCGCGCTCGACAGCAGCGGATCGGCGCCCGCGTCGACGAGCACCTGCATCGCCTCGACGTCCGTCACCTTGGCCGCCAGGAAGAACGCCGTGGCGCCGAGTCGATTGAGGCGGTTGCGCTGCCCGTCCTGCATGCCGTTGCGCGTCATGCGCGCGTCGACGTCGACGCCGCGCGCCAGCAGCTTGCGGATGACGTCGATGCTGTCCACGCTGCCGGCCGGGATCGGCCCCGGCTTGCCGAAGCCGACGTTCATGCGGCGCGTGCGCACCGTCTGGTGCAGCGCGTTCCAGCCCGCGCCGGCGAGGTTCGGATCGGCCCCGCGGTCGAGCAGGTGGTCGGCCACCGCCCAGTTCGCGTTGGCGACCGTGACGACCAGAACGCTCTGGCCGTCCGACAGCGTGGCGTTCACGTCGGCGCCGGCCTCGAGGAGCGCGCCGACCGCCTCGAGGTGCCCGCCCCGGGCAGCGAACATCAGCGGCGTGAACCCGGTCACCGGCGGCACGGCGAAGATGTAGCGCCGGGCCGGCGGCCGCGCCTCGCCGGCGGTGCGCGCGTCGATTTCGGCGCCGGCCTCGGCCAGCACGTGGATGGCCCGCGCGTGGCCGCGTGCGGCCGCCCACATCAGCGGCGTCTGCCCGTGCGTCGCGTCGCGCGCGTTGACGTCCGCCCCGTGCGCCAGCAGCACGCGCAGGGCATCCGGCCGGCCCGTCCGGGCCGCGGTCATCAGCGCGGTCTCGCCGCCCGGCAGGACCGCGTTGGCATCGGCGCCCGCCGCGAGCAGCGCGCCGAGGATGGCGGCGTTCCCGTTCTCGGCGGCCAGGGCAATCGGCCGCACGCCGTAGCGGTTCGCCGGCGTCGCGTCGGCGCCGGCCGCGATCAGCAGCTCGACCAGCCGCGGATCGTCGCGGTGCACGGCCCAGTGCAGCGCGGTGGCGCCATCCGGCGCGGCCCGATCCACGTCGACACCGGGGTCGGCGATCAACGCCCGCACCCGGTCGACATCCACCGCCTTGACGGCCGCGAGCAACGGCGCGTCGCCGCGCGCCGCCGCCGCGGCCGGGGCGGCCGCCAGACCGGCGCCGAGCACGACGGCGGCGCCAAGCAGCGCCGCCGGGAACGACCTCTTCGTGATGCCAGGCATGGTGAGAGATCAGACGCCGGCCAGCCGACCCGTGCTGTCCGAGATGCGGTCCACCTGCACGCCGACCTTCTCGAGCAGGCTCAGCCCCAGGTTCATGAACGGGGTGTGCAGCGCGTACTTGAGGTGCCGGCCGCCCGCGAGCGTGCCGCAGCCGCCGCCGGCCAGCGTGATGGGCAGGTTGTACGGCGTGTGGTGATCGCCGTCGCCCATGCCCGCGCCCCACAGCAGGATGCTGTGGTCCAGCAGCGTGCCGTCGCCGTCCGGCGTGCGCCGCATCCGGTCCAGGAGCCGCGCGAACAGGGTCATGTGGTACGTGTTGATCTTCGTGTACTGGGCGATGTTGTGCTGGTCGAGCTGGTGGTGCGAGACCGTGTGGTGCCCCTCCGGAACGCCGATGCCCGGATACGAGCGCCCACTGAGCTCGCGGGCCATCTGCATGCAGCTCACGCGCGTGACGTCCGCCTGGAAGCCGAGGACCAGCAGGTCGTGCATCAGCTCGACGTGCTCCTCGTAGTCGTCGGGCACGCCCGTCGGCTGCGCGAGCGACGGCAGCGGCGTCGTCGCGTTGTGCACCTCGGCGCGCTGGATGCGCCGCTCGATCTCGCGCACCGAATCCAGGTACTCGTCCATCGTGGCGCGGTCCTGCAGGCCCAGGCGCCGCTCCAGGCGGGTGAGGCTGTCGGACACCGAGTCGAGGATGCTGCGGTCGGTCCGCATCTTCGTCAGGCGCGCCGCCACGCTCCCGCCGTCGCCGAACAGGCGGCGGAAAACCACGCGCGGGTCGCGCTCGTGCGGCAGCGGCGTGGTCGCCGTCAGCCACGAGCTCGAATTGATGTAGGCGCAACTGTAGCCGTTCTCGCAGTTTCCGACCTGGTAGTTGGAATCGATCGTCAGCTCGAGCGAGCGCAGCGACGTGTCGGCGCCGAGCTGGTCCGCCGCGTACTGGTCGAGCGTCTTGCCGGCGCGCAGGTCGGCGCCCTCGGTGCGCTTCGGCAGCACGCCGCTCAGCCAGCCGCCGTGCGCCCGCGTGTGCACGCCGCCGCCTTCGTTGGTGCTGACGACGCCGCTGTTGCTCAGGCCGCTGACGACCACGATCTGGTCGCGGAACGCCTCGAGCGGCTTCAACGTGGGCGTGAGCTCGAAGTCCGTGCCGCCGTCGCCCCGAGGATGGAAGCTCGGCAGGAACATGCCGTTGGGCACGTAGAAGAACCCCATCCGGGGCGTGGGCGACGCCGCCGTCTTCGAGACGGCCGTCAGCGCGGGGGCCATCGCGTCGAGAAACGGCAGCGCGATGGCGGCCCCGAGTCCGCGGAGCAGCGTCCGCCGTGGCAGGCTCTTTCTGGTAACGATCACGGTTGCCAGCTCCTCTCGATATGGCGCGTCAGCGCGACGCCGCCGTCGTCGCCGCGCCCGCGGCGCCGCCGGCCCGCCGGTGCAGGAACGGATAGCTGCCCGCGATGCCGGTGACGATCGTCCGCAAGCGGTAGTCGTCTCCGGCCGCCGCATCGACGATGCCGCGCACGGCCGGCATGTCATAGTGCTCGAGGCCGCGCCCGAGCGCATACGTCAGCAGCTTCTCGGTCACCGTCGTCACGAAGCGCTCCGGACGGCGAGTCAGCGCCGCCGTCAGCTCGGCGACGCCGTCGAACCGCGTGCCGTCGGGCAACGCGCCCGATGCGTCGATGGTGTTGAACGACTCGTCGACCAGCCGCCAGCGGCCGACCGCATCGAAGTTCTCCAGGGCGAACCCGGCCGGGTCGATGATGTTGTGGCAGCTCGCGCAGGCGGGATTCGCCCGGTGTTGCGACATCCGCTCGCGGAGCGTCGCCACCCTGGCCTGCGTCTTGCGGTCGTCCAGCGCCGGGACGTTGGCGGGCGGATCGGGCGGCGGCGTCCCCAGGATGTTGACGAGGATCCACTTGCCGCGGTTGACCGGCGAGGTCCGGATGGCGTGGGAGGTGAGCGTCAGCACGCTCCCGTGGCCGAGCAGGCCGCGCCGCGGGCTCGACGCGGGGAGCTCGACGCGCCGGAAATGGCTGCCCTGCACGTCCAGCAGCCCGTAGTGCCGCGCCACGCGCTCGTTGAGGAAGGTGTAGTGGGCCGTCAGGATCTCCAGCAGGCCGCGGTCCTCGCGCAGGATGCTGTCGATGAACAGCTTCGTCTCTCGCAGCAGCCCCTGCCGCAGCGATTCGTCGAACGTCCGCGAGTACGGATCGCCCGGCCGGACCACCGTTTCCAGGTTGCGCAACTGCAGCCACTGCCCGGCGAAGTTCTCGGTCAGCGCCGCCGAGCGCGGGTCGGCGAGCATCCGCCGCACCTGCCGCTCGAGCTGCGCCGGATCGTCCAGCAGTCCCCGCTCCGCCGCGTCCAGCAACTCCTCGTCGGGAATGCTGCTCCACAGGAAGAACGACAGGCGCGACGCCAGCTCCAGGCCGCCGAGGCGGTAGACGCCGGGCGCGCCGACGGACGGCGCGGCGGACGCCGCCGCCGGGTCGGCCTCGATCCGGTACAGGAACTCCGGGCTCACCAGCAGCCGGCGGAGGGCCAGCTCGATGCCGTCCTCGAAGCTCCCGCCGCGCGCGCGGCGGGCGTGGTAGAAATCGAGCAGCACGTCCACGTCCCCGTCCGCGACGAACCCGCGGTAGGCGCGCCGCGCGAGCGTGGACAGGATCGTCGCGGCGCACGGCGTCTCCTCGGCCGCGGTCGCCGGCCGACAGGTGAAGATGCGCTGCCGGCTCGGCGTCTCCCCGGAGCCTTCCGGCGAGTACGGCCCGGCTATCGTGACGGTCGTGACCGTCGGCATGCGGCCGCCGACGCCCACGTTGTTCGCGATCGTGGGGTTCTCGAACACCTCCCGCACCTGCTCGACCAGCGGCGTGGGCTGCTTGAAGAACGTCACGCCGATGTCGTGCGGGCCGCCGGCGACCGGCACCCGGACGTCGTAGACGCCGTCCGTCACGTACACGATGGCGGCCGTGTTGGTGGTCGGCGCGGCCGACGCGTCGGGCGGCGGCTGACCCACCTCGAACACCTGCACCTGCTCGCCGTCGACGGTGACCTCCATCCGATGGCTGCCGCGCAGCCCGCGGTCGTTGCCCACCTCGATGCGAATGTCGTACTGCGCGCTCTGCGGAAAGAAGTGCTCGACCAGCAGCCCGCCGCGCGTGCCGAACGGCAGCGCCTCCACGCGCTGCTGCTGCTGCATGTCGTCCGCGACGCGGTAGACGACCGAGTCGACCGCGGGCGGCGGGCTGCCGACCGCCATGCGGCTGATCGTCCGCGCCGCCGCCAGATAGCGCTCCATGAGCGACTGCGACATCCTGAGCACGCCGGCGATGTTGTCGAAGCCGTAGCTGGCGTCGTCGGCCTGCAGGAAGTCGTCGACGTCGATGTCCAGCGCCAGCAGGTCGCGCACGGCGTTGCCGTACTCGGCGCGGTTGAGGCGATGGAACGTCTCCCTGCGCCCGGGATCGGGCGCCGCCGCCCAGGCGGCGTCCAGCTCCGCCTCCAGCCAGGAGGCGACCCGGTCGTACTCGGCCTCGTCCGGGCGCGGCCGGCCAACCGGCGGCATCACGGCCCCGCGCAGCTTGCGCACGACCTTCTCCCACACGTCGGGACGGCTGCTCACGTTGGAGGAATCGAGGCCGTCGAGCGCCAGCCCGGCCGTCCGGATGCGCTCGTTGTGACAGGTGACGCAGTAGCGGGCGAGCAACGCATCCGCCGGGGTCCCGGCACTGGACGCCGTCGCCACGGGCTGCGGCGCGCCGCCCGCCACCCCGCCGGGCGCAGCCAGACCGGCCAGCAACAGGCCGGCAAGCACAAGGTTCAGGTGCGGTCTCATGGGGAATTCCTAGATTCTACCCTACTGCGGAACCGCCGCACGGCCGGGCGCCGGGGTCCGCGGCACAGCCCCATGTGACCCAGCGCCGCCCCGGCACCCACCGCGGCGCAAGGCGCGCACAGCGCGCCTCGGCGGGAGCGGCGCGGGGCTATGGGGTCCCCGCAAGCGGACGCCGGGGGCTTGGGGCGCAGCCCCATCTGGAGGAGGCCGCGCACAGCGCGCCTCGGCGGGAGCGGCGCGGGGCGAAGGGGCCCCCGCAAGCGGACGCCGGGGGTTCGGGGCGCAGCCCCGTCTGGAGGACGCCGACGCCGGGGGCTTGGGGCGCAGCCCCATCTCAAAAGCGGAAGAGGCGGTTGAACTTGATGATGAGCGCGCGGTTGTACAGCTCCGGGAAACGGCGCCCGCGGACGAGCGTGTCGCGCTGCTCGTTGTAGACGATGAACAGCTCGCTGCCCGGCTGGTACTCCCAGCGCAGGCGGACGTTGGCGCTCGCGTCGTTGGCCGCCGAGTTGTACTGGACGAGCGCGCTGACGAACAGGAACGGCGTGGGCGTGTAGGTCGTCCGCGTCGTGAGCAGCGTCGTCGTCACCTTGCCGGCGGGCAGCTCGATCCAGTTCAGCGACACGCCCGGCTCGAACGACACGCGCGGCGTGATCGCCAGCCGGCCGCCCGACAGCCCGGTCCGGCGGCCGAAGCCGATGGTCGTCTTCCTGCCGCCGAAGAAGCCGCCGCGCTGGAACGTGACCAGGCCGGAGAAGCGGCGCTGCTGGCCCAGCTCGTAGGTGAGCATGGTGTCCTGGAAGCGGTAGCCGCCGACCCCCACGTCCACGCCCGCCACGTCGAACACCCGGTCGACGTACTCGTTGCTGCGGATGTAGTCCGCCATGAGCACGTCGCTGTTCTCCAGCTCGATGCCGAACTTGCCCTGCAGCAGCTCCGTGTCGAGCCGCCCGGCCCGGCTGCGGAAGGAATCGAACCGGCCCTCCCAGACGAAGCGGCGGATCAGGGCGATGGACCGGGGGCGCGGACTGAAGCGGAACGCCCCGTGGTTGCGCCCGAAGTCGAAGCGCCGCATGAAGCCGACCTCGGGGTTGAAGTGGGTGCCCACCACCAGCCGCTCGAGCTCCACGCCGTAGCGGTCGCCCGCGTAGTCGAGGTGCGCCCGGTAGCTGACGTCGTCCGGGCCGTTGCCCGCAGCCCGGGTGGTCGCCCAGTAGGCGTTCATGGTCAGGGCGTCGTAGAAGGCGAACGTGGCGTCGGCGCCGTACGTCTCGGCCGAGCCGAGCCCGCGCGTCGAGACCGAGCGCCGCGTGGCGATGGCGCCGATGCTGCTGCGCCGCAGCAGGTCGCGCTTGACGCGCACGACCGAGAAGTTCGTCGCCGGCACGGGCGCCGCGCGGCCGGGGACGTTGGCGTCGCCCGTCCGGATGTCGAGCAGGCCGACGCTGAACGCGCCGGCGCGGCCGGTCATGCGGGCGCCCGCCTCGAGCGGTATCTCGCGTCCGGCGTCGAGGCCGATCCGGCGGCTGTAGAACAGCACCGGCGTATCGCCGCTCGTGAACGGCCCGGTGTCCGCGCCGCCGAAGGTGAACACCCCCTGGTTCTCGAGGAAGAACTCCCGCTTCTCGGGGAAGTACAGCGAGAAGCGCGTCAGGTTGATCTGCTGCTCGTCCGCCTCCACCTGGGCGAAGTCGGTGTTGACGGTGAAGTCGGCCGTCAGGTTCTGGGTGATGCCGTACTTGATGTCGATGCCGCCGTCGCCGCCCAGCCTGTTGGTGAACGGCTCGGCGCCCCGCAGGTCGCTCGACAGGTCGCCGATGGCGTACGGCTTGAGCTCGATCAGGCGCGAGGCGGGCGGCGCCTCGAGACCCACGACGGCCGCCGCCAGCGACGAGCGGAAGTGGCCGTTGTTGATGAACGCGGGCGGCACCGGCGTCAGGTACGAGACCTCGTTCTTCGAGCGGTTGACGCGGCGCACCTGGAACCCCCAGGTCTGAATGCGCCCGGGGCGGTAGCGCAGCGACTTGAAGGGGATGGCGGCCTCGACGATGTAGCCGCCGTCGAAGTAGCCGGTCGCGAAGTCCCAGATCGGGTTCCAGTCGATGTTGACCTGCGACTCGTTGGTGACCTGGCCGTCGATGCGCCCGCCGATGGGGTTGACCTCGAACAGCACGCCGTTGCGGTGGTCGTGGAACGTGTCGAAGCTCCACGCCATGTTGTCGTTGCGGACGATGGTGGTGTTGTCGCGCCGCATCTCGTTCGCCACCAGGCGGTCGGGCTCCGTCTCCCAGCAGCGGCCGACGACGTAGACGTTCTCGTCGTCGAAGAAGAGCCAGACCTCGGTCTTCTCCGTGGCCGGGGCGCCCTCGTCGGGATCCGTCTGGATGAAGTCCGACATCGGCAGCACACGCTCGTAGACCGCCTCGTCGAGCCGGCCGTCGATGCGCAGGGGCTCGGTGATGCGCACGGCGCGGACGGTGGCGCGGCCCGCGGAGTCGCGGTTGATCACTGCGGGCGCCACCGGCGCGCTGGGGTGCCCGTCGAGCTCGTAGCCCAGCGGCCCCTGCGCCGCCGCGGGCGGCGGCAGGCACAGGATGGCGGCGGCAAGGGCGAGACCGGCGGCGGTCCGGGCGCGAAGCGGCGGCATCGTGTCCCCCGCTGCCGGCGTGGCAGCGGCCAGATGGTAATGGTAATGCAACCGCCCGCAACCTCCGGCGGCGACCGGGGTCAGCCGCCTCAGAAGCGGAAGAGGCGGTTGATCTTGACGACCAAGGCCCGGTTCTCGAGGCCGGGAAAGCGCGGCACGAGCGTGTCGCGCTGCTCGTTGTAGGGGATTGTCCCGTTCGTTGTTGAACTTTGCGAGTGGCGGACTCCTTGTTTCCGCGCCGAGTTCGTCTATTCTACGCCGCGTCAGCAACCGCACCGTCGGGCGGGGCCAGCGCGTCCAGTGCAGCGACCAGGTGGCGTAGGTCGCGGTAACCACGCACCCGCCGGAAGCGCGGCTCCGCCTCCACCAGCGCGCTCGCCACCCAACGTTGAATCATCTGCCCGCCACGCCACCGCTTGACCCGCCGCGTGTAGTTCTCGACGCTGCCCATCAGGTTTTCGATGATGTAGACCACGAACAGCTCGCTCCCCGGCTGGTACTCCCAGCGGAACCGCAGGTTGGCGCCGAGCGAGGCGTTGGCGGAGTTGTACTGCACGAGCGCGCTGAAGAACATCAACGGCGTGACGGTGTAGGTGGTGCGGGTCGTCACGAGGTTCGTCGTGAAGCGCCCCTGGGGCAGCGTGATGCGGTTGACGGACAGCCCCGGCTCGAACGAGAGCTGGCGGGTGATCTCCAGGCGGCCGCTCGAGATGCCGCCTCCCAGACCGAACCCGAGCGACGTCTTCGTGCCGCCGAAGAAGCCGCCGTGCTGGGCCGTGACCAGGCCGGAGAACCGCCGCTGCCGCCCCAGCTCGAACGACGCCAGCAGGTCCTGGAAGCGGTAGCCCCCGACCGGGATCGCCACCTCGCGCGCGATGCGGAACGGCCGGTCGAGATACTCGTAGTTGCGGGTGTAGTCGAACGTCAGCCGGTCGCTGTTCTCGAACTCGATGCCGAACTGGCCGAACGCCTGGCGCGTCTCGAGCACGCCGCGCCGGTCCGTGATGTAGTCGAAGCGCCCCTCCCAGATGAGCCTGCGGATGGCGGCCAGCGCCCGCGGGCGCGGGCTGAAGCGGAACAGCCCGTAGCTGCGCGCGAAGTCCTCGCGGCGCAGGAAGCCCACCTCGGGATTGAAGTCGGTGCCCACGACCAGGTGCTCGAGCTCGACGCCGTAGCGGTCGCCCGCGTAGTTGAGCTGCGCGCGGTAGCTGACGTCGTCGGGCGCCGCGCCCGCCGCGGGCGCCGCCGGCAGGCGCGCGGCGGGCGTCCGGGTCCGCGCCCAGTAGGTGTTGATGCTGAGCGCGTCGTGGAAGGCGAACGTGCCGTCGACGCCGTACGTCTCGCCGGCGCCGGGGCCGCGCGACGACACCGACCGCCGGGTGAAGATGGCGCCGACGCTGCTGCGCCGCAGCAGGTCGCGCTTGAGGCGCACGACCGAGAAGTTCGTCGCCCGCGCGGCGGCCTCCGGCGCGTCGCCGGTCTGGATGTTCAGCAGGCCGACGCTGAACGGGCCGACCCGCCCCGTCATGCGGCCCCCGGCGTCGATCGGGATCTCCCGCCCCGTTGCCGCGTCCAGTCCGATGCGGCGGCTGTAGAACAGCACGGGCGTGTCGCCCGCCCCGAACGGGCCGGCGCCGGCGCCGCCGAACGTGAACAGCCCCTGGTTCTCCAGGAAGAACTCCCGCTTCTCCGGGAAGAACAGGCTGAACCGGGTCAGGTTGATCTGCTGCTCGTCGGCCTCCACCTGGGCGAAGTCGGTGTTGACGGTGAAGTCGGCCGTCAGGTTCTGCGTGATGCCGTACTTGACGTCGATGCCGGCGTCGGCGCCCGGCGCGTTCGAGATGGGCGTGGGCGCCGCCGCGTCGCTCGTCAGGTCGGCGATGGCGTAGGGCTTGATCTCGATGCTGCGGGAGCCGGGCGGCGCCTCGAGCCCAACCACGGTCGCCGACAGCGACGAGCGGAAGTGCCCGCGCTCGCCCCACGCGGCGGGGATGGGCGCGAGGTAGGAGATCTCGTTCTTCCAGCGGTGGCGGCGGCGCACCTGGAAGCCCCACGTCTGCTCGCGGCCGGGCCGGTAGCGCAGCGACTTGAAGGGAATGGCCGCCTCGACCACGTAGCCCTGCTCGAACATCCCCGCCGCCACGTCCCAGACCGGATTCCAGTCGATGTTCGCGCGCTCCTCGTTCGTGATCTCGCCGTCGAGCCGCCCGCCGATCGGATTGACCTCGAAGATGACGCCGTTGCGCCGGTCGTGGAAGGTGTCGAAGCTCCAGGCCAGGTTGTCGTTGCGCACGATGGCCGGATTGTCGCGGCGCATCTCGTTGGCCATCAGGCGCTCGGGCTGGGTCTCCCAGCAGCGGCCCACGACGTAGACGTTGTCGTCGTCGAACAGCAGCCAGATCTCCGTCTTCTCGGTGGCCGGGGCGCCCTCGTCCGGATCCGTCTGGACGAAGTCCGACATCGCCGGCACGCGCGCGTAGACCGCCTCGTCCAGCCGGCCGTCGATGTCGAGGGGCGCGGCGATGCGCACGGCGCGCACGGTCACGCGGCCCGCCGCGTCGCGGGCGATGACGGCCGGTGCGACGGGGACCGCCGGAGCAGGGGCCTGCGCCGAGCCGGCGGCGTCCGCCTGCGCGCCGTCCGGCGCCACGCCCGGCGGACCCTGGCCGGCCGCACCCGGCCCGGCCAGGACCAGGGCGGCCAGCGCGATCCCCGCCGCGACGGACGCGCTCTGCCGGCCGGCGATCATGCCCCGATGTTAATCGCAACGTGCCGGTCCGGGCGGCCGCGCGGCTTGTCGTCCGCCGGTGCATGTGCGACCCTTCCCGCATGCAGGCAACGACACGGATGCGGAACGCCGCCGTCGCGGCCGCGCTCGTGCTCGTGCTCGTAGCGGCGGCGCCGTCCTCCGCGCAGGAGGCCGGGACGATCGCGGGCAGCATCGCCGACGCCGCGGCCGGCGCGCTGCCGGGCGTCACGGTGACGCTGACCGGCGGCGCCCTGGCGGCGCCGGCGCTGCAGGTGACCGGGCCGGACGGGCGCTTCGCCTTCGAGATGCTGCCGGCCGGCGACTACGTCGTCGCCGTCGCGCTGCCCGGCTTCGAGACGCAGGCGATTCCCGTGGCGGTCCAGCCCGGGGCGACCGCGTCGCTGAACGTCGTCATGGCGCTCGAGCGGCGCATGGAAGCGATCACCGTCGTGGCCGACGAGCCGCGCATCTTTGCGCGCAACGTCGTGGCCGAGCCGATGCTGATGCAGCAGTCGAACATCACCGCCGTGACGTCGGTGGTGGACAACCTGCCCGGCGTGTCGGTCCAGGAGGGCGACGCGTACGGCTTCGACGACTGGTCGAGCAACGTCGTCATGCGCGGCTTCCAGGTGACCAGCAACGAGGCGCAGATCGGCACCACCATCGACGGCTTCCCGAACGGCACGTCCGACTACTGGAGCGGCTCGAAGGCGAACCGGTTCATCGACCCGCTGAACCTCGGCGGCGTCGAGGTCTCGCAGGGGACGGCCGACATCGCCTCGCGATCGATCGAGGCGCTGGGCGGCACGTTCGACTACCTGACGGACGACCCGGCGGCCGAGCGGACCTACACCGCGTCGACCACCCTCGGCGAGAACGAGGGCCAGCGGTTCGCCATGCGCATCGACACCGGACCGTTGTTCGGCCACGAGACGCGCGCCTGGATCGCCGCGGTCCGCCAGGAGGCGACCGACTGGGTGGAGGGCTCCGCGCGCAACGAGCGCGAGCACGTCGCCGCCAAGCTCGTCTCGTCGCACGGGCGTCTCGACCTGACGAGCTACTACTCGTTCGACAGCATCCACGAGGACGTGTACCAGCGGCTCTACAGCGACGGCGACTTCCGCGCCAACCCGCGCTGGGACCGCCTGATCGGCGACTGGCCCGGCGTGCCGTACCTGAACCAGTTCTACCGGCCCGGGTGGCAGACCCGGCGCAACAACACGTTCGCCTACCTGAAGGCGGAGTGGTCGCTCAGCGAGGTCACGTCGCTGAGCCTGGGCACCTACTTCCATCGCAACCGGGGCCGCGGCGACTGGCTGCCTCCCTACATCGCCGACGTCACCGACGACGGCGGCGGACCCGAGTCGGAGCTGATGGGGCTGGCCCCCGTGCTGGGCGGCACGCAGATCGGCCTGATCCGCTTCGTGGACCACCGCGGCGCCGCGGTCGGACCGGAGCCCGGGTGCGCCTCGTCCTACCTCTTCAACTACTACGGCTCGGGCGGGCCGGAGGTCGACCCGGCGTGCCACCCGGGCGCCACGGCGGTGCAGTCGTACCGCCACAGCCACTACGGCAAGGACCGCTTCGGGGTGACGCTCGACGAGGAGTGGTTCACGACCATCGGCGCGGCCGGCAGCACGCTGCGCGCCGGCATCTGGTACGAGGACTCGCGGCGCGACCTGGGCCGCGACTGGCACCGGATCCTGGACCCGACGCTCAACTTCAACTGGAACGAGCAGCCCTACTGGCAGCAGTACGAGTGGAACTTCCCGCAACGCGTCTTCAAGTGGTACGTGGAGGAGACGATCTTTGCCGGACCGTTCGCGCTGAGCGGCGGCGTCAAGCAGTTCCTGGTCGGCGTCTCGCGGGAGGACCTGTTCGGCGTCGACCCCGACCTCGAGGTCGATTCCGACTCGGATCTGCTGTTCTCCGGCGGCGTCACGTACGAGACGCCGCTCGCGGGCCTCGACCTGTTCGCGGGCTATTCGGAGAACTTCAAGGCGCTCAGCGCCCTGCTGCTCGAGGTGCCGGGGCGGAGCCTGGACCTGCTCGAGCCCGAGACGGCCTCGAACATCGACGTCGGCCTGCAGTACTCGGGCGAGCGCGTCGCGCTGGGCGCCACCTGGTACACCATCGATTTCCGGAACCGCATCTTCTACCTCGGCCCGCAGACGCCCACCGGTCCCAACTACCTGATCCCGGGCGGCGGCGCCTACTTCAACGCGGGCGGCATCGACACGAGCGGCTTCGAGCTGTCCGCGACCGTGCAACTGCCGCAACGGACGTCGTTCTACACCGCCTTCACGCTCAACGACTCGGAGTACATCGGCACCGGCGACCCGCTGGTCGACGCCGGCCAGGGCCTCGTGGCGGGGACCGACGTCACCGGCGTGCCGGATCGGCTGTGGGTCGTCTCGCTCGATCGGACGGGCCCCCTCGGCATGGGGCTGAGCGGCAAGTACACGTCGTCGCGGCGCGTCAGCCTGCGCTCCGACTGGTACGCGGACGCCTACTGGCTGGTGGACGCCTACATCAGCTTCTCGGGCGAGTCGCTGAGCGACCTGCTGCGGTCGACCGAGTTCGCGATCGTGGCCAACAACCTGCTCGACAAGGCGTACCTGTCCGCCATCACCGAGAACGCCGCCTGGCTCGGCGCGCCGCGCACGATCTCGATGACCGCGACCGTCTCGTTCTGACCGACAATGGGGATCGCCATGAGAACACCGCTCTTCGCCGCCGCGGCGGCCTGCCTGCTGCTGTCGGCCGGCTGCGCCGAGCCGCCCGTCGCCGCCCGGTCCGGCGCGGCGCCCGGCGGCGCCCCCGTGCCGCTGAATCCGGAGCGGGACGTGTACTTCGGCGACCTGCACGTCCACACCATGCTGTCGATGGACGCCTACTACCTGTTCGGCACGCGGCTCGGCCCGGAGGACGCCTACCGCTTTGCGCGCGGCGAGGAGGTCGTGTTCATGGGCGAGCCGATCCGCCGCCGCCGGCCGCTCGACTTCATGGCGGTGACGGATCACGGCCAGATCATCGGCTCGAGCCTGGCGATGGAAGATCCGGAGTCCGCGCTGGCGACGAGCGCGGTCGGCCGCGAGTGGCGCGCCAACCGCGGGCGGGGACTCGGCGACGGCGCCGGCTACCGGGCCTGGCGGGCGCAGGCCGCGGGCGGGGTACCCGGCTTCGACATCGCGCCCGTGAGCCGCTCGGCGTGGCAGCGCCTCATCGATGCCGCCAACGCCTTCTACGAGCCGGGGCGGTTCACCACCTTCATCGGCTACGAGTGGACGACGGACGCCAGCCGCGGCGACGGCAGCGGCGGCCCCATCCACCGCAACGTGATCTTCCGCGGCGACACGGCGCCGCTGCCCTTCTCCACGCTCGACTCCCGGCGTCCGGAAGACCTCTGGTCGTATCTCGAGGAGCACCGCAGCCGCGGCGTCGAGGGGCTGATCATCCCGCACAACGGCAACATGAGCAACGGCATCATGTACGACTGGACCGACAGCGACGGCCGGCCCATCGACGAGGCCTACGCCCGCCGCCGGCTGCTCAACGAGCCGCTCAGCGAGATCGCCCAGATGAAGGGCCAGTCCGAGGTGCATCCCGCCCTGGCGCCCAACGACGAGTTCGCCAGCTTCGAGCTGTTCGACCAGACGTTCGACGGCCGCCGCAGCCAGCCCGAGGGCAGCACCATCCGCGACGCCTACGGGCGGGGCATGGTCATCGAGGGGCGCACGGGCGTCAACCCGTACAGGGTCGGCGTCATCGGCGCGAGCGACTACCACAGCGCGCTCACCGAGGAGGGCGAGGACGTCGTGTACGGCTCGAAGTCCGCCAACGGCTTCGCGGCCGGGGTGGAGGTCTCCCGGCCCCACGTCGAGAGCATGTTCGGGCTGGGCGAGCCGGACATCCCGGCCGGCGGGACGGCGACCGGCTCCGGCGGCCTGGCCGGCGTGTGGGCCCAGGCGAACACGCGCGAGGCCATCTACGACGCGCTGCGCCGCAAGGAGACGTACGCCACGTCGGGCACGCGGCTGCGCATCCGCTTCTTCGGGGGCTGGGCCTACGCCGACGACCTGCCGGAGCAGGCGGACTGGCTGCGGGCGGCCTACGCCGGCGGCGCGCCGATGGGCGGCGACCTGCCCGCGCGGCCGGACGGCGCCGGCGCGCCACGCTTCGCCGTCCAGGCCGTCAAGGACCCCGACGGCGCCAACCTCGACCGGGCGCAGATCGTCAAGGTGTGGCGCGACGGCGACGGCTACCGCGACCAGGTGTACGACGTCGCCCTGGCGGGCGGGCGCGCGGCCGACCCGGTCACCGGCGCCGTGCCGGCCGTCGGCGACACCGTGGACCTGTCGAACGCCACCTACACGAACACCATCGGGGCGACGCAGCTCGCGGCCGTCTGGGAGGACCCGGCCTTCGACCCGGACCTGCCGGCCGTCTACTACCTGCGGGTGATCGAGATTCCCACCCCCCGCTGGTCGCTCTTCGTGGCCCTGCGGTTCGGCTGGCCCCACCCGTCCGACCGCCCCCTGACCATCCAGGAACGCGCCTGGTCGTCGGCCATCTGGTACGTCCCCGCGGAGGCGCCATGAGCATGACCGCTTCCCGCCTCGTCCTGCCGGCGGCGGCCGCCGTCCTGCCCGCCGCCTGCGGCACGGCGCCCGAGGCGGAACTGTCCGCGGCAGCCGCGGCGCCCGAGGCGGCCGCGACGGGACCCGTGCGCATGGGCGAGGCACGCGCGCGCGCCGTCCAGGCGCCGGCGCGCAGCCCGCTGCGCAACGCCTACTTCGGCGACCTGCACGTCCACACGAGCTGGTCGCTCGACGCCTGGACGTTCGGCCAGCCGATGCAGAACGACCCGTCGGTGGCCTACCGCTACGGCCGGGGCGACGCGATCACCGATGCCGACGGCAACGTGCGCGGGCAGCTTCGCACGCCGCTCGACTTCATGGCGGTGACCGACCACGACAACTTCTTCGGCGAGGTGCAGCTCTGCCAGGATCCGCAGGCGCCCACCTACGACCTGCCGGTCTGCGAGGAGGTGCGGGCCGGCGGCGGCGCGGCGTTCTTCCGGCACTACGGCGCGACCAATCGGAACCAGCGCGACCCGGAGCTGTGCGGCAGCAGCGAGCCGGGCCCGGACAACCGCTGCGACCAGCGCGCCGCGCACCAGTGGCCCATGGTGCAGGCCATGGCCGACGCCTACTACGAACCGGGCGTGTTCACGACGTTCACCGCCTTCGAGTTCACCGGCTCGGACCGCGCCAGCGGCGGCTGGCTGCACCGCAACGTGTTCTTCCGCGGCCCGGACATCCCGCCCTGGGGCGGGGCGTCCGTCACGCTGCGGCATGCGCCCGAACGGCTCTGGGAGTGGATGGACGAGTCGTGCACCGGCGACTGCGACGTCATCGCCATCCCGCACAACACCAACTACGGCATGGGCGTCGTCCTGGCGCCGAACAACGCCGACGGCACGCCGTTCACCGCCGAGATCCTCGAGCGGCGGGCCCGGCGCGAGCCGCTGATCGAGATCCACCAGGTCAAGGGCAACTCGGAGTGCGCGCCCGGGCTGCTCACCGCGGACGAGGAGTGCAACTTCGAGCAGGTGTTCGAGCCCTGCGATCCGGACGCGACGGCGTCCAGCCCGGAGCTGGCCACGGCCAGTTGCACGGTCGCCTCCAACTTCGTCCGCAACGCCCTCCGGACCGGCCTGGAGGTCGAGGCCGAGCACGGCATCAACCCGTTCAAGTACGGCCTCGTCGGCAGCACCGACGACCACCGGAGCATGTCCGGGTCGGCCGTCGAGGAGACCTGGCAGGGCGACTTCTTCGGCGAGATCGGCGCGACCACGCCCGGGTCGCCGCTGAACAATCCGGGCGGTCTGGCGGCCGTCTGGGCGGAAGAGAACACGCGCGACGCGATCTTCGACGCCCTCAGGCGGCGCGAGGCATTCGCCACCAGCGGCCCGCGCATCCGGGTGCGGCTGTTCGCGGGCTGGGAGCTGGCGGACGACCTGCACGCGAGCCCCGATCTGGTCGCGGAAGGCTACCGCGGCGGCGTGCCGATGGGCGGCGACCTGCCGGCGGCGCCCGCCGGTGCGGACGCGCCGCGGTTCGTCGTCTGGGCGACGCGCGACGCGAACAGCGCCCACCTGCAGAAGCTCCAGATCGTCAAGGGCTGGGACGAACCGGACGGCGGCACCGCGGAGCAGGTGTACGACGTGGCCTGCGACAGCGGCCAACCGCCGGACCCCGAGACGCACCGCTGCGCGGACAACGGGGCGCAGGTGAACCTGGCCGACTGCAGCCCGACGGGGGGCGCCGGCGCGGCGGAGCTGAGCGCAACGTGGACCGATCCCGAGTTCGATCCGTCCCGGCGGGCGTTCTACTACGTCCGCGTGCTCGAGAATCCCACCTGCCGCTGGACCACCTGGCGGGCGCTGGAGACCGGCGGCGAGCTGCCGGACGGCGTGCCGCCCGCGATCAAGGAACGGGCCTGGAGCTCCCCGATCTGGTATACACCCCACGCGGGCGGCTGACGCGGGGCGCGAGCCGCGCGGCGAAGGGAGACGACATGCACGGACTCTCGGCACGAGGGCGACGAGTGGCAGGCGCCGGACTGGCGGCGGGCGCGGCGTTGCTGTCGGCGGCGGTCCTGGGCGGCTCCCGGCAGGCGTCCGATCCCGGCTTCCCCGCGGCGGCGGGCGTGCCGGGCGCATCGGCCGCGACGACCGGGAGGGCCCCGGCCGACCTCCCGCGCGGCGGCGAGGCGCCGGCGCCCGCGGCCCTGGCGCCCGAGCGCAACCCGCTGCGCAACGCCTACTTCGGCGACTTCCACGTGCACTCGAGCTGGTCGCTGGACGCCTACGTGCTGGGCGGCAACCGCGACGACCCGTCGCTGGCCTACCGCTTCGGGCGCGGCGAGCAGGTGACCAAGGCGGACGGCACGGTGCATCGACTGCGCGTGCCCCTGGACTTCATGGCGGTCACCGACCACGACACGTGGCTGGGCCAGGTGCACCTCTGCAACGACGCGAGCGACGCCGCCTACGACACGCCCACGTGCGAGCGGATCCGCGCCAACGCCTGGTTCGGCACCGGGGCGTTCGAGGGCCGGGGCCGGCGTCCCCCGGACATCTGCGGGCAGGGCGAGGCCACCATGACGGCGGCCAACAAGTGCTACGAGCGGGCGCGGCACCTCTGGGGCGAGATCCAGCGCAACGCCGACGCGTTCAACGAACCCGGCGTGTTCACCACCTTTCCGGCCTACGAGTGGACGGCCCAGCCGCGCGGCTACGGCCACCTGCACCGCAACGTCATCTTCCGCGGCGACGCGGTGCCGGCGTGGGGCGGCGGGGCCGTCGAGATGCAGAACCGCCCGGAGCGGCTGTGGGAGTGGCTGGAGGCGGCCTGCACCGGCGACTGCCAGGTGGTCGCCATTCCGCACAACCCGAACCTGAGCGGCGGGCTGGCGTTCGACGAGTTCGGCTGGACGCCGTACACCACGGAGATGCTGCGCCTGCGCGCCTGGGCCGAGCCGCTCGTGGAGATCCACCAGATCAAGGGCAACTCCGAGTGCTACCGCGGCCTGGGCACCACGGACGAGGAGTGCAACTTCGAGAACTACTACCCCGTCTGCGAGCCGGGCCAGCGCAGCGGCTGCGTGCACGCGCCCGACTTCGTCCGCAACGCGCTGAAGACCGGCCTGCAGCTCGAGGCCGACTTCGGCGTCAACCCGTTCAAGTTCGGGTTCATCGCCAGCCCGGACGACCACCAGAGCCTGCCGGGGGCGGCCGACGAGGACGACTTCACCGACAAGCCGGTCAAGTTCAGCAGCGGCGGCGGCCTGGCCGTCATCGGCCGGCCCCGCGGCTGGGACGAGCAGGCCGACGGCGGCAACATCAGCAACCCGGGCGGCCTGGTCGGCGTCTGGGCCGAGGCCAACACGCGCGCGGCCATCTTCGACGCGCTGCGCCGCCGCGAGACGTTCGGCAACAGCGGCACCCGCATCCACGTGCGCTTCTTCGCCGGCTGGGACTACCCCGCCGACCTCGACGCGCGGCGCGACATGGTCGAGACGGCGTACGCCGGCGGCGTGCCCATGGGCTCCGACCTGCCGGCGCCGCCCGCGGGCGACCCGGGAGACGGCCCCCGCTTCGTCGTCTGGGCCACGAAGGACCCCGGCAGCGCGAACCTGCAGAAGGTGCAGATCGTCAAGGGCTGGGCCGAGGCCGACGGGCAGACCGGCGAGCAGGTGTACGACGTCGCCTGCGCCGACGGGCTGGCGCCCGA
This sequence comes from Vicinamibacterales bacterium, assembly GCA_965214845.1. Classification (GTDB taxonomy): domain Bacteria; phylum Acidobacteriota; class Vicinamibacteria; order Vicinamibacterales; family UBA8438; genus JAAXGX01. The sequence continues at coordinate 2,206,647 of CBDCCO010000007.1, forward strand.
CCCGGTGACCCGCCGCTGCGCCGACAACGGCGCGCGGGTGGACCTCTCCGACTGCAGCTATTCCGCCGACCTGGGCGCGGCCGAGCTGAGCACCACCTGGACCGATCCGGACTTCGATTCGGCGCTGCGGGCGTTCTACTACGTGCGCGTGCTGGAGAACCCGACCTGCCGCTGGACGACGCACCGGGCGCTGGCGCGCGGCACGGCGCCGCCCCCGTCCGACCCGCCGACGGTCAAGGAACGGGCGTGGAGCTCGCCCATCTGGTATACCCCCGCCGAGCCGTAGGAGTCCTCCCTTGCGACTGCTGCGTGAGCCGCTCGTCCACTTCCTGCTGGCGGGCGGCGTGCTGCTGGGCCTGAGCGCGCTGTTCGGCCAGTCGTTCGGCGTCGGCGGCAACGGCAACCGCATCGAGGTGTCGGCGGATCGCATCCGGCAACTGCGCGAGACCTGGACCCGGCAGCGGGGCGCGCCGCCGTCGCGGCAAGAGCTGGACAGCCTCATCGAGGACTTCGTCCGCGAGGAGGTGCTGTACCGCGAGGCCATCGCCTCGGGCCTCGATCAGGGCGACACCATCGTGCGCCGCCGGCTCGCGCAGAAGGTCGAGTTCCTGGCGCAGAGCGTCGCCTCCACCGTCGAGCCCTCGGACGCCGAGCTGCAGGCCTTCTTCGACGACGACCCGGAGCGCTACCGCCTTCCCGCGCAGGTCGGCTTCTCCCATGTGTACTTCAGCGGCAGCAACCGCGGCGCGGGCGCCGAGGCCGCGGCGCGCGGCGCCCTGGCCCGGCTGGCCTCCGGCGCGGTACCGGCCGCCGAGACGGCGCGGCTCGGCGACCGGTTCATGCTGCAGTACGAGTACCCGCCGCAGTCGCGCGACCAGATCCGCGACCTCTTCGGCCCGCGCTTCGCCGGCCGGCTGTTCGAGCTGCCGATGGGCGAATGGAGCGGTCCGGTGCCCTCCAGCTACGGCATGCACGTCGTCCGGATCCGCCAGCGGATCCCGTCCCGGCTGCCCGCGCTGGGAGAGGTGCGCAACCGGGTCCGGCTGGACCTCAACGAGCAGCGCCTCCGATCGGCGGCCGACACCTACTACGCGGGGCTGCGCCGGCGGTTCGAGATCGTCGTCGACGCCGAGGCGCTGGCCGGCGGCGCGGCGGCGGGCGGGTAGCGCCATGCGGCGACGCACGCGGCGGACCGTGAACCTCGCGGGGATCGCCGGCGGGCTGCTGCTCGCGCTGCCGGCGGCCCCGGCGCACGCGCACACCAGTCTGCCGGCCTACCTCGGCCTGAACGAGCTGGCACCGGGCACGTTCGCGGTCATCTGGCGGGTGCCGGCCGTCGAGGGGCCGCCCCCCGCCATCTTTCCGGTCCTCCCCGCGCACTGCACCGTTCCCGACATCCCGTCGGAGGTGGAGCTGCCGGGATCCGTCGTCACCAACGGGGTCGTCGCCTGCGGCGAGACCGGTCTGGCGGGCCAGACGATAGCGATCGACGGGCTGCGCGTCACGATCATGGACGCGCTCGTGCGCATCGCGTTCGCCGACGGCACGAGCGTCACGCAGATACTCCGGCCGCCGGAGCCGTCGTTCGTCGTGGGCGGGCAGGCGGGCGGGCGCGTCGACGGCTGGGGCTACTTCCGCCTCGGCGTCGACCACATCCTGTCGGGCATCGACCACCTGCTGTTCGTCTTCGGGGTGCTGTGGATCGTGGCCGGGTTCCGGCGCCTGCTCAAGGCCGTCACGGCCTTCACCGTGGCGCACAGCATCACGCTCGGCCTGGCGACGCTCGGCTTCGTCCGCGTGCCGACCGCGCCGGTCGAGGCGCTCGTCGCGCTGAGCATCGTCTTCCTCGCGGTCGAGATCGCCCAGCGCGACCGGGCCGCTCCCAGCCTCACCTACCGCCGCCCGTGGATCGTGGCGTTCGCGTTCGGCCTGCTGCACGGCTTCGGCTTCGCCGGCACGCTGTCGGAGATCGGCATCCCGCCGGCGGACATCCCGCTGGCGCTGCTGTCGTTCAACCTGGGCGTCGAGGCGGGACAGCTCGCCTTCATCGCCGCCGCCCTCGCGCTGCTCGGCTCGCTGCAGACGCTCGAGATCCACCCCCGCCCCTGGCTGCGGGCCGCCCCCGCCTACACGATCGGCTCGCTGGCGTCGTTCTGGTTCCTGCAGCGCTGCGCGGTGATATTCGGGTAGCCTGCCCGCCGAGCCGTAGCACCGCCGCGCGACCCGCACGAGGCGGCGTGTCAGGGCGTCGTGACCACGATACCGTGCGGTCGGCACCGCTCGAAGTCGCCCAGGTTGCAGGTATGGCATGATGGTATTTCTCATGGATATACGCGTCAAACCCGCATCCGGCGGCTGCTAAGCTGGACTCATGGAGCCTCCAGCAGGCGGATACCGGTCGCTCTTCTCCATACCGGCTGAATCGCACTACCTCAACTGCGCCTACATGGCGCCGGCCTCGCAGCGCGTCGCGGCGGCGGGACGCGGGGCCATCGAGCGGGTCGAGGCGCCGGCCCGGCTCGGCGTCGCCGACTTCTTCGAGCCGGCCGCGCGCGTCCGGCGGCTGTTCGCGGGGATCATCGGCGCGCCCGACCCGGACCGCGTCGCGATCGTGCCGTCCGTCTCGTACGCCATGGCGACGATTGCGCGCAACACGCCGCTCGGCCCCGGACAGGCGGTGGTCGTCGTCGAGGAGCAGTTCCCGAGCGTCGTTTACACCTGGCGGCGGGCCTGCCGCGAGTCCGGCGCCACGCTGCGGACCGTGGCCGCGCCGGACGCCGCCGGCGCGCGCGCCGAAGCGTGGAACGCCGCCCTGCTCGACGCCGTCGACGAACGGACCGCGCTGGTCGTGGTGCCCGAGCTGCACTGGACCGACGGGCTGCGGTTCGACCTCGACGCCGTCGGCGCGCGGGCGCGCGCCGTGGGCGCCCGCCTCGTCATCGACGGGACGCAGTCGGTCGGGGCGCTGCCGTTCGACGTCGACCGCGTCCGGCCCGACGCCCTCGCCTGCGCCGGCTACAAGTGGCTGACCGGGCCGTACTCGGTCGGCGTGGCCTGGTACGGTCCGGCCTTCGACAACGGAGCGCCGCTGGAGGAGAACTGGATCACGCGCGTGGGCAGCGACCGCTTCAACGAGCTCGTCAACTACCGCGACGACTACCGGCCGGGCGCCATCCGCTACGACGTCGGCGAACGGTCGAACTTCATCCTGCTGCCGATGCTGGAAGCCGCCCTGGAGCAGGTGCGCGAGTGGGGGCCGGCGACGGTCGCCGCGCACACGCGCGCCCTCACCGCCGCGGCGGCGGCGCGCCTCCGCGAGCTGGGCTGCCGCATCGAGGACGAGCGCTGGCGCGCCGGACACCTGCTGGGCGTGCGCCTGCCGCCGGGCGTGGACGTCGAGCAGCTCGGCCGCAGCCTGGCCGCGCGGCAGGTGTCCGTGTCGCTGCGCGGCGGGGCCATCCGCGTCGCGCCGCACCTCTACAACGACGCCGGCGACCTCGATGCGCTCGTCGAGACCGTCGGCAGCGCCGTGCAGGCGGCGCCCGCCGCACGGACCTGACAGCCCGCCCCGCCGCCCCTCCCGACGGGCGCAAGTGTGATGTAATGACGGCCGGACACGCGGAGGTCGGAGGAGACGTGATGCGGACACGAACAATCGCGGCGGCTGCGCTGCTCGTGATGGTGCTCGTCGGCAGCGGCCGGGCCCACGCACAGAACGGCGGGACGGCCATGAGTCTCACGCCGGCCGACCATGCCGAGATCCGGCACATCCTGACGAGCCTGAACCAGGGCGCGGACTTCAACGACAGCGATCTGTGGGTGTCCCAGTGGACCCCGGACGGCTCCTGGACCCGTCCCGACGGCGAGTCGTTCGTCGGTCACGACAGGCTGCGGGAGTACCGGCGCTCGACGCGCGTGCCGGGCGGGGGCGCGAGCAGCAGGCGGCACTGGACGAACGGCGTCGTGCTGACGCCGACGGCCGACGGCGCGACCGGACGCACGTACTACATGCTGCTCGACGTCTCGGTTGCGCCCCCCACCGTCGCCACGGCGGGCCACTACGAGGACGTCTTCGTCAAGACCGCGGACGGCTGGCGGATCAAGCAGCGCATCATCAAGCCGTATCCGGATACGGACTAGTCCGGCAGCCCTTCGTATCCCGGCGGCAACTGCGCCCCGAGGCAGGGGCCGACCTCCTCAGTGTCGATCACGACGTGCGGCACGTCGTCGCCGGTGCGGCCTCGGATGCGTACCGGGCCGATGTCGCCTTCAGTTGGCTGGCTGGATCCGGACCTGTAGCTGGTGCCACGCGACCTCCCCGCTGTCGATCAGTTTGACGAGGCGGTCGTTGTTGCGGGCGCTGGCGATGACTGCGCGGCAGGGTCTGTTCGTGAGGCGCTGCATCAGTGCCGCATGGCTTCGCACCCGGTCGGCGTCGTGAAGGTCTCCGGTGTAGGACGCTTCGACCGCGAGGTAGGTCGTGTTTCCCTCCGCGTCGATGGCCTCCGCCATGATGTCGCTGGCGACGAAGCTCTTGATCTTGTCGTCCCGCAGGTCGGCTCCGTTTTCCCTGGCGACGCGCCTGAGTTCGACTCCCGGAACGATCCGTCGGTACTCGAGATCGAGTTCGTCGGCGATGACCGCGATGTTGGCGCGGGCCTTCGTTTCGGCGTGGGCGCCTTTCAGGGTGCCCACGTCGTTCTTCAGGGTGCCCACGTCGTTCTTCAGGATGCCCACGTCGTTCTTCAGGGTGCCCACGTCGTTCTTCAGGGTGCCCACGTCGTTCTTCAGGGTGCCCACGTCGTTCTTCAGGGTGCCCACGTCGGCGGCCAGGCGGTCGAGTCGCTTGTTCGTCGTTGCCTTGAACGCCGCGAGGTCCTGTGTCAGCAGGTCGAGTCGCCTCGTGGTCTCGGCGCCGAACTTCGCGAACAGGGCGGGCAGTTCGAGCAGCTCTTCTCCGAGGAGCTGTTGGCGCAGCGCGGTGCGCCATTCCGGGTGCTGCTGGAGTGCGGTCAGGATGTCATGCAAGCTCCGCACCGGGACATCGGGTGGTGCTGTCGTGGCCATCGTCTGTCCCTCATTCTACGCCGCGTACGCGCTGTTGGGAATCTGTGCTCTCTGCTCCCGCCGGCGGACATTTGGCTGTGCCGACACGCAGTCCGAAGAGATTCGGTGGTCGGGGACCGGGTCAGCACGATTCAGGCCATCCTGTCAACGAGCGCGAAGAGCCGATCATTTCTCGACGCCTGTTCCGTGCACGCGCCCATTGCCGTGTTCGTCAAGGTCTTGAATACAGAAGAAGAGTGGAGTTGATCCGATGCAGCCCCACACCCGCACCACGCATCCCGAGCCGCCACGGGAACGGCACTCGGCCAGCGCCGCCTGGCGCGCGCCGTCGGCGGTGGCGTACGACTCCGCCCAGCCCACCGCGGTGCTGTCCGCGTCCTGGTCCGCCGCGTAGGCGGCGCAACGGTTGAACGTCAGCACCACCGAACACCCCGGGCCGCACTCGCTCAGCGCCGCAGCCCGCGCCGCGGCAGGCGTCTCGTAGTCCACCGCCCAGCCGTATTGGTTGCCCTGCCGCTCATCAATCGCGAGTGCCCCCGCACGAGGCTGCGCGTCGGCCGGAACGGCGGCGCACACCGTAACGCCGACCACGAGCCGCAACCGCGCCGCGGCCTTCATCATGACCCTCTCCCCTGCCTCGAGGACGATTGCCGACCTGCGCCGGCTAGTCCGGCAGCCCCTCGTATCCCGGCGGCAACTGCGCCCCGAGGCTGTTCTGGAACATCGCGAGCTGGGTGTAGTCGCCGATGATCATCACGACCTCGCGGACCTGATCCTCGGAATAGCGGGCCGACAGCGCGTTCCAGGTGGCGTCGCTGACGAAGCGGCTCGTGTGCAGCTCGTCCGCGGCCCGCAGCAGCGTCGCGTCGAAGTCGTCCCAGCCCGCCGCGCCGGGGCCTTCCGTGATGCGTCCGATCTCCTCGTCCGTCAGCCCGGACTCCTTGCCCCGGACGTAGTGCCGGCCCCAGATGTAGTCGCCGCGCGAGAGCCAGGCGGTGCGGAGGATGAGGATCTCCTTGTCGCGGAACGGAATGGTGTACTTGTCGACGAAGTAGGTCGTGTACTCCCAGTACTTCTCGCACACGTCGAGGCGGTTGGGGCACAGCCGGCGCATCTCGCTCCCGCCCGGCGTGGGCTCGCCGAGCTCGACCCGCGGCCCGGCCAGGTGGGTGAACGACTCGACCCGTTCCGCCGGCGAGCCCGCCTGGGCGCCGACTGCCGCCGGCACGGCGAGCGCGGCGCAGGCGACGACTGTTCCGACGATGACTGCACGCTTCTTCATGGCTTGCCTCCCTCGCAAAGCACTAACCTTCGGATTCGCCGGCCACCTCCCACAGGTACGCCGGATGCCACTGCTGCAGGTGCGTCCGCACCCAGCCCATCAGGCTGACGAGCTTCTCCACCGCGTACCGGTAGCGGCCGCCCTTGACCGTGACGACGAGCGAGACCTGTCCTCTCCGCCTCACGAAGCGCGCGTCGGCCGAGCGCCGGTCGAGGCGGCGGTGGGGAGGCAGGTCGCGATCGAACAGCGCGGCCAGGAAACGCTGCAGGTCGGCGTACATGCCGGCGGGAACCTGCCGCAGCATGTTGCGGACGACCAGGGTCTCGTCCCGCTCCGCGAGCTCGACCGTCACGGGAGCGTCTACCAGGCGGAACTCGAAGCGGGTCCTGCCCTGCCTGGCCTGCGTCTCGCGGAAGTCCTGGAAGATGCCCCGCTCGGCGTAGGCCTTGAGCGCGTCCCGCACGACCGCCGGCGGCGTCTTGCGCATCGCAGGCCGCGAGCCCGGTCAGTAGGAGTAGGCCCCGACGCCCGGCTCGACCTTGCCCAGTATGCCCGGCGGATACACCGACGCGTCCCAGAACTCCTTCCGGCCCTGCACGTTCAGGACCGTCGGCAGCCGGTCGTTGACCGCCACGTCGTAGGCCCGCCGCAGGGCCGGCAGGACCTCGGCCGCCTCGGTGACGTACTCGCCGTGGCAGCCCAGCGCCTCGGCGACCTTGTCGTAGCGCAGGTTCTCCTGGAAGAGGTGCAGATGCTCCTTGCGCGGCCGGTCGCCGGACCCGGCGCGCCCGCGCTGGGAGGACCAGGTGCCCCAGGCGTTGTTGTTGTAGACGACCACGATGGCCGGGATGCGGTACTTGGCCAGCGTCTCCATCTCCATCCCCGTGATGCCGAAGCCGGCGTCGCCGGTGATGGTCAGCAGGGGACTGCCCCGGTACGGCGCCTGCGGGCCGGCTCCCAGCTCCATCGCGACGCCGGCCCCCAGCGTGTAGGCGATGTCGGGGCCGACGACGATCTCCCAGTACGGCCCGTTGAGGATCTGCCCCGGGCGGTAGGCGCGCAGGTACTGCCGCGTGTAGCGGGCGATGCCGTAGCCGCCGGAGACGATCGTCAGCTCGTCCTGGGGGATGCCGCCGTCGTGCTGGAAGTCGCCCACCGCGCGGGCGATGGCCGCGGGATGCACCGCGTTGGGCTCGGAGTACGGCCGGCACCGCGCGTAGATCGCGTCGCGCTGCTGGTTGTACTGCTCCCCGGCGGCGCGCACCTCGGCGATCCAGCTGTCGTGATTCATGCGCGGCGCCTCGTCGGTCAGCGCCTGCAGCGCGGCCTTCTCGCAACTCACGATGCCGACGTCGATCGGGATGTCGCGGCCGATCTCCTCGGGCTCCGGGTGAATCCGGATGTAGCGGGCATTGAAGGGAAACGCCCACTGGCCGAGGGTCGGCAGGCGGTAGTGGCCCACGACGAGCACCACGTCCACGCTGCCGTAGGCGTCCGGCGCGGCGCTGGCCGACAGCGGGTGGTCGTCCGCGAAGGTCCCCTTCTGCGGGGCGGCCTCCGCGACCGGAATCTGGGTCCGTTCCGCAAAGGCCTGCAGCTCGGCCCAGGCCTTCTTGGCGAAGACGCCCTGGCCGCACACGATCATCGGCCGCCGCGCCTGCCGGAGCAGGTCGATGGCCGCCGTGACGGCCTTCGGCTCCGGGTGCGGGCTGGCTTCCGTGCGGTACTTCGACTTGTCGTGGTAGTAGCTCAACTGCCGCGGCGACTCGAACCGGGCGCCGAGAACGTCGGCGGGGAAGATCAGGTGCGTCGAGCCGGGCACGCCGGTCTTCATCTGCCGGAACGCTTCGGCGGTGTGCTCCCAGACGCGGTCGGCGGTCAGGATGGTCTTGCCCCACTTGGTCACGCCGTGGGTCATCCACTGGTCGCGCCAGGTGCCGGCCACCATGCCCTTCCGCCTGCCCGTATCCTCGTCGGAGACGCGGCCGGCGCCGCTCAGGATCAGGATGGGCGAGCAGGCGCCGTGCGCGATGGTGAACGGCGACATGCCCATCGCCAGGCAGCCGCCCCACTGCGCGTTGATGGCCGCGATCTCGCCGGTGACGCGGTAGAAGGCGTCGCAGGCGTGCCCCATGTGACCGTCGTTCCCGCCGCCGTAGGACGGGATGCCGGCCTCCGCCAGCGCGTTCTGGACGGCGTAGTTGCCGGGACAGTGGATGAGCGCGGCGAGCCCCTCGGCCTTGCAGCACTCGGCGAACACGTTGGCGGCCGTCATCGGCCAGGTGCGCTCGGGCAGCGGCGCCGCGCGGGACGGCTCGAACTCGGGCGCCAGCCTGATGTCCGGATCGGGGGGTGCGGCGGCCGCTTCGCCCGCGAGCGCCGCCGGACCGGCCGGGGCCGCCGCGGCCGCCGCACCGGCGCCCACGCCCGCCCGCTTGAGAAACCGCCTTCTCGACATCGCCGTCTTGCTGGTGGTCATGGCACGCTCATTCTTGCACAGCCGATTGTCTGCCTACGGGTCGATGCGGTACACGCGGTTCTCGGCGTAGCTCGACACGTAGAGGCTGCCGTCGCCGACCGCGATGCCGGACAGGAACCCGACGGACGTCGACCCCCCGATGCTCTTCTGCTCCAGGCTGTCGAGGGTGAGGCCGTCCGCAATCGGGGTTGCCGCGCCGGTCTCGGGATCGATCCGCGTCACGCGGCCCGCATTCTCCTCGACGACGTACAGCGTCCCGTCCTCCCCGGCGGCGATGCCCTCGGGGGCGGCCAGACCGTCGGCCACCAGGCGCGGCGGGTCGAGGCGCTCGCCGTCGTCGAGCACCTGCAGCAGCGTTCCGCTCCGATCCGCGACGTAGAGGTCGCCGCCGTGGACCGCGAGACCGGCCGGCGCCTCGAGACCGCTCGCCAGCACGGTGCGGGCGTCAGGCGCCGCGGGGTCGAAGCGCACGACGCTGCCCGTCTCGTACTCGCTCACGACGATGTCGCCGTCCAGCGGGACGGCGTCGACCGCCTCCGCGAAGCCCTCGAAGCGGGCGACCAGGCTATGGCCGTCCGGATCCCAGATGCTGACGCTGGTGGCGCCGGACAGGAGCAACCGCTCGCCGTGCGGGTGCGCCGACAGCGCCTCGCCCAGGTCGGAGCCGACCCCGGTCACCACGTGCACCTCCGCGCCGGTCTCGGGATCCAGCTCCCGCAGCGCGCGCCTGTCGGCGAGCAACAACCGCCCGCCGCCATCGGCCGCCGGCAGCCAGGCCAGGCCGCCCGGGAAGCTGACGCCGCCCGCGATGACCGTCCGGTTCGTCTCGGGTCCGAGGACCTCCACGATGAAGCTGTGGGCGTAGCTCGAGACGAAGAGCCGGTCGTCCGCGTCGAAGGCCAGGTTGTCGCTGCCGGCCCCGGTCCGGCCGACCAGCTCCCTGTCCCCGGTCGCGATGTCCACCCGGAACAGCTCGCCGGTCCCGCTGTCGAGCACGTGCAGCCGGTGCTGCGAGTCGAACTTGAGCGCGACGGGGCGGTCGAACTCCGCGGAGACCGTCTCGAACGTGCCGCGCTCGACGTCGACCCGCACCACCTCGCTGGCGGACGGCCGCGGGCCGTACAGCCGGTCGTCCGGGCCCCAGTCCATCCCGTTCAGACCGCAGCCCGGGCCGAGCTGGTCGGTGATGAGGCGCGGCTCCCCGCCGCCCGCCGGATCGAGCTCGAAGAGGTGGTCGCCGAGCGCGCACTGCGACACGAACAGCCGGCCGTCGTCCGCGAACGTGATGGGGTTCACGCCGGGGCCGGGCGAGGCGATCACGGTCGTCGTCCCGTCTGGGGCGCGCTTCGCGACGTCGCCGAAGGCGAACTCGGTCCAGTACCACGAGCCGTCCGGCCCGAAGATGATGTCGTCGGGACCCTGCACGCCGTCCTCGGGCCCCCAGCGCTCCAGGATCTCGCCGCTCTCGGGGTCGAGCGCCAACACCTCCGCACTCGACGCGCTGACCACATGGAGGCGCCCGTCGGGACCGAAATACATGCCGTTCGTCGCGTGCAGGGGTCCGCCCTGCGCCAGGACCGTCACCGTCCAGGCGGCCGGCTCCGGCGGGTCCGGCGCCGCACAGCCGACGAGCAGCGCCGCGCCGAGTCCCACGCTCCACGCGCGGGCCCCGACGCGCGGGAGCGATCCGGACTGCCGGGTCCACGGGGTCGACGGGGCTTCCGTTCTCAAAGGCATCGCCAGCTCCTCTGTCCCTCGGTCAGAAACCGCATGAATCGCCCCCACGCCCGCACCCACCGGGATCGATAGAGGGCGCGCGGCTATGGATTGGGCTTCCGGTCGGCGAGCAGGATGTTGTCGATGCGGGTGTTCACGGCCGTGATCTGCGCGGTCAGCTTGTTGTCGACGGCCGTGATCTGCACGGACAGGTCGCGGCGGAGCTCGGCGATGTCATGCCGCAAGTCGCGCCGCATCCAGAGCAGCGCGCCCACGACCGCCAAAGCGGCGCCGATGACTTCCAGGTTCATGAATCCGATTCTATCCGAACGACAGCGTGCGGCCGCCGCGGTCAGCGAGGCTCCTGGGGTTGGTTCCCCGCTCAGGAACCGATCTCGGTGCGCGCCCGCTGCAGGTGCGCGGCCAGGGCCATGAGCCGCCGGTCGCGCCAGGCCTGACGCGCCGGCAGCTCGGACTCCGCCACCCGGCTCCGGCACTCGTCGTGGGCCCTGGCGATGACGTCGGCCGACCACGGCTCCGCCGGCTCGCCCTGCTTGACGAACTCGAAGAACCCGGAGGCCAGGCGGGCCGCGTAGTCGGCCAGCCCCCGCGGGGCGTTCAGGTCGATGGTCTCGAAGGGGCCGATGAAGGCCCAGCGCCGGCCGAGGCCCGCGGAGATGGTGCGGTCGATGTCCTCCGCGCTCGCGTAGCCCCCCTCGAGCAGCCGGAACGCCTCCCAGAGCAGCGCCGCCTGGAGCCGGTTCGCGATGAACCCGTCGATCTCGCGCGCGATGCGCACCGGGGTCATGCCGGCCGCGGACATCAACGCCGCGACCCGCTCCACGCTGGCGGGAGCGGTCCAGGGCGCGGGGCAGATCTCCACCAGCGGGATGACGTAGGGCGGATTGATCGGATGCGCGATGAGGCAGCGCGACGCGCACTCGAGCCCCTGCGTGAACACCGAGGCCGGGATGCCCGAGGACGAGCTGCCGATGAGCGTGTTGTTGCCGACGACGGCGTCCAGCCGGCGATAGAGCGCGCGCTTGACGTCGGCGTTCTCGAACACGCTCTCCTGCACGTAGGAGGCATCCTCGAGGGCGTCCTCCAGCGCGGGGCGGCTCTCGATGCGGGCCAGCACCGGCGGCGCGTCGTCCAGCAGCTCGTGGCGCACCAGCTCGCGGGCGTTGGCCGCGATGCGGTCCTCGGCCGCGGCGAGCTGCGACGCCTCCTCGTCGTAGAGGCGAACCCGCCAGCCGGCGCGGGCGAACACGAGCGCCCAGGCGCTGCCCACGAGACCGCACCCGACTATCGCGACACGCTCCGACATGGCAATCTCCTAAAAGCTTCAATCAAACGGGGCTGCGCCCCGAACCCCCGGCGTCCGCTCGCGGGGGCCCCTTCGCCCCGCGCCGCTCCCGCCGAGGCGCGCCGTGCGCGCCTTGCGGAGTCCGCGCCGTTCTACGGCGCAGACTCCTAGAAACTGCCGAACGCCGACCCCAGCAGCACGACCAGGCAGGTCGCGGCGAACGGACCCGCCACCGCCACCGCGGCGATGTCGGGATAGGACCGGCGGTGATCCAGGCGGCAGATGGCCAGCAGGGTGATGACCGCGCCGTTGTGCGGCAGCGTGTCGAAGCCGCCGCTGGCCATCGTGGCGACGCGGTGCAGGAGCTCGGGCGAGAGCCCCGCCACGTCGGCCAACTGCAGGTAGCTCTCGGCGAGCGCGTCCAGCGCGATGCTCAGGCCGCCCGACGCCGAGCCGGTGATGCCCGCGAGGACGTTGATGGAGAGGGCCTCGGAGATCAGCGGATACGTCGGGGCCAGGCCGAGCAGCGAGTCGCGGATGCGGGCGAACGACGAGAGCGCGGCGATGGTCGCGCCGTAGCCCACCTCGGACGCGGTGTTGAAGATGGGCAGCATGCTGCCGAACGTGCCCTCGTTGATGGAGGCCACCGGGCGCCGGAGCTGGTTCCGGTACAGCAGCAGGTGGAGCAGGATGGCGCCGAAGATGGCGGCGATCAGCGACCACAGGCCGAGCACCGCCTGCGGCGCGGCGGCCCCGAACCGCTCCTCCGCCAGGTAGCCGTGGTCCATCGCGGGCAGCACCCACCTCGACAACACCAGGTTGATCACGAGCACCAGGGCCAGCGGGGTGACGGCCTTGGCGAAGGCCGCCGCGGACGGCGTGCCATGAGCCTCGCCCGTTTCCCCGGCGGTCCCGGCGTCGTCGAGCGGCTCCCCGTAGCCCTCCCCGCGGCGCTGCATGCGGCGGGCCCGGCCGTCGAGCCACAGGTAGCCGAAGCCGAACATGACGACGGCGCCGATCATTCCCAGTCCCGGCGCGGCGAACGCCGTCGTGCCGAAGAAGGGCATGGGAATGGCGTTCTGGATGGCCGGCGTGCCCGGCAGCCCCGACATGGTGAAGGTGAACGAGCCCAGCGCGATCGACGCCGGGATGAGCCGCTTCGGAATCCGCCCCGCCCGGAACAGCTCCACCGCGATCGGATAGACGCTGAACGCCACGACGAACAGCGAGACGCCGCCGTAGGTGAGCACGGCGCAGGCCAGGATGACCGCCAGCACCCCGCGCTCGGCGCCCAGCCTGGACGCCACGAAGCGCCCGATGACGGCGGCGGCGCCGCTGTCGCTCATGAGCTTGCCGAGGATGGAGCCGAGCAGGAAGACCGGGAAGTACTGCAGCAGGTAGCCGCCCAGCGCGGGCATGAACACCTGCGTGTAGGACGCGAGCAGGGGGGCGTCGGCGTGGAACAGGCAGGCGAGCAGCGCCATCACGGGGGCCAGGACCAGGACATTGATGCCCCGGTAGGCGAAGTACATCAGCCCCAGCAGCGAGACGACGACGCCTAGGATCTCCATGACCCGCGGACGTTGGCGGACGAGGCCGTTGCGGCGCGGGGCGGCGGCGGCCTACCGGCCGTCCGCCTGCCCCTCGGCGGCGCGCGCGCCGCCGAGGATGTTGACCATCGAGTAGTTTCCCTCGTGACACGCGTACTCGAACAGCGGCAGGTCGCTCTTCGCCATCGGCAGGTTGACCGTCCAGGGCGCCGTCCACGTGCCGGGGTCGGTGACGGTGTACTCGTACTCGAGCGTGTCGTCGTCCAGCCGGCGGAAGCGCTCGACCAGCGTCATCCGGTCGGACGACCCGCGCCAGGCCCGCTTCTCGGCGAAGTTGCGGGTCTCCACCACCAACGTGTCGCCTTCCCAGCGCCCCCGCGAATCGCCGGACCACTGCTGCACGCGCCCGTCGAGGTGCGGCTGGCCGTCGAGCGGGATGACCCGCACCGTGTGCACCATCTCGGTCAGCATGACCAGGTGCCCCGGCGTCTGGAAGATCTGCACGTTCTGGTTGTAGGCGGCCGGCGTGATGGGCGGCCCGGCGTTGAAGCCCTGGATGCAGCGGTCGTACGTGCTCAGGTCCGTGTAGGTCTCCGGATACTCGACGTTGAACGAGCCCAGGGGGATGTCGGCCCGCGCCTGGCCCTCTTCCGTCAGCGCCGGCAGGCGTCCGTTCGGCGGGTCGATGACGAGCGACGTGCGGCGCGTCTCGATGACCGTGGTGCCGCGGTCCATCCAGAAGTTGTTGTAGCCGCCGACGTTGCCGCCGGCCTCGGTCTCGCGGCGCGCCTGCTCCCACAGCTCGAGGTTGCGGTCGAACTCGGCCTGCTCGCGCTCGGTCGCCTCCTCGGCCGTCAGGAACGCCTTGTCGCCCAGATCCGCCGGCCGCTCGAGCGGCGTGAGGGTGCGGAAGTCCCAGACGCCCTGCAGATCCGGATCGCCCCACCCGGTGCGCGGCGGCTCCTGCGCCGCCGCCGGGCCGGCGAGAGCGACCAGTCCAACCACCGCCGCCGCGAGCACCGTCGTCGTCCTGATGCCTCTTGCCATGTCACCACCTCCCGCTCGACAACCGGATTCGCGAATAGCGTCACCTTTCGGTGCCGCCAAGTCAATCATTCAAGACGGGGCTGCGCGGCATCAATCAGACGGGGCTGCGCCCCGAACCCCCGGCGTCCGCTTGCGGGGACCCCTCGCCCCGCGCCGCTCCCGCCGAGCCGCGCCGTGCGCGGCTTGCGGAGTCTGCACTGGACTACGGCGCAGACTCCTGGCGCTGTCGTGCGCGCCAGCGCCGGCGGCCGAGCAGCAGCGCGGCCAGCACGAGCGCGGCGGCGGCGGCCAGCAGCGGCACGGTCATGGCCTGCTCCGCCGCGGCGGGCGGTGCGCCGCCGTATTCGTCCACCGCGTTCCGTTGCCGCTCGTCGAGGGCGGCAAGCGGCTCCTCCGCCGCGGGCGCTGCTCCCGCCGCGCGCCGCTCGGGCGCGGGCGCCGCTGCGCGCCGCTCCCCTATCGCATGGAGATGGCCGGTGGTCCGGATGAAGATCTGCCCCTCGGACACCGCGGGCGAGCTGAGCACGTAGTCGTCGAGGTCGTTCTCCGCCAGCACCTCGAACTCGGGTCCGGCCCGCAGGACGGTGGTCACGCCGCTCTCGCTGGTCACGTAGATCCTGCCGTCGGCGAGCACCGGCGACGCGCTGTAGGTGCCCCGGCGGATGCGCTCGGGGCCGTAGACGGGCGCGCCGGTCTTCGCGTCCGTGACGCGGACGATGCCGCGGTCGTTGACGACGTAGAAGTACTCGCCGTCGGTGACCGGCGTCGGCACGTCGGGCCCCTCGTCGGTCGACCAGATGACGTGCGTGTCGAGCACGTCGCCCCGCCCCCCGGGCCGCAGCGCGAGCAGCGGCCGCACCCGCGTCGGCGCGTAGATCACCCCGTCCCGCACGAGCGGCGAGGCCACGATGCGATAGTCGCGCTGGCGCGTGGGGTTCAGTCCGTCGGCCCGCCACAGCTCCCGCCCGGTCTGCGGATCGTGCCCGGTCACCGCGTCGCCGCCCGTGATGACGATCTCCGTGATCCCGTCGTACTCCAGCAGCGCGGGCGTCGAGTACGCGTCGGGAGACTCCCGCACCGCCAGCGTCGGCCGCTCGACGCGCCACACGGTCTCGCCGCTGAGCGCGTCGATGCGCAGCACGTAGGACGGGTCGTCCGTCCGCATGCCGTGCAGCACCGGCACGAAGAGCGCCCCGTCGTGCAGCAGCGGCGACGAGGCGTAGCCCCAGTTCAGCCCGAAGGGGCCGTACGAGGCCGGGATGTCCCGCCGCCAGAGCTCGTTGCCGTCGAAATCGAACGCCGCGAGGATGCCCGTGCCGGTCATCACCCAGACGCGCTCGCCGTCCGTGACCGGGGACGGCGACGACAGGTTCTGCTTCTGGAGCCGGCGGTTGCCGTCGCTCAGGTGCCGCGTCCAGACCGGCTGGCCCGTGTCGCGATCCAGGCACCAGAGCTCGATGTTGTCGTCGTCGACCGCCACGTTCAGGAAGATCCGGTCGCGCCACACGATGGGCGTGGAGCCCGAGCGGGCGGGCAGCGGCAGCTTCCAGGCGATGTTCCGCTCGGTGTCCCACTCGAGCGGCAGGTCCGTTTCGGTGCTGACGCCGTCCCCGGTCGGCCCGCGCCAGGCCGGCCAGTTCTCCGCCCCGGCGACGCCCGCGGCCGAGGTCACGCCCAACAGCAGCGCCAGCAGGCCAACAACGATCGATTGAGAACGCATGATCTCCTCCGGCGGGTTCCCGGCCGTGACCAGACGCGCCTCAGCCTGACACCGACACCCACTCCTTGTTCGGGGGCGCGTCGTCTCGGTGCTCCACCCGCTGCTTGCCAGCTTCCGGCATTGCCGCGAGGCGCTTGACGAATGGCTGCAGATCCAACGGGAACTCGATCCGCTCCCGCCGGGTCAGCTCCCAGGCCACTGCCAACCGCACCAGCAGATCCGTCGTCCGGGTCATCTCCCGGCGCCCTGTCTCAAGTCGCGACAGGTGCTCAGCGGTCATCCCAAGTTGCCTGGCGAACGCCTTCCCGCTCATCGCCAGCTCCTTGCGCAGGAACCGGAGCTCCGCCCCCGTCAGCACGGTCTGCTTCCTGAGCAGCATGTTCGTCAGGAGTGTGTGGAGCTGCTCGGCGCGCGGGATCTCGACCTCTTCATGTCCGTTGCCGCATTCCCAGACCGGCGCATTGCCCAGCTCCAGGTTCTCCAGCCCCGACTCGCGGTAGTCGATCGTTCTGTACGTGATCCGTTGGACGTCCCCGCACGCCGCGCAGCGTCGAGGTGCTCGTGCGCCTGACATTTTCAGAATCCCGTGATGATCGTGATGCGCTCCCACGCCGGATCCAGCGTAATGACGACGCTCAGTTCATGCTGCCATTCTGAAATATTGACATAAGGTTAAGGCGCATCCGAACGCAGGTCAAGGTCCCATCACCTGCAATCCCGTCTAGTGACCCGCCCGGCGGGCCGGTGCTATTGTGAACGCTCGGAACGGAGGCAAAGCGGTGATCAAGACGACGACGGAAGGCCGAAGGATGCTGGTTCTTGCCGCGGTGGCCCTGATGGCGACCGCCGGGGTCGCGATGCAGGCTGCCGCGCAGGAGATACCCGGTGCGGCGGCCTACCAGGCGGAGTGCGCGGAGTGCCACGGCGTGCGGCTGGAAGGGAGCGCCCACGGTCCGGCACTGACGGGGACGAGCTTCACCAGCGTGTGGGACGCGCGTTCGGACGACGAGCTGGTCGAGTACCTCCAGGTCGAGATGCCGCCCGGCCGCGAGGGCCAGCTCGGCGCGGAGACCTATCGGGAGATCGCCGAGCTGATTCGGGGTCTCGGCGCGGTGGATCCGTCCGTGCTGGACGCCATGGGGTTCGGGCCGGCGGCGCCCCAGACCAGCACGACGCGGTTCCGGGACAGCGGCGCCGGCGAGCTGACGGCGGTCACCGACGAGCTGCTGCGGCAGCCGCCCGCGGACGACTGGCTGGCCTGGCGCCGCACGCGCGACAACCAGGGCTACAGCCCGCTCGACCAGGTCACGCGCGAGAACGTGGGCGAGCTCGAGCTGGCCTGGGTGCTCGCGATGCGGGAGGGTCAGAACCAGACGGCGCCGCTCGTGCACGACGGGGTGATGTTCCTGGCCAACCCGGGCAACGTCGTCCAGGCCATCGACGCCGCCACGGGCGACCTGATCTGGGAGTACCGCTACGGCTACCCGCCCGACGCGCTCAAGGGCACCGGGGCCACGCGCGGCCTCGCGCTCTACGGCGACAAGGTGTTCCTCGCGGCGTACGACGCGTCGATCGTCGCCATCGACATGCACACCGGCGAGCAGGTCTGGCAGACGACCAAGGCCGACTACACCGAGGGCTTCACGCACACCTCCGCGCCGGTCATCGCGAACGGCGTCGTGGTCAGCGGCATCAACGGCTGCGAGCGGTTCACCGACGCCGGCTGCTTCATCACCGGGCACGACCCCGACACCGGCGCCGAGCTCTGGCGCACGTCGACCATCGCCCAGCCGGGCGACCCCAACAACAGCAGTTGGGGCGACATCCCGCCGCACCTGCGGGGCGGGGCCGACATGTGGATACCGGGTGCATACGACGCGGGCCTGGACCTCTTCTACATCGGCACGGCGCAGGCCAAGCCGTGGGTGGCCGCCAGCCGCGGGATGTCGACGACCCACGACGCGCTCTACACGAACTCGACGCTGGCGCTCGACCCGCTGACTGGCGATGTGGCGTGGTTCTTCCAGCACGTGCCGGGCGAGACGCTCGACCTCGACAGCGTGTACGAGCGCATGCTCGTCGACGTCGACGGCGAACCCCTGCTGCTGACGGCCGGCAAGGACGGGCTGCTCTGGAAGCTGCGCCGCGACGACGGCCGGTTCCTCGACGTGAAGGAGATGGTCCATCAGGACATCTTCGATTCCATCGACCGCGACACCGGACGGGTCACCTACCGGCAGGACATCCGCGACGCGCAGGTCGGCGACCCCGTGCCCGCCTGCCCCGGCTACTTCGGCGGCCGCAACTGGATGGCCTCGGCCTACAGCCCCGAGACCGCCGCGGTCGTCTTCCCCCTGATCCAGGCGTGCATGACGATGACCGGCCGGCCGGTGGAGCTGGTCGAGGGCAGCGGCACCGAGGCGGGCATCGCCGAGCTGCGGCCGATGCCGGGGTCGGACGGGAACATCGGCAGGCTGACGGCCTTCGACGTACGGACGTTCGAGGAGCGCTGGAGCTACCAGCAGCGCGCCCTGTTCCTGACGTCGGCGTTGACCACGGCCGGCGGCCTGGTCTTCGTCGGCGATCTCGACCGCTACTTCCGGGCGTTCGACGTCGAGACCGGCGAGATCCTCTGGGAGCGCCGCCTCGGCCACTCCGCGCACGGCTACCCCATCACCTACGCGGTGGGCGGCAGGCAGTACGTCGCGGTCCCGACCGGCCTCGGCCTGTTCAGAATCGTCTCGGCGTCGCTCAGCCCGGAGATCTTCGCGCCCCCGAGCGGCAACGCGATCTACGTTTTTGCGTTGTCGGAACACGATAGCGTTCCGTAGTGGATCCGTATATGGCCGACTAGTCCCCGCTCTTACGGCGCGACACAAAAGCCTCGGTCGTGCCGAAAATGCCCGCCGTCAATAGCGCGGCCCCAAGATCGTGGCCCGCTCGGCCCGCGCCGTCAACGTCAAGTACCGGGCCGTGGCCCGGTACTTCAGCGACCGGTGAAGTCCCGCCGGTCAGGCCGTCGTCTAGCCGACCACCGCTTCGGGCCCGCGCTCCGATCACGAAGCGTCCCCAAGTCGCCGGTAAGCCGCTGGGCGAATTCCTCCTCTCACCGCGACCTCGTGAATCGGTTCGCGAACAGCCGCCAGCACGAACCCTTTCGCCCACGGTTCTCTTTCCGCCATTAGCCCGGATTATGCGTGAAGGTGGGGTTGGCGACGAGACGCAAGGGCCTTCCGTGTGGTACAAACGTTGTACTATCAAACGTTTAGCCACAACGGAGGCCCTTGCGTGACGGACCCCACGATAGCACAGTCTGTTCTGTTCCCCGATCTGTTCGACAAGCCGCTGGTCGCCACGTTCGACCGCGAGCAGTCGAGCTCGGATGGCGGCGCCGTGCTGCTCAAGGCCGCCGAGCGCGTCTACGGACTGGTCAAGGCGTTCGGCCGGTGTCTGGTCGACCGCCGGGCACCGGAGAAGGTCCGGCACACGCTCGAGGACCTGGTCGGCCAGCGGGTGTTCGGCATCGCCTGCGGTCATCCCGACGGCAACGATTCGGACCGGCTCGCCGACGACCCGATCCACAAGCTGCTGCTCGGGCGCGACCCGGTGGCGGGCGGTCGGCTGGCGTCGCAGCCGACGGTCTCGCGGTTCGAGAACGGTGCGGGCCGCGTCGCGCTCTATCGGCTGGGGCGCGAGCTGGCGACGTCGGTCATCGAGCGGCATCGTCGCCGGCTGCGCGGGCGGGTGCGACGCATCACGATCGACCTCGACCCGACCGACGACCCGACGCATGGCGCGCAGCAGCTGACCATGTTCAACAGCTACTACGACAGCTGGTGCTACCTGCCATTGCTGGCCTTTGTGAGCTTCGACCGCGAGGTCGAGCAGTATCTGTGCGCGGCGGTGCTGCGACCCGGCAAGGCCCAGGCGCCCGACGGCACGCTGAGCGTGCTGTGTCGATTGCTCCCGCTGCTGCGGTCCGCGTTCCCCAAGGCACGCTTTCTCGTCCGTCTCGACGGGGGCTTCGCCTGCCCGGAGGTCTTCGACTTCCTCGATGCCGAGCCGCGGCTCGACTACGTCGTGGCGATGGCCAGGAACGCCGTCCTGCTGCGGGCTGCCGAGCCCGTCATGGTGGCGGCCCGCACCGAGAACATGCTGCGTGAGAAGACGGCGCACTTCTACCTCGACACCCGCTATCGCGCGGGCACGTGGGCTCGTGAGCGCCGCGTGGTGATCAAGGCCGAAGTCGTGCAGCTCACCGGCCGGCAGCCGCGGGACAACCCGCGCTTCGTCGTGACCAATCTGCGCCAGACGCCGCGCTTCATCTACGAGAAGGTCTACTGCGGGCGCGGCGACATCGAGAACCGCATCAAGGAACTGCTCGACGGCTTGCAGATCGACCGCACGAGCTGCACCAAGTTCTGGGCAAACGTCGTCGGCGGGCGTACCCGCTCCTGTCGCGACAGAAACTCGGCGATCGGGTATCGTGCGGGGTCGCGCCGAGGGGAGCGACCGTTAGCTTATTGGAGGCACGACCCCGTGGCAAACGTGGTCCAAGGACGCCTGCGGACTTGCAAGTGGTGACGCTCGACTGCGATCCCGTGTAGGAAAGTTATCGTTCCGCCGTCCTGCCTCTCGGCGCCACTCCAATGAGGAGGTACCGATGGCACGACGCAGGAAGACCAAGGGGCGGCACGCACGAGGCCGCTTCTCGAACGTTCATCCCGATGCGGCCGGCATCGATGTGGGCTCACGGTTTCACGTGGTGGCCGTGGCGCCCGATCGCGACGCCGAGCCCGTGCGGACCTTTCAGAGCTTCACTCAGGATCTGCATCGACTGGCCGACTGGCTGAAGACTGTCGGGATCACGACCGTGGCGATGGAGTCGACGGGCGTGTACTGGATCCCGGTGTTCGAGATCCTTGAGGCGCAGGGCTTCGAGGTGCTGCTGGTCAACGCCAGAGACGTGAAGCAGGTTCCAGGCCGGAAGACGGACGTCAACGATGCCCAGTGGCTCCAGCAGCTTCATCAGTTCGGCCTGCTGCGCGGGAGCTTCCGTCCGCATCAGGACGTGGTGACGCTACGCGCGTATCTGCGTCAGCGGGAGCGGCTGGTCGAGTATGCAGCCGCACACATTCAGCACATGCAGAAGGCCTTGATGGAGATGAACGTCCAGCTTCATCACGTCGTGACCGACATCACGGGCGAGACGGGGATGCGCATCGTGCGCGCGATTGTCGCGGGCGACCGCGACCCGATGCAGTTGGCCCAGCACCGCGACCCCCGCTGCAAGGCGAGCGTCGAGACGATCAGGGAGGCGCTGGCCGGCAACTATCGGGAAGAGCACGTCTTCGCGCTGAGCCAGGCGCTGGAGCTCTACGACAGATACCAGGAGTCCATCGGGCAGTGTGATCAGGCCATCGAGCGCGCGGTGAAGCACCTTTGCGCAACGAGCACGCCGCCACCGGCCCGGTTGCCGGCCCCGCGACACACCACGCGCGGACCCAACGCGCTGGCGTTCGACGTGCGCCCGATGCTCTACACGCTGCTCGGCGTAGACCTGACTCAGATCCACGGCCTCGGACCGTACAACGCGCTGAAGCTGGTCAGCGAATGCGGCACGGACATGTCTCGGTGGCCGACCTGCAAGCACTTCACGTCGTGGTTGTCGTTGGCTCCGGGCAACAAGATCTCGGGCGGTCGGATCCTGAGCTCGAAGACGCGACGGTCTGCGAACCGAGCGGCAGCCCTGCTGCGGTTGGCCGCGGTCACCGTGAGCCGGACCGACACGGCCCTGGGCGCGTTCTACCGCCGCTTGTCCGGGCGGGTCGGCAAGGCCAAGGCGGTGACGGCCACGGCGCGCAAGATCGCCGTGTTGTTCTACAACACACTGCGCTACGGCATGCAGTACGCCGACCCGGGTGCCTCGCACTACGAGCAGCGTTATCGGCAACGAGCCGTAGCCAATCTCCGCCGTCGGGCGAAGGCGCTCGGATTCACGCTCCAGGAGCATCCGACGGGAGTTTCTTAGCCCGGAAAATTCATGACGTCGTCGAATCGGTCGCTGGCCGAGCCCTGATCGTTGAGCGAGAGAGGTCTGCGGTCGCCGCACGTGGCAGGTGGCAGCGTGGTGGAGCGGCGTGGCGTGGTTACGGGGCGTACGAGGCGCCAGACGCGGACAGCTTCGCCGACAGGGCGCCCCAGGCGCCTGTGTGGATTCCGCGAGCTGAGGGGGAAGCTGCGACGGGGCGCTACCCGGCGCGCGCCCCGAGTGCGAGGGCGATTTGGCGCCACGCGTCGAGGTCGGGCGTTGCCCGCGGCAGGTGCACAACGAGGCGCCGGACGGAGCGGACGACGTTGGCGCCGAGCTTGAGCAATCGGTCGCGCAGCCAGGTCACTTGGGTGCGGGCGCAGGCGGTGCGGGCGGCTCTCAGCCGCAGTTCCTGCATGAGCACGTAGGCGGCGGCCGTCAACAGGACCCGCAGCTGGTTTGCCCAGAACTTGGTGCAGCTCGTGCGGTCGATCTGCAAGCCGTCGAGCAGTTCCTTGATGCGGTTCTCGATGTCGCCGCGCCCGCAGTAGACCTTCTCGTAGATGAAGCGCGGCGTCTGGCGCAGATTGGTCACGACGAAGCGCGGGTTGTCCCGCGGCTGCCGGCCGGTGAGCTGCACGACTTCGGCCTTGATCACCACGCGGCGCTCACGAGCCCACGTGCCCGCGCGATAGCGGGTGTCGAGGTAGAAGTGCGCCGTCTTCTCACGCAGCATGTTCTCGGTGCGGGCCGCCACCATGACGGGCTCGGCAGCCCGCAGCAGGACGGCGTTCCTGGCCATCGCCACGACGTAGTCGAGCCGCGGCTCGGCATCGAGGAAGTCGAAGACCTCCGGGCAGGCGAAGCCCCCGTCGAGACGGACGAGAAAGCGTGCCTTGGGGAACGCGGACCGCAGCAGCGGGAGCAATCGACACAGCACGCTCAGCGTGCCGTCGGGCGCCTGGGCCTTGCCGGGTCGCAGCACCGCCGCGCACAGATACTGCTCGACCTCGCGGTCGAAGCTCACAAAGGCCAGCAATGGCAGGTAGCACCAGCTGTCGTAGTGCCCGTTGAAGAACGTCAACTGCTGCTCGCCATGCGTCGGGTCGTCGGTCGGGTCGAGGTCGATCGTGATGCGTCGCACCCGCCCGCGCAGCCGGCGACGATGCCGCTCGATGACCGACGTCGCCAGCTCGCGCCCCAGCCGATAGAGCGCGACGCGGCCCGCACCGTTCTCGAACCGCGAGACCGTCGGCTGCGACGCCAGCCGACCGCCCGCCACCGGGTCGCGCCCGAGCAGCAGCTTGTGGATCGGGTCGTCGGCGAGCCGGTCCGAATCGTTGCCGTCGGGATGACCGCAGGCGATGCCGAACACCCGCTGGCCGACCAGGTCCTCGAGCGTGTGCCGGACCTTCTCCGGTGCCCGGCGGTCGACCAGACACCGGCCGAACGCCTTGACCAGTCCGTAGACGCGCTCGGCGGCCTTGAGCAGCACGGCGCCGCCATCCGAGCTCGACTGCTCGCGGTCGAACGTGGCGACCAGCGGCTTGTCGAACAGATCGGGGAACAGAACAGACTGTGCTATCGTGGGGTCCGTCACGCAAGGGCCTCCGTTGTGGCTAAACATTTGGTAGCACAACGTTTGTACCACACGGAAGGCCCTTGCGTCTCGTCGCCAACCCCACCTTCACGCATAATCCGGGTTAGGAACCAGCTGCGGGTCCTGTTGACGGCCGCCGCCTACGTGCTCATGCAGGAACTGCGGCTGAGAGCCGCCCGCACCGCCTGCGCCCGCACCCAAGTGACCTGGCTGCGCGACCGATTGCTCAAGCTCGGCGCCAACGTCGTCCGCTCCGTCCGGCGCCTCGTTGTGCACCTGCCGCGGGCAACGCCCGACCTCGACGCGTGGCGCCAAATCGCCCTCGCACTCGGGGCGCGCGCCGGGTAGCGCCCCGTCGCAGCTTCCCCCTCAGCTCGCGGAATCCACACAGGCGCCTGGGGCGCCCTGTCGGCGAAGCTGTCCGCGTCTGGCGCCTCGTACGCCCCGTAACCACGCCACGCCGCTCCACCACGCTGCCACCTGCCACGTGCGGCGACCGCAGACCTCTCTCGCTCAACGATCAGGGCTCGGCCAGCGACCGATTCGACGACGTCATGAATTTTCCGGGTTAGCGCTGCACCGACTACCAAGTCAACCTGAAACACCTGTGGCGCCGTATTCCACATCTTTCTCAGAGTATCCCGCTCCAACTCACCCCGCGCTCCTAGTACCTTTACAACTTCCACCGCCGCCAACCATCGACCGTGCGGGGCCGCTATCACATCGCCGAACACCTTCAGCAGATCCCCGGATATGTACCGGTGAACCCGCCCCACGACCCGTGCCATCCAGGCAAATTCCCATTCCGTCACGCACGAAACAATTGCCTCCTCCGCAATCTCAGCAACCTTCCGCGCTCGTTTTGGCGCCAAAGCCCGCAAATATGAACACAGCGCTTCCGTCTTATCCGGAAACGTTCTCATCAGAATCCCAACATGCCCCAACGCAGCCGCTGACCTCCCTGCTGACAGTCTCACCAGCGCCCCAACAAGTTGCTGGTGGAACTCCTCTCTATTAAACTCTACATCGCCCTCTTCCATCTGCCGCATGGTATTGCGAAACAGCACCTCTGCTACTTGCACCTCTTCAACCTTAATCTTCGGCCGCAACTTTGCAATTAACGCGTTTAGATCTACGGAACCATGATAAAAGAAATCCCAGCCGAGTTCCTCCATGCCCAATTCTCGAAGGACTTCGCCCATCTTATCCGCGTTCTTTGCAAGACGGCCCACCATTGCATCCACCGCTCCAACCCGGGCAGCGGCCAACCCATGCTCGAACGAGTCTACCGCCGTCTCGTAGGTATCTCTTCTGAGCACACGCGTCTTTTCGCCGTTCAGCACCAACCCGAGTGCTCGCAGTTCGTTTTCGATACACTGCGCAGCAGCGCGGCCCTCCGTAAACGTCTTCGTGGCGACCCGCATATCGTCGCCATGCCGAGTGTACTCAAGTCCTTGCCGGACCACCCCGACGTCGAGTTTCCCCAGGTACAGTGTCGCCAACGCGTCTGAAGGAACAAGCCCTTGAGGTAGTCCACGCCGTGATCCCATGACGCGCTCAAGGAAATGCGCCAACGCATCCGCCACATCCCGCTCTCCCGTCGCCTCCACGATAACGTCCATCAACCGCTCATGATCCACGCTCTCATAAAATGCCGTTACGTCGCCGCGTACTACATACGCAAAGCCGTCCCTTATCGCTGAACGTTCAAATGCTACCCACCGCTTTTCTGACCACTCGCCGCGGGGCCAAAATACAACCTCATCCCCAAATAAGAACGTCTCAATTCGTGGCCTAACCCGGATTATGCGTGAAGGTGGGGTTGGCGACGAGACGCAAGGGCCTTCCGTGTGGTACAAACGTTGTGCTACCAAACGTTTAGCCACAACGGAGGCCCTTGCGTGACGGACCCCACGATAGCACAGTCTGTTCTGTTCCCCGATCTGTTCGACAAGCCGCTGGTCGCCACGTTCGACCGCGAGCAGTCGAGCTCGGATGGCGGCGCCGTGCTGCTCAAGGCCGCCGAGCGCGTCTACGGACTGGTCAAGGCGTTCGGCCGGTGTCTGGTCGACCGCCGGGCACCGGAGAAGGTCCGGCACACGCTCGAGGACCTGGTCGGCCAGCGGGTGTTCGGCATCGCCTGCGGTCATCCCGACGGCAACGATTCGGACCGGCTCGCCGACGACCCGATCCACAAGCTGCTGCTCGGGCGCGACCCGGTGGCGGGCGGTCGGCTGGCGTCGCAGCCGACGGTCTCGCGGTTCGAGAACGGTGCGGGCCGCGTCGCGCTCTATCGGCTGGGGCGCGAGCTGGCGACGTCGGTCATCGAGCGGCATCGTCGCCGGCTGCGCGGGCGGGTGCGACGCATCACGATCGACCTCGACCCGACCGACGACCCGACGCATGGCGAGCAGCAGTTGACGTTCTTCAACGGGCACTACGACAGCTGGTGCTACCTGCCATTGCTGGCCTTTGTGAGCTTCGACCGCGAGGTCGAGCAGTATCTGTGCGCGGCGGTGCTGCGACCCGGCAAGGCCCAGGCGCCCGACGGCACGCTGAGCGTGCTGTGTCGATTGCTCCCGCTGCTGCGGTCCGCGTTCCCCAAGGCACGCTTTCTCGTCCGTCTCGACGGGGGCTTCGCCTGCCCGGAGGTCTTCGACTTCCTCGATGCCGAGCCGCGGCTCGACTACGTCGTGGCGATGGCCAGGAACGCCGTCCTGCTGCGGGCTGCCGAGCCCGTCATGGTGGCGGCCCGCACCGAGAACATGCTGCGTGAGAAGACGGCGCACTTCTACCTCGACACCCGCTATCGCGCGGGCACGTGGGCTCGTGAGCGCCGCGTGGTGATCAAGGCCGAAGTCGTGCAGCTCACCGGCCGGCAGCCGCGGGACAACCCGCGCTTCGTCGTGACCAATCTGCGCCAGACGCCGCGCTTCATCTACGAGAAGGTCTACTGCGGGCGCGGCGACATCGAGAACCGCATCAAGGAACTGCTCGACGGCTTGCAGATCGACCGCACGAGCTGCACCAAGTTCTGGGCAAACCAGCTGCGGGTCCTGTTGACGGCCGCCGCCTACGTGCTCATGCAGGAACTGCGGCTGAGAGCCGCCCGCACCGCCTGCGCCCGCACCCAAGTGACCTGGCTGCGCGACCGATTGCTCAAGCTCGGCGCCAACGTCGTCCGCTCCGTCCGGCGCCTCGTTGTGCACCTGCCGCGGGCAACGCCCGACCTCGACGCGTGGCGCCAAATCGCCCTCGCACTCGGGGCGCGCGCCGGGTAGCGCCCCGTCGCAGCTTCCCCCTCAGCTCGCGGAATCCACACAGGCGCCTGGGGCGCCCTGTCGGCGAAGCTGTCCGCGTCTGGCGCCTCGTACGCCCCGTAACCACGCCACGCCGCTCCACCACGCTGCCACCTGCCACGTGCGGCGACCGCAGACCTCTCTCGCTCAACGATCAGGGCTCGGCCAGCGACCGATTCGACGACGTCATGAATTTTCCGGGGTAACGGTGCGCCTAAAATTAATGGACTTGAACATTCCATTTTTAGACCTGAAATGGAACTGGTCCGCCGATTCTTCCGAATCCCCGAGCAGAGTTGCTTCCTGTTCGGCCCGCGCGGCACCGGCAAGAGCACGTGGCTGCGCCACCGCCTGCCCGCTGCGCTGTACCTGGACCTGCTCGAGCCGGCCCTCTACCGCAGCCTGAGCGCGCGGCCCGAGCGGCTGCGGGACCTGCTGGCCGGCTCGCCCGAACGGCAGACCGTGGTCGTCGACGAGATTCAGCGCATCCCGGAGCTGCTGACGGTCATCCATGCCGTGCTGGAGGAGCCATCGCCGCCACGCTTCATCCTGACCGGGTCCAGCGCCCGCAAGCTCCGCCGGGGCGGCGTCGATCTGCTGGGCGGGCGCGCCGTGCACCGCACGCTGCATCCGTTCATGGCCGCGGAGCTGCCCGCGTTCGACCTGGCGCGCGCGCTGAAGATCGGCCTGGTGCCGCTGGTGGCGGGCGCGTCCGATCCCGCCATGACCCTGGATGGCTACGCCAGCCTGTACCTCGATCAGGAGGTTCGGGCCGAGGGGCTCACCCGCAACATCGGCAGCTTCACCCGCTTTCTGGAAGCGGTCAGCTTCTGGCACGGGGCGCAGCTCAACGTCTCGGCCGTGGCCCGGGAAATGCGAGGTCGAGCGCAAGGTCGTCGCCGGCTACGTCGGCATTCTCGAAGACCTGCTGCTGGCCTTCCGGTTGCCGGTCTTTCGCAAGCGCGCCAAGCGTGCGACCGTGGCCCACGACAAGTTGTACCTGTTCGATGCGGGCGTGTTTCGCTCCCTGCGCCCCGGCGGCCCCCTCGACCGGGCCGGCGACATCGACGGTCAGGCGCTCGAGGGGCTGGTGGCTCAGCACCTCCGGGCCTGGGTCGCTTACTCCAGGCACGACGCGGAGATCTTCTTCTGGCGAACGCGCGCCGGGACCGAGGTGGACTTCGTCGTCTACGGGCAACCGGGCCTGCAGGCGTTCGAGGTCAAGAACAGCGCCAGGGTGCACGCCGGCGACCTGCGGCCGCTGCGCGCATTCCGCGAGGACTATCCGGAGGCCGACGCCGCACTCCTCCACCGCGGCCGGGAGCGCCTGCGAATCGACGGCATCTGGTGCCTGCCCGTCGACGACTTCCTGCACCGGATGGTGCCCGACGAGGGCCTGCTGGCCTGGCTGTAGCAGGCGTGGACGACCGGGGATCCGCGATGGCGCACCTACACCTCCCCCAGCGGCGCGTGGTCGAGACCGTGCGCCGCGGCCACGGCGGCGTGCGTCACCTGCCCGTCGACGACGTTGACGCCCCTGGCCAGCGCCGGGTCGTGCTCCGCCGCCGCGCGCCAACCGCGGTCGGCGAGCGCCAGGGCGGAGGCCATCGTGGCGTTGGTCAGGGCGTAGGTCGACGTGTGCGGGACCGCGCCGGGCATGTTCGAGACGCAGTAGTGGACCACGCCCTCCTCGACGTAGCGCGGGTCGTGGTGGGTCGTCGGCCGGCTGGTCTCGGCGCAGCCGCCCTGGTCGACGGCCACGTCGACGAGGGCGGAGCCGGGCTCCATCTGCGCCAGGTGCGCGCGGGTGACCAGGCGCGGCGTGCGCGCGCCCGGGATGAGCACCGAGCAGAGGACGAGGTCGGCCGACGCCACGGCGCCCTCGATGTTCGCGGCGTTCGACATGAGCGTGGTCACATGCCCCTGGACGACGTCGCGCACGTAGGCGAGGCGCAGCGGGTTGATGTCGACGATCGTGACGTCGGCCCCGAACCCGACGCCCACGACGCAGGCGTTGAGCCCGACCACGCCCGCGCCGATGATCGTCACCCGGCCGCGCCGGACGCCCGAGACGCCCGGCAGCAGCAGCCCCTTGCCCCCCGACCGCATCTCGAGCGACGCCGCGCCCGCCTGGATCGACAGCCTTCCCGCCACCTCCGACATCGGCACCAGCAACGGCAGCGTCCCGTCGGGAAGCTGCACGGTCTCGTAGCCGATGCCGACGACGCGGCGCTCGAGCAGGCGCGCCGTCAGCTCGCGCGAGGCCGCCAGGTGCAGATAGGTGAACAGGATCTGGCCGGGCCGCATCCGATCGAACTCGGGCTCGAGCGGCTCCTTGACCTTCAGCACGAGCTCGGCGCGCTCCCACACCTCGCCCGCCCCGCCGGCCACGGCGGCGCCGGCCGCCCGGTAGGCGTCGTCCGAAATCGAGCTGCCGACCCCGGCGCCGGCCTCGACGACCACCTCGTGCCCGCGCGCCGCGAACGCCGCCACGCCGGACGGCGTGATGGCGACGCGGTTCTCGTCCGCCTTGATCTCCGCCGGAATGCCGATGCGCATGGTACGACGGTACCATGAAGGCGTGGCGCCATGATGCTCGCCGCGAAGCCTCCCCCGGCGACCCGGCGCCCGCCGGCCGCCGCCGCGGCCGTCCTTGAACGGTCCCCAGCCCAGGTGTATCTTTCTCTTGATCGATACGATTTGCTGCGGCGCTCGCAGGAACCTTCTTCCATGCGCACGAACACCGTCACTGAAAACGACACCTCGGACCGCGAGACGCCGGCCAGCGGTGCACCGACCACACGCAACACCGTCGCGCCCGGTCTCTCGTCGCCGGTCCGGTTCACGGAGCGCGACGACATCCGTGGTTTGCGCGGCACGCTGCGGTGGACTGGCGACCTCGACGAAATGAGGCGCGATCGATGACTCCCGTCGATTTCGGCGCTACGATCGATTGCTTCAATGGACGACACGCGCAGGAGGCGGACTGTCCGGCCGGCTTCTTGACCCACCACGGCGCCGCCATCCACCCGCCTTCCGCGACCGTACACCAGTGCGCATGAGCAGGGACACCGGTCTTCAGTTAGCGGGTTTTGGGCCGAGTGTCAATTTTTTGACTTGTACAACGTTTCGAATTGTGGCATAACGGTGGTGTGACGACCGCCGACCGGCAATCGCCCCCGCATCGGATTGCGGAACTGTCCACCGACGTCGAACGGCTTCGCGGAGAGTTGACGCGGCGGGAGCGCGACGCCGAGAGCGCGACGCCGAGAGCGTGCAGCGCAAGAACAGCCGCCTGCAACGAGAAAATGACCGCCTGAAGCAACAGATCGAGGACCTGAAGCGGCAATTGGACGAGGCACGCCGGGCAGGTCGCCGCCAGGCCGCGCCGTTCGCCAAGGACCGGTCGCAAGGTCGCGGCAGGCGTCCCGGACGGCGGGCCGGTGCGGCGTACGGCCGCCACGGCTGCCGTCCGCGCCCGGCGCGGGTCGACGAAACCCACGCGGCGCCGGTTCCAGTGGAATGTCCGGACTGCGGCGGCGAGGTCGACGTGACCCGCGTGGCGTCGCAGTATCAGGAAGAGTTGCCCGTGGTACGCCCGGTCGTGCGGCGCTTCGACATTGAGGTCGGCCACTGCTCGCAGTGTCAGCGGCGGGTGCAGGGCCGCCACGTGCTGCAGACCTCCGATGCGCTGGGCGCGGCCGGCGTGCAGCTCGGTCCCGAGGTTGTCGCGCTGGTGGTTGAACTGCACACGGAACTGGGGGTGCCGCTGGCGAAGGTCGCGCACCTTCTGCGGACCACCTTCGGCCTGCAGGTCACGCCGGGCGGTCTCGCCCACGTGCTGCACCGGGCGGCCCGCGCCGCCGCGCCGGCCTACGCGGCGCTGTGCGAGCAGGTCCGCAACGCGCCGGTGGTCACGCCGGACGAGACCGGCTGGCGTGTTGGCGGCGAGCGCCACTGGCTGTGGACGTTCGTCACCCCGGAGACGACGGTCTACGCCATTTGCCCCGGCCGGGGGTTCGCCGCTGCCGCCACGGTGCTGGGAACGGACTACACCGGCGTGCTCGTGCGCGACGGGTGGGCGCCGTATCGCTGCTACGACGGGCTGCACCAAACCTGTCTGAATCACCTGCTGCAACGCTGCAAGCAGCTCCGGGAGGATCATCCCCACAGTCGCTGGGCGAGCGAGGTGCAGGCGGTCCTGCAGGCCGCCCTCGACCTGCGGGACCGCTGCAACGCGGGAGAACTGAGCGAGCACGGGATGGCCACGGCCCGCGGCCGACTCACGGCCCGGCTCGCTCGGCTCGTCGACGACCCGCCGCCGCTCGCTGACGCCGAGCGCTTCGCGGCGCACCTGGCCACCGAATTCCCGGCCGTGTTCCTGTTCTTGTGGGACCCCTCGCTCGATGCCACCAACTGGCGCGCCGAACAGGCCATCCGGCCCGCCGTGGTCATTCGCAAGGTGTGCGGCGGCAACCGCACCCGCAAGGGCGCCGACACCCAGCAGGTGCTGGCCAGCGTCGTGCGCACCGCCCGCCAGCGCCATCTCGACCTGCCTCCGCTGATCACCGCGATGTTGTGCGGCGTCGAGCCCGTTGTCCCCAAGCTGCTCGCGATGTCGCCGGCGCCCACGTAGGCGCGCAGCGTCCGACCGACCACGCGGCGCGACCCGTCCCCGCGGCTCACCCACCGTTGCGCCCGGTTGCCCGCCGACAGGCCGACGCTGGTGTCCTCGCGTCCAGTTCCCCACCGCAACGATGTTCAGCGACACCATCCGGAGACACCGTGTGAACCCGCCGTCGGCTCAAAGCAAGTCTCGTGGCGGCACCGAGCTTTGGCGGCTCAGGCCCCGTTTCTGCCCATGTTCATTGGCAGATCACCCACTAAACAAATACGCCCGCTGTTCATAGGCATTTTCGCTCGCGGGCGCTCCCTACCCCGGAAAATTCATGACGTCGTCGAATCGGTCGCTGGCCGAGCCCTGATCGTTGAGCGAGAGAGGTCTGCGGTCGCCGCACGTGGCAGGTGGCAGCGTGGTGGAGCGGCGTGGCGTGGTTACGGGGCGTACGAGGCGCCAGACGCGGACAGCTTCGCCGACAGGGCGCCCCAGGCGCCTGTGTGGATTCCGCGAGCTGAGGGGGAAGCTGCGACGGGGCGCTACCCGGCGCGCGCCCCGAGTGCGAGGGCGATTTGGCGCCACGCGTCGAGGTCGGGCGTTGCCCGCGGCAGGTGCACAACGAGGCGCCGGACGGAGCGGACGACGTTGGCGCCGAGCTTGAGCAATCGGTCGCGCAGCCAGGTCACTTGGGTGCGGGCGCAGGCGGTGCGGGCGGCTCTCAGCCGCAGTTCCTGCATGAGCACGTAGGCGGCGGCCGTCAACAGGACCCGCAGCTGGTTTGCCCAGAACTTGGTGCAGCTCGTGCGGTCGATCTGCAAGCCGTCGAGCAGTTCCTTGATGCGGTTCTCGATGTCGCCGCGCCCGCAGTAGACCTTCTCGTAGATGAAGCGCGGCGTCTGGCGCAGATTGGTCACGACGAAGCGCGGGTTGTCCCGCGGCTGCCGGCCGGTGAGCTGCACGACTTCGGCCTTGATCACCACGCGGCGCTCACGAGCCCACGTGCCCGCGCGATAGCGGGTGTCGAGGTAGAAGTGCGCCGTCTTCTCACGCAGCATGTTCTCGGTGCGGGCCGCCACCATGACGGGCTCGGCAGCCCGCAGCAGGACGGCGTTCTTGGCCATCGCCACGACGTAGTCGAGCCGCGGCTCGGCATCGAGGAAGTCGAAGACCTCCGGGCAGGCGAAGCCCCCGTCGAGACGGACGAGAAAGCGTGCCTTGGGGAACGCGGACCGCAGCAGCGGGAGCAATCGACACAGCACGCTCAGCGTGCCGTCGGGCGCCTGGGCCTTGCCGGGTCGCAGCACCGCCGCGCACAGATACTGCTCGACCTCGCGGTCGAAGCTCACAAAGGCCAGCAATGGCAGGTAGCACCAGCTGTCGTAGTGCCCGTTGAAGAACGTCAACTGCTGCTCGCCATGCGTCGGGTCGTCGGTCGGGTCGAGGTCGATCGTGATGCGTCGCACCCGCCCGCGCAGCCGGCGACGATGCCGCTCGATGACCGACGTCGCCAGCTCGCGCCCCAGCCGATAGAGCGCGACGCGGCCCGCACCGTTCTCGAACCGCGAGACCGTCGGCTGCGACGCCAGCCGACCGCCCGCCACCGGGTCGCGCCCGAGCAGCAGCTTGTGGATCGGGTCGTCGGCGAGCCGGTCCGAATCGTTGCCGTCGGGATGACCGCAGGCGATGCCGAACACCCGCTGGCCGACCAGGTCCTCGAGCGTGTGCCGGACCTTCTCCGGTGCCCGGCGGTCGACCAGACACCGGCCGAACGCCTTGACCAGTCCGTAGACGCGCTCGGCGGCCTTGAGCAGCACGGCGCCGCCATCCGAGCTCGACTGCTCGCGGTCGAACGTGGCGACCAGCGGCTTGTCGAACAGATCGGGGAACAGAACAGACTGTGCTATCGTGGGGTCCGTCACGCAAGGGCCTCCGTTGTGGCTAAACGTTTGGTAGCACAACGTTTGTACCACACGGAAGGCCCTTGCGTCTCGTCGCCAACCCCACCTTCACGCATAATCCGGGCTACTTGGGTGCGCCGTACGGGGGGACAGCATTCGCCCTGGATGACCGCCAGACCCTGCTCCTCGAACAGACGCACACACAGCGCGTGCAGCCAACCCTTTGGATTTCTTCAGCCGCTTCAACAGCGCCACGTCGGACAGGTCCGCCAGACGCGCTTGGTGGGCGCGAACCACCGTTTTCCCGCAACGAGTGTCCCGCAGCCGAGGTACAGCAGGAGGGTCCACAGCAGGTTGTCGACCGTCTTGTCCTTCCGCAGCCCCTACAACGCCCCGGTGTCCCGCGCCAACTCCCGCCAGTCCCGGGGCAGGAACCACAGCCGCACATCCCAGTCCTCGTCCACCGGGCCGGCTTCCGTGTCATGCGGGCTCCGATAGTGTGAGTAACTCGTCGATCTGCCGGCGGTCCGAGCGTTCCTCGTCACGTGTGTAGCCGGGCCAGAGTTGACGGTACCCTCCGGTCCGTGCTTCCGCAACGCCTCGTGGTGGGGTCGACGTATCGACCGTCCTGGCCGCCCATCGGCGTTCGCACCATCGATGGTTGGGGCGGGCGCTGGGCCGCTCGGGTTCCGGGTTCGAGTCGGCGCGCCGAGAGCGGCAGGACGGTACGATGTGGGATAAATGGTGGGGAATCTGACGGCTATAGAGCCGTAAGCAACTGAGCTACAATGAGTTGAGTCACCTGTTCGAGCCCCACCCTCGACCGAGACGCGAATTACGTGTGGTAGTGCAGCACGGGCGCGTCGCCTAGGGCGGCCGGACGCCGAGCGGCGATGTCGAACCGATTGCTTGGATGTCGTGCATCTCAGCCGGTGATTCCTTCCCGATCCCGGTGGCACGGCGTTGTGGTCACCGGCAGCCTCGTCAGACACCACGGCGTCCACGTGTGCGGAAACTCCTGGGGCAGAGGCGAGACAGGCAGATGGCGTCCCAACGGGATTCGGATGGGTTCTGTAAGTGCAACAGAATAAAGTGATTTGTGGGTCGGGTTTAGCCGGTTATCCCACGTGCGTTACCACGTAGCGCGGCGCGTCCCTAACTCTAGCCCGGAAAATTCATGACGTCGTCGAATCGGTCGCTGGCCGAGCCCTGATCGTTGAGCGAGAGAGGTCTGCGGTCGCCGCACGTGGCAGGTGGCAGCGTGGTGGAGCGGCGTGGCGTGGTTACGGGGCGTACGAGGCGCCAGACGCGGACAGCTTCGCCGACAGGGCGCCCCAGGCGCCTGTGTGGATTCCGCGAGCTGAGGGGGAAGCTGCGACGGGGCGCTACCCGGCGCGCGCCCCGAGTGCGAGGGCGATTTGGCGCCACGCGTCGAGGTCGGGCGTTGCCCGCGGCAGGTGCACAACGAGGCGCCGGACGGAGCGGACGACGTTGGCGCCGAGCTTGAGCAATCGGTCGCGCAGCCAGGTCACTTGGGTGCGGGCGCAGGCGGTGCGGGCGGCTCTCAGCCGCAGTTCCTGCATGAGCACGTAGGCGGCGGCCGTCAACAGGACCCGCAGCTGGTTTGCCCAGAACTTGGTGCAGCTCGTGCGGTCGATCTGCAAGCCGTCGAGCAGTTCCTTGATGCGGTTCTCGATGTCGCCGCGCCCGCAGTAGACCTTCTCGTAGATGAAGCGCGGCGTCTGGCGCAGATTGGTCACGACGAAGCGCGGGTTGTCCCGCGGCTGCCGGCCGGTGAGCTGCACGACTTCGGCCTTGATCACCACGCGGCGCTCACGAGCCCACGTGCCCGCGCGATAGCGGGTGTCGAGGTAGAAGTGCGCCGTCTTCTCACGCAGCATGTTCTCGGTGCGGGCCGCCACCATGACGGGCTCGGCAGCCCGCAGCAGGACGGCGTTCCTGGCCATCGCCACGACGTAGTCGAGCCGCGGCTCGGCATCGAGGAAGTCGAAGACCTCCGGGCAGGCGAAGCCCCCGTCGAGACGGACGAGAAAGCGTGCCTTGGGGAACGCGGACCGCAGCAGCGGGAGCAATCGACACAGCACGCTCAGCGTGCCGTCGGGCGCCTGGGCCTTGCCGGGTCGCAGCACCGCCGCGCACAGATACTGCTCGACCTCGCGGTCGAAGCTCACAAAGGCCAGCAATGGCAGGTAGCACCAGCTGTCGTAGTAGCTGTTGAACATGGTCAGCTGCTGCGCGCCATGCGTCGGGTCGTCGGTCGGGTCGAGGTCGATCGTGATGCGTCGCACCCGCCCGCGCAGCCGGCGACGATGCCGCTCGATGACCGACGTCGCCAGCTCGCGCCCCAGCCGATAGAGCGCGACGCGGCCCGCACCGTTCTCGAACCGCGAGACCGTCGGCTGCGACGCCAGCCGACCGCCCGCCACCGGGTCGCGCCCGAGCAGCAGCTTGTGGATCGGGTCGTCGGCGAGCCGGTCCGAATCGTTGCCGTCGGGATGACCGCAGGCGATGCCGAACACCCGCTGGCCGACCAGGTCCTCGAGCGTGTGCCGGACCTTCTCCGGTGCCCGGCGGTCGACCAGACACCGGCCGAACGCCTTGACCAGTCCGTAGACGCGCTCGGCGGCCTTGAGCAGCACGGCGCCGCCATCCGAGCTCGACTGCTCGCGGTCGAACGTGGCGACCAGCGGCTTGTCGAACAGATCGGGGAACAGAACAGACTGTGCTATCGTGGGGTCCGTCACGCAAGGGCCTCCGTTGTGGCTAAACGTTTGGTAGCACAACGTTTGTACCACACGGAAGGCCCTTGCGTCTCGTCGCCAACCCCACCTTCACGCATAATCCGGGCTAGTGGAGCTTGGCATCGCGGCATCGCGGACCTGAAGCCGTTCCTGCCGGGACTCGAAGCCGCGCTCGACGACGGCGAGGTCTCGGAAGTGATGATCAACGGGCCGGCGGGCCGTCTTCGTCGAGCGCGGCGGCCGGGTGGCGCCGCTGGAGGCGCCGGGACTGACCGCCGAGGCGGTGGCCCGCGCGGCTGTCCAGATCGCCCGCCCGCTCGCCAAGGACCCGAACACGGAGCCGATCCATCGACGCCCGGCTGGCGGACGGCTCGCGCGTCGCCATCTGTGGCCCGCCGGGCGCCGCGATTACGATCCGCCGCTTCGGCGGCCGGGCCTTCACCATCGGCGTGTTGACCGCGGCGGGGGCTCCCGGCACCGGTGGTCGAAGAGGCCGCGGCCGTGCTCCGCCGCGGGCGCCCGCGGCGGCGCTTCGACGCCCGTGGGGCCGGCCGCTTCGGCGCCAGCGCGCCCTTTTCCGCCGCCGGGAACCGCGGCGGCGACCGCCAGACCTCCTCCACCACCCAACGGTCCTCCCGCGCGTGATAGTCCCGGACGCGCACCATTTGCTCGACGCGCCGGCGCGCCTGACCGGCGCGCAACCCGCTCAGTGTGTCCGGCGCTATTCGTCGTCCGACGCTTCGCTGTCGGCAATCGTCGGCGCCGTCTGCTCCGCGGGTAACATTACGCGCCGTTGCTCCATGAAGGCCCGCTCGCCTTCGACAAGATTAGCCAGCCGCGCGTTGATCAGACCGGCCCGGTCACG
This sequence comes from Vicinamibacterales bacterium, assembly GCA_965214845.1. GTDB lineage: Bacteria > Acidobacteriota > Vicinamibacteria > Vicinamibacterales > UBA8438 > JAAXGX01. The sequence continues at coordinate 2,243,887 of CBDCCO010000007.1, forward strand.
GTTTCGCAGCCGGCCGATGCAGTCGGTCGGGACGCCGTGGGTCGGCAGCAGCCTCCGCAGTGTGCCGTCGTCCAGCCTGGACAGCTTGTCCATCGCCTGTCCGACATGGCTTTCGTCCACGAACAATCGGTTCGCAGGACTGGAAACCAGTTCGGGCGGGTCGGGGTTGGACCAGACGTAGCCTACCGCGTCGGTTCCCAGCCGGGACAGAAGCCGACCCGGATTCAGCTCGGGGCCGCCGCTGAGCGATAGAGGACGAAGGGACGCCAGGTACAGCAGGAATGCGCGTACGCGGGCGCTTCGCGTGTCGAAGCGATCGGGAAACGGCTGTGCCGGCAGGTCCAGATCGACCACATTGAACGTTTCGCTCTTGCCCCTTGCAAGGTTCCGGATTTCCTCCAGGGCGCGCTTGGCCTGCGCGGTGTTGACGCCGCCGAACCAGCCGGTGAACGACGTCACCCAGAACCAGCGCCGCAGCATCTCGACCGTTCTCGCGGCCGGCCGAGGGCACATGCGATAGAATTCTCCGAGCAACACCAGTTGCAGTCCGTAGGGCAGCAGTCGGTCGGAAGTGACGCCGAGGCCCCGGAGCATCTCCAGCGCGAGCCCTATGCCTTCCGTGGCGGTGTCGAACCCTTCCGGGAGTCGCTCGCGGACCTCCGGCTTGACCATGAGGTCCGCCCATTCTTTGGCGTAGATGTCCAGCTTGAGAGCCGCGAGCACCGACCGGAGGAGAAAGATGCGATCGAGACTTCCGAAGCCCTTCTTCTTCAGCTTGGCCTTGAACTCGTCGAGCCTGCCGGCGAGATGGAACTCTCCTTCCTGGTAGGTCAGGGCGGACACCAGATCGTCCTCGGCCATCTTGCGTCCCCGGCGGTTCAGGCGGGCGAAGACCGCGACGGCGCTCTCCAAGTCCGCATCGCGGATGCTGATGAGAGGCAGTGGGTACTCTCGAAAGGCGCTCGCGAGACGGTCGGCTTCGTCGAGCCGGCGCTGGCGACGCTTGTCGTCGCCAAGCTGTTGTATGCGGCGGCAGGCCTCGAAGAACCCGGCTGTGTTGAGCAGGCCGCGAATGGGAAAGTACCTCGGGTCCAGACGCTCCGCGGATTGGCGGTGGTCGATGTCTGGCCCCGCTGCCTCGGCGCGCCGCAGGCGTCCAGCCAAAACCCTCGCGGCCTTGCGGTGGTCAACGAATGCCTGCTCGTCGAGGTCGTAGTACACGCGCCAGTCGATGTGGTCCACGATCGGACGCATGCCGTCGGTCAGCCTTAGCGTGCCGGCGAGGGTCGAGACCCGTTGCTGACCGTCGAGTATGTACCCGACTACGCCGTCCGGGCGGGGACCGATCTCGATGGGGCCGATGCACGGGGTCGACTCTATGTCCCTGTCCGTGTCCCAAATGAGGATCGAACCGATCGGAAAACCCCGCAGGACGCTGTCCAGCAGTGCGCTCAGGTCGGGCTGTTTCCACACGAAGGGCCGCTGGAACCTCGGGACGCGAACCTTGCCGGTGGCGACGCGTTCTACGAGATTACCCAGAAACACCACTTCCGGACGGACTTCGGTCCGCTTCTGCCTGCCATCTGGCATGTTGTCTACAGCTCCCGGCGGATCAGCTCGATGCCGCGCTCCAGGTCGCCCCGCCCGCGTGTCAACAATTCGTGCTCGACCTCTCGCACATCCCACGCCGTCCAGCATTCATGCACGTTCGGTCCGAATCCCGCCGCGAGAATCTCCCGGTCGGCGTCCGGCAGGTCATCGAACAAATCCTCCTCGATCGGCGAGGGAGCCTCCGGCAGGCCGCGCTTCATGTCGAAGAAGTCCTTCTGATCGTAGCCGAGTCTGTCCCATGCCTCGACCAGCCGCTCGTGGCCGCTGCCGGCGTTGGGTCTCGCGCCGAGGAGGACTCGGGGCAGATAGTTCTCCGCTTCGCGCTTGGCGAGCACCCAGCAGGGCACGCCGTGCCGATCGCAGGCTTGGCGGAGCCGCTGGGCGTCTCGGCTCTCCGGGGCTCCCCGACCCTTCCGGTCACTGTCGATGACGGCAACCAGCCGCGGACGATACGGCACCGCGCTTGTCCGTCCATCGACTTCCTGCGGCATCTGGCCGGCGCCGCCGACGCTGTCGAAGCGGATCGGTTGTCCTTCGCGTCTCCAGATGCGATGAAGCAACTTGTCGAGCTCTGCCACGATGCGTTCGACGAACGCTCCGTCGCTATCCCTGTTTTCGACGAGGATCACGAGCGGCTCATCGGCCAGGCGGCATGCTTGCTCGGGCGGGAGCTCATCCGGCGCGTCCGGGTGCGCAGTCACTCGCAAGCGCCGCGTGTGCGGAGACAGTGTCCAGGCGCCGCACCGAGTAGATGCCACGAGCAGCTCACGCAGTCGCTCGCCTTGCCTGCCAGGATCGCGGACCCACCTTGTGTCCTTGATGGCTTCGGCATCCGGTACGCCGGTCAGATCCCAGACGTGCCAGCCATCTTCGATCCTGTCGAGAATGCGGTCAAGCCAACCGTGCGCGTTCGGATCATTGGCCGCGCTGATGTCGATCGTGATGCGCACGGCCCGTCTCTATGCTTGGGCCTTGCCTCGGGCAGCACGCCGGATCGCGAGGATCTCCTCGTAGTCCTCGATGAAGACACCGTCCGGCCAGGTTTCCATGTCGCCGTTCTCGCGCATTCTGATCTTCTCCAGCAAGGACCCGCACTCCGGCTCCGTGTGAACCCAATAGACCAGCACGTGCCCGGCCGGCAACCGTCCCTCCGCGACCCATCGCCGCGCCCGGAGCAGGATCATCTCCGAATGCGTCTCGACGATCAGGGGCCGTGCGGGTCCCGCGAGGTGTTCGAGCAGCAGCTCGGCGATGTCCGCGTGCGCCGCGGGATGGAGCTCGGCCTCGGGATGCTCGATGATGTCGACGCCGGGACCCTCCGGGCGCGCCGTCAGCGCCGTGACCGCGACCGGCAGGACATGGGAGAGCCCGCGGCCCGCCTGTCCGATGCGTACGTCCTCGTCCCCGAGCGGCGTGCCGGTCACCAGATCGAAGTAGCGGCCCTGCGCAACGAGGTCGATGCGCACGCCGAAAGTCTTATGGTACCAGTCGCGAACCAATGCGCGCAGTGCATCGTCCGCGGCCAGGGCCAACGGCGTGTCGCGTCCGTCGGCCCCGATGCTCGCGGTTGCGCGTTCCGCCGCTCGAAAAGGCGACAGGAGGAGTCGCCGCGGGCACCGCAGGTAGCGCACGCGAGCGGCCCAGGTCTCCAGCGCTTCAAGCCGTGGACCGATCCAGTCCGCGAGCGTCTGGGGTTGCCTTGGGAGCAACCCCCGCCACGTTACGGGTCGGGGCGCTGGCGATGCCCCCGCGACGGAAACCCGGTAGTCGGGGGATTCACTGAATCCCAGTCTCTCAACCGCGAGCTCCCGGCCGTTGCTCCGCAGCCGCCAGTCGGACAATTGCCGTTCGGGTTTTCGTCCTGACGCCACGACGTTCGTGACGGTGGCCGCAAGCGACGATTCGCCGCTCTCGTCTCGCAGGGTGGCGGCCAGTCGCAGCCGACCGTGTACGACGCGCCCCGTCACTAGGTCCTCGAAGGTCTCGCCGTGCCGGATCCCGCATGATTCCAGCGGCAGCGGTTCCCGCGCGTCACCCTCCGAGGGAGCCAGGCCGCCGGCCAGCAGCGCCACAGCCCGGGCGAGCGCCGTCTTGCCCGAATTGTTCGGTCCAACGAGGATCGTCAGCGGAGCGAGTTCCAACTCGGCGCGCCGGGCGTAGCCCTTGTACCGTTCGACGCTGAGCTGTCGGAGTTCCATGCCAACTACATGATACCGGGTGTGCACGACGTGGACGGAACCTGACGCGCGGACTCCGCGCCAGGTCGGCGGGGTTTCTCCGTTGTCAGGCGACACCTAATCCCGGATGTACGTTTCGGCCCTCCGGGTGACCCGCCACCCGCCGGGATGGCCATGGGCTCGTTATCGCCGGAAGCACAGCTTCCGGCCGTCGACGACCGGAACGAGCCACTGGAACCGGACCACCAGAGCCACGGCCGGGACTGGTCAGGCGCACGAAAGACGGACACGCGCAAGCAGGAACCGGGCCAGCGCACCAGGCCGAGAGATCGAAAGGTCACAGCTCGACGGGAGAGCCGGCAACGGGTTCGGCGCACGGGGACAGCCAGGACTTCGCGGACGACGGACGGCGAGGCGAACGGAATGGGAGACCGAGCAGGCCGACAAGGTGGACACGGACGGGCAGATCGAAAGGAAGAACGGTGGTCGGAGTTGTGATCAGACCCGGCGCCTGATCACACCGGGAGCACCAGTCCGATCACACCTGAGCCGAAGACGATGGGGTCGCTTTCCGGTGTAACAGGGATGAGCGTGACGGATCACAGAGGGCGTCACACCCCCCGTCACAGTTCTTCTTCCCTAAACCCTTGATTTCATTGACCCAACAGCACACCTACGATCCAAGCACGGGTCGGGTACGGTGTCACGGGAAAACGGGAGCGACCCGCCGCAAACCGGCCGGTTTGCGGCCCCAGCCGGCGCGTGTGGTTACACTCGCCGCCGGGCCTCCGGGGTCGCTCCCGTTTAGAATCCGTCCGTGGCCGGAAGGCTCTCACCAGAGCGCTGCTCTGACCGTACGGCACCCGCGATACGAGACACCGTGGGGTGTCTTCATCGCAAGCGCAAGTCCGGACTGACGGTCCGAAGCAGCGCGTCGACCCTCTCCAGGGTGTCCGCGGGCACGTCCTTCGCATCGTCTCCCAGTTGCACGGTCAGTCGGAATTCCAGCCGTACGCCGGCCGACGCCTTGACGATCTCGTCCAATGCATCCACGAGATCCTGCAGCGCGTCGGGCTCCAGCAGAGCCGACGCCTTGTGGGCCTCCGCCGGGGTCGCTACGTCTACCGGCTCGGTGGTCGGCGTCCTCAGCTTCACCGTTGCCGCAGCGGTCACGTCACAGGGCCACGCGCCGCTGCCCGGAACCGCTTCCAGCCAGCGCGCCGCCATCGCGTCGCCGATGGCGCGACGCAACACCGACCAGGGAACGGGATGACCCTCCTGAGCGGCCAACGCGCCCGCGATCGCCAGCACGTTCGCTTCGCCTGATACCCACGCATCGGCGGCGGCGTCCGGCAAGAGGCGCTGCACCGGCAGCGGCGCCATCGGCGCGCGGAGGGTGGCTGTCGCCGTCAGCACGCCGGCGGGCACTGCCTCACCCTGGAAGCTGCCCGGTCCGTTCAACAGAAGGAGGTCGCCCCGCTCGACCGCCTTCTCGATGGCGGCCTCGACATTCCCTCGCGGGCAGGCAGGGATGGGCACCGGCTCGTCATAGCCCTCGTGCGGGACCGTCACCGTCCGGCCGCCCGCGAAGTACTCGACCACGTCGGCGACCGTGACCGACTCCCCGGTCCAGAGCGCCGGCAGTGATCCAGGGCTCAGGACGCCGGGCTCGATATCCGACAGCGTGGTCGCGCCCGGCAGGAAGACCTCCAAGGCCGCCTCGGCGAGCGCCGCCTCGTCGATCGGACTCCGCCACCACGTCTTGACCGACCGGTCGGGCCGCACCAGCGACGCCACGAACAGCCCGTCGCGCACACCGCGGTCAATCGTGGTGCGGATCTCCTGCGCCCTGAGCATCTTCGGCAGCCCCGGGTTCTCGGCGAACGCGCTGGCCAAGTCCTTGACGCGCCGTGACGCCTCGTCGTCGCGCCAGAGGTCGTACGGTCCGCCCGGCAGCAGCGCCTCCGCGTTGATTGCCGTCTCCTGGATGCGTGAACGCCGGTCCGCCTTGATCGTCGCAAACAACGGCTCCGCGCCAATCGGCACCCGGAACGCCCGTACGACGTTCTCGGGATCAACGCTCACGATGACGGCCCATGCTTGCCGTATGGCCTCCGGGATCCGTCGCCGAGCCGCCGCAGTCCACGCCGCAAGCCGCTCCTCGCGGACCGGATCCTCCGGCTGGCCCTTGAGCTGGGCCTGCACCTCCTCCCAACCGAGGTACTCGCGAACGCACGTGCGCACGACTTCCAGGCCATCGGCGGAAGGCGCCACGAGCACGACGGCGTTTCGCCGGCTGCGCGGCCGGTCCGGGCCAGTCGTCTCGTCGATGAAGCGGCGCGCGGCGCTGCTCGGCCGGGCGGCAGCCGAGACGGCCCGTGGCGGCAGGATCGCGAAATGAAACTCGCCGTCGTCCTCGATGTCGCGGGGCCGCTCCGGGAGCATGTGCACGCGTACGCCAAGAGCGCGCGTCCCCTGGGTCAGGCTCTTGGTCGCGCGGACATCGTCCAACAGTCTCAAGTCGACCGCCTCTGCGCTGACCCGGTTGGCGCAGGCGTCGTGGTGCATCTGCTTCAGGTTCGGCCGGTCGCCTAGCCGCCACGCCTTCGGCAGGGGCGCGGGACCGCCGTCGGCGGCCGATTCGCTCCCGAACTCATTCTCGTCGAGGAACCACGACACCTCCATCCAGCGGCGCAGCGCCTGCTCCAGCTCGATGCGGTCCGGTCGCGTCGAGCCGACCAAGGCGACCAGCTCCGGCGTGTGCGCCTTCTGGCCGATCGGCTGCGAGCCGAGGAACACGGCGCAGACCGCCTGCTCCAGCTCGCGTCCCGTCAATCCCGGCTGCTCGGTCTGGATTCCCCGTGCCTTCGCCAGCTCGCCCTCCAGGATCGCGGCCCAGTCGTGCCCCCGGCTCTCGGTCACCTCCCGCGTGGCGATGCCGGTCAATTCGCGGGCAGCCTCGGCGATGCCGCCGCGGTCGGGAGCCGGCAGAAACACATTGGGGCCGATCAGCGGCGCCGCGTCCCAGGGCTCCGCGTCGCGAAGGGCGATGGCGAACGTCCGCAGAATGCCGCGCGTCCGCTGGAACCGGTCGAGTTGCGTCCACCGCGTGTAGAACAGGTCGGTCAGGTCGGGGTGGAAGGGATACCCCCGGGCGAAACGCGCCTCGACATTCCTCCGGTCCTTGCTGACAGCTTCGTCGAGCGATGCGAGGTTGCCGACGGCTGTGGTCACGTGCGGGAGGAAACGGTCGGTATCGGCGATCGACTCCGGCGTGAAGAAGCGGCGGCGCAGCACCTCCGCCACGTCCTCGCGCTGGACAGGCTGTACGCCTTCCTCCTTCTGGCGGTTGAAGATGGCGGCGATCTGCGCGCTGACCGCCTTGCCGGCCTCGTCGCTCGTCGCCGGGTCGGAAGCGAGCAGCGACGCTACCAGCGCGCAGCGGTCGACCTTGGTCACCGCTTGGCACAGGTACTGAAAGAAGTCGATCAGCCTGCCGCGCCACGTCTCGTCCACGGCGACCTTGCCGCGGGCGAACATCAGCACCTCGTCGACCAGCACAAGCGTCGCCAGTCCCTCGGACTGTGGCCGCGCCAGCAGCTCGACCAGCAACGGCTCGGCCGGCGGCGTCTCGCGTTCCTCGTCCCTCCCCTCGGCGTGAAGCGCCTGGATGCCGGCCCCGCCGGCGATCTGAAAGGCCAGCACGCTCCACGGGTGCTTCAGCCAGCGCAGCTCGCCCTGCGGCCCGCGAACCTCCATGCCCTTCTCAACGTCCAGCTTGTCGAAGGCGAGCGCCGCCACGCGAGCCGGGGTCAGCGCAGCGCCCGCGTGGGACTTGAACTGCTCCACGGCAGGCAGTTGCGGCAGCGCCTCGGGGTCGTGCGCCAGATGGCGCAGCGTCACGAGCGTGTGCGTCTTGCCGCCGCCGTAGGTCAACTCCAGTTGCCGCACCGCCTTCGTGTTCCGGCCAGCAAGCCGCAGCACCACATCCTTCGCCAGCTCGCGGAGCGAGAAGGTCGGAAAGGTCAACGCGAAGAACCGGGCAGGATCCTCGTAGATCGGCCGCGCGCCGCGCTGCATCATCACGTCGTGCAGGTCGGCCGCGAAATCGGCCAGCGACAGTTCGCCCGTGCGCACGTCCTCGCGCAGCGTCACCACCCGGTGCCAGGGCGTCCAGGGCTGTCGTTCGTGACTCATGATCAGGAATCCGGCCGAAGGGGAAGCAGGCGGACTCGATTGTGGTCGGCGTGCAGGACGGCGACCGCGCCCTGCTCCAGCTCCGGTTCGTGCCTCCGCAGCACCTTCACCAGCACCGTCGCCGACTCGACCGGCAGGACGCGATGCGTCCTGAGCAGCACAACGCTGGGCCGGCGGCCACCGCCAAGGGCCAGCAGGCGGCCGAAGTCGAGATCATGGGTCAACAGGACGAACCCGCGCCGGCGTGCCCACTGGAGCACCTCCGCGTCGGAGGCCGCGCCGTCACCGACCGCGCTCCAATGCCGCGCCTCGATACCCGCATGCTCCAGCGCCTCGACCCAGCGAGGCGACAGGTTCATGTCGATGAGAATCTTCAACTGGAGCCGAGCGCGACTTCCTGCTCCTCGCTGCGCCACGCGGCATACGCGAGCGCCTGACGGATGTCGTCGCGCTCCAGATACGGGTAGGCCGCCAACACCTCGTCCGGGTCATGGCCCGCGGCCAGCAATCCCACGACCATCCCCACCGTCACGCGAAGCCCCCGAATGCAGGGGCGTCCGCCCATGACATCGGGATCCTGCGTGATTCGATCCAACCGGTTCATGACTAGAGTATATGCGTGACGCGGCGCACGACGCGTCACGGCGTCGGCCCGAAGGGCAACGCCGCCTTCCGGCCCGGCGCGACGCCCGCGATCGCGGACATGTGGTTGGAAACCGACTCCAGGGTGGCGCGTTCCTCCGAACCGGACGGGGACAGCTCTATCACCGCCTGCAACACCCGCGCGAAGAGCGCGTGGCGCTTGAGGCCGTAATCGTCGACGTACTCGTTGACCTTCGCTTCGTTCCCGGCACGCCAGAGGCGCATCAACCGGTGCGCTTGGTCGATCAACGGCGGCTGGCGGCCATCCGGCGTTCGACGGCCGAGCGACTTCGCCGATCTCCGGTGCCAAGGCTTCAGCGTCACCTTGCTGCCGCCGCCGGAACCGTCCGCCGCGCCGGCATCTTCCTCCGGGGCCGGCTCGTCGTCGTCCGGCTCGCTGCCGGACGTGCGACCGCCGCGGGACAGGATGTCGTAGCGATCCGTCAGATCGCGGTCCGACAGGTTGCAGGAGATCGCGTAGAGGATGCAGGCTCCGATGGGCGCCTCGCCGAGGCCGAAGTCGTTCCGGTGCAGCAGGTAGTACGTGGTCACGTCATCAAGCCCGCTGGCGGTCTCCGCGTCGCCGTCGTGCGTCAGCACGCGGCCAACCACGAAGTCGACGACGAGCCGCCGCACCTCCCGGAGGAACTCCGACACCGTCATCCTGGAGCCGGCGGCGTCAGCCTTCTTGATGACGGGGTACTTCGAGAACGCTTCGAGCGCCGGTCCGGTCGCCGCCCACACGAAGTCGGGGCCGCGAATGCCGGCGTCCCAGAACTCGCGGAGCTGCTGCGAGATGTTCCTCCGCATCTCGGCGAGCACCCCGGCGTCCCAACCGGCGCGCCCTGCCGCGCGCTTCCGGCAGACGATCCAGATCGACGAGGCAAGGGCCGCAGAGGCGAGAGCGAGCTGTCGGGTTTCCATCTCCGTTCGGATCGGCCACGAGCCGTCCACGACGAATCCGGCCCGGATCAGCGCCGAGACCAGCGTCTCCCACGCGGTTGGTGATTTGTTCGCGAAGACAACGACCAGCCGGCCATCTTCCCGCAGTGCTGAGTGGAATCGAGAGAAGGCCCGAGCCATCCCGTCCTCATAGCTGCGCTTCGACGCCGCACGGTCGTCACCGAAGCGACTCGGTTGGTCGACAAGTTCTCCGTCGTTGGCCGCCGCGTTCCACTTCGGGCCGAGCGGCGTCTCGAACGCAGCGTCGAGTTCCGGCGTCAGATCCCGCAGCACGCGCCGGAGCCAGACGTGGAAGAAGTCCATCAGGTCCGAGTACGGAATGGCGTCGTAGTAGGGCGGGTCGGTGCAGATCAGGTCGAAGCCGTCGCTGCCTGCCGCCGGGGCCTCTGGCGCCGTAGCGGATTGATTCAGCACGACGGGTGCGGGTGCGTCGCGGGCGGCACTGAGCAGGTGATCGGACACCTTGGCGGTCCACTCGACGGCTTGCACGAAGCCGCCGCTGGTGTCCGCCAGCGGGCACGACTCTGCGAAGTCCCACACCATCGGCAGCGCGAAGCGAGCGAACGTGCTGCGGATCTTCTCGGGATTGTTGGTCCAGGTTGCCAAGGCGCTGCCACGATCAGCGAGTCGGCTGACGGTCGGCGCCAGAGTCGCCACCACCGCCTCTCGCCATGCGTCGGGCCAGTCGGCCATCGCCTCTGGAAGCCGGCGAATCTCCTGCACGAACGTGCCCAGCGCCAGCAGCTGGCGGTCTGTGAAGACGGTGCGCCACACGTCGAAGCCGTAGCGGGGTAGACCCGACGCACCTCGTGAGTTAGGAGATGGCCTGTCGCCGACGATCAACTCATCCGGCAGGCCGGAGGGAATCTTCGCGTAGAGTCTGTCGAGATCCGCAGCCTCGACCCGCGCCGCCCGCAGTTCCAGCTCCGTCGGCAGCCGGTACTCCTTGCCGGTCGGCCCATCGACCACGACCGCCGTCATGACCTCGCCCAACCGCCCGGCGCGGCCGTCGAGCCGCAGGTCCTCCATGGTCATGATGGTCGGACACAGCGGGCACGAGGTGCCTGACCGGCTCATCGTGCCGCCACCGATCCGCCGGTCATGTTCGCGCCGCCGGGCAGCGGTGGCACCCCCTTCAGGCGCGTCCACCTCGACGCCGAACACGATGCCGTCGCGCTCGGCGTTCGGCGTCATCGTCAGCACCACGCGCTTGCCGCCCTTCTTCGCGAGCCAGCGGGTCTTGAGCAGCGGGATCATGGCGCGACAGCCCTTGCAGCGGACCGTTCGAGCCCAGAGATAGGCGACGGTCGGTTTCGCCACCCAGCGCGGCTTGCGCCGATCCTCGAGCCAGGCAGCATCGAACTCCGAATTCAGCGATCGGACATCGGTCTCGCCGTCCGCGTCGGGGCTGAGAAGCGTCAGCGGTCGCGCCTCGAACGGCTCCGCTCCGGGCGCGAGCGCCTGAAACGCCGCGTACGTCGGATAGCGGTCAGCGAGCCGTCGCCGCGCCGCCTTCAGCACCTGACGGCCCCACGCGCGCACCTGCCAACCGAGGTCCGCCTCCATCGCCGGCCTGGTGTCGAGCAGCTCCGGCTCCGCGTCGTTCGCTTCGCCGAGACCGAGCTTCGCGAGTTCGCGCCCCAGCGCACGGCCCTTGAAGCCGTTCCCCTTCAAGAACGCGGTCATGAAATCGCGGTCCCGCAGCGCGACGTCCGGCAACGCCCGGGTCTGGCCCGCGAGTCTCCGCGGGTAGTCGAGCGTGCACTTCAGGATGAACCACGCCACCGGATTGATGTCGACCGCCGTGGCCTCACAACCCAACCGCATCGCTTCCAGTGGGATCGCGCCGCCGCCTGCGAACGGATCGAGCACCCGCGGAGCACGACCGCCGTAGGCTTCACGAATCCGCGCGCGGAACCACTCAATACCCGTATCCTCTGCCCGCTTCCAGTGCAGGACCCCGCCTCGGGTCTCGCGCTTCCGTCTCGCGACCATCCGCCCGCCCACCCGTTCGTCCTTCACGGTCTCGACGATGGTGCCGGCCATCCGCTCGTAGATCGCCTGTCGCTCCCGAGGGTCATCCGGATCCGGCGTCAGCGCAGCGATCAGCGCCGCCCGGCACGCCGCCAGCGGTCGCCGCGCCGGCCAGATGTGCAGTGTGGAGATGTGTCCGTGGCGGACGTTCTTCTCGTGGACCGAGTCGAGGGAACCTGTTCCAGGGGGAAGCCCACCTCGATGAGGCGCTTGCCGGTGGTGGTCGGGTCCCGCCGCGTCTCTTGAGAGCTCATGCAATCTCCGCACCGTCAAGCGTACAGACTGGCCATCCGAAACAGATACGAGTACGCACCGCAATCTACCGGCTTCGAACCAACCCCGCCAAGCAGAGTCGCCCCGGCACCGATGATTAGACCGATTGGATCGCCCGACGTCGCGCTCCACGCCGCGCCGGCGATGCCGAGCCCGAACGACGCTGGTTGTTTCCATGCCTTTCTGGACCTTCGCTTGAGATCCCTTGCAAGATCCTCGATTTCCTCGCCGCGGTCAATCAGCGCCGCGGCTCGGTCGCCGGGGGGAAGAAGACTGAGATCTCGTACGAACCTCCTGATCGCGAGCCTGTACGCGCGGTAGTCTTTCTGGTGCTCTGTGCGATATGACAGAACTTCATCAAGAGGAACGGAACCCAGATCTACGCCAACGATCTCCAGGTCCGTCGCCACAATGTTGCCCGCGGACGGCACAGACGGAAGCGACAGGAACTCCGTCAGCGCCTTGACCAAACTGGCTCGATCCGTAGCCGGCTCGAGTACGAGACCGAACTGGCGGCCATGCGGGACCAGAATCTGGGCAAGGAGGACCAGAACAAGTGAGTGGACCATCGGATGGAGGGGAACGGAGACTCCGTCTTCCGTTTCGCGAGCAAGACCGCGGTCCTTCAATTCCTCCACGATCATCCGGGCGAGATCGGCGTCGCCGAAGCCTCCGAGGCGCGAGTAGGAGAGTTCATGGAAGTGCGTGTGCTCTGTCCCGAGTGAGTCGAGTGCGCCAGACGCAATTATGTCGGTCAACGCCCCGGCGAGCTTCTCGGTCGCGGGCTTGTCGACGACCTTTTCCGGCTCGAGGATGTGGAGCAGTCCGGCGTCGAGGAGCGGCTCGGCGGTTTCGGGTACGACGGCGCCGGGACGTTCCTTCATGTACTCCGGCACCAGCAACGCAACCCCGTCGAAGAAGAGCAAGAGGTTCTTGACTGCTTCGTCGGACCGCCAGATCCACCCCGGGTAATAGAAGGCGACCTCGGGAGGTGCGGCGTCCGGTTCAGGTCCGTTCTGTTCGTTCATGGAATCATCCTCATCCGGCCACTCCGTTGGACCGCACTACTCGCGCGGTAACGGGGCATCCCCGGCGGCGCCGTCGGCCACCGCTTGCACAGACTTCGCGGAAATGGCGTAGGCGGACAACTCGCGGCTCCTGGCGAGCAACTTGGCGAACGGATCACGGACGCGGACCAGCCGCGGCCGGGCCGTCGCGCAGTCGTAGACGACGTACAGCCAGTAACCCTCCCGCAAGTTGCAGGCCTTGGCCCATTCGTTCCCGGACAGCTCGATGTCGCCGGTTCCCGCCCGGCCCTTGACTTCGATGGCGCGCCGGCCTCCGTCGGGGCCTTCCGACAGGAGGTCGAACCCAGGCCAGTCGCTGAGCCCGGCACGCCGCGCCAGCTCGGGACGGGACACGTCGCGGACGGCAGCGCCCGCCGCTTCCTCTCGCGCCTGAGCCAGTCGCATGGCGATATCCTCGACCAGCGCGGTGTGGTGCCGCCGGTCAGCCGGGTTGCGGGTCGGCAGCACGAGGGCGTGCGCCACGATGTCCGCGTCGCCCGCCACGACCAGCGACGGCTCCCTCTGTAGCAGCTCCAGACGCCGTTGCCTGTCGGCGGCGAATCGGCGCTGCTCCTCCTTCACTCTGGCCAGCTCCGCCGCCGCTTCCGCGTCGCCGGCCCGTGCCTGCTGGCTTGCACGCCGCCGCTTGGCGATCAGTTCCGCCGCCTTGTGATCGGATCCGCGGGCGAGCCAGTCCAGCCGCTCCGGAAGCGACTGCTCGATCCGCGCCCGATGCTCGTCCACGAGGCGCGCGAGCGCTCCGCCGACGAGCCATGCGTGGGCCGCGTCGGTCAGGCGTGCCGCTATCCGCGCGAGCGGCACGCTGCCGGGCGCGACGCCGCTTGCCCCCCGCAGCAGCAGCAGGTGCTCCAGCGGGCAGGGCTCGATGGCGCCGTCACCGTCCTGGCGGAGTCCGACGAGCCGGCTCTCGACAACCTCCGGGCTGGCGTCTTGGCCCCTGAGTTCGTCAACCGCTGCGAGTAACCCTGCTGCCAGCGGCTGGCGCTGGCGGACCACCGACACGCGCGCCAGATGGAACAGGTAGGGCGCGTCGGCATGCGGGTCGACGAAGACCGCCCCGCGCCGGGCCTCGTCCGCGTGCCGTGACAGCAGGACGGAGCAGAATCGGTCGAACACCGGTTCGCCGGGGCGCAGCCAGATGACCTCCGAGCCGTTCGCCGGCCGGGACAACGTAAACCCGCCGTCGGCGCCGGGGTAGGCCTCGATCTCGCTCAGGATCGGATCCAACCGGCCCGGATGCTCCTGCGCAAGCCGGAAGACGCCGTCCGGGGAGCCGTCCAGGCGCAGGCCGACGAGCGGTACGGCAGCGGTCAGGAACCGACGGACGTAGCCGGGCAGCAGCCGCCGGTACGGTTCCTCGTCGACGGCCGTCCGTAGCGCGGGGAGGCGGCTCTTGACGTCGCCGCCCCCGAAACGCGCCCGCTCGCGTTCGCCGAGCGCGCGTATCTGGTCTGCCGTCAGCAGGCCGGCGATGCCCTTGACGGCCGACGCGGCTCCCTCCTCGGTCGACGCCTGCTCCAGGTAGTCCTTCAGCGACACGTTCTCGAACAAGCGGCCCACCACGTCGAAGACCTTGTCCGAGTCGAGCTGCTGGCGGATCAGCTCCAGCTTCTCAAGCAGCGTCTTGAGCACCCGTCCCTCGCGCGTCTCGCCGGCGAGCAGGTTGACGATGACGACCGGGTCGTGCCGCTGTCCGTAACGATGGATCCGGCCCATCCGCTGTTCGAGCCGCGCCGGGTTCCAGGGCACGTCGTAGTTGACCATCAGCCAGCAGAATTGCAGGTTGATCCCTTCACCCGCGGCATCGGTCGCGACCAGGCAGTTGGCCCCGCCATCCTCGCGCGGTCGCCGGAACAGCTCTACCTGCGCTTCCCGCTCCCGGTAGTCGAGGCCGCCGTGAATCAACGCGACCTGCCCGGTGAAGCCGAGGCCCTCCAGGCGGCGTACCAGGAAGTCCGCCGTGTCCCGATGTTCGGAGAAGACGATGAACTTCTCCAGGGCGAAGTCCGGGTGGCGCAGGACTACCCGGAGCTTCTCGAACTTGGAGTCCTCCGCGTCGCCGACCAGCCCGCGAGCCTGCGAGAGCAGCGCTTCCACCTCTGCGCGCTCGTCCCGGAGCTGCGCCAGCGTCGGCGCGACGATGCCGCCCAGCGCACGTTCCTCGAACGCCTCGTGGCCTTCCCTCGCAGCCGACTCGTCGGCATCCTCGTCCGCCGTACGCGCCTCGAAGAAGTCGGGGGTCTCCCCGAGACGCTTCTGGCGGCGCTCCAGCTCGTCCACCCGCCCGGCGCGGACCAACTCGATGGCCTCGTCCAGCCGAACCAGGCGGCGCTCGAACGACCGCATCAACGCGTACGTCGAGCTGGCCTGCCGCCGTTGGAACACGCTCATCGCCAGACGCGCCGCCGAGCGGTTCAGGACGCGCGCCTGGTTGTAGGTTGCCGAGATGTAGCGCGTCGTAGCCTCGTACAGCGCCCGCTCGGGCGGGGTCAGCCCGTAGCTCAACGTGTCGCACCGTCGTTGCGGGTACAGCGGCCGGCCGTCGAAGCTGACCATCTCCTCCTTCGTCCGGCGAATGAAATGCCGTCGCCGTTGCGCCTCCGGGAAGGCGCAGAAGGCGTCGAAGGTCGCCAGCGTGTCCGGAGCGAGCAGCCGCCACAGGCAGTAGTAGGGGAAGTCCTTGCCCATGTGCGGCGTCGCGGTCAGGAGCAGCACGTGCGTCGCCGACCATCCCAACTGCCAACGCGGCTCGTCGGCCGGCAGGCCGGCGAGCGCCGAAGCGAGGCGGTACCGGTCGGTCTTCCGGACGGTCGAGTCCGGCCGCTGGTCGGCGGCCAGCTTGTGCGCCTCGTCGAACACCACGAGATCGTACGGCGCCGCTCCCGACGACACCGCCTCGCGCAACCGTCCGAACATGCGCTCCCCGGCCAGCGTGTCGAGGCTGACGATCACCCGGTCGCTCTCCGCTTCCTCGAACGGGTTGCCGGCGCGCGCGTCCGCGCCCCGCACGATCCGGAACGGGAGCGCGAACAGCGTTCGCATCTCGCGCTCCCAGTTGCCGACCAGTCCGGCCGGCGGCACAACCAGGACGCGCTTGATGAGCCGGCGGGCCAGCACCTCCCGCAGGTACAGGCCGGTCATGATCGTCTTGCCCGCCCCGGCGTCGTCGGCGAGCAGGAACCGGAGCGGGGACAGGCTCAGCATCCGGTCGTAGACCGCGATCCGCTGGTGCGGCAGCGGATGGACCAGTGAGACCTCGGTCGCGAACGCCGGATTGGCTAGGTGCCCGTAGGAGAGGCGCGTCGCCTCGGCCACGGCCGCGACGACGGCCGGGCGGGCTGAGAAGTCGACCGGGGGCGCAGCAGTGGCGTCAACCGGCGCCTCGGGGTTTTGCGCCGACCGCGCGTTCCGGGCTTCCAGGTCGATGACTTGCCTCCACGCCAACCGGGCGGGCTTCGTCTGGCCGTTCTCCCAGCGGTTCACCGTCGCGAAGGAGACGCCGATCCGCTCCGCGAGCTGCGCTTGCGTCAGATCGAGACGTTCCCGGATGGACTTGATGCGGCGCGGGTAGTCCGCTGGAACGGGGGAGTCTGCCTGCACCGCTCTCCGAGGCTCCGGTGCTTGTGAGCTGCGACGTGCGGACGCTCACAACCGAGCCGCAGAATAACACATGCTATATCCGAGACCGCGGGCGAGAAATGGCCGTGGCGGCACTACCTGTCGGCCCGTGACCGTCGCTGTGAGGCCTTCCCGCAGGGACACTTTCGTTGGGGAGCGACCCGGCGCGGCGGGTGTGACGGAGGAATACCTGCCGGGTCCGAAAACCGCAGGTTTTCGGATGGGTCGCTCCCCAACCTCCCCCCTGTCCCAATCTGCGGCGCGTGGGGGTGGTGTGTCGGGTCGGGATCTGGTTGATGTGGAAGGACTTAGCGGATGCCGGGGGTGTATGTGCAGGTGTGATTCGGGGCGTAACTTGAGGCTCCGGGTCTGCTTACACCTCTCCTGCGGCATCATGGGGTGTAAACTCGACCCCTGTCTCGCTGTGATCGGGCGGCAGGGCGGATCACACGCCCAAGGTCGCCCCGGCCCTCGTCCTGCTCCGTGACCTCGACTGCCATCCCGCGCCCGATCTCCGTCAGGCTTCGCGCCTCGGCTCCGGGTTGGCGTGGTCGGCGGCGGGTTCGAGGACGTGGTGGGGCTCCGGTCCGTTCATGGGCCGGACGCCTGCGTGCGGCGATAAACGCAGAACACCGCGCCGGTGGCCGGCGTGGTTCGTCTCGTCAGGCAGCCTCGCCGACGCGGTGGCCGCGGGTCCATTCCGGCACCCGCGTCGAGCGCCACGTCCGGCCAGCCGTGATCGCCGCCCGCGACTTCCGGCCTCCGGCGCACGCGGCGTCGAGGCCACACGCGCGCCGGATCGCGGGGTTCAGCCCGCCGTACGCGTCCAGCGCGGCCCAATCGCTCGTCGCGACCGCCTTCTTGATTGTAGCCAGCTCCGCCGCCGCCTCCTGCTGCGACATCCTCACGGAATCGGGAGGCGTCGCCGCCCACTGGTCGAGCACGCGCCGGGCCGCCGCCAAGCGTACCGGGTCGCGGCCCACGACGACCACCTCGACGGCGAGGCCGGCCGCGAGAAGCGCCGTCCACAGCGCCGCGTGCTGCGAGCCCCACGTGCGGACCGCGCTCACCGTCTCGTCCTCGTCGGTCTGCACGAACAGGAACGTCGCCCGCTCTCCGTCGAGAGCCACCGGCAGCTTGTGGGGGAAGTAGCGCTGCTGCGCCCCGACCGCGCCCTGGTAGAGCCGGTGCGGCAACACCTGCTTCGAGATCCCCGCCGCGGTCAGCGCGTTCACCTTCTCGTCCTCGGTCGGGAGCCACGCGGCGTGCGGATGTTCGAGCACGTAGTCGAGCGACAGCAGCCGCCGCAGGACGACCTCCGGCGCGGCCGGCCGGCGGTGCCGGACGTGCTCCGCGCCGAGCGCCCGATAGATGCGCCGGGCCGCGATCCGGCAGATGCGGAGCCGGGAGCCGTTCCACGGCTGTTCGACGGCGTGCTTGCGGCACCGGCGGACGAAGCGGTTGGCGAGGGCCGGATTCGTCCGGCCGATGAAGGCAAGGTACTGCGAGCGGAGGAACACGCCGCTGTGGAGGCAGACCAGCGCCAGCCACTCGGCTTCGCGGCGGGTCCAGCCGCTTCGGACGAGAGCGTCCGCTCGGTCCCGAAGATGGGCGATCATCAGCCGGCGTTCCCTGCACTGCCGCCGCATGTGCTGGACGAGATCCTGCTGTGGTACAAGCCGTCGCCGCCGCAGTACGATTGCGATCCTGCGTGTAGGCGTTTGGCAGCCACACCACTCGCGCACGAGTTCACCGGCTCTTGAGAATGGACTCCGTCAAGTCCGGCCGGCCGCCGTCCGGTCCCTCCCACACGATGCGGTGACGATAGGCATCCAGCCGCCAGCCGGGCGACACGATCCACCCCAGCCCCTCCCGGGTCTCAGCCACTGCCTGGGACAGCTCCTGGCTCACAGCTTCTGCAGCTTCTGCGGCTTCTGCGTTGCCGGCCGCACGGAGGGCCTCCGCCGCGTCCTTCAGCGCGAACGCGGCGCGGCTCGCGGGGGCGGTCACGCCCGGAACCACGTCGCGGAACTGCTGCATGCCGGCCAGGACGTGACTGAGCGCCATCGTCGTCGGCGCGGTCTCGCACTTGTCGGCATCCGCGGCGAGCGCCGCGAACTCCTCGATCGAGAGCTTGAGGTTGATGGTGTGGCGTGGTGACTTGGGCATGCCTCTCGCTTCAGCGCGACGCGCTCGGCACGTCTTGCTTGCCCGCTCGGTGGATGCCGTCGCCGCGGGAGCGCGGGAGCGCCGCCACCCACGCCTCGACCTCCCGTTGCGACCATCGAACGGCTGCCGGCCCGACCCGAAACGGCTCGGGGAACCGGCCCTCGCGCATCGCGCGGTACAGCGCGCTCCGCCCGAGTCCGGTGCGCCGCTCGACCTCCGCGCGTGTCAACAGTCGATCCGTCGGCGTCGTCATCCTGGATCACCCCATCGGTATTCCCAGATGTTACCATAAGGGTAACCCTGCTGCTGCCCGCCGCCGCATGACGACAACGCGCCGCGCCCGAACCGTTCGCTGCGAGTCATCCGTGCAGGCGTACCACCTTCGCGCTGCCGCCCGTCACGTACGTCGCCCACTGGTCCATCAACCCGCGGCGCTTGTCGAACAGGTCCGACCGCGCGTAGGACCGCTCGACATCCGAACCCACGCGGTGGGCCAGCGCCATCTCGCAGACGGCGTGCGGCACGCTCGTCCGCTCGCTCGCCCAGGTTCGGAAGGCCGAACGGAAGCCGTGCACCGTGGCGCGGTCGGCCAGCCCCGTGTCCCGCAGGATCTTCGTCAGCGTCATGTCGCTGAGCGTCTTCGCCGGCCTCGACGGCGACGGGAACAGCAGGTTCGCCGGACCGCGCAGCGGCCGGACGGATTCCAGCACGTCCAGCGCCGCATCGGCGAGCGGCACGCGATGCTCGATGCCCGTCTTCATTCGGCATCCCGGAATGCGCCATTCGCGGGCCTTCACGTCGATCTCGTCCCAGGTCGCAAGGCGGGCCTCGCCGGACCGGCAGGCGGTGAGCACGACGAACCGAAGGCACGCCTTGGCGGATACCGACGCCCGAGACGCCCCGATGGTCTCCAGCGCCACGCCGACCTCGCGGTACGGCAGCGCCCCGGAAGTGCGCCTTGACGGCCGGCAGCGACGGCAGAGCGCCGTCGATGGCGTCGCCGGCAAGGTTGTGTTCGACGTGGCCGTGCGCCTGCGCCCAGGCCAGCGTCGCGCGGATGCGCTGCCGGAGCTTGCGGGCGAGTGCGGGCTTCGCGGTCCAGATCGGCGTGAGGATACGCAGCACGTGCTCGCGGCCGATCCGGTCGACACGCGTGTCGCCGATGATGGGGAACGCGTACTGAGTCATCGCCCCCATCCAATTGGTGGCGGTCTTGCCGTCGCGCCAGCGCGGACGGTTCGCCTCGAAGGTCTGCGTGGCGGCCTGCTCGAAGGTGGGCGCGCTCGAGCGGCGCTTGGCAGCGAGCGGGTCACCGCCCCGACGGGCGAGCCGGCGATTCTCGAATGCCTGCTCGCGCGCCTCGGCGAGCGTCACGAGCGGGTATCCGCCCAAACCGATATCGTGCCGCTTGCCGTTGATGGCGAGACGTTGCACCCAAGACTTCGAGCCGCCCGGCGCTACGTTCAGAAACAGCGTGCCGCCGTCGCCGTACCGCCCCGGTTTCGAGAGCCCGCGAACCATCCTGGCAGTGAGCCGTCCCATGCTGCGCCTCCCACGTTTCCTTTCCCACGCAGTTTACCACGTAAGACACGGGAATCCATGAGAATAGGGCGGAACTAGTGACGGGGCACAATCGAAAGAAGGCCCAATTCTAAGGTGCTTTATGGGAGTTTTTGGGAACAGGGCTGACGTTAGGATGGCGTCCCCAACGGGATTCGAACCCGTGTCTTAGCCTTGAAAGGGCTAGATCCTAGGCCTCTGGACGATGGGGACGACAGCCTCCCAGTATAGCGCAGCCGTGGCCGCGCCCGGTCAACGCAGCCGGCGCTCGACCTCGGGCGCGTGGGCTGCGGCGTCGTCGATGCAGCGCAGGGCCTCGTCGAGCGCGCCGTCCGCAGCGGCGGACCAGGCCCGGTTTAGCGCCCGCTCGAGGCGGCTGAAGGCGTCCATCAGCTCGGCGAAACGGGCCAGCCCGAGAGCTGCGACGAGCACGTCCCGCCCTTCGACGACCTGCAGCGACAGCTCGGTCTGGACGTGGCCGACGCGTTCGAGGATGGCGCGCGTCTGGGCGGCATCGTCCGGCAGGCCGGGCAGCTCGCGCTGCAGGTCGCGGGCGGTGGCGACGATGCGGGCGAGCACGACTTGCGGGGTGTCCTGCGCGGCAGTGCGGCGGTCGGCCGGTTGCCGGCCGTGCGGCGGCGCGGTTGCCCGCTTCACCAGCCTGCTGCCGGCGATCAGGCCGATCACCGCCAGGCCGAACAGCCAGGCGTGCTGCCAGCGCCGGAGGCTGAATTCCTGGACCCGCACGCGCTGGACGCCGGCAGCCCGCAGCCGCGCCTGCAGCGCCGGGGTCAGCTCGCTCCCGGTGTCCGCCAGGGGAATGCGCTGGCCGTCCGCGTCCAGCACGAAGCGTCCCTGCGCGTCCGTCACGGCGCCCGCCGGCGCGTTGAGGTGGGCGTAGCCGTCGCCGGCGGCCAGGGCGGCATCGTTGGCGGTGAGCCGCGGGACGTACGCCGTGGTGGCCGCCAGCGCGCCGGCGACGAGGCTCGCCGCGATGAGCAGGTTGCCGAGCGGGCGCAGCGGTGGTTCCATCAGCCGGTTGCCAGGACGATCATGTTGACGGTCATGGCGAGCAGCGACTCGCCGACGACCAGGCCGGCCGCGAAGGGGACGCCCCAGTCCTCCGCCCAGACGCGGCCTTTCCAGCGCGCCACCAGCACGTTGACGACGCAGCCCACGCCGTACGTGGCGATGGCCGCGAACGGCAGATACATGCTCAGCCCCACCAGCACGCCGAGGCCGCTGAAGGTGCCCAGGCCGAGGAGCGCGCCCAGCAGGGCGCCGAAGCCGTACAGCGCGTAGGGCATCTCGCCGCCCTGGACGCCGGTGATGACCGCCTGCAGGGCCTGCGCCTGCGGCGCCGACGTGGGGGTCCCGGGCCCGAACGGCACGCCGAAGCTCTGGCGGTTGGCCTCGGCGATGAGCAGCACGACGAGCATGGACACGATGGGTCCGATGCCCACGACGAGCAGCTCGAGCACCTGCTGGCGGCGCGGTTGCGCGCCCACCAGATGGCCCGTGCGCAGATCGGACATCATGTCGGCCGCGAGCGTCATCGCGACGCACAGGGCGGCGTCGATCAGCACCGCGCCGACGACCGCGCCCGTGCCGCCGAGCAGCATGACGAGCACCACGGTGAGGAGCGCCATGCCGGATATCGGCGACCAGTCGGTCATGCCGGTGCACTGGGCGATGATGATGCCGGCGAGCCACATCCAGGCGATGCCGACGAGCGCGATGGTCGCGGCGCGCAGCAGCGGGGGGGAACGCGGCCAGCCACCCCGGCCGGGCGTTGCTGCTCGCGAGGTAGTCGTCCCTGCGCCCCGCATCGTAGGCGTCCCACGTGCGCGCGGCGTCCTCGCCGGCGAAGCGGATGACGTACCCGCCGTAGGTGCGCGTGGCCGTGTCCAGCGCGTCGACCTCCGCGTTGAGCGCCTGGACCGTGGCGCGCCGCTCGCTCTCCGGCACGCCCGCGGGCAGGTCCGCGACGGACACGCGGTCCACCCACACGCCGGTGACCGGGCAGGTGCGGTTGAACGGCCTTTCGCCCACGACGTAGGCCGCGACGAAGAGGAGCACGCCGGCCAGCACCGCCGCCGTTCCCAGCACCCGCAGGCCGAGCTCGTCGCCGCCGCCCCTGGCCGCGCCCGCGGCGGCGACGCTCTTGAGCGCCTCCCGGATGGCCGGCAGCGAGGCGACGATGCCCATCAGGGCGCCGCCCGAGCGGCCGGTTGAAGGCGTTGAAGGCGTAGGCGGGGGCTTCGTGGGCCGCCACGGTCTGCGGCATCCACCCCACGGAGTACGCGAAGGGCGTCAGCACGTGGTACGCGAGCACCCCGCCGGCCAGCACGAACAGGCCGGGACGGCCGGTGATGTAGCCCGCGCCGAGGGCGAAGGGGGCGATGCCGAAGATGAGTTCGAGCTGGGGCGGAAACCCGAGCAGGCGGCCGGCGTCGAGGGCGTCGGCGGTCAACACGCCGATGCCGAGCGAGCCGTAGCTGGGGAGGCCGAGCTGCTCGGCGGCCACGAACCAGTACACGGCCGCGCCGGCGACGACGCCGCCCAGCAGCACGAGCGCCTTGCGCGGCCCGGCGCCGGGCGACTTGAGGATGGCGGCCACGCCCATGCCGGTGGGGAAGCGCAGCCGGTCGATCTCGATCATCTGCTTGCGCAGCGGGATGATGAACGCCGTGCCGAGGACGGCGCCGCCGACGGCGGCCAGCGTGATCAGCCAGAAGTCGGCGCTGTCGGTCGCCAGCGGCAGCCCGAGCAGGAACAGCACGGGGACCGTGAAGATGATGCCGGCGTTGGAGGTGTTGACCGCCGACGCGCAGGTCTGGGCCATGTTGGTTTCGAGGATCGACCCGCGGCGCAGGACGCCGCGCAGCACGCCGAACCCGAGCACCGCGGCGATGGCGCTGCCGCCCATCGTGAAGCCGATCTTGAGCCCGGCGTACGTGATGGCCGCGTTCATGACCAGCCCGATGACGATGGCGAAGAGAATCGCGCTGGCCGTCGCCTCCCGGTAGCGCGTCTGGAAGACGTCCTCGAGGAAGCTGCGCATGGCAGTGCTATTGTCGCCCAACTCGCGGGGCGGCGGGACCTCCGATTGACACCGGACCGGCGAGTGGCCAGGAGCCTGCGCCGTGGAACGGCGCGGACTCCTGTAGGATTGGTTGGGCGCCGAGCGGAGCCGTCAGGCGACGATTGGAGGGCGAGCGTGGAGCGCGTGTCCAGGCAGACTGCGGCTCTTCTGATCTGCACGCTGACGGCCGGTGCGGCCGGCGCCGCCTCCTGCGCCCGGGTAGCGGCCCAGCCGCCGCCACAGGCCGGTGCGCCCGCCGACGTCATCTTCGCCGGCGGCGCCATCGTCACCATGGATCCGGCCCGGCCGCAGGTCGAGGCCGTGGCGGTGCGGGGCGGGACGATAGTCGCCGCGGGCACGCGGGCGGAGGCGACGGCGCTGCGCGGCGAGGCGACGCGCGTCGTCGAGCTCGGCGACCGCGCGCTGCTGCCCGGCTTCATCGATGCCCACGGCCACTTCCTGGCCGTGGGGCGGGGGCTGGACGCCCTGTCGTTGCACCCGCCGCCGGTCGGCGTCGTCGAGACCATCGACGACATCGTCGCCCGGATCCGGACGTGGATCGCCGAGCGGAACATCGCGCCGGGCGGGCTGGTTCAGGGCATCGGCTACGACGACTCCCTGCTCGCCGAGCGGCGGCATCCCACGCGCGACGACCTGGATCGGGCCTCGACCGCGCACCGCATCGTGCTGACCCACGTCTCGGGCCACCTCCGCGCCGCCAACTCGGCGGCCCTGGCCGCCGGCGGCGTCACGGCCGGGACGCCCGATCCGCCCGGCGGCCACATTCGACGCAGGCCCGGATCGCGGGAGCCCGACGGCGTCCTCGAGGAGCGCGCCGGCGGGCTCGTCGGCGGCGGACTGCTGGCGTCCGGGCCCGGCGACACGGACGCGACCGCGCGCCGGGCCATCGAGGTCTACCTGAGCTACGGCACGACCACGATCCAGGACGGGGCGACCGGACCCGAGACGGTGGCCGCGCTGCGCGCCGCCGCGCGCCGCCGGCCGTTCGACGCCGACGTCGCCGTGTTCCCGTGGTTCCGGACGCTCGCGGACGCCGAGCAGGCCGCGCACGAGGCGCGCTACCGCGGCGGGTTCCGCGTGGCTGGCGTGAAGTTCTCGCTCGACGGGTCGCCGCAGGGACGGACGGCGTGGGTGACGGAGCCCTACGCCGAGGGACCGCCCGGCGCACCCGCCGACTACCGCGCCTACGGCACGCTGGCGCCCGACCTCTACAAGGCGGGGGCGGCGCGCCTCGTCCGGCGCGGGGTGCCCATCATCGTGCACGCCAACGGCGACGCGGCCATCGACCTCATGCTGGACGGCGTCGCCGGGGCGGTCGCGGGCGCGGAGCCGCTGCCGGATCACCGCGCGGTAATCATCCACGCCCAGCTCATGCGCGCCGATCAGCTCGACCGCGCGGCCGCGCTGCGCGTCGTGCCGTCGTTCTTCTCGGCACACGCCTTCTTCTGGGGCGACTGGCACGTGCGCAGCTTCGGCCCGGCGCGCGGCAGCAACGTCAGCCCGGCCCGCTGGGCCATCGAGCGCGGCGTGCGCTTCACGATGCACAACGACGCGCCGATCGTGCCGCCCGACATCATGCGGCTGGTCTCCATCGCCGTGAACCGGACGACGCGCAGCGGCCGCGTGCTGGGACCGGAGCAGCGGCTGACGGTGCGCGAGGCGCTCCACGCGGTGACGCTCGGCGCGGCGTACCAGTACTTCGAGGAGGACACGAAGGGCTCGATCGCCGCCGGCAAGCAGGCCGATCTCGTCGTCCTCGAACGGAACCCCCTGACGGCGGATCCGCGCGAGCTTGAGCACATCCGCGTCCTGGAGACCTTCTCGCGCGGCCGCTCGGTATACAGGCGGCCTGTCGATTGAAGCGGGACGGGCGGCGCCCGGGCCGCGCCCGGGCTGGGCTCGGGGACCTGGGTCCGGCGCATCCGTGCCGGGGAATCAGCCCTCGGTCGCGGCGGTCTCCCGCAGGAACGTGCGCCAGGCGTCGGTGTAGGGCGCGCCCCCGACCAGGTACGTGTCGTTGTGGCCGGCGCCCTCGATGACGTGGAGCCGCGCGGGGCGGGCGGCCAGCTCCCGCAGGCGGCGGCTGTGGGCCAGCGGCACGATCCGGTCGCGGTCGCCGTGGAGGAAGAGAAGCGGCGCGGGCACGCGGCCGATCTTCGACTCGTTGTCCATCCGCGTCCGGATGGCCCTGCCCGGCACGAACCAGTAGTGCACCCGCGCCATGGCCGGCACCGAGCGGAAGGCCGACTCGAGCACGACGGCGCCGGCCGGGCGCCGGAGCGCCACCTCGATGGCCACCGCGCCGCCCAGCGAGCGGCCGAAGAGGATGACGTCGCGCGCCGGCACGCCGCGGGCCGCGACGACGTCGTGGATGGCCAGCCCGTCGCGGTACAGGCCGGCCTCGTCGGGCGTCCCCTCGCTGCGGCCGTAGCCGCGGTAGTCGACCAGCACGACGTCGACGCCGAGCTGCTCGACGAACCAGCGCGCGTTGTGCAGCCGGTCCGCGATGTTCCCCGCGTTGCCGTGGTACCAGATCAGCACCCGTTGGCCCGGACCCGCGATCCACCAGCCGTGGAGGGTCAGCCCGTCGGCGGTGCGGATGGACAGCTCGTCGGCGCGGAGGCCGAAGTCGGCCGGACTCGCCGTGAGGGCGCGCGTCGGAAAGAAGACGAGGCGGCGCTCCTGCAGCACGAGCCACCCGACCAGCAGCAGCCAGCCCGCGGCGGCGAGCGCCGCGAGCCACAGCGCCGTTCCGAGCATCTCCCTGGCTCTCACGCGCCACCCCACGCGTTCAGTCGCGGGACGGCGGGGCGGCGGGCGCGAGCGAGACGATCACCGCCGGCACGACGAGCATGTTCAGCGCGGTCGACGAGAGCAGCCCGCAGACGATGACGAGAGCCAGCGGCGCCTGGATCTCGCTGCCGGGCGCGCCGAATCCGGCGGCCACGGGCAGCAGCGCCAGGCCGGTCGACAGCGCCGTCATCACGATGGGTGCAAGCCGGTCGAGCGATCCCTGCACGACGGCCGCGCGGAGGTCGGCGCCGGCCACCGCCTGCAGGCGCCGGATGTGCGAGACGAGCATGATGCCGTTGCGCGTGGCGATGCCGAACAGCGCGATGAACCCGATCAGGGTGGCGATCGACAGGATGCCGTCGCCCAGGAACACCCCGGCCACGCCGCCGATCAGCGCCAGCGGCAGGTTGAGCATGATGATGGCGGCGTCGCGGGCCGACGCGAACGCGCTGACCAGGATGAGGAAGATGCCGCCGATGGCGACCAGCCCGAGCAGCAGCAGCCGGCGCTCGGCGCTGGCCTCGGCCTCGAACTGCCCGCCGTAGTCCACCCGGTAGCCCGCGGGCAGCGCCACACCCCCGGCGACGCGTGCCTGGACGTCGCCGACCACGCCGCCGAGATCGCGCCCGGCCACGTTCGCGGTGACGACGATGCGCCGCTCGGCGTTCTCGCGCCGGATGAAGTTGGGGCCGCGGTCCTCCGCGATGTCGGCCAGGCTGCCGAGCGGCACGCGCGGACCCGCGGGCATGTCGAGGCGCGTCTGCCACATGTCGTCCAGGTTGGCCATGTCGTCGGGCCGGTAGCGCAGCACCAGCGGCACCATCGTCTGGCCGTCGATGATCTCGCCCACCCGGCGCCCGCGCAGCACGGTCTCCAGCGTGGCGGCGGCCTGGCCGGCGGGCAGTCCGTGCCGCGCCAGCGCGGCCGGGTCGAAGCCGACCTCCACGGTCGGGATGTCCGCCTGGTGCTCGAGCGCCAGGTCGACGAGCCCCGGGACGCCCTCGATCGCCGCGACGACGCGGTTGCCCAGGGTGCGCAGCGTGCCGAGGTCGTCGCCGAAGACCTTGACCGCGATGCTGGCCCGCTGTCCGGACAGCATGTGGTCGATGCGGTGGGAGATGGGCTGGCCGATGGTGATGCTGGTGCCGGGCACCAGCGCCAACCGCTCGCGGATCTCCCGCAGCACCGCGTCGCGCGGCCGGCCGCCGGGCGTGAGCCGGACGTCGATCTCCGCGGATTCGACGCCCTGCACGTGCTCGTCGAGCGCGGCCCGGCCGGTGCGCCGCGCGGTTGCGGCCACCTCCGGCACGTCGAGCAGCAGCCGCTCGATCGCGCCGCCGAGGGCGTTCGACTCGGCCAGGCTGGTGCCCGGCAGCGTCACGGCGCTGATGACGAGCGCGCCCTCGTTGAAGGTCGGCAGGAAGGCCCGGCCCATCCACGGCACGGTGGCGAGCGTGGCGGCCAGCAGGGCCGCCGCCGTTCCCATTACCAGCCGCGGCCGCCCGAGCACCGCCGGCAGCAGGCGCCCGTAGCCCCGCTTCAGCGCCGCCGCCAGCCAGGCCTCGCGCCCCGCGCGGATGGCGGGCGCGCCCGGCAGCAGGTACAGGCAGAGCGCCGGCGTGACGGTCAGCGCGACGATCAGCGAGGCGGCCAGCGCGATCAGGTAGGCGAAGCCCAGCGGCCGCAGCAGTTGTCCCTCGACGCCCGGCAGGAAGAAGAGCGGCAGGAAGACCAGCATGACGACGAACGTCGCGAAGGCGATGGACGCGCGAATCTCGCGGCTGCCGCGATAGACCACCTCCAGCACGGGCCGCCGGGCGGCGGCCGGCCGCAGCGCGTTCTCCCGCAGCCGCCGCGATACGTTCTCGACGTCGACGATGGCGTCGTCGACCAGCGCCCCCACGGCGATGGCCATGCCGCCCAGCGTCATGCTGTTGATCGACAGGCCCGCGAGCCGCAGCCCGACGACGGCGGCCAGCAGCGAGAGCGGGATGGCCAGCAGCGTGATGCTGCCGGCGCGCAGGTTGGCCAGGAACAGCAGGGTGACCAGGACGACCAGCAGCGTGCCGTCGCGCAGGGCGGCCAGCAGGTTGCCGAGCGCCAGCTCGATGAAGTCGGCCTGCCGGAACACGCGCGTGTCGAGCCGCATGCCGGCCGGCAGCTCGGCCTGAATCCGGTCGAGGACGCCCTCCAGCTCCCGCGTCACGGCCAGGGTATTGACGTCGGGCTGCCGGTGGATGCCGAGAATGACCGCCGGCCGGCCGTTGAACGAGCCGTCGCCGCGCTTGATCGACTCGCCCACGCGCAGGTCGGCGACGTCGCTCACGCGGATGGGCAGCGTCTCGCGCGTGGCGATGACCGTGGCGCCGAGCCCCTCGACGTCGCGCACGCGCCCGCCGCCCCGAATGAGGTATTCCTGGCCGCCCGCCTCGCGGAACCCGGCCGACGTGCTGCGGCTGGCGCGCCGCAGCGCGCTCTCGACCGCGCTCAGCGGCAGGTCGTAGCGGGCGAGACGGGCCGGATCGAGCAGGACCTCGAACTGCCGGCGCTCGCCGCCGATGACCGTCACGTGCGAGACCCCGGGGGTCACGAGCAGGCGCCGCCGCACCGTCAGCTCGGCCGCCATGCGCAGCTCCAGGGGCGTCCAGCGGGGCAGGTCGGCCGCCGTTTCCGCCGCCGGCGCGGATTCGAGCGCGACGAACATGATCTCGCCCATGATCGACGAGCGCGGCGCCAGCACCGGCGCCCCGACCTCGGCGGGCAGCGCCGCCGCCACCGTGGCGAGCTTCTCGGAGACGGTCTGCCGGGCGCGGTAGACGTCGGTGCCCCAGTCGAAGTCCAGCCAGATGACGGCGATGCCGACGGCCGTCTCCGAGCGCACCCGGCGCACGCCCGCCGCGCCGCCGAGGACCGTCTCGATGGGGAAGGTGACGAGCGCTTCCATGTCGGCCGGCGCCATGCCCCGGCCCTCGACCAGCACCGTCACGGTCGGCGCCGTCAGATCCGGGAGCACGTCGACGGGCATGCGCGCCGCGACGAACCCGCCCCAGACGAGGAAGGCGCCCGCGAGCCCGAGCACCAGCGGGCGGTTGCGCAGCGACGACCGGATGAGCATGTCGAACAGCATGGTCGTCCGTCCCCGGGACAGCGTCAGTGCGTGTGTCCGTGCGCCGGCACCTGCGGCGAGAGCGCCGCCAGCCGGATGAGCGGCGCGCCGCGGACGACCACGCGCTCGCCCGGCGCGATGTCGCCGCTGATCTGGACCTGGCCCGACTCGCGGTTGCCGAGCCGGACCGGCCGGCGCTCGAAGCTCTCGCCGCCGGTCTGCACGAAGACGACCGGCTGGCCGGCGTCGTCGACGATGGCGCTCTCGGGCACGGTCACCGCGTCGGTCGCCGCCGCGGCGAAGATGCGCAGCGAGACGGCCTGGCCGATCGCCAGACGCCGGTCCGGATTGCTCAGCTCGTAGATGATCGGCACCGTGCGCGCCTGGGGCTCGAGGACGCGGCCGACGGCGACGAGCCGGTCGAGCACGATCGGGACCTCGAAGCCGGGCACGTCGAGCTCGGCGCCGGTGAGCTCGGCGACCCGCGCCAGGGCCGCCTCCGGCAGCGACCCCACGACGTGCACCCGATCGACGGCGACGAGGCGGAACAGGTGCGTTCCCTCCTCGACGCTGGCGCCGGGCGTGGCGTCGGATTCGGCCACGACGCCGCCGATCGGCGCGCGGACGACGAAGCGCGTGTCGCGTCCGACCTCCCCTTCGCCGGTGCGGGTAGTGTCGAGCTGCGCCAGGTGGGCCTCGGCGGCTGCCACCCGCGCCTCGGCCGTCCGCTCCGCCACCTGCGTCTCGTGCGCGCGGCGCCGCGGCAGGGCTCCCGCGGCGACGAGCCGTTCGGCCCGCGCCCGGTCGGCCCGGATC
The DNA here is from genome assembly GCA_965214845.1 of Vicinamibacterales bacterium. GTDB lineage: Bacteria > Acidobacteriota > Vicinamibacteria > Vicinamibacterales > UBA8438 > JAAXGX01. The sequence goes on from CBDCCO010000007.1 coordinate 2,274,040, forward strand.
AGCTCCAGCACGTTGCGGGCCTCGGCCACGGCGAGCTGCAGCTCGGGCCGGTCCTCGCCGTGCCCGCTGTGCGGGATGATCTCGGCGAGCGCGTCGCCCCGCGCCACCCCCGATCCGATCGGCCGCGGCGCGAGGTCGTCGGCCAGCCGCCCGACGACGGGCGCGGTCACGTCGGCCCAGCCGCCGGTGCGCGGCTCGATCTCGGCGGCAATCAGCAGGCTGTCCGCTATCCGCTGCCGGCCCGCCGGCGCCGTCCCGAAGTCCAGCGTCCACTGCTGCTCCTTGAGGAACGGGATCGCGCCGTCCTCGGCGTCGTCGCCCGCGGCGCGCGGCGCCGCCCCGGCCGGCAGCACCGTGACCTCGCCGAGCGCGTGGCGGTCCGTCAGGCCCGGGGCCTCCAGCGCCACTTCCAGCCGGTAGCGGCCGGCCAGCGCCGGCTCGACGTCGATGCCGAAGATGCCCGGCGCCCCCGGCGAGTCCACGGTGAACTCCTGATCCCGTGCGCCGGTCAGACGGACCGCGGCGCGGCCGGCGCGCACCGGCTCGAACGTGGCCAGGTCCGTGAAGTGGATGGCGAAGCGGCTGCTGCCGCCCTCCACGAGCGGCGGGTACTCCATGAACAGCTCGCTGCGCGCGGTCCAGCGCGTCTCGACCACCGCGGGCGCCTCGTCGTGCAGGGCCGCGTCCGCCGCGCCGGCCTCGTGCGTGTGCTGGCCGCCGCAGGCGATCGACGCCAGCAGCGCCAGCGCCGTCCCGGTCCCGAGCCGGAGTTGCCGTCTCCTCATCGTGCCCCCCGCCTTCCAACCGCCCGGTCCAGCTCGACGGCGGCCCGCCGCGCGGCGGCGTGCAGCTCCAGCAGGCGGAGCCTCGCGCTCAGCATCACGCCGTGTGCGTCGAGCCGCTCCAGGATGGTGAATTCGCCTTCGTCGTGGGCCGCCGCGGCGATCTCGGCCAGCTCGGCGGCGGGCTCCACGGATTCGAGGCGGTAGCGCTCCGCCAGCTCGCGGTAGCCCGCGGCGGCGGCATGCGCCGCCCGGACCTCGCTCTCGATGCGGCCGCGGAGCACCTGCCGCTCGGCGTCGGTCCGGGCGCGGGCCGCTTCCGCCCGCGCCACCTGCGCCTGTCCCCGGTTGAAGAGCGGGAGCGACATCGTTGCGGTGAGCGCGTAGCCCGAGTCGTGGCCGAGGGGCGCGCTCCGGGCCCGCTTGAGGCCGGCGCTCACCGCCGCGCCGGGCAGGCGCAGCCGTTCCGCCGCGCGCCGCTCGAGCGTCCACTGCGTCGCGCTCTGGGCTAGGGCGCGATAGTCCGGCCGCTCCGCGAGCGCCTGCGTGACGAGCGTCTCGAGCCCCGTGACCGCGGCGCGCCCGGCCAGGTCGCCGGCGGCCGTCAGGCCGGACGGATCGGTGCCGGGCGCCAGGAAGGCGGCCAGCCGGGCCTGCGCGACCTGCCGGTCGATGACGGCGGCGCGCAGGTCGGTCTCGATCTCGGCCACCTCCCGCTCGGCGCGCAGCCGGTCGAAGCGGGAGCCTTCCCCCTCGTCCTCGCGCGCGCGCAGCACGTCGACCAACCCCCCCAACTCGGCCAGGTCGTCGTCGAGCACGCGCGCGCGTTCCTGCGCGAGCAGCAGATCGGTGAAGGCGAGGCGCAGCCGTGTTTCCAGCGCCAGCCGGGAGGCGGCGGCCCGCGACTCCGCGGCGGCGCCCGCCTGGTCGGCCGCCTCGCCGAGCAGGCCCAGCCGGCCCCGCACCGGCAGGTCCTGGGAGATGACGAGGAAGTTGTCGACGAAGATGCCGGCTTCCTCGCGCGTGTAGCTCACCGCCGGATTGGACAGCAGGCCCCGCTCGCGCGCGGCGGCCGCGCGCTCCCGCACCGTGAAGCCGAGCGCCTGGAGCTGCGGATGCTCCCGGCGCATCCGCTCGAGCGCCTGCTCCTCGGTGAGCATCTGGCCGAAGGCCGCCGGCGCGGCCAGGCCCCAGCAGCCGACTGCCAGTACCACAGATCGCCAACCACGCATTCTCGTCAGCTCCCGCTGCCGTCCGACGCGGCGGTGGACGGCCTCTCAGGTATCAGTTGGGATGTGCGCGCGCACGCGTGCCGCGAGCGCGCGGCGCAAGGCTGTCAGCGGGAGAGGGGCGGCGCGCGGGTGGAGCGGCGCGCCCGCGGCGGCGGGTCGGGGTCGGCGCACGCCGCGGCCGGGGCGGTGCGGCTCGCCGGATTCGAGAGCGCGGCGGACGGCAAGGCTTCAGCCGGCGGCGCGGGCGTCGTGTCGATGCGGACGGACGGTGCTTCGGCCGCCGCCGCCAGCGCGACCGAGACGCGCTCGCCGATGTCGGCGTCCGACGTCCCCGGCCCCCGGGCGGTGCCCTGGTGCCAGTGGACGCCGTGCCAATGGCGGCGCGCATCGTGCTCGCTGGCCGACGCCTCGCCGCCGGCGCCGGTCGCATGATCGTGGCCGGGCGGATGCACGTGGGCGAACGGCGCCGACGTGCCGGACGACAGCAGCGTCACGACGAGCAGCGCGCGCACCAAGCGTTGCCGCATCACCATCTATCCTGGCGACGCACCGGGTTGCTGTCAACCACCAAGACGATCTAGAGTCCTGTGCGCTTCCGGCGGTCGACGCCGGAGGCCACGGCAGCACGGACCAGCAGGAGGGAACATGCAGAGCACGGCATCAGCCGTCTGGAAGGGCGGTCTGAAGGAAGGCAACGGCGCCATCTCGAGTCGCAGCGGGGTGCTGTCGGAGACGCCCTACACGTTCGCCACGCGCTTCGAGGGCAGCGCCGGCACCAATCCCGAGGAGCTCATCGCCGCGGCCCATGCCGGCTGCTTCTCGATGGCGCTCTCGGCGCAGCTCGGCGAGGCCGGGCTCACGCCGGATCACGTCAGCACGACGGCCACGGTCACCCTCGAGAAGACGGACGGCGGGTTCGCGGTCACCCGGATTCACCTCGACGTGTCGGCCCGGATCCCGGGGGGCGACCGGTCGGCGTTCGACACCGCGGCCAACAACGCCAAGACCGGCTGTCCGATCTCGAAGCTGATGAACGCCGAGATCTCGATGAGCGCCAACCTCGAGTCCTAGCCACTCCGCAAGGGCGCGCACGGCGCGCCTCGGCGGTAGCGGCGCGGGGTGAAGGGGTCCCCGCAAGCGGACGCCGGGGGCTCGGGGCGCAGCCCCGTCTGATTTCAGTCCAGCGGCGAGATCGTCCCGTACATCAGGCCGCGGTACTCGCCGTGGTCCCAGGTGCCGGCGTACCGTTCGTCGTAGAAGACGACGCGGGCTCCGAACTCGTCGCCCAGGCCGGGGATGGCGAAGTCGGTGATGCTGACCATCGGCGTGTCGCCCGCCCAGACGACCGGCAGGGCCATCGGCAGGGTGACGTCGACGCTGCCGTAGGTGACGCGCGCATCGAATCGCCAGTTGCCGTCGTCCAGCTTCGTCACCTGGCTGATCTCGTAGCGTTCGGGCAGGCCGTCCCGCCGCTCCTCGCCTTCCAGGGTGAAGTGGCCGACGAGCACGACGTTGCGCATCCGCTCGGTGAAGTCGCGTTCGAGGTCGGTGAGCGAGGCCGGGTCCGCGGCCCTCCCGACCCCGGACGCCCCCAGCACCAGGCCGAGAACGACGCCGATCACGAGCGCAGCGACCGCTGGGAGCATCTTCACCAGCTTGTCCATATTCATCGCTAGGAACCTCCTCCGGTTCTGGGGATTATAGCGGTCCGGATAGCCGCGCGGAACCCGCGGACCCGCGACCGCGGGCGCACACCCGCCGCCGGCACGGCCCCGCCGTCAGCGATACGGCCGTCGGTGATACGATGGATGCCGGAGTCTGTGCTGCAGAACGGTGCAGACTCCGCCAGGCGCGCACAGCGCGCCTCGGCGGGAGCGGCGCGGGGCGCAGGGGCCCCCGCAAGCGGACGCCGGGGGCTTGGGGCGCAGCCCCATCTGGAGGAGGCCGAGACGCGCTTATGGACACCTACTACCATCCCCCCGATCTCGGCAAGTTCGGCGACATGGGCAAGGAGGCGCCCGAGCTCTGGGAGAAGTTCTCGGCGTGGTACGACGCGGTGTTCGCCGAGGGCGCGCTGACCGAGCGCGAGAAGGCGCTCATCGCGCTGGCGGTGGCGCACGCGGTGCAGTGCCCCTACTGCATCGACGCGTACACGACGGCATCGCTGGAGAAGGGCGCCGGCCCCGACCAGATGACCGAGGCGGTGCACGTCGCGGCCGCCATCCGCGGCGGGGCGGCGCTCGTGCACGGCGTGCAGATGCGCAACCGGCTCGAGAAGCTCTCGATGTAGCCATGGCGCTGCCCACGCTGCTCAACACGCGCTCGCCGCTGGCGCCCCCCGTCGCCCAGCGGGCGCACCTCGCGGCGTTGCCCCTGGCCCGGACGTTCGGCGAGGCGGCCGCGGCGGCGGGTCACGCGGCACTCCGGCCGGTGGCGGCCACGACGCTGCAGATCAACGTCGGCAAGCGCTGCAACCAGGCCTGCCATCACTGCCACGTCGACGCCGGCCCGGACCGCCGCGAGGTGATGCCCGACGAAGTGGTCGAGGCCTGCCTCGCGCTGCTCGCGGCCACGAACATCCCGGCCGTGGACATCACCGGGGGCGCCCCCGAGCTGCACCCGCGGTTCCGGGACATGGTCCGGCGCGCGGCGGCGCTCGGCCGGCGCGTGATGGACCGCTGCAACCTGACGATACTGACGCTGCCGGCGTACGGCGATCTGCCGGAGTTCCTGGCGGAGCACGGCGTGGAGATCGTCGCGTCGCTGCCGTCCTATTCCGGGACGATGACCGACCGGCAGCGCGGCGAGGGCGTCTTCGAGCAGTCCATCGAGGCGCTGCGGCGGCTCAACGGGCTGGGCTACGGGATGCCGGACTCGGGCCTCGAGCTCAACCTGGTGACCAACCCCGTCGGGGCGTTCCTGCCGGCCGGCCAGGCCGCGCTCGAGCGCGACTGGAAGCGGGAGCTGCAGCGGCGCCACGGCATCCGGTTCAATAGGCTGCTGACGATCACGAACATGCCGATCAGCCGCTACCTGGCCTGGCTCGAGCAGTCCGGCAACCTGGAGAGCTACATGGACCGGTTGGTCCAGGCGTTCAATCCGGCCGCCGTCGACGGCCTGATGTGCCGCTACACGCTCAGCGTCGGCTGGGACGGCCGGCTCCACGACTGCGACTTCAACCAGATGCTCGACCTGGCGGTGGAGCCGTCCGCGCCGCAGACGGTGATGGACCTGGCGCGCGGCCTGACGGGGCCCGGCGCGCCGCCGGCGTCGCCCGCGCAGGCGCTCGCCGCGCTGCAGGCGCGGCGCATCGTGACCGGTCCGCACTGCTTCGGCTGCACGGCCGGGGCCGGCAGCTCGTGCGGCGGCGCGACGACCGCGGCGTAAGGGCCGCGGCGCAGAAAGCGTAGAAAGAAAGAACGAAAGAGGAGGAAGCCATGAAGAGAGGGGTCGTGCTCGGTCTGTTGCTGGCGGTTGGCGCCCTGTCGCTCGGCGCCGCGACCAGCGCGCAGCAGGAGGAGATGGTCGTCGACGTCGAACAGCTCCAGGACAATCTCTACGTCCTGCGGGGCGGCGGCGGCAACTCGGCGGCGTTCGTGACCAGCGACGGCGTGGTGCTGGTCGATACCAAGGTGCCCGGCTGGGGCCAGCCGCTGATCGACGCGATAGCGGAGCTGACGCCCAATCCCGTGACCACGATCATCAACACGCACACCCACTTCGACCACGTGAGCGGCAACGTCGAGTTCCCGGCCACGGTCCAGGTCGTGGCCCACGAGAACACCCAGCGGCTGATGCGCGAGTGGAACGACATCACGGGCCTGGGCTTCGCCGGGGAGGACGTGTTCGCCGCCAGCGGCGGCGTCGGGATCGCCAACCTCACCTTCTCGGACCGGATGAGCCTGGGCAGCGGGGCGGACCAGGTCGACGTCCACTACTTCGGCCGCGGCCACACGGGCGGCGACGCGTGGGTCGTGTTCCCGGCGCTGCGGACCCTGCACACCGGCGACATGTTCGCCAGCAAGGGCTTGCCGCTGCTGGACGCCGCCAACGGCGGCAGCGGCGTCGACTTTCCGCGCACGCTCGACAACGCCTACACCGCGCTGACCGAGATCGACACGATCATCACCGGGCACAGCGGGCAGATGACGCGGGGCGATCTGGCGGAGTTCGCCGCGTTCATGTACGAGTTCGTCGATGCGGTCAGCGGCGCGAAGGCGGCCGGGCAGACGCCCGACGAGTTCGCGGCGTCGTGGGAGGTGCCGTCGCACTTCGACGGCTACGCCGCGCCCATGCCCGAGCGCCTGGCGGCCGCCGCGCAGGTGATCTACGACGAGCTGCCGTAGCGTGGGGCAGGGTTCTGTCATGAGGACCTGCGGGGCGCGGCCCCGTCTGATGGACGCTCGCACGCTCCTGATGCTGGTGTTGTGCCTGGGCGCGTTCGCGCTCGGCCGCGGCTCGCCGTCCTGGTGGCCGTCCGTTCAGGCGGAGCCCGTGCAGGCGGAGGAAGCCCGGCGCGTCTTCGAGCTCCGCCTGTACACCGTCGAGGACGGCAAGGTCGGGCGGCTCAGCGAGGTGTTCCGCGACAACGTGACGCAGATGTTCGCCCGGCACGGCATGACCAACGCGGCCTACCTGCTGCCGCGGGACGAGCCGCAGTGCGGGACGTTCCGTGCCGGCGCGACCATCCGCGAGCCCGCGTTCGATTACGGGCCGTGCCCCTGGTCAAGGGACACCCTCGTCTACCTGCTCGCGCACGACAGCCCGGCGGCGGCCGAGCGGAGCTGGGCCTCGTTCGTGCCGGGAGGACTACGCGCGAGCCGGCGTCAAGGTGCTGCGGATCGCCTCCGCGTTCCTCGACCCCGCAGAGTACTCGGCGCTGCGTTAGGGGCACGCGGGCCGGACCGCCGGTCCGGCCCGCGCGGGGTCTAGTGTGAGGCGAAGTGCGAGACGGCGCCGTCCTCGTCGAACGCCAGCACGTCGTACGGCTGCGGGTTCGGCCCCTCCATCCCCGGCGAGCCGATCGGCATCCCGGGCACGGCGATGCCGCGCACGTCCGGACGCTCCGAGAGCAGGCGCTTGATGTCGTCGGCCGGGACGTGACCCTCCACGATGTAGCCGTCGACGAGCGCCGTGTGACAGGACGCGAGGCCCCGCGGAATGCCGGCCTGACGCTTGACCGGCGTGAGGCTCGGAACGTCGGTGGCCCGGACCGTGAACCCGTTCTGCTCCAGGTGTGCGACCCACACCCCGCAGCAGCCTCAGGTGGGCGACTTGTAGACTTCGACGACCGGTCCGGCGCTGTCCTGGACGGCCAGCGTCGCGACTGCCGTCCCGGAGACGAGCAGGGCGAAGGCGGCGGCGAGCAGAGTCAATCGCATGTGCATGTCGCCGTCTATTGTTGATCAAACGCCCCTGACAGGGAAGCGCGCGTTACAATCATTCCCACGGGGATCCGAATGCTGACGAGACGAACCTTTCTGCTGGCGCCGCCCGCCGCCTCGCTGGCGCGCCTGGTCCACGCGCAATCCGCGGAGTCCGGCAAGATGCTGCTGGCCATTCATCAGAACACGTCGCGCGCGGCCGGCTTCCGCGGCTCGCTCGAAGGCTGGGCGCGGGCGGGCATTCGCTACGTCGAGCTCAACGACGGCCTGCTCGACGAGTTCCTCGCGGGCGACACGCTGGCCGGCGCCCGGCGCCTGCTCGACGACCTGGGCATGACGCCCGTGTGCGCCGCTGCCGCGCTGCAGGACATCTGGATTCCCGGGCCGGAACGCGCGGCGTCGCTCGATACCTGGCGGCGGCGCTGCGACCAGTTCGCGAGCCTGGGCCTGGAGAAGATCTACTCGCCGTCGATCACGTCCCGCCCCGTCACGCCGGACGACTTCGCGGCCACGCCCGACTGCATCCGGGAGGCGGGGGAGATCGCCCGGGAGCACGGGCTGACGGCGATGATCGAGTTCGTGCGCACGTCGACCCACCTGGCCACGCTGACCTCGGCGCTGCAGGTGATTCGCGCCGCGGCGCATCCCAGCGTCCGGCCCATGCTCGACTTCTTCCACTTCTGGTCGGGCCTGAGCAAGTTCGACGACCTGGACCTGCTCGAGCCGGGCGAGCTGGCGCACGCGCACTTCCAGGACCTGCTCGACACGCCCCGCGAGCTGATCGACAACGACTCGCGGCTGATTCCGGGCGACGGCATCGCCCCGGTCGTCCGCATCCTGCGCAAGCTGGCGGAGAAGGAGTACACGGGCGCGCTGTCGGTCGAGCTCTTCCGGGCCGACGTCGTGCAGGCCGACCCCTTCGAGATGGGCGCGGAGATCCGCCGCAAGTGCGAGGCGGTCATGCGCGAGGCGGGCGTCCTCTAAAGTCTGCACGGTTCTTCGGCGCAGACTCCGGGCTCTGGCGCCCGGGCGGTCAAGCGCCGCGGCGCGGGAGGCCCCGGCCGCGCCAGAGGCAGTAGACGGCCGGGAACACGAGCAGGACGACCAGGGCCGTCGTCACCATGCCGCCCACCATGGGCGCGGCGATGCGCTTCATCACGTCCGCGCCGGTGCCGCTGCTCCACATGATGGGCAGCAGGCCGAGCGTGGTGGTGGCGCTCAGCATCACGACAGGCCGCAGGCGGCGAGTCGCGCCCCGGAACACGGCCTGGCGCAGTGCGGCCAGGCTGGCCGGGCGTCCCGCCGCGCCGGCCGCGTCCCCGGCGCCCGCCGCGCCGCTCGCGCGGTCGAGGTACAGCAGCATCACGACGCCGGTCTCCGCGCTCAGGCCGGCCAGGGCGATGATGCCCACCCAGACGGCGATGCTGAGGTTGTACTCGAGCAGGTACAGGAGCCAGAAGGTGCCGATCAGCGACAGCGGCACCGCCGACAGCACGATGAGGGTCCGCACGACCGAGCGGGTGCTGGCGTAGATGGTCAGGAAGATCAGCAGCAGGGTGAGCGGCACGACGAGCCGCAGGCGCTCCTGCGCGCGCACCATGTACTCGTACTGGCCGCTCCAACCCAGGCTGTAGCCGGTGGGCACCGCCACCTGCGCGGCGACCGCCCGGCGGGCGCGCTCGACGTAGGTCCCGACGTCGACGTCCTCGATGTCCACGTAGACCCACGCGTTCGGCCGCGCCTGCTCGCTCTTGATGGCCGGCGGTCCCTTGACGAACGACATGGTCGCCAGGTGGCCGAGGGGAATCTGCTGGCCCGTCGGGGTCTGGACGAGGATGTCGCGCAGCGCCGCGGGGTTGTCCCGCAGGTCGCGGCTGTAGCGCAGGTTCACGGGGTAGCGCTCGAGCCCTTCCACCGTCGTCGTGATGTTCACGCCGCCGATGGCCGACTGGATGACGTCCTGCACGTCGCCGACCGTCAGCCCGTAGCGGGCGATCTCGTCCCGGCGGACCGAGAAGTTCAGGTAGTTGCCGCCCATCACCCGCTCGGAGTACACCGAGCGCGTGCCCGGCACCTGCCGGACCACCGCCTCGACGTCGCGGCCGACGTCCTGCAGCACGTTCAGGTCCGGTCCGGAGATCTTGATGCCCACCGGCGTCTTGATGCCGGTCGACAGCATGTCGATGCGGGTCTTGATGGGCATGGTCCAGGCGTTGGTGACGCCCGGGAAGCGGATGGCGCGGTTCATCTCGTCGGTCAGCCGGTCAGGGGTCATGCCCGGCCGCCAGTCCTCTTCCGGCTTGAGGCGGATCGTCGTCTCGAGCATGCTCAGCGGCGCCGGATCGGTTGCCGTCTCCGCGCGGCCGACCTTGCCGAAGACCTGCTCCACCTCGGGGAAGGTGCGCAGGATCCGGTCGGTCTGCTGCAGGATCTCGCGGGCCTTGGTGATGGACACCCCGGGCAGGGTCGTCGGCATGTAGAGCAGGTCGCCTTCCCACAGCGGCGGCATGAACTCCGAGCCCAGCCGCGAGAGCGGCACGGCGGTCGCGCCCAGCGCCGCCAGCGTCACGACGACGACCGCCCGGCGCCAGGCGAGCGCGGCCCGCAGCAGCGGGCGGTACAGGCTCATCAGCAGCCGCGTGACGGGGTTGGCCAGCGCCGGCCGGACGCCGCCCCGCAGCCAGTAGCCGACGAGCACCGGCAGGAGCGTCACCGACAGCAGCGCGGCCGCGGCCATGGCGTAGGTCTTGGTGAACGCGAGCGGCTTGAACAGCCGGCCCTCCTGCGCCTCCAGCGTGAAGATCGGCGCGAACGAGATGGTGATGACGAGCAGCGCGAAGAACAGGGTGGGACCGACCTCGGTGGCGGCGCGCGTGACGATTCGCCAGTGGGGCAGCCGGTCCCGGTCGCGCTCGATGTGCCGGTGCGTGTTCTCGACCATCACGATCGCCGCGTCCACCATGGCGCCGATCGCGATGGCGATGCCGCCGAGCGACATGATGTTCGCGTTGATACCCTGCAGGTACATCACGATGACGGCCAGCAGCACCGCCAGGGGCAGGGTCAGCACCGTGACGAGCGCCGACCGGACGTGCAGCAGGAAGACGGCGCAGACCAGCGCGACGATCGCCATCTCTTCCAGCAGCTTCCGCCGCAGCGTGTCGATCGAGCGCTCGATCAGCACCGTGCGGTCGTAGACGGGGACGATCTCGACGCCCGCCGGCAGGCCGGAGCGCAGCTCCGCGAGCCGCTGCTTCACCCGTTCGACCACGTCGTGGACGTTGGCGCCGTAGCGCACCACGACGATGCCCCCGACCACCTCGCCCTCGCCGTTCAGCTCGGCCAGCCCGCGCCGGATGTCCGGGCCCATCTGCACCGTGGCGACGTCCTGCACCAGGATGGGCGTGCCCGACTCGTCCACGCCCAGCGCCACGCGCCGCACGTCGTCGACGCCCTGGATGTAGCCCTCGCCGCGCACCATGAACTCGGCCTCGGACAGCTCCAGCACGCGCCCGCCGACGTCGTTGTTGCTGCGCTGCACGGCGGTCCGGATGCGCGACAGCGGGATGTCGTAGGCGCGCAGGCGGTTCGGGTCGACCGTGATCTGGTACTGCTTGACGAAGCCGCCGATGCTGGCGACCTCGGACACGCCCTGCACGGCCGTCAGCTCGTACTTGAGGAACCAGTCCTGCAGCGACCGCAGCTCGCCGAGGTCGACGTCGTCGGAGCGCAGCGCGTAGAGGTAGGCCCAGCCGACCCCCGTCGCGTCCGGGCCGAGGGTGGGCGTCACGCCCGCGGGGAGCCGCCCGCCGGCGTAGTTGAGGTATTCGAGCACCCGGCTGCGGGCCCAGTAGAGGTCGGTGCCGTCCTCGAAGATGACGTAGACGAACGAGAAGCCGAAGAACGAGTAGCCGCGGACCACGGTGGCGGAGGGCACCGCCAGCATCTGCGTCGTGATGGGATAGGTCACCTGGTCCTCGACGACCTGCGGGGCCTGGCCGGGGTAGTCGGTGAAGACGATCACCTGCACGTCCGAGAGGTCGGGCAGCGCGTCGAGCGGCGTCGCCCGCAGCGCGTAGACCCCGGCGAAGGCCACGAGGACGGCGGCGAGAACGACGAGCAGGCGGTTCCCGATCGACCACTCGATCACCCGCGTGATCATCGTTCCCCTCCCGCCGCGTCAGTGGCGGCGCCCGGCCGGCGCCGGCGGCGTGCCGCCCGCGTCCGGGTCGAGCGTGCGGAGCGCCTGGGTCAGGTTGCTCTCGGAGTCGATGAGGAACTGCGCGGACACGACCACCGTATCGCCCTCCGCGACGCCGTCGAGCACCTCCCAGACGCCGTCGCCGCGCACGCCCAGCGTGACCGGAGCCACCTGGAAGGAGCCCGGCGCCCGCTCGAGGACCACGAGGTCGCGGACGCCGCTGCGGATGACGGCTTCCTCGGGCACGGCCAGCGCGTTGCGCGCGACCGGCACGTCGAAGGTGACGTTGGCGTACATGCCGGCGCGCAGCGTCAGGTCGGGGTTCTCGAGCTCGATCGACACGGTCATCGTCCGGGTGCGCTCGTTGAAGTGGGGGTACAGGTAGCGGACGAACCCCGTGTAGGGGCGTCCCGGCAGATAGGGCAGCTCGACCTCGGCCCGCTGGCCCACCCGCATCGCCTCCACCTGGTGCTCGAAGATCTCGACGTCCACCCAGATGGTGGTCAGGTCGGCCATCTTGTAGAGGTTCATGCCGGCCTGCACGTACATGCCGTCGAGCGCCTGGTCCATCTTCTCGACGACGACGCCCGTGACCGGCGAGACCACCGCCAGCGTGCGGCGCGGCGTCCGCTCCCGCTCCAGCGTCGCGATCTGGTCGGCGGTGATGTCCCAGAAGCCCAGCCGCGCGCGGGACGACTCGACGAGCGAGCGGGCCCGCGCGGCGATCGCGGGGTACGCCGACGCGCCGAGTCGGGCGGCGTAGTCGACGGCCTGCAGGTACTCCGCCTGGGTCGTGACCAGTTGCGGGCTGTAGATGTCGAACAGCACCTGGCCCTGCTCGACCGTCTCGCCGAGGTAGTTCACCGCGACGTTCTCGATCCAGCCGTCGTACTTGGTGTTGACCCAGGCGATCTGCCGGTCGTTGTGGGCCAGCGTGCCGACCGTGCGGATGGTCTGGGCGATGTCGTGCCGGCGGACCGGCTCGGCGCGCACGCCGATGCTCTGCGCGAACGCCGGATCGATGCGCACCGCGCCGGGCGGCAGCCGCTCCGCCTCGTCCGCGTAGACGGGGACGAGATCCATCCCCATCGGCGACTTGCCCGGTCGATCCGACGTGAACGCCGGGTCCATGGGCGCGCGCCAGTGCAGGATCCGGCGCTCGCTGCCGGCGGCGGGCGCGGCAGCCGGTGGCGTGGTCGCCATTGCGGCAGGCCCGCCGCGCAGGGTGTCGGCGACCGCCGCCGGCCAGCGCCAGCCGGCCGGGTTGACGGTCACCACGGCGGCGACGCCCGCCCCCAGCAGGAAGCTGACCAGGCTCACGAAGCTCGCGACGCTGAACGCGCTTGCCTTCCGCATGTCGCCCCCTCAGTTCTCCGCCACGCGCATGCCGACCGCCCGCTCGAGATCGCTCAGCGCAATCAGCGAGTCCGATACGTAGCGCGCCCGCAGCAGGCGGATCTCGATGAGCATCCGCTCGCTGTCGAGCAGGTCGAGGACGGCGAGCTGACCCGTCTCGTAGGCGGCCTCCGTCGCGCGCAGCGCCTCCTCCGTCTGCGGGATCAGCACCGTGTCCAGCAGCTCGACCTGCCGGTCGAGCGTCTCCAGGCGCACGAGCGCGTCCTGCACGCCGCGCTCCATCGCGTTGCGCGCTGCAGCCCGCTGGTGCCGGTGGACGAGCAGCTCCGCGGCCGCCTGCTCGACCCCGGCGCGGTACTTGCCGCGCCAGAGCGGCAGCGAGACGCCCAGCGACACGGTGACAGCGTTCCTGCCGTTGTCGGGCGGGGGCAGCGCGACGCCCGCGGTATCGTCGCGGCGGCCGACGTTGAGCACCCCGACGCTGGCCGTGAAGCGGGGCCGCGAGCGCATCCGCGCGAGCTCGATCGAGTGCTCGCTGCCGCTCACGAGCGCGGCCGCGGCCTGCAGCTCCTGGCGGTGCCGGTCGCCCAGTTGGTAGAGCCGCGACCGATCGAGGTCGACGGGTCGATGCGCCAGCGGCCGGATGGTCGGCACGGGGTCCTGCGCGGGACGGTCGCGCAGCGCGTTGAGGTGCGCCGCCCGCGTCAGCCGCTGCCGGTCGAGCACGTGCCGTCGATTGATGATGCGGGTGATCTCGGCCTGCAGCTTGATGACGGCCTGCTGCAGGCCCTGGCCCGTCGCGTAGCGCGTCCTCGCCAGCGTCTCGTAGTGCTCGAGCAGCAGCCGCTCCTCGTGGGCGAGGCCCAGCGCGGCGTCGATGTACGCCAGCTCGTAGAACGCCTGCTTGACCTGGGCGACGACGTCGCGCCGCCGCGCCTGGTGGAGGTGGTACTGCGCCGCCGCCTGCTGGAGCGCGACCCGGCCCTGCAGATCGAGCGTGCCGATCCACGGGAAGTCCTGGCTCAGCGTGACGGCGTTCGTCTGCGGGCCGACGCGGGTCTCCAGACTCCGCAGCGCCTGCGTGAAGCTGACAACCGGATCGGGCAGCGCCGTCACCTGCGGCACGCGCTCCCGCGCGGCGCGGTAGCGGGCCCGGGACTCGAGCACCACCGGCGTGCGCTCGAGCGCCTCGTCCACGTAGGCGCGCAGATCGGGCTCGGCGGCGTGGAAGTCGAGCGGCGCGTCGGGCGGTGGCTCGGACGGCGGGGTCTGGGCCGCGGCGAGCGTCGACACCAAGCCTGCCGCGGCCACCGCGGCGGCCGATTGCCGGGCGAGTGATCTGTGCATGAAGACCGTCCCCTTGCTGCACGGATTTCGAGACGCCGGCCGTTGCCAGCGGGCTCCCTGCCGCGTGGCGGCGACCAAGCGGTCGGGGCGCCTGGGTGGTGCAGGACCGGCGACGCGCCGGACCGGGACGGTCAGATCAACAGCGAGGCGTGTTGCAGGAAGAGCGGTGGAGCGATGGGCGGCGGCAGTGGCAGAGCGGCGGTGTAGTCGGCACGCGGTGCCGGGACCTGCACGCATCCGGCGGCGGCCGGCAGGGCCGCGTCTGCCTCGTGCACCCGGTGCACCGACGCCGGCTTCATGATGGTGGCGCAGCAGGTCAGCGCCGCCGCGTGGTCGCCGTGCTCGCCCCGGCCCTCGTCATGGCAGCTCGCCGCGGCCGGTGCGTGCTCGGCCACGGCCATGACCGGGCAGAGCAGCATGGCCGCCAGCAGCGCGTGGCCGACGCAGGCCGTGAACCACCGCCGCGGGGCGTCCTGCATGGCCCCATGTTGGCACATCGCACCGGGATTTGCACGGACGTGCGCGCGAACCACGCCACTGCGCGACTTGCGGCGTGGATCACAAAAGCATCAGTAATGCTAATGTGTCTTGATGCGAACCACGATCGACATTCCAGAACGGTTGCTGCGGCGCGCGAAGGCGGAGGTCGCGTTGCGGGGCCTGCGTCTCAAGGACCTCGTCCGCGATGCGCTGGAACGCCACTTGGCGGCCAGCCCGCTCATCGACCCGATTGGCGCATCGGAAGTCGAGGTGCAGGAGCTCGGCCCCGGCTGCGTGTTGCCGCTCGTCACCGGCAAGACGGGTCCCCTCATGCAGGAGCTCGAGGGAGGCGCCGCCCAGCGGGTGCTGGATGCCGAGGACGTGGATCGTGCTGCCCATTCTCGCTGACGTCAACGTCTGGCTGCCGACCCTGGTCGCCGATCATCCACACCACGACGTGGCGACCCGCTGGTGGAGATCCCACGTGCTGCCCGCCAGACACCATGTCGCCTTCTGCCGCATGACGCAGCTCGGTCTGCTGCGGCTACTGTCGAACGAGCGCCTGATGGGTCCGCAGCGGATGGACCATGGGCAGGCGTGGGCAGTGGTTGGCGACCTGACGGCTCAGGAGAGCGTGGACGTGCTGGACGAACCGACGGGGCTCGACCGACACCTCGCCGCCTTGTGCGCCCGCGGCGGATCATCGCCCGGCTTCTGGTCGGATGCCTATCTGGCGGCGTTCGCGTTGGCCGGCGGGCATCGGTTCGCGACGTTCGATCGGGATTCCTGCGGTTCGACGGACTCGACGTTCTGCTGCTCGGGGCGTCGGGCGCCGCCCGCGACCGCCACGCTCGCTGAAGGTCCCGGGCGGGCGTCAGGCACCGAGGGGGTTCGCGATCACCTGCTCGGCGGTGATTTCCAGCGAGCGCAGGCGCGCGTCGTGGTCGAAGATGTGGCTGACGATCATCACCTCGTCGGCGCCCGTGCGCTCGACGAACGCCGCCACCCCCGCGCGAATCGCGGCGGGCGGGCCGACCGCCGAGCACGACTGGAACTGGTCGATGATCTGCCGCTCGGCCGGCGACAGCCGTTCCTCGAAGCCCGCCACCGGTGGCGGCAGCCTGCCCGGCCGGCCCTGGCGCAGGCTGAGGATCGACTGCTGCGCGGACGTGCGCAGGAGTCGTGCTTCCCGCTCGGTGTCGGCGGCGACGACGTTGAGCCCGACCATGACGTACGGCTGCGCGCAGTGCGCGGACGGCTCGAAGCGCTCGCGGTAGATGGCGAGGGCCTCGGCCAGCAGCGCGGGCGCGAAGTGCGACGCGAACGCGTAGGGCAGGCCGAGCAGCGCCGCGAGCTGCGCGCCGAACAGGCTCGATCCGAGTATCCAGAGCGGCACGTCGACGCCTGCTCCCGGCACCGCCTGCACGCGCCGGCCGTCGCCGTCCGGCGCCGCGAAGTAGCGCTGCAGCTCGACGACGTCGCGGGGAAAGGCGTCGACGTCGCCGTCCAGGTTGCGGCGCAGGGCGCGGGTGGTGAGCGGGTCGGTGCCCGGCGCGCGGCCGAGCCCCAGATCGATGCGCCCCGGGAAGAGCGTGGCCAGGGTGCCGAACTGCTCCGCGATGACCAGCGGCGCGTGGTTCGGCAGCATGATGCCGCCCGCGCCGACGCGGATGGACGAGGTCGCCGCGGCCACGTGCCCGATGACCACCGCGGTGGCGGCGCTCGCGATGCCCGGCATGTTGTGGTGCTCGGCCAGCCAGAAGCGGCGGTAGCCCCAGCGCTCGGCGTGCCGCGCCAGGTCCGCCGTGTTGCGCAGCGCCAGCGCGGCGTCGCCGCCCTCGGGGATGGGGGACAGGTCGAGCAGCGAGCACGCGGTGATGCCGCGGGTCGGTTCCGGCAAGGCGGCTGGGTGGGGCGGCTACGGCGCCAGCGGCGGCGTGGTCGGCGGCGGCACGCGGCGCCGCGCGCCCTGCTCGTAGGCGTAGCCCAGGCGCAGCAGGGCGGCCTCGGTGAACGGCCGGCCCAGCAGCTCGAGGCCGACGGGCAGCCCGGCGGCGGTCAGCCCGGCCGGCACGGTGAGCGCGGGGAAGCCGATGACCGGGCTCAGGTAGCGGTTGTTGCCGACGCCGTACGCGTCCTCGGTCTCCGCGTTCGTGAGCGCGTCGGGGGCAATCGGCGCGGGTTGGTGATCGAAGGTCGCGTAGGCGAGCGCATCGAGATCGTGATCCGCCAGCGCGGTCAGCACGGCGCGCCGCAGCGCCTCGCGGGCCTGCAGGATGACCAGGTACCCCGGGTCGGCGGTCGACTTGCCGACCACGTCGATCAGCCCGCGCGCCCGCCAGGGCGTGACGACGCCCGCCAGGAGGATCTCGCGCAGCGTTGCAGCCGGCGGGTCGGCAAGCGTCTCCAGATAGGCGTCCGTCGCCGCCTCGGTCTCGAAATCGTTGCCGACGTAGGTCGCGTCCACCGTCTCGAGCCCCGCGACGGCCACCGGATCGATGACCGTGGCGCCGAGCGCCGCCAGATCGGCAAAGGCCCGGTCGATGACGGCCCGCACCTGCCGGTAGTCGTCCGCCTCGGGATCGGTCTTCGGGTCGAGCGCCTCGCGGATGATCCCGATGCGCGCCCCGCGCAGCCCGTCCGCGTCGAGCGCCGCGGCGTACGAGTCGGGCACGCGGCCGGCCGCGTACGCGGTGACCGGGTCCCGCGGGTCGTAGCCGGCGATGGCGTCGAGCACGAGCGCCGCGTCACGGACGG
This sequence comes from Vicinamibacterales bacterium, assembly GCA_965214845.1. Classification (GTDB taxonomy): domain Bacteria; phylum Acidobacteriota; class Vicinamibacteria; order Vicinamibacterales; family UBA8438; genus JAAXGX01. The sequence continues at coordinate 2,291,579 of CBDCCO010000007.1, forward strand.
TGCGCGTCATGGGCCCCAGCGTGTCGCTGGACGGATTGGCCGGCATCATGCCGAAGCGGCTGACCAGCGGCACGGTGGGGCGCAGGCCGACGAGCGCGTGGACCGCGGACGGGCCGCGGATGGAGCCGCCCGTGTCCTCGCCGATGCCGACCAGCCCGAAGTTGGCCGCGATGCCGGCGCCCGTGCCCCCCGACGAGCCGCTCGGGTTGCGCGTCGGGTCGTAGGCGTTGCGAATGACGCCGAAGGCCGATCCGACGTAGCGCGAGGCGAACTCGCCCATGTTCGTCTTGGCCAGGGTGAGGGCGCCCGCCGCCTCCAGGCGGGTGACGATGGTGGCGTCGCGCCCGGACACGAAGCCGTCGAACAGGGCCGAGCCGTACGTGGTCGGCAGCTCGCGCGTCTCGACCTGATCCTTCAGCAGCACCGGCGCGCAGTGCAGCGGGCCGACGGGTCCCGACTCGGCGAAGGCCGCGTCCAGCGCGTCGGCCGCCTCCAGCGCGCCCGGGTTGACGTGCTGGACGGCGTTCAGCGCGGGACCGGCCTGGTCGTAGGCCGCGATCCGGTCGAGGTAGCCCTGGACCAGCTCGCGGCAGGTCAGCCGCCCCGCCGCCAGCGCCGCGTGCACGTCGTCGATGGTCGCCTCGAGCAGCGCGAAGGGCTGCGCGCCGGTCACGCGCGGCGCCAGCAGGCAGGCAGCGAGCGCGGCCGCGGCGACCGGTCGCCGCGCCGCGGACAGGAAAGCGCCGCTCGTTCCCGGGCGTACGGCCATCATGAGGATCCTGCCTCCCTTGCGGGCCCGGCGCGCCGCCGGGCCCGGTCCGAGATGCCTACTGGAGGGCCGCCGCGCGTTCCAGCGCGCGCTCGCCGCCCAGGATGTTGGGCATGCTGTAGTTCCCCTCGTGGCACGCGTACTCGTAGAGGAACGGCAGCTCGTCCGCCGGGAACGCGGTGAACGGGAACTCGCCCGAGAAGGGCTGCGTCCAGTGGGTCGGGTCCTCGATGGTGAACTCGTAGCTCAGCGTCGTGGCGTCGACCCGCGTGAACCGCTCGGTCACGGTGATCGTGTCGTCCGTCCGGCCGTTCGCCATGCGCAGCAGGATCGGGTCGCCCCCGGCCGCGCCGGCGTGCGCCGAGGTGCGCCGCAGGTTGGTCGTCTCCACGACGAGCGTGTCGCCTTCCCAGCGGCCGCGCGAGTCGCCGAGCCACTGGCGGATGCCGCTCGGCGCGTGATCGCGGCCGTCGAGCGGAATGATGCGCACGTCGTGGATCATCTCGACGTAGATGGCGACGTAGCCCGGCGCCTGCGCGACGATGAAGTTGTTGTTGTAGGCGCTCGGCAGCATCGGCGGGCCGGCCGACCAGACCAGGCAGCGGTCGTTCAGCTCCAGGTCATCCCACGACTCGTAGGGGCCCTCGGCCGGGTGCGCCTCGTCGTGCGCCGCCTTGAGCCGGGCCGCCTCCGGGGTGCGCGCCGGCAGCCGGCCGTTCGGCGGGTCGACGATGAGCGACGTGCGGCGCGTCGGCCGCGTGCCCCCGTCGAGCCAGAAGTTGTTGTACGCCCCCACGTTGCCGCCCGCGACCGTCCGCTGCGGCGGCGCCAGCAGCAGCTCCTGGTTGCGGTCGAGCCGGGCCTGCTCCTGGGCCGACACCTCCTCGTCGGTGAGGAAGGCCTTGTCGCCCAGCGCTTCCGGACGCTCGAGCGGGGTGATGGTCTTGTTCGTGTAGGTCCCCTGCAGATCCGGGTCACCCCACGGCGTGCGCGGGCCGTCCTGGGCGGCGGCCGCCGCCGGCAGCAAGACCGCCAGCGCGACAGCGCCCGACAGTGCGATCAGACATGAGCGAGTCATCGGATACCTCCCGTTCCATGCGCGGGTTGCGTGCTTCGTGTACCTGTCGGCAATCGTCTCGATTATACGCCCTGCATCGGGCAGGACGACGCCGAAACCGGGCCCGAAACCCGTGTGCCACGATGCGTGCAGTGGGGGTCGGCGGCAGCAGCCGTCGAACCCTGGAACGCGCCCTGCTGCCGGCACCCGTCGCGGGCAACTGACATCCCGGCCGGTTGCCGGTCGGACGACGGGTGTCAGGCGGCACTGTCCGAGTGCGGCTTGCGGGGCGGTTCGGCCTGCAGCGTTCGTTCAGGGCACCAACCCGGGCATCGGCCCGAGTCGCCGCCTCCAGCCACGCCCACACGTCCGGGTCCTGCGCTCGCAAGGCCCTGGCCGATTGCTCAGCTCGCAAAGATATCGTCGAGCTCGAGCTGCAGTCCCTGAAGCAGCGCCGTTACGAGGCTGTCCCGGCGACCGAACGTGCCGGCGAGTTCGAGCCTCCCGTCCCGTTGTCGATGGACGGCGACGGTCTGGGCCGTCGGATCGACGATCCAGTACTCGCGCACCCCGTGCCTGCTGTACAGGTCGTGCTTGTACCCGACGTCCCGGTCGGCGGTGGATGGTGACAGTATTTCGATCACGAGGTCGGGCGCTCCCCGCACGTTCTCCTCGGTGATTGTGTGCTCGCGCGCGCGGGAGATGAACAGGAGGTCGGGCTGCACGACGTCGGTGTCGGACAGAACGACGTCGCACGGTGCGACGTACATCTCCCCGAGTCCGCGTTCCTGGGTGAACCGGTCCAGTTCGACGAGCAGTTTGCGCAGCACCCGCTGGTGCTTCGTGTTCGGTGCGGGAACCATCATCAGATCGCCGTTCAGCAGCTCGTAGCGCTTGTCGTCTGCTGCTCGGCAGTAGTCCTCGTACGTCCGCTTCACGGCGCGCTCGGTCGTGGCCATGGGCTTGCTTCTGGGCTGGGTATCAGTTCGGGGCCCGGAGGCGGGAGCCATGAATCCGAGCGTAGCACGGGGAGGCAGCTCCATGGCCGCTTCCCCCGGCTGCTCGCCGCCACGGACGACGCGGCGGTCGGCCGCTTCCGGGAGCGGTGGGTCACGCGCCCTGATCGCCGGCCAGCTCGCGTCGAACCCGGTTCAGGAGCACCTCAACGATAGCTGTCGCATTCTCCCGGGAAATCCGTTCGGCGTCCGCGGCGACACCCTCGTAGCGAAACTCGACGGCGTACGGCGTGTATCGCGCGAGCTCGCTGAAGGGCTCCGTACCCACGCCGCGGGCAGCGAGCAGGTTCAGCAACGCCTGCAGGTTGTGGGTGAGCGGGTAGGTCTCTCCCAGCAGGGCGAGCCAGGCCTTGAAGGCCTTCTCGGCCGCCTGTTGCACGTGAAAGCCGAAGGATTCGTCAGGCGCGGCCGACGTCATGCTCCGGAGCGTGAGGAGGTCGCGTTCGGCGGCTCGCAGCATCGACCCCGCGCACTTAGGGTCGCTCATACAGCACCGTGCCCTCGCGCAGTGCGCGCGCCAGGACGTGGTTCAGAGAATCGCGCCAGTAGTCGACGTCGTCGCGGGAGTACACGAGGACGTCGGCGGGAGCGGGGAAGCCGGCCACCGCCTCGTAGAGCCTCACCAGCTCGTGGTGGCGGCTGCGCCCGGGACCGAACGGCTCGGCCTCGATGACGACGAGATCGACGTCGGAATCGGTGCGGTGGTCGCCGCGGCCGCGGGAGCCGAACAGGATGACCTGCTCCGGATCGACCTCGTCGACGATCGCCCGGACCATCCGGTCGAGAAGATCGTCCGTGACGGGCATCGCGGATCGACGTCGGGAGCTCAGCGCGCCGCGCCTGCGGCGACCACGGCCTCGCGGGTGGCCGCGTTGCCGGCGGTGAGGCCGCCGTTCGCGCCGCCGAAGTTGAAGATCCGGTAGCCCTGCGCCAGGCGCCGGGCGGCGTTGTCCGGATTGACGGTGCCGCCGCAGGCGAGGTCGCGCGCCCGGCACACGGCCAGGATTTGCTCGAAGGCCGCCTCCACGTCGGGGTGCTCGGCGCTCTCGACGCCGTAGGCGGCGCTGAGGTCGCCGCCGGCGCCCAGATAGAAGCCGCCCACGCCGGGCACCCGGGCGATCGCGTCGGCGTTCTCCACGCCCACCTGCGTCTCGATCATCGGCCAGAAGAGCAGGTCGCCTTGCGGGTTGAGGGGCCACAGGTCCGCGCGCTGCCGGCACTCGGCGCGGGTGACGCCCCAGAAGCCGCAGACCACCGTGCCCCGGATGCCGGGCGGCTGCGGGATGGCCGACGTGCGGAGCTGGCGGGGCCGGATGGTCTCGACGATCTGCGCGGCCTGCTCCACGGTCTCGATGTTGTTGATCAGGATGCCCATCAGGCCGATGTCGAGGGCGTGCTTGACCATCCACTCCGTCTGCTCGCGCCCGTAGGGCGGAAAGCGGGCGAAGACCGCCGGGTGGGCCTGCAGGTTGCCGCGCGCCGCGATGCCGGCCTTGTCGGCGGCGGTCAGGAACGCGATGAACTGCTCCAGCGCGTCGAAGCGGAGCGGGTTGTGCTCCATGTCGACGTACACGTAGTCGATGTCCGGGACCCGGGCCAGCGAGCGCGCGTTCTGCAGGGACAGATCGGCGGTGCTCACGCCGAACACGTGGCGGTCCTGCGACAGCTTCTCGACCACCGGGTTGAGGTGCAGGTACGGCTCCTGCGCCGCTGGCGCGGCCAGGAGCAGGGCTGCGACGGGAAGAGCGGTGGCCACGAGCAGGCGGACCGGCCGACGAGGGGATGGAACCACGAGACACCTCCCAGCCCGGACATCGTCGCCCGTGGCTCCGATTGCCGCCCGGCCAACTCTGCGATGCCGACCGGCCGGCGCGCGCAGCGCCTACTGGTTGTCGTTCGCGAAGCCGAGCTGCGCCCGGCGCTCGGCGACCATGCGCTCGTAGTCCTCGTCCTCGAGGTAGACCAGGATCACGTGGTTCTGCAGCATGTCGTCGATGCTGCGGTTGCCCGTGCCAACCCATACGGTCGGATCGGGATTGAGGCGGTTGGCCGCCGTGTTGTCGTGGATGCCGATGGTGTGCAGCACCGTGCCGGCGGGCAGCAGCGGCGCCACGTCGTCCTCGTAGACGTAGGCCACGTGCCAGTTGAAGTCGAAGCGGTCGACCGCGCTCAGCGTCTCGGTCTCGCCGCTCGGGTAGACCGCCTCCATCGTCATCGCCTTGCCGCGCATGTGCATGTGCGGCTGGTAGCTGATGAGCCGCGCCGCCCTGGGCAGCGTGTAGTAGCCGTCGTGGCGCGTGACGGAGTCCGGCGGGATGTCGAGCTCGCGGTAGAGGCCGCCCGGGTCGGTGCCCACGTTGATCTCCACGGCCGCGTACTTCGGCACCACCCCGCGCGGGTAGAAGACCATCCCCACGCTCGTCCGATCCGTCACCTCCTCGCCGATGGCGAAGTAGTGCATGTTGAAGCGGACCTGCGACCCCGCCTCGATCAGCCGCCCGGTGTCGTCGGCGAAGATGTCGCCGTACTTGCCGGGGGCGTACTCGCTCAGGTAGCCCATGTCCGTCTGCTCGTCCTGCACGAGCGACGTGACGGCGTGGTGCACGACGCGGCGGCCGGCGGGCGAGGGCTTGGTCTCGATGGCCTTGATGTAGCGGTCCTCGGTGAGGCCGCTGTCCACCGTGAAGTTGGGCCACCAGTCGGTGCCCTCCGCGTACATCGTGTGCTCCGGCGACGTCACGATCCAGTCGGGCGCGCCGATCTCCCACGACTCCGCGGCGGGCCACTCGACCGGGGGCGGCAGGTCGGCCGGGTCGCCGCGCGGGGCGCCGCCGTCCACCCAGCGGACGACGGTGTCGATCTGCTCGTCGGTCAGCGACAGGTCGTTCTTGTAGCGCTGGATGCCGACCGTCGGGTCGAGGTGCCACGGCGGCATCTCGCGCAGCGCCACCCGGTTCCTGATCGACCGCGCCCATGGCCGCGACGCCTCGTAGGTCAGGAGCGACATCGGGGCCATGCTCTCCGGCCGGTGGCACACCTGGCACTTCGCCTGGAAGATCGGGGCCACGTCGCGCGCGAACGTCGGCGTCTCGGCCGCCGCCTGGGCGGCCGCCTCCGCGCCGGTGAAGAGCAGTGCGGACCCTGCCAGCGCAATCACCGCCGGCGCGACGAGTGTCCGCCGCTCCCGGTCTCCGCCTCCAGTCCTGGCCATTGGCATCCTCCCGCCGGGGGTCCCGCCGCCGCGGTTCGCCGCCCGGGCCGGCCACCGCGATCAATCCGTCAGGGCGCGGTCACGGTGACCGCCAGCTCCGCGGTGGTCCAGCAGCAATGGTACGTGCCGGCGCCCCCGTCTCCGGAGCCGTCGTCCGCGACCACCTGCAGGATATAGTCTCCGGGCGCGTCGAAGGTCGCGGTCGTCGTCGCCCGGCCATCGGCGACGCCGCTGGCGGGCGGCGCGAACCCGACCGCGCCCGGCCCGCGATACTTGCGCCAGTACACCGCCAGGCCCCGCAGCTCCGGCGCCTTCAGGGGCGGCCCGGGGCCGCGCCGCACCCGGCGCGGACGGCGCTCCCGGATGCGCGGCAGGCCATCGTCGGTGACCTCGGCCGCCAGGTGCAGGGGCGTCCCCACCGCGGCGGTCCGGTTGTCGAGGGGCGCTATCGAGGGCGGCGTGTTGCCCGTTTCGCGGTTCCGGTCCACGTCCACCTGGTACTCGGGGCGCAGCGAGCCGGGCACCTGGTTGGTCTCGCCGCGCAGCGCCAGCGTCCAGACCAGGGTCCGGGTGCCGAAGTCGGCCGGCACGGTCACGCGAAAGGCGTTCTTGGCCCGGCGCGGCACGAAGTGGGTCGGCTGGCCCCGGTCCCGCGGCCCGGGCGAGAAGAAGTTCCGCGGCCCGACGGGCGCGTCGACATGCTCCGCCCAGTTGCGGTTCATGTAGCCGAAGTAGAGGCTGAACGTGCCGTCGGGATTGGGCGTCCAGCCTTCGAATACGGGATGCACGCTGCGGCCGGACTGGAAGCGCTCGGCCATGAACAGGGGCCGCTCGAGCGTGCCCCGCTCCTGCGCCGGCGCGGCCGGGGCGCCGACGGCCGCCAGCACGAGCGTGGCCGCGACGCCCGACGCAACGCGCACCGTCTGCTTCACGCTCGGCTCCCGGGGCCCGCGCGCCCCTTGACACACATGCGCCTTCAGGCGGAGCATACCAGAATAATCTGGGGGTAGACCGTGCTGACAGCAACGAGGCTCCGTCGCGTTCCACCGCTCGTCGGACTGTGTCTGCTGGCCTTCGGCGCGGCAGCCGCGCCCGCAACGGCGCGGGCCGCGGAGCCCGGCGCTGGCGTCCCGACGTTCGCCGGCGACGTGGCCGCCATCTTCCAGGCCAAGTGCCAGGCCTGCCACCGGCCCGGCATGATGGCGCCCATGTCGCTGCTGACGTATCAGGATGCCCGCCCCTGGGCGCGCGCGATCAGGCAGCGCGTGATGCTGCGGGAGATGCCGCCGTGGCACCTCGACAAGACCGTGGGGATCACGCGCTACAAGGGCGACCGGTCGCTCACCGACGAGCAGATCGACACCATCGTCCGCTGGGTGGACGGCGGCGCGCCGCTCGGCAACCCGGCCGACCTGCCGCCGCCGCTGAAGTTCAACGACGACGAGTGGACCATCGGCGTGCCGGATCTGATCGTCACCTCGCCCGAGGCGGTGATGTACCCCGAGGGATCGGACTGGTGGCCCAGCTACGTCGTCGATCCCGGCCTGACCGAGACGCGCTACGCGCGGGCGGTGGAGACGCGGCCCTCGCGGGAGGGACGCGGGTTCGTGCACCACGCCATCGCGAGCCTCATCGATCCCGACGCGCGGGACACGCCCGCCAGGCTGGGCCAGGGCGAGCCCGTCATCGATCCCCTCGAGGGCGCCTACCTGAGCGAGTACGCGCCGGGCAAGTACGGCGACATCTTTCCCGAGAACACGGGGCGCGCGCTGAAGGCCGGGGTCAAGATCCGCTTCAGCATGCACTACTTCGCGACCGGCCGCGAGATGCGCGACCGGACCAGCGTCGGCTTCGTGCTGTACCCGCAGGGCGTCGAGCCGGAGTCGTACATCACCGACCTGTTCATCCACGAGAACGACACCATCGACATCCCGCCGGGGGAGATGACGCGCACCGACACGTACTACAGCCTGCCGGCGGCGGCGCGCATCATCAGCTACCAGCCGCACCTGCACCTGCGCGGCAGGGCGCAGTGCATGGAGGCCATCTACCGCGACGGGCGGGTCGAGATGCTGAGCTGCGTCGACCGCTTCGACTTCAACTGGCACGTCGCCTACCACTACGAGGACGACGTCATGCCGCTGCTGCCGGCGGGCACGATGCTGCACCTCATCTCCATCCACGACAACACGGTCACCAACCGCCGCAATCCGGACCCGACCGTGTGGGTCGGCTGGGGGCAGCGCAGCATCGACGACATGGCGGCCGCGCACATCGGCGTGCAGTACCTCGAGGAAGAGGACTACGAGCGGATGGTGGCCGAGCGCCGCGCGCGGCCGCGGGCGGCGCTGAGCGCGGGCGGGGAGTAGGAGCCGGCTGGCCGGAGGCCTGCTGCTCCTCAATGCTGATCCGATGCTGATGATGCGCCCGACGAAGCGCCCGTTGCGGCGCCGGAGGCTGGCCGCTGCCGCCGGCCTGGGCGGCGCGTTGCTCCTGCTCGCCGCGTCGACGTTCGCCGGGCAGCCGCCGCAGGCCGGCCAGTCGGGCATCTACGAGCAGATGCGGCGCCTGCTCAACGTCCGCCACAATTCCGGCCAGAACGTGCACCCGGTGTTCGAGGGCTGGGAGCGGAATCCGGACGGCACCGCCAGTCTCTACTGGGGCTACATGAACCGGAACTGGGCGGAGTCGCTCGACATCCCGATCGGTCCGGACAACCACTTCACGCCGGGCCCCGCGGACCAGGGGCAGCCGACGCACTTCCTGCCGCGGCGGGTGAAGCAGCTCTTCAGGATCGTGGTGCCCGGCGACTTCGAGGGCGAGTACGTCTGGACGCTGTCGATCCGCGGCCGGCCCGCCAGCGTGCCCGGCTCGCTCAAGCCGGCCCAGATGATCGACGTCCGCCGGAGCAGCAGCAACGAGAACACCGCGCCGGAACTGACGCCGGGGCCCGCTCTGACGCTGGCGTTCCCGGCGTCAGCCGCGCTGGCGGTCGGCGTCACCGATGACGGGCTGCCCGCGCCGCGGCCCGGCGCCGCGTCCGGTCTCGGCGTCCGCTGGTCGAAGTACCGCGGTCCGGGCGAGGTGACCTTCGACCCGGCGCAGTCGCCCGTCGAGGACGGCCGGGCGGTCACGACCGCGACCGTCAGCGAGCCCGGCCGCTACACGCTCGCCGCGCTGGCCGACGACGGGTCGTACTACGGGACGGCGCAGGGGCAGGGCGTGCCCGGGTTCGCCTGCTGCTGGACGTTCGGCTTCATCGAGGTCAGCTACGAATGACCGCCGCGCCGCGGCCGCGCGCTCGGCACGGGGCGGGCTTCGCGCTGGCCCTGCTGGCGGGGCTCCTGTTGCCGGCGTCCTTGCCGGCGTCCGCGCCCGCCCAGGGACCCGCCGGTGCGCCGCCCGCCCCCGGCGCCACGCTCGTGCGCGAGAGCGACTTCGTCGCCATCTGGGACGTCACGCGGACGCCGGACGCGGCGGCTGGGGCCGCCCCGCGCACGCTCGCGGCGGATGAGGTGTCGGTGACCCTCGCGGCCGGCGCGGTGCGCATCACGCGGCCCGACGGCGCCTGGACGGTCGAGCACGAGCCGTTCGGGTTCGTCCGCTTCGAGCCCGCGGGCACCGTCCGCGCGGTGCAAGCGGTGGGGGAGGCGCCGAGCCGGGCGGTCGTTTTCCAGTTGAAGCCGTCGCCGCTGCCGAGCTGGCCGCGGGTCGCCGACGTACCGGGCCAGTTTCCGCGGGCCGGCGCGACGCTGCTGCTCGAGACCGACCGCATCCGCGTCTGGGACCAGACCTGGACGCCGGACGTGCGGATCGCCCTGCACATGCACTACGTGCCGGCGGCCGCCGTCTTCCTCGAGGGCGGCAGGCTGCAGACGTTCGAGGCGGACGGCCGCGCGAACCCGCCGTTCGGCCGCAGCCGCGGCGACGTGCTGGCCCTCGCCGCCCCGCTGGCGGCGCCGCACGAGGAGGAGCAGGTAGAGGGGCGCCCGCGCGCCATCTGGATCGAGTTCAAGCCGGAGCCCGCGCCCTAGACCGCCGCGGACTCGTCGCCCTGCGCCGGCGGTCGGACGGGCGGACAAGGCGCGCACAGCGCGCCTCGGCGGGAGCGGCGCGGGGCAGTGGGGTCCCCGCAAACGGACGCCGGGGGCTTGGGGCAAAGCCCCATCTGATGTGGAGGGCAGCATGAAGACGCGGTTGACGATCGCCGTCCTGCTGGCGGCTGTGGCGGCTGCCTGGGGGCAGGCCCAGGAGGATGCGGGCCGGATCGAGCGGCACGATCCGGCCGTCGACGCCATTCTCGGTTCCGACGCGCGCCTCGAGCTGCTCGCCGGGCATCTCGGCATGACCGAGGGGCCGCTGTGGATCGACGATGCCGCGGGCGGGCATCTGCTGTTCAGCGACATCCCGGCCAACGCCATCTACAAGTGGACGCCCGACGGCGAGCTCTCCGTCTACATGGAGGAGGCCGGCTATACCGGCGACGACATCCTGAACGCCGGCGCGCAGTCGACCAGCGGGCGCCGCCACGTCATCCTCATCGGCCCCAACGGGCTGACGCTCGATCCGCAGGGCCGCCTGCTGATCGCGGCCATGGCCGACCGGGCGGTGGTGCGCATCGAGGCGGACGGCTCGCGGACGGTGCTGGCCGACCGCTTCGACGGCAAGCGGCTGAACGGGCCGAACGATCTCGTGGCGCGCGCGAGCGGGGCCATCTTCTTCACCGACATGACGGCCGGCATGCGCTACCGGGGCGACAGCCCCTCGCGCGAGCTGTTCCATACGGGCGTCTACCGCATCAAGGACGGCGAGCTCACGCTGCTGGAGGCGGACCCCGGCGGCGGCAGCCCGAACGGCATCGCCCTGGCGCCCGACGAGCGCACGCTCTACGTCGGCAGCGGCGGGAAGATCCTGGCGTACGACCTGGACGACGACGACAATGCCTCCGGCGGCCGCGTCCTCATCGAGACCAGCTCCGACGGCATGAAGGTGGACGAGCAGGGCAACCTCTACACCACGTCGCACGGCGGCGTCTGGATCATCTCGCCGGAGGGGAAGCACCTGGGCACCATCCACCTGCCGGACATCCTGGGAGTCCGCACGACCAACGTCGGTTTCGGGGATGCGGATCGGCGGAGCCTCTACATCACGGCCCGGACGCACCTGTACCGCCTGCGCGTCGAGATTCCCGGCGCCCGCCCCGGAGGGGCGTGACCATGGCCGACCCCACTGCCTCGCAGACCGACCGCCGCCAGTTCCTGCGCATGCTCGCCGCGAGCCCGGCGCTGCCGTACGTCGCGCTCTCGCCGACGATTCTGCAGGCGCTCGGCCAGGAGCCGTTCCGGGAGGGCGGCGCCGCGACCGAGCTGATCGCGTCGCCGGAGGAGGCGCTGACGGTCTTCGACTTCGAGGCCGTCGCCAAGCAGAAGCTGCACTACGGGCACGTGGCGTTCCTCGGCGGCACCGAGGACGAGGGGACCTACCGCGCGAACCGGGAAGGGTTCACGCAGTATCAGCTCCGCGTCCGGCGCCTCGTCGACATCAGCCGTATCGACATGTCGGTGTCGCTGTTCGGCAGCAGCGCGCACGCCCCGATCATCCTTTGCCCGTGCGGCGCGCTCAGCGCCTTCCATCCGGACGGCGAGGTCGAGGTGGCCCGCGCGGTGAACACGCGCGGGCACATCATGACGCTGTCGAACGCGGCCAGCCAGCCGATCGAGGAGGTCGTGGCGGCCCGCGGCGGCCCCGTCTGGTTTCAGCTCTACCGCGATGCCGACTGGAGCAAAACGCTCGCGATGATCAAGCGCGCCGAGGCGGCCGGCTCGCCCGTGCTGGCCTGGACGATCGACAACCAGGGCGGCGGCAAGCGCATCGTGCATGCCCGCGCCCGGCGCCGCGACCGGGCGTTCTGCGGCCGGTGCCACACGCTGAACCCGGACGACCAGGGTCTCGATCTGCCCGGCTTCCTGGGCTCGGTGATCAACCCGGACGGCAAGCCGATGACGACGACGCCACCGCTCGGACCGCCGCGGATGGACGCGCGAATCGCGACCTGGGACTACGTGAAGCGGCTCAAGGACGCCACCTCCATGAAGGTGGTGCTCAAGGGCATCGTGACGCGCGAGGACGCCGAGCTCGCGCTGGAGTACGGCGCCGACGGCATCTGGATCTCGAACCACGGCGGCCGCATGGAGAACAGCCTGCTGTCGTCGGTCGAGTGCGTGCCCGAGGTGGCGGCGGGCGTGGCCGGACGCGTCCCGATCATCGTCGACGGCGGCTTCCGCCGCGGCACCGACGTCTTCAAGGCGCTGGCGCTCGGCGCGACGGCCGTGGGCGTGGGGCGCCCCTACATCTTCGGCTTGGCGGCGTTCGGGCAGCCCGGCGTCGAGACGGCGCTCGACATCCTGGACAGCGAGCTGCGGATGGTGATGCGGCAGGCCGGCACCCCCAGCCTCGCGCGGGTCACCCCGTCCTACGTGCGCGATCGCCGCGCGCCGGCCTGGTAACCTCGGCGGGAGGCTCATGGAACGCCTGGACGAACGGCGGGCGCGGCGCCGCGGGTTGCTGCCGGCGGGGCTCGTCGGGATCGGTCTGCTGCTCGCCGCCGGCGGGGCCGCGGGGCAGGCGCCGCCGCCCGCGGGCCCGGACGCGGCGGCGACGTACCGCGCGGTCCTCGACCGCTACTGCGTCACCTGCCACAACGGCCGCCTGCGGACGGCCGGCCTCGAGCTCGACGCCGTGGACCTGGCGGACGTCAGCGGCCGGGCCGAGCTGTGGGAGAAGGTCGTGCTCAAGCTGCGCGGGCGCGACATGCCGCCGCAGCCCCGCCCGCGGCCCGCCGGCGCCGTGTACGACGGCTTCGCCGCGTGGCTCGAGACGGCGCTAGACGCGGCGGCGGCCGCCGACCCGCGTCCCGGCCGGCCGGCGCTGCACCGGCTGAACCGCACCGAGTACGCCAACGCGATCCGCGACCTGCTGGCGCTGGACGTCGACGTCACGACGCTGCTGCCGCCCGACGACTCGACGCACGGCTTCGACAACATCGCCGACGCGCTGGGCGTCTCCCCCCTGCTGCTGGAGAGCTACGTGACGGCGGCCCGCAAGATCAGCCGCCTGGCGGTCGCCAACCCGGCCATTCCGCCCAGCGCGGAGACGTACGTCGGCGCGCACGACGAGACCCAGGACACCCACCGCGAGGGGCTGCCGTTCGGCACGCGCGGCGGCCTGCGCGTCGAGCACCACTTCCCGGTCGACGGCGAGTACGAGATCCGGATTCGCCTGGAACGGAGCCAGCGCGACGACGTGCGCGGCCTCCACGAGCCGCACGACCTGGAGCTGGCCGTCGACGGCCGGCGGGTGCGGCTGTTCGCGCTCGACGGCGGGCCGCACATGTACCGGCAGCTCGTGTACGACGGCGAGACGCCCGCGCTGACGGCCGACGACCACCTGGTGCTGCGCGCGCCGCTGACGGCCGGTCCGCACACCGTCACGGCGACCTTCCCGGTCAAGAGCTTCGGCGTGTCCGAGAGCCTCTCGAAGCCGCTGCTCCGCAGCTATCCCACCCCGAACGCGGTGGCCGGGCTGCCCGCGGTGAGCCGCATCGTCGTGACCGGCCCGCTGGCCGCCGCCGGGCGCGGCGACACCCCGACCCGCCGGCGCATCTTCACCTGCCGGCCGGCCGCCGCCGACGGCGAGCGGACCTGCGCCGAGACGATCATCGCGGCGCTGGCGCGGCGGGCCTACCGCGGGCTGGCGACGGAGGCCGACGTGCAGGAGCTGCTCGGCTTCTACGCGGCCGGGCGCGAGCGCGGGGGGTTCGAGGCGGGCATCGAGGCCGCGCTGTGGCGGCTGCTGGCCAGCCCGAAGTTCGTCTTCCGCTTCGAGTTCGATCCGCCGGGCGCACGCCCGGGCGCGGCGTCCCGCCTCGGCGATCGCGAGCTGGCCTCGCGCCTGTCGTTCTTCCTGTGGAGCAGCATTCCCGACGAGCGGCTGCTGGCGGCGGCCGAGCGCGGCGACCTGCGCAGCCCCGGCGGGCTCGAGCGGCAGGTGCGCCGGATGCTGGCCGACCCGCGCGCGGCGGCGCTCGTGGACAACTTCGCGGGCCAGTGGCTCTACCTGCGCAACCTGGAGCACATCGTCCCCGAGCCGCGGCGGTTCCGCAACTTCGACAACAACCTGCGGCGGGCCTTCCGCCGCGAGACGGAGCTGCTCTTTGGGTCCATCGTCGCCGAGGACCGCAGCGTGCTGGAGCTGCTCGACGCCGACTACACGTTCGTCAACGAGCGGCTGGCCCGGCACTACGGCATCCCGGGCGTGCGGGGGAGCCAGTTCCGGCGCGTCGCCGTGACCGACGAGCGCCGGCGCGGCCTGCTCGGCCACGGCAGCATCCTGACCGTGACGTCGTACGCGAACCGGACGTCGCCGGTCCTGCGCGGCAAGTGGGTGCTCGAGAACCTGCTCGGCGCGCCGCCGCCCCCGCCGCCGGCCGACGTCCCGGAGCTGGCCGAGGACGAGGGGGCCGGGCAGGGCCTGACGATGCGCGAGCGGCTGGCCGCGCACCGCGCCAACCCCGTCTGCGCGAGCTGTCATGCGAAGATGGACCCGATCGGCTTCGGGCTGGAGAACTTCGACGCCGTCGGCGCCTGGCGGCGGTCGGAGCACGGTGTCCCGATCGACGCCTCGGGCGCGCTGCCGAGCGGCGCCGCGTTCGAGGGGCCGGCGGAGCTCAGGGCGGCGCTGCTGGCGCGGCCCGAGTCGTTCGTGCGGGCGCTGACGGCCAGGCTGGCGACCTACGCGCTAGGGCGGGGCGTCGAGCACTTCGACGCGCCCGCCATCCGGGCCGTCGTGGCCGCGGCGGCGCCCGGCGGCTACACGTTCTCGTCGCTGGTGCTGGGCATCGCCCGCAGCGTGCCGTTCCGGATGCGCGCGGCGGCGGAAGAGACCGGGCAAGGAGAGAAGCGATGATCGTCACCGGCAAGTCGCTGCCGCGTCGCACGTTCCTGCGCGGCGCGGGGGCCACGCTCGCGTTGCCCTTCCTCGACGCGATGGTGCCCGCGCTGTCGGCCGCGGCCCGCGCGGCCGCGCCCGCGCGCCGGCTCGGGTTCGTCTACGTGCCGAACGGCGTCAACTGGATGAGATGGACGCCGGAGCAGGCGGGCGCCGGGTTCGAGCTGTCACCGTCGCTGCTGCCGCTCGAGCCGTTTCGCGACGAGCTCGTGGTCGTCTCGGAGCTGCGCTCGCGCCCGGCCGAGGCGCTCGGCGACGGCAGCGGCGACCATGCCCGGGCGTCGGGGGCGTGGCTGACCGGCGCGCATCCGAAGAAGACCGAGGGCGGAGACTACCGCGCCGGCAAGACGGTGGACCAGTTCGCCGCCGACGCGCTCGGCGCCGACACGCAGTTTCCGTCGCTGCAACTGGCCATCGACGACGTCGGCATGCTCGGGGGCTGCGAGCCGGGCTACGCCTGCGCCTACCAGAACACGCTGTCGTGGCGCACGCCCACGACGCCGATGCCCATGCTGACCAATCCGCGCGTGGTCTTCGAGCGCCTGCTGGGCGGCGACGCGCGGACGCCGGAGGAGCGCCGCGCGCTCGCGCGGTCGCAGGCCAGCCTCCTCGACTCCATCCTGCAGGAGACGCAGCGGCTGCGGCGGCGGCTGGGCGGGCCGGACCGCCTGCGGCTGGACGGCTACCTGGCGGGCATCCGCGAGCTCGAGGAGCGTATCGCGAAGCTCGAGCGGCAGGGCGACCTGGCGCTCTCGCCGGCCGACCTGCCGGCCGGGATACCGGACTCGTTCGAGGAGCACGTGAAGCTGATGTTCGACCTGCAGGTGCTCGCCTACCAGGCCGACCTCAGCCGCGTGACCACGTTCCTGATGTCGCGCGAGGCGACGCAGCGGACCTACGGCCAGCTCGGCATCGCCGACCCGCACCACGGGCTGTCGCATCACGCCTACGATCCGGTGAAGCTCGCGAAGCTGGCGCGGATCGACACCTATCACGTCACCCTGCTCGGCTACTACCTGGAGCGGCTGAGCGCCGTCGAGGACGGCGAGGGGTCGCTGCTCGACCACGCGCTGATCCTGTACGGCTCGTGCATGTGCGACGGCCAGATCCATAGCCACTCCCGGCTGCCGACGCTGGTGGCCGGCGGCGGCGGCGGCCGCGTGCGGGGCGGCCGCCACATCGTCTGCGCGGAGGACACGCCGCTGACCAACCTGCAGCTCAGCCTGCTCGAGAAGGTCGACGTGCAGCTCGACCGGTTCGGCGACAGCACCGGCCGGGTCGCGGAGCTGTAGGGCAGAGGAGTGGCCATGCGGACACGCGACCGGCTGCTGCTGCTCGTCCCCGTCCTGGCCGTGCTGAGCCTCGCTGCGGCCGCCACCGCCGACGCGCCGGTGGCGCGGGCGGTCGAGGACCGCGATCACGCGCGGCTGCGGACGCTGCTCGCGGAGGGGGCCGACGTCGATGCGCCGGCGCCCGACGGCACGACCGCGCTGCACTGGGCGGCGCACTGGAGCGACGCGGAGGCGGCGCGCCTGCTCGTGCGCGCCGGCGCCGACGTCGACGCGGCCAACCGCTACGGCGCCACGCCGCTGTGGCTGGCCGCCGAGCGGGCTGCAGCCGACGTGGTCGGCCTGCTCCTCGAGGCCGGCGCCGACCCGCACGGGCTCGCGCTCGGCGCCGGGGAGTCGCCGCTGATGGCGGCGGCCCGCGCCGGCGCCGCGGGAGCCGTCGAGCTGCTCCTGGCGCACGGCGCCGACGTCGACGCGCGGGACGGCTGGCGCGGGCAGACCGCGCTGATGATGGCCGCCGGCAACCACGAGCCGCACGCCGACGTCGTGCGCGTCCTGCTGGCGCACGGCGCGGATGTCCACGCGCGCTCGCGATCCGGCGAGGAGGCGCCGTACGCCGGCGGGGGGCTGCGCGCCGTCGGGGGCATGACGGCGCTGCACTACGCCGTGCGCCAGAACGACGCGGCCTCGGTCGGGATGCTGCTCGCGGCGGGCGCCGGGGTCGAGGGGCGGGCGCCGGGCGGCGTCACGCCGCTGCGCATGGCCATCGATCACGGCTACCACGACCTCACGGATCTGCTGCTGGACGGCGGGGCCGACCCGAACGCGGCCGACGACGCGGGGTTCACGCCGCTCCACGCCGCGGTCCGCAAGCGCGCCGGGGGCAATCCGGAACGCGGCGATCGGCGCGCCGGGACCGGCGGCGGCCGCTCGACCGCGCTGCTGAAGGACCTGCTCGCGCGCGGCGCGGACCCGAACGCGCGGCTCCCGCTGCAGCGGCTGCCGCCCAACTTCAACCCCGACGGCTACCCGCAGGTGAACAACGTGCAGTACGCCGGCGCGACGCCGCTGTGGATCGCGGCGCACCTCGCCGACCTGGAGGCGCTGCGCATCCTCGAGGCGGCCGGCGCCGATCCGCTCGTGGCGTCCATCGAGAACACGACCGCGCTGATGGTGGCGGCCGGCCTGGGCTACGCCACGCGCGGGCCGACGGCGCGCCTGGGCGGTCGCCGGGACGATACCGAGGAGGCCGTGCTGGCGGTCCTCGAGCAGCTCGTGGCCTGGGGCCACGACGTCAATGCGGTCAACGACAACGGCCAGACGGCGCTGCACGGCGCGGTGGCGGCCGCGGACCCGGCGGTGGCGCGGTTCCTGGTGGAGCGCGGCGCCCGCCTGGACCGGCAGGACAGCATCGGCCGCACGCCGCTGGTCATGGCGCAGGAGCACACCACCGACAAGTACCGCACGAGCCAGGCCCTGATTCCGGCCGACGTGGAGAAGACCTACGCGCTGCTGCGCGACCTGGAAGGCGCATAAAAGGAGCTGCCGATGCCGTCAAGCCGCCCCGGTCCGGGAGTCGCGGTCTGCGCCGCGGCGCTGGCCGTGCTGCTGCTCGCCGCCGCCCACAGCGCGGCGCAGAGCGGCCCGCCGCACCTCAACCGCATGATCGAGCGCCTGGCCGCGGGCGAGGTGGTGTTCGGCGCCAGCACGACCAACCTGTCGCTCGACAACGCGCAGGCCCTGGCGACCTCCGGCCTGGACTACGTCTACGTCGACTACGAGCACGGCCCGATGAACTTCGAGACGCTGCGCACGTTCCTGGTCGGCATGATCGACAAGGCCGCCGCGGTGAGCAAGGGCAGCCCGCAGCCGGCCGTGACGCCGCTGGCCCGCTTCGCCCCCTACGGCCGCGAGCAGGCGGAGTGGGCGGCCAAGCAGGGGCTCGACCTCGGCCTGATGGGCGTCATCTTCCCCAGCGTCGAAACGCGCCGGCACGTGCTGGACGCCGTCCGGCTCATGCGCTATCCGCCGCGCCCCGACTCGCCGTACCCGGAGCCTGCCGGCCGGCGCGGCGTGGGCGCGCGCGTCGCCCAGTGGTTCTGGGGCGTCCCGCCGGCCGAGTACGTCCGGCGCGCGGACGTCTGGCCGCTCAACCCCGACGGCGACCTGATCGTGGTGCTGCTGATCGAGTCGGCGGAGGCGGTGCGCAACATCGACGAGCTGCTGTCGGTGCCGGGCGTCGGCGGCGTGCTGATCGGACCGAGCGACCTGTCCAACTCGCTGGGCGTCGCGCGGGGTTCCGCGGAGACCGAGGCCGCCATCCAGACGATCCTCCGCGCCTGCCTGGCGCACGACGTGCCGTGCGGCATCACGGCGGGCGCCGACCAGATCGCCCGCCGCATCGACGAAGGCTTCCGGATTCTGGGCACCGGCGGCCTGCCCGGCGGGCTCACGGCCAGCGCGGCGGCCGCGCTGCAGGCCGGCCGCGAAGCGGTCGGGCGGGAGCAGGCGCCGTAGCGGCGCAGCCACGGGAGGGCAGGTTGGGCGGCAACCGCAGCGGTGCGGGACGATTGGCACGCCGGCTGGTCGAGCGTGCTCTGCGGCGGGGCTCTCGTCGCGTGCTGCTCGTTCTCGGTTTCGCCACGGCAGCCGCCGGCATTCTCCACGTGGCCTCGAGCACCGGCGTGGCCGTCGGGTCCGGCGCCGGCCTCGTCGTCATGGCCGAGTCGGAGCAGGGTCCAGCTCCGGCGGCGCCCGAGTGGCCGGGCTGGGGCGGGCCGCGGCGCAACTTCACGAGCGACGTCGTGGGGCTCGCGGACGCTTGGCCGGCGGGCGGGCCGACGCGGCTCTGGAGCCGGCCGCTCGGCGGCGGGCACTCCAGCATTCTCGTCGATCGCGACCGCCTGTTCACGCAGTACCGCCCGCCGGACGGCAGCGAGCCGCACGCCTGGCGCGAGGAGGAGGTCGTCGTCGCGCTCGACGCGGCGACCGGCCGCACGCTCTGGGAGCACCGCTATCCGGCGCCGCTCGACGGCCTCGACGTCCCGCTCGGCGTGGGGCCGCACGCCACCCCGCTGATCGTCGGCGAGCGCCTGTTCGCCACCGGCACCAACAAGCAGCTCCTCGCGCTGGACAAGGCGACCGGTGAGCTGCTCTGGTCGCACGACCTGGTCCGCGACTTCGGGGCGCCGCCGCACTACCGGATCATGCCGCGCAAGCCGGGCTACAGTTGCAGCCTGCTCGCCTACGGGGACCTGATCATCGCCACGGCGGGCGGCCCCGGGCAGGCGGTCATGGCGTTTCACCAGGACGACGGCCGCGTCGCGTGGCGCAGCGGCGACTTCGCCATCGCCCCGGCCTCGCCGATCCTCATCACGGTGGAGGGGCGGGAGCAGGTGGTCGTGTTCGCCAGCGACCGCGTCGTGGGGCTCGATCCGGCCAGCGGGACCCCGCTCTGGAGCCATCCGCATCCACGGCGGCTCGACGCCAACATCAGCACCCCCGTATGGAGCGACGACAACCTGCTCTTCCTGTCGTCGGCCCATGACGGCGGCAGCCGCGTGCTGGAGGTGTCCGCGGCGGGCGCCCGGGAGCGGTGGTTCACCATGGCCATGCGCGTGTACTACGGCACGGCCATGCGGATCGGCGACCTCTACTACGGCAGCAGCGGCGACCTCGGGCCGGCGTTCCTGACCGCCATCGACGCGCACAGCGGCGAGGTGGCGTGGCGCGACCGCACCTTCCAGCGCAGCACCCTGCTGCACGCCGACGGCAAGCTGATCATCCTCGACGAGGACGGCATGCTGGGGCTGGCCACGGTCTCGCGCCGGGGGCTGCGGCTGCTGGCGCGGGCGCCGGTCCTCTCCGCCACTGCCTGGACCGTGCCCACGCTCGCCGGCACGAGCCTGTACCTCCGCGACCGCGCGGACATCGTGGCCCTCGATCTGGGCGCCTCGTAGGTCGTCAGGCCGCTCCGTACGGCAACGCGAGGGCGATCAGCTCGGCCGGCTGGCCGCGGGCGCCGATGGCCAGGGCGATGTACTGCTTGCCGTCCAGCATGTACGTCATCGGCACGCCGCTCTGGTTCTTCGGCAGCTCGTACTCCCAGATGATGTCGCCCGTCTGCTTGTCGTAGGCGTAGAACATGGGGCCGCCTGCCCAGGTCGGGGTGGCCATCAGGCCCGAGCCCTCGCCCGCGAACAGCAGCGTCTTCGTGACCAGGATGCCGCTGCGCTCGGGCTTGCCCGTCCGGGGGATGTCGAGGCCGCTCAGCGCCGGGTGGTTCGCCACGCAGTCCGGCGTGGGACCGTTCGCGATGGTCCACAGCCGCTCGCCCGCGTTCAGGTCGAGCGCGGTGATCCGGCCCCACGGCGGCTTGATGAGCGGGAGCCCGAGCGGGCCGATCTCGCCGCATCCCTGCTGCTGGCGCAGGGCGTCCCGGCCGCGGGGCCGGCCGCCCCCGCCCACGAGGTCCATCGACGTGCGGTCGGGATCGTTGACGAGCCCCGCGATCGTCGGGTTGGTGATCGAGGCCACGTACAGGATGCCGGTCTCGGCGTCGACCGCGCCGCCCTGCCAGTTCGCGCCGCCGGTCATGTGCGGCAGCATCAGCAGGCCCCGCAAGCCGTCCTGCCCGGCCAGAATCGGCGGCGTGTAGAGCGGCCCCTGCTTGTACTCCCCGCCGATGCGCCGGGCCTCGGCCGCGATCTCGGCCGTGAAGTCGAGGAAGTCCTCCTCGGACACCCCCTGGCGGTCGAAGGCCGGCGGCCGCGTGGGGAACGGCTGGGTGGCGGCCGACTGCTCGCCCGGCACGTCCGACTGCGGCACCGGCCGCTCCTCGATGGGCCACAGCGGCTCGCCGGTGGCGCGATCGAAGACGTACGTGAACGCCTGCTTCGTGATCTGGGCCACCGCCTTGACCACCCGGCCGTTGACGTTGAGATCGATCAGCGTCGGCGCGGTCGGAATGTCGTAGTCCCAGATGCCGTGATGGATGAACTGGAAGTGCCAGACGCGCTCGCCGGTGCGGGCGTCCAGGCAGACGATGCTCTCGGCGAACAGGTTGTCGCCCGGGCGGTGGCCGCCGTACAGGTCGTTCGTGGGCGTCTCGACCGGCACGTAGACGTAGCCGAGCTCCTCGTCGCCCGACATCGGCGCCCACGCCCCGGTGTTGCCCGTGTAGGCCCAGGAGCCGTCCTCCCACGTGTCGTTGCCGAACTCGCCGGGCTGCGGGATGGTGTGGAAGACCCAGAGCTGCTCGCCGGTGCGCACGTCGAAGCCGCGGACGAACCCGGCGGGGAACTCCCTGTCGGGCGCGACCGCGCGCAGCGCAGCGCCGACGACGACGACGTCGTTGACGACGGTGGCCGGCGAGTTCAGGCCGATCTGGCCGTCCTCGATGGCGGGCCGGTCGAGGCCGTCGTAGAGGCCGTTGTAGAGATCGACGATGCCGTCCTCGCCGAACGTCGGCACCGGCTGCCCCGTCGCCCGGTCCAGCGCGACGAGGTGGTAGCCCTGGGTGACGTGGATGATGCGGTCGTCGCCCTGCCCGTCGCTCCAGTGCGCGACGCCGCGGCCGGAGCTTGAGCGCAGCGGCGCCACCTCGCCGCGCCGGCCCTCGTCGTAGCGGAACATCCACAGCGTCTCGCCGGTGGCGGCGTCGATGGCCACCACGTTGCGCCGCCGCCCGGCCGTCGTGTACAGCACGCCGTCGATCATCAGCGGGGTCGCCTGGAAGTTGAAGTCCAGGCGCGGTCCGAAGTTGTCGGTCTTCCAGCGCCAGGCAATCTCGAGGTCGGCGACGTTGTCCCGGTCGATCTGATCGAGCGGCGAGTACTTGGTGCTGCCCAGATCGCCCCCGTAGTAGCGCCACTCGCCGTCCTGCGCGCCCTGCTGCGCCGCGGCGGGCAGCCCCGCGCCGAGGACCATGGCGATGACGAGCGCGGTGCTCGCGACGAACCGGCCGGTCTTTCTTGACATGTCCCTCTCCCGTTGCTCGTCAGGCCTGCGATCCGACTCGCGCGTGCGTGCCGGTCAGGCGTCCTCACCGTCAGTTCAGAAGGTCGCGATCGGGTTGATCGGCGACCCCGTGCCGCCCCAGACGGCCAGCGGCGCGGCCGTCAGGAGGAACTCCCAGCGGCCCTGCCCGGCCGCCGCGTCGCCGAGCGCCTCCAGATCGGCGTTGTCGAACAGGTGGATGCCGAGGTGCACCAGCGCGAAGTCGTGCGCGGCGCCCGGCAGCTCGGAGGGCGCGACGCTCAGGGCGCCGTCGCTGCCGAGCAGCGCGACGTCGCGCTCGCGCAGCCACGGAATGACCGACGCGTGCAGGCCGGCCGCCGTCCCGACGCGGCCGATGATGAACGGCCCGAGCACCTCGCGGGCCGCCCAGCGCCCGGTGCGGATGAAGACGGCGTCGCCGGGGCCCGCGCGCACGCCCGCGCGGGCTTCCCAGGCCTCCAGGTCCTCGACGTAGATCGGCGTCTCGGGCTCGAGGTACGGGACGCCCTTCAGGCGCGGGATGTCCATGAGGATGCCGCGCGTGAAGATGCCGTTCTTGAGGTTGTGGATGGAGTTCCTCGCATGCCCCCCGGCTTCCAGCACCGCTGCCTCGTCGGGCCGGTAGCCGTTGTACATGCGCCCCTCGTCGTCGTCCACGTGCGCCAGCGCGTCGAGGTGGGTGTGCGCCCAACCGTGGTAGCGGACCGCGAACGTGTCCGAGCCCACGCCGTGCATGGTGTGCTCGAACGGCCGCGGGTTGTCGACGGCCTCCTCCTTGAGCACGTCGCGCGCCAGCGAGACGCTGACGCCGGCGCGCACGAGCCCCGCCGCCTCGCGGCGCTTCTCCGGCGTGATGAGGTTGATGGCGCCGATCTCGTCGTCGGCCCCCCACCGCCCCCAGTTGGACAGCTCCGTCTGCCACCGCTCGAGATCGGCCGCGGTCGCCGCGCGATTCGCCGCGCCCTCCTGCGCCGGCGCCAGCGCACCCGCCGCCACCACGACGAGCGCCGTCACCGCGACTGCCGTCACTCTCAGCATGGCTGCCTCCCTCCGCGCCCGATCAGGGTACAGAGTTGCCCGCCCGGAAACCAGCGCAAGATTGCAAGTCCGGCCGCTACGCGAGATGGTGCGCCACGGCCGCTTCGTCCCAGTCCAGGCCCAGGCCCGGGCCGCGGGCCGTGACGCAGCCGTCCGCGGGCCGCGGGGGATCGGCCAGCACGGCGCCGGCGAGGTCCAGGAACTCCAGGTAGTGCGCCAGCGGCGTGACGGGCAGGACGTGCGCGCTGGCCTCGACGAACAGGTGGCTCGAGACCGGCACGGCGGCGGCTGCGGCCTGTCCCATGGCGCGCAGCCAGCCGCTGACGCCGCCCATCTTCATCAGGTCCGGCATGCACAGGTCGCAGGCGCCGGCGGCCAGGGCATGGGCCATGTCGTGGCCGAACCACCAGTTCTCGCCGGTCTGGATCGGCACGGGCGAGCCGGCGCGGACGCGGGCGTGCCCGGCGAGATCCTCCGCGGGGACCGGCTCCTCGACCCACTCGAGGTCGAAGCGCGCCAGCGCGCGGATGCGGCGCAGGGCCTCCGGCGCGGTCAGCGACTGGTTGTAGTCGACCATCAGCCGCACGTCCGGACCGATCACCTCGCGCACGCCGGCCACGTTCTGCACGTCCCACGCGAGATCGTCGACGCCGATCTTGATCTTGACGGCGCGAAAACCCTGCTCGACGCTGCGCTCGAGGGCCGCGGCGTCCGCGGCCGGATCGACGATGCCGTAGCTGTCGTAGGCGGGGACGGGCGCGGCCCGCCCGCCGAGCAGCTCGACCACCGGGCGCCCGAGCGCGCGGCCCTGCAGGTCCCAGAGCGCCATGTCCAGGCCGGCGAGCGCCATGCCCAGCAGCCCCTGGCGGCCCAGCAGGCGGAAGCGGGCCGCCAGCTCGTCGGCGACCGCCGCCGGCGTGGCCGGCCGCCCGCGCACGACCTCGGCGAGGTCGGCGAGCAGGGCGTGCAGCGCGCGCAGCGTGAGCGTCGTGTAGCCGAAGATGTAGGCCCGGCCCGCCGGACCCTCCTCGGACTGGACGTCGATGAGCAGGAGCGGCGACACCGGGACGTCGCCGGAGGCCGTGCGGAGCGGCCGGGCCAGCGGCGCCGCCACGGCGCGCGCGGCCAGCGACCGGATGGTCAGCGGGGAGTTCGACATGGGGGAGTTCGACATGATGGTTCCTCCGGGGGCGGCCGCGGCGCCACGCCGGATGGGGCGGACCGCCGTCTGCGGCACTATCTTCTCCTGTACGTCCGATCCGGTCGAGCGTTACATCCCGCGACGCGCGCGGCGGACGCGGACGGGCGGCTGGTCGTGGCTTCAGCCGGAGCCGCGACTCAGGTGGCCCAACGTGACCAGAAGTGGTTTAATCAGGTCATGCAGACCGTGAAGGTGTCGGAGCTCAAGGCCAGGCTGAGCGGATACCTGGCTCAGGTTCGGCGCGGTGCAACGGTGACGGTGTGCGACCGCCGCACGCCAATCGCGAGGCTCGTTCCGTTCGAGGGTGGCGCCGGCGGCCTGGAGGTGCGGGAGCCGGTCGATGTCCGTGGCCTGCCGGCGGCGACGCGCATTGCGCTTCGACGAGATGTCGATGTCGTGGCCCTGTTGCGCGCGGACCGGGAGCACCGTTGACGATCTATCTCGACACGAGCGTCGTGTTGCGCGCGCTGCTCGCAACCGGCGAGGCGCCGTCGGAGTGGGGCGCATGGGAGCGTGCGTACTCGAGCGAGCTGATGGGCGTGGAAGCGCGGCGCGCACTCGACCGCCTGCGTCTGGAGCATGCCCTCGACGATGACGGGCTTGCGGATGCGCATGACGCGCTGGCGGCAACGGAGCAGGCGATTGGCAGCATACGACTGACCGCCGGCGTCCTGCGCCGAGCCGGCCAACCGATGCCTACCGTGGTGAAGACGCTTGATGCGATCCACCTGGCCAGCGCCTTGTTGTTCGCAGAGCGGCGCGGGAGCGACCTGGTGTTCGGCACCGACGATCGCCGCCAGGCCACGGCGGCGCGTGCGCTCGGATTCAAGGTGCTGTGGGCACCCGACCGGGGTTGACGGGCGACCGCCCGCGCATTGACGTCCCGGGTGGCGCGGGCTACCGTGCCGTATCCGGACAGGCACACGGATATGGCTCGCTCTACCGGGAGGTCGTGGCGGAGGCGCAGCGGCAGGGGCGATCCGTCGGGGAACTGGTACGGGAGGCCGCGATGATCCGGTATGGCGCTGGCGGCGAGGCGGCCCGGGTCCCAGGCGGTCGAGCGGCTCGTGCGGCTCGACGACGAGGTCACCGATCCGCAGCAGTTGGAGGACGAGATCATCCGGGGTGCGATCGGGCCTTGAGGGTCGTCGTTCGATGCGAACGTTCCGATGGGCGGGCCCGCGTAGATGAAGGAGGGCGGCATGCGTGAACGGCACGGTGGATTCGTCGTTGCGCTGGCGGTGGCTGGCGTGGTCGTCCTGGCCGGCGGCGTGCAGGGGCAGGAAGCTGGCGAGGACCGCAGCGGCTATCCGGGCGGCGAATGGCCGCTGGTCGGCGGCAACTGGTCCAGCTCGCGCTACTCGACGCTCGCCGACGTCACGCTCGACACGGTCGACCGGCTCGGCGGGGCGTGGGTCACGCCGCTTCCCGGCGGCGCGGCATCCAGAGCGACGCCGGTCGTCCGGGACGGCGTCCTCTACCTGACGGGCGGGGCCAACGTGTTCGCCATCGACGCGCACAACGGCGAGCTGCGCTGGCGCTGGCAGCCGCCGCCGGACCAGCCGCTGAGGGTGCCGTCCTGGCAGGGCGTCGGCCTGGGGGCGGGCCTCGTCTTCGTCGGGCTGGGCAGCGCGGAGGTGGCCGCCCTGCGGCAGGAGACCGGCGAGCTGGCATGGGTCACCCCGGTGGGCAGCGTCCCGCGGGGCGAGGGCGAGCGGGTGACCACGGCCCCGATGTACGCGCGCGGCCAGGTCTTCGTCGGGGTGTCGAACGGCGACAGCGGGGGCCAGGGACGCATCGTCGCGCTCGACGCGGCGACGGGTGCGGCGCAGTGGACGTTCTTCATCGTGCCGCGGCCCGGGGAGTTCGGCCACGACACCTGGCCGCAGGACAACGAGAGCTGGCGGCTCGGCGGCGGCGGCGTGTGGCTGGTCGGGACGGTCGATCCCGAGCTGGGGCTGGTCTACTTCTCGACCGGCAACGCCGTGCCGATGTTCGGCGGCGAGCTCCGCGCCGGCGACAACCTGTTCACGGCCTCGGTGCTCGCGCTCGACATGGCGACGGGCGAGCGGCGCTGGCACTACCAGGTGGTCCGGCATGACGTATGGGACGCGGACATCGCCACGCCGCTGCTGCTGTACGAGGCGGAGGTGGACGGGCGGCCGCGCAGGGCGCTGGCGGCGATGCGGGCCGACGGCTACCTGTTCCTGTTCGATCGGGCCACGGGCGAGCCGCTCGTGCCGCTCGAGGAGCGCCCGGTGCCGCAGGACGCGTTCCTGCACACGGCGCCCACGCAGCCGTATCCGGTCGGCGCCGAGAGCATCCTGCCCGACTGCGCGTTCTGGCGCGACCGGGTGCCGCCGCCGTTCGAGCTGAGCTGCAGCACCTTCACGCCGCCCACGGTGGACCGGCACGACCTCGTGGCGCCCGGCCTGCCGATTCCGCGGGTGCGGGTCACGCCGATGGCCTTCAGTCCGCAGACCGGCTACGTCTATGCGCAGGGCCGGGCGCAGGTCGGGCGCACGCGGCGGTTCGCGGATCCCTGGCTGGCCTTCCCGGAGGACGATCACCTCAGCCTGCCGGAGCCGGTCGGCATCATCGCCGCCATCGACCCGCGCACCAGCCGCCTCGTCTGGAAGCAGGAGGTGCCCGGCCCGCTGCTCGGCACGAGCGGTCCGCTCGCGACCGCCGGCGGCCTGATGTTCCGGGGCTCGCCGGGGGGGCAGGTCGAGGCCTACGACGCGCGGACCGGGGAGCGGGCGTGGGCGTTCCAGACCACGCCGGCGGGAGCCCGCGTGCGGCCCGGACCGGCCGCCGCCTACGCGCTCGCCGGCCGGCAGTTCATCGCCGTGCCGATGGGGCGCGAGCTGTGGGCGTTCACGCTCGACGGCGCCGTCGCCGTGCGCGGCGAGGTGCCGGCCGACCCCTGGGCGGACCTCGGGCCGTCGGGCCCGGCGCCGCGCGCGACCGACGCCGTCGAGACCGCGACGCTGCTCGTCAATCCCGCCTGGGCGGTGGGCGGCCGGCGATACCAGATCGACGAGCACACGTTCAACCCGGTGCGGGCGCTGGTGACTGCGGGCGCGCGCGTGCAGTTCCGCAACAACGGCGACCTCCCGCACACGATCGAGGCGCAGGACGGGAGCTGGACCAGCGGCCGGCTCGAGCCGGCGACGTGGGCGTTCGTCACCTTCGAGCGCCCCGGCACGTTCCGCTACCACTGCGCGGAGCACCCGTGGGCGGTCGGGGAGATCACCGTCGAGCCCTGACGCGCGGTCGGCGCCGCGCGGGACCGCCGCGGCGTCAGTCCTCGTACACGGGGCCGTGCACGGTGCGGTGCGAGAGATACTGCCAGCGGCCGTCGCGCCGGGCGTAGACGCGGACGTACCAGAAGTTGAAGGCGCGCTGGGCGGCTGCCGGCCCGCCACTGCGGGCCCGCACGCGGCCCATCGTGATGGCCACGTCGCCGTGCACCTCCACCTGCTGCGAGTCGACCTCCCGCGCGCTGTAGCGCCCGGCCAGCGACGCCAGCCAGTCCGCGCGGTGGTCGACGCCCAGAATGGGTTTGCCGGTGGTCCACCCGTCGCCGTGCGTGTACGTGAAGTCGCTCGCGCAGACACCCTCGAGGAAGGCGACGTCGGCGTGCAGCACCGCTGCCTCGATCTGCCGCTCGAGCGCGAGCACGTCGGCCCCGGCGCCGGCAGGGGAGTGCCCGCCGGCGGCCTCCTGCGCGCCCGCGCCCGCCGCGCCGGCCGCCAGCCCGGCCACGATGCCGGCGATCAGCGCGGCTCTCCGCGCTGCCGTTGCGACGTTCGGCCTCCACGCCGCCACCGCCGCGCGTCCGACTCGCTTCGCGTCAGCCATCACTCCTCCCGCTTCGAGTCCGTCCGCTCGTCGAATCCCGATCGGCGGGCCGCGGACACCCGGGCATCATAGCCGACCGGCGCCGTCCTGCCGCTGCCGCCCGGCGGCGCCGGGACCATCGTCGTGGTTGGCGGCTCGCCGGCGTGCGCCGAGGTGGAGGGCCGCGGCGGGTTCGGTTAATCTGGCGCAGATCCGTACGCGAAGCGCGGTCCGCATTTCCGAGGGAGGCTGACGATGAACCGCTGGCTTGCACTGTCGATTGCCGCGGGTCTGGTGGCCGGCGCCGTGACGCTGGCCGCTCAGGACAGCGGCCGCGGGCACGGCGAGGAGGCGTTCAACACGCGGCTGGTCGGGGCGCACGACCTGCAGGGGCGCTCCGCCTATCAGCCGCTGCCGGTGCGGCAGGGGGCGCGGCGGATCCTGTACGTCGGCCACCATGCCGGGGAGGCGCTCAATCCGCTGACGGGCGCGGTCGAAATCAACGGCACGTCGGTGGTCGACGTCACCGCGCCGGAAGCGCCCGTCTACCTGGCGCACGTCCCGGCCACCGGCGTGGCCAGCGGCTCGCAGATGGTGCAGGTGTGCGCCGGCGACGAGCTCCCGCGGGGCCGGGCGGGACGCTTCTACCTGCTGCGGCCCAACGGCAACAGCAGCCACGAGATCTGGGACGTCACCGACCCGGCCGACCCCGCGTTCGTGCGGACGGTGGTCGAGACGGGCCGGACGCCGTCGGGCGCTCAGCACACCCACAAGAACTGGTGGGAATGCGATACGGGCATCGCGCATCTGGTCGGCACCGTCGACGGCTGGCGCGCGCCGCGCATCCTGCAGGTGTTCGACCTCGCCGACCCGGCGGCGCCGCGGCACATCCGCGACTTCAGCCTGCCGGGAGTCCAGCCGGATGCGAGCGGTCCCATCCCGGGCGGCTCGGGGCTGCACGAGGCGGTCCGGCTGGGCAACCGGCTGTACCTGGCGTACGGCACCGTCGCGAACGGCGTCGTGCAGATCCTCGACCGGGACAGGCTGCTCAACGGCGACCCCGACGCCGCGGCGCCCCTCGCCGCGAGCCCCGCGGGCCTGGCCTACCCGCAGATCGGCCGGCTCGACCTGCCCGCGTTCTGGGGCGGGCACACCGCCATGCCGCTGCTGGATGTAGAGATTGCAGACTACGCCGACAACCGCGACCACGCGACGCGGGACTTCCTGTTCGTCGTCTCCGAGTCGGCGGGCAACGCGTGCCAGGAGGCGCGCCACATCACGTTCATGCTCGACATCACGGACGAGGCCCATCCGCTGCCGATCGCCACGTTCCAGGTGCCCGAGTCGAGCGGCGAGTTCTGCGACCGGGGCGGCCGCTTCGGCCCGCACTCGCCGCAGTGGTCCATGGAGCCGCCGTTCTACGGGAAGCTGATGGCCGTGTCGTGGTTCAACGCCGGCGCACGGGTGATCGACATCCGGGACCCGTTCCGCCTGGAAGAGGTGGCGTACTACATTCCCGCCACCACGGCGCGGACGGCCGAGCGCTGCGCCACGATCGACGGTGTCGAGAGCTGCAAGGTGGCCATCCAGACCAACAAGCTCGAGGTCGACGAGCGCGGGCTGCTCTACCTGGCGGACCGCGCCGACACGGGCCTGCACATCGTGTCGCTGACGGGTCCGGCCGCCGCCATCATCGAGGCGGGGGAGGACTGACGCCCCGGCGGCGGCCGACCGGCGGGGAAGCGTGCGCGGCGACCGGCGGCAGGCGGCCGCCGGTCGCCGCGCACGCTTCCCCGCCCGCCGCTCGCGGCGGCCTGCTCCTCGGCGCGGGCGCCGCCCAGGATGTTGATCATGGCGTGGTTGCCCTCGTGGCAGGCGTACTCCCACATCTCGCCCGCCGCCACGCCGCGCGACGCCTGGTCGGTCGTCAGCGGCGCAGAGGCGGTCCAGGGCCGCGTGAACCACGCCGGATCCTCGACCGTGAAGCGGTAGTCGATGGCGTCCGGTCCCACGCGTGTGAACCGCTCGATCAGCCGCAGGCCGGGCCGGGCGG
This sequence comes from Vicinamibacterales bacterium, assembly GCA_965214845.1. Lineage (GTDB taxonomy): Bacteria > Acidobacteriota > Vicinamibacteria > Vicinamibacterales > UBA8438 > JAAXGX01. The sequence continues at coordinate 2,322,059 of CBDCCO010000007.1, forward strand.
CGCGCCACGGCGTGCTCCAGTACGCGTCCGGCTTGTCCACGAAGTTGATCGTCTCGACCACCAGCGTGTCGCCCTCCCAGCGCCCGCGCGCCTCGCCGGTCCACTGCGCGATGCCGGTCCGCGGCCGGCCGTCGAGGGGGATGACCCGCAGCTCGTGGTACATCTCGTGCAGCATCGCCACTTGGCCGGGCGTCTGCAGGATGCGCAGGTTCATGTTGTAGGGCTGGATCGGGACCATGTTGGGCAGGCCGTCGGTGAGGCAGCGCTCGCCGGTGTCGAGGTCGGTCCAGGAGTGGAAGGGGCCGACCCCGTAGCGCGCCCGCTCGCGGTCGCTGGCAAGCTGGGCCTCCGGCCGCCACGGAATGCGGCCCTCGGGCGGATCCACGATCAGCGACGTGCGCAGGTCGCTGAGCATCCGGGCGCCAGGATCCAGCCAGACCTGGTTGTAGCCCCCGACGGTGCCGGGCTCGGACTTGCCGTCCGACGCCGCGCGCTGCGCGGCGGACTGCTGCTCGATCGCCGCGGCTTCCTCGGCGGTCAGCAGCGTGCGGTCGGACTGGCCCGCCGGCCGCTCCAGCGGCGTGAGGGTGGCCGACGTCCACAGGCCCTGCAGATCGGGAGCGCCCCACGCCGTGCGCGGGACCGCCGCGTCCCCGCTGCCCGCCACCTGTGCGGTTGCCGCCGCCGGAAGCAGGACGATCGCGGCCAGCAGCGCCGCCGCGGAGGTCATCGGGCCGAGCTTCTCGTCATTCATCTGGACCTCGTTTCCCCGGGCGAGTCTTCGTCCGTATGGTAGCGCGTTCGCGACCCGTCGCGCGCCCGGCGCGCCGAAGGATTAGAATCAGGGCCTGTCGGCACGAAGGAGTGGAGTCCATGTCGGAATCGCAACGTCAGATCGATCGGCGCACGCTTCTCGGGCTGATGGCCGGGGCTGCCGCCGCCTCCACGGGCGGCGGTCTGTTCGGACCGGGCGCGGCGCGCGCCGCGGCTGCCGGTCAGGCGGCCATGCCGGCCGGCGTCGAGCCGTTCGAGGTGCGCGTCGGCGATGCCGAGCTCGAGGACCTGAGCCACCGTCTCCGGTCGCCGCGCTGGCCGCCGGACTCGCCGGGCGAGCCCTGGTCGTACGGCACCGACCGCGCCTACCTGGAGGAACTGATCGCGTACTGGCGGGACGAGTACGACTGGCGCGCCCACGAGGCGGCGCTCAACGCGTTCAACCACTACACCACCACGATCGAGGGGCAGCGCATCCACTTCGTTCGCCAGGAGGGCGTCGGCCCGGCGCCGATGGCGCTGGTGATGACGCACGGGTGGCCCGGCACCGTCTGGGAGATGCTCCCGTCGGTGATGGCCCTGAGCGACCCGGCCGCCCACGGCGGCGACCCGGCCGACGCGTTCGACGTGATCGTGCCGTCCATTCCGGGGTTCGGCTTCTCCGGCGAGCCGGCCGAGGGTACGGATGTCGTGCGCACCGCCGAGCTGTGGGTGGCCCTGATGGACAAGCTGGGCTACGAGCGCTTCGGCGCCTACGGCAGCGACTGGGGCGCGGGGATCACCCGCGTGCTGGGCGCGAGCTATCCCGAGCGCCTGATCGGCGTCCACACGCCCGGCGCGCCGGCCCGGCTGGAGCGCGACCCGGAAACCGACGCGGAGCGGGACTACGCCGCCCGCGCCGAGCACTGGTCCGTCGACGAGACGGGCTACCAGCGCATCCAGGGCACCAAGCCGCAGACGCTCGCCTTCGGGCTGACCGACTCGCCGGTCGGGCTCGCCGCCTGGCTCACCGAGAAGCTGCGCTCCTGGAGCGACTGCGACGGCGACGTGGAGACGCGCTTCAGCAAGGACCAGATCCTGACGCTCGTGTCCATCTACTGGCACACCCGGACCATCGGCACCAGCGTGCGCTATTACCACGCGAACGGCCTGGGGAGCGCGCGCCCGCGCCGGACCGCGGGGCCCGTGCGCGTGCCGCAGGGCTTCGCCCAGTTCGTCGGCATCCCGCTGCGCGGCCAGCCGCCGCGCTCCTACGTCGCCGAGCCGCCGGACAACGTCACCCACTGGACGGTCTACGACCGCGGCGGGCACTTTCCCGCGATCGAGGAGCCGGACCTGCTGGTGCCGGATCTGCGGACGTTCTTCCGGCCGCTGCGGCCGGCGTAGGGGTCCGGACCGGCGGTAGAAGGGCAGGGGTTGCTCCTCGACGGAGACCCCAGGGCGGCACATGTGAGCGTGAGAGTCGCCTGCAGAGGGCTATCAAAAGGGAATTCAGACAAAATAGTGCTGCGATCCGGAAATGATTCACCGAATATCGATCTCGAACTACTTTTCGATTCGGGACGAAGTGGCTCCGGAACGCTGGGCGGCGTGCCGCGGTTCGGGTAGGCGGTATGCGGCGCCGTCCGGCCGTCCAGCACAGGACGCCCTTGTTACTCCGATTCCATTCCGGGCACGAAGGTCGCCGCGTGGTCGCACGGGAGGCCCTGCCTGCACTGCGTGGGGTTTGGCCGGAGTACCGGAAGCCGCCAACTGCGGAACAGTTGACCCGGCGCTTCACGCTGGCGGACATGGGACGGGCAGTCGGGAACGATCCCGAGTTGGCGCAGTTGCTCGATGTGGTTGGCATCTCGTTCTGACTGGCGTCAAGTGATGGTCGTGAAGATGCCATGGGCCGTGCCGCTCGTCGCGCTGGCCGCGTTCGCGGCGTGCGGCGGCGACGGCGGGAGCCCCGTGCAGCCGACTCCCGCGCCCGGCGAGCCGGGGGGCACGGACTCGGACACGGTCGCGGCGTGGCAGGCGGTCGACGCGTGGCTGGCGCTGATCGACGCCGGCGGCTACGACGAGGCGTACGAGACGGCCGCGACGTCCTTGCGAGAGAACGTGACGGCCGAGGAGTTCCGGCACGAGATCGAGTCCGTGCGGGCCACGCTGGGCGCCGTCAGGTCGCGGACCGTCACGACCACGCGACGCACGACGACGCTGCCCGACGCGCCGCCCGGCGACTACGTCGTGTTCGAGTTCGATGCGGTCTACGAGCTGCGGCCGGACACCGGGGAGCGGGTGACCGCCGTGCTGGATGACGGGGAGTGGCGCGTCGTCGGCTACTACATCATTCGGTGACGCACGCGCGGTGACGGCGCGCGATTCCCTTCCGGCGAGCCTGGCGCCCCGCGCTCAGTAGTCCGCGGCCCGCAGCGAGGCGCGGATGATCCGGCGGTCGTTGCGGTGCACGATGTGGCCGTTGGCGTAGGCCGGGTGCGACCAGTTGATCAGGCGCGCCTCGATGCGGCCGTGGGGCGTGCGGGTCCCGGAGCTGCCCGTCGGCTCGATCAGTCGGGTCCGGCCCAGCTCGACGTAGCCCTGCGGCGTGAAGCGGGCCAGGATGAGGTCGCCGTCGTCGTTGTTGACGAAGTAGCGGTCCTCGTGCTGCACCAGGAACGCGGTGCTCCAGCGCGCCTGCGCGGTCATGTCGGGGCTCATCCACAGCCGCCGGCCGGTGCGCGCGTCGAGGCCGCGCAGCTCGCCGTAGCTGTCGACGCCGTAGACGTAGTCGCCGCTGATGACCGGCGTGGTCACCATCGCGTGGATGGTGTCGGTCTCGCCAGGCAGCTCGCTGCGGGCCTGTCCCTGCCAGAGGTGGGTGGCGGCCGGCCGGTCCTGGCTGAGCCGCACCATGAGCGAGCCGTAGAAGAACTGCGAGACCAGCAGGTAGTCGCCGCTGCGCACCGGGGTGGCGACCGTCACGCCCATCCCGACCTCCCACGGCTGCTCCCAGTACAGCTCGCCGGTCACGGGATCGAGCGACGCCAGCGCCTGCGGGTGCCAGATGATGAGCTGCCGGGCGCCGCCGGCCTCGTAGATGATCGGCTGCGCGTAGCCCATCTCGGACGTCACCTCGATGGCGCGCCAGATCTCCTCGCCGGTGTGCTTGTCGAAGGCCACGACCAGCGCGTCGGGCTCCCCGCCGACCACCGTGATGAGCCGGTCGCCGTCGACGAGCGGCGCGCTGACGATGCCCCAGGTCGGGACGCTCGTCCCGTACTCGGCGACGTAGTCCTTCTCCCACAGCACGCGGCCGGTCGCGACGTCGAGGCAAAAGAGCCGGCCGGTGCCGCCGACGACGTAGACCCGGTCGCCGTCGACGGTCGGCGTGGCGCGCGGGCCGACCGCGTAGGCGACCGACAGCATCCGGTAGCTCGTCTGCCACTCGCGGGTCCAGAGCACCTCGCCGGTCTGCTCGTCGAGGGCCAGCGCGCGCTCGGTCCCGTCCAGCGTGCGCGAATCGGGGTCCTCGGCCCAGTCGGTGATGAAGACGCGCCCGTCGGCGACGGCCGGCCCGGAGTAGCCGGCGCGCAGGGGCGTGCTCCAGGCCACCTGCAACTGCTCTGGCAGCTCCTCGACGATGCCGGCCTCCTGCCAGACGGCCAGGCGCTCCGGGCCGCGCCACTGGGGCCAATCGTCCGCGGACACGACCGCGACCGCCGTCATTGCGAGCGCCGTCGCACAGCCCGCCGTCAGCATCTTGCGCATCGGGGTTCCTCCGTCCTTCGTCCGCGAGCCGGTTCCGCGCGGCGCGCCTGCAAGCGCAGTCTAATCCAAACTACCCCAATCCGCGTGTCAGCCGCCGCGGCCGCTCAGCGCAGCTCGTCGGGCCCGAACGCGTCGGGCAGCAGCTCGCCGACCGTGTAGCGCGCGTTGACGGCCAGGTCGCCGCCCCCGGCCTCGTGCAGCAACTGTCGGCAGCGGCCGCACGGCTTGCCGGGCTGCAGGTCGTCGAGGTCTCTGCCGACGACCACGGCGACCGCCACGAGGCGGCCGCCGCCGCTGGCGTGCAGCGCGCACACGAGGGCGCACTCCGCGCACAGGGCCAGCCCGTACGAGGCGTTCTCCACGTTGCAGCCCTCGACGACGCGCCCGTCAGCGACCAGCCCGGCCGCCCCCACGTGATACCCGGAGTAGGGCGCGTAGGCGTGGCGGGCGACGGCGCGGGCGCGGCGAAACAGGAGATCCCAGTCGGGTCGCACGGTGGTCATCGCGGTCTGCTCCTCGCCGCCTGCGGCCTTGCCGGCGGGTGGGCGCGGCACGTGAGGTCGAGCTCGTCGGCCGATTGTACCCGGCCGGCGGCGCCGCTTCGCGCCGTGCGCGGGCGGGCCATCGCGGCTGCAGGCCGATTCCGGTGATGCGCGTCCCCGCGGAGTACGGCATCATGGGACACGGCGGCTTGCGGGCAGGCAGGGGCCGCAAGCCGCGTGCGACGAACCCGGACTGGAAGGGAGCGAACGCCATGCTGAAGACACTGGCGCCCGCGTGCGCGGGCATCGTCGTCGTGCTCCTGTGGCTGTCCGGGAGCGGTCCGGTCGGACCCGGCGCGGAGGTCGGGCTGGCCGCGGCCGGGCAGGACCGGGAGTTCGTGCCGGTCTCCGACGAGATGCTGCGCGATCCCGATCCCGCGGACTGGCTGATGGCGTACCGCACCTACGACTTCCAGGCGTTCAGTCCCCTCGATCAGATCACGCGCGAGAACGTCGGCCAGCTCCGGCTCGTCTGGATGCGCGCGATGGACGAGGGCGACCAGGAGATCCGGCCGCTGGTCTACGACGGCGTGATGTACATCGCCAACCCCGGCTCCGACCACCTGCAGGCCATCGACGCCACCACCGGCGACCTCGTCTGGGACTACACGCGCGAGCTGCCCGACGACCTGCGCCAGTACGCCCGGCTCGGCGGGCGCACGCGCCACCTGGCGCTGTACGGCAATCACGTCTACCACCTGACCGCGGACGCGCACATCATCGCGGTCGACGCCCGCACCGGCGAGCTGGCCTGGGAAATGCAAACGGCTGACTACCGGGAGGGCATCACCCACTCGTCCGGCGCCGTGATCGTGAACGGGATGGTGGTCAGCGGGCGGACCTGCAGCCCCTCCAGCCTCGACGCGCGCTGCTTCGTGGCGGCCCACGACACGGATGCCGGAACCGAGCGCTGGCGGACCTACACGGCGGCCGGCGACGACGACCCGGGCGGCGAGACCTGGGGCGCGCTGCCCACCGCGCGCCGGGTCCACGTCTCGCCGTGGGGCATCCCCGGCAGCTACGACCCCGAGCTGAACCGCGTGTTCTGGGGCGTGGCGGTGCCGTTGCCGTACCCGCGGCTGGTGCGGCGCGGCACGTGGGACGTCGGCGACAGCTCGCCGTGCGAGCTGTACTCGAACTCGACCATCGCCCTGAACGCCGACACCGGCGCCATCGACTGGTACTACCAGTACCTGCCGTGCGACGACTGGGATCAGGACTTCGTGCAGGAGCGCACCCTCATCGACACGGTGGTCAATCCAGACCCGGAGGCCGTGCGCTGGATCAACCCGAAGCTGGCCGGAACGGCGGAGGAGCGCAAGGTGGTCGTGGTCATGGGCGAGCCGGGCGGCCTGTTCGTCAACGACCGCGAGACCGGCGAGTTCCTCTGGGCCGACCCGTTCCCGTTCGAGAGCACCGAGCGGTTCGTGATCTCGGACGTCGACGTGGAGACCGGCACGACCTACATCAACATGGACCTGGTGGCGCGCGAGGAGGGCGACCAGTTCATCATCTGCGGCCACAACGTGAAGGGCTGGTGGTCGTGGTCGTACAGCCCGCTGACCGGGATGCTCTACGTCCCGATCAACCGCTCGTGCCTGAACCAGACGACGAACTCGCGGACGATCTCGGGGGCCAGCCCGTGCTTCACGATTCCCGATCCGGACATTGGTCCGGACGGCGACCTGACCGAGGTGCGGGCGCTCGACATCGCGACGGGCCGCGAGGTGTGGCGCTACAGCCAGCGGGCCCCCAACGCCGGCTCGACGCTGGCGACGGCGGGGAACGTGGTGTTCTTCGGCGACTCGAACCGGCGCTTCCGGGCCTTCGACGCGGAGACGGGCGAGGTGCTGTGGGAGACGATCCTGGGCAGCCAGATCAGCGGCTATCCGGTGACCTACGCCGTCGACGGCCGGCAGTACCTGACGGTGCCGGTGGGCGGCGTGGGCAACCGGCTGCAGACCTACGCGCCGGAGATGGAGGCGCCGACCGGGAGCAACATGCTGGTGACGTTCGCGTTGCCGTAGCGATGGAGCCGGCACCTCCCCCGGCGGCGGGCTCGAACGGGCGCATCCTCGCGACGATCTTCATCGCCGGGTGGCTGGCGGCGCAGGTCGCCTATCCCTTCGTCACCAAGTTCGATCTCCAGCCGTTCCGCTACCGCTGGGCGCCGCTGAGCTGGGGCATGTACGCGAACCCGAACGCCGAGTACGAGGTAGCCATGTACCGCCTCGGGCCGGAGGGCGAGCCGAGCCAGATCCGCTTCGACGCGGAGGTCGCGCGCGATACCGGCTGGTCGCGGGGCCTCGTCCAGGGCGAGACGTCCGCCATCCGCCGCCTGGAGACGTTGCGGGAGGTGGAGATCGTGCTCCGCCGCGTCGCGCGGCGCAATCGCGACGGCGCGGTCTATGTCGGCAACGTCTACTGGTACTACCTGGACGAGGGGTGCGCGGTGGAGCAGGAGATCCGGGTCCAGGCTCCGCGCTGATGCTCGACTCCTGGTTCCGCGAGGTCCCCGCGTACCGGATGGCGGCGTTCCGCGTGGTGCTGGCGACCACCACGCTGTGCAACTACCTGCCCGTCCTCACCGCCTGGCTGCTGGAGGCGGCCGCGTCGCCGGCGACGACCGCTGCCATTCCATGGGTCGTCCACGTGCCGCTCCCGGCCGTCGTCGGTCTGCTGGTCCTCGGCTGGGTTGCCGGGGGCGCGCTGCTGGCGGGTTGGCGGGCGCAACTGTCGGCCGGGTATCTGGCGGCGCTCGGCGTCTACGGCTACGCCGTCGGGAACCACTCGCACAACGGCTTCCTGCACCTGCTGCTCCTGGCGCTGGTGGCCTGCTCGGCCGACCGGCTGACGCTGCGCCGGCTCGCCGGCGGCCGCGACACGGACGCAGCCTGCGCCGCCTGGCCCGAACGGCTGCTGCGGTTGCAGCTCGCCATCGTGTACTTCCACACCTCGATCGACAAGATGTTCAGCCCCGAGTGGGGCGTCCGCGGCCTGCGCCTCACGCACCTGGAGTCGACGCGCGTCCTGCCCGGCATCGCGGACCTCGAGCGCGGGATAGCGGGCGCCATCGCCCGGGCTGCCGGTCCGCTGAGCGTGGCCACCATCATCGGTGAGATGGGCATGGCCGTGGGCCTGACGTTGCGGCGGCTGTGGCCGCTCGCGATGGCGGGGAACATCGCGTTCGCCCTGTCGCTCGAATTTCTCCTCGTGCCGGCCATGTTCCCGTGGGACCTGCTGGCGCTGATGATCCTGTTCCTGCCGGCGGCCGACGGCGGCTACCGCGTGCGGCTGAGCCGCGGCTGCGGCACGTGCGAAGCGCAGCGCCGCACGCTCGCGGCGCTCGACTGGACGCGGCGGCTCGATCTGGGCGAGACCGCCGCGGACCGCGGGCCGTTCGGCATCGAGACGCCCGGCGGGCGGCGCTTCAGCGGATGGCGAGCCGTGGGCCTGCTGCCGTGGGTGCTGCCGGCGCCGTTCCTGAGCGTCCTGATTCTGCTGCGTTTCGGCTCCGAGGCCGTCGGCCGCTGGACCGTCGGCTTCAGCCTCGACGACGTCGTGTTCGTGGTGCTGGGGCTCGGGGTGCTGTTGCTCCTGCCGGTCGCGGACCGCGGCGCCGCGCGGGCGGCGTTCGAGGCGGTCGCCCCGGTCTGGAACGGCGCGCTGCGCCGCACGCTGGGTATGGCAGGGCGAAAACGTACATCGCGTTGGACCGGCCGCCCCCGACCGGCGCGGCCAGGTACTGCCGGCCGCCGACGGCGTAGGTGATCGGGAAGCCCTGCACCGAGCCGGGCAGGCGCGTCCGGAACAGCACCTCGCCGGTCTGGATGTCGTGGATGAACAGGTTGCGGCTCGTGTCGGCGCTCACGACCAGGCCGCCCGCGGTGGTCAGGGCCGCCGCGCCGGGGCGCGTGGCCGTCGAGTGGCGCCAGACGATCTCGCCGGTGTCGATGTCCATCGCAATGAGATGGCCGGCGTGCTCGCCGCTGTCCGGGTGCACCCGGCTCCCCCGCGAGAACCAGCCGCGGTCGGCGTAGTAGTTGTTGCCCTCGACCTGCTCGAGCTCGGTGAACATGCCGCGCACGCAGGTGGGGTGGATGGGGATGTACAGCAACCGCGTCCCCGGGTGGTAGGCGCTCGCGCGCCAGTTGCGGATGCCGCCGAAGTCGGGACAGAAGTCGAGCTCGACGCCCGCCACCGGGATCATCTCCGGCCGGTAGGTCACCGCACCGGTGTCCGGGTCGACATCGAGCACGTTCTGGTAGCCGAGGTCGTGGGCCGCCACGAACGCGCCGGTCGCCCGGTCGAGCTCCCACAGGATGCCGTGCTTGCCCATCTTGAACAGCGACTTGCGCCCGCGGTGGTCGATGAGCACGCTCTCGAAGACGTCGTCGAGGTCGTGCGTCTCCCCCGGCACGAACTGGAAGTACCACTCGAGCGCCCCGGTCGCGGGGTCGAGCGCCAGCACGCTGTTCGTGTACAGGGCGTCGCCGTCGGTCTTGCGCGAGATGCGGGCCCACGGCTTCGCCTGCGACGTCGACCAGAAGGTCAGGTTCGTCTCCGGATCGTAGCTGCCGGGAATCCACGAGTCGGCGCCGGCGCGGAACGTCAGCGGCAGGTCGCCCCAGGTATCGCCGCCCGGCTCGCCGGGGCGCGCGATGGTCGACGTGCGCCACACCTGCTCCCCCGTCTCCGGATCGTGGGCGGAGATGAAGCAGACGTCGTTCTTGTAGTTCTGGCAGCCGGTCATGCCGGAGACGACGTTGCCGTTCACGACGATCGGTCCGCTCGTGTAGCGGTAGCCCAGCCGGTAGTCGGCGACGGTGTGGTCCCAGACGACCTCGCCCGTGGCCGCGTCGAGAGCCACGATGTGGGCGTCGGACGTGTTGACGAAGATCTTGTCGCCGTAGATCGCGACCGACCGGGTGCGCATGCCGCCGCCGACCGAGTCGAGATACTCGCTCGCGGCCCCCAACTGCCGGCTGTACTCCCAGATGCGGTCCCCGGTCACGGCGTCGACCGCCTGCACCACGCTGCGGGGGCTGGGGATGAACATCACCCCGTCGTGCACCAGCGGCGCGGCCTGGTTGAGCCCCGGACCATTCTGCCAGCCCCAGACGAGCTGGAGCTGGTCGACGTTCTCCCGGTCGATCTGGTCCAGGGGGCTGTAGCCCCAGCCGTCGAGCGTGCGCCGCCAGTTCAGCCAGTCCGCCGGGTCGGGGTTCTGGAGCATCGCGTCGGTGACGGGCGTGAGCGCGCGCGTCTGGGCGCCGGCGGCCGCGCAGCCGAGCAGCACGAGCAGCGCCGCTCCCGCGGCGCGGGCTATCCGTTCCGCCGAGCGACTCCGAGCCGTTCCGTTCATCGCGGTCATGGTAGCCCTAGCCGACCGGCTCGATTCTCAGCACGGCGCCGGCTTCGTGGTCCGTCGTCAGGTACAGCAGGCCGTCCGGGCCCTGCTTGACGTCGCGGATGCGCTGGTTGAGCTCGACCATCAGCTCCTGGTGGCGGATCGGCAGCCCGCGGTTGTTGAAGATGACGCGGTGGAGCTGCGTGGTGGACATCCCGCCGACGAACAGGCTCCCCCGCCAGAACGGGAAGCGGTCGCCCGTGTAGATGGCCATGCCGCCGGGCGAGACGACGGGATACCAGTAGAGCAGCGGCTGCGCCATGCCCGGGGCGCACGGGTCGGCGAGCTCCGGTCCCGTGCCGCCCGTGCCGGCCGTTTCCTCGCCGGTGTAGGCGCGGCCGTACGAGACGACCGGCCAGCCGTAGTTGCCGCCCGGCCTGACGATGTTGACCTCGTCTCCGCCCTGCGGGCCGTGCTCGACCTCCCACAGCTCGCCGGTCTCGGGGTGAATGAGCATCCCCAGCGGATCGCGGAACCCCATGGCGAAGATCTCCGGCCGATAGCCCGGCTCGTCCACGAAGGGGTTGTCCGACGGCGCGGTCCCGTCGTCGTTGAGGCGCAGTATCTTGCCGGCGTGGCTGGCGGGATCCTGCGCCTGCTCGGCGGTGCCGACGCGGTTGCCGCCGCCGTGCGCCTCGTCGCGCAGCGGCATGCCGATCGACATGAAGATCTTGCCGTCGGGGGCGAAGACCAGCCGCGCGACGCTGAAGCCGCTGGCCTGCGCGTCCGACACGAAGATGTCCTCGACGTCGGTCAGGGTGTTCCCGCCGTCGTAGCGGCCGCGCCCGAGCACCTGCGTGCCCGACAGCCCCTGGGCCCCGGTCGCGTCCGGCGGCACCTCGTCGTCGGCGTTCGGCTTCAGGTAGGTGAAGTAGACGAGCTGGTTCTCGGCGAATTGCGGGTGAACCGCCACGTCCCACAGGCCCCACCGGCCGCCGTAGCCCGCGTGCACCTCCGGCATGCCCGCGATCGGCTGCGGGTCGAGCACGCCGTCGCGGATGACGCGCAGGCCGCCGGAGCGCTCCGCGACCAGGATGTCGCCGTTCGGCAGGAAGTCCAGGGCCGACGGGCGGAACAGGCCCTTGATCGGGACGACGCGGAAACGCTGGTCGCCGAAGCCGGAGATCTGCGGCTCGTCGGGCAGCGTGTCGGGGCCCACCCCCCTGCGTCCCTGCTGCGCGTTGCTGATGGCGATGAACAGGCACATGGTGAGGACGACGAAGCCCAGGGAAAAGCGTTGCGGCAAGCGTGCGGATGTCATCGTGATCCTCCGGCTGAGGTAGTTGCCTTCGTGACAAGCGTATTCGAAACGGGGGAGGTGGTTGCGGTCCATCGGCAGGCTGACGACGACCGGGCGGCAGAAGGTGGTCGGATTGGAGCGGGAGGCCGGCGGGCCGCGGAGCCGCACCCGGCCTCCCGAGCCGTTGCCCCTACATGCCGGGGCTGAGCATGAGGTCGTCGATGTGCATGTTGAGGAGGTGCGTGACCCGCAGGCCCGTGACGCCGTCGGTGTCGACCGCATCGCGCGGCTGCGTCGCCACCTCGGTGCCGTTCACCAGGAAGCGCACCGTGTCGCCGGCGGCCTCCACCGAGAGCGTGTTGTTCGAGGAGCCATCGTCGTTGAGATCGTTGATGGCGTCGTTGGCGGTCCAGTCGACCAGGATCGGCAGGTCCTCGCCCGCCCGCTTCCTGACGAGGAACTCGCCGCCCTGGCGCAGCATGAAGTAGGTGTACTGCTGGCCGTCGCCCGCCAGATCGGAGCCGCCCAGGAACAGCCCGTAGGCGTTGGGGTGGCCCGATGGCTCCATCTGCGTGAAGCTGGCGCTGATCGTGAAGTCGCCCTTGGCCATGCTGTCCGGCTGCCAGAAAATGGCGAAGCCGGCGCCGGTCGTCGTCACGTGGACGCCGGAGCCCATCGTGTCGAAGCTCAGCGTGTCGTTGGCGTCTCCGCCGAAGTCGAGCCGGTGCTCCCAGCCGTCAGCCTGCACGCCGCCCTGGGCGCCGGCAACCGCCGGAAACGCGACGAGCGCCGCCGCCGCCAATGCCGTCATTACCTTGCTGCGCATGTCTCCTCCTTGGGATTCCCTGCCAGTCGCTACGAGAGGTCCGCGCCGTGTCATGGCGCCGGCTCCTAGCATGGATCGAACACACGCGTCGGATCAACGTGGCCGCAGCCGCCCGGCGTTGACTGCCGGCGCGCGGTCATCTAATGTCCTGGCGTAAGAGATCGGCGCTGCAAGGGGGTTGCAGACGAATGCGTTCCATCCCGCGCTCGACGGTCATCCCGAGGCAGATCGGCTGGCTGAACGCGTTGGTGCTGGCCCTGGCGTGCTCGACCTCGAGCCTCCTCGCCCAGGGTCCGGGTCCGGATCCGGAGCCGCTGCCGGAGACCGTGCAGTTCAATCGCGACATCCGGCCGATCCTGTCGGACAAGTGCTACCGGTGCCACGGCCCCGATTCCGGCACGCGGCGCGCCGGCCTGCGCCTGGACGACGCGGAAGCCGTTCTGAAGGCCGCGGTCCGCGGCGCGCCGGCGGACGGCGTCCTGCCGGTGATCGCGCCCGGCGACCCGGACCGCAGCGCCTTGATGCACCGCATCACCGCCGCCGATACCCGCCGGCGCATGCCGTACGGCGAGGAGCCGCTCGCGCCGCGCGAGGTGGCGCTGATTGCGCGCTGGATCGAGCAGGGCGCGCAGTACGAGCCGCACTGGGCCTTCATCGCGCCGGCGCGGCCGGAGTCGCCCGCGGTGCGCAACGCGGCCTGGCCGCGGAACCCGATCGACGCGTTCATCCTGGCGCGGCTGGAGCGCGAGGGGCTGCAGCCGTCGCCCGCGGCCGACCGGCGCACGCTGCTGCGGCGCGTGACGCTCGACCTGACCGGCCTGCCGCCCACGCCCGCCGAGGTGGCGGCCTTCGTGGCCGACAAGTCGCCGGACGCCTACGAGAAGGCCGTCGAGCGCCTGCTGGCCTCGCCGCGCTACGGCGAGCGCATGGCCGCCTCCTGGCTGGCGGCGGCGCGCTACGCCGACTCGTCCGGCTACTTCGCGGACCAGCGGCGCGACATGTCGCGCTGGCGCGACTGGGTCATCGACGCCTTCAACCGCAACCTCACGTTCGACCGCTTCACGATCGAGCAGCTCGCGGGCGATCTGCTGCCGAACGCGACGCTGGACCAGAAAATCGCCACCGGGTTCAACCGCAACCACCGCATGAACTCGGAGATGGGCATCATCGCCGAGGAGTTCTTCGTCGAGAGCGTCGTCGACCGCGTCTCCACGACCGGCACCGTGTGGCTGGGGCTGACGGTGGGCTGCGCGCGCTGCCACGACCACAAGTTCGATCCCGTCACGCAGGAGGAGTTCTACCGGCTCTTCGCGTACTTCAACAGCATCGCCGAGTCGGGCATCGGGCAGAAGACCGGCAACACGCCGCCGCTCGTCCACGCGCCGACGCCGGCGCAGCAGGCCGAGCTCGACGCCATCGAGGAGCGGATCGCGGCCGCCGAGGCGCAGCTCGCCGAGTTCCGGCCGCAGATCGAGCAGGCGCAGCGGCTGTGGGAGGAGTCCATCGGCGATGCCGAGCCGATCGTCGGCGTGCAGGAGGACGGCCTGACGGCGCACTTCCCGCTGTCGTCGCCGCGCGCGCGGCGCTTCGACGGGCGGCGCTTCGTGGACGGCGGCTCGGCCGGCCGGCGCGGCCCGAAGACGCTCGACGCCTACCTGCAGGACCCCGACCCCAACGCCTTCGCCGGCGTCCACGGCGGCGGCCAGGCAATGACGCTGGCGGCCTGGATCGAGCCGGAGGCCGCGAGCGGGCCGATCATCACGCGCACGCTCCTCGACACCCCCCGCGGGCAGGGCTTCAGCCTGCTGCTCGCGGACGGCAGGCTGCAGCTCAACCTGGTGGGCGGCAACACCGGCCTCTGGATGGACAACGACTCCGGGCACGTCGAGACGGTCGCTGCCCTCGCGCCGGGCGGCCGCCGCCACGTGGCGGCGACCTACGACGGCTCGCGGCAGATCGAGGGCGTCGCCCTCTACGTCGACGGCGAGCGCCAGGCGCTGAAGGTCCTGTTCAACGGGCTGGGACCGCAGGATCCGACGGAGCATCCCCTCCGCGTCGGCGCGGGCGGCGGACCCGAGCGCTTCCGCGGGTCGATCTGGGACGTCCGCGTGTACGACCGGGCGCTGGCGCCGGAGCAGGTCGCGGCGCTGGCCGAGCCGGCCTCCCTGGCCGAGATCGCGGCCATTCCGCCCGCGCGGCGGACCCCGTCGCAGGCCCGCAAGATCGACTCGTACTTCCTCGTGCACCAGGCGGACGCGCGGATCGACGCGGCCCGCATCGAAGCGCGCCGGCGCGAGCGGCCCAGCGTGTCGCCGCCCCGCTATCCCAAGCCGGACGTGACGGTCGGCACGGTCCTGGCGGAGCTCGGGGCCCTGCGGCGGCAGAAGGCCGAGTTCCTGAACACGGTGCCGACGGTCATGGTGATGCAGGAGCTGCCGCAGCCGCGCGACGCGCACCTGCTGCTGCGCGGCAACTACGATCGGCCGGGCAGGAAGGTGGAGCGCGGTACGCCGGCCTGGCTCCCGCCGCCGCCGGCCGGCGCGCCGAACAACCGCCTGGGGCTGGCCATGTGGCTGGTCGACCCGTCGCATCCGCTGACGGCGCGCGTCGCGGTCAACCGCTTCTGGGAGATGAACTTCGGGACCGGCCTCGTGAAGAGCGCGGACAACTTCGGCGCGCAGGGCGACCTGCCCTCCCATCCGGCGCTGCTGGACTGGCTCGCCACGGAGTTCGTGCGCAGCGGCTGGGACATGAAGGCGATGCACCGGCTCATCGTCACCAGCGCCACCTACCGGCAGTCGTCCGCCGTGACGCCGGCGCTGCTGGAGGCCGACCCCGACAACCGGCTGCTGGCGCGCGGGCCGCGCTACCGCCTGCCGGCCGAGATGCTGCGCGACCAGCTCCTGGCCGTCTCCGGGCTGCTGGTGGACACGATCGGCGGGCCGTCGGTGAAGCCGTATCAGCCCGCCGGCCTGTGGGCGGGCAGCCTCGCCCGCTACGAGCAGGGTCACGGCGACGACCTCTATCGGCGCAGCCTCTACACGTACGTGCGGCGCACGGTCCCGCCGCCGTCCATGTCGCTGTTCGACGTCGCCGACCGGGACAACCCGGCGGTGAGCACGAACCCCACCAACACCCCGCTGCAGGCGCTCAACCTGATGAACGACGTGGCCGCCCTCGAGGCGGCGCGGGTGCTGGCCGAGCGGATGCTGACGGAGGGGGGCGCGACGCGGGCGGAGCGGCTGGCGTTCGCCTTCCGCCTGGCGACGGCCAGGGAGCCCTCGGAGCCGGAGCTGGGCGTGCTCCTGAACAGCCTGGAGAACTTCGACGAGCGCTACCGGCGGGACCGCGAGGCCGCGACCAGCCTCGTGAGCCACGGCGAGCACCCGCGCGACGAGAGCCTCGACGTCGCCGGGCTGGCCGCCCACGCGGCCGTCGCGAGCCTCATTCTCAACCTCGACGAGGTCCTCACGAAGCACTAGCGCGGGAACCACGAAGCACCAGGAAGGGCTGACGGCATGGCGGATCCCAGAGACGACTACGCACGGCTCATGTCCCGGCGCACGTTCTTCCGCGCCAGCGGGACGGGCATCGGCTTCGCCGCGCTGGCGACGCTGCTGCGCAAGGACCTCGGGGCGGCGGCGCGCGGCTCGGAGGCCTTCGGCGGCCTGCCGGACCTGCCGCACTTCGCGCCGCAGGCGAAGCGCGTCATCTACCTGTGCATGTCGGGCGCGCCGTCGCACCTGGACCTGTTCGACTACAAGCCCCACCTGCGGGACATGGCGGGCGAGGAGCTGCCCGACTCGGTGCGCGAGGGGCTGCAGCTCACCACCATGACGGCGTCGCAGAACACGCTGCCGATCATCCCGACGGTCTTCGAGTTCGCGCGGCACGGCCAGTCCGGCGCGTGGCTCAGCGAGCTGCTGCCGCACACCGCGCGGGTGGCCGACGACCTGTGCTTCGTCAAGTCGCTGTGGAACAACCAGCTCAACCACGATCCCGCCCAGACGTACCTGTTCACGGGATTCCAGCTCTCCGGCCGCCCCACGATCGGCGCGTGGGTGTCGTACGCGCTCGGCACCGAGAACGAGAACCTGCCCACCTACGTGGCGCTGCCCACGACCGGCTCGAGCACCGGCGGCGGGCCGTTCCTCTCGCGCTACTGGGGCAGCGGCTTCCTGCCCCCGCGCTACGGCGGCGTCAAGTTCGGCAGCGGCCCGGACCCGGTGCTCTACCTGTCCAACCCGGAGGGCTTCGACACGGCGGACCGGCGCCGCTTCCTCGACGATCTGGCCGCGCTCAACGAAATCCGGCAGCAGGAGACCGGCGACCCGGGCATCGCCGCCCGCATCGAGCAGTACGAGATGGCGGCGCGCATGCAGCTCTCCGTGCCCGAGCTGACCGACCTGTCCGGCGAGCCGGACAGCACGTTCGAGCTGTACGGGCCCGAGGCCCGCGAGCGCGGCACCTTCACGGCCAACTGCCTGCTCGCCCGCCGGCTGGTCGAGCGGGGGGTCCGCTACATCATGCTGTCGCACACCGGCTGGGACCACCACAACCACCTGCCGGTCCAGCTCCCGCGGCAGTGCCGGGAAGTGGATCAGGGGTCGGCCGCGCTGGTGCACGACCTCAAGCAGCGCGGCCTGCTGGACGAGACGCTGGTGGTGTGGGGCGGCGAGTTCGGGCGCACGGTGTACGGCCAGTTCGCCACCGCCAACGACACGCGGGACACCGCCCCCAGCTACGGGCGCGACCACAACCCCCGCTGCTACACCGTCTGGATGGCCGGCGGGGGCATCAGGCCCGGCATCACGTACGGCGAGACCGACGACTTCAGCGCCAGCGTCGTCCGCGACCCGGTGAGCATCCACGACCTGCAGGCGACCATCCTGCACTGCGTGGGCATCGACCACAGGCGGCTGACCTACCGCTACCAGGGCCGCGACTTCCGCCTGACGGACGTGGCGGGCAACGTGGTGCAGGGCCTCCTGGCGTAAGTCTCCCTACGCGACGGTCAGCTCAGCGAGGCGGTGGGCTAGGGGCGCCCCGGCGAGGTTCCGGCATGCCGCGACGAGCTCCTCGAAGCGGGCCGCGGAGATTCGGATGCCCGGGACGACGTCGCGGATGCGGCGCGCCTCCTCCTCGAAGTCCCAGATGAACTCGCGGCCGGTACCCTGCCTCGTGTAGCTCTGCCCGTCCTTCGTGAAGATGGTGATGCGGGGACCGAAGAGCGTCATCTCGTGCGACGGGATGATGGTCACCCGCTGCATGAGATCGAGCACCGCGGGCGGGTCAGGCGTGCCCGGCAGGAGCGGCAGGCCCCGCCTGACCACGCCGTACGCGGTGTAGTACTTGGTCCTGCCCGGGGCGGGCGTCGCCGTGTCCTCCCGGCGGGTGGGAAAGGCCGGGCTCGGATACTGCGTCTCCAGCCAGTTCACCACGGCCTCGACGCGGTCGACGTCCCCGTAGCGGATGCCGTGCTCCGCGCAGAGCTGCGCCGTGACGTCGACGTGGGCGATGTTGTAGCCGGCCGTCGAGTAGATGCGGTAGAGCGTCTCGAGGAAGAGCCACGACTCGCCCAGCCCGGCGGTGAGCGCGGCCAGGCTGGCGCGCGTGTCGCCGACGAAGCTGTACGTCAGATCGCCCCGGTTGTTGCCCGCGTAGGCGTGATAGAAGCCGGCGTCGCCCTCGAGGGCGCGCTCCCCCGCCGTGCGTCCCTCCTTCGCCAGGGCGACCGCCAGCAGGGCGCTGCGCGCCGCCGCGCTCTCCCGCAGGCCGCGGCTCTCGAGGTTGCCGGCGGCCAGGTTCACGCACAGGCCGATGGCGTGCGTCAACTGGTCCTCGGTGAGGCGCATGATCTTCGCCGCCGCGACGGCGGCGCCGAAGATGCCGAAGACCGGACCGGCGTGGAAGCCGCGCGCCATCACGGTCGGAATGAACTCGGCCGCCATTCGCTCGGCAACCTCGTAACCGGCCGCGAGGCCCGCGATGAAGTCCCGGCCGGAGGCCTCCTCGGTCTCCGCCGCGGCGAGCGCGCAGGGGATGATGCACGCGCCCGGGTGCAGCAGCATGCGGAAGGTGTCCAGCTTCCCGCCGGCCCACACCATCTCGGCGTTGGCGAAGGCGGCGCCCGCCTTCGTGGCCCGCGTCCCGTCCACCAGCAGCGTGGCGCCGTTGGCCACGCCGGCTTCCTCCTCGCTGACGATCCGGATGGCCTGCCGTGCCGCGGGTCGCCGAGACCCGAGCAGCGCGGACGCGAGGGCGTGCAGCGTCAGCCCCCGGGCGCGGTCGACGACCTCCGGCGGCAGGTCCTCGTAGCGCAGGCCGGCGACCCAGCGGGCGAACTGCCGGCTGATCGACACCGGTGAGCCAGAGGGCGATGCCGCGCGCGGCTGCATCTCCCGGGCAACGGCAGTGAACGGTGGCGCGGCGCCGGTCCCCAGGACGCCGCCGGCCACGATCGCGCTTTGCAACAGGCTCCGCCGACTCAGTTCAGCTCGCATGGGCGGGCACGCTACCACGGCCGATCCGGCCGATCAAGCGCGAGTGCTGCAAGCAGACGGGGCTCCGCCCCGGACCCCGCGCACGGCCGAGCTGAGATACGATCGGCCCGCACGGGCGTCAGGAGACACGACGATGCGGGTCATGGTGCTGGTCAAGGCAACGACGGACAGCGAGGCGGGCGCCCTGCCGTCCACCGAGCTGCTCGAGGCGATGGGCCGGTTCAACGAGGAGCTCGTCGATGCGGGCATCCTCGTGGCCGGCGAGGGTCTCCAGCCATCCGCCAACGGCAAGCGCGTCGCGTTCGACGGCCCGCGGCGGACCGTCGTCGACGGACCGTTCGCCGCGACGCGCGAGCTGGTCGCCGGCTTCTGGCTGTGGCAGGTCAGCGACATGGCCGAGGCGCTGGAGTGGGTGAAGCGCTGCCCCAACCCGATGCCCGGCCCCAGCGAGATCGAGATCCGGCCCGTCGTGGAAGCGCCCGACTTCGGCGCTGCGATGACGCCGGAGATCGCCGAGCAGGAGGATCGGATCCGGGACAAGCTCGGCGGCGCGTGAGCGCCGGCGCGCCGCGCCGCCCGCCCGGGGGGGGGGGCGCGCTCCCGGCGTCGAAGCCGGAGGCCAGGAAAGCCGGAGGCTACGACTCGTTGGAGCCGGCCAGGATCTTCGCCGTCGAGGTCGCCTGCCCCGCATGTCGCGTGCAGTGCTCGGCGGCGTGGAAGATCAGCCCCAAGGTCGTGCTCGGCAGGCCGGCGCGGCCTACCTTCCGGGGCGCCAGCAGGTCTGCGGCCGACGTGGACCGCAACTGGTCCAGCGCGCGCTCGATGGCCGCGCTGGCGCCTGCCGCGACCTCCTGCAGCGCCGCGACTGGCTTGCCCGGCTCGCCCTCTGCGCGCGCTGCCGCTCTCTGGGCGTCCGACAGCCCCTCGCCCCGCGCGTAGGTCAGCAGTCGATCCAGCCCGCCGCCCAGGTGCCGCACGTGGAAGCCGATGGACGCCGCGCCGCCCGGGCGCTGCCAGACGTGCTCGGCCGGGACGGACGCGACCAGGCCCTCGATGTCCTCGCGAGCCTGCAACAGGGAATGCACGGCCGGCATCAGCAGCGGCTCGAAGCCTTCCACCGGGCCGCGGAGCCAGACTTCAGGTTGCGGATTCATGCGGTCTCCTCTATTGGGGCATTCTACCGTTCCGAGCCGACTATCCTATTTCGATACACACTACGCGTGTGTATGCAGGGCATGAGCGAGGAGCGTATCCTGCCATGAACATCCGCTTGAACGTCGTCCTTCCGGAGCAAACGGTACGGCTCATCGATCGCGCGGTCCCGAGTGGAGCGCGCGCTGCGGGTCAGTTTCGGTCTCATCAGAGTGTAGTCTGCGCCGCCACTCGAGAAATGCCGGGTATGATCCGTCACCGACACCCCGCAGCGGCATGCCTCGAGCACGTGACGCGCCAGCCGTGAGGCGGCGTGCGAGCGGAGGAGACAAGATGTCCGGTTCGACGCCCGGTTCGACGCCCGCTGCGCGGCTGACGCGCGGGGTTCTGCCGTCCCTCCTGCTGGGGATGGCCCTCGCGCTCGGCGGCGGCGGCTGGCTCGCGGCGCCGGAGGCCGCGCAGGGTGACGACCGCGTGCGTCCGTCGGTGGCCAGCGGCGAGTGGCCCCACTACACGGGCGAGCTCGACGGCAGCCGCTACTCCCCGCTCGACCAGATCGACGCGTCCAACTTCAACGACCTGGAGGTCGCCTGGCGCCTGAAGACCGACAACTTCGGCGACCGGCCGGAATACAAGCTGGAAGGCACGCCGCTGATGATCGACGGCGTCCTCTACACGACGGCCGGCACGCGCCGGGCAGTCATCGCCATCGACGCCGGGACCGGCGAGCTGCTCTGGGTGCACCGCATGGACGAGGGGCGCCGCGGCCAGGCGTCGGTGCGGCAGCTCTCCGGGCGCGGCGTGGCCTTCTGGAGCGACGGGCAGGGCGACGAGCGGATCCTCTACATGACGATCGGTTACCGCCTGGTGGCGCTCGACGCGCGGACGGGCCGCGAGATCCCGACCTTCGGCGACGACGGCGTCGTGGACCTCAAGGTGGGCGTCGTCTACGGCAGAGGGACGCAGATCGACCTCGTCGAAGGGCAGGCCGCGATCCACGCGACGCCGACCATCGCGCGCGACTACGTCATCGTCGGCGCCACGTTCGACGAGGGGCAGGCCGTCCCGACGCACAACAACGCGAAGGGCATCGTGCGCGCCTACGACGTGCGGACCGGGGAGCTGCGCTGGTCGTTCAACACCATTCCCGGCCCCGGCGAGTTCGGCAACGAGACCTGGCTCAACGAGTCGTGGGCCGTCAACGGCAACGTGGGCGTCTGGACGCAGATCACGGCCGACGAGGAGCTGGGCCTGGTCTACGTGCCGGTCGAGACGCCGACCTCGGACCTGTACGGCGGGCACCGGCCGGGCGAGAACCTGTTCGCCGAGAGCATCGTGTGCCTCGACCTCGAGACCGGCGAGCGCCGCTGGCACTTCCAGATCGTGCACCACCCCATCTGGAACATGGACCTGCCGGGCGCGCCGCTGCTGGCCGACCTCACCGTCGACGGCCGTGCCGTGAAGGCCGTGGCCGTGCCGACCAAGCAGTCGCTGCTGTACATCTTCGACCGCGAGACCGGCGAGCCGGTCTTCCCCATCGAGGAGCGGCCCGTGCCGCAGGGCGACGTCCCGGGCGAGTGGTACTCGCCGACGCAGCCGTTCCCGACCCGGCCGCCGCCGTACGCGCGCAACGAGATCAGGATCCCGGACGACCTGATCGACTTCACGCCGGCGCTGCGGGCGCAGGCGATCGAGACGATGCAGCGGTTCAGGGTGGGGCCGGTCTTCACGCCGCCCATCCGGGGCGACGTCGACGGGCCGATCGCCACGGCGGCGATGGGGGCCATGGGCGGCGGCACGAACTGGCCCGGGGCCGGGTTCGATCCGGAGACCGGCATCTTCTATTCGCACGCCAACAACTCGTCGGTGAACCAGTTGTCGGTGACCGAGCCGCCCGCCGGGTTCTCGGACATCCGCTACGTCTCGGGCGTGAAGGGCCGCGACTTCCGGCGGCCGCTGGCGGTGGCGGACGAGGCGCGGAGCCGCTCGCCGCGCTACGTCGCCGGCGGCCTGCCGCCCGGACGCGGCCTCAACGTGGACGGGCTGCCGATCGTCAAGCCCCCCTACGGACTGCTCTCCGCCGTCGACATGAACAAGGGCGAGCTGCTCTTCCAGGTGCCGCACGGCGAGACGCCGGACGCGGTGCGGAACCATCCCGCGCTCGAGGGTCTCGACATCCCGCTGACGGGCCAGGGGGGGACGACGACCAACGTCGGGCTGCTGGTCACGAAGACGCTCGTCATCCTCGCCGATCCGCAGGATACGAACCCGCCGGACCGGCCACGGGGCGCGATGCTGCGCGCCTACGACAAGCTGACCGGCGAGCAGGTCGGCGCGGTGTACGTGCCCGCCAGCCAGAGCGGCGGACCGATGACCTACCTGGTCGACGGCCGGCAGTACATCCTCGTGGCCGTGAGCGGCCGCGTGTATTCGGGCGAGTACATCGCGTTTGCGCTGCCTTAACGCTGGTGCTGATCCGTGTCGGTCCCCCATCTGTCCAAAGTGTGCTGGTTTTACGGCGTTATAGTGCGGAATTACCCGGCTCTGGGGTCCGTACCGGTCCGGGGTGATCCGCCTGAATCCGAGACTTGATTGTGGTTGTACCGTGGGTGTAATATTTCGGTCCAAGGAGGCTGGGTCAATGGAGAGACTGACAGTCAAGCGGGCCGAGACGCTGCGGAAGCCGGGGCGGTATCGGGCGGGCGACACGGTGTACCTGGTCGTGGCCAGGGGCCGGACGGGCCGGGTGAACAAGCGATGGGTTCAACGGCTCCACGTCCAGGGGAAGCGGCGCGACATCAGCATCGGCACGTACCCGGCCGTCACGCTGTCCGAGGCTCGCGAGCGGGCGCACGACAACCGCCTGACGGCGAAGCGGGGCGGCGACCCGTCCGGGCGTGCGTCGACCGTGCCGACGTTCGCGGACGTGTCCGCCAAGGTCGACCAGGGGGGCCAGTGGCGCGGCCGGACCCGAGAGACGCGGCGGCGGACCCTGGCGCGGTACGCGGCGCGTCTGATGGGTCGACCCGTCGACCAGATCGACCGGGCGGCGGTGCTCTCGGTGCTCGGGCCGGTCTACCGCGACAAGCCCGCGACCGGAAAGCTCTTGCGCGGTTGGGTCCGGGGCGTGCTCGCGGCGGCGCAAGCTCTCGGACATGTCGACGTGAACGCGGCGGGCGAAGTGATCGACGCGGCCTTGCCGAAGACCCCGAAGACCCGAGAACATCGGCGGGCGTTGCCGTACGCGGAAGT
Source organism: Vicinamibacterales bacterium (assembly GCA_965214845.1). GTDB lineage: Bacteria > Acidobacteriota > Vicinamibacteria > Vicinamibacterales > UBA8438 > JAAXGX01. Next base: position 2,345,511 of record CBDCCO010000007.1, read on the forward strand.
TCCCGCGGCGCTGGCTGCAGTCGAGGCGTGCGGGTCCGGTCCGGCCGTCAAGGCGGCGATTCGCTTCACGGCGCTGACGGCGGTACGGTCCGGCGAGGCTCGCGGGGCGACGTGGGGCGAGGTCGACCTCGAGGCGCGGGAGTGGCGCGTACCGGCGTCGCGGATGAAGGGCGGGGCGGAACATCGGGTGCCGTTGTCGGATGCGGCTGTGGCCGTGCTGGAGGGCATGAAGGCGCATTCTGACGGCGCGGCCGATTCGCTGATCTTCCCTAGCGTGGGCGGGCGGCCGCTCAACGGCCACACCTTGATCAAGGCGCTGCGGAAAGCGACGGCGACGGATGCGGACGTTCACGGCTTCCGGTCGAGTTTCCGCACGTGGGCGGCGGAGCGGTCCGGAGCGACGAGGGACGTGGCGGAGATGGCCCTTGCGCACGTGGTCGGCGGGGCTGTCGAGCGGAGTTACGCGCGCAGTGATCTGTTCGACCAGCGCCGCGGGCTCATGGACCGATGGGCCGCGTTCGTGACCGCCCCCGCGCCTACCCGGTAACGCGCCCCCCAGATTCACCGCGCTGTCGCGGCATTAGCCCCAGGGGCGAAGCGGCGCTCTCTCCACCGTCACGGTCAGCTCCCCGCCGTCGTCGGCCGCGCAGTCTCCTTTATGAATGGCGGTGGCACTTCGAGTGCGTCTGTCGACTGCCCAGTCATGCCGGACCGGTTGGTGCACTCGGATTCGCGCGTGGTGGCGGGCTCCCGCCGGAGACGAGACGCAGGTGCTTCTTGCCCTTGAGCAGGTTGATCCACCGTGACGCCATCTGGTGGCGATTGATGGTTCGTATTTCCACGAGCCCGGTTGGCCATACGGTTACCGATGTCTTCATCATCCGACCGCGCACGTAGTCCGTGTCCAGGTGCAGCGTGCCCCTTGTGAAGCGTAGGTGCCGGCAAAGATCCTCCAGCGTCCAGTCGTCCCGTTCGGTATAGTCGACGTCTGACGTTCCGCGCGGGCGGGCATCGCGAAAGGACAGAGCGGCGATGGCGAAGATCAACGCGAGGGCGCCATCCTCCACGTCGTTTCGCAGGATCTTGCAGCGCAGTCTCTGGGCCGAGAATCCCCGTTCCTCGGTTCCCGCTGTGGTGAGCACGCGAGTCGGTTGGGTCGCCGCCCTGACAAGAAGCTCATAGGCTGTAGAGACGGGCACGCCCGATTCTACAGCTTCGAGCTGGTCTCGCCGCTGGGCTGCGGCGCGGTGCGGGCCGGGTTCGGGCGGCCTCGGGCCGGGTCGCTGACGTGGTGCGGGACCTCCAGGATGGTCGGCGGCGGACGCTGGTGCGGAATGACGGTATGCTATTCCATTCTGCGTAGTTGATGACGAACTCATGAAGCGAGAATGGCGATGAAGGATGTCATAGCATTGCTCCAGACCGAGCGGGCCGAGTTGCTGGACCGTGTCGCGAAAGTCGATGCGGCGATTGCCGCGCTTGGCGGAAAGCCGGGGCGCTCGTCGGCACAACCAGCGAAGCCCGCGCGCCGGCGGCGCAACATGTCGGACGAGGCGCGGAAGGCGACGTCCGAGCGGATGAAGAAGTACTGGGCGGAGCGTCGGGAGCAGTCTGCAGCGGCCGAGGCCGGCGAAGCCGGGAAGGCGGAAACCGAGGCGAGCGAAGCATAGATGAACTTCCAGTGTTTCGTGTCTCGAGGCCGGCTCTGGCGAGATCGAGCAGCGCCTGCTGTAGGACCGAGCAGTTGCTGCTGTTAGCGCCGACACCGCGAGAGTGATGAACCCAATCGTGTCGACCGTTGGCGCCGCTCCGCATGAGAAGAAGCTCGCGGCGATCATCGCAGCGGCGATCGAAATCGCACCACCCGAACGGATCATCCTTTCGGCTCGGCCGCGCGAGGCGAGCTGGTCGAAGACGGCGGCCTAGACCCTCGCTGGCCGCAGGAGGTCGTCGATGAATGGGTCGATACCCGCAGATGCGACCCCAGAGCGCTCACCGCCAAGCCGACAGTCGTTCGGCGGTCGCGGCGGCTGCTTCGGTCGCCGGACGCGAATCGTGACGCGGCCGACTCCGACATCGGCCTCTGCTGAGCGGCTTCCCCCCTCGTCTCGGTGCAGGAGGCGCGGGAGCGCCAAGCGTCCGTCCCAACTCGTCCGGCGTACGCCGTCCGGCCACGCTCCGCTGGGTCGAACAGGAAGTGCTCGACTTTATCGCCAGCCGTCCCCGTGCCGGCTCTGACCGGCCGGCTTCGCAGCTGGGATGATCCGCGATCTGCTCCGACCGGCAGCACAGGGAACCGGCGATGTCGAAGGGCGAGGGACGCTCGCGGGCCGTGCTGGCTGCCCTCCACCTTGAACCCCTTGCCGCCGGCCGCGCCCGGCGGGTGCTGCCGGGCTGTCGTTCGGCTCGGTGCCGACTGCGTGACATTCCCGATGCCGTCGTGGTCACACCACGACCACGAGCCCGCGGTCGTTGACAGCCTTCCCCGGAGGGAAGAATGCACCCTGAGCGACCCCGGCCGGTTCGGGCGTCGGACGCGCTGCCCCCCCGTTTGTGTGGAGGCAGGGAGTCTTACGGCCCGGGCCGGGGTCGCTCAGGGTACTTCAACCGGTTCGGGCGCTAACCCCCGGGCAATCCGAGTTTCGCTCCAAGCTGCTGTGATGATTGGACTTGGTTGCTCTCGCTCCCTGGCGACTCAGGGTCCGGCCTACGGCGTACGCGGGTCGTAGGGCGTTTCCGGCCGGGGGGCAGGAACTCGGGCGCTCCGGGGGCAGGAACTCAGGCAGGTTTCGGCGGTCGCAGGTGTCGCCGTAGCGGGCTCTCGGCAACGTCGTGCGGGGACTGCCGGCTGAGGGTCGGCAGCGTGCTCGACGTGCGGGGCGTCGCCGCATCAACCGCCCGCTGGACTCCGAGGCGGCGGCTGCTTCGGGAAGGACCGCGCCACCGCTTCGTCGTCGTCGAGCCGACGGCGTCGCGGAGACGCGTGCACGGCGTGATATCGTGGGCCAAAATGAGCGGGACGGCACGTTGCGTTCCCCCGGCAAGTGGGCGGTGCGTCCGCACCGGGCCGAGACATCCGTGAGCATCCGAACCATCTTCGACACGTGCCGCCCCCGCGGCGACGTCATGCGTGGCACGGTGGCCGAGGCGGACTTCGCGGCCGACCTCGCCCAGGTGGTCACGGGCGGCGGAAACCCCGAGTACGTCGATCCCGTCCGGTTCTTCGCCAACACCTATCCGACCCGGGGCCTCAAGAACCTGCTGGCCAACGTCTGCCGGCGCCTGAGTGGGGCCGGAGGCGAGGCGGCCGCCATCTTACGCCTGGACACCTCGTACGGCGGCGGCAAGACGCATGGCCTGATCGCCCTGGCGCACGCGGCGCGGGGGTTGCCGCGGGTGGCCGGGATGGACGAGTTCATCGATGCGTCGCTTCTGCCGAGGGGGCCCGTGCGCCTCGCGGCCTTCGATGGCGAGAACGCGGACCCGGCCAACGGGCGGACGATGGGCGAGAGGATCCGCGCGCACACGCCGTGGGGCGAGCTGGCCTACGCGCTCGCCGGGGCGGCGGGCTACGACCGGGTGAGGAACAGCGACACCGGCGGCGTCGCGCCGGGGGCCGACACGCTGCGCGAGCTGTTCGGCGGAGAGCCGACGCTCATCCTGCTCGACGAGCTCTCGGTGTACCTCCGCAAGGTGCAGCAGATCGGCGCCGCTCGCGACCAGTTGACCGCGTTCCTGACGGTGCTCTTCAAGGCGGTGGAGGGGACGCCGCGCGCGGCCCTGGTCTACACGCTGGCCATCGGCAAGGAAGGCCGGGCGGTGGACGCATACTCGGTGGAGAACCAGTTCATCGCCGACCGGAATCTCGGCCTTGCGGGCGTCGTCGGCCACCACGAAGCGTCGAGGTGTTCCGGGAGATGCTGGACGCGGACCGCGCGGCGGGTCGGCTGGACGGTGTCCGGCAGGCGGCCTACGGGTACCTGGCGCTCTCGCTGGACAAGCTCCGCGACTACAACTCGCGCATGACCCATTGGCACGTTGGTCGTGAGGTTGTGGCCGGCACGTTCGATCGACACGACTTTTCCTTCAAGTGGTCTTACGTCGAGATGGCCCCGCTGGTCGTCGGCCTCGGCTACGACTGGGCCATCGGACAGATCGGCGAGCTGGTGGCCCTGATCCATCCCGAAGCCGGCGGCAACGCCGGCGGCCTGCTCGATGCAGCCGAGCCGCAACCGGCGGAGACCAACGGGCCGCCGCCCGTCACGATCACCTGCAAGCCGGCCGACAGCCTCGACCACATCGCCGACACGAGCATCGACGCCGTCGTGATGGACCCGCCGTACTACGACAACGTCATGTATGCGGAGCTGTCGGACTTCTTCTACGTCTGGCTCAAGCGGACCGCGGGGCGCGTGTTTCCCGAGCTGTTCCGGCGGAAGCTGACCGACAAGGAGAACGAGGCGGTCGCCAACCCGGCCAAGTTCCGCGACCGGACGGGCGCCCGCGCTCTCGCCGGCCGGGACTACCAGCAGCGGATGGCGGCGATCTTCGCCGAGTGCCGCCGGGTGCTGAAGGCCGACGGCGTGATGACCCTGATGTTCACGCACAAGGCCACCGGCGCCTGGGACGCGCTGACGACGGGGTTGATCGAGGCCGGCTTCGTGATCACCGCGTCGTGGCCGGTGAACACCGAAGCCGAGGGCAGCCTGCACATCAAGGACAAGGCGGCGGCGAACAGCACGATCTTCCTGGTCTGCCGTCCTCGGCAGACCGGCGAGGCGGGAGCGAAGGGCGCCGCAGAGGCGGTCCGCGAGGGTCGGCCCGCGTACGGGGACGACACCCGGGACCAGGCCCCGACCGTGTACTGTGAGGAAGTGGAGCCAGCCGTCGCCCGCGCGGTCCGGACGCGGGTCACCGAGTTCCAGGACGCCGGCATCAGCGGGGTCGACCTGTATCTGGCGTCGTTCGGGCCGGCCCTCGAGGAGTTCTCGCGCCACTGGCCGCTGCGCCGAGGCGCCCCGCGGCAGAGGCCGGAGGAACGCCGGCGGCGCGGCCAGGCGGTGCTGTTCGAGGAGCCGTGGGACCCGTATGCGGTCACCCCCGAGGACGCGCTCGACGCAGCGCGGCGCGAGGTCAAGCGGTGGCGCCTGGGCCAACTGACGCACGTCAGGGCCGATGAAGACCTCGATGCGCTCACGGCGTTCTTCGTGCTGGCCTGGGACGCCTTCAAGGCGCCGGTGTTCGCCTACGACGAGGCGTTGCGGCTGTCCCGGGCGGTCGGCATCGACCTGGAGGGCGGCGTGGTGGGCCGGGTCGCGGGCAAGAAGGCGAGCAACCTGCACCTCTGGGACAGCGCCCGGCGGGCGGCGGCCGGGGCGCTCGGGCCGGCCGACGGGTCGCGGGGAATGCCGTTCATGCCGCCATCGCGGCCCTGAACGGAGTAGATTATCTGGTGACGTGGAACATGAGGCATCTCGCGAATCCGGTTGCGGCGGCCCGCATCGAGCAGGTGTGCCGGGATGCGGGTCACGAGCCGCCGGTCATCTGTACACCGAGCCAGCTCAAGGAGATGGAGCGTGAGTAGCCGCATTGATGATCCGATCGTCGCAGAAGTGCGGAGAGTGCGGGCGGAGCTTTTCGCCAGGCATGGCAACGACATCGCGGCCCTCGTCCGTCACGCCCAGGAGCTGGAGCGCACATTGAATCGCCCTTGTGTTCGCTACCCGCCTCGGCCCGTTGTTCGTCCCGGCGGGGAGCCGGCAGCCACCGAAGCGCGGGGCTACAGTCCGCCGCCGGCTGCGAAGGTCGTGCGGCCAGCCCCATCGCCTCGGCCGCCGCGTCCCGCGCCGAAGGAGCCATCGTAGCCCGAGCGCGTCCGTTCGGCCGGCGCCGTCCGCCAGTCAGGCGAACGCGGCCGGCGCCGACTGGACGCGGCGCCCGTCGGCCGCCTGCGAGCCGGGGCGGGGCCGAGTTCTGACGGGGTGAAGAGAGCCGACCCATGCTCGCCGACCGCTCGTGGCAGCGCAAGTACACCCCGGACGATGGCGACCTGGTCCGCCTGTTCTACGTCCCGGCGCTCGAGGATGCGGAGCGGTACGACCGCCTGACCGGCTACTTCAACGCCGGCGCGCTCGCGCTGGCCACCCGCGGCATCGAGGGGCTGGTCCGCAACCGCGGTCACATGCGTCTCGTGGTCGGCTGCACCCTGCCGCCGGCCGAGATCGAAGCCATCGAACGCGGTGCGGCGTTGCGCGAGCGGGTCGAGCGCCATCTCGCCGAGCTGCCGCTGGCGCCGCCCGACCCGGGCGCCGCCGATGCGCTGGAGCTGCTGGCATAGATGGTGGCGCGCGGCCATCTCGACGTGAAGGTCGCGGTGCCGTGCGACGCCGAGCGCCGGCCGATTCCCGAGGACGGCATCTTCCACGAGAAGGCCGGCATCGTGGCGGACCGCGCCGGCGACCGGAACGTCACGACGTCGATCCGGTTGTGTTCGGCGTAGCGCTTGATCGCGCTGACGAAGCGCTCGGTCATCGGCGCCATCAGCGCCGACGACGGCACCGGTCGGCCGCGCAGCTTCCGGAAGAAGTACGCCACGCCGGCGCCCGCTTGCAGCAGGGGCACGTAGACGTTCAGGTACATGCGGTCGATGCACTCGAGCGTCAGCGTGGTGTGCTGCGACAGGATCTCGGCAACGGAACGTGCTACCTTCATGGCTCGGACTCCGGTCGATGGGCTCCTCACCGGCCAGTCTACGGCCACCATCGCCTTCGGGCGAACATGAACGCGGCTACGCGCCGCAGCTGGAGCAGTGGCCGGGGTCCGTTTCCGCCGTCAGCAACTGCCGAGGCCTACATGTCTCGTCGGTCCGAGGCAGAGCCTCGTTAGCTCTAGTACCCGCAGGGGCGTCCTTCCGGGCCGGCGACAGTGGGGCCAGCGCCGGCTGGCTACCCCTCGCGTCTTATTGCTCGTCGTTACGTAATCGGGGGAAGGGATCAACGCGAAGGCCGGCCCCAGTCGTCGAAGTCAACCATCAGGGACTTCAGTAAGCTACTCGACGCGGGCTTGCTGTTGGTGCCGCTGATGATGGAAACGCTCATGGGTTGCCCAAGTGGTGCCGCATCACGTAGTGCCTACCGCGTCCCTTCCGCCTCGGCTTCCTCCAGCCGGGCGATCTCGAGCGTGGCGGTCATGCCGGTGTTTCCCTCGTGGCAGGCGAACTCGAACATGTCGCCCTCGGTGGGCGGCATGAGGATCGTCGCCGTCCAGGGCTGCGTCCACAGGTCCGGCTCGTCGAAGGTCACCTCGTAGCGCACCGTGTCCTCGTCGACGCGGGTGAAGCGCTCGACCAGGCGCATGCCGCCCTGCGACAGGCCCCGGAACCACTGCGCCGGGCTGAAGTTGGTGGTCTCGACCACGAGCGTGTCGCCTTCCCAGTGCCCGCGCGAGTCGCCGAGCCACTGCCGCACGTGCCCCGGCAGGTGCGGCCGCCCGTCGAGCGGGATGATGCGGAACTCGTGGACCATCTCGAAGAGGAGGAGCACGTGGTCCGGGGTCTGTGCGATATGGACGTTCTGGCTGTAGGGACCGCCCAGGCGCGGGATGCCGTAGGAGATGCAGCGCTCCTGCGGGCTGCGGCCCTCCGGTCCCTCGCTCGTCTGTCCCGGGCGGGCCCGGACGCGCTCCAGGCCCGCCTCGGAGTACGGGATGCGGCCGTTCGGGGGATCGACGATCATCGAGGTGCGCCCGTCCGACAGGCTGCGCTCCCACCAGACCACCCGGCGCGCCCCGACGCCATCGGTCGACCGCTGCGCGGCGTTGATCTCGGCAATCTCGGCGTCCGTCAGCAGCTCCCGCTCGCCCTGCTCCTCGGGGCGCTCGAGCGGCGTCGCCGTCCCGTGGCTCCAGATGCCGTTCAGATCCGGTGCACCCCAGGGCGTGCGCGGCGACTCCGTCTGACCCCGGGCGGTGGCCGGGATCCAGGCGGTCGCCGTAATCAAGACCAACGCGGCGACGGGGGCGATGCAGGATCGGGAGCTGTTCGAGTTGTCCATGGATGTCCTCGTCCGCCATTCCGTGGCGCAGACGTCACCACATTCGAGCGGCGGCGCAGCCCGCCTGGACCCTCTTGCTCGTCGCTCGATCCTACCCGGAAAACGTCGCTTTGCGGCTCCACTTTCCGTCCTAACCTAACCCGCAGGGCCACGCGTCGCGTGACCACCCCGAACGCATGCGCGGCGCGTACCCGCGCGGTCGGCAATCGAAAACGCCCCGTACCGTCAAGGCGGTGCGGGGCGTTTCTTCATCTGCTGCGGGCGCTGTTGACGGGATCGTTGGACGGCGGCTGTCCGGAGTCTCGCCTGACATTCACCAGCCGAGCGTCGCCCGGCCCATGAACCCGTTGCTGGCCCCGCCCTCCGCCGGACTCTCCCGGCGCTGCGCGTCGACCCCCAACTCGAAGTTCACCTTGCCCTGGTCGAGCACCCCGAGGCCGTAGCCGACCCGGTAGTCCCGGCCGTACGCCGAGCTCATCAGGCCGACCCTGGGCGTTCCGACGAACCGGGCGCCCACCGGCAGCCCGTAGCCCACCTCGGCGTTGAGCTGCCCGTCGGCGCCGTGCATCTGGTGCGAGCCATGCCGTAGGCCATCTGGTTGCGCCACAGTGTCACCCCGGCCTCCGACGCGTTGAGGCGGCCGGCCGGGCCGTCGAGCAGGTCGCTGGCCACGCCGACCCACGGCGCGTCGGTCTTGAACGCCGGAGAGAACCCGCCGGTGGCCCGCGAGCCGATCAGCTCGCCCCGCATCCCCGCTGCCTGAGTGACCAATGGGTGTTCCGCCAGTGTGCCCCACGAAAAAAAGTTGCTTGCAGCTTGCCATGAGCGCGGGCAAGACGCCGGACGTCCGTCTCCGCTATCATGGGCTGTCCGGACAGGATCAGGTCGGTCGTGCGGTGCAGCAGTCCGGTGCGCCATGGGCCATGACACGGAGGTTCAGATGCCAGGTTCACTCTTCGGCCGCGCACTCTGGGTCGTCGTCGCCAGTCTGCTTCTCGCCTCGTCCGCGGCGGCACAGGCGGTGCCCCAGCTCGATTCCTACGACGGGGTGGTCGTGCGGATCCTGCAGAGCAACAACGCGGGCACCATCCAGCACGTCATCGACCCCGAGCTGAACGAGGTCGTAGGGCTGATCAGAGGTTGTCCGAATCCGCACAACCTGACGATGCATCCCGACGCGCTCTACTACTACTGCGCGAACGAGCAGGACCATACGGTCGACGTGTTCGACACGCAGACGCTCGAGCTGGTCGAGCAGATCAAGCTGTCGCAGCGACCGAACAAGGTCGCGGTCAACAAGAAGCACCGGAAGATCTACGCGGGGATCGCGCGGCGGTCGACGAATCCACTCGGCCCCGGGGTCGCGGTCGATCCGAACCGGGCGGCGCCAGCGCTCGTCGATGTCATCGACATCGATACGCACGAGACCGTCAAGAGCATCGAGGTGCACTATCCGGTGCACAACGTCTTCATGACCCCTGACGAACGGTGGGTCGTGCTCGGTCTCCGCGGCCAGGCCGGGCCGGATGATCCGACGATCCAGGTGATTGACCCCGAGACCGACACGGTGGCCTGGTCGCTCGGGCTGAGTGGATACGAGCAATACGGCCGGACGCACCACACGGTGCGACCGATGGCCTTCGAGGCAAACGACGACGGGTCGACCAAACGGATCTTCGCGCAGGCGACCGGGATCAACGCCGTGTGGGTCGTCGGCTGGGAGAGCCGGGAGGTCGTCGACATGCTGTGGCCGCCCGAGCTGCCCTTGTGGGAAAAGAACGCCGACGGGATACAGACCGGTGACATGCACGGTCTCGAGGTGCTGGCGGATCGTTCCGCCGTGTGGGCCTCGAGCCGGCTCGACAGCCGCATCTACGGCTGGAGTCTGCCCGACCTCGAGTACATCGGCGGCGTCAAGGTGGGCCCGAGTGCCAACTGGATGACGTCGACACCCGACAGCAAGTACATGTATGTCGCGGTGTCCGGGACTGACCAGACGCTGGCGGTCGATCTGGAGAAGCTCGAGGTGGTCGCCAGCATCACGACCGGCTCGCGGCCGGCCCGCATCAGCACCGTCATCCTGCCCCCCGACCGCGTGAGTCCCAAGGGCACCAACATGCAGTCGTCGGAGGAGTAGGCGTCATGATGACGAGAATCGGCCTGGGGCTGATCTGCTGTCTGGCTGCGGTGGCGGCCGTGGCGCTACCGCCGGGTATTGTCGCGCCGGTCGCCGCCCAGACCCTGAGCAGTGGCGAGTTGGAGACATACCGCGGCACCGTCGAGAGCGTCTTCATGGAAGACCGCGGGGGCACGACTCGAGGCTATGCGTCGTGCGTGATGTGTCACACGTGGCAGACGAGCGTGCGCTTCAGTCTGGAGACCCCCAACTCCAATGCCGGCTGGAGCAGCGAGCAGTCGATGCGCAACTTCCAGGTGGTGAGCCAGCTCATCAACACGGCCGACCCCGAGAGCAGCCGGCTGCTCTTGAAGCCCCTGTCACCCGATGCGGGCGGACTGACTCACACTGGCGGGACCTACTGGACCTCCGCTGACGACCCGGAGTACGTTGCGCTGCTCGATTGGATTCGAAGCATGCCGGATGACGCCTTCGTCCCTCCGCCGGAGCCCGAGATCGACTTCGAGTTCTTCCGCGCGTGCGTTCAGCCCGTCTTCGCGAATCCGCGCGAAGGGCAGCTCCGCTGCAGCAACTGCCATTCCGGGGGGCTTATCGGCTTCGCGCCGGCTCCCGGACGTGGCGACGAGTGGAGCGACGAAGAGGCCCAGCGAGCCTATCGGCTGATCACCCGCGTGATCACGCCGGGCAACCCTGAGCAGAGTCGGTTTCTGCTGAAGCCCCTTCATCCCGACGGCGGCGGCGCCTACACGCACAACGGTCCGCGACGCTGGCAGAATCGTGACGACCCGGAGTGGCAGATGCTGGCCGGGTGGGTTCGCGGGGAGCGAACCGGGTCGAGCTGTTCCTAGAGCCTGATAGCGGGGCCACCGACGCGCGTCGGTGGCCCCGCGGGTGTCGGCGCCGACACCCGCCTTTCCGTTTCCTCTGGCGCAGCTGACAAGACGGCCGGTACTACGTGGAACTGGCATCCGCCAGGCCGGCCGCCGCACCGCCGCGACCCGCACGTTGCCGCGGACGGGTCTCTCGCATACCCTTGATGCTCTGGGAGGGATTCGACATGCATCTCATGCATCTACGGTTGCCCGCTGCCTGTTCCGTCCTGCTGCTCGCCCTGGCGCTGCTGCCGTTTGCGCCGCAGCCCGCCGCCGCGCAAGGCGCGGCGACTACCGAGTTCGTGCCGGTGACCGACGCGATGCACGAGAATCCGGCTCCCGGCGACTGGCTCATGTGGCGCCGGACGCAGAACGGTTGGGGCTACAGCCCGCTGGACCAGATCAACCGCGACAACGTCGGCGAGCTCCGCATGGTGTGGACGCGCGCCCTGCGCGAGGGCACCAACCAGGCCACGCCGATCGCGTACGGCGGCGTGCTGTACGTGCCGAACCCGAGCCATGCCACGCAGGCCATCGACGCGCAGACAGGCGACCTGCTGTGGGAATACGTGCGGCCCATCCCCGAGGACGCGAACGACTACATTCGCGGACTCGTCCAGGTGAACCGCAATGCGGCCATCTACGGCAACCTGATCATCGACACCGCCAACGACGGCTACGTCTACGCGCTCGACGCGCGGACCGGCAGCCTGGCGTGGGAGACGGAGGTTCTCAATCTCTATGAGCTGCCGGCGCGGCACTCCACCGGGCCGATCATCGCGAACGGCCTGGTCGTCTCGGGCCGCAGTTGCCGGCCGTGGGCCGGACCGGAAGCCTGCATCATCGCCGCCCACGACCCGCGCACCGGCGCGGAGGTGTGGCGCACGCGGCTGATCCCGGCGCCCGGCGAGCCGGGCAACGAGACGTGGGGCGACGTGCCGTACGAGGAGCGCGGGCACGTCGGATCGTGGATGGCGCCCAGCTACGACCCCGAGCTGAATCTCATCTACGTCGGGACCTCGGTCACGTCTCCCGCGCCGAAGTTCCTGCTCGGCGGCGCCGACAACCGGCACCTGTACCACAACTCGACGCTGGCGCTCGACGGCGATACCGGCGAGATCAGGTGGTACTACCAGCACCTCAACGGCCGGCCGGGGTCCGAGGCGGTCCGTCATCGTGCAGAGAATCCCATAAATAGCTTACCGGTAATCGTTTATGATTCTCTTGGCCGGCCTGAGCCGGTCAGGAGGTCTCGCGAGATCCGCTAGAATCCCGTGTATGATATGGGAATGGAAAGCGGACACGGCACAGCAAACAGACCCCGCAGAACCAAGCCCCGAGGCCGGCACCCCGACAAGGCGCTGTCGGCCGCCTTCATCCGTTCCGCCCCGCCCGGCCGCCACTGCGATGGGCAGGGGCTCTACCTCGTCGTCCAGCCCACCGGCACCCGCAGCTGGGTCCAGCGGCTCGTCATCCGAGGCCGGAAACGCGAACTCGGACTCGGCAGCACCGCCCTGGTGTCACTGGCCGAGGCGCGGGAGCGGGCACTGTCGAACCGCAAGCTCGCCCGCGAGGGCGGCGATCCGCTCGCCGAGAACCAACGGATCTAGATCGTCCGCTGATGTTCACTGCCGTGCCAGTAAGTCCATAAATCTCTGATTGGTAATCGTTTATTGCACACTTCGGGCGCGCCGAACCGGCCGCGCCGTCCCTCGACATCCCGCCACCTCTCGCCTGCAATGGTGGAATGGATGTTGACACCAGCACGCCCGCCACCCCCCGCCGCACCAAGCGCCGAGGACGCCATCCCCGCAACGCCCTCACCGCCCCCTTCATCCGCTCCGCGCCGCCCGGACGACACGCCGACGGACAGGGCCTGTACCTCTTCGTACAGCCCACCGGGGCGCGCAGCTGGACCCAGCGCCTCGTCATCCGCGGCCGGCGCCGCGAACTCGGACTCGGCAGCGTCGACCTCGTCTCGCTGGCCGAGGCCCGCGAGCAGGCCCTCGCCAACCGAAAGCTCGCCCGCTCCGGCGGCGACCCGCTCGCCGACCGCCGCCGCCTCCAGGGCATGCCGACCTTCGCCGAGGCCGCCGAACGCCTCATCGAGCAGAAGCGGCCCGGCTGGCGCAACGCCAGCGAACACCGGCAGTGGCGCAACAGCCTGGCCCGCTACGCCTTCCCGCACATCGGTGCCCGGCCCGTCGCCGAGGTCAACAGCGCCGACGTGCTGGCCATCCTGACGCCCATCTGGCACACGCGGGCGGCGACCGCCAAGTCCGTCCGGCAGCGGGTCGCCGCCGTGCTGGAGTGGGCCGTGGTCATGGAGTTCCGGACCGATAACCCTTGCGACCGAGTGGGCCGGGTGCTCGGCGCGCAGCTCGCGGTCGTGCAGCACATGCGAGCGCTGCCGCACCGGGAGGTCCCCGCGGCCGTGGCGGCCGTCCGCGACTCGTCGGCGGGGTCGCCTTTCGTGCGGCTGGGGTTCGAGTTCCTCGTGCTCACCGCGGCGCGCTCGGGCGAGGTCTGCGGGGCGCGATGGGACGAGGTGGACGTGGCGGGCCACGTCTGGACCGTCCCGGCATCCCGGATGAAGATGAAGCGCGACCATCGGGTCCCGCTCTGTCGGCGGGCGCTCGAGATCCTCGACGCCGCGCGGACGCTCGGTGCCGGCCGGTATCCGCTGGTGTTTCCGGGCAAGGGTGGCAAGGTGCTCGCCAACAGGACGCTGCGGAAGCCGCTCCAGCGTCTTCGGATCCCAGCCGTGGTGCACGGCTTCCGGTCCTGTCTACGGCAAGTTCTTGTAAGTCATTGTTTTCAAACTGCTTAGGCGTCTTCCGTGCGCGAGCGTCGCCCGTTCCGTATGCAATTCCCAGTCGCCATCGTCGCAACCACGCTGCTCTCGGACCCTCCGGACCTCGGACCCTCGTAAGGACGGTGACGGAAACTACGTTGCCACGTTCGCCGGCGCGCGACTAGGAATCACGGGCCTGGTGCGTCACGCCAGTTGGCAAAGTTGTAGTAGAGTCGACGACTGGCGCGGTGGCGGTAGGCGGTGGGGGTAGCTGTTCCCGGCGGCTTTCGCCCGTCGCCGGTGCCTCACTCCCCGCCGTGGCTCCGTTTCCAGTCGCCGCTCATCGAACCGGACGTGCGGATTTCCCGCATCCGGCTCTCGGACGAGATTCATGCCTTCGCCCACGGAAAGCTTGTCGTGCGCGGTGCAAGGCGCGTGAGCCCGTACTCGTGCCAGAGCCGCTCGGCCGGGAAGCGCATCTCTTTCCCGGTCCGCACCTTGTGCTTGCGACAGAGCCACTGGCGCAGCCGTCGCGTTGCGTGCCGGTCGACCGCTGCGTAGGCCGGGCTGACCTGCCCCAAGGTGAAGTAGTTCGCCCAGCCGGTCATCAACCGGTTCAGGCGCGCCACCACGACCTCCGGCGACAGGAGCCCGCTACGCCGCGTCGTCAGCTCGCTCAGGCGTCGGCAGATGCTCTGGACGCTCGCCGGGCTCGGACGGGTGCCGATGTAAGCTGCTCCCGTGTCCCGCCGATAATTGCGCCCAATCCGGTAGCCGAGGAACGTTAGCGGTTCCTCTGGCACTCGGCAGCAACGGGTCTTCTCGGTGTTCATCGGCAGCTTCAGACGCTTCAGCAGCCCGGACACCGCCGCCAGCATCTCCGCTGCCGGCGCGCGGCCGAGAACCGCGAGGTGAGTCGCCCGGGGGAATCGCACCCCCGGGCGCTCGCAGAACTGTACGTGAACGTCTCCGCTCATACAGCTCCCATCATCCAGCCGCCGGCGTCAACCCCAGCAGATGCCAGTGGGCGAACAGCCGGGACGCACGACGAGCCAAGCCGCCGAGCCAGTGGCTGGCGCGACGACGATGGCGCCGTAGCCTCTTGTATTTCCGCATGGCCCAGCGGACCAGCAGGCCGTTGAAGTGGCAGAAGACCGAGTACAGGGCCGACTTGTAGAAACGGCCGTAGTACTGAATCCAGCCGCGAAGGACAGGATTCCACATGCGGGCCAGGTCGTCGATGGCCTTGTCGCTGCGCCGAGGGAGGTGCCAACGCCGCATCGTCTGCCGCATCCGCGTTGCTGCCGCATTGCTCACCGCCGGGAGGAAGCTGATGAAGTACTGACCCCATCGATTCTTCGCCCGACGAGGACGGAACGTGTATCCCAGGAAGGTGAACTGCTGCGTGGGATACTGCCCCGGCCGGTCATCATCCTTGCAGTAGACGATACGCGTCTTCTCCGGATGTACCTCCAGCCGGCATTGCGCCAGACGACGTTTGATGTGCGACAGGACGTGCTGCGCTTGCGCCTCCGTTCGACAGTGCGCGACGATATCATCCGCGTACCTCTCGAACGGAACGTCCGGGTGCGTGGTCCGCATCCAGTCGTCGAACGCGAGGTGCAGGAAGATATTGGCCAGGAGCGGACTCGCGACGCCCCCTTGGGGCGTTCCCGTCGTGCGCGGCACCAGGGTTCCGTCGTCCTGCTGCATGGGAGCGGTCAGCCACCGCTGCACATAGAGCAGAATCCACCGGCACTGCGTGTACTTCCGGACCGCTCGCATGACGAGCGAGTGGTCCAGGTTGTCGAAGAAGCCGCGGACGTCAAGATCGATCACCCAGTCGTAACGCCAGCATCGCTGCCGGGTTGCCGTGAGTGCGTCGACCGCTGACTTCCGCGGGCGATACCCATACGAATCAGGGTGGAATTGCGGCTCCACCTCCGGTTCCAGGTACATCTTGACCACCGTCTGGGCAACTCTGTCGGCGACAGTGGGTATGCCCAAGCGGCGCTCGCTTCCGTCCTTCTTCGGTATGCCGACCGTCCGGACCGGAGGCGGAAAGTACGTGCCCGACGACATCCGATTCCAAATCCGGTAGAGATTGTTCTTCAGGTCCTGCTCGAACATCTCGACCGACTCGGCATCGACGCCAGCCGCTCCGTGGTTCGCCTTGACCCGAGTGTAGGCCTCCCAAACCACCCACTTGGAAATACAAAACGGCTTCGCGTGGCTCGACGGCTCCTCCCGCTCGCGCGGTTGACCGTCGGGACACGCTGGATGACGCGACCCCTTTGCTCCATCGAGTTTCCTCGACTTCGTCGCTCGTACGGGTCGCTCCGCCCCTGTGCCTCGCATCGGGCTTCTCATCCTTGGGGGTCGGCCCCTTGGATTTCTCCCTTCACATCAAGGCGACAGGTTCCCACGTTCCACACAAGGGCCTGGTGCAGGGTCACGCCACCTTTATGCCGGGTGCCGACCAGCCAAGCTACAGGCTCCCGCTGGACTTGTCCCGGGTTAACGACTCGCCCCGGTTTCGACACCGTCCCTACGCTTTCGACACGTTGCCGGTGGTTCATTCACTTCGTCTCCCTGCACCCTACCTGACGCGGTCGCGCCGCGCCGTTTCCGTGACGCTTACCACCTCGACTCTTGACCGAGGCAGCGCACGGCGGTTTGGAGCCTCCCCCTGCCGGGCGGCTCCGAGGGGCCTGCCCTCATCCCTCGTGCAGCATGGCTGCAGCTAGGCGGCCATCACGGCCTCCCTTCTGCGCCTTCGTGGCGCACAGTCGTCTGCGTAGTTGACGATTTCCGCCTTGAAGCGCCGGGCGTAGCCCAGCACCTTCCAGCCCAGGATGAAGCGACGCATGTAGATGTTGCTGAACAGCGGCGATATCGGAGCCCCTTGCGGGGTTCCCTTCCGCTCCCGACGCGCCCGGTTCGTCCGGCGGCGACCGCCTCGACCGTCGTCCTCCTCCACCGCCATCTCCAGCCACGCCTTGACCCAGCCCAGCAGCCGCCCGTCGCTCACGCGACGCGCGACGGAGCGGAGCAGTTCGGCGTGCGGGATTTGGCCGAAGTAGTCCGACAAGTCGCCGTCCACCACCTCGCGCTGGCCCGTCGTCAGCAACCGGTGAACGCGTCTGACCGCGTCATGCGCGTCCCGGCCCGGCCGATAGGCGTATTGCTCCGGTTGCAGGTCGGCCTCGAAGATCGGCGACAACACCAGCATCGCCGCCGTCTGCGCCACCCGGTCCCGGAGACACGGAATACCCAACGGCCGAAACTTCCCACGCTGCTTCTTCGGGATGAGGACCTGCCGCACCGCTTGCGGCCGGTAGGTCCCCGCCTTCAGGTCCCGCGCCAGTGCTCCCAGCCACCGTTCGACCCCGAACGATTCGATGTCCGCGACCGTCTCGCCGTCTACCCCGGCCGCGCCGCCGTTGCGACGAACGGCCTGCCAGGCGACCACGAGCACGTCGTCGCGCCACACCTTGTCGCTCAGCGAGTAGAACCGGAAGCCCGGAGCTTCCTTCGCTTTCGCATGTAGCGCCGTCTGGAGTCGCTGAACTCGTTCTGAGGCTGTTAGGCTCTCGCCAGTCCCCATGTCCCGTCCTCCGTGATGCGCTGCTCTCGAACCAAGGCCCCTTCCCTCCACCGGAGTTACCCGGCTTCCCCGGTACTGCGGGCCTCTCCGCCACCCTGGCCGGCCCGACCTGACCCTCGCGGGTTGTCGGTTGGCGCGTGCCGCGTCGCCGGCAGGGCTTCCCGTGTTGCGTCCATTCCCCTCTTCCACACGTGCCGTCGCCATTACCCCGGCGGAACCGGTCGGTGCTCGCGTCGCTCGCTTCCCGACCGCTGGCAGCCTTCCCCGTGATCGAGGCGGGTCGGCTTCCGCATTAGACGTTTCGAGGCCTGCGCGGCGTTCACGTCGTTACGGCCCGCGTGCTCGCTGAACCGCCCGAGGCGGCCTTTGTCGTCGGAGTGCTTCAGCCGATGTCGTTGCCTCCATCGTCCGCCCCGACTGCTACCGGCTGGAGCGACAGTTGCCGGGCGGGATTCGCACCCGCTGAGAAATGGCGCCTTTCACGGCGCACTCGATCACTGTCCTAAGCGTTCGGCGACGCCGGTATCCGGCGTTGCGGCCGTCGGGCAAGCACCGTCGAACAGCGAGCCGATCCGGTCCGGGCGCCCTCCCTGCGCAGGGGACATCGACCGGTGCTGGCCGTCGACAACGCCAGCGTCCGGTCGGCCCGCTCCCACGTCCATACCGGCTTGCCCGAACGGTTACGGACCGTGTAAGCGTTCGGCGGAGCCGGTATGGACACGCGGCTGGCCCAGCCAGACGCGCCGTCGGTGTCCAGAGAAATCCGTGCAGACTGACCAACTCGGCCTGCGGGGGGAGTGCGTTCTTCGCCGCACGGCGCGCTTCCTGGCTCTGCCCGCTTCAGCTCGTCCGCGCTCTCTCCGCTCCGCGGGTGCACGCGTCGACCGCCCAGTTGTCGGTCCGCCATACCGGCGTGGCCGAACGCTTACGGACCCTCCGGACCCTCGGACCGGGCGGACCGGCGGACCGGGCGGACCGTCTCGGACCGGCGGACCGGGCGGACCGGCGGACCGGTGGACCGGGGGACCGGCGGACCGGCCGACCGCCGGCCTGCCTGCGGCGAGGATCTCGGCCGCCGTCAAGAGGGGACAGCGGACGGCATCAGCTCGGGACGAACCGGAGTCGAGCACGCGGGTCCGGGCGCAAGCGTAGGTCGGCACGAGGGGGCGGGGAACGGAGCAGCCGGAGAGCCTTGAATCGGAACAAGGGTTGCGTGCGGGAGGCTCGACGGAGAAAGCAAACCGACCAGAAGGCGGACGGGAAGAGGCAGAAGCATGGGAGGACATCGAGGGATCGCGGACAATCAGATGGGGGCACGGACGGAGAACAGGCCGGAGGCGGAGAGCACGGACGACACGATGCGCAGCAGGGCGGCGACGGTGAGAGTGTGATCCAACCTGTCGTCTGATCACAACAAGGACCGAGGCGAACTTACACCGATGATGCCGCAGTAAGGGTGTAAGGAGGACAGGCGGCCGAACTTACACTTCCAGTCACACCTGAACTTACACCCGGCAACCAGCCAAGTCGTTTCCTATCAACAGATTCCCACATCACAGACCCACCCCCACGTGCAGACAAAAGGGTCGGGTGGGAGTAGGGGAGCGACCCCGCGGAAACCTGGCGGTTTCCGGCCCCCGCCGGTGCTCCTCCGTCACACCTGCGGGGTCGCGGTCGCTCCCCTTGAAATTGTCCCTCCAGGAAGGGTGAGAACCTGCCGTCTCCGCCGGCCGGCCGGCTCGCGTCGCTCGCCTGCGTCGGGCCATGAACGCTGCCCCGCCTGCGGCGCTCTCCGGCAGCGCGTGCAGGTCGGGCGGAGCCGGTCGGCGGATTCCACCAGAGGCGGGTAGCTACGGGACGGCCGGCGTGTCAACGCGCTTCGCACGTTCTCCGCTGCGCTTCGACCCTGTCGGGTGACACACCGTCCGCCCCTCCGCTCAGACAGCCGTTGTGGGCCTTGCGGCCCGGCCTGGACGGGAACCGTCCCGTCGTCCCACTCGGCTCGCCCGCGGATGGACCCCCGATGCGGAAAATGCGGGCGGCGAGATTTTTCTTTGCCCGTGCAGGTCGCTTCATAGAGTGCGGAAAGGTGCTCATCCGGTCCTGTCCAGTCTCAGCAGGTCGGAAGGCGCCCAGAAGGGTCTAATCCGTGCAAATGGCTGCATTGCATGGGTTTGCGCTGTTTGTGGTACGTTGTTCTCCGAACCGCGGGGCGTGATATCGCCGCGCAATCCCGCCATCTCAAGGAGGGCTGAAGATGACCACGAACCGAGACTTCACCCGCCGGCGTGCGAGCGTCGGAAACTCCCTGCCCAGGCTGCTCACCCTGCGCGACGTGACCGAGCTGACGGCCCTGTCCCGCTCGGCCGTCTACGCGCTGATGAGCGAGTCCCGGTTCCCGAAGCCGCTGCGCGTCGGCAGCCGCGCCGTCCGGTGGGTCGAGCACGAGGTGCTCGACTTCATCGCCACCCGCCCCCGCGCCGGCTCGGAGCGGCCCACCCCGTAACGGCCATGCTCGACCTGCTCGACCGCCTGGAGGGCGTCAGGGAGTCGGGTGCGGGCTGGACCGCACGATGCCCGGCGCATGCCGACCGCCGGGCGTCGCTCGCGGTCGGCCGCGGCGACGACGGCCGCTGGCTCCTGAAGTGCCACGCCGGCTGCGCGTTCGGCGCCGTCGTCGGCGCGCTCGGCATCGACGCCCGCGACCTCTTCCCCTCGAACGGACACCGCCACCCGCCCGCGCGGCGGGAGGCGGCCGTCTACGACTACGACGGCGTGTTCGAGGTGGTGCGCTACGAGCCGAAGGACTTCCGGCAGCGGCGGCCGGACGGGCGAGGCGGCTACCTGTGGAACCTCGACGGCATCACGCCGCGACTCTATCGCCTGAACGACCTGGCCGGCCGCGATGCGGCCGTCGTGGTCGAGGGCGAGAAGGACGTGGACCGGCTGTGGTCGCTCGACCTGCCGGCGACCTGCAACGCGGGCGGAGCCGGCCAGTGGAGGTCCACGCATGCCGAGCAGCTCAAGGTTGCCGGCGTGCGGTCGGTGGTCGTCGTTCCCGATGCCGACGACGCGGGCCGGAGACATGGTCAGGCTGTTGCGCGAGCGTGCGCAGCGGCCGGACTGCGGGCGCGGATCGCCGCGCTGCCCGACGGACCCAAGGACATCTGCGCGTACCTTGACGACGGTCACGACAAGCGCGAGCTGGCGGAGGTGATCGCCGCCGCCGAGTCGTACGACGGGGCCGCCGACCTGCCGGCCGGGGTCGTGCGGTTGAGTGACGCCGATGTCGAGGGTACGGCGGCCGAGGGACCGCCGGCCGTCGCGCGGCTGATCGCCCACGCGGGGCGGGTCACGTTGTTGCACGCGCGGGAGAAGGCCGGCAAGAGCACGCTGACCGGCGCCGCGGTGGCCGCCGTCACCCGCGGGCGGTCGTTCCTGGGCATGCCCACCGTTGCGGGCGACGTGCTGTGGGTCGGCGAGGAGGCGGCCTCGGATGTCAAGGCGCGGCTGTTCCAGTGGGACGCGGACCTGGAACGGGTGTACTTCGTCGGCCGGCCGAGCCGGGACCCGGAGCACGAGGCGTCGCTGCGACGGCTGGTCGAGCGGCTGCGGCCGGTGTGGGTCGTCATCGACACCTGGTCGCACTACCTCCAGGTCCATCGCGTGAAGGACACGGCCGGCCCCGGCGAGCAGGGGCTGCTGATCGGCGAGGTCGTCAGTCTGGCCCGCGAGTCCGGGTCGGCGTTCGCCGTCTCGCACCACAACCGGAAGAACCCCAGCGCCAGCGCCGAGTCCGGCGACGCGGAGGGCGAGTACCGGGACTCGACGGCGATCGGCGCGGCCGTGGACATGATCGTGTCGTTGAGCCGGGCGAAGATGCCGCGGGTGCGGCGCCTCACGCCGTCCGGCCGCTGGCCCGAGGAGCCGCTGACCGTCGTCCTCGAGCCGGGCGTCGGCTACGAGCTGGCGCCGGACCTGGAGGAGGACGAACAGGCCCGTGCGGACGGCAAGCCGCCGGCCCGCCCGCTCCCGGAACGCGCGCTGCTGCACCTGCTCCGGTGCGATCCGCTGGCCCGGCCTCATGCGAGCACCCTGGCCGAGGCGCTCGATTGCAGCGGACGGCGGTACCAGGACCTGCGTGCGGCGCTCGATGCGCTGCTCGACGACGGGCTCGTCGACCACGCCCAGCGCCCTGGCGCGACGAAGCAGCGGGACCGGGGCTACGCACTGACCGCCAAAGGCCGCGAGCGGGCCGAGGCTCTCCGCGACCAGTCGATTTCCGCGATTTCCACCAAGGGAAACGGGGCGGAAACGCTCGGGAACACGCCGGGAAATCCAACTCGATTTCCATTTCCGCGATTTCCCCCCCAGGGGGTGGGCGGAAATGGAAATGGAAATCGAACTGCTTGAGGGTCGATCTCTGGGCGGAGTCGGGGGCCACGGACCCCACGTCACGGAATCGGAATCCGTCACCGGCGCAGGGGGATGACCTGCCCCCGCTCCTCACCGAGATAGGCGCCCCAATCGTCCATGAGGCGTCGGCGGCGCGCGAACAGGTCGGACCGCGCGTAGGCCGCCTCGACCTGATTCCGCACCTTGTGGGCCAGCGCCGCCTCGACGACCTCACGCGGGTGGTCGGTCTCTTCGGCCGCCCAGTCCCGGAAGCTGGACCTGAAGCCATGCGGCACCGCCGCGATGCCCAGGTCCCGGATGAGCTTCGAGACCGCGGCGTCATCGAGCGCCTTACCGCGGACGCTCGGAAAGACCAGCCCGGCGAACTCGGGCCGGGTCGCGACGCCGCGGAGCTGCTCCGCCTCCCGCAGGACCCAGACCGCCCGGCCGCACAGCGGCACCCGGTGCTCGCGTTGCGCCTTCATCCGCGCCGCCGGAACCGTCCACACCCGCGCGACAAGGTCGACCTCGTCCCACGTCGCCCCCCGCGCCTCGCCGGACCTCGCGGCCGTCAACACGAGAAACTCGAAGGCCAGCTTCGTCCCGAGCCACGCATCCGAGCGCTGAACGGCCGCAACCGCGGCGGCGACCTCGCCGTGCGGCAGCGCCGCCCGGTGCTGCACGAGCACGGGACGCTTCGGCAGCGCCGCCGTGACCGCGTCGCCGGCTGGATTGTCGCTGCGGTAGCCCTGCGCGATGGCCCACCGCATGACCGTCCCGATGCGTTGGCGCACCGACCGCGCCATCGCGTGCTTGCGCGTCCAGATGGGCAGCAGGACCGTCATGACGTCGGCCGTCGTCACCTGGTCGACGCTCTTGCCGCCGAGGTGCGGGAGCACGTGGTCGCGCAGGCTCGCCCGCCACTGCTTCGGGGTCTTGCCGGCCCGCCACGCCTCCCCGTGGATGGCGATCACCTGCTCGACCGCCTCCTCGAACGTCGGGATCCCCTCGGAGCGGCGCCGGTCCGCGAGCGGGTCTCCGCCCTCGCGGGCGGCCTTGCGGTTGGCGAGCGCCTTCTCGCGGGCCTCGGCCAACGACACCAGCGCGTAGCTGCCGAGACCGAGCGCGCGGGACCGCCCGCGGATGACCAGCCGTTGCACCCAGCGGCGTGCCCCGGACGGGTCGACGTGCAGATAGAGGCCGTTCCCGTCAGCGTAGCGGCCCGCCTCGGCGACCGAACGGCAGAAGGCGGCGGAGAGCGCCTTGTCGGGATGGCGGCCCCTGCGCTTGGTGGCTCGGGGTTTCCTGGGCAGGTCCATCGTCATCTATCCCATTCCCAATTCTCTCGCGGAATATAGCGAAAGTGTGGAGACGGGTCAAGACGACGGAGCGGGAGTAGTGGCCTTTTACTACGGTATTCAGTGCGTATTTCGCAGCACGGCGCGGAACGGCGCTGGATGGCGAAAGTCGGCTTTCGGTCCACGTTCCGGGACTGGGCGGCCGAGGAGACGAACCACCCGCGCGAGGTCGTCGAGGCGGCGCTCGCCCACGTCGTGCAGAACAAGGTCGAGGCGGCGTACGCCCGGTCCGACCTGTTCGAGCGGCGGCGGCTGCTGATGGACGACTGGTCCATCTACGTCGCCGGTGGTGCAGGGAACGCCGGCTGATGATCGCTCATCTCCGGGGCCGGGAGGACGCTCTCGTCCGTAGCGGCTGGACCCGCCGCGAAGCCGAGTGGCTGGCGCTGGTCTGCCTGCACAGCGGCGCGTTCCTCCGCTCCCAGTACCTCGCCTTCATCGGCCGGACGAATCCGGCGCTCGCCAACCGCTTCGTCCGCCGGTGCCGCAAGCACGCCGTCGAACAGCCGTGGAACGGCTCCCGGCTCCGCATCTGCCGGATCGCGGCCCGGCGCATCCACCGGGCGCTCGGCGCGGAGCACGTCCGGCTTCGCCGCCCCGCCGCGCCGGAGGTCGTCTTGCGGCGTCTGCTGTCGCTCGACTACGTGCTCGAACACCGGCATGCCGCGTGGCTCCCGACCGAGGGCGAGAAGGTGAACGCGCTGACCGCGGCGGGGATCTCGAAGCAGGTGTTGCCGCACCGGCTCTACCAGGGCGCGGTCGGGGCGCAGCAGCGCTACTTCCCCCACAAGCTGCCGGTGGCTCTCGACGGCGGGCGGGCGACGTTCCTGTTCGTGGAGACGGACGAGGACGAGACGGTGAGCGCGGTCCGCACGTGGGGCTCGCAGCACTCGGCGCTGTGGACGGCGCTTCTCGCGGCCGGCCGCGCTGTCGAGGTGGTCGTCGTGGGCCGTGACCCGGTGCGGCTGGCGGCGGCCGGGCGGGTGCTCGACAAGTGGGCGGCGACGCCGCCCGAGTCCGTGATGATGTCCTACGACGCGGCGGCGGCGGAGCTGGCCGCGATCAAGAAGGCGATCGCGACGAGCGACTGGACCGCGCTGGACGCGTACGGCGGGCTGAACCCCGCGATCCAGCGGGCGTGCGGCCTCGACGCCGCGTGCGCTGGGGGCCGGAGGTCGAGGGCGGCGATCACGGCTGGCCGGACGTGGCGCTCGACGCGGGTGCCGGAATGGACCCCCGGCCGCCGCGACGCCGAGGCTGCCTGACGAGACGAACCACGCCGGCAACCGACGTGTCAAGCCTTGCGGCTCCTCCACTTCGTTCCGGCTCTTCGAGTGACACGCCGGCCACCGGCGCGGTCTTGAGCGCTTACGGCCGAACGCGGGCGTCCGGCCCTCGACGGACCGGAGCCCACTACGTCCTCGAACCCGCCGCCGAACACGCCAGCCCCGAGCCGGGTACAGCCGATCCAGCGACGCCGGATCCGGGCAGCGGAACCGATAGCAAGCCTCATGCCACCGATCCAGATCGGGACGGCGGCGGTCACGGCGATCGCCGGGAATCAGCAGGCGGCGGTCGTGACGGAGATCAGGTACAGGATGGGAGTCGAGGTCACGGAGCGGGACGGGGACGGAGACGGGCAACCGAACGAGGCTGTGATCAGCCCTGCCGCCCGATCACAACAAGACGGAGGCCCGAACTTACACCAGATATGCCGCACGAGAGGTGTAAGCAGCCCCGGAGTCTCAAATTACACCCCCAGTCACACCTGAGCTTACAACCCCGCACCCGATAAGTCCTTGCATATCAACCACATCCCACCACAACACACCACCCCCACGTGCAGAGAAAAGAGACAGGGGGAAGGTAGGGGAGCGACCCACCGGAAACCTGCCGGTTTCCGGGCGCGGCAGGTGTTCCTCCGTCACACCCGCCGCGCCGGGTCGCTCCCCAACGAAAGTGTCCCTGCGGGAAGGCTCCACGGCGGCCAGCACGGGCCGCCGGCTGCCGCGCGGTATACTGTCCTCGGTCGCACGGCACGCTGGTGGGCCGTCACGTTGACCGTGTTCCCGCCCGTGCGCTGTCACTGGAGCCGTTGAGGATTGGAGGCGACCGAAGGGCGGCAGGCAGATCCGATGTTCGACTCACTCACCATCGCCCGTCAGCTGACCGAGGCCGGCATCGAACGCGCCCAGGCCGATGTGCTGGCGGACGCCATCCGCCAAGCAGCCGAGCACGGTGAGCACGTGACGCCGGAGACGCTACGCGCCGAAGTCGCCACGCTGCACGGCGCGATCAGTTCACTCCGTGCCGATATGTTCCGTGCGATGCTCCTGCAAGCAGGTGCAATCGTGGGGGCCGTCGTCGCCATCCTCCGGTTGCTCGGCTGACTTCCGATACGAGCACGGGCCGATACGGAATCCCGCTCACCCGTGCGGTGTCGCCGGTCAGTCCGTCTGATTCATGGTCGGGTGCATGAGTCCAATGACCGAAGCCTTCTCTCGCGTCAAGATCGACGCCCTTCTCAAGGACGCCGGCTGGAACCTCACCGACGGCGCGAGCGTCCTGTTCGAGCAGGCGCTGCCGGACGGCTCGCGGGCCGACTACGCGCTCTGCGACCGGTCGGGGCGGCCCGTGGCGGCGGTCGAGGCCAAGCGCGCCAGCGTCAACCCCATTGCGGCACAGGATCAGGGAAGCCACTACGCCGAGCAGCTCGGCGTGCCGTTCGCTTTCCTGTCGAACGGCGAGGAGGTCTGGTTCCTCGACCGCGACACGGATGCCCACGCGCGTAAGATCGCCACCTTCTACTCCCCGGACGACCTGGAGCGGCGAATCGCCGCCCGCAGGAACCGGCTGGAACTGTCCAGCGTCGAGATCGACCGGCGGATCGTCGATCGCGAGTACCAGATCGCCTGCATCGAGGCCCTGTCCGCCGAAGTGTCGCACGGCCGGCGCAAGATGCTCGTGGAGATGGCGACCGGGACCGGCAAGACCCGCACGACAGCGGCATTCGTCAAGCGGCTGTTCGAGGCGGGCATCGTGACCCGCGTCCTGTTCCTGGTGGACCGAATCGCACTCGCCGGGCAGGCCGAGGACGCCTTCAACGACCACCTGCGGGACTATCCCTGCAACGTGCTCCGGCCGGGCCGGGGCTTCGACCGAACGAAGCGGATCACCATCGCGACGTTGCAGACGATGATCACGGAGTACCGCGGCCTGTCGTCGGGCTACTTCGATCTCGTGATCACCGACGAGTGCCACCGCTCGATCTACGGCAAGTGGAGCGGCGTGCTCCGGCACTTCGACGGCATCCAGATCGGCCTGACCGCCACGCCCTGCACTTCCGAGTCCGAGATGCTGCCGGACCCCGAGGACGGCCAATTCGTGCGCGACACGCTGCGGTTCTTCGAACTCCAGGCACCGACGTTCCGGTACACGCTCCGCGAGGCCATCGACGGCGGGCACCTGGTCCCGTACCGCATCTACAAGGCGATGACGGTCAAGACGGCCGCCGAGGACGGGTTCGCGGTGACGCGTGAGGAACTCGACTGGACGGCCATGGACCCGGCAACGCGGGCCGAACTCGAGAAGCTGTTCGACCAGTGCGACCCCATCACCGTGGACCCGCGGGCGCTGGAGCGGACGTTCACGATCCCGGAGCGCAACCGCGCCATCGTGCGCGAGTTCCGCGACGCCCACGAGAAGGGCTTCATGGGCAAGGACGGCGTCCGGCGCTGGCCGACATGGGGCAAGACGATCGTCTTCGCGGTGACGAAGCGCCATGCCGAGGCGCTGGCGGCGATGCTCGACGAGCACTTCGCGGACCTGAAGGCGAACCCCGCGACGCGGTACGCGGACTTCGTCGTCAGCGACATCGGCGGCGGCCCGGCCCCGGACGCCAGTGCCATCATCAAGCGGTTCAAGGAGGAGGAGTTCCCGAAGATCCTGGTCAGCGTCAACATGCTCGATACCGGCTTCGACTGCCCGGAGGTGGTCAGTCTGGTCATGGCTCGGTTCACGAGGAGCGCCATCCTCTACCGGCAGATGCGCGGACGCGGCACGCGGAAGGCGCCGCACATCGGCAAGACCGACTTCACGATCTTCGACTTCGTGGGCGTGACGGACTTCCACGGCGACGACGACGGAGACATCGGCGGCGGCGAAGCGCCGGGACCGAAACCGCCCGGACCCGGCGAACCGCGCATGCTGCTGACGCTGGACGTGGACGACCAGATCGACCCGGCCAGCCGCGACTGGCTGACGCTCGACGAGCACGGCCGGATCGTGCGAACGGCGGAGCACGAAACCCGGGCCGCCAAGCTCGGTGTCCACTTCGAGGCTTGGCGCGGCAACCAACAGTTCGACGCGGAGCAGGCGCGTTGGGCGGGATTGATCGGCAGCCGCGTCCGGGCCGACGCGATGCACATGGACACGTTCGGCGACTACGACTTCGACGAGCACCCCTTCACGGGGCTCGGCGGCTACGAGCAGGCGCGGCGGGTGTTCGGCGGGCAGTCCGCCCTCGACCGCCTGATCGCCGGGTTCAACGCGGCCGTGTTCAGGCAAACCCGCGCGACCGATCCTCCGAGCGGCGACGAACGGGCCGCGCCGTGACGCTTCCACAATGCCGCTGACACCGGAGCTTCGCCGCGCCATCGACCGGATCCGGGACTACCTCTTCGCCGGGGGCTACCCCGATCCGGCCCAGAACGCCGAGCAGCTGAGCTTCCTGATCTACTTCTACATGTTCGAGGCGGCGGACGCGGCGCGGGTCCGCGCTGCACGCCGTCCCGGTGCGAAGCCGTACGCCGGCGCGTTCGCTGGCGAATGGACGCTGCGGAATCCGCGCAACGCCCGCCAACCGGGTTCCGGGACGGTCCTGCGCGAGACGCTGCGTTGGTCCGACTGGGCGAACGCGCTGAACGGCCAGCGGCTCGTATCGTGGGTGCGCGAGGAGGTCTTCCCCTTCCACGCCGGGATCGCGGCCGAGGGCGTGACCGACTTCATGGCGGATGCTCGGCTCGTGATCGACGAGCCGACCGTGCTCTCGCAGGTGGTCAGCCATGTGAACGACCTGCACCTTGAACAGGTGGACGCCGACACCAAGGGCGACCTGTTCGAGCACGTGTTGCGGCAGATCCGGCAGGCCGGCGAGTTGGGGCAGTTCCGCACGCCGCGCCACATCATCCGCGCGATGGTCCAACTCGTCGATCCCCGTCTGGGCGAGACGGTCCACGACCCGGCCGCCGGCACGGCGGGGTTTCTCGTCGGCGCGTACGACCACATCCGGCTCGCCAACTCGTCGGACGCCGGCATTGAGGAGATCGAGCCGGACGGCAAGACCGTCCGGCGCGGCCTCGGCGACACGTTGAGCCGCGCTGCGGTGCGCCGGCTGCACGAGGCGACGCTGTTCGGCAACGACGTGGACCCGCGGATGGTCCGGCTCGCCACGATGAACCTGTCGTTGCGCGGGCTGGACAAGGTGCGGATCCTCCGCCGGGACGCGCTGACCCGCTCGCTGGACCGCGCCGCGAAGGCGGAACTCGGCCTGCCGGCACAGGGGTTCGATGTCGTGCTCGCCAACCCGCCCTTCTCCGGGCGGCTGGACCCGGACCGGATCGTCGAGGACGTGAAGATCGGCAGGACGCGGCAGACCGAACTGCTGTTCCTGCAGTACATGCTGAACCACCTGAAGGACGGCGGCCGGTGCGGCGTCGTGGTCCCCGAGGGCGTGCTGTTCGGCTCGACCGGGGCGCACCGGGAGTTGCGCCGCAAGCTCGTCGAGAACAACCGCGTCGAGGCGGTGCTGTCGCATCCCGGCGGCGTGTTCAACCCGTATTCCGGCGTCAAGACCTCCGTGCTGGTCTTCCGCAAGGGCGGGGCGACCGAGCGGGTGATGTTCCTCCACGCCGACAACGACGGCTTCAAGCTCGACGCCAACCATGACACGCCCATCGACGAGGACGACCTGCCCGGTCTCGTGTCGGTCTTCCGCGACCGCGACGCTCGATGGACGGCCTGGAGCAACCGCGACCCGGAGACGGACTGGACCGAGAACTGGTGGTTCGCCGAGGCCGACGCCATCCGGGCGGCCGACTTCAACCTGAGCGCCGGCCGGCATCGGCCGCAGAATCGGACCAAAGTGGACCATCGCGACCCGCTGGAGATCCTCGACGAACTGAAGGCCATCGAGCACGAGATCCTCGGCGAGATCGACGACTTGATCATCGCTGTTCGGGACGTGACATGATGGTCGTCGCCTTGGCCGAGATCGCGGCCATCACGGCGGGCCAATCGCCGCCAGGAAGCACGTACAATGAGAATGGCCTTGGTCTGCCCTTCTTCCAGGGCAAGGCGGACTTCGGCGAAGTCCATCCCACCGCTCGGAAATGGTGCACCGCACCCAAGAAGATCGCCGAAGCGGGAGACATCCTCATCTCGGTTCGCGCCCCTGTCGGACCGACCAACATCGCCGCAGAACGGTGCTGTATTGGACGAGGACTGGCTGCGATTCGACCTGACGACAAGACGACGTTGCCCGAATTCGTCCATTGGGTTCTCAAGTACCGCGAGCCCCAACTTGCCGCGAAGGCCACCGGCAGCACCTTCACCGCAATCGGGCAGAAGGATCTTCGGTCGCTCCTCGTCCCCGTTCCGCCGCTGGACGAGCAGCGGCGGATCGTGGACATCCTGAACCGGGCTGCGAGGATCGAGACGCTGCGGGCGCGAGCCACCGAGCGGTTGCGGGAGTTCGTGCCGGCGCTCTTCGTCAGGATGTTCGGGGATCCAGTTGAGAATCCGATGGGTTGGCCGATTCGGTCGTTGGGAGACTGCTGCGCCCAGGTCCAGTACGGCACGAGCACGAAGGCGAATGACTGCGGCGTGGGCGTGCCGGTGTTGCGAATGGGCAACCTCACGTACGATGGTGCGCTCGATCACACCGACCTGAAGCACGTCGCCCTTTCGGACGGCGAGATCGCGAAGTACCAGCTGCGGGCCGGCGACATCCTCTTCAACCGGACCAACAGCCGAGAACTGGTTGGGAAGACGGGCCTCTGGAACGGTCACTTTCCGGCCGTTGCCGCCTCGTACTTTGTCCGGCTGCGTCTTCATGAGTCTTGCGTCTGCCCGGCCTACGTCTGGGCCGCGATGAACTCCGCAACCATGAAACGCCGACTCTTCGCGATGGCCCGCGGGGCCATTGGTCAGGCAAACATCAACGCGAGGGAACTCAAGTTGATTCCGCTCCCTGTTCCCCCCGTGGAACTCCAGCGCCGATACGCGGAGACGGTCGAAGAGGCACGTGCCGTCGCTCGCGTTGCCGAGTCAAGCATGAGAACGGCCGCCCTCTTGACGGCGTCACTCATGTCCGAGTTGTTGCGGAGCGACTGTCTCGACGATGGGAGTGTACCCCGAGGCCACGGCGGCACAGGTGATCCCCCGGGTTGCCGACTCCGTTGATCTGGAGACGCCCGGGTGGTACGATCTCTTTTCATGGGACACAACAAGACGACATCGAAGAAGGTTGCCTCGACGGCCTCCAAGGTTCTGCGGGACGGGCGCACATCGGCGGCGAGCAAGAGCGCTGCGGGTTCCGCTCTCTCGCAGTCCAAGGGCAAGCACAGTGGGGGGCGCAAGAAGTGAGCGATCGGCTCAGCGGTTTGTGTTTGAGCGGCGTCCGATGAACGGCTTGCTCGGTGCCGGTGATGCCCCTGCCCGAAAGGCTGGAAGTCGGCTCGGGAGAATCAAGTGTTCAATGCACGCGCGACACGCGTTCGTGGACGAACCGCTCGATCTCACTGACCTTCTGGAGCGATCTCTGGAACACTTGCTCGGTGGGTCGGACTAGACAGTAGCGAGCACGTTCACTCTCCGTCTTGAGCCACCGATAGGCGGGGTAAACCGCTCTCATGTGGCAGCGGACGTTGTACTCACGGGCTCCGTGATCTGCCGGCGTCGGCTGGACCTTATGGAGAAGATACGCGTTTACGTAGTGTAGAGCCGTGTAGAAGATGCACGTGACAGCCCACTGTAGGCTGACCGGACTGCCTTGGGACAGCACATCGGCTACGTGACGATTGTGGTTGGCCTGCTCCAGGTACTCAGTGACGGACACGTTGGAAGATCCTGTCCCCGACTTCGAGGGCGTGTGCGGTGTCGTGCGCCAGTACGTGGAACTCGACCGACGCGAGGCGTTGCCCGAAGCAATCGTGCAACGCCAACTCCCGCTCGAACACGGCATCAAGAGCCGCGTCACAATAGTCATGGAGGACCGTCCAGACGTGGGTCCCTCCCTGGGAATCGCTCACGTAGACTGCATCAACGCTGTCTACTCGAGCGAGCATCGCCGCGATCAGATGAGGATCGACATGCCCCGCCGTGGTATAGCCACGTTCTTCGCGGGTCAGCGCCCCAGACTTGGCCGACTCGTTTTCCACGATGTTGGAAGGCACGGTTACATCCACCGCAACCCCACCACCGGCGAAGCGCGCCACCTGAGGTTCCGCGCCAAATCCAACCCAAGCCGGTGCGGGCAGCACGGCTGCTCGATTCAACGGCCCAACCGCAGTCAGACCCGGCACGCGGCTGTTACAGACCGACATTTCACGGGTGAAATCAGGCATCTTTAAGTAAACCTCAGTGAACCCCGTCGCGCGTGTCAGGCTCGTCGATCGCCAGGATGTTGCTCGACTTGACGATGTAGTGCGGCTCGCCGCTGGGCTGGTCCTCACGAAGGCGAACAACATCCGCGACGACCAACTTCAGCCTGATGATCGTTCCGTCGGGGAGCCTACATTTTGTCCAAGGTTCCTCCACCGGCTCGAAGGCAACCCGGTCACCCTCTAGCGGCTTACCATCTACTAGAACCTTCATCTGCGTCGTCCCCCCTCCAGTCCAAAGCGCCCAGCCCTACCACAACCGTCAAGTGTGCGAACACCTTTCAACAACCGCTATGAGCCTCGTACTCCGCGGCTGCACACGTCCCCTTCGGGTCAACTCCGGCGGAGCCGAGAGCCCGACCCGCACAGCACCACTTTACCATGATTGGCCCCGCCGACGGCGAGTGCAAGATCGATTCGGAGCGCCAGCGACCCCACACGATCAAGCAGCACGCCGGGTCCCGCTTCGTCCAGATTCGGTGCAATGAGTCCGCTGATATCTCGATCATGAACGAGGGATGCGACGGGGGGAACGGGAGCCGTGCAAAGGCATAAGTTATTTGGTATCAATGTGTTGCAACCATGTTGCGTCGGAAGCCCTGGAAGCTCAACGGCTGGTCGAGCTACGTGACCGCTGGCTGAACCCGCCCGAATGGGTCGAGTGGGTCGAGGAGCCGGTTCCCGGCTACCCGAAGCGTCCGGTTCCCCGCGACGAGGACGCGGCGAAGGCGCTCAAGAAGCGCACGCTGACGAACCTCTACAACGCCCGCCCGCAGTGGCTGGCCGATGCGCACGCAGCCCTTGACGCCGCCGTGGCCGCCGCGTACGGTTGGTCGGCGGATATCTACGATGACGAGGTTCTCCGCGAGTTGCTGGCGCTGAACGGGGGCGAGAGGTGAGCAACGGTGCGGCGCGATCCGCCCGCCGCCGCCGGTCGGGCCGACGACGGTGCCAGCTTTGACCGGAGGTAGCCCCATGCGCAGCCAAGTTCAGTTCATCATCGTCGGCGCGATCCTCGTCTTCCTGGGCATCGGTACGGACGGACAGCCTCGCGGGGGCGATGTGGCGCACGCACAGGATTCCTGGCGTGGCCTGCCCGTCGCGCCGGAACGGCGTTGCTCGCCCTACGACTCGGACGATTACAGATACCCGCAGTCGATCGAGGATGGGATCATCCGGGAACTCGGCGGCATCTACGGTCCGTACACCGGACGCTGGTTCGCGAGCAAGTCCGAGACCGACATCGAGCACATGGTGGCTCGGTCCGAGGCGCACGACAGCGGACTGTGCGCGGCCGATGCGGCGACCCGCCGGCAGTTCGCGACCGATCCGCTCAACCTGACGCTGGCCGGACCACGAGTCAATCGTTACCAGAAGAGCGACCGTGACGCGGCGGAGTGGCTGCCGGCGCAGAACCGGTGCTGGTTCGCGGCGCGAGTGATCGCAGTCCGGCAACGCTACGGGCTGACCATCGATCGGCGTGAGGCAAACGCTCTGGACGCGGTGCTGTCCGGCTGTGCGGGGACTGACGTGATTGTGTTCGGCCGTGGCGACGCGCCTCCGGCAGCGACGCCGCTTGCTGGCGGATCCGAAGTGATCGCGGAGTGGGACGACAACCGCAACGGACGCATCAGTTGCGCGGAGGCGCGCGCGCACGGCATCGCCCCGGTAACTCGCGAGCACCCGGCGTATCCGTTCATGCGAGATGGCGACGGTGACGGCGTGGTCTGCGAGTCTGGTGGCAGAAGCTCGCCGGCGGCGAGCCCGCCGCGGGAACGCGGCGGCGGTTGCGGGCCGTACCGCAACTGCACGGCGCTCCGGCGTGATCATCCCAACGGCGTTCCGCGCGGGCACTGCGCGTACGAACGGCGCATGGACCGTGACAACGATGGGCGAGCCTGTGAACGTTAGCAATTCAGGGAATCGAGTACCGACGCCTGCCGGACTCGCCGGCTGCGGCGTTCTGCGCGGGCTGTTGGCGCTGAATGGCGGCGGGCAGTGAGCAGACCGCGGTGCGGCGCGGTACGCGGGTACGCGGGTACGCGGGTACGCGGACGGCTCGGATAGTCCTCTGGATTCCCGCGCGGAAAGTGGTAATCGACGTGGGAATCATGGCCGGCCGGTTGTCGGCAAGTCTCATTTTATGAATGACTTGCGGGAATCAGGCGACTCACCCTGCCGGACTGACCATCGGGGGGCCATCAGAGGCAGGGTTGTGTCGCGCCAACACCATCGGGACGGCTGGAGCCGCCAGAGCCTCCAGGAGCAGCGTGTGGCCCCGATTCCGCGGGACGAGCCGATGGATCCTCCCATCGTACTCCGGTCGGGAACGGGATCACGTCAGGCGGCCGGCGCGCGAACCGCAACGCGACTCCGGGCCGCGTATCGTCCTGCCCCGCTGGGCCTCAGAACCCGATTACCGCAAGCCCGACCGCATGGATGTCGCCGCCGCTCTCCTCGCCGGTGAGATCGAACAGCAGACCCCCTTTTGAAGTCGATGCGCCGCGACACCTTGCGGCCGGCGAGCAGTTCGAAGGCGAGCCCGCGGCTTGTCTCGTCCTGCACGTGTGGTGGTGCCCCGGGCATGAAATACGCGTGGCGCTCGACGCCAGCCAACAGCGCCCCGAACCCGATCTGGAACTCGATGTTGTGCGCCGTCGACCAACGGCGCTGAACGGTCACGCTGGAGGAGCGCATGCCCAGCAGGCTGGCGGTGTTCCGCGACCGGGCACGTTCGAACCGGGGGGCATCCGCGTCCGTCATCCGCGTGGCGACGTGACGTGCGGCGACGCCCCAATTGCGGGTCAGCCAGTACGTGGCCCCCGCGCTCCAGGCGCCCAGTCGGACGGTGGGGCCGGCCGGCATGACATAGCCTCCGCCGAACTGTACTTCCAGCCGGTCGGCCTGTTGCGCGCCGGCCGGGTCGTCGGCTGCGGCGTGGACCGGCGTGCCCGTCACCGCCACCGCCCCGACCAGCGCCACAGCGACACGCCTTGCGTCCAGCAGGGTCATCTTCCCTTGTCTCCTTCCTGCGCCGCTCCTACCTGCGCATCTGCCGGGTAATGCGCAAGAATGTCGGCGAGTGGCTCACGATGTTCGGGACGAAGGAGCCTGGAGGCAGGAACGGGTGGCCGCCGGCCAACTTGCGCCGCCCCGGTCGGACCTGTTCCAGCGCCGGCGGCGGCTGATGGACGTTTCGGCCTGGGTGGCGCGTGGACCGCAGTGAAGGGGGGCGGCGGACAGGTAATATGTTCAACCACCGACCGCCCCGAGAGGTCGCCCCGGACATGCCTGAAGCCGATGTCCCTGCCGCGAATGTCCGCCCGGTAATCGAGCCCGGGCTGCCCCCGGGCCCCCCGGAGCGTCCGCTGGTGGGGCAGTTGTTCCGGCTGCTCCGGGATCCGATCGGTCTGGCGCACGAGGCGGCCACGTACGGGGACATCGCGACCCTGTCCAGGAAGCCCGTGCTGCTGTACCTGGTGAGCCACCCCGACCTGGTGCAGCAGCTTCTCGTGACCCATTACCGCAAGCTGCGGCGTCCCCCGAACCTCGAAGCGCTGCGCATGATCGTGGGCAGCGGGCTGGCGACCGCCGAAGAGCCCGACCACCTGCGCAACCGGCGCCTCATTCAGCCGCAGTTCCATCGCCGGCGAATCGAGGGCTACGGCCGGACCATGGTCGAATACGCCCTGAGCCGGGACGAGCGCTGGCGGCGGCTGCCGGCGGGGGCCAGGGTCGACATGGCCCTGGAGATGCAGGATCTCATCCGGCGGGTCGTCACCAGGACGCTCTTCGGCCTCGATCTGGAGGAAGATGCGCGGCGGCTGAGCGAGGTGTGCGAGCGGGCGGCAGCGTACATTCGGCGGACCAACTTTCACATACGGCCGCTGCGCCGTCTCGTGCACCGGCTGCCCCTGCCGATGACACGCCGGTTTCGCCGGGACATCGCCTACATCGACGGCGTGGTCAACGGCCTGATCGAGACGCGCCGGGCCGCGCCGGAGGAAGGCGACGACCTGCTCGGGATGCTGCTCGGACTCCGCTACGTGGACGACGACGGCAACGACGCCGGCGCGATGAGCGACCGCCAGGTGCGCGACGAGGCGATGACCATGTTCTCCGCCGGGCAGGGCACGACCACCATGGGCCTGGCCTGGACCTGGTACCTGCTCGCGACGCACCCGGAGACTCAGGCGCGTTTCCACCGCGAGGTGGACGACGTGCTGCAGGGGCGGCCGCCGGGGCCGGCCGACCTGCAGAAATCTGCCGCTGACCGAACGGATCGTCACCGAATCCATGCGGCTGTACCCGCCGGTGTACATGACGCTGCAGTTGGCGGCGGAGCCCTTCGAGCTGGGCGGCTACCGGATCCGGGAGGGCGCCCTCCTCACCGCGCCCCAGATCGTGGTGCACCGCGACGCGCGGTGGTACGAGGATCCGCAGGCGTTCCGGCCGGACCGCTGGACGCCGGAATTCCGCGAGTCCCTGCATCGCTACGCCTACTTCCCCTACGGGGGCGGGGCCCGCATGTGCATCGGCGACCGGTTCGCCGCCATGGCGATCCGGCTGATCGTCGCGTGTCTGGGCCAGCGCTGGAAGGTGCGGCCCGACCCCGGGCACAAGGTCGAGCTGCTGCCCCTGATCTCGCTCAAGGCCAGGGGCGGCCTGCCGCTGTTCCTCGAGCGACGCGCTCAGACGGAGTAGCCGAGACGATCGAGGCCGGGACGGCAGCTCGCGGTGAGCGCGGCCTGCTGCGCCATGGCGAGCTTCCGATACCGGGGCTTCGTCCGCCTCGGGACGGCGGAGGCGCGGACGACCCACTCGTCGCTCTCGAGAGACGGATCGATGAACCGGATGATCCGTCGCACGTGCGGTTCCGGCTCGGCCTGCACGTCCTCGAACCTGACGTCAAGCAGGCGGCCGGGCGGCAGATCGCCGAGGGTCTGGCGCCCGAGCTCGATCATCGCGTTCCACAGGGCCGCGCTGTCGAGCAGCGTGAGATCGTCGAACGGCAGCCTGTCCGGCTTGACCACCGCACCGACCAGCGGCGTGAGCCAGGGGCTGAGCGCGTCCCAGAGCCTTCTCCTGCGCATCAGGGCCAGCGGATCGAGGCCGGGACGGCGCAGATGCTTCAGGGTCGCCGCGATCAGCCGGAAGAGGTAGTGGCCATGCATCGAGAGGGCGGTGTCGCGCCCGTCGCGGTAGATGTGAATCACGCGCGCATCGGGAAACTCGCGCATCAGCCGCGAGCCGAACAGCAGCGAGCCGCCGGAGCGTTCGACCCAGACGTCGGCGCCGAAGCGCTCGCAGAGCCACCCGAACAGATGCCGCAGGTGGCTGGCGGGCGGTTGTCGGGGCTGCGCCCGCACGACCGCCGCGAGCTCGTCGAACAGGGCCTCGTGAGCGTCGGTCAGGTGGGGGAGCGTGGCGCAGAGAATGGGCGGCAGGTCGCTGCGCGTGAAGCGGGCGCCGGGATCGTCGACCGGGTAGAGGAACTCCTCGTAGGAGGTGTCCCGCAGCATCAACCGCGTGTGCTGCCGCTGGCGGCTGAGGTACGCCCACATCCACTCGCCGCTCACGCGCCGCCGGCGAAACAACTGATGCACGCCGACGTAGCTGAAGAACTCCGAGAGGCTCAGCACGCGGGGGTGGATGTTCAACAGGTTCGACACCATCGTCGAACCGCAGCGGCCGGTGCTCAGGACCAGCACCGGCGCGATGCGCGGCGGCTGCTCCGGGCTCACCATGGCGTCGACTCGTCCGTGTCCAGGTGATCCGGCAGCCGGTATCCGAGCTCCTCCAGCATGGACGCCTCGAGCAGGAAGGCAAAGCTCTCGCCGCGCCAGCGTCTGGCGGCGCCCGGGAGCAGCCCTCGGGACGTCTTGACGGTCCGCTGCTTCATGCGCATCCACGCCAGCAGGCCCGCGGTCCGCTGGGCCGGGAATCCGAGGCCGTTCGCGAGGGTGTCGCCGAGGAGCGCGCGGGCGACCCGATAGGTCTGGTCGACGAAGGCGTCGTGCTTGTGCCAGTCCTGTCGGTTTTCCTGCGCGATCAGCGGCAGGGCTTCCACCACGGCCTTCGCAATCGCGCGCGACTCGTCGCTGGGCGGCGGCTCGCACTGGTGCGCAACGTGCCCGAACTCGATTGTCCTGTCGTAGTCGCCCGCGAACAGCAGGTGCTCGGGCGTGCCGATGAGCCAGGAAGCATAGCGCCAAGCCTGCATGAAGCCGTTGCGCTTCGCGTCGTCCAGACTGGCCCCGATCATCTCCGCGTAGCGCAGCATGGTCGCGGAGAAGTTGGCCGAGGCGAGCGCCATGTGCGCGCGGCTGAGCGGCACCCCGTACACGGACTCGTCCCACGCGCCCGTGTCGCGAATCAGGCGCCTGAGCCGCGCGTGCACCAGGCGGATGCGGACGGAGAGCTTCCACCCGTCGCCGTGCCGATCGAGCGCATCGGGGAGCATGATCTCGATGAAGTGCCGGGTGTTCCGGCGAATGCGGCGCAGCCCGAAACCGCCCATCACGCGGCCGCTGGCGTGGAAGGACCTGGCGATGAGGGTGGACGCGTTGCGCAACGTGGCCACGACGAACGCGGGGACGAACAGCTCCGATTGCTCGTGAAACGCCTCGTACCCGGGACGCAGGGCTCGCGGATCGAACCAGGCCGGCACGCGTTCGGCCTCGCGGAAGAAGTCGCGGAGGGCCGCCGGCTCCGTTCCTTCCCACCCCGCGTCCATGCCGACCCGGACGAGCCTGTTCACCTCGGCGGTGTCGAGGTGGGCGAGCGCATCCATGACCGCATCCGCCGGCTCGTCGCTCGCCGTCGTGAGGCGCATGTACCGCTCCGCGAGATCGGGATTGACGGCGCGGGCCCGCTCGAAGCTCTCGCGATAGGCCGCAGGTACCGCGCTGCCGTCTCGCTCCAGTGCGCGCGAGTGAACCATCGGGACTCCCTTCGAGAATCTCGCGCGATTCAGTCGCGGCGTTCCAGGAACAGCGGCAGGCCGCCCCGGGCCTTCAGCGTCAGGAACGGCATCAGCTCGACCTTGTGGGCGGGGTCGGGCCGCGCCTTCCAGCGCTGGCCGAAGCTGGCCATGATCAGCCGGACCGCCATCTCGCTGAACCGGTCTCCGATGCAGAGTCGCGGTCCGCCGCCGTAGGGAAAGTAGGCGTAACGATGCAGTGACTCGCGAAACGCCGGCGTCCAGTGCTCGGGCCGGAAGGCGTCCGGCTCCTCGAACCAGCGCGCGTCCCGGTGCACGACAATCTGGGGCGCCGTCAGGAGCGCGCCGGCCGGCACATGAAAGCCGCCCAGCTCGAACGGTTCCGCCGCCGTCTGGGCCGTCGTGTACACCGGCGGGTACAGCCTCATCGACTCGGTGACGATCTGGTCGGTCAGGGGCAGGTTCGGCAGGTCGGCGGGCGTCGGCGGGCGTCCGTCCAGCGCCTCGTCCACCTCCCGGTGGAAGCGTTCCGCGACCTGCGGGTGCGTGGCCAGCAGATACCACGTCCAGGCCAGAGCCATGGTGCTGGTGCCCTGCCCGGCGGCAAACATGGTTATCGCCTCGTCGCGGACCTGGCGGTCGCTCATGGCGCCGGCATCGTTGCCGTCTTCATCCTCGTACCTGAGGCCCAGCATCATCGAGAGCAGATCGTCGCCCTCGTCCTTCGATTTCCGCCGCTCGTCGATCAGGCCGTAGACGACCCCGTCGAGATAGGCGCGGTCGCGGTGGAACTGCCGCGTCGCCGGCAGGGGCAGGCGGTGCAGGAGGCGCCGCAGGACGGGACCCTGAAATCCCCGCATGCGCATGTAGGCGTTGCTCTGCTCGAATGCTTCGCCCAGGCGCCGTGCTTCCTCCGGCAGATCGAGGCCGAACAGGGTCCTGGTGACGACGCGCCGCATGAGGTCGTGCATCTCCAGCGTCATGTCCACCCGGGTCCCTGACGGCAGCTTCTGCCAGCGCTGCTCGTGGCGCAGGGCGTACTCGACCATGGTCTCCGCATAGCCCTCGATTCGGCGGCGGTGGAACTGCGGTTGAATCAGGCGGCGCTGACGCAGGTGGAGCGGATCGTCGGCGGTCAGCATGCCGTTGCCCAGCAGATAGCGGAGCGCCTCGGAGGTGCGGGGGCGGCGCAGCTTCTGGTGACAGGTGACGAGCAGCGTCTCCACCAGGTCGGGGTGGGTCACCAGGTAGAGCAGCGCCGGCTTCGTCGCCAGGGTGACGATGTCCCCGTAGGTGGCCCCCTCCTGCATCAAGCCGATCGGATTCCGCATGAGCCGGAACAACTGGCCCACGATCGGCGCCTCCGGGGGCCCCGGGGCGGGCCCCGGGGGAAGCTGGCTGCGCCTGACAACCGGCCTCGGAATGTCCGTGGAGCCGGCACGCGGATCGGACATTTCGGTGTCCTCCCGGGCCTTCTGATGATGCCCAAGTGGCGCTCGACGGCGACGAGTCGGGAGCTTTGGATCCCGAAATGCTATTGTAATCGCTATATTCGCGATATTATGGCGATTACAGAGTTATAATCGCGATATCCTGGAGATCGCGGCGCGGGCCGCGGACGTCGCCCGTGAATGGGCCGACAAGACCGGCGAGAACAGCGGGACCCGGAGTTGCGGACGGGGCAGGGCGCCGTCGCCCCGGCAAGGCGCTCTCAGCGCCCGTCCGGCCTGTTGTGGACGGTTTCGACGTGGGAGACGTCTGCCGCCGGCAACTCTGCTATCGGGTGGCCGCGTGCATTCCGGAACACCCACCGCGCGTCGGTGGCGATGGCCGACGCCGCCTCGATGACGACGGCGCTGGTGCGCCCGCGCCGCATCATCACGACGAACAGTTGATTCCTGTGCGGCGGGACCGTCGCGTCTTCCCGGTGCAGTCGGACTTCCCCGGCGCTCGCGACGCCCGGCCATTCGCGCGCACGCGCTGCGCCGAGCGGAAACGGGTCGCTGGCGCCCATGCCGCCGGGCGGCGTCGGCGGCGGACTCGCACCCGCATTCCGGAACACGCGCCATCCATCCGCGGAGACGACGGTATCGGCCTCGATGATCAGCGACCTATCGCCGTTGAATTGCCGCTCGACAGCGAACAATGACATCAATCAGTCATATCGGCTGCTGCGCGAATCGCGATAGAGTCACGCTTCGGCCGGCGCGAGGCGGCCGTCATGCCATTGGGCGACGCGTCAGGTCAAGGGGGGCCGTGTGCCGTCCCGCTCCCCGGCGAGCCGTTGCGCCTCGTGACAGATGTTGCAGCGTCGCTCAGAGGCGTCCGAGGTAGATGAAGGACGCAACGAGACTCATCGAGAGCGGAATCATGGTGCCGCCCGTCATCCACGACAACGTCCTGTCGAGCGGCCATTCCGGCACGGCCCACCACAGGGCCAGGTTGAAGCCGATCGATATGACGGCCGCGGCAGCCAGGAACCACCCCGCCGCCCGATTGGCCGGATACCAGATGTCCGGCGACGACAGCGTCTTTGGCGTCCTGAAGCCGTACACGCTGTTGGGCGGGACCTTGCCCAGGATCGTCGGTACGGCCAGCACCAGGATGACCAGGGGCACGACGAAGCCGATCATGAATTTGACCATGTTCAGAAGGCGAACCCCATGATGTACATGCCCGTGCCCGTGGCCGACGAAAGGCACAGGCCCACGAAGGTGAGCTTGCCCAGGCGGCCGTGCCGGCGGCCGAAGGAGCCGGGCAGCGTGTGGGAGAAGCGCCGCCACGAGAGGACCGCGAGCCAGCACCAGATGACGAACGTCGGAACGGCGACGGCGAGATGCACGGCGAAGAGGGCGACCAGCGACGGCCCGTACAGCGAGCTCGCGGCATAGGCCTCGCCGGCAGTTCCGAACCGGAGGCTGATCTCCAGCATCAGGACGGCGACGATCGCGCCCGCCAGGAGGCCGGCCTGCAGGTTGCGGTGCTCGCGGTGCCGTTGCCGCGCCGCGAGGCGCAGCGCGTAGGCCATCAGGAACGGGGCCAGGACGAAGAAGACGATCGCGAGGTCTATCAGAGCGTCAGCCCGCGTCCCGAGAAAGCCGCTGGCCGGCATTCGTTGCTCCCCGTGCCGCGCCGGGCTCAGAAGCCCGGCTTGAGCGTGCCGGCCCGGCGTGCCGCCTCCAGCAGCGTCGGGTAGAACTGGACGAAGGTGCGCTCGACGGCGGTGTGCTCGGTGTGGCACTCGATGCAACTGGCGACGCGCTCGCCCGCCAGGGGCTCGGCGACGTCGCGCAGCGAGCCGGCGACGCCGAAGTCGTAGAACGCCCAGCCGCCGGCGAAGCGGTCGTCCTTGACCTCCGCCTCGAGGGCCACGAGGTCCGCCTGGAACTGGCCGGCGTCGTTGATGGCGCCCTCGCGGCTCGACGCGCGGATCTCGAGGACGAAGATCGTCTCGTCCGGCCAGCGGCCGTTCGTGAGGAAGGCGCGGTACGACGAGGGGTTGACGAAGACGTTCTGGAAGCGGCTCGGCCCGGAGCGCTCGCCGGGCGCGTCGTAGGTCATGTCGAGGCTGGAGCTGAGGAAGGTCCACTGCCGGTAGTCGTCCGGCCGCACGAGGTCGGTCGCGTTCGCATAGCGGGGCCCGTCGCCCGCGCTCTCCGTCTCCTGGGCCTCGCCGGCCGGCGAGGCCACGATGCCGGCCAGCAGGCCGGCGGCACAGATCAACACCAGGGCTCTTCGCTTCATCGGATCGGCTCCTCCGCGCTCATGATACCGTTCCGGGGGTCACTTGATCCTGATCGGGTTGCGCACCCGGCCCGACCGGGGGGCTCGACCCGAGGAGGAGGCGACCGATGTCCAGGATGTCCGCATGGAGCATCGTCGGGGGGCTGCTGCTCGCGCTCCCGGCGGCCGCCGTCGCGCAGTCCGACGGGACCACGCCGCGCACCGCGTGGGGCCATCCCGATCTGCAGGGGGTCTGGGACTTCCGCACGATCACGCCGATGGAGCGCCCCGTCGAGCTGGCCGGGAAGGAGGTCCTGTCGGAGGAGGAGGCCGCCGCGTACGAGGCGGAGGTCAACCGCCGGCAGAACCGGGACCTGATCGACCCGGCCCGGGGCGGCGCCAGCTACCCGCCCGAGTCCGAGGGCGGCGTGGTGCCGTACAACGAGTTCTGGTACGACCGCGGCTCGGCGCTCGTCGAGGGCCGCCGCACGTCGCTCGTCGTCGATCCGCCGGACGGCCGCATTCCGCCCCTCACCCTGGCGGCGGAGCAGGGCAGGGCGGCGCGCGCGAAGGCCCGGGAGGGCGTGGGCAGGCACGAGCCGACGCCCGGCGGCTGGGTCGAGGACATCGGACCGGGGCACCTGGCGGTGCGCTGTCTCGCGGGGCTCAACTCGGGCCCCCCGATGGAGCCCGGCGGCTACAACCAGAACGTGCAGGTGTTCCAGACGCCCGACCACGTGGTGCTGCTCAACGAGATGATCCACAAGGTGCGCGTCATCCCGCTCGACGGCCGCGCGCACCTGGATGCGCGGGTGCGCCAGTGGATGGGCGATTCCCGCGGGCGCTGGGACGGCGACACGCTGGTGGTGGAGACGACCAACTTCCTGCGCGAGACGAAGTTCCGGGACGGGCTGTCGGACGCCAACCTGCACCTCGTCGAGCGCTTCACGCGCGTGGCGCCCTCCACGCTGACGTACGAGGTCACCGTCAGCGATCCGACCGTGTGGGTCAGGCCGTGGACCTACCGCATCCCGATGCAGGGCAGCGATCAGCCGCTCTACGAGTACGCCTGTCACGAAGGGAACTACGGCCTCTACAACATCCTGGCCGGCGCCCGCGCGAGCGAGGACGCCGCGCCGGCGTCCCGCTGACTCCTAATCCTGCTGCTGCTCCTCTGCGCGGGCGCCGCGGAGCATGTTCAGCAGCCCGTAGTTGCCCTCGTGGCACGCGTACTCGTACATCGGGCCCGACGTCACGCCGCGTGACG
This sequence comes from Vicinamibacterales bacterium, assembly GCA_965214845.1. Lineage (GTDB taxonomy): Bacteria > Acidobacteriota > Vicinamibacteria > Vicinamibacterales > UBA8438 > JAAXGX01. Next base: position 2,389,318 of record CBDCCO010000007.1, read on the forward strand.
CGTGATCGGTCGTCATCGGCACCTGCGCGGTCCAGGGCCGGGTGAACATCTCCGGGTCGGTCATCGTGAACTCGTAGTCGATGTTCTGCTCGTCGACGCGCGTGAAGCGCTCGACGAGGTGCAGCGTGGGCCGCGGCGCGCGCCAGGTCCAGCGCCACAGGTAGTGGCCCACGTCGGCGAAGCGCGTGCTCTCGACGACCAGGGTGTCGCCCTCCCAGCGGCCGACCCCGCCGCCCAGCCACTGGCCGATGGCCGGGGCGATGTCCGGGCGCCCGTCGAGCGGGACGATGCGGTACTCGTGGAACATCTCGTTGAGGATCGCCACCCAGCCCGGCGCCTGCAGGATGTGCGTGTTCATGTTGTAGCCCTGCAGCGGCACGAGCGGCAGGCCGTCGGTCAGGCAGCGCTCGCCGGTGTCGGCGTCCACCCAGGAGTCGTACGGGCCGACGCCGTAGCGGGTCTGGTCGGACTCGAGCCGGGCCCGCCCCGCGTCCGACCAGGGGATGCGGCCGTCCGGCGGATCGACCACGAGCGACGTGCGCCGGCTCTCCACGACCGTGGTGCCCGAGTCCATCCAGAACTGGTTGTAGGCGCCCACGACGCCCGGGATGCGCCGGTCGTTCGCCCGCCGCGTCTCGGCCGTCTGCACCTCGAGCGCCGCGGCCTCCTCGGTGCTCAGCACCTCCGTCTCGCCGAGGGCCTCGGGCCGCTCCACCGGCGTCAGGGTGGCGTTGGTCCAGATGCCCTGCAGGTCCGGATCGCCCCAGCTCGTGCGGGGCACGCTCCCGGTCTCCGCGGCCGGCGACGGCTGGGCTGCCGCGGGCGCCGCCGCGAGCCACACCAGGGCTGCCGCGGCTGCCACCGTGCGCATCGTGCGTCTCGAGATCATCATCACTTGCCACCCCCCGGGTGCTGCCGACCGCCTGCCGGCGCGGTCGTCGGCTCCGAGTATGTCGCGAAGGGCACCGATCCACAAGCCGGAAGTGATATGAGTTTAACAAGCTAAGATAATATTATTCGTTGCTTGACATATGCTTGCCGATCGGCGAGAATCGTGTCTCGAAGGAGGCAAAAATGATGATGAGTCTGACCCGCTGGAATCCGTTCGAGGAGTTGAACAGCCTGCATCGCGATCTCGATCGCGTGTTCGGCCGCCGGGCCGGCGACGTGCAGGCGGGCGCGCACGACGGCGCCTGGGTGCCGGCCACCGAGGTGACTTCCGCCGCGGACGGCTGGCGCGTGCGGGTGGCCCTGCCGGGCGTCGATCCCAAGGAAGTCGAGATCGACCTGCACGGCAACACGCTGACCGTCAAGGGCGACCGCGCGGCCGGCCGCGGCGACGACGGCTGGTACGAGTCGGAGATCAGCTACGGCCGCTTCGAGCGGGCCTTCACGTTGCCCGCGAGCGTCGACGGGGACCGTGTCGAGGCGCACTTCGCGAACGGCATGCTCGAGCTGACGCTGCCGCTGGCCGAGAGCGCCAAGCCGCGCCGCATCGAGATCGGCGGCCGGACCGCCGAGGCCGCGTAGGACTGGAGGCGACCCGGACGGTGCAACCCGCGTGGCCCGGCCGCGCGGGTGCGCCGTTCGCGGCGGCGCGGCGCCGGGTGTCTCCGGGGGCCGGCGGGGGCGCCCGGCTCGCCAGGCGCGGCTTCGAGGGCCGCGCCTGCGGTCGTCCGCTCAGCGCCCGCCGCGCGGGTCACCACCCCGCCCGGGTCCCCGCCCGCGCGGCGGGCGCCGCCGCATGCGGTCGAAGCGCTCCATCTGCTCGGGCGTCAGTATCTCCGCTGCCCCGGCCCGCAGGCGTTCCTGTTCCGCGGTGAAGCGCTGCCGCATCTCCCGGGCGACCCGCTCGAACTCCCGCCGCCGCGCCTCGAACAGGGCTTCGAGACGTGCCCGTTGCTCGGCGCTGAGCTGGGCGTCCTCCCGTGCCAGCCGGTCGAGGAAACGTTCCGCCGCGAAAGTCCGCGGACCCGGGGCCGGCCGGCGTTCGCCCCACGGGAAGCCCGGCGCCGGCCCTCCGACCCCGCGCGGCCCGAACCACAGGCCTGCGGCCAGTCCCAGCGACAGGCCGCACACGAAGACCAGGGCCACGAACAGCGCGATCCACACCCGGGTGCTCTTGTCGTTCATGACGGATTCTCTCCCCGCAGCGCCGGTCGCCAGCGGCCGGGCGCGCGCCGCGCGCCAGCCCGCCAATCGTCGCCTGACGGCTCCGCTCGGCGCCGAACCAACCCTGCAGGAGTCCGCGCCGTTCTACGGCGCGGACTCCTGGCGCTCCAGCGGCTCGTCCGGCGCCGTGCTCAGCAGCGCCTCGAGCAGCCGGTCTCCGTCCACGCCGTTCTGTCCCAGCAGCGCGAAGGCCGGGAGGTCGCCCGCATCTGCTTCGCCGGCGACCCAGGCCGCGGCCAGCTCCGGCACGCCGGCGGGCGGCTCCGACGCCCCGGCGCCGCGCCCGATGATGAACGCGACCGCCAGCAGGCCGGCCGCCACCGGCGCCAGGCGGCACGTCCAGGTGCGCCAGGCGAGCAGCTCGGTCCAGTGGGAAGCGCCGTCCAGCTCGGCCAGCACCCGCGCGGCCAGGCCGGGCGGCGCCGGTGCGGCGGGACGCGCCGCCAGGGCGCGCCGCACGACCTGCTGCTCGGCCAGCCGGGCCCGGCAGTGGTCGCAGCGGTCGAGATGGGCGGCCAGCCGGGCCTCGTCCCGCGGCTCGAGCGCGTCGGGACGGTCGTCGGCCGCCCGCACGAGCAGCGGCTGCCATTCCTCACAGCTCATGACGTCGCCTTTCCGAGCGCCGGCCGCGTCACGGGGGCCCGGGACGGATCGGAGCCGGCCGCGCCGGATGCCGCGGTATCGCGCCGGTCGCGCAGCTCGGCCAGCAGCGGCCGCAGGAGCCGCCTGGCGCGGAAGAGCCGGGACATGACGGTGCCGACCGGAACACCCAGCGCGGCCGCGATTTCCCGGTACTCGAGCCCCTCGACATCCCGCAGCACCACCGCGGCCCGCAGCCGGGCCGGCAGGGACGCCAGGGCCCGGTCGAGCGCCTGACGGTGCATCACGGTCCGCTCCACGCTCGAGCCCGCGCTCGCCGGATGCCGCTCGGCCAGGTCGTCCGCCTCGACGCGCTCGTCCCAGACGGCGGCCTGCCGCGCGCGCTGGCCCCGGCGCGACCGCGCGGCGTTCGCCGCAATGCGGTAGAGCCAGTTCCTGAACGAGCTCTCGCCCCTGAAGCGCCGCAGACCGCGGAACGCGCGCACGAACGTCTCCTGGGCCAAATCGTCCGCGTCGGCGCCGTTGGCGGTCAGCGCCAGGGCGAAGTTGAAGATTCGCGCCTGATGACGGCGGATGAGCGCGTTGATCGCCTCCGCATCGCCTGCCTGCGCCGCCGCCACCAGCGCCTGATCCGGGTCCACGCGCAGCTCCACGTTCGCCTGCCGGCAGGGTTCGACCGGGACCCGGAGGCGCCGCCTGCCGGGTCCTGGCCCAGTCCGGTCCGGAACTAGCGCAACCGCTCGCGCCGCTCCCGTCGGCGCTCCCGTCGGCGCGTGTCGTTCTCGCGGGCGTTGTCGCGCAGCGTCTCGAGCTGCGTGCGCTGCTCGTCGGTCAACAGCTCCCGTATCTCCGCGTGCAGGGCGGCGCGCCGGACCGCCGCGTCGGCGGCCAGCGGCGCCACCTCCGCGGCGAGCGTCCGAATGGCGGCCTCGTCCGCGCCGCCCGCGCGCACCTCGTCGCGCAGCGCCTGCCGCGCCGCCCCCAGTTGCTGCCGCAGGGACCGGCCGTCGCTGCGGTGCCGCTGCACCGCGCCGCGGATTGCCTCGCGCTGCTCGTCGGTCAGATCCAGATGCCGCAGGACGCCGCCGATGCGCCCGGGGCCCCCGCGTCCCTGGGCCGCAACGCCCACGGCCACGAACGTCCCGGCGACCAGCGCCAGGGCCGCCCCCGCCGCCACCAGCCTGTTCCGTCGGATTCTACCGTGCATGGTCACCCTCCTTCTGATTGACGGTTCGACTGTAGAGACTGGCGGGAGGGGGGAATTATTCCCGAGACGGTACAATCGACTCGATGGAGCTCGGCGACATCGGGCTCGGCTTCGTGATGCTGACCATCGGCCTCGGGTCGGCCTCGCTCGCCGCGCTCTACTGGCAGGTCGGCGGCCTCACCCTGCTCTCGTTCGGTCTGTTCGCGTTGCTCTACGGCATCCAGGCCCTGCTCTCGTCGCCGTCCGTGGCGGCGCTCGTCGGTCTCCCGTCCGCGGCGCTCCTGCACGTCGTGTCGACGGCGTACTACTGGCTGCCGGTGCCCGGCCTGATCTTCCTCGAGCAGATCCTCGGACCCGGCGCCTGGCCGCTGTTTCGCCGCCTGTGGCAGGGTTGGTGCGTCCTGGCGCTGGCGTGCATCGCGCACGACCTGGCGGTCGGCCCCGGCGCCTCGGCCTTCGTCTATCAGAACGTCTTCGTCGTGGCGCTGGTGCTGGTGATTCTCGCCCGCTTCGCCTGGCGCGGGTTGCCGCGGACGCGCGGCCGGCGGGTCCTGACGATAGGCTTCACCGTGTTCATGCTGGGGGCGCTGCACGACATCCTGACCGGCCTGGTGCTCGTGCCGTGGAACCTGCAACTGGGCAACTCGGGGCTCAGCATCTTCATCCTGGCCCTGGGCTACGTCACGTCGCAACGGTTCTTCTCGGTTCAACGCGAGCTCGCGACCATGGAGTACGAGCTGCAGACGGCCAGCAGCATCCAGTCGTCGCTGCTGCCGCGCGGCACGCCGCCCGTGCCGGGACTCGACATCGCCGTGCGCTACGAGCCCATGCGCAGCATCGGCGGCGACATGTACGACTTCGTCGTCGACGGGCGGCGGCTGGGGGTGCTGGTCGCGGACGTGACCGGGCACGGCGTCCCGGCGGCGCTGATCGCCTCGATGGCCAAGGTCGCGTTCTCGTCGCAGGCGCCGGCGGCGGCGAGTCCGGGCCAACTGGTTGCGGGGATGAACCGGGCGCTCTGCGGTCAGTTCCGCGGCCAGTTCGTCACGGCGACGTACATGCACATCGACCCGGCGTCGCGTCGGGTCCGCTACACCAACGCCGGCCACCCCCCGCCGTTCCTGTGGCGGGCCGCGGCGCGCGAGGTGGCCGAGCTGGCGGGCGGCGGCGTGCTGATGGGATTCGACCCGAACGAGGCGTACGCCACCGGCGAGGCGCGCATCGAGGAGGGCGATCGGCTCGTCCTCTACACGGACGGGGTGATCGAGGTGGCCGACGGGTCGGGCGAGTTCTTCGGCGACGACGGGCTGAAGGCGTTCATCGAGCGCCACGAGGCGCTGTCCGCGGAGGCGTTCGCCGACGCCCTGCTCGCCCACCTGCGCGAGCGCAAGAGCGGGCGCCGCGAGGGCCGCGGCTTCGAGGACGACGTCACCCTGGCCGTCATCGATGTCCGCGAGCCGGGCGTCGGCGCGCCGCGGACGGCGCCCGGCGACGATTGACCCCGGGGCGGCTTCTGGGCCATCCTTGGCAGTCAGGAGAGGTGCCGACATGACGATGCAGACATCGCGCGGATCAGGGTGTGGGCCGCTGTGGCTGGCGCTGGCGGCGGGCCTGCTGGCGGCGGCGCTGCCGGCGCAGGCGGGCGAGGCCGACCGGCAGCCGACGTTTGCGAAGGACGTGGCGCCGATCCTGCAGCGGTCGTGCGAGACCTGTCACCGCACCGAGGGCGGCGCGCCGATGGCGCTGGCGACCTACGAGGACGTGCGGCCCTGGGCGCGGGCGATCAAGGACAAGACGTCGCGTCCCGACAACGATCCGGAGCGGATGCCGCCCTGGTTCATCGAGAAGAACGTCGGCGTCCAGCGCTTCAAGAACGACATCTCGCTGGGCAGGGACGAGATCGCGCTGATCGCCGACTGGGTCGATGCCGGTGCGCCGCGGGGCAATCCGGCCGACATGCCGCCGCCGATCGAGTGGCCGGACGGCGCCACCTGGACCGTGGGCGAGCCCGACCTGATCGTCTCCTCGCCCGTGATCAACGTGCGGGCCAACGGCTCCGACTGGTGGGGCGCGCTCGGGCCGTTCCCGACCGGCCTCACCGAGGACCGCTACATCCGGTCGGTGGAGGTCAAGGAGGTCTGGCCGGCGGGCCTGCGCGACGAGGTCCGGAAGCTGGACAAGCGCGCCGATCTGACGTCGGCCGTGGTGCACCACGCGAGCGTCACCGACGTCTCTCCCGACCCCGACGCGCCGGCGGACGAGGGTCGCGACAACCTGGTCGTCTACGAGCTGGGCCAGAACGCGCTCGTCTACCCGGACGCCGTGGGGCGGGTGCTGGAGGCCGGCTCGGGGCTGGTCCTCGACCTGCACACGCACTCCATCGGCGTGGAGGTGCCGGCGCGGCTCGACATCGGCTTCACGTTCCATCCGCGGGGGCACAAGCCCAAGTACGAGCAGCTCCGTTTCGGCTTCATCGGCAACCCCAAGGACGAGCTCGACATCCCGGCCGGCGAGGAAGTGCGGTTCGATCACTACTACACGCTGCCCGAGCCGGCCATCCTGTCGACCTTCGAGCCGCACATGCACGCGAGCGGCGTGCGCATGTGCGTCGAGGCGTTCTACGGCGGCACGACCGGCAAGCGCGAGACGATCAACTGCGCGGGCTACAACCACAACTGGGTGAAGGTCTACGCGTACGAGGACGATGCGGCGCCGCTGCTGCCGAAGGGGACGCTGCTGCACCTCATCGGCTGGTACAACAACACGGAGTCGAACCCGCGGGTCGTCGACCCGCGGAACTGGAAGGGCTACGGCCGCCGCTCGATCGACGACATGTTCATCTTCCTGCCCAGGCTGGTCTTTCTCACCGAGGAGGAGTTCCAGACCGAGGTCGCCGCGCGCCGGGCGCTGCAATCGGAGCCGGACGGTCGCGTGTGCACCGACCGCGGCCAGGACATCGTGTGCGAGCCCGCGGCGACTGCGGCCGGCAACCAGTGAGACCGTGCCCCGCGCTGCCCCGGCGCGGCCGGGGACAGCGGCGGGGCGGACAGCGCAGACAGCGATGAATGGCGCGGGACGTCGCGCGGCGGTGGCTGCACGGGGACCGGGCGGCCGGCGGGGGGCGGCCGGGCTTGCGGCGGCCGGTCTCCTGCTCGCGGCGGCGGCCGGCGCCGCGGCCGGCGCCCAGGTGCGCTACGACCGCGGCCAGAACGTGGCGCCGGTCTACGAGGGTTGGGAGGCGAATCCCGACGGCACGTTCAACCTGGTGTTCGGCTACCTGAACCGGAACTACGCGGAGCACCTGCACATCCCGGTCGGGGCCGACAACTTCCTCGAGCCGGGCGGGATCGATCAGGGGCAGCCCACGTACTTCTTCCCGCGGCGCCACCGCTTCCTGTTTCGCGTCACCGTGCCGAGCGACTTCGGCGGCCGCGAACTGGTCTGGACGCTGACGGCGCACGGCAGGACCGAGAAGGCCTACGCCACGCTCCTGCCCGACTACGCGATCGAGAACGACATGATCTCGTTCGACGGCAACGCCGTCAGCAACACGCCCCGCACCCCGGGCAACGAGCCGCCGACGCTCAGGCTCGTGGGGGAGCCCCGCCGGACCGTCGCGGTGGGCGAGACGCTGCCGCTGGCCGCGTACGCCAGCGACGACGGGCTGCCGCCGCCGCCGCGGGACGCAGCGCTCATGAACTCCCGCTCGGGCCTGAGCGTGACGTGGTTCGTGTACCGGGGGGCGGCCGGGACGGTGACGTTCGATCCCGAGCAGCGCGTCCATCCGTACTTCCTGCCGGGTCCCGACCCGCCGCCGCCGGCGCCCCCGGACGGCCGGTTCGAGGTGCTTGCGCGGTTCAGCCGGGCCGGCGAGTTCGTGCTGCGCGCGACGGCGCTCGACGGCGTGCTGTGGGCCAACCGGGACCTGCACGTGACCGTCAACGAAGCGGACCAGGAGCCCTGACCCCATGCGTCGGACACTGCTCGTGCTGGCGGCGGTGGCGGTCCTCGGCGGCGCGACGGCCGTGTCGGCCCAGTTTCCCGGGTGGCGGTTCGGGAACTGGGGCCAGACGGACCTGCCCTACGACGGCGGCTTCACGTTCGTGCGGCTGCGCTGGACCGACGAAGGCAGCTACGGCACGCGCGTCAGCGGCCGGGGCGAGATGTTCTGGGTCCACGAGTTTCCGCGCGCCGAGCAGAACCTGATGACCATGCTCGACGACTTCACGCTGGTCGACGCCCGGACCGACGGCAGCCTCATCCTCACGCTCGACGATCCCGACCTGTTCAGGTATCCCGTCGCCCTGATGCAGGAGCCCGGCTTCTGGCTGCTGACGGACGCGCAGGCGCAGCACCTGCGCGCCTACCTGCTCAAGGGCGGGTTCGTCATCTTTAACGACTTCGAGGGGCGCCAGTGGGCCAACTTCGAGGCCCAGATGAACCGCGTGATACCCGGCGGCCAATGGATCCGGCTGGATCGCTCGCATCCCATCTTCGACCAGTTCTTCCGCATCCAGCGCCTGGACATTCCCAATCCGATGTATCACCACCTGCGCGGGCGCACGCCCGAGTACTTCGGCCTGTTCGAGGACAACGATCCCGACGGGCGCATGATGTCGATCGCCAACTACAACACGAACCTGGCCGAGTACTGGCAGATGGGCGGCATGGGCTACTTCCCGATCGAGCCGATGAGCGTCGGCTTCGAGCTGGGCGTCAACTACATGGTCTACGGACTGACTCACTGAGCGGGAGCGCGCCATGGCGACCAATCGATTCTCGGCGGTGTTGCTCGCGGGCGCGTGCGTGCTCGCGTTCGGGCCCGGAGCCGCTGCGCAGGAGCCCGCCGAGGCCGACGTGCCGGAGATGCTGCGCGACTTCGTGCCGGTCACCGACGCGATGCTGCGCGACCCGCAGCCCGGGAACTGGATCACCTTCCGCAACGGCTACCCGCTCTGGGGCTACAGCGAGCTGGACCAGATCGACGCGGAGAACGTCGGCGAGTTGCGCCTGGTGTGGTCGCGGGCGATGCAGGAGGGCTACCAGGAGGTCGAGCCGCTCGTCTACAACGGCGTCATGTTCCTGGCCAACGTCGAGGACATCGTGCAGGCGCTCGATGCGGAGACCGGCGACCTGCTGTGGGAGTACCGGCGCAACGTGCCGGACAACCCCTGGAACGTGACCGGGACGCGCGCCCGCTACCGCAACGTCTCCATCTACGAGGACAAGATCTTCCTGGCCACCAACGACGCCTACCTCGTCGCCCTCGACGCGCGGACCGGCGAGCTGGTGTGGGAGACGCAGCGGGCCGACTACCGCGAGCAGGTCGCCCAGACGGCCGGACCGGTGATCGTGAAGGGGAAGGTCGTCAACGGGTCGCGCTGCAACCCGTCGAGCCCGCGCCCGGGCGGCTGCTTCATCACCGGTCACGACGCCGGCACCGGGGAGGAGCTGTGGCGCATCAACACCGCGGCCACCCCCGACCAGCCCGGCGGCGACACCTGGGGCGGCCTGCCGCTGTCGGCCCGCCGCCACGCGTCGGCCTGGATGGTCGGCAGCTACGACCCCGAGCTCGACCTCGTCTACTGGGGCACCGGGCCCCCGTCGCCGCTGCCCGAGAAGCTGCGGGGATCCGGCAAGGCCGACCTGCTGTACACGAACTCGACGCTGGCGCTCGACCCGGACACGGGCGAGATGATGTGGTACTTCCAGCACCTGCCGCGCGACAACTGGGATCTGGATCACGTCTTCGAGCGCATGATCGTCGAGACCGAGGTGTCGCCGAACCCTGCCGAGGTGCCGTGGATCAACCCGGCCGTGCGCCCCGGGGAGACGCGCAAGGTCGTGACCGGCATCCCCGGCAAGACCGGCCTCATCTGGACGCTCGACGCGGCGACGGGCGAGTTCCTGTGGGCGCGCCCGACCATCTACCAGAACATCATGACCGGGCTCGAGCTCGACACCGGCCGCCCGATCATCGACGAGTCGACGGCCCCGCAGTCGGTCGAGAACTTCGTCCTCGCCTGCCCGACGCTGCTGGGCGGCAAGAACCAGCCGTCCGGCGCCTACAGCCCGGACACCGGCGCGCTGTACATGCCGCTCAACAACGCGTGCATGGACCTGGCGATGTCGGTCGAGGTCGCCGGGCCGAGCGACGGCTACGACATCCGCTACCAGTTCCGCAACGTGCCGGGCGCCGACCCGGCCACCGCCGACATCGGACGCATCGAGGCCGTGTCGGCGTCGACCGGCGAGACGCTGTGGAGCTTCCAGCAGCGCGCGCCGATCTACGGCTCGCTCCTGGCCACGGGCGGCAACCTGGTGTTCTCCGGCGACGTCGTCCGCCGCTTCCGCGCCCTCGACGCCCGCACCGGCGACGTGCTCTGGCAGACCATCCTCAACGGCCCCGTGAGCGCGCGCCCGATGACCTACAGCGTCGACGGCCGCCAGTACCTCGCCATCGGCGCCGGCGGCGTCACCCAGGGCTCGCGCTTCCTCGACCCTCACGCCCGAGCTGACGACGCCGAGCGGCAGCAACACGCTGTTCGTGTTCACGTTGCCTTGACACCCAATGGAAGTCCGCTATCGTCCGAGGTCATGCGAGATAGACCATAAGCTGCTGAGCAGTAATCGTTTATGATTCGTCGTCCTGGGCTGAGCGGGTCAGGACGTGTGGCGGAATCCAGCCCAATCCCGTATATGATGGGGGAATGGATGTTGTAGCCAAGACCGCCCCGACACCTCGCAGAACCAAGCGCCGAGGACACCATCCCGACAAGGCGCTCTCGGCCGCCTTCGTCCGTTCCGCCCCGCCCGGACGCCACGCTGACGGCAACGGGTTGTACCTGTTCGTCCAGCCCTCCGGGACCCGAAGCTGGGTCCAGCGGCTCGTCATCCGCGGCCGGCGCCGCGAACTCGGGCTCGGCGCCGCCACGCTCGTCCCGCTCGCCAAGGCCCGCGAGCAGGCCCTCGCCAACCGCATGCTGGCCCGCTCGGGCGGCGACCCCCTCTCGGAGAAACGCCGCGTCCAGGGCGTTCCGACCTTCGCCGAAGCCGCCCAACGCGTGCTCGAACAGAAGCGCGGCGGCTGGCGCGGCCGGTGGCACGCTCAGAACTGGTGGCGGAGCATGCAGCGGTACGTCTTCCCGCGCATCGGCGGTCGGCCGGTGTCCGAGGTCAACACGGCCGACGTGCTGGAGATCCTCTCGCCGATCTGGCACGTCAAGGCGGCGACGGCCAGGGAGGTCCGCCAGCGCATCCGCTCGGTGCTGGAGTGGGCAGTCGCCCTCGACATGCGCGCCGACAATCCCTGCGACCGGGTGGTACCGGTGCTCGGACCGCAGAACGACATCGTGACGCACCGGCAGGCGTTGCCCCACCAGGACGTGGCCGCGGCCATCGAGACGGTGCGGGGGTCGACATCGCCGCAGCCGGCCGTCAAGCTGGCGTTCGAGCTGCTGGTGCTGACCGCCGCGCGTTCGGGCGAGGTCCGGCTGGCGACGTGGGACGAGATGGACGTGGCCGGCCGGGTGTGGACCGTTCCCGCCCTGCGGATGAAGGCGAAGCGCGAGCACCGGGTTCCGCTGTGCGGGCGTGCGCTGGAGATCCTCGACGCGGCGCGGGCGCTCGGCGACGGCGACCGGCTCGTGTTCCCGATGCGGACCGGGCGGCCGATCTCGGCGTCCACGCTGCCGAAGATGCTCCAGTACCACGAGATCGCCGCCGTTGCTCATGGCTTCCGGTCCTCGTTCCGGGACTGGGCGGCGGAAATGACCGACCACCCGCGGGAGGTCATCGAGGCGGCGCTCGCTCACGTCGTCCAGAACAAGGTCGAGGCCGCCTACGCGCGGTCGGACCTGTTCGAGCGACGGCGGCTGCTGATGGACGATTGGGCGAGGTATCTGGCGGGCGACGGCCGATGATGCGCCCCGGCGCGACGTGGCGCTAACGGCTCGGACCACGTTCATTCTGCCGCTCGTCTCCCGAAGCCGGCCAGGCGCGCGATCTCCCGCTCGATGGCGATCAAGGTAGACGATGATCTCGACGGCGTCGATCGGCGTGGCCTGGGAGTTCGCCCAGCGGGCGATCTGGTTCAGGTTGTTGCCGATGCGGGCGACCTGCCGGGTGCGCTCGCGCTCGACCTGAGTCGCCGCCGCGGTCCAGGTGCGGGTTCGCGCCATGGCCTGCCGCAGCAGGTCGGACGGCGAGACGCCAGCCGCCGCGGCCTTGGCCTGCCAAGCGGCGTGCTCGGCCGGGGTCACGCGGGCGCGGACGACGGCGGTGCGGTGATCTCTCATCGGTGCCTCTCCAGGAAGGAGCGGAGGCGACGCCCGCCGCTCGGCCGCGAGCCCGGCAGGGCCGCGGGTAGTCGGGGGATCGAAGGGGGCGCGCAGCGCCCCCTCGCCAGCCCCATGTAGCACATGGGGTAAGCTGGCTCCTGCCATCTACATGACAGGAGCCAGCTGTTTCCGTGCGCCGTTTCCGTCGTTCGTGATCTAGTCATTCGGCTCTGGTGAGCGGGTCCAGATTCTCAAGTCTGGTTCCGACTTCGACTTGAGATTCACCCGCCGTCATCTGCCCCGGTTGCTCTGATCGGATGGACCGGGGTTGTGGGGATCTGGTGGGGCGGTGGTGTTCGGGTCTCATCTGTCCAGTTGTGCTCGTCTCGTCTGTGGTCGCTCGGGCTCCGTAGACCGACGCCGTTGTTTCGCTGCGTACGATGGTGGTTGAGTGTAGCACGGAGTTCATGTAACATGCTTATTGTCAATGCTTTACGGAAATGCACCTCGCTGGAACGGACGAGCGCCAACAGGACCGTACAGACATGTCACCACATGCCCGAGGAAGGCGCATTCTTTGAAGGAGGCGTGTATGGGACGGCATCGTCGTCAAGGGCCAATCCGGACGAGCGTGCGCGGAGCCGGCGTCAAGGGCGTGAGCCCCGCGGAGCGGGGGCGGAGCGTAGCGGAGCCCCTTGACGCCGGCGAGCACACGCGTACGCTGCTGGCCCGACGATGCCGCCGGTGACCACGGCGAGGATATGCGCCCGGCCCGTCGTAGCAGGGACGGTCATCATGCGCTATCCTTGACGCGCCCATGACGCCTGCGAGTTCATCGGCAACTGGCGCGCTTCGGCGCTCAAGCCGGGTGGTGATCGTGGTTGTGATTGATGAGTTCGGCCTCGCTGCCGACGAGCTGGTGCCATCCGAGGGAGTCGCTCCGAGACGGTGCGGCTCCCGCACGGCGCCATCGGAGGGGATTCACGGCCGGCACCCGAGCATTCGAGGGGGGCCGGTGACGCGGGGGCTACGATGATCGTATGGGGTTCGGACGGACGGCTGCTGAATCTAGCCTGGAAAATTCATGAGGCGCCCGGCCTGAGTAGAGACACAAAAGCCTCCGTGTGCTAAAACGCTGTTGACGACAGATGTTTTCGGCACGACGGAGGCTCTTGCGTGACGGACCCCACGATAGCACAGTCTGTTCTGTTCCCCGATCTGTTCGACAAGCCGCTCGTGGCCACGTTCGACCGCGAGCAGTCGAGCTCGGATGGCGGCGCCGTGCTGCTCAAGGCCGCCGAGCGCGTCTACGGGTTGGTCAAGGCATTCGGCCGGTGTCTGATTGACCGCCGGGCACCGGAGAAGGTCCGGCACACGCTCGAGGACCTGGTGGGCCAGCGGGTGTTCGGCATCGCCTGCGGCCATCCCGACGGCAACGATTCGGACCGGCTCGCCGATGATCCGATCCACAAGTTGCTGCTCGGGCGCGACCCGGTGGCGGGCGGTCGGCTGGCGTCGCAGCCGACGGTCTCGCGGTTCGAGAACGGTGCGGGCCGCGTCGCGCTCTATCGGCTCGGGCGCGAGTTGGCGGCGTCGGTCATCGAGCGGCATCGCCGCCGGCTGCGCGGGCGGGTGCGACGCATCACGATCGACCTCGACCCGACCGACGACCCGACGCATGGCGCGCAGCAGCTGACCATGTTCAACAGCTACTACGACAGCTGGTGCTACCTGCCATTGCTGGCCTTTGTGAGCTTCGACCGTGAGGCGGAGCAGTATCTGTGCGCGGCCGTGCTGCGGCCCGGCACGGCGCAGGCGTCCGACGGCACGCTGGGCGTGCTGTGTCGGCTGCTCGCGCTGCTGCGGTCCGCGTTTCCCGAGGCGCGCTTTCTCGTCCGGCTCGACGGCGGCTTCGCCACGCCAGAGATCTTCGACTTCCTCGATGCCGAACCGCGGCTCGACTACGTCGTGGCGATGGCCAGGAACGCCGTGCTGTTGCGGGCTGCCGAGCACGTCATGGTGGCGGCCCGCACCGAGAACATGCTGCGCGAGAAGACGGCGCACTTCTACCTCGACACCCGCTATCGCGCGGGCACGTGGGCTCGTGAGCGCCGCGTGGTGATCAAGGCCGAAGTCGTGCAGCTCACCGGCCGGCAGCCGCGGGACAACCCGCGCTTCGTCGTGACCAATCTGCGCCAGACGCCGCGCTTCATCTACGAGAAGGTCTACTGCGGGCGCGGCGACATCGAGAACCGCATCAAGGAACTGCTCGACGGCTTGCAGATCGACCGCACGAGCTGCACCAGGTTCTGGGCAAACCAGCTGCGGGTCCTGCTGACGGCCGCCGCCTACGTGCTCATGCAGGAACTGCGGCTGAGGGCCGCCCGCACCGCCTGCGCCCGCACCCAGGTGACTTGGCTGCGCGACCGGTTGCTCAAGGTCAGCGTCCACGTCGTCCGCTCCGTCCGCCGGCTCGTCCTGCACCTGCCGCGAGCGACCCCATACCGCGACGTCTGGCGGCACCTCGCCCTCGCGCTCGGGGCGCGCGCCGGATAGCGCGCCGTCGCCACGGCAACCTCCGCGCCCCGGATGCTCGCCAGCGCCCCTGCGCCCGACCTGTCGGCGCTTGCCACCTCATGCGTGCCGTCACCTCGCCCCGGCCACTGCACCACGCTGCCACCTACCACGCGCCGCGTCCGAAAACGTCCTTCGCGCGACGATCAGGCCCTGCCTGGGACCGATTCGATAACCTCACGAATTTTCCGGGTTAGCCCGGAAAATTCATGACGTCGTCGAATCGGTCGCTGGCCGAGCCCTGATCGTTGAGCGAGAGAGGTCTGCGGTCGCCGCACGTGGCAGGTGGCAGCGTGGTGGAGCGGCGTGGCGTGGTTACGGGGCGTACGAGGCGCCAGACGCGGACAGCTTCGCCGACAGGGCGCCCCAGGCGCCTGTGTGGATTCCGCGAGCTGAGGGGGAAGCTGCGACGGGGCGCTACCCGGCGCGCGCCCCGAGTGCGAGGGCGATTTGGCGCCACGCGTCGAGGTCGGGCGTTGCCCGCGGCAGGTGCACAACGAGGCGCCGGACGGAGCGGACGACGTTGGCGCCGAGCTTGAGCAATCGGTCGCGCAGCCAGGTCACTTGGGTGCGGGCGCAGGCGGTGCGGGCGGCTCTCAGCCGCAGTTCCTGCATGAGCACGTAGGCGGCGGCCGTCAACAGGACCCGCAGCTGGTTTGCCCAGAACTTGGTGCAGCTCGTGCGGTCGATCTGCAAGCCGTCGAGCAGTTCCTTGATGCGGTTCTCGATGTCGCCGCGCCCGCAGTAGACCTTCTCGTAGATGAAGCGCGGCGTCTGGCGCAGATTGGTCACGACGAAGCGCGGGTTGTCCCGCGGCTGCCGGCCGGTGAGCTGCACGACTTCGGCCTTGATCACCACGCGGCGCTCACGAGCCCACGTGCCCGCGCGATAGCGGGTGTCGAGGTAGAAGTGCGCCGTCTTCTCACGCAGCATGTTCTCGGTGCGGGCCGCCACCATGACGGGCTCGGCAGCCCGCAGCAGGACGGCGTTCTTGGCCATCGCCACGACGTAGTCGAGCCGCGGCTCGGCATCGAGGAAGTCGAAGACCTCCGGGCAGGCGAAGCCCCCGTCGAGACGGACGAGAAAGCGTGCCTTGGGGAACGCGGACCGCAGCAGCGGGAGCAATCGACACAGCACGCTCAGCGTGCCGTCGGGCGCCTGGGCCTTGCCGGGTCGCAGCACCGCCGCGCACAGATACTGCTCGACCTCGCGGTCGAAGCTCACAAAGGCCAGCAATGGCAGGTAGCACCAGCTGTCGTAGTGCCCGTTGAAGAACGTCAACTGCTGCTCGCCATGCGTCGGGTCGTCGGTCGGGTCGAGGTCGATCGTGATGCGTCGCACCCGCCCGCGCAGCCGGCGACGATGCCGCTCGATGACCGACGTCGCCAGCTCGCGCCCCAGCCGATAGCCCGGAAAATTCGTGAGGGGTCTGTCTCAGGTAGAGACACAAGAGCCTCCGTGTGCTAAAACGCTGTTAACCACAGGCATTTTCGGCACGACGGAGGCTCTTGCGTGACGGACCCCACGATAGCACAGTCTGTTCTGTTCCCCGATCTGTTCGACAAGCCGCTCGTGGCCACGTTCGACCGCGAGCAGTCGAGCTCGGATGGCGGCGCCGTGCTGCTCAAGGCCGCCGAGCGCGTCTACGGGTTGGTCAAGGCATTCGGCCGGTGTCTGATTGACCGCCGGGCGCCGGAGAAGGTCCGGCACACGCTCGAGGACCTGGTGGGCCAGCGGGTGTTCGGGATCGCCTGCGGCCATCCGGACGGCAACGATTCGGACCGGCTCGCCGACGATCCGATTCACAAGCTGCTGCTCGGGCGCGACCCGGTGGCCGGCGGTCGGCTGGCGTCGCAGCCGACGGTTTCGCGGTTCGAGAACGGCGCGGGCCGCGTCGCGCTCTATCGGCTCGGACGCGAGTTGGCGGCGTCGGTCATCGAGCGGCATCGCCGCCGGCTGCGTGGGCGGGTGCGACGCATCACGATCGACCTCGACCCGACCGACGACCCGACGCATGGTGCGCAGCAGCTGACCATGTTCAACAGCTACTACGACAGCTGGTGCTACCTGCCACTGCTGGCCTTCGTGAGCTTCGACCGCGAGGCGGAGCAGTATCTGTGCGCGGCCGTGCTGCGGCCCGGCACGGCGCAGGCGGCCGACGGCACGCTGGGCGTTTTGTGTCGGCTGCTCGCGCTGCTGCGGGCCGCGTTTCCCAAGGCACGCTTTCTCGTCCGGCTCGACGGCGGCTTCGCCACGCCGGAGGTCTTCGACTTCCTCGACGCCGAGCCGCGGCTCGACTACGTCGTGGCGATGGCCAGGAACGCCGTGCTGTTGCGGGCTGCCGAGCCCGCCATGGTGGCAGCCCGCACCGAGAACATGCTGCGCGAGAAGACGGCGCACTTCTACCGCGACACCCGCTATCGCGCGGGCACGTGGGCTCGTAAGCGCCGCGTGGTGATCAAGGCCGAAGTTGTGCAACTCACCGGCCGGCAGCCGCGGGACAACCCGCGCTTCGTCGTGACCAATCTGCGCCAGACGCCGCGCTTCATCTACGAGAAGGTCTACTGCGGGCGCGGCGACATCGAGAACCGCATCAAGGAACTGCTCGACGGCTTGCAGATCGACCGCACGAGCTGCACCAGGTTCTGGGCAAACCAGCTGCGGGTCCTGCTGACGGCCGCCGCCTACGTGCTCATGCAGGAACTGCGGCTGAGGGCCGCCCGAACCGCCTGCGCCCGCACCTAGGTGACCTGGCTGCGCGACCGGTTGCTCAAGGTCAGCGTCCACGTCGTGCGCTCCGTCCGCCGGCTCGTCCTGCACCTGCCGCGAGCGACCCCATACCGTGACGTCTGGCGGCACCTCGCCCTCGCGCTCGGGGCGCGCGCCGGATAGCGCGCCCCCGCGCCGCCAACCTCAAACCCCGCACTGCTCGCCAGCGCCCTGTCGCCGAAGCTGTCGGCGCGTGGTGCCTCGTGCGCGCCGTCACCCCGCCACGACCGCTTCACCACGCTGCCACCTGCCACACGCAATGTCCGACGACTTCATTCGCCCGACGATCACGCCCCGATCGTGACCGATTCGACAACCTCAGGAATAATGCGGGATAGAGCGCGACGCGGCCCGCACCGTTCTCGAACCGCGAGACCGTCGGCTGCGACGCCAGCCGACCGCCCGCCACCGGGTCGCGCCCGAGCAGCAGCTTGTGGATCGGGTCGTCGGCGAGCCGGTCCGAATCGTTGCCGTCGGGATGACCGCAGGCGATGCCGAACACCCGCTGGCCGACCAGGTCCTCGAGCGTGTGCCGGACCTTCTCCGGTGCCCGGCGGTCGACCAGACACCGGCCGAACGCCTTGACCAGTCCGTAGACGCGCTCGGCGGCCTTGAGCAGCACGGCGCCGCCATCCGAGCTCGACTGCTCGCGGTCGAACGTGGCGACCAGCGGCTTGTCGAACAGATCGGGGAACAGAACAGACTGTGCTATCGTGGGGTCCGTCACGCAAGGGCCTCCGTTGTGGCTAAACGTTTGGTAGCACAACGTTTGTACCACACGGAAGGCCCTTGCGTCTCGTCGCCAACCCCACCTTCACGCATAATCCGGGCTAGGTAGGCTCGATGAACGTGAATGTGCCAACTGCGGAAGGACGCAGCCGTTTCAGTTGAGTCTCGTCTACAGATTCTTCCACGTGTACGGGATCTTCAGACTTGTTACGAAGAAGAGATACTGGCTCTCGTGTGTCGTTTGCGAGCAGGGATGGGAACTCAAGGCTGAGAAGGTTGAATCAGCCATGGGCAAGCCGCCCATACCATTTTGGGACAAGTACGGCCTCTTGGTTTCTGCTGTGTTGGTTGCGGGGCTAATATACGTGCTTGTGCCGACTTCGGCCGAACGAGATCAGGCAGGCACTATCATAACCGAAGGTAAAGTCGGTGTTTTTCAGATTCAGTTGGGTGACTGTTTCAATGACGATGTACCGGTTGCAGCCCAGCCTGGACAAGTGTCGGAGACGGAAGTAACCGGAGTCACAGGAGCACCCTGCACCGCCCCGCATGATAACGAAGTCTATGCCGTATTTGATCTGGACCTTTCCAGTTTTCCCGGCCAGGAACAGATTGCCGCCCTTGCTCAGGACGCTTGCCTGGACAGATTCGCCGCCTTCGTTGGGCGAGAGTACGAGGCCTCGGTGCTGGATGTCCTGTCGATCTATCCGACCGGCGATTCCTTTGCCCGCCGAAACGACAGGGAAGTGGTGTGCTCCGTGCATCACATGGAGGGCCGCAAGTTGATTGGCAGCATGAGGGGAAGCGGGCGGTAACAGCCGATCCGACCCAATACCGGACATCCCGGCGACCGTCAGCGTCCGGCGCAGACTGCGGCGGCGGAACGTGTCAATGGCATGGCCTGTCTGGCGTGGGGCAGGGCCTTGATTCGCCGTGGCCGGACGGGCGTCCGATGCTCTAGTGTGCTGCAACTGTGGTTCGTGGAACAATGCCGAGCGGCATTACTTCCGTGGTTGCAGGTATTTGCCGGGATTCACAACGTTCACGAACTTCACGGCCGGGACACTAGGCCTTAGGCGTCCGGGGAGCCGGCGTCAAGGCCGGTGGCGCTTGGAGGCCCGGTCGGAGGGTTGAGCGCCGTGACGACCGCCCCGCCGCCGCAAGCGGCGCTCGGGGTCGAATGCCTGAACGGTCCGCGGGTAAGCGTTCGGCCACGCCGGTATTTTGTACTGGTAACGCGGGTCGATATTCGCTATGGTCTCGGCCATGGCGAGTCGGGACCCGGTAGCCCGACCGGTTACCGAAGGGGCTTCGCTGCCCGGACGGCCGTTCTGGCGGCGGCTGTATGAGCGGGTGCGAGGTCGTGCCGAGGCGGCGGAAGCGCGGTCGGAAGCGCTGAAGCGGGCGGAGGTGTCCGCCCGTTGCGAAGCAGGTTTCTGGAAGTGGCAGTTCGAGTCGTCGCGGCGCAAGCGGCTGGCGGCGGTCGAGCGGTCGAAGGAAGCCCGCCGCGCGGCGAAGGACGCGTTGGCGCTGCAGTCGGAGGTAGCCCGTCTAGCCCGGAAAATTCGTGAGGGGTCTGTCTCAGGTAGAGACACAAGAGCCTCCGTGTGCTAAAACGCTGTTAACCACAGGCATTTTCGGCACGACGGAGGCTCTTGCGTGACGGACCCCACGATAGCACAGTCTGTTCTGTTTCCCGATCTGTTCGACAAGCCGCTCGTGGCCACGTTCGACCGCGAGCAGTCGAGCTCGGATGGCGGCGCCGTGCTGCTCAAGGCCGCCGAGCGCGTCTACGGGTTGGTCAAGGCATTCGGCCGGTGTCTGATTGACCGCCGGGCGCCGGAGAAGGTCCGGCACACGCTCGAGGACCTGGTGGGCCAGCGGGTGTTCGGGATCGCCTGCGGCCATCCGGACGGCAACGATTCGGACCGGCTCGCCGACGATCCGATTCACAAGCTGCTGCTCGGGCGCGACCCGGTGGCCGGCGGTCGGCTGGCGTCGCAGCCGACGGTTTCGCGGTTCGAGAACGGCGCGGGCCGCGTCGCGCTCTATCGGCTCGGACGCGAGTTGGCGGCGTCGGTCATCGAGCGGCATCGCCGCCGGCTGCGTGGGCGGGTGCGACGCATCACGATCGACCTCGACCCGACCGACGACCCGACGCATGGTGCGCAGCAGCTGACCATGTTCAACAGCTACTACGACAGCTGGTGCTACCTGCCACTGCTGGCCTTCGTGAGCTTCGACCGCGAGGCGGAGCAGTATCTGTGCGCGGCCGTGCTGCGGCCCGGCACGGCGCAGGCGGCCGACGGCACGCTGGGCGTTTTGTGTCGGCTGCTCGCGCTGCTGCGGGCCGCGTTTCCCAAGGCACGCTTTCTCGTCCGGCTCGACGGCGGCTTCGCCACGCCGGAGGTCTTCGACTTCCTCGACGCCGAGCCGCGGCTCGACTACGTCGTGGCGATGGCCAGGAACGCCGTGCTGTTGCGGGCTGCCGAGCCCGCCATGGTGGCAGCCCGCACCGAGAACATGCTGCGCGAGAAGACGGCGCACTTCTACCGCGACACCCGCTATCGCGCGGGCACGTGGGCTCGTGAGCGCCGCGTGGTGATCAAGGCCGAAGTTGTGCAACTCACCGGCCGGGAGCCGCGGGACAACCCGCGCTTCGTCGTGACCAATCTGCGCCAGACGCCGCGCTTCATCTACGAGAAGGTCTACTGCGGGCGCGGCGACATCGAGAACCGCATCAAGGAACTGCTCGACGGCTTGCAGATCGACCGCACGAGCTGCACCAGGTTCTGGGCAAACCAGCTGCGGGTCCTGCTGACGGCCGCCGCCTACGTGCTCATGCAGGAACTGCGGCTGAGGGCCGCCCGAACCGCCTGCGCCCGCACCCAGGTGACCTGGCTGCGCGACCGGTTGCTCAAGGTCAGCGTCCACGTCGTGCGCTCCGTCCGCCGGCTCGTCCTGCACCTGCCGCGAGCGACCCCATACCGTGACGTCTGGCGGCACCTCGCCCTCGCGCTCGGGGCGCGCGCCGGATAGCGCGCCCCCGCGCCGCCAACCTCAAACCCCGCACTGCTCGCCAGCGCCCTGTCGCCGAAGCTGTCGGCGCGTGGTGCCTCGTGCGCGCCGTCACCCCGCCACGACCGCTTCACCACGCTGCCACCTGCCACACGCAATGTCCGACGACTTCATTCGCCCGACGATCACGCCCCGATCGTGACCGATTCGACAACCTCAGGAATAATGCGGGCTAGGCAAGCTGCTTGCGGATGCCGGCGTCGCGTCGGACCGGTACGGCGAGATGTCCCTGCGCCGGGAGGTTGCCCGGTTGCGCAAGGCGGTGCCGGGGGCGGAGGTGCAGGCGGCCGAGATTCGCCGGCTGCACAAGGTTCTGTGGAAGGAGCGCGTCGACAAGGCCGCCCTGCGCCGGCTGCTGGACGAGACCGTCGGGCTCTACGCCGGGACGAGCAGGCTGCGCGACCAGCAGGACCGGGTCCTGTCGCTGTCGGACGATGTTGGCCGGCTGCGGTATGCGTTGCAGCGGTCCGAGGCGACGGCCGACCGCCTGAAGGTCCGACTGCTTCGCCAGACCGAGTCGGCGCGGGCGAAGTCGCCGGCGGCGGCGGACGTGGCTCTGCGCAAGGCTCTGGCGAAGTCGCGTCGCCGGAAGGCCGCGCTCGTCCGGGTGCGGAAGGAGAACGCGCGGCTGCGTCGGACGGAGCAGGCGTTGCGGCGGCGGGTCGGGACGCAGGAGGCGGAGCTTGTGAAGCTGCGTGCGACCCGGGCGGTGCTGTCGAAGGCGTTGCACGGCCGCAAGAGCGAGAAGCGGAAGAGGCCGGGCACCGGCCGCCCGCGCGGCCAGCGGTGTGGCGCTCCCGGCCACGGCCGCACGCCGCGTTGCGGCCTGGAGGAACGCATCGAGGAGCGCAGTCTGCCGGCCGCTGCGCGCACCTGTTCCGGTTGCGGGAAGCCCTACGCGGCGGTCGGCGCGGAGGAGTCGGCCCTGGTCGAGATCGAGGTCCGGGCCTATCGGCGGGTGATCCGCCGCCCGCGCTGGCGCCGGCGTTGCGCGTGCGCCTCGTCGCCGGCGGAGGTTTCGGCGCCGCCGGCGCCGCGGCTGTTCGACAAGACGCCCTACGGCACCAGCGTCTGGTCGCGGGTGCTGTATGAGCGCTACGCGTGCCTGCGCCCGCTGCAGCGGGTCGGCGCGTGGCTGGGCGACCAGGGGCTGCCGGTCTCGTCGGGGACGCTGGCCGACAGCGTGCCCCGCTTCGTGCCGCTGTTCGAGCCGGTTGCCGGGGCGATCCTCGCGCACCAGCACGCGGCGGCGTTGCGCCACGCCGACGAGACCACGTGGCGCGTGCAGGCGCTGCGCGGGGAGGGCCACTCGGGCCGGGCCTGGCTGTGGACCGCGGTCGGCAACGACGCGGTGCGCTTCCACATCGACGCGAGCCGCAGCGCCGAGGCGGCGGCGAAGCTGTTCGGCGACCTGGCGCCCGAGACGGTGATCGTCTGCGACCGCTACAGCGCCTACAAGCGGCTGGCGCGGCTGCTCGGCGGCACGGTCGTGCTCGCTTTTTGCTGGGCGCATTTGCGACGCGACATCATCCAGTGCGCCGCCGCGCAGGTCCGCCTGACCGGCTGGTGCGAGACATGGCTTGCGCGGATCGCCGCGCTCTACCGCCTGAACGAGGCGCGGCTGGACTGCTACGACCCCGACATCGAGCGCCAGAGCGCGGCGTTCGACGCGGCGCAGGGCGCGCTCGCGGCGGCGCTCGACGGCCTGTTCGCGACGGCGGAACGGGAACTGGCCGACCTGCCGGAG
Source organism: Vicinamibacterales bacterium (assembly GCA_965214845.1). Taxonomy (GTDB): domain Bacteria; phylum Acidobacteriota; class Vicinamibacteria; order Vicinamibacterales; family UBA8438; genus JAAXGX01. Next base: position 2,412,473 of record CBDCCO010000007.1, read on the forward strand.
CACGCGCGCGAGGGCAAGCCGCTGCGCTCGCTCGTCAACCACCGCGAGGGGCTCAGCGTGTTCGCCGACCGTCCCCGGGTGCCGCTCGACAACAATCTCGCCGAGCGGGTGCTCCGGGGGCCGGCCATCGGACGGCGCCTGTCGTTCGGCTCCGACAGCGGAACCGGCGCGCAGTTCACGGCGCTGATGTACTCGGTGGTCGGCACCCTGGTGCTGAACCGGATCGATGTCCTGCGCTGGCTCGAAGCGTGGCTGGCGGCGTGCGCCGAGCGCGGCGGCCGGCCGCCGGACGACACCGCGGCGTGGCTGCCCTGGTCGATGGACGCGGCGCGCCGGCGCGAACTGACGGCGCCGACATGACCGCTCCGGTCGAGTGCCGCTACTACGGCCGCGACTTCACGACCGCGGAGATGGCGCTGCTGCGCGCGCTGATCGCCGGGCCGCCGACGCTCAACCGCCACGCCCTGTCGAAGGCGTTCTGCCGCCGCATCGGCTGGTACAAGGCCGACGGCGGGTGCAAGGACATGATGGCCCGCGTCGTCATGCTGGCCATGCACCGGGACGGCCGCATCGAACTGCCGCCGCCGAAGTGGCGCCAGAACCGGCCCGGGCCGATCACCTTCGGGCCCGACACCGAACCGCCCCGCTTGCCGCCGCCGACCACGCTCGACGCCGTCCGTCCGCTCGAGATGCGCACCGTCGTGCGCGGCGACCACGGGGGGAAACTGTGGAACGAGTACGTCGCCCGCTACCACTACCTCGGCTACAAGACCCTGGTCGGCGCCCAGATGCGCTACGCCGTGCACGCGAGCGACGGCACGCCGCTCGCCATGCTCGGCTTCTCCACCGCCGCCTGGACGCTCGCCCCGCGCGACCGCTTCATCGGCTGGTCGCGGCGAGACCGCGAGAAGAACCTGCCGCTCGTCGTCGACAACCCGCGCTTCCTGATCCTGCCCTGGATCCGCATCCCCAACCTCGGCTCGCACATCCTCGCCCTCGTCCGCCGCCAGCTGCCCGCGGACTGGACCGCGCGCTACAAGACGACCCCCGTGCTCATCGAGACCTTCGTGCAGACCCCCCGCTACACCGGCGCCGTCTACCGGGCCTCCGGCTGGATCCGCGTCGGCGCCACCCAGGGGCGCGGACGCTACGGCACGAACGACCGGGACAAGCCCACGAAGGACATCTGGCTGCGGCCCCTCCGCAAGAACTGGAAGCGCACCCTCAACCGGTAGAATCAACGCCACGCACCGAGACGACGGTCCACCATACCAGCGTGGCCGAACGCTTACTCCGCGGACGGTTTCCTGGGGCGCGTGGATTCCCGTTGAAAGTGTGGGAATCGACGGGGGAATCAGGGCAGGGTCAATAGCGATAACTCACGTATTGGGAATGAGTTGCAGACATTCGGCAACTAACGTTGCCGCAGCGCAATGGCGGTTAAAGCCGGCACGATTCCCGCGCAACCCGGTCGGTCACGGTGCAGACCATCAACGTGCTCGTGCGTGTGGCCGTCGTGATCCTCGCCGCACGGACTCGTCTTCCCCTGTGTGTCGATCCGTGACTTCCAGCGATGCAGCCGTGCCCGGCAAACGAACGCTCAGCCGTACATCCCTCCCACGATGAATCGCGTAGAACAGTAGCGCCATGAACACCAAGAAGATGACAGCTTTTCTCATGGCAGCTACTTCCCGGGAGGAGGCGTGGACGAAGCGACCTGTCGAATCGTCGTCGCCACCTGCTTCGTCGTAGCGAGCTTGTTCTTGAGCGCATCGACGGTGTCGCTGGCGACCTTGACGAGCTCTTCGAGGAGTTCTGGCAGTTTGTCCAGTGCCTCTAGCCTGGAAAATTCATGAGGCGCCCGGCCTGAGTAGAGACACAAAAGCCTCCGTGTGCTAAAACGCTGTTGACGACAGATGTTTTCGGCACGACGGAGGCTCTTGCGTGACGGACCCCACGATAGCACAGTCTGTTCTGTTCCCCGATCTGTTCGACAAGCCGCTCGTGGCCACGTTCGACCGCGAGCAGTCGAGCTCGGATGGCGGCGCCGTGCTGCTCAAGGCCGCCGAGCGCGTCTACGGGTTGGTCAAGGCATTCGGCCGGTGTCTGATTGACCGCCGGGCACCGGAGAAGGTCCGGCACACGCTCGAGGACCTGGTGGGCCAGCGGGTGTTCGGCATCGCCTGCGGCCATCCCGACGGCAACGATTCGGACCAGCTCGCCGATGATCCGATCCACAAGTTGCTGCTCGGGCGCGACCCGGTGGCGGGCGGTCGGCTGGCGTCGCAGCCGACGGTTTCGCGGTTCGAGAACGGTGCGGGCCGCGTCGCGCTCTATCGGCTCGGGCGCGAGTTGGCGGCGTCGGTCATCGAGCGGCATCGCCGCCGGCTGCGCGGGCGGGTGCGACGCATCACGATCGACCTCGACCCGACCGACGACCCGACGCATGGCGCGCAGCAGCTGACCATGTTCAACAGCTACTACGACAGCTGGTGCTACCTGCCATTGCTGGCCTTTGTGAGCTTCGACCGTGAGGCGGAGCAGTATCTGTGCGCGGCCGTGCTGCGGCCCGGCACGGCGCAGGCGTCCGACGGCACGCTGGGCGTGCTGTGTCGGCTGCTCGCGCTGCTGCGGTCCGCGTTTCCCGAGGCGCGCTTTCTCGTCCGGCTCGACGGCGGCTTCGCCACGCCAGAGATCTTCGACTTCCTCGATGCCGAACCGCGGCTCGACTACGTCGTGGCGATGGCCAGGAACGCCGTGCTGTTGCGGGCTGCCGAGCACGTCATGGTGGCGGCCCGCACCGAGAACATGCTGCGCGAGAAGACGGCGCACTTCTACCTCGACACCCGCTATCGCGCGGGCACGTGGGCTCGTGAGCGCCGCGTGGTGATCAAGGCCGAAGTCGTGCAGCTCACCGGCCGGCAGCCGCGGGACAACCCGCGCTTCGTCGTGACCAATCTGCGCCAGACGCCGCGCTTCATCTACGAGAAGGTCTACTGCGGGCGCGGCGACATCGAGAACCGCATCAAGGAACTGCTCGACGGCTTGCAGATCGACCGCACGAGCTGCACCAGGTTCTGGGCAAACCAGCTGCGGGTCCTGCTGACGGCCGCCGCCTACGTGCTCATGCAGGAACTGCGGCTGAGGGCCGCCCGCACCGCCTGCGCCCGCACCCAGGTGACTTGGCTGCGCGACCGGTTGCTCAAGGTCAGCGTCCACGTCGTCCGCTCCGTCCGCCGGCTCGTCCTGCACCTGCCGCGAGCGACCCCATACCGCGACGTCTGGCGGCACCTCGCCCTCGCGCTCGGGGCGCGCGCCGGATAGCGCGCCGTCGCCACGGCAACCTCCGCGCCCCGGATGCTCGCCAGCGCCCCTGCGCCCGACCTGTCGGCGCTTGCCACCTCATGCGTGCCGTCACCTCGCCCCGGCCACTGCACCACGCTGCCACCTACCACGCGCCGCGTCCGAAAACGTCCTTCGCGCGACGATCAGGCCCTGCCTGGGACCGATTCGATAACCTCACGAATTTTCCGGGCTAGGCGGTTCGACCGAGGGGCGTCATTGAACCGCCATTCCTCCACGTGACCCTGTTGGAGGAATTCGTTGCCCGACCGGGTGCGGATCGCGATCCCCCACCTGCGCGAAAGGTTGCCCTTTTCGCAAGGCGAACTATCCGCGATAGTATCCGTTTGAAAAGGATAAATCTTCGTCTTCGATGCACGTGTCGGGACGCGCGCGCACGAGCTCTTCCTGGCGCAGGTCGCGAGCGGGAGTGCGACGGTCCGACGCCTGAGTGCGGACGACGGCGTGCCGTCGGTCTATTTCGTACAGCCGCCAACAGACCTCGGGACGGTCATTGCCGCGGTATTCGACGATTCGTGCGGCAACTTGATCCAGATCGCAGAGGAGAAACGTCAACCGTGACGATCTTGAGCAGGACGGTCACGGCAGGTCGAGCCATTGTGACCGTGCTGCCAGCTCGGTCGCATGCCCTTTCTGCCGGTCCCGCAACTCGTCTCCGACGATGTTCAAGAAGATGTCTGCGTGATAGATGTTGTCCGGCCGCGGCGTGGCCTCGACCGTCCTCTTCCCGGACGCTGCCTCTCGTACGGCTATGACCGCCCAACCGTGAAGCTGCCGTGGGGTAGCCTGTTCCGCGCCCGCTCTCGGCCCAGAACGGCCATATCATGGAGCGTTGCGTGATCCATGCGGTCGACAGACAGGGACGGAGCCTGCTCCGCCTCGAGAAAAACGTCCCGGATGATCACGCCCTTCGTCCGCGCCCTCTTCGCGGCTCGGCTTGCCACAATGCTCCTGCCCAGCCGCTCGTTCTGCCCGAGCTCGGGCAGAGCTTCCCGTGGTGGGAGCGGCATCATGCCCCGCCCTGTGCCGCCAACGCCTTCAGTTGCGCCATCACGACCGCGTCCGGCAGATCGGATGAATCCTCAGAGCGGGCCCTCCGGTTCGTTCCGCCCACGCACGAAAACCATGCCCCCTGTCCGTCATTGCTCAGTTCGATCAACACGGCCGCCGGCACGCCCGGCGACTGGAAATGCATGACGATTTCTCCGTCGTCCGTGGGGTAAATCGTCGGCTGAATCGTTCGTCCGGCGAGTTCCCGCAGGATCCTCGCCGCTTCGCCCTCGTTTCCGCCTTGATGGCAGGCAAGCCATCCTCGAGGACTTCACGGTCAATTTCTTCCAATTCCTCCAGGGCGCTTGGGAGCCAAGCCGTAGCAGGCTGTGTGGGCTCACCCCACGTCCGCAGCATGCTGTTGTCCAGATGCTGAATCCAAATAGCGCGAAGAACGGAGATTGCTGATTCCGCGGCGGCGGGATCGACGCCAGTGCGAAACGGATTCTCCTGTTTCGGTCCGAACGCTGATGCCGCCGTCGACGGCATCAGCGTTCGCAGCCTTCCGCCAACCGGGAAAGGATCAGGCCACGCATGCTCGCGTGCCGGCGGCAGCGCGTACGGGTCTTGCGCCACGTTCCCGGGCATTGACGGAACTGTCGTCATCAGTCTCCCCTGTGCAGTCCGACGGCCCGATCCGCCATCTCGTGCAACCGGGCGACAGCCTGCTCGAAACCGCCGAGCGCTTCGAGTTCCGACTCGGGCATGTAAATGCTCGTTGTTACGAACAGCCCATTCGCAAGGGACGTGGACTCTTCTACTGAGCGGTGCAGTTGCCAATGCCGGTCGTGTCGACCGCGGCGCCATCTGAAGCCGCCACATGCTGACTCGAGTGCAGCGAGAACCAGGCAACTCCGTTTTCGGGGAACTCTGCCGTCACGAACTCCCAGCCTCGTCGAACGACCTCGAATACGACCTCGTACGCGGGCCGCGTCACGTTTGAGAAACTCAGCTTGAGCGTATCCGCGTTGAGGACAACGCTCGCTGCGCCCCCGAACAGTCGACAGGTGCATGATGCGTCGCCCAGCGAGTTCCCGTAGCTCATGATGTCCGCCAGGCTCTGCCCCTCGAGCGAGGGGTCCCAGGGGCAGAGACCGATGACGATGTTGGCAGGGTCGCCGCCGCCCCGGTCGTGCTCGATGCGGTAGACGATCTCCTCGCGGATGCGCCGCCTTGCCTCCGGGTCCCGGAGCCGCGCGATGAGCTCGCTCGCCCCCCCGGCCTGCGCCCACTGGGGGACGACGGCAGTGATCGAGGTCTGCGACGCCGCGTACGGGTACTGGTCGATGGTGATGTCGATGCCGCGCGCCCGGGCGGCGTCGACCAGCCCCAGGCTCTCGACGCTCGCGCCCCACATGTCGCGGCCAATTACCTTGTGGTGGGTCATCTGCACCGGGATGCCGGCCTCCTCGCCGATGCGGATCGTCTCGCGCACGGCGTCGAGCAGTCCGAGTGCCTCGTCGCGCATGTGGGAGATGTAGATGCCGCCGTAGCGCGCCGCCACCGCGGCCAGCGCGATGACCTCATCGGTTCCGGTGAAGCTCCCCGGGACGTAGAACAGACCCGTCGAGAGGCCGAAGGCGCCCTCCTCCATCGCCCGCGCCGCATCAGCGCAGCCTGCGGGAAGTGTCGCCTGCGAATCGTGGCCAGTTGCTGTCGCTCCATGTCTGGGGCTCCCCGTGGCGTGGCGGCATGCGCGGTGCGGAACACACCGACGTGCGATTCTACTCGGGCTAGAATGACGCCACGGTGCCAGTGGACGACCTATGAAACACTTCACGACCCTTGGGATTCCGGCCCTGGCCACCGCAGCCCTGGCGGTTGCGCTGGCCCTTGCCGGCGCGACGCCGGCCGCGCAGACCACCAACGACCCGTTCCCTGCCCCCATTCCCGCGGCCGAAGGCGTCATCACGGCAGGCATCGAAGAGTTCGCGTCGCTCCCCGACGCCGGCGGCGTGGCGGCGCGCATGATGCTGCTGGTGGATGAGCCGGGGACGGGCCGCCTGTTCGTGAACGACATGCACGGCATCGTCTACGCCGTGAGCTACGACGGCGCCACGGTGACGCGGTACCTCGACCTGCGGGAGCCGCGCTGGACGCTCGACGTCGAGGCGTCGCGCCGGGAGCTCGGCTTCCAGAGCTTCGCCCTTCACCCGCAGTTCGGCGAGCCGGGCGCGCCCGGCTACGGCAAGCTCTACACCTACACCGACACGACCAATACCGCCCCGCCCGCGGACTTCGTGCCGGGGGGCGGGGACGACACGCACGACACCATCCTGCTCGAGTGGACGGCCGCGGACGCCGCAGCCGCCGACTACGACGGGGGACCGCCGCGCGAGCTGCTGCGGGTCGAGCAGCCCTTCGGCAACCACAACGGCGGGCAGCTCGCCTTCAACCCCCGCGCGGCCCCCGGCGACCCCGACTTCGGCCTCCTCTATGTCGGCTCCGGCGACGGCGGGAGCGGCGGCGACCCGCTCGACGTCTCCCAGAATCTCGCGTCGATCCTCGGCAAGGTGCTGCGCATCGACCCGCTCGGCAACGACAGCGCCAACGGCCGCTACGGCATCCCGCCCGACAACCCGTTCGCCGGCGACGGCGACCCCGGCACGCTCGGGGAGATCTACGCCTACGGCGTCCGCAACCCGCAGCGCTTCGCCTGGGACATGCGCGACGGCCGCCTGTTCGTGGCCGACATCGGCCAGAACATCGTCGAGGAGGTGAGCCTGGTCACCCCCGGCGCCAACCTCGGATGGAACGACTGGGAAGGCAGCTTCCGCTTTCTCAGCCGCCGCGCCGTCAGCCTGGCCGACCCGCGCGGCGAGCCCGGCCTCATCTATCCGGTCGTCGAGTACGACCACCGCGACCCGTTGCTGCAGCCCCGCTCCGCTTCCACGGGCGTGGTCGTCTACCGTGACGCCGCCGTTCCGCAGTTGACCGACCTGCTCCTCTTCGGCGACAGCCCGAGCGGGGAGGTGTTCCACGTCTCCGCCGACGATCTCCCCGACGGCGGCCAGACGGCGCTGCGCCGTGTGCTGTTCCGCCACGACGGCGAAACGAGGACGTTCCTGCAGGTGATACAGCGGAAGGTCGCCGCCCAGGGGCGGATGCCGGCCACGCGCGCCGATCTCCGCTTCGGCACCGGGCCCGAGGGGCAGGTGTTCCTGCTCAACAAGCGCGACGGGGTCATCCGGCGGCTCGTGCCGTGAGCGACTGATCGTGAGCGGCTGATCGTGTAGCGGGAGGCGAGAAGTGGCTGGGACGACGCATGCCACCCAACGCCGCTGGCGGCGCGGCGCCGCGGGCCTTCTCGCGGCGGGAGCGCTGCCGCTGCTGACGACCCCGGCGCTTGCCCAGCAGGGCGGCTTCTACGTCGGTCTGCCCGCTGCGGTGGAGCGCCTAGACGTGCGCTATGACAAGGCCGTCGACAACACCGACCCGGCAACATGTCGCCCAGCCGCGGCGAGGTGTATCGGGCCGACTCGTCGGCCACCGGTGCGACGGGCAGCGTCGGCTTCGCGGCCGGCTACAGCGTACCCTTCGGCATGAGCGGCGTCTTTCTGAGCGGCGAGGTCGACGTGGCCCATGCCCGCGGCACGGTGAGTGGACGCCTGGAGGGCGCGGGTTTCTCCGCGGCGCGGACGCAGCTCGGAGAGAACTGGCCCGAGGACTGGACCTTCGAGCCGCGGCGCAGCTACGGCTTCACGGCGCGGCTGGGCAGCGGGGTGCCGCCGGGGTCCGGCCTGAGCGTGTACGGTCTCGCCGGCCTGCGGCGCCTCGACGCGCGCTTCGGCGTGGACTACGTCGGGTGCTTCAGCTTCTCGCCGTGCACGGCGGAGCAGCTCGTCCCGGGGGCGGACAGCTACGACGAGAGCTTCACTGGGTGGACGGCCGGCGCGGGTGTGGAGCAGCGGCTGGGCGGCAACGCGGCGCTGCGGGGAGAGCTCCACTACACCGGCTACGGCAGCACGGACCGGGTGATTCCGTACGACGACCTCGCCATCCAGGTGCCGATTGCGCTGGAAGCCTCGGGCGTGCGCTTGCAGGTGAGCCTGCTCTGGTACTTCTGAGTACGGCAACTCGCACATCGCGGTCGTCGACCGGCAGACGCTCAAGACGGTGGCGTCGTTCGGTGAGCGCGGCGGGGCGCCGGGCAACTACCGCGGCCTGCACGCGCTGGCCGTCGACTCGAGTTCCGTCAGCCCTTGGACGGCGGCGGAGGAGGCGGCGGCGGCTGGGGTGGCGGCGGCGGCGGTGGTGCCGGTAGCGGCGGAAACTCTGTTCGATGCTGATCAGGCATGGCTCGCGACTTTGGCTGCCTCATGGCAGCGCATCAACACGCGCTTGTTGATCGTCGACTTCATGAGTGGGCGCGTGGCGACCACGGAGCGCTCCTTGAGTACCCGGAGCCGCTCGGTGGCGGCCTCGTCGGTCACCCTGTACGAGTCGATGTCGCGCCACAACTCGCGGTATTCGTTGAGGATGCGACTGAATTCCTCCGCGGCGGTTGCATAGGTCGAGGCGTGGTCGTGAAACCGGACAATGACGGTCACCGACGACAGGACCGCCGCGCCAAATGCCAGGTACGGCGCTGCCGCCGGCGCCTGCGCGACCAGGCTGCCCCAGGCGGCGCTCGTCGTGAGGAGCAGCAGCACACGCACGGTGTCGTCCGCACGCTTGTTCCAGGCCGCGCGCGAGAGGAAGTAGCGGTGGCTCATGTCGGCAGCAAACATGGCGTTCCACACCAGTTCGCGCGTGGTCATAGCTCGCTCTCCAACAGAGACACGGTACTATAGCTTCGCTTGACCGGCAATCGAGGAGGCAGTCAGATGAGGCAGCGGATGGTGGGCTCGATCGCGGCGGCCGCGGTGCTGGCGGCGGGCGTCTGGACGGGGGCCGCCGGGCAGGAGGCGCCGGCGACACCGTGGGGCGACCCGGACCTGCAGGGGGTCTGGGAGTACTGGACGTTCACGCCGCTCGAGCGGCCGGCCGAGCTGGCCGACCGCGACGTGCTGACGGCGGAGGAGGCGGCCGCCATCGGGCAGCGGCTCAGCGACGAGGCCGTGGGACGCGACGACACGCGGCCCGCCGCGGGTCAGACCGGCGGCTACAACCAGTCGTTCTGGACCGAGCGCTCGCGCCCCACCGCGCTGACCCAGCCGTCGCTGCTGATCGATCCGCCCGACGGGCGGATTCCGGCGCTGACGCAGGGCGAGCGGCGGCGCGCCGCGGCGCACCGCGCCGGGGGGCAGCGGCCTGTGCGCCTGCGCGCGACGGGGATCGGCGCCGACGGTCCCGAGGACCGGGGCCTGGCCGAGCGCTGCCTGGTCGGCTTCAGCACCGGGCCGCCGCTGCTGCCGGGCGGCTACAACAACAACATCCAGGTTTTCCAGGCGCCGGGCTACGTCGTGCTGCTCGCCGAGATGGTCCACGACGTCCGCGTGGTGCCGGTGGATGGACGGCCGCACCTGCTGCCCGGCATCCGCCAGTGGCTCGGCGACTCGCGCGGGCGCTGGGAGGGCGACACCCTGGTGGTCGAGACGACCAACTTCACGGACAAGATCGCCAGCTTCAGCCCGATGGCGTTCGACCGGGAGCGGGGCGGGTTCGGCTCGCTGGCGCTGGGCACGGGCGAGTCGCTGCGCCTGGTCGAGCGCTTCACGCGGGTCGACGCGGACACGCTGCAGTACGAGTTCACCATCGACGATCCGGTGACGTTCACGCGGCCGCTGACCGCGCGCCTGCCGATGCAGCGCAGCGATCTGCCGCTCTACGAGTACGCCTGTCACGAGGGCAACTACGGCCTGCTGAACATCCTGCTGGGCGCCCGCGCCGAGGAGGCCGGGCAGGCCGCCGGCGCGAGCCGCTGACGCCCGCGCTGAAGGAAAGTTGGAGGGAATGGAGATGCATCGACGATCTCGCCAGGCGGCTGCCGCAGCCGCGTCGGTCCTGTGGCTGGGCGCGGCGGCGGCCGTGCCCGCGCTGGCGCAAGGCGACGCCCCGCGGACGCCGTGGGGTCATCCGGACCTGCAGGGCGTCTGGGACCACCGCACGATCACGCCGCTGGAGCGGCCGGCGGAGCTCGCGGATCGCGAGTTCCTCACCGCGGAAGAGGCCGCGAGCCTCGAGCAGGCCGCCGTGGACCGCGCCGATTACCTGCTCAACCGGCCGCCGGAGACGACGACGGCCGGCGGCAACGTCGACCGGCGCGCCGACGGGACGCCCGGGTTCTACAACGACTTCTGGCTCGACAACGGCACGCGCGCGGTGGGCACGCGGCGCACGTCGCTGGTGATCGATCCGCCGAACGGGCGGCTGCCGGCGCTGCTCGAGAGCGCGCAGCGCCGCATCGAGCGCAACCAGGCCTATCGCCGGGAGCACCCGGCGGATTCGTGGCTGGACTTCGATGCGACGGACCGCTGCCTCGTGGGCGTGAACAACGGCCCGCCCATCCTCCCGGCCGCCTACAACCAGAACCTGCTGGTGGTGCAGAACGCGGAGTGGGTGCTGCTCGTGGCCGAGATGATCCACACCGTGCGCGTCATCCCGCTCGACGGCCGGCCGGCGCTGCCGGACCACGTCCGGCAATGGGCGGGGGACGCCCGCGGGCGCTGGGAGGGCGACACCCTGGTCGTGGAGACGTCGAACTTCGTCCCCGACCGCTGGTGGACGTCCGCCAACCCGATGGGCCGCCTGGCGACGACCGGGAGCCTGCGCCTGACGGAGCGCTTCACCCGCCTCGACGCCGAGACGCTGGAGTACGAGGCCACGGTGGACGATCCGGAAACGTGGAGCCGTCCGTGGACGGTCTCGATCCCGATGGCGCGCAGCGACCAGCCGCTGTACGAGTACGCCTGCCACGAGGGCAACTACAGCATGCCCAACATGCTGGCGGGGGAGCGCGCCGCCGAGCGGGCGGCGGCCGGGGCCAGGTGACGCCTGCCGGCGCCGGCGCGCCGGGCGTCTAGCCGGACGCCTACCTGATCAGATAGCCGCCGTCGGGCTGCGGCTCGCGGTAGGCCGCGTGGCAGGCCGCGCACGCCGCGTGGAGGTTGGTCAGGGCGATCTCGGCCCCCTCGACCGCCAGCGGGTTGGGCGACAGGGTCATGAGGTGGACGGCGACGCTGATCTCGGACACGGACTTGGACACCGCGCGGATGGCGTCGACGGCGTCCTCGACCTGATCGCGGTCGGGGCCCGCCCGCTCGCGCCAGTACTGCTGCACGAGCTCGATCGCCGGCCGGGCGAGGATGACGTGCTCGTTCATCGTCGCGTGGTCCCGCGCGTCGAGCGCCTCGCCGAGACCGCGCGCGGCGGCGTCGAGGGTGCGCATGGCGGCGGCGTACTCGGCCGACGGCTTCTCGCCCGCGGCGGCCGCCGCGGCAAGCGCCGCGACGAGCCCGAGCGCCAGCCAGCAATTCAGGATGCGCATCGCTATAGTATTGCAGCGCCGAGGCCCGCTTGTCAGCCGCATCCGACCCCGATCTGCACCGTGACCTCCGCCAGGCGGTGGCCGACCTCTGCCGCCGTTTTCCCGACAGCTACTGGCGCGACCTCGATCGCCGCGAGGCTTACCCCGAGGAGTTCGTCAGGACGCTGACGGAGGCCGGCTATCTCGCCGCGCTGATCCCCGAAGCGTTCGGCGGCGCGGGGCTCGGCGTGCAGGAGGCGTCGATCATCCTGGAGGAGGTCAATCGCTCCGGGGGCAACGCCGCCGCCTGCCACGCCCAGATGTACATCATGGGGACGCTGCTGCGGCACGGCTCGGAGGCGCAGCAGCGCGAGTACCTGCCGCGCATCGCCAGCGGCGAGCTGCGCCTGCAGGCGTTCGGCGTCACCGAGCCGACGAGCGGCAGCGATACGACGCGGCTGCAGACGATGGCGGTGCGCCGCGGCGACCGCTACGTCGTCAACGGGCAGAAGGTCTGGATCTCGCGCGCCGAGCACTCCGACCTGATGCTGCTCCTCGCGCGCACCACGCCGCTCGACGAGGTGCGGCGCAAGACCGACGGGCTCTCGGTCTTCCTGGTCGATCTGCGCGCCGCGGTCGGCAACGGCCTCACCATCCGGCCCGTCCGGACGATGATGAACCACGCCACCACGGAGCTCTTCTTCGACGACCTCGAGGTGCCGGCGGAGAACCGCATCGGCGAGGAGGGCCGCGGCTTCCGCTACCTGCTCGACGGCCTGAACGCCGAGCGCATCCTGATTGCGGCCGAGTGCGTCGGCGACGGCCGCTGGTTCATCGAGCGCGCGGTGCGCTACGCCAACGAGCGGGTCGTCTTCGACCGGCCGATCGGCAGGAACCAGGGCGTCCAGTTCCCGCTCGCGCGGGCGTACGTCAACGTCGAGAGCGCCGACCTGATGCGCATCAAGGCGGCCACGCTCTTCGACGCCGGCCGGCTCTGCGGCGCGGAGGCGAACATGGCGAAGCTGCTGGCGGCCGATGCCGCGTGGGAGGCGGCGAACGTCGCCGTGCAGACGCACGGCGGGTACGGGTTCGCGGAGGAATACGACGTGGAGCGCAAGTTTCGCGAGTGCCGGCTGTACCAGGTGGCGCCGATCTCGACGAACCTCATCCTGTCCTACATCGGCGAGCACGTGCTCGGCCTGCCGCGGTCGTTCTGATGCCGCCGCGCCCGCTGGACGGGGTCACCGTCGTGTCGCTGGAGCAGGCGGTGGCGGCGCCCTTCGCCACGCGGCAGCTCGCCGACCTGGGCGCGCGCGTGATCAAGGTGGAGCGGCCCGGCGTGGGGGACTTCGCGCGGGTCTACGACGGGGTCGTCCGCGGGCAGTCGAGCCACTTCGTCTGGCTGAACCGGTCGAAGGAGTCGCTGACGCTCGATCTCAAGCGGCCGGAGGCGGCCGGGGTGTTGAGCCGGCTGCTGGCGCGGGCGGACGTGTTCGTCCAGAACCTCGCCCCCGGCGCGGCCGAGCGCCTCGGCCTGGGCGCCGCGAGCCTGCGGGCCGACCACCCGCGGCTGATCGTCTGCGGGCTGTCCGGGTACGGATCCACGGGACCGTACCGCGACCGGAAGGCGTACGACCTGCTCGTGCAGGCCGAGTCGGGCGTGATCTCCATCACCGGCACGCCCGAGGAGCAGGTCAAGCTGGCCATCCCGGTCGCCGATCTGGCGGCCGGCATGTACGCCTACAGCGGCATCCTCACGGCGCTCTTCGCCCGCGAGCGGCGCGGCGAGGGGGCGTCCATCGAGGTGTCGATGCTCGAGGCGCTGGGGGAGTGGATGGGCTTTCCGCTCACCTACACGCTGTACGGCGGCTCGCCGCCGCCGCGCAGTGGCGCGCGGCACGCCACCATCGCGCCGTACGGCCCGTTCGCGGGCGCCGGGGGCGAGATGGTCTTTCTCGGCATCCAGAACGAGCGCGAGTGGGCGCGCTTCTGCGCCGAGGTGATCGAGCGGCCGGCGCTCGCGTCCGACCCGCGCTTCGACACCGGCAAGCAGCGGATCGCCAATCGCGAGGCGCTCGATCGCGAGATCGAGGCGGCGTTCGCCGGGCTGTCCGCGGCGGCGATCATCGAGCGCCTGGAGGCGGCCGGCATCGCCAACGCCCGGCTGAACACGGTCGAGCAGTTCGGGGCGCACGCGCAACTCGCCGCGCGCGGCCGCTGGCGCGAGGTCGAGTCGAGCGCCGGACCGGTGCGGGCGCTGATTCCCCCGGCCACCATCGCCGGCGTCGAGCCGCGCATGGACCGCATCCCGGCGCTCGGCGCGCACACCGACGCCATCCTCGCGGAGCTCGGCTACGACCCCCCCGCCGTCGCCGCCTGGCGCGCCGCCGGCGTCGTCTGAACACAAGGCGCGCACAGCGCGCCTCGGCGGGAGCGGCGCGGGGCGAAGGGGTCCCCGCAAGCGGACGCCGGGGGCTCGGGGCGCAGCCCCGTCTGATGGAAGCTCATGCGTGCGCCGTCAGCGCCGGGAACGGCTCGGGCAGGTTCTCCAGCCGGGTCAGGATCATGTCGCTCATCACCGGGGTCCGGTTGAAGTACCCGTCGCCCAGCGCGTCGGCAATCGCGCACAGCACCGCGCCGGCTCCGGCGCCGTGCGACGGCTCGCCGATGCCGCGCGCGCCCAGCGGATTGAACGGGTCCGGCAGGTTGGCCGCCGCCCACTGCATCTCGTGCTCGTGCGGGACGTCGAGCAGCGTGGGCGGGCGGTTCGAGTAGAACCGCTTGGACACCTGCAGCCCCCAGCGCCGGTCGTAGACCCACTTGCGCCCGAGCGCCTCGCTGAAGCCCTGGATGCCGCCCCCGTGGAGCTGGGCGGCGAGCGTGCGCGGATTGACGATCGTCCCGCAGTCGGTCGACACGCGGTAGTCCTTGAGCGCGATGGCGCCGGTCTCGAGGTCGACCTCGACCTCGGCGAAGCCGATGCAGTACGACTGGACCCGCCCGCCCGTGGCGTAGTTGTCCCTCGCGACGCCCAGCAGCCCGCTGCCGGCCAGCGCCGTCGCCGACATGACGGTCATGGCGTTGATGTCGTCGGGCAGCTCGTGGCCGTCGTAGCGGCCGCCGAGCTCGACGGCCCGGCGCGCCGCGCGGGCGAAGCTCAGGCCCTGCGCGTGGTTGCCGGACCGGAACACGCGGCCGTCCGCGACCTCGTAGTCGTCGGGGGCGCCGCCCAGATCGCGCGCGGCAATCTCCTGCAGCTTGCGCCGCGCGTCGTGCCCGGCCGCGTAGTTGGCGCGCGTGTGCGCGTGCGTGGTCATCGTGCCGGCCTGGATCGAGCTCCAGGGCAGGTGCTTCGCCGTGTTGCCCCAGACGACCTCGGCGTGCTCCCAGTCGGTCTGCAGCGCTTCCATGGCGGCCCGGGCCGTGTCGAAGACCGACTCGGTGCCGAGGTTGCCGATCCCTTGGTGGATGTGGACCCGCCCGTCGGGCCGGATCACGAGCAGGCCGTCCATGCCGGAGGCGCCGGCCGCGAACGCGCTCAGCGCCACGCCGATGCCGGTCGCCCGCGTGCCCTGCCGCCGGCCGCTGCGGGCCCGCATGGCGGGCCAGTCGAACGCCTCGGCGGCGGCGTCGGCCGCCTCGCGCACGAACGCGCTGGACACGTTGGGACGCCGGCCCTGGCGCGGCTGACCGAAGGTGGCCTGTCCCGCCGGCGCGTTGATCCGGATCAGGTCGAGCGGGTCGAGATCCAGGCGCCGGGCGGCCTTGTGCATCATGGGCGCCATCATCGACACGGTCTGGAGTCCGCCGGGCGCCCGCTGCGCCGAGCGCGGCGGGGTGTTGGTGTAGATGGACACGCCGCGCATGCGGTGGCTGAGCGGCTGGTACATCAGCGACGCGTAGTCGGCCGCCTGCATGTGGTCGCCCGACCGGCCGTACGGGCCGGCGTCCTGCACCAGGAACATGTCGATCGCCGTCACCCGCCCGTCGCGACGGAACCCGACCTTGATGCGCCCCTGTATCCCGGGCCTTGCGCGGCCGATGAAGTGCTCCTCCTGGCGGGTGATGCGCATCATGACCGGCTTGCCGGCCTTGCGCGACAGCAGCGCGGGAATGGCCATCTGGATCGACCCGAACGCCTTGCTGCCGAACCCGCCGCCGCAGTACTCGGCGACCAGGACCAGATCCTCGGGCGCGATGCCGATGAGGCGCGCCGCCGGGCCGTGCGTGCGGGCCGTGCTCTGCGTGGAGGCGTGCAGATAGCACTTGCCGTGCTGCCAGTACGCCATGGCGCTGCGCGACTCGAGCGGCTGGTGCGACATGGACTGGTGGAACACGGTCTCGTCGAGCACGAGGTCGGCCTCCGCGAACCCGGCCTCGACGTCGCCCACCTGCCACTCGTCGGCGGCGGCGCCGCCCGCCGGGAACTCGCCCCGCTCGGCGGCCGCCCAGTCGGCGTCCTCCCACTTGACGGTCGTCACGTCCGTGCCGGTCATCGTGTTGCCGTCGAGGCGGGCGTCCGGCCCGCCCGGGCGCAGGCTGTCGAGCGGGTCGAGCACGAACGGCAGCGGCTCGAGGTCGAGGCGGATGCGCTCGACGGCTTCCGCCGCCGTCGTCTCGTCGACCGCGGCCACCGCCAGAATCGGCTCGCCCTCGTACTTCGGCTCGTTGGTGAGCGCCGCCTCGGTGGGCGCGTCCACCGGCGGCAGATCCGCGGCGGTCAGTACGGCCGCGACCCCGGGCAGGGCCTCGGCGGCGCTCGTGTCGATGCGCCGGACCCGGCCGTGCGGCATCGGGCTCACGAGCAGCTTCGCGAACAGCATGCCCTCCGCCCGGAAGTCCTCCGCGTACTTGGCGCGGCCGGTCACCTTCGCCACCAGATCCGCTGTCGAGTACGGCTTGCCGATCAGCTTGTAGTCAGCCATGTCAGCTCCCGATTCTCCCTGAGACTACCCGCGCCCCGGCGCATTTGCAATACGCCCCGCGCGCCCGGTCCGCGCCGGCCTCCCCGGCGCGTCTATACTGGGGGTCGACGTACCCGAGGCGGGTCGGACACCGCCACCCGCGCCAGCGAGGAACCGGCATGCAGCGAGCGTTCGGCGTACTCGTGCTCGTCCCGGCCCTGGCCGCGTCGCCGCCCGCGCCGGCGGCGGGACAGGACGCGGCGCACGTCTTCCGGGGCGCCTACCTGCTGCCGATTGCCGCGCCGCCGATCGAATCCGGCGTCCTGATCGTCCGGGGCGGTGCGATCGTCGCGGTCGGCGGGACCGATCTGGCGTCGCCGCCGGGCGCGGTGGAGCACGACCTCACGGGGCGCGTGCTGATGCCCGGCGTGGTCGACAGCCACTCCCACGTCGGCTCCGTGTCGGGGGGCGACCGCTCCTCGCCGCTGCATCCCGACGTGCGCGCGCTGGACTCCATCGACGTGGCCTCCGACAGCTTCTGGCGCGCCCGCGCCGGCGGCATCACGACCGTGAACGTGATGCCCGGGTCGGGCCACCTGATGTCGGGCCAGACCGTCTACCTCAAGCTCCGCGCGGGCGGCCGCACCGTCGAGGACTGGCTGCTTTGCGGCGACCCGCTGACCGACGTGTGCGGCGGGATGAAGATGGCCAACGGCACCAACTCGCTGCGCGAGCCGCCCTTCCCCGGCACGCGCGCCAGGTCGGCGGCCCTGGTGCGCGGCCTCTACCACGAGGCGCAGGCCTACGTGGAGCGGCAGGCGGGGCGGGCGGACGGCGACCCGCCGGCCGCGCGCGATCTGCGCCTGGAGGCGCTGGCGGAGGTGCTCTCCGGCGAGCGCATCGTCCAGCACCACACCCACCGCCACAACGACATCGCCACCGTGCTGCGGCTGCGCGAGGAGTTCGGCTTCCGGGTCGTCATCCAGCACGGCACCGAGGCCTGGAAGCTGGCCGACGAGCTCGCGGCGGCTGGGGTGCCGGTGTCGATCACCTTCATCGACGCGCCCGGCGGCAAGGAGGAGACCCTCGACTGGTCGCTGCAGGCTGGCGCCATCCTCGAGCGCGCGGGCGTCGACGTGGCCTTCAACACGGACGACTTCATCACCGACTCGCGGCTGCTGCGGCGCGCCGCGGCGCTCGCGGTGCGCAACGGCATGTCGCGCGCCGGGGCCCTGGAGGCGTTGACCCTGGCGCCGGCGCGGATGCTGGGGCTCGCCGACCGCGTCGGCTCCCTCGAGGCCGGCAAGGACGCCGACTTCGTGGTGCTGTCGGGCGATCCGCTGAGCGTGTATGCGACGGTCGAGCAGACCTGGGTCGAGGGGCGGCTCATCTACGACCGGTCGGACCCCGAGCACCGCCGCTACGCGGTGGGCGGCTACGACGTGTACCGCACCACCGCCGACGAGGAGCAGGCGCTGCGCCGCCTGCTGGCGGGGGAGGGGTGATGCGGGCGATGGCGGCCCCGCTCGTGCTCGCCGCGACCCTGGCGGCCGGGCTGGCGGCGCCGGCCGCGGGCCAGGTGGCCGTGCGGGCGGGCGTCCTCCATACGGTTTCCGGGGCGACGCTCGAGGACGCCGTCGTGATTGCCGCCGCGGACGGCACCATCGAATGGGTGGGCCCCGCGGCCGAGGCGTCCGTTCCCGACGGCGTCGAGGTGCTGGAGGCCGCGGTCGTGACGCCGGGCCTGGTCGACGCGCACTCCGTCGTCGGCCTGGCGGGCGCGCTGAACAGCGACGTCGGCCAGGTGCGGGATCAGGATCAACTGGACAAGTCGGCGCCGATCCAGCCGGAGCTGCGCGCGGTCGACGCCTACGACGCCACCGAGACGCTCGTCGACTGGGTCCGCTCCTACGGGGTCACGACGCTCCACACCGGCCACGGCCCGGGCGCCCTCATCAGCGGCCAGACGATGATCGTCAAGACCCGCGGGCGCACCGTGGAGGAGGCGACGGTCGTGCCGGCGCGGATGCTGGCCGCCACCCTTGGCGGATCCGTTTCCGCGAACTTCCAGTCGCCGGGCACCGCGGCCAAGGGCGTGGCGATGCTGCGCGCCGCACTGCTCGGCGCTGAGGCGCACAGGGAGCAGGCGCGGCGGGCGGAGGAGGGCGGGCAGGACGCCCCGGCGCCGCCCGCCCGCGATCTGGCCCGGGAGACCCTGGGCCGGGTGCTCGCGGGCGAGCTGTCGCTGCTCGTCACCGCCAACACCGTCACCGAGATGGGGGCGGCGCTGCGGCTGCGGCGCGAGTTCGGCTTCGACCTGGTGCTCGACGGCGCCGCCGAGTCCTACCGGCTGCTGGACGAGATCCGCGCCGCCGGGGTGCCGGTGGTGCTGCATGCGCCCATGAGCCGCGTGCGCAACGGCTCGTTCGAGACCGCCGCGGCGCTCGCCGCCGCCGGCATCCCGTTCGCCATTCAGACCGGCTTCGAAGGCTACGTGCCCAAGACGCGGGTGCTGCTGTGGGAAGCGGCCATCGCGGCCGCCAACGGTCTGGGTCCGGAGCGCGCGCTCGCGGCGGTCACCCTGGACGCCGCCCGCATTCTCGGCATCGACGAGCGCGTCGGCTCGATCGAGGTCGGCAAGGACGCCGATCTCGCCCTCTTCGACGGCGACCCGTTCGAGTACACCACCCACATCTGCGGGGTGATCATCGAGGCCGAGGTGCTGTCCACGGAGTGCCGGTAGGAGTCTGCGCCGCAGGACGGTGTAGACTCGGCGAAGGCGTAGCCCCGTCTGATCGAAGCGCGATAATGACGTGTCGTATCTCGAGCGGCGGACGTGACGACTGGAGGACGAGAGTGAGAATCGGTCCAACCCTTGCGGCGATTGTCGCGATCGCGGCATCCGGCGTTGTCGCGGTTGCCGGTGCCGAGGCACAGGACGCGGAGCAGGTCGTGTTCACGCGGGACGTGGCGCCCATCCTGCAGCGGTCGTGCCAGGTGTGCCACCGCGAGAACAACATGGCGCCGATGTCGCTGATGACCTACGCGGAAGTCCGTCCCTGGGCGCGCTCCATCAGGAACAAGGTGGTGGCCCGCGAGATGCCGCCGTGGCACATCGACAAGAAGGTCGGCATCCAGCGCTTCAAGGAGGATCGCTCGCTGAGCGACCAGGAGATCGCCACCATCGTGCGCTGGGTCGACGGCGGCGCGCCGCGCGGCAACCCGGCCGATCTGCCGCCGCCGGTCGAATTCCAGGACTTCGGCGCGTGGACCATCGAGCCCGACGTCATCGTGACGTCGCCGCCGCACACGGTGCCGGCCGAAGCCGGCGACTGGTGGGGCGACTACATCGTGCCGTCCGGCGTGACCGAGGATCGCTACCTCCAGGCCATCCAGACCCGGGCGGGCGACCTGCGCGTGGTGCACCACGCCCTGACCTACGCGGTGACGGACCCGAATCCGCAGGCCGACGACAGCTCCAACGATCTGTTCCTGAACGAGTACGCGGTGGGCAAGAACGCCGACCAGTATCCGGACGGGACGGGCAAGCTGTTCCCGGCCGGCGCGCCGGTGCGCTTCAGCTTCCACTACCACTCGGTGGGCGAGGAGGTCGTGGACCGGACCGAGCTGGGTCTGAAGTTCTACCCGGCGGGCTACGAGCCCGACCACGTGCTCTGGTCGCGCCAGCTCGGGCTGGCCGGCGAGCTCGACATCCCGGCCGGCCAGGTGACCCGCCACGACGGCTACACCAGGATGTACCTGCCCGGCCGGCTGACCGGCTTCCAGCCGCACATGCACTTCCTCGGCACCCGGCAGTGCCTGGAGCTGATCTACCCCGACGCCACCACGGAGATGGTGAGCTGCGCCAACTTCGACTTCAACTGGCACATCGTCTACAACTACGCCGACGATGCGCAGCCGATCTACCCGGCCGGCACCACCATGCACGTGATCAGCTATCACGACAACACCGCCGCGAACCGCGGGAACCACGACCCGGCCAACTGGGCCGGCAGCGGCAACCGCACGATCGACGAGATGGCGTTCGGCTGGATCAACTGGTACGACCTGACCGAAGAGGAGTACCGGGCCGAGCTCGAGGCGCGCCGGCGCGCGAGCTCCGACAACTAGGAGGCCGTGGTGAGAGCCCGCGTTGTGCTCGGCATGCCGGTGGTCGTTGCGGTGCTGATCGTGCTGTCCGGAGCGGCGGTGCGGCCGGCGGAAGCGCAGGTGGATCGGCGCGACATCCCCATCGTCGCCCAGCCGCAGCAGCGGTTCGACACGGGCCAGGACGTGCAGCCCATCTACGAGGGTTGGCAGCGGAATCCGGACGGCGGCTACACCCTGCACTTCGGCTACCTGAACCGCAACTACCGGGAGCAGCCCGGCATTCCGGTGGGACCCGACAACCACTTCTCGCCGGGCGATCCGGATCGGGGACAGCCGGCGTACTTCTATCCGCGCACGCACCGCTTCCAGTTCTCCGTGCAGGCGCCCGCCGACATGGGCGCGGCGTTCGAGGACGGGCTGGTGTGGACGCTCCGCCACAACGGCAGCGAGCAGACCGCCACCGCCTGGCTCCAGCCGGAGTGGGAGATCGACGAGGACACGATCATCAAGAACACCGGCATCGGGTTCGGGCGGGGCAAGGGCGAGTGGTATGCGAACCGTCCGCCGCGGCTGGCGGTGCAGGCGGCCAGCGCCACCGTGGCGGTGGGCGAGCCGCTGCGGCTGACGGCGGTCGTCGAGGATGACGAGCTGCCGAGCAAGCTGCCGCCGCAGCAGGCCGCCGGCGCTACCGGCCAGTCGCGTGCGGGGGTGCCGTCGCTGGTCCCGCCCCCGGGCGCGCCCCTCGTGCCGGACAACGTCAAGTGGTACCAGCGGCCGCGGCCGGCGCGCAACGGGCTGTCGGTGCACTGGGTCGTGTATCGCGGCCCGGCCGG
This sequence comes from Vicinamibacterales bacterium, assembly GCA_965214845.1. Taxonomy (GTDB): domain Bacteria; phylum Acidobacteriota; class Vicinamibacteria; order Vicinamibacterales; family UBA8438; genus JAAXGX01. The sequence goes on from CBDCCO010000007.1 coordinate 2,434,141, forward strand.
CGCCGTCATCGAGCCGCCGGACTTCCAGCGCGCCGTCGCGGAGCGCGAGGTGGAGCCGGCCGGCACCCAGGCGCGGCGCTACCCGTCGGTCGGCCCGCGCAGCGCGGAGTCCACCGCGCTGGCAGGAGACGGCTGGACGTCGGCGACGTTCGAGGCGACGGCGACGTTCGATGAACCGGGGGATTACACGTTGCGGGCGTACGCCAGCGACGCGATGCGGCTGACGCCGGCGGACGTGACGGTGACCGTCCGCTGACGGCGGCGCCGGGTGACTGTGATACCATCCCGAAGCTGAGCGTGGCGGGGTCCGTCTGCGCGCGGACACGCCGATTCCCGGAGGGAGCTACTCGATGACGATACGGCGGAGTTCGATGCGGGCGTGGCCGGGGTTCTTCATCGTCGCCGGGGCGTTGATGCTGATTGCGCCGCCGTCGGCGGGCGCCCAGGACGCGGCGAGCGGCGAGGTCACGTTCACGAAGGACATCGCGCCGATTCTGCAGCGCAGTTGTCAGAACTGCCACCGCCCCGACGGCGGCGCGCCGATGTCGCTCCTCAGCTATGAAGAGGTGCGGCCCTGGGCGCGGAGCATCAAGTACCGCACCGGCCTCCGGCACCAGCCGGAAGCCATGCCTCCCTGGTACATCGAGAAGGACATCGGCATCCAGGACTTCAAGAACGATCCGTCGCTCAGCGACGCCGAGATCGACGCGATCGCGGCCTGGGTGGACAGCGGCGCGCCGCTGGGCAACCCGGCCGACATGCCGCCCCCGGTCGAGTTCCTCGGTATCGACCAGTGGGCAATCGGCGAGCCGGACCTGATCATCTCGTCGCCGACGGTCGAGGTCGGCGCCGCCGACCCGGACTGGTGGGGGCCGATCGGCGAGACGCCAACCGGGTTGCTCGAGGACCGCTACGTGGCCGCCATCGAGCAGAAGGAGGTCAACGACCGCGAGCCGGGCACGAAGCGGGCCACGGTCGGATCGAACTTCGCCATTCACCACATGATCTGGTCCGCGGTCCACGACGACCAGCCGAGCCCGGAGGAGCTGGCGCGCCTGCAGCAGGAGAATCCGGAGGAGTTCGCGCGCGTGGTGGCGGAGGCCGCGGGGCAGGGGTTCTGGCCGGTGCACGAGGTCGGCCGCAACGCCGACTACTTCGACCCGCGGGCAGGGCAGTTGCTGCGGGCCGGATCGCGCATCGCGTTCACGTCCGCCCATCTGCACTCCACCGGCTCGCACACCACGACCCGGCTGGACGTCGGCTTCAAGTTCCATCCGCGGGGCTACGAGCCGGATTACGCCAACCAGCCGCTGTTCGCCGGCACGCTCAACATCGACGTGCGCGGCAACCAGGCCAACCAGCGGGTCGAGGCGCTCCAGACGCTGCCGCGGCACGCGAAGCTGTCGCTGTTCGAGCCGCACCTGCATGCGGCCGGCGTCCGGATGTGCCTGGATGCCTTCTATCCCAACGGGCTCAGCGAGACGTTGAGCTGCTCGGGCTACAACCACAGCTGGGTCAGGGCGTACACGTACGCCGACCACGCGGCGCCGCTGGTCCCGAAGGGCACCATCCTGCGCATCAGCGGCTACTTCGACACCACGCCGGCCAACCGGAACGTCGCCGACGGCCGGAACTGGTCGGGACTGGGGCACCGGTCGATCGACCAGATGATGATCAACCTCACCCAGGGCATGTACCTGACCGACGAGCAGTTCGCCCAGGAGATGGCCGAGCGCCGCGAGATGCTGAACCTGAAGGCCGGGAACTACGTGCTCGGGTGTCCGCTCTGCGGCGACCTGCCCGAGGCGTCGGCTGGTCAGGACCAGCAGTAGGGTGCGGGTGGTGCGCATGAGCGGGGATGGCATGGTGTCCAGGTCGACGAGGCTGACGGCAGCGCTCGCGCTCGCGGCAGGGCTGGTCGTGCTGCTCGCCGGGCTGCCGGCGGTGCAGGCGCAGATCACGCCGCCGCGGGGACAGAACGTCGCACCGGCGTACGAAGGCTGGCGGGAGAACCCCGACGGGTCGTTCAGCCTGCTGTTCGGGTACTTCAACCGGAACTGGGACGAGAAGGTCCGCGTGCCGGTCGGAGCCGACAACCGCATCGAGCCGGGCGGCCCCGATCAGGGCCAGCCGACCTACTTCTATCCGCGGCGCAATCGCTTCACCTTCGAGGTGCGCGTGCCGCCCGACTTCGGTGACCAGGAGCTGATCTGGACGCTCACCAGCAACGGCGAGACCGAGCGCGCCTATGGCTCCCTGCTGGTCGACTACTACGTCGACGACACCGTCATCATGAACAACAAGGGCGCCGGCGGCGGCGGCGGCGGCATGTTCGAGCTCGCCGGCAACCGGGCGCCCGAGCTGCGCGTGGAGGGGCCGCCGACCCGCGGCGTCGAGGTGGGCCAGCCGCTGCAGCTCGCCGCCTACGCGAGCGACGACGGGATTCCGACGCCGCGGGCGCTGCCTGCGATACCGTTCCAGTTCCGGGTGACGCCCGACAGCGCGTCCGGCCTGTGGGTGGCCTGGTTCGTCTATCGCGGCGCGGGCTCGCAGGCCGCGTTCGACCCGCCGCAGATCTCGGTGTGGGAGGACATGCGCGACGGCTCGAACTCGCCGTGGGCGTCCGGATGGGGTGCGCCGCCGGCGCCTCCCGGCGGCCGCTGGGAGGCGTCGGTGACGTTCGACGAGCCGGGCACCTATGTTCTGCGCGCCTGGGCCGATGACGGCGGGCTGATGTCGTACGAGGACGTCACCGTCGTCGTCTCGGGCTAGGAGCCTGCGCCGTAGAACGGCGCGGGCTCCTGCAGGGTTGGTTGGGCGCCGAGCGGAGCCGTCAGGCGACGATTGGCGGGCTAGCCATTCGAGGAAAAACCGGAGGAACGCGGGAGGAGAAAGGGGAGCTTCATGGTGGCAAGGACAACAGCATGCGCCCTGGTCGCCGCGCTCGGGCTGGCCGTCATCGTGATGGCGGGCCCCGCCGTCACCGCGCAGGTGACGTCGTCGGCGGCGCGCGGACAGAGCATTGCCCCGGTCTTCGAGGGGTGGCAGCAGAATCCGGACGGCTCGTTCAACCTGGTGTTCGGGTACTTCAACCGCAACCGGGTGGAGCAGCTCGACATCCCGGTCGGGCCCGACAACCGGTTCGAGTCGGGCGATCCCGACAGGGGGCAGCCGACTCACTTCTATCCGCGCCGCAGCCGGTTCCTGTTCAAGGTTCAGGTGCCGCCGGACTTCGGCGACCAGGAGCTGATCTGGACGCTGACCAGCAACGGCGAGACCGAGCACGCGTACGGCTCCCTGCTCATCGACTACTTCCTCGACGACACGGTCCTGCAGAACAACAAGGGGGCCGGCGGCGGTGCGGGCGGCGAGTACGACATCTTCGGCAACATCGCGCCCACGCTGACGATCGACGGCCCGCCGACGCGGGAGGTGGCCGTAGGCGAGCCCCTGCACCTGGCGGCATACGCCACCGACGACGGGATTCCCCGTCCGCGGTCGCTGCTGCAGGTGCGCCGGGTGACGCCGGACAGCTCGTCGGGGCTGTGGCTCGCCTGGTTCGTCTACCGCGGCCCGGCCGGCGAGGTGAGCTTCGACCCGCTGCAGGCGTCGGTCTGGGAGGACACCCGGCCGGTCTCGGCGGGCGGGAACTCGAACTGGTCGTTCGGCTGGGAGGCGCCGCCGGCGCCGCGCGACAACCGCTGGGAGGCGACGGCAACGTTCGACGAGCCCGGGACGTACGTCTTGCGGGCCTGGGCCGACGACGGCGGCCTGATGGCATACGACGACATCACCGTCGTGGTGACCGGCGACGCGGCGCAGAATCAGCAGTAGCGTGGAGCGCAACGAAGAGACGCAGAGGGGAGATCTGGCTATGTCATACATGACGACGCGGACGGCTCGGCGGTGGGCGACAGGCGCGGCGGCGGCGGCGTTGCTCTGCGCGGGACTTGCGGCTCCGGTGGCGGCGCAGCAGGTCGAGGTCACCTGGTCGAAGGACATCGCGCCGATCCTGCAGCGGAGCTGCCAGCAGTGCCACCGCCCGGACGGCGGGGCCCCGATGTCGCTGATCACCTACGAGGACACGCGGCCCTGGGCGCGGAGCATCAGGCAGCGCACCGGCCTGCGGCACACGCAGGACGCGATGCCGCCCTGGTACATCGAGAAGGACATCGGCATCCAGGACTACAAGGGCGACACGTCGCTGAGCGACGCGGAGGTCGAGGCCATCGCGACGTGGGTCGACAACGGGGCGCCGCGCGGCAACCCGGCCGCCGCGCCGCCGCTGCTCGAGTTCCCGGACGCTTCCGTCTGGACGATCGGCGAGCCCGACCTGATCATCTCGTCGCCGTCGGTCGAGATCGGCGCCGCCGATCCCGACTGGTGGGGGCCGATCGGGCAGGTGGCCATCGAGGGGTTGACCGAGGACCGCTACGTGGCGGCCATCGAGATGAAGGAGATCAACAACGTCGAGCCGTCGGGCGGACGCGATACGGTCGGCTCGCGCTGGGGCATCCACCACCTGGTGTGGAACGTCATCCATCCCGAGGAGTACACCGTCGAGGAGCTCGCGGAGCTCAGGCGGAACGACCCTGACGAGTACGCCGAGGTCGTGAGCTCGACCACCAACGAGCAGGGCTTCTGGCCGGTGCACGAGGTGGGGCGCAACGCCGACTACTTCGATCCGAAGGCCGGCCTGCTGCTGCGGGCGGGATCGAACATCGTCTTCTCGTCGGCGCACCTGCACTCGACGGGCACGCACATGACGTCGCACCTGGACATCGGCTTCAGGTTCCATCCGCGTGACTACGAGCCGGAGTACCGCAACCGGCTGCTGGCCTACGGCACCGGCGAGCTCGACATCCGGGGCGGCCAGGCGAACCAGAAGATCGAGACGTTCCAGACGCTGTCGTACAACGCGAAGCTGACCATCTTCGAGCCGCACCTGCACGCCGCCGGCACGCGGATGTGCCTCGATGCCATCTACCCCACGACGGGGACGATGGAGACGCTGAGCTGCTCGGGCTACAACCACTCGTGGGTGCGGGCGTATCCGTACGCCGACCACGCGGCCCCGCTGCTGCCCAAGGGCACCATCCTGCGCATCAGCGGCTACTTCGACACGTCGCCCGGGAACAAGAACGTGGCCGACCCGCGCAACTGGGCCGGGATGGGCGACCGCTCGATCGACAACATGCTGATCAACCTCGCGCAGGGCGTGGCCCTCTCGGACGAGCAGTATGCCGCCGAGCTCGAACAGCGCCGCCGCGACCTCGATCTGGCGCCCGGCGAGTACGTCGTCGGCTGCCCGGGCTGCGGCTACGGGCACATCGCCGCGCAGGACAACCAGTAGGACCGCGGAACCGCCGCACGCAGCGGCAGGAGAACGCATATGACGAGACGGACCCGGAACGTGGGTCGGACGTTGAGCCTGGCGGCCTTGCTGGCCGCCGGGTTCGCCGCTCCGGTCGCGGCGCAGGAGGCCGAGGTCACGTGGTCGAAGGACATCGCGCCCATCCTGCAGCGGAGCTGCCAGCAGTGCCACCGTCCCGACGGCGGGGCGCCGATGTCGCTGCTGACCTACGAGGACACCCGGCCGTGGGCCCGGAGCATGAAATACCGCACCGGCCTGCGCGACAAGCAGGACGCAATGCCGCCGTGGTACATCGAGAAGGGCATCGGCATCCAGGCCTACAAGGGCGACACCTCGCTGAGCGACGAGCAGGTCGCGGCGATCGCGACGTGGGCCGACAGTGGGGCCCCGCGCGGCAACCCGGCCGATGCGCCGCCGCCGCTCGAGTTCGCCGATGCGTCGGTCTGGACGATCGGCGAACCCGATCTGATCGTCTCGTCGCCGACCGTGGAGGTGGGCGCGTCCGATCCGGACTGGTGGGGACCAGTCGGCTTCACGCCGACGGGGCTCACCGAGGACCGCTACGTGGCCGCGGTCGAGCAGAAGGAGATCAACAACCGGGAGCCGTCGGCCGGGCGCGAGACGGTCGGCTCGCGGTGGGTGCTCCATCACATGATCTGGAACGCCGTCCATCCCGATCGGATCACCGACGAAGAGCTGGGCGAGCTCAAGGAGTCCGACCCGGAGCGGTACGAGGCGGCGCTCGCCGAGCGGCTCGGCCAGGGCTTCTGGCCGGTGCACGAGGTGGGCCGCAACGCTGACTACTTCGACCCGAAGGCCGGTCCGCTGCTGCGCGCGGGGTCGAGCATCGACTTCACCTCCGCGCACCTGCACTCGATCGGGACGCATACGACGTCGCGGCTCGACATCGGCTTCAAGTTCCATCCGCGGGGCTACGAGCCGGAGTACACCAACAAGGTGCTGCTGGCGGGGACGCGCTACCTCGATGTGCGCGGCGGCCAGGCGGATCAGAAGATCGAGACGTTCGAGGCGCTGCCCGAGCACACGAAGCTGTCCGTGTTCGAGCCGCACCTGCACGCCGCCGGCGTGCGGATGTGCCTCGACGCCATCTACTCGACGGGCCTGATCGAGACGCTGAGCTGCTCCGGCTACAACCACTCGTGGGTGCGCGTCTACCCGTACGCGGATCACGCCGCGCCGCTGTTGCCCAAGGGGACCATCCTGCGGGTGACCGGCTACTTCGACACCTCGCCCGGGAACAGGAACGTGGCCGATGGCCGCAACTGGACCGGGCTGGGCCACCGCTCGATCGACCAGATGCTGACCAACATCGCGCAGGGCAACTATCTGACCGACGAGCAGTACGCGACCGAGATCGCCGACCGGCGCGAGATGCTGAATCTGCAGCCGGGCGAGTACGTCATCGGTTGCCCGGGCTGCACGGTCGGCGGGCTGGCCCAGAACCAGGACCAGTGACCGGGGTGGTGGGGTCATGCCTGCACGCTTGATCGCATGCACCGTCGCAGTCGGGATCGGGCTGGCCGCGCTCGTCGCGGCCGGCCCGTCCATCATCGCCCAGGTGGCGGCGCCCCGCGGGCAGAACATCGCGCCGGTCTACGAGGGCTGGGAGCGGAACCCGGACGGGTCGTTCAACCTGCTGTTCGGCTACTTCAACCGCAACTGGGAGCAGCGCTTCGACATCCCGGTCGGGCCGGACAACCACATCGAGCCGGGCGGGCCCGACTACGGGCAGCCGACCCATTTCTATCCCCAGCGCAACCGGTTTCTCTTCAAGATCCGCGTCCCCGCCGACTTCGGGGACAGGGAGCTGGTCTGGACGCTGACCAGCGCCGGCGAGACCGAGCGCGCGTACGCCACGCTGCTGATCGACTACTTCATCGATGACGTGGTCATCATGAACAACAAGGGCGCCGGCGGCGCCGGCGGCGGGGGCTACGGGCTGGTCGGCAACGAGCCGCCTGAGCTGCGGGTCGCCGGTGCGCCGCGGCGCACGGTGGCCGTCGGCCAGCCGCTGCAGTTGACCGCCTTCGCCACCGACGACGGGATTCCGCGGCCGCGCTCGCTGCCCATCCTCCCGCCATCGCTGCAGACGACCACGCCCGACAGCGCGGCCGGCCTGTGGCTGTCGTGGTTCGTCTACCGCGGCCCGGGGCGCGAGGTGACGTTCACTCCGCAGCAGATCGACGTCTGGGAGGACTTCCGGGACGGCGGCAACTCGTACTGGTCGCCCGGCTGGGGCGCCCCGCCGGCGCCGCCCCACAACCGCTGGGAGGCGACGGCGACGTTCGGGACGCCGGGCACGTACGTCCTGCGCGCCTGGGCCGATGACGGCGGCCTGATGTCGTACTTCGACGTGACCGTCGAGGTCACCGGCGACGCCGCCGGGCAGGACCAGTAGCGCCCGTTCGGAACGAACCGCAGTTCTGGCGGCGGCCCCGATGTCAGCAGACGGCATCGGGGCCGCCGTTTTCCTTTTGTGCCCTAATCCTGCAGCACGAACTTCACCGGCATGAACAGGCCGCAGGTGAACAGGTTTCCCTGCGAGTCGACGTCGAAGAAGTGCTGCCCGGCGCTGTCGAACTCGCCGACGACCTCGAGGTCGCTGCGCCGCATGATGTAGATCTTGCCGGCCGCGTTGATGCCGGCCCCGTACACGTAGCGCTGGTCGGGGTCGTGCGAGAACGCCACCGAGTTCACGGGTCCGGGCGTCGGCGCCTCCGCGATGAACGTGCCGTCCGGCTCGTACACGTGGATCAGGTCGTGCGCGCGGTCCGCCACGTAGACCCGCCCGTCGGCGGCGACGTTGGCGCCGTGGGCGAAGCGGGGGAAGAAGCCGGTCGGTCCGGGAAACCCTGACCACGCCGGCAGCGGGCCGGCCTCGAACGAGTCGTCGGGCGGCTCGCCGTAGCGGCCCCAGTGCCGCTTGTACTCCCCCGTGTCCATGTCGAAGACGGCCACCCGCTTGTTGAGGTAGCCGTCCGCGACGTAGACCTCGTTGGTCCGCAGGTCGAAGTCGACGTTGGACGGGTTGCCGAGATAGCGGGTGTGATCGCTGCCGCCGGTCTTCCCCAGCTCCCCGATCTGGAGCAGGAACTCGCCCTCCCGCGAGAACTTGAGCACCAGGTGACCGCCGCCGCTGATCCAAACGTTCCCGCGGTGGTCGACGTTGAGCGCGTGCTCGCGGACCGGGTGGGGGTACTCGTCGACGCGCGACAACCGCTGGCTGTCCATGCGGTAGAACCAGGGATAGCCCTGATCGCGGCCGCCCCAGGCGCGCACGAGGTTCCCGTCGGGATCGAACTCGAGCACCGGCGGGGCCGGCACCTTGCCCTCGTCCTCGATCTCGTCGCGGTAGTTGTCGGGCGCGTGGAGCACCCACACGTGGTCTTCGGGGCCGACGGCCACGCCCCACACGATGCCGAGCCGCCAGTTGTCCGGGAGCGGCTGCGGCCAGGACGGGTCGCGCTCGAACGCCGGCAATTGCCCGTCTTCGTTCTGGGCCTGTGCGGCGCCAGCGCCCCCCAGCGCCAGCAGAGCCGTCAGCATCGCCAGCGCCGTCCTCGAATGCCGTCTCGGTGTCATGGTCAACTCCCCGGCGGGATGTTATCGGATCTCGCGGGGAGCCGTGTAGAATTGCCGTGCGGACAAACCTATTCGAATGGAGCAGCACAGCATGATGCGCAGAAAGTCGTTGATCCTGGCAGCGTTGGTCGGTGTGGTTGCGGCGGCGGCAGGTGGCTTGCAGGTCGCCACGGCCCAGCAGGATCCGCAGCCGATGTCGTTCTTCGTCACCAGCGCCGGCCTCGGCGACGGAGCCAACCTGGGCGGGCTGGAGGGCGCCGATGCCCACTGCCAGTCGCTGGCCGCGGCGGTCGGACGCGGCGATTCGACCTGGCGCGCCTATCTGAGCACGCAGGGCGAGAACGCCGTCAACGCCCGCGACCGCATCGGCAGCGGCCCGTGGTACGCGCACGGCGGCCGCCGGCGCATCGCGACGGATCTGGCCGTGCTGCACGGCGACACGCTGGAGCTGGCGCGGGTCGGCATCTCCTTCGGCAAGGGCATCGCGCTCACCGAGCAGGGGAACATGGTGCCCGGTCTCGGCGACTCGCCCAACCAGCACGACATCCTGACCGGCACGCAGCCCGACGGGAACGCGTACAGCGACGACGCGGACCACACGTGCAGCAACTGGACCAGCAACGCGGCGGACGGCTCGGCGCAGGTCGGGCATCACGACAAGCAGGGCGGCCCGAACGGATCCTGGAACTCCGCGCATCCGAGCCGCGGCTGCGGCCAGGACAACCTGGTGGCGACCGGCGGCGCGGGCATGTTCTACTGCTTCGCGATCGACTGATCCGGCCCGCGCTCCGCAGAACGACGGTTATTCCGAAGCGGTCGTGGCCGGCCGGCGTCCGGCCACGACCGCCATCGAGCCCTGCCGCCACACGCAGTCGGCGTCGAAGCCGGCCGCCCGCAACGCGTCGAGCTCGGCCTCGAGGGGGAAGTAGGTGTCCTCGTCGGCCCACTCGGCGAAGTGCTCGAACGCCCGCGCGCGCTCGATCCCGCACGCCACCATGTGCCCGGCCCAGGCCTCGTAGGCCGCTGCCTGCGCGGCCTCGCCGGCCGGCATCACCGCGTCCGCATTGACGAACAGTCCGCCCGGCCGCAGCGCGGCCAGGATGCGGCCGTAGACCGCCTGCTTCGCGTCGAGCGACGGGATGTGGTGCAGCGCGAGCGACGCCGCCGCGGCATCGCAGGGGGGCAGGTCGCCGAGAAACGACGTCCGCCGGAAGCGGACCCGCGCGCCGAACCGCGCGAGGCGGAGCCGGGCCTGGTCCAGCATCTCGTTGTCGACGTCGAGCAGCTCGACCGTGCCGGCCTCCCCGCGCAGCAGGAGGGCTTCGGAGAGGGCGCCGGTGCCGGCGCCGAGATCGAGGACCCGGTCGGGGCGGGCGGCGGCCAAGGTGCGGGCCGCCACCTCCAGCATCGCCTCGTAGCCCGGGATGAAGCGCCGGATGGTCTCGTCGTAGGCGTCGATCTCGACACGCAGGTGACGGCGCACCGAGTGGTTGGACATTGCTCGTCCGCGCTCGTCCGCGCCGGGCGGGCGGGCGCGACCCGCCCGCCCGGCGCGCGGGATCAGTTCGTGGCGGCGCCGCGCCAGGTGTCGGCCACGAACCGGCGTTCCTTGATCCGCCAGCCCTCGGCCGTCTGCACCCAGTCGTCCGTGTACTTGCCGAACAGGGTGATCTCGATCGGCCCGTCCTCCGTGCGCCGCTCCACCTGCAGCATGTAGCCCATGCCGCGGGCGCCGGCGTCGGTCGGGACGATGACCACGCTGGCGTTGACGTGCCGGATGCCGGCCGCATGGCGCGCGCGCACGCCCTCGTAGAATTCCTTCAGCGCGGTCCGCCCGACGACCGGCTCGCCGCCCGCCGAGAAGGTGCCGTCCTCCGTGTACATCCACGACGCGTCGAACGCCGAGCCCGGGTCGACGTCGTGTCCGTACAGGTAGTACATCTGCTGGATCTCGAGGTGGTCCGCGGGCGCCAGCATGTCGGCAGCGCGCTGCTGCTGCGCGAGCATCCAGGTCGCGCCGCTCGCGGCGAGCATCAGCGTCACGACGACGAACGTCAGCTTGGCGAGTCGCATGGTGTCCTCCTTGTCAGGACGCGGGGAAGTAGCCGATCTTCTCGCCGCGGTTCGTTCCCATCCAGATCTCGTCGCCGATCCTGATGGCCGTGGTGCAGGCCGCGAACCGCTCGATGACGGGGTGATCGATCACGCGGCCGACCTCCAGCGTTTGCGGGTCGATGCGCCCCACGTGGAACGTCTCGTCCGGCGTGTTGAAGCCGTCGGCGCCGGCGGCGAAGACCGACCCGTCGGGCTGCATGCGCAGGTTGTCGGGCCGGAAGTGCAGGTCGACGGCCTCCCGCTCGACGGGATCGCGGCCGCGCGACAGGCGAATGAAGCGCTGCTCCCCCCAGCCGGCGATGTAGAACCACTCTCCGTCGTCCGAGATCTCCAGGCCGTTGGGACCGCCGGTCGCGCTGCCCGGCACCTCGGTCCAGCCGGCGTCCGTGCGCCATTCCCACACCGAGCCGGAGATGGCGCCGGTCTGGATGTCGGCGAGCGATTCCGTCAGGCCGGCCGTCCGGAAGCTGGTGGCCGCGAAGCCGCCGTCGGGCAGCGCCACCACCGAGTTGAGCGTGAGCGGCTCCGGGGCGACGGCGCAGCCCACCCACGTCAGCGCCGGCGGGCTCGCGTTGCCGTCCACCTCGAACACCTCGACCGACTCGCGGAAGCCATGGTGCACCAGGTAGACGGTGTGGACCCCGTCCGCGCCCGGCTTCAGGTACAGGCCGTGGGCGCGGAACGCGGCGCCCTCGCCGGGATCGATCGGACCCGGACAGTCGGGATACGTCCCGGCGTCGAGCCGCTCCCGCGGCGCGTCGGCGGGGTACAGGACGGTGCTGGTCTTGTCGCCGACGTTGACCAGATGGATCATGCCGCCCTCCTGGTTGCCGGAGGCGATGACCCACTCCTCGCCCGGCAGGACGGCCAGGTCCTCGGGGCTGATCAGGTCGCAGATGAAGCGGATCTCGCCGACCGGCGCGCAGTCGGCTGCCGCTTGCGGCGCGGGATCGGCCTCCGGCGCGGGCGGCGGGTCGGGCGCGCCGCAGCCGCCGCCCGCCAGCAGGGCCGCGCCGATCCCCGGCCACATCCATCTCGGTGCTCGCATGGGGCGTCCTTTCGTTGTGCCGTGCGCGCCTTGCGGCCGTGGTCGGTTGACGGCCCGCGGGCGCCTTCGTAAGATACCGATGACTATACGCTACGAAACGGGGGTCCGCATGAGCCGTCTGGCATGGTATCGGGTGTTCATCGCTGTCGGGTTCTTCGCCGCGCTCGGGCTCGCCTCGACCGTCGCCTCGCAGCGGACGGCGGCGTCGATGGCCGACGCCGCGCAGGGCTTTCTGGCGTCGCTGACGACGGAGCAGCGGGGGCTGGCCGCGCTGCCGTTCGAATCCGACGATCGCGAGCGGTTCCACTACATCCCCACCGAGATGCATCCGCGGCAAGGCCTCAAGATCGAGGACATGGACGAGACGCAGCGGCAGGCCGCCCACGGGCTGCTCAAGGCGGCGCTCAGCGAGATCGGCTACTCGGTCGCGGTCGACGTCATGGAGCTCGAGGCCGTGCTCGCGGCGCTCGAGCAGAGCGGCCGGATTACCCGCAACCCGGACTGGTACTTCTTCTCGGTGTTCGGCACGCCGGGACCGAGCGGGACGTGGGGCTGGCGCGTCGAGGGCCATCACCTCTCGCTCCACTTCACGGTCGTGGACGGCGACACGGTGGCGAGCACGCCGTCGTTCTTCGGCAGCAACCCGGCCGAGGTGCGGGAAGGCCCGCGCAAGGGGCTGCGCGTGCTCGGGCTGGAGGAGGACACCGCGCGCGGGCTGCTGATGGCGCTCGACGACGACCAGCGCGCGGTGGCCATCATCGACGACGTCGCGCCGGAGGACATCGCGACCGAGGCGTTCGCCCGGGCGCACTCGCTCGGACCCGGCGGCGTGAAGGCGTCGGACATGACCTGGGACCAGCAGGCGCAACTGCGGCGGCTCATCGCCACCTACACGTCGCTGATGGCCGACGACCTGGCGGCGCAGCGGATCGCGCGGCTCGAGGAGGCCGGCGTCGAGCACATCACCTTCGCCTGGGCCGGCGAGATGGAGCGCGGGGGGCGGCACTACTACCGCGTGCAGGGGCCGACGTTCCTGATCGAGTACGACAACATCCAGAACGACGGCAACCACGTCCACTCGGTGTGGCGGGACTTCGAGGGCGACTTCGGCCGCGACATCCTCCGCGAGCACCTCAGCGCCAGCCGCCACTGAGCCCTGGCGGCCCTGGGAGTCTGCGTCGCAGAACGGCGTAGACTCCCCAAGGCGCGCACAGCGCGCCTCGGCGGGAGCGGCGCGGGGCGAAGGGGCCCCCGCGAGCGGACGCCGGGGGCTTGGGGCGCAGCCCCATCTAGATGAGGTCCGCCCGGTCGCCGTGGGACAGCGGGCCCTTCGGCAGGTCGCGAAGCTGGTGCGCCGTGTCGGCGGTGACCCGGTCCAGCGCGCACTTGCCCACGCCGTAGGCCACGTGCCAGGCGAACCCGGTCGCGCCCGATGAGCTGACGTTCACGATCAGGCCGCGGCCGGCGGCCGTCATCGGCCTGGCGGCGTGCCAGGTGGCGGCGTAGGCCGAGCGCGTGCCGACGTCGATCATGTCGTCCCAGTTCGACAGCGGCGTCTCCCAGAAGGGGAGCCCCGAGGTCAGCTCGGCCGGTATCAGCAAGGCGTTGTTCACCAGCACGTCGAGGCGTCCGCTCTCGGCGGCCACGTGCTCGAAGAGCGCCGCGACCTGCGCGTCGTCGCGGTGGTCGCAGGCGACACCCACGCAGCGTCCGCCGAGCGCCTCGACGTCCCGCACCGTCGCTTCCAGGCTGCCGGGCAGCGCGGCGTCGCCCTCCTTCAGCGTGCGCCCGGTGGCGTAGACCGTTGCCCCCGCCGCGCCCAGCTCCAGCGCGCAGCCCTTGCCGATGCCGCGGCTGGCGCCGGTCACGATCGCCGCGCAGCCGTCGAGCGCGCCCATTGGATCCCTCCCGTGCCGGTCAGAACGTCGCGATCGGGTTGATCGGCGACCCACCCGGTGCCCCCCACCATGCGCAGCGGCGCGACCGTCAGCAGGAACTCCCACCGGTTGCGCGCGGCCGCGGCCGCGGCCACGTCGTCGAGCGCCACGTTGTCGAACAGGTGCACGCCGAGGTAGACGAGCGCGAAGCCGTGCACGGGCAGGCCGGTCAGCTCGCCGCCGGGCGGGATGGCGTCCTGCGGCGCCTCCCCGGCCAGGATGGCGATGTCGCGCTCCCGCAGCCAGGGGATGACCGACGCGTCGAGGCCGGCCGCCCCCTCGCGGGCGTTCCACGGGCCCATGGCGGCCCGCCGCGCCCAGCGTCCCGTGCGGATGAAGAGCGCATCGCCGGACGCGACCTTCATGCCCGCCTGCCGCTCCCAGGCCTCGAGGTCGGCGGGGTAGATGCGGGTCCCCGGCTCCAGGTAGGGCACGCCCTTCAGACGCGGGATGTCCATCAGGATGCCCCGCGTGAAGATGCCGTGCTCGGCCACGTCGATCGCGTTCCGCGGATGGCCTGCCGTGAGCACCGCCTCGTCGTCGACGACGTAGCCGTTGTACGACACGCCGTTGTCCGTGCCGTGGGCCAGCGAGTCGATGTGGGTGTGGGCGAACCCGTGGTAGCGCAGCGCGAACCAGTCGAGCGTGGGGCTGGCCATGTTCCGCTCGTAGGGACCGGTGCCGGGGATGCCCAGCTCCGTATCGGGGTTGCTCTCGTAGTCGGCGCGGCGCGCGAGCGAGACGGAGAAGCCCTCCTGCACCAGGGCCGCCGCCTGCCGGCGCTTGGCGCGCGTGATCAGGTTGAGCGCGCCGTGCTGGTCGTCGTCGCCCCAGCGGCCCCAGTTGGACAGCTCCTGCTTCCACGCCTCGATGTCGTCGGGGGTCACCGACTGGGGCTGCTCGCCGCCGCCCTGCGCGAGCAGCACCGCGGCCGCCAGGGACGCCATCAGCGCCGACACCAGCATCCGGCTCAGCATGATTCGCATGGTCTCCAGTCTCCTGTCTCTCGGCGGATTGTAGGCCCATCGGATCGCCCGCACAACCGCCGCGTGCGGGTTCCCGCCGAGCGGCGCCTACTCCCCGACGGGCCAGTGCTGGACCTCTATTTCGTTCATCGGGAAGTGACGCGGATTGCCCGTGGCCAGCACGGCAGCCGCGGCGTGAGCGGCGGCGGCGATCAGACAGTCTCCTTGCGACAGGGTTGCCCCGCGCGCCGCGAACCGGCGCCGCCACTCGCCTGCCCGCTGTCCTTCCGCTCGCCCGATCGGCACCATCCGGAGACCATCGAAGAGCCGCTCCGCCGCCGCGGCCTCCGACGCGCGGAGTCCCCGGACGATCTCCTCGACGTTGACCGGGGACGTGCACGGCGTGTCCCCGCGGGCGAGCAGTGCGTTGACGCGCTCGACCGCCGGCTTCCCGCGCAGGTAGTCGATCAGCACCGTCGTATCGAGAAGCACGTGCATGGCGTCAACCAACGCGCCGCGGATCGCCGTTGCGCTGCCGGCTCACCCAGGCCGCCGGGTCGTCGTCCCAGTCGTGCTCGCTGCCGCGCAGCATGCCGGCAGCCTCGCGCAGGCGACTCGTGCGACGGTGCCGGTCGACGGCGGACAGCACCGCATCGCGCACGAACGCGCTGCGACGCCGCAGGCCGGCGATGGCATCGATCTCGGTGACGATTGCCTCGTCGAGCTCAATGTGCATTCTCATGTGTATATCAATAGCACATATAGAAACACGAAAGGCGACGGCGTCGCATGCAGGCGGCGCGGCGTGTAGCACGCGGGGATGCAGCGAGGTCGTGGCGAGTCACGCGGGGATGCGGGGTCGCGGCGGGTCACGGCTGCAGCCGCTCGATGAACCAGGCGGCCGCGAACGCGCCGACGGCGTAGGGGGGAATCAGGCGCATCCAGGCCGGGAGGGGCCAGGCCGGGCGCGCGACGATCCAGCTCGCCGCGAGCACGACGGCGATGAACAGGAGCTGGCCCAGCTCCACGCCGAGGTTGAAGAGCAGCAGCGAGAGGGCGATCTCGCCGCGCGGCAGGCCGATCTCGGCCAGCGCGCCGGCGAAGGCGAAGCCGTGCAGCAGGCCGAACGCGAACGGCACCAGCCACGGCTTGCGGCTCGTGAGCCCGGCGCGCCCGCCGGCGGCCTGCACCAGCTCCACGGCCAGGAACACGATGCTCAGGGCCACGACCGCCTCGACCGCGGGCGCATGGACCCGGATCACGCCGAGCGTCGTCAGCGCCAGCGTCAGGCTGTGGGCGGCGGTGAACGCCGTGACCGCGGCGACCAGCCGGCGTCCGCCCCCGATGAGGATGAGCAGCAGCAGCACGAACGCCAGGTGGTCGATGCCGGTCAGGATGTGCTCGATGCCGAGCTGCAGGTAGACGGGCGCCGCGACGGTGGCCGTCCGCTCGAACGAGACGGTCAGCGACGGCTCGGCCGGGGTCAGGAACCGCTCCAGCCGCCGGCCGTCCGCGAGGGTGACGCGGACCAGCACGTCGGTGATGGTCCGCTCGAGGCCGTCGATCGTGATCGCGACCCCCTCGAGGTCCGCGCCCGCGCCGCCCGCCGGGCGCCAGACCCGGATGAGGTGGTTCAGGCTCGCCTGCTGCGCCGCCGGCGCGCCGTCGAGCCAGCCGTTCGACAGGCGCGGGACGAGCCGCACGGCCCGGTCGACGACCACCGGCTGCTTCCAGAGGATCTCGACGCGCCGCGGGGCCGGCGCCGACAGCTCGGTGATCTCGAGGTAGGCGGGGCGCACCTCGTGGCCGGCGACGGCGGTCGCGCACGCCAGCAACGCGGCGGCCGCCAGCGCCCGGCGCCGCGGACTCATTCCTCCAGGTCCCTGCGGCGCACCACGTACCTGGCCTTGATCGCGGCCAGCGCGGCGGCGTTGACGGCCTGCCGCTGCTCGTCGAGGTAGTCCGCGCGGACCTCCTCGCGCACGTCGCCGAGCGGCGGCTCGCGCGCCGGCTCGATGGTCTCGACGTACACCAGGTGCCACCCGTAGCCCGATTGGAGCGGCCCGTGCCACGTCCCCGGCGGCAGCCCGAAGAGGGTCCGCGACAGCTCGGAAGCGCCGAATATGCGCGCCAGGCCGGCCGCGTCGATGGCCGCGTAGCGGTCGCGGCCCGGAAACGCATCGCCGGGGCCGGGCGCCGGTCCGCCGGCGCCGTGCGGGCGCGGCGCGAGCGCTGCCGCGGCCCGTTCCCGCGCCGCCCGCGGTCCGCCGTCGTCGGGCGAGAAGTACCGGTGCCGGAAGGTCGCGCGCGCCGGCTCGCGGTAGCGGTCCGCGTGGCGGGCCCGGAACGCGCCGAGCGCGGCCTCGTCCGGCTCCGGCACGAGCGCGGTGTCCTCCTGCAGGAACTGCAGCTTCTGCACGACGCGCCGGCGGACGATCTCGTCGTCCCGGTCCAGGCCGAGCGCGACGCCCTCGCGGTAGAGGATCTCCTCCTCGATGTGGCGGTCGATCAGGTGGTCGAGCTCGGCGGCGGTCGGCGGACGCCCGAACTGCCACTCGTAGCCGGTCGCGAGGCGGTGCACGTCCGCCGGTCCGACCGTGACGTGGTAGCGCTCCGGCGTTCCGCCGGACCAGCCCCGGGCCAGGAACACGAGCAGACCCAGCGCGAGGAACTGCAGGAAGGGCTCGCGCGCCAGCCTGCCGAGCCGGCGCCGGACGCGACCGCCGCGGGCAGTCGCGGGCGGACGAGCGGCGGCGGGGCTCTCGGCGTGCATCGGGTGGCGCGCAGTCGCGCGCGCAGGTCAGGCTATCAGCATCCCGCCGTCGACGACCACCGTGCTCCCCGTCATGTAGGCCGAGGCCGGGCTGGCGAGGAAGAGCGCGAGCCGCGCCACGTCGTCCGGCTGGCCCATTCTGCCCAGCGGCAGCGCGGCCAGCATCTGCCGCAGCATCGCCTCCGCGTCGACGCCGGGGGGCAGCGGCAGCTCCGTCTGCTCCGTGCCGGGCGTCTGGATGCCGCCGGGCGCGATGGCGTTGACGCGGACGCCCCGCGGCCCCAGCTCCTTGGCCAGCGACTTCGTCAGCATGACGACGCCGCCCTTCGACGCGTCGTAGTGGACGAGGTTGCCGGTCGGCTTGAACGCGTCGACCGACGCGATGTTGATGATGGCGCCGCCCCGGCCCGAGTCGGCCATCTCGCGCGCCGCCGCCTGGGCGGCGAAGAACAGCCCCTTGAGGTTCAGGTCGAGCGTCCTGTCCCATACCTGCTCGGAGAGCTCGAGGGACGGGACCATCGGGTAGATGCCGGCGTTGTTGACCAGCAGGTCGACGCGGCCGTAGGCCGCCTTCGCCGCCCGCACCGGCTCGACCGCGCCCGCCACGGTGGAGACGTCCGACACGCACTCGCTCGCCGTGCCGCCGCGCTGCCGGACGGCGTCGCGCACGGACCGCACCGTCTCGCCGTCGATGTCCGCCAGGAGCAGCGTGGCGCCGGCCTCGGCGAAGCGGTTGGCAATCGCCAGGCCGATGCCCTTGGCCGCGCCGGTGACGACGGCCACCTGCCCGCTCAGGTCGTACAGCTCCCGGATCGTGAGCTCGCGTGGGTCTTTCGCCGCTTCGGTCATGCCGCTGCCTCGCTCCTCGTCAGGGGCTCACCTGCACGGTGACGTCCTCGTAGGCCTGGAGTCCGCCGTCGTGGGCGATGCACCGCAGCACGTACGTGCCCGGCGCGCTGAAGGTGGCCCGCACCAGCCAGCGGTTGTCGGGCGGCACGGGGGGCGGCTCCCAGCCGGCTGACCAGGGCGAGCCGCCGCCGTCGCGGAAGTCCTCCCACACCTTCGTCTGCGGCGGGTCGAAGCTGACCGGGGCGGGACCGCGGTAGCGGATCCAGGACAGCCGCAGGCCCGTCGACGCGAACAGCACGGACCGGCTGCGGCCGACCCAGAAGTCCGGGATCGGCCGGCGTCCGGGCCGGCCGTCGTCCGTCGCCACGGCGCGCAGCGCGACCGGCTGGCCGACGGCGGCGGTCAGCTCGCGATCCGTCTCGACCGTCAACGCCGGCGGGGTGTTGCCGAGGGTGCTGGGGTGGAACCCGCCCGGTCCGCCGCCGCCGAAGTTGGCCATCAGCACGGTGTCGTCGACGGCGTAGCCCTGCCGCAGGGTGCCGAATGCCTGCCAGGTCACGCCGTTGGCCGTCAGCGTCCAGGCCACCTCGCCGTCGCCGAAGTCGGCCGGCACCGGGACGCGGAACACGAAGCGGTTGCGCCGCGGGAAGAAGTGGGTCGGCTGGCCGCGGTCGGGGCCGCCCGGCTCCATGTGGTTGTCGGGACCGATGGGCACCACCGGCTGCTCGGCCCAGTTGCGGTTCAGGTAGCCGAACAGCAGGTCGAACGACCCGTCCGGCTTCTCGACGTAGCCCTCGTAGACGGGCGTGACGCTCTGGCCGCTCTCGCGGCCGGGCTGCGCTGAAACCGCGGCCGTCAGCAGCGTAGCGGCGGCCGCCGCGGCGACGAGGCCCGCAACGGCGCGTTGGTAGGGCTGCATGGCGTGTCCGTCGCCGCTACTGGTCGTTCGCGCGCCGGTTGCCGCCCGGCAGCTCGGCGAAGCCGCACAGCGGGCAGCCGAGCACGGTGTCCCCCTCGGCGAGGCCCAGCCGCTCGCGGCGCTTCGCCATCTCGGCCTCGAACTCCTCGTCGGTGAGGATGAACGCGGGCGCGAGCACGAGCAGCATGTTGTCGATGGCCCGGTGGCCGAAGCCGGTCCAGTTGCGCGGATCGACGATGTTCGGGTTCGCCTCGGTGCTGTCGAAGTAGCCGATGCCGTGCAGGATCGTGCCCTTCGGCAGCAGCGGCGCGGCGTCCTCCTCGTAGCGGTAGTAGCGCAGCCAGTTGTGGTCGTAGCCCGCGCAGTTGAGCGTCTCCACCCGGCCGGCCCAGATGGCCTCCATGCACATCCGGACGCCGGCCGCGTGCATGTGCGGCGCGTACATGGTCAGCTTCACGTTCTGCTGCAGCGTCTGGTAGAAGTGCCGCACCTGTCCGTCGCGGTTCGGCAGGATGTCGATCTCGGCGGTGCCGAAGCCGATGCGCCCAATCTTCTTCGTCGGCTCGTAGCCCCGCGGGTGGAACTTGAACGCGACCTCGAGGTGCGCGGTGGTGTCCTCGCCGTTCGAGTGCAGGTGGACGTTGTCCCACTGCAGCCGGGAGTTGCCCGGCACGAAGCGGCCGGCCTCCGGGTCGAACGTGAAGCCGCGCGGGTTGTTGCGCAGGTCGTGGATGGTCGGCCAGTCGCCGTTGTCGAGCGGGTTGCCGTCCGCGTCGATCAGCGAGAAGAACGCGTGGTGATAGATGAACCGCCCGCCGATCGTCCGCGCGCTGTCGCCGACCTCCTTGACCTGCATCGTGCGCACGTAGCGGTCCTCGGTCAGCCCGGTCTCGACCGGCGGCAGCGCGCCCCACCAGTCGGGATCGTCCGCCGCCCGCGACGCCGACGGGCCCACGACGACCAGGTCGGGCTCGCCCATCTCCCATTCGCCGGGGCCTGCGAAGGCGAGCGGCGGCGGCAGGTCGTCCGGGTTGCCGCGCGGCGCGCCGCTGTCCACCCAGGCGCCGATCGTCGCGATCTCGGCCTCGGTCAGGGACATGTCGTCCTTGATGGCCTGGATGCCGACGTCCTTCTCCAGGAACCACGGCGGCATCACGCCCATGCGGTTGCGGAGCGCCGTGCGGTTCTTGATGCTGCGCGCCCACGGACGCACCTCTTCGTAGGTAATCAGCGACATCGGCGCCAGCGAGTTGGGGCGATGGCAGCTCTGGCAGCTCTTCTGCAGGATCGGCGCGATGTCCTTCGTGAAGGTCGCCGGCTCGTCGCTGGCGGCCTGGCCGGCCGACAGGGGCGCGGGCGCGAGCACCGGAGCGGCGCCGAGCAGTCCGTGGCGGTTGCGGGTCATGAGGCAGTCCTCCCGTGGGTTGCCCGTAGGATACCAGACGGTTCCGCGGCCCCGGCACCCGGGATGCCCGCGGGCGTCATGGCCGGCCCCCCGGCGGGAGCGCGAGGCTGAGAACGCCGACGGCCGCGATCCAACTGCCCACGACGCGGAACCCCATCCACGCCCACGGCGCCCGCAGGCGGCGGGCGGACCCCACGCCGTAGGTCACCAGGAGGAAGCCGGCCAGGGCCAGGCCGGGCACGAAGCGGACGGCTGACAACTGGCCGCCCAGCTCCGCGCCGTTGGCCAGTCCGACGGTTGCGGCCGGTACGGCGGCGAGCACGACGACCGCCGGCGCCGGCAGCGCGGGCGCCGTGGCGACGAGCGCGCCCAGCACCACCATGGCGCCGACGTTGGCCTGCTGCAGGCCGGCCGGCGCCGGCAGCACGAGTCCCAGGAGCGCGCCGAGCCCGAGCGCCAGCGGCACCGCCGCCATCAGCCGGATGGCCGTGTCGCGCTGCTGCTGGCCGGCCAGCAGGCTGAGGGCAATCAGCGGCAGGGCCATCTCGACGGCCGTCAGCGGGTGCAGCAGGCCGGCGTAGAAATCTCCGACCCCGGTCATCGGATGCGCCGCGGCCGGCGCCGGCCAGCGGAGCAGCAGGAGCGGAGCCAGCGCGACGGCAGCCGCACCGGAAGGCTTCGCGGTCACAGCAGCAGGCCGCCGAGCAGGTAGAGCCCGATGGCGCCGATGACCGCGCCGAGGCCGCGGAGCGCAAGCGCCCCGGCCGGCCAGCGGTCGAGCAGGCCGACGGCGATGCCGGCGGCGTGCAGCAGGCCCGTCACGAGCACGAAGCCGAGGCCGTAGGCGAGCGGTTCGGCGGCGGCCGGCAGCTCGGCGCCGTGGGCGTGGCCGTGAAAGACGGCGAACGCCCCCACGATGCCCGCCGCCACGGAGAGCAGCGGCCGGGCGGACAGGAGGATCATGATGCCCAGCACGGCGGCGGAGGCCGCCACGCCGATCTCCACCGCCGGCAGCGGCACCGCCCGCACGCCCAGCACGCCCCCGAACGACATGACCAGGGGAAACGTGAGCGGCAGCAGCCAGATGGCGGGCGTCCCGAGCTGCGTGCCCCAGATGCCGACCGCCACCATGGCGAGCAGGTGATCCAGCCCGGTCAGCGGATGCAGCAGCCCACTGAGCAGTCCGGCGCCGACGTCGCGGTTCGTGTGCGCCAGCGCCGGCGCCGCGACCGCCAGCAGCGCGAGCGCGAACAGGGCGGAGGACTGGAAATCACGAGCCATCGGTGCCGGGGCCGTCCCCCGGGAATCGCCGGGTCAGCCGAGCGTCAGCACGACGCCTGCCCGGGAGCCGATCATCGTGACGAGCACGGTCGTCAGCGCGCCCATCAGCCACAGGAACTGCCGGGACATCTTCTGGTCCAGCGCGGACATCTGCGCCTCGAGAGCAATGAACCGCCGGTCGACGGCGTCGAAGCGTGCGTCGACGGCGTCGAACCGCCGGTCGACCGCTTCGAACCGCCGGTCGATAGCTTCGAACCGCCGGTCGACCGCTTCGAACCGCCGGTCGACCGCTTCGAACCGCCGGTCGACCGCTTCGAACCGCTGGTCGATAGCTTCGAACCGTCGGTCGATAGCTTCGAACCGTCGGTCGATGGCTTCGAAACGCCCGTCGAGGCCGTCGATGCGGCGGTCGACCTTGCCGTCGAGCTGCACGACCAGCGCGCGCATGTCGTCGACGCCGCGGCTGTGCTCGTCCACCCTGCCCTCGAGAAACGCGACCCCGTTCGTCCAGCGTCTGCATGCGCGTACGCGAAGCACGAAGCGTGCCGCCAGGACCCGGACCGTCGTCCGCAAGCTGATTATTGCCCACGGGGGCCTCGATTGCACTATTCTCCAGCCCGCCGCGCCGTCCGCGCCGTTGTGGTAGCGTCCCCTGACGCACCGGACCGCGACAAGAGACGGGGACCGAGACACATGAGCGCTGACATCACGCCCTACCGCATCGACATCGACGAGGCCGACCTCGACGACCTGCGCGCGCGGCTGGCCAGGACCCGCTACCCGGAGGCGGAGACCGTCGGCGACTGGAGCCAGGGCATCCCGCTGGCCTACGTCCGCGAGCTGTGCGACTACTGGCGCGACGGCTACGACTGGCGCGCCACCGAGGCGCGGCTGAACGCCATCCCGCAGTTCCGGACGGAGATCGACGGCCTCGGCATCCACTTCCTGCACGTCCGGTCGCCCGTGGAGGACGCCGCGCCGCTCGTGATCACGCACGGCTGGCCGGGCTCAATCGTCGAGTTCCTGAAGGTGATCGGGCCGTTGACCGACCCGGCGCGCCACGGCGGCAGCGCCGCCGACGCCTGCCACCTCGTGCTGCCCGCGATCCCCGGCTACGGCTTCTCCGACAAGCCGGCCGCGGCGGGCTGGGGCGTCGACCGCATCGCCCGCGCCTGGAGCGCGCTGATGGCGCGCCTCGGCTACGACCGCTACTTCGCGCAGGGCGGCGACTGGGGCGCGGTCATCACCGCGTCCATCGGCATTCACGACACCGACCACTGCAGGGGCCTGCACACCAACATGCCGGTCGTCTTCCCGCCCCGGGAGATGCTGGCGGAGCCGACCGAGCAGGAGCGCGACGCCCTGGCGGCGCAGAAGTTCTACCAGGACTGGGACTCCGGCTACTCCAAGCAGCAGAGCACGCGCCCGCAGACGCTGGGCTACGGCCTGGTCGATTCGCCCGCCGGACAGGCGGCCTGGATCGTCGAGAAGTTCTACCAGTGGATGGACTGCCACGGCCATCCGGAGAACGTCCTGACCTGCGACGAGCTGCTCGACAACGTGATGTTCTACTGGCTGACCGGCGCCGGAGCGTCGTCCGCCCGCCTGTACTGGGAGAGCTTCGGCGGCGTGACGCAGGACCCGGTGACCGTGCCGTCCGGCGCCAGCATCTTCCCGAAGGAGATCTTCAAGGCGTCCCGGCGCTGGGTGGAGCTGCGCTTCAAGGACCTGCGCTACTACAACGTCCTCGACAGCGGCGGCCACTTCGCGGCGTTCGAGCAGCCGGACACGTTCGTCACCGAGCTGCGCGCCTGCTTCGCGAAGATGCGCTGACAGTGCCGCGACCAGCTTTCGTCCACGTCCGGCGGCGGCGCCGAAGGAGAGTGATGCGCTGCCGGCTGCAGCGCGGCACGCTCCTCGAAGTCGTGTTCGAGCAGCAGCAGGCGCTGGCGCTCATGGCAGCGCCAGCGTCACCACCGTGTTGGTCGCGACGACGGTCACATGCTGCCTGCCGTCGACCTCGTAGGTCATCGGACTCGACCGAATCGGGCGCGGCGCGTCGAAGCGGTACAGCTCCTCACCGGTCGCCGCGTCGAGCGCGTACAAGCCGCCATCCTCGGTGCCCTGGAACACCAGGTTCCCCGCGGTCACCATGTTGCCGCTCGCGCCGATTGAGGATTGCGCCGGCAGCAGCGCCTGCCAGGTCTGTTCACCCGAGACCGGGTCGTATGCCGAGAGCGTCACCTCCGGCGGGTACGCCTCGGTGATGCGGTCGAGGCTGGCAAGGTTCTCGGTGTGGCCTCTGGCGTCCGGACCGGGTTCGAGGGTGTCGCCGACCGGCTTGACGACGATCGAGATGGCGCCGTTCTTCCCGGTCACGTAGACGAGCCCAGTGCGCGGACTGAACGAGGGCGCCCCCCAGCTCGAGCCCCCGTGGGCGACGATGATCGCCTTGCTCGTCCAGTACGGGGCATAGAACTGGCTGGAGCGGCTGGCGAGCTCCGGATCGTCGAGCTCGATGTACGTGGCGCACAGGGGCGTCATCGGCACGCCGGCGGCGTTGTGCGGGATCGGCTGCGTCGGCCACACCTGCTCGCCCGGCACGTCCGTCTCGGTGGGCACCAGCGTCTCGACCATGGGGTGGAGCGGCTCGCCGGTTTCCCGATCCCACAGGTAGAAGAGACAATTCTTTCCGGCCGCCGCGACGCCCTTGATCGTCTGCCCGTCGTCGCCGGCGACGTCGAACAGCAGGGGGCCGGTCACGTGATCCCAATCCCAGAGGTCGTGATGCACGGCCTGGAAATACCAGCGCAGGTCGCCGGTCTCGAGGTCGAGGGCGATGGTGCTGTTGGTGAACAGATTGATCCCTACCCGCGCCGACCCGTCGTAGTCGGGCGACGGGTTTCCTGCATTCACGTAGACCAGTCCCAGCTCCGGGTCGATCGCCGGCTGGGTCCAGATGCCGCCGCCGGCGCGCGCGCCAGCGCCCCACGTATCGCGCGCAATCGCCCAGCCCTGGTCCTGGGGGCGTTGCGGGATGGTGTTGAACACCCACTTGATGGCGCCGCTGTCGGCGTCGGTCGCGACCACCAGCCCACCCGGAATGTGTCCCTCCGACAGCGCCGCGGCCACGTACAGGGTGCCGGCGTGGTGGGCCGGCGGCGTGGTGATCCGGTAGCCGATCTGCACCGGATCCAGGGTTGGCGGGTAGGCGTCGGGATATTTCTGTTGCAGCGCGGCGCCGATGACCCGGAGATACCCCTGGTCCCCGAACGACTCGACCGGTGACCCGGTGCCGCCGTCCAGGGCGTAGAGGTCGGCGCCGCGATACGCGTAGATGTTGCCGTCGGCGAACGTCGAGCCGCGGACGGGGCCGGCCGCGTTGGACCCGCGGTCCAGGGACGCCGTCCACAGCTCCTCGCCGGTGGCCGCGTCGAGTGCGAACAGCGTCGAGGCCGAGTGCAGGTACATGACGCCGTCGACCACCAGCGGGGTAGCCTGGGCGATGTTGTCCGTCGGCCCCACCTCGTACGACCAGCGCTCCACCAGACGCGTCACGTTCGTCGTGTCGATCTCGTCGAGGGGAGCGAAGCGGTTGTTGTCGAGGTTGAGATTCTGACTCGACCAATCCGTCGACTGGGCGGCAACGGTGCCGCCGCCGCCGACAAGGGCAACCGCGACGACCAGACACAATGTCCGCATGGCTTCTCCTCCCGTCTCGCAACGCTACGGGACCGCGGCTCGCTCCTGCTCCCTGGCGCCGGCCAGCACGTTGTGGAGCCCGTAGTTGCCTTCGTGGCAGGCGTACTCGTAGATCGCCACACCGCGCTTCATGGGCAGCACGGCCGTGAACGGCCGCGTGAACGTCATCGGGTCGGTCAGGGTGTACTCGTACTCCAGCGTGTTCTCGCCCACCAGCCGGAAGCGTTCGACCAGGTGCTTGTGCGCCCCGCTGCCCGCCGCAACGTAGCTGGCGGGATTGAAGCTGGCGGTCTTGTCCGTGTAGTTGGTCGACTCGACGACGAGGGTGTCGCCCTCCCAGTGCCCGCGCGAGTCCCCGTTCCACTGTCGGATGCGGCTCGGCAGACCAGCACGTCCATCGAGGGGGATCACCCGGACGTCGTGCACCATCTCGTGGAGGATCACCACGTAGTCCGACGTCTGGAACAACTGGATGTTGTTGTTGTAGGCCGCGGGCAGGATCGGCGGCCCCGTATTGAACCCCAGCAGGCACCGCTCGGCAAGACCACGATCCTCGTAGCTGTCAGTGCCGATCCCGGCCGTGCGGGTCCGGTTCGGCCGCGTCCCGGGCAGATCCTCCTGGAGCGAGAGCGCCTGCATCTCCAACCCGGGCTGAAGCGGCGGAAGCCGCCCGCTCGGCGGATCCACGATGAGCGAGGTGCGCCGGTCGTCGACGACCGTCTTGTCCTGATCCACCCAGTAGTGGTTGTACCCGCCGACGTTGCCTCCGACAGGGAGGAGCTGGGCGCGATCCGTCGTGGGGGCGTTGAGCGCCGCACTGTTGGCCGCTGCCTCGGCTTCGAGCGCAGCCGCCTCTTCGGCACCCAGCACCGCCTTGCCGGCAAGGTCCTCCGGTCGTTCGAGCGGCGTCAGCGTGCGGAAATCCCAGACGCCCTGCAGGTCCGGTCTCCCGTCCGGCAGACGGGGCGGTTCGAACGAACCCTGAGCGTAGGCGGAGGATCCCGCACCGCCTATCGCGGCCACTACCAGACCGATGACCAGGTGTCCCGTTACAGTGCGGTGCATGTCGTCCTCCTTGGTGCAGACGCGGGAGCGAAACCGACGATTCCGATGAGCAGGCGTTCGCCGGAACCGCGACAGGCGGCGTCGCCCGCATGGATTATAGTTGCCTCGCAGTTGCATTCAACGAACACGGATCTCAACGAGGAGGAGGACCGATGAGGAGCATCGATCGAGGCGTTGTCGCTCTGAGCGTCGCGCTGTGTTTCGCGCTGATGGCCACCGTCGCCGGCCCGCAGGCCGCGACGGCGACCGGGCCGTCGCTGGCCGAGGCCCAAAAGGCGCTGGCCGCGGCCGAGCAGTCGGCGAACGAGATGGGGGTCG
Organism: Vicinamibacterales bacterium; assembly: GCA_965214845.1. GTDB lineage: Bacteria > Acidobacteriota > Vicinamibacteria > Vicinamibacterales > UBA8438 > JAAXGX01. The sequence continues at coordinate 2,461,495 of CBDCCO010000007.1, forward strand.
GCCTCACCTGTGCGGTGGTGGACGCGCGGGGCGCGCTCGTGGCGTTGTTCCGGATGGACGGAGCGAGCTACTTCACGGCCGGCGTTGCCGCCGGCAAGGCCCGGGCCTCGGCGGCGTTCGGCGCGCCATCGGGCACCCTGGACCGCCTCCGCGAGCTCGGCATCACCAACGTCGTCGAGGGCGGCCCGATGCTGTTCGTCCAGGGCGCTGTTCCCATCATGCACGAGGGGCAGTCGGTGGGCGCCATCGGCTGCAGCGGCGCCTCGGCGCAGCAGGACGAAGACGCGGCCAACGCCGGCATCGCGGCGATGCAGCAGCCGTAGGAGTCCCGTGACCGGCGCGGCAGGCTGGCGGGGCCGGGCGGTCGCAGCCAGAGTCGCAGCCAGAGTGGCGGCCAGAGTCACAGCCAGAGTCGCTGGCGGCCGGCGTGCTGCGGCAACCGTCACCCGGCCTCGGCCAGCGTGTCGGGCTGGAGGGTCTTGAGCTTCTCGAAGATCCCCTCGATGACGTTGCTCTTGCCGGGATGGGGCCGCACTATGGGCTACACTGGCCCCCGATGACGATCGCCGTGTCATCGAGGCGAAACACGGCCGAGAAGAGGAGGCATGGTGGACCCGATCAGACGCAAGCTGCTGAAGACTGGCGCCGCCGCGGCGGCAATGGCCGCTACGCCGGGGCCGCTGTTCGCGCGACAGGGCGGCAATGACGATGGCGGACGCTTCTACGAGAGGGGGAATGTCCGCATCCGCTATGAGGAGACAGGGTCGGGCTTCCCGCTGTTGCTCATCTCGGGCGGGGGGTTGAACGGCTCGACGATCGAGGGCATCCGGCGCCGCAATCCCTTCAACACGATCGAGGCGTTCAGCGGAGAGTTCCGCTGTATCTACGCGGACTTGCGCCACGCAGCCGGGCAGTCCACTGGGCCGCTCGAGGTCGACCGGCCGTGGGATGCCTACACCGACGACCATCTCGGCCTGATGGATCACCTGGGGATCGACAGGTTCATGGTGCTCGGTTTCTGCATTGCGGGACCCTTCATCTGGAACCTCATCGAGCGGGCGCCAGATCGCGTGGTCGCGGCCGTGCCGGCGCAGCCGGTCGGGTTCCGTCCGGAGTTGCCGAACGCCATGTATGAGAGTCAGAGCAGGTCGTGGGGTGCAGAAGTGGTCAAGCGGCACCCCGACATCACGACGCAAATGGCCGACCAGTTCCTGAACCGACTGTTCCGCACCAACCCTGACTTCGTGTTCACGGTGACGCGGGACTTCGTGAGGCAGTGCCAGACGCCGGTTCTCGTCCTGCCGGACGATACCGCGGGACATTCGTACGATGCCGCGATCGAGAGCGCGATGCTGGCGCCAAACGGACAACTGAGCATGTACCCCTGGAAAGACACCCCGGAGAAGATTCCGATGGCGGTGCGCCACGTTCGCAGCTTCCTGCTGTCGTATCGGCCAGCCTAGCGCGGACCAGTGCCGCGGTGTCGCGCTTGTCCAGGGTGACCCTGCAGACTCTCACCCGGCTTCGGCCAGCGTGTCGGGCTGGAGGGTCTTGAGCTTCTCGAAGATCCCCTCGATGACGTTGCTCTTGCCGGCGAACAACGCTTCGGGGCCGCCGGCGTGCACGTCGCTGAACGGCGCCTCGTAGAGCGCGGAGGGTTCCATGACGCCCCGCGCCGTGAGCTGGTCGATCACCATCTCGATGAAGCGGATCTGCGGCGTGGTCAGGCTGCGGTTGGAGAGGAACTCCGAGAAGGCCCCCTGAGCGGCGGCACGATCCATCCCCACGAGGCTCCGCACGAAATGGATCAGTGAGGGGGCCTCGTTGCGGGCCAGAAGGGCCGTCAACAGCGTCCGGCCGTCGTCCTCCCCGATCTCGACCAGCGTCTGTTCGAGTCCCCGCAGGTCGGCGGCCGTGAGCGGCTGGTTCGTCCGGAGGCGATGGATCACGATGTGGTCGAGGTGGTTCTTGAGGTATTCCTGAACCTTCTTCTCGTACTCGACCCCGGTCATCTTCGGCAGGTAGACGGCGGCGTCCTCGCGCACGGCCGTGATCTCGTCCTGGAAGTCGGTGTAGACGATCGTGCGCGCCTTCTTGTCCAGGAAGGGCACCAGGCCGCGCAGGCGCAGGCGCAGCTCCTCGAGATCGTTCAGGCCGATGCCCTCCCAGAAGACGCTCTCCTGCACCGAGGCCAGGTAGGCGAGCTGAGCCGCCACGGCGGGGATCGTGCTCTTTTCTTCGAGCAGCATGGCGATCTCCACCACGCGGCGGCGGTGTCGCTCGAAAGTGCCCGCGTCGCCCTCGACGAGGGCCAGTTGCATCCTCAGCGCCGTGAGATCGAACAGGCGCGACTCGATGTCGTCGGTCTCGACCTCGCTGGGCAGCCCGGCAACGTCGCGCTGCAGGATCTCGACGTCGGACGCGGTGAGACGCTCCCATGACGCCCGCTGCTGGAAGCGCTCCACCGCCTCGAGCTGCATCCGCACGATGAAGTTCTCGCGGTTCATCGCCGCCACTTCCCCATGGAGCTCCGTCGTCAACGCCACCGTCAGCGTTCCCTCCGTGTCCAGGTCCGGCGTCCCCTGGACGCCGGTCAGCAACTGCACCCGCGCCCGAAAGAGCCGGGCGCCGAGGGGCACGTCGCCGCTGTCCTCGATCCCCTCCGGATGCTCGTTGAAGAAGTCGAAGTTGAAGCAGAAGTCGAAGACGCGGAAGTCGCGCTTGTCGTCCTCGGGTCCGAACAGGTCGGGACAGAGGCGCGTACCGCGCCCGATCATCTGCCAGAACTTGATCCGCGAGTAGACCGGCTTGAAGAAGACCAGGTTGGCGACCTCGGGCACGTCGATGCCGGTATCGAGCATGTCCACCGAGATCGCGATGTGCGGCGCCTTGTCCTTGAGCGAGAAGTCGTCGAGCAGGCTCTGAGGATACGTGGCGTAGTGATCGATGACGCGGGCGAAGTGCCCGGCGTGCTGCGGGTAGTGGCGGTTGAACCGCTCTTCGATGAACGCCGCGTGCTCGTGGTTGCGGGCGAAGATGATCGTCTTGGCCAGTCGATCCCCACCGTCGACCTTGTGGCCGTGCTCCATCAGATGTTGCAGCACCTTGTCGACGGTGTCGCTGTTGAAGAGCCAGTTGTTGATGGCGGACGCGTCGACCCGTTCCGGCAGCCCGCCGCCGTCCTTGTCGTCGCCCCAGTCGAGGCTCTCCCACTGCACCTGCTCGTCCTCGCTGAGCGAGTCGTAGTCGATGCCTTCGCGTGGGAACAGGAGATCCACCTTCTGCACCCTCGGCGGCACGAGGAAGCCGTCCGCGACCGCGGTCTCAAGCTCGTACGCGTCGGTGGGCACGCCCGGCGCCAGCTCGAAGAGCGCGTAGGTGTTCCGGTCGACCTGGTCCCGGGGCGTCGCGGTCAGGCCCACCAGCAGCGAGTCGAAGTAGCGGAAGATCGCGCCGTACTTCTGATACACCGAACGGTGCGCCTCGTCGATGATCACGACATCGAAGTGCCCGACCCCGAAGCGGGCCTCGGCGCCGGTCGTCTCGTTGATCAGCCCCATCATCGTCGGGTAGGTGCAGACGTAGACCCGGCCCGCCTTGTCCTTCTCGGTCACCAGGTTCACCGGGCTGGACTCCGGCAGGTGAGCCTTGAACGCCGCCACCGTCTGGTTCACCAGCGACACCCGGTCCGCCAGAAACAGCGCGCGCTTCACCCAGCCCGCCCGCTGCAGCAGGTCGACCAGCGCGATCGCCACGCGCGTCTTGCCGCTGCCGGTCGCCATCACCAGCAGGGCCTTCCGCCGCGCCTGGCCGAACTGCTCACCGATGCTCCCGATGGCCCGCTTCTGGTAGTACCGCTCGACGATGGCGTTCCTCACCTGCGTCACGTCCAGCGGCTCGCGGTGCGCGCGCCGATGGAGCAGCGATGCCAGCTCGTCCTTCTTGTGGAAGCCTGCGACGGCCCGCGGCGCGTAGGCCTGATCGTCCCACAGGTGGGTCTCGTACCCGTTCGTGTAGTAGATGAGCGGGCGCTGGCCGTGCATGGCCTCCAGGCAGTCGGCGTAGAGCTTGGCCTGCTGTCGGCCGTTCGCCGCATCGACGGCGGTCCTCTTCGCCTCCACCACCGCCAGCGGCTTGCCGTCATCTCCCCACAGGAGGTAATCGGCGTAGCCGATCCCCGACGCGTTCGGCATGCCCGTGACTTCGTACTCGCGGTCGTGTGCCTGGTCGAGCGGCCAGCCGGCCCGCTGCAGGGCCAAGTCGATGATCAGCCTGCGGGTGGTGCTCTCGTCCCAGTCACGGGTCTCGGGGACCGCCTCGTTCTCCACCTTGATGGCGGCGACCTGCTCACGCAGCGCCTCCAGCTCGCCTTCGATCTCCTTGCGCGCGTCCTCGGCCGCGTCCAGGTTGCGCTTGAGGGCGTCCAGTTCCTCCACGCTGGCCGGCACCGCGCCCGGGTCCGCTGTGGGGACGAGGGACTCGTCGAAGGTCTTCCCCTGCAGGCTCTCCGCCCCCTTCCGCAGATAGGTGCGGCCCGCCCAGTAGAGGACGTGCGCCAGCTCCCGCACCACGTTCAGCGCGTGCTCCGGCGCGGGCGTCTTGTTGCCGTGCACCGCCACGTTGCCGGCCTGCCGGATGTACTCCGCCTTCTGCCACACGGCCTCGGGCACGAGCGCGCGGAAGGCGGGCTCGCTGAGGTAGGCGTCGAGGTTCGTGACCTTCGGTGGGTTCAGGGTCTTCTCGACCCTGTAGACCCGCTTGACCAGACGCTCCAGCGCATGGCGGGCATGGAAGCAGGAGGCCCGCGGGTCGCCGTAGACATGGTGCTCCGCATAGCTCGCGCTCTCCGCCGCATGCGGGAACTCCTGCTTCAGGAACGCGAAGTTGGCGGAGGTTTTCATGGCGGTTCAGAGTTCTCCCCGGAAGGCGCGGGACTGTAGCCCGCATTATTCCTGAGGTTGTCGAATCGGTCACGGTCGGGGCGCAATCGTTAGGCGAATGCAGTCGTCGGACCTGGCGTGTGGCAGGTGGCAGCGTGGTGAAGCGGTCGTGGCGGGGTGACGGCGCGCACGAGGCACCACGCGCCGACAGCTTCGGCGACGGGGCGCTGGCGTGCAATGCGGGGGTTGAGGTTGGCGGCGCGACGGCGCGCTATCCGGCGCGCGCCCCGAGCGCGAGGGCGAGGTGCCGCCAGACGTCGCGGTATGGGGTCGCTCGCGGCAGGTGCAGGACGAGCCGGCGGACGGAGCGGACGACGTGGACGCTGACCTTGAGCAACCGGTCGCGCAGCCAAGTCACCTGGGTGCGGGCGCAGGCGGTGCGGGCGGCCCTCAGCCGCAGTTCCTGCATGAGCACGTAGGCGGCGGCCGTCAGCAGGACCCGCAGCTGGTTTGCCCAGAACTTGGTGCAGCTCGTGCGGTCGATCTGCAAGCCGTCGAGCAGTTCCTTGATGCGGTTCTCGATGTCGCCGCGCCCGCAGTAGACCTTCTCGTAGATGAAGCGCGGCGTCTGGCGCAGATTGGTCACGACGAAGCGCGGGTTGTCCCGCGGCTGCCGGCCGGTGAGCTGCACGACTTCGGCCTTGATCACCACGCGGCGCTCACGAGCCCACGTGCCCGCGCGATAGCGGGTGTCGAGGTAGAAGTGCGCCGTCTTCTCGCGCAGCATGTTCTCGGTGCGGGCCGCCACCATGACGTGCTCGGCAGCCCGCAACAGCACGGCGTTCCTGGCCATCGCCACGACGTAGTCGAGCCGCGGTTCGGCATCGAGGAAGTCGAAGATCTCTGGCGTGGCGAAGCCGCCGTCGAGCCGGACGAGAAAGCGCGCCTCGGGAAACGCGGACCGCAGCAGCGCGAGCAGCCGACACAGCACGCCCAGCGTGCCGTCGGACGCCTGCGCCGTGCCGGGCCGCAGCACGGCCGCGCACAGATACTGCTCCGCCTCACGGTCGAAGCTCACAAAGGCCAGCAATGGCAGGTAGCACCAGCTGTCGTAGTAGCTGTTGAACATGGTCAGCTGCTGCGCGCCATGCGTCGGGTCGTCGGTCGGGTCGAGGTCGATCGTGATGCGTCGCACCCGCCCGCGCAGTCGGCGGCGATGCCGCTCGATGACCGACGCCGCCAACTCGCGCCCGAGCCGATAGAGCGCGACGCGGCCCGCACCGTTCTCGAACCGCGAAACCGTCGGCTGCGACGCCAGCCGACCGCCCGCCACCGGGTCGCGCCCGAGCAGCAACTTGTGGATCGGATCATCGGCGAGCCGGTCCGAATCGTTGCCGTCGGGATGGCCGCAGGCGATGCCGAACACCCGCTGGCCCACCAGGTCCTCGAGCGTGTGCCGGACCTTCTCCGGTGCCCGGCGGTCAATCAGACACCGACCGAATGCCTTGACCAACCCGTAGACGCGCTCGGCGGCCTTGAGCAGCACGGCGCCGCCATCCGAGCTCGACTGCTCGCGGTCGAACGTGGCCACGAGCGGCTTGTCGAACAGATCGGGGAACAGAACAGACTGTGCTATCGTGGGGTCCGTCACGCAAGAGCCTCCGTCGTGCCGAAAATGCCTGTGGTTAACAGCGTTTTAGCACACGGAGGCTCTTGTGTCTCTACCTGAGACAGACCCCTCACGAATTTTCCGGGGTAGGGAGGCAAAAAGAGTGTCGAGTTCGGCGAGGTGAGCGCGTTGGTTGGCCCTCTGTTGTTCGACGGACTCGACGATTGTAGCGTAACGGTGTTGGAGTTCGAGAGGAGGAAGTGTGACCTCGAGTCCTTCGACCATCTTTCGATTAAGATTCGGCATTGTGACGCCCTGCGACAGTCTCTCAAGGTGGCGCTTCATCGGTTCGCTGGAGAACGTCCCGGCCAAGAAGAGGGACGATAGTTCATCCGGATGAGGACGAAAAAACAGTGATCCGGTACCACAGAGCATTCCCGCCTCAGTGTCAGAGACGATGGCGCAACGGCCCATCTCGCCGCGCCTCCCCATGACCACGTCGCCCGTTTGGAGTCGATAGTTCCCAAGAGTCCGAGCCTTTTGCTCCGATACGGTTTGTTGACTCCCAACGCGAATCTGCCCGGAGACGATGTGCATGGGGTTCACCAGCGGCACACCATCGGTTATGTAGTCTTCTTTGTGGAGGAGCGATCCAAAAGGGCCAATCTGAACCCTCGACTGCATTTCTCTCAGCTCACGGACTTCCCATCGCATCGCATTCTTGACGGGATCGCCGAACATGTCGACGAAGGTGGATTGGAGGAGGGTGTCGAGTTGGGCGAGGGCGTCGCGGCGCTTGACACGCAAGGCATCCGCCGCATCCAGAACTTGCGCAATCCGCTTCTGCTCGGCGAGGGAGGGGAGCGGAATTTGGAGGGAGGCAATGTCGCTTTTGGAGACTTGAAGAAATGTTGCTCCGCGCCCCCTTGTGCGTAGTGCGGGAGCGGCATGATCAAGCCAATATGCAAGGTAGGCTTGATTCAAGATGGCAGTCTTAGCCCGGATTATGCGTGAAGGTGGGGTTGGCGACGAGACGCAAGGGCCTTCCGTGTGGTACAAACGTTGTGCTACCAAACGTTTAGCCACAACGGAGGCCCTTGCGTGACGGACCCCACGATAGCACAGTCTGTTCTGTTCCCCGATCTGTTCGACAAGCCGCTCGTGGCCACGTTCGACCGCGAGCAGTCGAGCTCGGATGGCGGCGCCGTGCTGCTCAAGGCCGCCGAGCGCGTCTACGGACTGGTCAAGGCGTTCGGCCGGTGTCTGGTCGACCGCCGGGCACCGGAGAAGGTCCGGCACACGCTCGAGGACCTGGTCGGCCAGCGGGTGTTCGGCATCGCCTGCGGTCATCCCGACGGCAACGATTCGGACCGGCTCGCCGACGACCCGATCCACAAGCTGCTGCTCGGGCGCGACCCGGTGGCGGGCGGTCGGCTGGCGTCGCAGCCGACGGTCTCGCGGTTCGAGAACGGTGCGGGCCGCGTCGCGCTCTATCGGCTGGGGCGCGAGCTGGCGACGTCGGTCATCGAGCGGCATCGTCGCCGGCTGCGCGGGCGGGTGCGACGCATCACGATCGACCTCGACCCGACCGACGACCCGACGCATGGCGCGCAGCAGCTGACCATGTTCAACAGCTACTACGACAGCTGGTGCTACCTGCCATTGCTGGCCTTTGTGAGCTTCGACCGCGAGGTCGAGCAGTATCTGTGCGCGGCGGTGCTGCGACCCGGCAAGGCCCAGGCGCCCGACGGCACGCTGAGCGTGCTGTGTCGATTGCTCCCGCTGCTGCGGTCCGCGTTCCCCAAGGCACGCTTTCTCGTCCGTCTCGACGGGGGCTTCGCCTGCCCGGAGGTCTTCGACTTCCTCGATGCCGAGCCGCGGCTCGACTACGTCGTGGCGATGGCCAAGAACGCCGTCCTGCTGCGGGCTGCCGAGCCCGTCATGGTGGCGGCCCGCACCGAGAACATGCTGCGTGAGAAGACGGCGCACTTCTACCTCGACACCCGCTATCGCGCGGGCACGTGGGCTCGTGAGCGCCGCGTGGTGATCAAGGCCGAAGTCGTGCAGCTCACCGGCCGGCAGCCGCGGGACAACCCGCGCTTCGTCGTGACCAATCTGCGCCAGACGCCGCGCTTCATCTACGAGAAGGTCTACTGCGGGCGCGGCGACATCGAGAACCGCATCAAGGAACTGCTCGACGGCTTGCAGATCGACCGCACGAGCTGCACCAAGTTCTGGGCAAACCAGCTGCGGGTCCTGTTGACGGCCGCCGCCTACGTGCTCATGCAGGAACTGCGGCTGAGAGCCGCCCGCACCGCCTGCGCCCGCACCCAAGTGACCTGGCTGCGCGACCGATTGCTCAAGCTCGGCGCCAACGTCGTCCGCTCCGTCCGGCGCCTCGTTGTGCACCTGCCGCGGGCAACGCCCGACCTCGACGCGTGGCGCCAAATCGCCCTCGCACTCGGGGCGCGCGCCGGGTAGCGCCCCGTCGCAGCTTCCCCCTCAGCTCGCGGAATCCACACAGGCGCCTGGGGCGCCCTGTCGGCGAAGCTGTCCGCGTCTGGCGCCTCGTACGCCCCGTAACCACGCCACGCCGCTCCACCACGCTGCCACCTGCCACGTGCGGCGACCGCAGACCTCTCTCGCTCAACGATCAGGGCTCGGCCAGCGACCGATTCGACGACGTCATGAATTTTCCGGGTTAGCTCTCAGCCCGGCGACTCCACGTCCAAGGCAGTACTCCTTGTCTGACCAATTCCGATCGCCAATCGTCGCGCGGATGCAAAGGATGAGGTCACCAGGTCGGGACAGCTTTGTTGGCGCGTCCGTGTATTGCTTGGGAGCAGGAGTGAATTCGCCGAAGTCCCCGGCTCCCGCGATCAATGGGTAGCCACTTCTCTGGGTGTTATAGCTATCACCCTTCGGGGCTTGCCCCATTGATATATCGCACACTGAGGAGAGGGCTCTGGTGTGGAATGCAGTCATGCCAACAGCCGCTCCAACTCCTCACGCCCCTTCGCAATTGTCTCTTCCAGGGCGGCCAACCGTTCCAGGATCACATTCGGTGGGTCGTACTCGACCCCTTCGTACTCCACTTCCTTGTAGCGGTTGATCGACAGGTCGTAGTCGTTGCCCGCGATCTCGGGTTTCGGCACCAGAAAGCTCTGGTCCGTTCGCGCCCGCTGGCGCTCCGCGACGCGGTTCCGCCAGCGGGCAAGAATGTCGGTGAGGTCACTGTTGTCCGGCTGCGGCGTGCGCTTGTCGTCCAGGGAGTAGCCGTCCGCCTGCATGTCGTAGAACCAGACGTCGTCGGTGCCGCCGGAGTTGGTCTTGGTGAAGAGCAGGATGGCGGTGGAGACCCCGGCGTACGGCTTGAAAACGCCGGAGGGCATGGACACGACGGCGTCGAGCTTCTGCTCCTCGACGAGAATCCTGCGCAGCGTCCGGTGCGCTTTGCTCGATCCGAAGAGCACGCCATCGGGCACGATGACGGCGACGCGGCCGCCGATCTGGAGCAGGCGCAGGAACAGGGCCAGGAACAGCAGCTCGGTCTTCTTCGTCTTGACGACCCGCTGCAGGTCCTTGGCGGTGGACGAGGCTGCCCGCGAACGGGGGATTGGCGAGCACAAGGGAGTACCGCTCGGCGTCGTCGCCCGCTGCGGCCAGGTCGGTCTGGGCCAGGGAGTCCCTGTAGCGGATGTCCGGATTCTCCACCCCGTGCAACAGCATGTTCATGCTGCCGATCCGCAGCATGGTGGTGTCGAAGTCGTAGCCGTGGAAGATCTCCTCGTTGAACCTGCGGCGGGCCGGGGCGCTCTTGTAGATGCGGTCGCCGTGGTGCTCGACGAGATGCTCGGAGGCCGCCACGAGGAAGCCGGCGGTGCCACAGGCGGGATCGCAGATGACGTCGTTCGGCGTGGGTGCGGTCATCTCCACCATCAGCTTGATGATGTGGCGCGGCGTGCGGAACTGCCCGTTCTGCCCGGCGGTGGCGATCTTGCCGAGCATGTACTCGTAGAGGTCACCCTTGGTGTCGCGGTCGGCCATGTCGATGTCATCGAGCTGGTCGACGACGTTGGCCAGCACGCGAGGCGTGGGCATCATGAAGAGGGCGTCCTTCATGTGGTGGGTGTAGGTCGACCCCTCGTCAGAGTCGCCGGTCTGGCCGACCGACTTGATGAAGGGGAACACCCGGTCCCGCACCGTTTCGAACATCTGCTCCGGCGCGATCTGCTTAAAGCGCGACCAACGGAGGGCGTCCTGGCCGGCGGCGAATACGGGCTCGTGGATCGGGCGGCCGGTGCGGGCGGCCTTGCGCTCCCGGCGCGTGTGCAGCTCGTCGAGGCGCTTGATGAAGAGCAGGTAGGTGAGCTGCTCGATGACGGAGAGCGGGTTCGAAATTCCACCAGACCACATGGTATCCCAGATTCGGTCGACCTTGGACTTCAACTCGCCGGTGATCATGATTCCATCTCGCCGTCTTCATGGAGTCTTCGAACTGCCTGAACCTCGAGGTGCGACCGCGCCGGGGCTGTGCCGCTCGCTGGTGGCTTCCGGGAGGGCGGCTTCTTTGAGAGTCTCCTCAAATTCGTGTGGGTAGCGGTGGCTCCAGCTTGATGCCTCCGCAGCAGAGGTACAGCATCGAGATGAGCGGACGGTGTGAGTGGAAGCCGTAGGCGCGCCGTGCGATGACGCGGAGCTTGTTGTTGATGCCCTCGACGGGTCCGTTGGTCATGCGGGTGTCGAGGTAGGCGAGGATCCCCGCCGCGTGCTTCCGGATGGTCCGCGCGAGCTTGACGAACGGCGCCAGCCGTGACCGCGCCGCCCAGTCCAGCCACTGCTCGAGCAGCTCCTCGGCCTCGTCGGGTCTGGCCTGCTCGAGGATGGTCGCCAGGTACTCGTTCAACTCGTAGGCGCGGTCGAGGGCGCGGTTCTCGCGGCGCAGGGTTGCCAGCCGTTGTGCTTGGCTGGGCTTGAGGCGCGCCGGATGCTTCAGCAGCGCGTAGCGCGTCCCCTTGAGGGCTTTGGCCGCGGTCGCCCCCAGGCGGTGTTGCTCCGCCCGGCGGACGGCGTCGACCGCGTCGGCCGCCAGCCGTTCAACGTGGAACCGGTCGTAGACGACCCTGGCCTGCGGCACCCGTTCCCGCACCGCCTTGCCGTAGCTCGCCGCCAGGTCCGCCGTCACCAGCGTGATCCGGGCGCAACCGGCCGGTCCCAACAGGTCGAAGAACCTGCCCAGCGTGTCGGCGCTGCGCCCCTTCCCGGCCCAGACCACGCGCCGGCGGTCAGGGTCGACCAGGACCGTCAGATAGTGGTGCCGCTTCCGATAGCTGAACTCGTCAATGCCGATCCGCCGCAGCCCGGCCAGCCGCGTCGAATCCAGCCGCCGAGCCACCACCCGCTCGACGATGCCGCCCACCGCCGGCCACGAAATCCCCACCAGACGACTCACCGTCGTCCGGTCCGTCACCTGCGCCAGATAGGCCACCAACTCCTCGAGCGGCGCCGTGAACGCGCTGCCGTGCACTGCCCACGACACCTGCTCGACCCGAACCCCGCAGCGACCACACGATACCCGCCACGGGGCATACCGCAGCCACACCGTCGTCCGACCCCACGGCACATGGCGCCACAGCCGAGCCGGTTGCCGGTCGTAGCGTGGGGCCCGGCCGCCGCACGCGCCGCACCGCGAGCGCCGCCACGACGGCCGCGCCGATACGCGGAACATCCCGTTGCTCCCGATACGCACCTGCTCGACGTACAACTGCGTGACACCGAGCAATCGCCGTAGTAGGGTCGTCACACGCATGGGGCTGTCCTCCTCCTCATGGGTTCTCCTTTGCCATGCCAATGAGAACAGGACGCCCCTGCGTTTTCAATGATTTCCAGCGGCTCGCCGAGGGCTGACCACCCGTCGGCTCCGGTCAGCTGCGGGCCGCGATTCACGGCCCGACCAGCCCAAGCCCAATCTCCCCTTTGGACGGCCCGGACGCCCCGTCCAAGCCGGGCCGCAAGGCCCATAACTGCACTCTGAGCGTAGGGACGGACGGCGTGTCACCCGCCAGGGTCGCAGCGAAGCGGAGAACGCGCGTAGCGCGTTGACACGCCGTCCGTCACGTAGCTACCCCACCGCTCGCTGAACCTGCCGATCACTCTCACCCCGGACCCACACCTGATTGAGGAGAGCCTTCTTTGAGCACTATAGTATCAGGCGACGTGTGCCCCCCTCGAGGCTCTGCCTATGGCTCGTTGGTAAAGGGCTTCCGTCAAAACACCATTCGCGACGGCGTGGAGTGGAACGGCGTCGCCGCCGTCATCAAGCGACGCCCCCGATGAGGTCGGAGGCGCCGCGTGTATCGGACGCGCACAGGCGAGCACCGTACCCGGGTCGTCGGACAAAGCAGGAACGCTCCGGATGTAGGGCCCGGCGAGTACAGTCGCGTCGGCAGGGGGAAGCGCGTCGAGCAGTGAAAGCCGACGGCCGGAACGATGACCCTGCTCCCCACCTCGCGCAGACAGGCTGCGAGACTTTTGTCGTAGTGTTCGGCATACAGCCGGAGTAGCCTCACGCGAGGTGCGCCTCATCGCCCGCTGCATGCCGTCCGGGGTCCAGCGCGTTCCCATCCGGCGCGAATGGCAGCAGTTGCTTGACCGGGTCTACGTCGTGGTTGCCAAAAAACGAGCCACTTGGCCCCGGCGCGAGTCGCCCGCTGGATCGCCAGAGAGCCGGCGAACAGGTCCAGCCCGTTGGGGTCACGCGAGGTGCCCGAAGAGGTACGCTGGCTTGGCCGAACAGCTCCGACTCGGAAAGTCGCCTTCAAGGCCGCGCAGTTGACCCGCACGAGACGGCGGCACGGGCGAGCCCTCCTCGTGGACCACCGGGCGATCATCTCCTTGCCGGTGCCGTTCTCGCCCTCGATGACCGCCGGAAACGGCGCCGCGGCGATCCGCAAGTTCGTCGAGGATCCGAATTCGCCGGCCGCACAAGTGCGGAACGCAGGCACCGTCACGCTTCGACTTCCCGTTCGTTCTCTAGCCTGGAAAATTCATGAGGCGCCCGGCCTGAGTAGAGACACAAAAGCCTCCGTGTGCTAAAACGCTGTTGACGACAGATGTTTTCGGCACGACGGAGGCTCTTGCGTGACGGACCCCACGATAGCACAGTCTGTTCTGTTCCCCGATCTGTTCGACAAGCCGCTCGTGGCCACGTTCGACCGCGAGCAGTCGAGCTCGGATGGCGGCGCCGTGCTGCTCAAGGCCGCCGAGCGCGTCTACGGGTTGGTCAAGGCATTCGGCCGGTGTCTGATTGACCGCCGGGCACCGGAGAAGGTCCGGCACACGCTCGAGGACCTGGTGGGCCAGCGGGTGTTCGGCATCGCCTGCGGCCATCCCGCCGGCAACGATTCGGACCAGCTCGCCGATGATCCGATCCACAAGTTGCTGCTCGGGCGCGACCCGGTGGCGGGCGGTCGGCTGGCGTCGCAGCCGACGGTCTCGCGGTTCGAGAACGGTGCGGGCCGCGTCGCGCTCTATCGGCTCGGGCGCGAGTTGGCGGCGTCGGTCATCGAGCGGCATCGCCGCCGGCTGCGCGGGCGGGTGCGACGCATCACGATCGACCTCGACCCGACCGACGACCCGACGCATGGCGCGCAGCAGCTGACCATGTTCAACAGCTACTACGACAGCTGGTGCTACCTGCCATTGCTGGCCTTTGTGAGCTTCGACCGTGAGGCGGAGCAGTATCTGTGCGCGGCCGTGCTGCGGCCCGGCACGGCGCAGGCGTCCGACGGCACGCTGGGCGTGCTGTGTCGGCTGCTCGCGCTGCTGCGGTCCGCGTTTCCCGAGGCGCGCTTTCTCGTCCGGCTCGACGGCGGCTTCGCCACGCCAGAGATCTTCGACTTCCTCGATGCCGAACCGCGGCTCGACTACGTCGTGGCGATGGCCAGGAACGCCGTGCTGTTGCGGGCTGCCGAGCACGTCATGGTGGCGGCCCGCACCGAGAACATGCTGCGCGAGAAGACGGCGCACTTCTACCTCGACACCCGCTATCGCGCGGGCACGTGGGCTCGTGAGCGCCGCGTGGTGATCAAGGCCGAAGTCGTGCAGCTCACCGGCCGGCAGCCGCGGGACAACCCGCGCTTCGTCGTGACCAATCTGCGCCAGACGCCGCGCTTCATCTACGAGAAGGTCTACTGCGGGCGCGGCGACATCGAGAACCGCATCAAGGAACTGCTCGACGGCTTGCAGATCGACCGCACGAGCTGCACCAGGTTCTGGGCAAACCAGCTGCGGGTCCTGCTGACGGCCGCCGCCTACGTGCTCATGCAGGAACTGCGGCTGAGGGCCGCCCGCACCGCCTGCGCCCGCACCCAGGTGACTTGGCTGCGCGACCGGTTGCTCAAGGTCAGCGTCCACGTCGTCCGCTCCGTCCGCCGGCTCGTCCTGCACCTGCCGCGAGCGACCCCATACCGCGACGTCTGGCGGCACCTCGCCCTCGCGCTCGGGGCGCGCGCCGGATAGCGCGCCGTCGCGCCGCCAACCTCCGCGCCCCGGATGCTCGCCAGCGCCCCTGCGCCCGACCTGTCGGCGCTTGCCACCTCATGCGTGCCGTCACCTCGCCCCGGCCACTGCACCACGCTGCCACCTACCACGCGCCGCGTCCGAAAACGTTCTTCGCGCGACGATCAGGCCCTGCCTGGGACCGATTCGATAACCTCACGAATTTTCCGGGCTAGCCCGGAAAATTCATGACGTCGTCGAATCGGTCGCTGGCCGAGCCCTGATCGTTGAGCGAGAGAGGTCTGCGGTCGCCGCACGTGGCAGGTGGCAGCGTGGTGGAGCGGCGTGGCGTGGTTACGGGGCGTACGAGGCGCCAGACGCGGACAGCTTCGCCGACAGGGCGCCCCAGGCGCCTGTGTGGATTCCGCGAGCTGAGGGGGAAGCTGCGACGGGGCGCTACCCGGCGCGCGCCCCGAGTGCGAGGGCGATTTGGCGCCACGCGTCGAGGTCGGGCGTTGCCCGCGGCAGGTGCACAACGAGGCGCCGGACGGAGCGGACGACGTTGGCGCCGAGCTTGAGCAATCGGTCGCGCAGCCAGGTCACTTGGGTGCGGGCGCAGGCGGTGCGGGCGGCTCTCAGCCGCAGTTCCTGCATGAGCACGTAGGCGGCGGCCGTCAACAGGACCCGCAGCTGGTTTGCCCAGAACTTGGTGCAGCTCGTGCGGTCGATCTGCAAGCCGTCGAGCAGTTCCTTGATGCGGTTCTCGATGTCGCCGCGCCCGCAGTAGACCTTCTCGTAGATGAAGCGCGGCGTCTGGCGCAGATTGGTCACGACGAAGCGCGGGTTGTCCCGCGGCTGCCGGCCGGTGAGCTGCACGACTTCGGCCTTGATCACCACGCGGCGCTCACGAGCCCACGTGCCCGCGCGATAGCGGGTGTCGAGGTAGAAGTGCGCCGTCTTCTCACGCAGCATGTTCTCGGTGCGGGCCGCCACCATGACGGGCTCGGCAGCCCGCAGCAGGACGGCGTTCTTGGCCATCGCCACGACGTAGTCGAGCCGCGGCTCGGCATCGAGGAAGTCGAAGACCTCCGGGCAGGCGAAGCCCCCGTCGAGACGGACGAGAAAGCGTGCCTTGGGGAACGCGGACCGCAGCAGCGGGAGCAATCGACACAGCACGCTCAGCGTGCCGTCGGGCGCCTGGGCCTTGCCGGGTCGCAGCACCGCCGCGCACAGATACTGCTCGACCTCGCGGTCGAAGCTCACAAAGGCCAGCAATGGCAGGTAGCACCAGCTGTCGTAGTAGCTGTTGAACATGGTCAGCTGCTGCGCGCCATGCGTCGGGTCGTCGGTCGGGTCGAGGTCGATCGTGATGCGTCGCACCCGCCCGCGCAGCCGGCGACGATGCCGCTCGATGACCGACGTCGCCAGCTCGCGCCCCAGCCGATAGAGCGCGACGCGGCCCGCACCGTTCTCGAACCGCGAGACCGTCGGCTGCGACGCCAGCCGACCGCCCGCCACCGGGTCGCGCCCGAGCAGCAGCTTGTGGATCGGGTCGTCGGCGAGCCGGTCCGAATCGTTGCCGTCGGGATGACCGCAGGCGATGCCGAACACCCGCTGGCCGACCAGGTCCTCGAGCGTGTGCCGGACCTTCTCCGGTGCCCGGCGGTCGACCAGACACCGGCCGAACGCCTTGACCAGTCCGTAGACGCGCTCGGCGGCCTTGAGCAGCACGGCGCCGCCATCCGAGCTCGACTGCTCGCGGTCGAACGTGGCGACCAGCGGCTTGTCGAACAGATCGGGGAACAGAACAGACTGTGCTATCGTGGGGTCCGTCACGCAAGGGCCTCCGTTGTGGCTAAACGTTTGGTAGCACAACGTTTGTACCACACGGAAGGCCCTTGCGTCTCGTCGCCAACCCCACCTTCACGCATAATCCGGGCTAACGCGATCAGCCGCGGCCAGCCACGTTGTGGCACAAGCATTCGTCGCCACCGACGCGCTCCGGTACGATGAGGAAGCACGCGCACAACTCCGGGCCCAACTTCAGAACGCCGGAGCCCCCCACGATTTACTCGGCGACGCGCCCATGCGAGTCGCCGTCGCGCTGGCTCGGGACGAACCCGGCGCCCCCTTGCTTCAACCCGAGAATCTCTTCACGTTCACCCAGGTTACTCTTGCGCGACTGGATCGTGAACTGGGCGCACGCGGAGTGACTCTTTACGTACTGCCAATTCGGCGAGTCTGATCGCTCCGGGGCTCGACCGCCGGCCCCCGGCTATTTCACTCCGCTGACGATCGGACTGGTCGTCGGTGCAGCTATCGGTCGCGCGCGCCCAGGGCCGCACGGACTTGCCAGTTACCCTGAGGCGGTCGGCGCCGCTTCCGTCCGCGGTCCGCACCGCCGCCCAGGTGCGCAGTTTGCCGCCCGACGAGCCGTGGAACGGATCACGGGGGAACCGTTGCGCGTTGCGACGACCGACCGACGCCCCCTGTCGCCGGTCGACGGTATCTGCGACCGTCCGGGACAGCGAGCGTCGTACCGTTCGCCCGATCCGCCAGCGTCGGGTCGGACCAGACGGACCGAAGACCTCGGTATCACTGCGCGTTCATCCCTCGACTCCGTTCAGGCGTACAATGCTGGGGAGACCAATGGATCCACAGCCTCCAGAGAGTGGACGACGCCCGGCGGACCGCCCGCCGTCCGCCGCAGGACGGGACGGCCGACACCGACCTCCTGGCGGGAATTGGCTGGCAGTACCGGCTGGCAGTACTTCTCGGCGTCAACGTAAATCGTTAATAATCAACAACTTGGGCCGCTAGCTCAGTGGTAGAGCACCTGACTTTTAATCAGGGTGTCGCTGGTTCGATCCCAGCGCGGCCCACCACTCCGCAAAACTCCACTCGCGGACCTCTCGGTCGCCAAGCCGCTCGTAGCTGTTGGAGCTTGTCACTGGCGCCCTCTTCAGCTTGCGAAGATGTTGTCCAGCTCGAGCGCCAGCCCTTCGAGCACGGCCGTTCCCACGCTCTCCCCGCGGCCGAACGTGCCGGTGCATTCGAGCCTCCCGTGTCGTTGTCGATGGACGGCGACGGTCTCCACTACCGGATCGATGATCCAGTACTCGAGCACCCCGCGCCTGCCGTACAGCTCGTGCTTGTCCCCGAGATACCGGTCGGCGGTCGACGGCGAGAGGATTTCGATCGCGAGGTCGGGGGCTCCCCGCACGTTCTCGTCGGTGATCCTGTCCTCGCGCGCCCGGGAGATGAACAGCACGTCGGGCTGCACGACGTCGGTGTCCGACAGCACGACGTCGACAGGTGCGACGAACACCTCTCCGAGTCCCCGTTCTTCGGTGAACCGACCCAGTTCCCTGTCCAGTCTGCTCACAATCCTCTGGTGCTTGATGTTCGGTGCGGGGACCATCATCAGCTCGCCGTTCAGCAGTTCGTAGCGCTCCTCGTCCGGTGCTCGGCAGTAGTCTTCGTACGTCCGCTTCACGGCGCGCTCGGTCGTGGCCATGGGCTTTCTCCTGCGCTGGGCAGTACTCGTCAGCCGTCCTGCGGCGTTTCGTGCGGCTGTGCGCGCCGGCGCGTCCTTGCCGCCGCGTCGTCCGCCAGCCGGCGGAGCTTCCCGATGTGGGTCCGCTGGCCCCCGAGCGCCGGCCGGCGTCGCCGGAGACTTGCGAGAACCTAGGAGATGCCGAGGAGCTCCACTTCGAAGAGGAGCGTGGCATTGCCCGGAATGCGCGGCGGACTGCCGGCGGCGCCGTAACCGAGCTCGGGCGGGACGACGATGATTCGGCGGCCGCCGACCCGCATGCCAAGGAGGCCGCGGTCCCAGCCCCGGATGACCCGGCCGGCGCCGAGAACGAACTCGAAGATCCCGGAATCGAATTGCGTCCCCTTGTTCTCGGCCGCGTTCTGGTCGTACAGCCAGCCGGTGTATCTCACCCTGAGCGTGTCGCCATTCATCGCCTCCGGGCCGGTGCCGACCGCCAGGTCCCGTGTGCTGAACGGAACGGCGCCGGGCCCCGTCGGACTGGGCGCCGTCGGGCTGTCACCGCCGCAACCGGCGATCAGGACGATCGACAGCATCACGGCCAGAACCGGGATTCGGCGAGCACCAACGCGACGTCGACACATGCAGAGCACCTCCAGAGCGTTCATGGAGTTTAGCCGGATTGTTCCTGAAGTGGTCGAATCGGTCGCGGCCGGGCCGGATCGTCCGCGAGACGGAGTACACTGCCCGGGCCGGCGCGGTCCGGCGAAGGAGGCACATACCATGCTCGCAAGCACACGGCGACGCGGCGGCGTTCTGGTCCTCGCGCTCCTGCTGATCGGCTCAATCGCCGGCGTCGACACCCAGTCGCGTCCCGCGATGACCACCGAGGCGGAGTTTCTGCACGCGTTGGAAGAGCTCTCCAACTGGGGCCGCTGGGGCGCGGACGACGGGCTGGGAGCGGCCAACCTGATCACGCCGGCCAAGCGCACGGCGGCCGCGGCGCTCGTCACCGAGGGCCGCAGCGTATCGCTGGCCCACGACATCATCCAGGCGCCGGAACCCGAAGGCCAGTGGTACCTCGACCGGGAGGTCGTCAACGTCAGCGAGACCGGCGCCTCCGACCGCTACCAGTACACCGGCACCTACCACGGCGTCATCCACAGCCACCTCGATTCCGTGGCCTGCCACGTGATGATCGACGGCAAGGGCTACAACGGGGTGACGGCCGAGCAGGTCCAGGCGGCGGGAGGGTGCCCCCAGGGGAGCATCCACGAGCTGCGGGAGGGCATCTTCACGCGCGGCATCCTCTTCGACGCGACGCTGCTGCCGGGCAAGGATTCCGGCCAGGGCTGGGTGGAGCCGGGCACGGCGATCCGCGCCGCCGACCTCGAGGAGCTGGAGCGCATCCAGGGGGTGCGCGTGGAGCCGGGCGACGTCATCCTGCTCCACACCGGGCGCTGGAAGCGGCGCGCGGCGCTCGGCCCGTGGGATCCCTCCGAGGAAGGGGTGGCCGGCTATCACTCCGACGTGGCGTACTTCCTGAAGGAACGGGGCGTGTCGTTCATCGGCCACGACCTGTGGAACGACGCGTTCCCGCACGAGTACTCCGACGACGTGCGGCTGCCGATCCACCGGCTGGCGCTGGTGGCGCTCGGTGTCGGCATCTTCGACAACCTCGACTTCGACGACCTGGCGGCGACCGCCCGCGAGCTCGGCCGCTACGAGTTCCTCTTCGTGGCGGCGCCGCTGCGCATCGAGAAGGGCATGGGGTCGCCGCTCAACCCGATCGCGACGTTCTAGCGAGGGAGTCATGCGCAGACCGACAGCGACGATACGAGGGCTGGCGGCGCTCGTGCTGTGCCTCGCGGGCTGCGGCGGCGGCGCGCCGGCAACCGGCGAGCCGGACGTCGCCGCGCCGGCGGCGGCGGAATCGCCGGCCGACGTTGCCGGCGCGCTGGCCAGCTCGCTCACGCTCCACGCCTCGTTCGACAACGGCGTCGACGCGGACCGGTCAGCGGGCGACCCGCGGCTCTACACGGCGCCGTCGTACGCAGAGCAGGATCAGGCTGAGCCGGGGCTCGGCAACCCGGCCGTGTCGGTGGCCGAGGACGCGGGGCGCTTCGGCCACGCGCTGCGCTTTGCGGAGCGCAACCAGCACGCCATCTTCTACCGCGCGGACGGGAACGTCCGCTACTCGCCCGAGAGCTGGAGCGGGACCGTGTCGTTCTGGCTGCGCCTCGATCCCGCCACCGACCTCGCTCCCGGCTTCTGCGATCCGATCCAGATCACCGACGCCGCCTACAACGACGCCGCCGTCTGGGTCGACTTCACGGCGGAGAATCCCCGGCAGTTCCGCCTGGGCGTCTTCGGCGACGTGGAGGTGTGGAATCCGGACGGCCTCGGACCCAACGACAACCCGGCGTTCACCGAGCGGCTGACCGTGGTGGACGACTGGCCGTTCGCCGGCGACCGCTGGACGCACGTGGCGGTCGCCTACGCCGGGCTCGGCCGGCCCGGCGGCGCCGCCAGCCTGTACCTGGACGGCGAACGCGTGCCCGGCGACGCGGACGACGTCGACGAGCCGTTCACGTGGGACATCGACCGCGGCGCGATCCGGCTCGGCGTGAACTACTCGGGGCTGTTCGACGAGCTGTCGCTGTTCGACCGCCCGCTGACCGACGACGAGGTCCGCGCCCTGCACGCGCTCGAGGGCGGCGTGGCGGCGCTGTCGGCGGAGTGAGGCGGGCCATGAAGACCGCAGCCCGGCGATGCGTGCGCCGGGTTGCGGTCGCCGGCACGGCAGCGGGGTTGGCGCTGCTGCTCGCCGGACTCGCGGCGACGCGCGCCCAGGCGCCCGCCGGGAACGCCGGCGAGCTGCGAGCGGCGCTCGAGACGCTGGCCGCGGTCCCCGGCGAGCCGCGGACGGTGAGCGCGGCGGGCATGACGCGGGATGACATCCCGCTCCTCACCCTCGAGAACGACGCGGCCTTCGATTTCTCGCGACCCGAACGGAGGCTGGTGCTCGTCGGCGGTCTCGACGGCGACGCGGAGGGCGCCCGCCTCGTGCTCGACGCGGTCCGCTGGTTCAAGACGGAGGCGCCCGCGGCCGAGCGCGCCCGGTGGCGGGTCAGCGCGCTGCCCCGGGCCCTGCCCGCTGCCGGCACCGGCGGCGGCGGCACCCCCGCCACCTTCCCGCCGGTCGACGGCTTCTTCGACGATGCCGAGCGGCCCGAGAGCCGCTACGTCTGGCGGTGGATCACCTACCAGGCGCCCGATCT
Source organism: Vicinamibacterales bacterium (assembly GCA_965214845.1). Classification (GTDB taxonomy): domain Bacteria; phylum Acidobacteriota; class Vicinamibacteria; order Vicinamibacterales; family UBA8438; genus JAAXGX01. The sequence continues at coordinate 2,483,260 of CBDCCO010000007.1, forward strand.
CGTCGTCGAGGTGCGCCGCGGCGATTCGTTGCAGGTGCGGTCCCGCACCGCCGGCGAGACCGGAGCGGCGGGCGCGCCGAGCCCGGCCGGCGCTGCATCGTCGCGCGGGCTGCCGGCGGGTTCGCTGGCGGCCGCGCTGGCCGACGCGGCGAGCCACACCGGCCTCGGCCCGGTCGACACGATGCTCGTCACCGCGCGGGCGGCGGACGGCGCAGCGGTCATGCGCGAGGTGCTGCGCCTCGCCGGCGAGAGCACAGCCTCCCGGTCGCCCCTGCGCGTCGCGCTGGAACGACGGACGGCGCGCGAGCCCCTCGACGTCGCGCGGCTGCTGGCCCGGCGCTACCCCGGCACGCCGGGCATCAGCTACATCCCCGCGCTGGCCTGGGTCCACACGCTGCGCCTCGCGGAGATGGACGGCGACGCGTCCCTCCGGGACCGAGTGCTGGAGGACGTCGGCCCCTGGCTGTCCGGAGACCGGCCGCTGTTCGGCGACCGGATCTCCTTCGCCGCGACCGCGGGAACCATGATCTTCAGCGCGCTCGCCCGCTCTCCTGGCGCCGACGGCGCCGCGGCGGCGCGGCTGGCTGCCGAGGGCGTCGCGCTCGCGGCGGCGGAGACCGCGCCGGGCACACCGCGTTACGCGTCCGGCTGGAGCGACGACCTCTACCTCGGCACGATCGCCGCCGTCCGCGCCGGGGACGCGGAGGCGCTCGCCGCCGCCGTGCGGCTGGTCACGACCACGGCCGACCGCCTGCAGCAGCCGAGCGGCCTGTACCACCACGACGCCGGCGCACCGACCGCCTGGGGCCGCGGGAACGGCTTCGGAGCGCTCGGCCTCTCCGAGCTGCTGACGGTCCTGCCGCCGGACCATCCGGACCGCGAGGCCGTGCTCGACATCCACCGCCGCCACCTCGCAGCGATGCGCGCGCACCAGGCGCCTGACGGCATGTGGCGGCAGATCGTCGACGTGCCCGGCAGCTACCGCGAGACCAGCGTCACCGCGATGACGCTGACCGCCATGGCCCGCGGCCTCCGCCTCGGGTGGCTCGACGAGAGCTACCGGCCGGTCGTCGACCGCGCCTGGCGCGCGCTGCTCGCCCATGTCCTCGCGGACGGCGCGCTGGTCGACGTCTGCGTCAGCACCGGGGCCGGCCCGACCCGCCGGCACTACCTCGACCGCCCCGCCGTCAACGGCGCCGACGACCGCGGCGGCGCCATGGCGCTCGGCGCGGCGCTGGAGTACAACCAGCTGCCGCGAGCCAACTGAGCAACGGGAGCGGCACCCTGACCGCAAGATCCCCTCGCCGTGTCCCGAAGGACCGGCTGCGGCCGCGATTGTCCCATAGCGGTGCCTTTGCCTACTTGTCCCATCCGATCGGCTCGACGCCGAGGTCGCGACAGATCTTGCGAGCCAGGATATCGTTGATTTCCCGGTGTCTTGGCACGGCGGAACGCCGGTCTCCGGACCGGTTGCGCCACCAGGAATGCCGCGATCCTTCGCGGACCAGCGCGCACCCTTGGCCCTGCAGGTATCGCACCAGCTCGCTCCGCTTCATGCAACGACGACCTTCTCTTCTCGATAGTCGTCACCGGCCGCGGCCAGAGCGTCCCGCCGATTGAACTCGAGCGCTTCCGTAAGAGCATCGGCGAGGCTCCGCCGCAATTCCTCGTGCGTGCGTTCCTGGCAGTTGACGCCCGGCACCTCCTCGATCCAGCCGATCCACCATTCGCCGCAATGCTTCACGACCGCGGTGTACTCCATGTGCATTCCCTCGTTCGCCCTGTCGCGAATCGCTCCATCCTCCCCCGACGGGGGCCACCCAACGTAGCCCCGTCGCCGGCGCCCGTCAAGGCGCCGCCGTCTCCCTGTAACATCGGGGCGCGATGGCCGGCATGAGCCAATCCCCCGATCTCGGCGCGGAAGTCGCCCTGGTGACCGGCGGCAGCCGGAACATCGGCCTGGCGATCGCGCGGACCCTGCGCGCCGCCGGCGCCCGGGTCTGCATCTGGGGCGCGTCGGACCCGGCGGCGCTGGCGGCGGCGCTGGACGCGATCGACGGTGGCGCGGACGAGCGCTGCGGCATGCTGGTGCGCGTCGAGGACGAGGCCGCCGTCCTTGACGGCTTCGACGAGATCGGCGCCCGGCTGGGACCGGTGACCATCCTGGTCAACAACGCCGCGATACGCCCCGAGCAGCCCCTCGAGACGACGACGCGCGCCGCCTGGACGGCGGTCCTCGACGTGACGCTGACCGGCGCGTTCCTGACGTCGCGGGAGCTGTTCCGCCGCTTGCCGCGGGACCGGAACGGCGCCATCGTCAACATCGGCGGTCTCAGCGCCCACCGGCCGCGGCGGGGCCGCGTCCACGTGATCACGGCCAAGGCGGGCCTGATCGGCCTGACGCGCGCGCTGGCCGAGGAGGGCCTGGGCCGGGTCCGGGCCAACTGCGTCGTCCCCGGCGCGATCGACACCGGCGTCCGGCCCGACGGCCGGCGGCCTCCGCATCTCGACGACCCCGGCCATGCCGCCGGCAGTACCGCGGTGGTCGCGCGCGCCGTGCTCGCGCTGGCCGACCCCGGCGAACCCTATGTCACCGGCCAGACGCTGCACGTCAGCGGCGGCCGCTTCATGCCCTGACCCGATGCCCTGACCCGCGGGTGCGGTGTCCCGCGGGCGCGGCCGCTACCCGAACAGAATCCAGCAGAGCGCCGCGCCGACCACGGACATGGAGAGCCCCCACGCGAGGAGCGCGTTGAACAGCGCGCGCGTGTCGGTGCCGGCGGGCGCCGCCGCCAGGAACAGGGCGCCCACGGTGGAGAGCGCCGAGAGATCGACGAGCCCGCCGCCCACGGTGATCGACCACGCGAGGTGCACGTGCTCGACGGCGCCAACCTGCTGCGCGAGGTCCGGCACCATCGGCAGAAACGCCGGCATCACCACGCCGGACGTGCTGCTGTACACCGATATCAGGCCGGTCCCGAACGCCATCATCGGCACGACCGTCTCCGAGGTGGAAATGCCGGCCAGCCCGCTCGTGAACAGGTCCATGCCCTGCGTCCGCTGCATGATCGAGATCAGCACCGTCAGGCCGGTGACCATCAGGATGACGCCCCAGGGCATGCGCTGAATGGCCTGCCGCTCGTCGACGCACCCGAGCAGGGTGAGCAACGCGGCGATGAAGACCGCCGTCAGTCCCACGTGCGCATCGAAGCCGACGACCGCGGCGATCAGCGCCGCAATGCCGGCGAGGGTCAGCCAATGCCGGCGCTCGAAGGGCTCCACATCAGAGTCCGCGGACCCGGCGTTTCCGGCGTTTCCTGCGTGTCCGCGAACGAGCTTCAGGCCGCCCAGCAGCACGAAGCCGCCCAGGCCCACGAGCAGGTGCGCCAGCACGTTGTAGCCGTAGGTCTGCCACTCGAGGCCGTCGAGGCCGATGCGCGCCATCACGTCGTTGGCGACGACGCCGCCGGGCGCAAACGGCGACAGCGTGCCCGCCAGCGCGCCATTGCCGGCCATGACCGCCATCAGCAGCGGCGGTATGCCCGCCCGCCCCGCGACGGCCATGGCGGGCGCCGCCAGCAGGGCGCTGGCCGGTGTGCCGCCGGCGCCGATGGTGGACACGACCACGCCCACCGCGAAGAACATGACGGGCAACAGCCCCGCGTTCCCGCGGCAGAGCCGGACGGCCCGGCCGGTCAGTCTCGACAGCGTGCCGTTGGTGTCGGCCACGCTGAACAGCAGCGTCACGCCGACGAGCGTGACCAGCAGCGGCACGGGAAAGCCCGCCAGGACGGTATTGACCGACATGCCGCCCAGGTACACGCCCACCAGCCAGGCCATGGCCAGCGACAGGATGCCGACGTTGATCCTCGTGAGGACGCTCAGCGCGACGGCCAGGACGAGCGCCCCGACCGAGACCCAAGCGAGCGTCATGGCGCAGGCGCCGCGGCCGCCGGGGCTGCGCTCAGGACGCGGGCCAGCCGGCTCACGTCGGACAGGTCCTCCAGCGCCTCGACCATGCCGAAGGTCTCCTCGATCGCCGCCGGCGGCAGCACGAGCGACGCGCAGTCGCTGAACTTCTCGCGGAGCTCCTCCGGGGTGAACGGCAGGTCCGGCCCGCCCCGATAGCGCTCGTCCGCCTCCTCGACGAGCGTGCGGCCGTCGTCGAGGTCCACCTCGACGACGCTGCGGATCTTCTCCCAGCCCCGCGCCTCGATCTCCGGGTCGAGCACGCGCTCCACCTTCCGCATCATCGCCTGCACCGGCTTGCTCCGGACGAACTCGTCGTTGAACTCGCGGATGCCCGCCTTGCGCCGAAGCGCGATGGCGGCCACCATGAACGCCGGACAGAACTTCGCCTCGAGCTCGTTGGTCGCGATGGGATACCGCAGCGGATTGAGGATGTTGGACCCGGCGCGCACGCGAATCCCGGCGATGCGCTCCGGCTGCACGTCGTGCGTGACCACCAGCCGCCGCATGGCATCCATCGTCGGATGCCCGAGCACGCCGCACGGGTACGGCTTGATCGATACGCCGGGCGACACGATCGCGTGCGGGTTGCCGAGCTTGCCGACGATGCGGCCGGCATCGAAGCCCTCGCCGTGGCTGAAGGCCTGGAAGAAGCCCCACGGCGGATCGAGGGCGTCCCCGCCACCCGTGAAGCCTCGCGCGGCGAGCTCGGCCGCGACCACCCCGTTCTGCGCCGCCCGGCCCACGTGCAGCGGCTTGGTCATCGTCCCGAAGTTGACGCGGATGCCGGAGGCCGAGCTCGCCGCGATGGCGAGCGTGTGCGCGATCCGGTCGCCGTCGAGCCCCAGCAGCTTCGCCGCGGCGACAGCCGCGCCGAACGTGCCGACGGTGCCGGACGAGTGGAAGCCCTGCCGGTAGTGGCGGGGGCTGATGGCCTCGGCGATCTTGCACTCCACCTCGAAGCCCGTGAGAAACGCCTCGAGCAGCGCCGCGCCGGACGCCTGCTGCCGCTCGCCGATGGCCAGCGCCGCGACCAGCGGCGGCACGGTCGGGTGCGTCAGCAAGCCGAAGATGCGGTCGGCGCTGGTCGCCAGTTGCGTGTCGTCCCAGTCCAGCGCATGGCCGCTCGTCCCGTTGAGCAGCGCCGCCGAGGACGCACCGCTCCGCAGCGGCTCGGGGCCGAATGCGGTGGACTCCGGCTTCGCATCGACCGTCCGCACGTAGCCGCGCAGGATGCGGCCGGCGTCCTGCGTCGATCCGGCCAGCATGACGCCGAGTCCGTCGATGACGCAGCGCTTCGCGATGCGGACGGCCTCCGGCGGAAAGTCCTGCCAGCGGGTCCCGCCGATGAAGTCCACGACCGCGCTCGTGGCGCGCTGCTGGTCGTTCACACCACTCTCCCCCGCTCACCTTACAATAGGCGAAACGAGCCAGAACCGTGTGACACTCCAGAAAGGCGCCATGATGCAGCATCCAACCCCGCTTCCCGCCCGCCCGGCCGCCGGCCGTCTCGCCGCCCTCGCCGCCGCGCTGCTGGTCGCCGTGCCCCTGACCGGGCTCGCGCAGGAGCCGGCCGGCCTGGACATCTACTGGATCGACGTCGAGGGCGGCGCGGCCACGCTCGTGGTCACGCCCGCCCGCGAGTCGGTGCTGATGGACACCGGCTGGCCGCGGGCCGACGCCCGCGACGCGCTGCGCATCCAGGCGGCCATGAACGACGCGGGCATCGACCGCATCGACTACCTGCTGTTCTCGCACTTCCACCGCGACCACACCGGCGGCCTGCCGGCGCTCGCCGAGCGGGTTCCCATCGGCCAGTTCGTCGACCACGGCGACAGCGTCGAGCTGGACAGAGAGCGCGGCCAGGCCCTGTGGGACGAGTACATCGGCTTCGCCGCCGACCGCCGCCGCTCGGTCGCTCCCGGCGACAGGCTGCCGCTCGACGGCCTCGAGCTGACGTTCGTGGCGTCGCACCGGGAGCTCGTCGACGCCCCGGAGCCGGAGACGCCGAACCCCCTCTGCGCGGGCGTCGCGGCCCCCACGCCCGACATGGGCGAGAACGGCCACAGTCTGGGCTACGTGGTGTCGCTCGGGGCGTTCGAGTTCCTCAACCTCGGCGACCTGACCCCGGACCGCGAGCACGCGCTGGCGTGCCCCGCGAACCGGCTGGGGGTCGTCGACCTGTGGCAGGTTCCCCACCACGGGGGCTACGGGGCCATCCGTCCCGAGCTCGCCGGGGTGCTCCAGCCCACGGTGGTGGTCGTCAACAACGGTCCCCGCAAGGGAGGAACGCCGGACTCGCTGGCCGTCGCCCAGGGCACGGCGGAGGTCGGCGACGTCTGGCAGTCGCACCGCACGCTGACCGACGACGCCGCCCACAACACCGCAGAGGCGCTCACCGCCAACCTGACGGAGGAGGACGACTGCGAGGGGCACTGGATCAAGGCGAGCGTGGCGCCCGACGGCCGCAACTGGTCGATGACCAACGGCCGCACCGGCTACAGCCGGACCTACGCGTCCCGGTAACCGCTTCGAGATCGCCCAGGTTCGCGGAGACGAACGCAGGAGCACGACGATGAGAGCCGTACCGACCTCGATGGTGTTCGTCCTTGTTGTCTCGACGGTTGGCTTGCTGTCCGGAGCGGCGCCGGAGGCCCAGGTTCTCGACCGCATCTACATCGACCAGTACATGCCGCTGCGGTCCGAGCTGATGATCGCCGACGCGGACGGGAGCAACCCGCGCAAGCTCGTGCCCGGCATGGAGATCGACTACAACGCGTCGTTCTCCCACGACGGCGAGTGGGTCGTGTTCACCTCGGACCGCAGCGGCTCGGCCGACATCTACCGGGTGCGGCAGGACGGCCGCGGCCTCGAGCGCCTGACCGACTCCCCCGCCTTCGACGACCAGGCGGCGCTGTCGCCGGACAATGGCTCGCTGGCCTTCGTCTCGTCCCGCGGCGGCGCCACCGACCTCTACCTCATGGACCTCGCGAGCCGCGAGATCCGCAACCTCACGAATGCGCCGGGCGGCGACTTCCGCCCGAGCTGGTCTCCGGACGGACGGACGATCGCCTTCAGCTCCGACCGCGACACCGGATTCCCCCACCAGGGCTATCCCGGTCCCGCCGGCAAGTGGGAGCACGTGCAGGAGGCCGGCGTCTACCTGATCGACGCCGACGGCACGGACCTGCGCAAGCTCCCGACGGCCCCGGAGATGATGGCGGGATCGCCGCAATGGTCCGCGGACGGCCAGGCGATCGTGTTCTACGAGATGCCCGTGCGGGACACCGTGAGCGCGCACTTCGGCGGCGGCGCGTCGAGCATCGTCTCGGTCGACGTGGCCAGCGGCGAGCGCACCGTCCACGCCGCGGGTCCCGGGCTCAAGGTGTCGCCGCAGTTCGTCGGCCCCGATCGCATCGGCTATCTGATCAAGACGAGGAGCAGCGGGACCCTCGCGTTCACGAGCGGCGAGGAGAGCGCGCCCGAGGACCGCGCCAATCCCTCCTGGTCGCGGGACGGCGAGCGCGTCGTCTATCACGCCGGGCAACTGGAAACGATGCACCACTACACCAACACGCCGGGCCGGCGGCTGCTCGGCACGGTGGCGGAGCCCGGCTTCGAGCTCGTGCACGCGAGCGGCTGGCCGGCCGTGTCGCCCGACGGACGCACCCTCGTCGTGAGCGAGCGCACGCCGAGCGCCGACCGGATGGCGCTGGTCCTGTGGGACGTCGACGGGACCAACCCGCGGCGGGTGTACCAGGACGACGTGACCGTGATGGGCCTCGAGTGGTCGCGGGACGGGCAGTGGCTGGCGTTCGGCGCGGGCGCCTTCTTCCTCGGCCGCAGCCGCGGGCCCGCCGAGATCACGATCATGAAGGCGGACGGGTCCGAGGTGCGTGCGGTCACCTCGGGACCGGGCAACGCCGGCTTCCCGAGCTGGTCGCCCGACGGGACGGAGATCGTGTATCGCTACTGGACGGGCAGCGAGCGCGGCGAGGGGCTGCGCATCGTCGACGTCGCCAGCGGCAAGTCCCGGGTCCTGACCACGGAATACGACACCCTGCCGTTCTGGTCGCCCCGGGGCGACGTGATCATGTTCACCCGCTACGCCCCCGACGACCGCTTCCGCTACGACGAGTTCGACATCTACACCATCCGGCCGGACGGCACGGACCTGAGGCGGCTGACCGCCGCGGAAGGGAACGACGCCCATTCGCTGTGGTCGCCCGACGGCGACTTCATCCTCTTCAGCAGCTCGCGTTTCGGCTACCGGGACGAGTCGCCGCTGGTCGTCAACCAGCCGCAGCCGTACGCCGAGCTGTTCATCATGGACGCCGACGGTTCCAACCAGCGGCCCCTGACCGACAACCAGTACGAGGAAGGCACGCCGGCGTGGCTGCCCGCGGACCTCCTGAAGCAGGAGTGAGACGATGGTGGATCCGACCAGACGCACGATACTCAAGACGGGCGCCGCGGCGACGGTCCTGGCCGCCACGCGGGGGCTTGCCGCCGGACAGGCCGGCCAGGACGAAGCCGCCCTGTCCTTCTTCGAGAAGGGCCCCGTTCGCATCCGCTACGAGGAGGTCGGCTCCGGGTTCCCGCTGCTCGTCATCCCCGGCGGGGGACTGAACTCGTCGATCGCCGGCCTGGCCACGCATCCCTTCAACCCGCTGGAGGAGTTCAAGGACGAGTACCGCTGCGTCGCGGCCGACCTGCGCAACGGCAACCGCGGCCAGTCCTCCGGTCCGCTCGAGATCGATCGGCCCTGGGATTCGCATACCGACGACCAGCTCGGCGTGATGGATCACCTGGGCATCGACAAGTTCATGGTGCTCGGCTTCTGCATCGGCGGCCCCTTCATCTGGAACCTGCTGCGGCGGGCCCCCGATCGCGTCGTCGCCGCGGTGCTGGCGCAGCCCAGCGGCTGGAGCGCGGAGCATCCCACCCTGTTCTACGACAACAACATGCGGAATTGGGCACCCGATCTCGTCGCGCGCCGGCTCGAGATCACGATGGACATGATCGACAGGTTCCTGACCGCGATGTACCGCACCAACGCGGACTTCGTCTTCACCGTGACTCGTGACTTCGTGCGCGAGCTGCAGACGCCCATCCTCATCCTGCCGGACGACGTCCCGGCGCACCCGTACGAGGTCGCCATGGAGGCCGCGATGCTCGCGCCGCAGGCCGAGCTGAGCATGTTCCCGTGGAAGCAGCCCACGGAACGGATTCCACTGGCGGTGCGCCAGATACGGTCGTTCCTCCGGGCGCACCGGCCGGCGTCCGCGTAGGTCTGCTACACCGGAGGGACGCCGGCGCGCTGGCAGAAGTACTCCCAGGCGCGGTCGAGGGCAAGCGGCGAGAGCTGCGTCGCGCGCGAGAGCTCGACCTCGCGCTCCGACAGGCCGCGCGGCGTCCCGATCGCCAGCGCCTGCAACTGCACCTCGGCATTGACCTTGAGGTAGATGGCCGTCATCACGGCCGCCTTGAGCGAATCCGCTGCGACCACGGCGCCGTGCCCGCGCATGAGCACGCAGGTGTTGCTGCCGAGCGTGGCCGCGAGATCGCGCCCCTGCTCCATCGAACGCACCAGCATGTCCGTCGCATCGAACCGGGCGGCAATGTCCCAGATCGGCACCTCGGATCCGATGACGGACGCCGTGTGCACCATGGGCTCGAGCGCTTGACCCGTGATGCCGAAGGGGAGCAGCGGATAGGCGTGATTGTGCACGACGGCGTTGACATCGCCGCGCGCCTCGTAGATCGCGCCGTGAATCATGCGTTCGCCGTAGGGCCTGCGGCTGTCGGGATCGAGCGAGCGGCCGTCCTGCTCGAACCGGATCAGGTCGGCGTATTCGACGAGCTCCGGGCTGCGCGACCGGGCCATGACATAGCGTCCCGCGTTCTCGGGGTCCCGCACGCTGACATGGCCGAAGGCATCGACGACCTCCTCGCGCGCGAGGATGCGGTTGGCGGCGACGAGGCGTCTGAATTCGATTCGCTCCCCCAGCCCGGCAGCGTCCTGTGCGAACGCGCGCGCAGCAAACGGCGCGGCCGCCAGCATGCCGAGCGCCGTGCGAACGAATTCACGGCGCGCCAGGCGTACCACCTGTGCGTTCGAAGCCATTGCGCTCTCCTGAACGCGCATCATGCGTCGAAGGGATTCAGCACGGGGACGCCGAGGCCCGCGACATCCGGTACGTTGCGGGTGACGAGGGTCATGTCGTGCACGCGGGCCGTCGCGGCCAGAAGCCCGTCGATGACGGGAACCGGGCGACCGGCGCCCAGGCGGCCCCAGGCGTCGGCGACACGGCCGTCAATCGGGAGGACGCGGTCGGCATACGACGTGACGATGTCCTGCAGCCAGCGTTCGAGGATCTCCGCCTGGCCGGCGTCGCGCCCGCGGAGGCGCTCGATACCGCGCCGGATCTCGCCCGTCACCAGGACGCTGATGAACAGGTCGGCGTCGCTGACGGCGGCGAACCACCTGGCCACGGCGGCGTTGCACCGGTCCGCCTTGCGGACCTCCGAGATGACGTTGGTGTCGAGGAGGAACATCCGATCTCGGCATCAGATCTCGACATCGCGGCCGAGGTCACGGGACCGATCGAGGTCGAGGTCCACCGGACACGAGGCGAGCAGCTCCTTGAAACCGCGCGGCCGAGGGGCGCCCAGACGGTCGCGCAGCAGCGCACGTGTGGCGGCGTGGCGGTCCGGATCGCGCAGCGCGGCGGCTACCGTGCGAATGAGCTCGACGTCGTCGCGGCGCACCTTGACCTCGCAACGGACCCATCCGCCTTGCTTCAACCGGTCCCGATAGCCACGCACGGCCAGCGCCTGCCTACTCGCCACGCCTCCCCCGCTTTCCGGTAATGATACCGGAAAGCGCAGGCTGGCCGGCGCAGCGCGGCGCCGGAATCCGCGCTCTCCTGAGCTGACAGCCAACCGGCGGTCACTCGCCGGCCCGCAGGTCGTCGAGGAACTCGGAGCCGGGGTCCACGCCGGTCACCAATAGCCGGTCGCGCGCACGAGTGCAGGCGACGTAGAGCAGGTGCCGCTCGGTCTCGTAGACCTCCTCGAGATCGGCGTCATCGCCGACGCGTTCGATCCGTGCCTGCAGTGGGACGACCTCGTCGTCGCAGGCGGCCACCACGACGGCCCGGAACTCCAGCCCCTTGGCGAGGTGCATGATGCCGACGGCGACCGATCCGGACACGCCGCCCGACCCGTCGTCGAGCCGCGCGGGTCGCATGCCCGCTGCCTCTACGGCCGCGAGCGCCCGCTCGATCTGTTCCCGCGACCTCACGAACACGCCGATGGCGTGCGGCGCGTAGCCCTCTCCGTGTCGCGCGCGCAGCCAGTCCGCGATGGCCTTCGTCTCAGCCTCGGGCGAATCGAGCGTCCTCACCTCGGGTGCGGGTCCGTTGAACACCGAGACCGTCGCTCCTCGTCGCTCCGCGTTGCCGTCGACGTCGGCCAGCTCGGGGGGCAGGAGCCGGTCGGCCTGTCGCCGGATCTGATGCGACGTGCGGTAGTTGATGCGCAGCGTATGGGATCGTCCCCGCACGTCGACGCCGAGCGACCGCCAGGAGAAGGGCGTCTGGAAGATCCGCTGCCCGAGGTCCCCGGCGAAGAACAGGCTGCTCTGCCGGCTCCCGCCCAGGGCGGCCAGAAACCGCAGCTCCGCGACGCCGACGTCCTGGGCCTCGTCGATCACGCAGAAATCGAACGGTGGACGCGGTGCCTCGGCCATCTTCGCCGCGAGCCGCGCGAACATGCCGTGTACCGTCAGCCTTCCCTCTGCGGCCAGCGCGGACCGGACCCGGCAGAAGATCGACCAGAGCAACTCCCGCTGCCTCTCCGCCAACCGGGTCTTGCGGCCGAGCCGCTGCACGTCGCGGTAATCCTCCCAGCTCCCGAGCTGCCAGGCGTCGACCACCGTGCTCCACTCCGTCCAGAGGAAGTGCGCACCGAAACGGTGGCCTTCGACAGCGGCCGACGCCCGCCGGAGCAGCTCCCGGATGTCCCGGTCCGTCGCTACGTCGAGACGGCCCACGGAGGCCGCGTAGAGACGCCGCCCGATGCCGCTCATCGAGTGCACCTCCAGACGTTCGGCGATCGTCGGCTCGTTTCCGATCAGGCGCTTGAGACGCGTTCGCAGCGCGGCGGCCAGCGCATCGGAGAACGTCGCCAGCAGCACGCGGCCGTCCGGATGTGCGCGCGCCAGATGCACCGCCCGATGGATCGCCACGATGGTCTTGCCGGTACCGGCCGAGCCCGAGACGCGCGCCGGGCCGTTGTAATCCCGCTCGACGAGCTGCCGCTGGGCCGGGTGGAGGAAGACGGTCCACTTCTCCCAGGGGTAGTCCAGCGCCCGCTCCAGCGCCTCTACATCCCCCATCACCCGGAAGCGGCGCTGCGCGTCCGGGTGCGCGAACGGATCGGCTCCCGCGACCGCAGGCGCCGGCCGGTCAGGCGCTCCGCCGGTCGCAAGCTGCAAGAGCGCCTCGGCGGCCTCACCGGGCAGATGGCCGGCGAGGTCGAGCAGCGTGTCCTCCGTCGCCGCCCGCACGTCGTTCAGCCATTCGACCGGCACGCCGTAGCCGAGCAGATCGTCGTCCGACGCTCGGGCGAAGAGCGGTGTCCGCGCCGACGCTGGTCCAGCCGCCGCCGCACGCCGGAGGGACGGCACAACGTCCCCCTCCACGTACCGCGGCACCTGAATCTCGCGCACCGTCTCGCGGATCTCGACGAGCTGGGCCGCCCCGGTCTTCGGATGTCGTTCCAGCCGCCGTCGTTCGGCCCACTGATAGGCGGCGTCGTGATGATCGACGTAGCAGAGCAGGAAGCTGGAAGCGGTCCGGTGGACGATCAACCGGATGTCGCGGCTGACCCGCACGGACCAGAAGTCCTTGTCCTTCGCCCGGTCGACCTGGTGCATCTTCAGAGCCGGACGCGCCGGGTTCATCTGCAGGTCGAACGCCGAGGTCTTGACCGCCTTCTGCTCGTCGCCCGTCAGCTTCGCGAGGCTGTCGGTGAACGTGTCGGCGATGCGGAACTGCATCAGGCAGCTTCCCCTACCCGCCGTTCCAGGCGTGCGATCCACCGCCCGAAATGCGGACACGCGTCACGCATCGTCTCCGGCCCGATCTCCTGCACGGCGAGCGTTCACGGCGTTTGTCCCGCGTCGGCGCTCTCACGCGCCGGGCGACCGCCGAGCTCGTTCTTTCTCCAGAGTTGCCCGAGGCTGTAGTCATTGAGCCACCGCTCCAGCCTGGTGGCATCCAGACGGCGCAGCGTGGTCGCCCGCGCCACGCGGTCGGCCACAAGCACGTCTTCGGGTTCAAAATGATCCAGCAACAACGACGACTGGGTCGAGAGCACGACCTGCGTCTCGACCGAAACCTGCTTGACCAGTGCTGCCAGGATCGTGATCGCGGCGGGGTGCAGGCCGAGCTCGGGCTCGTCCAGAAGGATTACGGACGGCCTCAGGAACACCGGCTGAAGCAGTACGGTCGCCAGAGCGATGAACCGCAGCGAACCGTCGGAAAGGGAGGACGCAGCAAAGTAGGCGTCCGACGCCCGGTGTCGCCATTCGAGACGAATCGTCTCTTCGTTGAGCGCCAACGGCTCCAGGCAGAAATCGTCAAAAAAGGGCGCGACGAGCTGTACGGTCCGTCGGATCAAGTTGTAGGAATCGGCGTGCTTGCGGGACAGGTAGTACAGGAAGGCCGCGAGGTTGGCGCCATCATGACGCAGAAATCGATTGTCGTCTACTTTCGCCGTCTTCTTGAGCGGCGACGTCGCGCCCGTGTCATGAAAGTGGTAGATCCGCCAGTCGTCGAGATACTCTCGAACGCGATCGACGCACTCTTCCTGCACCGGAAGCAGTCCGTCCGCATCCGTCGCCGTGAGCGTGATTTCGTAGCGGTTGACTTCGCCTCCGAACGAGACGTGAATCCGCAGCTTCGGTGTGGCCTTGGCTCCGAAGTGCAGAATCCTGTCCGCTCCTCCGGACCGGACGACGTACTCCTTGAGTCGCCCGGCACGGATCTCGCCGAGAAAGGAGAACGCGCCGATGAAGTTCGACTTCCCGGCTCCATTCGGCCCGATCAGGACGTTGATTGGCCCCAGAGGCAAGCGCTCGATGCGCTTGATGCTCCTGAATCCTTCTATGGTGATGTGGTCGACCGCCGGCATGGAGCGCACCGGCGGCTGGTCCGCGTCAGACATCGATCGCCTCGCGCTCGGCGTAGGCGCGTGCGCGCGCTTCACGCCTCATCCGCCGCGTCCCTCGCCCGGTGCACTATCCGTCGCGGCATTCATGGCGGCGACACTGCTCTGCGGAGGCTGCACGTGGGTGCGGCCCGATGCGGCTTCCATACTCTGGATGTGCCGGACGATGGCGTCGATGTCATAGTTGAAACGCGCCGCGAGCCTGTCGCGCACGGCGCGCACCTCAGCCACAATCGAATCAGGTTTCATCATCGTCCTCCGCCACGAACAGTTGCTCCGGCGTGCACAGGAGCGGAGGCTCGATCCCGACGTCTCGACAGACCGCCTCGATTCGTGGCCGCGCCGCGGCATTCGCGATGTGCCGGAAATTCCAGGTCACGAGGAATGGCAAACGATGCACGGCGGCGATGGCGATGTGCACGGCGTCCTGTGCAGCCCGCTCCGGCACCGCCTTGGCATCGACCAGTGCTTGCGCCAGTCGTGCGACTTCCAGCGTGGCCCCGAGCACGGGAAGCGGTTCGATCGCCGCCAGCCGCGATTGGGCGGCATCGCGATCTCCCTCCGCCGCTTCTTCCCGAACCAGCTCCGAAATCATCAACTCGAACCACGCGTTCGCACCCGCCCACCACTCCCGGGTGCTGTGCTGACGCGCCGCGACCACGATGTCTCGGGTGGGACGCGCCGTCAGGTAGCTGACGACGCTCGTCTCGACGTACACGCGCGGCTTCATGCGCAGCCGGGCCTCACACCCATAGGCGCTAACTTGTTCACGTCACCTGCTCCGGCGGCTGCTCGGTCCAACCGAAGTACGCGGAGAGCTGCGACTGCCGGCGCCGTGGCGGCTCGGCCAGCGCGCCGGAGATCGTTCGCCAGTCGTTGAGCATGCAAGCCAGCGAGAGCGGCGGTTCGATGGCGCGCGTGACCTGGTTGAACACGAACTTGAAGTCACGCCACGCGCTGCGGGGGCGCCGGGGCCGGTACGTCGTAGCCCCAGGGGGAAATCGTGCGGGCGTGGTGGAGCAGCTTCTCCACCAGCAGCGCCACGAACAGTTTCCCGTAGAGCCACGCCTTGGCGCTGTCGTCATCGTACTTCGGCAGGTGCCCCAACTGCGCCAGCGACTTGAAGCGCTTGAACACCAATTCGACCTGCCAGCGCAGCCGATACCACTCGAGCACGTCGGCGGCCGAGAAGGGCGGCTCGGGAAAGGTCGTGAAAACGATCACGTACTCGGCAAAGCGCAGAGTCGCCGGTTGTACCTGGGTCCGCTTGCGGGCGGCGTCCCGGCGGATTTTCCGCTGCGCCAAGCGGATCGCCTCCGCCGACTTGCGGAGCACGCAGACCCGGCCCGCAATCTCGCCCGGCGGGCCGCCGTCGTCACCCGCGGCAGCGACCGTCGTCGCCCAAGAGCGCGCCGCCCCCGGACGCGTGACCGACGAGACCGCGGCCAGCAGGTCGAACGGCCGCCCGGCTGCCGTGTGCAGCGGCAACGACCCCGTATTGACACGCACAATCAGCCGCCCGCCCGCCTCGACCACGTGGCGAATCCCCCGCGCGGTCGAATAGCCGCGGTCGGCCAGTACATGGTCGCCGGCGCGGATCGGGAACTGCGCCAACGATTCTCCCGTGCCCGGCCCCTCGACCCCCGTCAACTTGAAGAAGTCACACGTCAGCGACGGCAGGCCCACGCTGTAGTGCAGCCGCCACAACGACCCGCTCGGTCCCGGTTCCTTCACCGTCGTCGCATCCACCGCCCGGACCTGGAACGCGCCGCCGGGGATGACCGCCAGACCCTGCTCCTCGAACAGACGCACACACAGCGCGTGCAGCCAACCCTTGGACTTCTTCAGCCGCTTCAACAGCGCCACGTCCGACAGGTCCGCCAGACGCGCTTGGCGGGCGCGAACCACCGTTTCCCGCAACGAGTGTCCGCAGCCGAGGTGCAGCAGGAGGGTCCGCAACAGGTTGTCGACCGTCTTGTCCTTCCGCAGCCCCTTCAACGCCCCCGTGTCCTGCGCCAACTCCCGCCAGTCACCGGGCAGGAACGACCGCAGCACATCCCAGTCCTCGTCCACCGGGCCGGCCTCCATGTCATGCATGCGCATGTCAGGATACGCCGACCTCGCTCGGAACACAAGTTAGCGCCTATGGGCCTCACACCCGGAACACCTTCATCACCTCGTCGCCGAGGTGGTTGATGACCTTGACCGCGATGCGGCCCGACTCGGGGCGGTCGAACGGACGCGAGATGTCGCTGTGGAGCGATGCCCACGCGTCGGCGTCGATCTCGACCTTCAGTGTAGTCTTGAGCGCCTTGTAGGGATCGTTCGCGCCGAGGAAGTAGGCGTGCCGGACGAAGAAGCTCTCCTCGTTGTAGTCGGTGTCGACGAACCAGCAGGCGATGCCGTCGGCGCCGTCGCTGCGGACCTCGCCCGTGGTCGGGTGGAAGACGTCCACGCCGTTGATCTTCACCTGGACTCGATTGCCGCCAGCATCTTCTCCCCCGGCCGGGAGGATGTCGATGTCCGGCTCGCCGAAGATGACGAACAGGTTGCCCTTGCCCGTGTTCTTGAGCTCGCCGCTGGTAGAACTCGGTCTTCGCGTCGCCGGCTGGCAGGCCGTTGAAGTCGGCGAACAGATCCGGCTGGGTCGCCGTCCCGTCATCGCCCTGCCCAGCCTGCCCGTTCCCGCGTTGCCGGCGCAGGTCGTCGATGAGCACCTTCGGGTGCACCTTCTCCTGGATGAAAAGCGGCGGCGCCTGCACGACCAGGTCGGACCAGTCCTGCGCGTCCTTGCCACGCCAGACGAGCTGCGGGTCGAGATCACGGTTGC
The DNA here is from genome assembly GCA_965214845.1 of Vicinamibacterales bacterium. Taxonomy (GTDB): domain Bacteria; phylum Acidobacteriota; class Vicinamibacteria; order Vicinamibacterales; family UBA8438; genus JAAXGX01. Next base: position 2,500,295 of record CBDCCO010000007.1, read on the forward strand.
GACGCTCGTAGGCAACCTGAACGGGGCTCTGCTCGGACCGGTCCATCACGGACCGGAACTCAGCGGTGGGGATGTTCTTCCTCGACGCCTCGTCGTGCCTGATGGTCGCCACTGTCTTCTCACGCTGCCGTTTCGCCATGTACGCTCCGTCACGGCGCGGTCGGCGCCATACGATCCTGGTTATCGGCCGCTTCCCGCCGCGGCGCCGCCCGCTGGACCAGCGCGTGGAACTGCGCCTTCAGCGCGTCCTCGAAGTCTTCCTCCATCGCGTAGACATCGGTCAGCTCGGCGAAGGCCCACCGGCCGTAGGCGCCGAGGTTGTTGACGCCCGGTACCCAGTAGGTGTCCATCGTCGACTTCTTGTCCTTGGCGTCCTCGCCGCGGTAGCCCTTCACCTCGACCACGAGGCGGAGCAGGTCGTCGTCGCCGCGGCCGTCGTCCACGAGCACGACGAAATCGGGGAGGTAGCGGCGCGTCCGGGAACCGTAGCGGTACGGCACCTCCAACCCGAGGCTGTGGTTCTTGACGTAGGCGCGGACCAGTGGATGCGATTCGACCACGAGGCAGAACTGGGCCTCCCAGTCGCTGTCGCACACCACCCAGTTGACGTGGCAGCGCTGTTCAGCGGTCTTCCAGCGGAGCTTCTTCGACGTCGTGAAGCGTACGTGCGGCGTCGAGCCCGCAGGGTTGTAGGGGTCCAGCACGGCCTTGATCGGGCGCTCGCCCAGCAGGTTGGAGACGATCTCGGCCGTGATCCGCTCGCAGGCCATGTCGGCCAGCTCCTGGTACATGAGCTGCGCCGGATACGTGCCGCCCTTGCACACGAGGTGCTCGTCGAGCCACTGGCGGGTGATCCGCTTGAGTTGGCCGAACAGGTGCAGCTTCGGCTCCTCGCCGGGATCGCGCCACTTGGTCTCCAGCAGCCGCTTCGTCAGGTGGAAGAGCAGCGTCGACTTCCGCAGGTCGCGGGTGTGGATCAGGTTCAGGTCGACCCCTTCGCCGATGATCCCCTCGTTGCGCGTGATCGACGGGCCGACCAGATCGGGGGTCAGCGCCAGCGTCGCGTCGTCGGTGAATTTGGCCGTGAGGCGCTCCTCCGGCAGCTCGACGCGGTAGCCCTCCACGCGCGGAAAGCGGATCTCGCACGCATCCCGCTCCGGGGTAATGGCCTTGACCAGGACCGTCTCGCGCGGCTTCTGCGGCTTGACCTTCACCGGCTCGGCGGTGAAGTCGAACGGGATGCCGAGGACGTCGGCGTACTCGACGTCGAAGAGGCCGTCGTCGTTGGGATCGTACGACTGCCGTCGCAGCGCGCGGCCGATGACCTGCTCGCAGAGAAGCTGCGTGCCGAAGGCGCGGACGCCGAGCACGTGGGTGACGGTCCGGGCGTCCCAGCCCTCGGTGAGCATCGAGACGGAGACGACGCAGCGGATCGATCCGCCCAGCGTGTCCGGCTTCCCGATGGTGTTCATCACCTCGCGGAGCAGATCCTGGTCCGACAGGTGCTCAGCCTGCCGGCGGTCACCCGTCCGGGCGACGATCTCCCGCCGGAAGCGCTCGATCTCGTCGCCGGCCGCGGCGCGGAACTGCTTGTCGAGCGCCTCGCCGGAGTCGAGCTGCTCGCTGTCGATGAGCAGCGTGCGCGGGCGCGCGAGCGGGTTGCCGTGCTCGTCGAAGTTGCGGAACAGCTCCAGGCGCCCGTTCACCAGCGTGGTGGAGCCGTCCTCGTTCGCGCGCGGGAAGCCGGCGATGAAGTCGTGGACCAGCTTCGACGTCGACGTGTTGTTGCAGACGACGATGAAGCAGGGCGGCACCTCGATGCCGGCCTGCCGCCACAGCTCGAAGGTCTTCTTGTAGTGCCCGTACAGCGCCTCGAGCGCGGTCTGCAGCTCGACTGGCAGGCTGAGCGGGTCGAGCCCGCCCGCCTTGCCGCGGCCCCGCTTCGGCATCTTCGGGCGGATGTGCTCCCACAGGTTGCGGAACTTCGGCATCTCGCCGCCGGGGACGTTGTCGGCCACCGGCACGCGCGGCAGCTTCACGATGCCGCACTCGATGGCGTCCATCAGCGAGAAGTCGCACGCCGTCCAGGGAAACAGCGTCCCCTCGGCATAGCCCGACCCGCGCAGGAAGAACGGCGTGGCCGAGAGGTCGACCACCCGCTGCAGGCCGAGCTTCCGCTGCACCGCTTCGAGCCCGGAGATCCAGACCCGCGCTGCTTCCCGGTTGCGTTCGGCCTCCTTGCGGTCGTCGCCCTTGAGAGGACCTTCTTCGCCCTCCTCGGCCGGCTTCTCGCGGTAGCAGTGGTGCGCCTCGTCGTTCGGAGCCAGGACCCGCTTCATGCCCATCAGGCCCGGCATGACGCGCTGCAACATCTGCCCTTCCGTCTCCTTCGTCGCCAGCTCCGGTCCGGCGCCCTGCAGCAAGGCGCGCCCGCCCTTCGACAGCGGCACCGTCTCGCGCCGCAGGAACGCGTGGTAGTTGGTGACCACGATCTTCGCCCGCTCGAGGTTGTTCGTCGGCTGGCCGCTCGCGTCGAGCTCCCAATGACGGGACGGGTACTCGTACGGCGAGTTCAGGATCGGCTGCTCGAAGAATCCAGGGTCCATCTTGCGTCAGGTCACCGGCCACGTGGTCGAGGCCGGCCGCATTCTAGCAAGCCGTATAGGGAACTGCTCCGGAAAGAGATACCATTCGGTAGCATCCATGACATGAAGGAGGTGCAGCATGAGGTACAGCATCGCGATTCTGGCGGGCGTCGTCCTGCTTCCGGCGCTGGCGGGCGCCCAGACGTCCGAGCGCACCGCGTGGGGCGACCCCGACCTGCAGGGAGTCTGGACGAACCGGACCACGACGCCGCTCGAGCGGCCGAGCGAGTTCGAGGCGCGGGCGGTGCTCACCGACGAGGAGCGCGCGGCGATCGACGCGCAGGCCGAGGCGAACCGGGACCGCCCGCCGCCCCCCGGCCAGACCGGCGGCTACAACAGCTTCTGGCTCGACCGCGGCGTGCGGAACAATCAGACGTCGCTCATCGTCGACCCGCCCAACGGAAAGTATCCTGCGAAGACGGACCGCGTGCGGGAGAGCGACGCGGCGTTCGCGGCCATGCGCGACGGCACGGAGTTCGACACCTGGGAGGACCTGAACCTCTACGACCGGTGCATCACGCGCGGCATGCCCGGGGCCATGATCCCCGGCTTCTACAACCACAACTACCAGATCCTGCAGACGCCCGACTACGTCGTGATCCTGGTGGAGATGATTCACGACGCGCGGATCATCCCGCTGGACGGACGCGCCCACCTGACGTCGCGGATCGGGCAGTGGATGGGCGATTCGCGGGCCCGCTGGGAGGGCGACACGCTGGTGGTCGAGACCACCAACATGACCCCGCGGGGTGATGAGCGGGTGCGCTACCTGGTGCATGCGGGCAGCGAGCAGGCGCGCGTGGTCGAGCGGTTCACGCGCGTCGCCGCCGACCGCATCGACTACAGCTTCACGGTCACCGACCCGGCGACGTACGCGACCCCGTGGACCGCCGAGATCCCCATGGTGCCGCTCGGGGGCGAGATATTCGAGTACGCCTGCCACGAGGGCAACTACGGACTGTGGAACATCCTGGCGGGGGCCCGCGCGGCCGACCGGCAGGCGGCCGGCTCGGACAAGTAGGGACGTGAGTTCAGGAACCTGGGCGGCCCGCTGATACGTGCCCCGGTCGCCTGGCCCCGGCGCCGGGCGGCCGGGCACGCGCCGCCCCGCCGGCGCCTACTGGTAGTACGCGGGAGACTTCCGCAGCGACTCGTGATGGGCGTGGTCGTGCTCGATCCACAGCGCCGCGCCCGTCCGCTCCAGCAGCGCATCCAGCTTCTCGAACGAGGCGCGCGTCCGCGCCGCGTCGACGTTGAACGTCGGGACCCGCCTCAGCTCGTAGCTCGGGGCCGTGTGATAGAGGTCGCCGCTCAGCACGATCGGGCCCGTCTCGGCCAGATCGACGAAGAGCACCTGATGCCCCGGCGTGTGCCCGGGCGTCGACACGATGACGACCTGCCCGTCGCCGAAGACGTCGTGGTCGTCATCGCTCTCGATCACGATCGTCTCGCTGTGCTCGAGCTCGCTGTAGATCTCCGGCGTCCCCCAGCCGACGCCCTCGGTTGCGCCCGAGAACGCGTACGCGCGCTCCGCCTCGCGGGCCAGCCAGATCGAGTCCCGGAAGGCGTTCGCGTTCCCCGCGTGATCGCCGTGCATGTGGGACATGGCGACGTAGGTGATGTCGCCGAACGAGTACCCCAGCTCGGCCAGTTGGCTCTCCAGCGTCCTCTCCGCGTCGGGGCCGAACGGCAGGCCGGTGTCCCACACCAGCGTGCCCTGCGGATGGTCGACGAGGTAGCAGGGCACGGCCATGTCGCGCGTCGCCACCTCGTCCGGCGCGAGGGAGAGAATCTCCAGGGTCTCGTCGTCGAGGAAGATGTAGCCGCAGTCGAACACGTACAGCCGCGTGGCGCTCGCCTGCTCCGTCAACGCCGGCTCCGCCTCGCCGGCGCCCGGCGGCGCGCCGGCGCACGCACCGCCCGGCACGCCGGCCGTGATGAGCGCGAGGCAGGCGCGCGCCGTTCTCACGAGTGTCATTTCGCGTCTCCTGCGTCGAACCGACTGGCGCTACAATACGGGGCACATCGGTGTGCCGTCCAGATTGTGGCGCCCTTGCGGAGGCCGCCATCCGGCGCGCCGGATTCATCGAGGAGGAACGAGAACATGAAGCGTCATCTACCTGTCCTGTTCGCCCTGGCCGTCGCACTCGTGATGCTGCCGGTCGGGACGGACGCGCACTTCAAGCTGCTGGAGCCGACGTCCTGGATCGTGATGAACGACCTCGGCGACCCGCAGAAGATCGGGCCGTGCGGCGGCAACCCGGACCGCGACAACGCCGACATTCTGACCGGCGTCGTCACCGAGGTCACCGGCGGCTCCAAGCTGCACCTGAAGATCCAGGAGACGATCTTCCACTCGGGCCACTACCGCGTCGCGCTCGCGGTCAACTCACGCCGCGAACTGCCGGCGGATCCGACCGCCGTCGAGAAGTACACGGAGCGGGGCCTCTATTCGGTCTGGGGCGTGATTCAGAGCCCGCCGCAGATCCCGGTCCTGGCCGACGGCCTGTTCCGGCACTACCCGGAAGGGGACCAGCGCGCTTCGTTCCGGCCCGAGACCCCGATGGATCCATGGGAGGCCGACATCTCCATCCCGAACATCAACTGCGAGAAGTGCACGCTGCAGGTCATCCAGTTCATGGCCGATCACGTGTACAACCGGCATGGCGGCTACTCCTACCATCAGTGCGCCGACCTGAAGATCACGGCCGATCCGTCCAAGCCCATCGACGAGGGCTGGCCGACGGATATGACCACCAACGACTGACGGAACACGCGGAAGGCGGGCGCGGCGTCAACCGCGCCCGCCTTCCAGCCTTTCCTGCAGCCGCGCCAGGGCCTCCCGCGTCCGGGACAGCTCCGCCAGCAGCTCCGCACGGGTCGGGGGCGCGGCGAGCTCCTGCAACCGGTCCTGCTTCGCCTCGTCCAGGCTGTTGATCACCACCGCGATGAACAGGTTGATGACCACGAACGTCCCCACGACCACGAAGCTCACGAAGTAGGTCCACGCCCACCAGTGGTGGTCGAGCGCGGCGTACATGATGTCGGTCCAGTCCTCCAGGGTGACGATGCGGAACAGCGAGAGCAGCGAGATGCCGAGCGTGCGCCAGTGGGTGGGATCGATGTCGCGGAACAGGTGGTAGCCGGCCACCCCGTAGACGTAGAAGACGATCGACATCAGCGCCAGCACGTTGAACATCCCCGGCACCGAGCGGATCAGCGTGGCGACGATGAGCCGCAGCTCCGGCAGCGCCGACACCAGCCGCAGCACCCGGAACAGGCGCGCGAGGCGGGCGAGGGTCGCCAGCTCGCCCGTGCTCGGCAGCAGGCTGACGGCGATGACCGTGAAGTCGAACAGGTTCCAGCCGTCCGCGAAGTAGTCCCGCAGCCGCGGCCACACCGCCGTCATCTTGATCAGGGCCTCGACGACGAAGATGGCGAGGAACGTCTGACTCGCCAGCGCGAAGGCGCCGCCGAAGCGCGCGGCCAGCGTCACCGACGTGTCGAGGCCGATGACGACGGCGTTGGTGGCGATGGCGGCGGTGACGCCGTGCCGGAACCACGCGGCGCCGGCCGTCCGGCGCGCCCAGGCGACGAGTCGACCGTCCGCGGGGGACGGCGTTCCAGTGGGGCTCATGGGCTGGTCGACAGGTTCACCAGACGGTCCTGACGTGCGGGTAGTCGAGGATCCGGGCATCGGCCGTCACAACCGGGGCCGATCGCCGGCGGGACTCGCTCGGGGCCACATTATAGGCATACACCATACCCGGCGTGCGGACCGCGGACGCCGCCGCAGGGATCGCCGGCGGGACGACCGGCGAGTCGGAGAATAGCGCGACGACTCGGCGGGACGACGGAGCAACCGCGTGGCCAGGGTGCCGGCCGGGCGGCCGGGCGGGCCTCGCTCAGGCCGCCTCCGGCAAGCGGGCCGCGGGCTGCGCGACGAGGTCGAAGAGCAATCCCCGGTTGAACCGCGCCTCCTGCACGAAGTGGGCGACGGCCAGCACGAGCGGGACGGCGATGACCGGCAGCGCCGCAAGCCCGAGCCAGCAGAACGCGTGCCGGTGCCAGCTCAGGGGACGCTCGAGGAGCATCTGGAACCGGTCGCTGTAGAAGCCGGACGCGGCCCGCACGATGTCGTTCGCCAACCGGAAGTAGCCGCCGTGCTCGCCGCCGACCCGGACACGTCCCGCGCGCAGCTCGCGCATGAACTCGCCGCGCGTCGACGCGGCGGGCGCGTCGACCCAGGTGCGGCCGATGGCGTGCGGCGTGTGCGCATCGCTGCCCGCCAGCTCGACCTTGCCGTAGGCCGTGGCCAGACCGGCGGCCGTCCTGTTCTGGCCCGGAAGCCGCGAACCGTTGCGGATCTCGACCGCGTCCACCCACGGCAGCAGCGCCGCGACGTGCGCCCCGGTGATCGGCCCGTTGATGCCGGAGGCCACGTGGTTCAGGGAGGTGAAGACTCCCTGTGCCCGCAGGTACGGCAGCAGGTCTCGGACGTCGCGGCGGCGGCGCTGGATCTCGTCGTGCTGCGCTGCGGTGATGTCGAGGACGTTGAGGTGGACGCAGAACGGCTCGCCGGGCAACTCGGCCGTCACCTCGCAACCGACGATCACGTCGTTGCGGTCGCCGAGCGCGAGCGCACCGCCGATGGCGTCGTGGTCGGTGATTGCCACCAGGTCCATGCCGCGGGCCTTGGCGAGGCGGTAGACCTGCTCGGGCGTGTTGTAGGACTCGCGCAGCACGCGGGTCAGGCCCGGCAGCGTCGAGTATCCCGAATACCTGGTGTGGACGTGCAGGTCGGCTTTCACGGCGCTCCTTTCGATGACCGCCGCGCAGCGGCCATGCCCGAGTGTCGCGCGACCGTTTGACGAAGGCGTGAACGATTCCGCACCCACAGGCAAAATGCCCGGTTGTCGGACCCGAATTCGCCAGGTCGTCACCGGATCGACATGCCCGTGTCGCATCCTCCCGGCCGTCCGCAAGCCGCGGGCAGGCGCACCCCGGGAACGAACGCGCCGAGGAAGCCTCAGAAGAGTCGGGCGAGGGGCTCCGCGATGGCCTTGACGGCCAGCGCGAGCGCAGCCAGGACGGCGACGACGGGCGCGGCGGGGCTGACGATGTTCAGCCGGCGGAACAGGTTGCATGCGAACCCGACGCCGCGCTGGGCCGGCGTCCGGGGGCTCTTGCTGTACTCCATCGCCGCCTTGACCACGTAGAACACCGCCACGTTGAGCGCAATCCCGAGCCTGCGCCACGGCGCCCAGCCCCAGTGGTCGACGTAGTAGTTGCACTTGAGCAGCACCCGCGGAGGCCTGTCAGGTTCGTAGGAGCCGTCGACCCAGTGCAGCTCGTTGTGGAAGTCGAGCAGGCCGAACGCGTACGTTTGCATGTTGGCCCGCGCGCCGCTGGTGTCGAAGACCAACTCGAGCCGGTCGTCCGCCGACAGATAGACGAGCGAGCGGACCACCGACCCACCGGGGAAGAAGCGCAGGTTGCCGTCGTAGTGGCGGTCGAAGAGCCCCTGGTCGCCGCCGCGGTCGTAGTTGTAGCGCGAGACGTAGATCTCGTCCGTCGTCGGCAGCGGCGTGAGCGTGCTGCCCGGGAACGCCGCCCGGATCGGTCGCAGCACCTCGTCCGCGTAGCGCAGCTCGTCGATGCGCGGGACGATCTTGCGCGGCAGGGTCCGCACGTAGCGGTGCATCGAGCACTCCCGATGCAGGTGCCGGCTGAACCGGCGCAGGGACCAGTCCCGCACGGCGTCGACCGTCCGCCTGAGCGCGTCGCTCCCGAACCGCCCGACGACCGCCCGGAACATCCGGCGTTCCACGTGGACGTCGAAGTGCTCGACGAGCGCCGTCAGCACCGTCAGGGCCACGTGGCCCGGAATCAGCAGCGGGAACCCCTGCCCCAGCGCCGGGCACAGGACGGCCGCGCCGGCGAACTGCATGATGCTGCCGAGGTGCATCGGGTGGGCCATCAACTTGTACGGAAAGGTCGTGAGCGCGGTGCGCGGCACGGCACCCAGCTCCGCCCCGTAGCAGGCTCTCCGCAGGCCGAGCGCCCGCACCGCCAGCGCGTGCAGCGCGATGCCGCCGAGCAGCAGCGACAGCCCGGCGGCGGACGGCCGGACGTCGCCCGACATGAACGCCAGCACCGCGAGCAGGACGAACGCCAGCGACCGGAACCCGACCGACCGGGCCGCGAACGAAGCCGCGGCCGTGCGCCGGAAGACGAACGCCTGCAGGTTGACGCCGTGGTAGGCGAAGCTCAGCAGATAGACGAGGACACGCGCATCCTCGAACAGCAGCGCCAGCAGCAGCGGCGGCGCCAGCACGAGGAGCGCGGTCGGCAAGAATCGGTTCATGGTCGACTCCCGGCCCCGGGCGCGCGCGCACGCAGACCCGGCAGGCATCGACGATACGGCAGGCATGTGTCGATCTCGTCACCGACCGGTAAATTGGGCTCGCGTGCGCAAGCCCCGGCACTCGACGGCAAGGCCATTGAACGCGCCGGGCGTCCCGGCTAAGCTCCCCCTATGGAGCTTCAGAAATCTCTCTCGACGCCCGCGTCGTTCCCGCTCGCCGTCGCCGCGGCCCTCACGCTGCTCGTCGCGCCCCTGCAGGCCCAGCCGGGTGACCGCGAGTTCGTCCCGGTCACCGACGCCATGCTCCAGGATCCCGACCCCGAGGACTGGCTGATGTGGCGCCGCACCCTGGACAGTTGGGGCTTCAGCCCCCTCGACCAGATCGACCGCGGCAACGTGGCCGGCCTGCGGCTGGTCTGGACGCGTCCGCTCGGCCCCGGCCTGCAGCAGGGCACGCCGCTCGTCTACGACGGCGTCCTCTACATGCCGAACCCGCGCGACCTCATCCAGGCGATAGACGCCGTCAGCGGCGACCTCATCTGGCAGCACCGCCGCGAGCGGCCCGACGACCTCGCCGAGTACATGATCGGCAGCATCATCGACACGAACCGCAACATCGCCATCCACGGCAACTACCTCTTCGACAGCACATCGGACGACTGGGTGATCGCCATCGACGCACGCACCGGCGAGGTGGCGTGGGAGACGATGGTGCTCGACTACACCGTCAACCCGGCCAACCAGACCTCCGGTCCGATCGTCGCCGACGGCAAGGTCATCTCGGGGCGGAGCTGCTCGCCGCGGGGCGGCCCCAACGCCTGCGTCGTCGTCGCGCACGACGCCGCGACCGGCGCGGAGCTGTGGCGCCGCCGCCTCATCCCGGCCCCGGGCGAGTTCGGCGACGAGACCTGGGGCGGCGTGCCGTTCGAGGAGCGCAGGCACGTCGGCGCGTGGATGGTCCCGAGCTACGACCCGGCGCTGAACCTAGTCTACATCGGCACGTCGGTCACGTCGCCGGCGCCCAAGTTCATGATCGGCGGGGTCGAGAACACGCACCTCTACCACAACTCCACGCTCGCCCTGAACGCGGACACCGGCGAGATCGAGTGGTTCTACCAGCACCTGAACGACCACTGGGACCTCGACCATCCGTACGAGCGGCTGCTGGTCGACGCCGTGATGACGCCCGACCCGGCGCACGTCTCCTGGATCAACCCGCGGCTGCGGCCCGGCGAGGAGTACCGCGTGGTGACCGGCATCCCGGGCAAGACCGGCGTGGTCTACACGCTGGACCGCGCCACCGGCGAGTTCCTGTGGGCGACGCCGACGACGGCGCAGAACGTCATCACCCACATCGACGGGGCGACCGGCGCCGTCACCGAGAACCCGGAGCTGATCTTCACGCGCGAGAACAACGAGATGCTCATCTGCCCGTCGTTCGTCACGGGCGGCAAGGACTGGGAAGCCGGCGCCTACAGCCCGCTCACCAACATGATGTACTTCCCGCTCCGCAACGCCTGCGCCCGCATGCTGGCGATTGCCGACGGCAGCCTCTACAACCTCTCGCAGCGCATCGTCAACGCCCCCGGCACCGACCAGGTGGGCACCGTGCGGGCGATCGACACCTCGACCGGCGAGACCACGTGGGTCCACGAGCAGCGCGCCGGCACCACGTCGCTCGTCGCCACCGCCGGCGGGCTCGTCTTCGGCGGCGACAGCAACGGCCGCTTCCGCGCCCTCGACCACGAGACCGGAGCGGTCCTGTGGGAAGTCAACCTCGGCTCGCAGGTGACCGGCTTCCCCATCACCTACGCGGTGGACGGCACGCAGTACGTGGCCATCAGCACTGGCTCCTCGCTGAGCACGCGCGACAACCTGCGCCTGACGACCGAGCTGCAGCCGGGAACGGGGAACAACCTGTTCGTGTTCTCTCTTCCCGAGTAACCCCGAGTAGCCCGCACCCTCGGCTTCCGCTCCTCCCCGCGGCGCGGGCTGCGCCGTGCGTTTACCATTCTGGCGCCTTTTTGTCTTCAGCATCGCCCCATGTATCGCCTGATAATCACGCCAGGATTGGTATCATCATCTCGTGGTCCCTTCCCGGTGGCGGCCATACCTGACCTGACGATGAACCGAAACGATACCGTCGTGCTCGGCGCCCTGTCGGTGACCGTTGTCATGTTCATGCTCGGCGTCGGTTTCGGCCTCCTGCTCGGCTGCTGATGGACGCCGACGGCTATACTGACTCTGCCATGACGAGCGGGGAGCACCGCACCGGATCGACGCGGCAGCGCACGTGGAGAGCGAAGATGAGAATGCGTCCGACGCACGCGGCGCTGGCCGGCCTGCTGCTCATTCTCGGCGCCGGCGACGCGGCGGCCCAGGTCACGCGCTGGCAGGTCGCCGGCGAGACGCGCGAAGCCATCGTCCACGCGCCGGAGTCGCCGGGAGAGCAGCCGGCTCCGCTGGTCCTGGCCTTCCACGGGTTCGGCGACAACATGCAGAACTTCCAGTACACGAACATCCACGGCGCGTGGCCCGACGCGGTCGTCGTGTACTTCCAGGGGCTCCCCAGGCGCCGCGGCCTCCTCGGCTGGCAGGTGGAGCGCGACGGACGCGACCGCGACCTGCAGCTCGTCGATGTGGCGCTGCGGTCGCTGCGCGAGACGTACCGCATCGACGACGACCGCATCTACGCGACCGGCTACTCGAACGGCGGGATGTTCACCTACCTGCTCTGGGCGGAGCGGCCCGACGTGTTCGCCGCGTACGCCCCGGTGGCGGCCCGCCTGCGGCCCTCGGTGCGGCCCGCGCAGGCCCGGCCCGTCCTGCACGTCGGCGGGGAGCGCGATCGGGTGGTCAGCTTCGCGGATCAGCAGGCCGCGATCGAGGTAGCCATCGAGGCGAACGGCGTCGACGCCGCGACGAGCTGCGGCGCCGGCTGCACGGTGTACGGCGCCGGCACGGCCGCGCCGGTCATGACGTGGATCCACAACGGCGCCCACGTCTACCCGCGCGGGACCAGCGAGATCATCGTCGCCTTCCTTCGCGAACACGCCGGCACGCACTGAGCGGCCCCTCTGCAACGACTCCCCCGCCGTGCCGAACCAGCCCCTTCGCGGCCGGGTGGCCGTCGTCTCCGGCGCGACGCGCGGGGCCGGCCGCGGCATCGCGCGCATGCTGGGCGCGGCCGGCGCCACCGTGTACTGCACCGGCCGCAGCGTGCGGGGCCGCGGCGCCACCACCGGCCGACCCGAGACCATCGACGAGACCGCGGAGATGGTCAGCGCGGCGGGCGGCCGCGGCGTTGCGGTCCGCACGGACCACACCGTCGAGTCCGAGGTCGAGCAGCTCTTCGCCCGCGTCCGCAGCGAGCAGGACCGGCTCGACGTCCTGGTCAACGACATCTGGGGCGGCGATGCGCTGACCGAGTGGGGATCGCCCTTCTGGACGCTGTCCACCACCCGCGGCCGGGAACTGCTCGAACGCGCCGTCCAGACGCACATCATCACCAGCCGGCACGGCGCGCCGCTGATGGTCGAGCGCAACGCCGGGCTCATTGTCGAGGTGACCGACGGCGACACGCTCGGCTACCGCGGCAATCTCTTCTACGACCTCGCGAAGAACGCCGTCATCCGGCTCGCCTACGCCATGGCGGCGGACCTGCACGCCCACCGCGTGACCGCCCTCGCGGTCACGCCGGGGTTCCTGCGCTCCGAGGCCGTGCTCGACAGCCTGGGCGTCACGGAGGCCAACTGGCGGGACGCCATCGAGAAGGATCCGTACTTCGCCAAGTCCGAGACGCCCTGCTTCGTCGGCCGGGCGGTGGCGGCGCTGGCCGCCGACCCGCTGGTCTCGACGAAGAGCGGCGGGCTGTACTCGAGCTGGGCGCTGGCCAGGGAGTACGGCTTCACCGATCTCGACGGCCGCCGGCCGCACTGGGGCGACTTCTTCCTGCGCAAGGTGCAGGAGATCGTCGAGCGGGACACGCCGCCCGACGACATGGACCGTTTCGTGGTCCGCAGCCGGCTGTACCAGGTCGAGCGCGACGCGGCGGCAGCCGAGGAAACCGCGCGCCTGCGCGCCTGGCTCGATCGGCAGCGGTGAGTCGCATTGATCCGGCACCGCGGCGCGGCGGCCGCGACGTGCAGGGCATCTCGCGCAACCTCGCCTATCAGGCGATCGTGAACTGAACGGCGGACCGGCGCGCGCCGGACGGGCTATACTTCACGTTGCCAGTTATCGCGGCCGGCAACGGCCGACGTTCGTTGGCCCGCAAGGGCGAAGGAGGAGTGATGAACGTGCCGCACAGGATCTCCGTTCTCACGCTCGCGTGCGCAGTCGGCGTCATGGTGCTGTCGCTCGCCGCCGCGCCGCAGGTCGCCGACGCGCAGGAATGGACGGCGCCGCGAACGGAATACGGACACCCGGACATCCAGGGCCGCTGGAGCAACTCGTTCCTCACGCCCCTCGTGCGGCCCGAGGGCCAGCCGCAGGCCCTCACCATGGAGGAAGCGGCCGCGCTGGAGCAGGGCGCCCTGGGCCGTCTCGCCGCCAGCTTCGAGCCGCTCGATCCCGACCGTCCCGCGCCGGAGGCCTCGAACAACCCGGGCGGCTACGACCGCTTCTACGTGGACTCGGGCGACCGCATCGTCATCGTCAACGGCGAGCCGCGCACGTCGTTCATCACGCGCCCGGCGAATGGGCGGCTGCCGGAGCTCACTGAAGAAGGCAAGCGGCGCCGCGCCGAGCAGGCCGCGTACGGCAAGGAGTTCGGCGAGTTCGATCATCCCGAGCTGCTGCCGCTGCCCGAGCGCTGCCTCGTGCCGCTCGGTCCGCGCACCGGCCCGCCGATGTTCGACGCCGGCTACAACAACAACTACTACATCGTCCAGAACGCCGACTACATCGCCATCATGATGGAGCAGTTCCGCAGCGCCCGCATCATCCGCCTGGGCGACGGCCCGCGGATGCCCGGCCACATCCGGCCGTGGCACGGCGACTCCTGGGGCCGCTGGGAGGGCGACACGCTCGTCGTCGAGACGACCAACCTCCATCCCCTGCAGCACGACGTGCAGCAGAGCGTCTTCGCCAACGAGCTCGACCGGCGGACCGGCAACCTCGTCTCCGAGGAGATGAAGGTCACCGAGCGCTTCACCCGCGTGGACGAGGACACGCTGCTCTACGACTTCACCGTCGACGACCCGGTCATCTACACCGAGCCGTGGGGCGGCGAGATCCCGATGTGGCGGCTGCACGAGCAGATGTACGAGTACGCCTGCCACGAGGCCAACTACGGCATGTTCAACATCCTGCGCGGCGCCCGCTACCAGGAGCGCCAGGCGGCCGAGACGGACGGGCAGCAGCCTTGAGCGAGCGCTCGTCCGACGGACGGAAGCTGGCCCGCGGAGCCCCCGCGCGAGGTGGCGAGGTGGAAGGATGAGAATGGTGTCGCGTCTCGCAAGAGCAGTCGCAGTGATGGCGTTCGGGACGGTGCTGGGAGCCGGCTTCCCCGCCGACCTCGCCGCGCAGACCGGGCCTCCCCCGGACGTTCCCCGGGCGGACATACCCAGAACGCCGACCGGCCGGCCGGACATGAACGGCATCTGGCAGGCCCTGGGAAACCATCACTGGGACATCGAGGCCCACCAGGCCCGGGCCGCCCTCGAATTCCGGCCCGGGCCCATCATCCCCGTGCCGGCAGAAGGGATCGTCGCGCTGGGCGCCCTCGGCGCCGTGCCCCCCGGCTGGGGCGCCGTCGAAGGCGGCGAGATTCCATACCTGCCCGAGGCGCTGGCCGCGCGCGACGAGAACCGCGAGCACTACCTGGAGCGGGACCCGGCCATCAAGTGCTTCCTGCCCGGCGTCCCGCGCGCAGTCCTTGAGCCCATGCCCTTCCAGATCTTCCAGAGCGAGGGCCACTTCCTGATCGCCTACGAGTTCGCCAACGCCGTCCGCGACGTCTACCTGGAAGATCCCGGCCCCTCCGTCCTGGACGCCTGGATGGGCCAGTCGGTCGGCCGCTGGGAGGACGACACGTTCGTCGTCGAGGTGGACGCGTTCAACGGCATGACGTGGCTCGACCGGGCGGGCAACCACCACAGCGCCGCGCTGAAGGTGACCGAGCGCTACACGCTGGTGACTCCGTACCACATCTGGTACGAGGCCACGCTGGAGGACCCCAACACGTTCTCCCGCCCGTGGACCATCCGCCTGCCGCTCTACAAGCAGATCGACCCCAACGCCCGCTTGGGCCAGTTCAAGTGCATCGAGTTCGTCGAGGAGCTCATGTACGGCCACCTGCGCAAGACGCCCGTGGGAGCAGAGCGGGAGCAGCCGTAGCCCTCCGTCGCGGAGTCACGCGGGAGGACCCAATAAGGAACACCGAGGAGGATCGCGATGACGAGGAATCTGATGGTCGGGGCCCTGGCGCTGGGAGCCGTTGCGCTGACGTGGAACGCCGCACCGCTCGTGACGCCTGTCGAGGCGCATCATGCCTTCACCGCCGAGTTCGATGCCAACGCCCCGATCCGCCTCGAGGGCACGGTCGTCCGCGTCGAGTGGGTCAATCCGCACACATGGATCCACCTGGAGGTTCAGCAGGACGACGGCACGTCCCGCGTCTGGATGGTCGAAGGCGGCACGCCGAACGTGCTCGCCCGTAGAGGCCTGCGCCGCGACTGTCTGCCGGCCGGCACCGAGCTCGTCGTGGACGGCTATCAGGCCAAGGATCTATCCGCCGCGATGGCGAATGCACGGAACGTGACGTTCAGGGACGGCCGGCGGTTCTTCGTAGGGTCTTCGGGAACCGGCGCCCCGTACGATGGTCAGGCTACCACGGCGGACGCGCCCTGCTGAAGAGCAGGGATTGACTTCTGCGAGAAGTGCGCCTGCTCCACCTTCGCGCTTTCCCTGTTACTGTCTTTGCCTTCCCGCCCGCGCCCGCCCTTGCGTCCTACGGGTCCCCAAGCCATTGTGCTTGCCGGATCTTTCCTAGATCGCCATCGACAAGAATCACAGAGCGAACGGCACCTCAAGCCGGTTTGCCGCCCTCGTCTTCATTTGGCTGGATGATTCTGCGAACGGACGCGTCCATCAAGCCTTCTCCTCATGACCACGAACGGGCGCAGCGGCGCTGACACAGCAGCTTGGATGTGCGCGCCGTCCGGCGGGGCAAGGCCAAGCACCGGCACCGGGCGGCGAAACAGCCGCGCCTCAAGTGCCGCGTCGTCGAGGGCCGGGCGGCAGCGGCCAGCCCGGCCCATGCCACGCCCCCCGCTGCAGATAGCGAGAAACCGAACTCGGACCGATGACGCAGGCTTGGGCTACCTCGCGGTGGGACAGGCACTGTTCGTACCTGAGTCGTAGAATCTCACGAATCTTTCTCGCCAGAAGCCTCCGCGCCGGCATCGCCCCGCCCTCATGTCGAAAGGGCGAAGGATCCTGCGGTCATCCTGCGGTCAGGCTACCGATGAGCGCTCAAGCTCCGCGAAAACCGCGTGATCCGCCCGGTGCTGCCGGCACCGTCTCGCTGACCGCGGTGACGTCCTCTTACCAAAAGCCTCTCATACACGCCGACATCCAGAGCGGGCTATTGGCACTCCCTCAAAGGCTCAAACCGAACCAGTAGCAAGTTATCACCTTCAAGGCTATCCATGGCCAGTTTTTCGCGTAGCTCGTCTCGGAGGTCCTCAAGAAGGTCATCCGCGCGTGCGTCTCCTCCGGCGGCCATGGCGCTAGCGAACCGCCGGCCCAAGTCTACTTGGGCCGGCGTCCCAAAGATGTTCAGGTCTCCTATAGCCTGACTCAGGGCATCCGACTCGCTCGGGTGCATGCAGCGGACGTTTGACACCGCATACATAACACGAAAGCTATCAATCAGATACCGCGTCTCGAATTGCCGGCGCGCTTCGTTCTCGCTCTGGCGACTGCTGACGTTCCAGCCAACCACGACAACAGCAGACGCGAAGAGAGCGGCCAACACGTTTGAATTCAGTAGTTCCTTCCAGCTCAGCATGCTACCCCCCCCAAGGACATCGAGCACCTCGGCGCCAGTTCGCCACGCTCTAAGAAAGTCTCTCCGGATCCCAATCCGCCATCGTCGCGTGCGGTTGCGCGGCACACGTATGCCATGGAGCCGTCACGACCCAAGCGCCGGCGCTCGTACGGCACGTAGCCGAGCTCCATTGGAGAAATGTCGAGTTCAACTACCGGTCCACCTCAAGTTCGCTCTGCGGCTGTGCTGGAGCCTCAACCAGATGCCTCAGGTGTTCCAACTCAACGTCCTCAAATCGTCGCGGCCTCGGCCTGAGGCTGTGGAACACTATTGAACCAAACCGTCATGAGCGGCGTCGCGCTCACCCCGACGTCATGAAACGTGACCCGGCTTTGCGTCGGGGCCGGCGGCTCCTGCACGTTGACGCTTGGAGCGTGCCATCCTCAAGGGGCGGAAGCGGGACAGTCGTCGTAGCTTTTTTCGGGGTCAGGGGAACCCCGTCCCCGTATCCAAACTGACGCTGCGCGCCCGGCATCGAGCCCCGAACCGTCCCGGCCTCAGGCCGTGGACGAGCAGCAAATCGAACCCCGCCCGCGAGGCGGGTGTGTTCCTGCACCGGACGTGCCCGCCCGCTTCCGCCTCCAGGGAGGGTACCTGATATGTCCGAGAGGATCGACGCCGACACCTTGCACGTCGACGACATGCACGTGGTCTGGCCCCGAGCGGCTGGCCTCGATGTCCACAAGATGTGCATCACGGCCGCCGTGCGCCTCTGCGAGGCGGGCCGCGGATTGGCGCGAACGGCCGTACGCGAGTTCAGCGCGTTGCCCGACGGGCTGCGGGCAATGACCAACTGGCTTCGGTCGCACGGCGTCACCGCCGCCGCGATGGAAGGCACCGGGGTCTACTGGAAGGCCCCGTTCGAGGCCCTGGAAGACGCCGGCATTCACGCCGAACTGTTTCATGCCCAGCACGTCAAACAGATTCGTGGCAAGAAAACCGATGTCAACGACAGTCTGTGGCTGGGCCGCATCTGTCAGTTCGGCCTCGCCCTGCCGAGCTATGTCCCGCCCCGTCAGTTCCGCCAGTTGCGCCAGTTGACCCGCTACCGCCGGACGCTGGTCGCCGAGCGCAGCCGGAACCGCAACCGGGTCCACAAGACCCTCGACCACGACGGCCTGCGCCTCGGCGGCATCTTGTCGGACATCTTCGGCGTCAACGGGCGGCGCATACTTGACGGGCTCGTCGGCGGGCATCCACCGGACCGCATCCTCGCCGGCCTGACCAACCACGTCGACGCCAAGCTCAAGCCGTTGGCCCAGGCCTTGGCCGCCGCCCTCGACCCGCTCGCGCTGATCAAGCTGAAGATGCAGATCGACGCCCTCGACCGGGCCGACGCCGCCATCGCCGAGCTGGATACCCGCATCCGAACCGAACTGGCCGACTACCAGCGCCCCCTGCGGCTGTTGCAGACGATCCCGGGCATCGATTTCGGCAGCGCCAGCACCATCCTCGTCGAGATCGGCCCGGACCTGGGAGCCTTCCGTCAGGCCCGCCATCTCGGCGCTTGGGCCGGGGTGGCCCCGGGCAACAACACCAGCGCCGGCAAGCGCCGCGCCGGCCGCGCCCGTCAGGGGAACTCGACACTGCGGGCCACTCTCGCTGAATGCGCCCACGGCGCCGTACGCACCAAGCGCTCGCAGTTCTACGACTATCACCGCGCCCTCGCCGGCCGCATCGGCTACAAGCGGGCCATTCTCGCGACCGCCCACAAGCTGTTGCGGGTGACTCACGCCGTCTTGCGCAACGACCGGCCCTACACCGACCCATAGGCGCTAACTTGTGTTCCGAGCGAGGCCGGCGTATCCTGACATGCGCATGCATGACATGGAGGCCGGCCCGGTGGACGAGGACTGGGATGTGCTGCGGTCGTTCCTGCCCGGTGACTGGCGGGAGTTGGCGCAGGACACGGGGGCGTTGAAGGGGCTGCGGAAGGACAAGACGGTCGACAACCTGTTGCGGACCCTCCTGCTGCACCTCGGCTGCGGACACTCGTTGCGGGAAACGGTGGTTCGCGCCCGCCAAGCGCGTCTGGCGGATCTGTCCGACGTGGCGCTGTTGAAGCGGTTGAAGAAATCCAAGGGTTGGCTGCACGCGCTGTGTGTGCGCCTGTTCGAGGAGCAGGGTCTGGCGGTCATCCCCGGCGGCGCGTTCCAGGTCCGGGCGGTGGATGCGACGACGGTGAAGGAACCGGGACCGAGCGGGTCGTTGTGGCGGCTGCACTACAGCGTGGGCCTGCCGTCGCTGACGTGCGACTTCTTCAAGTTGACGGGGGTCGAGGGGCCGGGCACGGGAGAATCGTTGGCGCAGTTCCCGATCCGCGCCGGCGACCATGTGCTGGCCGACCGCGGGTATTCGACCGCGCGGGGGATCCGCCACGTGGTCGAGGCGGGCGGGCGGCTGATTGTGCGCGTCAATACGGGGTCGTTGCCGCTGCACACGGCAGCCGGGCGGCCGTTCGACCTGCTGGCCGCGGTCTCGTCGGTCACGCGTCCGGGGGCAGCGCGCGCTTGGGCGACGACGGTCGCGGCCGCGGGTGACGACGGCGGCCCGCCGGGCGAGATTGCGGGCCGGGTCTGCGTGCTCCGCAAGTCGGCGGAGGCGATCCGCTTGGCGCAGCAGAAAATCCGCCGGGACGCCGCCCGCAAGCGGACCCAGGTACAACCGGCCACTCTGCGCTTTGCCGAGTACGTGATCGTTTTCACGACCTTCCCCGAGCCGCCCTTCTCGGCCGCCGACGTGCTCGAGTGGTATCGCCTG
Organism: Vicinamibacterales bacterium; assembly: GCA_965214845.1. Taxonomy (GTDB): domain Bacteria; phylum Acidobacteriota; class Vicinamibacteria; order Vicinamibacterales; family UBA8438; genus JAAXGX01. Next base: position 2,520,120 of record CBDCCO010000007.1, read on the forward strand.
CGCTGGCAGGTCGAATTGGTGTTCAAGCGCTTCAAGTCGCTGGCGCAGTTGGGGCACCTGCCGAAGTACGACGACGACAGCGCCAAGGCGTGGCTCTACGGGAAACTGTTCGTGGCACTGCTGGTGGAGAAGCGGCTCCACCACGCCCGCACGATTTCCCCCTGGGGCTACGACGTACCGGCCCCGGCGCCCCCGCAGCGCGTGGCGTGACTTCAAGTTCGTGTTCAACCAGGTCACGCGCGCCATCGAACCGCCGCTCTCGCTGGCTTGCATGCTCAACGACTGGCGATCGATCTCCGGCGCGCTGGCCGAGCCGCCACGGCGCCGGCAGTCGCAGCTCTCCGCGTACTTCGGTTGGACCGAGCAGCCGCCGGAGCAGGTGACGTGAACAAGTTAGCGCCTATGCTACACCGACCCGGGCATCGACTACCAACAAATGGTCGTCGAGCGCAACGCCCCGCGGTGGCTCCGCATGCTCAAACAGTACGGCTTCCTCGAGGAGGCGAGAGCAACCGCGCGTTCCTGACCCGACGCTTCCGGACCCCGCGGCGCCGTGCCGGGCCATAGATCGGGGCTGCCCCGCACCGCCCATCCCATCCGGACTCAAGTCGTACGCCGGGGACCGTCCGATCCCCTTGATCCACGGCCGCACTCGTCGTGCGCCTCCCGCTACGCCGAAGTTTCACAGCAAAGACCGCTCATCTACACTGGGTATCTTGAATTTGATCGATTGTTTCTCCCTCCACACGTAATTCCCACCACATCAATATTCTTCCGCTCTTGAAGCCATCGTCATTGACGTAGTATCGAGCTCGTGGAGGCACACTTGCCACGACTGCGCAATGTTTCGCATAAGATGGATTATTGTCAATCTGCTGGAGAATAAGCTCTGCTTCAATATATATGTCTAGCTGGCAAAAATTCTGGGCTCTGCTTCGTGCATCAGTAGACACGGCCAACTCTAGAGGATAGTCCGTGTTGTTTACATAGCATTGATCCTCCCTGCGAACGCTGGTCAGGTTGTACCATTGTCGTCCAATCAAACGGTTGAACCTGCTCACGGCCTCACGTTGGGCATTCTGGAGCAACTGTAGCGCAGCATTCAGACTTCCAATCCTTTCGTGCAACTTCGCGACGGTTGCCCCTAGCCTGGAAAATTCATGAGGCGCCCGGCCTGAGTAGAGACACAAAAGCCTCCGTGTGCTAAAACGCTGTTGACGACAGATGTTTTCGGCACGACGGAGGCTCTTGCGTGACGGACCCCACGATAGCACAGTCTGTTCTGTTCCCCGATCTGTTCGACAAGCCGCTCGTGGCCACGTTCGACCGCGAGCAGTCGAGCTCGGATGGCGGCGCCGTGCTGCTCAAGGCCGCCGAGCGCGTCTACGGGTTGGTCAAGGCATTCGGCCGGTGTCTGATTGACCGCCCGCCGGAGAAGGTCCGGCACGCTCGAGGAAAATTCTCCGAGGCTCTGCTTCGACGGTGCATCAGTCGGTCATCGAGCGGAGACGACGGCCGACGCTGGCGCCTGACCTAGAGGATACGTCCGTGTTCGACCGTGAGGCGGAGCAGTTTGCTGCGGCCCGGCACGGCGCGGCGTCCGCATTGATCGGCTGCTCGCTCGGTCCGCCGTGCGAACGCTGCCGAACCGCGGCTCGGTCGATGGCCAGGAAGGTTGCGCGAGAAGACGGCGCACTTCTACCGTGAGCGCCGCGTGGTTGTCGTCCAATCAAACGGTTGAACCTTCGCGTCATCGGCCAGACGCCGCGCTTCACGTTGAAGGCATTCTGCTCGAGCAGACTGTACCGCGAGCAGCATTCGTGACTTCTGCGGCTGAGGGCCGCCCGCACCGCCTGCGCCCGCACCCGATCCTGCGCGACCGGTTTCGTGCAACTTCGCGACGTGGCGCGCCCCTAGCCTGTTCAAAATTCAGCGCCCCTGAGGCGCCCGGCCTGGCCGCATCAGTAGAGACACAAAAGCCTCCGTGTGCTAAAACGCTGTTGACGACAGATGTTTTCGGCACGACGGAGGCTCTTGCGTGACGGACCCCACGATAGCACAGTCTGTTCTGTTCCCCGATCTGTTCGACAAGCCGCTCGTGGCCACGTTCGACCGCGAGCAGTCAAGGCGTTCGGCCGGTGTCTGGTCGATCCCGGACACACGCTTTCTCGTCGGCCGGCTCGGATGGCGGCGCCGTGCTGCTCAAGGCCGCCGAGCGCGTCTACGGGTTGGTCAAGGCATTCGGCCGGTGTCTGATTGACCGCCGGGCACCGGAGAAGGTCCGGCACACGCTCGAGGACCTGGTGGGCCAGCGGGTGTTCGGCATCGCCTGCGGCGCATCCGGACGGCAACGGATCGCCTGCTGCGGGCTGCCGAGCAACGTCATGGTGGCGCACCGACTGCGCGAGAAGACGGCGCTCGCCGATGATCCGATCCACAAGTTGCTGCTCGGGCGCGACAAGGAACGGTGGCGGGCGGTCGGCTGGCAGATCGCAGCCGCACGGTGGGCAAACCAGCTCGCGGGTCCTGTTGGCGGGCCTACGTGCTCCTGCAGGTCGGCTGGCGTCGCAGCCGACGGTCTCGCGGTTCGAGAACGGTGCGGGCCGCGTCGCGCTCTATCGGCTCGGGCGCGAGTTGGCGGCGTCGGTCATCGAGCGGCATCGCCGCCGGCTGTCGCGGGCGGGTGCGACGCATCACGATCGACCTCGACCCGACTCGACGACCCGACGCATGGCGCGCAGCAGCTGACCATGTTCAACAGCTACTACGACAGCTGGTGCTACCTGCCATTGCTGGCCTTTGTGAGCTTCGACCGTGAGCGCGGAGCAGTGATCTGTGCGCGTGCCGTGCTGCGAGCCCGGCGGCCCGGCGCAGGCGTCCGACGGCACGCTGGGCGTGCTGTGTCGGCTGCTCGCGCTGCTGCGGTCCGCGTTTCCCGAGGCGCGCTTTCTCGTCCGGCTCGACGGCGGCTTCGCCACGCCAGAGATCTTCGACTTCCTCGATGCCGAACCGCGGCTCGACTACGTCGTGGCGATGGCCAGGAACGCCGTGCTGTTGCGGGCTGCCGAGCACGTCATGGTGGCGGCCCGCACCGAGAACATGCTGCGCGAGAAGACGGCGCACTTCTACCTCGACACCCGCTATCGCGCGGGCACGTGGGCTCGTGAGCGCCGCGTGGTGATCAAGGCCGAAGTCGTGCAGCTCACCGGCCGGCAGCCGCGGGACAACCCGCGCTTCGTCGTGACCAATCTGCGCCAGACGCCGCGCTTCATCTACGAGAAGGTCTACTGCGGGCGCGGCGACATCGAGAACCGCATCAAGGAACTGCTCGACGGCTTGCAGATCGACCGCACGAGCTGCACCAAGTTCTGGGCAAACCAGCTGCGGGTCCTGCTGACGGCCGCCGCCTACGTGCTCATGCAGGAACTGCGGCTGAGGGCCGCCCGCACCGCCTGCGCCCGCACCCAGGTGACTTGGCTGCGCGACCGGTTGCTCAAGGTCAGCGTCCACGTCGTGCGCTCCGTCCGCCGGCTCGTCCTGCACCTGCCGCGAGCGACCCCATACCGCGACGTCTGGCGGCACCTCGCCCTCGCGCTCGGGGCGCGCGCCGGATAGCGCGCCGTCGCCACGGCAACCTCCGCGCCCCGGATGCTCGCCAGCGCCCCTGCGCCCGACCTGTCGGCGCTTGCCACCTCATGCGTGCCGTCACCTCGCCCCGGCCACTGCACCACGCTGCCACCTACCACGCGCCGCGTCCGAAAACGTCCTTCGCGCGACGATCAGGCCCTGCCTGGGACCGATTCGATAACCTCACGAATTTTCCGGGCTAGTGGCTTAATAGCCTCCTCAAGGTGTTCGGGTGTAACTGGACTATTGAAAGTGCTCAGGCCTTCTACTTTTTCAGCCAGGTTATCCACCCGGCTGTCCACCTCGTCGACAGTCTCCGTAGTCGCGAGCGCTCGAACTTTTTCAGACAGGCCCTCCATACTCTGCTCCACGACAGCTAGTCTGGTCGGCGCCGTCAGCGTTCCCATTGTCCGTCCGGCTGACCACACGCCGCCCATGAGTCCGCCGACTAGTGCACCGATGGCCGCGAGTGTGCCGATGTTGTTACGAATCCAGTACCATGCAGCTAGTCGTGTCATGAGAGTGCCCCTTCCCTGGGCACTTGCGCGCCCTGGCTTCTATGCCAACAAACATAGTTCACCCGGCCACGACGGAGACCTCCCTGCAGCAAGTCGTTCTCTACCCAGGAAGCACATGTTCAGGTAGCGGTGGTTTTCAGCTAAGGGTCCGCGCAAAAATAACTTCCTGCAAACGGCCGTAGTGTCGCACTAGAACGCGGCGTCAAGCACGCTCGGCCCGGCGACTCCACCACACAGACAGGGCGGATTTCGGATTGAAGAGTAGCGATCCGACCACGGATTGTGGCACCATTGCGGAATCTGTAGTCCGTAATGGTGCCACAATGAGACCGACCCAGTTCTCCGCCGACACCGTCGTCGCCCTGCTCCGAGAGCGAACCGTCGCCGCCCTGCCCGACGTGATGGCCGCCCTCGGTCCCCGCGTCAGCAGGCGCACCGCCTTCCGCAAGCTCAAGGACCTCGACGCCCGCACCAGCTACTCCCATCGCGGCGGCTACTACACGCTCTACGAGCTCGCCGACTTCGACGAGCACGGCCTGTGGGCGTTCGCCGGCGTCCGCTTCTCCCGTGCCGGCACCCTCGTCGCAACCGCCGAGGCCTTCGTCAACGACGCGGAGGCCGGACACTTCGTCGACGAGCTCGACAACCGGCTCGGTGTCGGCACCCAGGACGCCCTGCGCAAGCTCGTCGGCGACGGCCGGCTGACACGGCACAAGCTCGCCGGCCAGTTCCTCTACTGCGCCACCGACCACGCGCAGCAGACGCGTCAACTCCGCGCCCGACGGCTGCTGATGGCCACGCCCGGACTCGGGCGACCGCTGCCCGACGCCGACCTGATGCCCGAGCAGTTGCGCGCCGCCATCGTGTTGTTCGCCAGCCTGCTCGACGAGCGCCAGCGCCGGCTGTTCGCCGGACTCGAATCGCTCAAGTGCGGGTGGGGCGGCGACCGGCGCATCGCCCGACTGCTCGGCATCGACCCGTCCACGGTCGCCGCCGGTCGCCGGCAGCTCGTCGAGCGCGATGTCGAGGTCGACCGGGTGCGGCGCGCCGGCGGCGGACGAACACCGGCGGAAAAAAAACGCCCGAAGTCTTCGCCCGCATCGAAGCCCTGATGACCCACGAGACGGCCGGGGACCCGGTCAGCGGCCTCAAGTGGACAAGCCGCACCACCGCCAAGCTCGCCGACGAACTTGGCGGGCTCGGCATCCACGTCTGCCCGCAGACCGTCGCCCGACTGCTCAAGGCCATGGGCTACTCGTTGCGCGTCAACCACAAGAAGCTCGCCGGCGCCTCGCATCCGAACCGAGACCGGCAGTTCCGGCACATCGCCGAGTTGCGCGAGCGCTGCGCCGCCGACAACAGCCCCCTCATCAGCGTCGATACCAAGAAGAAGGAGCTCGTCGGCAGGTTCCGCAATCCCGGCGCCAAATGGGACCGCAGCCCCGAACTCGTCAACGACCACGACTTCCGCTCCGACGCCCACGGCCTCGCCATCCCCTACGGCATCTACGACCCCCGCGCCAATGCCGGCACCGTCTTCGTCGGCCAAACCGCCGACACCCCGGCGTTCGCCGTCGACTGCATCGAGAAGTGGTGGCGCACCGAGGGCCGCAAGCGCTACCCCGAAGCCAAGACCCTGCAGATCCTGGCCGACGGTGGCGGCAGCAACAGCTGCACGGCCCGCGCCTGGAAGTTCAACCTGCAACATCGTCTCTGCAACCGGCACGGCTTGCGCGTGAGGGTGGCCCACTACCCGCCGGCCACGTCGAAGTGGAACCCCATCGAACACCGCCTGTTCTGCGAGATCAGCAAGAACTGGGCGGGCCGACCCCTCGACAGCTTCGAGACCATCCTGAAATACCTGCGCACCACACGCACCTCCACTGGATTGAGGGTCCGCGCCTACCTCGTGCGGAAGACCTACGAGACCGGCGTCAAGGTCACCGACGCCCAGATGCGAGAGCTGCGCATCACACCGGACGCCGTCATGCCGAAATGGAACTACACCATCGAGCCGATGTGACAAAATGGGAAGTTATTCTTACGCCGGCCCTAAGCCTGGGTCCTCGGTACACAGCACCCGGATCAGACGCGGGCAGACGCGGGCAGACGCGGGCAGACGCGGGCAGCGTGCCAGATTCTTCGGAAGACGCGGCCAAGCCACGCCTGCCGCCTGCGGAACACTTGGCGGCGATCAATGCCGACCTTGCCAGTGGAGTTGCCCCGATTTCGTGGACACCTAACCTGTTGGTGAGGAGGAGTCCACGATGCCGAAGTCGAGACCGCCGTACCCGGTGGCATTCCGGCAGCAGATGGTCGAGCTGGTTCGGTCCCGACGCACACCGGGCGAACTGGCTCGGGAGTTCGAGCCGTCGGCCGAGGCGATACGGAACTGGGTTGCGCAGGCTGACCGCGACGCGGGAGAGCGCGCCGACGGCCTGAACACCGAGGAGCGTGAAGAGATTCGCCGGCTGCGCCGTGAGGTGCGTCGGCTGCGCGAAGAACGGGAGATATTGGCAAACGTCGTCGGCGGGCGTACCCGCTCCTGTCGCGACAGAAACTCGGCGATCGGGTATCGTGCGGGGTCGCGCCGAGGGGAGCGACCGTTAGCTTATTGGAGGCACGACCCCGTGGCAAACGTGGTCCAAGGACGCCTGCGGACTTGCAAGTGGTGACGCTCGACTGCGATCCCGTGTAGGAAAGTTATCGTTCCGCCGTCCTGCCTCTCGGCGCCACTCCAATGAGGAGGTACCGATGGCACGACGCAGGAAGACCAAGGGGCGGCACGCACGAGGCCGCTTCTCGAACGTTCATCCCGATGCGGCCGGCATCGATGTGGGCTCACGGTTTCACGTGGTGGCCGTGGCGCCCGATCGCGACGCCGAGCCCGTGCGGACCTTTCAGAGCTTCACTCAGGATCTGCATCGACTGGCCGACTGGCTGAAGACTGTCGGGATCACGACCGTGGCGATGGAGTCGACGGGCGTGTACTGGATCCCGGTGTTCGAGATCCTTGAGGCGCAGGGCTTCGAGGTGCTGCTGGTCAACGCCAGAGACGTGAAGCAGGTTCCAGGCCGGAAGACGGACGTCAACGATGCCCAGTGGCTCCAGCAGCTTCATCAGTTCGGCCTGCTGCGCGGGAGCTTCCGTCCGCATCAGGACGTGGTGACGCTACGCGCGTATCTGCGTCAGCGGGAGCGGCTGGTCGAGTATGCAGCCGCACACATTCAGCACATGCAGAAGGCCTTGATGGAGATGAACGTCCAGCTTCATCACGTCGTGACCGACATCACGGGCGAGACGGGGATGCGCATCGTGCGCGCGATTGTCGCGGGCGACCGCGACCCGATGCAGTTGGCCCAGCACCGCGACCCCCGCTGCAAGGCGAGCGTCGAGACGATCAGGGAGGCGCTGGCCGGCAACTATCGGGAAGAGCACGTCTTCGCGCTGAGCCAGGCGCTGGAGCTCTACGACAGATACCAGGAGTCCATCGGGCAGTGTGATCAGGCCATCGAGCGCGCGGTGAAGCACCTTTGCGCAACGAGCACGCCGCCACCGGCCCGGTTGCCGGCCCCGCGACACACCACGCGCGGACCCAACGCGCTGGCGTTCGACGTGCGCCCGATGCTCTACACGCTGCTCGGCGTAGACCTGACTCAGATCCACGGCCTCGGACCGTACAACGCGCTGAAGCTGGTCAGCGAATGCGGCACGGACATGTCTCGGTGGCCGACCTGCAAGCACTTCACGTCGTGGTTGTCGTTGGCTCCGGGCAACAAGATCTCGGGCGGTCGGATCCTGAGCTCGAAGACGCGACGGTCTGCGAACCGAGCGGCAGCCCTGCTGCGGTTGGCCGCGGTCACCGTGAGCCGGACCGACACGGCCCTGGGCGCGTTCTACCGCCGCTTGTCCGGGCGGGTCGGCAAGGCCAAGGCGGTGACGGCCACGGCGCGCAAGATCGCCGTGTTGTTCTACAACACACTGCGCTACGGCATGCAGTACGCCGACCCGGGTGCCTCGCACTACGAGCAGCGTTATCGGCAACGAGCCGTAGCCAATCTCCGCCGTCGGGCGAAGGCGCTCGGATTCACGCTCCAGGAGCATCCGACGGGAGTTTCTTAGGAAAGCAACTGCCTGGTTCGCACGGGAGACCGGACCCGGGAGAACTACCGGTTCATGAGTGCGAATCAGGCTCGGTTCCGCGTCGCCACGATGGCCCGGGTGCTCGGTGTCTCCCCGAGCGGGTACTACGCGTGGCGTCGACGTCCACCCTCAGCTCGCGCGCAGACCGATGCGGACCTGACGGCCCGCGTGGAGGAGATTCACAGGCGTAGCCGCGGCACGTACGGCGCGCCTCGGGTCCACGCCGAACTGGCCGAATGCGGCGTCTCGGTCAGCCGCAAGCGGGTCGCGCGGGTGATGCGCGCCGCGGGCATCGCGGGCGTGAGCCGGCGCCGCGGGCCGCGCACGACGCGCCGCGATCTAAAGACCCGGCCAGCCCCGGATCGGGTCGAGCGCCGCTTCGAGGCGGACGCGCCGAATCGCCTGTGGGTCGCCGACATCACCTACGTCCCGACGCTCGTCGGCTTCCTCTACTTGGCTATCGTTCTCGACGTGTTCAGCCGGCGGGTCGTTGGCTGGGCGATGGCCTCGCACCTGCGCACGGAGCTGGTCATCGAGGCGCTGGAGATGGCCGTGGCGCAACGCCGGCCCGACGCGGTCGTCCATCACTCCGACCAGGGCTGCCAGTACACGTCGCTGGCCTTCGGTGCCCGCTGCCGGAAAAGGGGCGTGGCGCTGTCGATGGGTTCGGTGGGTGATTGCTTCGATAACGCGATGGCCGAGAGCTTCTTCGCCACGCTCGAGTGCGAGCTGCTCGACCGCACGACCTTGTCCACGCACGCCGAGGCGCGGGCGGCGGTGTTTGATTTCGTCGAAGGTTGGTACAACACGCGACGCCGCCATTCCGCGCTGGGTCAGATGTCGCCGCTCGAGTTCGAACGTCTCCATGCGGCAGTCCCTGTGGACGTTGCCCGGTCGGTGGAGGCTCCGGAGGTGCCCACGATTCAGTTGGAACCCGGATCGTCAGTGCCGACTCCCGTCGTCACCGGCCATCTTCTGGAAACACACGGAGGGAATGATGGCCTGCAGGCACACGGCTCGCCTTCGGCTTCGCAAGGCGGATAGCCGCTGTGAGAGCTGTCGCCTCGATGAGAAGACGACTGCGGGCCTGCTGGGTCGCCGAATTTCCCGCGGCCCCGGCGGCTGCCGAAGGCGCCACCGCATGCTCGAACCGCGCAGCGTATCCCCAGGGGCCGCTGTGGAAGTGCCGGGCCCATGGACGCCCGGTCGACGTCGCGCTGAATCTGAAGGTCGGCGAGGCGGGCGTCCACAGTCCCTTGGAAATCTCGCGGGCGACCGCTGCCGACCATGCCAGGGCCCGGACCGCGAGATTCCACACTCCCACAGCGCTCATCGTCGACGACTAACATGGAAGACCACGGACGTGTCATGATGTGAACCCGCAAGCGTTAACCCGTCCACGGGATCGGGGCAACCTCACAGGCAGGTAGCCCAGCGCGTTGCGCAGAAGTGCGACCGGCCCTTCGTCATGCGTCGGTCAAGTCCAACGTAGCTAAGCCTATACGTCCCAGCCAATGCACCAGTAACCAGCCAGCCGCGGGGCGGCGCCAGCGCTCTGATCATAGTGCGGCGCAGCCCGCTTCGCTCGGGCTTCGCAATATCGCTCGACATCGGCGGCGGCACAGCGAGCCGCCTCTACATCGATCGAACTCCGGCCGTCGGCATGCCGCACGGCACGCTCGGCCAACATCCACCCCACCGCGGTTACATTGTCCCGGTCTTCCAGCCAGCGGTTTCCGTGGTGTTGCATCGCTGCCAGGAACTTGGACCGGAAGTGATCGTGCCACCAGACCACGGCGTCGTAGTCGACCGTCTTTCGCATTCCGACTGTCTGGCCCACCGCAAAAAAACAGTCACCCAGCACATACTCGACGGCTTCCTCTAGCCTGGAAAATTCATGAGGCGCCCGGCCTGAGTAGAGACACAAAAGCCTCCGTGTGCTAAAACGCTGTTGACGACAGATGTTTTCGGCACGACGGAGGCTCTTGCGTGACGGACCCCACGATAGCACAGTCTGTTCTGTTCCCCGATCTGTTCGACAAGCCGCTCGTGGCCACGTTCGACCGCGAGCAGTCGAGCTCGGATGGCGGCGCCGTGCTGCTCAAGGCCGCCGAGCGCGTCTACGGGTTGGTCAAGGCATTCGGCCGGTGTCTGATTGACCGCCGGGCACCGGAGAAGGTCCGGCACACGCTCGAGGACCTGGTGGGCCAGCGGGTGTTCGGCATCGCCTGCGGCCATCCCGACGGCAACGATTCGGACCAGCTCGCCGATGATCCGATCCACAAGTTGCTGCTCGGGCGCGACCCGGTGGCGGGCGGTCGGCTGGCGTCGCAGCCGACGGTCTCGCGGTTCGAGAACGGTGCGGGCCGCGTCGCGCTCTATCGGCTCGGGCGCGAGTTGGCGGCGTCGGTCATCGAGCGGCATCGCCGCCGGCTGCGCGGGCGGGTGCGACGCATCACGATCGACCTCGACCCGACCGACGACCCGACGCATGGCGCGCAGCAGCTGACCATGTTCAACAGCTACTACGACAGCTGGTGCTACCTGCCATTGCTGGCCTTTGTGAGCTTCGACCGTGAGGCGGAGCAGTATCTGTGCGCGGCCGTGCTGCGGCCCGGCACGGCGCAGGCGTCCGACGGCACGCTGGGCGTGCTGTGTCGGCTGCTCGCGCTGCTGCGGTCCGCGTTTCCCGAGGCGCGCTTTCTCGTCCGGCTCGACGGCGGCTTCGCCACGCCAGAGATCTTCGACTTCCTCGATGCCGAACCGCGGCTCGACTACGTCGTGGCGATGGCCAGGAACGCCGTGCTGTTGCGGGCTGCCGAGCACGTCATGGTGGCGGCCCGCACCGAGAACATGCTGCGCGAGAAGACGGCGCACTTCTACCTCGACACCCGCTATCGCGCGGGCACGTGGGCTCGTGAGCGCCGCGTGGTGATCAAGGCCGAAGTCGTGCAGCTCACCGGCCGGCAGCCGCGGGACAACCCGCGCTTCGTCGTGACCAATCTGCGCCAGACGCCGCGCTTCATCTACGAGAAGGTCTACTGCGGGCGCGGCGACATCGAGAACCGCATCAAGGAACTGCTCGACGGCTTGCAGATCGACCGCACGAGCTGCACCAGGTTCTGGGCAAACCAGCTGCGGGTCCTGCTGACGGCCGCCGCCTACGTGCTCATGCAGGAACTGCGGCTGAGGGCCGCCCGCACCGCCTGCGCCCGCACCCAGGTGACTTGGCTGCGCGACCGGTTGCTCAAGGTCAGCGTCCACGTCGTCCGCTCCGTCCGCCGGCTCGTCCTGCACCTGCCGCGAGCGACCCCATACCGCGACGTCTGGCGGCACCTCGCCCTCGCGCTCGGGGCGCGCGCCGGATAGCGCGCCGTCGCCACGGCAACCTCCGCGCCCCGGATGCTCGCCAGCGCCCCTGCGCCCGACCTGTCGGCGCTTGCCACCTCATGCGTGCCGTCACCTCGCCCCGGCCACTGCACCACGCTGCCACCTACCACGCGCCGCGTCCGAAAACGTCCTTCGCGCGACGATCAGGCCCTGCCTGGGACCGATTCGATAACCTCACGAATTTTCCGGGCTAGGCGAACTCGGGTCAGCGAGCCGGGCGTCAGGTGGGAGAGTACCGTGGCAATATGGTGTCGGTCGATCCATCGCGGCTTGGGAGGGGCGGGCGCAAAGCGGGCGAGGTCGATGAGATCGACGGCGGCGCGGCGGCCGTACAGCACGCGAACGAGGTTGGTCAGGGCATGACGTCGGTGGTTGCAGCTCATCGCGGAAAGCGTTTGACGCCAGTCATGGAGCTGGGCGTTGAGTGCGGCGACATGAGACGGGAGGGCGAGCGTCCGGAGGTGGCCGAACCGAGGCAGCCATGCCAACAGGTCGCGCCGTCGGTCGGCGAAGCTCACGAGCGTGCTTTGCACCTGATCGAGGTAGCGGTCGGCGTCGTGGGCGAGGGTGTGCCGGTCACCGGGGGGGAGTGTCCGTAGGCTTGCGCGCATCTCGTCGCGCTTCGCCCGGATGGTTTTGAGGGGCGTGCCCGGGTCGAAGCGGATCTCGCGCTGGATGCCGTTCACCTTGACTGTGGCGGACAGGCCCCAGCGATCTTTGTAGATCCCCTGGGCGACGCGGACCCGTCGGCGCGACTGAGACGCGAGGCCATCGCCCTTGGAGAATTGTGGCGGCGCAGCGGCGTCGCGTTGCGTGGTGCGTTGTCGCGTGGGAGGCGTCTCCCGCACGACGGTGGCGTCGACGTCGGATCGGGCATCGTTGGTGTTGCTGGTGGTGGTATCCATCCGGTCACTCCTCACACGAACGTCCGCGCCGCCCACTTGACCTCGCCGATCACCGGCGCCTCGTCGGGCCACGGCACGGTCGGCCACGCCTGCTTGTTCGGGTTGTCACTGACAAGCTGCCAGCGCTCGGCGCGGTCCTTGCCGGCGCGCTTGACGACGAGCCCGTCTTCGGTCCGCACGACGAAGATGCGGCCGACGCGCCTCCGCCGGCTGGCCTGATTCAGCAGAATCGAGCACCCGTCGACCAGGGTCGGCTCCATCGACTCGCCGAGCACCTGGATGAGGCGGCACTCGCCCGCGGCGAGGCCGTGGCGGTCCAGCCAGTCTCGCCGGAACTTCACCCTCCCCGTGATCCGCTCATCGTCGACCACGGCGCCCCCTCCCGCCGCCCCCGCGAGTTCCGAGACACCGACGTAGTCGCCGGCGTCGTCCTCGTCGGCGGAGTACGCCCGCTGCGCCTCGAGGTCGCGGACCCTCGTCGCCCTGTCGGCCAGCTCCTTCGCGAGCTCCCCGGACGGCGTCGGGTCGGTCGTCAGGCCGCAGAGGAAGTCCACCGAGACGCCGAGGGCCTTGGCGGCGGCTGTCAGGTTGGCGACCGACATGTTGGCGCGGCCGCTCTCGACCATCGAGATCAGCGGGCGCGTGTTGCTGGAGCCGGTGGCGAGCTGCTGCTGCGAGATCCCCCGCAGTTTCCGGGCCTTCAAGAGGCGCTTGCCGACTGTAGTCACCCCGACAGAATAACAGAAAATTACCCCATTGACACGTAAACAATGCTTAACCTATGCTCGCAGACCGCCAATGAGGCTTACCTCCTGGAGCGAGACCCGATGACGCGACAGATCCGGAGCCGGCTCGCCGGGCTGAGGCTGCCGCAGCACACCCTCGCCGCGATGCTGGGCATCAGCCAGACGAAGCTGAATCTCATCCTCAACGAGCACCGGAGGCCGCCCGCGGGGTTCGAGGCGGAGGCGACGGCGGCCCTCGACCGGCTGGAACGGGCCGAGCGGGCGGCGGCCCAGGCGCGGGCCAGAGTGCTGGGAGGTGCGGCGTGAGCGGTGGGCGCGAGGGGAACGGCGCGGCCGACGGCCTGCCGGAGGTCCTGTTCATCGACGACGTGGCGGCGCTGCTGCGCTGCTCGCCGTCGACGATCAAGCGGCGCCTGCGGGCGCGCGTCTTCCCGGTGGCGCCGTTGCCGGGGATCGACAAGCGGCCGCGCTGGAGCAAGGCGGCGCTGCTCGAGTGGCTCGCGGCCGGCGGATCCGGGGCGGCCGTGCGGGGTCGCCGGAGGCGGACGTGGTGAACGTGGCCGCCGCACGCGGCGGCCAGGCGGTGAACAGGCCGAAGGCCGGCGGGTGGCGGGTGGCCGAGCCCGAGGCCGGGGGGTCCGGTGTTCATCTGCCCGGGCTGCCGGCCGGCGGTGGCGGCGTTCTGGCAGGCGCAGCCGGACGCGACCGTGCGCGTCGTGGGGCGGCGGCCGGAGTGGGCGCGCTGCGGGATCTGTGATCCGGAGCGGGTGTGCTGATGCGGGCAGTCGAGAAGAGCGGGACGGGGACTGTGGGGAAGGGAACGGCTCCGGGGGACGGGGGCGCATGTTGGAACGGCGAATCGAAAGCGACGTAGCGATGCCCGCCGATCGACTGCTGCACGCCCGGCTCGGGCACTCGGCGCGGGTGTCGAGCCTGTCGGACCTGGAGTACCGCGTGTGGACGACCTATGTGCTGGCGACCGACGACTTCGGGGTGATGCGGGCCGACGCGGTGGCGTTCCAGGCGGCGCACGACGCGCTGAGCAGGCGGCCGGCGGAGGAGATCGCGAAGTGCGTCGAGCGGCTCGTCGAGACCGGCCTGGTGGCGGCGTTCGAGCACCAGGGGGCGCGCTACCTGTACCAGTGGGACTGGCAGGACTTCCAGCGCGTGCGGTTCCCCGCGCGGACGCTGCATCCGCTCCCGGACTCGGCCGAGGTGAGCGCGAGGACGCACCACCTGTGGTCCGTCCATCCCGGCGGGGCGCGGGTGCCGGGGCTTCCGCAGAAGTCGGGCACTGCTTCGGCACAACTGCGGAAGTTGTTCCGCAGAACTTCGGGAGAGCGCGCGCGTGACTCCGATGGCGCCGCGGTTTCACTTCCGCACAACTTCGGAAGTAGTGCGGCACCGTCGTCAAAGCCCCGTGAAACGGGGCCGGATGACGACTTCGGCACTACTTCTGAAGTTGTTCAGAACAACTCTCGCACTACTTCCGCAGAACTTCCGTCTCACGCACGCGCGTGCGAAACGGCTAACGGCTTATGGCTAGGGGAAGAGGGGGGTGCGGGGGGAGAGGGGCGGAGGCGGCAGGCGAAGGCGTCGCTGCGGGGCCGCGGGGGCGGGGCGCGGTCGACGGAGCGGCGCGAGGCGTACGACGCGGGCATCAGGCGGGCGAAGGGATGAGCGTGAGCTGCAAGCGGTGCGAGCGGACGCCGGGCTGGGAGCCGGTCGAGGTCGAAGGCGTGACCCGCCTGCGGCGCTGCGGCTGCTGGACGGCGGCGCACGCCGCCGCGCCCTCGGTGCCGCGGGAGTTCCATGACGCGCGGTGGTCGACATGGCGCAAGGCGGCCGACAACCGGCACGCGTTCGAGGAGGCGCGGGCCTTCCTGCGGGCGGGCGACGGCGGGCGGGACCTGCTGCTGTGCGGCCCGGTGGGCACGGGCAAGACGCGGCTGGCGTGCACGGCGCTCAACGAGGCGTGGAAGTCGGGCGAGCGGTCGGTGGCGTTCGAGCGCGTCCCGATGCTGCTCTACCGGCTCCAGCCGCACGGCGCGGCGGCGGACACGACGGAGACGTTCGACCGGCTGGTGGCGGCGAGGCTGCTGGTGCTCGACGACCTCGGGGCGGAGCGGGAGGCGGCGACCGACTACACGCGGCGGATGCTGCTGATGCTCTACGAGGCGCGGCACGACGCCGGGCGGCGAACGGTGTGGACGTCGAACAAGACGCCGAGCGAGATCGGCGCGTTCATGGGGGACGACCGGCTCTCGAGCCGCATCGTCGGCCGTTGCCGGGTGGTCGGGCTCGAGGGACGGGACTGGCGGCTGGCGGGCCGCGGCGCGCAGCGGGCGGCCGGGCGCGAGCCGGTGGCCGCGGGGCGCGCGGCGCCGGTCCTGGAGGGAGCGAGATGACGGGGCAGAGCTCGGAGAGGGCGCCGGGAAGGGACGGACTCGGCTGCGGGGCGGCCAGCCGGCGGGGAGCGTGGTGTGCGCCGCGCCGCGAGCGTCCGCTGCTCCTCCCCGCGGCTACGACCGCCGCTCCCGCGTTGTTGCGCCCGTCGCGGCTCCCGTCCGAGGTAGGCCGGCGGTCGGTGGGTCGATTGGGGGATGGCCGTGGGTGTTTCCCGGCCCCTGTCGGGGCGTGCGTCCTGGCGCCGCTCGTCGGTCGAGTGGTTCTCGGAGCTGTTCAGCGCGCAGGAGCTGGCGACGGTCGTGCTTTGCGACCGGCGTGGCTCGGGCAGCCGCCAGCTTGCCCGTGCGGCCGGCCACTGGTGCCATCCGTCGGGCCAGCGCCTGCTCAGGTCGGCCAACGACGCCGGGAGCGACGTCTACTGCTCGGTCAACCCGACGGTGAGGGGAACCAGCCGCTCGGTCTCGGAGGTGCGCCGTCTCCAGGTGGACCTGGACACGGACGGCAACGAGCGCATCGGGAAGCTGATGGCGGACGTGAAGTCGGGGCGGGTCCCGATGCCCGCCGTGGTGGTCCGCTCGTCGGTGGGCCGGTGGCAGGTGCTGTGGCATGTCGATCCGGCGGCCTGGACGCGCGCCGGGGCGGAGGAAGCGAACCGGCGTCTCGCCGCCGTGTACGGGGGAGATCCCGCGGTGGTCGACGTCACGCGGGTGATGCGGGTGCCGGGGTTCGTGAACCGGAAGCCGGGCCGCGGGGACGCGCAGGTGGCGGCGGTTCCGCGCTCGCGCTACGACCCCGGCGGCGTCGGCTCGCAGTGGTGGGAGCCGAGGGCGTTCCGGCAGGTGATTCCCCCGCGGCGGTCGGTCTCGGTCGCGGCCGCGCCGCGGGAGCCGGGCCCGCGACCGGCGGCTCCGGGGCGCTATCTCGGCGGCCGGCGCGTGCCGGCGTCGCAGTCCGAGGCCGACTGGCAGGCGGTGGTCGACGCGCTGCGGCGCGGGGAGTCGCCGGGGTTGCTGATTCAGGAGCTGGCGGAGTTCCGGGAGGACAAGGCGAATCCCAGGGACTACGCGGAGCGGACGGTGGTGCGGGCGTGCCGGTCCCTGGGCGTTCAGGAGCCGGAGACGGATTACGGACGGCGGCATCCGGTCGAGGTGGGCGCCCCCGGGCGCTAGGGGCCGGGCCAGAGAGGGGAGGGCAGATGCCATGAGGCAGAAGAAGTTGCGGCGCAGCGGCGTGGAGGAGATCGCACTGATACCGGAGACGCGGGAGGAGTACGAGGCGGCGATGCAGTCGAGGGCCCGGACGGTGTGCCTGACGATGGAGCAGATCCGCGAGTGGAACCTCGCCGTCGAGGCGGTGCCGATGTCGGAGGAGAGCGCGGTGGCGGCGATCTTCGGCACGGACCAGGAGTTCTACGAGCTCGTCCTCGAGGAGGAAGCGGGCGAGAGCCCGCCGGAGAGCGAGCTGGAGCTGGACCCGGAGCATGCGGCGGCAGGTTCCGCCGGGGCGCAGCAGGAGGCCTCGGCCGGATAGGCCGCGACCGGGGAGCAGAAGCGAGATGACTCGACGTTCCGGCCGTTCCTTCGTGCGCCCGGGCGGCTACCGCACGCAGCGGTATCCGGCGCCAGCGCCCGAGGACCGCGGCGAGACCACGGATCGGATCGAGGCCCGGCGCGAGTCGGAGTCGGACTGGCTGGACTCGTGCGACCAGGCCGACGCCGCGATTCACGAGGACGACGAGGCGCTGCCGCAGCGCCGTCGCCTTCGGACGCACGGCGACCTGGTCTACGAGGTCGCGCTGTCGGTCGAGATCGCGCGGAAGCTCGAGGGCCGCGCCGGGCTGCTGCGGCGGTCGCATCCGTCGGTCTGGGTGGCGGACAGCCGGCTGTTCGGGTTCAGGGACCCGCTGCCGGATCGCCGCCGGCGCGCCCTGGAGACCGACGGCGCGCTGCGCACGCATCAGCTCCAGGACGCGCTGCGGGACCTGCCGGTGTCGGGCGGAGGCGCGTTCGCCGCCGCGGTGGCGAACGCCTGCGACCGGCGCGACCTTCGGGACATCGGGGGCTTGACGGTGGCCCAGGCGCAGGCGGTCGGCCGCGTCCGCTACGGTCCGCCGCTCCACGTCGTGTTCTCGGCGTCGGGGACCGACCCGGTGCTGTTGAGCGCGGCCGCGGCCGTGTCGCGCCGCTGCTCGGGGCCTCCGAAGCTGGCCGACCAGCTCGACCGGGCGGCCCAGGCGGTCGCGTTGGAGCACGTCGATCGCTGTGTCCGCGACCCGTATCGCGCCGCCACCGTGGAGCGCCGCTGTGAGGCGGCCCGCGACGGGCTCGAGCTGGCGGGGCTCGACCCGGCCGGCGCCAACTTCGAGGCGTGGTTCGCGAGGACGCGGTCGGTCGCCCAGGTCCACTACGCGGTCGGCCTGGACCCGGTTCGCGAGCCGTTGCCGACCGAGGCGGTCGAGGCGGTACTGGCGGCGGGCGGCTCGCTCAGGGCCGGCGTGCGGGCGGTCGGCGGGCGGGGCGAGAGGTGCCACGAGGTCGCACGCGCCGTGCAGGCGGCCTGCGGGGTGGTGCGCCGGCTGGACGGCTGGATGGTGGCGGACGAGGCGGCCCTGGCCGGCGTGATGGGGCCGGTCCTGGAGCGGGCGGGGCTCTCGTGGCCGCCGGCGGATCGCGCACCGGTGGTCGGCCGTTGGGGCCTGGACCCGGCCGGCGAGGCGGTGAGGCCGTCCGGCCCGGTGGCCGCGCCGCCGCTGCCCGTCGCGGATCTCTACCTGTCCGGCCGTCCTTTCGCTGGCGCGCTGTGGCCGGCGGGCGGCGCGGACCGCAGGCCGCTCCCGGCGGCCGAGGCGCTGGCGGTTCAGGCGTGGCGGGCGTCGGCGGCGCCGGAGGGCGTGCGCGGCGACGTGATGCTCGACGAGGCGGAAGCGGTCCACCGCGGCGGCCGGGTCGGACCCGGCGCCGCCGGCGTGATCGTGCCCGGCGGCCGGGGAGAGCCGGACCGCCCGCTGTTTCCGGCCGACGGCGTGGGGCTCGCCGGGATCCGGCGCGCGGATTCGGGCGTGGCCTCGGTCGACCAGCTCGTGGCCGGGCTGGGCGTCTCGGTCGCGGTGCAGGACGCCGCGGCCGACGGGTACCGGCGCGACCAGGACCGCGTGGTGCTGCCGGCGGACTGCTCCGGCGGGTCGTACGCGTCGGTCGTGGCTCTCGCCGCCGTGGTCGCGACGGGGCACGCGACGCGGGAGGGGCGCCGCGACGCCGGTGCGCCGCGCGGGTCCGTGGGGTGGGTGCGCGAGCAGCTTCGCTGCGACCTCGCCGCGGCGAAGCTGGTCGGCGCGCTCGGGCTGGCCTACGAGCCGCCGCCGGGGCTTCCGCTGCCGGCGGAGGCCCGCGATGTCTTCGTTCGGCACGGCGCGAACCTGTGCCGGGACGCGGATCGGATGGCGTCGTTCGTCCTGGCGCGGGCGAAGGAAGTGGAGCTGGCGGACGGCTACCGGGCGGGCTGGGAGGCGCTGCCCGCCGAGGACGGCCCCCGGCCGGCGGCTCCGCGCGAGCGGGCGAGGGAGGTGCCGCTGCCAAGGGGGTAGCGGCTCGGCGAAATCGGTCCCGCGCGGTCGCGGGATCTCGGTCTGGACCCCAAGGGGATCCGTGAGGAGGAGAGCAGATGCCTGGCACGAACGAGAGGTTCCAGGAGCAGCGGCAGGAGCGGTCGGACGCGCGGCTGGCGGAGACGCTGCAGCAGATACCCGGCGACATCGCGGCGGGCGAGTCGTATCACCAGGTCGCGTCGTTGGAGAGCGGACCGATACGGACCCGCAGCTCGAAGTCGCCAGTGAGCGAGGGCGCGGTCTGGAACAACGACGGGAACGCGTTCGGCCCGCGGGTCGCGACGATTCTGCACTCGCAGATGATCGCGCGCGGGATGGAGGGCGCGGAGCTGGTCCACCCGGTCGAGCTCAGCGCGATGAGCCACCACAAGCTGGAGGAGAAGCGCCTCGAGGCGCCGCTGGTCGCGGTGCGCGCCGGCGCCCTCGGGCTGACGACCGATCCGGACGTCGTCTCGGGCGTGGTCGTGAGGCCCTCCTCGTCGTACGACCTGCTTCACGTCGAGTCGCAGACGAGCCTGCGGGCGATCCCGAAGCGGTTGATGGACGGGCGCACGCCGGACGAGCGGTCGGCGATCCACGGCACGCTCTCGGAGCTCGTATCGAGGTCGGGCGTGCAGCTCAAGACGCATGCCGGCGACCGGATCGCGATCACGTCGGGCGCGAAGGGGCCGCAGGTTGCGCATCCGGCGCGGGAGAAGTTCGGGAGCCCGGCCGAGTACGCGACCTCGGTGATGCGGGCCGTGTCGACGGCCATCGCGCGCAGCGAGGGTCTCAGCGCCCACGTGCAGGACGAGGAGCTCGGCCGGCGCGCGGTGGCGCAGGCGCGCCGCAAGGAACGGCGGCAGATTCCCGCCGGCGGGACGCGCTACGCGGAGATCCAGAGCCAGGCGGTGGCCCAGGTCGCGAACCGCGGGGTCAAGGCGCTGGCCGCGCGCGAGCAGGTGTACCTCGCGACGGACCAGCCTCGCGACAAGGCGCACTTCGACAAGGACACGCGCACGTTCTACCCGGAGCGGAGGCCCCCGCGCGTTGCCGGGGCGGACACGCGGGAGCAGCGTTTCAACGAGCGGATGCTCCTCGACCTGGCGGCGGCGGTGGGCAACCGCGAGGAGAAGAAGGCGGCCCGGGCCGGCAACGCCATCGAGGTCGCGCAGTTGGCGGGCGTGCAGGTGCCGGGCCGGAACCCCGCGCCGGCGGGTTTGAGCCCGGCGCAGGAGAAGGCGCGGACGTCGATGGTCGGGGACCTCGCGGCGCGGACGACGCTCGAGCGGCTGGGCATCCAGTACTCGCCGGCGCCGCCGACCGAGCAGACGCGGAAGGACCAGGCGGCGTACGCCCAGGCCCCGGAGGCGCTCGATCAGGCGTGGCGGGAGGCCGCGTTGGTCCGTGCGCACCTGGTGTCGCGCGACTGGGCGCACGAGCGGACGCCCGAGATGCTGGAGCACTCGGACCGCTCGACGTTCGAGCCCGCGGCGCCGACCCGGAGGCAGGCGGGCCCCGAGCAGCCGGCGCCGGCCCGGGACCAGGCGGGTCCGGAAGCGGGCGGCGGGCAGCCGGCCGGGGCCGCCGAGCAGCAGGTCGAGCCGGCTCGGTAGCAGCCGGCGAAGTTCCGGCGGGCGTCGGGGCGCTGGTGCGGCGCGGCCCGTGCGGCGTCGGGAGATGGGGTGACAAAGGTGCGGGAGCTCGCCTCGGTTGTCGATCGCGTCGCGGAGGACGTCGCCGCGGGTGCGTCGTGGCACCAGTCGGCGGGGGAGCGGCTGCGCTCGCGGTCGATCTCGCGGGCCAGCGGCGTCGAGACGGTGCGCGGCTACCAGCCCTTCAACGCGGTGGTCCTGCACGCGCAGCTCGTCGAGCGGGGGCTTGCGGGCGGCTCGGGGGAGTTCGTGACCGAGCATCAGTGCACGAAGCTGGGCGGCGAGGTGCTGGAGGCGGCCGTGCGCCCCGAGGACAGGTTCGTTCTCGAGAGCGGCGACCGGCGCGGCATCGCGGTGGGGATCGCCGGCTCGCCGGGAGTGGTCCTGCGGCCGGGCGCGTACCGCGTCCTACACTCCGAGACGCAGACGACGCTGGACCCGGGCGGCGAGGCGAGGCTGCGCGGAAGCCGCGAGCGCGAGTCGGCGGCGCGGGACACGGTGTCGCAGGTGCTGGCCGGCGCAGGCGCCCGTCTCGAGCCGGCCGACCGGGTGGAGTACGGGCGGGACGGCGACGGCCTCGTCGTCTGCCATCCCGGCCTGGGCGCGTATCCGTCGCCGGCGGCCTGGGCCTCTTCGGTCGTGGCGGCCGCGGCGGCAGCGGTGTCCGACGACCTCGAGGCCCACGGCGCGGTGCGCCTGGCGCGCTTCGACGCCGCGGCGCTCAAGGAGCACAACGCCCGCGCGCGGCGCGCGAAGTCGGGCGTCGCCGTCGCGGTGGGGACGCCCGAGGCGGAGGGGGCGACGGCGCAGGCGTTCGCGTCGCTCTACTCGCGGGCGTGCGGACTCGTGGCGCGGCGCGAGAACGTGTCGATCGAGTGGGAGCGTCCGGCCGGTGGGCCGCTGTTCGACGCGGAGCGGCGCGCATACCGGCCGAAGGCGCCGCGGTTGTTCAAGGGGCACGGCGTGCGGCAGTGGGAGGCCTTCCGGCAGGCGGCGCTGGTGGGCTTGTGCCGCGCGGTCGGGACCGAGAGCGAGCGGTCCGCGGCCGGCGCGGTTGGCGTCGATCGCCTGGCGGGTCTCGCATTGGTTGAGTCAATCGCAGGCCCCTTGCCGGGGCTCGACCACAGGCCCGCGCTGTCGGGCGACGAGCAGCGGGCGCGAGCGGATTTGGTCGGCGGGCTCGCGGCGCGGTCGGTGGTCGAGTCGGCGGGGCTTCGGTACGTCCCCGTGGCGCGCGACGCGGAGTGCGCCTCGCGGGAAGCGGCGGTGCTCTGCCGCGAGGGTCTCCGCAGCGTCTGCGCCGACGCGTCGAACATCGGCGCCTGGGCGCTGGACCGGGATCGCGCGATCGACCTTCCGGCGCCGGCGGAGGGCATGCCGGCACGGGCGGCGGAGGTCGAGGCGCCCGCCGCGGCCCGGCCCCGCGCCCAGCAGGAGTTGACGTGGTGAGGGCGCAGCCGCGGGTCGTGGCGGTCGAGGGCGGCAGCCGTCCGGCGCGGGGCTCGCGCCCGGCGACGGCGCTCGAGTCGCTGGTCGGCGCGCGGCTGATGGCGGACGTTCGCCGGGGTGCGGCGCCGTTCCAGCGGGACTCGGACGGCTGGGGCGTGACGCGGCTGGTCGACCGCCGCCCGCCTGCCGCGCTGTCGTGCGATCAGGACCTCGTCCTGCGGCAGTCGATGGCGGACGAGGGTTGGATCGCGCCGCAGTTCGTTGCGAGCCCCGATCGCGGCGCCGCGGGCGACGGCGTGGATGTGCCCCGGCACTCGGCGCTGCAAGCGCTCGGCGGCTGTCTCGGCGAGTCGGCCTACCGGCGCGTGTGGCACGTGAGCTCGGCTGGGGCGGCGCCGGCGCCGCGGCCTCCGCAGGTGGAGGACCCCTCGCGGGCCGCCCGCATCGCGCGGTCCGTCGCCGCCGCGGTTGGGGTTCGCCTGACCGAGGACGGCGTCGTGGCGGTCGCGCCGTCGGTCGCGGACAGGCGTCTCGCGTGCGTGGTGCCGCACCGCCGGTTCCGGGTGTCGGAGGGTCTCTGGTGGGCCTCGACGGCGCTCAGGGCCGTGGCGGAGACGCTGGCGCGGTCGCGCCTCGCCGGGCAAATCGTCCAGCTCTTCGCGTTCGAGCGCTTCGTGGCGCGCGCCGTCGGCGGCGCCGCGGCCGTCGGGCAGGCGTACTGGGCGGTTGCCGAGAGCCTGGGCCGTGCGCACGCCGTCACCCTCGCGCCCGGCTGCGGCGACCGGCTGCTGTACGAGGACGCGACGCGCACGCTTGTCGTGGCCGGCGGCGCCGCGGGCGTGAGGCGGTCCATTGAGGCGCTACTGCGCGTGGCGGAGGCGTCCGGCGACCGCGCGGTCGAGGCGGCGGCCGAGCGGCGGGACCTGGTCGTCCTGCTCCGGGCGTCGGGCGTGGGCGGGCCGGTGTCCCGTCCCGAGCGGGTAGCCCCGGCGGATTGGGACGCGCGGGCGGTGCTGGTCGCGGCGATTGCGGCCAAGCGGACGGCGGAGCGGCTGAACCTCCCGTACGTGGCTGACTCGCCGTCGGACGAGCTGACGGCCGGCGCCTTGCGCGTGCTGGAGGCGGAGGGCTGGCGGTCGGTCGCCGTCGAGGCGGGCAACCTGGCCGGCTGGCTCGTGGACGGCGTCCGCGGCCTGGCGTTTTGGCCGGCGGCACTGGAGTAGGCGGTGCTGTCGCTGGAGACGCTGCTCCAGGCCGCGGAGGGCGGGGAGAAGGAGATGGGGCTCGTGCATGCGGACTTCGAGGAGAAGGGGATCGACTCGTGGCTGCAGGGAGCGATCGAGCGGCGGCTGGATCCGGCTCTCGGCGCCCGGGTCGTGCCCCCTCGGCGGTCCGAGGAGGTGCTGCGGGCCCTGGAGGGTTTCTACGCGTTCTGGGGCCGGTGGTTCCCCGCGGAATACCGGCGCGTCCGGCGCGAGTGGGTGGTTCTGCAGGCGCGCTGGCGGGGGATGGCCGGCGTGAGGCCCGCGCGCGTGCTCGATTCGGTGACGAGCCGGTTCTTCCGGGAGGGTCTGGTGGAGCTTCCCCCTCTGGTGGCGGTCACGGGCGGCGGCGGATTCGAGGCGGGGCTCGAGGCCCTGGGCGCCTCGGACGGCGCGGCCGAGCAGCGGGCGGCGGTCAAGGCCGGCAATTCGGCGTCGCCGGAGTCCGGGCGGGGGGAGCGGGGCGAGCCGGCGTCGCCGCCTCCGGCGCCGGTGGTTCACGCGGGCTCGCCGGTGCCGGCGGGGCTGCCGGACGGCACCGAGGTGCTTGCCGATCCCGGCGGAGGGCTGGCCCCGGCGCTCGTGAGCGAGCGTCTCGATCGGGCGGTCCGGGCCGGGGTCGACGAGGTGGAGAAGCTCCGCTCGGCGTGGCTGAAGGGGCCGGGCTGGTGGTGTCGGTGGCCGGAGCTCGGCCGCAGCCAGGAGCGAGTCAGGTGATGGACCGAATGCCGGCGCTGGCACGCTCCGCCGATCGTCTCGGGCGGAAGGTCGTGGAAGTCGCTCGCGAGCCTGGGGAGCCGGCTCGTTGGGTCGGTCGGTACCTGGACGTGGCCGACCTGCGCCGACAGCGTGCGCGTGTCCATTCGGGACGCCGGGACCGGGAGCGCGCCCGGGGGCCGCGGCGGCTGCAGGCCGACCGGCTGTGGGACGCGCTCGAGCTGCTCGCCGACCTGCGGGTGGTGTCCTACCGGAACGTCCAGGAGGAGTGCTTCGACGGGCACGGGTTTACGGCGGGACGCGGCATCCGCCACCTGCTTTCGGAGGGGCTCGTCGAGGTACGCACGGTTCAGCCGCGGCGGGCCCGGCCCGGGTCGGAGGGGCGGGGCTTCACGGTGCTGGCGCTGACCGCGGCCGGCGCCGCGCGCGTCGAGGCGCGCCGCCTTGCGCGCGGCGGCGGCGGGCGCGTCTGGCAGGGGTTCGTCAAGCGCCGCGAGATGGAGCACGACGCCGGCGTGTCGGAGCTGGTCCTCGAGACCGTGGATCGGGTCCGGTCGCTCGGCGGGCGCGTGCGCTCCATCCGGTTGGAGGCGGAGCTCAAGGCGGCAGTGGCGCGGGCGGGGAGGAAGGGTCTCGATCCGGCGGGTGCGCGGGTGCGCGCCGCCCGCGCGGCGGGCGTTCCCGTGGACGAGGACGGCGTGTGCCACTTCCCGGACGCGATCGTCGAGGTGACCGATGCCGGGGGCGCGGAGTCGACGCTCGCGCTGGAGCTGGTGACCGGCAGCTACTCGCGGCGTCAGGTCGAGCGGAAGATGCGGATGGGCATGGTCCTCGCGTCGAGCGGCCGCCGGCTCGCGTCGTTCGCGCGGTCGATTCTCTCCCGCGACGTCGGCGGCCGCGTGCGGCGGGCGTGGCGGCCGGGCACGGAGCTGGAGGAGCGCCTGTTCGACGTCATGAGGTGATTCATCCCAATGGACCCTGGCCGCTTCTGCGTGGGGATGAGCATCGTTGTGCTGATGTTGTCGTGCGTGCTTGTGGCGAGCCAGCTCGACTATCTCGGTGAGTTCTGGATCGTGCTCTGGGCGGACCACGCGTTGCGGTTGGTGCTGATGGGGGCGGCGTGGGCGGGGTGCGTCGTGGCGGGCACCTACCAGCTTGCGCGCGTCCTGGTGCTCGGGGAGGTGGGGCAGCGCGTCGGCCTGCTGGAGCGCGCCATGCGGCGCGGGCAGGGAGGCGATCCCGAACTGCGGCGGGCACTCGACCGTGAGGAGACGGGCCGGTATGCGAGTTGAGGAGTCGAGGAGGGAAGTGATGGCTGTGGCGGAGCGCGCGCGTCGGTGGTTCGAGAAGCACGGCCGGGCCGTGCTTCTGCACTTGTTGTTCGTGTGGGTGCTGCTCGCGTTGGCGGAGCAGCCGCTGGAGGCCGGGATGGCGGCGGATCCGTGGTCGATGGCGGCGAGCCAGCTCTGCACCTTGTTCACGGGAATCGTGGGGAGGGGGTTGGCGGTGGTCGCGGTGATCTATGGCGGTCTGACGTATGCGTTCGGCGAAGGGGGCAGCAAGTCCGCGCTCGCCGGGATCATCTTCGGCGTCGGCATGGTCCTGCTGGCGCCTCAGATGCTGGTCTATTTCTTCGGCGGGACCGCGATCACGTGTTGATCCCCGCCGCACTGCCGGGAGGTTGTCCGTGCGTCTTGTTCGCGGCGAGGGCGTTTGCAACGAGTACGGGGCTCTCAACGATCCCCTGGAGATTCTCGGCGTGGAGCGGAGCCTGTTCTTTCTCTGCCTCATGTTCGCGCTCGTCATCTTCGTCGCGCTGGATGCGCTGCTGCTGGCGCTGGTCGGTTTCGCGGCGTTCTGGGCGCTGGCGCGCGTGACGACCGCGTACGACGACCGGTTCGTCGAGGTGCTGCGGCAGACGCTCCGGAACCCGGGAGGTTGGTACGACGCCGCCGACTACGGGTCTCCGCCCTGGTTCGTGGTCGTGGACGACAGCGATGTGGCAGCCGAGGTGGCCGACCGGCTCGATAGCGGCCCGGTCGGCAAGGGGGAGGGGGACTGATGGCGCGGGTGTCGCGGACCGTCGGCCGGTCGCTCTCCAGTCAGCTTCCGTGGTGGGGGTTCGTCGACGATCGGCTGTGCATCACGCGGTCGGGGCGGCTGCTGGGGTTCTCCCGCCTGCGGCCGCTTCCCGCCGACGGCCTGTCGGGCGCGGCCGTCGACCAGCTCATGACGATGTGGTCGCGGGTGCTGATGGCGCTCGGTCCCGACGTACGGCTGTGGTGGGTCGTGGACCGCTGGCGCGCGCCGGCTCCCGAGACGGGGGAGGTCGAGGGCGTCGGCGCGATGGCGGCCGGCAAGCGCCGCGCGCACGTCGCCGAGCGCGTCCGCGAGTACTCGGTGTGCCTGGTCTGGGAGTTCGACCGGGGACTCGCGCGGCGCGTGGGCGCCGGCGAGACGGGGATGCGGTGGCTCGCCGGTCATCTCAAGAGCTGGTGGCAGGCGCGGCGCAACCCGCATGTCACGACGGTCCTCCGGTCCGTGCTCGGCGACGTGGCGCGCGACGTCCGCAACCAGCTCGCCGGCTACGAGGCGCGCTTGTCGGCCGGGACGGTGGTCTCTCCGATGCGGGCGGCCGAGGCCGCCCGGGTGCTCCATCGCCTGTCGAACGCGGGCCAGGGGGAGTGGGTCGACGGACTCGAGACGCGCTTCGGGTTGAACTGGCGCATGGCCTCGCGCGACCTGACGATCACGCGGGCCGGGGTCACGGTGGGCGGCCGACTGGTGCGGGTCTGGTCGTTGGCGTCGGTCCCGGGCCAGGTGGTCGGCAACTGCCTCGACGGGCTGTACGGGCTCAACGCCGACTTCTCCGTGGTGCTGGGGTGGCGCGCCGCGGAGCGCCAGGGCGCGCGGCGGCGCATCGCGAGCGCCCAGCATCACTACCACCAGGCCCGGCACTCGCTCATGTCCGCGATGGGCGAGGGCGGGGAGGCGGCCGGGCTCGAGGACTTCGGGGCGGCGTCCGAGGTGATGGCGATCGGGCAGGCGCTCGTCGACCTGCAGTCCGGCGACGTGTGCTTCGGCGAGATGCATCTCTCGGTGGCCGTCCGGGCGCCCAGCGAGCTGGAGTTCGCGGACGTCGGCACCGCCCTGCAGCGGATCGTCGGGGGGGTGGACGGGAAGATCGTCGAGGAGACCCACGGCCTGCCGCCGGTCTGGTTCGGGCGGCTGCCCGGGCAGACGGGCGTCGACCCGCCGCGGCGGTTCTTCGTCAACTCGAAGCTGGCGTCGGCGCTTGCGCCCATCATCGGCCCGCCCCGCGGGCACGACCGCTGTGGCCACCTCGACGCGGAGCCGCTGACCACCTTCGAGACGGCCTGGGGGACGCGATACGGGTACGACCTGTTCGGGGGCGGCGACGTGGGCCACACCCTCGTGCTGGGCGCCACCGGGAGCGGCAAGTCCTTCCTCCTGAACTTCCTGCTCGTGCAGGCCCTGAAGTACGACCCCCGCGTTCTCGTCCTTGATCTGGGCCGCAGCTACCGCTACCTGACGGAGTTCGTCGGCGGGAAGTACCTGGCGCTGCTCGAAGGCGACGACCTCGATCCGGCCTCGGCGGCCGGCATGGGGCTGCAGCCGTTCGCTCTTCCGCCGTCGGTCCGCACGCGGCAGTTCCTCGTCGCGTGGATCCAGCGGCTGCTGGCGATCGGCGCCTACGAGTGCGAGGCGGACGACCTGACCGATCTGGACAGGCGGGTGGACGAGGTGTTTCGGCGCGCGCCGGGGAAGCGCACGCTGAGCGCGCTGGCGCACCTGCTGCCGAAGGCGATGTGGCCGGCCATGAGCCGGTGGGTGGACGAGGGGACCTGGGCGCCGTGGTTCGACGGGCCGCCGGCCGAGCTCGAAGAGTTCGAGGCGTGGCAGGTGGTCGACCTCGCCGGGGCGTCGGAGTACCCGGACTGGTGCGAGGCGGCGCTGTGGTTCTTCCTCGAGCGCATGCGCCTGGTCATGGACGACGAGTCGCTCCGGGGGCAGCTCAAGATCGTCGTCGTCGACGAGGCGTGGCGCTACCTGAAGGACCGGCTGGTGGTCCGGAAGCTGGTCGAGGCCGCCAAGACGTGGCGGAAGCTGAACGGCGTCCTCATCCTCGCCACGCAGTCGGCCGGCGACATCCTCGCCGCCGCCCCCGAGCTTCTCGAGTCGATGCCGACGCGGCTCCTGCTGGGCAATTCGTCGTTCCCCGACGAGGCCGCGCGAATTCTGGGCCTGACGCCGTCCGAGCTCGCCACCGTCAAGGAGCTCGAGCCCAAGCGCGAGCTCTACATCCACCGTCCGGGGCACTCGGCCGTCGTGCGGCTGGAGGTCGATCCGGAGAGCTACTGGCTCTACACGTCCGACCCCACGGACGCGGTGAGGCGCCGGGCGGCGGTCGAGCGTTGGGGTCTGCCCGGGGCGTTGATGCGGCTGGCGGCCGGGGTCGATCGGGATGTGGGCGAAGCGGCGGGCCGCAGCGAGGTCGCTCGGTGAGGGGCGTTGCGCTCGGCGAAGGGGCGTCGGCCTCGGGGGAGGTGAGGATGCGTGCAGCTCTGTTGGGTGTGGTGGCGTTGGCGCTCGCCGTTCCGGCGGCGGGTCAGGAGGCGGAGAGGACGCCTATCCGTTCGGTCGCGGCGTCGCCGGAGGAGCCGATCGAGGTGTTCACGCGGGTGCGGACGGTCACGACCATCCGCCTGCCGGCGGGCGAGGAGATCGTGCGCACGGTGGCGGGCGACGCGGAGAACTGGGACCTGACGGCCCGGGGCCGCGAGTTGGCCGTCAAGCCGTACGCCGCGGGGCTCGTCTCGAACGTCACCGTCTCGTGCGCCTCGGGCGCGGTGTTCACGTTCACGGTGATCGAGGACGCCGGCGCGGTGACCGACTACGTCGTGACGGTGGAGGCCGGGGAGGAGGAGGCCGCCATCGGGTCGGCCGAGGCCGTGGAGGCGGGGTTCACGCCGGCCTTCGCCGTCGCGGGGTTCCGCGAGCGGTTGGCCGCCTACCGCGACCGGCGCGAGCGCGTGCTGCTCGATGGGCGGCGGCAGGTCGACCGCCTGTGGGCCGACGCCGCCCGGCGGCAGGAGGAGTTCGCGCGCGAGTTCGCGGGCCGGGTGCGCCTGCCCTACCAGGTCACCGAGGAGGCGTTCGCTCCGCCGTTCCTGCTGCGGGACCTGTGGACGGACGGGACGTTCACGTACCTGCGGACCGAGGGCCAGGAGATTCCGGCGGTGTACGTGTGGCGCGGGGATGCCTCGGAGGTCGTGCACACGGACGTCGAGCCGGGGGGGCTCCTGGTCGTGGAGCAGGTGATCCGGCACGGCACGCTCAGTCTCGGGGGACGCGAGGCGTGGTTCGGGCTGGCGGCCGAGGGCGGCGCGATGCCGCAGCGGAGGCCGGGGTTCTTCGAGCGCAACTTCGCGACGCCGCCGCGGATGTACGGGGTCTGGTCGGCGATCGGCGCGGCGGTGGCGCTGCTCGTCGCGGGGAGGTGACGCCATGCGGGTCGGGATGCGGGTTGCATTCGTGCTTGCGCTGCTCGCGGCGTGGCCGTCGGCCGGGGAGGGCCAGGTCGCGCAGGGGTCGCTCCGCGCCGGCGTTCGCGGGGGCGTCGCCCTCGCGGAGGTCGTCACGCGGGTCGGCTTCGAGACGACGGTGGTGCTGCCGCGTGCGTGGAACGTGGTCGAGCGCCGCCTCGGGGACCCGGGTCGCTGGGTGGTGACCGGGGGCGGCCACCTGACGATGGTGCGTCCGCTGGTCCGCGGCGCGGCCACGAATCTCGCGCTGGTCCTGTCGGACGGATCGGTGGTGTCCATCGGGCTGCGGGAGAGCGATCTGTCCGCGGTCCATACCGTCGTGCATCTGGCCGAGGCCGCCGAGATCGCCGACGACGGGGAGGCCGCCGAGGATGGCGAGCCCGCCGTGGACGGGGCTCCCGCCGAGCGGGAAGGCGAGGACTTGTCCGAGGACGTCGTCGCCGGGACGGGTGCCGAGTCGCCGGTGCTGCTGTCCGCCTTCGACGTCGAGGCCATCCGGGAGGAGGAGCGGCGCGCGCTCGACGCCCTCCGGGCGGCCGAGGAGGACGTGCGCGCGCGCGTCGACGACGCGGCCGCCGCCAGCGAGGAGGCGGTCGAGGACTTCGTCGCGGACTACCCGCGGCGCCTGCACTTCGTCTTCGAGTTCCACCCGGAGGTGGACGTGACCGCCGAGCCCTACCGGGTGGAGGGGATGTGGCACGACACCCAGTCGACGTTCATTCGCTTCCAGCGGGCGGTTGGCGGGGAGATCGTCGTGGCGGGGCTGCTCCCGGACGGGACGGCCCGGGTGCTGCCGCACGAGGTGATGGGCGCCGGTCTGGTGATCCGGATCGACGGGGTCGTGGAGGCCGGGATTCTCGGCGTGGGGGATCCCGAGGCGGGCGCCCCGTGGCGCATCAGGGGGGAGGCCGAGCCGTGGCGGAGTGGCATCTGAAGGTCCCCGGCGGCGTCGTCCCCAAGAACCTCCCGGTCTACGTCGCGCTGGGCGTCGTGGCCGTGTTGCTGCTCGTGATGTTCCTCACGGGCTCGGGCGCTCCGACGGACGAGTCCGCCGCGGGCGGCGAGCAGGCCATCGAGGCGGCGGTGGCGGACGTGAGGAACGTGGTCGAGCCGGTGCTGCGCGAGGGCGAGCGGCTGCGGGAGGACCTCGCGCGGCTCGAGGCCCAGCGCGAGGCGGACGCGGAGGAGAGGCGCCGGGAGGAGGCCGCGGCGCGGGACGAGGACCTCGCGGACGCCCGCGTCGAGCTCGAAGGCGCCCGGGCCGCGCTGCTCGAGGCGCAGCGCATTCGGGATGCGGCCGAGCGCAGCGGGCTCCCGCCCGGGACGGTGTCGGGAGACATCCAGGCGGCGCTCCAGACGGTCCAGGAGCGGGAGTTGCGGGAGGCGATCCGGCTGCAGGAGCTCGAGCGCTTCGCGCTGTCGCTGCGCGCGCCGGCGGTCGTGGGCGATCCGGACGCGGCCGCTGCGGCTCAGCGAGCCGCCCCGCCGGCGCCCGCGATCACTGGCGATCCCCTCGTGGACGAGCAGCTCTTGGCCCTCATGCGGCAGGAGTCCGCGGGGGGCGCCGCGGGGCAGGTTCTGCCGCCGCCGGTGCCTCCGCCGGCCGGGCGCGCGGGTGCGCCGGAGGTCGTGCCGGTCCGGCCGGCAGCAGCGGCCGCCGCGGGCGTGGTCGGCCGCGCCGCGGCGTCGCCGACGGAGTTCTACGTGTTACGCGCCTGCCGCCGTGGCCGCTGTCCCCTGACGACCCGGAGCCGGGCATCGTCATCGGCGAGGTGCACCACCCCAACAAGCTGCGCGAGGTGCGCGACCCGCAGTGGCTGGTGATGCGGGACAAGGCGCTCTACACCGGGACGATCATCTTCGGGGCGGTGGGGACGGGCAAGACCAGCTCGTGCATGAGGCCGTTCACCGAGCAGCTCCTGAGCTGGCGCGCGGGGGACGAGGAGCGGCGCGCCGCCGGCCTCTGCCTCGAGGTCAAGGGCGACTTCTGCGCGGACGTCAAGGCGATGCTCGAGGAGTGCGGCCGCGGCGGCGACTACATGGAGCTCAACCTCGAGCGGGAGGGCTACGCGTGGAACCCGCTCGACGCGCCGTGGCTCGACTCGTCCAGCCTCGCCTACACCATCGCGTCGCTCCTCAACCAGCTCTACGGGCGGTCGAAAGAGCCCTTCTGGCAGCAATCCTATAGCAACCTCGCGCGCTGGATCATCGTCTTCAAGCGGCTCGAGCAGCCGGCCTGGGTCACGCTCCGCGACATCTACCGCTACGCCGTCGACCGGGAGGCCCTGGGCGCGGACATCGACGCGATGAAGGCCACGCTCGACGCGCGCTGGAACTGCCCGGACGTGTGGGAGGTCGTCGTCGGGTGGCGGGACTACCGCGAGCACGCCGGCAAGCTCACCTTCTGGGCCTGGCGCGAGGTAGACGGGGGCCGGATGTGCACGCGCCAGAACACCCGCGCGGACATCGACGGGCTCGTGGCGGCGCTGCGCGAGGTCGGCGCCAGCTTCCGCGTGGAGGAGAGCTACTCGGGGATCCCCTGGGGGCTCGACCGGCAGGGGCAGAAGCACCTCAAGGTGGACCAGTTCGCGGTCCTCCAGTCCGTGAAGCGCTGGTACCGCCAGGAGTGGCTGTGCCTCGCCGAGCAGACCCGGACCAACGTCGTCACCGGGATCGCGGTCTTCCTCGCGGTGTTCGACCTGCCGGAGGTCGGAAGGAAGTTCGCGCCGCCGTGCCCGGAGGGCGACGACGGCGTACCGGTGGGGCTGCCGCCCTGCCTGCCGTCGCTCTATGACCTCATGGAATCGGGCAAGGTGCTCGCGCTCAACATGCCGGCAGGCGCCAACCCGAACCTGTCGCGGACGCTCGGCGTGATGCTCAAGCAGTCCTGGCTGTCCACCCTGCTCCTGCGGCCGAAGCGGATGCAGGAGGCGTGGAACGAGGGCCGCTACTGGCGGCCGGTGCTGTTCGTCTGCGACGAGTACCAGCAGTTCGCGACCGTGGGGGAGAGCGACCCGAGCGGCGACGAGAAGGCGTTCGCGCTCACCCGGCAGAGCAAGTGCGTTCCGCTCCTGGCGACCCAGTCGCTCTCGTCCCTGCGGTCGGCCCTCGGGGCCGGGGAAGGGTGGCGGGCGCTGCTCCAGACGCTCAGGACGCGCATCTTCCTGCCGCTCGGCGACGACGCGTCGGCGAAGACCGCCTCGGAGCTGTGCGGGCAGGTGTCGCGGATGGTGGCGTCCTACTCGGTGTCGGAGAACACGGCCCGCGCGGGCGTCAGCTTCCTGTCGGGGCGGGCCGGCGGCGGCGGATCGTCGGCGGGGTTGTCGAAGAGCTTCCAGGAGCGGCGCGAGGCGCTCTTCACGCCGCGCGACTTTCTCGTCATGGGCAACTACCAGGCCATCGTGCAGCTCTTCGACGGCAAGTCGGTGGGCGACGCGGTGCGCTGCTACCTGTTTCCGGACTACCTGGTCAGGAAGCTGAAGGGGCGCATTCCCTGGTGGCGCGCGAAGGAGCAGGGGCACTTCTGATGGTGGAGACGCAGGCGAGCCTGGCCGAGGTGGGCGAGCACCTGCCGGACCTGCGCCGGTTCGTCGACGACGACTCGGTCTCGGAGATCATCGTCAACGGTCCCGGGCGCCTGTTCATCGAGCGGGACGGGCGGCTCGAGCGCGTGCCGGTGGCCGACGGGCGCCTCGGCCAGCGGGACCTCGAGGCGGCCGCCGCGATGATCACCCGCGGGTCGGGCTTCGACCTGCGCCGCGAGCCGATCGTCGACGTGAGGCTGGGCGACGGCTCGCGCGTCGCGATCGCGGCCCCGCCGGCGTCGACCGAGCTGGCCATCACCATCCGGCGCTTCAGCAAGTGCCTGCTGTCGGCCGCGGACCTGGTCGCGATGGGCTCGCTGCCCCGCGAGGTCCTGCAGGTGGTCCGGGACACGCTCCTCGGCGACGGGAACGTCCTGATCGCCGGCGGCACGGGGTCGGGCAAGACGACGCTCCTCAACGCCTGCGTGGGCCTCCTGCCCCTCTCCGACCGCATCGTCGTGATCGAGGACACCATCGAGATCCGGCTGACGCACCCCAACGCGTTGCGTCTGGAGGGCCGCGCGCTCGGCCGGCGGGAGGGGAGCAAGGGCGGCGTCAGCATCCGCGATCTGGTGCGGCACACCCTGCGGCATCGCCCCGACCACATCGTGCTGGGGGAGGTCCGCGGGCCGGAGGCGGCCGACGTCATCCAGGCGCTGGTGACGGGGCACGGCGGCTCGCTCAGCACGATCCACGCGTCGACGTGCTCGGGCGCCCTGAATCGGCTCGCGACATGCGCGCTCCAGGCCGGCGACGGGCTGCCGTGGGACGTCGTCTGCCACTCGGTCGCCGCCGCCTTCCGGCTCGTCGTTCGGCAGGCCCGCGTCGACGGCCGCCGCGCCGTCCGCGAGGCCGTCGCCGTCCTGGGCTACGAGCCGCGGACCGGGGGCTGGCTGACGCGGACCCTCTGGGAGGAGCCGGCTCGGGACGGGGATGCGGAACCGGCCGCGGGCGCGGCGGGCGTGGAGGCGCGGTGGAAGCGGGTCGCGGGGGTGCGCGGCCTGCTGGTGGGGCCGTCCGAGCCGGTGACGG
Source organism: Vicinamibacterales bacterium (assembly GCA_965214845.1). Lineage (GTDB taxonomy): Bacteria > Acidobacteriota > Vicinamibacteria > Vicinamibacterales > UBA8438 > JAAXGX01. The sequence goes on from CBDCCO010000007.1 coordinate 2,554,707, forward strand.
TCGCCGATCTGCTCGTGTCGCTCGGCGACACGCGGCGGAGTCCGGCCACCCGCCGGCTGTGGCGCAGGCGCGGGTCGAGGCGCCGTCTCGCGGCCGTGGGGGAGCAGTCATGAGCTTGGTGGAAAGCGAACCCGCGGCTCCCGTCGACATGGCAACGGCGCTCGCCGAGGCGGAAAAGGCCGCCCGGCGCAGGCGTGAGCAGGACGCCGCCGGGGGCGGTTCGGCAGCCGCGCCGGCGGGGGCGGAGGCGCAGCTTGGCGCCGGGAAGCCGCCGCCCGGCACCGGGAAGCCGGAGGGTCCGGGAGCCGCCATCGCGGCGCTCGCGGCGGAGCGGGGCCGCGGCGGCCGCCGTCCGCCGCCGCCGGGCGCGGGGCGGGCGGCCGCGGTGATCGCCGAGCTGCTTGCGCTGCGGGGCGTCGGCGACAAGGCCGTGGCCGACATCGTCGTCGCGCAGCTCGCTACCGCGGGGGTCGACGTCGACAAGCTGGTCCGCGACATCGAGGCCGCCCAGGACCGCGACCGCGTGTCGGTGGCGGCCGAGGCCCTCGCCGGGCAGCTCCGGGACGTGATCGAGCAAGTGCAGCGGACGGCCGGCGCGTCGGGGGCGGCGGTCGAGGTCCGGCTCAAGGAGATGGAGTCGCTCGCCTACGTGCTGATCCAGACGGCGCTCGCGGCGCAGGCGACCCTGGACCACGCCGAGCGGTCGGGGGGGCGCATCGGGCAGCGGCTGCAGGACATCGTCCGGGCGGCGGACGAGTTCCTCAACACCGTCGGCGGTGCGCAGGCCGAGGTCATGGCGGCCGAGAAGTCGGCGGGCCAGTGGGTCGAGCACGCCCGGACCGTCGGCCGGGGCCTGTGGTGGTGGGCGCTCGTGGGCGGCTTCGCCGGGGCGGTGGTCGGCGTGTTCGTGTCCTTGTGGCTTGTGCTGGGAGGGTGAGGTCCTGATGGCGGCGGCAGAGGCCACGGCGGCGCGGGAGCGGGCGGCGCGGGAGCGCGCGGACAGGCGCGTCGCCGGTGTGCCCGGGTCGGTGCAGGATGGTGCGGGCCGCGTGGAGCCGGCGGGTGGGGCGGACGCCGTTGCGGCGCTGACGGCGGAGGAGGCTGGCGCGGTCGCGGCACGCGCATCGGATCCGCCGGTCCGGCGGGCATCTGGCGACGGCGCGGCGCGGGGTGCCGATGCTCCGAGTCAAGAGCCGTCACCTCGGCGGGGCCGTGATGACGACGACGACAGCCTGGCGAAGCGCCTCGCGGGGTCGGGCGATCAGGCCGACCGGGTGGTCTGCAAGTACATCGTCGACTGCTTCGACGATGCGGTGCAGAAGGTGGTTGCGCACTTCGATCGGCGTCTCTCCCGACTGACCGGCGAGAAGGATCCGGCCGCTGTCGCCCGGGCCATCGAGAAGGATCTCGAAGCGGGGCGGGAGGCGTTGCGGCGCGAGGTGGAGTCGGCCCGCGCCCGCGTGGTGGACGACGTGCGGGAGACCCTCGGGCCGGCGTACCGGCTGGGCGCGGATTCGAGCTCCGTCCATGCGCCCGTGCCCGGTGTGGAGTCGGCCGCGGGCGCCGTCGGTCGGGCGCGCGCGGAGTTCCGGGAGGAGGTCGACTCGGCGCGCCGGGAGACGGTCCAGGCGGTGCATGGCGCGCTGGGCGGTCAGGCGCGGTTCGCGCCCGGACGCCAGGACGTGACCCCTCCGGTTCCGGAGGAGGCGCCGGCGCAGGCGGCGCCGGATCCGGCCGCTGCCGTCGCCGCGCGCGAGGCGCGGGCCGAGTTCGTCGGGAGCCCGAGGGCGGTCGCGGTGGGGCACCTCACGCAGGCGTCCCTGATGGTCGCCGCCGCTCGCGGCCCCGAGGCGCTGACCAGGATGGGGGACCTGATCGAGAAGTCACCGCTTCGTCAGGCGGGCCTGGAGACGGTGGGCTGCGATCCGGTCCTCGTGAAGCTCTGCGCGGATGTCCGGGACTCGGGGCGGGAGCCGTCGCCCGTGTCTGCGCTGCGGACTCTGGCGGCGGATCTGGGCGACCGCCATCTGGCGCGTTGCCGCGAGGAGCCCGAGGCGGCGGACCGCGACGAGGCGGCGTTCGCCAGTGGCAGGGCGGCCCTTCGGTCGGGCGCGTGCGCGGCCCGCGTGGCCGAGGTCGAGCGCGGCTTGGCGCCGGCATGCCGCGTCGAGATCGATGCGCGTGTCGGCCGCGTGCCGTCGAAGGTGCCGGCGGATGGCGATCTGGCCGGCCGGACCCTGAGTATCGAGGGACGGGCGTGGCTGGAGCGCATGCGCGAGCGGTCGGTCGTGCCCGAGGTGTCGGGCCCCGATCGGGCCGTCGTCGCCGGCGCGCCGCGCGGCGCCGTCCGCAGCCTTCTCGGCCGCCGCGCCCAGGGCTTCGAGCGGGTGGTGCAGCTCGCCGGGACCCGCCGCGGCCGGGTGGCGGCGGCGGTGTCGTCGCGGCTGCTTCGGTGGGGCACGTCGGGCGGCGCCCGCCGGCTGAGGGCCGTCGGCCTCGTGCTGGGGAGCAGCAAGCATCTGATGGCGGGCCTCGTCCGCGCCGACGCCGATCCGGTGGCCGTCGCCGCCGCCTCGTCGCCGGGGGCGGCCCGTGCGATCGCGACCGGCGCTTCGCGGTCGCTCGCCGACGGCGCCCGCGCCGCCGATCATCGCCGGCTCGTGCAGGTGGCCGAGGAGCTCGATCGGCGGCAGAGCGGCGCCGAGCTGACGTCGGGCGGCTCGGGGTCCGCGCGGACGGCCCGCCTGGAGCACTGGGCGGACTACCGCGGCCGGCGGGGCGCGGCGGCCAAGATGCTGCGCGAGCTCCATGCCGATCGGCATCAGGCGATCACCGAGCGGGTGTCCCGCGAGAAGGACCGGGCGCTCGAGGCGAGCAGGTCGGGCGATCGGGACTTCGATCTGCTCCGCGAGCGCGTGCGCGACGGCGGTGTCCGAGTGTGGGCCGAGGCCTGGCGGGGCCGGGGCACCGAGTCGTTCGATGGCCGCGACTGGCGGTTCGACGGCCGGCGGACCCATCCCGACGGGGTGCCGGCGCCGGGCAGCGCGGCCGACGGGGTCAAGGCGATGCTGGCGATCTCGGGGGGCCGCGTCCGCCACGGCGCGAACGCGCGGCTGAAGGTCGGGAAGGACCTCGCCGTGGAGGTTCCCGAGGGCCTGGGCGACGAGCAGCGTCAGTCGGCGCTCATCTACGGGGCGGCCAAGACCATCGTGGTCGCGCGCAACCCCACCTTGGTGCCCGGCAACCGCGAGACGGTGGTGCTCTCCGGGATGCTCGCGTCGGCGATGGCGCAGCGGCTCGATGCCACGTACGAGCCGCCCGGCGAGGCGCGGAAGGTCGACTCCGCGCGGGTCGGCGACGACCTGCTGCGGCGCGGGAACGCCTTGGTGCAGGAGGTCGGCGCTCAGGTGAGCCGGCGGATGGCGGACGCGCCCGGCCGTGACGTTCTCGAACGGGAGAAGGAGCTGGACCACCAGGTGGACTTCGTGGCGAGGCACAGCTTCGCGGATCGGCCTGAGCGTGAGGCGGCGGCGGAAGGCCGTGATGTGGCGAGGTCGGTCAGCGGCGCGGCGGGGCGGGCTGTCGAGGTCGTGCGTGGAAGGGGGTAGGGAGATGTGGTGCAGGGTGCTGGCGGCTGTCGTTCTCGCGGGCGTTCTGGTCGGGGCGGGGTCCCCATCGACCCCGGTGTCGGCGCAGGGGCCGTCGCTGACGTGCGACGTGCCCTTCCCGAGCGGGGGGCGCGCCGGTGCGGCCTCGAATCACGACTGCTGGCTGCCGGAGTCCGGCGGGCAGGGCGCCGTGCCCTGGCCCTCGCCGGACTCGTTCGCGGAGGGCTCGGTCGTGACGGTGTACAGCCTGCGCTGGACCGGAGACGGCGCGGTTCGCCTCTACTGCTCGGCCGACAGCGGGCGGGGGCCGGACTACGACCGCTGGTTCGTCGCGGCGGCGGTCCGCGGCGGCAGCACGATCGAGCGCGCCTCCTACGGAATCCGGGCGGCGAGTGTGCCCGGGGGCGATCGACTGGTGTCGTCCTTCTTCGGCGGCCGCGACGAGCGGGTCGAGTGGGACCGGGGCTCGCGGTACGACGCGGCCGCCGGGCGCTGGGTCTCGCGTTCCTGGGAGGTCGATCGCTCGCGCCCGGCGCCGGCGACGCCGGCGTTCATGCGGCCGGCGGCCCGGCGTGCGGAGCCCGTCGGCGGTGGGGCGGCGGCGCGGCGGCCGGCCCGCTCCGGGTACACGTGCCCGGACTTCGGCCTGCTCGCGCGCCGGCTGGGCGGACGGATCGACGAGTCGCTCGGCGACCGCCCGGGCGTGCCGGCCCGGTGTCTCGACCCGCAAGGCGGCGCGGGCGCGATCTTCAACGGAGACGAGCTGAACGTGGAGGCCGAGTACCTGCCGGCGCTCGGCCGCTTCGGGGGCGACGTCGGCTGGGACGGGACCCGGTGGGCCAATCTCCAGCGGAGCTCCGATTTCGGCGGTGCGGGAGCGGGCGGCGTTCCGGAGGGCCAGGACTGCGGGGGCGAGAACAACGCCGTCTGCAACGGCGCCGGCGGCGGGAACGGACGCGGCCCCGACGGCCAGGACTCGAACGGCAACCGCAACGCCCAGCCGCGCCAGCAGTCAGGGGACGGCGTTCCGGGCGGCGGTCGTCGCATCGCGGACGCTCCGTTGGTCGCGGCGTTCAGCTCCGGGATGGCGTGCGTCGAGCGCGAGAGCCTCGTTCTCCGGCGCTACCGGCGGCAACGGTGGGTCGACACCAGCTACGCGGAGTACGACCCCGCGTGCGATCTGAGCGCGTCCGGCCTGCAGTCCGCCCATTGCGGCTCGGAGGGCTTCGACCTCGGGGGCAACCGGGTCGTGCAGTCCGGCTACTGGGAGACGTGGTGGGAGTACGTGTGGGAGGCGAATCCGGCCCGGACGGATGCCCACCATCCGTGGGCCCGCGTCTTCTGGCAGGACGGCGGCGGGCGGCCGGGGCTGGAGTCGGGGGGCGTCGTCGTCGGCGACGACGGCACCGGGGCGTGTCTCGTGGAGCAGGGCTTCGTTCGCAATCCGGCTCTGCCCGGCGTGGTTCCGCCGGTCGCCGCCCGCCTCGCCGGCAGGTGGGCCGACTACGCCGCCGGCACGGTGCCGGTTCGGTGCCCCAAGGAGGACGGCTCGGCCGGGTTCACCTCCGCGCCCGCGGGCGCCCACGGCCCGGGATTCGACGTTCTCGTCTCGCTCGATTTCGCGCCGCTGGTACATGAGGAGGCGCTGGCCGAGTCCTCTCCGGCGCGGCAAGGGCGTCTCGATTCCTTCGGCCGGTGGATTCGGACGTCGGCGGGCACGGGGCGCATCACGTCGCTGTTCGTGGATGACCCGGCGGCGATGATGGCGCACTCGTGGGACGTCCGGCGCGCGTCCCGGTTGAGCGGCCGGTTCGAGCTCGATACGGCCTGGGACGGCGGGGCCGACGTCGGGTCCGGCGTCGCGGCCGAGGCCCGTCTGTTCGGCCCTGCTTCGGCGTCGTGGGCGGACTGCGGCCGGCGCGACTTTCTCATGGGCACGGGGGCGGATTCGCTGTGGGGCGCGTGGGCGGCGCAGGCGCGCCCGCAGGCGGCGCGGGACGCGGCCGGGTCGGCCGGGTTGCTCGGGCTGGCCGGGGGCTTCGACCCCCGCACCGCAGTGTCGTGCAGCCCCGGGGGCGACTGCCGGGCGGAGCCGGGCGCGTTCCTTGCCCGGCACCTGGCGATCGAGCGGGCGGCCCGGCGTTTGCTGGCCGCTCGCAGTGCGAATCCGTCGCGGGTGTGCGGGATAGGCGATCGGGTGTCGCCGCCCGGTCCCTGAATCGGCGGGCGTGGTCGACGTGGAGCGCAGTGGGCAGTGGAAGCGGCTGCCGGCCGTTGTCGAGCATCACCGGTCGGGTCGCGACTGGGAGGATTCGTCCGGGCGCGCGTGAGCGCCCCCGGGCTCAAGGAGGAGGAGATGAAGATGTGGCGCACGGCGATGTTCGCGGCGTTGGTTCTTGCGGTGGGGTCGGCGCCCGCTGCGGGTCAGGACAAAGAGGCGGCGGAGGCGGCGGGCGCGCAGGGGGCTCCGGAGGTCTACGTGCCGGCCGATGCCTACTTCCCGCCCGGGTTGATCGACTGGGCCGAGCTGTACGCGAACCCGATGCTCGAGGTCGAGCCGGTGGGCTTCGGGACCGTGGCGTACGAGCGGCGGTCCTTCGAGCGATCGGTGGCGTCGCTCGTGCTGATGGCGGTGTCGGCGTTCGGCGTCTACGTCGGCCTGCGGTCGGGGCTCGAGGGCAACGGCTGGGTCGGCGCGGCCGCGGTGGCCGCTCCGTCCGGGATCGGCGTGACGGCGGGCGTCCAGGGGTTCACGCGCTGGTCCAGGGTGCCGGCCGTCCGCCGCATCGGGTGGTAGGCGGGGAGGAGCGTCCGGTGATGCGTGTGCGTGGAGGTCTGAGTCGGCTCGCGGCGCTGGTCGTGGGCGGCGTGCTGATCGTGCTGGCGGTCGGCACACGGCCCGAGTGGAGCCGGGCGACGGGACGCGTCGTGCCGGCGCCGCCGGGCGGCCGCCCCCATCTCGTCGAGGTGGTGGAGCCGGAGGCGTGGCTGCCCGTGACGGCGTGGACGGATGGCGAGGGCCGGTTCTTCCTCTTCATGGCGCAGGTGGGCGCGGCGCACACCCTGCGCATCGAGCGCGCGGGGTGCGGCCCGGCGCTGGTCCAAGGCGTGCGCTTCGACGTGGGGCGGGACGCCGTGGTCAGCGTGCCGGCCTGTTAGGGGGTGATGGTGTCCAGGTTCATCCGTAACGGGTTGGTGGTCGGCGGGGCGGCGCGTTTCGGTGGGGCTCTCCTGCCGATGCTCCTCGTGGCCGCGGCCGTGTTGGCCATCGCCTCGCCGTGGGGCGCGCGGGCGATCCGCGCGCTCGATCCGGTGATCGATGCCCGGCGCGGCGTGGGGCGCTCGTTGTCGGTCTACGAGCCGAGCCGGATGGAGGTCGTCGACGGGGTCATCGGCATGCTCGGCCTTGGCCGTCGGGACCTGCTCGTGGACATCGGCTCGGGCGACGGGCGTTTCGTGGTGGCGGCCGCCCGGGCGGGGGCCTCGGCCGTGGGGATCGAGCGGCAGGAGCCGCTGGTCGCCCGGGCCAGGGACAACGCCAGGATGGCGGGCGTCGCGTCGCGGGCGACGTTCCTGCACGCCGACGCGCTCACGTTGCCGTCTGTGGTCTCGCAAGCCACGGTCGTCACGATGTTCCTCACGCCGGACGGGCTCGACGTGCTGGTTCCGTGGCTCGACGGCGTTCTCGGCCGCGGCACCCGGGTCGTGTCGCATACGTGGCCGGTGCCGGGCTGGCGCCCGTCGCGGGTGGTTCTCGTCGAGGATGCCGGCGGCCGAGTCTGGCCAATCTACTTGTACCGCGTCCCGGCGGCGGACGGGTACGCCGCGCGCGCGCATCGGGGGTCGTGATGCCGACGCTCGTGGTCGTGGAGTCGCCGGCGAAGTGCAGGACGATCCAGCGCTGCCTGGGCCGCGGCTACCTCGTGCGGGCGAGCCTCGGCCATCTCCGCGACCTGCCGGCGGCGGGCGGGCGCTGCAAGCGGGCCGTCGCGCTCGGCATCGACCCGCAGGACGGCTGGAAGGCGATCTGGGAGGTCCCGGCCGGCAAGCGGGACGTGGTCCAGGGCCTGCGCCGTCTCGCCGGGCGGAAGGGGGCCGTGGTGCTGGCGACCGACTGCGACCGGGAGGGCGAGGCGATCGCCTGGCACCTCCAGAAGCTGCTCGGCGGCCCGGCGGCGCGTTTCTCGCGCGTCACGTTCAACGAGATCACCGAGCCGGCGATTCGCGGCGCGTTCCGTGAGCCGCGACGTCTCGACATGGCGCTCGTGCGGGCGCAGCTCACGCGCCGCTTCGTGGACCGCCTCGTCGGTTGGCGGGTGTCGCCGGTCCTGGTCCGGTCGGTGAGCGACGCGCGCTCGGCCGGGCGCGTGCAGTCGGTGGCGTTGCGGCTCGTGGTCGAGCGGGAGCGCGAGATCGAGGCGTTCACGCCGCGGCCCTACTGGGAGGTGGCGGCGAGCGTGGACACGCCGGGCGGGCCGGCGTCCTTGCCACTGGTCGACGGCGGGGATCCGAAGTCGTCGGAGCCCCGGCGTTTCTCGCCGGAGGCGGAGGCCCGCGCCGCGGCCGAAGCCGTCCGCGAGGCGGGCGCCCTGCGGGTCGTCTCGGTGAGCTCGACGCCGGCCGTGCGCCGGGCGCACCCGCCGTTCACGACGTCGTCGCTGCAGCAGGCGGCGAGCGCGCGGCTCAAGCTGACGGTCGGCCGCACGATGGAGCTCGCGCAGTCGCTCTACGAGAGCGGGGCGATCACCTACATGCGGACGGACTCGGTCAACGTGTCGGCCGAGGCCGCCGCGGCGCTTCGGAAGCAGATCGCCGAGGTCCATGGGGACAAGTACGTGGCCGACCCGCCGAACCGCTTCAAGGCCGCCGGCAATGCCCAGGAGGCCCACGAGGCGATTCGGCCGACCACGTTCGATCCGCGTCGCCGGCCGCCGGTCGAGGGCGACGCGGCGCGGCTCTACGAGCTGATCTGCCGGCGCGCGACGCAGAGCCAGATGGCCCCGGCACGGATCCGGACGGACCGCGTGGAGGCGGTCGCCGGCCCGTGGCGTTTCGCGCTCGCCGGGGTCGTGGTGCTGTTCCCGGGCTTCGAGGCCCTCTGGCCTCCCGAGCGGGAGGACGTTTCGGTGCCGCTCCTCGAGAAGGGCGCGTCGCTTCGCGTGGCCGACGTCGAGCTCACTGCGAAGCGCACGAAGGCGCCGAAGCGGTTCACGCAGGCGACGCTCGTGCGCGAACTCGAGAAGCGGGGCATCGGCCGGCCGTCGACCTATGCGCCGACGATCGAGGTGCTGCTCGAACGCGGGTATGTCGAGGCGCGGCGGCGCGATCTCGCCGCGACGCCGCTCGGCGATCGCGCGGCCACGTGGCTGATGCGCCACTTCCCGGAGCTGCTCGACTACTCGTTCACGGCCGATCTGGAGCGGCAGCTCGACGAGATCGCCGCGGGCTCCCGCGAGTGGACGGCGGTGCTCGACGCGTTCCACCGCCGGCTGCTCGTCCAGGTGGAGAGCGCGTCGGCGTAGCGCGGGGAAGTGTCAGTGCGCATCGTGGTGGTCCTGATGGTGTCGGCGCTCGTCGCTTCCGCGTCGCCGGCAAGCGCCGGGGGGCAGCGGAGCTGGCGGGACGCTTCCGAGGTTTGGCGGATGCTGGTCGCCCTCGTCGGGCTCGACCTGAGCGCGTGGTTTGCGTCGGTGGCGCCGCGGGGCCGTCCTGCGGCCGGGTCGTGCTCGCGGCGTTGAGGTTCTCCCGATGAAGTCTGCCGTGGGAAGCGTGGTGATCGTCGGGTGTCTCGTCGGCGTGGTGGGGTGGGCCGTGCTGGCACGGTATCAGTCGGAGCTTCAGGCGCCGCCGGCTCTCGACGCGTGCGCTCTCGATGAGGTCGCGTGCCGGTCGACGCCGTCGGGACGCACCCGCCACGCGGCGTTTCCGGCGCGGGAGGTGCAGGGCGACTCGCGTTCGGCCGACCTTCTCGTGTCCTGCGTCGGCGCAGTCTGGGACGTGGGGATCGCGTTCCCGGAGCCTCTCCCGTCGGGCTGGTATGCGGTGAGCTGGGAGTCTCTCGCGATCGCGTCGCCGCCGGAGGCGCGCGAGTGGTCGGCAGCCGGCGGCTTCCTTTCGCACCCTGATCCGGAGGCCTTCGTCGAGGCGGTGCTGAGGCCCGTGCCGCTGTCGGGCGATGTCGCGATGGCCGCCCTCCGCGTCGACCCCGTGGTGGCTTTCGCCGTGACCCGCGGCTCCAGGTTCCAGGCGCTCGTGGCGTTCGACGCGTTCCGGGTGCGCGGCGTGGTCCGTGCTCTCGATGCCGCCTGCGGCGGCAACATCGGTTGACGGCTTGCACGGCGCCTGCCTGGCCGGTGGGCCGGTTCGACGGTCCTGGAGGAGAAAGGGGTTGGCGGTGTCGCCGTGCTCGCTGCTGTTGTCCTTCGGCCTGCTGGCGATGGCCGATGCGGATGTCGTGGCCGTGTTCGTGCTGCTGTTGCTGGCGCTGCTGTTCCTGTCGTTGGCGCTCGTCGTGCTGGATGAGGCCGGTCGACGCGGCCGCCGTCGTCGCGGCCGCCGCCGGCGGGCGGGTTGATGGACGTGGGAAGGCCGAGACGGGTTTCGGAGCCCAATGCCGGCGGCGGCTGGACGACTCGCGTCGTGGATCCGCCGCCGCCCGCGCCGCGGGTCGGGCGCGGCTCGGTTCCCGTCCATCACGAGCATCTCGAGCGGTTCGGCCTGAGCGAGCGGACCGGGGAGGGACGGCAGCGGGTAGTCCGTTCGGCCCTCGGTTTCGCGGCCCGGATGGGAGTGCATGTCGTGGTTCCGCCGGCCGTGGCTCCCCGGTCGGCTGGTCCCGGGACGGTGGTGGTGCATCAGCCGCCGCCGCGGGAGTTCCGGTCGAACGGCGAGTGGGCGGGCGACCTGATGAAGCGGGTGGCGCGGCACTTCGTGGAGGACCCCCACGAGGGTCCGCGGGCCGTGGAGTCCCTGATGCTCTACGGGCTCACCCGCAGCACGCGTGCGGACTACGCCGGTGCGCTCGCGCAGGGCCTCGGCCACGTCCGCGATCAGCTGCAGATGCCGACGCTGCTGCGCGGCGAGGCGTGGCTGCCGGAGGGTATCGCCAAGGACGATTGCCGCGGGCTGCAGGCGGCGCTCGCCGAGCACGTGCGGGCGGGCGGGGAGCTGTGGGGGGCGTCGACGTCGCCGTACGCGTGTGCGCGGGTCATGACCCGTGCGCATACCGACAAGGCCGGGTCGCCGCTTCTGGAGAACACGCGGCGGCTGGAGCCGGCGTCGCCGGATCGGTACGGGGACACGGTCGGTGGGTGGTTCGCCTGGCATCTCGCGGAGACGCAGGCGCGGTTCCGGGAGTTCGACCCGGCCCGGCTCGCGGCGGATTGCGACGAGTGGCTCAGTGCGCGCGCGGCCGAGGACCTTCTTCAGGAGGCTGGCCTTCGCGGTGCGGTCGATGGCGTGAGGGCGACGCTCTCGTCGGGGGCCGTCCGCGGCGCTCTCGAGGCCTTGCCGGTTCCCCCGGACGATCCGGCTGCCTACGGGTTGATCGTCAGCCATCAGGCGATGGGCTGGAACCGGCATCCGCTCAATCGTCCGCGCGCGGAGCTCGCGCCGGTGGACGGCGTCGAGTCGGTCGGCTTCCGGGAGCTCGATTCCCGCCGGCGGGAGGACGCGGCCGTGCTGGAGGACCGGGTCCTGGGCGTCTGCGCGGGCTCGGGCGTCGCCGTTCGCCTTCGCGACGCCGATGAGGTCCGTCTGTTCCATGCGCCGGGCCGTGGCGGAGCAAAAGCCGCCGGGTCGCGTCCGCCCGCGCAGGTGGCTCACCCGATCCCCGAACGGTTCGCGAGCACCGAGGACTGGGGCCGCTCCCTGCTGTCGGCCGTGGCGCTCGCCGTCGCGACTCACCCGCGGCTGTACGACCATGCCCGGCTGGACGCGCTCTTCGGCAGGCGGCCGGAGGAGGGCGCCCGGATGTTCGAGCAGGCCGCCCGCGCGGTGTCGAGCAGGTACCGGCTGGATCACCACGATGTCGCGGCGCGGGCTCGGGCGCTCGAGGCGCCGCCTGCCGGACAACGCGGCGGCGCCATGTCGCTCGACGACGTCGAGGACCGGAGCGGCATTCCGGCGCCGCGTTTCGAGGTCGCCCGCCGCACGTTCTGGACGGCGCTGGGGGACGCGTGCGAGCGCGAGCGGGTTCCGCGGGCGTTCGCGGGCGAGGCCATCGTGAGTCCGGAGAGCGACCACGCGATGCTGGCGCGGGTGCTGCGTGCTGACTTCTCGGACCTGCCTGCGGTCGTGAGGGACTGCGACCGCGTGCTGGAGCCGCCTGCCGGCGGCCGGTGGGCGCCGGGGCCGGCCGCCTCCGGGGTGGTGGCGCGCTGCGTGGCGGACGTGGCCGCGGACCGGATCCTGGCGTCGATCGGCGGCGGCGAGCCGCGCATGGAGTTCGGGGAGTCGCCCACTCCACGCGCCCGGGCGGTCCTGGATCGGCTGGAGGCGGGCCGCGAGCGTCCCGATGCGGTTCTCGCTCGCGTCGCGGCGGGCCACCTCGTCGGGGGCGACAGGGACGACGCCAGGGTCCTCGATGTGGTCGTGGAGCGGGCGGACGCGATCGTCGAGTTCATCCTGGATCCGACGCGCGCCCGGCGATCGGATCGCGTTCGCGACGTCGAGCATTCGCGTGCGGCGAATCCGTGGGCGGACCTTCAGGCCGAGCGTGCGTGGAGGGCCGGTGCGCCGGATCCCGGTCGGGATCGCCAGCGGGGTCCCGGCCGCGCTGCGGTGGTGGAGCCGGGGCGGTAGCGGGCGATGTCGCGCGCGCTGCGCCGTTGCCGCTGCCCGTACGGCTTGGTGGTCCGGGGGTGCGCGTGACCGGCAGGGTGCTGGACGTCCTCGACTGCGGCGCGGCGGCCATCCGCGACGATGTGCGCGTGGTCGCCGTGACGGTGCTCGTGGTGGTTCTCGGCGCCGGCATCGGCGGTTGGTGGACGTCCGGGCGCGGGTGGCCCGCGGAGGCCGTGGCGGTCGTTGCCGGGGCGCTCTCGGTCTACCTCGGCGCTGCGCATCTGGGGCCGCCAGTGTCGAGTCTCGCGGTCGCTGTGGCGGGTCTCGGCTGTCTCGCTGTCGGCTCGGTGAGCCGGGTCCTCCGGTCGGTTGGCTTCGTGCTGTTGGCCGCGGCCGTTGCCGATGCGGAGCTGGCCGCCGTCTTCGGGGGACTGCCTCATGAGTGCATGCGTTGATCGGCCACCGGCCGGGAGCGGGGATGGAGAGCTGGTGCTCAGGTGGCGGGTCGTCCCGGTCGCGGGAGGCCGCGATGGCGGGATGGAGTTGCAGAAGGCTTGGGACGATGGCCCGTGGCGAACGGCGGGTGTGTTCGCCGACCGCGCTGCGGCCAGGACGTTCGTTGAGGATCGCGCAGGCTACGGCCTCGCGCTGACCTGCGTCACCTTCCTGGCTCAGTTGACCATCGCCGTGTTGCTGATGGTACTGCTCTTCGGGTGAACGCGGCGTGCGGAGTCACTCGAAACTGCGTGCCGCGCTGTTGACCATTCCGTCAGCGGTCCGGGTCTTGTGACGCGCCCGGGTCGCCCTGGGGTGTGGAGCCCGTTGGAGCGGCCTGGCGGCTGGGCTGGTGTCAGCGGTCGCCGCCGAACAGCCGCCCGGGGTCGAGAGCGTCGACGGCCGCTCCCGGGAGACTCTCGACCACCTCGAGGACACCCTGGATCTGGCCGCGGAGCTCCCAGATGAAGATGAAGGTGATCCCGTAGGCGAGGCCCTGGATGACAACCTGTATGCAGAGTTGCACCAAGGGCTGCCAGCGCACGGCACGCCTCACTTCCTCTCTGATGATTCGCTGGATGTCGGAGTTGTCCATGTTCTACCTCATCAGCCGGCAGCGGTCGCGAAGGGGGCAGAGGCATTCCCAAGCTCCCTTTATCGTGTTCCACCACAACGTGTGGTTGACATTATAAGCTTCTATCAGCTACTGTCAACCCAGTCCGGGAGGGGGACGCCCATGTTTGGACAACGGCTCCGGCTGGCTCGGAGGAAGGCAGGGCTGTCGACGCGGGATCTCGCCGTGCGCCTGTCGCCGCCCGTGTCGGCTCAGGCGATCAGCAAGTACGAGGGAGGCAGGATGATGCCGAGCTCGGCCGTGCTGGTCGGTCTGGCGAAGACGCTCGACGTCTCCCTGGACTTCCTGATGGGTGGTCAGGTCGAGGCCCTGGAAGCAGTGGAGTTCCGCAAGCACTCGGGGACCTCCGCGAAGGACCGGGCACGGGCCGAGGCGATCGTGACCGAGGCGCTCGAAGACTACCTCGCGATCGAGGACGTCCTGGAGCTCGAGCCGCCCGCTGACCCTTTCGCCGGCCTCCGTTGCGGCCGGATCGAGGATCTCGACGAAGCGGAGACGAAGGCCGGGGAGCTGCGTGAGCACTGGAACCTTGGGGTCGATCCGATTCCGAGCGTGACCGGCCTGCTCGAGTCCCACGGCATCAAGGTGATCGAAGCCGACCTTCCGGCGCGGTTCGACGGCCTCGCTTGCGGGGTGAAGCGCAGCGGCGACCGGCCGGATACCGATGTCGTCGTCACTTCGGGCCGAACCAACGTGGAACGCAAGCGGCTCACGCTGGCGCACGAGCTGGCGCACCGCGTGATTCGGGGCACGGGGAACCCGGCCGTCAAGCTAGAGAAGGCGATGCAGCGGTTTGCGGGCGCCTTTCTCGTGAGCGCAGAACATCTGCGCGCCGAAGCCGGAGCGCGCAGGCACGGCATCACCTATCGGGAGCTGATGCGGCTGAAGCGCTTCTACGGAGTTTCCGCGACCGCGATGCTCATCCGCTTGCGGGATGTCGGCATCCTGTCGGCCGCCGCCATCGAGTACGCCTTCCGGACGTACGCGCGGTCCTGGCGTACTCGCGAGCCGGAGCCGATCACCGACGACGAAGGGCTGGGCGCGTTCGAAAGGCCGTTGAGGTTCGAGCGTCTCGTTTGGCGTGCCCTTGGGGATGAGTTGATCTCTCCGCTCCGCGGCGCGCAGCTGCTGCGACGGTCGCTGAAGGATGTGGAACGCGAAATCAGGGGACCACGTGAGCGGTGACCACTGTCGTCGTCAATGACGCGTCGTGCCTGATCGATCTGCACAAGGGGCAGCTCCTGAACGTCATGCTGACGTTGCCGTACCGGTTCGTGGTCCCGTTGCCGATTCGCCACGCCGAGGCGCTGGATCTCACGGATCGAGACTGGCGGATTCTGGGAGACGCCGGGCTGTTCACCTTCGACCTGCCTCCGGAGCTGGTCGAAGAGGCCATGAGAATCAAGACCGCTCACCCGAAGCTCTCCGCAAATGACTGCTTGTGCCTGGTGTCCACACGCTGCCAGGAGCGAGGCATCTTGCTTACCGGGGACCGGGCGTTGCGCCGAGTAGCGACGGAGAGCGGCTTGCGCGTACACGGCGTGTTGTGGGTCGTGGATCAACTGTGGAAGGCCGGCGCCTGCAGTGCGGGAATACTGCTCGCGGCGCTTCAATGTTGGCGGGACGACCGCGCGGTGTTCTTGCCTGACAGCGAGATTGCGCTGCGATTGAGGCGCATACGTGGGTCGTCCTGAGACGCCCGTGGGAACAGGTCTCCGCCGGTCGCTGGAGGCTCCCCCCGGTCGTGTCGTCAACCGGGGCGGGTGGGTGGGTCGAAAGAGCCGCCCGCCCGCGGGGGCGGGGCAGGTCCGCGGACCCTCGTTTGATGGTGCCGGTGGTCATCGGGTCGATCATCGGATCGAACGAGCAGTCTTGCAAGCCGGCTCGCGGGTGGGCGGGTCAGCGGCCTTCCCCGTGGGCGTTGATTCTCCAGACGATGCGCGAGCGGCAGCGCGGGCAGATCGAGCGCTGGCGCACTCTGGCCGTCAGGCGTTGCCGGAACCACCGGTCTCGGCACCGGGGGCACTCTCCTATCCACCGCTTCAGGCTGTGGGTGACGGTGCTGCAGCGGTTCGCCGTGCAGCCGATGCGCCGCGCGGCTGTCTGCCACACGGCCTCGTGTGCGTGGCCGGGCCCGACGATCGCGTGTGCGACCTCGTGCAGGAGCGTGTCTCGGATGTCGTCCCAGGACGCTCGCAGCACGAAGCTGACCGAGAGCGCGATCGTCCTCGTGGTGTAGCGGCAGATGCCGGCGCGGCTCGTGGCGGTCTCGAAGCGGAAGCGCCACCGGGTCGCCGGGGCGCCCGTGTTGAGGTGGCGTTCGAGCAGCTCGGCGGCGTGGTCCTCGACCTGCTGCATCGTCGCTCCGCCCGTGGGGCCGGCCTTGACGAGCTGGAGCCCGGCGTAACGGACGTGCCATCGGCCAGTCTCGCCGCCGGCGACGATGGCTTCGTGGCGCCGCAGCTCGGTGACGGTGCCGGAGACGGCACGCCGGTTGCGGTCGAGGAACGTGACGATGCTCCCCACGGGGAACCGTTGCCCGGGGAAGCGGATGTCGGTCGGTTGTTCGGGCATCGTGGTCGAAAAGCGTGCGCCAGGCGGCCGTTGACGCGTGGTTCGCCTGGCGCTGGGTTGCTTGCACGGGCCGCACGGGCGGTCAGTGCACGGCGGGTGCGGTGGGCCAGTACTCGACGTTGAGGTGGTGCATCTGGGCCTCGGCGTCGAGGTCGTGGTGAGGCACCTTCGGGTCGTAGGGCGGCGGCGTGATCACGACGAGCCCGAACGAGGTCCCGGCGGGAGGCGGGGTCGGTCGGCTGTCGATGTGATGGGACAGGGCGAGCCGGGCGGCGACGTCGACGCTCGGCGCGTCGACCTGGATGGCGGGCAGGTGGTCGAGGGCGACCGCCACTTCACGCGGCCAGGTCTCGGTCTCGAGGAGGACTCTGTAGGTGGTCGGCATGTTGGCTGTCCCGTGGTCCACTGGCGGTCAGGCAGCGGCGACCACGCGCTCGATCGTGACATCGTACAGGCGCATGGCGTCGGCTTGGGTCCGGTGACCCGCGTCGTTCCAGCAGCCGAGGTGGCCGCCGTAGTCCTCGTCCGGGGACACTTCGCCGACGGACCGGCGAAGCTCGGCCAAGGCCTCGAGGTACAGGCGGTGGCAGGGGTCGTTGACGCAGTCGGGGATGCTGTCGTCGGCGTACCAGGCGGCGCCGGTGGCACACCAGGCGACGGCGGCGGGGTCGCTCGCGCCGCACATCGTTCCCCTGGCGGTCGCTTGACAGCGCGTGCTGCGTCCATCCGCGGAGGATCCGTTCGCGACCGCGGCGCAACAGCTCGATCAACGTCAGCATCCGCTGGTTCTGGCTCATCGGATCAGTCTTCGTTGGGAAGCATGATGGTGGCGACGGGCTCGGGGTTGTCGCCGGGGCCGATGACGAGCTTGAGGGTTCGGCGGCGGGGATGGGTGCGCCCGGGCCGCGGCACGACATTGAGCTCGAAGATGACCTGATTCTGGCGCACGCCGCGCTGGGCGAGGGTCAGCGCCTTGAACGCGGCGAGGTACACCACGTCCCAGAGACGGCCCTCCTGGTTCTGGTAGGCGCTGCTCTGCTCGGCGTCGGACTTGGTCCATTCGATGCACTCGTCGAAGACGGCGGCCGTGACCGCCGTCGGCACCTTGAAGCCGGCCTCGCGGGCGGTGGCGGTGACGTCGACGAGGACGCCGTCGGCGATGGCCTCGGCGCGGGTGTAGGTGTGGATGACGGGCCACTCGGTCTGGGGTTCGGGGGTGGTCGGCGGTGTGTCGGACATGGGTACTCTCCCGTGCTGTCGGATAGGAGGTCATGCAGCGGCGCCGGCGGGCGGCGGTGCCGGATGCCGCTGGTGGTCGTGGTTTCGTGTCCCCGGGTGGCGGGAGCGTGAAGTGAATGGTGTGGAGGTCTTCGGCGAGCCGGGGCGGGATGCAGGCCTAGAGGGTCGGCCACTCGTCGAGCGTGCGGGTCTCCGGGCAGTGCTGGTGGAGGAAGCCGAGCATGCGCCGCTGGGCGGCGCGCTCTGGGCGAGCTAGGCCTCGTAGCGGTCCCAGCCGGGCGCGAGGTCGGTGGACCAGGTCGCGTCCGGGTAGCCCTTGTACACGCGGCCGTCCAGGAGAACCTGGATATTGGAGGAGTTGTCGGGCACGCAGTCCTCGAGGGGCACGAGGACGTTGTACGCGACGGCCACGAGGCCGTCGTCACGGGAGCTGCCGGCCATGCGCCAGCGGTGGATCTCGATTCTCATGGCGCTCGGGTTCAGTCGCGGGTGTAGGGGCGGGCCGGAGCAGTTCGACCCAGCGCCAGCGCTGCTCGCGGCCCGTGGGGATGCGCCTGGTCAGATCCGGTGGATCGCGGTGAGGGCGCCGTTGCGGATCTCGATGTCGACGTTCGAGTCGCCACTCATCGACGGCAGGATGCGGGTCGCCACGAGCTCGCGGAGGTCGGCGTCGGCCGCGGCCTCGCGGGACTCGAGCAGCTCGGTCACGAGGTAGGCGATCCGCCGCCGGTACTCGCGCATCTGCGTGTCGACGCTGTCGGCGTCGGAGTCGAACGACGTTTGGAAGTACGCCTCCGCCAGCGCGCCGCAGAGGGCGCTCCTGTCGATCAGCGCGTCGCGGCGGACGACGAAGCTGGGCTCGATCTCGCTGGTGCCGCCTCCCTCCGGGCTGAGCAGCGCGGCGCTCGCCGGTATGCGCACCTTGCCGGGCGCCTCGCAGCCCGCTCGCTTCACCAGGAGCTCGATCTCGATCTCGTCGACGGTCCCGCGGAAGGGGCACTTTTCGTCCCGGCGGGTCTGGCGTGTGCTCGTATGCGTCTCGGTCCCGCTCCTCACGTGCACGTTGACGCCGATGATGCAGGGGAGCTCGTCGTACCACCGGTAACCGCGAAGCCCGCTCTCGGTTTCCCAGTACCGGCCGAGCGTGTCGGACTCCTTCGCCGCCCAGGCGAGCGTCTGGGACTCGGCGGCGTCGAGCTCGTCATCGTCCACCAGGATGGCGTGCTGGAGGTCGGGGTGACGCGGGCGCGCGAGCAGCTTCGAGTCGTATGCGGTCTTGGGTCCCCACGGCGTGAGGTGGCGAGGGTCGGCCGGGAGCGTGATGCCGGCCGCCGCCGCTTTCGTCCGGGTCTCGTAGCCGAGCCGCGGCTCCTGGTCCTCGGCGGCGATCGCGCGGTAGATGATCCGCGTGGCTTCGTCGACGAGCTCGGCCGTGAAGGGCGTCTGCACGATGGCGGTGCGGGCCGGCAGGGTCAGCTCGAGGTCGGGGCAGTCGGCGACGTCGGCGAGAGTCCACCAGGTGCGGGGCGCGTCGGCGTCGGCGCCGGGCAGGGCGTGAACCTGGGGCAGGTCCGGGAAGGTCACGTGCAGTCCGTGGAAGTTGACGGCGGGGGTCGCCCAGGTGGGGCTGGCCGAGTGGAAGACGCCCACGCGCATTCCGCGCCAGGTCTCGGTCCGGACCGCGTCCTGCAGGAAGTCGGACTGCTCCGCCTTCCGTCCGTTGACGGTCACCGGGATCGGGTAGTGGCGCACGACGTCCGCGATCACGCTCGGGATCCAGCCCGGGTCGGTCGGCAGGGCCGACAGCGTCACGTCGGTGCCGTGGTCGCGGTCCCACTCGGGGTCCGGCGCGACGGCCGCGGGCTCGCGCCCGACGAAGTGGTCCTCGCCGAGCTGGACGCTCCAGGCGGCGCGGCCGGCCACCCGCGAGCGTATCCGGGGCGACCGCCTCGCGAGCGAGAAGACGCCCATGCCGGCGGGGTGCTCGGCGTTGCGGAGGTCCTGCGGCCAGCCGCTCCCGCCGAACGCGAGAAGTGCGGCCGGGTCGCCGATGCCGCGTCCGTCGTCGCTCACGGTGATCCGCCGGTCGGTCCGGCCGTGCGTGATGGCGACCCACGTCGCGGCCGATCGGCGGGCGTTCTGCAGGACCTCGTGGAGCGTCTGCGCCAAGGTGCCGTCGAAGAACTGCATCACCTTCGTGATCGCCTCGTCGGCGATCCTGGCGCGGATGGTCCGCTGCTTCCTGGTTGTCATGGTCTCTCCTTGCTGCCGGCCCGCCTTCGCAGGTCGGCGAGAATTCGGTGGATGGTCCGGATGTCGATGCCGAGGCCGCGGGCTATCACGGCGGTGGAGGCTCCCGCCTGCCGCCAGCGGAGGATCGCCGCGGCGCGCCGGGCTTGGCGCAGCACGCGCCGGCTGCCGGCCGGCCGCCGGGCCGTGGTCACAACCGCCTCCCGCCGGTCTCGACCCACGGCCGGGTCCCGGTGTCTACTTGCTGGTCGCGGCTGTTCGTCAGGACGTACGCCCGGAGCGGTCCCCACTGGCCGTGGAACCAGCCGAGGCGGGGGCCGTCGAGGGCCTGGTCGAGGGTCCACCCGCGCGCCGCGAGCGCCCGGGCCGTTCTTTCGTAGGCGTCGTCGTCCCAGACCGCGAGGTCCTGGGGCGGCGGCGTGCGGTCGCGCGGGTCCCAGTCTTCATTCATCTCGCCGAGATCCGTGAGGGGAGGCTGTGCGGGGTCGTTGTCGGCGGGGTCGGGCCACTCAATGTCGCCCTCGTCGATCGCGTAGGCGGGATCGGCCAGCCTGTGCCGCCAGTGCTCGGGCAGCCAGACGACGCCTTCCGTGCGGTGGAGGATGAGGTATTCGGTGTCGCTTCCGGGTGGTCTGAAGCGCCACATGCCGGCGGCGTCGTCGCTGGCGAGGACGTCGTGGTTGACGGCCTCGTAGGCCGTGATGGCGCCGAGCGTTCCCTCGTGCCGGCCGAACTCGGCTTCCGTCCCGATCACCGGGCCGAGGAGCGCATAGCCCTCCTTCTCGAGCCTGGCGGTCTCGTGGTCGGCGGCGGCCCGGTTCCACGGATCGTCGGGCTCCATGTCGTCGAAGACGTCGGCCACGTTGTTCGCGATGTAGCTCTGCCACGCGGCGGGCAGCTCCACGGTGATCCGGAAGGCCGGGATCCCGGGCGCCGGGGTCCGGTCCTCCTGTCGTCTCATGCTGGTCATGGCTTGTGAGGTCGGTCTCTGCGGTTCGTTCTCCGGTTCGGACGGTGTTGCGGATTGGCTGCTGCGCGTTCCTGGTGGGCGCGCGTGTGCCTTCAGGCCGGCGGATCGGCCTTGGGGGCGCTGCAGGGCTTGGTGATGGCGGGGCCGTAGGCGTTGGAGGCGTGCTCGAGGTTGACGAGGGCGGTGGCGCGACACTGCCTGCAGAACGCGGTTGCGGTGGTGTGCGGGGCGTAGGCCCGCCGCTTCCATCGCGTGAGGGTGTGGCCGAGGCGGGTAGCGGCGGCGCGCCCGCGCTTGAGCGCGTCCTGCAGCTCGTTGTACTCGTCGCGCGGCGGGCCGCTCTGCTTCGCGCGTTCGATCGCCTTGAGGGCGGCCGCCTCGACAGCGCGGGCGCCGCGCTTGACCTTCACGCGCCGCCTCCGGGAGCCAGGAGGTCCGCGGCCCGGTCGCGGCGCTGGGCCGCGCGCCAGGCCCCGAGGCCACCGTCAACGCCCTTCTAGGAGAGCCAGTCAGCCTCGGCCCGGTACCCGGCGGCTTCGGCGCGGAGCGCGGCGGCCGCGGCCGTCGCGGATCCCCGCGCCCGGCGGAGAGCGCCGCCGGCGACCGTCTCGTCGCGTCGCCGCTGGCGCGCTGCCGCTCGTGCCCACCGCTCAAGGTCGGCCGGGCTGGGTCGTGCAATCCTCGTCATGTCTTCTCCGGTGCCGCCGGGCGGCAACAACGAGGTCTCTCCAGGGTTGGGTTTCGGGGTTGCGCAGAGGCGGTTGAGGTGGACCCAGATCCCGCACCAGTAGCCGAACATCACGAACTTGTAGCGGGCGAGGGCGTCC
Organism: Vicinamibacterales bacterium; assembly: GCA_965214845.1. Classification (GTDB taxonomy): domain Bacteria; phylum Acidobacteriota; class Vicinamibacteria; order Vicinamibacterales; family UBA8438; genus JAAXGX01. The sequence continues at coordinate 2,576,088 of CBDCCO010000007.1, forward strand.
CAGGCGTGGCGCTCGGCGTCGTCGCGCTCGCGGGTGAGCTTGGCGTGGCTGGGGTGCGGGGTACTGGAGGTCCTGGCGCATCGGGGGCGGGGGGTCGCGGCGGGCGGTCATCCGCGATCGCCGCGGTAGAGGAGGCATCCGGCTTCGGCGAGGTCCCCGCTCTCGAGCTGCCGGCGCCCGTCGAGCGCCGCGATGGTCTGGGCGACGGCCCGGATGCGCCGGCTCGGCGTGTCGTACGCCGCCCGGCCGCCGATGAGGCACGGGGGCGCGGCCTTGAGGATCGCCGCCGCCCGGGCGACGCGCTCCCGGCCGGCCTGCAGCCGTTCGGGGGGCATCGCGCTGTCGGTCGGCATGCCGCCGGTGATCTCGATGTCGCAGAGGTCGAGCAGGCTCGCGGCGCGGTGGCGCCGGGTGTCGAGCTCGTCGGGCCGGGTCGTCACCATGAGGCGGAAGCGGGCCGGCATCCGGATCGTGTGCTCGACCGGGGTGTAGCGATAGATGACGGTCTGTCCGTCCTCGGCGACGGCGACGAGGGCGTCGGCCGCGTCGCGGTCGAACTCGGTCGGCTGGTCGATGACGAGGACGCCGTTGTGCGCGAGGTTGACTTCGCCGGGGCGGCCCCGGCTGCCGGCGACGGCGCCGCGCGAGGCGGTGTAGTGCGGGATCCGAAGCGGGGGCTCCGTGATCCGCGCGGTCCACGGCGCCATGAGGCCCGCGACGCCGTGGATGCTGGTCGTCTCGCGCACCGCCTCGCTGGCGAGGTCGGGGAGGAGGGTCTGCGCGATGCGGCCGTACTGTGGGAGGGAGTGTCCGTCGGGGCCGATGACGTGGATGTTGTGCCAGCCCGCGCACGCGACCTCGAGCGCGCGCAGGTCGCCCTCGCTGATGCGCCACGCTTCCGGGTAGCGCCGCTTCACGGGGGGCGCCCGGGGCGAGAGCGGGTCGGCGTCCTGATCGCCGGCGAGCGCGGCCACGAGCTCGTCGAGCGTCACGGCGCCTGTCGTCTCGGGGCACTCGGCGCTGGCGGCCGCGGCCTGGTCCTCGGCGACGATCAGCCGCAGGCCGCGCGCCTGTGCGGCGTGGGCGATGGCGGTTGTGCCGCCGGCGCCGATGCACCGCACGCCGGCGCTCTTGATCGCGGCGTAGGGGTCGAGGCCGCCGACGGCCACGATGTCCGCGATTCGGTCCGCGGGGAGCCTGCCGGCCACGGCGAGCAGGGCCAGCGCGATCGGCAGATCGAGCGTGCCCGAGTACCGGCCGGTGGCCAGAGGCGGGTCTCCGGCGCCGGCGGGCTCGAGGCGCACGTCGGCGCCGACATCGCCGATGCCGAGTCGATTGAGGGCGTGCGTGACGGTGGTCGCCGTGTGCTGGGCGACCGTGTCGCGGACGCCGGCGACGTGGAGTCGTCCGGCAGCGTTCGGGGCGGCTGACACCGTGAACAGGTGTCCCTGGATGCCGCGTGTGTACGCGCCGTGGATCTGCATTGGATGCACTCCTTTCAACCGCCCGGGCGGGGCGGTGGTGACTGGGGCGAGGTTGCGGAAGCGGGGTGGACCGGTCAGGGCTTGGGGTGCCCGTAGTACTCCGGTCGGTCGGCGAGGATCTGCTGTTCGAGCTGTGTGGCGAAGAGGGGCGCCTGGCGCTGGAGGCGCTCGCGGAGCCGGCGGCGACGGCCGCGGTAACGCGCCTCGGGGGAGATCCGGCGTCGCTTGGGTTCAGGCGGCATGAGCCACCGGAGGATGAGTCCGGGGCGCCACGGGTAGTCGAGGGCGGCCTGGCCGGTTGCAATGACGCGGTCGCCGTCGTAGAGGTGGTACTGCTTGACGTGTTCGGGGCGCATGTCGGTCAAGTGCGGCGCGCCGGCCATTGGGGGGTGCGGCCGGTCCAGTGTCTCCGGAGTCCCGCGGTGATCGGGTGCCGGAGAGCAATCACGCCGCGACGTGGCACTTAGACGTACTGGCCCTCATGATCGCGAAGCCGCACGCGGGTCGTTGCGGCGTGGGGCGCTATGCGTTACAGTGGGTTTCCTTGAAGATCAGGCACAAGAGATTGCGGGCACTGCACGAACGGGATGATCGTGCACGTCTGCCGGCGGACCTGGTGCCCCCGGATCCGACGCATTCTTTGTTCCAGCTGCAAGAGGCGACGAGTCCAGGTAGCGCCGCCGCTCCCGGTTTCCGGCTCCATCCCCTGAAGGGGGACCGGGCAGGCTGGTGGAGTGTGCATGTGTCCGGCAACTGGCGGGCGGTGTTCCGCTTCGAGCACGCCGAGGTCGTGGATGTCGATCTGAGCGACTATCACTGATGATGGGAGCATGAAGCTCATGACCAGCACCGATGACGAGCGCGTCCGCCCCATGCTCAACCCTCCGCACTTGGGCGAGCTGATCCGGGAGAACATGGAAGAGGTCGGCTGGACCGTGGGGGAGACAGCTGTTCACCTGAACTGTGAGCGCGGGACGTTATCGCGCGTGTTGAACGGCAAGGCGGGAGTGTCCGCGAAGATGGCCCTGGCGCTGGAGGGCATCGAATGGGGTACTGCCGACCACTGGATGCGCATGCAGGCAGCCTACGAGTTGGCGCAAGCCCGTCGGCAGCACAAGACCCGCAGGCGCGTGCCGCTACCTGGCCGTGGAGCGGTGTCCAATGTCGCAGGCTAGCTCAAGGGAACAGCCGGCGGGGATTGGTGCGATCGGATCAGTACCCCAAGGGTCAGGATCTCCGGCGCAGATGGCTCAACTGCGCTAGTGTGGTGCCTGACAAATGCATTTACATAAAGCCTAGGCTGTGTCACCCTCTTCTGGCGGGAGGGTGCGATGGGGCGGCCGATCTCGGTAATTGAGGTGACGGCGGAGGAGAAATGGGAGCTGGAACGTCGGGTTGGGGCCACGACGACGCCAACGCGTGACTGCCTCCGGGCGCACATCGTACTGCTGCGGAGCGAAGGCGTCGGGCAGCAGGAAGTCGCGTCGCGTCTGGGCGTGAGCGCACCGAGCGTGAGCAAGTGGTCGCAACGCTTCGACCGAGAAGGGCTCGACGGCCTCCAGGACAAGCCGGGCCGTGGCGCAAAGCCGTCGATTCCGCTGGCCACGGTCCGGCGGGTGGTCGAGGAGGCAGGCAAGGCGCCGCCCGGCCGGCAGCGGTGGAGCACCCGCTCGCTGGCTCGGGAGCTTGGGATTTCGGCCCACAGCGTGGCGCGCATCTGGCAGCGCCAGGGGCTCAAGCCGCATCGCCTGCGGACCTTCAAGGTCTCGCGGGACAAGAAGTTCGAGGAGAAATTCTGGGATGTGGTGGGTCTGTATCTGGATCCGCCTGAGCGGTCGCTGGTGCTGTGCTGCGACGAGAAGACGCAATGCCAGGCCCTGGAGCGCACGCAGCCGGGCCTGCCGATGGGCCGTGGCCACATCCGGACGCGGACGCACGACTACATCCGGCACGGCACGATCACGTTGTTCGCCGCTCTGAGCTACCTGGAGGGCAAGCTGATCTACCGGACCGAACAGCAGCACACGCACGTGGAGTGGCTGCGCTTCCTGAAGCAGATCGACCGCGAGACTCCTGCTGACGTGGACCTCCACCTGATTGCCGACAACTACTGCACGCACAAGCACGAGAAGGTGGTGCGGTGGTTGACGAAGCACCCGCGGTTCCACATGCATTTCATTCCGACATCGAGTTCCTGGATGAACATGGTGGAGCGATTCTTCGCCGACCTGACGCAGGATTGCGTGCGTGCCGGGAGCTTCACGAGCGTCGCGGAACTGGTCGCGGCGATCACGACCTACCTTGCGTGTCGCAACAAGAATCCGAAGCCGTACCAGTGGAAGGCGGACGGCGCGAAGACGCTGGCCAAGATCCAGAGGGCTCGGGAGGCCCTCCTGACCGCCAGCCAAGTTACATAAACCCAATTGTCAGGCAGGACACTAGTGTACCGTGCGGGAGGTTTCTTGACGCAATGATGTGCGCGCCCGTTCGACGGCCTCGAGGATAGCACTGGCCGATTTGGTCCATCGGAAGGGCTTGGCAGAGTGCATGTTGTGAGTCTCAATGAATCGCCGGATTTCCTCTCGCAGTTCGCTGACGCTGGTGAACACCCCACGCCGGAGGGCGCGCCGCTCCAACTGGCCGAACCAGGTTTCGACGGCGTTGAGCCAGGACGCGCTGGCCGGCGTGAAATGCAGGTGAAAGCGGGGATGGGCAGCCAGGAAATCCCGAATCGCTTCGGTCGTATGTGTGCTGCTGTTGTCGACGATCAGGTGCAGGGCCAGCTCCGGCGGCGTGGCGCGGTCGATCTGCGCAAGGAACTGCCGGAACTCGGTGGCGCGATGGCGGCGGGTGATGCGGCCGAGCACCTCGCCGGTGGCGACGTTGAAGGCGGCATACAGATTCGTGGTCCCGTGTCGCTTGTAGTCGTGCGTCAGCGTACCGCTACGGCCCGGCTTCATCGGCAGGCCCGGCTGCGTGCGGTCGAGCGCCTGGATCTGCGTCTTCTCGTCGACCGAGAGCACCAGCGCGTTGTCGGGCGGGTCGAGGTAGAGCCCGACCACGTCGATGACCTTCTCGGCGAACTGTGGGTCCCGGCTGAGCTTGAAGGTCTTGAGCCGATGCGGCTTGACATCGGCCGCCCGCCAGACCTGCCGTACCTGCCACTGCGTGACGCCCGCGTAGCGCGCCATCAGCCGCGTGCTCCAGTGGGTCGCCTCGACGGGCACCCGCTCGGTGGTCAGAAACAGAATGCGCTCGACGGTGCGCGGGGCGATAACCGTCGGCCGCCCCGACCGCGGGCGATCCATCAAGCCGGCGAGCCCTTCGGCGCGGTAGCGGCGGTGCCACAGGTGCACGGTCGCCCGGCTGATGTGCAACAGCCGAGCAGTTTCTGTGGGACTACGGCCCTCGTCGAGCGACAGCAGGATGCGCGCTCGCCGCGTCTGACCGCTCGGCGTCGTCGAACGCCGCAGCCATCGGCGCAAGGTCTCCCGGTCGTCCGGCAGCACTTGAAAGTCCTTGGTTGTCTGCATGCATCAGACAGTACCAGGATTCAGTGAAAAGTACAAGTACTTCGCGCACGGTACACTAGCGGACGGCCCACCTTAACCCGGAAAATTCGTGAGGTTATCGAATCGGTCCCAGGCAGGGCCTGATCGTCGCGCGAAGGACGTTTTCGGACGCGGCGCGTGGTAGGTGGCAGCGTGGTGCAGTGGCCGTGGCGAGGTGACGGCACGCATGAGGTGGCAAGCGCCGACAGGTCGGGCGCAGGGGCGCTGGCGAGCATCCGGGGCGCGGAGGTTGCCGTGGCGACGGCGCGCTATCCGGCGCGCGCCCCGAGCGCGAGGGCGAGGTGCTGCCAGACGTCGCGGTATGGGGTCGCTCGCGGCAGGTGCAGGACGAGCCGGCGGACGGAGCGGACGACGTGGACGCTGACCTTGAGCAACCGGTCGCGCAGCCAAGTCACCTGGGTGCGGGCGCAGGCGGTGCGGGCGGCCCTCAGCCGCAGTTCCTGCATGAGCACGTAGGCGGCGGCCGTCAGCAGGACCCGCAGCTGGTTTGCCCAGAACTTGGTGCAGCTCGTGCGGTCGATCTGCAAGCCGTCGAGCAGTTCCTTGATGCGGTTCTCGATGTCGCCGCGCCCGCAGTAGACCTTCTCGTAGATGAAGCGCGGCGTCTGGCGCAGATTGGTCACGACGAAGCGCGGGTTGTCCCGCGGCTGCCGGCCGGTGAGCTGCACGACTTCGGCCTTGATCACCACGCGGCGCTCACGAGCCCACGTGCCCGCGCGATAGCGGGTGTCGAGGTAGAAGTGCGCCGTCTTCTCGCGCAGCATGTTCTCGGTGCGGGCCGCCACCATGACGTGCTCGGCAGCCCGCAACAGCACGGCGTTCCTGGCCATCGCCACGACGTAGTCGAGCCGCGGTTCGGCATCGAGGAAGTCGAAGATCTCTGGCGTGGCGAAGCCGCCGTCGAGCCGGACGAGAAAGCGCGCCTCGGGAAACGCGGACCGCAGCAGCGCGAGCAGCCGACACAGCACGCCCAGCGTGCCGTCGGACGCCTGCGCCGTGCCGGGCCGCAGCACGGCCGCGCACAGATACTGCTCCGCCTCACGGTCGAAGCTCACAAAGGCCAGCAATGGCAGGTAGCACCAGCTGTCGTAGTAGCTGTTGAACATGGTCAGCTGCTGCGCGCCATGCGTCGGGTCGTCGGTCGGGTCGAGGTCGATCGTGATGCGTCGCACCCGCCCGCGCAGCCGGCGGCGATGCCGCTCGATGACCGACGCCGCCAACTCGCGCCCGAGCCGATAGAGCGCGACGCGGCCCGCACCGTTCTCGAACCGCGAGACCGTCGGCTGCGACGCCAGCCGACCGCCCGCCACCGGGTCGCGCCCGAGCAGCAACTTGTGGATCGGATCATCGGCGAGCCGGTCCGAATCGTTGCCGTCGGGATGGCCGCAGGCGATGCCGAACACCCGCTGGCCCACCAGGTCCTCGAGCGTGTGCCGGACCTTCTCCGGTGCCCGGCGGTCAATCAGACACCGACCGAATGCCTTGACCAACCCGTAGACGCGCTCGGCGGCCTTGAGCAGCACGGCGCCGCCATCCGAGCTCGACTGCTCGCGGTCGAACGTGGCCACGAGCGGCTTGTCGAACAGATCGGGGAACAGAACAGACTGTGCTATCGTGGGGTCCGTCACGCAAGAGCCTCCGTCGTGCCGAAAACATCTGTCGCCAACAGCGTTTTTAGCACACGGAGGCTCTTGTGTCTCTACCTGAGACAGACCCCTCACGAATTTTCCGGGTTAAAGAGGGCTCACTTGTCAGCCGGCGCTTCACCGCTTCCGGCGCGACGTGTGTTCACCTCGAACCGCTAATGCCAACTCACTCTATGCGCTTGAACACGGCACCGAATTCAGTGCAAACACATCTGTTATACGCGCCGGCGCCGAACCGTGCCATCGCTGCCTCGCTTAGCTCTCTGTACTCGTTGGCGATGATCGCGTTTCTCTTAAACTCGACTTTGTGTTCAGGAACGAACTGACCCCAATAGAAATCATGGAACGACAGATAGTTCGTCTCGTCGTGGCCCAGTTTCTCCCGCAAACAGTCAACGAACGTGAAGTCGCCCTCACGGATGTTCTGCACAATGGTCTCAATATCTTCGATGCCCAAGAAGACGACGGGGCGAATAGACGTGTATGCCTGAGGCAGGAGATTTCGGATGCGATGAACGAACCGGTTGACGAGTAGGCCCGAGGCCAATCCGAATCCGAGAATGGGTCCAGAAACACGACGACAGGCCACACGCACCGCACCTCGCGCACAGGAAGGGTGGAGACCTCGCGTCGTCTAGGTAATCCAAATGTGTTCCGCACATTGGTCGCAAGCTGGTAGACTGCGCAATGGCGCTGGTTACCAAACTTCTCCGAAAGGCCCCTAACCCGGATTATGCGTGAAGGTGGGGTTGGCGACGAGACGCAAGGGCCTTCCGTGTGGTACAAACGTTGTGCTACCAAACGTTTAGCCACAACGGAGGCCCTTGCGTGACGGACCCCACGATAGCACAGTCTGTTCTGTTCCCCGATCTGTTCGACAAGCCGCTGGTCGCCACGTTCGACCGCGAGCAGTCGAGCTCGGATGGCGGCGCCGTGCTGCTCAAGGCCGCCGAGCGCGTCTACGGACTGGTCAAGGCGTTCGGCCGGTGTCTGGTCGACCGCCGGGCACCGGAGAAGGTCCGGCACACGCTCGAGGACCTGGTCGGCCAGCGGGTGTTCGGCATCGCCTGCGGTCATCCCGACGGCAACGATTCGGACCGGCTCGCCGACGACCCGATCCACAAGCTGCTGCTCGGGCGCGACCCGGTGGCGGGCGGTCGGCTGGCGTCGCAGCCGACGGTCTCGCGGTTCGAGAACGGTGCGGGCCGCGTCGCGCTCTATCCCGCATTATTCCTGAGGTTGTCGAATCGGTCACGATCGGGGCGTGATCGTCGGGCGAATGAAGTCGTCGGACATTGCGTGTGGCAGGTGGCAGCGTGGTGAAGCGGTCGTGGCGGGGTGACGGCGCGCACGAGGCACCACGCGCCGACAGCTTCGGCGACAGGGCGCTGGCGAGCAGTGCGGGGTTTGAGGTTGGCGGCGCGGGGGCGCGCTATCCGGCGCGCGCCCCGAGCGCGAGGGCGAGGTGCCGCCAGACGTCACGGTATGGGGTCGCTCGCGGCAGGTGCAGGACGAGCCGGCGGACGGAGCGCACGACGTGGACGCTGACCTTGAGCAACCGGTCGCGCAGCCAGGTCACCTGGGTGCGGGCGCAGGCGGTTCGGGCGGCCCTCAGCCGCAGTTCCTGCATGAGCACGTAGGCGGCGGCCGTCAGCAGGACCCGCAGCTGGTTTGCCCAGAACCTGGTGCAGCTCGTGCGGTCGATCTGCAAGCCGTCGAGCAGTTCCTTGATGCGGTTCTCGATGTCGCCGCGCCCGCAGTAGACCTTCTCGTAGATGAAGCGCGGCGTCTGGCGCAGATTGGTCACGACGAAGCGCGGGTTGTCCCGCGGCTGCCGGCCGGTGAGTTGCACAACTTCGGCCTTGATCACCACGCGGCGCTCACGAGCCCACGTGCCCGCGCGATAGCGGGTGTCGCGGTAGAAGTGCGCCGTCTTCTCGCGCAGCATGTTCTCGGTGCGGGCTGCCACCATGGCGGGCTCGGCAGCCCGCAACAGCACGGCGTTCTTGGCCATCGCCACGACGTAGTCGAGCCGCGGCTCGGCGTCGAGGAAGTCGAAGACCTCCGGCGTGGCGAAGCCGCCGTCGAGCCGGACGAGAAAGCGTGCCTTGGGAAACGCGGCCCGCAGCAGCGCGAGCAGCCGACACAAAACGCCCAGCGTGCCGTCGGCCGCCTGCGCCGTGCCGGGCCGCAGCACGGCCGCGCACAGATACTGCTCCGCCTCGCGGTCGAAGCTCACGAAGGCCAGCAGTGGCAGGTAGCACCAGCTGTCGTAGCCTGGAAAATTCATGAGGCGCCCGGCCTGAGTAGAGACACAAAAGCCTCCGTGTGCTAAAACGCTGTTGACGACAGATGTTTTCGGCACGACGGAGGCTCTTGCGTGACGGACCCCACGATAGCACAGTCTGTTCTGTTCCCCGATCTGTTCGACAAGCCGCTCGTGGCCACGTTCGACCGCGAGCAGTCGAGCTCGGATGGCGGCGCCGTGCTGCTCAAGGCCGCCGAGCGCGTCTACGGGTTGGTCAAGGCATTCGGCCGGTGTCTGATTGACCGCCGGGCACCGGAGAAGGTCCGGCACACGCTCGAGGACCTGGTGGGCCAGCGGGTGTTCGGCATCGCCTGCGGCCATCCCGACGGCAACGATTCGGACCGGCTCGCCGATGATCCGATCCACAAGTTGCTGCTCGGGCGCGACCCGGTGGCGGGCGGTCGGCTGGCGTCGCAGCCGACGGTCTCGCGGTTCGAGAACGGTGCGGGCCGCGTCGCGCTCTATCGGCTCGGGCGCGAGTTGGCGGCGTCGGTCATCGAGCGGCATCGCCGCCGGCTGCGCGGGCGGGTGCGACGCATCACGATCGACCTCGACCCGACCGACGACCCGACGCATGGCGCGCAGCAGCTGACCATGTTCAACAGCTACTACGACAGCTGGTGCTACCTGCCATTGCTGGCCTTTGTGAGCTTCGACCGTGAGGCGGAGCAGTATCTGTGCGCGGCCGTGCTGCGGCCCGGCACGGCGCAGGCGTCCGACGGCACGCTGGGCGTGCTGTGTCGGCTGCTCGCGCTGCTGCGGTCCGCGTTTCCCGAGGCGCGCTTTCTCGTCCGGCTCGACGGCGGCTTCGCCACGCCAGAGATCTTCGACTTCCTCGATGCCGAACCGCGGCTCGACTACGTCGTGGCGATGGCCAGGAACGCCGTGCTGTTGCGGGCTGCCGAGCACGTCATGGTGGCGGCCCGCACCGAGAACATGCTGCGCGAGAAGACGGCGCACTTCTACCTCGACACCCGCTATCGCGCGGGCACGTGGGCTCGTGAGCGCCGCGTGGTGATCAAGGCCGAAGTCGTGCAGCTCACCGGCCGGCAGCCGCGGGACAACCCGCGCTTCGTCGTGACCAATCTGCGCCAGACGCCGCGCTTCATCTACGAGAAGGTCTACTGCGGGCGCGGCGACATCGAGAACCGCATCAAGGAACTGCTCGACGGCTTGCAGATCGACCGCACGAGCTGCACCAAGTTCTGGGCAAACCAGCTGCGGGTCCTGCTGACGGCCGCCGCCTACGTGCTCATGCAGGAACTGCGGCTGAGGGCCGCCCGCACCGCCTGCGCCCGCACCCAGGTGACTTGGCTGCGCGACCGGTTGCTCAAGGTCAGCGTCCACGTCGTCCGCTCCGTCCGCCGGCTCGTCCTGCACCTGCCGCGAGCGACCCCATACCGCGACGTCTGGCGGCACCTCGCCCTCGCGCTCGGGGCGCGCGCCGGATAGCGCGCCGTCGCCACGGCAACCTCCGCGCCCCGGATGCTCGCCAGCGCCCCTGCGCCCGACCTGTCGGCGCTTGCCACCTCATGCGTGCCGTCACCTCGCCCCGGCCACTGCACCACGCTGCCACCTACCACGCGCCGCGTCCGAAAACGTCCTTCGCGCGACGATCAGGCCCTGCCTGGGACCGATTCGATAACCTCACGAATTTTCCGGGTTAGGCGTGGCATCGTAATGTCTGACGAAACGCTCGCCTCCATCGTCGACCAGTCCATCAACGAGCTCAGAGCGTTGCGGGACGTGACCGGAGAACATCGCCTGAAGATCATTGCCTCCGCCTTGAACCGTGACCATTGCATCCAGATAACGCAAGCCTTTCGCGAACGCGCCATGTGCGCGGCGTACGTCCATTCCCGCGAGGGGACGGCCAACCGCCGCGTATTCGAGCAGCTTCACAACCACGAGCTTGACGTCATTGTGCAGGCCCGTATGTTGGGCGAAGGATTCAACCATCCCTATCTGGCCGTCGCGATGGTGGGAAGCATCTACGCGAATCTCAGTCCGTTCGTGCAGTTCGTTGGACGGGTGATGCGCGCCTTAGTACAGAACGAACCGAGCCATTCTCTCAATCAGGGAGTTGTGGTCTTCCACCTCGGTGCCAACGTGGCGCGCCGATGGGACGATTTCCGTGAGTTCAGCGGAGCCGACCAGGATTACTTCGCCGCTCTGCTGCCCGGGATTGAGGAAGTCGAGTTTCGCCCCGGCCAGAGCGCTGTCGACCGCGAACCTGGCGCAGGTAGTCTGGGGGCTCCCGTCGAAATTCTCGAGGAGCGCGGCGTTCGCGCCGCGGATATGCAGCCCATCGGCGATCCGCATGCTGCGGACCTCCTGCGCCGCCTTGAGGAGATGGGGGTGAGTCCGCATCAGGCCGCCCAGGAGATTCGTCGTCTTCGCACCACGCGGCAAGACAGGAGGGAAGCGCGACGGGCTTCCTTGAACGATAGGGTGCAGGGCGAGATTGGCGCTATCTTCGGCCGGCTCGGCATCAACCACCGCGGTCGGACGCTCGACCCCAGTCACCGCAGCGCCAACTACGCTTGGGCTGTAGCCGAACTCAACCGGCGTCTCAATGACCGGGTGGCCGGCCGGTCTGCTGACCGCCAGAACTTCACGCTTGACCAGCTAGCCCGGATTATGCGTGAAGGTGGGGTTGGCGACGAGACGCAAGGGCCTTCCGTGTGGTACAAACGTTGTGCTACCAAACGTTTAGCCACAACGGAGGCCCTTGCGTGACGGACCCCACGATAGCACAGTCTGTTCTGTTCCCCGATCTGTTCGACAAGCCGCTGGTCGCCACGTTCGACCGCGAGCAGTCGAGCTCGGATGGCGGCGCCGTGCTGCTCAAGGCCGCCGAGCGCGTCTACGGACTGGTCAAGGCGTTCGGCCGGTGTCTGGTCGACCGCCGGGCACCGGAGAAGGTCCGGCACACGCTCGAGGACCTGGTCGGCCAGCGGGTGTTCGGCATCGCCTGCGGTCATCCCGACGGCAACGATTCGGACCGGCTCGCCGACGACCCGATCCACAAGCTGCTGCTCGGGCGCGACCCGGTGGCGGGCGGTCGGCTGGCGTCGCAGCCGACGGTCTCGCGGTTCGAGAACGGTGCGGGCCGCGTCGCGCTCTATCGGCTGGGGCGCGAGCTGGCGACGTCGGTCATCGAGCGGCATCGTCGCCGGCTGCGCGGGCGGGTGCGACGCATCACGATCGACCTCGACCCGACCGACGACCCGACGCATGGCGAGCAGCAGTTGACGTTCTTCAACGGGCACTACGACAGCTGGTGCTACCTGCCATTGCTGGCCTTTGTGAGCTTCGACCGCGAGGTCGAGCAGTATCTGTGCGCGGCGGTGCTGCGACCCGGCAAGGCCCAGGCGCCCGACGGCACGCTGAGCGTGCTGTGTCGATTGCTCCCGCTGCTGCGGTCCGCGTTCCCCAAGGCACGCTTTCTCGTCCGTCTCGACGGGGGCTTCGCCTGCCCGGAGGTCTTCGACTTCCTCGATGCCGAGCCGCGGCTCGACTACGTCGTGGCGATGGCCAAGAACGCCGTCCTGCTGCGGGCTGCCGAGCCCGTCATGGTGGCGGCCCGCACCGAGAACATGCTGCGTGAGAAGACGGCGCACTTCTACCTCGACACCCGCTATCGCGCGGGCACGTGGGCTCGTGAGCGCCGCGTGGTGATCAAGGCCGAAGTCGTGCAGCTCACCGGCCGGCAGCCGCGGGACAACCCGCGCTTCGTCGTGACCAATCTGCGCCAGACGCCGCGCTTCATCTACGAGAAGGTCTACTGCGGGCGCGGCGACATCGAGAACCGCATCAAGGAACTGCTCGACGGCTTGCAGATCGACCGCACGAGCTGCACCAAGTTCTGGGCAAACCAGCTGCGGGTCCTGTTGACGGCCGCCGCCTACGTGCTCATGCAGGAACTGCGGCTGAGAGCCGCCCGCACCGCCTGCGCCCGCACCCAAGTGACCTGGCTGCGCGACCGATTGCTCAAGCTCGGCGCCAACGTCGTCCGCTCCGTCCGGCGCCTCGTTGTGCACCTGCCGCGGGCAACGCCCGACCTCGACGCGTGGCGCCAAATCGCCCTCGCACTCGGGGCGCGCGCCGGGTAGCGCCCCGTCGCAGCTTCCCCCTCAGCTCGCGGAATCCACACAGGCGCCTGGGGCGCCCTGTCGGCGAAGCTGTCCGCGTCTGGCGCCTCGTACGCCCCGTAACCACGCCACGCCGCTCCACCACGCTGCCACCTGCCACGTGCGGCGACCGCAGACCTCTCTCGCTCAACGATCAGGGCTCGGCCAGCGACCGATTCGACGACGTCATGAATTTTCCGGGGTAGTAGCTGTTGAACATGGTCAGCTGCTGCGCACCATGCGTCGGGTCGTCGGTCGGGTCGAGGTCGATCGTGATGCGTCGCACCCGCCCACGCAGCCGGCGGCGATGCCGCTCGATGACCGACGCCGCCAACTCGCGTCCGAGCCGATAGAGCGCGACGCGGCCCGCGCCGTTCTCGAACCGCGAAACCGTCGGCTGCGACGCCAGCCGACCGCCGGCCACCGGGTCGCGCCCGAGCAGCAGCTTGTGAATCGGATCGTCGGCGAGCCGGTCCGAATCGTTGCCGTCCGGATGGCCGCAGGCGATCCCGAACACCCGCTGGCCCACCAGGTCCTCGAGCGTGTGCCGGACCTTCTCCGGCGCCCGGCGGTCAATCAGACACCGGCCGAATGCCTTGACCAACCCGTAGACGCGCTCGGCGGCCTTGAGCAGCACGGCGCCGCCATCCGAGCTCGACTGCTCGCGGTCGAACGTGGCCACGAGCGGCTTGTCGAACAGATCGGGAAACAGAACAGACTGTGCTATCGTGGGGTCCGTCACGCAAGAGCCTCCGTCGTGCCGAAAATGCCTGTGGTTAACAGCGTTTTAGCACACGGAGGCTCTTGTGTCTCTACCTGAGACAGACCCCTCACGAATTTTCCGGGCTATCGGCTGGGGCGCGAGCTGGCGACGTCGGTCATCGAGCGGCATCGTCGCCGGCTGCGCGGGCGGGTGCGACGCATCACGATCGACCTCGACCCGACCGACGACCCGACGCATGGCGAGCAGCAGTTGACGTTCTTCAACGGGCACTACGACAGCTGGTGCTACCTGCCATTGCTGGCCTTTGTGAGCTTCGACCGCGAGGTCGAGCAGTATCTGTGCGCGGCGGTGCTGCGACCCGGCAAGGCCCAGGCGCCCGACGGCACGCTGAGCGTGCTGTGTCGATTGCTCCCGCTGCTGCGGTCCGCGTTCCCCAAGGCACGCTTTCTCGTCCGTCTCGACGGGGGCTTCGCCTGCCCGGAGGTCTTCGACTTCCTCGATGCCGAGCCGCGGCTCGACTACGTCGTGGCGATGGCCAAGAACGCCGTCCTGCTGCGGGCTGCCGAGCCCGTCATGGTGGCGGCCCGCACCGAGAACATGCTGCGTGAGAAGACGGCGCACTTCTACCTCGACACCCGCTATCGCGCGGGCACGTGGGCTCGTGAGCGCCGCGTGGTGATCAAGGCCGAAGTCGTGCAGCTCACCGGCCGGCAGCCGCGGGACAACCCGCGCTTCGTCGTGACCAATCTGCGCCAGACGCCGCGCTTCATCTACGAGAAGGTCTACTGCGGGCGCGGCGACATCGAGAACCGCATCAAGGAACTGCTCGACGGCTTGCAGATCGACCGCACGAGCTGCACCAAGTTCTGGGCAAACCAGCTGCGGGTCCTGTTGACGGCCGCCGCCTACGTGCTCATGCAGGAACTGCGGCTGAGAGCCGCCCGCACCGCCTGCGCCCGCACCCAAGTGACCTGGCTGCGCGACCGATTGCTCAAGCTCGGCGCCAACGTCGTCCGCTCCGTCCGGCGCCTCGTTGTGCACCTGCCGCGGGCAACGCCCGACCTCGACGCGTGGCGCCAAATCGCCCTCGCACTCGGGGCGCGCGCCGGGTAGCGCCCCGTCGCAGCTTCCCCCTCAGCTCGCGGAATCCACACAGGCGCCTGGGGCGCCCTGTCGGCGAAGCTGTCCGCGTCTGGCGCCTCGTACGCCCCGTAACCACGCCACGCCGCTCCACCACGCTGCCACCTGCCACGTGCGGCGACCGCAGACCTCTCTCGCTCAACGATCAGGGCTCGGCCAGCGACCGATTCGACGACGTCATGAATTTTCCGGGCTAACCCGGAAAATTCGTGAGGTTATCGAATCGGTCCCAGGCAGGGCCTGATCGTCGCGCGAAGGACGTTTTCGGACGCGGCGCGTGGTAGGTGGCAGCGTGGTGCAGTGGCCGGGGCGAGGTGACGGCACGCATGAGGTGGCAAGCGCCGACAGGTCGGGCGCAGGGGCGCTGGCGAGCATCCGGGGCGCGGAGGTTGCCGTGGCGACGGCGCGCTATCCGGCGCGCGCCCCGAGCGCGAGGGCGAGGTGCCGCCAGACGTCGCGGTATGGGGTCGCTCGCGGCAGGTGCAGGACGAGCCGGCGGACGGAGCGGACGACGTGGACGCTGACCTTGAGCAACCGGTCGCGCAGCCAAGTCACCTGGGTGCGGGCGCAGGCGGTGCGGGCGGCCCTCAGCCGCAGTTCCTGCATGAGCACGTAGGCGGCGGCCGTCAGCAGGACCCGCAGCTGGTTTGCCCAGAACTTGGTGCAGCTCGTGCGGTCGATCTGCAAGCCGTCGAGCAGTTCCTTGATGCGGTTCTCGATGTCGCCGCGCCCGCAGTAGACCTTCTCGTAGATGAAGCGCGGCGTCTGGCGCAGATTGGTCACGACGAAGCGCGGGTTGTCCCGCGGCTGCCGGCCGGTGAGCTGCACGACTTCGGCCTTGATCACCACGCGGCGCTCACGAGCCCACGTGCCCGCGCGATAGCGGGTGTCGAGGTAGAAGTGCGCCGTCTTCTCGCGCAGCATGTTCTCGGTGCGGGCCGCCACCATGACGTGCTCGGCAGCCCGCAACAGCACGGCGTTCCTGGCCATCGCCACGACGTAGTCGAGCCGCGGTTCGGCATCGAGGAAGTCGAAGATCTCTGGCGTGGCGAAGCCGCCGTCGAGCCGGACGAGAAAGCGCGCCTCGGGAAACGCGGACCGCAGCAGCGCGAGCAGCCGACACAGCACGCCCCAGCGTGCCGTCGGACGCCTGCGCCGTGCCGGGCCGCAGCACGGCCGCGCACAGATACTGCTCCGCCTCAACGGTCGAAGCTCACAAAGGCCAGCAATGGCAGGTAGCACCAGCTGTCGTAGTAGCTGTTGAACATGGTCAGCTGCTGCGCGCCATGCGTCGGGGTCGTCGGTCGGGTCGAGGTCGATCGTGATGCGTCGCACCCGCCCGCGCAGCCGGCGGCGATGCCGCTCGATGACCGACGCCGCCAACTCGCGCCCGAGCCGATAGAGCGCGACGCGGCCCGCACCGTTCTCGAACCGCGAGACCGTCGGCTGCGACGCCAGCCGACCGCCCGCCACCGGGTCGCGCCCGAGCAGCAACTTGTGGAATCGGATCATCGGCGAGCTGGTCCGAATCGTTGCCGTCGGGATGGCCGCAGGCGATGCCGAACACCCGCTGGCCCACCAGGTCCTCGAGCGTGTGCCGGACCTTCTCCGGTGCCCGGCGGTCAATCAGACACCGGCCGAATGCCTTGACCAACCCGTAGACGCGCTCGGCGGCCTTGAGCAGCACGGCGCCGCCATCCGAGCTCGACTGCTCGCGGTCGAACGTGGCCACGAGCGGCTTGTCGAACAGATCGGGGAACAGAACAGACTGTGCTATCGTGGGGTCCGTCACGCAAGAGCCTCCGTCGTGCCGAAAACATCTGTCGTCAACAGCGTTTTAGCACACGGAGGCTTTTGTGTCTCTACTCAGGCCGGGCGCCTCATGAATTTTCCAGGCTAAAGAGAGTCTCCTCAAATTCGTGTGGGTAGCGGTGGCTCCAGCTTGATGCCTCCGCAGCAGAGGTACAGCATCGAGATGAGCGGACGGTGTGAGTGGAAGCCGTAGGCGCGCCGTGCGATGACGCGGAGCTTGTTGTTGATGCCCTCGACGGGTCCGTTGGTCATGCGGGTGTCGAGGTAGGCGAGGATCCCCGCCGCGTGCTTCCGGATGGTCCGCGCGAGCTTGACGAACGGCGCCAGCCGTGACCGCGCCGCCCAGTCCAGCCACTGCTCGAGCAGCTCCTCGGCCTCGTCGGGTCTGGCCTGCTCGAGGATGGTCGCCAGGTACTCGTTCAACTCGTAGGCGCGGTCGAGGGCGCGGTTCTCGCGGCGCAGGGTTGCCAGCCGTTGTGCTTGGCTGGGCTTGAGGCGCGCCGGATGCTTCAGCAGCGCGTAGCGCGTCCCCTTGAGGGCTTTGGCCGCGGTCGCCCCCAGGCGGTGTTGCTCCGCCCGGCGGACGGCGTCGACCGCGTCGGCCGCCAGCCGTTCAACGTGGAACCGGTCGTAGACGACCCTGGCCTGCGGCACCCGTTCCCGCACCGCCTTGCCGTAGCTCGCCGCCAGGTCCGCCGTCACCAGCGTGATCCGGGCGCAACCGGCCGGTCCCAACAGGTCGAAGAACCTGCCCAGCGTGTCGGCGCTGCGCCCCTTCCCGGCCCAGACCACGCGCCGGCGGTCAGGGTCGACCAGGACCGTCAGATAGTGGTGCCGCTTCCGATAGCTGAACTCGTCAATGCCGATCCGCCGCAGCCCGGCCAGCCGCGTCGAATCCAGCCGCCGAGCCACCACCCGCTCGACGATGCCGCCCACCGCCGGCCACGAAATCCCCACCAGACGACTCACCGTCGTCCGGTCCGTCACCTGCGCCAGATAGGCCACCAACTCCTCGAGCGGCGCCGTGAACGCGCTGCCGTGCACTGCCCACGACACCTGCTCGACCCGAACCCCGCAGCGACCACACGATACCCGCCACGGGGCATACCGCAGCCACACCGTCGTCCGACCCCACGGCACATGGCGCCACAGCCGAGCCGGTTGCCGGTCGTAGCGTGGGGCCCGGCCGCCGCACGCGCCGCACCGGGAGCGCCGCCACGACGGCCGCGCCGATACGCGGAACATCCCGTTGCTCCCGATACGCACCTGCTCGACGTACAACTGCGTGACACCGAGCAATCGCCGTAGTAGGGTCGTCACACGCATGGGGCTGTCCTCCTCCTCATGGGTTCTCCTTTGCCATGCCAATGAGAACAGGACGCCCCTGCGTTTTCAATGATTTCCAGCGGCTCGCCGAGGGCTGACCACCCGCCGGCTCCGGTCAGCTGCGGGCCGCGATTCACGGCCCGACCAGCCCAAGCCCAATCTCCCCTTTGGACGGCCCGGACGCCCCGTCCAGGCCGGGCCGCAAGGCCCATAACTGCACTCTGAGCGTAGGGACGGACGGCGTGTCACCCGCCAGGGTCGCAGCGAAGCGGAGAACGCGCGTAGCGCGTTGACACGCCGTCCGTCACGTAGCTACCCCACCGCTCGCTGAACCTGCCGATCACTCTCACCCCGGACCCACACCTGATTGAGGAGAGCCCCTAAAGAACGGCAAGAACCGGCCCGAGTACTTCGCCTCGGTCCTTGCGAAGGAGCCCTTGATTTCAAACACGATCGCGTTGGCTCCATCCAGCACGACCGCATCGAAGGCCTCTTCGGTCGGCGCATCGTACGACGCGTTTTCGACAAGCCGGTTTGGCGGTACTGCATAGCGTAGCATATCGAGAACATGCTCTTCGAATAGGCTTCCCCACAGCCGAGAAAACTGCAGGCGGCGCTCGTTAGTATCGAGGGCGGCATTGACCGTCCAATAGAATCCACTTGCAAGCTTCTCAACGAGAAGGCAAGGATCGATGCACAGATAAATGTTGGGAGAGAACCGCCATATCGGCCGCATTCTGAATGCTGTCAGATCTAACGTTAGTGCGCGTTCGTCCTTGATGTGGCCCACGGTCCCCGGTAATTCATCCAAGTCGACCGCCAAGTTCGAGAGAAACTGTTGGAATAGGGGGCCCGCCACTGGGTTACCGGTCCCGTTGGGATTAAAGAATGCATGGCGCTGGAATTCTTCGAGGGTCCGTGTAGGAACCGCTTGGAAATACGAGAAGATACCGAACAACATGTCACGAAAGGCATCGAAGTTGAAGCCGTTGGTCAGGAATACGAGTCTTCGGTTAGCGGGTTCCGGGCCGAGTGTCAATATTTTGACTTGTACAATGTTTCGGATTATGGCATAACGGTGGCGTGACGGCCGCCGACGGGAAATCGCCCCCACATCGGACTGCGGAACTTCCCACCGACCTCGAACGGCTTCGCGGGGAGTTGGCACGGCGGGAGCGCGACACCGAGAACCTGCGGCGCGAGAAGGGCCGGTTGCAGCGCAAGAGCAACCGACTGCAACGCGAGAATGACCGCCTGAAGCAAGAGAACGAGCGCCTGAAACGGCAGTTGGACGAGGCACGCCGGGCAGGTCGCCGCCAAGCCGCGCCGTTCGCCAAGGACCGGCCGCAAGGTCGCGGCAGGCGTCCCGGACGGCGAGCCGGTGCGGCGTATGGCCGCCACGGCTGCCGGCCGCGCCCGGCGCAGGTCGACGAAACCCACGCGGCGCCGATTCCGAGGGAATGTCCGGACTGCGGCGGCGCGGTCGCCCTGACCCGCGAGGCGTCGCAGTATCAGGAAGACCTGCCCGTGGTGCGCCCGGTCGTGCGGCGCTTCGCCATTGAGGTCGGCCACTGCACGCGGTGTCAGCGGCGGGTGCAGGGCCGGCATGAGCTGCAGACCTCCGACGCGCTGGGGGCGGCGGGCGTGCAGCTCGGTCCCGCGGTCGTGTCGCTGGTGGTCGAGCTGCACACCGAGATGGGGGTGCCGCTGGCGAAGGTCGCGCACCTGCTGCGGACCACCTTCGGGCTGCAGGTCACCCCGGGCGGCCTCGCCCACGTGCTGCACCGGGCGGCCCGCGCCGCCGGGCCGGCCTATACGGAACTGCGCGAGCAGGTCCGCAACGCGCCCGTGGTCACGCCGGACGAGACGGGCTGGCGCGTCGGCGGCGAGCGCCACTGGCTGTGGACGTTCGTCACCCTGGAGACGACGGTCTACGCCATCTGCCCCGGCCGTGGGTTCGCCGATGCCGCCACGGTGTTGGGGACCGACTACGTCGGCGTGCTCGTGCGCGACGGATGGGCGCCGTATCGCTGCTTCGACGGCCTGCACCAGACGTGTCTGAACCACCTGCTCCAACGCTGCAAGCAGCTCCGCGAGGATCATCCGGACAGTCCCTGGGCGGGCGACGTGGCGGCGGTCCTGCGGGCCGGCCTCGACCTGCGGGACCGCTGCAACGCCGGAGCGCTGAGCGAGCACGGGATGGCCACGGCCCGCGGCCGACTTGTGGCCCGGCTCCGGCGGCTGGTCGACGCCCCGCCGCCAATCGACGACGCCGAGCGCTTTGCGGCGCACCTGGCCAACGAATTTCCGGCCGTGTTCCTGTTCTTGTGGGACCCTTCGCTCGACGCCACCAACTGGCGCGCCGAACACGCCATCCGGCCCGCCGTGGTCATCCGCAAGGTGTGTGGCGGCAACCGCACCCGCCACGGCGCCGACACCCAGCAGGTCCTGGCCAGCATCGTGCGCACCGCGCGCCAACGCGACCTCGACCTGCCTCCGCTGTTCGCCGCGATGTTGCGCGCGGTCGAGCCCGTTGTCCCCGAGATCCTCGGTCTTCCGCCGCCGCCCGCGTAGGCGGGCAACGTTCGACATACGACCTCGACGTGCGACCGGTCCCCGCGGCGTCCCCGCCGCAGCAAGGAACGACCGCACCGCGCTCGGTCGCCACCGGACCTCACGGAGAAGCTGACGCCGATGCTCCTGCGCGCCGGCGTGGCGTTCGGTGCCCCGCGGCATCGCGACCGACGAGGCAACCCGCGCGAACACTTCGGTTCCAGCAACCTCGTCGAGGCGCTGCAACCTCCCCACGCCAAGTCCACTTTCGGCCCGTGTCTATTGGGAGATCACCCGCTAACCGAAGACGAATACGAATAGCTGCTCTAACTCTCTCGCGAGCGGCATCTGCTGCTTGCTGGCGAGAATGCGTCCGAGCATCCGCCGGCTTCTCGCGAGTCCGTTGTCAATGCGTGGGAGGTTCTCAAGCTCTCGAGCCGGTGCAAGTTGCGCTGCAAGGTCGCGTGCGGCGGCCTTCCCGTCCATATAGGAGGGAATGGAACCAAAGTCGGAAAGCGAGTTGATTGCCAGTGCGAGCTCCGTGAGTACACCGAGGTCGTCGCGCGACACGAGCATGTTGCCGCGCACTGGCTCACCGAACAGAGCGACCAATTTGATTGCGGAAAAAAGCTGGCTACGGTGGAATACGATGCGGTCTCGTAGATGAGCGGTGAACAGATTGGCCTTCAGAATTCTAAGTCGTCGTTCCGAAACGGTTGTTCGGATGAGATGTTCCTGCGCCTTCCATCTGGCGTCTGAATCGCTCTCAAGGTCCTCCTTGATTGCGGCTGCGCCAAGAAAGAGATTCATTTGGCCTAGTATTGTCAAGCCAGCGGATCTGTTGATCGTTTTTGCGATTTGAACGACCTTGCGAAGTGTTGGCCTTGGCTCGCCGAGTTCTGGAAGGCTAATAAACGAACTAACTCTGTGTGGCTTGAGCATATGTCCCCTGGACTAGCGATGGTCGCTTCGGAGTGTCCCTGACGGAATCCGGTAGTCGTTGGGACACCCCGACCTGAGCAACACGGACGCGATCCGGGCGCGCGGGTAGCGGGTGGTCACGCGAAGGAGGTCCCGAATCCGGCGGCCGCGCCGAGCACGTCGTCCAGGCGGCCGGCCTTCAGCAACGTCAGAGGCGCCGCCGCCGTGTCGTCGAACGGCCACTCCTGGCTGAGAAACGCCCAGGCCAGCTCGGGGTCCCCGATGGCTTCGACGACATCCGCAAGGCCCGCGACCACCTTTCCGGCACCGAGGATCTGCGCCGCGGGAATGCTGAGCCCGCGCTTGGTCGACCTCCAGGCGACGAGCGTCTTTCTGTCCACCCAGTCATAGACCGTGGTGCGCGACACTTCGAGGCGCTTCGCGGCTTCCGAGACGCCGAGAATGTCCTCGCCGCCGCCTCGGCGAACGAGGAACGGGCGTAGCCGGTCCGGCACCTGGGCGGCGGCATCGGCGTCCTCGGTCTCCCGCTGCGCGGCGACCGCTTCCAATGCCGCCGCCACCGCCAGCCGTGCCTCCCGCGGATGATCGCGGACGAACGTCCTGGCACTGTTCGACAGCGCCGGGAACTCGTCCGCCAGGAACCCCATCGTCTCTTTTGCCGCTCCGGTCGGGTTCGCCATGTTGTTTTCGCTCCCTGTGCGTCAGTCGACAGCCATGATTGCACAGAGTGTTCAGTTTGTTAAGTGTGTTGGCTCGTCGACGTCGGCGAACTGCTCGTTGAGCCACGCGCGCGCGGCGGCGACGGTCGGGAACCGCATGCCGTTGTAGGCGCGCCAGCGGTTGAGGCCCTCGAGGACGTATGCGCCGCGGGCTTTGGCGAGGTAGCCCTTGCCGGTGCGGCCGATTCGGACCTCGCGGCGGCGCTCGCCGCGCGCGAGCGGCTTGATGGTGATGGTCATGCGCAGTGTTCTCCTCGTGCGCCCCGGTGAGGGCCGGGCGCGGGTGATTCGATCCTGGTCGTTCGGGACGGGGGGCTACGGCCCGGCGTTCGCTGGCGGCTCAGCCGGCGGGCAGGTGTTCGAGGGCGCAGGCGTAGGTGTCGAACTCTTGGGCGGTGCGGCGGGCGATCTCGGCCATCCGGGCCGGGGTCAACCCGAGGAGCTGGTCGGAGGGAACGAGTCCGGCTGCGTGCAGGATCGCCAGGGCGATGGCCATCTCGCAGTCTTCCTCGGCCCAGTCCGGTCCGTTGATGAAGGTCGCGCCGACGGCGTGGGGAATCGCCTCGAGGGCTGGTCCGGCGAGGTGCAGCCCGCCGTGGGAGGCGGTCTCGATCAGGGTCACGCCGGGGGCGAGGACGGTGGCGTCTTGCACACCGCCCCAGGGGCTCGTGTGGATGCTCGTCATGTCGTTGGGTACCCGGTCAGCAGTGTTTCGGCCTCGGCGGCGGCGCCGGCGAGCGTCTGCCGCCGTCCGGCCAGTGCCGCGAGCGTCCGGGCGACGGCTCGGGCTCGCGGGGCGTCCGGTGCGTGGTGCGTGGCGGGGTGCGTCGAGGATCGCGGCGGCGCGCGGGTAGCGGGTGGTCACGCGAAGGAGGTCCCGAATCCGGCGGCCGCGCCGAGCGGCTCGGGCGCCGGCGGGGTTCTCAGTCGGGCCAGAAGTTGTCGGCCAGCTCGGTCAGGAGCTGGCGGGTGGGTTCGGCGTTCGGCCACCGATCGAAGTCGGCCACCGGGGCGTCGAAGTGTCCCGTCCCGGGTCGAGAAGCAGGGGACGCGGCCGGCGCAGGCCCGGTTCGGGAAGGTCGCCGTCGGTTCGCCGCCGAAGCTCCTGAACGCGATGATCGTGGCGGCGGCGGTTCCGGCCGCGGGCGCTGGCCACCTCGCGGCCAGGGGCGGCGCGGCCGGGGCCACCGGCCGGTTGTCGCTGGTCGGCGCCACCGGCGCGCCCGCTTCCTCCAGGGCGCCTCTCGCCGCCTCGCGGAGGTTGACGTAGCGCGGCGCCGGGTCGCGGCTGTAGCCGAACACGCGCATGTCCTCCTCGCGCTCGTAGTCGACGATCGCCAGCATCCGGGCGAGGTTCCTCATCGCGCCGCGGAGTCCGTGCCCGGCGGCGTCCATCCGGCGGATGATCGCTTGCGGTCTCGTCAATCCCACTCGGTGCCTCCTCGTTGGGGTTTCGCCTCGGCCGGTTTGATCGGCCGCTGTTTCCCCGCCGCCCGGGGTCGAGGCGCATTACGTTCGGGATCCCGAGGCTCGTTGCGGGTCCCGGTGCGCGTGACCCCGGCGTCCGTGGCCGATGCCTTGCCCTCATGGACGGGGTTGTTGCTTCGGTCGCCGGCCGGCATGCAACAGGCGTCCGGCGCCGGCGTCGTCGAGGCGCCGGGCGAGCTCGTCGTTCCAGGGATCGATCCCCTTCCAGCGGTCGTGCTCGCGGTGCCAGTCGGCGATTCGCTCGAGCTCCGCGGCGAGCTCCCGGTCGTCGTCGCACCGCGTGACCTGGAGCTCGCCCTCGATGTAGGCCAGCACCATTCGGCGGAACGGGTTCACCCATTGCCCGAACCATGCGGCGTCGGCCTCGGTGTCGATCTGTGCCCACTGCGTCGTGCTGACGGGCGAGCACAGCTCCCAGTCGATTGCGTACCGGTCGTCGATGTCGTTGCACGCTGTGGTCGTCTTCGTCATCGGTTGCACCGCCGGCCTTCGCGTTCAGCGGGTTTTCGCGTTGCGGACGCCGGCAATCCTGCGCTGGGCGCCTTGGGGACGATGTGCAGGGACGTTCGTGGCGGATCGCCGGGCGTGGCAGCGCTTCCGGCCGGGCGCCGGCCGGTTCCTATTCGGGCAGGTTGTGCTCCTGCGGTTACTCGGTGTGGAAGGTCAACGGGCCGAGGGGGGGCGTCGATGAGGGCGTGTCGGTGGCAGAGGCGGAGTACCGGAGCCGGTTTCTCCCTGGCGGGCCGGACGCTGGTGCCCTTTCGTTGACGGCGACTTGCGCGGGTCTGCGTCCGGACGCTCGACGTCGTCCGTGACGGCGTTCCGACTCGGTCAGGCCGCCGCGGTCGGCGGGATGGGTTGGCTTGGGCGGGCGCCCGTCAGGCGCCGGCGGGCGTGTCGGGCGCGCCGGCGGCCAGGGCGGCCGCGTAGAGGCCGCTCCAGGTGACGCAGTCGCCGTCGGGCTCGAACCAGGGAGACGCTTCTTGGGCTCCCGTGGCGCCGACGTTGACCATCTGGACGCCGTTGCAGTGGCGGCAGCGCCGCAGCTCGGTGTAGTGCCGGTGCGCCGCGGTGACGGCGGGTGCCCTGAGGGGGCCGCGAAACGGCCGGCGTCCGATGACCGAGCTCCGGCCGTGGTCGCAGTGGTGGAACTGGGGCTCGGCGCGGCTCGCGACGAGCAGGATGACGCGTTGCGCATAGCGGTTGGTCCACTGGATCGCGGACACCGGCAGCGCGGGGCGGAAGCCGTGGAGCGTGGCCATCTGGGCGAGCTCGGTGTGGGTGGGCCGGTGGCGCAGGGTGGCGAGGTACTGCGCCTGGTGGTCGTAGATCTGCTGCAGCGACAGGTTGTCGGTGGAGGCGGGGGCGGCCGGTATCACGCAGATCATGGTCGCGGAGGCGACCTCGGGCTGATGGGGCTCGGTCATTCGGTGCGTCTCGTCGTGGCCGCGCCCATCACGGCGTCGGCCGCCACGGTGAAGTTCTGGTAGGTGCGTCCGTCCTTCGTCTTCTCCTCCATACTGAGGGTGCCCATGACGTGCACGGCGTGGCCCTTCCTGCACTTGGCGAGGGCCGCACCCTGATGGCGGAACGCGACCACGTCCACGAACCAGGTCTGCTCGCGGCCCGGGCGGTTGGCCGGCGTCACGTTGCAGGCGATGCGCGCGCGGGTGTACGGGCGTCCCTGCTGGGAGGTCATTGCCTCCGGGTCCCGCGTCAGCCGCCCGTAGGCCGAGAGCTGCGCGTTGGGCGCGAAGTGGCGCGGTATGGCGTCAGTGCCGGTTGGCGGGCTTCCTTCTCCGGGCATCGTGTCCTCCTTTCGTGAATCGTAGCCGCGTGCGCGGGGTTCGGGCGCTTGCGGTAGTCGCTCTCTGGCCGCGGCGTCAGCGCGCTGCGCTGCGGCGGCCGTCGAACAGGAGCCACGCGATCCACTCGAGCAGGTCGGCCGCGGCGGGGTTGGTCTCGATGACGACGGCGGCGTCGGTCGGCATCTCCGTGTCGGCGTCCGGGTGGAACGTGCGCAGCTCGGGGGCGCCGAGGGGCATCTGGTCGTCGGCGAGCGCCACGTAGAGCTGGAACAACTGCACCGGGCTGCCCGGGTCGCAGTCGAGCGCGATCCGCACCTCCCGCGGCTCCCGCGTCTGCCCGGCGCGCGGCGGCCAGCTCTGCCAGTGCGTACGCCACCAGGTCCGCCGGACGGCCTGCACCTCGGTGATGTGCCGCAGCCACTCGCAGTCGGTCGCGCGCAGGCGTTCGCCGTCGTGGACGGCCCAGCGCCCGGCGCGGTCGGTCCCGGCCGCGGTCAGGTGCTCGCCGGGGGCGCTGCGGCCTTCCGGCCACGTGCCGTTGAGCAGCCAGTCTTCGGTCCGGCGGGCGTCCCAGGCGCGCCTGAGGAGGGGGATGGTCTCGGGTGGGGGTGCGGGGCGGCGGAGGAGCAGCTCGTAACCGCTGGTGGCGTCGTTCATCGGCCCGTCCAGTCGCGGACTATCGCGCCGGGCCCGTCCGGCTCGCCGCCGGCGTCCTCGATGCACCCGGTGCAGACGAGGACGCCTGCGGGGGAGTAAGGCACGTAGTCAGCCGACACGAGGACCATAGTCCTGCACTCGGCGCATCGCTCGCCGCTGATGGCCGCGCGCTCGTCCTCGTCCTCGACGCCGGCTTCGTCGAGCAGGGTCTCGATCTCGAGCTCGTCGCGCCGCCGCTGGGCTCGCCGGGCCGCGAGCGCGGCGTTTTGCCAGTGGTGGCGGTTGATTCCGATACTTTGGGGCATTTCTTGGCGGTCTCCAGTCATTGGGTCTCGTGGCGGGCGAGGACGGGGTAGGCGTCGATGACCCGGCCGAGTGTGGTCGCGTCGGGGACGAACACGCGCGCCCGGTACTGGACGATCTCCGTCAGGCACCCGAGCGCCTTCAGCCGCGGCACGATCTCGGGGCTTCTGTGCTCGATCTCGGCGCGCACGGTTCCCATGTGCCGGCGGCCGGCAAGCACGAGGTCGCCGTCGAGCAGGTACTTGCACCGGCGGGAGATGAGCTCCTCCATCCGCTCGCCGGGGGTCAGCTTCCCGGCGGCGGATGTCCCGAGGCCGAGCTTCATGCGCACGGCGTCCATCTGGCCGGCGGTCAGGACCCTGCCGATCAGGCTCGTCCCGCAGTCGGTCGTGAGGCGGTAGACGCGGACGTCGGTGCCCGGGAGCTTCTCCCAGACTGGCAGCAGCACGCCCGTGACGAGCCAGAAGCGGGACTCGCGGAACTCCGGCAGCGCCGCGCACTGCTCGGCCCACGCCGCGCGCCACTCGTCGATCTCGATCGGCTTCCAGCCGGTCTTGAGGCTCTCCAGGGGCTCGGTCCGCCGGCTGGCGGGCTGGATGATGCGCCGGCGCTTCTGGATCGTGCCGTCCTCGAGCGTCTGCGAGGGCGCGCCCGTGACGAGCGCGACGTTGCCGGACCGCGTGTTCCGCAGCAGGACGGCGCCGGCCCCTCCGTTGGCGTTCGCCGCCGCGTAGATCTCGAGCGCCGCTCCGACCGTGGTCGGCCTCAGCCGGTCGCGGCGGAGGATCTCGACGAGGTGGACGGAGGCCCCGCCGGGCGCCTCGGCCGTCTCGGTGGCGACCAGCTCCAGGCCGGCCGCCGTGATGCGTTCGACGCCGCGGTTGTAGGTGCCGGCCTGGATTGCGCCTTCGATGTTGGCGTCGACGAGCTGCTCGAGGTGCGCGAACAGGTGGTTCTGCTCGTCGATCTCGAGCGCCAGCAGGCGGTTGAGGAAGGTGTGCATGGGCGGGAGGTCTGTCAGGAGCTGGCCCTCGCCGTCGGTGATCGACAAGCCCGTCTCCTCCTCGAACGAGTCGGCCGACCAGCCGTCGATGCGGCCGGCGTAGAGATCCCGGTAGAAGGCTCGGAGGGCCGCCCTGGCGTACTCGGACTCGAAGTTGTCGGCTTCACGGAAGAGCTCCGCGTTGTCGTCGCCCATCCCGCTCTGCGAGTCCTTTTGCCCGCGCGTGATCGCCCCGAGGCTGTGGATGCGCCGCGCGATGGTGGAGGTGAACCGCCGCTCTCCCTTCACGTTGGTGGTGACCGGGGAGAACAGCGGCGCGCTCTTCTGGCGGGTGCGGTGCGTGCGTCCCAAACCCTGGATGGCCTGGTTCGCCTGCCAGCCCGCTTCGAGCAGGTAGTGGCGGCGGCGCTTCGTGTTCGCGCACGCCAGGTCGGCGTGGTAGGAGCGCCCCGTGTTGCCGGCCCCCGAGAAGACGAGAATGCGCTTCTTCCCGTCCATGAACGCCTGGGTCTCGTGGAGGTTCGCGCT
Organism: Vicinamibacterales bacterium; assembly: GCA_965214845.1. Classification (GTDB taxonomy): domain Bacteria; phylum Acidobacteriota; class Vicinamibacteria; order Vicinamibacterales; family UBA8438; genus JAAXGX01. Next base: position 2,604,234 of record CBDCCO010000007.1, read on the forward strand.
GGCGGGCCGGCTCTTGACGGCGAGCCGGTCTCCTTGGCCGTCGTCGGAGATCCGGAGCACGCGGCGGGAGCGCCCGGTGACCTCGGCCACGTCGTCGTGCCCGAAGTGGTGGAGGAGCTGGTCGAGGGCGGCGCCGATCGGGGGCATGCTGGCGAGCTTCTCGACGAGGGCGTCGCGCAGGTCGACGGCTTCCTGGGACAGCACGGGGTTGCCGCCGCTGTCGCGGGCCGGGCGCGTGTGGACGTTGCCCTCGTCGTCCTCGTACTCCTCGTGGAGGCTGACGGGGAAGGCATGCATCAGGTAGTCGAGCACGTACTCCCTCGGCGTGAGGTCGACGGAGAGGTCGTCCCATTCGCTGGTGGGGATCTGCGAGATCCGGCGCTCGGTGAGGGCTTCCCCGGTCGAGACGATCTGCACCACGGGCGCGAAGCCGTTGCGCAAGTCGTCCTCGATGGACGCAATCAGCGTCGGGCACTTCATCGAGGTGAGCAGGTGCGAGAAGAAGCGCTGCTTGGCGAGCTCGAACGCGGAGCGCGCCGCGGCCTTGGCGCGGGCGTTGCAAACGTCGCCGGTGTCGATGCCGGTCGCCTCGAGCGCGGCCCCGAGGTTGTGGTGGATGATCTTGAAGGCCCTCGCGTACTCGTTGTAGATGGCCGTCTGCTCATCGGTGAGCACGTGCTCGAGGATGTCGACCTCGACGCCGGTGTAGGAGAGCGCCCGCGCCTGGTAGCGGCCGAGGGCCTTGAGGTCCCTGGCGACGACTTCGAGCGCGGCGACGCCGCCGGCGTCCATCGCCTGCACGAAGTCGGTCCGGGCCGGGAAGGGCGTCTCGGGCGTGCCCCACAGGCCCAACCGGCTCGCGTAGCAGAGGCCGTCGATCGTGCTGGCCCCGGTGGCCGACGAGTACACGATGCGCGCCTGGGGCAGGGCGTTCTGCAGCCGCACGCCGGCCCGCCCCTGCTGGCTGGGTGCGGTCGCGCCGCGCGCGCCCTTCCCGCCGGCGGCCCCCGACAGCGCGTGCGACTCGTCGAACACGATCACGCCGTTCCAGGCGTGCCGCGTCTGCTCGTCGAGACCGCCGGCGAGCCACTCGATGATCTGCTCGAGCCTCGAAGGGTTGCCGTCGCGGCCGGCGGACCGGAGGGTCGCGTAGGTCGAGAACAGGATGCCCGTGGCGCGGTCGATGGGGTCCTTCTGCCGCCACTTGTTGACGTGCGCGATGTCGCTCGCGCGCCCGCCCAGGGCCGTCCAGTCGCGCTGGGCGTCCTCGATCAGCTTGTCGGAGGCCGACAGCCAGAGCGCCCTGCGGGTGCCCTGCAGCCAGCGGTCGAGGATGATGCCGGTGACCTGGCGCCCCTTCCCGCAGCCGGTCCCGTCGCCCAGCATCCAGCCGCGGCGGAGCGCCGTGGGCTGGCTCCACGTCACGTTCGATTCCGAGGCCGAGTCGCGGCGCGCGACGTCGGTCGCCTGCGGGCCGTCGGGGCCGAGATAGCGCACGTTGTCGTAGTCACTGTCGATCGAGTAGAGCCCGGGCAGGTCGGCGGAGTGCGCCTCGGCCGCGAGCACGACGGACTCGAGCTGGGCGTCGGACAACGTGCCGTCGGTGACGAGGTGGGCCGGCAGGACCGGTCGCGCCGCGGGGCGCCGGTGGTCGACGGCGCTCATCGCCGCCGACTGCACCAGCGTCGTGGGGTGGCGCTTGGCGCTGTCGATCATCGCTACCGAGGGCGTCCAGGGGTGGTACGGCCGGTCGTCGTCGATGACGGCGGCGTCGCTCGTCCTCCGGCTGGTGTAGGCCAGCGGTTGGGTGTCCCGCCAGATGGCGGGATCGCGGCCGGCGGGGCTCGGCGGGGCCTTGCGGGATTTCCGCCGCCGTGGGGCGGCGCCGTGAGCCGTTGGCCGCCGGGCCTCGGCGTCGCCGAGCGGCAGGCGGGCCGGCAGGGCTTCGAGCGCCGCGGTGAGCAGCTCCTCCGCGGTCGCGGCGGGCTCCGTGATGGTGACGGTCCCCCGGGCCTTCTCGCCAGGCTTCTCGATGACGGTGAGGCGGGTCTCGAACGTGGTGCCGCGGCTGCGGTACAGCCGCCCCGCGATGGGGCTGGTGAAGAGCACGTCCGGCGCGGGCTGGCGCGTGGGGAACGCATCCCGCCAGCCGTTCGAGTCTGGGTCGCGGTTGGCCGCGGTGATCGTGACCAGGCGTCCGCCGGGGCGAAGCGCCCGGTAGGCGGCCGCCACGTGGCGCAGGTCGGTTCCGCTCGCGATCTTCGAGGAGCCGGCCGACCGGGAGAACGGCGGGTTCATGACGACGACGCTCGGCCGCAGGTCCGGCAACAGGTCCGCGATGTGCTCGGCGTCGTGGCGGCTCACCTCCGCGCCGGGGAAAGCCAGGTGCAGCAGCCCGGCGCGGGTGCTCGTCAGCTCGTTGAGCGCCAGGCGTCCGCCGTTGGCGGCGCTGAGGCCGGGCGCGGCCGCGGCGGCGAGCGTGCCGGTGCCGGCTGACGGTTCGAGCACGACGTCGCGGGCGGTCACGCCGGCGCAGGCGGCGACGCACCAGGCGAGCTCGAGCGGCGTCGAGAACTGCTGGAAGCGCTGCTGCACGTCGTCGCGGCGCGTCTGGGGCGGCTCGAGGAGGGCGATGCGGGAGACGAGGGCCAGCGCTTCGGCCGGGTCTGCGGCCCGCGCGATCATGGCGGGCCCGAACCGGCGCAGCAGCAGCGTGGTCGCCACCTCGCCCGCCTCGTACGCCTGCTTCCACAGCCAGGCGCCCTCGGCGTCCGTGCCGCCGAACGCGGCGGTCATGGCGTCTCTGAGCGCCCGGGCGTCGATGGCGCGGCCCTCCTCCAGGTGGCGCAGGAGCGAGGCGCCGGCCTCGAAGATGCGCCGCGCGGTCTCGGACGCCGTGGCGTCCGGTGGTCGTAGCGGTCCGTGCACGTTTGGTTCCTCCGGATCGGGTTCGCCCGGCGGCCGGCGCCGGGTGGTGCCGCAGCCAGACCGCGGCACTGCCCGGCGCTGTGGCCGGTCCCGGGCGGCCGGTGAGGTCGGTTGTCCGTCAGCCGTTCATCCAGGCGGGGAGCTCGGCGGCGGGGGCGATGTCGGCGGGGCCGGACTCGGCGGCGGGGGCGCGGGCGGGCTCGAAGCCGGGCGGCGCCCAGCGGAGCGCCCGCTGGCGGGCGTCGTCAGCGAGCTTGAGCGAGTCAGGCGGCGGGCTGCTGCCGAAGGCGGCGGCCATGGCCTGTGCGAGCGTCTCCTTCCGGTAGTTCTCGTGGGCCTCGGCCCACGGCTCACCCAGCGTCTCGGCGGCGATCTGGAGCATCTCCCGGCGCCCCATGCGGCGCCAGAAGTGCTCGAGGTCGGGGCGGTAGAGCTCGTGGAACGGGATGTCGAGCGCCTCGACGACGGCCTCGGTCTCGGCGCGGGCGTCGGGGTCGAAGGCGAGCTGGGGCGTGAGCGCCCGGGCGACGGCCGCCGCGAGCTGCCTGAGCCGCTCCCCGGGCTTGAGCGCGCGGAACTGGAGCAGCCGCTCCCGCGGGGTCGGGGCCTGCAGCCAGTCGAGCTTCAGGTCGGCGGCCTCCGCGGCCAGCATCCGCGCCCCGGGGCTCCTCTGCGCGACGGCCTCGCGGTCGTCCGGGTCCACGCCTTCGGGCACGTCCCGCGTGGCGGAGATCTCGATTGCCAGGGGTCCGTCCGGCCTGCCGCCGAAGACGGCCGAGGCCAACTGGTACGCGGCGAGGTCGAAGGCGAGCTCCGGGTCGCACTGGAGGCACGCCTTGACGATGGCGGTGCGGATCAGGCGCAGGTCGTCGGCCAGGCCCAGCCGGAGGCCCGCGTCCTGGGTCGCCGCAGTGCGCTCGTCGGGCTCGTTGTGCTCGTACTGCGGCGGGCGGTAGCCGGCGGCGGGCGGGGGCGCGGGCGGCCCACCGCGCTCCGGCGCGGGCGTCGGGGGCGGCGGGCCGTCGTCGGGTGCCGCCGCGGTCGCGGGTTCGGTGGGCGCCGGCGGCGGGGCCGGGTCCGCCTCTGCGCCGGCCGCGCCGTCGGCAGAGACCGCGGCCTCGGGGGCGGCGCCGGGGGTGTCGGGGGCCGGGCCCGGCGTCGGGGGCGCGGGCACGAGGTGTTCGTCCTGCCGGCGCACGAGGCCCTTGTGGATGACCAGCTCGCCCTGGCTCCCGATCGTCACGATGCACCCGGAGCACGCCTTCAGCTCGGCGCTGTACGACTCGCGGGAGTGCATCTCGTCGTCGAGGGCCTCGGCCTCGGCCTCCAGCTTCTCGATCTCGGCGGTGAGCCGGTCGCGCTCGGCCGTGCTGCCGGCGTCGTCGCCGTCGGCGTAGGCCGCCTGCTTGAGCCGGTCGATCTCGGCCGTCAGCTCCGCGAAGCGCGCGCATTCCGCGTCGGTCGGGGGCTCGGGCTTGCCCTTGACGCGCCCGAACTGCCGGGTCACGTCCCACGCCGCCTCGAGGATCGTGTCGATCCAAAGCCAGCCGCCGCCGAGCTTGCGCCGCGCGGTGTCCAGCTTCTTCGAGGCGAGATCATCGAGGAGCTTCGCGTCGCGGATCAGCACGCTCCGGTCGTCCTCGGCCGCGAACAGATCCTCCTCGACGGTCCCGCCGGCGGCCTTGTATGCCTTCAGGCCCACGAACCGCGCGCGGGCGGATGCCGCGGACACGAGGCCGCGCTGCAGCTCGTTGCGGATCCACCCGGCCGTCGCCGTGTACCCCTCGTGGTTGCGGACCTTGCCCAGGACGTCGAGCTGGCGGGTGCGGTCCGGCGTGGCCGCGAACGCCTCCAGCTGGTCGAGCGTCAGGTGGCCGTCGCGCGCGTGCCCGAGGATCTCCGGGGCGACGCCGCCGAGGCGCAGCCGCCGCTGCACCGTCCGGGCGGTCAGGCCGAAGCGGTTCGCGATCTCGCGGGCGCTCAGGCCGCGCTCGAGCAGCGTGTGGAACGCGGTGAACTCGTCCACCGGGTGCATGTTCACGCGCACCAGGTTCTCGGCCGCGCTGATCTCTTCGTCGATCGCGTCGGCGGGCAAGACTCGGCACGGTACCGGCGTCGTGGTCCGGAACCGGCTCTTGCGCTTCTTCGCCAAGGTCCGGAGGGCCCGCAGGCGCCGGGCGCCGCCGACGACGTGGAAGGTCTTCCCGTCGTCGTGCGCACGCACCACGAGGTTCTCGAGGAGCCCGTGCGCCTCCAGGGATGCTTCGAGCTCGCCCATCGCCTCCGCCGGGGCTGCCGTCGTGCGCGCGTTGCGGTCGGAGTGCTCCAGGTTCCGGAGGGGTATCCACCGGATGTCGGTGTCTTTCTGCATCGTCGATTCGTTCATTGGACGTTCTCGGCGCTGTCGGCCCGCGCGCGCTCGATACCGATGTCCAGGCATCGGTGGGCGTGGACGGTGGCGGTCATCATCACGACGTCTCCGGGGAGGCCGGTCTGGGCGAGGGCGCGCTGGAGGGATCGCATGTGGCTGGCGAGCTGGGTGAGCTCGGCGAGGTCAGAGGGCAGGGGTGCCGCGGCGTTGCCGTCGGGGAAGGCGTCGAGGGCCGCGTTGAGCAGCCTTGCTGCCTCGGCGGGTTCCAGGGCGCCGGTTTCGAGGTCGTCGGCGATGTGCCGGCACACGTGGTGGAGCGGGTCCGCTTGCTGAGCCAGGGCTTCGTGCAGCCATGGCCCGAGCCGGTGCACATTTCGGGTCCGGTTCGTCATGCGTCGTGTTCCTCCCGGTCGGGTCGGATGGTCCAGCAGCCGCTGGTCGGTGCGCAGCAGGTGGAGACCCAGGTGAGACTCGATCCGGGCGAGCAGGGTCCTCTCCGAGGGTGTCGGGGCTTGCGTCAGTGGTAGGGATGACAGGCGTCGATCGCCTTCTCGAGGGCGGCGATCATCACGGCGTTGGCGGGTCTTGTCGTGGAGGGTAGAGGTGATGGCCGCAAGGCTGGGAGGCGCCGTGCGGGAAATCGGCGCTTCCGCCGGGGTCCAGGTTGGGGTAGCTGCTCGCGTATCACGCCGCGGCGCGGTTGCGGACGGCGGCCAAGGCGTCGGCAGGCAGCAGGTCGACCTTCGGGCGCGGTCCGGCGCTCGCTGGCGTGGTCGCGAGCCCGCGAACCTCGCGGCGGGGCTGTCGTGCTCGTCGCGCGGCAGGCGTTGACGGTGCCCCCTCAAGGGCCGAGTCAGAAATGACAATTGGCCAGGGTCGGAACCGTACCGGGAACTTCCGAGACCGGAGTGGTTGGCTCAGGGCGCTGCGGCTTGAGCACGGCACTGCTGGAGCAGCGGGCCTCGCGGTCGAGCAACTTTGCCGCCGTTTCTACTTCGGGTGCGCGATGATGGTGTGGAGGACGTAGGCGTCGCCTTCGATGGTGAAATAGAAGCGCCACGACCGATTGACCCTGGCTTGCCACAAGCCCGTGGACTCGTCGTATTTCTTGGCGTGGAGCGACGGATGCCGAAGGTTTTCGGCGAGCAGCCGCTCCTGCTTGTCGAATGCGCGCTGCACACGGGTCGGCGCGGTCGAATAGTCTCTCTCGAGCCTCGCGGTGTGAATCAGCCGCATCTACTTGCGGCTCGTATTGCTTGCTCGACGCGCCCGGGCAGTCTTGCGGAGCGACGCCGTCGCCTGCTCCGCGGTGTCGAACGGCCCGGAGTACCTGCCGGCCTTGAAATCCTCCATGCTCTCGCGAAACGCTGCGTGCACGCGGCTGTCGATGAGCGTCTTCGGCGTCATGACGACTCTGCCCTGCTGCTCCTCGACCTCCAGGTAGTCGCCGGGCTTGAGCCCGAGACGGTCGTGCAGCTTCTTGGGGATCACCACCTGGCGGCTAACGCCCAGCTTGACGGTAGTCGGTGCTTCGGATTGTAGTTTCATATATTTGTAGACTACAACTGGCGTGAGAATCGGTCAACGCCGTGCCTCATCAGGGCTGTCCCACGCCCGGAATCCGGGCATGGTCCACTGCTCGACGCACTCCCGCGCCTCGGCGTCGAGTGCGGCCCGACCCTGCGGGTCGTCCCCGAACACGGCGGCCATGTCGGCGGCGAGCTGGCCCTTCTTGTGGCCGCGGCGGGCCTTCGCCCACTCCTTGCCGACGACGGCCTCCGCGATCTCGAGCATCCGGGCGCGGGTCAGGCGCTTCCAGAAGTACTTCTCGGTGGGCCGGACCGCCTTGGCGAAGTCGATGTCGAGGAGCTCGACCACGCGCTCCCCGATCGGCAGCGGGCGGTGCTGGTTGGCGGCCTGGTTGTAGAGCGCGGCCGAGACGGCGCGGGCGAACAGGTCGTGCTTCTCGGCGTCGGGCAGGGCCCGGAACGCGTCGAAGCGCTCGAGGTCGTCGCCGAGCTTCATCCACTGGCCGGCGGGCGGGCTCTCGAGCCTCTCGCCGGGGTTCGCGGCGGCGAAGTCGTTCTCGCTGCTGCGGCCCATCGGGCGCAGGCTCGTGCGGACGAGGCGGATGTCGGCCGGGCGCTCCGTGCCGCGCGTCGACGTGTCCGTGGAGATCCACTTGCAAGCCATTTATATACAGTATGTTACGAGAGTCCGGCTCGTGAGTTCCCCTCGTTGCATCCCCCGTTCTGAAGCGGATTTCAGAGAACGTCGAACACCAGTCGAGGACCGATCCGGACTGGACGTGCCGGCCGGCTCACCTCCCGCCGTCCGTGCGCGGCTCCGACTATCCGCCCGTGGTCTCGTACTCCCTGACACCGCGAGTTCCCCGGCGTCTCGAAGTCTGAAGGCCCGCTCAGAGGAGGAGTGCCGTGCCGGTCAGATAGAATCAACCACTTTGCGGAGTCGGTGCAAGGAGAACCGCTTGGACGGCACCACCCTGTATCACATCGCCTTCGGAGACGAAACCCGCCCCGACCCGTGGCAACTGGCCCTCGCGACCGACGCTTGGCCGACGGTCCTGGTCGCTCCGACTGGATCGGGCAAGACGGCCGCGGTGACGCTTGGATGGGCCGCGCACCGCCTGCGGAGTCCCGGGGCCACGCCTCGCCGGCTCGTCTGGTGCCTGCCGATGCGGACGCTCGTCGAGCAGACGGCACGGGCCGTCGCGGCCTGGTTCGGCAATCTGGCCGCCGATGCCGATGCCGATGCCGATGCCGATGCCAACGACCGTCTGCCGCGACCGGAGGACGTTCACGTCCTCATGGGCGGCGTGGAGGCCGACGGCTGGCTCGAAGAGCCCGAGCGCCCGGCCGTGCTCGTCGGTACCCAGGACATGCTGTTGAGCCGCGCGTTGATGCGCGGCTATGCCTCTTCGCGCGCGCTCTGGCCGATGGAGTTCGCCCTCCTGCACGAGGACGCCCAGTGGGTCTTCGACGAAGTGCAACTCATGGGCGCGGGTCGCACGACCTCCGTCCAGCTCGAAGCGTTCCGGCAGCTCGAAGCGGATCGCGCGCGGAGTGACGGTCGCGCGGCGGGCACTCCGTCTCGCAGCCTTTGGATCTCGGCCACTCTCGATCCGGGTTGGCTCGCCACCGTCGATCATCCCGCTCCGGCCACCGCGGCCGTGGTCAGGGTCGATCCGTCCGCCGCCCCGGGCGGCCGGCTCGCACGCTTGGCGCGGGCGGCCAAGAGACTCGCCCGGTCACCGATCGCGCCGGCGTCACCGAAGAAGGCTGACGTCGCCGACTACGTCGGGCGCCTCGCCGACGCGATCGTGGACGCACACCGCCCGGGCCGGATGACGCTTGCGATCGTCAATCGCGTAGACCGGGCGCAGGCGCTCCAGGAGGCGCTCCAGAAGAAGCTGTCGAAGCGGGTGCCGGACGCGCCGACCCTCGCCCTCGTTCACTCCCGCTTCCGTTCCGCGGACCGCGAGCGGCAGATGGCGAAGGTCGGTGACGATTGCCCCCACGGCCGCGTCGTCGTGGCCACGCAGGCGATCGAAGCGGGGGTGGACATCTCCGCCGCGGTGATGTTCACTGAGGTCGCCCCCTGGTCCTCGATGGTCCAGCGCTTCGGCCGCGCGAACCGCTACGCCGATCTTCCTGCCGGCGCCGATGTTCACTGGGTCGATCTGGTCCCGCCCGCTACCGACGGTGCCGCACCGGACAAGGCCGCGGACGAGCTGGCCGTCCCCTACGGTGTCGAAGACCTGCGCGCCGCGCGCGAAGAGCTGTCGAGGTTGACCGATGTCGCGCCGGCGCGCCTTCCCTTACCGGAAGACATTGAGCCGCCGCGCCGGGTGCTCCGCCGCAAGGACCTCGACGATCTCTTCGACACGGACCCGGACCTGACCGGCTTCGACGTCGACGTGTCTCCGTACGTCCGGGACGCCGACGACACGGACGTACGCGTCTTCTGGCGAGATCTGTCGGCGGTGCGGGACGAACCGCCGCGGCCCCGGCGGGAGGAACTGTGCGCCGTGTCCATCGGTGCCGCCAAGGAGTGGCTGTCGAAGTTGCGCAAGGGCAGCAAGGGGAAGGATCTGATCTTCCACCGCGACCCGCAGTGGCGCCGCCGCGACGGCCAGACGGGAACGGCGCCGCCGGGATGGATGCCGCTGCACGATCCGCCGTGGCCGGGACTGGTGCTGCTCGTGGACCGCAGCGCCGGGGGCTACCGGGGGACCCTGGGGTTCACCGGCGATCCGAAGGACGTGCCGGAACCGGTCGCCGAGGCGGCAGAGCCACGCGGCGCCGGTCCTGTGCAGCGTGGAGCCGAGCCTTCGCCAGCCGGAGAGACCGAGGGACTCGACGAGGACTCGCTGAGCCGGATCGAGGCGGCCGTAGCGCTCACCGACCATCTCGGGCATGTCACCGCGGCAGCGGAATCGTTGTGCGGCGCGCTCGGCGTCGAACGCGACACGCTGGCGGCTGTCGTCCGCGCCGCCCGCTGGCACGATCTCGGCAAAGCCCACGAGGTCTTCCAGGACACCATGCGCCGTGGCCTCGACGGCCGGACGGTTGCGTCCGACGTGCTGCTCGCCAAGACCGTGAAGGGAACCCGGCACGGACGGGCCTACTTCCGGCACGAGCTGGCATCTGCCCTGGCGTTCCTGGCTCACGAGGGCTGGGCGCGGGACGCCGACCTGATTGCGTACCTCATTGCCGCCCACCATGGGAAGGTGCGCATGAACCTGCGCGCCCTGCCACGTGAGTCAGCGCCGAGGGACGGCGACCGCGCCGGGTCGCGGTTCGCCCGCGGCGTGTGGGAGGGCGACGAGCTGCCCCCGTTCGATCTGGAGGGCGGCGAGCGTTGGGAGGGCGGCCACCTGGTCCTTTCGGTCATGGAGCTGGGCTGGGACGAGGTGTCCCGCGAGAGCTGGACGGAGCGCACCCGCGAGCTGCTCGCCGGGCTCGGGCCGTTCCGCCTCGCCTGGCTCGAGACGCTGCTGCGGGTCGCCGACTGGCGGGCATCCGCCGCCGAGCGCAAGGGAACCCCCGGATGATCGGTGAACCACTTGCGCTGCGCGGCTGCGCCCCGACTCCGCTGGCGTCCTACCTGATGGCGCTCGGCGTGCTGCGTCTGATCTCGTCGCCCGCGAACCACGTCTCCGCCGAGGCGGCCGACCCGCACGCGCGCGGGTGGTGGGAGAACGAGTGCTTCCACCTGCGAACGGCCCTGAGCCGCGACGGCCTGCTCCACTTCTTTCTGCGCGACTACGCGCCGAGTCCGATCATCGCGCCGTGGAACGGGCGCGCCGGATTCCTGGAAGGCGACGCGGGCGATACGTCCACTCGTGGCGGGGCCGTGCTCATGAACGCCATCCAGAGGAGTGCCTGCCGCCGGCTCGACCCCATGCGCAGGACCATCGAGTCGCTCCGACAGAACAGCCAGCTCGACCAATACAACAGACTGCGCGCGCGGGTGAAAGCGCTTCAGGGAGCCTCGAAGAGACTCAGGGGAGACGAAAAGAGGGTGAATGACGCGGAGAAGAGCCGTGTCGAGAAGGAAGCGACGGAAGTCAAGAGCTTGCTGCTACCGTGCCTGAGATCCGAGACGGACCTCCATCACGTCTCCTATATCGATGCGTGCTACGTGCTGTCGTCTGAAAAGGCGGCGGCGCCGTTGCTTGGTTCGGGCGGCAACGACGGCAGCCGCGACTTCGGCGTCAATTTCGCGGAGAACCTGGAGGAACTGCTCGACTTCGAGGACGGCAGCCCGTTGGAACCCGCCGGCGCCGAACTCGAATCCGCGTTGTTCGACGTTGTCCGCCACGGCGGAGCGCACGGTTCCATGGGACAGTTCAGTCCAGGACAAGGCGGACCGAATGCGACGACCGGGTACACGGGATACAACCCGCTGAACTCCTGGAATGTCGTGCTCGCGCTCGAAGGCACTCTTGCGTTTGCCGGCGCGCTCACTCGGCGTTGGGGAACCACGGGCGGCAGCCGCGGGGCCTTCCCGTTCACTTTCGAGCCCACCGGGGCCGGCACGGGCGGCCTGTCGTCAGAGGACCCCAACCGGCCTCGCGGCGAGGTCTGGACCCCGGCGTGGACCAAGCCGGCCACGTTCGCTGAAGTCGCCGCCGTCTTCGCGGAAGGACGACTCACTCTCGGACAACGCGCGGCTCGAACGGGGCTGGACGCGGCACGCGCCGTCGCTCGGGTCGGGATTTCGCGGGGCATCCATGCCTTCGAGCGCTATTCCATCATCCAGCCCGACAGCAAGATGCCCTACCAGGCCACCCCGCTCGGCCGATTCCATGCGCCGGATCGACCACGCAGGGACCTTGTTGGCGACCTGGAGGCCGGCGACTGGCTGGAGCGCGCCCGACGACTGGTCGCCAACAAGAAGACGACCCCGGCTCGCGCGCGACACGCGATGCGCCGGTTGGAGGACGCGTTGTTCCGGATGACGGCCATCAATCGCAGGTCCGAGGGAACACAGGCCGCGCTGATGGCGCTCGGGAACCTCGTCGCATGGCTCGTCACGAATCCGAATGCGCGGAAGGATCTGAAGCCTCCGCCGGTGATCTCGTCCGACTGGCTCCGGGAAGCGGATGACGGCAGCGCCGAGTTCCGCATCGCCGCGGCGCTCGCGGCGATCGGGCTGCCGGCCCCGGAACGACCCGAACTCGCCTCGGCTGCGCAGGTCGACAGTCGGCGGCCTCGACACATCGCCAGCCACCGAGACGCCCGCGGCCGAGACGCCGGCCGACGGTCCGGCCCGGTTGCGGGGGGCGTCCCGCCGATGGCGGCCCATTTCGCGCCACTCGACGAGGAGAAGTTCTTCTACCGCGGCCGCCTCAGCGCCCGCCGCGCATGGTCCGCCGACGACACGCCACCGACGGCAGTCTGGGGAGCCGGCCCACTCGTGCCGAACCTGATCGCGGTGCTGGAGCGGCGACTGGTGGAAGCAGCGACTCGTGGGCTGGAGGACAAGCCGCTGGCCGCCGCCACCGGGGCACGCCTTGGTGACGTGGCGGCGTTCCTCGCCGACGACTTCGACGACGCGCGTTGCGCGGGGCTGCTCGCCGGTCTCGTGTGGGCGCGTCCCATCCGTCTCCGGACAACGCGCACGGCCAGCGGCTCCTCGGCCGTGCCGTTCGCCTACGCGGCGCTCAAGCCGGTCTTCTCACCCGATGCAGCCCTCCACCGCACCGGACGGGTGCCCGACACGACGCGAATGCCCGTTCCGCCCGGACTGCTCGCGCAGCTGCGCGCAGGGGGAAGCAGCCGCGACGGGCGCGCGACGAACGCCGCGGTGCGCATGGCTCTGGCTCGCGCCAGGGCGTCCGGCCTGCCCACACCGTTCGCTGCCGGGCCGTTGGGCTCGGGGCAGTCGCCACTCGGAGGCGGACGCATGGGGGCGGGCGTGGCGTCCGAGCGCCTCGCCGCAGCGCTTCTGGTTCCCATCGGGGATGCAGGGCTGATCGACCTGCTCGTGCGCGCCTATCCGGGCAGCCTACCCGAAGACGACGACGTGACGACGGAGGATGCGAATGCCGGTTGATCTCATCTCACTTGACGATGCGCCCCGCCTCCTCATCGAGGCGCGGCTCAAGCCGGTGCAGGGAACCAGATTCCAGCCGACGGGCTTTCCCAATCTCGGGCACGCTGTGTACGACTCGCCGGACGGCCGCGGACGCACGGTGCTGGTGGAGAGCGCGCAGTCGATGGCGAACCGCCTCGAGACGGTCTGCTGGGACTTTGCGGCCGACGATTGGGTCGAGCCACTCCGGGGACTGCCGGTCGTGCGGGTCGTGGACGGAAAGGGCAGCCCCATCACCAACTCCTTGATCGAGGCGCATCGGCTCAACTCGCCGTACATCCTGGAGGGCAAGGACAAAACCGTCGTCGATCTGCTGAAGAAGCGGCTTGCCACCATGGAGGTCGGACGGGTGGACCTTCGCGAATTGGCGAGAGTGCTGCTGGAGTTCGACACGAACGCCCTGCTCCACGGCGTCTTTCTCGCGAAGAGGGATCTCGCTGGCGGCCGGTTGCGCCTGCCCCGGTCGCTGTCGGCCTTCGTGGAAGCCGAGAACGCGAAGGTGGCGGCGAGCGGCGGCGTGAAGAACGACAGCGTGGATCCGTCCGGCGACGCGGCCAGGGGTTTCGGCAACGTGCCCTTCGCGCGCGACGAATGGGTCGCGGAGAATATCACCGCCTGCTTCAACCTCGACCTGCGGCAGATCCGGTCCTTCGGTCTGGGCGCCGATGCCGGGCAGCTGTTGATCCTGCTGGCGCTGTTCAAGATCCGGAAGTTCCTCGTCGAGGGCCTGCGGCTGCGCACGGCCTGCGATCTCGACGTGGCAGGGGTCGCGGTCACGCGGCCGGAGGGCTTCGACCTGCCGGACCTGGACGAGATCGAATCGGAGCTGCCGGCGCTGATCGAGGCCGTCGGGTCGCAGGGGCTCTTCGGCAAGAGCCGCGTTCTCACCGTCCGGTACGAGAAGTGAGCGCATGTTCGCACTCGCCTTCCGCTTCCCCGCCGGCCGCTATCACGCCACGCCGTGGGGCCGCAACGTCAACGAAGCCGACATCGCCTGGCCGCCCGAGCCGTGGCGACTGCTGCGCACGCTCATCGCCGTCTGGCGGCGCAAGGGCGACCGCACGCGCTGGTCCGAGGGCGATCTCGGGCAGCTGATCGACACGCTCGCGGAGACGCTGCCAGAGTACAGCCTACCGGTCGGCGCGATTCACGCCCACACCCGTCATTACATGCCGACCGGTGCGTTGGACAAGGGGCGGCCGAAGACGACGCTCGTCTTCGACGCCTTCGTGCGAGTGCCTACCGGCTCGACGCTGGTCGCCGCGTGGCCGCGCGTGACGTTGGCGCCGGAAGCGTTCGCGTTCGTCGCCGACCTCGCCAGCGCCATCGGCTACCTCGGCCGGGCCGAGAGCTGGACGGAGTGCGAGGCGCTCGCGGAATGGGACGGACCCGTGAGTTGCCGGCCGCTCGACGGCTCGACCGGAGGAGACCCCGTGCGGCTGCTGGCACCCCGCACGCCCGACGCCTATGCGGTGGAGCGGCAGCGAATCATGGACGACATGAAGCACGCGATGCTCGCGGCGCCCGAACGGCCGCCCACCCAGCGCACGATCGAGAAGCGGCTCGACAAGGCTCTGTGCAGCAAAGGGCGCCAAGCGCACACGCTGCCCGAGCGCCTCGTCGACGCGCTCGTCCTCGATACCGCCGACTACCAGGACCGGGGATGGAGCCGGCCGCCCGCTGCCCGCGAGGTCGTCTATGCGCGGGAGCCGGAAGCCGCCCCGGGCGTCGTTGCCCGCCCTCGCGGCCGACCGCGCCCGTCTCCGACCGCACGCGCTCTGCCGACCGTCGCCCGTTTCCTGCTGGCCGGCCGGCCCCTGCCCCGCATCGAAGACGCCGTCCGGATTGGCGAGTTGATGCGCCGCGCGGCGCTCGCGCAGTTCGGCTGGCAACACGACGAGCACGCCGGACGCTGGATTCCGAAGGCGCCGTGCGAGATTTCGGGCCGCGGCGGCGATGGCAAACCGCTGAAGGCCCCGTCGCACGCGCACGCGTTCTGGTTGCCGGAAGACGCGGACGGCGACGGATGGATCGACCATGTGTCCGTGTTCATCGCTGGTGGCATGAACGACAGCGTCCGCCGCACCCTGGATCGCATCACGCGTCTCTGGTTGCCGCCGAAGCAGCGACCGGCGGACGACGAGGCCGCGGCCGGCAGCGTGAAGGAGTGGCGGCTCGCCCTGGAGGGCTTCGGCAAGCCCGCCGATTTCGGCGACGGCGCGCGCATCTTTGCCACGTCCCGCCGGTGGCGGAGCGTGACGCCGTTTCTTGCGTCCGGCCACCTGAAGGCGTCCGGCTACCCCGGCGAGGTGCGCCGGCTGCTGAAACGCCGAGGCCTCGATCCGACCGGCGTCGAGATCGGATCGCTGCCGAAGATCCGAGTCGGCGGAATCGAACGACGTGCGATTCACTTCCATCGTTTCCGTTCTCGCGGCGGGGAAGCACAGCCGGACGCCGCCGGTGCCCTGCTCACCGTCACGCTGCCGGAACCGATGGCGGGTCCGCTGGCCATCGGCTACGGCAGCCACTTCGGTCTCGGTCTCTTCGCTGTCGACGACAGACACGGCGGCTGACCTCTTCGCTCAGCGATGTCGGATGCCGGCCCGCCGCTGTCATCCTGGCCGACAGGCCGCACATCGGAGTGGACGCGCGGTGGCGCCGCAGGCGCGGGTCCCTTCCTGGTTGACATGGACTCCTCCCGGTGCTGCGATGCAGCATCCTGAGCAGTGGATGATTCAGGACGAACCAGGAGGAGCCAACGTGGAGGGTACGACAATCGCGGTGGATCTCGCAAAGAGCGTGTTCGAGGTGGCGGTAGCGAATGACCGGGGGCAGATCGTCGAACGCAAGCGGTACGGGCGTGCTTCGTTCAGGCGCTGTCTGGAGACCCGGCCGGCAAGCCGGGTCGTGATGGAGGCGTGCGGTACAGCCCACTATTGGGGGCGACTCGCCCAGGAGCACGGACACCGGGTGACGCTGCTACCGCCCAACTACGTGCGTCCGTTCGTCCGCCGGAACAAGACGGACCAAGCCGATGCGGAGGCTCTGGTGGACGCGTCGCGGGCGGAGCGGATCCCGGCCGTTCCGGTCAAGCGGGCGGAACAACAGGCTCTGATCGCGCTGCACCGGATTCGCGAGCAGTGGATGAGCACCCGGACGGCGCGCATCAATGCCCTGCGTGGTCTGTTGCGGGAGCATGGCCTGAATCTGCCGTGCGGCGCGCAGTCGGCGGTGCTGGCGATTCCGGCGCTGCTGGATTCGTCCACAGAGTTGCCGGCCGCGCTGCGGCGCGTGCTCGGCAGCGTGCGGGAGGAAATCCGGGCCTCGGAGGACCGCATTGCCGAGGTCGACCGCGAGCTCGGGAACCTGGCCGCCGCCGACCCGGTCTGCCAGCAGTTGCAGACGATCCCCGGTATCGGGCAGTTGGCGGCGACCGCCCTGGTCGGTACCGTCGGTCACATTCACGCCTTCCGGCGAGGGCGTGAGTTTGCGAGTTGGCTCGGGCTGACGCCGCGCGAGTACTCCAGCGGCGGCCGTCGGCGGCTCGGGCACATCAGCAAGCGCGGCGACCGCTATCTGCGGCTCCTGCTGACTCACGGTGGCCGCGCCGTGGTGCTGGCCGCGGCGCGGCGCCAGCGGGCCGGCCGGCCGCTACCTCGACTCTACGAGTGGGCGCTGGAGGTGCGCGCCCGGTCCCACTTCAACAAGGCCATCGTCGCGGTGGCCAACAAGCTGGCCCGGCTCGTCTGGGCCGTCTGGACGCGCGACGTGGCGTTCGTCGCTGCGTGACCCCCGACCGCAACGGCTGCTGAGGGTTCGAACGAATGGCATGGCGCCTCGGACCGACCGACACCGCATCAGGCCGATTCCTTCCCGGCGCACCAGACGCCGATTCCTGGACTGGCCCGCGGTGTGCGACTGTCATGGTGGCCCGGAGACGGAAGTCTCCAACGGAGAGGCCGGATATAGGACCGCAGTCGCTTCGACGCCACGTGTCGTCGCTCCCGACCTCCGGTGGCAGCTCGCAGTCGTTCGACGCGGAGAGCCACCGCGACAGGCGTCGCGGTGGACGGGCGGGTTATGGCCGGAAGCACGCTTCCGGCCGGGTACCGACCGTCGGCTGACCACAGCCGGCACGGGCGAGCACTCCCCCTTCCCGGAGGGATAGCTTGACAAGAGGAGTCCATATAGGAAGGATGATTCGAAGGGGAGCGACCACGACCCGGCGGGTGTGACGGAGGAACACCTGCCGGGTCCGCAAATCGCCAGATTTGCCGTGGTCGCTCCCCTCCTTGCCCCTGACCCTTTTCCTGACCCCGTGCATGGATCGTACGTGGTCACTAGGGTCAATGGAATCAGGGGTTCAGAGAGTTGAAAGTGTGATCCGGGGTGTGCCTGGAGGTGTGACTGAGGGTGTAAGTTGACCACGCCGACCTTGTTACACCCTTGCTGCGGCACTTCACCTGTAACCTTCGCTGCTGTCCCGGTGTGATCAGGCGGCGGATCTGATCACACTCTCACTCCCGCCCCCGTCTCCATCACGCTCCCCGCGCCGCTCTCCTCACTCGTCCCGGCTCTGATCTGCTGCGCCTCGGTACTGGTTCCCCGTCGAGCCCGTCTGGTTCGCTGCCGTCTTTCCTGGCCTCACTCCGTTCCGTACCGTACTGCGCCGTTCACTCTTCCTGGCGCGTATGTTCCCCGTGCGCCCGACCTGTTGCCGACAGACCCGGCGCGCAGGTTCCGATGTGCGCGCGGCCGTGGTCGATGACGGCCCGTTCGACGGGCGGAAGCGGAGCTTCCGCATAACCAGCCACCACCAGCGCAACGGCCGGTGCGTCACCCGGCAGGGCCGGAACAACGTGGAGGAGCCGTGCGGAGCGCGGCTTGACGCGCCGGCCGATGCGATGGTTCCTCACGTCGGCGGCGGTGCGGCGGACCGTCTCCCGGCGGCGTTCAGCGGAGCGGCGGAGGTTCCGGCCGGCTGCCATTCGCCAGATAGGCCGACCAGTCGTCCATGAGCCGCCGCCGACGCTCGAACAGGTCCGACCGCGCATACGCCGCCTCGACCTTGTTCTGGACGACATGCGCCAGCGCCGCCTCGATGACCTCGCGGGGATGGTCCGTCTCCTCGGCCGCCCAGTCCCGGAACGTCGACCGGAAGCCATGCGCCACGGCCGGGACGTTGCAGTCCTTGAGGATCCGGGTCAGCGTCGTGCCGTCGAGCGGCTTCCCCCATCGGCCGGGGAACACCAGTGGGCTGCGGCCGTCGCTGAGCGTCCGCGCCGCGCCGACGACCTCGATGGCCCGGCCGCTCAGGGGCACCCGGTGCTCGCGGAGCGTCTTCATGCGGGCGGCGGGGACGGTCCACACGCGGGCCGCCGCGTCCATTTCGGACCACTGCGCGCCGCGCACCTCGCCGGACCGCGCGGCGGTGAGGACGAGAAACTCGACCGCCAGCTTGCCGGCCGGCGTCGCCCGCGACGCCCGCACGGCCGCGATCGCCGCCGCCGCCTCACGGTGGGGCAGCGCGCGCATGTGCTCGACGACGGCCTGCTGGACGCCGAGCAGGGGTTCGAGCCGGTCGCAGGGGTTATCGGTCCTCATCTGCATGGCGATGGCCCACTCCATCACCGCGCTGATGCGCTGGCGCACGCGCCGGGCCGTGGTCACCTTCAGGTGCCAGATCGGCGTGAGGACCTCCAGCACATCGGCCCTGGTCACGTCCGAGACGGGCATCCGGCCGATGCGGGGGAAGGCGTAGGTCTCGAGGCTCGCCTTCCAGTGCCAGACGTGGCCGGGGCTGCGCCAGCCGGCCTGCTTGTCGGTCCAGACCTGCTCGGCGGCCTCGGCGAAGGTGGGCATGCCCTTGGCGCGGCGCTTGTCGGCGAGCGGATCGCCGCCCTCGCGGGCGAGTTTACGGTTGGCGAAGGCTCTCTCGCGGGCCTCGGCGAGCGAGACGAGCGGGAAGCCGCCGAGCCCGAGTTCGCGGCGTCGCCCGCGGATCGCGATACGCTGGATCCAGCTGCGGCTGCCGGTGGGCTGGACGTCGAGGTAGAGGCCCTGTCCATCACAGTATCGCCCGGCCTCGGCGACGTTTCGGACGAAGGCGGTGGAGAGGGCCTTGTCGGGATGACGGCCCTTGGGCTTGCGTTTCCGGGGTCGATCCGGGAGCATCATACCTGCCTATATTCCCCTCATTATGTCGCGGAAGTGGCAGGATTCTAGCGGACGGCGGGAGTCTCGTCAAGACCCACGCGCGGCGGATAAACAGCTATTACTCAATGCCTTATGTACTGTTCCGAACTCTCCTGAACACTGCTGGAGACTGCATGCCTAGTGACGACGTGTCCATCACGAGGAGGTACGCTGCGAGGTCGAACGCCAGGTCGAAGCGCCTGGCCAGCGCGGTGCGGACGATGCCCGTGCGGATCGCGGCGAGGTCGTCGATGACGGCCGTGCTCAAGCCGGCAACCTTGGCGTGCTTGGCCTCCGGGCTCCGGTGGTTGCGCGTCGTGCTGGTCGTCCACGGCTTCTCGAACCGCTCCTCGAAACTCGGCGCCGGCGCCGCCGGCTCGTCCCCGCCGCCCGCGGGCTTCGTCGCGCCGTCCGCCGGCTTCGCGCCGTCGGCGTCAGGGGTGTCCGCGGGAGCATCCGCCGGAGCGTCGCCGGCCATCTTCTTCGCGCTCTTCTTCGGCTTCGCCGGTACGTCCTCCGGGAGCACGAGGCCCGTGATCACGTCCGCCCGCGGTCCCTTGAGGGTGACGATGCAGCCGGCGATGCGCATGTCCTCGGGCCGGTACTTGATGCGGGCGGCGATGCGCGCCTCGAGCTTCTCGTATTTGGCGTTCAGCTCCTGGCTGCGGGCGTACGCCTTGCCCTGCTCGGCCGGGTCCATCGGCGGGTTGTCGGCGATGTCCTGCATCTCGTCGGCGAGCTTGTCGAGGTGCTTCCGCTCGGCCTCGGTCGCTGCCCCGGGTTCGCCGCGGAGCCGGTGCAGCGTGTGGATCCGGTCCCAGTCGGGGTCGATCTGGATCTCGACCCACTTCCACCGCTTCGCCAGGCGGTCGGCGGTCTTCTTCAGCGCGGCCTCGGCGAGCTTCACGAGCAGGCCGCGGTCGAGCAGGTACACCGACTCGTCGTCGAACCGGCTGAACAGGTCGTGCTGCACGCGGCCGCCGGCTTTCTCGTAGGCCTCCAGGCCGACGAACGAGGCGAGCCCGCTGCTCCCGATGACCGCGCCCTCGGTGAGCTGCTGGCGGATGTGCTCGGGCCACGTGCCCCCGCCGCCGCGGGCCTTCGCCCAGACGTCGAGCTGGGCCTGGCGGTCGTCGGTGACGGTGAAGGCCATCAGCGTCTGGAGGTCCATCTCGTCGTTGCGGTACGCGGCCAGCAGCTCCGGGGCCACCGTTCCCAGCCGCATCAACTTCGTCACTTGCCGCTCGCTGACACCGGCCCGCGACGCGATCTCGGCCGCCGTCATACCCTTGGCGCGCAGCCGCGCATACGCCTCGTACTGGTCCGCCGGGTGCATCGGCGCGCGCTTCTCGTTCTCGTGGAGCGACATCTCGGCGGGGTCGGCGTCGCCGGTGTAGACGCGGCACGGCGCGACGTACCCGGCGCGGATCTCGCCGGCCTCGGCGAGCCGCTGCAGGGCGGCCAGCCGCCGGCCCCCGGCGACCACGGCGAAGGTGTCGTCGCCGCCGGGGACGACGAGGAGGCTCTCGAGGACGCCCAGCGAGAGGATGCTCGCCTGCAGCTCCTTGTCGTCCTCGGGGTCGGCGCCCGCCTTGCGCACGTTGGCGGCCGACAGCGTCAGGTGTTCCAGGGGGATGTTGCGGTTCGTGAGCTTCATCATTCCGTATGCCTCGTTTCGAGTTCGTTCAGCAGGGCGGTTGCCGCGTCGGTCAGGTCGAGGGCGGCGTCGTGCGTCCTCGAGACCGAGTAGCAGCCTTCGTCGTCGAAGAGCGCCCGCTGCGCCCGTTCGACGGCGGCCCGCAGCGCGGCCTCGGCGCCGCCCGCGGCCGCGGCTCGCGCTGCAACCGCGTCGGCGGGTCCGGCGAAGCGCCCCGCGGCGTGCCTCGCCCGTTCCATGACGGGCCCCTGCCAGTCGGGGTCGCCGCCGCGGGCGGGGTCGGTGCGTCTGGTCAGGCAGTCGAGCGCGTTGGTCCAGCGGGTCCGCAGGCGGTCGAGGAGGGCGTCGCGGTCGGCGGGGCTTGTCGGGGAGGGGCCGTCGAGGACGTACTGGTGGGTGGCGGCGGCCAGCACCAGCTCCTCCTCGAGGTACTGGCGCCTGGTGATGAGGTCGAGCGCGGTCATGCCGCCCGCGCTCCGGGTCGCGCCATGCGCCGGACGAGGCGCTCGATGGGCTCCCTCGTCCACCTGGCGGCTTCCAGGCCGACGCCGGGCCGGGTCGCGGCCCACGCGGCGGCCGCCAGCAGCACGTGACCGTGGCACGCCAGCGGGGCGCACCAGCACACCAGCGGGTGGCCATCGAGTTCCGCGAGCTCGGCGCGCGTCAGCCTGCCGGTGCGCAGCCTGTGGACAAGATCCGCGCGGTACAGGGCGATGACGCGGAGCCGTTCTCCCTCGTGGAGGAGGCGGAAGGGGTTGCCCCACTTCGAGGGGCGGCCGATGTAGACCTGGTGCGGCCTGGGCCGGTCGGTGCGGCGGTTGAGGATCATCGCCGGCGGCTCGGTGGGCCTGCCGGCGGGGAGGTTCGATGCGAGGACGCGGTGCGCTCTCGACAGGCTTCTCGGCATGTCGCGTTCTCCTTCGGTGACGGCGGCGGCGTCCGCGGGGCGCGGGCGCCGCATGGGGGCGGGGCGGTGTAGGTGCTGCTCGCGCTGAACCGGCTCGACGACGGCGTCGAGCTACTGCCTTCGGTCGCAGCTCGGGCAGTGCGCGAGGCGGGACGTCCGGGACGGCCGCCGGCTGTCGTCCGCGAGCGCGTGCTTGATCCCGTCGCACTTGAAGCAGCGCACCCGGCCCTCGTGGTCGTAGAACGGCGCCTGGCGGCACCAAGGCGGCGTCGCCGTTCGCCGGCCGACGGACGCGCTGGGGTCCTTCAGGACGATCCGGTCGATTCAGTTGCGGCTGTCGAGGCGGGCGGCGATGGCGTCCTGGTCGGTCCAGGCGTCCGGGGGCAGCGGGTCGGCGCCGCCGTCGATGTCGATGTGCAGCCAGACCGGCTCGACGGGGGTGCCGTCGGCGTTGCCCCACGCCCGGGCGACGCGGCGCTCGACCCCGGTCGCCTCGAGCACGGCCCGCGCCGCGAGGCGTTCGGCGGGCTGGCTCTCGCTACGCGTCAGCGTCAGCCGAATGTCGAGTGCGATCCGGCGCGTCACGTCGCCGGCCGGGAGCTGGGTCCGTTCGTCGACGAGGGTGACGGTGCGGGTCACGGGGTCGTCGCCGCCCGTGCGGAGCGCCTCGTACGCCCGGAGGGTTCCGGCGACGCCGCGGTACTCCTGCAGCTCTCTCGTCTCGCCGGTGCAGGTTACGGTGTCGAAGCCCTCGAGGCGGAGCCGGCGCAGCTCCTCGTCGCACAGCTCGACGGGCCAGTCGGGGCTCTCCGGGTCGTCGCCGTTGGCGATGTAGACGGCCCACTCGTCGGGGAGCCAGACGATGCGGGTCTCGGTGTCGGGGGCCGTCGCCGGCGTGGTGAGGCCGGTCGTGGCCGCCCGTGCGCCGTCGCCGGCTGCTGCCGGGTCCATTCATTCATCCTTTCGAGCGCGGCTCCGCCCGTGCGCCTATCGTCCCGGGCATCGCCTGGGGCTGGCGCGGGGGAGCCGCGGGAGCTGGCGGGTTCTCGGTGTGGTTTCGGCCGCGGGGCTCCGCGCCCCGCTCGCCGGGGAGGTAGCGGCCGGCGATCGCCATTCGCGCCCGCGGCCGCGATCGGTCAGAAGCGTTTCGATGCGGACGTCGCCCGCGCTCACGGCGATCCACGGCGCCAGCCGGTCGGCGACGTGCATCACGAGGGCGATGTCGGCGGCCGAGGCGTCCTTCGCCGCCGCCTGGAGGCGCAGGTACGCGTCGAGCGGCCGGCCCGCCTCGCTCGCCGGCCCGGCCAGGGTCACGACGATGCCGCTCCGCAGCGCGATCAGCGTTCGGGCGGCGCTCTCCGGCGGGAGCCTGCGCAGCAGCGCGCCGCGGCGCGGGTGGCGGGGGTCGTTCGGTGAGGGCGGGGGGCCGAGCCAGCGATCGATGCGCTCGTACGGCGTGCCGCGGCGCACGCGGATGCGCGGCCGCTCGTCGTCGCCGGCGCGGCTGATCGCGACGATGGCGCGGTCGAACCGGCCGCCCCCGCGGTAGCCGGTCGCGTCAGCCAGCCAGCGGCGGGCTTCGCCGCTCGACTGCGCGAGCCCCACCCGCGTATGCCCGCGGCGGGTGATAACGGTCGTCCGGGTGGCGCGCGTCAGAGCCATCGGCACACGAGGCTCCGTCCGGGTGCCGGCGCTTGCCGGCGGAGTCGGGGGCGCGGCCGGCGGGTAGCCGGGGTGTCGCGGCGCAGGATGTCGGCGATCCAGGCGGTCACCGCGTCGGCCAGCTCGCCGCCGTCCCCGGCGTCCTCGCCGGCGGCGGCCGCCGCGAGCCGGGCGGCGTCGAGCTCGCGGGCGAAGTGCGCCATCGCGGGCTCGTCGATGTAGGCAGCCACCGACTGCTGGTCGCCGCCGCCG
Source organism: Vicinamibacterales bacterium (assembly GCA_965214845.1). Lineage (GTDB taxonomy): Bacteria > Acidobacteriota > Vicinamibacteria > Vicinamibacterales > UBA8438 > JAAXGX01. The sequence continues at coordinate 2,627,826 of CBDCCO010000007.1, forward strand.
AGTCCGGCCGGCGGGCGGAGGCCGCCGTCCGGCCAGACGAGCCAATGTCGGGCCTCGGCGGACGTGGCGCGGAGGAGCGCGCCGATCGGCACGCGCCCGGGGACGGCGGGGTCGAGCAGCGTCCCCGTCCACGGCTCGGGGCCGGCGATCACGTCGCTGACGACGATGGCCGGCTCGTCGATCCACGGGCGGGGCGTCGCCCACCGCAGGGCGCCGTGGCGACGTTCGCCGCCGGCGAGCTGCGCCAGGCGCCTCGGCGTGAGGCCCCTGGGTCGGACGCGGGCGTTGCGCAGGGACCGGCCGGCCCGGTGGACCACGTAGTCGCCCGGGCGGGTCGGCACGGATGGATACAGTCCGAACATGGTCGATGCTCCTTTTCCGTTGGGTCGTGTCCTTGGGGCGTGGCGGCGCACGGGTCCGTGCGGCGGAGGTAGATCGCCGCCGCGGGTGCGCCGCCGGTTGCGGGACGTTCAGCGGGTGGGCTGGTGCCGGGGCCGGGAACGCTTGACACGCGGGGCGTCGACATCGAGGGCGCGCGGCCGCATCCCTTCCGTGGGCGCTTCGGGGCTGCGGGCGGCGGCGGTCGCCAGCCCCGCCCGCTCGAGGGCGCTGGTAACGGACCGCGCGAGCTTGAGGGCCGCCTGGAGCTCGGCGGGGCCGATGCCGCGGGTGAGGACGCCGAGCGGGTCGTGCTCGAGGCGGTCGCGGGTGGTCCAGGCGTCGGCCCCGAGGAGCGTCGCCCGGGCGGGGCTGTTCACCGCGAACAGGGCCCGCCGCACCGTCTCGGGGTCGGTGACGCGCTGCCGCCGCGTGGCCGCCCGGACGATGCGGGCGCCCGGCTCCGCGAGCGCGCCGGCGAACCGGTCGACCGCGTCGTAGCGGCCCGGCCGGCGCGGGCGCGTCTTCCCGGCCGCCCGCGGCGCCGGGTCGGGGGCCCGACGGCGCTCGGCTTCGGCCTGCGCCAGGCGGTGCTCGATCCCGGTGGGCCGCCTCGCCACGCCGTCGCAGCGCTCGACCCGGGCCCCGTGGAGCTCGGCGAGGTCGCGCACGGCCTGGGTGTGGGCGCTCCAGTCGCCGCCGCATTCGAGGACGACGTGCGGCTTCGCGTCCAGGAGCCTCGCCGCGCGGCAGGCGGGCGGCTCGGGTCCCGGGCGGTCGTCCCGGCGGGGGCCGGGCTCGATCCCCGCATGCCCGCGCCCGGCGGCCCACGCGAGGGCGGCTCCCGTCGCCGGGTCCCCTCCCGCGATCACGGCGACGTCGGACTTGCCGGCGGCCAGCTCGTCGAGCCGCCGCTCGAGCGCGGCCGCCTCGTCGCCGCGCAGGCTGCCGGTCACGAGGATCCGGTACGCGCCGGGCGCTGCCTGCCGGGGCCTCGCATCGAGCAGCTCGGCGACGTCCGGGGGAAGCCCGCGCTCGAGGGCGGCGTCGACCGCGGCGCGGAGCGCCCGGCGGTCCTCGGTCCCGAGGTCGACGACGGGTATGCCGTGCCGCCGGGCGAGGCGGACGGCGAGGCCGGTGCCGCCGCCGCCGGCTCCGTTCGGTGTCCAGCACAGCACGACGTCGGCGGGCGGCGACGACCCGGGCTCGGCGCCGAGGACCTGGTGGACGTTCCGCACCATCAGCTTCTGCGCGCCGTCGGAGAGGGTGTGCCACGCCGGGTGGCACTGCCGGGCCCGGTCGCGGATGCGGGCGCTGTTGCGGCCGATGCGCGTCGCGCCGTCGGCGGTCCGGCCGTTGAACCCGTCCCACGGGAGCCGGATCTCCCGCGGCCCTCCCGCGCGCCTGGCGCCGCCCTCGAACGCGCTGTCGGCGCCGGCCGCGGCGCCCGAGCGCAGCGTCCATCCGCGGCGGGCCATCGCCTCCGCGATCCGCTCCATTCTCTCGAGGACGTCCGGGGGCGTGCTCCTCGATCCGACGCCGGCGTAGATGCGGCTGGGCGCCGCCGTCTCGCCCGCGGCCGGCTCCCGGCGCCCGTCCAGTCCCCGCGTCTCGCGCAGCCAGGCCTCGGGGTTCCCGGTCGCGGCCTGCGCCCTCGCCCGTCCCATGCCGGCGACCATGGCGGCGGTCTTCGCCTGGCACGCCAGCGCCCCGGCATGGTGGAACTGGTCGCTGAAGGCGCCGTACTCGCGGAGGCGGTCGACGATCCCGATCCCCCACCGCGCGATCGCGCTCCGGGTCCACAGCCAGTCGTAGAACGCCGTTCCGGTCTCGGCGGGCCAGCGGCGCCCCTCGTGCTCGAAGGCGGCCAGCGGCCCGTCCCGCCGGCGCTCCCGGTCGCGGCGTTTCGCGGCGTAGCCGGACTCGCACCAGGGCATGTCGGGTCCGCCGCCGCCGTAGCACTTGGCGGCCTGGTACACGGCCTCGACCGGCCGCCCCCGGAGGTCGCCGGCGGCGGGCAGGTTCATCGCGCTCAGCTCGCGGCCGAGCGGGTCGTTGCTGCGGCTCGAGACCTCGATCCTTCGCCCGGCGGGGGGACGGCCCCGCGCGGCATGGAAGGGCGGCCTCGGGGACGGCTCGAACCAGGTTGTCATGGGCGACCGGCGGTGTTCGGTCATGCTGTCAGTCTCCACAGAAGCACGAGACGTCCTCGTTCGCGTCGCGCTCCCGCTCGAGTTCCTCGAAGGGCATCATCCGCATCGCGCGCAGGTCCTCGTAGGTGTAGCGCATCAGGAAGCGTGTCAGCTCGGGCTTGCGGACCACGTGGGCGACCGACCGGCGGTACCGTTCCTGCTCGATCCACCACTCGGCCCGCTCGGGGTACTGCGTGATGAGCCGCATCAGCTTCCAGCGGCCCTTCATGAAACAGAGGTCGCAATTCCCCAAGTCTCGGCTGATGCCGAGGTCGAACGGCTGGCCGGCCCAGAAGCGCTTCACGTCGTCCTCGGTGACGTGGTCGAGAACGAGCGGGTACACGGTCCGGCACTGCTCCCATATCGCCTTCGCCCAGCGCTTGGGCTCGTCGTAGCGGATGCCGAGGATCGAGTGCGGCCGCGGCCGCCACCACCCGAGCTTCACCCGGGCGAAGCGCGCGGCGGTCTCGACCTTCAGGTCCGCGGTGCACATGCGCTTGTGGGCGTTCGGGAGCATCTGGTGGGCGCGGATGAGCATCTCGAACGGCTCCCCGCGCCGCGAGGCGGTCTCGTAGCCGACCACGCGGAAGGTGTTCTTCGGGTCGGACATGCCCCCGCGGGCCTCCTTCCGGTAGACACGTACTCGACCCACGCGATCGGCACCTACCAGCGCCGCTCCATCTCGCGCACGAACAGCAGCGTCTTCTCGTGCTCCTTGCCCGTGTTGGCGAAGACGGCGCGGACGTTTGGCGGCAGCCGGCCGCCGTAGGCGTCGAGCACCCGGTACAGAAGCAGGCCCGAGGTCCGGCCGCCGGAGACGTGCAGGAGGTAGCGGACGCCCTCGCGGGCGCACCGGTAGTGGTCGCGAGCGTTGCTCACGCGGGTCTTTCCCGGAGTCGGTCGTGCCGGGGGAGGCCGGCCGGAGGGGGGCGCTTCAGCGGACGGCGGCGCGGGTCAGCGGCCGGCCGTGCCGGTGCGGGTCCGGAGCGGGTCGCCGGCGCCGCCGGCGATCGTCCGGTCGGAGGCGCTGGGGATCGCGTGCCTCGGGACGGCGGCGAGGGTCTCGAGCCGGCCGGAGCCGACCCCGCGGACGAGCGCGTCGCGGTTCGCGGGAGCGAGGCGCAGGATGCGCCCGGCGACGGAGGGCATGCCGGTCACAGGCGTCCCATCTCCTTGAAGCTGCAGTATCGGCTACCGGCGAGGATCATGTGGTCGAGGACCTCGATCCCCATCAGGACGCCGGCCTCGACGAGCCTCGCGGTGAGCGCGACGTCGTCCGAGCTGGGCGTCGGGTCTCCGGACGGGTGGTTGTGGAACAGGATGATGGCGGCCGCGCGGTGCGTCGCCGCGGTCCGGAAGACCTCGCGCGGGTGCACCAGGCTGACGTCGAGGGTGCCGATCGAGATGAGGACGGTACGCAGGAGGTGGTGCTTCGTGCTCAGGCTGACGATGCCGAAGCGCTCGACGGGGTGCGTCCCGTGCTCCGGCAGAAGGTAGGTGGCCACCTCGCGCGGCGATCCCAGGCGCGTCGCCCGCGGCGCGGGGCGCGTCAGGGTCCGGCGGCCGAGCTCGACCGCGGCGGCGATGACGGCAGCGGCCCTCGGCGTCACGCCGTCGATGCGCGCGAGGTCGCCGGCGCTCTCCTGCGGCAGGGCCTGCACTGCCCCGCACTCGCCGAGCACCGCGTCGGCGGCCCGGCTGCCGGCGGGGCCGGCGAGGATCGTCAGCAGCTCGGCGTCGCTCAGCGTGCCGACCCCGTGACGCTCGAGGCGCTCGCGGGCGAATAAGCCGGCGGCGTGCGGACCGGTTCCCGCGGGGGGCATCACCGGCGGCCGCCTCTCCGCGCAAGGGCGCGCCGCCACCGCCGCCGGGCCGCCCGCGACCGGGGCCTGGGCGGGGCGGCGGCGGGCCGCTCGACCTCCCGGCCGGCGAGCCACCGCGCGATCGCCTCCGCGCTCGCGTGGCCGGGCTGCCTCCCGGCGGCGCGGCGCAACGCCGCCTCGGGGCTGGCCGCCGCGGCCGCGTGCAGCTCGGTGACGACCCGCTCCGCGTTCGCCGGGTCGTGCTCGATCCAACCGTCGAAGATGACGGCCCCGTCCGGCGCCGCCCGGTAGACGCGCCACCCGCGGGCGTCGGGGACGTCGATCCTCGCGACGACGGGCGCCCCGACGGGGACGGCCGGGGCGATGTCCCGCGTGCCGCGGAGCGGGTTGCCGTAGGCGCTGCCCGAGAGCCTGGCGGTCCCCTCGCTCGCCGCGAGCCGCCGCGTTCGGACCGCGCCGATCTTCACGCGCGGCCCGGGCTCGCCGTCGCCGTCGCCGTCGCAGTCGCTCTCGAGCCGGCCGTGGATCGGACGGCCCCGGGCCTCCTGCCCGAAGCCGGCGGCCAGCAGCAGCTCGGCGCGCGCCGGCACCTGCTGCGGGTCGAGTGTCACTTCGTCCATCGCGTTTCTCCTTTCCCTGGGGGAGGTTCGTGGCGGCCCCTTGCCGGCCGTGCTCCTCGTCGTTGCCCCGCACGGCGGGGCAAAAAAAAGCGCGCATAGCGCGCGCGAATTTCTCCCGTTCCGGCCGCCTGTCGAGGACAGGCGCCGGGTGGACCGGTGGCGAGGGGCAAGGGGTCGGGGTCACATGATGGATCGATCGTACCCCTGCCCCAGCCCCCCCGCGTGCCCCCCTATGGGCCGGGTCTCCGGAGGTCGGGGTGACGGCCCGCGGGCCGTGGTCGCGCGGGTCTCCGGGAGGGCGCGGCGTTGAAGCGCTGTCGCGATTGGGGGGACGGAGCGGTCGCGGGCGGTCGACGCGTGGCGGGTCTTGATGCCGGCCGCGGGCAGGCCAAGCGCGGGCTTCGGCCCGGCGCTCGCGGACCCTTCCCGGAGGGAAAAATGCACCCTGAGCGACCCCGGCCGTTTCGGGCGTCAGACGCGCTGCCCCCGTTCGTGTGGGGGCAGGGAGTCTTACGGCCCGGGCCGGGGTCGCTCAGGGTACTTCAACCCAGTCCCGGGGTTAGCCCCCGGGCTGCCTGGATTTCGCTCCAAGCTCCTGTGATGATTGGACTTGATGTCTCTCGCTCCCTAGCGACTCAGGGTCCGGCGCACGGCGTACGCCGACCTTCGGGCGTTTCCGGCCTGGGGGCAGGAACTCAGGCGCTCAGGGGGCAGGAACTCAGGGCGTTGCCGGTGGGTCGCAAGCGTCGCGAGAGGTGCTCTCCGCAGGTCGTGCGGGACTGTCGGCCGGAGGCCGGCGGCGTGCTCGTCCGGGCAGTCAGCTGCCCGGACCGCTGCGGCTCGCCGACCCGGTGGGCTACGTCCGCGCGCTCGGAGTTGAAGATTGCCGGCGCGCAGATGCTGCGCGACCTGCAGGAGTTTTTCACGATCCAGGGTGCCTGGTACGAGGGCACGCAGGTCGTCAACCAGCACCCGACCCGGGTCGTGGCGCGGAATTCGGGCGGCAAGGGGCAGGTGCTGCTCACGCTCGGCTCTGGGGTGCCGTGCGGAGGGACGGCGACGGTCGAGTACGTCGGGCCGTATACGCGTTCGGGCGAAGGGCGCCGCGTGGGGCTCAGAGACGACGGGAACAACTCGGAGGTCCCGGCGTTCTCCGGACGGACCGCGATGCGGGAGGGGATTACGATAGGCAGGACGCCGCTGGTGGCCCTGAGCGGTCAGGCGTTGCCTTCTCCCACGGGCACTGCCGAGTCGGGTCCCGGCGACGGGCAGATCACCGTGCGGCTGGGATGACCCGCCTTCCAGACTCGCCGCCGCGACGTGGCAGGTGTTCGTACGGCCTCCGTTGGTGGTGCCTTGCTCAGTAGTGGTGAACTTCCCGCGAACACTCGCAGCTTCACACACCCCCCCGATGGCGGGAACATTCGGCTGATGCCGGGCGTCGCCTACGAATGTCACGCTCCTCGGGTTGCGATGCGAGCGCGCAGACTGGCGGGGCAGGGGCCGACGGCGTCGTCGCGACGGGGAGAGCGCCGCAGACGCTGCTGTCGGGCGCGCGGCTGGAGGGCACGAACTTCACGCTGGCCTTCAACTCGGAGCTCGACGGCGGCTCGACGCCGCCGGGGGCGGCTTTCCGGGTGGATCACCGGCCCATCTCCGCCCACGGCTTGGCGGGCACGATCCACGGCAGGGAAGCCCCCATGACGGTCGCCGGCAGCGTGGTCACGGTCACGCTGACAAACCCGCCTCCAGAGGACTACCTGCTGCAGGTGTTCTACGACCGGGGCAAGGCGGGCGAGAATCCGCTGCGCGACGTGGGCACGGGACGGGAGGTCCCGAGTATCCTGGGCTACTGGATGACCGAGGGACGGGACGCGACCCCGCCGGGGCTGCTCGACGGCGCGGAAGGGAGCGTCGCCGGGCGGCGCGCGGACCGTGAGCGCGGTATCGATCAGCGGGAGCTCGGTCGACCCGACGCTGGCCTCGGCGCCGGACGGCAACGCGACGGTGGAGGTGAGCTGTGCCGGGCACAAGCCCGATCCGCGACCGTGCGGGCAACGCTGCGGCGGGTCTCAGCGGCCAAGGCTAGCAGAACGCCGGGGCTAGCGCCCCCGGGCGTGGCCGACTGTACAAAGCGCGGAGAGCCAGCAGTGGGTGAGGACGTCGCGGTGCGCGGCAAGACGGCGCTCTTGCGCCTGGACCACAGGATCTTTCCCTGCTCGAGGAGCTATCCGCGCGTGAGCTACCCCGTTCCGAGGACCCGGGGCAACCAGAGCGTCCGCGGACGCGGTGCGCAATCTCTGGGGAACGACGGTGGCGTCGTTCTCCAGGGAGCAGGTGGTCAACGGGCAGCCGGAACTCTGCTGGACAAGCCGTCAGACCGTCAGCGGCGCCGGGGGTCAGTCGGCGGCTCCGATCCAGTTCGACTAGCCGCTCAACGGCGACCAGACGCCCGACGCGGGCGGCTTCACGGTGACGCAGGAGTCGCCGGGCGCGGGCGGTAACTCGGCGGCGGGCGGCAGTTCCGGCGCGGGCGGAAACACCGGCGGCGGCTCCCCCATCGAGGTCACGGGCACGAGTTTCGCGGCCGACCCGCCGCGCTGAGCTGACGCTGAACCGGCCGCTGGCGGCCGGCGAGCGCCTCACGGTGAGCTACGACCCGCCGGAGAACGACGGCGCGGTGCTGTGGGACGCCGAGGGTAACCAGATCGCGCCGTTCACCGGGGAGATGGTCGTCGACGGCGAGCCGGCCGGGGCGCCAGCGGTCGAGTCGGTGGCGGTGGTCTCGGACGCGGGCGACGACGACACGTACGCGCTCGGGGGGACGATCCGCGTGGCGGTGGCGTTCGGCGAGGTGGTGGAGATGACGGGCTCGCCGCGCCTCGCGATCGACATGGACCTGGCGGACTGGGGCGAGAAGTGGGCGGCGTACGAGAGCGGCGGCGGAACGGTCGTGCTGACGTTCGCCTACGAGGTGGTGGAGCCGAACCTCTCGACCGAGGGCATCGCCGTGCTGGCGGACAGCCTGGAACTCGACGGCGGCGCGATGCGCTCGGCGGCGAGCGGGGCTGACGCGGAGCTTTTGCTCGGGGACCTCGGCCACGACTCGCCGTACAAGGTCGATTGGGAGCTGGGGTCGGAGGCGGAGCCGCCGACAACGACGGGCGTGGCGGTGTCGTCACGTCCGGCTGTCGGTGACATCTACAGGCTCGGCGAGAGAATCCCGCCGATCGCTGTACGGACCTGCGATTTGTCCCGAGGGTGTCGCGTCGGTACGTGGATGCTGATCGAAAGAACGAATAGGATATCGCGCGGCCCATGCCGGCGAGTCAACTGACCGTGACGGACCTGAAGTCCGAGCTTTGGCGGTGTGCCGAGATCCTGCGCGGCAGCGCCGTTGATCGGACCGACTGGAAGGGCTACATCCTCCCGCTGCTCTTCTTCAAGCGGATCAGCGACGTCTGGGACGAGGAAGCCGCCGAGGCGCGGGAGATCTACGGCGAAATCGATCTCGCGGACTTCCCGGAGCTGCACCGCTTCACCCTGCCGAACGGCTGCCACTGGCGCGATATCCGTGAGAAGCCGACGAACGTCGGTGTCGCGATGGCGCATGCCATGCGCAACATCGAGCGCGCCAATCCGGACACGCTCGCCCGCGTCTTCGGCGCCGCCGACTGGGGGAACCGCGAGCTGCTCGGCGACGAGCTGCTCAGGGACCTCATCGAGGGACTCTCCGGCGTGCCGCTGGGCAACAGGGCGGTCGAATCCGACATTCTGGGCGACGCCTACGAGTACCTGATCGGCAAGTTCGCCGATATCACGCGGCGCAAGAAGGCGGGCGAGTTCTACACGCCGCGGAGCGTGGTGCGGATGATGGTCGAGCTGCTCGATCCGCAGGAGGGCGAGAGCATCTACGACCCGACCTGCGGCACCGGCGGCATGCTGCTCGGCGCGATCGAGCACGTGGAGCGAGCCGGCGGCGACCCGCGGACCTTCTTCGGGCGCATCTTCGGCGAGGAGAAGAACCTGACCACGTCGTCCATCGCGCGCATGAACCTCGTGCTGCACGGCGTCGAGGACTTCCGGATCGAGCAGAACGACACGCTCCGCGACCCGGCCTTCACCGACACGTCCGGCGCCCTGGCGACGTTCGACTGCGTCATCGCCAACCCGCCTTTCTCGCTCAAGGAGTGGGGCCGCGAGGTCTGGGAGGCGGATCCGTGGGGCCGTGCCGCCTTCGGCCTGCCGCCGGCGAGCTACGGCGACTACGCCTGGGTCCAGCAGATGGTGGCGTCGATGGCGGAAGACTCGGGCCGGATGACGGTGGTGCTGCCGCAGGGCGCGCTGTTCCGCAAGGGCGCGGAGGGCCGTATCCGGCGGGCGCTGCTGGAGCAGGACCTGATCGAGGCGGTGATCGGGCTCGCGCCCAACATCTTCTACGGCACGGGTCTCGCCCCGGCGGTGGTGACGCTGCGCCGCGCGAAGCGACGCGGCCGACGGGGGAAGGTGATCGTGATCGACGCATCGAGCCTGTTCCGCAAAGGCCGGGCGCAGAACTTCCTCGACCCGGCGCACGCTGACCAGATCGTGAGGTGGGTGCGGCGTTTCCGCGACGTGGAGGATCGGGCCAAGGTCGTCTCGATGGAGGACATCGAGGGCGAGGACTGGACGCTCAACATCTCCCGCTACGTGCTGCCGCCCGTCGGCGACGACCTGCCTCCGCTGCCCGAGGCGCTGGCGGCCTTCAAGTCGGCGTTGACGGAAGCCCGCTCCGCCGAGGATCGCCTGCGGCGCGTGCTGGTCGAGGATGGCTGGCTGGAGTGACTCCATCGGGCCGGGCAACGGCCGAACGAGAGCACAGGAACGTGGCTGACGCGCATCCGTCCCCCGGACACCTGGGCCAGCAGGCGCTGGAGTCGTACCTCTGGGGGGCGGCAAACCTCCTGCGGGGACTGATCGACGCCGGCGACTACAAGCAGTACGTCTTCCCGCTGCTCTTCTTCAAGCGCCTCTCGGACGTGTGGGACGAGGACCACCGGAACGCCTTCGACGAGACCGGCGACCGCGGGTACGCGGAGGCGACCGCCAACGACCGGTTCATCATCCCGGACGGGGCGCATTGGTCCGACGTCCGCCGTGCGGCGCGCGACGTGGGTCGGACGCTGCGGACCGCGTTCCGCGCCATCGAGACGGCCAACCCGGAGCGTCTCGCCGGCGTCTTCGGGAACGCCCCCTGGACCGACAAGGCGCAGATGCCGGACGCGACACTCAAGAACCTGATCGAGCACTTCTCGAAGCACATGCTGAGCCTAGCCGCAGTGCCGGAGGACGAGCTGGGCAACGCGTACGAGTACCTCGTCAAGCAGTTCGCCGACGACAGCGGTCACACGGCGCAGGAGTTCTACACCAACCGGACGCTGGTCCACCTGATGACCCAGATGCTCCGGCCGCGGACGGGCGAGCGCATCTACGATCCGACGGCCGGCACAGGCGGCATGCTCATTTCCGCGCTGGTGGAGGTCCAGCGCAACGGCGGCGACGCTCGGACGCTCCGTCTCTACGGACAGGAGATCATCGGCACGACCGCGTCCATTGCACGCATGAACCTCGTGCTGCACGGCGTCGAGGACTTCCGGATCGCGGTCGGCAACGCGCTGAGCGATCCTGCCTTCATCGAGCGAGACAGCCTGATGACGTTCGACGTGGTGCTCGCCAATCCGCCGTACTCGATCAAGACCTGGAACCGAGACGCGTGGCTCGACGACCCGTGGGGGCGCAACATCCTCGGCACGCCGCCGCAGGGACGGGCCGACTACGCCTTTTTCCAGCACATCCTGAAGAGCCTCGACCCGCAGACCGGTCGCTGCGCCATCCTCTTTCCCCACGGCGTCCTGTTCCGCCAGGAGGAGGCAGCGATGCGGCGCGGCCTGATCGAGCGCGACCTCGTCGAGTGCGTGCTCGGCCTGGGGCCGAACCTGTTTTACAACTCGCCGATGGAGGCGTGCGTCGTGGTGTGCCGGACGCGGAAGCCTCCCGAGCGCTGCGGCAAGGTGCTGTTCATCGACGCGGTCCGCCAGATAGCGCGGGAGCGAGCGCAGAGCTTCCTGACGCCGGAGCATCAGAAGCGGATTCTCGCGGCGTACGAGGTGTTCGGCGACGAGCCCGGATTCGCCGCCGTCGCGGCCCAGGATGACTTGCTCGCCAACGACGGCAACCTGTCCATCCTCCGCTACGTCCCGCGGATCGCTAACGCGGACACCGACACCCAGATCGGAGGGGATCTGCGGGAGGCGTGGACCGACTTCGGCGCCGGTAGTGAGGCGTTCTGGTCGGAGATGGACGACGTGGTCGCGATGGTCGAGAGGATCGCCGCGGAGAGCCGATCCGATGGGTAGCGGCAGGCTCAAGCCTGGCTGGACGCGGGTCGCTTTCGGGGATGTCGTCCGTCTCAGCACTGAACGGTCGTCGAGCCCCGACGCGGCCGGCTTCGACCGCTACGTCGGACTGGAGCATCTGGATCCCGGCGACCTCAGGATTCGACGGTGGGGTTGCGTGGCCGACGGCATCACGTTCACCAACGTCTTCCGGCCCGGCCAGGTGTTGTTCGGGAAGCGCCGCGCCTACCTGCGCAAGGTTGCCCTCGCGGACTTCAGCGGCGTCTGTAGCGGTGACATCTACGTGTTGGAGTCGAAGGACGAGGCTACCTTGCTGCCGAGCATGCTGCCGTTCGTCTGCCAGACGGACACGTTCTTCCAGCACGCCATCGGCACGTCCGCAGGGTCGCTGTCGCCTCGGACCAACTGGCGGAATCTCGCGACGTACGAGTTCGCCCTGCCGCCGCTGGACGAACAGCGGCGGCTGGCAAGTCTGCTGATGCGCATCGAAGCCACGTCGCGGGCGCTCCAGGATGCTCACGCGGCGTTGAAAACGCTCCGCAAGAGCACACTGATGCACAGCTTCGGACAACTCCTGGCGGATCCGGCCGTTCGGCGAGTCCCGGTAGGCCAGGTCGGCGAGGTGCTGCTGGGACGCCAGCGCGCCCCGCAGCACGACGATGGACCGTCGATGCGACCATACCTGCGCGCCGCCAACGTCTTCGACGGCTACATCGACACTGCCGATGTCAAGAGCATGAACTTCTCCCCCAGCGAGTCCCGGCGGTACAGCCTGCAAGATGGCGATATCCTCCTGAACGAAGGGCAGAGTCGCGAACTCGTGGGGCGAAGCGCCATCTTCCGGGGAGAGGTGCCGGACGCGTGCTTTCAGAACACGCTCGTTCGTTTTCGTCCAGGGACGTCGATCTTGGGTCCGTACGCCCATCGGTATTTTCAGCACTGCATGTACGCTGGCACGTTCGCAGCCGTCGCCAAGCAAACGACCTCCATCGCGCATCTGGGGGCACAGAACTTGGCCGATCTGCCGATTCCGCTCCCCGGCAAGAGCCGGCAGCTTGAACTTTCCAGGCGACTAGCGGCCATTGACGCCGTATTACCGGTTACCACGGATCGAGAGGAACGCCTGCGGATACTGAAGGGCCGTATCAGCGAGCCGTTCGGTGCGAGAAGGGGCTGGACGCGCCCGCCGGCCGCCGCTTGACCGATGACGGGTCGTTGCGTACGCTGAGCCGATGGCGCACTTGGGCCGGATCACGATCGAGCCCGGAAAACGCAGCGGCAAGCCCTGCATCCGTGGCCTGCGCATGACGGTCTCCGACGTGCTCGACTACTTGGCATCTGGCATGTCCGAGGACGACCTCCTCCGGGACTTCCCGGACCTGACCCGCGAAGACGTCCGGGCCTGCCTCGCGTTCGCCGCGGATCGCGAGCGGCGACTGGTTGCGGTCGGCGGAAGGTGAAGCTGCTCCTCGACCAGAATCTCTCACCGCGGCTCTGCGACCGCCTTCGCGACGTTTGGACTGACGTCGTTCATGTTCGGGCGGTCGGTCTGGCGGCGGCGGACGACTCGGCTGTCTGGGCGTACGCGAGGCAGCACGGCTTCGCCATCGTGTCGAAGGACGGCGACTTCAGCGGTCGTTCCTCCCTGTTCGGTGCACCGCCGAAGGTCATCTGGCTGGCGCTCGGCAACTGTTCGACCGCCGAGATTGAGCGGCGGCTACGTGGCCACCATGAGGAGATCGAGACGTTCGTCACCGAACCGGACGCGACGCTGCTCGTGATCGAGCCCGGCCACGGTAGTGGCGCGACGTAGGGACACGCCAATCAGGTTGCCGGCATGACCTTCACCGAGTCGAACACGGTCGAGGCCCTCGTCCGTGACATCCTCTGCGGCGGCGTCACCCATCACACGGCGGTCGGACCGGGCCTCGCGCGTAGGCACGGCGCGCTCTCCGGCCTCGGTTGGCACTACCTCGGCCCGCAGCACCTGCCCCGGCAGGCGCACGAGATCCTCGTCGAGGACCACGTGCGGGAGGCGCTGATCCGCCTCAACCCGGAGATCGCGGCGCAGCCGGATCGGTCCGACGACGTGCTGTACCGGCTGCGGGCCATCCTGATGGGCGTGCGGACGGACGGGCTGGTCAAGGCGAACGAGGAGTTCGCAGCCTGGCTCGCCGGAGAGCGGTCGATGCCGGTCGGCGCGGACGGCGAGCACGTCACCGTGCGGCTCGTCGACCTCGATGATGTCGAGCGAAACCAGTACGTCGTCAGCACCCAGTACACCGTCTGCTCGGGTGCGAACGAGCGCCGCGCGGATCTTGTGCTCCTGGTAAACGGCCTTCCGCTGGTCGTCATCGAGGCGAAGACGCCGGTACGGTCGAGCCAGAGCTGGTTCGACGGCGCGACGCAGATCCGCGACGACTACGAGCGCAACGTGCCTGATCTGTTCGTGCCGAACCTCTGCTCGGTCGCCACCGAAGGGAAGGACCTGCGATACGGATCGATTGGCATGCCGGTCGATCTCTGGGGGCCGTGGCGGGCAGACGACGACGCAGGCGCGCCGAAACTCGAACGGGTCAAGCGGACTGTCTCGTCGATGCTCCGCCCGAGCACGGTTCTGGACCTGCTCGGCAGCTACACGGCCTACGCCACGGGCAAGGGCAAGCGGCGCGCCAAGATCGTCGCTCGGTACCAACAGGTCGAGGCGGCGAACCGCGTCGTCGAGCGGGTCGTCGCCGGCCACCCCAAAAAGGGCTTAGTCTGGCACTTCCAGGGTTCCGGCAAGTCGCTCCTGATGCTGTTCGCCGCGCGCAAGCTGCGGCTGCACCCAGCGTTGGGGAACCCGACGGTGATCATCGTGGTCGACCGAATCGATCTCGACACGCAGATATCCAGCACTTTCCACGCGGCCGACGCGCCGAACCTGGAGAAGGCCGACAGCCGGGCGGATCTCGAACGGTTGCTCGCGCAGGACGCCCGCAAGATCATCCTCACGACGATCTTCAAGTTCGGCGAGGTGGACGGCGTCCTGAACGACCGCCACAACATCATCGTGTTGGTCGACGAGGCCCACCGCTCCCAGGAGGGTGACCTTGGCCGGAAGATGCGCAGGGCGCTGCCGAATGCGTTTCTGTTCGGCCTGACCGGGACTCCGATCAACCGCGCCGACCGCAACACGTTCTTCGCATTTGGCGCCGAGGAGGACGAGTACGGCTACCTGAGCCGCTACGGCTTCGAGGAGTCGATCCGAGACGGCGCGACCAAACCGCTGCACTTCGAGCCGCGGTTGCCCGAGCTGCACATCGACCGGGCCGCCATCGACGCCGAGTACAAGGAGCTGACCGGTGGCCTGAGCGATCTCGATCGGGAGCAACTCTCGAAGACCGCGGCCCGCACGGCGGTGCTGCTCAAGACGCCGGAACGGGTCGAGCGGATCTGCGCCGACATCGCGAAGCACTTCCAGGAGAAGGTAGCGCCCAATGGCTTCGGCGCACAGGTGGTCACCTACGACCGTGAGAGCTGCGTGCTGTACAAGCAGGGGCTGGACCGGGTGCTGCCGGCGGAGATGTCCGATGTCGTCATGACCGTCAACAGCGGCGAGGACGAGTACGCCGCCTACCGCCGGGACAAGGACGCCGAGGAGCGGCTGCTCGACCGCTTCCGCGATCCGAATGACCCGCTCAAGGTGTTGATCGTCACGTCGAAGCTGCTGACCGGCTTCGACGCGCCCATCTTGCAGGCGATGTACCTGGACAAGCCGCTACGGGACCACGCGCTGCTGCAGGCCATCTGCCGCACGAACCGGCCGTACGGCGAGACCAAGACGCACGGGCTGATCGTCGACTACCTCGGGGTATTCGACGACGTGGCCCAGGCGATCCAGTTCGACGAGAAGGGCATCACTCGCGTCGTCACGAACCTCAATAAGCTGGTCGGCGCCCTTCCTGCGGCGGTGCAGAAATGCTTGGCGTGGTTCTCCGGGGTAGATCGCACGGTCACCGGCTACGAGGGACTGATCGCCGCGCAGGAATGTCTCCCTGACAACGAGGCTCGCGATCGCTTTGCCGCCGACTACAGCTACCTCGCGCCTCTGGGACGCGATCTCCCCCGACCCGAGCCTGGAGCCGCATGAAGCCGACCACGCCTGGTTGGGCCAGGTGTACGAGTCGCTGAAGCCCTCGACGGGAACGGGCAAGCTCCTCTGGCACACGCTCGGCGCCAAGACCATCGACCTCATCCACCGGCACGTTCACGTCGAAGCGGTGCGCGATGATCTGGAGATGCTGGTGCTCGACGCCGACGTGCTGGACGCCGTGCTCGGCACGACGGACCCCGAGAAGAAGTCGAAGGAGATCGAGATCAAGGTCGCCGAACGGCTCCGCAGACACCTGCACGACCCGCGCTTTCGTGCCCTTGGCGAGCGGCTCGAAGAGCTGCGACGGAAGCACGAGCAGGGACTGCTGGTCAGCATCGAGTTCCTGAAGTCCCTGCTCGAGTTGGCTCGCGACGTGGTCGAGGCAGAGCGGACTGTCGAGCCCGCGACGCCCGAGGAATGCGGGAAGGCCGCGCTGACCGAGCTGTTCGAGCAGGCCCGCAACGACCGGACGCCCATCATGGTCGAGCGGATCGTCAACGACATCGACGAGATCGTCCGGCACGTCCGCTTCGAGGGCTGGCAGACGACCCACGCGGGCGAGCGGGAAGTGAAGAAGGCGCTCCGGAAGACGTTGTTCAAGTACCGCCTGCACCAGGACAAGGAGCTGTTCGACCGGGCCTACGGCTACATCCGGCAGTACTACTAGCGGCTGCTCTGCACGGCATACGCCGGCCGGGGGCCGAGTCGTTCGCAAGATCGTCGATCTTCGTCTCGCCGTAGTCAACGAAGAGATGGCGGGGCAACGCCGTCGTCGTACCCCGCAGGCAGGGCCGACGGGCGGCACACGCCGACCGCCCGGAGCTCTGGATTCCCTTCCTGAACAGGAAGATTTCGACAGGATCGAGCTGATCGGCTCACGTGCCGCCGCTTCAGGCTCATTTCAGGATTGGAAAGGACTCTCTCTGGCGTTCAAGGCCGACGCGCTGTGGGTGGGGGCGGCCAGCGATCTGCTCGACGGCGCGGCGAGCCGGCTCAACGCCTCCGAGGCGGGGGTGACGCGCGTGCGCACGGCGCTCGAAGGCTCGCGGGCCTTCACCCTCGGCGGCCGGCTGTCGCTGACGCCGATCGTCGAGGTGGGTCTGCGCCGCGACGGCGGCAACGCCGAGACGGGCGTGGGCATGGACGTCGGCGGCGGCCTCGCCTTCACCGACGCAGTCACGGGGCTGTCGCTGGACGTGCGGGTGTGGACGCTGGTGGTTCACCAGGCCGAAGGGTTCACCGAGCGTGGGATGTCGCTCTCGCTGGGGTGGGGCCCGCCACCGTCGAACCCGTTGGGGCTGACCGCGAAGGTGGCCCCGTCGTGGGGCGGTCGGGCGCGGGCGCCGTCCCGGTGCGTTCGAGGAACGCCTGCACGGCGTTGCGGAATTGGTTGGTCAGCTCGTTCATGGTGGCGGAACATACGCGGGCCGATTGTCGTTGACAATAGTGCGATTTAGTGAATACGCTATGCCATCCGCCGACAGACGGCGACAACCCGGCGAGGCATCGCGATGGAACGCGACCCGGTACGACAGAAAATCCGTGACCTGCTCTGGAAGCGCGGCATGAACATGCGCGAGGCATCGCTCGCCATCGGCCGCAACGCGAGCTACCTGCACGGCTTCCTCGAGCGCGGGATGCCCAAGGTGCTGAGCCACCAGGACGCCGGGAAGCTCGCCGGCCTGCTCGGCTGCAAGCCCGAAGAGCTGCACCACGCCGAGCGCCCGCCCCGGCGCAAGGGGGCCGGGGCGAAGAAGCGGCGAAGCGCTTTGTCGGACCAGGGGCCGGTGCCGCTCGCCCCCATACCCGAGGTCGACGTCGAGGCGTCCGCCGGGCCGGGTGCGCTCGCCGACGAGTTCGTTGCCGAGCGCGCGCGCTGGTTCCTGCCCGAGGGGATGATTCGCTACGAGGGCGACACGAGCCCCGGCGCCATCCGCGTGCTGCGGGTGCACGGCGAGTCGATGGAGCCCGAGCTCTCGGAAGGCGATCGCCTGCTCGTCGATACCGCCCGGCGCATCCCCGCCACAGGTGAGATGTTCGTGCTCTGGGACGGCGAAGGGCTGGTGGTCAAGCGCGTCGAGCACGTGCACGCCGACGGCGCCGCGCACGAGTTGCGGCTGAAGTCAGCCAACCCGGACTATGCCGACTACACCTGCCTCGCCGAGGACGTGCACATCGTCGGCAAGGTATTGTGGACCGTCAGGAGAGTGTAAGGCTGCGCACTCGCAAAGCTGTCCCGTCAGGCAAAAATCGACCCAACCATGCCGGAGGTCACAACGATGTCGCGCCCGGCGGTCTCCCAACACCAGAGATGATCGGATGAGCACGAGCCCAAGCGTCGAGAGTATCTACGAGCGACTGATGAGGCGCCCCCAGTTTTCTTGGACACGGATTAGGGGAGAATCCGATGTCACCAGGAGGTGGGGGTATGGCTGTGTCGAAGCGGGTGCAGGGAGCTGGGTCGGCGGCGATGGGGTCTGGGGCCTTGGCGCCGGGGCAACGGTGGAGCGCGAGCCGGAAACGGGACGTGGTGTTGCGGTTGCTGCGCGGCGAGCCGCTCGACGCGGTCTCGCGTGAAGTCGGCGTCGAGGTCTATCGCCTGGAGCGGTGGAAGGCGCGGGCGCTGGCCGGTCTTGAGCTGGGTCTGAAGGAGCAGGCTGGTGCGCCGCTGGCCGCGGAGCTGGATGCGGCCAAGCGGCACATCGGGGAGCTGTCGATGGAGAACGAGCTGTTGCGGTCGCGTGCCCGCGCAGCGGAGCGTCGCCTCCCTTTGGCGATGCGGAGGTCGCGACAATGAGCCAAACGACCTCCGCGACGACGGGGCGGCGCTATGGTCTCAAGCGGGTGTGTCGAGCGTGGGAGCGGTCGCGCTCGGCGCACTACGCCAGGCGGGCGCGCATGCAGCGTGCAGCGTCGGCTGACAGTCCGCGCCGCCGCGGGCCTCAGCCCGCGCTGTCGGATGCGCAGCTTGTGGCGGCCATTCGCAGCGACCTGGCGCGCTCCCCGTTTCGGGGCGAGGGCCATCGCAAGGTCCACGCGCGGCTGCGGATCCTCGACGGAGTGCGGGTCTCGCGGACGCGGGTGTTGCGGGTGATGCGCGCGCAGGGCCTGCTCTCACCGCACCGCGGGCGGCAGGGCGAGGAGAAGAGGCACGAGGGGACGATCTCCACCTCGGCGCCCGACGTCATGTGGGGCACCGACGGCGTGCGGGTGTTGACCGCCGACGACGGCTGGGTCTGGGCCTTCGCGGCCGTCGACCACTGGAACGGAGAGTGCGTGGGCTGGCACGTGTGCAAGGTGGGCAGCCGTTTCGCGGCCCTCGAGCCGGTCGCGCAAGGACTCGGACGACGTTGCGGCTCGCTCGAGGCCGACGCGGCCCGTGGGCTGGCGCTGCGGATGGATCACCCCAGTCAGTATCTGTCGGACCACTTCCTCAACCAGGTCCGCTACTGGGGCATCCGCCCCAGCTTCGGCTTGCTCGAAGCGCCGGAGACCAACGGCGTGGTCGAGCGCTGGAATCGCACGCTCAAGGAGCAAGCCGTCTACGGCCGGGTGTTTCGAAATCTCGCCGACGTGCGCGGCGCGGTCGCCGAGTTCGTCGAGCGCTACAACCGCTGCTGGCGCCTCGAGAAGCTGGCCTATCGCACGCCAGTAGAGGCCCGCGAGGAGTACGAGCTACGCCAAGCCGCGTAGTCTAAATGTGTGTCCAAGAAACCGGGTGCGGTACAGCCAAGCGGATCACGCTGGTGATGGACAACCTCAACACCCACCGCCCCGGTGCCCTCTACGAGGCTTTTCCGCCGGCCGAGGCCAAGGCCCTGTGGGACCGCTTCGAGTTCGTCTACACGCCCAAGCACGGCAGTTGGCTCAACGTCGCCGAGGTCGAGCTCAACGTCATGATCCGTCAGTGCCTTAATCGCCGCATCGCCTCCATCAAGGTCCTGCGCAAGGAGATCGCCGCCTGGCAGGCGTCCCGAGACTGCATCCGGGGCAAGGTCAACTGGCACTTCACCACGGACGACGCCCGGGTGAATCTGAAACGCCTTTATCCGACAATTGATGAATGACATGACACTAGTTTGTCGAAGCAGACATCGCGCGCGGCGCGTGATGTCCTAATCGCTTCTTGGGAGTATGCAGTCAATCCGATACTGCGCCCTCTTGAGCGACCCCGCACTACGTGGTCAACCGGTCAGAAGTTGCCGTAGTCAGTCAATTAGGCATGCGTCAGGTCTGTGACGAGAACGCCTTATGTTCGAGCATCCAGATTTTGTGGAGTACGGATTCGACGAACTTCCGAAAGATCGGGACCTGTTCTTGGTAGAAGACGAATTCATGGCGGGAGTGGAGGCGGCGCTATTGAAGAGCTTCTCCGGGAGTGACTATGATCCTCCAGGGTACTTCTCCGGAGCCGCCGTGAGGTTCATCGAGGCAGATTCGGCAGAGCTCTCGTGGTTTCCGAACGTGACGACACGCTTCCATGAGTTTCCGATTCGCCTTCCACGAACAGCGTTCGTCAAGTGCATCAGCAGCCATACGTACGACATCAAGTACATCGTCTTCGTCAAGAAAGAATGGCTGCGTGAGCAAATCGCTAGGGAGCACGCCACGTTCGTTCTAGTTGACGCCATCGGCGTCAAGGATGCCCTACGAAGCAACGCGCTGTCGCAACAGCAACTGCTTCGTCTCAGAGAAAAGATCGACCTCCTGGCAGCTCAGCATTCGGGGCTATCGTTTGTGTCCGTCGCCGATAGCCTGGGGATGTCCCGGATGCTGTTGAACTGAAGTGAAGCGGGTGGCGACTCCTCGCCCCTGTCTGTGGTAGCCTGGAAAATTCATGAGGCGCCCGGCCTGAGTAGAGACACAAAAGCCTCCGTGTGCTAAAACGCTGTTGACGACAGATGTTTTCGGCACGACGGAGGCTCTTGCGTGACGGACCCCACGATAGCACAGTCTGTTCTGTTCCCCGATCTGTTCGACAAGCCGCTCGTGGCCACGTTCGACCGCGAGCAGTCGAGCTCGGATGGCGGCGCCGTGCTGCTCAAGGCCGCCGAGCGCGTCTACGGGTTGGTCAAGGCATTCGGCCGGTGTCTGATTGACCGCCGGGCACCGGAGAAGGTCCGGCACACGCTCGAGGACCTGGTGGGCCAGCGGGTGTTCGGCATCGCCTGCGGCCATCCCGCCGGCAACGATTCGGACCAGCTCGCCGATGATCCGATCCACAAGTTGCTGCTCGGGCGCGACCCGGTGGCGGGCGGTCGGCTGGCGTCGCAGCCGACGGTCTCGCGGTTCGAGAACGGTGCGGGCCGCGTCGCGCTCTATCGGCTCGGGCGCGAGTTGGCGGCGTCGGTCATCGAGCGGCATCGCCGCCGGCTGCGCGGGCGGGTGCGACGCATCACGATCGACCTCGACCCGACCGACGACCCGACGCATGGCGCGCAGCAGCTGACCATGTTCAACAGCTACTACGACAGCTGGTGCTACCTGCCATTGCTGGCCTTTGTGAGCTTCGACCGTGAGGCGGAGCAGTATCTGTGCGCGGCCGTGCTGCGGCCCGGCACGGCGCAGGCGTCCGACGGCACGCTGGGCGTGCTGTGTCGGCTGCTCGCGCTGCTGCGGTCCGCGTTTCCCGAGGCGCGCTTTCTCGTCCGGCTCGACGGCGGCTTCGCCACGCCAGAGGTCTTCGACTTCCTCGATGCCGAACCGCGGCTCGACTACGTCGTGGCGATGGCCAGGAACGCCGTGCTGTTGCGGGCTGCCGAGCACGTCATGGTGGCGGCCCGCACCGAGAACATGCTGCGCGAGAAGACGGCGCACTTCTACCTCGACACCCGCTATCGCGCGGGCACGTGGGCTCGTGAGCGCCGCGTGGTGATCAAGGCCGAAGTCGTGCAGCTCACCGGCCGGCAGCCGCGGGACAACCCGCGCTTCGTCGTGACCAATCTGCGCCAGACGCCGCGCTTCATCTACGAGAAGGTCTACTGCGGGCGCGGCGACATCGAGAACCGCATCAAGGAACTGCTCGACGGCTTGCAGATCGACCGCACGAGCTGCACCAAGTTCTGGGCAAACCAGCTGCGGGTCCTGCTGACGGCCGCCGCCTACGTGCTCATGCAGGAACTGCGGCTGAGGGCCGCCCGCACCGCCTGCGCCCGCACCCAGGTGACTTGGCTGCGCGACCGGTTGCTCAAGGTCAGCGTCCACGTCGTCCGCTCCGTCCGCCGGCTCGTCCTGCACCTGCCGCGAGCGACCCCATACCGCGACGTCTGGC
Organism: Vicinamibacterales bacterium; assembly: GCA_965214845.1. Taxonomy (GTDB): domain Bacteria; phylum Acidobacteriota; class Vicinamibacteria; order Vicinamibacterales; family UBA8438; genus JAAXGX01. Next base: position 2,649,640 of record CBDCCO010000007.1, read on the forward strand.
GGCACCTCGCCCTCGCGCTCGGGGCGCGCGCCGGATAGCGCGCCGTCGCCACGGCAACCTCCGCGCCCCGGATGCTCGCCAGCGCCCCTGCGCCCGACCTGTCGGCGCTTGCCACCTCATGCGTGCCGTCACCTCGCCCCGGCCACTGCACCACGCTGCCACCTACCACGCGCCGCGTCCGAAAACGTCCTTCGCGCGACGATCAGGCCCTGCCTGGGACCGATTCGATAACCTCACGAATTTTCCGGGCTAGGACAGGGGTGGAATCAACAAGAGGAGAGCCACCCATGGCGAAGCATGACAGGCGGAAGCGTTCCAGCCAACCCCCCAGCTCGCGAACGGTCTCGATTCAGGTGCCCCTGCCGGTGCTCGGTGTGCTGAACGGTGTCCGGGAAGCGTTTCATGGCTTGTGCATCACGACCGGGCTGCAGGTCCTTGAGGCGATGATGGAGGGGGATCGAGAAGACCTGTGCGGGCCGAAGGGGCGCCATCAGGTCGAGCGACCCGCATGGCGTGGCGGGAGCGTGGCCAGTCAGGTGACGCTCGGGGGGCGCGAAGTTGCCGTGCCGCGGCTCCGTGTGCGGAGCACGGACGGCGAGCTGCCGCTGCCGAGCTTCCGGTGGGCGGCGGCCACCGACCCGCTGGACGAGCGCACGCTGGCGGCGGTCGCGGCCGGGGTGTCGACGCGGCGGTATGCGGGCACGTTGGATCCGTTGCCGGACGAGGTGACGGAGCGGGGAACGTCGCGTAGCGCGGTGTCTCGGCGGTTCGTGGCGCTGTCGGCCAAGCGCCTGGGGTCGTTTCTCAAGCGGCCGTTGGGCGAGTTGGACCTGCGGGTGGTCTGCATCGACGGCAAGGTCTTCCGGGATCACTGCATGGTGGTCGCGTTGGGGATCGACACGCAGGGCCGCAAGCACGTGCTGGGGCTTCGCGAAGGCGCCACGGAGACGGCGGCCGTCACCACCGGCCTGCTGAGCGACTTGGTGACGCGCGGTCTGCCGACGGACCGGACGTTGCTGTTCGTCATCGATGGGGCGGCGGGGCTGCGCCGGGCCATCAGCGATGTCTTCGGCTCTCGTGGCGTGGTGCAACGCTGTCAAGTACACAAGCTCCGGAACGTCATGGGCCATCTGCCCGAACGGCTGCACGCCTCGGTTGGCAAGGCGTTGCGGGACGCCTGGGAGCTGGACTCGGCGGACCGCGCGGTGCGGGTGCTGGAGCGCTTGGCGGGGTCGCTGGAGCGTGACCACCCCGGCGCGGCGGCGTCCATCCGGGAGGGCCTCGAGGAGACACTGACGGTGCAGCGGCTTGGTCTGACGGGGGCGCTCGAACGTACTCTGCGCTCTACGAACATCATCGAAAACCTGATGGGCAGCGTCGAGGACTACACGCGGCGGGTCAAGCGGTGGCGTGGCGGGCAGATGATTCAACGTTGGGTGGCGAGCGCGCTGGTGGAGGCGGAGCCGCGCTTCCGGCGGGTGCGTGGTTACCGCGACCTACGCCACCTGGTCGCTGCACTGGACGCGCTGGCCCCGCCCGACGGTGCGGTTGCTGACGCGGCGTAGAATAGACGAACTCGGCGCGGAAACAAGGAGTCCGCCACTCGCAAAGTTCAACAACGAACGGGACAATCCCGATAGCCTAGCCCGGAAAATTCGTGAGGTTATCGAATCGGTCCCAGGCAGGGCCTGATCGTCGCGCGAAGGACGTTTTCGGACGCGGCGCGTGGTAGGTGGCAGCGTGGTGCAGTGGCCGGGGCGAGGTGACGGCACGCATGAGGTGGCAAGCGCCGACAGGTCGGGCGCAGGGGCGCTGGCGAGCATCCGGGGCGCGGAGGTTGCCGTGGCGACGGCGCGCTATCCGGCGCGCGCCCCGAGCGCGAGGGCGAGGTGCCGCCAGACGTCGCGGTATGGGGTCGCTCGCGGCAGGTGCAGGACGAGCCGGCGGACGGAGCGGACGACGTGGACGCTGACCTTGAGCAACCGGTCGCGCAGCCAAGTCACCTGGGTGCGGGCGCAGGCGGTGCGGGCGGCCCTCAGCCGCAGTTCCTGCATGAGCACGTAGGCGGCGGCCGTCAGCAGGACCCGCAGCTGGTTTGCCCAGAACCTGGTGCAGCTCGTGCGGTCGATCTGCAAGCCGTCGAGCAGTTCCTTGATGCGGTTCTCGATGTCGCCGCGCCCGCAGTAGACCTTCTCGTAGATGAAGCGCGGCGTCTGGCGCAGATTGGTCACGACGAAGCGCGGGTTGTCCCGCGGCTGCCGGCCGGTGAGCTGCACGACTTCGGCCTTGATCACCACGCGGCGCTCACGAGCCCACGTGCCCGCGCGATAGCGGGTGTCGAGGTAGAAGTGCGCCGTCTTCTCGCGCAGCATGTTCTCGGTGCGGGCCGCCACCATGACGTGCTCGGCAGCCCGCAACAGCACGGCGTTCCTGGCCATCGCCACGACGTAGTCGAGCCGCGGTTCGGCATCGAGGAAGTCGAAGATCTCTGGCGTGGCGAAGCCGCCGTCGAGCCGGACGAGAAAGCGCGCCTCGGGAAACGCGGACCGCAGCAGCGCGAGCAGCCGACACAGCACGCCCAGCGTGCCGTCGGACGCCTGCGCCGTGCCGGGCCGCAGCACGGCCGCGCACAGATACTGCTCCGCCTCACGGTCGAAGCTCACAAAGGCCAGCAATGGCAGGTAGCACCAGCTGTCGTAGTAGCTGTTGAACATGGTCAGCTGCTGCGCGCCATGCGTCGGGTCGTCGGTCGGGTCGAGGTCGATCGTGATGCGTCGCACCCGCCCGCGCAGCCGGCGGCGATGCCGCTCGATGACCGACGCCGCCAACTCGCGCCCGAGCCGATAGAGCGCGACGCGGCCCGCACCGTTCTCGAACCGCGAAACCGTCGGCTGCGACGCCAGCCGACCGCCCGCCACCGGGTCGCGCCCGAGCAGCAACTTGTGGATCGGATCATCGGCGAGCCGGTCCGAATCGTTGCCGGCGGGATGGCCGCAGGCGATGCCGAACACCCGCTGGCCCACCAGGTCCTCGAGCGTGTGCCGGACCTTCTCCGGTGCCCGGCGGTCAATCAGACACCGGCCGAACGCCTTGACCAACCCGTAGACGCGCTCGGCGGCCTTGAGCAGCACGGCGCCGCCATCCGAGCTCGACTGCTCGCGGTCGAACGTGGCCACGAGCGGCTTGTCGAACAGATCGGGGAACAGAACAGACTGTGCTATCGTGGGGTCCGTCACGCAAGAGCCTCCGTCGTGCCGAAAACATCTGTCGTCAACAGCGTTTTAGCACACGGAGGCTTTTGTGTCTCTACTCAGGCCGGGCGCCTCATGAATTTTCCAGGCTAGTGATCAAAGCGGAGTGGTCTCTCGCGTTCTACTTGACCGGTGCTGCAAGCACTTACTCGCCCGAGACACTGGTGCGAGTGGTCGAGCAGCTTCAGAAGATCTACCGGGATGTTCTTGGCCTGTCGGTGTACGCAGTCTTCACACAGGGGACCAACGAGTACTACGAGGAGAGAGGACTTCACACGTCTGATACCGGAAATCACGTGTGCCTCAACAGCCTTGGGGTGCCCTTCGCCGAGCTGTTGGCGATTGATCAGGCCGTTTCCGAAGCGATCAAGTCGGGGGAGTTGGCGCCTCATGACCTGTACATGGAAGACACGTTCCTTCACTCGCTAAGCATGAAATTGGGCTTCAAGCGCGAGAATCTAGCAAACGTCGTCGGCGGGCGTACCCGCTCCTGTCGCGACAGAAACTCGGCGATCGGGTATCGTGCGGGGTCGCGCCGAGGGGAGCGACCGTTAGCTTATTGGAGGCACGACCCCGTGGCAAACGTGGTCCAAGGACGCCTGCGGACTTGCAAGTGGTGACGCTCGACTGCGATCCCGTGTAGGAAAGTTATCGTTCCGCCGTCCTGCCTCTCGGCGCCACTCCAATGAGGAGGTACCGATGGCACGACGCAGGAAGACCAAGGGGCGGCACGCACGAGGCCGCTTCTCGAACGTTCATCCCGATGCGGCCGGCATCGATGTGGGCTCACGGTTTCACGTGGTGGCCGTGGCGCCCGATCGCGACGCCGAGCCCGTGCGGACCTTTCAGAGCTTCACTCAGGATCTGCATCGACTGGCCGACTGGCTGAAGACTGTCGGGATCACGACCGTGGCGATGGAGTCGACGGGCGTGTACTGGATCCCGGTGTTCGAGATCCTTGAGGCGCAGGGCTTCGAGGTACTGCTGGTCAACGCCAGAGACGTGAAGCAGGTTCCAGGCCGGAAGACGGACGTCAACGATGCCCAGTGGCTCCAGCAGCTTCATCAGTTCGGCCTGCTGCGCGGGAGCTTCCGTCCGCATCAGGACGTGGTGACGCTACGCGCGTATCTGCGTCAGCGGGAGCGGCTGGTCGAGTATGCAGCCGCACACATTCAGCACATGCAGAAGGCCTTGATGGAGATGAACGTCCAGCTTCATCACGTCGTGACCGACATCACGGGCGAGACGGGGATGCGCATCGTGCGCGCGATTGTCGCGGGCGACCGCGACCCGATGCAGTTGGCCCAGCACCGCGACCCCCGCTGCAAGGCGAGCGTCGAGACGATCAGGGAGGCGCTGGCCGGCAACTATCGGGAAGAGCACGTCTTCGCGCTGAGCCAGGCGCTGGAGCTCTACGACAGATACCAGGAGTCCATCGGGCAGTGTGATCAGGCCATCGAGCGCGCGGTGAAGCACCTTTGCGCAACGAGCACGCCGCCACCGGCCCGGTTGCCGGCCCCGCGACACACCACGCGCGGACCCAACGCGCTGGCGTTCGACGTGCGCCCGATGCTCTACACGCTGCTCGGCGTAGACCTGACTCAGATCCACGGCCTCGGACCGTACAACGCGCTGAAGCTGGTCAGCGAATGCGGCACGGACATGTCTCGGTGGCCGACCTGCAAGCACTTCACGTCGTGGTTGTCGTTGGCTCCGGGCAACAAGATCTCGGGCGGTCGGATCCTGAGCTCGAAGACGCGACGGTCTGCGAACCGAGCGGCAGCCCTGCTGCGGTTGGCCGCGGTCACCGTGAGCCGGACCGACACGGCCCTGGGCGCGTTCTACCGCCGCTTGTCCGGGCGGGTCGGCAAGGCCAAGGCGGTGACGGCCACGGCGCGCAAGATCGCCGTGTTGTTCTACAACACACTGCGCTACGGCATGCAGTACGCCGACCCGGGTGCCTCGCACTACGAGCAGCGTTATCGGCAACGAGCCGTAGCCAATCTCCGCCGTCGGGCGAAGGCGCTCGGATTCACGCTCCAGGAGCATCCGACGGGAGTTTCTTAGCCCGGATTATGCGTGAAGGTGGGGTTGGCGACGAGACGCAAGGGCCTTCCGTGTGGTACAAACGTTGTGCTACCAAACGTTTAGCCACAACGGAGGCCCTTGCGTGACGGACCCCACGATAGCACAGTCTGTTCTGTTCCCCGATCTGTTCGACAAGCCGCTGGTCGCCACGTTCGACCGCGAGCAGTCGAGCTCGGATGGCGGCGCCGTGCTGCTCAAGGCCGCCGAGCGCGTCTACGGACTGGTCAAGGCGTTCGGCCGGTGTCTGGTCGACCGCCGGGCACCGGAGAAGGTCCGGCACACGCTCGAGGACCTGGTCGGCCAGCGGGTGTTCGGCATCGCCTGCGGTCATCCCGACGGCAACGATTCGGACCGGCTCGCCGACGACCCGATCCACAAGCTGCTGCTCGGGCGCGACCCGGTGGCGGGCGGTCGGCTGGCGTCGCAGCCGACGGTCTCGCGGTTCGAGAACGGTGCGGGCCGCGTCGCGCTCTATCGGCTGGGGCGCGAGCTGGCGACGTCGGTCATCGAGCGGCATCGTCGCCGGCTGCGCGGGCGGGTGCGACGCATCACGATCGACCTCGACCCGACCGACGACCCGACGCATGGCGAGCAGCAGTTGACGTTCTTCAACGGGCACTACGACAGCTGGTGCTACCTGCCATTGCTGGCCTTTGTGAGCTTCGACCGCGAGGTCGAGCAGTATCTGTGCGCGGCGGTGCTGCGACCCGGCAAGGCCCAGGCGCCCGACGGCACGCTGAGCGTGCTGTGTCGGCTGCTCGCGCTGCTGCGGTCCGCGTTTCCCGAGGCGCGCTTTCTCGTCCGGCTCGACGGCGGCTTCGCCACGCCAGAGATCTTCGACTTCCTCGATGCCGAACCGCGGCTCGACTACGTCGTGGCGATGGCCAGGAACGCCGTCCTGCTGCGGGCTGCCGAGCCCGTCATGGTGGCGGCCCGCACCGAGAACATGCTGCGTGAGAAGACGGCGCACTTCTACCTCGACACCCGCTATCGCGCGGGCACGTGGGCTCGTGAGCGCCGCGTGGTGATCAAGGCCGAAGTCGTGCAGCTCACCGGCCGGCAGCCGCGGGACAACCCGCGCTTCGTCGTGACCAATCTGCGCCAGACGCCGCGCTTCATCTACGAGAAGGTCTACTGCGGGCGCGGCGACATCGAGAACCGCATCAAGGAACTGCTCGACGGCTTGCAGATCGACCGCACGAGCTGCACCAAGTTCTGGGCAAACCAGCTGCGGGTCCTGTTGACGGCCGCCGCCTACGTGCTCATGCAGGAACTGCGGCTGAGAGCCGCCCGCACCGCCTGCGCCCGCACCCAAGTGACCTGGCTGCGCGACCGATTGCTCAAGCTCGGCGCCAACGTCGTCCGCTCCGTCTGGCGCCTCGTTGTGCACCTGCCGCGGGCAACGCCCGACCTCGACGCGTGGCGCCAAATCGCCCTCGCACTCGGGGCGCGCGCCGGGTAGCGCCCCGTCGCAGCTTCCCCCTCAGCTCGCGGAATCCACACAGGCGCCTGGGGCGCCCTGTCGGCGAAGCTGTCCGCGTCTGGCGCCTCGTACGCCCCGTAACCACGCCACGCCGCTCCACCACGCTGCCACCTGCCACGTGCGGCGACCGCAGACCTCTCTCGCTCAACGATCAGGGCTCGGCCAGCGACCGATTCGACGACGTCATGAATTTTCCGGGTTAGGAAAGGCCGATATCAAGCTCGCCTGATGCGTGCGCCTGGGGCATTCTATTCCGCATCCATCGGTGAGATCCTTCGCAATCTGGAGGGAGAAGCTCCGGGCTAGCCCGGATTTCTCACCACGTGATCGGTGAGGTGGTTTGACGGTGTTGGTCTGGCAGGTATGGTCTGAGCGTGACGGAGCGGAGACGTTGACGGGTTGCAGTATGGCGTGCAGTCGGCGGTCTGGACACACGGGTGCCGTGCCGGCCGTCTGCGCCTGGCAGTGACATGCTGGCCGGCGGTTGCGGTAGGCGTCAGGCGGGTGCTCTGGCCCGGCGCAGGCGGTTTGCGGCAACGACAAACAGGTCGGCGTCGGGCCAATGCTCGGTCAAGGCGACCCGTACGCATCTGGCGGTGACGCGGACCCGTGCGCCGGGACTCGGCGGACCGCGCGGTGCGGGTGCTGGAGCGCTTGGCGGGGTCGCTGGAGCGTGACCACCCCGGCGCGGCGGCGTCCATCCGGGAGGGCCTCGAGGAGACACTGACGGTGCAGCGGCTTGGTCTGACGGGGGCGCTCGAACGTACTCTGCGCTCTACGAACATCATCGAAAACCTGATGGGCAGCGTCGAGGACTACACGCGGCGGGTCAAGCGGTGGCGTGGCGGGCAGATGATTCAACGTTGGGTGGCGAGCGCGCTGGTGGAGGCGGAGCCGCGCTTCCGGCGGGTGCGTGGTTACCGCGACCTACGCCACCTGGTCGCTGCACTGGACGCGCTGGCCCCGCCCGACGGTGCGGTTGCTGACGCGGCGTAGAATAGACGAACTCGGCGCGGAAACAAGGAGTCCGCCACTCGCAAAGTTCAACAACGAACGGGACAATCCCCTTCGAGCCGATTGCGGGGAATCCTCGAACGCATGGTCGGCTTCGGATTTTTACCTCCATAGCCGAAGAACGCAGGGCGCATCTGGCCGGCGTCGCAGACGAAATCTGGCAGATCATCCCCGTTGAAAGGCGTGAAAAGGAGGGGGGAACCGATGTAGTACCACCAGCTCTCGCACGCCAAGTCAGTACACCGCTGAACCGGCTTTGGGGACCGCTTACGTTGCGATCCGGACGGACACGCCCGCCGAAGCCAAACAGCACAGCGGTGCTGATCCAGCTGTTGAGCATGCGGTCGATGAAGGCCGCATACATTCACTGGTCCGTGACGCAGCTTCAGAGCGTGAGGCTACCTGCGGATGCACGGGAGCCCAAGCTCGTCGGGACACTCGCCGGCGTACACGACGAACTGGCCGACATGGAGCTCGGCCGACTGCAGTACGCCGCAGACGACCCTGTTCGCGCCACCATCGACGACGCGACAGCCGAGCTGTTCGGCCTGACGCATGAAACCGTCACCCAATGGCGGACTTGGCTGAGCCAGGAGCCATTCATGCACAACGCGTCGCCGATAGAGGACTGATCTGGGTCTGAGACAGCGTCATGTCTCCCCGCCGGTGGTGAAGTCCAGCGCCCTGATGAACTCGTACGTGTTGCAGTGGAGCACACCGAGACCATCACACACATCGGGAATGTGGCGGTTTGCGCGTTGTCTGCTTGGCTTCGAGACCTCCGTCGTGACAACCGTGCGGCTGACACGATCGGAAAGCGCGTAGGCGATGAGAAACGGGTCGCGGCCGATGCGTTCGACCTCCTCGTCGCTCAGATCTGGCGCGTAGCCCGAATCCGTGACTCGTGCGACCAGGGTTGGGTTGACGTCCTCGTCAAGCAACAGAGCATCGCGGTTGCCCTTCAGCCAGTTGGTGAGAGTGTCGTTCTTGCCGGCGAACACCTCCTCGTACATCTCCAAGGGAATCTTCACGCGCTGCGTGGTCCCGTAATCAACCAACCAAGCCCAGAACTCGGGCACGCGGTTCAGGGGGTAGTAGTCGCGATTTGCGTCGATGAGCACGTTCGCGTCGAGCAGGTAGAGCAAGCAGTGTCTCCCTACCGCGCCTTTGGCGAACGAAGCATCTTGCCAACGTGCGCAGGCTTGACGCCGAGGATCCTGGCGGCTTTGGTCGTCGACACTGCTCCGGAGGCCAGCATGCGGCGAGTGAAACGAAGCAGGGCCGGTCCGACCCTATGACGGCGCACGACGTAGTAGCTGGGGCCGCCATCCGACATGCGGGCCCTCTCACGGACCCGATGGCGACGCTGCCGCCACTGCCCGCGGAAAACTGCTCGCAGGCGATCAAAGGCGGGCCGATCGATGCGACGGGCACGCAGGAGCCGGTAGGCGACCATGGTCCGGCTCAGGTTGCGCTGTCGTGCGAATTCGGCGATTTGGTGTTCCTGTTCGACGAAATCCGGCCCTCGCACGACCTCGATCTCACTGAGCGCGCGCGGGGGCAGAAGCCATTCGGCGGCCACAGTGTTGCAGAACTCCTCGATCTCGGTAGCGGAATTGTTCACACCGCTGAAGCCGGTCTGGCCGAGCAGCAGATGGGTCAACTCGTGCAGAAGCGTGAATGACCACGCGGCCCTGGAGTCGTTGGGGTTGATGACGACGAACGGGGCGACATCATCGGCGAGCGCCAGACCGCGAAAGGCCTCCACCTCGATGGCCGTGTGGTGGCTGCCCAAGTCACCCTTGAGCAGTACGAACACGCCGGCGTCCTCCGTTCGCGAGCGAAGCAGATCAAACGCGCGTTCGACATCCGGCTGCGTGTAGTACGTCGCGGCGTTCAGATCGTCGCCGAGCAGTTGCTCCAGTAACCGTGCCGCCCGCCGCAACAGTCGGGCGGTCTCCGACTCGTGTCGGAGCACTCGGCGCACCGAATCGATCCCGGTACCAGTGCCATCGCCAGGCACGAGCGCGCCGATGAAGCGCAGAGGCTCGGCTTCATCCTCAGCCTCAAGCGCAGCGCGAACCATGCTCTGGCGACTCCGCAAGTTGCGGACAAGCGCGTGGATGAGCGCATCGATCTCCAAGGATCGCGCACCCGGCAGGGTACGGAAATCTGGACCGCGGTCATCCCGCCGGGGCGGTGCATTCAGGTAGAAGGTGAGCAGTGGGCGCCGGTAGTGGTGCGCCATCTCGACGAGAATCCGCCGCGTGGGTCGTTCCTCGCCGCGTTCCAGTGCCGTAAGCCGGTCGGCACCTGTCAAGCCACGGGCGTCTCGGATGCCAACCTTCGCGACAGCATCTCCCACAGTCAGGCCGGCCGTCTTGCGCGCCCAGACGAGGATTTCAGGATTGACTGCCGGCATCAGATTGAGCACTAGAGTACACCCTGACTCGCCCGCCCGTTGGTCCGTTCTGACACGTCGCGGGCTTCGGGGGTGCCGAAAGCCTCCGGGGCTCAGAAGACGCCCGCTAGTGTGACGAGCTCGACCGAGGAACGAACGCAGCGGCGCCGCGACAAGTGCCCTCGGAAGCGGCCCAGCGCAACGCGTTGCCGTGGGCCGTCACCTGTACCACGCCCGAAACGGCGTCAGAGTGCACGCGCGCGTGTCGCCGGCGGAGCTAGCGAACTGGCGGGCGAAGGCGGCGACAGCCGGCACGCCAGCGTCTGTCCAACCTGTTGGGCAGGCGATGCCGCGGACGCGCACGTGGACCGTGGCGGCGGCTGACGCCGAGCGCGCGAGCGCACCCGTCAGGTCGCGCGCATCGGCAACTACCTGAACCAGCTCGTTCGCTGGGCCAACCGCCACCTCTCGGGGATCGAGGTCGTCGAGGTGATCGCCAACCTCGTGGCGTTCGAGCGCGAGCCGCGCAAGCTCTTCGGCATCGGTGGAGACGGCGGCGATGCACATTAGCCCGGAAAATTCATGACGTCGTCGAATCGGTCGCTGGCCGAGCCCTGATCGTTGAGCGAGAGAGGTCTGCGGTCGCCGCACGTGGCAGGTGGCAGCGTGGTGGAGCGGCGTGGCGTGGTTACGGGGCGTACGAGGCGCCAGACGCGGACAGCTTCGCCGACAGGGCGCCCCAGGCGCCTGTGTGGATTCCGCGAGCTGAGGGGGAAGCTGCGACGGGGCGCTACCCGGCGCGCGCCCCGAGTGCGAGGGCGATTTGGCGCCACGCGTCGAGGTCGGGCGTTGCCCGCGGCAGGTGCACAACGAGGCGCCGGACGGAGCGGACGACGTTGGCGCCGAGCTTGAGCAATCGGTCGCGCAGCCAGGTCACTTGGGTGCGGGCGCAGGCGGTGCGGGCGGCTCTCAGCCGCAGTTCCTGCATGAGCACGTAGGCGGCGGCCGTCAACAGGACCCGCAGCTGGTTTGCCCAGAACTTGGTGCAGCTCGTGCGGTCGATCTGCAAGCCGTCGAGCAGTTCCTTGATGCGGTTCTCGATGTCGCCGCGCCCGCAGTAGACCTTCTCGTAGATGAAGCGCGGCGTCTGGCGCAGATTGGTCACGACGAAGCGCGGGTTGTCCCGCGGCTGCCGGCCGGTGAGCTGCACGACTTCGGCCTTGATCACCACGCGGCGCTCACGAGCCCACGTGCCCGCGCGATAGCGGGTGTCGAGGTAGAAGTGCGCCGTCTTCTCACGCAGCATGTTCTCGGTGCGGGCCGCCACCATGACGGGCTCGGCAGCCCGCAGCAGGACGGCGTTCCTGGCCATCGCCACGACGTAGTCGAGCCGCGGTTCGGCATCGAGGAAGTCGAAGATCTCTGGCGTGGCGAAGCCGCCGTCGAGCCGGACGAGAAAGCGCGCCTCGGGAAACGCGGACCGCAGCAGCGCGAGCAGCCGACACAGCACGCTCAGCGTGCCGTCGGGCGCCTGGGCCTTGCCGGGTCGCAGCACCGCCGCGCACAGATACTGCTCGACCTCGCGGTCGAAGCTCACAAAGGCCAGCAATGGCAGGTAGCACCAGCTGTCGTAGTGCCCGTTGAAGAACGTCAACTGCTGCTCGCCATGCGTCGGGTCGTCGGTCGGGTCGAGGTCGATCGTGATGCGTCGCACCCGCCCGCGCAGCCGGCGACGATGCCGCTCGATGACCGACGTCGCCAGCTCGCGCCCCAGCCGATAGAGCGCGACGCGGCCCGCACCGTTCTCGAACCGCGAGACCGTCGGCTGCGACGCCAGCCGACCGCCCGCCACCGGGTCGCGCCCGAGCAGCAGCTTGTGGATCGGGTCGTCGGCGAGCCGGTCCGAATCGTTGCCGTCGGGATGACCGCAGGCGATGCCGAACACCCGCTGGCCGACCAGGTCCTCGAGCGTGTGCCGGACCTTCTCCGGTGCCCGGCGGTCGACCAGACACCGGCCGAACGCCTTGACCAGTCCGTAGACGCGCTCGGCGGCCTTGAGCAGCACGGCGCCGCCATCCGAGCTCGACTGCTCGCGGTCGAACGTGGCGACCAGCGGCTTGTCGAACAGATCGGGGAACAGAACAGACTGTGCTATCGTGGGGTCCGTCACGCAAGGGCCTCCGTTGTGGCTAAACGTTTGGTAGCACAACGTTTGTACCACACGGAAGGCCCTTGCGTCTCGTCGCCAACCCCACCTTCACGCATAATCCGGGTTAGGTAATACCTCGCCATCGGGCATGTGGAAGAAAGTAACGACGTCGATGTCACGCGGGTCGCGTTCTTCGAGAACCTCGATGTTTTCGAGGAAACTGCCGTCTATCCACTGAAATCCGCTAACAAGTCCTATGGCCTGCAAGGCAATCCGAAAATCAAGGAGCCCGGCTACGATCCGTCGGCGCGGTTCCGTATTGCCAAAACGTAATACGAAATCCACAAGTGACACACGGTACGGAGAACGGTTGCCTGATGTGGGTGCGTCCAAGTCGATCGGAGGCAGAATCCCCTGGCGTTCCAGGCCGGGATGGTAACGGTGTCCGTATTTGTTTAGCCTGGAAAATTCATGAGGCGCCCGGCCTGAGTAGAGACACAAAAGCCTCCGTGTGCTAAAACGCTGTTGACGACAGATGTTTTCGGCACGACGGAGGCTCTTGCGTGACGGACCCCACGATAGCACAGTCTGTTCTGTTCCCCGATCTGTTCGACAAGCCGCTCGTGGCCACGTTCGACCGCGAGCAGTCGAGCTCGGATGGCGGCGCCGTGCTGCTCAAGGCCGCCGAGCGCGTCTACGGGTTGGTCAAGGCATTCGGCCGGTGTCTGATTGACCGCCGGGCACCGGAGAAGGTCCGGCACACGCTCGAGGACCTGGTGGGCCAGCGGGTGTTCGGCATCGCCTGCGGCCATCCCGCCGGCAACGATTCGGACCAGCTCGCCGATGATCCGATCCACAAGTTGCTGCTCGGGCGCGACCCGGTGGCGGGCGGTCGGCTGGCGTCGCAGCCGACGGTCTCGCGGTTCGAGAACGGTGCGGGCCGCGTCGCGCTCTATCGGCTCGGGCGCGAGTTGGCGGCGTCGGTCATCGAGCGGCATCGCCGCCGGCTGCGCGGGCGGGTGCGACGCATCACGATCGACCTCGACCCGACCGACGACCCGACGCATGGCGCGCAGCAGCTGACCATGTTCAACAGCTACTACGACAGCTGGTGCTACCTGCCATTGCTGGCCTTTGTGAGCTTCGACCGTGAGGCGGAGCAGTATCTGTGCGCGGCCGTGCTGCGGCCCGGCACGGCGCAGGCGTCCGACGGCACGCTGGGCGTGCTGTGTCGGCTGCTCGCGCTGCTGCGGTCCGCGTTTCCCGAGGCGCGCTTTCTCGTCCGGCTCGACGGCGGCTTCGCCACGCCAGAGATCTTCGACTTCCTCGATGCCGAACCGCGGCTCGACTACGTCGTGGCGATGGCCAGGAACGCCGTGCTGTTGCGGGCTGCCGAGCACGTCATGGTGGCGGCCCGCACCGAGAACATGCTGCGCGAGAAGACGGCGCACTTCTACCTCGACACCCGCTATCGCGCGGGCACGTGGGCTCGTGAGCGCCGCGTGGTGATCAAGGCCGAAGTCGTGCAGCTCACCGGCCGGCAGCCGCGGGACAACCCGCGCTTCGTCGTGACCAATCTGCGCCAGACGCCGCGCTTCATCTACGAGAAGGTCTACTGCGGGCGCGGCGACATCGAGAACCGCATCAAGGAACTGCTCGACGGCTTGCAGATCGACCGCACGAGCTGCACCAAGTTCTGGGCAAACCAGCTGCGGGTCCTGCTGACGGCCGCCGCCTACGTGCTCATGCAGGAACTGCGGCTGAGGGCCGCCCGCACCGCCTGCGCCCGCACCCAGGTGACTTGGCTGCGCGACCGGTTGCTCAAGGTCAGCGTCCACGTCGTCCGCTCCGTCCGCCGGCTCGTCCTGCACCTGCCGCGAGCGACCCCATACCGCGACGTCTGGCGGCACCTCGCCCTCGCGCTCGGGGCGCGCGCCGGATAGCGCGCCGTCGCCACGGCAACCTCCGCGCCCCGGATGCTCGCCAGCGCCCCTGCGCCCGACCTGTCGGCGCTTGCCACCTCATGCGTGCCGTCACCTCGCCCCGGCCACTGCACCACGCTGCCACCTACCACGCGCCGCGTCCGAAAACGTCCTTCGCGCGACGATCAGGCCCTGCCTGGGACCGATTCGATAACCTCACGAATTTTCCGGGCTAGTGCCTGGTCCTCAAGGCCCGACGTATTTGTTTAGTGGGTGATCTGCCAATGAACATGGGCAGAAACGGGGCCTGAGCCGCCAAAGCTCGGTGCCGCCACGAGACTTGCTTTGAGCCGACGGCGGGTTCACACGGTGTCTCCGGATGGTGTCGCTGAACATCGCTGCGGTGGGGAACTGGACGCGAGGACACCAGCGTCGGCCTGTCGGCGGGCAACCGGGCGCAACGGTGGGTGAGCCGCGGGGACGGGTCGCGCCGCGTGGTCGGTCGGACGCTGCGCGCCTACGTGGGCGCCGGCGACATCGCGAGCAGCTTGGGGACAACGGGCTCGACGCCGCACAACATCGCGGTGATCAGCGGAGGCAGGTCGAGATGGCGCTGGCGGGCGGTGCGCACGACGCTGGCCAGCACCTGCTGGGTGTCGGCGCCCTTGCGGGTGCGGTTGCCGCCGCACACCTTGCGAATGACCACGGCGGGCCGGATGGCCTGTTCGGCGCGCCAGTTGGTGGCATCGAGCGAGGGGTCCCACAAGAACAGGAACACGGCCGGGAATTCGGTGGCCAGGTGCGCCGCGAAGCGCTCGGCGTCAGCGAGCGGCGGCGGGTCGTCGACGAGCCGAGCGAGCCGGGCCGTGAGTCGGCCGCGGGCCGTGGCCATCCCGTGCTCGCTCAGTTCTCCCGCGTTGCAGCGGTCCCGCAGGTCGAGGGCGGCCTGCAGGACCGCCTGCACCTCGCTCGCCCAGCGACTGTGGGGATGATCCTCCCGGAGCTGCTTGCAGCGTTGCAGCAGGTGATTCAGACAGGTTTGGTGCAGCCCGTCGTAGCAGCGATACGGCGCCCACCCGTCGCGCACGAGCACGCCGGTGTAGTCCGTTCCCAGCACCGTGGCGGCAGCGGCGAACCCCCGGCCGGGGCAAATGGCGTAGACCGTCGTCTCCGGGGTGACGAACGTCCACAGCCAGTGGCGCTCGCCGCCAACACGCCAGCCGGTCTCGTCCGGCGTGACCACCGGCGCGTTGCGGACCTGCTCGCACAGCGCCGCGTAGGCCGGCGCGGCGGCGCGGGCCGCCCGGTGCAGCACGTGGGCGAGACCGCCCGGCGTGACCTGCAGGCCGAAGGTGGTCCGCAGAAGGTGCGCGACCTTCGCCAGCGGCACCCCCAGTTCCGTGTGCAGTTCAACCACCAGCGCGACAACCTCGGGACCGAGCTGCACGCCGGCCGCGCCCAGCGCATCGGAGGTCTGCAGCACGTGGCGGCCCTGCACCCGCCGCTGACACTGCGAGCAGTGGCCGACCTCAATGTCGAAGCGCCGCACGACCGGGCGTACCACGGGCAACTCTTCCTGATACTGCGACGCCACGCGGGTCACGTCGACCTCGCCGCCGCAGTCCGGACATTCCACTGGAACCGGCGCCGCGTGGGTTTCGTCGACCCGCGCCGGGCGCGGACGGCAGCCGTGGCGGCCGTACGCCGCACCGGCCCGCCGTCCGGGACGCCTGCCGCGACCTTGCGACCGGTCCTTGGCGAACGGCGCGGCCTGGCGGCGACCTGCCCGGCGTGCCTCGTCCAATTGCCGCTTCAGGTCCTCGATCTGTTGCTTCAGGCGGTCATTTTCTCGTTGCAGGCGGCTGTTCTTGCGCTGCACGCTCTCGGCGTCGCGCTCTCGGCGTCGCGCTCCCGCCGCGTCAACTCTCCGCGAAGCCGTTCGACGTCGGTGGACAGTTCCGCAATCCGATGCGGGGGCGATTGCCGGTCGGCGGTCGTCACACCACCGTTATGCCACAATTCGAAACGTTGTACAAGTCAAAAAATTGACACTCGGCCCAAAACCCGCTAACCCGGAAAATTCGTGAGGGGTCTGTCTCAGGTAGAGACACAAAAGCCTCCGTGTGCTAAAACGCTGTTAACCACAGGCATTTTCGGCACGACGGAGGCTCTTGCGTGACGGACCCCACGATAGCACAGTCTGTTCTGTTTCCCGATCTGTTCGACAAGCCGCTCGTGGCCACGTTCGACCGCGAGCAGTCGAGCTCGGATGGCGGCGCCGTGCTGCTCAAGGCCGCCGAGCGCGTCTACGGGTTGGTCAAGGCATTCGGCCGGTGTCTGATTGACCGCCGGGCGCCGGAGAAGGTCCGGCACACGCTCGAGGACCTGGTGGGCCAGCGGGTGTTCGGGATCGCCTGCGGCCATCCGGACGGCAACGATTCGGACCGGCTCGCCGACGATCCGATTCACAAGCTGCTGCTCGGGCGCGACCCGGTGGCCGGCGGTCGGCTGGCGTCGCAGCCGACGGTTTCGCGGTTCGAGAACGGCGCGGGCCGCGTCGCGCTCTATCGGCTCGGACGCGAGTTGGCGGCGTCGGTCATCGAGCGGCATCGCCGCCGGCTGCGTGGGCGGGTGCGACGCATCACGATCGACCTCGACCCGACCGACGACCCGACGCATGGTGCGCAGCAGCTGACCATGTTCAACAGCTACTACGACAGCTGGTGCTACCTGCCACTGCTGGCCTTCGTGAGCTTCGACCGCGAGGCGGAGCAGTATCTGTGCGCGGCCGTGCTGCGGCCCGGCACGGCGCAGGCGGCCGACGGCACGCTGGGCGTTTTGTGTCGGCTGCTCGCGCTGCTGCGGGCCGCGTTTCCCAAGGCACGCTTTCTCGTCCGGCTCGACGGCGGCTTCGCCACGCCGGAGGTCTTCGACTTCCTCGACGCCGAGCCGCGGCTCGACTACGTCGTGGCGATGGCCAAGAACGCCGTGCTGTTGCGGGCTGCCGAGCCCGCCATGGTGGCAGCCCGCACCGAGAACATGCTGCGCGAGAAGACGGCGCACTTCTACCGCGACACCCGCTATCGCGCGGGCACGTGGGCTCGTGAGCGCCGCGTGGTGATCAAGGCCGAAGTTGTGCAACTCACCGGCCGGCAGCCGCGGGACAACCCGCGCTTCGTCGTGACCAATCTGCGCCAGACGCCGCGCTTCATCTACGAGAAGGTCTACTGCGGGCGCGGCGACATCGAGAACCGCATCAAGGAACTGCTCGACGGCTTGCAGATCGACCGCACGAGCTGCACCAGGTTCTGGGCAAACCAGCTGCGGGTCCTGCTGACGGCCGCCGCCTACGTGCTCATGCAGGAACTGCGGCTGAGGGCCGCCCGAACCGCCTGCGCCCGCACCCAGGTGACTTGGCTGCGCGACCGGTTGCTCAAGGTCAGCGTCCACGTCGTGCGCTCCGTCCGCCGGCTCGTCCTGCACCTGCCGCGAGCGACCCCATACCGTGACGTCTGGCGGCACCTCGCCCTCGCGCTCGGGGCGCGCGCCGGATAGCGCGCCCCCGCGCCGCCAACCTCAAACCCCGCACTGCTCGCCAGCGCCCTGTCGCCGAAGCTGTCGGCGCGTGGTGCCTCGTGCGCGCCGTCACCCCGCCACGACCGCTTCACCACGCTGCCACCTGCCACACGCAATGTCCGACGACTTCATTCGCCCGACGATCACGCCCCGATCGTGACCGATTCGACAACCTCAGGAATAATGCGGGGTAGTGCATAGGTCGCCAACGTCGGCTTCGCTACAGGAGCCGTATTGCGGAACCCACCGAAATAGCGGAAGACGGTGAAGTCGAAACAAATCGGAATTGTGATCGATCGTTAACCGGAACCCGTTCGTGTAGTTCTTGTCCGTACCGGTGTCCGGTGGCCAGTCGTCGTTCTCTATATAGAAGTAGACGCCTTTCTCAGGACTAGACACCTGCGCTGCGGAAGGCAGTGAACAAAGCAGACATGCAAGAGCCCACACGCCCGTGTGGCCGAAGGCGCCGAAGACAGTGGAGTGAACTCCCTCGCGTGTTGGGCTGATCACATTCATGGGTACAAGCCTTGCCCGGCGATAGCGGACGGGTTAACAGAAGAGGCGTTATTGGACGTCGCTCTGACTTGCCAACTTCTCCTACGACTTGAGAGCTTGTGTGACGTCCTCCCCAGCTACGGCAGTTCGCGTAATAGGGATCATGACGTTCAATCGAGCACCCTCGCGACGCGGAACCCGACGTCGTACTGGCGAGTTTCGAGCCCAACCGCCCAGCGGTATCGGGAACGAAGTAACCCCGGCGGCCTGCGCCACGAACCGCCCCGCCAACCGCGCCTGTTGTCGTCACTGCAGTCGCGGATCCATGCCGAACCATCCCGCGGTGCAGCCGCGTAGTTATCGTGCCAACAGTCTGCCACCCACTCCCACACGTTACCCGCCATGTCATGCAAACCGAACCCGTTCGGGGCGAACGATCCCACTGGGGCGGTGCGCTCAACCCCGTCCCGACAATCGGCAACGGTCCAGCCGCGATCGAAGCCGCGCTCTGCCGAGCGGTCGTAGCCGTTCGCGTGGACGCACTGGTTGGCAGCTCGATCGCCCCAGAACCAGGGCGTCGTCGTCCCCGCTCGCGCCGCGTACTCCCACTCCGCCTCGGTCGGTAGCCGATACTGCGTGCCGGTCTTGTCACTCAACCATCGCGCATAGGCCGATGCGTCTTCCCAACTGACGCACACTACAGGATGGCGGTCATCGTTCTGGCGAAAGCCCGGGGTGCGCCAGGACGCTTCGGCCCTCTCCTCATCGTTCGCCCATTCCCAACGGTCTCGTGCGAATCTGCGAACCCTCCATACCTCCACCACACAGCCGTCGGCGACGTGGTCCGTAGCCGTCACGAATGCGGCAAACTGCCCGCGTGTCACCTCGAACTTGGACATCGCGAAGGATGCCACCTCGACGTCGTGCACCGGCCGCTCGTCGTCGTAGCAGTCATCGCTCCGGGAAACACAGCCCATCCGGAACGTCCCGGCAGGAACGACCACGAGCTCGGGGCAGTCTTCGCAGTCGCGGAACACCGTGCCGGGCGGTCGATGTGCAGACGGTGGATCGCCGCCACTTGGACGCGGCCGACCCACGGCCGGCGCATCGCCGGCGGCTCCACCGAGTTCTACCGCCCGGTTCCGCGCCAACCGCGCAAAGACTCCAAGCGGAAACTGTTCCAGGTACGCCTGGAAATCCGCTGGATTCTGACTGTCCGCGATCGACTGCCAGAACACGGTCTCCAACTGCGCCCGCGTATCAGCCGAAGCGTCATCTACCACCGTGACACTCCCCGGCCCCGTGCCGCCCCTCAGGTAATGCTCATCCAGTAACGACGCATACTCGTGCGGGCGCTGCTCGCCACCGGTCGCCTCCAGCACCCGTCCGCGAACCTCGCGGAACAGGATGCCGATCTCCAGCGGCCGCTCCAGATATTCCAGTAACGCCGTCGTATACGGGCTGTTCCGGCCCATTCCATCCGCCGCCGTCGTCCCCGCCGCCGCCGCATACGCCACCAGCGTCTCGTCGCCCAACAGGTTCTCGTTCAGCTCCCCGAAGCTCCCCCGGCTCACGCTCCGCGCAGCCCCCGTCCGCTGCATGGAGCGCGCCAGCGGGTTGTTGCGGCAGGCGTCGAGGATCACCACCCGCAGCCCGGCACCGACCGTCGCCGCCAGCACGTCGTCCAGCTCGACCGCCTCGAACCGCACGTCGGTGTCCCGCTCCAACTGCGCGTCCACCGGCACGAGATAGTTCACACCGTCCATCTCCAGACCGTGCCCGGCGTAGAAGACCAGCGCCACGTCGGCCCCTGCGCTCGCCCGCGTGAAGACCCGCAGTGCCTCGCTCATGGCCACGCGATCCGCATCCCGCACCGTCGTCACGTCGAATCCCAGCCGGCCGAGCGCTGCTGCAACGTCGGCCGCGTCATTACCCGGATTCGGCAACGCTCCAATCTCAGAATACGCGCTGTTGCCCACCACCAACGCCACCCGACCCGCAGCCAGCGCGACGGACGCCGACGTGACCAGCACGACCACGACCAGCAGGACGACGCCGAGCTTCAGGGTGCGCATGCTTCCTCCTGCCCGTAGGCTTTCACGGCCGATGTGGTCGCCTCCTCCAGGACGGTTGGCGACGCGGCAATCGCAGCGAACCGCTCGCCTGTTGCCTCGTCGGCGTAAGCTAGTCGATTCGCACCGCCTTGTCCCTGCCAGGATTGGTAGAGCCAGACGAAAGGCGGCCGGCAACCGAACCGCGCGGCGAGTACTCCCTCGGTCACGGGAGAGGGCGCGGCCGCGCCAGCGCGGCCGTCACCGCGACGTCTGCCGCAGGATCCAGTCGATGTAGTGCGACACGCGCGTGTAGACGCCGTAGGCGCCTGGCCGGGCGCAGCCGCGGCCGTAGCTGACGACCCCGATCTGCGTCCACCCGGTCGGGCCGCCCGGCACGACCAGCGGGCCGCCGCTGTCGCCCTGGCACGAGTCCATCGTCCCCTGCGCGTAGCCGGCGCACACCTGCCCGTCGGTGATCCTCCCGCCGTAGCTCTCGGCGCACGTCGCGTTGTCGACGATCGGCAGGTCCACCGCGCGCAGCCGGTCAGGCAGGGCGCGCGCGTCCGAGCGGTCTGGGCCCAGCCCTCGCGTGTCCGTGGTTCCCCAACCGGTGACCACCGAGCAGGCGCCCGGAAAACCGAAGTTCGCCTCGAGCTGCCGCGACTGCAACTGCACGGTCTCGGACCGCGACGCGGGAAACGGCGACGACAGCCGGATCAGCGCGATGTCGTTGGGTTGACCAGCCGGTCCCCCGCCCCGGTACCCCTCGTGCGGGACGAGGCGCTCGGCCAGGCGCCGCTCCCCGCCCGACGAGAGAGACTGCGTCCCGTGCACCACCGACACCTGTCCGGCCGGGCGCAGGCTGCCGCCACCGTCGAACAGGCAGTGCGCCGCCGTCAGCACCCACGACGGATGGACCAGCGAACCGCCGCAGGCATGCCGCCACCGGCCCCCGATGTCGAGCTGCAGCGACACCTGCCACGGCGCCATCCGAGTCGGCGCCACCGACCCGCCCACGATCCGGCTCACCGTGCGCTTGTCGGGGTCGAGACACTCGAACCGCGGCTGGCCCTGCGCGGCGCCGGCGCCGACTGCCGACATCAGCACAAGGGACAGCGCCGTCCGGGCCACCGTGGGCAGGTGTGCCCGCGTCATCAGCCGGCCATCGCCGCCGGTCTTCCGCTCGCCGCGCATGCGTCCCCCCTTCCTTCGTGCCCGTGTCAGTCGACCACGCGATACCGCAGATAGCTCGACGCATACGGCCGCGGGTCCGGGGCCCGCGTCGCGCGGATCTGCGGGAACGCCGTCTCGTCGAACTGCAGGTCCTCCTGCCGCGTGTAGTGCAGGTAGACCGAAGCCTGGCCGAGCGGCCGGCCCACCTCGAGGCGGAAGCCGTCGTCGTCGCCGATGCAGGTCTCCTCGCCCGCCGTCACCGGAACCGCGCGCTCGGCGGCGGTCTCGGCACGAACTCGTTCGGATAGACCCGCGCCGGCACGTTCCCCGCCGCGTCGTGGCTCCAGACCGTCACGTAGCCGTCCGCGCTCGAGCGGAAGCAGAGCACCACCCGGTCGCCGACCGCCACCTCCGCATCCGCCGCGACCTCTGCCCGGAGGCCGCCGGCCCGCCGCACCGACTCGAGACTCAGGTCGAGCTCGACGCCGCCGAACGCGTTGTCGGGCTTGACCCGAATGCTGCGGGTGCGTTCCAGTTTCTGTGCGTGGCTCAGGGCAGGCCACATCGCCGCCAGTACCGCGACGCCCAGGGCGACCCCCACGCGCCAGCAGGCCCTTCTCATGTCGACCTCCTTCAGACTGCGCGCCGCGCCGGGCGGGGCCATCAGAATGTGCGCACGATCTCCACCCGGCGCTGCCGCTCGTCGGTCGGCGCATGCGCCGGCAGGGGGCGGTGCTCGCCGAAGCCGGCTGCCTGCAGCCGGTCGGCCGCCACGCCGCGACGCACCAGGTAGGCGACGACGGCCTCGGCGCGGCGCTGCGACAGGCGCAGGTTGTAGTCCGCCGAGCCGACGGCGTCGGTGTGGCCCTCCAGCGTCACCGCCGCCGAGACCAGTTGCGGGTCGTTGAGCGCACCGGCCACGCCGTCGAGGTCCCGCCGCGCGCGCCCGGTCAGCTCCGCCGAGTCGAACTCGAACTCGATGCGCAGCATCAGGCTGACTTCCGACGGCCCGCCCGGGTCGCCGGCGTTGTCCGGCACGAGCACCAGCGAACGCGTCACCGCCTCGGCGGTCACGGGCCCGTCGAGCGACCGCTGCACTCTGTCCTGAGCCGATGAGCCGCTGACCGATCCCCCGGCGGCGATCACCAGCGCCGCCATGACGACAACCATCGACAGCTTCATGGCGTCCTCCCCTCCCTTGTCAGCCGCCTACTGCACGACCACGAACGTCGCCGAGGCCATGGCGACGCGTTCGTCTCCGGGGTCGGCGACCACGGACAGGTTCCGCGCCGTCGTCCCGGCGTCGTCCAACTCGGAAAGGCGCCGGCCCCGAAGTTGCCGGGCGCGCCGATCACCGGCGCCGCCCCCGTGCGGCAGACCGCGGTCACGTGCTCCACCCCCACCGGTCCGATGGGCACGATCGACACCCCGGCCCCGAGCCCGGGCACCACCACGGTCTGCCCGGCCCGGATCAGCGTCTGCTGCTGATAGCGGTTCGGGAACAGCAGCCGCGACGCGCCGCCGGGGCCGGTGTTGATCAAGGTCAGGTGGCAGTCCGCCGCGGTCTTGACCATCAGCGTCACCGGGTCGGTGACCCGGTAGACCGGCTTGTCGGCCGCGATCTCAAGCGTGAACGGCCCGGCCGGCCACCCCGCCCCCGCCACTGGCGCCGGGGCCGGCGCCGCGGCGGCCGCCGGCCGTTGCGGCACCGTCCGGATGACCTTGTCGTAGACGTCCCACTCGGCCGTCTCGGCTTCCGCCATCACCACGGCCAGGTTCCGCGCCGTCTCGACCGCCCGCTCCCGCACCGTCTGGAACACGCCGGCCTGGGCGAGCTGCGCCGAGTCGAAGAGCGGCGTCGGGGCGCTCGTTGCAACCACCTTGATCAGCTCGGCGCCGGTCGTGCCCGACACCGCGATGCGCGCCCGCGACGCCGGGTCGGGCACCTCCGTCACCGTGTTCGCGCGCACCCGGTTGTCGGCCTGATACCGGTTCGGGAACAGCATCGTCGTCGACCCGTCCGGTCCCACGTTGAGCACCGTCACCCAGGCGTCCTTGTTCGTCTGCACGAACACCCGCACCTGCTCGCCTTGCGCGTAGGTGTTGTTCGCGTGGTCCACCCAGGCCACGACGTCCAGCGGGTTCGCCGCGGACGCCGGCGGGGGCGCCTGCACGGCCTGGACCGCCGTCTGCTCCACCGTCAGCAGCCGCTCCTCCTGCGCGAGCGCGCCGCCGACGTTTCCGATGATCCCCAGTGCCGCGCCGACGGCTAGCATCGCTCTCGTGCCGGCCAGTCTCGTGTTCATGGTCTGCCTCCTCTGCGCCCTGTCCGTGCTACTCGTCATGACTCGCTCCTGCCCTCGACTACTCGCCGACGCCCGCTCACTCGACCACCTGCACGCGGGTCTCGGCGACCGCCCACGACGACGCCGGCAGGCGGCCGGTCGCCCGGTTGAATGCGCGCAGGAACGCCTCGGCGGTCGATGCCAGCGCCACCGGCCGGGTGAGCGTGCTGCCCTCGTTGTCGGCGAAGCCGACGAACGGCTGCCGGGTGACCAGCAGGATCAGCCGGTCGATCCCCGCCGGCGCCGACGCCCGGATCTGGATCCCGTCGCCCGGCCGCGGATAGTCCACCTGCGCTCCCGCCGCCAGCGGCAGGTTCTCGGCCAGCATCGTCACGCAGCCGTCGGCGTTGACGAGGTAGAGATGGCCGAAACCCGCCGCGCTCGACGACACGAGAAAGCCGACCGGGGTGCCGATCCGCACCGGCGGCGCCATCGTCGGCGTCACGCCGACGGCGAACGCGGGCGCGTCGTTGACGGCCACGTCCACCTGCTCGGCCCCCACCGGCGGCCGGTGGTTCGGCGACCGGCAACCGCCCGCCGAGAGCGCCAGCGCCGCCACGCCGACCACCGCCGCCGCAATCCTCGTGAAGCTCGCTGCCGTCATCGCGTCGTTCCTCCGTTGGGGCGTCGGGCCGCGCCCAGCCATCTCCGCCAACCAGCCCTATAGACACGCGTCCCGGCGTAACCGGACATCCGGCGCGCTAGCCGCCCGCCTCGCATCAACTGCCGGGCAACCGCGCGCGCAGGGCCGCCGCGAAGGCCTCCGCCGTCCGCGGGCGCTTGGACGGCCGGGGCGTCAACAGGTTGCCGGCGAAGGCCAGGAGGTCCGTCCGCGCATCCCCGCTGACGGCGGCCGGCAGCACAAGCGGCGGCTCGAGACGCCGGCGTTGGATGCGGTCGGCCAACTCCTCGACCGAGGCGCCGGCAAACGGCCGCTGCCCGGCAGCCATTTCGTACAGCACGACCTCCAGCGCCCAGACGTCGTCGGCGGCCGCCGGCGGCGCGCCGCCGAGCACCTCCGGCGACAGGTACGCCGCCGTGCCGCCGGCCGGCTCGCCGCGGCGTCCGGCCGGTTCCGTCAGGCCGAAGTCGAGCAGCTTCACCGCCCCGTCCGCCGTGAGACCGATGTTGCTCGGCTTCACGTCGCCGTGCCGGTAGCCGGCCGCATGCAGCGCCCCGAGCGCCTCGGCCACCGCCAGCGCCACGCCGGCCGCCTCTGCCGGCGCCAGCGGCCCGCGCGCGATCCGCGTGGCCACCGTGCCCCCGCCCAGGTGCTCCATCACCAGCAGCGGCCGGCCCCGCCACGTCTCCAGACCATGGATCTGGGCGATGCCCGGATGCGCCAGCGCCGCCATCGCCTGCGCCTCCGTCTTCAGCCGCGCCAGGCCGGCCGGGAAGACGCCCTCGAGCGTCTTGACCGCCACCGGCCGGTCCAGCCCCAGGTCCCGCGCGAGGTAGACCGTTCCCATCCCGCCCGCGCCGATGCGCCGCTCCACCAGGAGCCTGCCGGCCAGCAGCGCAGGGACCGGCGCCGGCGTCCAGGCCCCGCCGCAGCCGCACCGCGGACCCGCGCCAGGGGCCCCGGCCACGCGCCCGCACGCGCGGCATTCGATGGCCGGCCCGGGACCCTCGCGCCCGGCCGCGCCGGCCTCGAGCCGCAGGCGACTCAGAGCCAGGCCCGCCGCCGCCGCCAGCGCCGCCAGAAACGCCACGTCGACCGGCCGCAGCCGGCCGGCATCCGCGCGCCGGCCGACCACCAGCACCCCGGCCAGCGCCGCGCCCGGACCGGCGACCGGCACGACTACGGCGGCGGCGGCCGCCGCGACCCACGCCGCCTCCTCGGGCGGCAGCAGATCGAAAGCCGATGCCGCAACGTCCGGATCGACTTGCAGTGGCGCCCGGAACTGCTCGACCACATGGACGAGCGAGGACGTGCGGGGCAGCGGCGCCATCGACACCTCCGACGACGCGCACGCGTACTCCCCCGCGCCGGACGTCTCCGCTGCCGCGAGCAACACCGCCGGGACGCCGGCGCCCCGCCGCGCCGCGCGGGCAACCGCCGCTCCCACCCCGGCCAACCCGGCCGCCTGACCCAGATCCGCGCCCGCCGCCGCGAGCGCCCGCCGCTGGTCGGCCGTCTCCGGAGCGATCCAGGCATCCATCCCCGCCAGCAGCCGCTCGCGGAACGCCAGCGCGGCCAGCGCCATCCCGGCGCCCGCGAGGCACGCCCCGGCCAGCGGGTCGCCGGCCGCCTCGCCCACCGACCGCTCCGCGCGGCTCACCACCAGCCAGCCCAGCGCCATCAGCGGGCCGGCGATGAGCGCCGTCAGGCCGCCGCGCGTCAGCAGCCGCCGCGCCGACACCCGCACCGTCGTGCGCACGTCGAGCACCCGCAGGGCAATGGCCGCGTACAGCGTCAGGCACGGCACCGCCAACGTCGACACGCTGCCCAGGACGCTGATCCAGTTGGCCGCGGCCACGTCGACGGTCCCGGGCCGCGCGACCTCGACGGCCCCTTCGACGTGCGGCGCCAGCGCGACCGCGATGCCCGCGACGAACAGCCAGGTGCGAGCCCGCTCGTCCGCCGCCACGCGGCACGCGCGCAGCAGCAGCACGACCAGCGCGGCCAGCACGAGAAGGCAGTGCGGACCGAAGAACGCCGGCGCCACGTACGTGCCGGGCACGTCCCGCGCCAGCACCGCCAGCGCCGGGCTGAGCGCCTGCACCGGCGGCAGGTTGGCCGCCTGCAGCACGCCGCCCACCGCGGCGGCCAGCACCGCCATGGCCGCCGCCAGGTCGTCGAGCCGCGTGCGCCGGTGAACACGCGGAAACGCCCGCACGAACAGCCAGAGGACGGCCGGCAGGAAGAGCTCGGGGTAGAGGCCGACGCCGAGCCCGCCCACCACCGGCTGCGCCCAGAACGCGCCGAGCAGGACCAGAACGGCGCCCAGCAGCCACGCCCGGCGATCGAACCGGCCGCCGACCAGCAGCACCAGCCCGCACAGCGGGTAGAGAACGTGCGGGATGAGGCGGAAGAAGGCCGCCGGCGGGGTCATCTCGGCCGCCGGCAGGAACAGCCGGGCCGAGACCGCGTCATCCGTGGCCGGCCCGCCGAGCGCCGCCAGCATCCCCTCGGTGGCCGCCGGCAGCAGGGCGACGCCCGTCGCCATCCCGACCGCCGACTGCAGCAGGGCGACGGCCACCAGCACGCCGATGGCGCGCCGGGCAAGCCGGCTCCCCCGGGGATCGACCTCGGGCCTCGCCGCGGTGTCCGCGGGTGAAGCCGCCGCCCGGCAGATCCCGGCGAGGGTGCGCAGGTGGTCGAGGGCGCGCCGCTCGGTGGGCCGTGCCCGCTCTGCGCACCGCGCCCAGTCCACCTCCTCGCGGACGGCGACGGCATCCGCGACGGCGAACAGCAGACCCCGGTCGGGCATCGCGCCTGGTCCTCCCTCCTGTGCCCCGGTTGGGCGGCTCGGTCTAATGCTGGAGACACCGACCGGCACGAAACTGGACACCGGCTGACCGCGACGGCGGGCCAACCGGGCTCAGCGGTCCATTTCCGCCGCGAGGCGCACCAGCGCCCGCCGCAGCGCCTTGCGCGCGGCCTCGGCGCTGGCCCGGCCGTCGATCAGCGCCAGTTGCTTGAACGAGTAGCCGAGCTCGGCGCGGCCGACAATCAGCCGGCGCTCGCGCGGCGTCAGCCGTCGCAGCCCGCCGAGATAACGGTCCCAGGCCTCTCCGTCGATGAGCTGCTGCAACTGCGAGGCTTCGCCCGCCGCCGCGAGCATGTCCGCCTCCAGTCCGCCACGGGTGTCGCGGCGTGCGACGCGGCGCATCTCGTTCTGCACGCGATGGTCGACGGCCCGCAGGAGGTAGGCCCGGAACGCGACGCTGCTCGCCGACTCGAACCCCGCCAGCCGCCGCATCGTGTGCAGCAGGACGTCCTGCACCACGTCGCTCGTGTCGACGAAGCCGCGCGCCCAGACGGGCAACCGTCCCCGTGACCGCCGGCGCAGCCACGGAAACAGCCGCCCGAACAGCGCGTCCACCGCGGACCCGTCGCCGCGCCGCGCCCGCCGAAGCAGCGCCGAGGAGCGCTCGATGCCGGTTCCCTCCATCGTGTCCGCGCCACGAGCCACGCAACATCCAACGCGCGCGGGCTGGGCGCATGCACCCAGCCCGCGCGCCAGATGTAAGGAGATCAAGACTCGAGACTCAATTCAGCGTCCTCGCCACACGGAACCCGCTGCTGCGGCTCCGGCTGTCGGCATCGTTCCTGAAGCGGCTGGCCGAGCGGAGGTCCCACGGAGAGTTGAGCCAAGAACCGCCGCGCAACACGCGGCGACTACAGTTTCCGCCGCGAGTCCACGCCGAGCCGTCGCCGGGCGCGCCGTCGTAGTCGCCGTGCCAGCAGTCCTCGACCCACTCCCACACGTTCCCGTGCATGTCGTGCAGGCCCCAGGCATTGGCTTCGAACGACCCCGCCGACGCCGTCTCGTAGGCCCAGCGGCTCCCGCAGTCGTTGCAGTTCGCGCGGTTGCGACCGGTGTCGTCACCCCAGCTGTACCGCGTCGTCGACCCCGCGCGCGCCGCGTACTCCCACTCCGCCTCGCTCGGCAGCCGATAGTCCTCGCCCGTCTCCGCGGACAGCCACGCCGCATACGCCGTTGCGTCGTCCCAAGAGACGTAGATCACCGGCCGGCCGCCGCGGCCCCAGCCGCGATCATTCGGCCGGTCACGTCCCGTCGCCCGCGTGAAGCGCTCGTACTCGTCGAACGTCACCTCGTAGACGCCCAGCGCAAACGACCCCACCTCCACCTCGTGAACCGGACGCTCGTCGTCCTGGCAGTCCCTGCCCGAGACGCAACCCATCCGGAACCGGCCCGCCGGCACCACCACCATCTCCGGACACGCCGGGCAGTCCCGGAACACCTCGCCGGCGCGCCATCGTCCGGGCGGCGCCGACAGGTCCGGGGAACCGGGAGAAGACGTGTCGGCTGCCGCACCGCGCAGCGCTGCCTCCCGCCTGACGGCCAACTCGACATACGCCCCGGTCGGATACCGGCGCCGATACGACTCGAAGTCCGCCGGATCGGTACTGTCCATGATCGACTGCCAGAACAGGTTCTCTTGTTGAGCCTGCACGGCCGCAGGGACGTCGGCAGCCCCCGTCGCCGCGGCTGCCCCCGGCGCCGCCACCGATGGCGGCGGCGCGCCGAGCGCCTGCGCGCTCGCCGCATCCAGGTAGCTCGTCGCCACTGCGCCGCGCGAGACCTGCCAGTTCCGAATCGCCGCGCGTGTCGCCGGCCCGAACATTCCGTCCGCCGGTCCCGGGTCGAAGCCGGCCGCCGCCAGTCCCCGCTGAATCTGCCGCCGAGCATCGCGATTCAGCCCCAGCGCCGTCTCCGTCGCCGCCGTCGCAGCCGCTGTCAGCGGCCTCCCAGACGCCCCGCGCAGATAGTGCTCTCCCAGCAGTGACTGATACTCGTGCGGCCGCTGCCGGCCGGACGTCGCCGTGAGCACCCCCGCCCGCACCCGCCGGAACAGCGTCAGCAGCTCCAGCGGCTGCTCGAGGTGCTCGAGCAGCGCCGCCGTATACGGGCTGTTCCGACCCGCCCCATCGTCCGCCGTCGTCCCCGCCGCCGCCGCATACGCCACCAGCGTCTCGTCCCCCAGCAGACTGTCGTTCAACTCCCCGAAGCTGCCACGGCTCACGCTTCGACGGGCAACCGTCCGCTGCATCGAACGCGCCAGCGGATTGTCGCGGCACGCATCCAGGATCACCATCCGCAACGACGCCCCCGTCGTCGCCGCCAGCACGTCGTCGAGCGTCACCGTCTCGTAGCGCACGTCCGTGTCACGCTCGAGACGCGCGTCCACCGGCAGCAGGTAGTTCACCCCGTCCATCTCCATGCCGTGCCCGGCGTAGAACACCAGCGACACCTCCGCGCCGACGCTCCGCCGCGTGAACGCCCGCAGCGCCTCGCTGAGCTCCGCGCGGTCCGCGTCCAGCTCGGTGGTCACCTCGAAGCCCAAGCGCCGCAGCGCGCCC
The DNA here is from genome assembly GCA_965214845.1 of Vicinamibacterales bacterium. Taxonomy (GTDB): domain Bacteria; phylum Acidobacteriota; class Vicinamibacteria; order Vicinamibacterales; family UBA8438; genus JAAXGX01. The sequence goes on from CBDCCO010000007.1 coordinate 2,679,643, forward strand.
CCCATGTCGGCCGCATCGTTCCTCGGGTTCGGCAGCCGCCCGATGTGCGCATACGTGCCGTTGCCCACCACCAGCGCGACCCGGTCCGCCGCCGATGCCAGCGCCGGAGCCAGCACCGACGCCAGCACGAGCAGCAGGCCGGCGACATGAACCGTCCCTCGCCGCAGCGCCGTTCGGCCGCTCCACACGGTCCTCTGCCCTGAACCCATCAGCTACCTCCCCCCGGTAGTCGCTGCCGGCGGCGACGCGGAGCGGGCCCTGTCCGCATATTCGGAAGCTCTCGCAACCGCTCCCCGTCGCGCCTGCGGCAGAGTACTTACGCCAAGCGTTCCGCTTCGTCACTGCCAGAATTGGCAGGTCGGCTTTGGGAACTGTCGTACTTCTCGAAAAAGTTGACCAGCGACCTGAGCGCCCATCAAGGATGCCGTCAGCGCCAGGATCATCCGAGCTCGCCGAGCGATAGCACGAGGCGGATCAGGCGCGTCTGGCGGGTCGCCGGCAGCAGGTGACGCCCGTCGCGATCCCGACCACCGACGCAGCAGGGCGATGGCCAGCGCCACGCCGATGGCGCGCCGCCCCCCGGCGACCGGCGGCCGGCTTCGCCGCGGTATCCAACCGGCGCTCGCGCGGCGTCAGCCGTCGTGGCGCGCCGAGATAACGGCCGCAGGCATCACCGTCGATGAGCTGCTGCAACTGGGAGGCTCCGCCCGGCCGGCCGCCAGTGCATCCGCCTCCAATCCGCCCCGGGTGCCGCGGCGCGCGACGCGGCGCCTCTCGTGCTGCACGCGGTGGTCGACGGCCCGCAGGAGGCAGGCCCGGAAGGCCACGCTGCTCGCCGACTCGAACCCCGCCAGCCGCCGCATCGTGTGCAGCAGGACGTCCTGCACCACGTCGGTCGTGTCGACGAAGCCGCGCGCCCAGGCAGGCAACCGCCCCCGCGCCCGCCGACGCAGCCACGGAAACAGCCGCCCGAACAGCGGGTCCACCGCAGACCTGTCGCCGCGCCGCGTCCGCCGAAGCAGCGCCGAGAATCGCTCGATGCCGGTGCCGTCCATTACGCCCGCGCCACGAGCCATGCATCTCCAACGAGCGGCTGGGTGCCTGCGCCCAGCCGCTCCCAAGATGTAAGGAGGTGAAGACTCAAGATCTAATTGAGCGTCCTCGCGACACGGAACCCGACGTCGCCGTCCCGGAGAGCGGTAGCGCTCCTGCCGCGGAGGGCCGAGCGGAGGTCCCTCGGATTGTTGAGCCAAGAACCGCCGCGCAACACGCGGCGACTACAGTTGCCGCCCGTCGTCCACGCCGAACCGTCCCGCGGCGCCCGCACGTAGTTCTCATGCCAGCAGTCCTCGACCCACTCCCAGACGTTGCCGTGCATGTCGTGCAGGCCCCAGGCATTGGCCGCGAACGACCCCACCGGCGCCGTCTCGTCGCCGTCCCAACGGCTGCCGCACCCGGGGCAGTTCGCCCGGTTGCGGCCGATGTCGTCACCCCAGCTGTACCGCGTCGTCGACCCAGCCCGCGCTCCGTACTCCCATTCCGCCTCGCTCGGCAGCCGATACTCCTCGCCCGCCTCGGCGGACAGCCACGCCGCATACGCCGTCGCGTCCTCCCACGAGACGTTGATCACGGGACGACCGCCGCGGCCCCAGCCGCGATCGTTCGGCCGGTCTCGTCCCGTCGCCCGCGCGAAGCGCTCGTACTCCTCGAACGTCACCTCGTAGACGCCCAGCGCAAACGAACCCACCTCCACCTCGTGAACCGGACGCTCGTCGTCCTCGCAGTCCCTGCCCGAGACGCAGCCCATCCGAAACCGGCCCGCCGGCATGACCACCAGCTCCGGGCACGTCGGACAGTCCCTGAACACCTCGCCGGCGCGCCGACGGTCGGCGGCCGGTTCCGGGTCGGGCGGCGGCGGATCGGCAACAGGGGGAGCGGCCGCCGCAGCGCGCAGCGCCGCCGCACGTCGCACGGCCAGCTCAACGTACGCCCCGTTCGGGTACCGGCGTCGATACAGCTCGAAGTCCGCCGGATCCGTGCTGTCCATGACCGACTGCCAGAACACCGTCTCCTGCTGCAACACCGCCGCTGCCGCACCCTCCGTCACTGCCGGCGCTTCGATTGCCCGGCCATCGGCGACAGCCGGCAACGCGATCGGCGCCCCCAGCGCCGCCGCCGCCGCCGCGTCCAGATAGCCCGTCGCCGACGCGCCCCGTGACGACTGCCAGCCGCGGATCGCCGCCCGCGTCGCCGGACCGAACACCCCGTCGGCAGGACCCGGCGAGAAGCCCGCCGCCGCCAGCCCCTGCTGAATCAGCCGCCGCGAGGCCCGGTCGAGCCGCAGCCCCGTCTCCAGCGCGCGCGGGTCCGCGCCCGTCGCCGCACGCAGGTAGTGCTCCCCCAGCAGCGACGCATACTCGTGCGGACGCTGCCGGCCAGCCGTCGCCTCGAGCACCCGCGCCCGGACCTCCCGGAACAGCAGGCCGATCTCCAACGGCTGCTCCAGATACGACAACAGCGCCGACGTGTACGGGCTGTTCCGGCCCGTGCCGTCGTCGGCCGTCGTACCCGCCGCCGCCGCATACGCCACCAGCGTCTCGTCCCCCAGCAGCGACTCGTCCAGGGCCCCGAAGCTCCCGCGGCTCACGCTGCGCGACGCCCCCGTGCGCTGCATCGAACGAGCGAGAGGATTGTTCCGGCACGCGTCCAGGATGACGACCCGCAGCCCCGCGCCGATCGTCGAAGCGAGCACGTCGTCCAGCGTCACCGCCTCGAACCGCACGTCGGTGTCGCGCTCCAACTGCGCATCGACCGGCACCAGGTAGTTCACGCCGTCCATCTCCAGACCGTGCCCGGCGTAGAAGACCAGCGAGATGTCCGCCCCCGCGCTCGCGCGCGTGAAGATCCGCAGCGCCTCCGTCATCGCGCCGCGGTCGGCATCACGCACCGTCGTCACGTCGAACCCCAGGCGCTGCAGCGCCGCCGTCATGTCCGCGGCGTCGTTCCCGGGATTCGGCAACGCCCCGATGTGCGCATACGCGCTGTTGCCCACGACCAGCGCCATCCGTCCGGCCGCCGGCGCTGCGGACGGGCTCAGCACCACGCCCAGCAGCAGCACGACGACCGCAAGAGCCGGCCGTTGCCACCACGCCCGAAACCGCTGCAAACCGCTTGCTGTTGACGCCATCGACTTCCTCCCCCGCCCCTACGCCCGGACACCCACAACCCGGCAGCGATTCGTCCCCGCGAGGCAATCGAGCGTCCGCTCTTCGCGGAACCCGTTGTTGTGCTGGCTTCCGGCATCAAGCCTGGGGCGGTTCACCGACTGGAGGCCGCAGGAAGGTGACGCACCAGACCGCCGCGCGCCCCACCACCGCGAGATACCTCATCGTGGTCGGCATGCGGGCAGTCCGTCACCCGCTCGTGCTTCCGGCGGGAACTCGCGCGCACGACCAGCCTAGTGAACTCGCATCTCTCCTGTCCCTGCCCGGATTGGTAGAGTCGAACGAAAAGACGCTGGCAACCGGACCCGCCCAAGGAGTGCCGACGCTCGGCATACCGCAACAGCACGGCGTTCTTGGCCATCGAGATGTGCGGCGAACCGCTTTGAGGCGTCCGGACCAACGGGCGCCCGTGAAGCCTGCGAGCGCCGGTAGATCCGGGAGGCCAGGGCCGACCGATATTCGATGTCCGGTTTCGGACGTGCGGGTGTCTATAGGCGCAAAGGAGGTGCTTCATGAGTTCACGTGTATCGCAAGGTGTTTGTGTGGGTCTGGTCGTCGGCGTCTTCCTGGTCGCGACAGCTCGGGCACAGAACCCGGCGCCGCAGGAGCAGCAGCGACGAGTGTCCCAGGCGCAACAGGTTACCCGGCTGCCCTCGACTCCCCGCCCGCCGCATCTTGGTGCGCCCCCGCAGCAAGCCCTTGCTCCGCCCGCGCTGGCGCCGCCGCAATTGATCGCGGGGCCGTGGGCGGCGGCTGCACCCGTTGTCGCCTCGAAAGCATAGTCGGCCAACCGTTATTCGCGGGGCCGTGGGCGGTGCCGCCGCCGCCACCGAAGGCCCTGCCGTACGACTTCAACATCGAGCGCTACGGGGTGATCGACGAGGCCGGCTTCGCCGGCGTCGCCAGCGCGCCCCTGTCGACCTTGTCGATCGATGTCGACACGGCGGCCTATTCCAACGTGCGCCGATTCCTGCGCGACTGGTCACTGCCTCCGGCGGACGCCGTGCGCATCGAGGAGCTGATCAACTACTTCGACTACGACTACCCGGACCCGGAGGCCGGCGTACCGTTCGGCATCGTCGTCGAGATGGCCGACGCACCCTGGGCGCCGACCCACCAGCTCGTGCACATCGGCCTGCGGTCCACACCGGTGGCAACGGACGACCTGCCGCCCAACAACCTGGTTCTGCTCGACGTCTCGGGGTCGATGAGCTCCCCCGACAAGCTGCCGCTGCTCAGGGACGCGCTCAGCCTGCTCGTCGGACAGCTCCGGCCGCAGGACCGGGCGGCGATCGTCGTCTACGCCGGAGCGGCGGGCATGGTGCTGCCGCCCACCTCGGGCGCGGTGAAGTGGAAGATGCTCAGCGCGTTGTCGAGTTTCAAGGCCGGCGGGTCGACGGCCGGCGGCGCCAGCATCCGCCTCGCCTACTGGCTGGCCCGCGGGCAGTTCATCGAAGACGGCAACAACCGGGTCATCCTGGCGACCGACGGCCACTTCAACGTCGGCGTGTCGAGCGACGGCGAGCTCGTCGAGCTGATCGAGCGGGAGCGCGAGTCGGGCGTCTATCTCAGCGTCCTCGGCTTCGGGACCGGCGATCGGCAGGACGCGAAGATGGAGCGGCTCGCCGCTGACGGCAACGGCAACTATGCCTACATCGATGGCGTGCGCGAGGCGCGGCGCGTGCTCGTCGAGCAGATGGGCGCGACGCTTCTCACTGTAGCCAACGACGTCAAGCTGCAGGTCGAGTTCAACCCTGCGCGGGTCAAGGGCTACCGGCTGATCGGCTACGAGAACCGGCGCCTGCGGAACGAGGAGTTCAACGACGACACCCGGGATGCGGCGGACCTCGGCGCCGGCCACAGCGTGACGGCCCTCTACGAGATCATCCCGGCGGATTCCGATGAGCCGGTGCCCGGGGTCGATCCGCTACGGTACCGGCAGGTCGCACCGCAGCCCGAGGTCGGCATCGACGAGGTGCTCACGGTCAAGCTTCGCTACAAGCAGCCGGGCGAGTCCGAGAGCCGCCTGGTGGCACGGACCCTCACGAAGCCGGAGGCCGGTGACGACGGCCCGTCGGAAGCCTTCCGCTTCGCCTCCGCCGTGGCGGAGTTCGGGCTGCTCCTGCGCGACTCTCCTTACAAGGGAGAGGCCGCGTACGAGCGCGCCTACGAACGTGCCCGCGAAGCTCTCGGTGCCGACGAAGACGGGCGCCGCAGCGAGCTGCTCGCGCTGATCCGCGCCGCCGACGACCTGACGAACGACCTGCTCGCGTTGATCGAGACGACCGACGGCCTGACACCGGGACAAGCCCGATCGGTTCGACTCGAGTCCGGAGAGGCCGTACGATTCAATCTGCGGGACCTTCCGGACGGAACCTACGCCATCGACGCTGCCACATCCAGCGAGGATATCGACCCCGCCTTGTACCTGTACCGGCACGCCGGCAACCGGCTCGTCGAGATCGCCTCCGATGACGATGGCGGGGACAAGCACCTCAACTCGCGCATCGTGGCGACGCTGGACCGCACCGAGACCTACCTCGTCGCGGTGCAGGAGTTCAGAGGCCGGCCCGGCTCGGTCACGCTGTCCATCGCCCCGGCGGGAAGCACTCAATGAAGGTGCGGTGCCCGGCCTGCAGGGACGCTGGACGACGCCGATGCTGTCAACCGACGGGAAGTCGGATGACAGCGACCTTGGGATGGTGATGCGATTCTGTCACCGGCAATGATATATTTCGACCTGATATGTCATATGTATCGAGAGTTTTCGACCACCCTGCCGGCAGCTACTTCCTGTTCGGGCCGCGCGGCACCGGCAAGTCCACCTGGCTGCGAGCCCGGCACCCGGATGCAGCGTGGATCGATCTCCTCGATGCGGAAGCTGAGCGGCACTACTACACGAGACCGGAACGGCTGAAGGAGTTCGTCGCCGCCAACACCGGTCGGCGCACGATCGTCATCGACGAGATCCAACGTGTCCCCCAGCTCCTCCCGCTGGTCCATCAGCACATGGAGGGCGACAAGTCGACCCGGTTCGTCCTGACCGGCTCCAGCGCCAGGAAGGTGCGCCGTTCGGGTGTGGACCTGCTGGCCGGCCGGGCCGTGCTGTGCGCGATGCACCCCTTCATGGCCGCGGAGCTGGGAGGCGCCTTCGACCTCGCTCGCAGTCTCGAGTCGGGCCTGGTGCCCCTCGTGGTGATGGCGGAGAATCCGGACCGCACGCTGCGCGGCTACATCGATCTGTACCTGCAGCAGGAGGTCAGGGCGGAGGGGCTGGTCCGGCGGCTCGACGACTTCAGCCGGTTCCTCGAGGTCGCCTCCTTCTCGCACGCGCAGATGCTGAACGTCGCGGACATCGCTCGGGAGTGCGTTGCCAGCCGCAACACCGTCGAGTCGTATCTCGGCATCCTCGAGGATCTGCTCATCGCGACGCGGCTCCCCGTGTTCCGGCGGCGGGCGAAGCGGGCGGTGGTCGCGCACGCGAAGCTCTACTTCTTCGACGCCGGCGTGTTTCGCTCGCTACGCCCTGCCGGTCCGCTCGACGCGCGGGAGGAGGTCGCGGGGCCGGCCCTCGAAGGCCTGGTCCTGCAGCACCTGCGGGCGTGGATCAGCTACGGCGGCGCCGACTGCCGCGTCCACTTCTGGCGGACGCGGGGCGGGTCGGAGGTCGACTTCGTCCTGTACGGCGGTGCGGGGTTCTATGCCATCGAGGTCAAGAACAGCCGGTCGTTGCGTCCGAGCGACCTGCGGGGCCTCCGGACGTTCCACCAGGACTATCCCGAGTCGTCCCCGCTCCTCCTGTACCGCGGTGACGAAGCCCTGGAGCGGAACAGGGTCCGGTGCTTGCCGGTCGAGCGGTTCCTGCGCGAGTTGATCCCGGGGTGCGATCTTCCCTGCTGAGGCCCTCCTGCGATGAACCCTTCGCCGTCACCTGGCCCGAGCCCCCGCCGCCTCACAGCGACGCGCGACGCGACCAACTGGTGCTCGGCGCCGTACTGCGGGCAACCCAGAATCACTCGAACTCGGCGACCGACAGCACGAGCCGCACGAGGTCTGCCTGCCGGGAGACGGGCAGCTTCTGGTAGATCTGCTTCAGGTGCCAGTAGACGGCGCCCTTCGTGCGCCCCGTGGCCGCGGCCATCTCGCCCACGCTCCTGCCTTCGGCCAGCCAGACTGCCACCTGGCCCTCCGCGGGCGTCAGGCCCAGGGTCTTGGCCACCAGGCCCGGATCGACACGATGCCGGCGCCCCGGCTCGACAATCAGGACCAGCACGGCGACGTGCCGCGCTCCGTAGTCCGGTTGCGGGACGCGCACGGGTCTGACGTGCACGACGAACGGCGGCGCGACGGTCGGGCGGCCGAGCAGCATCGACCCGCCGACCGCAACGGCGCCGGAGGTGGGCAGCGCGGCCGCCACGAGCCGCCCGAGACGGAGCTCGTCGGCCGGCTCGTCGGCACGCAGCATCCCGTCCCGGTCCGACACGCCGCCGCTGTCCCGCAGGATGGCGAGCGCGCGGTCGTTGGCCGTCAGGATCCGCCCGCGCCGGTCCAGTTGAATGACGGCGATGCGAGGGTTGTCGAGCAGGGCGGTCGCCGTCGTGCTCTGCGCGGCGGCGCGCACCAGCGCCTGGCGGACGTGCACGAATTGCGGGATCTGGGGCAGCAGTCTTGTGATCATCGTGACCTGTGAAGCCCCCCAGCCATCCGAGGTAACGGGATCACCAAGGGCCCAAGACGTGTGGGCGCCATCAAGCCCGTCCATACGCACCGCCAAGCTGTTCTGGTGTTTCGCCCAGACTAACGCCTCGTTGTAGGTAGGCGAGCTCTTCAGTTCATCAACTGTGTACAGGTCTGTGACGTGAACCAGGCGACTATCCGGCAGTTGCCGCACACGCGGCACGCGTTCGTCGGTGGGATGGTACGTGTGGAGGTACTTGCGCTCCAGGTCTTCGCGGCGCTGCCCCCGGTAGTAGAGCCCGACGAAGAGCGCCCGGATGTCGTCCTTCGGGCCCTGGCCCACCATGAGGGCATTGCCTGTCAGGCCGCAGGCCTCGTCGATGAGGGCCGACGTGGCCGGCCAGTGTCGATCATCAAGCATGGCGTCGTTCAACGACGCCATGATGCGCTTGAAGATGTCTTCGCTGCTCACGACAACTGCCGCGGCGTGGAGCGCCGAAATGCGAAAAAGACGGGAAGATGCTACCCGATTTGGCAGTGACATGTGTGTGACATCATGCTGCTATTACGTGTCCCTGTTGTGACATGCCCTTTTCTTTCAGCGCGCGGCGAATCCAACGAAGCGAGCACATCTCTTGAAAGGCGACGACCTGCGGCGAGAGAACGCCGCGCTGCGCGAGCGCATGTCGAGGCTGAGCGCGGCCATCCTGCGCATCAGCGCCAGCCTCGACCTCGACACCGTCCTGCGCGAAATCGTCGAGAGCGCCCGTGCGCTGACCGGCGCCCGGGTCGGCGCCATCGCCACCGTCGACGAGAGCGGGCACGTCCGGGACTTCGTCACCTCCGGCTTCACCGCCGCCGAGCAGCGGCAGTTGGCGGCGTGGCCGGACGGACAGCGGCTCTTCGCGCACCTGCGCGATCTGCCGGGGCCGCTGCGGGTGCCGGACCTGCACGACTACGTCCGCTCGCTCGGCCTTCCCGCCGACCTGCTGCCGCCGACGAGAACCATGCAGGGAACGTCGATGCGCCACCGGGACGTGCTCGTCGGCAACTTCTTCCTCGGCGACAAGGAGGGCGGGGAGGAGTTCACGAGCGAGGACGAGGACCTCCTGGTGCTCTTCGCGTCGCAGGCGGCGACGGCCATCGCCAACGCCCGCACGTACCGGCGGGAGCAGCGGGCCCGCGCCGATCTGGAGGCGCTGGTCGAGACGTCGCCGGTCGGCGTCGCGGTGTTCGACGGCCGCACCGGCCACCTGGTGTCGCTCAATCGGGAGGCGAAGCGCATCGTCAGCGGCCTGCGCCAGCCGGGCGGCTCCGCCGAGGAGCTGCTGGGGGTGCTCACGAGCCGCCGCGCCGACGGCCGGGAGGTGTCCCTGCGGGAAGTCCCCCTGGCGCAGCAACTGGGCAACGCCGAGACGGTGCGCGCCGAGGAGATCGAGCTCTCCGTCCCCGACGGCCGGCGCGTCAGGACGCTCATCAATGCCACGCCGATCCTCGGCGACAGCGGCGGCGTGGAGTCGGTCGTCGTCACCATGCAGGATCTCGCCCCGCTCGAGGAGCTCGAGCGCGTGCGGACCGAGTTCCTGGCCCTGGTCAGCCACGAGCTGCGGGCGCCGCTGTCCTCCATCGTCGGATCGACCACCACCCTGCTGCGCGACTCGACGAGGCTGGGCCGCGCCGAGATGCGCGAGTTCTTCCGCCTCATCGACGAGCAGGCCCATCACATGCGGAGCCTGATCGGCGACCTGCTCGACGCCGGGCGCGTCGAGACAGGCACGCTGTCGGTCGACCCCGAGCCCTCGGCAGTGGCCGGCCTCGTGGACCAGGCCCGGAACACGTTCCTGAGCGGCGGCGGCCGGCACCCCGTCCGCATCGACCTGCGGCGGGACCTGCCGCGGGTCATGGCCGACCGGGAGCGCATCGTCCAGGTCCTGAACAACCTGCTCTCGAACGCGGCCCGGCACGCTCCCGAGACGTCCCCCATCCGGATCACGGCGGCGCCCGACGGCACTCACGTGGCGGTCTCGGTCTCCGACGAAGGCCCCGGGGTGCCTCCCGACCAGTTGCCGCACCTGTTCCGGAAGCACGCCGGCGGCGCACGCGGCGCTGGAGAACGCGGGCTGGGCCGCTACGGCCTGGGCCTGGCCATCTGCAAGGGGCTGGTGGAAGCCCACGGCGGCCGCATCCTGGCCGAGAGCGCGGGATCCGGCCAGGGCACGCGGGTCACGTTCACGATTCCGTCCGCCGCGGAGACCGGGCGCGATGCTCCCGCGGACGGCTCCCTGCCCGGCGGTTCCCCCGCGCGGGACCCGCGGCAGGAAACGCGCATCCTCGTCGTCGACGACGACCCCCAGACGCTGCGCTACGCGCGCGACGCGCTCGCCGACGCGGGCTACGTCCCCCTGGTGACGGGCGAGCCGAGGGAGGTGCCCGAGCTCCTGGGGGCGCACCGGCCCCACCTGGTCCTGCTGGACCTGATGCTGCCGGGGGGCGACGGCATCGAGCTGATGGAAACCGTCCCCGAGCTGTCCGACCGGCCGGTCATCTTCCTCTCCGCCTACGGCCGGGACGAGACGATTGCGCGCGCCCTGGAGACGGGCGCCGCCGACTACATCGTCAAGCCGTTCTCGGCGACGGAGCTGACCGCGCGAGTCCGGGCGGCCCTGCGGAAAAACGGCCGACCCCGAGGCCTTCGTGCTGGGGGACCTGGCCATCGACTACGCGCGGCGCCTGGTGACGGTGGCCGGCCGCGCGGTGCCGCTGACGGCCACCGAGTACGAGGTGGTCCGCGTGCTCTCGGTCCGCGCCGGCCGCGTGACGACCCCCGAGTCGCTGCTGCGCCAGGCCTGGAGCGGCCGCACGTCCCGTGACGGGCGGCTGGTGCGCACCGTGGTGAAGCGCGTGCGCCGCAAGCTGGGCGACGATGCGGCCCGGCCGAAGTACATCTTCACCGAGCGCGGGGTCGGCTACCGCATGCCCGAGCCCGGCGAGTCGTGAGGGGGGCTTTGAGACCCAAAGGATACTGTATTAACGTAAGCCGTACGGTCGAACGAAGGAGAAAACGAGATGTCCAATACGCTGCCAACCACGTCGCGCCGGGCCTTTGGACGACAACTTGGCGTATCGGCCGCCGGACTGGCCCTGGCGGGATGCTCCGCGTCCGAGCCCCCGGCCGACCCGGCGCCGGACGAGGCCGCAGTCGACCAGGAGGAGCTCGTGCCGGCCCAGGATGCGGCGTCACAGGCTGCCGTCACGCCTGACGGCGCCCTCACGCTCCTTGCCGACGGCAACGCGAGATTCGTCGCCGGGACGCCTGCCCGCCGCGACTACAGCGATCAGATTCGAGCCACCGCCGCCGCGCAGTACCCGTTCGCCGTCGTGCTCGGGTGCATCGATTCCCGGGTCCCCATCGAGACGGTCTTCGATCAGGGGATCGGGGACATCTTTGCGGCCAGGGTCGCCGGCAACGTCGTGAACACCGAGCTGCTCGGCAGCATGGAATTCGCGTGTCGACTCGCCGGGTCGAAGCTCGTGGTCGTCCTCGGACACACCTCGTGCGGCGCCGTGAAGGGGGCCATCAGCAGCGCCCGGCTCGGCAATCTCACGCAGCTCGTGCAGAAGATCGAACCAGCCGTGGAGGCGGTCGAAGGCGAGCGCGATGTCGACAACGCCGCCTACGTCGACGGCATTGCCGAAGAGAACGTGCGCATGGTGATCGCGGAGATTCGCCGGGACAGCTCCGTGCTGGCCGCGATGGAGGAGGAGGGAGAGATCCGCATCGTGGGCGCGATATATGACGTTTCCAGCGGCGTCGTGCGTTTCATCTGATCCCATGCCGCGCGCGTTGATCCCCGCCCTCGTTCTCGCCGGCGCGTTGCTGTCGCCCGCTGCGGCCCTGGCGCAGACGCCGGTCGACTATGACCAGCTCGGCGCCTGGTACATGCTGTTCTGGTCGACTCGCTTCGACGACACGCGGCTGGGACTGCAGGGTGACGTGCAGCACCGCAACTGGAATCCGGGAACCGACCTGGAGCAGTTGCTGATCCGGGGCGGCCTGACCTATGCCGTGCCCGAGTCCCCCGTGCTGATAACGGGCGGCGTGGCGCACGTCACGAGCGGCGCCTTCGGCGACAGCGACGAGACCAGCGCGGAGCGACGCCTGTATCAGGAGGCCCTGGTGCGCCATTCCCTGGGACGGGTCGTTTCCCTGCGCCACCGCTACCGGTACGAACAGCGCTGGGTGGACGGCCAGGACTTCCGGACACGGTTTCGCTACGCCCTGTTCGGCGATGTCGCGCTGAATGGACGAGGGACCGGAAACGGGTCCGTCTACCTGGCGCTGTACAACGAGGTCTTCATCAACGGAGAGCTCGAAATCGGGCGGGGCAGGACCGTAGAGCGCTTCGACCGCAACCGGTTCTACACCGCGCTCGGCTTCGGCGTCAGCGACCGGTCCCAGATCCAGGCCGGCTACATGATCCAGACGGTGCCGGGCGGCTCGAAGGGGCAGCTCCAGGTCAGTCTCCACACATCCTTCTGAACGGGCGAGGTTCCGCGTCCTGCGGCGTCGACGTTCTACCCGGTCTTGCGTAACGCGGCGGCCGCCTGCCAGAGATCCCAGTCGGCCTGGACGCCCATCCAGAACTCCGGGGACATGTCGAACAACCGGGCGAGCCGGAGCGCGGTATCCGCCGTGATCCCCCGCCGGCCCCGGACCACCTCATTCAGGCGGTTCAGCGGGATCTGCATGCGCCGGGCGGCCTCGACTTGCGTGAGGTTCGCCGGCCGCAGAAACTCCTCGAGCAGCATCTCCCCGGGCGGCGTCGGTGGACGTTCCAGATCCAGCACCGACCGCGGCCCCTCAGTGGTAGTCCTCGCATGCGACCCCATCGGCATGGCCTCCCTGGAACCGAAACGTGATCCGATACTGCTCGTTCACCCGCACGCTATAGAACCCGCTCCGGTCACCCTTGAGCGCCTCGAGACGATTGCCCGCGGGCAGCCGCAGATCCTGAAGCGTCCGCCGTCGCCGCATCGTCGAACGACCGGATCACTGCCTCAAATTACACGACTACCGGGTAATTCTCAACTTCCGACGGGCCCGGGGATCGCCGCGAACACCACGTCTTGACAGACCCGCCACCGTTCACCATCATCGCGAGGAAAAACCGCGCGTTGAGCATCCCACTGCTCCGACCGTTCCTTGAGCAGCCCGTGGCTGGCCCCACCGGCTGCTTCGCCATGGGAGAAGCAACGATGGTGCAACCGACTCGTCAACGCCATTGCCGCCGCGGGTTCCTCAGGCAGCTCGTTGCCGGCGGCGCCGCCGCGGCGGCGGTCTCCCCTGCCCGCGGATCGGGTGCGCGCGTGCAGGAAGGCGCCATCACCAGCTTCGATCACGTCGCCGTCCCGATGCGGAACACCGCGGAGATGATTGCGTTCTATCGCACCCTCGGCCTGCAGGTGATGGAGACGGCCAGCCGGGTCTCGGTCCATTTCGGCGACCAGAAGATCAACTTCCACCGGCCGTCGTCGTGGCAACGACCGAGCGCCGCGTCGCTGCGGGCGCCCGCGGCGACGCCGCCGTGCGGCGACTTCTGCTTCGTGTGGACCGGCTCGGAGGACGCGCTGACGGCCGTCCTGGAGCGAGCGGGGGCGGAGGTCATCGGCTCGGGCCTGCGGGACGGCGGGCGCGCCCTGGGGACGGTGCGCGGCATGAGCCGCTACGTCCGCGACCCGGACGGCAACCTCCTGGAGTTCATGATCTACTCGTAGCGGAGCGGTTGCGGACGGCAACACCCGGCCAACAGGAGCGGCGAGATGACCTCAGCGAAAGACTTCCTCCGAGGCCCGGCGGCGACGGCGGCGGCAACGGTCGCGGCAACGGTCGCGCTGGCCGTTGCCGGCGGTCTCCCCGGCCCGATCACCCTCGCGGCCCAGCAGCCCGCGCGGGACGGCATCCACACCGCGAGCCAGGCCGAGAACGGCCGCGACGCCTTCACCCGGAGCTGCGCCATCTGTCATCGAACCGACCTGCGGGGCAACTTCGAGTCCCCGCCGCTGGCCGGCCCCAACTTCCTGAGCTTCTGGGGCGACCGCACGCCGCGGGAGCTCGTCGAGCGCATCCGGGCCACGATGCCCCCCGACCGGCCCGGCCGGCTCGGGGACCAGACCTATCTCGACATCGTCGCCTACCTGCTGCAGGCGAACGGCGCGCCCGCCGGGGAGCGGGCGCTGACGGCGGCCACGGACGTCGCGATCGGCGCCGTCGCCACGGGAGCGGCGGGACCCGCGCCGGCGATAACGGCGGAGGCCCAGGGCCGGGCCCGGCGACCCGACGTCCGCACGGCGGCGGCGGCCGTGGCGGGCGGCGTGACCGCCGCGGGCGAGGTGGCGGGCTTCACGCCGGTCACCGACGAGCTGCTGCGCGATCCGGATCCGGTCGACTGGCTGATGGTGCGGCGGAACTACCAGGCCTGGAGCCACAGCCCCCTGACCGCGATTACGCGGGACAACGTCGGGGAGCTCGAGCTGCAGTGGATGTGGGCCATGAACGAGGGCGGACGCAACGCGCCCTCGCCGATCGCGCACGACGGCGTGCTCTACTTCGCCAGCTTCGGTCCGGTGGTGCAGGCGCTCGACGCGCGTACCGGCGACCTGATCTGGGAGCACGAGGTGAGCGTCGAGGCGGGCCAGCTCGCCAGCTCGAGCCGCAATCTCGCCATCTACCAGGACAAGCTCTTCCTGGCCACGGCCGACGCGCGGCTGATCGCGCTCAACGCGCGCACCGGCGTGGAGGTCTGGACCACCCGCATCGCCGACGACGCCGAGGGCTTCCGCAACACCAGCGGGCCGGTCATCGCCGGCGGCAAGGTGGTGCAGGGGCTCGGGGGCTGCGGCCAGTTCACCCGCGAGGGCTGCTTCATCAGCGCCTACGACGCCGCGAGCGGCGGGCAGCTCTGGCGGTTCAACACGGTGGCCCGTTCCGACGAGCCCGGCGGCAACACCTGGGCCAACCTGCCGGACTACCTGCGCGGGGGCGGCGAGACCTGGATCACCGGCAGCTACGATCCCGCGCTCGACCTGGTCTACTTCGGCGTGGCGCAGGCGAAGCCGTGGGTGGCGATCAGCCGCGGCATGACCGTGCACGACCCGGCGCTCTACACCAGCTCGACGGTGGCCCTGCGGCCGGGCGACGGGGAGCTCGCCTGGCACTTCCAGCACGTCCCCGGCGAGAGCCTGGACCTCGACGAGGTCTTCGAGCGCGTGCTGGTCGACCTCGAGGATCGCCGGGTGGTCTTCAGCGCCGGCAAGCACGGCATTCTCTGGAAGCTGGACCGGGAGACCGGCGAGTTTCTCGGCCACAAGGAGACCGTCTTCCAGAACGTGTTCGACCACATCGACCCCGAGACCGGCGCGGTCACGTACCGCCAGGACATCATCGACGCCGAGTTCGAGCAACTGGTGCCGGCCTGTCCCAGCACGGCCGGCGGCAAGAACTGGCACCCGATGAGCTACCACCCCGGCTCGGGGCTGCTCATCCTCCCGCTTTCGCAGACCTGCATGGAGCTGTCGGCCCGCGAGGTCGCCTTCGAGCCAGGCTCGGGCGGCGTGGGGATGAGCGCGCGTCCCTTCTTCGAGATGCCCGATACGGAGGGCCGGCTCGGCAAGCTCGCGGCGTTCGATGCCGAGACCCTGGAGGAGGTGTGGAGCGTCGAGCAGCGGGCGCCGTTCCTGACCGGCGTGCTGTCGACGGCCGGCGGGCTCGCCTTCGTCGGCGACCTCGACCGGCGGTTCCGGGCGTTCGACGTGCGGACGGGCGAGGTGCTGTGGCAGGCCCGGCTGGGCACGTCGGTGCAGGGCTTTCCTATCTCGTTCGCGGTGGACGGCCGGCAGTACGTCGCCGTGGCGACCGGTCTCGGCGGCGGCAGCCCGCGGCTGGCCCCGCGCGCGCTCGCGCCGGACGTGCGCCACCCGCGGACCGGCAACGCCCTGTACGTCTTCGCGCTCCGGGAGGCGAGCGCCGGCGGAAGTCAGGGGTCTGCGCCGTAGAGCGGTGCAGACCCCGCAAGGCGCGCACAGCGCGCCTCGGCGGGAGCGGCGCGGGGCGAAGGGGCCCCCGCAAGCGGACGCCGGGGGTTCGGGGCGCAGCCCCGTCCAATTGAAGCGGACGCCGGGGGCTCGGGGCGCAGCCCCATCTGATGGAAGCGGCGGTGCGGGTCCTACAGGATCCGGAAGACGCTCTCGCTTCTCACCCCGCGGGCCTCGTGGGGGTAGGTGTGGAGCGTCTCCACCGCGAGCGTCCGCTCTTCGGTCCGCCACCCGATGTGGGTCATCGGCTCCTCGCTGCCGCCTTCGGCGCCGTAGCCGAAGACCAGCCGGTCCGCCGCGCGGAACCCGCCGCGCAGTCGCTGCCGCCCGTCGAGATCGAGGCGCGAGAGCCGGCAGTCGCAGCGCAGCCCGTCGACGGTGCAGGACAGGGACCAGTCCGAGCTGGCGGCCCGCTGGCGGACGACCCGCGCCCGCAGATCGCCGGACGCGCAGGTCAGCAGCTCCGTCAGCGCGGTGCCCGCGCGCTCGACCAGCACCGCGTGGCTCGTGCCGAGCGCGCAGAACGTGACCGTGCCGCGTCCCCACGGCACCCGGCGGGAATCGAGCACGCGCAGCGGCTCCAGCCGGGGACGCCCCGCGAGCAGGAAGTAGCGCAGCGTCGCCACGCTGTGCGCCGCGGAGATATCCTGGACCAGGCGGGCGGCCATCCGTCAAGGATCACCGGACCGGCGGCCCGGAGTCAAAAAGCACCCCCATGGACGAGCGCCCCGCCGCGTCGACCGGCCTCGCGGACGCCCCGACCGGCGTCCTCCTCATCGCCGTCTTCACCATCGCCACCTGCGGACTGATCTACGAGCTGCTGGCCGGCACGATCGCCAGCTACCTGCTCGGCGACAGCGTCACGCAGTTCTCGACGGTCATCGGCGTCTACCTGTTCTCGATGGGGGTGGGCTCGTACCTGTCGCGCTACTTCCGGCGCGACCTGCTCGTCCGCTTCATCGAGGTCGAGATCCTCGTGGGCCTCGTCGGCGGCCTGTCGTCGCCGGTGCTCTTCTTCGCGTTCGGCGAGGTCGCCGCCTTCCGGGTCGTGCTCTACGGCTGGGTCACCGCCACCGGCGTGCTGGTCGGCCTGGAGATCCCGTTCCTGATCCGCATCCTCAAGGACGAGTTCCCGCTCCACGACCTGGTCTCGAGGGTGCTGTCGCTCGACTACCTGGGCGCGCTGGCCGCGTCGCTGCTGTTTCCGCTGTGGCTCGTGCCGCAGGTGGGACTGATGCGCTCGTCGTTCGTGTTCGGCGGGCTCAACGTGCTGGTCGCCGTCTGGACCTGCCACGTCTTCCGCAAGCAGCACCGGCGGCCGCGGCTCACGGCGCAGGCCTACGCCGCGCTGGGCGTGCTCGCGGCGGGCGCGGTGCTCTCCGACGACCTCATGGACTGGTCGGAGCGGCGGCTCTACGACGACCCGGTGGTGCTGTCGCGCGTGTCGCCGTACCAGCGCATCGTGCTGACGCGGGGCGCGGGCGGCGTGCGGTTGTTCCTCGACGGCAACCTGCAGTTCTCGTCCCTGGACGAGTACCGCTACCACGAGGCGCTCGTCCATCCCGGACTGGCCTCGGTCGCGACGCCGCGGCGCGTCCTGGTGCTCGGCGGCGGCGACGGGATGGCGGTCCGCGAGATCCTGCGGGTCGACGGCGTCGAGGCGATCACGCTGGTCGACCTCGATCCGCTGATGACGGACATCTTCCGCGACCACGAGGCGTTCGCCGCGCTCAACGGCAACGCGCTGCGCTCGCCGCGCGTCGAGGTCGTCAACGCCGACGCGTTCGTCTGGCTGGAATCGACCGCGACCCGCTACGACTTCATCGTGGTCGACTTCCCCGACCCCCGCAACTACTCGCTCGGCAAGCTCTACACGACCACCTTCTACCGCCGCCTCCGGGAGCGCCTGCACCCGGGCGGCGCGGCGGCGCTGCAGAGCACCTCGCCCCTGGTGTCCCGGCAGGCGTTCTGGTGCATCGTGGAGACGGTCCGCGCCGCGGGGCTGCACGCCAGGCCGTATCACGCCCCGGTGCCCACCTTCGGCGAGTGGGGCTTCGTGCTGGCGTCGCATGCGCCGCTGCCCGAGCCAGGAGGGTTCCCGCCGGGGCTGCGGTTCCTCACGCCGGCGATCGCGGCCGCGCTGTTCGAGTTTCCGGCGGACATGGCGCCGGTGCCGGTCGAGGTGAACCGCCTGAACAACCAGATTCTGGTGCAGTACCACGGCGCCGGATGGGAGCGGTACGTGCGGGGGCGGCCGTAGATGAAGCTGCCGTCCGGACCGCCCGCCGGCGCCGGCCGCCGGCTGTCGCGGCGGGACCTGCTGCGCATCGGTCCCGGCGCGGCCGCGGCCCTGGCGCTCGGTTGCGCGCCGGGGACGGCGTCCGACGCCGGCCGCGCGCTCGACGCCGGCCGCATCGGCGGGTCCATCGTGGGCGCCTCCCACCGGATTGGCCACCGGCTGCGCGACGGCGCCTTCCCCGAGCCGCGGCAGACCCGCGAAGTGGCGGTGGTCATCGCGGGCGGCGGCATCGCCGGGCTGTCGGCGGCGTGGAAGCTCGCCGGGAGCGGCTTTCGCGACTTCGTGGTGCTGGAGCTCGAGCCCGGGCCCGGGGGCAACGCCCGCTGGGGCGAGAACGCCGTGTCCGCCTATCCGTGGGGCGCCCACTACCTGCCGACGCCGACCGCCGAGTCGACCGCGGTCCGCGAGCTCGTCGAGGAGCTGGGCCTGGTCCGGGACCACGGGCCGGACGGCGAACCCGTCTACGACCCGCGGCACCTCTGCCACGCCCCGCAGGAACGAGTCTTCATCGACGGCGGTTGGCGGCAGGGGCTGTCGGCGCGGGACGTCCTCGACCCCGGCGAGCCGGGCAGCGCGGCGGCGCTGGCCGCGTTCGAGGCGCAGGTGCGGCGCTACCGCGACTACCGCGACGCCCGGGGCCGGCGGGCGTTCGCCCTGCCGGTCGCCGCGGGCACGACCGACCCGGCGATCGCGGCGCTCGACCGGATCTCGATGCGCGAGTACTTCGACCGCGCCGGCTGGTCCTCGCCGCGGCTGCGCTGGTACGTCGACTACTGCTGCCGCGACGACTACGGGTGCACGCTCGAGACGACCTCGGCCTGGGCGGGGTGGCACTACTTCTGCTCGCGCGCGCCGGATGTCCAGTACCTGACGTGGCCCGAGGGCAACGGCCGCATCGTGCGGCACTTCGTGGACCGCGCCGCCGGGCGGGTCCGCACCGGCATGCTGGTCTACCGCGTACGGCCTGCCGGGAACGCGCCGGGCGAGGCTTCGGCCGCCGGCAGTGCAGGGAGCGACGCCGCCCCGACGGGCGGCGTCGAGGTCGACGCGCTGGACACCCGCGACGAGACGGCCATCCGGTTCCGGGCGCGCCGCTGCATCTACGCGCTGCCGCGCTTCACCGCGTCGCGCGTCGTCGACGGCTACGCGCCGGCCGGCCTCGAAGCGTTCACCTACTCGCCGTGGATGGTGGCGAACCTCACGGTCGAGCGCCTGCCCGCGGGCGCGGCCTGGGACAACGTCCTCCACGCCAGCCCGTCGCTCGGCTACGTGGTGGCGACCCACCAGAACCTGCGGATGACGACGGGTCGCAGCGTACTGACCTACTACCTGCCGCTGACCGACCCGAACCCGGCGCTGGCCCGGGCCTGGATGCTGGAACGGGAATGGCGCGACTGGGTGGCGTTGATCCTGGCCGATCTCGGACAGGCCCATCCGGGCATCGAGTCGAACGTGACGCACGCCGACGTGATGCTGTGGGGCCACGCCATGATCCGGCCGGTGCCCGGCTTCGTCTGGGGCGCCGCGCGCCGGCGGGCGGCCGCGCCCCACGGCCCCGTCCGCTTCGCCCACTCCGACATGAGCGGGCTGTCGCTCTTCGAGGAGGCGCAGTACCACGGCGTGCGGGCGGCCGAAGCGGTCATGCGCGAGCTCGGCCACGGGTTCTCGAGCTCGCTCTGACCCCGCCGGGCGGCGGCCGCGGCTACGCGCCCGCCAGGCCCATCTTCTTCTTGAGCTCCGCCAGCGCGTCGTCGGCGCCGGGACTGGGAGCGGCAGCGGTCAGCGCCTTGTCGATGTCGTCGTCGATTGTGCCGCCGACGTCGGCGAGCTGGTCGTACGCCTCGGCCAGCGACTCCTCCTCCTGCACCTTGGCCTTCATCCTCTCGAGCATGGCGACGGTGCCGCCGGCGTCGGCGCCGGCGAGCTGCTGGTTGATCTTGCGCATCGACGACGCGGTGCGCGCGCGGGCCCGCAGGGTGACGAGCTCGTTCTGGTACTTGTTGATCTGCCGCTTGACGTCCGCCACCTTGGCCTGGAGCTGGTCGGCCATCCGCTGCTGCGTCTCGTGATCGCCGCCCACCCGGGCCGCCTGCTGCATCGCGTCCTCCTTCTTCTCCAGCGCCGAGCTCGCCAGTCGCTCGGCCTCGCCCGCCTCCATCTCGCCCGCCGCGGCGCGCTTGAGCAGCAGCATCGCCTTGCGCTCGTAGTCCGCCGCGCGCTTGCGGTGGTCGCCGGCCTCCTTCTGCAGCCGGATGGCGAGCGACTTGACCTGCGCCAGGCTGACCATCGCCGCCTGCAGGTTCTTCTTGAGGTCCCGGATGCCCTGCTCGGTCATCTTGATGGGGTCTTCCAGGTGGTCCATCGCGGCGTGCGCGTTCGACTCGGCGACCCTGAACATCCTGCGAAAGATACTGGCCATCGTCGTTCTCCTTCGGTCGTTAGCGCTGCAGGTAGCCGAGCAGCTCGGCGCCGTACTCCGCCATCGCCAGCGAGAGGGCGTCGATGGAGCCCTCCAGCTCGTTCACGTCGAGGTTGGCGAGCTGCAGGGTGTCGCGGTAGAAGATGCGCGCCGCGTCCTCGTCGAGGACGAAGGCGCCGTGCACCAGGGTGTTGTTCATCTGCAGCAGCCGCACGAAGAGGTCGCCCGGGTCGCTCGGCACGTTGCCGATCAACTGCTCGAGAATGACGATGGGCGGCTCGCAGTCGACGAACAGATTCTTGATGCCGTTCTCCTCGTCGTCGACCACGACGAGCTCCTCCGCCTCGTCCTCCGTCGCGATCGTCAGCCCGAGATCGAGCAGGTAGCCCTTGACCTTGTCGAAATGCTCAGCCATCGAATGTCACGCCTCCTCCTTTATCAGATGGGGCTGCGCCCCAAGCCCCCGGCGTCCGCTTGCGGGGGCCCCTGCGCCCCGCGCCGCTCCCGCCGAGGCGCGCCGTGCGCGCCTTGGAGTCTGTCGGGCCGGGCGCGCGCCGAGATGACGACCAGGCGGTCGTCGGCCGCCACGCGGGCGCCGGCGTCGGGATTGGTCACGATGTCGCCCGTCTCGTGGCGCTGGATCGCCAGCGCAATCTTGTCCTCCTCGCGCTTCAGGTCGGAGAACACGTCGAAGAACGCGCGGCCGTCGTGCCCGGCCCGCACGGGAACGGTGATGAGATCCTGGCCCACCTGCGCGCTCAGCAGCTCGCGGAGCACGGTCGAGATGCCGTGGTCCAGGGTGGCGGTGGAGAGGACCCGGCTGCACAGGTCCGCGCCCACGATGATCTCGTCGGCCCCCGCCTGCTCGCAGTGGCGCACGTTCTCCTCGCCGGCGAGCTCGACGATGGTGTAGACCCGCGGGTTGAGGCCCTTCACCGTCAGCACCGCCAGCACCGCCTTGGCGTCCCGCGCCCCGTAGTCGAGCGCCCGGTCGCCGACGAGGACGACGGTCTTCGCCTGCTCGATGCCGGCCCGCCGCAGGTCGTCCTCGGTCTCCGCGCCGCGCACGAAGTGCAGCCGGTCGTCCTCCGCCGGCTTCATCTCGACGTCGGCCACCAGCACGATGGCCGCCTCCGCCGAGCGCAGGTCGGCCCGCAGGTCCTTGAGGATCTCCTTCGTCCGGTCGTTCCACCCGCAGAGGATGATGTGCCCCTCCAGGTCGTACTCCCCCATGCCGCGATCCTTTCTCAGCCGCTGCTCGACGAACGCGCCGGCGATGGTGGCGGTGAACATGCCCAGCACCCCGATGCCGAAGAACATCAGGACCACGCCTATCAGCCGGCCGCCGAACGACACCGGCGAGATGTCGCCGAAGCCGACTGTCGTCAGGGTGACGATGGCCCACCAGAGCGCGTCGTGGAAGGGCCGGTCCTCCTCGAACCAGGCGAGGCCGGCGGCGCCGGCCAGGACCAGCACGCCGATGACGCCGACGAGCCGGAAGAGGTTCTCGCGCCGCACGAACGCGAGCAGCGCCGCCGCGGGCTGCCGCACCCTCGCCCAGAAGCTGCTCATCGTCCGCCGGGAGGCTGCCGCTCCACGGGTTGCGACCGGGTGCTACAGCGTCAACCCGATCAGCATGGACGCCGCGAGGTAGGACACGCCTTCTATCACGCCGGCACCCAGGTTGGGCTGCTCCTGCAGCAGCTCGTCGCTCAGCCGCGCGCCGGGCAGCAGCACCTTGTCGGCGACCAGCCGGATGAACGGCAGCAGGATCAGCCCGACCAGGGTGTAGTAGCCGAACTCGGTCAGGCTCTCGTTCCAGGAGACGAAGTCGCCTTCGCCCGCCAGGCGGATGATGTTGCCGAAGCCGATGAGCACCCCCGCGACGGCCGCCGCCACCGCGACGTTGCCCTTCTCGATCTCGTCGTGCAGGTCGTAGGCGATGATCCGGTCGTACAGCAGGCCGGCGACGATCAGCGCCGCCAGGCCGGCGACCCAGAACACCAGCCCGGACAGCAGGCCGCCCTCGCCCGACATCGCCCCCGCCGTGATCAGGCCGACGGCCACGTAGTTGGCCCCTTCGAGAACGCCCACGCCGGTATTGCGGTCCTCGACGATCTCGCGCTCGATGGCGAACTTCGAGAACACCACCTTGTCGTTGATCAGGCCCGACAGGTTCAGCAGCGCGATCCCCAGCAGGCCGAAGATCACGAGGCCGATGACGTCGTCCAGCAGACTGAACGAGGCGGGCCCGGAGACGACGCCGACCAGGACGACGACCAGTCCCAGGTAGTAGCCCGCCACCGCGAGCGCAGCGGCCAGGTTGTCGTTCTCGATCAGCTCGGTCCGCAGCGCGAAGCCGCGGTGGAGCCCGTCGTAGACCCACTTGCCGACGACGAGCAGCGCCAGGATGACGGCCAGGTAGATGAAGCCCGGCAGGATCTGATCCACCGCCATGACGTGTTCTCCCCTGCGGCTACTTGCCGAAGCTGCGCATGCCGCCCGCCATGCGGCTGCTGACCCGTTGGCCGAACGACCGGCTCTGCGCCGCCTGCTGCGCCTGCCGGCGGCGGAAGAAGTCGGGGTTGCTCTGCCGGGTGGTGGAGCCGTTCGTGCCGTACCTGCGCCCGCCGCCGGCGGTGCCGGGCCCGTAGTACGTCTGTCCGCGCCGGCGCGCATCCTGGTAGCCGCTCCAGTCGTCCCGGTAGATCGGGCGTCCGAAGCCGCCGATGATGTGGCTCAGCAGCGCGTACTGGCCGTAGAACTCCCAGAACGACCTCCCGCCGGCGTCCTGCCGCCACTGGCCGTAGCGCTCGTCGCCCACCTGCTGGTAGCCGGGCGGGTGCGCGTCCCGATCGACGCTGCCGCCGGCGCCCTTCGAGAGGACGACCATCCCGAGCGACGGACGATGGCGCTCGTAGGTCCCGGAGTCGACCCGCTGCCAGTCGAGAACCGTCTCGCGGTAGTCCAGCTCGTCCGATCCGGCCTGCGGCTGACCGACCACGACCCGGTAGCGGTGCGAGTACCCGAGCAGGTCCTCGTCCATGTCCTGCAGCACCACGGAGTACTCCGGATACGGCTCGAGCTGCGCCTGCAGCCGTTCGAGCGGGGTCTGCGTGTCGCACGCCGCGGCGGCGGGCAGCACGATTGCCAGCAGGATCGTCGCGAGGCGGCGGTTTCGTTGCGGAGCTGACCGGCGGCGGCTCATGTCGGACTCCCCGGCAGGATGTGCGTGAACTGGTAGTCTTCCACGGCCGATCCGGCCGCGGCGGTGAACTCGGTCTCGCCCCACTGCTCGATGCCCACGAAGCCGGTCTCGGATTCGTCCATGAACTCCCAGCGGACGACCGGCTCGCCGGCGCCGGCGCCATCGCCGTCTCCGTCCGGCAGCAGGTGGCCCGCGTAGGATGCGTCGAGACGGTACGCGGCGCCCCGGAAGACGATGGTCTGCGGCGGATCCTCGTGATCGAGGATGTGCTGCCGGACGTCGCCGGCGATGTCGCCGATGGCGATCCGCCGCGAGAGCGACCACGCATCGCCGGCGCGCTCCAGGTAGCGCTGCTCGCCGTTGGCGCTCAGCTCCCACTCCTCGATGTCGCTCATGCCCGCGAAGCGGTAGCGCGAGTAGCCGGTCACCCGCCACGTCCGCAGGTCGTAGTCGACCAGGTAGCCGACCTTCAGCTTCTCGAGGACGAGATCGGCCAGCGGATCCGGCCCGTCGTCGACATCCTTCTTCCGGCCGAACAGTCGCTCGCGCAAGCCCATCGATGAACCTCGCCCCTGCTCGAACCGTAGCAGGAAACGAACCGCCCGCGCAATCGAGCCCGCAATGGCAGTTGCGCGCCCCACGCGGGCCAGGGTCGTGACTGCCACCTGACGGCGGACCGTGCGGCGCTTGCGGCCAGCGCGTTGCTGTGCGATGAATTAACGGAGTGATTGGCCGCGTCGATATCGGGAGTCTTTCCGGAGCACGAGCCGCACGCGCGGGCGCCCTGCTGGCGTTCCTCGCCGGTGGCGTCCTCGGCGCGGCGTGTGCGGACAACGGCCTTGTGGACGTCGAGTACCGGGAAGTCGAGCATGCGTTTTCCCGGGCGGAACGCCGCACGATCGAGCGCATAGCCGAAGACACCGTCGCCGAAGTCCGAGAGCTCCTGCCCGCCGTTCCCGATCGGCTCGTGCTGCGCGTCGATGCGGATGACAACGTGAGCGAGGCGACCCTGGCGACGGCTGCCGCCGTGGTTCCGGACAGGCTCTACTGGACCGTGGACCCCGAGCGGGGCGACGGCGTAGCCGCCACGGCCGAGACCCACTTGCGCCCGATGCTGTTCCATGAGCTCCATCACCTCGTCCGGGACGCCCAGGTGGAGCGCGTTTCCCTGATGGACGAAGTCGTCAGCGAGGGCATGGCGGCCGCATTCGAGCGCGACCACACCGGCGCCCGCTATCCCTTCAGCGACTACCCCGCCGGCGTGGCGGCCTGGGTGACCGAGCTGCTGTCCCTGGCTCCATCGACTGATCGGAACCAGTGGCTGTTTCGACATCCGGACGGCCGGCGGTGGATCGGGTTCAGGACCGGCACCTTTCTGGTGGATCGGGCCATGGACGCGTCGGGGTTGTCGTCCGCCGATCTCGTGACGACAGCCACGGCGGAGGTGGTGACGCTCGCGGGGTACGATGCGGTGGAGCCGCCGGAATGAAGGCCGCCGCCCGGGAGAGGAAGCAGCCATGACTCGCTGGCGGCTCGAGCGCCCGGTTCTCCTTGCGGGGGTCGTGCTGCTGCTCGTCGCCGCCGGCGGCGCCGGCGTGATCTACAGTTGGACCTTCACGCCCCATGGCAGGCTCGACCTCCTGTTCGCGGTGGGCCTCAGACTGGCTGCATCGACGCCGCCGCCCGGCGCCACGCCGGTAGAGGAAGAGCGGGCCGCCATTCGAGACGTCATGCGGCGATGGTGGGGTGACCCGCGGCCGTTGCCCCGGGTCGAAGACCGCCGGATTCCCGGTCCGGACGGCGAGGTACCGATCAGGATCTACTGGCCCTCCCGTGCGGACCGGCAACCGATCCTCGTCTTCTACCACGGCGGCGGCTTCCGGCTCGGCGACCTGGACACGTACGACCCGATCTGCCGCGACCTGGCCGCGCGCTCCGGCGCCATCGTCGTGTCGGTCGGATACCGGCTGGCGCCCGAGCACGTCTACCCCTCGGCGCTCGTGGACAGCTACGCCGCGCTCGAGTGGGTGCACGCGCACGCGGCGGACCTTGGCGGCGACCCGACGCGACTCGCCGTGGGAGGCGACAGCGCCGGGGGCAACCTCGCCGCGGCCGTGGCGCTGAAGGCCCGCGACCTGGCCGGGCCCCCGATCGTCTTTCAGCTCCTGCTCTACCCGGTGCTCAACTTCGCCGAGATGGAAACGGAATCCCACGAGCTGTTCGCCGAGGGCTACCTCATCGGCGGCGCGGCGCACGAGTTCACGCGCGACACGTACCTGCCGAATCCGGCCGATCGCCGGCGTCCGTACGCCTCGCCGTTGCTGGCCGACGACCTGGCAGGCCTTCCGCCCGCCCTGGTGATCACGGCCCAGTTCGACCCGCTCAGGGACGAGGGCGAGAGGTATGCGCGGGAACTGGCCGCGGCCGGGGTGCCCGCACGCGCCACGCGCTATGACGGCGTAACCCATGCCTTCCTGTACGCCCCCGCCGGGTTGAGCCCCAAGACGGACAGGGCCCTGGACGAGGCTGCCGCTTCGCTTCGAGGTGCACTCGAAGCGAAGGACCGATGTCGTGACGCTCGCCCGTGCCGCACCGGAGAGACCTACCCCGGATTATGCGTGAAGGTGGGGTTGGCGACGAGACGCAAGGGCCTTCCGTGTGGTACAAACGTTGTGCTATCAAACGTTTAGCCACAACGGAGGCCCTTGCGTGACGGACCCCACGATAGCACAGTCTGTTCTGTTCCCCGATCTGTTCGACAAGCCGCTGGTCGCCACGTTCGACCGCGAGCAGTCGAGCTCGGATGGCGGCGCCGTGCTGCTCAAGGCCGCCGAGCGCGTCTACGGACTGGTCAAGGCGTTCGGCCGGTGTCTGGTCGACCGCCGGGCACCGGAGAAGGTCCGGCACACGCTCGAGGACCTGGTCGGCCAGCGGGTGTTCGGCATCGCCTGCGGTCATCCCGACGGCAACGATTCGGACCGGCTCGCCGACGACCCGATCCACAAGCTGCTGCTCGGGCGCGACCCGGTGGCGGGCGGTCGGCTGGCGTCGCAGCCGACGGTCTCGCGGTTCGAGAACGGTGCGGGCCGCGTCGCGCTCTATCGGCTGGGGCGCGAGCTGGCGACGTCGGTCATCGAGCGGCATCGTCGCCGGCTGCGCGGGCGGGTGCGACGCATCACGATCGACCTCGACCCGACCGACGACCCGACGCATGGCGCGCAGCAGCTGACCATGTTCAACAGCTACTACGACAGCTGGTGCTACCTGCCATTGCTGGCCTTTGTGAGCTTCGACCGCGAGGTCGAGCAGTATCTGTGCGCGGCGGTGCTGCGACCCGGCAAGGCCCAGGCGCCCGACGGCACGCTGAGCGTGCTGTGTCGATTGCTCCCGCTGCTGCGGTCCGCGTTCCCCAAGGCACGCTTTCTCGTCCGTCTCGACGGGGGCTTCGCCTGCCCGGAGGTCTTCGACTTCCTCGATGCCGAGCCGCGGCTCGACTACGTCGTGGCGATGGCCAAGAACGCCGTCCTGCTGCGGGCTGCCGAGCCCGTCATGGTGGCGGCCCGCACCGAGAACATGCTGCGTGAGAAGACGGCGCACTTCTACCTCGACACCCGCTATCGCGCGGGCACGTGGGCTCGTGAGCGCCGCGTGGTGATCAAGGCCGAAGTCGTGCAGCTCACCGGCCGGCAGCCGCGGGACAACCCGCGCTTCGTCGTGACCAATCTGCGCCAGACGCCGCGCTTCATCTACGAGAAGGTCTACTGCGGGCGCGGCGACATCGAGAACCGCATCAAGGAACTGCTCGACGGCTTGCAGATCGACCGCACGAGCTGCACCAAGTTCTGGGCAAACGTCGTCGGCGGGCGTACCCGCTCCTGTCGCGACAGAAACTCGGCGATCGGGTATCGTGCGGGGTCGCGCCGAGGGGAGCGACCGTTAGCTTATTGGAGGCACGACCCCGTGGCAAACGTGGTCCAAGGACGCCTGCGGACTTGCAAGTGGTGACGCTCGACTGCGATCCCGTGTAGGAAAGTTATCGTTCCGCCGTCCTGCCTCTCGGCGCCACTCCAATGAGGAGGTACCGATGGCACGACGCAGGAAGACCAAGGGGCGGCACGCACGAGGCCGCTTCTCGAACGTTCATCCCGATGCGGCCGGCATCGATGTGGGCTCACGGTTTCACGTGGTGGCCGTGGCGCCCGATCGCGACGCCGAGCCCGTGCGGACCTTTCAGAGCTTCACTCAGGATCTGCATCGACTGGCCGACTGGCTGAAGACTGTCGGGATCACGACCGTGGCGATGGAGTCGACGGGCGTGTACTGGATCCCGGTGTTCGAGATCCTTGAGGCGCAGGGCTTCGAGGTGCTGCTGGTCAACGCCAGAGACGTGAAGCAGGTTCCAGGCCGGAAGACGGACGTCAACGATGCCCAGTGGCTCCAGCAGCTTCATCAGTTCGGCCTGCTGCGCGGGAGCTTCCGTCCGCATCAGGACGTGGTGACGCTACGCGCGTATCTGCGTCAGCGGGAGCGGCTGGTCGAGTATGCAGCCGCACACATTCAGCACATGCAGAAGGCCTTGATGGAGATGAACGTCCAGCTTCATCACGTCGTGACCGACATCACGGGCGAGACGGGGATGCGCATCGTGCGCGCGATTGTCGCGGGCGACCGCGACCCGATGCAGTTGGCCCAGCACCGCGACCCCCGCTGCAAGGCGAGCGTCGAGACGATCAGGGAGGCGCTGGCCGGCAACTATCGGGAAGAGCACGTCTTCGCGCTGAGCCAGGCGCTGGAGCTCTACGACAGATACCAGGAGTCCATCGGGCAGTGTGATCAGGCCATCGAGCGCGCGGTGAAGCACCTTTGCGCAACGAGCACGCCGCCACCGGCCCGGTTGCCGGCCCCGCGACACACCACGCGCGGACCCAACGCGCTGGCGTTCGACGTGCGCCCGATGCTCTACACGCTGCTCGGCGTAGACCTGACTCAGATCCACGGCCTCGGACCGTACAACGCGCTGAAGCTGGTCAGCGAATGCGGCACGGACATGTCTCGGTGGCCGACCTGCAAGCACTTCACGTCGTGGTTGTCGTTGGCTCCGGGCAACAAGATCTCGGGCGGTCGGATCCTGAGCTCGAAGACGCGACGGTCTGCGAACCGAGCGGCAGCCCTGCTGCGGTTGGCCGCGGTCACCGTGAGCCGGACCGACACGGCCCTGGGCGCGTTCTACCGCCGCTTGTCCGGGCGGGTCGGCAAGGCCAAGGCGGTGACGGCCACGGCGCGCAAGATCGCCGTGTTGTTCTACAACACACTGCGCTACGGCATGCAGTACGCCGACCCGGGTGCCTCGCACTACGAGCAGCGTTATCGGCAACGAGCCGTAGCCAATCTCCGCCGTCGGGCGAAGGCGCTCGGATTCACGCTCCAGGAGCATCCGACGGGAGTTTCTTAGGAAACGTCGTCGGCGGGCGTACCCGCTCCTGTCGCGACAGAAACTCGGCGATCGGGTATCGTGCGGGGTCGCGCCGAGGGGAGCGACCGTTAGCTTATTGGAGGCACGACCCCGTGGCAAACGTGGTCCAAGGACGCCTGCGGACTTGCAAGTGGTGACGCTCGACTGCGATCCCGTGTAGGAAAGTTATCGTTCCGCCGTCCTGCCTCTCGGCGCCACTCCAATGAGGAGGTACCGATGGCACGACGCAGGAAGACCAAGGGGCGGCACGCACGAGGCCGCTTCTCGAACGTTCATCCCGATGCGGCCGGCATCGATGTGGGCTCACGGTTTCACGTGGTGGCCGTGGCGCCCGATCGCGACGCCGAGCCCGTGCGGACCTTTCAGAGCTTCACTCAGGATCTGCATCGACTGGCCGACTGGCTGAAGACTGTCGGGATCACGACCGTGGCGATGGAGTCGACGGGCGTGTACTGGATCCCGGTGTTCGAGATCCTTGAGGCGCAGGGCTTCGAGGTGCTGCTGGTCAACGCCAGAGACGTGAAGCAGGTTCCAGGCCGGAAGACGGACGTCAACGATGCCCAGTGGCTCCAGCAGCTTCATCAGTTCGGCCTGCTGCGCGGGAGCTTCCGTCCGCATCAGGACGTGGTGACGCTACGCGCGTATCTGCGTCAGCGGGAGCGGCTGGTCGAGTATGCAGCCGCACACATTCAGCACATGCAGAAGGCCTTGATGGAGATGAACGTCCAGCTTCATCACGTCGTGACCGACATCACGGGCGAGACGGGGATGCGCATCGTGCGCGCGATTGTCGCGGGCGACCGCGACCCGATGCAGTTGGCCCAGCACCGCGACCCCCGCTGCAAGGCGAGCGTCGAGACGATCAGGGAGGCGCTGGCCGGCAACTATCGGGAAGAGCACGTCTTCGCGCTGAGCCAGGCGCTGGAGCTCTACGACAGATACCAGGAGTCCATCGGGCAGTGTGATCAGGCCATCGAGCGCGCGGTGAAGCACCTTTGCGCAACGAGCACGCCGCCACCGGCCCGGTTGCCGGCCCCGCGACACACCACGCGCGGACCCAACGCGCTGGCGTTCGACGTGCGCCCGATGCTCTACACGCTGCTCGGCGTAGACCTGACTCAGATCCACGGCCTCGGACCGTACAACGCGCTGAAGCTGGTCAGCGAATGCGGCACGGACATGTCTCGGTGGCCGACCTGCAAGCACTTCACGTCGTGGTTGTCGTTGGCTCCGGGCAACAAGATCTCGGGCGGTCGGATCCTGAGCTCGAAGACGCGACGGTCTGCGAACCGAGCGGCAGCCCTGCTGCGGTTGGCCGCGGTCACCGTGAGCCGGACCGACACGGCCCTGGGCGCGTTCTACCGCCGCTTGTCCGGGCGGGTCGGCAAGGCCAAGGCGGTGACGGCCACGGCGCGCAAGATCGCCGTGTTGTTCTACAACACACTGCGCTACGGCATGCAGTACGCCGACCCGGGTGCCTCGCACTACGAGCAGCGTTATCGGCAACGAGCCGTAGCCAATCTCCGCCGTCGGGCGAAGGCGCTCGGATTCACGCTCCAGGAGCATCCGACGGGAGTTTCTTAGGAACCAGCTGCGGGTCCTGTTGACGGCCGCCGCCTACGTGCTCATGCAGGAACTGCGGCTGAGAGCCGCCCGCACCGCCTGCGCCCGCACCCAAGTGACCTGGCTGCGCGACCGATTGCTCAAGCTCGGCGCCAACGTCGTCCGCTCCGTCCGGCGCCTCGTTGTGCACCTGCCGCGGGCAACGCCCGACCTCGACGCGTGGCGCCAAATCGCCCTCGCACTCGGGGCGCGCGCCGGGTAGCGCCCCGTCGCAGCTTCCCCCTCAGCTCGCGGAATCCACACAGGCGCCTGGGGCGCCCTGTCGGCGAAGCTGTCCGCGTCTGGCGCCTCGTACGCCCCGTAACCACGCCACGCCGCTCCACCACGCTGCCACCTGCCACGTGCGGCGACCGCAGACCTCTCTCGCTCAACGATCAGGGCTCGGCCAGCGACCGATTCGACGACGTCATGAATTTTCCGGGCTAAAGTTGTGGATCCGGAGGGCGTGAGACAGGTGGCGTATCCTTCCAAGTGAACCAACAACACACCCTGGCTGGCAGGCCGGGGGGAAGGAGACACCACCCATGGAGACGGTACTCGACGCGGTCCCGGTCGACAAGCTCGAAGCGGTAGAGGACGACGTTCCGACGCTGGATGCGGTGGCTCGGGAAGGCGCACGGCGCATGTTGCTGACGGCCTTGGAGGAGGAAGTTGCACGCTACATCGAGGCTCACGGCGAGGCTCGGGACGCGCGGGGCCGGCGTCTGGTCGTTCGCAACGGTCGTGGGCAGGCCCGGCGCGTGACCTGCGGCGCCGGGACGATGGAGGTTGAGGCCCCGCGCGTCAACGACCGGCGGGTTGACGAAGCGGGTGAGCGGCAGCGGTTTACGAGCCGGATCCTGCCGCCGTATATGCGGCGGTCGCCGAAGGTGGCCGAGGTGCTGCCGATTCTGTATCTGCGGGGGCTGTCGACGGGCGACTTCCGCGAGGCGCTGCCGGTGCTGCTCGGGGAGGACGCAGCCGGGCTGAGTGCGACGAACATCTCTCGGCTGACGGCGAGCTGGGACGAGGAGTATCAGGCGTTCCGGAAGCGGGACCTGTCGGTGTGCGATTACGTGTACGTGTGGGTGGACGGGATCCACTTCAACATCCGGCTGGAAGACGACCGTCTGTGCACGCTGGTGATGATCGGGGTGCGCGCGGACGGGACGAAGGAGCTGGTGGCGCTCGACGACGGCTACCGGGAGAGCACGGAGAGTTGGTCGAGCGTGCTGCGGGACCTGCGCGGCCGGGGGATGCAGGCGCCGGCGGTGGCCGTCGGGGACGGCGCCCTCGGCTTCTGGGCGGCGGTGCGGGACGTGTGGCCGGAGACGGCACCGCAGCGCGACTGGTGTCACAAGCTGGCGAACGTGCTCGACAAGCTGCCGCGGCGGCTGCGGCCGCGCGCAAAGCGTGCGTTGCACGATGTGATGTACGCGGCAACGAAGACCGACGCGAAGACGGCCATCGGCGGGTTCGTGGCCGAGTTCGAGGCGAAGTACCCGAAGGCGACGGCCTGCCTGGTGGAGGACCAGGAGGCGTTGCTGACGTTCTTCTCCTATCCAGCCGAGCACTGGACGCACCTGCGGACGACGAACCTGATCGAGTCGCCATTCGCGACAGTCCGGCTGCGGCAGCGGGTGACCAAGGGCGCGGGCTCGCGGGCGAAGGGACTCTTGATGGCCTTCAAGCTGCTGGAGATGGCGCAGCGGCGCTGGCGCCGGCTGAACGGGGCCCATCTGCTGCCCTTGGTACGCGCTGGCGTCCCGTTCGCCGATGGAGTTCTCGTCGAGCGCGAACCGACGGCGAACGAGCTTCGGAAGGAGGCCGCCTGATCACGTCCCCGGGCCCATCCACAACATTTGACAATAGCTCCCCGATGGCATGAATCAGGAATCGTTGCTGCAAACTTCGCCACGGCTCTTTGACGAACAAGCGCCAAAGAACACTACCACGTTGATGCATATTTCGTACAGTTGAATGCGACGGCGATCGAGTCACTTGTCGATCAATCCGTTTACTGGAATAGCGTCTGGTCCCACCGGCGTAGCGGCCAGTGGAAGGGGTGCATTCATCTTGATCTTGCCCCCAGAGACAACGAAGTGGCAAAATCCAACTTGACACTGCTGAGCGACTGAGGTTCAACCGTGACGATACAGGAATACCGTCGGCTTCAGTCGGAGCTGGATGCTCTCGAACGCCTCCTCGATCAACTACCAAACTCAAGCGTGATCGAGCGGCAGGGCCTAGAATTCAGAAAAAAAAGAGTGCAGGAGACTCTGGACTCACATCGAGCCGAACTCTGGACACCAGCTCGTATCCGCCTGACTTTTCGCGGGCGTCCAGTTGCGGGCGCGCGTGGCATTTTTGCCGACTTTGGAGCGGCAGTTGTAAACGCCTTTACCTACGCAGTTGCTGCTGTCGGTGCTAGCCCGGAAAATTCGTGAGGTTATCGAATCGGTCCCAGGCAGGGCCTGATCGTCGCGCGAAGGACGTTTTCGGACGCGGCGCGTGGTAGGTGGCAGCGTGGTGCAGTGGCCGGGGCGAGGTGACGGCACGCATGAGGTGGCAAGCGCCGACAGGTCGGGCGCAGGGGCGCTGGCGAGCATCCGGGGCGCGGAGGTTGCCGTGGCGACGGCGCGCTATCCGGCGCGCGCCCCGAGCGCGAGGGCGAGGTGCCGCCAGACGTCGCGGTATGGGGTCGCTCGCGGCAGGTGCAGGACGAGCCGGCGGACGGAGCGGACGACATGGACGCTGACCTTGAGCAACCGGTCGCGCAGCCAAGTCACCTGGGTGCGGGCGCAGGCGGTGCGGGCGGCCCTCAGCCGCAGTTCCTGCATGAGCACGTAGGCGGCGGCCGTCAGCAGGACCCGCAGCTGGTTTGCCCAGAACTTGGTGCAGCTCGTGCGGTCGATCTGCAAGCCGTCGAGCAGTTCCTTGATGCGGTTCTCGATGTCGCCGCGCCCGCAGTAGACCTTCTCGTAGATGAAGCGCGGCGTCTGGCGCAGATTGGTCACGACGAAGCGCGGGTTGTCCCGCGGCTGCCGGCCGGTGAGCTGCACGACTTCGGCCTTGATCACCACGCGGCGCTCACGAGCCCACGTGCCCGCGCGATAGCGGGTGTCGAGGTAGAAGTGCGCCGTCTTCTCGCGCAGCATGTTCTCGGTGCGGGCCGCCACCATGACGTGCTCGGCAGCCCGCAACAGCACGGCGTTCCTGGCCATCGCCACGACGTAGTCGAGCCGCGGTTCGGCATCGAGGAAGTCGAAGATCTCTGGCGTGGCGAAGCCGCCGTCGAGCCGGACGAGAAAGCGCGCCTCGGGAAACGCGGACCGCAGCAGCGCGAGCAGCCGACACAGCACGCCCAGCGTGCCGTCGGACGCCTGCGCCGTGCCGGGCCGCAGCACGGCCGCGCACAGATACTGCTCCGCCTCACGGTCGAAGCTCACAAAGGCCAGCAATGGCAGGTAGCACCAGCTGTCGTAGTAGCTGTTGAACATGGTCAGCTGCTGCGCGCCATGCGTCGGGTCGTCGGTCGGGTCGAGGTCGATCGTGATGCGTCGCACCCGCCCGCGCAGCCGGCGGCGATGCCGCTCGATGACCGACGCCGCCAACTCGCGCCCGAGCCGATAGAGCGCGACGCGGCCCGCACCGTTCTCGAACCGCGAAACCGTCGGCTGCGACGCCAGCCGACCGCCCGCCACCGGGTCGCGCCCGAGCAGCAACTTGTGGATCGGATCATCGGCGAGCTGGTCCGAATCGTTGCCGTCGGGATGGCCGCAGGCGATGCCGAACACCCGCTGGCCCACCAGGTCCTCGAGCGTGTGCCGGACCTTCTCCGGTGCCCGGCGGTCAATCAGACACCGGCCGAATGCCTTGACCAACCCGTAGACGCGCTCGGCGGCCTTGAGCAGCACGGCGCCGCCATCCGAGCTCGACTGCTCGCGGTCGAACGTGGCCACGAGCGGCTTGTCGAACAGATCGGGGAACAGAACAGACTGTGCTATCGTGGGGTCCGTCACGCAAGAGCCTCCGTCGTGCCGAAAACATCTGTCGTCAACAGCGTTTTAGCACACGGAGGCTTTTGTGTCTCTACTCAGGCCGGGCGCCTCATGAATTTTCCAGGCTAGAGAGATCTTTTGCTGTGAAACTTCGGCGTAGCGGGAGGCGCACGACGAGTGCGGCCGTGGATCAAGGGGATCGGACGGTCCCCGGCGTACGACTTGAGTCCGGATGGGATGGGCGGTGCGGGGCAGCCCCGATCTATGGCCCGGCACGGCGCCGCGGGGTCCGGAAGCGTCGGGTCAGGAACGCGCGGTTGCTCTCGCCTCCTCGAGGAAGCCGTACTGTTTGAGCATGCGGAGCCACCGCGGGGCGTTGCGCTCGACGACCATTTGTTGGTAGTCGATGCCCGGGTCGGTGTAGGGCCGGTCGTTGCGCAAGACGGCGTGAGTCACCCGCAACAGCTTGTGGGCGGTCGCGAGAATGGCCCGCTTGTAGCCGATGCGGCCGGCGAGGGCGCGGTGATAGTCGTAGAACTGCGAGCGCTTGGTGCGTACGGCGCCGTGGGCGCATTCAGCGAGAGTGGCCCGCAGTGTCGAGTTCCCCTGACGGGCGCGGCCGGCGCGGCGCTTGCCGGCGCTGGTGTTGTTGCCCGGGGCCACCCCGGCCCAAGCGCCGAGATGGCGGGCCTGACGGAAGGCTCCCAGGTCTGGGCCGATCTCGACGAGGATGGTGCTGGCGCTGCCGAAATCGATGCCCGGGATCGTCTGCAACAGCCGCAGGGGGCGCTGGTAGTCGGCCAGTTCGGTTCGGATGCGGGTATCCAGCTCGGCGATGGCGGCGTCGGCCCGGTCGAGGGCGTCGATCTGCATCTTCAGCTTGATCAGCGCGAGCGGGTCGAGGGCGGCGGCCAAGGCCTGGGCCAACGGCTTGAGCTTGGCGTCGACGTGGTTGGTCAGGCCGGCGAGGATGCGGTCCGGTGGATGCCCGCCGACGAGCCCGTCAAGTATGCGCCGCCCGTTGACGCCGAAGATGTCCGACAAGATGCCGCCGAGGCGCAGGCCGTCGTGGTCGAGGGTCTTGTGGACCCGGTTGCGGTTCCGGCTGCGCTCGGCGACCAGCGTCCGGCGGTAGCGGGTCAACTGGCGCAACTGGCGGAACTGACGGGGCGGGACATAGCTCGGCAGGGCGAGGCCGAACTGACAGATGCGGCCCAGCCACAGACTGTCGTTGACATCGGTTTTCTTGCCACGAATCTGTTTGACGTGCTGGGCATGAAACAGTTCGGCGTGAATGCCGGCGTCTTCCAGGGCCTCGAACGGGGCCTTCCAGTAGACCCCGGTGCCTTCCATCGCGGCGGCGGTGACGCCGTGCGACCGAAGCCAGTTGGTCATTGCCCGCAGCCCGTCGGGCAACGCGCTGAACTCGCGTACGGCCGTTCGCGCCAATCCGCGGCCCGCCTCGCAGAGGCGCACGGCGGCCGTGATGCACATCTTGTGGACATCGAGGCCAGCCGCTCGGGGCCAGACCACGTGCATGTCGTCGACGTGCAAGGTGTCGGCGTCGATCCTCTCGGACATATCAGGTACCCTCCCTGGAGGCGGAAGCGGGCGGGCACGTCCGGTGCAGGAACACACCCGCCTCGCGGGCGGGGTTCGATTTGCTGCTCGTCCACGGCCTGAGGCCGGGACGGTTCGGGGGCTCGATGCCGGGCGCGCAGCGTCAGTTTGGATACGGGGACGGGGTTCCCCTGACCCCGAAAAAAGCTACGACGACTGTCCCGCTTCCGCCCCTTGAGGATGGCACGCTCCAAGCGTCAACGTGCAGGAGCCGCCGGCCCCGACGCAAAGCCGGGTCACGTTTCATGACGTCGGGGTGAGCGCGACGCCGCTCATGACGGTTTGGGCCGGTTTCGGTTTTCAGGTCTGGTGTCAGATGCTGACGTACGTTGTGCGCGCTCGCGATAGTTCCCTATTGGTTATCGACGAACCCGACATATACCTTCACTCGGATCTGCAACGACAACTCGTGGAGATTCTGAAAACCCGCACCCCAACGTACTGCTTGCCACGCACTCAACCGAAATCATATCAGAGGTTGAGCCTGCGGATTTGCTGGTGGTCGACAAGAAGAGGCGAGCAGCGAAGAGGATACAAAGCCAGGCTGCACTACCGCCAATTTTTGAGGTGCTCGGCTCACGACTGAATCCAACCTTGACGCAACTCGCTAAATCACGGAGGGTCCTCTTCGTTGAGGGGAAGGACTTCAAGTTGTTGTCGCTGTTCTCGAGAAGAATAGGTAAACGCGCTCTCGCGAACCAATCCGACTTTGCTGTCAGTATTCGATTAGCGGGTGATTCGCCAATGAACTCGGGGCTGAAGTGTGCCCGAAACATGGAAGTCTCCGAACGCGACGAGGCATGAGTACGTCGGCGTGCCCCGACACAACGGAAAAGGTCTGCTGGCTCTCGAGCGGAGCATGTCTCACTGGGGCATGTCTCACACGCCGACAGGCGCTGCCCAAGGGATTGCTTTCGACACTCCGCCCGTCGCGACGGGCGGCGGCGTTGGGAAGGCGAAGTCCGGCGCTGCACCCTCACGCGGGCGGCGGCGGAAGTCCCAGTTCGTCGGGGACGAGCGGGTCGCTGGCGCGCAACATCGTGGCGATCAGTGCCGGCAGGTCGAGGTCGCGCTGGCGGGCGGTGCGCACGACGCTGGCCAGCACCTGCTGGGTATCGGCGCCCTTGCGCGAGCGGTTGCCGCCGCAGACCTTGCGGGTAACCACGGCGGGGCGGACGGCCTGCTCGGCGCGCCAGTTGGTGGCGTCTATCGACGGGTCGAGCAGGAAGAGGAACACGGCGTCGAATTCGTTGGCCAGATGTGCGGCGAAGCGTTCGGCGTCGTCGAGCGGCGGCGCGGCGTCGATGAGCCGGGCAAGCTGCGCGACGAGTCGGCCGCGGGCCGTCGCCAGTCCGTGCTCGCTGACGTGTCCTGCGTTGCAGCGGTCGCGCAGGTCGAGTCCCGCCAGCAGCACCCGTTGGACCTCGAAGGCCCAGGGGCTGTCGGGATGATCTTCCTGCAGATGCTTGCAGCGCCGCAGCAGGTGCGCCACACAACTCTGGTGCACGGCGCCGTCGAAGCCGCGATACACCACCCACCCGTCGCGCACCAGGACGCCGTCGAAATCGGGGCTGAGCACCGAGGTCGCGTCGTCGAAGCTGCGGCCGGGGCAGATGGCGTAGACGGTCGTCTCCGGCGTGGCGAACACCCACAGCCAGTGGCGGAGGGCGCCGACCCGCCAGCCGGTCTCATCGGGCGTGACCATATCGCTCTCCCGCACCTGCTGGCACAAGGCAGCGTAGGCCGGCGCGGCATCACGCGCGGTGCGGTGCAACAGGTGGGCGAGACCGCCCGGCGTCACCGACAGCCCGAACGCGGTCCGCAAGAAGCGGGCGACCTTCCCCAACGGCATCCCCAACTCGGTGTGCAACTCGACGACCAGTGCGGCAACGCCGGGGCCGAGCTGCGCGCCGGCCGCGCCCAGGGCATCGGAAGTCTGCAGCGCATGCCGGCCCTGCACCCGCCGCTGACACTGCGAGCAGTGGCCGATCTCGACGTCGAAGCGCCGCACGACGGGACGTACCGCAGGCAGGTCTTCCTGATACTGCGGCTCGATGCCCGCCGCTGTGACGGCACCGCCGCAATCCGGACACGACGCCGGGACCGGCGCCGCAAACGTCTCGTCGACACGGGTCGGACGACGGCGGCGGGCTTTCTGGCCGTAGTCCGTACCGGCGCGGCGACCGGGACGCCCGCCGCGTCCTTGCGGTCGGTTCTTGGCGAAGGGTGCAGCTTGCCGGAACCCGGCGCGCCGCGCCGTGGCCAACTGCTGCTTCAGGTGGTCGATCTCACGCTTCTGCCGCTCGTTCTGCCGTTCCAGGCCGTCGATCCGGCGCTCCTGGCGCCTGTGTTGTCGTTGCTGCTCCTCGGCCTCGCGCTCGCGCCGCGTCAACTCCGAGCGCAGCCGCTCGTTCTCTTCGCGCAAGCGTCGAATCCACTCCGCGTCGGACCCTGGCGTGAACCGCTCGCGGTCGTTCGTCACACAAGACTTATGCCATAATCGCGCTCAAAGTACAATCCAATAATTTGGATCTTTCGTGGCGACCCGCTAACCGAAGACTGCTGTCATTCCGGTCCGAGGCTTCAACCCCTCGCGCGTGCTGGATCTGTCGGAGGGAATTGAGGTCACGCTGGGTGTGAAGGTGCTGAAGGCAGTCATTTTCGACCGAGACTTCCGATCTGACGAGGAGGTGGAACAGCACCTTGAGGAGCTCCGCAAGTTTGCGTCCTTCGCACACATCCATGAGTGCAAGGAGATCGAGAACTACCTGCTCGTACCCAGCGCGATTCAACGAGCCATTGAGAAGAAGACTCGGGAGAAGTTGACGAGGACCGCCTCAACTCATGAGAGGTGTGACGATATCGAAGTCGTACTGCTGAACTTGACCAAAGTGATGAAGAGCAGAGTTAACCCATGTTTAACAAGATCGGCGGTCATTTTGCCGATTTGGGCAGCATTTCGAGAGTTTCGCCTCTGTAAGTTGTTGATTCTAAATGATCGGCGTTTGGCTGAGCTCAATGTAGTGCCATAATTGTATGGCTTGGGTTGCGCTGTGGCGGGTCCACCCGCTATCGTGGCCCGTATGTTCGTGCGGCGCACCCAAACCCGGCGAACCGAAGACCGACAGCCTTACTTCTCCCATCGCCTCGTCCACTCCGAGCGCGTCGGAAACACCGTCCGGCAGCGCACGCTGCTCAATCTCGGGCGCCACTTCGACATCCCCCGCGAGCAGTGGCCGCTGCTGTGCACCCGCATCGACGATATCCTGGCCGGCCAACCGCCGCTGGTGGCCGATTTCCCGCCCGCCGTCGAGCATGAGGCGCAGCGGATCGCCGCGCAGTTGGTTGCCCGCGCCGCACCGAGGGACGAGACGGCCGCCGGACCGGCGGCCGTGCAACGGGTCGATGTCGACTCGCTGCGCCTGGCCCGTCCCCGTAGCGTCGGGGTGGAGCAGGTCGGCCTGTGGGCGCTGGAGCAATTGGAGCTGCCGGCCCTGCTGGCCGAGTTGGGCGTCAACGGCGCGTTGCGTGCGGCGGCGGCCGGGGCCCTCGTCGGGCGCCTGGCCCAGCCGGCATCGGAGCGCGCGACGCACCGCTGGCTGCAAGCGCGCAGCGGTCTGGGCGAGCTGCTCGGCGTCGACTTCGAGACCGTCAGCGCGATGCAGCTCTACCGCGCCTCGGACGCGTTGGTGAAGCATCGCGAGGCGATCGAGGCGCACCTGTTCGACCGCGCCCTCGGGCTGTTCGACCTGCAGCCGACCGTGACCCTCTACGACCTGACCAACACCTATTTCGAAGGCGAGGCGAGCGAGCAGCCCCAGGCCAAGCGCGGGCACTCGAAGGAGAAACGCAG
The DNA here is from genome assembly GCA_965214845.1 of Vicinamibacterales bacterium. Lineage (GTDB taxonomy): Bacteria > Acidobacteriota > Vicinamibacteria > Vicinamibacterales > UBA8438 > JAAXGX01. The sequence goes on from CBDCCO010000007.1 coordinate 2,720,110, forward strand.
CGACTGCCCGCTGTTGACCCTGGGGCTGATGCTCGACGCCAGCGGCTTCGTCCGCCGCTCGCAACTGTTCGCCGGCAACGTCCGCGAGCACCGCACCCTGGCCGGCATGCTCGAGGCGCTGCGGGCGCCGGCCGGCGCCCTGGTGGTGATGGACCGCGGCGTCGCCACCGACGCCTGCATCACCTGGCTGCGCGAGCACGGCTACCGCTATCTGGTCGTCAGCCGCGAACGCCACCGGCAATTCGATGCCGAGGCCGCCGTGTCGGTCCGCACGCAGTCGAACCAGACCGTGCACCTGCACAAGGTCGTCTCCACCGACCCCGACGAGGTGCGACTGTACTGCTACTCGGAGCAACGAGCACAAAAGGAACGGGGCATCGTCGAGCGCATCGCCACCCGCTTCGAGGCCGCGCTCACCAAGCTCAACGACGGGCTGGCGCGCCCCCGCGCCCACAAGCGCCTCGCCCAGGTCTGGCAGCGCATCGGGCGCTTGAAGGCACACCACACCCGCGCCGCCAAGCACTACCAGATCGACGTCACCGCCGACGAGACCGGCAACCAGGCCGTCGCCGTCACCTGGACCCGACGCCCGCAGGACGGCTCGATGGCCACCCATCCCGGCGTCTACTGCCTGCGCAGCAGCGAGACCGACTGGGACGAAGACGCCTTGTGGCGAACCTACACCACGCTCACCGACGTCGAAGCCGTCTTCCGCTCGCTCAAGTCCGAGCTCGGACTGCGCCCCATCTACCACCACAAGCCGCGGCGGGCCGACGGCCACCTGCTGCTCACTGTTATCGCCTACCAGCTCGTGCAGGTCATCCGCACCCGCCTGCGCGCGCACGGCGAGCACGCCAGCTGGTCCACCCTGCGCCGCATCCTCGAAGGCCAGCAGCGCGTCACCGCCACCTTCCGGCGCCCGGACGGGCGCACCCTGCACGTGCGCACGGCCACGCAAGCCGAACCCGAACAGCGGGCCATCTACGATGCGCTCGGCGTCGACCCGCAGCCGGGCGGCGTCCGCAAGACGATCATCTGACCGCCCCCCTTCCCCCGGTTGACGCGCATTTGTAGTGCCACTTGCGCCGTTCGGTCGGCGTAAGCTGCTGATTCTAAAATACCTTGGCTGTACCGTTGTTAAACATGGGTTAATGCTCAGTTTATGTCCAAGAGGCAGCGGCACCTACGGAGCATCAATCCAAAACTCGATGTTGCGACAATCAATCAGACAATATTGGAAAGCTTCGAGACGATATGGCAAAGTCTTGACGGTCGCCTTCAGGTGGTACCTGGCAAGGATGTTCTTACGGCACTGAATCGACACTTGCAGACGAACTATTCTGTGACGCTGACCCCCTCGACGATCGTAAACGTAATGAGGCAGAACGAGATTCCGGACCGCATGTTGTCTCTTCTTTCGAGACTTGACGACTTTAGAGAGACACCGGTTCCGGAGGGAAGCTAACTTGCAACTCTGTCCTCGTATTATGGGATTGTTGATCGGCAGCCGGAGATCAACTCACGGCAATAGTTGCGGAAATAACACCAAGTGACTACTTGCGACATGCAGGTTCAAAGACCCGCAAACATGTAATCGATAGATTAGATAGTGCTTCACGTTCGGGGTTTCGAGCTCCGTGTCTTCCTGGATGGCCGTCGCCGCGATGATCACATATACCGCTCGGCGACCGTGACGGACGACATCATGATGCGTTCCGAGTGGGCGCTGACGAACGACCGCGCCTGCTCATGACCGCGTAGGAATTCCGGTCCCACCCGCGCCGCAGCGTAGCGAGGTCGGGTACATCCGTGCGGTCCCGCCACAGGCCTGCCGCCCGGCGGAGGACCGCTTCGTGGCGGTGATGGCTGTTCCGTTCGATGAAGCGGTCCACTGCCTCGCGAATCACCTCGCTCTGACGCTGCCCCCGGTGGTGGGCGATGGCGGCCGGCTCCGTGCGCTGTTGCTCCGTGAGGTAGATCTGCGTCCGAACCATGCGACTTCCCCAGCGTATACACCATCAACATACGCCACTACCTCCCGGCGAATCCGCGCCCGCGGCGAATGGCCGCCCGCCGTCTCCTGTGTCAAGATCGGCCAGTCGACTACCGGAGGCAGACCGTGAGCAACAAGGGGCACATCGGGCGCACGATCTTGATCGGCCTGCTGACGGGGCTTCTCGTGCTCGTCGCAGCCGGTACCGGCGAGGCTGCCGGCGGCCTCGGCCTCGCGCGCGAGACGTTCGTCGATCGGTCTCGCCCCACCAAGGCCAGCCCGCCGTTTTCAGGGCGCGCCGGACCGGCGGCTCGACACGTGGATCTGGTACCCCGCCGAGACCGACGACAGCTCGCCCGTTCCCGACGCGGACCCGCAGGCCAGGGGCCCGTGGCCGCTGGTCGTCTACAGCCACGGCACCTACGGCCGGCCGGACAACGCCACGCACCTCATCGAGCACCTCGTGCGCAACGGCTACGTGGTGGCCGCGCCGGCCTTTCCGCTCACGTCCAGCGCGGCCCACACGGAGCTGCCGGCGGCTGACGTGACCGACGCCGGCAGCCAGCCGGGCGACGTCAGCTTCGTGATCGACTCGCTGCTGGCCCATCCGCGGTTCGGCCCGCTGATCGACGCCGACCGCATCGGCGCCACCGGCATCTCCCTGGGCGGCATCACGACCTACTTCCTCAGCTTCGGCCTGCCGACGCGGGACGCGCGGATCAAGGCCAGCGCGCCGATCACCGGCGGCGATCCGCCCTACGCCGCCCTGAGCTTCGGACTGGGGTTCAACGGGGTGGTGCCGGCGCCGGTGAGCACGCCGGTCCTGCTGCTGGTCGGCGATGCCGACATCTTCGAGGCGCAGACCGCCGGTCCGGCGGCCGCCTACGCGCGGCTCCTGCCGCCGAAGCGGCAGGTCATGATTCACGGCGCGCCCCACGTCTGGTTCGGCGACCGCGACCACGTGCCGCCGGACGACGTCAACCCCGACTGCCTCTGGTTCGAGGAAAACGCCGGGGGCCAGCCCCCGCAGTGCGCCGAGCGGCGCCCCCTGATCGACCCCGCCCGCCAGAAGGCGATCACGCGCCACGCCCTGCGGGCCTTCTTCGACGCCTACCTGAAGGACGACGCCGGCGCCCTCGAGCGCCTCGCGGCCATCGACGAAACGTTCGCCGACGTCACGCTCCGCCAGGAGCTCGCCGCCCCCTGAGCTCCGACCCGCCAAGGCAACGTTTGGCGGGCCAGGAGTCTGCCCCGCAGAACCGTGCAGACTCCGCAAGGCGCGCACAGCGCGCCTCGGCGGGAGCGGCGCAGGGCAATGGGGTCCCCGCAAGCGGACGCCGGGGGCTTGGGGCGCAGCCCCATCTTGAAGTCACTCGGTCGGCCACAGCACACCCTGGCTGTTCGTGCCCTCGGCGCCGGCCGGAATCGGTCCCATGCCTTTGTAGATGAACTTCTGCACGCGGGACCCCTCGTAGGTCTCGGTCGTGTAGATGTTCCCGTCCGAGTCGACGGCGATGCTGTGCACGGCGAAGAACATGCCGGGCTGGCGGCCGCCGTCGCCGAACGCGGTCAGCACCTCCAGCGTCTCGCGCAGGAGGATGTAGACCTTCATGTTCTGCCCGTCGGCCAGGTACAGGTACGTCTGCTCGGCATCGTGCGAGAAGTCGATGTCCCAGGTCGACCCCTGCGACAGGGTGTTCGGCGCGACGACCGCCTCGGTGACGAACGTCCCGTCCTTCTGGAACACCTGGATCCGGTCCTCGGCCCGGTCGCAGACGTACACCAGGCCGTCGTTCGAGATCTCCGAGCAGTGCACCGGCCCGCGGAACTGCGGGGCGGGCTCCGCGCCCGGCATGTAGCGGCCGAGGTCGAGGCTGTCGTCGGGCTCGTTGCCGTACGCGCCCCAGTAGCGCTTGAGCTCGCCCGTCTCCATGTCGATGACGGCGACGCGCCGGTTCAGATAGCCGTCGGCGAGGTACGCCTCGTTGGCGTCCGGATCGATCCCGATCTTGGCCACGCGCCCGAAGCTGTCGGCGGCGTGGCTGTCGCGCTCGAACAGCGGCCGGCCATCCTCCTCCCCGGCGGCCCGGGCGCCGAACGACCCGAACTGCTTCAGGAAGCTGCCGTCGCGCGCGAACTTCAGCACGTGCGAATCGGGTCCGCCGTTGCCCCCAATCCAGACGTTGTCCATGTGGTCGATGGTGATCCCGTGGTTCGACACCGGCCAGGTGTAGTCCCCCGTCTCGGTTCCGGGGCCGCCCCAGCTCGAGAGCAGATTCCCTTCCTGGTCGAATTCCAGGACCGGCGGTCCGGGCGCGCAGCACTCGCTCAGCGGCGGATCCTGGACCAGGCCAATCTCGGTCCTGGCCACGAACTGGTCCGGCGTGTTGCGGTGGACGACCCAGACGTGGTCCCGCGAATCGACGTCGACGCCGATGGTCGCGCCCATCAGCCAGTGATTCGGCAGGTTCTTCGGCCACAGCGGATCGACCTCGAACATCGGCGCCAGGCCGCCGCCGCTTTCCAGGGCGGCGCGCTGCTCCTCCGCGGCGTCCTCCACGATGGACGAGCCGACGCCGCAGGCCACGATCAGCCCGAGCAGGGACAGGCCGGCGAAGAGATTGCGGGTGCGTCGCATCGGTTTCCTCCGTTATCTGTACCTGCCTGGCCCGCCAACCGTCGCCTGACGGCTCCGCTCGGCGCCCAACCAACCCTGCAGGAGTCCGCGCCGTCCTGCGGCGCAGACTCCTACGCGACGATCTGCGGAATCGGCACGCCGTGGACGTCGGTCAGCCGCATGTCGCGGCCGTTGTAGCGGTACGTCAGCCGCGTGTGGTCGATGCCGAGCAGGTGCAGGATCGTCGCGTGCAGGTCGTGCGCCGACACCCGCTGCTCCACGGCGCGGTAGCCGAAGTCGTCGCTCGCGCCGATCACCTGCCCGCCCCGGATGCCGGCGCCGGCCATCCAGCCGGTCATGGTGCCCGGGTTGTGGTCGCGTCCGACGCCGCGCTGCGAGATCGGCATGCGGCCGAACTCGGCGTGCCACACCAGCAGGGTCGAGTCGAGCAGGCCGCGCGCCTGCAGGTCGGTCAGCAGCCCGGCGATGGGCAGATCGGTCTCCGCGGCATGCAGCGTGTGGTTCTCCCGCAGGTTGCTGTGCGCGTCCCACGTATCGGTGTTCTGCTGGCCCAGTCCGCCGTGGAAGAGCTGCACGAAGCGGACGCCGCGCTCAACCAGGCGCCGCGCCAGCAGGCACTGGCGGCCGAACGGCTCGGTGAGCGGGTTGTCGAGGCCGTAGAGCTTCTTCGTCGCCTCCGACTCGGCGGAGATGTCGACCGCCTCCGGCGCGCAACCCTGCATGCGGTAGGCGAGCTCGTACGAGGCGATGCGCGCGGTCAGCTCGGAGTTGCCCGGATTCCTTGCCAGATCGATCTCGTTCAGCCTGGCCAGCGTGTCGAGCCGCGCGCGCTGCTGCGCGACGGTCATCCCGTCCGGCGGCTGCAGGTCGACGATGGGATCGCCGACGGCGCGGAACAGCGTCCCCTGGTAGGTGGCCGGCATGAACCCGGCGCTCCAGTCGTTCGGCCCGCCGAGCGGTCCGCCGCGATGGTCGTTCATCACGACGAACGCCGGCAGGCTCGCGCTCTCCGAGCCGAGCCCGTAGGTGACCCACGACCCCACCGCCGGAAACCCCATCCGGATCTGGCCGCTCTGCATCTCGTAGGTGGCCTGGATGTGGTCGTTCGAGCGGCCGTAGATGGAGCGGATGAACGCCAGCTCGTCGACCTTCGCGCCGAGGTGCGGGAAGATCTCCGACACCTCGATGCCGCTCTCGCCGTGGCGCCGGAACTCGAAGGGACTCGGCATCAGCGGACCGGGATGCCCCTGGCGCACGACCACCGAGTCCGCCAGCGGCTGGCCGGCGTGGCGGGCCAGCGCCGGCTTCGGATCGAACGTGTCGACCTGGCTGACGCCGCCGCTCATGAAGAGCGAGATGACCGCCTTCGCGCGCGGCTCGAAGTGGGGCGCCTTCGGCGCGAACGGATTGCCCGCGAGCGGCGCCGCGCAGGCGTCGGGCTGCGCGGCGCCCGCCGCCAGCAGCCCCTGCCGGCCCAGCAGGTCGGCGAGCGCCAGGCCCGCGATGCCGCCGCCCGACTGGAAGAGGAAGTCGCGCCGCGACCAGAACGTCTTCTTCCGGCAGTGCTGGTGATGGCCGTGCATCGTCGCTACCTCAGGTACAGAAACTCGTTCAGATTGAGCATGACGTGCGTCAGATCGCCCAGCCCCCGCCCGGCGGCCAGCTCGTGCGCAATGGCCGCCTCGGCGGCCGTCGGCCGGCGCGTCAGCACGATGCGGTAGGCGAGATCGATCTGCGCCCGCAGATCGCCCGGCGCGGCGCGCTCCAGCCGCGCGGCGAACAGCCGCGCCTGGTTCAGCACGAACGGGTTGTTCATGAGCGTCAGCGCCTGCGTCGAGACGGTCGAGACGTTGCGGGCCGCGGCCGTCTGGTTCTGGTCGGGCAGATCGAACGTCTCGAAGAACGGGAAGCCCAGCGAGCGGCGCCGGTAGACGTAGACGCTCCGGCGCCACACCTGCGGCCCGTCGGGCTCGACGCACCAGATGCCTTCGTGCGGCACCTCGATGCGCCGCCCGTCCGGCAGTCTGCCGCACCAGAGCCCCTTGCCGCCCGACGTCCGCAGGATGTCCTCGGGCACGTGCGGGAAGACCGGCGGGCCGCCCACCGTCAGATCGATGCCGCCGCTGACGGTCATGATGGCGTCGCGCAGGACCTCCGCCTCGAGCCGCTGCGGGCGGTAGCGCCACAGCAGGCGGTTGTCGGGATCCGCCGCGGCGCTCGCCTCGTGCCGGTACGCCGACGCCATCCGGTAGGCCGCGGATGTCATCAGCAGGCGGTGCATCTGCTTGATGCTCCAGCCGCGATCCATGAACTCCACCGCCAGCCAGTCGAGCAGGTCCGGGTGCGTCGGCGCGTCGCCCATCCGGCCCAGGTTGTCGAGCGTCCGCACGATGCCGCGCCCGAAGTGGTGGTGCCAGATGCGGTTGACGATGACGCGCGCGGTGAGCGGATTGTCGCGCGACGCAATCCACTCGGCCAGCGCGAGCCGGCGGCCGGAGGTGCGCCCGTCCGGACGCGGAACGACCGTCGGCGGATCGCCGTAGGTGGCGGCGCCGAGAAAGCCGGGCGACATCTCGGAGCCGGGGCTGAACGGATCGCCCCGGATCAGGAAGTAGCTGGGGGGCGCCTCGTACGCGGGCCCGCCCGGCTCGTGCAGAAAGGTCCCCGGCTCGTCGGGCGGGAGGCGGCACTCCGGGCAGCCGATGACCTGGTCGCCGGGCCCGTCGGGCGCGAACCGGCAGTCGCCGTCGGTGACGATCTCGGCCATGGCCGGCGCGGGCGGCCGCCGGGCGTCAAGGGCGGCCAGCCGCGCGCGCAGCGCGTCGACGCGGGCCCTGTGCTCCGGGCTCATGGCCGCGGCGATGTCCCAGCGCGGCGAGTTGATCGAGAGCACCTGCGCCGCCAGCAACTGCTCGCCGGGCGTACGCTCGGCCTCCGGCTTGAACGCCGCCGCCTGCACGTTCTCCGGAAACCGCTCGCGGATCAGCTCGTTGCGGAACCGCTCGCGATACGGCGTCTCGATCGCCGCTATCTCGTCCTCCAGCGGCTGCTGCTCGCGGTCGATGGCGGTGTTCCGCGCGCGCCACGCGTCGGCCGCCGCGCGGTCGAGCAGCGGCCAGTCCGTCTCGACGTAGCCGAAGATCGACGCCTGCAGGCGGTAGTAGTCCCGCTGCGGGATCGGATCGAACTTGTGATCGTGGCAGCGAGCGCACTGGACCGTCATGCCCAGCATGCCGCGCCCGACCGTCTCGAGGACGTCGTCCAGGTAGTCGTGCCGGCGCTCCGGGTTGTCCTTCTCGCGGAACTGGACGCACGGCCCGGCCCGCAGGAAGCCGGTGGCGATCAGCGTCTCGTCGGTGGTGAGGTCCAGCTCGTCGCCCGCGATCTGCTCGCGAATGAACTGGTTGTACGGCTTGTCGGCGTTGAAGGCGTCGATCACGTAGTCGCGGTAGCGCCAAGCGTTCGGCCGCGTGTAGTCCTGCTCGAAGCCGGCCGAGTCGGCGTAGCGGGCCACGTCCAGCCAGTGCCGGCCCCAGCGCTCGCCGTAGTGGGGCGAGGCGAGCAGCCGCTCGATGAGCCGCTCCCAGGCCCCCCGCGCCGTATCGGCCAGGAACTCGTCCGCCTGCGCCGGCGTCGGCGGCATGCCGGTGAGATCCAGGTACGCGCGGCGCAGGAGCGTCAGCCGGTCGGCCCGCGGCGCCGCCACGACCCCCGCCTCCCGCCGCGCCGCCTCGAGAAGGCGGTCGACAGGGTGGGTGAACGCGCCGGCCACGGGCAGCGGGGTGCGCGCCGGACGCCGGAAGGCCCAGTAGTCGCGCGCCCCGGGCGGCAGCTCACCACCCTCCAGCGCCGCCAGCGCCACCGCGGCCGGGGTGGCGCCGCCGGCGTCCCAATGCGCGCCCTGGTCGATCCAGGCGCGCAGGGCCGCCACCTCGGCGTCCGCCAGCTCCTCGACGCCCATCGGCATCGCGGGCTCGTCGAGGCCCGCCACCATGCGGAAGAGCCGGCTGTCCTCGGCGCGGCCGGGCACCAGCGCCGGTCCCTTCGCGCCGCCCTCGAGCGCGCCGGCGCGCGTGCGGAGATCGAGGCCGGAGAGCTGCGCCGCGGCGCCATGGCAGTTCCAGCAGGTCCGCTCCATGATGGGGCGGATGTGGTCCTCGAACGTGACGGGCGGCGTCTGGGCCGCGGCAGGGGCGGCGAACACCGCCGTGGCCGCGACCGTCAGGACGACCGCGACTGACGGTCTTGCAGCGGGCATCTTCATTTGGACGGGGCTGCGCCCCGAACCCCCGGCGTTCGCTTGCGGGGACCCCTGCGCCCCGCGCCGCTTCCGCCGAGGCGCGCTGTGCGCGCCTTTGGGGAGGCTCCTCGCCAACACGATAGCACCAACGCTCGGTCCAGGCCTCATCCACCTGTCTCTTGCGCGCCGGGTGCGTCCGGATGCATCATGGGCCTGTTCGGACGGGAACGTACACGAGGAGGATGGCGATGAGATTTCGATGTCTGACAGTGGCGGTCGCGGCTCTCGCGCTCGCGGCCCTGGCGCCGGCGCTGGCCGCGGCACAGTCGGGGGCGCCCGCGACGCCGTGGGGCGATCCCGATCTCCAGGGCGTCTGGGACTACCGCACGCTCACGCCGCTCGAGCGGCCCGTGGAGCTCGGGGACAAGGCGTATCTGACCGAGGAAGAGGCGGCCGCGCTCGAGCGCGAGACCCTGGCCCGCAACGAGCGCCTGCTCAACCGCGAGCGGCAGCAGGCCACCGCCGGCGATCAGGTCGACCGGCGGGAGGACGGCACGCCCGGCTTCTACAACAACTTCTGGCTGGACCGGGGCACCACGGCCATCGGCACGCGCCGCACATCGCTGATCGTGGAGCCGTCCAACGGCCGCATGCCGGCCCTGACGGCGCCCGCGGCGCGCCGCGCCGGGTCGGCGGAAGCCGAGCGCGTCGCCGGCGTGCGCCGCGGCATGCTGCCCGCGGCGAGCTATACCGACCTGGACGCAGGCGACCGCTGCATCCAGCACGCGAAGGCGGGGCCGCCTCTCAGCACCGGCGGCTACAACAACAACGTGCAGATCTTCCAGGCCCCCGGCTACGTCGTGCTGCTGGCCGAGCAGAACTCCGACGCCCGCATCATCCCGCTCGACGGCCGGCCGCACGTGGCGTCGGGAATCCGGCAGTGGATGGGCGACTCGCGCGGCCGCTGGGAAGGCGACACGCTGGTCATCGAGACCGTGCACTTCAACGGCAAGCACGATCAGATCGGCCGGCCGCTGCTCAGCCCCGGCGACAACCTGCGGCTGACCGAGCGCCTGACGCGCATGGACGCCGACAACCTCATGTACGAGTACACGGTCGACGACCCGACCATCTGGACGAGCGCCTGGACCGCCCAGCATCCGATGAAGCTGAATCCGGACCCGCTCTACGAGTTCGCCTGCCACGAGGGGAACTACGGGCTCGAGGGCATCCTCGCCGGCTCCCGCGCCGAGGAGGCGGAAGCGATGGCGGCGTCCAGGTAGCAGCGGCGGCTCGCCAGGAGTCAAGCAAGGTGGGGCGGCCGCGGCCGCCCCACCTTCATTCGTCCACGCCTCGGCCGCCAGCGCCGAACAGGTCCTGCATCACCAGGTAGCCGCCCTGGCGCATGCCCAGCGCCGCGTAGGTCGCCTGCGCCCGCGCGTTCTCACGCTCCACGTAGAGCCGCACGCCCACCACGCCCGGGTCCGCAGCCGCCCGCTCCCGGATGTGCTCGTAGAGCGCCCGGCAGACGCCCTGCCGCCGGTGGTCGGGGTGCACGTACACGCTCTGGATCCACCAGATGTCGCCGTTGCGCCAGTCGCTCCACTCGTGGGTGTGCATCATCTGGCCCACGACGCCCGGCCCGCCGGCCAGGTAGTAGGCGCCGCGCACGGCGTCCGCCAGCAGCCCCCGCACGCCCCGCCGCACCGTCTCGCGATCCAGTCGGGTGTCCTCGCTCTCCGCGGCCAGGCGGATGTTGAAATCGACGATCGTCTCCAGATCGTCGACGGTGGCCCTGCGAATGGCATGCTCGCTCATGAATGGGGTCGAGCTATCCGCCGACGACGGCGTTCCTCAGTCCACCCCGGCCAGCGGCTGCAGGCCGGTCTCGACGACCGTCGGGACCGCTGCGGCGGACGACAGGTAGTCGATGAGCCGCTGCCCGCCCGCCGGGTTCCGCGCCTCCGCCATGACGCCGGTCGAGAACGTGGTGACCCGCTGGTACTCGGCCGGCAGGGGGCCGGCGTACGCCGCCCCCGCAATCGACAGGATCTCGCTGACCTGCTGGAAGCCGACCTCCACCTCGCCGCGCGCGACGACGGCGGCCACGCGCTCTCTGACGATGCGCCGGCTCTTCGGCTCGAGCGCGGCGGACAGTCCGAGCCGCGGAAACAGCTCCGTGGCCAGGTACGTGCCGCTCACGCTCGCCGAATACCCGATCGATTCGGCGGCGAGCAGCGCCTCCCGGAAGGCCTCCGGCGTGCTGATGTCGGGCAGGGGCTCGCCCTCGCGCACGGCCATGCCGATGGACGAGCTGGCCAGGTCCACGCGCGAGTCGGCCCGGACGAGGCCGCGCGCGACCAGATCGTCCAATCCCGCCTGCGACATGATCAGCACGTCGAACCGCTCGCCGCGCGCCAGCCGGGACGGGATCGAGTCCGGCGCACCGCCGGTGGAGACCCCCTGGGCCGTGACCAGCCGGATGCCGGTCGCGGCCTCGAAGCGCGGGGCGAGCACGTCGTACGCCGCGGCGAAGCCGCCGGACGTGAGCACGCGGACCTCGCCCGGCGCGGGCGCCGCGGCGACCGCCTGCTCGGCGCCGGACGACGGCGTGCAGGCCGCGATCGCGGCGGCCAGCGCGAGCGGCAACGCCGCCATCAGGCGTATCGGGCTCCTGCTGTGTCCCATGCCAACTGATAGTATCAGGACACCGATGGACCCGGGCCGCACGTACGACGTCCTCGTCGCGGGCGGCGGCAACGCGGCGCTCTGCGCGGCCCTCACGGCCCGCTCGGCGGGCGCGAGCGTGCTGCTGCTCGAGTCCGCTCCGCGGCACTTCCGCGGCGGCAACAGCCGGCACACGCGCAACCTGCGCTGCATGCACGCCGGCCCGGCGCATCCGCTGACCGGCTCCTACCGTGCGGAGGAGTACTGGCAGGACCTGCTGGACGTGACCGGCGGGCGGACCAACGAGACGCTGGCCCGGCTGGTGATCGCCGGCACGGCGGGCTGCCGGCAGTGGATGACCGCCCACGGCGTGCGCTTCCAGCCGTCGCTGGGCGGCGCCTTGCATCTCTCGCACACCAACGCGTTCTTCCTGGGCGGGGGCAAGGCGCTGATCAACGCCTACTACCGCGCCGCCGCACGCCTGGGCGTCGAGGTCGAGTACGACGCCGAGGTCCGGGACCTCGACATCGAGGATGGACGGTTCCGGGGGGCAGCCGTGGCGCGCGACGGCCGCGTCGAGGCAGTCCGCGCCCGGACCTTCGTGGCGGCGTCCGGCGGCTTCCAGGCCAATCTCGACTGGCTGCGGGCCGCGTGGGGCGCCGCGGCCGACAACTTCCTGATCCGCGGCACGCCGTACGACACCGGACGCGTCCTGCGCGCGCTGATGGACCGCGGCGCCCGCACCACGGGCGATCCGACCCAGTGCCATGCCGTGGCGATCGACGGCCGGGCGCCCCGCTTCGACGGCGGCATCGTGACCCGGGTGGACTGCATCCCGCTCGGCATCGTGGTCAACGCGCGCGCCGAGCGGTTCCACGACGAGGGCGAGGACCTCTGGCCCAAGCGCTACGCCATCTGGGGACGGCTCGTGGCCCGGCAGCCGGGCCAGACGGCGTTCGTCATCTTCGACGCGCGCGCCCGGGGGCTGTTCATCCCGCCGATGCTGCCGCCCGTGGAGGCGCCGTCCGTCGGCGCGCTAGCCAGCGAGCTGGGGCTCGACCCGACCGCGCTCGAGCGCACCGTGGCGGCGTACAACGAGGCGGTGCGGCCGGGGGCCTTCGATCACACGCGGCTCGACACCTGCTCGACGGCCGGGCTGACGCCGCCGAAGAGCCACTGGGCCCGGCGGCTGGACCGGCCGCCGTTCTGCGCCTATCCGTTGCGTCCCGGCATCACCTTCACGTACCTCGGCGTGGCCGTCGACGAGCAGGCCCGCATCATCTGGCAGGACGGGAGGCCGGCCGAGAACCTGTTCGCCGCGGGCGAGATCATGGCGGGCAACATCCTGGGGCAGGGCTACCTGGCGGGGCTCGGCATGTCCATCGGCACCGTGTTCGGCCGCAGGGCCGGCGAGGAGGCGGCGCGCCGTGCCCGCCACTAGTTCAGACGGGACTGCGCCGCAAGCTCCGAAGCCCGCGCCGACGCCGGATCAGGGCCGGCTCCCGCTGCCTCTCGTGGAGGAAGGGCGCCACGCCGCGCGCATCTGCAACGCCTGCCGCTACTGCGAGGGGCTGTGCCCGGTGTTTCCCGCCATCGAGCGGCGCCTCGACTTCGGGGCGCGGGACCTCCGCTACCTGGCCAACCTCTGCCACGACTGCGGCGAGTGCCTCGACGTCTGCCAGTACGCCCCGCCGCACGCCTTCGGGGTCGACCTGCCCCGCACGCTGGCCGCCCTGCGCCGCGCGTCCTACCGGACCTACGCCTGGCCGGCCGCACCCGGCGCGCTCTTCGAGCGCAGCGGGCTCTCGCTGCTGCTGGGCGCGGCCGCCGCCCCCCTGCTCTTCGCGGCGGCGTTGGGCCTGCTGGCCGGCGGCGACGTCTTCCTCGCGCCGCACGGCGACGAGCAGGGTGCGTTCTATCAGGTCATGCCGCACACCGCGATGGTCGGCCTGTTCGGCGCGCTGGCCGCCTTCGCCGCGGCCGCCCTGCTGGTCGGCCTGCGCCGCTGCTGGCGCGATTTCGGGGGCGGTGCGGGGGCGGCGCCCACGGGCGGTGCGCTGCGGCAGGCGGTGCGGGACATCGCGACGCTGCGCCACCTGGCCGACGGCGACCCGGACGGGGGCGCGTTCCGCCGCGGGTGGCACCACTGCACGTTCTACGGGTTCCTGCTCTGCCTCGCCTCCACCTCGGTGGCGGCGTTCTACCACAACATCATGGGGTGGCCGGCGCCGTACCCCCTGGCGAGCGTGCCGGTGCTGCTGGGCTCGCTCGGCGGCGCGGGCCTGCTGGTCGGCCCGGCCGGCCTGCTGTGGATGAAGCTGCGCCGCCCGCCGGAGCGGCAGGACCGGGCGCAGCTCGGGATGGACCTCGTGCTGCTGGTGCTGCTCTTCGAGACCAGCCTCACCGGGCTGCTGCTGCTGGCGGCGCGCGAGTCGGCGGCGATGGGCGTGCTGCTGGGCGTGCACCTCGGCGCCGTCGCGGGCTTGTTCCTGCTGCTGCCCTACAGCAAGTTCGTGCACGGCCTGTACCGTGCCTGCGCGCTCGTCCGCTGCGCGCTGGAGGCGAGGTCGTAGGGATGCGTGGCATGCGCGGCATGCGACTGCTCTGCGCGGGCCTGCTCGCCGCCGCGCTGGCGTGCGGCGGGCAGCCCGGGACGGCGCCGGAGGTGCTGACCATCCTGGCGCCGGCGGCCCCCGGCGGCGGGTGGGACCAGACGGCGCGCGCCATGCAGGCGGCGCTGCAGGACGGTGAGGCCCCCGGCGGCGTCCGGGTGGTGAACGTCGCCGGCGCCGGCGGCACCATCGGCCTGGCGCAGTTCGTCAACGACAACGCGGAGCGCGGCGACGTGCTGCTGGTGACCGGCCTCATCATGGTGGGGGCGGTGCTGACCAACCGCTCGGCCGTGACGCTGGACGAGACGACGCCGATTGCCAGACTGACCGGCGACTACGAGGTGCTGGTGGTCCCGGACGACTCCCCGTACGACAGCCTGGACGCCTTTCTCGACGCCTGGCGGCGCAGCCCCGGCTCGCTGGCCATCGCCGGCGGATCGGCCGGCGGCACCGACCACATGCTGGCCGGCCTGCTGGCGGCACGGGTCGGCATGGACCCGACCGCGATCAACTACGTGCCGCATTCCGGCGGCGGCGAGTCGATTGCCTCGATCCTGGGCGGCCAGGTGGCCGCGGGCATCAACGGCGTCAGCGAGCTGGCGGCCCTGATCGATGCCGGCCGCCTGCGGGCGCTGGCCATCTCGAGCGCCGAGCGCCTGCCGGGCCGCGCCATCCCGACCTTCCGCGAGCAGGGCGTCGACCTGACGCTGACCAACTGGCGCGGCGTCGTCGGTCCGCCGCGCCTGCCGGCAGAGCAGCGCGCCGCGCTGACGGCCCGGATCGACGCGCTGCAGCGGTCGCCGGCGTGGCAGGCGACCCTCGCGCGCAACGACTGGATCGATCTGTATCTCTCCGGTCCCGCGTTCGAGACGTTCCTGGACGAGGAGCGCACCCGCGCGGCCGCCGTGCTGGCCTCGATCGGCCTGGCGCAATGACCGCCCGCGCCGACCTGCTTCTCGGCGGCGGCGCCATCCTGCTGGGTCTCGTGCTGGCCGCCGGCGCCTTCGGGATCGACACCGGCTTCGGCTACGACCGCATCGGACCGCGCACCGCGCCGTACGCGGTCGCGCTGGGCCTGTTGCTGCTGGGGGGCGCCCTGGTGGCGCCGGCCCTCCGCGGCCGCGCGCAGGGTGCGCGGCAGGCGCCCGCACCCCTGCGTTCCGGATCGCTGGCGTGGCTGGCGCTCGCCGGCCTGCTGTTTCTCGCGCTGGTCGGCCGGGCCGGGTTCATCGCGGCCGCGAGCGTGCAGTTCTGGCTGGTCGCGCGCGCGTTCTCCGCGGGGCGCCCGCTGCGCGACGGCGTGGTGGCCGTGCTGCTCGCGGCGGCCGTCTACGCCGCCTTCTCCCGCGGCCTGGGACTGGCCCTGCCGGCAGGCCTCGTCGAAGCGCTGCTCTTCTGACGTTTTCACGTAGAATCAAGGCCCGGGACGAACCAAGGAGGCAGAAATGTGCGATGAACGAACCGATGCGGCCGTCACCCGCTACCTGGAAGCGAAGAAGCTGACGCGGCGGCAGTTCGGGGCCGTATCCGCCGGGGCAGGATTGGCGTTCCTGCTGCCACGGCCGGCGAACGCCCAGGAGGTGACGGAGGCCGAGATCGACGTCACGACGCCCGACGGCGTGTGCGACAGCTACTTCGTGCATCCGGCGAGCGGCGCCCATCCCGGCGTCCTGATCTGGCCGGACGCCTTCGGCCTGCGGCCCGCGAAGCGGCAGATGGCCAAGCGGCTCGCCGAGTCCGGCTACTCGGTGCTGGTGGTCAACCAGTACTACCGGTCGCAGCGCGCGCCGATCGTCGAGAGCCGGGATTTCGCCGAGGTGGGCGGCATATTGCGGCCGCTGATGGGGACCTTGAACGCGGAAACCCACATGAGCGACGCCAGGGCGTTCGTGAGCTTCCTCGACAGCCAGTCGTCGGTCGACAGCAACCGCAAGATGGGCACGATGGGCTACTGCATGGGCGGCCCGATCACCATGCGCACGGCGGCCGCGTTGCCCGACCGCATCGGCGCCGGCGCGTCGTTCCACGGCGGCGGCCTGGTGACCGACCAGCCCGACAGCCCGCACCTGCTCGTGCCGCAGATGACGGCGCACTACCTGTTCGCCATCGCCGAGAACGACGACGAGAACGAGCCGGAAGCGAAGAACGTCCTGCGCGAGACGTTCGCCGCGGCCGGGCTGCCGGCCGAGATCGAGGTGTACGAGGGTGCCCTGCACGGCTGGTGCCCGCCCGACACGCTCGTGTACCACGAGGCCCAGGCGGAGCGCGCGTGGAGCCGTCTGCTGGCCCTCTTCGAGGGCGCGCTGTAGCGCGACCGGACAAGTAGCGACCTGCGTCGAGCGTCCCGCGGCAGCGATTCCACGGGGCGCTCGACGCATCCGGCCCTTTCGCTCCGCGAGCCGCCGCCCCCCCGGTCAATCCCCACGGCGACGGCCGGCAATCCACACCGCGTCGATCCGCCGGGTGTGGCGGATGTCCGCCAGCGGATTGGCGTCCAGCACGACGAAGTCGGCGTGGTGCCCCGGCTCGAGCGTGCCCAGCTCGCCCAGGCCCATCACGCGCGCGGCGTTGCCGGTGGCGGCCGCGAGCGCCTGCATCGGCGTCAGGCCGGCGCCGACCATCAGCTCGAGCTCCACGTGCTCGAAGTAGCCCTGCCAGCGTCCGAGCTGCGTGCCGCTGTCGGTGCCCATGGCGATCGTCACGCCGCCGTCGGCCAGCCGCTTCAGATTGCGCCGCGCCTGCGCCAGGACGGCCCTCGCCGTCGCGGCCTGCCCGCTACCGCGCACCTGCGCCTGCAGGTCGCGATCGCGGATCCGCGCCATCTCCGCCCGATAGGCGTCGCCGCCGCGCAGGAAGAACGGATCGCCGAAGAACGCCGGCGGCGTCTCGTACAGGAACAGCGACAGCGTTCGGGTCAGCGTCGGCACGTAGCCGACGTCCCGGCTGGTCAGCGCGGCGATCAGCTCCGCGTCGACGTTCCGGTCGCGCACGCTGTGCACGATGGCGTCCACGCCGGCGTCCGCCAGCCCCCTGGCGTCGTCCCGCGTGACGGCGTGCGCCGCCACCCGCAGGCCGCGCCGGTGCGCCTGATCGATCAGCGCGCGATAGACCGCCGGCGCCATGTCGTCCGGCCGGTCGTCGAGCCGCGTCTTGATCACGTCGACCCCCAGCGCGGCGATCTCGTCGACGCCCGCGCGCGCCTCGGCCGCGGTTGCGCCGACGACGTTCGGACCGGACGGAAACAGCCGGGCGCGGTCGAGCAGGTCCCCGCGCGCCTGCGCGTCGCGCACGCGCACGCTCTCCTCCGCCACCCGCCACGGGTAGGACTGGCGCGGCGCGTGCGCGCGGTGCGCGCGGGAGCGCCCGTCGCCCAGCGTGTGCACGGTGGTGACGCCGAAGCCGGCGTACACGCGGAGCTGCGCCAGGAGCTGCTCGCGCAGCGGCAACGCCTCGTCGCCGTCGTTGAGGTGCGCGTGCGCGGTGATCAGTCCCGGGATGATGGTCTGGCCGCCGACGTCGACGCGGGTGGCGCCGTCGGGGATCGCCAGCCCGGCGGCCGGGCCGACGGCTCGAATCCGTCCGTCGCGGATCAGCAGCGCCGCCCGCTCGAGCGGTGGCCGCCCGGTGCCGTCGATGAGGCGCCCGCCGCTCAGGACGAGCGCGCCGCCGGCCGCCGGGGCAGGTTGCGGCGGCGCGGCCGCGGCCGCCAGCACGCCGGCCCCGACCGCCAGCCCCAGGAGCCCGCGGCAGAGGGCCCCGCTGCAGTCGAGCGGCGCTGCATCCCGTCTGACGGCGTTGCTCCTCGGTTGAATGCGCCCGACACGCGGCATCACTCGAGGCCGGGCACGCCGCTGACCCAGGCCGTCGGGCCGTCCTCCCACTTGTTATGCGTCAAGCGCACGACGGTCCGGTCCGCCAGGCGGATGGCATGCAGCTCGCCGTACGGCTGGGGTTGAAAGATGACGCGCAGCAGCGGCAGCTCGTCGCTGAACTCGCTGCGCTGGGAGGTGAAGAGCACCCACTCGTCGTCGGGCGAGAACTTCGGGTGCATGTCGTTGCCCGGGTGCCGCGTCAGGCGCTCGGGCGGGCCGGGCTCGCCGTTCTCGTCGAACGCGATGGTGTAGATCTCGAAGTTCCCGTCCCGAAACGACGTGAACGCGACGCGGTCGCCGCCCGACGAGAACGCCGGCATGGTGTCGGTGGCCTCGTGCCGGGTCAGGCGCCGCGCCCCCGTGCCGTCCGCATTCATCAGGTAGATGTCGGCGTTGCCGTTGCGCAGGCTGCGGAAGACGATGCGCCGGCCGTCCGGCGCGAAGTCCGGGAACGCCTCGTTGGTGTCGGAATCCGGCGTCAGGTTCACCGCGCCGCTGCCGTCGCGGCGAACCTTCCAGATGTCCACGTCCGACGCGGCGGAAGCGAACGGCGGGCCGACGGCGAACGCCAGCCAGCCGCCGTCGTACGACCACGACGGCCCCCACGCCGAATGGGGACCGCGATACCGATCCGCCCCGGCCCGGTCGACCACCACGCGCTTGCGGCTGCCGTCCGCCCGCGACGCCACCACCCGCGCGAACGCCTCGCTGGTCGCCACCTCGCCGGAGGTGCGGTCGACGGCCGGGATGTAGCCGCGGATGCCAATCAGCGAGACCCGGCGGTCCGGCAGGTGGACCGGCACGGGCGCATGCACGGGAAACGCCCCCGGCGAGTCGCTCTCGAAGCGGGAGGCCGGCGCCAGCGGTCCGGGCCCGTGCGCCAGCAGGCGTCCGGACGCGGGGTCGTACTCCGGCGCCCAGTAGTCGCGCGCGGTGTCGCTGGCGACCCGCGCGTCGGCGCCATCCGGCCCTGCGGTCACGAGCGTCCAGCGGTCGTCGCGCCGCGCCGTGAACGCCAGGCGCCCGTCGGGGCCGAAAGCCGGTGACAGCGCCGCCTCGCCGCTGATCGAAATCGGCTCGGTCCCGGAGCCGTCGATGCCGGTGCGGTAGATGCGCGACGCACCGTCGCGCTGCGAGTAGAAGACCACCCCCTGTCCGTCGGGCGTCCACGCCGGCGCCCCGTCCCAGCTCGCGTGCCGCGTCAGGCGCCGCACGTCGCTCCCGTCCGCCTGCATCACGTACAGCTCGCTGGCCAGGTAGGTCGGCGGGGGACCCGGCCCGGTGCTCGTCGCGACCGCCGTGTCGCGGCTGCTGGAGAACAGGATCCGCGTTCCGTCCGGCGAGAACGCCGGGTTGTAGTCCCCCGCGGCGTGGCGCGTCAGATTCACGGCCTCGCCCGCGCCGGG
The DNA here is from genome assembly GCA_965214845.1 of Vicinamibacterales bacterium. GTDB lineage: Bacteria > Acidobacteriota > Vicinamibacteria > Vicinamibacterales > UBA8438 > JAAXGX01. Next base: position 2,739,538 of record CBDCCO010000007.1, read on the forward strand.
CGGGTCCTCCGGTCGGAACGGCATCACGAAGACGTCCGCGTTGCCGCTGCGCGTGCTGACGAACAGCAGCCGCTCGCCGTCCGGCGAGATGTCCGCCGCGTCCTCCAGCGCGGGACCGGTGATCAACGGTCGCGCGGGCGCGCCGCCGTGCAGGTCGAGCACGTACAGGTCCGGGCTGCCGCTGCGTTCGGACGTGAACACCACCCAGCGCCCGTCAGGCGAGAAGGCGCCGTTGTAGTCGAGCCCCGGATCGGTCGTCAGCCTCCGCGGCTTCGTCCCTGGCCCGTCGAAGAGAAACAGGTCCCAGTTGGACGGCTGAATGGTGCTGTAGACGATGGTCTCCCGGACCGGCCCGGCCTCCCCGGCGTCCTGCGCGCGGCCCGCCACACCGCCGGCGACGAGGAGGGCCAGCAGGCCCCCGCCCGCCAGCCGCCGGAAGCCGGATGGGCGGCTGGCGCGCCGTCGCCGAGGTCCCCGCCTGCCGTCCGCGTTGCGCGCCCGGGTGCTCTCGTGGACCTGCATCGCTTCGCCCCCTTCCCCGCGCCCCGCCGGCGCAGGACGTTTTCCTCCAGGCTACAGTACAGTTGCCTCAAGGCGTCCATCCCATGGAATCGACCTCGGCGCTCCTGCAGGGATTCGCGGTCGTCCTCCAGGACGGGAACCTGCTGTGGGCGTTCGTCGGGGTCGTGCTGGGCACCGTCGTCGGCATCCTGCCCGGCATCGGGCCGGCCCTGACGGTGGCGCTGCTGCTGCCCGTCACCTTCCAGCTCGGGCCGGTAGGCGCGTTCATCATGTTCGCCGGCGTGTACGCCGGGGCCATGTACGGGGGATCGACCACGTCGATCCTCATGAACACGCCGGGCGAGAGCGGCGCCATCATCACGGCCATCGACGGCCACCGGATGGCCCAGGCCGGGCGGGCGTCCGCGGCGCTGGCCACGGCGGCCGTCGGCTCGTTCGTGGCCGGCACCCTCGGCATCGTCGGCCTGACCCTGGCCGCGCCGGCGCTGGCGGAGATCGCGCTCCGCTTCGGTCCGGCCGAGTACTTCGCGCTGATCGTGGTCGCCTTCGCGACGGTCTCGTCGGTCCTGGGCGCCTCGCCGCTGCGCGGGCTGGCGAGCCTGCTGCTCGGCCTGGCGCTGGGCCTGGTCGGCATCGACCTGCAGACCGGCCAGGCGCGCTACACCTTCGGCATCCCCAACCTGCTCGACGGCATCGACGTCGTGGTGGTGGTGATCGGCCTGTTCGCCGTCGGCGAGGTGCTGGCGATGGCGGCCACCCCGGCGGCCGCCGCGCAGGCGACGCGCGTGCGCGGCTGGACGTGGATGACGCGCGCCGACCTGCGCCGCTCCTGGAAGCCCTGGCTGCGGGGCGCCTGCGTGGGGTTCCCGCTGGGTGCGCTGCCCATCGGCGGCGCGGAGATCCCGACGTTCCTCTCCTACTGGATGGAGCGCAGGCTCTCGCGCCATCCCGGGGAGTTCGGCCGGGGCGCCATCGAGGGCGTGGCCGGCCCGGAGGCCGCCAACAACGCGTCGGCGGCCGGGGTGCTCGTGCCGCTGCTCACCCTGGGCCTGCCCACCTCGGCCACGGCCGCGATCATGCTGGCCGCGTTCCAGCAGCACAACCTGCAGCCCGGGCCGCTCCTCTTCACGTCGCAGCCGGACCTGGTGTGGGGGCTGATCGCGAGCCTCTACGTCGGCAACGTCATGCTGCTCGTGCTGAACCTGCCCCTGGCGCCGGTGTGGGCGCGGCTGCTGGCCATTCCGAAACCGCTGCTGTCGGCCGGCATCGTGCTGTTCGCCACGGTGGGCACCTACAGCCTGAACGGGTCGCTGTTCGACGTGGGGCTGATGTACGCGATCGGGCTGGTCGGCTTCGCGATGCGGCGCCTGGAGGTGCCGGTGGCGCCCGCCGTCATCGGCCTCATCCTCGGCCCGCTGGCCGAGCAGCAACTGCGGCGGGCGCTGGCGATCGCCGAGGGCGACGTCACCGTCCTGTTCACGCGCCCCCTGTCGGGGACGCTCCTGCTGCTGGCCGCGGCGGCGTTGCTGATTCCGTGGCTCCTCCGCCGCGGCCCCCGACGCTGACGCTCCCGCCTCAGCGGCCCAGCAGGCCCGCGATGGGCGCGGAGAGCGAGAGCCGCGCCTCCTCCGGCAGATAGCACACCGTGTCGCTGCAGATCTGGTAGTCCACCACGACGTCCAGATCCACCGTCTCCCGCCCCTCGGCGAACAGCTCCGCCATTGCCGTGACGGGAATCGCGATGTCGGCCGCCCCCTCGTAGACGTTCAACGTCACGTCCAGCGCGTCGAAGCGCATCGACATCGTCGGCGGGTAGACGGCCGCGCCGACCTCCAGGCCGCCGACCGGCTCCACGCGCACGGTGGTCGGGTAGTAGTCGTCGGGCAGGGGCTCCGCGTAGATGTGGTAGCCCTCCTCCATCTCGACGCGCACGTTGAGCGTGCTCGCCACCTCCAGGGTGAGCTGCGGATCCGACAGAAAGGCGCTGAACCTGGCCCGCGGGACGCCCTGATCGGCCGCGGGCGCCTCCTCGTGGCGCAGCGCACGCCCCAGGGCCGAGTCGAGGATCGTGCCCGCCGAGGTCCGCGTGGCGTAGTGCTCGTTGAAGAACTTCTCGGTCACCACGCCGTCCGCGTCCACGACGTACGTGCCCGGAAACGGGAGGCCGTAGAAGCGGTCGGCGAGCGGCCCCTCCGGCTCGATGAGGGTGTTCAGGATGCCGAACTGCGTGATCACGGCCGAGTCGTCGTCGGCCAGCAGGTCGTACTCGATGCCGTGCTGGTCGCAGAACGCCGCCAGCTCGGAGACCGAGTCGTAGCTCACGCCGTAGATCTTGTAGCCCGCCGCCGCGAAGTCTTCCAGTTGTCCCTGCAGCTCGACCAGCTGCGTCTGGCAGTAGGGTCACCACACCGCCGAGCGGTAGAACACGACGACAGCCGCGTGTCCGTCCCGGTCGGCGTGGAAATCGATCAGCTCGCCGTGCTGGTTGGCCAGCGTGAACTCCGGGAGGCGCTCGCCCAGCGCCGGCCCCGTCGGAAAGTCCGCCGACGCCGGGTAGCGCCGCGCCGGGAAGTCGACGGGGAGACCCTCGACGGTCAGCCCGCGCTCGTCGGTGAACGTCTCCTGCGGGTTGCCGAACGCCTCGTGGGCGCCGCGCACGGCCGCCGCTGCCTCCGGCGCTTCGACGGCGTCCTCGGCCACGGGCACGGGCGGCTCGCTGACGCAGCCCGTCGCAGCCAGCGCCGCGAGCGCGGCGCCGCACGCCGCACCGCGCCAGCCGTGCTGCCGCGTGTCACGTTGCATCTGCATCCTCCGGTTCCGCTCCCGGACCGCCCCGGGAGCCGCACTGTTCCCTGACAAACGAACGAACCGACCAGACGATATTGCTCTACGATAACGCCGGTCATGCCGTGTGTCCAATATGATGAATTCTGAAGGAAAGTGGGCTGCGCAATAGCGTTCGTGCCTTTTTAGCGGGAGTGCCAGTCATGTCGAAGAGTATTCAGCTCGGGGTCTCGCTCGCCGTCGTCCTCGGAATCGCGCTGGCCGCTACGGCAGGCCAGCCCTATCCCAACCCCTACCGCCTGGTCGACGACTGGGCGAAGTTCCCCGGCGGCCGGATCGTCGGTGCGGTCGGTGACGCGATCGTGGACAACGACGGCGAGCACATCTGGGCCGTGCTGCGCTGCGACGCGGGGCCGGAGCGCTTCGGGTGGGAGTGCCTGGACTCGGATCTCGACCCGGTCATCAGGTTCGCGCCCGACGGCACGGCGGTCGAGAGCTTCGGCGGCGGCATGTTCATCTGGCCGCACGGCATCGACATCGATCCGGACGGCAACGTCTGGGTGACCGACGCGGTCAGCGAGGCGCGCACGCCGGAAGGCGGCGACCGCGGGCACCAGGTGGTCAAGTTCAGCCCGACCGGCGACGTCCTGATGGTGCTCGGCACGCCGGGCGAGGCGGGCAGCGGTCCGAACCACTTCAACGCGCCGGCCGACGTCGTCGTGGCGGACGACGGCAGCATCTTCGTCGCCGACGGCCACGCCAACGAGACCAACAACCGCGTCGTGAAGTTCGACGCCGAGGGCAACTACCTGATGGAGTGGGGCCAGACCGGCTACGCGCCGGGCGAGTTCCGCACGCTCCACGGCATCGCCATCGACAACGACGGGCGGCTGTTCGTGGCGGACCGCTCGAACAACCGCGTGCAGATCTTCGACCAGGAGGGCAACTTCCTGGCGCAGTGGACGCAGTTCGGCCGCCCGAGCGGCATCACCTTCGACGCCCACGGCCGCGTCTACGTCGCCGATTCCGAGTCCGACGACGTGCAGAACCCGGGCTGGGAGCTGGGCATCCGCATCGGCGACGCGAAGACCGGCTGGGTCGACGAATTCATTCCGTTCGTCTGGGGCGACCCGCGCGAGGTCGCCGGCAACGGGGCGGAGTTCGTGGCGGTGGACGCCGCGGGCAACATCTACGGGGGCGAGCCGCGGCCGCGGAACCTGCAGAAGTACGTGCGCGTAAAGCCGTGAACGGGACCGATCGAAAGGCCCGAGAGCGCCAGTCGGGCGCCATTGTTCGATGCGCAGTCCGCCTGCGACGCATGCCGCGACGTGTCCGCTCTGCGAGGCGATGTGCGGCGTGCTGGTCACGGTCGACGGCCGGCGCATCCGCGCGGTGCGGGGCGACCCGGACGATCCCTTCAGTGCCGGCCACATCTGCCCCAAGGCGCCGGCGCTCGCGGACCTGCACGACGATCCCGACCGCCTCCGCACGCCGCTGATCCGCGAGGGCCAGGTGTGGCGCGAGGCGTCATGGGAGGAAGCCCTGGCGCAGGCGGCCGAAGGTCTCGCCCGCGTGCGCCGCCGCCACGGCCGCGACGCCGTCGGCGTCTACTACGGCAACCCGGTGGCCCACAACCTCGGGCTGATGACCCACCTGCTGCCGTTCACGCGCGCCCTCCGCACCCGCAACGTCTACTCCGCCAGCTCGGCCGACCAGTTGCCGCAGATGCTGGCGGCGCTGCGCATGTTCGGGCACTTCGGGCTGATTCCCGTGCCGGACGTCGACCGCACCGACTTCTTTCTCATCCTGGGCGCGAATCCGCTGGTCTCCAACGGCAGCCTGATGAGCGCGCCGGGCATGCGGCGGCGCCTCGCGGCCCTCCGGGCTCGCGGCGGCCGCGTCGTCGTCGTCGACCCGCGCCGCACGGAGACCGCCGCGGCGGCCGACGAGCATCTGGCCATCCGGCCGGGCGCCGACGCCCTCCTGCTCGCGGCCGTGCTGCACGTCGTCCTCGCCGAGCGGCGGACGAACCTCGGCCGGCTGGCCGGGCGCGTCAAGCGGCTCGACGCGCTGGCCGCACTCGTCGGCGAGCTCCCGCCCGAGCGGGTGGCGCAACGGACCGGCATCCCCGCGCCCGCGATACGGCGGCTGGCGGCCGACTTCGCGACCGCGACACGGGCCGCCGGCTACGGCCGCGTCGGCCTGTGCACGCAGCGCCACGGCACGCTCGCGGTCTGGCTGCTGCAGGCGCTCAACCTGGTGACGGGCCGCCTCGACACGGAAGGCGGCCTGCTGCTGACGACCCCCGCCGTCGACAGCGTCGGCGTCCTCGCCCGCCTGGGTTTCCGCGGCACGTCCGGCCGCTGGCGCGGCGGCAAGCTGCGACTGCCCGAGTTCACCGGCGAGCTGCCGGTCGCCGCGCTGGCGGACGAGATTGAGACCAGCCGGAACGGCGCGGTGCGGGCGCTGATGACCGTGGCGGGCAACCCTGTCCTGTCGGCTCCCAACGGGCGCCGCCTCGACCGAGCGCTGGGCAGCCTGGAGCACGTCGTCGCGATTGATCCGTACCTCAACGAGACCACGCGCCACGCGCACGTCCTGCTGCCGCCCGCGCCGGCGCTGGCCCGGCCGCACTACGACCTGGCGCTCAACGTGTTCGCCGTCCGCAACGTCGCGAAGTACGCGGCGCCCGTGCTGCCCCCGGCGCCGGGCGAGCGTCACGACTGGGAGATCCTGGCCGAGCTCGCCGGCCGTCTGTTCGCCCCGCGCCCGCTCCGCCGGGCGGCCGTCCGCGCCCTCGCGCAACTCACGCCCGACCGCATCCTCGACCTGCTGCTGCGTCTCGGGCCGCACAAGCTGTCGCTGGCCAGGCTGCGCGGCGCGCCGCACGGCCTGGACCTGGGCCCGCTACAGCCAGGGCGCATCGCCAGCCGTGTCGCCACGCCCGACGGCCTGATCGACCTCGCCCCGGAGGATTTCGTGCGCGAGGCGCGGACCCGGCTCCTCGCCGAGGCCGGCCAGCAGACCAACGGCGATCTGGCGCTGATCGGCAGGCGCGAGCTGCGCAGCAACAACTCCTGGCTGCACAACAGCCCGCGGCTGATGAAGGCCCCTCGCCGGTGTGTTCTTCTCGTGCACCCCGACGACGCAGCGCCGCGCCAGCTCGCGACCGGCGACCTCGCCAAGGTCGCGTCAGACGCCGGCAGCGTCACCGTCCCCGTCGAGGTGACCGACGCCGTCCGCCCCGGCGTCGTGAGCCTCCCGCACGGCTGGGGTCACCACCGCGACGGCATCCGCCTCCGCGTTGCCGGCGAGCAGCCCGGCGTAAGCGCCAACGACGTCACCAGCGAGCGCCACCTGGACACGCTCAGCGGCAACGCCGCCTTCAACGGCCTCCCCGTGACCGTGCGGCGCAGCCCGCGGCCAGAGCGAGTGAGCACTGCCCTCTCGCTTCAGGACGCAGCCGTGTCCACCATGCCAGGAGACAAGCCGCCGACCATCACCGTCCTGACCGGTCCGTAAATGTCTGAATAGTAATTGATTACCACCCATTCACCGGCTTGACGAGGGCTGGTTTTCGTCCGGCACGATCCGACAGTATCCGCCATTCAGTGAGGGGAATACTGGCAGGAATGAAACTCGCGACACAACCCCGGACCACCAAGCCGAGCGGCCGGCAGCCGCACCACGCCCTGACCACTGCCTTCGTCCGCAACGTAGCACAGGCCGGGCGCTACTGCGACGGCGATGGCCTCTACCTCGACGTGCAGCCGACCGGCACCCGCAGCTGGGTACAGCGACTCGTCATCCGCGGCCGGCGCCGCGAACTCGGGCTCGGCGGCTTCCCGCTCGTCCCGCTCAAGGAGGCCCGTACCCAGGCGCTCGCCAACCGCAGGCTCGCCCGCGCCGGTGGCGATCCGCTCGCCGAGAACCAACGGGTGCTGGTCGTCCGCTGATGCCCTCTACCGTGCGCGTAAGTCCATAAATAGCTGATTGGTAATTGTTTATTGCACAGTCCCGGCGCGCTGAACCGGCCGCGCCGTCCCTCGACATCCCGCCACTTCTCGCCTGCAATGGTGGAATGGATGTTGACACCAGCACGCCCGCCACCCCCCGCCGCACCAAGCGCCGAGGACGCCATCCCCGCAACGCCCTCACCGCCCCCTTCATCCGCTCCGCGCCGCCCGGACGACACGCCGACGGACAGGGCCTGTACCTCTTCGTACAGCCCACCGGGGCGCGCAGCTGGACCCAGCGCCTCGTCATCCGCGGCCGGCGCCGCGAACTCGGACTCGGCAGCGTCGATCTCGTCTCGCTAGCCCTGCCCGTGCCCCGGATTTCTGGGGCTGGACTTTGTAAGGCGTGTGAGGTCGTCGAATTCGTCTCGCAATTCAAAGGCGAAAACCATGGCAACGAGTTGAATGTAGCCGTACCACAGCAACTGCGCCCCGGGCGGCTCGCGGGGGCGTCCGAGCCACCCGCCGAGGCGCCCGACCAGACCGACCGCGTCGCCGAGGCGCGCCGGCGGCGGCAGCTTGCGTGAGCGGGCGAAGGTGGCGAGCACGCGCAACTCGCCATCGGAGAACAGCAGGTCGCCCGGCAGGTCGGGCACTTCGCGGCCGAGTTGGACCATCAACTGGATGCGCCACCCGATGACCATCTTGATGGCCATGGCGCGTTCGAGCCGCTCGGCCGTGTGGTGCTGCAACTCCTCGACCTTGCAGCCGGACTTGAGCACCCGAAAGTACTCTTCGATCCGCCAGCGCAGGCTGTACCAGTGCAGGATCTGCATGGCGTCGTCGGCGCTGGTTACCCGCAGCGTGGTCAGCACGAACCACTCCAGTGGCTTGACCTCGGGGGGCGGCTGTTCCTCGCGCACGTGGACGACCCACAGCTCGACCGGCTCGTCGCCGGGACAGGGCAGCGCCACCTGCTGGTAGCGCAGCGTCACGTCGGCGACACGCGCCTTGCGGCGGTCCTTGCGGGCCTGTTTGCTGGCCTTGACTCGCGCGCTCAGCCGCTGCACCTCGACCTGTGCGGCGCCGCGGGCCGGCGCGTTGCGCACGGTATCGAACAGACGGCGCGAGACCGTCTGCCCATCGGGCGTCTTCTCCTTGCCCAAGACGCGGTCGGCCTTCGCGCGGACCAGCAAATCGACCGGCGGGGCGTGGGCGCGGTGCTCAAGGAACAGGTCGACGAAGTCGGCCTCGCGGTCCATCACGCACACCACGCGGGTCTCGGACAATTGCTCGGCCGCCTGCGCGCAGTCGCGCAACCCCTCGACCCAACGGAACGACTTGCGCTCGGTGCGCGGCTTCGCGCGCGGCTCGCCTGCCGTCTCCGGGTTCGGGAGCGCGGGCGCGTCGAAGGCGGCCCGCAGCACGCCCAACGCTACCCCGTCGGGATTGACGGCCAAGGTCGTGTGCAACGCCAGGCCGCGCGCCACCGCCCCGGTCTGGTTCGAGCCGATGGCCCCCAGCCCCTGCGTCTGACCGCGCCGGGTGAAGTTCAACCGGGTGCCGTCCTGGATGCACAGCACCAACTCGTGCGCCTGCATCCGGCGCAGCGTCCGCTCGCGATGCGGCGCGAGGATGTTGTCGACCGTTACCGCACTGTCGGCGGGCTGGTCAATCAGCCGGTAATGCCCCTTCACCAGGGCGCGCGCGCCCTGGGCAGCGCCGGTGATAGCGCGCATCGGAGACTCTGCCATTTGCTGCGCGCTCTGCACCAGACGCGCGCTCAGCCGCGCGTCGCCCAGCCGCGCCCCGCCGAACTCGTGACCCGCCCACGACGCCGCGTCGAGCCCGTCGCCAGCCGCCAGCGGCGCGATGCCCGCGGCGGGCGCCGCGAGGCGGGCGCGCCACGCCGGCTCCAAGGCATACATATACACTGCCTTGCGCGTTTCGGCCGCCGCGTGCGTGCGGTCCCCCCGCCCGCGCCCGCAGGTCTCACCCACCCGAATCCAGTTGGCCGCGCGCACGCTCGCCCCCGTCTGTTCGGTCTCGTCGACGAACGTCTCCAGCAGCCAGGGGCGATAGCCATACAGACGCTCGCAGTCGTCGCCGACCGCCCGCACCACCCGGCCCAGCACGTACGAGGCCAAGTTGCGACACACAATCCCGGGGCGCACCAGCAGCCGGCACAGGCCCAGCACCCGGTGCAGATGGGCGCGCCGGCCCGTATCGTTCCACCCGACCCAGGCGTCGCGGGACCGCAGCCGCCGCGCAGATGCCGCAAACCCGACGCCGCCCAGCCAACCATGCGCCGAACCCACCAGATACCGCAGTTGCGGGCCCACGAACGGACCGGCCCCCCGGGGGTGCTCGTAGGCCATCAGCGTGTTCCAGACCTGCCGCTGCGCGCCGGTCTCCACCAGCGCCAGGGTCAGACCCACAACCGCGCCGACCGTGCCCGGCACGTCCACGGCCAAGGCTACCGGGTCCGCAAGCACCCGCGCCCGGCCCCCAACCCCGCGAACCGGCTGACCCGCAGGCAGCGAGACGTGACCGGCCGCCGCCAGGTCGGACAACGCCCGGCTGCAACTCGCGCGCTGCCACCGGCCCCGCCCGTCGCGGAAATCGAACGCTTCACAGACGCGATCGGCGACCTGACCGCGGCTGCCGACACCCTGCGAGACCGCGTCGTCCAGCACGTCGCGCAGGCGGGTGAGGTTGTCCCGTAGAATACGTGAGACTTGATTCTGAATCTCCATGCCGGCCACCGTAGCGAAGTGGCCTCATGAAGTCCAGCCAAAAGTTATGGGGCACGGGCAGCGCTAGCCGAGGCCCGCGAGCAGGCCCTCGCCAACCGAAAGCTCGCCCGCTCCGGCGGCGACCCGCTCGCCGACCGCCGCCGCCTCCAGGGCATGCCGACCTTCGCCGAGGCCGCCGAACGCCTCATCGAGCAGAAGCGGCCCGGCTGGCGCAACGCCAGCGAAGACCGGCAGTGGCGCAACAGCCTGGCCCGCTACGCCTTCCCGCACATCGGCGAGCGGCCCGTCGCCGAGGTCAACAGCGCCGACGTGCTGGCCATCCTGACGCCCATCTGGCACACGCGCGCGGCGACCGCCAAGTCGGTCCGCCAGCGGGTCGCCGCCGTGCTGGAGTGGGCCGTGGTGATGGAGTTCCGCAGCGATAACCCGTGCGACCGGGTCGGCCGGGTGCTCGGCGCGCAACACGCGGTCGTGCAGCACATGCGGGCGCTGCCGCACCGGGAGGTCCCCGCGGCCGTGGCGGCCGTCCGCGCCTCGTCGGCGGGGTCGCCTTTCGTGAGGCTGGGGTTCGAGTTCCTCGTGCTCACCGCGGCGCGCTCGGGCGAGGTCTGCGGGGCGCGATGGGACGAGATGGACAGGGCAGGCTGTGTCTGGACTGTCCCGGCCTCCCGGATGAAGATGAAGCGCGACCACCGCGTGCCGTTGTGCGGGCGGGCGCTCGAGATCCTCGACGCCGCGCGGACGTTGGGCGCCGGCCAGTATCCGTTGGTGTTTCCGGGCAAGGGCGGCAAGGTGCTCGCCGACAAGACGCTGCGGAAGCCGCTCCAGCGTCTTCGGATCGCGGCCGTGGTGCACGGCTTCCGGTCCTGTCTACGGCAAGTTCTTGTAAGTCATTGTTTTCAAACTGCTTAGGCGTCTTCCGTGCGCGAGCGTCGCCCGTTCCGTATGCAATTCCCAGTCGCCATCGTCGCAACCACGCTGCTCTCGGACCCTGTAAGCGTTCGGCCCCGCCGGTATGGCGGACCGACAACTGGGCGGTCGACGCGTGCACCCGCGGAGCGGAGAAAGAGCGCGGACGAGCTGAAGCGGGCAGAGCCAGGAAGCCCGCCGTGCGGCGAAGAACGCACTCCCCCCGCAGGCCGAGTTGGTCTGTCTGCACGGATTTCTCCGGACGCCGACGGCGCGTCTGGCTGGGCCAGCCGCGTGTCCATACCGGCTCCGCCGAACGCTTACAGGACCCTCGGACCCTCCGGCCCCCCCGGACCCTCGGACCGCATAGGCGCTAACTTGTGTTCCGAGCGAGGCCGGCGTATCCTGACATGCGCATGCATGACATGGAGGCCGGCCCGGTGGACGAGGACTGGGATGTGCTGCGGTCGTTCCTGCCCGGTGACTGGCGGGAGTTGGCGCAGGACACGGGGGCGTTGAAGGGGCTGCGGAAGGACAAGACGGTCGACAACCTGTTGCGGACCCTCCTGCTGCACCTCGGCTGCGGACACTCGTTGCGGGAAACGGTGGTTCGCGCCCGCCAAGCGCGTCTGGCGGATCTGTCCGACGTGGCGCTGTTGAAGCGGTTGAAGAAATCCAAGGGTTGGCTGCACGCGCTGTGTGTGCGCCTGTTCGAGGAGCAGGGTCTGGCGGTCATCCCCGGCGGCGCGTTCCAGGTCCGGGCGGTGGATGCGACGACGGTGAAGGAACCGGGACCGAGCGGGTCGTTGTGGCGGCTGCACTACAGCGTGGGCCTGCCGTCGCTGACGTGCGACTTCTTCAAGTTGACGGGGGTCGAGGGGCCGGGCACGGGAGAATCGTTGGCGCAGTTCCCGATCCGCGCCGGCGACCATGTGCTGGCCGACCGCGGGTATTCGACCGCGCGGGGGATCCGCCACGTGGTCGAGGCGGGCGGGCGGCTGATTGTGCGCGTCAATACGGGGTCGTTGCCGCTGCACACGGCAGCCGGGCGGCCGTTCGACCTGCTGGCCGCGGTCTCGTCGGTCACGCGTCCGGGGGCAGCGCGCGCTTGGGCGACGACGGTCGCGGCCGCGGGTGACGACGGCGGCCCGCCGGGCGAGATTGCGGGCCGGGTCTGCGTGCTCCGCAAGTCGGCGGAGGCGATCCGCTTGGCGCAGCAGAAAATCCGCCGGGACGCCGCCCGCAAGCGGACCCAGGTACAACCGGCCACTCTGCGCTTTGCCGAGTACGTGATCGTTTTCACGACCTTCCCCGAGCCGCCCTTCTCGGCCGCCGACGTGCTCGAGTGGTATCGCCTGCGCTGGCAGGTCGAATTGGTGTTCAAGCGCTTCAAGTCGCTGGCGCAGTTGGGGCACCTGCCGAAGTACGACGACGACAGCGCCAAGGCGTGGCTCTACGGGAAACTGTTCGTGGCACTGCTGGTGGAGAAGCTGCTCCACCACGCCCGCACGATTTCCCCCTGGGGCTACGACGTACCGGCCCCGGCGCCCCCGCAGCGCGTGGCGTGACTTCAAGTTCGTGTTCAACCAGGTCACGCGCGCCATCGAACCGCCGCTCTCGCTGGCTTGCATGCTCAACGACTGGCGATCGATCTCCGGCGCGCTGGCCGAGCCGCCACGGCGCCGGCAGTCGCAGCTCTCCGCGTACTTCGGTTGGACCGAGCAGCCGCCGGAGCAGGTGACGTGAACAAGTTAGCGCCTATGCCCTCGGACCGGGCGACCGGCGGACCGGGCGGACCGTCTCGGACCGGGGGACCGGGCGGACCGGTGGACCGGGGGACCGGCGGACCGGCCGACCGCCGGCCTGCCTGCGGCGAGGATCTCGGCCGCCGTCAAGAGGGGACAGCGGACGGCATCAGCTCGGGACGAACCGGAGTCGAGCACGCGGGTCCGGGCGCAAGCGTAGGTCGGCACGAGGGGGCGGGGAACGGAGCAGCCGGAGAGCCTTGAATCGGAACAAGGGTTGCGTGCGGGAGGCTCGACGGAGAAAGCAAACCGACCAGAAGGCGGACGGGGAAGAGGCAGAAGCATGGGAGGACATCGAGGGATCGCGGACAATCAGATGGGGGCACGGACGGAGAACAGGCCGGAGGCGGAGAGCACGGACGACACGATGCGCAGCAGGGCGGCGACGGTGAGAGTGTGATCCAACCTGTCGTCTGATCACAACAAGGACCGAGGCGAACTTACACCGATGATGCCGCAGTAAGGGTGTAAGGAGGACAGGCGGCCGAACTTACACTTCCAGTCACACCTGAACTTACACCCGGCAACCAGCCAAGTCGTTTCCTATCAACAGATTCCCACATCACAGACCCACCCCCACGTGCAGACAAAAGGGTCGGGTGGGAGTAGGGGAGCGACCCCGCGGAAACCTGGCGGTTTCCGGCCCCCGCCGGTGCTCCTCCGTCACACCTGCGGGGTCGCGGTCGCTCCCCTTGAAATTGTCCCTCCAGGAAGGGTGAGAACCTGCCGTCTCCGCCGGCCGGCCGGCTCGCGTCGCTCGCCTGCGTCGGGCCATGAACGCTGCCCCGCCTGCGGCGCTCTCCGGCAGCGCGTGCAGGTCGGGCGGAGCCGGTCGGCGGATTCCACCAGAGGCGGGTAGCTACGGGACGGCCGGCGTGTCAACGCGCTTCGCACGTTCTCCGCTGCGCTTCGACCCTGTCGGGTGACACACCGTCCGCCCCTCCGCTCAGACAGCCGTTGTGGGCCTTGCGGCCCGGCCTGGACGGGAACCGTCCCGTCGTCCCACTCGGCTCGCCCGCGGATGGACCCCCGATGCGGAAAATGCGGGCGGCGAGATTTTTCTTTGCCCGTGCAGGTCGCTTCATAGAGTGCGGAAAGGTGCTCATCCGGTCCTGTCCAGTCTCAGCAGGTCGGAAGGCGCCCAGAAGGGTCTAATCCGTGCAAATGGCTGCATTGCATGGGTTTGCGCTGTTTGTGGTACGTTGTTCTCCGAACCGCGGGGCGTGATATCGCCGCGCAATCCCGCCATCTCAAGGAGGGCTGAAGATGACCACGAACCGAGACTTCACCCGCCGGCGTGCGAGCGTCGGAAACTCCCTGCCCAGGCTGCTCACCCTGCGCGACGTGACCGAGCTGACGGCCCTGTCCCGCTCGGCCGTCTACGCGCTGATGAGCGAGTCCCGGTTCCCGAAGCCGCTGCGCGTCGGCAGCCGCGCCGTCCGGTGGGTCGAGCACGAGGTGCTCGACTTCATCGCCACCCGCCCCCGCGCCGGCTCGGAGCGGCCCACCCCGTAACGGCCATGCTCGACCTGCTCGACCGCCTGGAGGGCGTCAGGGAGTCGGGTGCGGGCTGGACCGCACGATGCCCGGCGCATGCCGACCGCCGGGCGTCGCTCGCGGTCGGCCGCGGCGACGACGGCCGCTGGCTCCTGAAGTGCCACGCCGGCTGCGCGTTCGGCGCCGTCGTCGGCGCGCTCGGCATCGACGCCCGCGACCTCTTCCCCTCGAACGGACACCGCCACCCGCCCGCGCGGCGGGAGGCGGCCGTCTACGACTACGACGGCGTGTTCGAGGTGGTGCGCTACGAGCCGAAGGACTTCCGGCAGCGGCGGCCGGACGGGCGAGGCGGCTACCTGTGGAACCTCGACGGCATCACGCCGCGACTCTATCGCCTGAACGACCTGGCCGGCCGCGATGCGGCCGTCGTGGTCGAGGGCGAGAAGGACGTGGACCGGCTGTGGTCGCTCGACCTGCCGGCGACCTGCAACGCGGGCGGAGCCGGCCAGTGGAGGTCCACGCATGCCGAGCAGCTCAAGGTTGCCGGCGTGCGGTCGGTGGTCGTCGTTCCCGATGCCGACGACGCGGGCCGGAGACATGGTCAGGCTGTTGCGCGAGCGTGCGCAGCGGCCGGACTGCGGGCGCGGATCGCCGCGCTGCCCGACGGACCCAAGGACATCTGCGCGTACCTTGACGACGGTCACGACAAGCGCGAGCTGGCGGAGGTGATCGCCGCCGCCGAGTCGTACGACGGGGCCGCCGACCTGCCGGCCGGGGTCGTGCGGTTGAGTGACGCCGATGTCGAGGGTACGGCGGCCGAGGGACCGCCGGCCGTCGCGCGGCTGATCGCCCACGCGGGGCGGGTCACGTTGCTGCACGCGCGGGAGAAGGCCGGCAAGAGCACGCTGACCGGCGCCGCGGTGGCCGCCGTCACCCGCGGGCGGTCGTTCCTGGGCATGCCCACCGTTGCGGGCGACGTGCTGTGGGTCGGCGAGGAGGCGGCCTCGGATGTCAAGGCGCGGCTGTTCCAGTGGGACGCGGACCTGGAACGGGTGTACTTCGTCGGCCGGCCGAGCCGGGACCCGGAGCACGAGGCGTCGCTGCGACGGCTGGTCGAGCGGCTGCGGCCGGTGTGGGTCGTCATCGACACCTGGTCGCACTACCTCCAGGTCCATCGCGTGAAGGACACGGCCGGCCCCGGCGAGCAGGGGCTGCTGATCGGCGAGGTCGTCAGTCTGGCCCGCGAGTCCGGGTCGGCGTTCGCCGTCTCGCACCACAACCGGAAGAACCCCAGCGCCAGCGCCGAGTCCGGCGACGCGGAGGGCGAGTACCGGGACTCGACGGCGATCGGCGCGGCCGTGGACATGATCGTGTCGTTGAGCCGGGCGAAGATGCCGCGGGCGCGGCGCCTCACGCCGTCCGGCCGCTGGCCCGAGGAGCCGCTGACCGTCGTCCTCGAGCCGGGCGTCGGCTACGAGCTGGCGCCGGACCTGGAGGAGGACGAACAGGCCCGTGCGGACGGCAAGCCGCCGGCCCGCCCGCTCCCGGAACGCGCGCTGCTGCACCTGCTCCGGTGCGATCCGCTGGCCCGGCCTCATGCGAGCACCCTGGCCGAGGCGCTCGATTGCAGCGGACGGCGGTACCAGGACCTGCGTGCGGCGCTCGATGCGCTGCTCGACGACGGGCTCGTCGACCACGCCCAGCGCCCTGGCGCGACGAAGCAGCGGGACCGGGGCTACGCACTGACCGCCAGAGGCCGCGAGCGGGCCGAGGCTCTCCGCGACCAGTCGATTTCCGCGATTTCCACCAAGGGAAACGGGGCGGAAACGCTCGGGAACACGCCGGGAAATCCAACTCGATTTCCATTTCCGCGATTTCCCCCCCAGGGGGTGGGCGGAAATGGAAATGGAAATCGAACTGCTTGAGGGTCGATCTCTGGGCGGAGTCGGGGGCCACGGACCCCACGTCACGGAATCGGAATCCGTCACCGGCGCAGGGGGATGACCTGCCCCCGCTCCTCACCGAGATAGGCGCCCCAATCGTCCATGAGGCGTCGGCGGCGCGCGAACAGGTCGGACCGCGCGTAGGCCGCCTCGACCTGATTCCGCACCTTGTGGGCCAGCGCCGCCTCGACGACCTCACGCGGGTGGTCGGTCTCTTCGGCCGCCCAGTCCCGGAAGCTGGACCTGAAGCCATGCGGCACCGCCGTGATGCCCAGGTCCCGGATGAGCTTCGAGACCGCGGCGTCATCGAGTGCCTTACCGCGGACGCTCGGAAAGACCAGCCCGGTGAACTCGGGCCGGGTCGCGACGCCGCGGAGCTGCTCCGCCTCGCGCAGGACCCCGGCCGCCCGGCCGCACAGCGGCACCCGGTGCTCGCGTTGCGCCTTCATCCGCGTGGCCGGAACCGTCCACACCCGCGCGACAAGGTCGACCTCGTCCCACGTCGCCCCCCGCGCCTCGCCGGACCTCGCGGCCGTCAACACGAGAAACTCGAAGGCCAGCTTCGTCCCGAGCCACGCATCCGAGCGCTGAACGGCCGCAACCGCGGCGGCGACCTCGCCGTGCGGCAGCGCCGCCCGGTGCTGCACGAGCACGGGACGCTTCGGCAGCGCCGCCGTGACCGCGTCGCCGGCTGGATTGTCGCTGCGGTAGCCCTGCGCGATGGCCCACCGCATGACCGTCCCGATGCGTTGGCGTACCGACCGCGCCATGGCGTGCTTGCGCGTCCAGAGGGGCAGCAGGACCGTCATGACGTCGGCCGTCGTCACCTGGTCGACGCTCTTGCCGCCGAGGTGCGGGAGCACGTGGTCGCGCAGGCTCGCCCGCCACTGCTTCGGGGTCTTGCCGGCCCGCCACGCCTCCCCGTGGATGGCGATCACCTGCTCGACCGCCTCCTCGAACGTCGGGATCCCCTCGGAGCGGCGCCGGTCCGCGAGCGGGTCTCCGCCCTCGCGGGCGGCCTTGCGGTTGGCGAGCGCCTTCTCGCGGGCTTCGGCCAACGACACCAGCGCGTAGCTGCCGAGACCGAGCGCGCGGGACCGGCCGCGGATGACCAGCCGCTGCACCCAGCGGCGCGCCCCGGACGGGTCGACGTGCAGATAGAGGCCATTCCCGTCAGCGTAGCGGCCCGCCTCGGCGACCGAACGGCAGAAGGCGGCGGAGAGGGCCTTGTCGGGATGGCGGCCCCTGCGCTTGGTGGCTCGGGGTTTCCTGGGCAGGTCCATCGTCATCTATCCCATCCCCAATTCTCTCGCGGAATATAGCGAAAGTGTCGGGACGAGTCAAGACGACGGAGCGGAAGTGGTGGCCTTTTACTACGGTATTCAAGGCGTATTTCGCAGCACGGCGCGGAACGGCGCTGGATGGCGAAAGTCGGCTTTCGGTCCTCGTTCCGGGACTGGGCGGCCGAGAAGACCGACCATCCGCGCGAGGTCATCGAGGCGGCGCTGGCGCACGCGGTCGGCAACAAGGTCGAGGCGGCGTACGCAAGGTCGGACCTGTTCGAGCGGCGGCGGACTCTGATGAACGACTGGGCGGCCTACGTCGATCGGGGTCGGCCGTGATGGCGATCAGCGAGTTGGCCACGACCGCCGCGGTTCGATTTCCATTTCCATTTCCGCCCACCCCCCAGGGGGGAAATCGTGGAAATGGAAATCGAGTTGCGCTTCCCGTCGAGTTCCGGTGCGCTTCCGGCCTGTTTCCATTGGGGAAATCGAGGAAATCGCCTGGCGAGGCGAACCACACCGGCCGCCGGCGTGGTGTTGGGGCAACTACGGGCCGGAAGCCAGCTTCCGGCCCGTAGACGGACCGGTAGCCCACCACGTCCCTCGAACCCACGGTCGAACACGCCAGCTCCGAGCCCTCGGGTACAGTGGGTCCAGTGATACGAGCCAGAGCAGCGGAACGGAGTCGCGGAGATGCGTTTACCGTTTACGCGTTTCCACCCCCCCCCTGTGGAAACGGTAAACGCGTAAACGGATGGGAGGCGCCGCCTCGGCGAGCGCAAGACTCGTGCTACCGATCCGGTTGGGAGACGACGGTCACGGAGATCAACGGGAACGGACGCGGCGAACGTGACGGAGACCGGGCGCGGGATGAGAATCGAGGTCACGAAGGGACGACGATGGAGACTGGGAACGGGACGAGAGTGTGATCCACTCCGCCGCCCGATCACAGCCAGGACCGAGGCGAACTTACACCGATGGTGCCGCAGTAAGGGTGTAAGGAGGATAGGCGGCCGAACTTACACCCCCAGTCACACCTCAACTTACACTCGATAACCAGCCAAGTCCTTTCATATCAACAGATTCCCACATCACAGACCCGCCCCCACGTACAGACAAAAGGGTCGGGTGGGAGTAGGGGAGCGACCACGCGGAAACCTGCCGGTTTCCGGCCCCCGCAGGTGTTCCTCCGTCACACCTGCGGGGTCGCGGTCGCTCCCCTGGAATTGTCCCTCCGGGAAGGGGGAACAGGCTCTTGCAGCGCCTGCACGGGCCGGCTGCTATGCTCTGCCCGTGTCCGAAGGCACCCTGACGAAGGCGGCGCTCGTCGAGGAGGTGGCCGACGCCGCCGGCCTCACGAAGAAGCGCGCCGAGATCATCGTCGACACCCTGTTCGGCAGCATCGCCGAGGCGCTCCGCCACGGGGAGAAGGTCGAAGTCCGCGGCTTCGGCAGTTTCCGTCTCCGGCGGCGCGCGCCGCGCCGGGGCCGCAACCCCAGGACCGGCGACCGGGTGGACGTGCCGTCGAAGCATGTCGCCTACTTCACGTCCGGCAAGGAGCTGACGGAGCTGATCAACCGGGACCCGGCCCTGCCGGCGCCGCCGCCGTTGTCCGAGTAGCTGGCGTCGAAGCGTCGCTCCGTCGTCCGCGGCCGGCGCCGGCCGCACGGCGCCCGCCCAACGCGCGTAGACAGCCTCTTCGAGCGACGTGTCAAGACTCAATCAAACGCCGTTACGTAACGCTGCTCAATGAACGCGCGTGGATAGCCTCTGCGAGCGGCGTGTCAAGACGCTGCGCGCCTCCTCCGCTGCGCTCCGGCCCTTGCGGGTGACACGCCGCTCGCGCCGGCTCAGGGCTGGCTATGGCCGTCCGTATCCGTCCGGCCATCGACCACTGGCCGGCCCAGGCTTGACTGTCCCAACCCGACGCGTGCACAGGGCTGCGGCCGGCGGGACCGGGCGCGACGACCGGCCGGCGGGACGGACGGGTTCCGATCCGCGCTCGTCTAGCTCCGGCCGGTACGGCGCTACGCCATCCCGTTCAGAACGAGGGACAGCTTGAGGGAACGCAATCACTGGTATGGCGACAAGTCTTTATGGTGCAACATGTTACAGCTCTCCACATGTTGGCCGAGAAACGCCGCCTCAAGAGCATGCCGACCTTCGCCGCCGCCGCCGAGGCGGTCCTGGCGCAGATGCGGCCCGGCTGGCGCAACCCCAAGCACGGCAAGGACTGGCTGTCGAGCATGGAGCGCTTCGCCTTCCCCCGGCTCGGCAAGCTGCCCGTCTCCGAGGTGGCAAGCGCCGACGTGGTCGAGGCGCTCCGCAAGGTCTGGCACGAGCGGCCGGCGACGGCGCGGCGGGTCCGTCAGCGCATCAGCACCGTCATGGAGTGGGCCGTCGCGTTGAACTACCGCGACGACAACCCGTGCAGCCGCATCGGGCCGGTGCTCGGCCCGCTCAGCGGGCCGGCTCTGGCGATCCTCAACGCGGCGCGGTCGCTCGCCAATGGCAACCCCCTCGTGTTCCCGAGCGTTCGCGGCAAGCGGATGAACGACATGGTCCTGTCGGGACTGCTCAAGACGCTGGAGGTCCCGGCCGTGCCTCATGGCTTCCGCTCCACCTTCCGGGACTGGGCGGCCGAAGAGACGGACCACCCGCGGGAGGTCGTCGAGGCCGCGCTGGCCCACGTGGTCCAGAACAAGGTCGAGGAGGCCTACGCGCGGTCGGACCTGTTCGAGCGCCGCCGGCAGTTGATGGACGACTGGGCCGCCCATGTCGGCGGCGGCGCGGCCGATGATCGCTCATCTTGAGGACCGGGCGGCGGCCCTGGTGGCGCGCGGGTGGACCCGGCGAGACGCCGAGCGGCTGGCCCTCGTCTGCCTCCACAGCGGCGTGTTCCTCCGCTCCCAGTACCTCGCCTTCATCGGCCGGACCAACCCGGCGCTCGCGCACCGCTTCATTCGCCGCTGCCGCAACTACGCGGTCGAACAGCCGTGGAACGGCTCCCGGCTTCGTGTCTGCCGGATCGCGGCGCGCCGCATGTACCGGGTGCTCGGGGTCGAGCACGTCCGGCATCGGCGGCCCGCCGCGCCGAAGGTCGTGCTGCGGCGGCTGCTGTCGCTCGACTACCTGCTCGAACGTCCGCGCACGTCGTGGCTCCCGACCGAAGCCGAGAAGGTCGACGCGCTGACCGCGGCCGGCATCGCCAGGGACGTGCTGCCGCGCCGGCTCTACCAGGGCGCGCTCGGCGGGCAGTGCCGGTACTTCCCCCACAAGCTGCCGGTCGCGCTCGACGGCTGGCGGGCGACGTTCGTCTTCGTCCAGGACGTGGACGAGACGGAGAGCGCGGTTCGGACGTGGGGCTCGCAGCATGCCGCGCTGTGGGCAGCGCTCATCGCGGGCGGGCGCGCCGTCGAGGTGGTCGTCGTCGGCCGCGACCCGGAACCCGGTTTACGTCCGGAATCACACCGCCCGTCACATCCGCCCCGCCCGTAAGTCCCATGCCCTCAGCGCGATCCAACATCCGGCGCGCCCCGATGGTGCCGCTCAATGTGACATGGGTCGCTCCCCCTGGACTCTTCCATCCTGGAAGGGGAACGCCGGCTGCACGTGCGCCGTGCCAGACGTGCGTGTCGCTATCGCCGTCCGTCCAGCAAGTCGCCCGACTCGCGACCGTGGCCCTCGTCCGGCGACAGACACGCGCGTTCGACGAACCTCGCCCGAATGCGGGACTCGTCGTGCCCCCCGCAACCCGCGACGCGTCGAGCCAGCGCCACAATTCTGCAACGTGCCATGTGTCGTGTTACAGTGCCTGCATTGACATCGCGCACAAGGGGCTGTTGGCCCTCTTCGCACGCGGCGACACGCGCCGAATCCCGGCGGCCTTGGCGCCACGGATTCGACGTATCCTGTCGGACCTGGATTCAGCGATTCAGCCCAGAGACATGGACCTTCCGGGCTACCGGCTGCATCCGCTGACGGGGGACCGCCGCGGGCAATGGAGCGTGCGGGTTTCCGGCAACTAACGCATCGTCTTTCGCTTCCGAGACGGCGAGGCAGTTGACGTGACGTTGATCGATTACCACTGACGGGGGAGCATGAAATGCCGACGATGCACGACCCAGCACACCCGGGCGAGAGCCTCCGGGACGCGATGGCGGCAGAAGGCTGGACCGTGACCGAGGCGGCGGCAAGGCTCGGCTGCACGCGCCAGACCTTCTCGCGGGTCCTGAACGGGAGAACGGGCATCTCGCCCGCCATGGCGCTGGCGCTGGAACGAATCGGGTGGAGCAACGCCGCGTTCTGGGTGCGCCGACAAGCGCAGTACGACTTGGCGCAGGAACGTATCCGCCAGGAACGTGCAGTCGCTTGACGTGCGCCGCGCCCACCAGTAGCGCGCCGTTCGGATCGGTGCCGTCTCGGGAATGCTCGTCGGTTGGCCGCGGTCGTGCAGCTGCGCACCAAGACGATCCGCGATATTTCCCGCTACGAACAGGACGGGCAGGTCATCTGGGCCGCCGACATTCCGCGAGAAAACGGCTGCCATTGCATCGCTTGGCACCGCAACACTGCCGAGGCAACCGGCGGCGATGCGCCCGACGCGGTCTGGATCGAGCTTCGCAAGCCGCACCTGACGCGACCGCCCGAGCCCCCGGAATCAGTCCGTCCCTGGGTGCGTCGAGAGCAGCTCGACGACTCGTCGCTCGAATGCCCCGAATTGTCTCCAGCTCTTCCCGCTGGCGCACAGTGGTATCGGTCGTGGTATGGCGTGTTCCAGCGTCAACAGCGCCTGGGTGAGAGTTTCGAGGTCCTCGATGTAGGCGTCCCAGGCATCCTGCACCTCTGGGTGATCATCCAGTGTGACGCAGCAGGACGTGCGGCTTCACTCTACGGTTACCGTTGCGCGTTCCGCACCGCCGTGAGCTCGTTGTGCAGCGCGGCCTCGATTCCCCCTCCCAGACGACCGCCGCACGGCCGCGCAACTCCCCTACCGCGGCCGCTGCTCGTTGTCGTATGGCGCGCCGGTGCCGGACGAGCCCATGAAGAACTTGCGACCGTCCTCGAACGTCAGGTCGCGGGCGTTGGCCCGGGCCGTGCGGTCCTTGCTCTGGTAGCCGTCGACCACCACGACGGTGCCGGGCTGGACGTAGTCCCGGCGCAGGCCGCGGCGCAGCAGCGTGTTGGGCGTGCCGCCCTCGACCATCCAGACTTCCGTGGTGCCGTCGTCGTTGGTCACCTCCAGGTGGATCCAGGTGTGGGGGTTGACCCATTCCACGCGGACGATCGGACCTCGCAGGAGAACCGGCCGGTTCGGGTCGAACTCGGCGCCGAAGGCGTGGTGCGCCTCGACCGGTAGGTTGCCGGCGATTATCGCGAGCAGTGCAGCGGCGAGCAGGCAGAGCGTGATGCGTGACGAACGGCGCGGCTTGGCGTGCATGGGGCCTCCGATGCTGTCTTCTCTCTTGCGGTATTCCAATCCGATGCCCTGGCTGGTCGGCTACGCCGTGCTACGGCGCAGACGCCTAGCGCGGCGGCTCCGGCACCCGTCCCTCGCGGACGTCCTCCTCGAGCAGCCGCGCGCCGCCGAGGATGCCCCGGAACGAGTAGTTGGCCTCGTGGCAGGCGTATTCGTAGACCCGGTCGCGCGTGGCGGGCCAGATGTACTCGCCGCTCCACGGCGCGGTCCAGACCGTCGGGTCGTCGACCGTGAACTGGTAGAGCAGCGTGTCGGCGTCGACCCGCGTGAAGCGCTCCACGACGTGCAGGTTGCGCGAGGCCCCGCTCAGCGCGGGCGTGTCGTTGAAGTTCGTCGTGTCGACGACGAGCGTATCGCCCTCCCAGCGGCCGACCGAGTCGCCGAGCCAGTTGCGGATGTCGGGCGGCGCGTGCTCGTCGTCCATGCGGACGATGCGGGCGTCGTGTACCATCTCGGCCAGGATCATGACGTGGTCGTCGGTCTGCACGATGCGCTTCAGGTTGTTGTAGAGCACCGGCAGCATCGGCGGCCCCGCGGTCGACCCGAACCCGAGCAGGCAGCGTTCCGCGAGCGGCCGGATCTCGGGGTCGTCGTAGGGGCCGGGCGCGTCGAGCCCGTTCTCGATGAGCCACCACGCCGTGCCGGTGTTCGGACGCAGGAACGCGGCCTGCCCGGCCCGCCGCGCCTGCGCCTCGGACGTCAGCGGCGGCTGCCGGCCGTTCGGCGGGTCGACGATGATCGATGTCCGCCACTGGCCGTCGATCTGGAACCCGGAGCTGCCGCGGTCCATCCAGAAGGTGTTGTAGCCGCCGACGGCGCCGGCGGCGCCGATCGACCCGTCGCCGCCCACCGGCGGCGCCTCGCGCGGCGGGGCGGCCTCGATGTTCCGCTCCTCCGGGATGCCGAATCTGGCGGCGAGCGCCACCGGCTCGCCCGCGGCGACCGCGGCGGCCTCCTCCTCGGTCAGCGTGAGGCGGTCGCCGAGCTCGGCGGGCCGCTCGAGCGGCGTCAGGGTCGCCGTGTCGTAGGTGCCCGACAGGTCCGGGCGCCCGCTGGCGGTGCGGGGCAGCTCCTGAGCGTCGACCGCGCCGGCGGCTGCCAGCAGCAGACCGAGCGCGAGCGCCGCGGGGGCCGCGATTCCGTGTCGGATTGAGATGCGCATCTGGACCTCCTCGATCTGCTCGAACATGGGCGTCGACCGTCTAGCGCGGCAGCGGGCTGCGGCGGAGATCGCCGTAGAGCAGCTCCTCGACGAACTCGACGCACTTGAAGTCCATCAGCCGCGCGCCCGGCTCGATGCGGCGGTAGAGCGGCAGGCTGATGGTCCAGGGCGCCGTGAAGACGTTGGGATCCTCCATCGTCGCCCGGTACTGGATGTGGTCGGGGCCGATCAGCGTGTAGCGCTCGACGACGCGCAACTGGTTGGTGTGGTGGTTGCCGGCGCGGTCGAACCAGGTCCGATCGTCCTGCCCGGTCACCTCCACCACCAGCGTGTCGCCTTCCCAGCGCCCCACGGACTGACCCATCCACGAGTCGGTCTCGGCCGGCCCGACGTCCGTCAGGTAGATCTCGCGGACCGCCCCGGCGAACTCGTAGGCAATGAAGATGTTGCCCTCGTTCTGCAGGATCTGGAACGGGAACGGCATGTAGGTGGCGCGGGGGACGCCCGGCATGTAGCACTTGATCTCCGGATCGCGGTCGAGCCAGTTGGCCTGGTTCTCCTGCTGCCGGGCGCGCGCCTCCGGCGTGTACGGGATGCGGCCGCCGCCCTCGATGACCCCCAGGCTGCCCGGCACGGCGCCGACGGCGCCCAGCCGCAGGACCGGCACGTCCGGGAGCAGGCTCCGCGGGCCCTGCCGCAACTGCAGCGCCGGCCTGGCGATGTGCGGCTCCACGTCGTAGTGCGCCGCGCCGAGCGCCTGCCAGATACCGTTCAGGTCCGGGTTGCCGTTCGCCAGGCGCGGCGGCTCGAAGTCGGTCGATTGAGCCGCAGCCGTCGCCCCCGCCAGGATGCAGAGCCCGGCCAGCGTAATCGCCGCGGCGGTGTCCGTCGTCTTTCTCGCCTTCGACATCACGATACGCACCTCTCGAACTGGCGCCCGGAAGCCGAGCCCGCCAACCGTCGCCTGGCGGCTCCGCTTGGCGCCCAACCAACCCCGCAGGAGTCCGAGCCGTTTCACGGCGCAGACTCCTGGGTGGCGGCTCCCTGCGATTGTACGCGTTGTGGCGACGGCTTCGCCCTCCGGCGCCGCCCCGCTACTGCCCGACCACGACGGTCACGTCCTCCACCGCGGTGAGCCCGCCGTCGTGCGCCTGGCAGCGCAGGACGTAGGTGCCGGGCTCGCCGAACGTGACCCGCACCTCCCAGGTCCTGTCCTTGGGGACCGGCGGCACCGTCCAGCCGGGCGCCCAGGGCGAGTCGGAGCCCTCCCGGGTATCCTCCCACGCCCGGAACTGCTCCGGATCGAACGTCACCTTGCCGGCGCCCCGGTAGACGAACCAGGCGAGGCGCAGCCCGCGGGCCGCGTTCTTGGTGACCCGGCCCGGCCGTTCCGGATCGGTCGGCGGGAGAGCGACGGGCGTCAGCAGGTCGTCGTCCTCGACGCGGGCAACCAACGTCAGCGCCTGCCCCACGGCGACGCGTCTCGTGGCCGACCCCTCGACCTCGAGCACCGGGGCCTCGTTGACCAGGAGCTCGTCGGCGGCCGGCGCGCCGTTGTTCCGCTGCAGGACCAGGTCGTCGATGTAGTAGTCGGGGTGCAGCGTCGCGTAGGCCCGCTTCGTCTCGCCGTTGGGGCTCGTCAGCGTCCACACCACCTCGTCGTCGCCGAAGTCCGCCGGCACCCGCACGCGGAACATGAACCGGTTGCGCCGCGGCAGGAAGTGCGTCGGCTGCCCCTGGTCGGGCCCGCCCGGCTCGACGTTGTTGGCCGGCCCGATCGGGATGTCGATCTCCGCCTGCCAGTTGCGATTCATGGTGCCGAACACGAGGTCGAAGGAGCCGTCGGCGTTGCGCTCCCAGCCCTCGTAGGCGGGCATGACCGCCTGCCCCGTCAGGTAGCGCTGCTGGGCGCCGCTCCCGACGCCGGCGCCGAGCGCGACCGCCGCCAGCAGCAGCACCTGCGCCCGGCCGGACGCCCGCCGACGACGACGCGGGCCGGTCATCCGCATGCCCGCCCCCTACTGGTCACCGGCATCCGCGCCGAGCGGATCGTCCAGGCCGCAGAGCGGGCAGCCGGCCACGTTGTCGCCCGTCCCGATGCCGAGCCGCTCCCGCCGCCCGGCGAGCTCCGCGGCGAACTGCTCGTCGGTCAGGTAGATGCCTCGCGCCAGGTTGATGAGCATCTGGTCGACCGAGCGCATGCCGGCGCCGGACCAGTTGCGCGGATCCGGCACGTTGGGATTCGTCGGCGAGTTGTTGAAGTAGCCGACCAGCCGCAGGATGGTGCCCTTCGGCAGCAGCGGCGCCGCGTCGTCCGCGTACGTGTAGACGCGGACCCAGCTGTGGTCGTAGCCGACGCAGTTGAGCGTCTCCCGCATCTGGCCCCAGATGGCCTCCAGGCACATCCGCACGCCGGCCGCGTGCATGTGGGGCTCGAAGATGGTCATCTTCAGGTGCCGCGGCACCGTGAAGTAGATGTCGATCTCCTGGTCGGGATCCATCGGCTCGAGGTCGAGATCGACGCTCGCCCAACTGATGCCCTGCTCCCGCACCGTCGGCTGGTAGCCCCGCGGGTGGAACTTGAAGCCGACGTCCAGCCGGGCCCGCGTGTCGGCGCCGTTGGAGTGCAGATGGCCGTTCGGGAAGACGACGGTCGCCCCCGCCGGCATCAGCCGGCCCGCCTCGGGATCGAAGACGTCGGCGTTGCGCCCCACCTCGTGGGTCGGCCAGCCGCCGAGCCGCTGGCGCTCCTGGACGGCCTTCTCCGCGCTCGGATCGACCACGCCGAGCACGGCGTGGTGGATCACGAACAGCGCGCCCACCGTGTCGCGCGCGGCGCCCGTCCGCGATTCCGTGACCTCCTTGAACTCGAGCGCCGCGACGTAGCGGTCCTCCGTCAGCCCGCTCGGCGACTCGCCGTGCGGACCCCACCAGTCGGGCGCCTCGGCCGCCACCTCGACGCTCGGCGACGAGACGATCAGGTCCGGCTGGCCGATCTCCCACTCGTCGACGTCGATGAACGCCAGGGGCGGCGGCATGTCGGCCGGATCGCCCCGCGGCGCGCCGTTGTCCGCCCACGCCGCGATCTTCGCGATCTCCTCGTCGCTCAGCGACGGATCGTTCTTGAACTGCTGGATGCCGATGTCCTTCTCGACGTACCAGGGCGGCATGGCCCCCGGCTTGTCCCGCAGGGCAGTGCGCTGCTTGATGGAGCGCGCCCAGGGGCGCACCTCCTCGTAGTCGATCAGCGACATCGGGGCCAGCGAGTCGGGCCGGTGGCAGCGCTGGCAGCTCCGCTGCAGGATGGGCGCGATGTCCTTCGTGAACGTCACCGGCTCGCGCGGCGCGGTCTGGCCGGCCGCGGCGAGGGGGAACGCCAACACGCCGAATACGGCCCACGACACGACCGCCCGCCGGCGACTCGACCTGCCGTCTCTTGCTCTGATGGCCATCCTTTTTTCCCCCGCTGTGCGCGCCTTGCGGCGTCTGCACCGTTCTGCGGCGCAGACTCCTAGCCTTCGCCGCCGAGCTCCGCGTATACCGCGGTCAGAAAGCGCCCGGGGTCGCCCCACTTCGCTTCGTAGGCCGCAGTCGTGCCGGCCGCCGCCACCTGCTCGTAGGTCAGCCCCTGCCCGACGAGCTCCTCCACCTGGCCGGCCACGTCGATCACCATGTCGCGGAACTCGACGACGTCCTCCCGCGTGGACACCTCGCCGTGTCCCGGCACGATCAGCGTGTCGGGCCCCGCCCGTCCGGCGATGATGCCGAGCGTGTCGATGGTGCCCGGCAGGCTGCCGCCGTTGTTGCGGTCGATCACCGGGAAGGCGACCGTGCGGAACACGTCGCCCACGACCATGACGTCGGAGTCCCTGAAGTGGATGACGCTGTCGCCGTCCGTGTGCGAGGCGGGCACGGGGAAGATGTGCACCTCCTCGCCGTTCAGATGGATCGTCACGTCCTCGCTGTAGGTGAGGGCCGGCAGCGCGACCGCGGGCATGCTCTCGGCCAGCCGCCGCCGCACGCGATCCTGGGCCATGATCAGGATGCCCATGCGGCCGAGGTTCTCGTTGCCGCCCACATGGTCGCCGTGCACGTGGGTGTTGATGAGGAAGCGGATGTCGCCGTTCGAGATCCCGCGGATCGCCTCCAGGATGCGATCGGTCAACGGGGCGAACTGGTCGTCCACCATGATGACGCCGTCGTCGCCCACCGACAGGCCGACGTGGCCGCCGCGGCCGGAGACGTAGTGCACCGTCCCGCGCACGTGATGCGTCGCGATCTCCACCGCGTCCCAGTCCACCTGCTGCTGGGCCCTGGCCGCCGCGACGGAGAGCAGAATCGCCGGGAGGCCCACCAGCAGCCCCAGCCGCGTGAGTGTCGAGCGTGTCTTCATTGCGAGGCTCCTCCCCTGCATCCTCCCCGGCCGGCCACAACCGGCTACAACTGGAACAGCCGGTTGATCTTCACCACCAGGCCGCGGTTGCGCAACCCGGCGTAGCGGCTCGGCCGCAGCGCCTCGAGGTCGCGCTCCTCCGTGTATACCACGAACAGCTCGCTGCCCGGACTGTACTCCCAGCGCAAGCGCAGGTTGTTGCTCCAGCGGTTGGTGCTCGAGTTGTACTGCACGAGCCCGCTGAAGAACATCCGCGGGTTGAACGCGTAGTTGAGGCGCGTGCTGACCAGGGTGGTGGTGAACTCGCCCTCCGGCAGATCGATGGCGTTGAACGAGATCGTCGGCTCGATGGAGAACTGGTTCAGCACGTTGATGCGGCCCTGCCGGTACTCGACGGTGCGGATGTCGCCGCTCCAGAAGCTGCCGGCCGTCAGCGCCAGGCCGCCGCTGGTCCGGCGCTGGCCGCCGAGCGTGTAGGCCACGGTGCCGGCCGTGAACCCGTAGCCGCCCACCGGGAGCGCCACGTCCGGGGCAATCCGGAACGGCGCCTGCAGCAGCTCGTACGAGTTCGTCAGGTTGGCCTCGAAGAGGTCGCTGTTGTGGAACTCGACCGCGAAGTCCAGGGTCCGCTCGCGCGTCTCGACCAGCCCCTGGTCGGCCGTCGTGAAGTAGTCGACTTCCGCCTCCAGCGAGTAGCGCCGGACGAGGTCGCTGGCCTGCGGCCGCGGGCTGAAGCGGCCGGACAGGTTCGTGCGGCGGTAGTTGTCCCGCTGCAGGAAGCCGATCTCCGGCAGGAAGTTCTCCTCCACGACGAGGTGGTTGACGGTGAGGCCGTAGCGGTCCCCCCCGTAGTCGAAGCGGCCCTGGTAGCTGGCGTCGCGGCCCGCGCCCAGCGGCGTCCGGGTGCGCGCGTAGTAGGTCACGAAGTCGACGTTCTCGTGGAACGAGAACGTGCCGTCGACGCCGTACGCCTGGCTCGCGCCGGGGCCGACGAGCGAGACGGACCGGTTCGTGTAGATGGCTCCCACGCTGCTCCGCCGCAGGAGATCGCGCCGAATGCGGAGGACCGTGAAGTTCGTCGAGGCGGTGCCCGCTTCCGGCGACGCCTCCGTGCTGGATGCTCAGCGCGCCGACGTCGAAGGCGCCCGCCTTGCCCGTCATGCGCGCCCCGCCGTGGATCGGCACCACGACCGGCGCCCGCTCGGCGTCGCCCTCCAGCCCGATGCGCCGGCTGTAGAACAGCGTCGGCGCGTCGTTGGGCTCGCCCGGGCTGCCGGCGCCCACGCCGGGGCGGGCGAAACCGAAGATGCCGCGGCCTTCCAGGAAGAACTCGCGCTTCTCGGGAAAGAAGAGGCTGAAGCGCGTCAGGTTCACCTGCTGCTCGTCCACCTCCACCTGGGCGAAGTCCGTGTTGTAGGTGAAGTCCGCCGTCAGGTTCTGGGTGATCCCCAGCTTGACGTCGGCGCCGGCCGCCGCGCTGCCCTCGTTGTCGCGGATCGGGAGCGAGTGCCGGTCGGTCGTCACGCCGCCGATGGCGTAGGGCTTGACCTCGAGGACCCGGCTGGCGGCCGGCGGCTCGAGCCCCACGAGCGTGGCCGCCGCCGAGACGCGGAAGATCCCCGCCGCGCCCCGCCCGCCGCCGGCCGAGATCGGGATCCGCGTCAGGTACGTCCACTCGTTCCTGCGGCGCACGGAGCGGCGCATCTGCACGCCCCAGAGCTGCGGCGAGCCCGAGCGGTAGCGCAGCGTCTTGAACGGTATCTCCATCTCCACCGTCCAGCCCCCGTCGAAGCGCCCCGTGCGGACGTCCCAGACCGGGTTCCAGTCCCCGTTGGGGTTGCCCTCGTTGGTGAACTGCTGGTCGGCGCGCGCGCCGAGCGGGTTGGTGTAGAAGTTGAAGCCGTTGCGGCGGTCGTAGAACGTGTCGAAGAAGACCGTGAAGGTGTCGTTCTGCCGCAACTGGTTCGTGTCGCGCCGCATCTCGTTGGCGACCCACTCGCTCTCGGGCGCCGAGTCGTGCACGCGCGCCGAGACGTAGACGTTCGTGTCGTCGAACAGGATCCAGGCCTCCGTGCGCTCCGAGGCCGGCGCCCCCTCCACCGGCACCTGCTGCAGGAAGTCCGTGATCGGCGGCACGCTGCGATAGACCTCCTCGTCGAGCGCGCCGTCCAGCCGGATCCCCGCGGCGAGGCGGATGGCGCGCACGGTGGTCCGCCCGGCCGCGTCGCGGTTCATCACGGCCGGCGGCGCCGGCGGCGGGGGCCCGTCGATGGCCGCCGCCAGCGCCGCGTCGAAGCCGGCAGTGGCCGGCGCGACCTGGCCCGGAAGCGGGGCTGCCGGCGCCGCGGCGCCCGCCCCGGAAGCGCGGCGGGCCTGCGCGAGGAGCGTCCCGGCGGCGCTGCACGCGGCCAGGCAGAGCGCCAGCGCCGCACGGCCCGCCGCGCGCGACAGCACGCCCCGCGTGCCACCCGCAACCGGCCGGCCGACTGTGCTACCCTGCCCTCCGCTACGCAGCTCATCACCCCCGGGGTGGATTCCGCCCCGCGGATCATACGGCACCGGCGGGATCGCGCCCGGGTGGACGCGCAGGAGGTATCCCCGATGAACTCGAATCGAGCCGCTCTCGCACTCGCGGCCGCCGCGATTCTCGCCGCGGCGCCGGGCGCCGCCCTGGCGGCGGACTACCACCACGTGCACATCACGGCGTCGAGCCCGGCCAGGGGCGTCGAGTGGTACGTCGAGCACCTGGACTGCGAGCCGGTCGCCGACCGCGACGACGCCGCCACCTGCGACGGCGTGGAGCTCGTGTTCGTCCCGCAGCCGACCACCGGCGGCAGCCAGGGTACCGGCGTGAACCACATCGGCTTCTCGTACCCGGATCTGACCGCCAAGATGGCCGAGCTCGAGGCCGTCGGCGTGCGCGGCACCGGCGTCCGCCTGCAGCGCTTCGAGGACGGCTCGATGGTGCGCGACATCCCCGGGCTGTTCAGGATCGCCTTCATCTTCGACCCGTGGGGGACGCGCATCGAGCTGGTCGAGGACACGGAGCGGCTCGGCTTCCACCACATCCACCTCAGCGCGACCGACCCCGCGGCCACCCTCGCCTGGTACCGCGACGTCATGGGCGGCGAGCCGGCCACGCTCAGGGGCCGCCTGGACGCCCTGGCGTTCGGCGACGTGCTGCTGCTGGCCAGCGCCCACCCGGAGGGCGCGGCGCCAGCCTCGACGCGCGGCCGCGCCATCGACCACCTCGGCTTCGTGGTGCCCGACCTCGACGCCGAGGCGCCCGGCCTGCGCGCCCAGGGCGTTCGCTTCGAGGCGGAGCCGGCGGTGCCGGAGAACGCCCGCACCGCGGCGCAGCGCGCGTTCGTGAGCGGCCCCGACAACGTGCGCATCGCCGTGGTCGAGACCGGCTTCGCGGGCGTCGGCGGCGAGCTGGCGGCCGCCATCCGCAGCGCCGACGCACTGGAGCCGTACGACGTCCCGCGCACGTCCTGGGGCGAGCCCGACCTCGCCGGCATCTGGACCGGGAACCCGTCGCACGGCATCCCGCTCGAGCGGCCGGCGGATGTCGACGCCGACGAGCTGACCCCCGAGGAGGCGATCGCGCGGCGGGAGGACGGCACCCTCGGCAGCATCTGGGGCTACGACCGGGAGTGGCGCGACGTGACGCTGAGCTACGGCCACGCCGCCGTCTCCACGCAGGTGGCGATGATCGTCGACCCGCCCGACGGGCGGCTGCCCGCCCGCACGGAGCACGGCCAGGCGCTCTACGAGCAGGTGCTGGGCAACTACGAGTCGCGCCCCTACGCCGGCCCCGAGAACGTGCGCCCGGCCGCGCGCTGCCTCACGCGCGGCGCCCCCGGCATGATGATGCCGACCGTCTACAACAACGGCCTGCAGATCGTGCAGGGCCCCGGCTACGTGGCCATCACCAAGGAGATGATCCACGAGACGCGCATCATCCCCACCACGGAGCGCCCGCGGCTGGGAGCGGACCTCGATCTGTGGCTCGGCGACCCGCAGGGCCGCTGGGAGGGCGACACGCTCGTGGTCGAGACGACCAACTTCGACGACCGCGTGGCGTCGATCGGCAGGCCGGTGTGGGCCTCGTCCAGCGACGCGCTCACGCTGACCGAGCGGTTCACCCGGGTCGGCCCCATGACGCTGCAGTACGAGTTCACGATCGACGATCCGAAGATCTGGACGCGGCCCTGGACGGCCATGTTCCGGTTCGACCGCGACGACTCGCAGTACGAGCTGGTGGAGTACTCCTGCCACGAGGGCAACTACGCGATGACGGGCATCCTGAGCGGCGGCCGCGCCGTGGAAGCCGCCGCGGCGGCGGAGGCGGCCCGGTAGGAGTCGCTGCCCGGCACGTCGTGCCAACAAGGTAACCGTGACATTCGCCATCGAGCTGGACCGCGAAGACGACGGCCGTTGGCTGGCCGAGGTGCCGGCCCTCTCCGGCGTGATGTGCTACGGCGCGACCCGGGCTGACGCCACTGCCCGGGTCCAGGCGCTGGCGTTGCGGGTGATCGCGGATCGGTTGGAGCACGGCGAAGCCGAACCTGCACTGCTGCACCTGTCCTTCAATGCGGCGTGAGTCGCTGGCCTGCGATGAGAGCATCGATGAGATGCATCGCGTGTGGGCCGAGATCGCGGTCGCGCAAGCTGTCAAACAACGCGCCTAAAATAACGTGTAGTGCGAGTAAAATTGTGTGTATGCAATAGTTTATGACGTCAAGAACGGCGTCAAGAAACGTGTCACCGTAGACGTCATGGACTGGAGACGCCGGGCATCGGGGCCGCGCCGTCCGCCGAAACGCAAGACCCACAAGCGTCGGATTTGAGAGGCATTGTGGAGAGCATCGGCGTGTGGACCGCCTTCAGCTTGAGCGACGGGTAGTCCGGTGTCCGCGGCGTGAGCGTCCGGTTGGCGCAGTCGGCGATCAGGTCCAGCGCTTCGAGCACGATCTGGCCGATCAAGGGCTCGCTCAGCGGGGGTCCGACGACGCATTCCGCGACCATCATCCGATCGCACACCTCAATGGTGACCGGGCCTGCCACCGGCCGTTCCTCCTTGCGCTCGTCGGCGTAGGTCACGATCGCCGTTCGGAGTGGCTCCAGTCCGAGTCTTTCGACGACATTTTGCGGCAGGACGAGCATGACCGCACCCGTGTCGACAATGCCCTCGGCCTCGGTGCGGCGCACGGGGTCCGTCCGGAGGCCGCTCGCCACGTTGCTGCGATCCACGTAGTTCTCGAGGCCGATGCTGACGACGATCTCACCCATTGCCGCTCTTCCATGGTAGCCAATCCGGCGGCGGGGCACCGACCAGGACTCGCACTGCGAGCCGGCCGTTCGCTGCGCCACCAGCGGAGGCCGCTCGCTACGGCCTGGCGGCGCGGCGCTCGGCCGCGCGCACGGCGCTCAGGATGTTCGCCAGCGCGTAGTTCGCCTCGTGGCAGGCGTACTCGAACAGCAGGTAGTCAGGGTCGCGCTCGAGCGGGAACGCGACCGTCCAGGGCCGCGTCCACGTTAGCGGGTCGTCCACGCGCACCTCGTAGTGGAGCGTGCCGGCGTCGCCCAGACGCAGGCGCTCGACGAGGCGCAGCGCGGTGCTCGTCGGATTGCCGTTGCCGTTGCGGGCGTACGAGCCGGTCCGCCCGTTGGTGTTCGTGGTCTCCACCACGAGCGTCGCCCCTTCCCAGCGCCCGCGCGAGTCGCCCATCCACTGCCGGATGCCCGGAGCGATGTGCGGGCGGCCGTCGAGCGGAATCATGCGGGTCTCGTGAATCATCTCGTGATGGAGGATCACGAGTCCCGGCGACTGCAGGATCCAGATGGCCGACGAGTAGATGTTCGGGAACGAGAACCCCAGCACGCCGCGGCTGATGCAGCGGTCGTAGGGCCGCAGGTCCTGCGGGCCGGCGTGGGCGTAGTCGGGCGCCGCCCGCGTGCGCCACGCCTCCGCCCGGCGCGCGCCGTCGGCCGTCAGCGGCGGCAGCCGGCCGTCCGCGGGATCGACGATGAGCGAGGCGAGCGGCGGCGCCGGCCGCCGCTCGCCGAAGCCAAGCGACGGCACCAGCCGCGGGCGGGGCCGGGCGGCGGCGGCGGCATTGC
Source organism: Vicinamibacterales bacterium (assembly GCA_965214845.1). GTDB lineage: Bacteria > Acidobacteriota > Vicinamibacteria > Vicinamibacterales > UBA8438 > JAAXGX01. The sequence goes on from CBDCCO010000007.1 coordinate 2,774,153, forward strand.
GCGCCGCAAGCTCCGCCTCCGTCAGCACCGCCCGCGTGCCCAGCTCCGCCGGGCGCTCGAACGGCACGGTGACCAGCGCGCTGCTGAGCCACATGCCCTGCAAATCGGGATCGCCCCAGGGCGTGCGCGGCCCGCCCACGGTCTGCCCGGCGGCAGGCGGCGGCGCCTGCCTGCCGGCGAGCGGGGCGCCGGCGAGTCCCGCGGCGAGAACCAGGCTGACGATAGACAGCACGAGCACGTGCCGCGTGGCCGGCCGTCGCGCGGCGGGCATGGCCGTGGTCACCGGCGCGGCGCGGCGCTCAACCTGCACGGCTCTGCGCCGGCTCGGCGGCGGTCCCGTAGCCGCGGCCCGTCGCCGTCACCAGGCGCGGGTCCCGGCCCTGGGGCCTGGGCACGAGGCAGATGTCCTGGGCCGTCAGCTCGCCCACCTTGGTCGGCGACGGCCGCAGCGCGAACTCCAGAATCAGGCGCCGGCTCGGCAGGTGCGCCGCGTTGACGCCGGCCTTCTGCAGCTCGCTGCTGTGCACGAACGTCGAGGCGTAGGGCGAGTCCTCGCGCGTGGTGTCGGTCACCCACAGCGGGCCGTCGAACGACTTCAGGTAGCGGATGAAGCCGAAGCCCTTGACCGCGTCGTACCAGTGGCAGAGGCCGCGCACGCGCGATCCCTCCCGGCCCCAGTCCGGCCCCTTCGACTCACCCGGCAGCAACCTGGGAATCAGGTAGCCGGAGACGAACAGATCGGCCTCGCGCCGCAGATCGCCGGACACGTTGTCGAAGGCCACGACCTCCACCCGGCAGCCCATGTTCTGGAGCGCCCGCGCCACCTTGGCGAAGTCGCCGTCGCCGGTGGCCAGCAGCACGCGGTCGATGTTGCGCGCCTCGAGCAGCACGTCGACCGCCATGTCCAGGTCGCTGTTGGCCTTGCCGAACCGCTTGCCGTCCTCGTTGACGTACCACTTGACCGGCTTGACGATCACCTTGTAGCCGAAGTCGCGCAGCGCCTCGTGGAAGCTCTCCACGTTGCGCTGGTAGGTGTCGTCCGCCGCGGCCCGATCCTCGTCGAGCGAGGTGTACGAGTTCAGCCGCAGGGCGTCCGCCCCGTCGCGGCAGGCGAACTCCCGCAGCACGTCGTAGCGCAGGCTGCGCCCCCCGTTCCTGGTGATGTTCTCCGTGTCGACGTATACCCCGACTCGCACGCTGCCTCGCCTTCCGCCGCCGGCGACGTCCCCGTGACGCGCCCCAACGATTCAGTATACGTGCCGGAACGCCTCACGGCGTCAGCGGCCGCTCCCTCCAGGGATTGGCGGTCTCGACGCCCGTGCTGCGGAACTCCCGTTCGTTGCGCGTGACGACGGCGCCATCAGGTGTCGTTCTCATCCGGGAACACGACCGGCCTGGAGCCGTAGCGCACCGACGGGGGCAATTCGATGCCATGCTCCGGTCCGAAGTACCGCCGGAACGCATCCGAGGGCCTCTGGTGGCCGGTTTCACGACACCTACTCGGTCAGCCGCCGGCCGGCGATCCACACGGCCTCGATCGCGCGCGTGTTCGTGATGTCGTCCAGCGGGTTGGCGCCGAGGACGACCAGGTCGGCCCACTTGCCGGCCTCGAGCGTGCCCAGATCGTCGAGGCGCATGACCCGCGCGCCGTTGCCCGTGGCGGCGACCAGCGCCTGCATGGGGGTCATGCCGGACTCGACCATCAGCTCGAGCTCCACGTGCTCGAAGTAGCCCTGCCAGCGGCCCAGCGACGTGCCGCTGTCGGTGCCCATGGCGATGGTCGCGCCGCCGTCGGTCAGCAGCCTGATGTTGCGCTTGGCCTGCTCGAGCATCTGCTTGGTGAACTGGGCCGTCTCGCTGCTGCGCACCCGCTCGTGGGTGGCCGGGTCGCGGATCTCCTCCATGTCCGAGCGGTAGGCGTCGGCGCCGCGCAGGAAGAACGGGTCCTCGAAGAACGCCGGCGTCGTCTCGTACAGGAACACCGACAGGCAGCGCGTCAGGGTCGGGATGTAGCCGACGTCGAGCCGGATCAGCTCGTCGATCAGCTCCTGGTCGACGTCCTGGTCGCGCACGCTGTGGGCCACCACGTCGACGCCCGCCGCGAGCAGTCCCTTCGCGTCGTCGAGGTCGATGAGATGCGCCGCGACGCGCAGGTCGCGCTGGTGGGCCTGGTCGATCAGCGCCCCGTACACCTCCGGCGTCATGTCGCCCGGCTGGGCGTTGAGGCGGGTCTTGATGATGTCCACGCCCAGGTCGGCGACCTCGTCGATGCTCCGCCGGGCCTCCTCCGCCGTCTCGGCCACCACGTTGGGACCGGAGACGAACAGCCGCGCCCGATCGAGCTGTTCGCCCCGCGCCTGCGCGTCGCGCACCCGCACGCTCTCGACGCCGTCGTCGCCCAGCGTGTGGATGGTGGTGACGCCGTAGTCGGCGTAGAGCCGGAGCTGACCGAGGAGCTGGTCGTGGAGCGGCAGCGCGGGGTCGCCGTCGTTCAGATGCGCATGGGCGTTGATCAGCCCCGGGATGATGGTCTTGCCGGAGAGGTCGACGCGCTGCGCCCCGTCCGGAATGGACACGTCGTCCGCCGCGCCGACCGCCTGGATGCGGCCGTCGCCGATGAGCACCGTGGCCCCCTCGAGCGGGTCCGCGCCGGTGCCGTCGATCACGCGCGCACCGGTCAATGCGACCGATGCGGGCGCCTGCGCCAGCGACGGTCGGGCCGGCGCGCCGACCAGCACGAGCAATCCCGCCAACGCCACCACCGCCCCCGAAAACGTGACACGCCCCATCGCGCACCTCCTGATGTCGTCCCGACGGCCCGCCGCGCACCCCGCCGCAGTCCGGCCGGCCATGCTCTCAACTGCCCACGAGCGGCGCCAGATCGGTGATCGCCGCCACCACGTGATTCGCCGCGAACCCGAGCTCCTCCGGCGGCTCGGCGGCCGCGCGCTGAATCCAGAACGTGATCAGCCCCGCCGAGGCCGCGCCGTTGACGTCCCACGAGTTGGACGACACGAAGCCCAGCGCCGACCGTCCCACTCCGAGCCGCTCCAGTCCGAGGTTGTAGACGCGCGGGCTGACCTTGAAGATCTTGACGTCCTCGACGCTGATGATGGTGTCGAGCAGGTGGTCGATGCCCGCGCTGCGGGCCGCCGCCTCCAGCATGCGGGGCTCCCCGTTGGAGAGAATCGCCAGGCGCAGACCCCGGCTCCGCAGGGCCTCCAGGCCGGGCCGCACGTCCGGAAACGCCGCCAGCGACAGATACGCCTCCAGCAGCCGCTCGCGCCGCGGCGCGGTGAGATCCAGGCCCAGGCTGCGGGCGGCGTACACCAGCGCGTCCTCCGTCACCAGCCAGAAGTCGCGGTGGCGGCCCATGAGGCTGCGCAGCAGGCTGTACTGGAGCTGCTTGGCCCGCCAGCGCTGCGCCAGCGGGCCGCCCTGCCCCGGAAACAGCTCCTCGCACAGCGCCGTCACCGAGAAGACGTCGAACAGCGTCCCGTAGGCGTCGAACGCGAAGGCTTCGATGCCCTCCACGCTGGCCGGCTGGAAGGCGGCCGCGCGGGCGACGCCCGCCCCGGCCGCTCCCGCTCCGAGGCTCCCGATGAACGCCCTGCGACCGGTCTCCATGTTGCTCCCTCCGCAATGCCGCCGGCGCGCGCTGCCCGCGCGGCCCGCCGGTCCGGCACATTATCCCACCAATCCCGGCGGCGCCCCGCGGGAGAAACGCTGCGGCCGGCTCCCGTTTTCGGGCATCATTGGTCGGCGGGTTGGAAACGATGCCGGTCGGGCGCCGGTCGGGGCCGCGAGGCGGCGCCCGGTGGCCGGGCGGCCGGCCCGCGGCCAGGAAGGAGCAGGCCATGCCCGGGATGCGAGGAACCTCCGGATCGGGACGGCGCGCGGGCGCGATGGCGACGGCGCTGCTCGCCGCGGCGGCGTTCGCGACGATCGGTCTCGGCGCGGCGGACGACGGCTTGGTCACCGTCGACCGCTTCGTGCCGCATACGTCGACGGTGCCCGCGAACGAGGGCGAGCGGGTCGGCCTGTTCCTGCGCGAGAAGCTCAGCCGCGAGCTGGAGGCGCGGATCGCCGGCGGCGAGCGGCCGCACGGCAGGGTGGTGCTGTTCGTCCACGGCGGGTCGCTCCCCTCGGTGCCGGACTACGACCTGCCGTACAAGGACTACTCGTGGATGGCGCACCTGGCGGCCGCCGGCCACGACACGTTCGCGATGGACCAGACCGGCTACGGGCTGTCGCCGCGGCCGACGATGGACGACCCGTGCAACATGGACGCCGACAACCGCGCGCTGGTCACGCCCGACCCGCTGGCGCGCGACTGCGAGCCGCGCTACCCGCACGGGCTGACGACGAGCCAGTCGGACTGGGACGAGATCGGCCGCGTCGTGGAGTACATCCGCGCGCTGCGGGGCGTCGACACGGTGAGCCTCATCGGCTGGTCGGCGGGCGGCCCGCGCACCGCGGGGTTCGCGGCGCGCCACCCGGACGTCGTCGACAAGCTCGTGCTGTTCGCCCCGGGCTACCGGCCGGACCAGCCCTCGACGCCGCCGGCGAAGCCGGCCGGCGAGGCGCCTATGCGCCTGCAGACCCGGGAGCGGCTGCAGGACGGGCGCTGGCGCTCGACCGTCGCCTGCGACGGCCAGATCGATCCGGGCATACAGGAAGTCATCTGGCGGACCGTGATGGCCTACGACCCGCTCGGCTCGGTCTGGGGGCCGGAGCACGGCGTGATGCGCGTGCGCACGTCGGCCGGCGCGTGGGGCTGGAACCGCGAGTACGCCGCGCGGGTGCGGGCGCCGACCCTGATCCTGGTCGGCGAGCAGGACTTCCTGCTCGAGCCCGACCGGCAGCTCTACGCGGACCTGACCGGCACGGAGCGCAAGGTGCTGGTCGAGATGGCGTGCGCCACCCACTTCGCCGTCTGGGAGACGACGCAGCACAAGCTCCTGCACGAGGCCTCGCTCGAGTGGCTCGAGCAGGGGACGTTCCGCGGCAGCGCGGCCGGGCGCTTCACCGTGGGCGCGCGCCCGACCGGCCCCTGACCGCCGCGAGGAGTCTGCGCCGTAGAACGGCGTAGACTCCTCGCGAGGGTTGGTTGGGCGGCAACCGGAGCCGGAGGCGACGATTGCCGGGCTAGAGCTCGCGGATGCGGACGTTGCGGAACTTCACCACGCCGAGGCCGTACTGCAGCGCGATGGGCCCGTCCGCGTACATCGAGTCCTCCATGTCCACGGTCTGCGTGCCGTTGAGCGTGACCGTCAGGCGCGTGCCCTCGGCGCGGATCTCGTAGGTGTTCCACTGGCCGCCCGCATTGATGACGGCCGACGGCGCGGCGAAGTGCACGATGCCGCCCGTGCGGTACGTCTGATCGGCGCGCGTGTCGTAGATGTTCACCTCGTACGAGTTGTTGTCGCGGACCGACTCGGCATCCTGGCAGCGGATGAAGATGCCGCTGTTGGCCGGCTCGTCCACCCAGAACTCCAGCGTCAGCACGAAGTCGCCGTACGACTTCGGGGTGACCAGGAAGCCGCTGCCGCTGTCGGCCTGCACCGCGCCGTCCGCCAGCTCCCAGTTCGCGTCGCCGAGGACGTTCCAGCCGTCGAGGGTGGAGCCGTCGAACAGCGTCATCCAGCCGTCGTCGTCCTGGCCCGCCGCCGCGCGTTCGGCGTGCAGACCGGCGACCCCGATCGAAAGCAGCCCGAGCCCGAGCAGAACGATGGTTGCGCGCTTCATCTGTCTCTCCTTCGTGTTTTTCTTCCTGCGCCGTTGCCGCCCCATTCTATGCCCAACGGGTTGCGGGCTCCACCAGCCGACCCTCATGGCGGGCGCACCCGGCGCCCGGCCCGCTTGTTACAGGCGCCGGGACGGCGTGCGCTGATGTGCCGAGAGCATCCCGTCCATCACCGAAGGAGGTCGTCCATGCGCCGCTGGTCAACGCTTCCACTGTACGTGCTTGCGGCCGTGTCCTTCCTGCTGGCGCCGATCGCCGCGGCCGGCCAGGCCGCCGACGGGTCGTGGACGGTGCCGCGCACGGCCGACGGCCGCCCCGATCTCCAGGGCGTCTGGGCCAACAACAGCGCGACGCCGCTGGAGCGTCCCGCGCAGCTCGCGGACAGGGACTCGTTCAGCGACGAGGAGGTGGCGTCGCTGGCGGCCGCCGCGGAGCAGGCCGCAGCGCGCGCCGCGCGGCGCGGGCGCACCTGCGACGGACCGGAAGACCTGCCGCTGCAGTCCCGCTGCATCACCTTCGGGATGCCGCGCGTCGGCGGGCTCGGGGCGGGCTACAACAGCTACTACCAGATCTTCCAGACGAGCGACCACCTCGTTCTGTACCGCGAGCTGATCCACGACGCGCGCGTCATCCCCATCGGCGACCGCCCGCACGCGCCGGCGAGCATCCGGCAGTGGCACGGCGACTCGCGCGCCCGCTGGGACGGCGACACGCTGGTCATCGAGACGACGAACTTCGATCCCAGGCACAGCTATCGCGGCGCCTCCGACAACCTGCATCTCGTCGAGCGCCTGACGCGCGTCGGGCCGGAGACGATGCACTACGAGATCACGGTGACGGACCCGACGACGTGGCAGTCGCCCTGGACCGCGCTGGCGATCCTGAGGAAGTCCGAGGACGCGGTCTACGAGTACGCCTGCCACGAGGGCAACTAGGGCATGGAGGGCATCCTGGCCGGCGCCCGCGCGGCGGAGGTCGACGAGCAGTAGGAGCCGAGGGCGGCCGGTCCGTCTCCCGGCCGCCCGCCCGCCTCACTCGCCGGCGCTCCTCCGCTCCTCCTGGCGCGCGCCGGCGAGCTGGTTGTACAGCCCGTAATTTCCTTCGTGACACGCGTACTCGTACAGCGTCCCGCCCCGCTTCATCAGCAGGACCGCGCTGAACGGCCGCGTGAAGGTCGTCGGGTCGTTCACGGTGTACTCGTACTGGAGGGTGTCCTCGGCCACGAGGCTGAAGCGCTCCGTCAGGTGCAGGGTGGCGCCCGTGCCGGCCGCTATCGCGACCGTGGGGTTGAAGCTGGCGACCTTGTCGGTGAAGTTCGTGGTCTCGACCACCAGGGTGTCGCCTTCCCAGTAGCCGCGCGAATCGCCCATCCACTGGCGAATGCGCCCGGGCACGTGAGCGCGCCCGTCGAGCGGCACGATGCGGGCATCGTGAATCATCTCGTGGAGCACGACCAGGTGGTCGCCGGTCTGAAAGAGCTGGATGTTCTGGTTGTAGAAGCCGGGCAGGATCGGCGGCCCCGTGTTGAACCCGAGGATGCAGCGCTCCGCGAGGCCCCGGGCCTCGTGGCTGTCGGCGCTGATCCCCGCCGAGCGGACGCGGACCGGCAGGCTGCCGCCCACGTCCTCGGCCAGCGACAGGACCTGGTTCACGGCCCCGGGCTGCAGCGGCGGCACGCGGCCGTCGGGCGGATCGACGATGAGCGACGTGCGCTGGTCCTCGACCAGCCGGGCGCCCTGGTCCATCCAGTAGCTGTTGTACGCGCCGACGTCGCCCCCGACCGGCAGCACGGACCGCTCCGTGGTCGGCGCCAGCGAGGCCGCGCTCTGCGCGGCGGCCTCCGCCTCGATCGCGGCGGCCTCTTCCTGCCGGTAGACCGCCTGGTCGGCGAGGTCCGCGGGCCGCTCCAGCGGCGTCAGCGTGCGAAAGTCCCACACGCCCTGCAGGTCGGGCCGGCCGTCGGGCAGCCGCGGGGGATCGAACGGCGTCTGGGCGCCGGCCGGAGCCGCGCAGACTGCGAATGCCAACAGGATCGCCGCACCGGTGAAGCTTGGCCTGGTCATGCTTTCCTCCTGCTTTCCGCTTGCGTTCAACGTGTGCCGGGGTTCTCCCAGGTCGCCGCGTTCCGAGGCCCGAACCGGCGTGCCGTGCCGAGGATGCCGAGCATGATGCCCGCGTTGCCCTCGTGGCAGGCGAACTCGTAGATCGCGGCGTCCTGCCGCCTGAGGGTGACGACGGCCGTCCACGGCCGCGCCCACGTCGTCGGATCGTCGAAGGTGACCTCGTAGCGGATCGCGTCCGAGGCCACACGGGTGAAGCGCTCCACCAGGCGCAGGTTCTCGGCGGCGCCGAGATAATTCGTCCCGGGCGAGAAGTTCGCCGTGTCGACGACCAGCGTGTCGCCGTCCCAGCGCCCCACCGAGTCGCCGTGCCACTGGCGGATGCGCGGCGAAGCGTGCGGCGAGCCGTCCAGGCGCACGATGCGCGCGTCGTGGTTGGTCTCCATCATGAAGACGAAGTGCCCCGGCGACTGGAAGATCTGGTAGTAGCCGTACAGCGGGTCGCCGCGCGGGCCGGGGCCGATGCGGGGCATCCCCGGCGTCAGGCAGCGGGCGCGCGTGTTGAGGTCCTCCGGTCCCGCCGGGTCCACGTCCCGGGCGGTCAGGGCCGCCCACCGCTCGGCCGCCGCCGGCAGCAGCAGCGGCAGCCGGCCGTCGGGCGGGTCCACGATCTGCGACGTGCGGTTGTCGAACTCCCGCTCGACCATGAAGTTGGAGCTGCGGTTCGCGCCGCGCCTGCGAAAGGCGTCGACGTCCGCCAGGGCGGTCAGGAACAACGTGTCGCCGATGGCGAGGTCCGCGTCGTTCTCCTTGAAGATGCGGTCCGCCCGCCGCTGCAGCTCGGCCACCTCCTCGTCGGTGAGCAACTCGCGCCCCGCCAGGGCCGGCGGCCGCTCGAAGGGCGTCGCGCTCGTGTTCACCCACACGCCCTGCAGGTCCGGCTGCCCGTCCGGCGTGCGCGGCGCCGTCCACGCCCCGGCCGCGGCCGCAGACGGCGTCTCCGTGCCGGCCGCGCGTTCCTGGGCCGCCCCGGGCAGGGGCGCCAGCGAAACGACGGCGAAGGCCGTTGCCAGGACGCTCGCGAACGCGAATCGCATGTCGCTCATGTTCGTTCTCCAGTCACCGCTCATGGCGCCGACGTCTGCCCATCTTACCGCCGCAGCCGGCCATCCGCGGTCCAACCGGGATCAGCGTCGCTTCCCGATTGCCTTCAGCTTCAGGAGCGGGTAGTCCGGATATCGGGGCGCCAGCGTCCGGTTGGTGCAGTCGGCGATCAGGTCGAGCGTCTCGAGGACGACCTGGCCGATCAGCGGTTCGCTCAGCGGCGGTCCGACGACGCAGTTGGTGACCATTGCGCGGTTGCCGATGCGGACGGTCACGGGACCGGCCAGCCGCCGTTCGTCCCGCCGCTCGTCGGCGCAGGTGACGAACGCCGTGCCCTGCTGCTCCAGCCCGAGCCGTTCGACGACGTTCTGCGGCAGAACCAGGGTCACGGCTCCGGTGTCGACGATACCGTCGACTGACGAGCGGCGAATATCGGCCTCGTCGCCGTGCCCGCGGTCGAACACGCCTCGGTCGACCGTGTTTTCGAGGATGACGTCGGCGTGCATCTCTCCCATCGGCTTCGTCCCTTGATTGTCGCCCGGTCGGCGGACCGGTCGCAACCGGCCCCCCGGCTGATACAATCACGCCAGCCATTGTTCCGCCGGCCCCTGGACGGATTGCACCCCGGGCCGGCGCGCTTCCGGGAGGCGACATCGTGAGCAGACTCCAGAATCGGAACAGGTCCACCGCCCCGGTCAACGCCGCGCGATTCCGCGGCTGCACCCGGGCCGCCGCGGCGGCGCTCTGCGCGTCGGCCGTGCTCGGCGGCGCCGCGATCGCCGAGCAGGCCGAGCCCGACCGCGCGGCGCTGCTGGCGTCGCTGCCGCAGGCGAGCGCGCTGCCGGCCGGCTTCCCGGCCGCGGGCGAGCTGGCCGGCCGCGGCGTCCTCCACACCGCGGGCGGCCAGTGGACGTACCGGCAGCACGACGGCGGCGACACCCACGGCTCCGACTCGCTGCCCATCTGGGAGCGGCGCATGCGGGGCGGCGCCCATACGCAGGGCGCGGTGTTCGGCGTCGAGGAGGGCGCGGTCGTCTCGACCGGGTACCTCGTCCGGCAGGCGGACCTCGCCGCGGGCAACAGCTTCCGCAACCTGAGCCTGCGGGGGGAGGACTTCCCCGCCCCCCAGCACCTGACGGTCGACTTCATCGCGAGCGAGAACGGCGTCGAGAACGCCTACCTGCTGCTGTGGCACTTCCTGCCGCTGGAGGGCGAGGCCGGGCCGACGCTGCCGCTCGGACCGCTGCCGCCGGTCACGAGCCTGCCCGACCGGTTCACCCTCTACGCCTGCGAGGAGTTCCCGGAGGACTTCTGCCCGCGCATGGGACGCCATCACCGGGACTTGTCCGGGGGCTCGACGCGCCTCCCCGCGGCGACCGGGGACGACAGCGTGATCTACGGCGAGGCGGCCGGCAAGCTCATCTTCATCGAGTACGTCTTCCGGCAGCAGGACCTGATGGACGGCGTCTCGTGGCCGGCGATACCGCTCAACGGCCTGCCGATTCCGCCGATCAACAACCTGCACCTGCTGCACTACAACGGCGAGGACGGCGCCCCGGGACGGTACACGGCGCACATGTACTTCGTGCCCGAGAAGACCTACCTCTCCTGGGACCGGCAGCCGACCGAGCTCGAGTAGCCGCCGGGCGTAAGCGATGCGACATCTCGCGGGACTGGTGACGGCCGCCGGGTTGGCGACCGTTGCGCTTGCCGGCGGCGTGCCGGGGGCCGGACCTGCCCGCGCGCAGCCGCCGGCGGCCGCAGCCGGCGACTACACGGCGCCCCGCACGCCCTGGGGCGATCCGGACCTGCAGGGCATCTGGAGCACCGGCTACATCGAGGTGCCGCTGGAGCGTCCGGAGGAGTACGGCAGCCGGGAGCTGCTGACCGACGCCGAGGTGGCGGGCGAGCGCGAGCGGCTGAGCGCGCAGCAGGACCATTCGACGGGCGGCGCGCTGCCGACCGCTCCCCGCCCGGGCGACACCGGCACCTACAACACGGTCTTCAGCGGCCGGGGACGGGACGTCATCCGCACCCGGCGCAACTCGCTGATCGTCGATCCGCCCGAGGCCCGGATTCCCTGGCGGCCGGGCGTGCGCGAGCAGGTCGCCGGCGAGATCTCGACCGCCGCGGGCGTCCGGGGCAGGTTCCGCCGCGAAGGCACCGACGGCCCGGAGGATCGGCCGAACGATCGCTGCCGCGGCGTGGTCCTCCCCCACCGCTTCGGCACGTGGGAGGCCGGCGGCGGGCACCACCGCATCGTGCAGACCCCGGGCGCCGTGACCATCTACTACGAGTACGGCCCGCACGGCGGCGCGTATCGCACCATCCCGCTCGACGACCGTCCCCACCTGCCGGGCCGCATCCGGCAGTGGCTGGGGGACGCGCGCGGCCGCTTCGAGGGCGACACCCTCGTGGTCGACACCACGAACTTCACCGACCGGACCAGCTACGAGGGGGCGCGCGGCAACCTGCGCCTGAGCGAGCGCTTCACGCGCGTCGGGCCGGACTTCGTCCTCTACCGCGTCACCGTCGAGGACGAGACCGTGTTCACGCGGCCCTGGACGATGGAGATTCCGCTCACGCTGCAGGACGCGCGCGAGAACCGCATCTTCGAGTCGGCGTGCCACGAGGGGAACTACGCCCTGACCGGCATCCTGGCCGGCGCCCGCGCCACCGAAGCGGGCCGCTAGCGGACAGCAGAACCGCGAGGGTCGAGACCATGCTCATCAAGCGCACGCCGGCCATGCGGTCCTCCGCGATCACGGACGAGCGGGACTATCTGCGGCGGCGCGACTTCCTGAAGGCGGCCTCGGGCGCGGCGCTCGCCGCTGCGGCCGCCGCCGCGCCGGACCGTCCGCTGCACGCCGCGGCCGCGCAGGAGCCGCTGGCGCCCGTCGCTCCCAGCCCCTTCAGCACCGACGAGCGGCGGAACTCGTTCCGCGACATCACCAGCTACAACAACTTCTACGAGTTCGGCACCGAGAAGGAGGACCCGGCGCGCCACGCCGGTCAGCTGCGGACCAGCCCGTGGACCGTCCGCGTCGAGGGGCACATCGGGGTGCGCGAGGCGGACTACGCGCTCGAGGACATCCTCGCGCCGCATGCGCTCGAGGAGCGCGTCTACCGGCTGCGCTGCGTCGAGGCCTGGTCGATGGTCGTGCCGTGGGTCGGCTTTCCGCTCGGCGATCTGATCCGGCGCTTCGAGCCCACCTCCCGGGCACGCTTCGTCCGTTTCGAGACGCTGTTCCGGCCCAGCGAGATGCCCGGACAGCGGCGGCCGATCCTGCAGTGGCCGTACGTCGAGGCGCTGCGGATGGACGAGGCGCTGCATCCGCTGACGATCCTCGCGGTGGGCCTCTACGGCAAGACCCTGCTGAACCAGAACGGCGCGCCGCTGCGCCTCGTCGTGCCCTGGAAGTACGGCTTCAAGAGCATCAAGTCGATCGTCAGGATCCAGTTCGTCGAGAACCGGCCGCGCACGTCGTGGAACGTGTCGGCCCCCAGCGAGTACGGCTTCTGGGCGAACGTCAACCCGCACGTCGACCACCCGCGCTGGAGCCAGAAGAACGAGCGCCGCATCGGCCGCTTCTTCCGCCAGGAGACGCGCATGTTCAACGGCTACGCCGACCAGGTGGCGCACCTGTACGCCGGCATGGACCTGCGGCGCAACTATTAGCAGCCCGGGCGCGTTTGTTCGGCTCCGGCATCCCCATGCGGCTGCTGAAACCCTTCGTCTTCGCGGCCTGCCTCGTTCCGCTGGGACTGCTCGTCTGGCGCGGATTCAGCGGCGGGCTGACCGCCAACCCGATCGAGTTCGTCACCCACCGCACGGGCGACTGGACCCTGCGGCTGCTGCTCGTCACGCTCGCCGTCACGCCGCTGCGGCGGCTGACCGGCTGGAACGCCGTCATCCGGCTGCGCCGGATGCTGGGCCTGTTCGCCTTCTTCTACGGCTGCCTGCACCTGCTGACCTACGTGGTGCTCGACCACTTCTTCGCGTTCGGCTCGATGCTGGAGGACCTGACGGACCGCCGCTTCGTGACCGCCGGCTTCACCGGCTTCGTGCTGATGATTCCGCTCGCGCTGACCTCCACGCAGGCGATGGTGCGGCGGCTCGGCGGCCGGCGCTGGCAGGCGCTGCACCGGCTGGTGTACGCCAGCGCGTGCGCCGGCGTCGTCCACTACCTCTGGCTCGTCAAGGCGGATCTGCGCCCGCCGCTCGTCTACGCGGCGCTGCTGGCGCTGCTGCTGGGGTTCAGGCTGTACGTGGCGCTGGCGCGCCGCGCCGGGCGCCTCGAGGTCACGAGCGAGAAGACGGAGGCCAGGTCCCGGCCGTAGCGAGAGGGCCGCGCGGCGGTCAGCCGCCGCTGCCGTCGCGCACGATCAGCGCGGGCGGGACCTCGACAATCCGCCCGCCGTCCGGCACGCAGGCCGCCTCGCCCGGCGCCGCGTCCCGCGTGCAGCGGTACAGCGGCCGGCCCCGGTACACCCACTGCGCCACGCCGTCGGCGTGCGGCGCGACCGACCAGTCGCCGAAGGGCACCGCGGCGGCGGGCGCCCGCAACGGCGCCCAGATGCCCCCGCAGGCGGGCCGGCAGGCGGCCGGCGCGGCGTACAGCGTCATGCCCTGCGCGTCGGCCAGCGCGACGCCGAGGGGTGTGGTCTCGGCCGCGATGCCGGGCGGCGCTCCCCTGACCTCGAACCGCGTCTGCCGCACGCCGGCCCGCAGGTACGAGCGGCGGCGTCCGCCGCGCACCGGAAACGGATCGACGGTGGCGATCTGCCAGACGTTGCCCTGGCCGATGGCCCAGTCCTTCGCCTCCTCGTGCCGGTAGCGGTAGAGCGGCCGCCCGCGGTACGCCCACTGCGGCGCGCCGTCGCCGCGCGCGACCAGCGACCAGTCGCCGAACGGCGTCGCCCCCGCGGCCGCCCGCACGGGCGGCCATACCGCCGCGCAGGGCCCGAGGCAGGTCGAGACGTCGGGCTCGGTATCGCGGCGCGTCACGTACAGCGTGTAGCCCTCCGCATCGGCGAAGACCGGCCCGATGGGCGTGCTGCCGAACGTGACCGCGGGCGGCGCCGCGGGCAGCGCGGCCTCCTGGGCACCCGCCGGCGCCGGCCAGCCCGCGCCGAGCGCCGCCAGCGCCATCAGGTATCGTCCGCCCCGCATCGCCAAGCCTCCCCCCGCTGGCCGCCGGTTGCCGCTACGCCACGACCTCGCCGACGGGCTGCCGCGTCTCCATCGAGCCGGCGCCGAAGGTATCGATCGGGACCTCCATCACCTGCATCGCGGTCAGGGCGATGCGCGACACGGGGTCGGACTTGCCGATGACGTTCAGCCCCGAGCGCACGCGCCCGCCCGCGCGCCCCGCGAACATGACCGGCAGGTTGTCGATGTTGTGGTCCTTCGCCAGCTCGGTCTCCGAGTGCGCCACGACGAGCATGCGGTCGAGGAGCGTGCCGTCGCCCTCCGGCATGCCGTCCAGAATGCCCAGGAACGTGCCCCACGCCTGCATGACGTCGGCGACGAACCGCGTGGACTCGGGCTGGTAGCCGAGGGCGGCGTCGATCGGCTCGTCGTGCGTCAACTGGTGGTGCGAGGTCGCGCTGCCGCGGCGCGTCAGCGACGAGGCGCCGTTGTTGAAGCTCACGTTGAACACCTTCGTCTGGTTGCAGGCCAGCGCCATGGCGAGCAGCCGCGCCATGACCTCGTGGTTCGCGCTGACGTCCTCCAGCACGTTGGCCACCTCGCGCTCGCCCCCGGGCGCGGACGGCGGTTTGCACGCGACCAGCGGTTGCGGCTTCTGGAGCTGCAGGGCGAGCTGGCTCTCCACCTGCCGGACGCCGGTGAAGTACTGATCGAGTCGCGCCCGATCCGCCGCGCCGAGCCGCCGCTCGAGCGCCCGCCGTTGCTCGGTGACCACCGACAGCACGCTCCGGCGCGCCATGGTGACCGGATCGGGCGTGAAGGCGGCGGCGTTGGGATCCACGAAGCCCTCGCCGAAGACGCGCTGGTAGAAGCGCGCGGCGGACGTCTCGACCGGGTTCATCTGCCCGGCGCCCTGGCCGCTCAACGTGTTCGTGCGGTCGCCGATGGCCGACACGTCGAGCGTGCGGAAGCGCGTGCCGCCGCCGACGTGCGCCGCGATGATGCTGTCGAACGACGGCGCCGGGAGCGTGCCGCCGACGCTCGGCGCCACGCCGGTGCGGAAGCACGGCCCGCCGGTCGCGTGCGGGAAGTTGGGCTTGCCGTCCGTCAGGCAGTCGAAGCCGCCGAAGATCGTGACCTTGTCCTTGTACGGCGCCATCGGCTCCGTCTCGGGCAGGATCTCGTAGTCCGGACCGGGCCGCGTCGGATGGAAGCGGCCGGGCGTCACGCCCAGGCCCCAGAACCAGGTGCCGAACCGCACCGGGAGCGGGGCGCCGGCGGCCAGGGCCGTCCCGTTGCCGTTCAGGAAGCAATCCAGGTAGGGCAGCGACACCGCGACGGTCGCGCCCCGGCAGATGCCGCGCAGGACGGTGCGCCGGCTGATCCCTGACTTCATCGTGAGACCTCCTCACCCGTTCCGTTGCCGTTCGCCGGCTGCGCCGCGAGGAAGGCGGGACTCGTGGCGACGGCGCCCAGCAGCGCCGGGAGCCGGTAGCCCGCCTCCGCGAACCGGGACGCCATCTCCGCCGCCCACGGCAGGTCGCCGGGCGCCAGCGACCGCCGCAGCGCGTACTCCGCGACGCGCCGGGCGAGGCAGCGCGGCAGCGCCGGGTGGCGGCTGACGGCCGCGCCCAACGCCACCGGCCCGGAAACCTCCGTGCCGTCGAGCTCGCCGCTGACGTCGATGGGCGCGCCGTTCTCGGTCGTGCGCCACGCGCCGACGCCATCGAAGTTCTCCAGCGTCAGCCCGATGGGATCGGTGATGCGGTGGCAGCCCGCGCACACCGGGTTGCTGCGGTGCACCGCCAGCCGGTCGCGCGCCGTGCGCAGCTCGCCGTTCTCCGTGTCCTCGAGCAGCGAGAAGTCCACGTCCGCCGGCGGGTCCGGCACCGCCTGGCACAGGAGCAGCTCCCGCAGCGCCTGGCCGCGCAGCGTCGGCGAGCTGCGGCCGTCGTGGGAGAACGCGGCCAGGAAGCTCATCTGCGTCAGCAGCCCGACGCGGCCTTCGCCGGCCGGCAGCTCGTAGCGGACCCAGGGGTCGCGGCCCGGTCTGACAGGCAGGCCGTAGACCTGACCGAGGGCCCGCGTCATGAACGTGGTCCGCGACGTGAACAGCTCCCGGTAGTCGCGGTCCTCGCGGACGAGCAGCTCGACGATGGTGCGGAGCGTCTGCTCCGGCATGTCGGCCTTGACCTCGCGCACGAACTGCGGATAGAGGACCGGGTCCTTCGCCAGGTCCGCGATGCGCTCGAAGCCGAGCATGTCGGCGAACAGCGTCCGCACGGACGCCTCCAGACGGGGGGAGGCCAGCAGGCGGTCCACCTGGCGCGCCAGCCCCTGCGCGTCGTGCAGCTCGCCGCGCGCGGCGGCCTCCAGCAGCAGCGTGTCGGGCGTCGTGTCCCACAGGAAGAAGCTGAGGCGCGCCGCCTTCGACCAGGCGTCCAGGCGCACGTGGCTGGGCCGCGCGGGATCGGGCTCGGTGACGTCCACGTCGAACAGGAAGCGCGGCGACACGAGCATCGTCTCCAGCGACAGGGCGAGGCCCGTGTGGAAGCTCCCGCTCAGGCGGGCGCCCTCGCGCGCCGCCGCGACCTGCCGCTCGAGGTCGGCCGCGGCGAGCGGCCGCCGGAACAGCAGGCGGCCGACCCGCCCGAGGAACGCCCCCGCGCAGGCATCGTCCGCCCGGTCCTCCGCGGCGGGCCGGCAGCCGACCAGCAGCGCGCGATGGTCCTCGTCGACCACCTGCGCCGCGATGGCCCGGGCCATCCGCGCGTACTGCTCGAAACCGGCCGGCGAGACCGCGATCGTGCTCACGTTGGAGGTCTGCAGGCCGTGCGGCGGCCGCACCAGCGGGTCCATGCGGCCCGCCACCTGGATGTCCGTGCCGAAGATGTCCGCGACGGCGTTGCGATACTGCGTCTCGGTCAGGCGCCGCATCGCCGTGGCCGGGTCGCCGGCGGGCTGCGCGGCGGCCGGACCCGCCAGCATCGCCATCGCCGCCGCTATCGCGATCGGCACGGCGCGCAGCAGACGACGCACGCGGCGGGCCGCGGCGAGGCTGGCCCGCCCCGGCGGAGTCCGCGCCGTTGCCTGCCGCAGACTGCTACCGGCCATCTGCTCCCGCGCCGTCGTCGTGAATCACGAACGCCGGAATGCCGGTCAGCCGGTGCGCCGCGGAGATGGTGGTGCACTGCCCGCTCCGCGGGTCGGGATCGCCGTCGGCCATCCGCACGAAGGTCTTGTACTCGGAGGCGCAGTCCATGTTGGCGGTCGACGCCGTGGCCCGGCAGCAGTACGCCACGGTGGAGATGTTCATGAGCGGCCGGTAGCCGCCGAGCAGCCCGGTCAGCCGGCCGTCCGGCCCGATCCGGAGCCTGAGGCGGACGCGCCGGAACTCCTGCGAGTAAACCTCCCCGAACGCCCCCCACGTGAACAGGCGGTAGCGCAGGTACAGCCTGTCGACGTCGTCGATCAGCAGCTCGCCGTCGACGATGCGGCCGGTCGCCTCGTTGCGCCAGTGCGGGTTCGACGACACGCGGAACGACTGATCCGGGAGCGGCTCGCCGGCGGGCGTCCTGAGGATCAGGTCGGCCAGCTCCAGCGAGTAGATGCCCACCTCGACGCGGTCGTCGTTGCGCGGGTCGTCCAGGTCGCGGATCTCGATCAGGAACGGATTGAGATCGCCGCCCGCCTGCTCGCTCTCGGCGGTGCCCCGCCGGCTCTTGTAGCAGCCGACGGCGCGATAGAGCTGGTTGTCGACCGCGGGCTCGCCGTTCAGCCCCTCGAACTTCGGATGCTCGCAGGTCAGGGGCGTGGCGCGGCCGTCCGGCGTGCCGTCCAGATTGAGGCCGTACGCCACCCGGCTCTGGACGCCGCGGTGGGGCGGGTGGCGGGGATCGTCGAGGAACGCCTTCGGGTTCTGGCAGACGTTCTCTCCGCCGGGGCCGTTGATGAACTCGCCCTTCCAGGCGTTGGCGTACTCCTCGGCGTTCTCGGGCCTGAGAATCCGCTCGCGCTCGTCCGGGCCGAGCGTGGCGAGGAAGTTCTCCTCGACGGTCCGCTCGAACCCCCCGGGGCAGTCCGATTCGAACGGCCCGTAGTGCATCGCCAGCCGCGAGTCCACGACCAGGAAGCCCCGGGTGCTTCCCTCGCGGGCGCGGACGCCCCCGTCGAGCGCGGCGGCTGCCAGGACCGCCGGCAGGATGCAGGCCAGCAGCCGCTGCCACCGCAGGCCCGTGCAGTTACCAGTCATGAACCCTCCCATGCGCGTTACCGCGGATCCGGGGGCGGCTGACGCGGGCCGCGCGCCTGGAACAGGCGGACGACGCCGATGTGATTCGCCATGGCCGCGTAGGTCCACGCGGTGCGACCCTGTCCGTCCCGCGCGTCGAGATCGGCACCCGCCTCCAGCAGGGCGCGCACCGCGTCGACGTGGCCCGCGGCGGCGGCCTCGATCAACGGCGTTCTGCCGGTGCCGTCGGCGGCGTTGACGTCCGCCCCGTTCGCCAGCAGGAACCCGATGGTCTCCAGGCTGCCGCTCGCGGCGGTCACGATCAGCGCGCTCGCGCCGGCGCCGTCGCGGGCGTCGACGTCGACCCCCTGCTCCAGCAGCGCCTCGACGACGCCCGCGTGGCCGTCGCGCGCGGCGAGCACCAGCGTATCGCCGCCGGCCGCCCCGGCGCCGGCGCGCGCCAGCGCTCCCATGATCTCGAGGTGGCCGTTCGCGGCGGCGTAGGTCACGGCCGAGCCGCCGTAGTTGTCCTCGCGCGCGGCGGCGGCGCCCCTCCGCAGCAAGGCCTCGACCACCTCGGCGTGGCCGTTGAGGGCCGCCGCCATGAGGGCCGTCCGCCCGTCGCTGTCGCCGGCCTCGATGTCGGCAGCGCTCGCCAGCAGTACGCCGACGCTGTCGAGCGCGCCGCCGAACGCCGCGCCCATCAGTGCCGTCGAGCCCGTGGAGGTGGCGGCGTTCACGTCCACCCCGCCTGCCACGAGCGCCTCGACTGCCGCCGGGTGGTCGGCCGACGCGGTCACCATCAGGACCGTGACCCCCTCCCGGTCCCGGGCGTCGACGTCGGCGCCGGCAGCCACCAGCCGCCGGACCACGTCCGCGTGCCCCTGCCCCCCGGCCAGCGCCAGCGCCGTCAGGCCGGTGCCGTCCCGGGCTTCCGGAGCCGCGCCCGCGTCCAGGAGAGCGCCGACGACCTCGACGTGACCGGCAAAGGCGGCGTGCGACAGCGGCGTCCGCCCGCCGCGGTCCGCGCTGCGCAGCGCGTCGGGCGCACCGCGCAGCAGGACCTCCACGACCTCGCCGTGGCCGTTGCCGGCCGCATGTATCAGCGGCGTGAGACCGAGGATGTCGGCGACGGCGGCGTCCGCGCCGGCCGCCAGCAGCTCCCGCGCGATGGCGGCGAACCCGCGTTGCGCCGCGTACGTCAGCGCCGTCGAGCCGGAATCGTCCGCCGCGCCGACGTCGGCGCCGCCGGCCAGCGCCTCGCCGACCGCCGCGGCATCGCCGTCGAACGCCGCCTGCAGGAGCCGGGCATCGACCGGCCGCTGCCCGCCGTCCGCGGGCTGCTGGCCGGCCCAGCCGACCGCACCGCCGGCGAGCAGGAACACGATCAACAGCAACGGCATCGCGGCCGCCCCCTTGCGGCGCCTATTCCCGCGCAGCGGCCCGCTCCGCGGCGCGCTCGCCGGCCAGCATGTTCGGGAGGCTGTAGTTCCCCTCGTGGCAGGCGTACTCGTACAGCAACTGATCGCTGCGCCGCATCGGGATCGAGACCGTCCACGGCCGCGACCACGTCTGCGGATCGTGCACCGTGAACTCGTACTCGAGCGTGTCGGCATCGACGCGCGTCAGGCGCTCCACCAGCCGCAGGTTCTCGCTCGAGCCGAGCGAGCCCATCGGGTTCGACGATGTCCACCAGCGGTCGGTGACGAAGTTCGTCGTCTCGACGACCAGTGTGTCGCCCTCCCAGCGGCCGCGCGAATCGCCGGACCACTGCCGGATGTCGGCGTCGATCCGCGGGCGGCCGTCGAGCGGCACGACGCGGACCGTATGGACCATTTCGGTCAGCAGCATGACGTGGTCGGGGGTCTGGAACACCTGCAGGTTCTGGTTGTACGCCGCCGGCATGATGGGGGGACCCGCGTTCAGCCCCAGGATGCAGCGGTCGCCGGCGTCCAGATCCAGCCACGAGTCGGCCGGATGCGCCTGCCGGTAGGCGAGCGTCTCGTCCGCCCGCCGCTGCGCGCTGGCGGTCAGCGCCGGCAGCCGCCCGTCGGGCGGGTCGACGACCAGCGACGTGCGCCGCGTGCCGACGGTGCGCGTGCCGCCGTCCAGCCAGAAGTTGTTGTAGAACCCGGGCGAGCCGTCGTCCCGGCGGTCGACGCTGCCGCCGGCCGCCGTCCGCTCGGGCGGGCGGTCGAGCAGCTCGGCGTCCCGGTCGACCACCGCCTGCTCGAGGCTCGCGGCCTCCTCCGCGGTCAGGAACGCGCGGTCGCCCAGCTCCGCCGGCCGCTCGAGCGGCGTAATCGTGCGGAAGTCCCACACGCCCTGCAGGTCCGGGTGGCCCCACGGCGTCGCGGGCGCGTCGCTCTGGGCGGTCGCGGGCGCCACGCCCGGCGACGCCCACGCGACGAGCACGGCCAGGGCGGCCGCAAACAGCAGTATTCGTCGACGCATCGTTCCCTCGCTCCTATCTCGCTCCCTCGGCCGCGGCGCGCTCGTCGGCGCGGGCGCCGGCCAGCATGTTCGCCAGCGAGTAGTTCCCCTCGTGGCAGGCGTACTCGTAGAGCACGTCCTCCATGGCCGCCATCGGCACCAGCGCGGTCCAGGGCGCCGTCAGGCGCGGGTCGTGCACCGTGATCCGGTAGTCGATCGTGTCGGCGTCGGTGCGCGTCAGGCGCTCGACCACCCGCACGCCGCCGTCCTCGCCGTACCCGTGCCGCAGGTTCACCGTCTCGACCACCAGGGTGTCGCCCTCCCAGCGGCCGACCGAATCGCCCATCCACTGCCGGAATGCCGGGGGCAGGTGGGACCGCCCGTCGAGGGGGATGATGCGGGCCTCGTGGACCATCTCGACCAGTATCACGACGTGGTCCGGCGTCTGCACGATGTGGTAGTTGTGGTTGTAGAAGCCGGGCAGCATGCCGCTCGGCATGCCGCGCGAGATGCAGCGGTTGTAGGTGCTGAAGTCGACCCACGACTCGCGCGGACGCCCCCCGTCCCCGAACCGGGCGCGCTCCGCCGCGCGCCGCTCCGCCTCCGCCGCCGTCGGCGCCGGGAGCCGGCCGTCCGGCGGATCGACGATCAGCGACGTGCGCATGGAGAGCTCGCCCTTCTCCAGCCAGAAGTCGTTGTAGGCGCCGGTCGGCCCCGCGTTGAACGCCGAGATGCCCGAGCCCGGATTGCGCTGGGCCCACTCCTCATCGGTCAGGAACTCCCGGCCGGCGAGCTCGGCCGGACGCTCCAGCGGCGTCGTGGTGGTATTGGTCCAGAACCCCTGCAGGTCCGGATCGCCCCAGGCCGTCCGCGGCGAGGCGTCCTGGGCAGCCGCCGGCGGGACCGCGAAGGATCCGAGCGCGGCCAGCAGGGCCACGGCGCTCACGGACAGAAGCACGCGCTGAGTCATGTCCCTCTCCCTTGCAGCGGCGCGCCGCCCGCGGGGCCGCGCGCCGACTTCCGAACGACCGGGTTGCGCCGACCCGCGATCGATGCCATTCTACGCCCAAGCGTCGCGGGACGGGGCACCGTTCCCACGCCCACCTGCAAGGAACCCGATGAAGGCAACCCTGCTCGCCCAACTGGATCTCGCCCAGGAGTACTTCGACCGCAGCACCGGGAGCCTCACCGAGGATGACTCCACGTTCGCGCCGGCGGAAGGGCTCCTCACCGCGGCGCAGCACGTGGCCCACGCCGCCCACACGATCGACTGGTTCTTCGCGGGGGCCTTCGACCCGAACGGCTTCGACATGGGCTTCGAGGACCACGACCGGCAGATTCGCGGCGTGAGTTCGCTGACCGAGGCCCGCGCCCGGTTCCAGCGGGCGCTCGACAACGGCCGTGCGCTCGTCCGGAGCAGGAGCGAGGCAGAGTGGTCGGCGCCGATCGTCGACGGCGTCGTGATGGGCGGCATGCCGCGCACGACGATCTTCGGCGGCATCACCGACCACACCGCACACCACCGCGGCGCCCTCACCCGGAAAATTCGTGAGGGGTCTGTCTCAGGTAGAGACACAAGAGCCTCCGTGTGCTAAAACGCTGTTAACCACAGGCATTTTCGGCACGACGGAGGCTCTTGCGTGACGGACCCCACGATAGCACAGTCTGTTCTGTTTCCCGATCTGTTCGACAAGCCGCTCGTGGCCACGTTCGACCGCGAGCAGTCGAGCTCGGATGGCGGCGCCGTGCTGCTCAAGGCCGCCGAGCGCGTCTACGGGTTGGTCAAGGCATTCGGCCGGTGTCTGATTGACCGCCGGGCGCCGGAGAAGGTCCGGCACACGCTCGAGGACCTGGTGGGCCAGCGGGTGTTCGGGATCGCCTGCGGCCATCCGGACGGCAACGATTCGGACCGGCTCGCCGACGATCCGATTCACAAGCTGCTGCTCGGGCGCGACCCGGTGGCCGGCGGTCGGCTGGCGTCGCAGCCGACGGTTTCGCGGTTCGAGAACGGCGCGGGCCGCGTCGCGCTCTATCGGCTCGGACGCGAGTTGGCGGCGTCGGTCATCGAGCGGCATCGCCGCCGGCTGCGTGGGCGGGTGCGACGCATCACGATCGACCTCGACCCGACCGACGACCCGACGCATGGTGCGCAGCAGCTGACCATGTTCAACAGCTACTACGACAGCTGGTGCTACCTGCCACTGCTGGCCTTCGTGAGCTTCGACCGCGAGGCGGAGCAGTATCTGTGCGCGGCCGTGCTGCGGCCCGGCACGGCGCAGGCGGCCGACGGCACGCTGGGCGTTTTGTGTCGGCTGCTCGCGCTGCTGCGGGCCGCGTTTCCCAAGGCACGCTTTCTCGTCCGGCTCGACGGCGGCTTCGCCACGCCGGAGGTCTTCGACTTCCTCGACGCCGAGCCGCGGCTCGACTACGTCGTGGCGATGGCCAAGAACGCCGTGCTGTTGCGGGCTGCCGAGCCCGCCAT
The DNA here is from genome assembly GCA_965214845.1 of Vicinamibacterales bacterium. Lineage (GTDB taxonomy): Bacteria > Acidobacteriota > Vicinamibacteria > Vicinamibacterales > UBA8438 > JAAXGX01. The sequence continues at coordinate 2,797,361 of CBDCCO010000007.1, forward strand.
GGTGGCAGCCCGCACCGAGAACATGCTGCGCGAGAAGACGGCGCACTTCTACCGCGACACCCGCTATCGCGCGGGCACGTGGGCTCGTGAGCGCCGCGTGGTGATCAAGGCCGAAGTTGTGCAACTCACCGGCCGGCAGCCGCGGGACAACCCGCGCTTCGTCGTGACCAATCTGCGCCAGACGCCGCGCTTCATCTACGAGAAGGTCTACTGCGGGCGCGGCGACATCGAGAACCGCATCAAGGAACTGCTCGACGGCTTGCAGATCGACCGCACGAGCTGCACCAGGTTCTGGGCAAACCAGCTGCGGGTCCTGCTGACGGCCGCCGCCTACGTGCTCATGCAGGAACTGCGGCTGAGGGCCGCCCGAACCGCCTGCGCCCGCACCCAGGTGACCTGGCTGCGCGACCGGTTGCTCAAGGTCAGCGTCCACGTCGTGCGCTCCGTCCGCCGGCTCGTCCTGCACCTGCCGCGAGCGACCCCATACCGTGACGTCTGGCGGCACCTCGCCCTCGCGCTCGGGGCGCGCGCCGGATAGCGCGCCCCCGCGCCGCCAACCTCAAACCCCGCACTGCTCGCCAGCGCCCTGTCGCCGAAGCTGTCGGCGCGTGGTGCCTCGTGCGCGCCGTCACCCCGCCACGACCGCTTCACCACGCTGCCACCTGCCACACGCAATGTCCGACGACTTCATTCGCCCGACGATCACGCCCCGATCGTGACCGATTCGACAACCTCAGGAATAATGCGGGCTCACGGTCTACGCGCGCCTGCTCGGCAAGACGCCGCCGAACCCGTACATGTAGGGGACGCCGCTGCGGCCGCCGCCGTCCCGGTTGACCCGCCGTACAAGACAGCCAGTCGATGTATGCTACAGGGGAGGTGAGATAGCGGAGTACGAAAACCATGGACCAAGGTGTTCAAGCGAAGGTCGCCGATATCGTCAGAAAGACCCTGGCCGAGCGCTTCGGCGATATTGCATTCGGTCCTATACGCGTGATTCCGGCGTTAGATGAGTTTGGCGACGGCGACGGCGAGGAATACCTCCGCGTCGTGATTGTTTTCGATGGTGACCAGGACGCGCTGGATGCTCGTTGGACATCTACCCTGATTCGGCGCATTCGCCCCAAGTTGCTCGGTGAGGGTGTGAAGCAATTCCCCAGCTTCTCCTTTGTAGGCAAGTCCGAATGGCCGCAGTTGGCGCGGAGTTTGGAGCGTGAAGCCACTGGAATTCATTAGGACCGCACGTGACCTGACAACCACATCGTCAAGCAGGCCGCGACAAGCCAGCCTGCGGCGTGCGGTCAGCACGACTTACTACGCCATGTTCCACTGCCTGGCCGGTTCTTGCGCGAACTTGATTGTAGGTGGCGCCGGCGCCAACCGCAGCAGGCACGCTTGGTGTCAAACATATCGCGCTCTCGACCATCGAACCGCCAGGAGACGCTGCGAGAGCCAGGACATCCGGCGGTTTCCGGTTGAGATCCAGGATTTTGCGAACGTGTTCATCGACATGCAGAAGAAACGGCACCGCGCCGATTACGATCCCTACGCGATCTTTTCGAAACTTGCCGTAGTCCAAGGCATCCACGAAGCCGAACGAGTCATCCGTGACTTTGTGCGAGCCCCTCGCAAAGATCGGCGTGCCTTTGCCGTTTATGTCCTGTTGGACATCAGGAAGTGATAGCGTGGTGCTTGGTTCCCTGTCACCGGCCAAGGTAGCTCAATGAGGCCGCGGGTATTCCCCGCGGAAGACCGACTCCTCGCAACCCGTTGCGATCATACGATGTTCGCCGCTGAATCGCGAGCGGTCACGAGATGCCGACGGCGCACAACGGGTGCGCGTTCAAACGCGACAGCCGCCAACGATCGCCTGCATTCGACGCCACATGACACGGCGCCCCGATGACCAGACGCAGACTGCCCATCGGCATTCAGACGTTCCGCACGCTCCGCGAGCGGGACTGCTACTACGTGGACAAGACCGCCCATGTCCACGCGCTGCTCACCGAGGGGACGCACTACTTTCTCTCCCGCCCGAGGCGTTTCGGCAAGAGCCTGTTCCTGGACACGCTGAAGGAGCTGTTCGAGGGGAACGAGGCGCTGTTCGCGGGGCTCCACATCCACGACCGGTGGGACTGGTCGGTTCGCCACCCGGTGGTGCACCTGAGCTTCGGCAGCGGCAACTTCAGCGAGCCGGGCCAGGTGGAGGCGCGGCTGACGGAGCAACTGGCCGCCGTCGAGCGCCGCGCCGGCCTCGCGGCGGACTACGCCACGATTCCCGGACGTTTCGGTGAGCTCCTGGAAGCGCTGCACCGCACGACCGGGCAGCCGGTCGCGGTGCTGGTGGACGAGTACGACAAGCCGATCCTCGACGCGCTGGAAACGCCCGAGGTGGCCCGGGCCAACCGCGATTTCCTGCGCGGCGTCTACGCGGTCATCAAGGACCGCGACGCGCACGTCCGGTTCGCGTTTCTCACCGGGGTGAGCAAGTTCTCCAAGGTCAGCCTGTTCTCCGGGCTCAACAACCTGAAGGACATCACGCTCGACCCGCGCTACGCGACCGTCTGCGGCTACACGGACGCGGACCTCGACGCCGTGTTCGCCGCCGAGCTGCCGGGTCTCGACCGCGACGAGATACGCACCTGGTACGACGGCTACAACTGGCGCGGCCGCGAATCGGTCTACAACCCCTTCGACATCCTGCTGCTCTTCGACCGCCGCGAGTTCAAGGCGCACTGGTTCGAGACCGGCACGCCTTCGTTTCTGGTGGACATCCTGTGCAGCCGGCGCGTCGGTTCGCCGTCCCTCGAGGAGATGGTCGGCACCGACGAGCTGCTGTCGAAGTTCGACGTCGACGACATCGCGACGGAGGCGCTGCTGTTCCAGACCGGCTACCTGACGATCGCCGAGGAGCGGAACCTCGGTGGCAAGACCGTGTACCGGCTCGACTACCCGAACCGCGAGGTGAAGCAGAGCCTCAACGAACATCTGCTGCGCGCCATGGGGCCGGACCCGTCCCGGCAGGGAGCGCACGACATCCGGCTGTACGAACTGCTCCTGGCCAACGACTTCACCGGCCTCGAAGCGCTGTTCCGGGCGTTCTTCGCCGGCATTCCCTACAACTGGCACGTCAAGAACGACATCGCCAACTTCGAGGGCTACTACGCCAGCGTGTTCTACTCGTGGTTCGCCGCGTTGGGGCTCGATGTCGCGGCCGAGGACGCCGGCAGCCGCGGCCGCCTGGACATGGTGCTGCGCTTCAACGGCAACGTCTATCTGTTCGAGTTCAAGGTGGTGGAGTCGGCGCCGACAGGCGCCGCGATGGCCCAACTGAAGGACCGGCGCTACGCGGATAAGTACCGCGACCAAGGCCGGCTCATCCACTTGATAGCGGTCGAATTCAGCCGCAAGGCGCGCAACCTGGCGTCGTTCGCAGTGGAGCGTGCATGAGAACACCACGCGGCGGGCTGGACTCGGAGGAGAACCTGAGATGCGTTACGTGGCGTTCCTGCACGACGACGGGGAGCCCGGATTCGGGGTCAGCTTTCCGGATTTCCCGGGCTGCATCTCGGACGGAGACACCGTCGACGACGCGCTGCGCCGTGGAGCCGAGGCCCTTTCGTTTCATGTCGAAGGCATGCTGGCCGACGGGGAACGCATCCCCCGGCCGCGCTCGCTGCAGGACATCCGGGCGGACGAGAGCCTCGCCGAATGGCGAGACGGAGCAACCATCGCGTTCGTGCCGCTCATCCTCGACAGGGGATCGCCGCGCCAGATCAACGTCTCTCTGGACTTCGGTCTGCTGCGGGCCATCGACGAGGAGGCGAAGCGGCGCGGCATGACCCGCTCAGCCTTTCTTTCGAGCGCCGCACGCAACGAGATCGAGGGACGGTAGGCCTCCCTGCAGCCGACACCTCCGACCCACGGACGATAGCCGCCGCCCCTACCGCGGCAGCGCGAAGCTGAGGATCAGGTCCCCGCCGCGGCGGCCCCGGTCGCCGCCGCCCGACGCCACGGTTACGAACTGCTCGCCGTCGACCATGTAGACGGCCGGCGCGGCGTAGATGCCGGAGCCGGTGTTGAACTTCCAGAGCTCCTCGCCGGTGACGGCGTCGTAGGCGTAGAAGTAGCCGGCGATGTTGCTGCCCGCGCCGACGAAGACCAGGTTGCCCGCCGTGACGACCGGCCCGGACTGCCCGTACCCCTCGAAGACCTGCCGCCAGGCCAGCTCGCCGGTCGTCGGGTCGTAGGCGGAGACGACGCCGCGCGGCTCGCGGGTCGAGCCGAACGGCCGATCGATCGCGTTCACGTACAGGAGGCCCGTCTGCGGGCTGTAGGCCAGCGGCGCGTAGCTGGCGCCGCCGCCCATGCCGGGCGCGAAGATCTGATCCGGCCCGCGCGGGGTGAACTGCGGGACACTAGAGGCACGCGAGAAGGCAGGGCTTATTCACGCGAGAAAAGTTGCGCAACCGTGGATATGTATGCAGTGCTAACCTGGAATATGCAGAAGGCATGCAGGGCTGCCGGCCCCGCCTCTCAGGTCACGCGACGGCGACGATGTCGGCGGAGCCGCCACGCGCGGATGCACGCCCGGCAGTCAGGCTCGCGCTCACCAGGCGAAGCCAGGCGACGCCCGCAGTAGGTCCGGCCGGCGCGTTCGGGGTCGGGCTTGTGCACTCGGCCGCGGCCGGGTCTATCGGCCATCACCCACCACCTCGGCGGATATCTCGGTCGTGTAGCCCTGACCGGTCCGCAGCACATGGCGCGCGCGTGTGACGACGTAGGCGCCGTCGCGCTCCCCCCACCCAGCCAACTCGACCGGCGTCTCGGCGACCACGGCCGGGTTGCCGGGGAGGGTCACATCAAGGGACGCCAGGTGCCGCCGCAGCCGGCGCAGGTGGCCGGCGGCGGCGGCCATCGCGCGGGCCTGGTCCGGCGCGGGGTCGCGGGGCTCGAAGACCGGGGCGCCGGACCCCGCGACGGCGTGCCGGATCTCGCCGGAGCTCGGGTCCGGGTATCGGACTCGAACGGAGGCGTACGACTCGCGGCGCTTCCTGGAGACGCGCCCTCCAATCAGCCCCGGCCGGTCCGGGCGGATCGTCAGGGTCGGGAGTTTCGCACCTGACCCGGGGCTTCTGGAAGCCCCGGCCGGCAAGACCACGATCCGCCCGCCGGCGACCTTCACCGTCGCGTCGTAGTGCCGGGCGATGCGCCGCAGCAGATGCAGGTCGCTCTCGGCGGTCTGGTCGATATGCGCGATCGCTTCGGCCTCGAGCGCCGGGTCGACTCGGGCATCGAGCCCGTGCTCGGCCGCGATCGCCGCGACCACCTGCCCCAGCGTGACGCCGTCCCAGGCCCGGGTCCGCGGTGCGCGGATCTCGGCGCCGAGGTCGGCGGCCGTGGCCCGGATGGTGAGCCGGCGGGGCGCCAGCTCGAGCTCGTCCGACGCCGGCGTGTAGACGCCCATCTCCGTGAGGCGCTCGCCGTAGCCGAGCGCCACCCGCAGCTCGCGGCTGTCGAGCGCCGCGGCGACCGGCCCCGAGGCGACCAGCTCGAGGGTGTCGCTGTCCCGGTCCGACGTGAGCGTCACGCGCAGCTCGTCGAGCACGGCGCGCAGGCGGCCGGTCACGTCGGAGCCGTCGGCGACGACGCGGTAGGCGGGCGTCATGGTGCGGCCCGGCTCAGTCCCAGAGCTGCACGGTCTCGTCGTCGGCGGCCGCCGCCTCGATCGGCGGCAGCTCGACGATGGCGCCGGCCGACAGGCGGGGCCGAGAAGTGACGAGACCGGGATTCGCCGCGACGATGACGGCGAGGGCGGCAGCCGGAGCCACTGACGGGCCGTAGTGCCGCCAGGCGATGTCGTCGAGCATGTCGCCTTCGACGGCGCGGTAGGACGTGATGGCGGGCGCCGGCGCCGGGTCCGGCGCGCCCGCGCTGCGGGCGGCGGCGCGATGGGCGGCGCGCTGGACGTCGGCCGCGCTGCCTCCGGCGGCAACGGCGGCCCGAATGGCGGCGCGGATCGCGGCCGAGGTCATGCGGCCCCGGCCGCGGCCTGGACACCGGCCGCATCCTCGCCCGCCTCCGCGGCGGCGTCCACCGCCGCCAGGGTTCCGCGCGGGTCCCCGGCGTCAGCCGCGCGGTCCGCGGGCGCATGCGCGGCGGCGCCGGTATCGTCCTCCCCGGCATGCGCCAGCCTGAGCGTCCATGCGATCCGGCGCGGGGCGCCGTCGGCGTGGGGCCGACTCTGCTCCTCTTCGACGCTCAAGACCGCCCAGCGCCCGAGCACGTCGCCGTAGCCCGTCGAGACCAGGACCGGCTCACCCGCCGCGGCCAGGGCGCGCCGCGCCGCCGGCGCGGCCGCGTCGCCGCCGGCTGCCGGGAATATCAGGCCCTGGAGCTCGATCTCGTCGTCCCCCGGGCCGGTGAACTGCCGCAGGGGACGCCGAGCGAGACGATCGAGCGCCGGCCAGCGGTAGCGCGTCTGGCGACGGAGGCTGTCGCAGGCCGACGCCGAGACGCGCAGCGCCACGCCGCCCACGGTCAGCAGCGCCGAGCGGCCCGGGGTGCCGCTGTCGGCCGCCGGGATGCGCTGCAGGACGTCCTCAGCCATCGTCCTCCGCGAGGTCGGCCTCCGCCGCCGCGCGGCGCAGGATCGCCTCGAACTCGCGTTGCACGTGCACGGCGACCTCGTCGGGGTCGAGGTCGCCGTGCACTTCGATGACCGGGCGGTCGACGCGGATGACCACCGTGCGCCCCGCAGTGGGCGGCGGGATGTCTGCGGCCGGAAACTCACCGGTCGGGATGTCTATGGCCGGAAACTCGGGCGGCGCGACCGGCGGCGCGGCGGCACCGAACACCGGGGCCGACGGCGAGGGCACCTCCAGGGCGAGCGGCGCGACCACCGGAGCCGGGGCCGCGGCGACACCGACCGTGGCGGCGGCGGCGAACGTGGCGGCCGCGGCAGCCGGCGCGACGCCGCGGCTGGGGGTCGGCGCCGCCACCGGCGACGGCGCGGCGTCGCCGACCTGCTCGTCGTCGCCGCCGCCGAAGAACTTATTGACGCGCTCCCACCCCCGCCCTATCGCGCCGGTGAGCTTGTCCCAGTGTTTCCACAGCAGGATCACCGCGCCGACGATCGCGCCCAACGGCCCCAGGAGCGCCAGCAGCACGGGCCAGAACGCGGAGAAGAGGCTCTTCGCCCTGTCCCAATGCTTGTAGATCAGGTATCCGACGCCCACGAGCGCCGCGGCGCCCGCCACCACCAGCCCGATCGGGTTCGCGTTGAGCGCTACGTTCAGCAACCACTGCGCGACGGTCCAGGCCCTCGTGGCGCCGGCGACGACCGCCGACCACGCCACCTGCAGCCGCAGGGCGCGGGAGATCGCACCGACGCCGCGGGCCAGCGCCGACCCGGCGCCGGCCGCCAGCCACTGCGCGACGGTCCAGGTCCGGGTCGCAGCGGTGGCGCGCCAGCGTGCTGTCGCTGCGGCGTAGGACGCCAGGCCCGTCGCTCGGATGACGGCGTTGTACTTCATCCCCGCCCAGCTCGCGGCTTCGGTGGTCGCCGCCCAGCCGGACGTGGCCGCGCCGAGCGCCCACAGCCCGGCCGCCTTCACCGCCGCCGCGGCGGCGACGGCGGTGAGCCCTATGGCGAGGCCGCCGGCAGCGTAGCTCAGCGCAGGCACCTGCTCGGCGAGGACGCCAACTGACGCGGCGGCGCCCGCGACAGGCCGCAGCAGCGCATTCACCGACGGCAGCAGCACGCCCGCGAACGCCTGCCCGGCCATCGTCACGTTGTCGGTCAGCATCTTCCACTGGCCGGCGCCGGAATTGAGGAACCGCTGATACTCTTCCGAGAGCATGCCCGACCCCGAGACCGCGCGCAGTTCCTCAAGACCGGCCTTGAAGTTGTCGAGCTTGTCGAGCAACGGCACAATACCGGCCTCGCCTTCGTCGCCGAAGATCTCCCGCAACAGGTCGGCGCGCGAATCCGTGTCAAGGCCGTCCGTGGCGTCCTTGATCTGCTGCAGCGTGGCGACCAGGTTCAACTGGCCGTCCGCAGTGCGCACGACAGTCGTGCCCAGTTCCTCGCCGGCCTTCGTCAGGTTTTTCAGCACGGCCTTGAGCGCCGTGCCCGCCTCGCTGCCCTGTTGGCCGGCGCTGTTCAGCAGCCCCACGGCGGCAGCCATCGACTCGAACGGCAATTTGGCCGACGACGCGCCGGACGCGGCCTCGCTCAGCGACTCGCCCAACTGACCGAAGTCCTTGATCTGGAACTTCATCTGGGTCTTGGCGAGCACGTTGCCGAGGCGCAGCATCTTCTCTTCGGTCGTTCCCTCCGCCTTCGCCAGCATGTTGTTGTACGTGATGCCGACGACCTCCGCCACCTGCCCCGCCGCCCCGCGGGTGACCTTCGCCAGCTTGTGCACCATCTCGCCGCCCGTGCGGGCTGCTTCTTCATCGAGGTCGGCCGAGCCGAGCTGGTACTGAATCTCCAGCATCTCCTCTTCGCTGGCCAGGCTGCCGCGGGCGAACTCCCGCGCGTGCGCCACCGCCCGGCCGACGGCGGCGTCCTTGTCGGGCGCCCCGATCACGCTGCGCAGATAGAGCGCCTGCTCCTCGCGGGCCATGGCGCCGCCGACCACGCGGGCGGCCGCGTAGCCGGCGCCGGCCATGCCGAGCGCCGCGCCGCGCAGCGCGCCGAGCCGGCCGGCGCCGCGCTGGCGGAGGGCCTGGCCCCGCTGCGCGGTCTCGGTCCGCGCCAGTTGCCGCGCCAGCCGCTTCTGCTCGTCGGCGGCGGCGCCCACGGCGATGCCGTACTGCCTGGCCGCGCGCTTCGCCTCGCGGTAGCGCCGCTCGGTCTCCCGGATGCCGTCCGTCAGTCGGCTGCTCGAGCGGCCGAGGGCCTGTTGTTTCTTGCGCAGCTCATCGAGCCGCGTGCGGTACTTAACGACGTCGCCCGCGGCGCGCAGGCGGGCGTTCGTCTTCTGCCACTGCTCGCCGAGCCGGCCAGCCTGCTTGCCGGCGGCGCTCAGGGTGTTCGTGTAGGATCGGCCGAGGGTCGCCCCGACGATGACGCCCAGGCCGACGGAAGAGAAGTTGCTCATCGCGCACCCGCTGGCATTCTGGCTCTTCTACGCCATTTGCCCGGCATGCCTCTTCTTCGGCGCGCTCGCCGCGGGCGGCCCCGATGACGCCTCCACCCTCTTCCTGCTGGTGCTCGCGATCGGCATCGGCTCGCTGCTCAACTTGGTGCTTGTCGTGCCCGTGTTCTGGGCCGCCGCGTTCCTGGAACTGGCTGCCCGCGCCCTGTGGGGCGGCCTGCAAGCACTCTGCCGTCGGCAGCCGGCGCAATCACCGTCGCCGGCGCGCGCTGGCCGACGGCGCCGCCATCCGGCGGTGCAGGTCGCTCGCCTCGCGCGTCCAGGCAGCCAGGTCGCGCAGCTCGAATTCCCACACATCGCCGATGGGGGTGGAGAACGTGTGGGCGACCAGGCCCACGGCCCGCCGCAGGTCGTCCGCGGCGGGCAGGGCGTCGGCCACTCGGCCGACCGCTCTGGCCGCCGAACAGCGGCCGACGATCACGACTCCAGAAACGCCTGGAACCGCTCCTGCAGCCGCAGGTAGTCACCGAGGTCGAGCTCTTCGATGACCTTCGGCGAGACCTCGCAGAGGTTCGAGAACATCCGCATCTCGATCTCCGCGGGCGTGCCGCCGCCGCGCTGCGCGTCCCGGGAGTCGCGGGCGAGCGCGCGGCGGAGGACGAGGCTCGAATACTCGTTGCCCTCCACGGTGACAGGGTGCCTCAGTGTCAGCTCCGGCGGCGCAGGGCTCTTGCTCATGGTTTGTCCTCCAACAGGTTCACCCGCCGGCGAGCACGCTCTTGACGACGTCCTTCGCCAGGTCGAGCGCGCCCTCCCGCACGAAGCGCACCAGCTTGTCGCCGGCCGTCTCGGTGGCCTGGACGCTGCCCGGCGTCGCCTTGAGCAGCTTGAGCCCCTCGGCCGTCAGGACGCACTGGCGGAACCCGATCGGGTAGCGCGGCTCGGCCGCGCGGACGTAGCCGGTGTCGACGAGCCACTCGATCGTGGCGTAGGCGACGGCGGCCTCCCGCGACTCGCCGCCGTTCGGGGCGCGGATGGCCCCGAACTTCGTCCGTGTCGGTGCGCCCCGTCAACTTGCGGACATCGAGGTCGGTCTTGACCGGGAACGCCGCGTAGAGCTCCGAGAGGACCAGCGCGACGTACTGGTCGAAGCGGTCGATGTTGGGCATGCGGACCCTAGATCCCCAGCGCCGCCCGCTGCTCGGCGAGGCGGTCGGTGCCGTTGACGATGCGGATCATGTTGTCGACGTCGATCTCGTGGATGGTCTCGCCGTCCTGCTCGTACTTGTAGTAGGCCAGCGTCATCATCGCCTTGAGCGGCGCCATCTCGCCCGGCTTCCACGTGCCGAAGTCGCACTCGACGACGCGGCCGCGCAGGGTGGCCACGACGGCCGTCACGGTGCCGTCGTCGCTCTCGAGCGCGCCGCGGACCACCGCCGGCAGGTAATCGCCGACGCCGACGCCCCAGGCCTTGAGCAGGTCCGCGTCCACGGCGTTCGAGGTCAGCGTCGCCGTCAGCTTCTCGAGGCCCATGTCGATGTCGGTCGCCCCGTCCATGCCCCCGCCGCGGTACTCCTCGGTCTTCACCGTCAGCTTGGGCAGCTCGACCTCGGCCAGCCGCCCGGCGTAGCCGCGGCCGTCGACGAACAGGTTCACGTTGCGCAGAACGTTGGTGATCACGCCACATCCTCCAGATACTCGTTCGTCAGCCGGCTGCGGAAGGTGATGTGCTCGGCCGGATACGCCGGGGTGAAGTCCACGTCGAAGGTCACCTTGCCGGCCTCGATCTGGGCCGGCGCGTTGAGGTCGGGGCTCGGGACGCAGCGCCCGCCGACGATGGCGCCCTGGGCCACCAGCGAGCGCAGGTAGTTGTTCACGCCCTCGGCCACGTCGGCCAGGTAGGTGCGCGTGATGCCGCGGTCGACCGCCCACAGGTGCGACCGCACCAGGGCGTCGTTTATCAGGTCCGCCGTGCGCACCACGGACAGGAACGCCCACCGGTCGTCGGCGCTGCAGGTGCGGTTGCCCCACAGGCGGTGGCCCTGATGGCGGATGATGGTGGCGACGTCGGCCTCGTTGAGCCGGTTGGCCGCGGAGTTCGGATCCGTCAGGTGGAAGTCGACGGGCCGGTTCGTGCCCGCGACGCCGAGGATCTCCCGGTTGCTCGGGCTCGCCCAGGCGCCGCGCTCCGCGTCGCTGCGCGCGATGACCCCGGCGACGTAGGCCGAGTTCGGCCGCGTCACCAGCGCGTCACCCACCTGGACGCGGACCGCCGGGTCGACCAGGTAGGCGCGCCGGCTGCCGTAGCCGTCGCGGGCGGTGATGGCCGCCGCGTCGGTGGTGTCCGGCCCCTCGATGACGGCGATTGCCCGCAGCCGCTCGGCGGCCGAGATGAGCGCCGCCGAGACCGCGGCCTGGTCCGACCAGCCCGGCGCGGCCAGGATGCGCGGCGCCTGGCCGACCACCGACTCGCCGCCGATCAGCCACTCCGCGGCGGCGGCGGCGACGTCGGCCGCGCCGGCCGGGGGGACGTCGTAGTCGTACGACACCAGCACGTCGGCGCCGTCGGCGATGCCGCTGGCGGCGACGTTCGTGATGATGCCGGTGGCCAGATCGACGGTGTAGTCCGCCGGCGAAGCGTGCGTGGTGTTGCCGTACGAGCTCTTCACGACCACGTCCGAGACGTTCTCGTGCCCGAGGTCGATCTCCCCCGCGGCGCCGGCGCCGAAGGTGTGCGGCTCGTCGACGACCTTCACGGTCTGGGCGCTCGGCCGGCCGGCGCACACCACCACCACCTGCGCGCCGGTCTGCGTCAGGATGGCGTCGAGCGCGGGCGGTATCGTGCCCTCGGCGCCGAACGTATCCGTCCCCTCCTTGCGCGAGGCGCTGATCAGGATGGGCGTGTCGAGCGCGCCCTGGCCGGCCGTGCCGACCAGGCCAATCACGTTCGTGCGCCCGGCGGCGACCGGGCGCGGGCCCTCGGTGACCTCGACGATCTCTATCCCGTGCAGGAATGACACGCTGTTCCCTCCCTATAGTCAGAACCGCACGATCCGAGCCAGGTTCGCGTTTTCGTCGACGATGAACATCCCGACCCTCGCACCGGCCAGGCCTTTCACCGCCCCGAATGTCGACGAGGACGAAACGATCCTCTGTTGGTGCGCGTGCATCGCCCCAGTCGTGCCGTTGTATCGGCGGATCACTCCGTCCTCGCCGGCCACGTAGATGAAGTTCGAGCCGCCGATCACAGCGATCCCGCTACCCCGGTTGGCGCTGATGTCGTGGCTCGCCAGCAAGGCGCCGGTCGCCGAATACCCCATGAGCCGGTCGCCGCTCTGGCCGAGCAGCCACCAGTTGCCCGCCTCCGTGTCGCCGATACCCAGCGTCGGTCCCAGCTCGGAGCAGAGCCCCACGACCGGTTCAGCCGCCGACACATCAATCCCCAAGCTCACGCCCGAATCGTTGTCAGCCCCAATCAACGTCCGATACAGCAGCGTCTGCCCGCCGGTGCGCCGCGGCCACACCAGACGGCCGGGGTATCCATGCAGCGCCGCTATCGGTGAATCGCTGTAGAGCCGCGTGTCGCGGTTTGCCGCACGCACGCCGCCAGCGGCGAACGCACGCGCCAGGGCATAGCCGACGCCGCCGGTGGTGCTGCCGTCGACGAGGCCATCCGACGCGAAGACATGTGACCCAGCGGTCAGAACATCGTGAGCGAGGCACGCCGGATCCTCGACAGCAGCCCCCAGAGGCCAGCCCTCCACGGGCATCCACGCGCTCGCCAGTACTCCCCCGGTTATCACGCGGTCCCACTGATGACTGGCCAGCTCATCTGGTGTCGCAAGCTCCACGATCCCGGGAGCCTCGGTCGTGGCCGCCGGCGGGTCGGCGCCGAACGTCACCGTGGGGCTCACCGTCACCGCCACGGCGGCCGCCGCGCCCTGGATGTCGAGGGTCCCCGCCAGCACGAGCACCTGCCCGCTCGATGCGACCGCGATGGCGCCGTCGCCGGCCGCGACGGCGAACTCCTGGCCGGCGCCGATGCGCCCGAACAGGATGGCCTCGGTGATGGAATACGACGACGTCGGCGTCAGGTCGGCCCGCCAGGCGACCCGGTGCAGCACGGCGCTCGCCGCGCCCACCACGGGCAGCCGGTCCCGCTCGCTGACCAGCGCGGTCCGGTCCGCCGCGTCGCCGCTCGGGACGCCGTCGCCGACCGCCAGCGCCGTCAGCGTCAGGGCCGAGACCCCGGTGTTGTCGCCGTCGGCGAGGGCGGCCAGCGCGGCCGTCGTCAGTGTCAGGGTCATGACTGTCGGACCTCCGCCACGGCGGCCGCGCCGATGCCCGCCACCAGATACAGGCCGCCGCCGAACGGGGCCGCGGTCCGCAGCCGCGCCTCCGCCACTTCGGCCACCGCGGCCGCCCCGGCGCCGGCCGCCAGGCGCAGGTGGCCGGCCAGCGTCACGCCGACGCCGACGACGCCCACGTGCACCGAGACGCGCGCCGTGTGATGGATCAGGCGTAGCAGCGCCTGGACCTCCGCCGCCCCGGCGGCGGCGGGGACCGAGAGCTGCGCCAGGTGCCGCCTCGGCCACTCGCGCAGCTCGGCCGCCGGATACAGCACCCGCACCGCATCGAGGACGGCGCCGGGCGTGCCGGCGGCGCGGGCGAGCTCCAGCGCCAGCGCCGTCAGCGCCCGCTGCGCGTCCGTGTCGTCCTCGATCCACGGCGCCCGCCACCCCCAGGCGAGCCACGGCAGCAGGTCCGCCGGGCAGGCGTCCGGGCGTCCGATGCGCCGCAGCACGTCGACGTCCGCGCGGGCGCCGCCGTCGCCGTAGCGCGCCGTCGCCTGTTCGAGGTCGCGCGCGAGCCTGGCCGCGCTCGGCGGCAGCGTCACGTCCGCCATCAGGCCGCCTCCACCGTGATGCCGTCCATCGGGTGCGTGTCCGGGTTGCTGTACTCGGCCGCCGTGGCGGCGGTGGGCCAGGCGACCTGCTCGGGGTCGAGATCGATGTCGGCCGCCGGCTCGGCCAGCACGACGCCGGCGACGCCGGCCACGTGCAGCGCCGCGATGACCGCCGAGGTGTGGACCGTCTCGCCCGGCCGTTCGGCGGCGCGGGCCGCCCACGCGCGCACCGCCGCCTCGGCCGCGGCGAGCACGCTCGCCGCATCCGCCCCCGAGGTGTCGCCCAGGTCCACGGTCGCCGCGATCGTGTACGGCACGGCCGTGACGGCCACCACCGTCACGTCGTCGGTCAGCGGGCGGACGGACTCGGCGTCGAGCGCCGTTCGGACCGCGGCCACCACCTCCGCCGGCGGCAGCCCCTCGGGGTCGAGCCCGCCCTGCACCCCCACGGTGACCGCGCCCGGCACCGGGCTGCGCACCACCGCCCGGCGAACCAGCGGGTGCGCCGACCGGGCGTGATACTCGTAGGCCGCGCGGCTGCCGGCCGACGTCCAGCGCCCCAGGGCCACGCGCATCCGCTCGCGCAGCGCGCCGTCCGCCTCGCCGGCCAGGCGCACGACGCCCACGAGACGCGCGAGGTGGTCGAGGTCGCCGCCGCCCGCGGTCGCCACCAGCAGGCTCCGCGCCGCGTCGTTCACCCGCGCCCTGAGCAGCGTCTCCCGGTAGGCGGCCACCTCGAGCACGGCCACCGCCGGGTCGGACTCGACCAGGGCGGTGAAGTCGGACCGCCGGGCGCGCAGGTCCGCGAGCATCGCCGCCAGCACGTCCTCGTAGCGCAGCGGCTCGAGCACCGGCGGCGGGTCGAGCGAGCCCAGCTCGACGTCCACCCGCGCCGCGGGCGGCGCCGGGACCCGCACCGGCGTGTCGACCCAGGCGCCGCCGTCCTCGCGCAGGCGCCACTGGTAGGACGTCCCGTTCATCAGGCCGGTGGCGTTGTGGCCGTCGACCGCCCCCAGGTCCTGCGCGGCGGTCGACGCGGGCAGGACCTGCTCGATGTCGATGTCCCCGCCGCCCGAGTCCCAGGCCAGGAAGACGGCGCTGTCGCCGGCCACCGCGACGACGTTCGTGATCGCCATCTACAGCTCCACCGTCGCCGCCAGCGGCGCGGCCGGCGAGCCGTCCTCCGGCACGTGCTCGCCCTCGAGGTCGATCCGCACGCGGCCGGGCTCGCTCAGGTCCACCGCGGCCCGGCGCAGCCGGTAGCGCGGCTCCCATCGGTCGAGGGCCTCGGCGGTCGCCGCGACCAGCGCCGCCCGCAGGCCCGGCGTGGCCGGCTGGTCGACCAGCGCGGGCAGCCGCGAGCCGTAGCCGCGCAGCATGACCCGGCTGCCGACCGGCGTCCGCAGGATGTCGCGGATCGACTGGCGGAGATGGTCCGCGCCTTCGAGCGCCCGGCCGGTCTCGGCGTTCATGCCCCTCATGTCATCTGCTGCGGCGTGCCGCCGGCGGGCGGGTTCGTGTGCGAGTTGTAGACGTCCCGCATCGCCTGCATCGAGCTGCGCGCGTCACTGACGTCGCCGGAGGCGGCCACATTGCCGGTGACCGTGACGTCGCCGATGACCGAGACGCCGCCGTTCGCGACGACCCGCAGGGTGGCCCCGGCGGGCAGCGCCGCGTCGAGGTGGTGCGCCCCGCTGTCGTACTCGAGCAGCGCGCCGTCGCGGTAGAGCGCCGTGTGCTTCTCGCCGCTCGACTCCGGCGCCGGGTGCGCGGTGCGGTAGAGCGCCGGCAGCGCGACCGCCTGGGCCAGGTCGCCGTCCGGGGCCACCAGCAGCACCTGCTCGCCCACCGTCGGCGGCCACCACGTGCGGTCGGCGCCGGCCCGCGCCGCCAGCCACGGCAGCCAGCCCGTCAGCACGGGCGCGTCGGCCGCGTCGCGGTCGTACTCCGCCCGGACCCGCGCGGCGGCGAGGTCCACCTCGGCGACGAGGCCGGTGCGCACGACGTTCGCCAGCCGGCGCTCGAGGTCCGCGACGCGGAAGTCGATGTCCGGGCGGGTCATGGCGCCACCACCGGGACCGGGTCCTCGTCGCCCAGCCGGATGCACACCGAGCGCGGCAGCACCCGCCGCTCGACGCCGGCCTCGCTGCGCATGAGGCGCGACGCCTGGTATTCGTCCTGCCACCACGCCCGGCCCTCGTCGAGCGCGAGCAGGCGCCCGCGGCTGAAGGTCAGCGGCGTCCAGCGGCCCGGCGGCCGGGCATCGCCGGCGGGCTGCTCGGCGCCGAGCCCCGCGTCGCCCTCGGAACCCACCGGGAAGGGGTCGGGGGCGAACGGGTCGGGGAACGGGCCGTCCGGCGGCCACCCGAGCAGCACCGCGCGGGTTTGCCGCACCAGCTCCATCAGCTGCCCCCGCACGGGCTCCCTGCGCCCGCCGGGGTCGTTCGGCGCCGGCACGCCCACGATCACCGCGACCGTGCTGGTGAGACGCTGCACGACGGCCTCGTCGGGCGGGGTGCGGCTCGCCTCGGCCTCGTCGGCCAGGGGCAGCACGCAGACGCACGGCGGCTTCAGGTGCGGCCGCGAGAGGGCCAGCAGCCCGTTGACCTGCGGGGTGGGGTCGGTGTCGGCCAGCTGCGCCGCGAGATACGCCCGGACGGAGTCGTCCAGCCCCAGCGGCGCCTGCGGGGCGGTCGTGTCAGGCATCGGAGAGCGCCTCGCGCGACATCGCCGGCGCCGGGGCGGTGGCCTCGACCAGCGCCCGCCGCGGCGCCCGCACGCCGGCGGCGTCGACCAGCGCCAACTCGCCGCGGGCGAGGCCGCCGAGCTGCCGCCGCGCGGCCAGCGCGGCCGCGCGCACCGACTTCGGCGCCTCGTCGTCGAAGAGCCGGAGGCGCGCCAGCGCGCACGCGACGGCGCGCAGCGCCGGCCAGGGGCCGGCGGGCAGCGGCAGCGGGTAGAGGTCGTGCAGTGCGCCGTCGATCTCGGCCGACGCATCGTCGAGCGCGGCGTCGGCGCGGCTCGACCCGCCAGCCTCCGGCGCCAGGGCGTCGAGCTCGGAAGAACCGAAGCGGGCGGCCAGGTCGTCGCGGGTGGCGTACGGCATCCTACCCCTGGTGCATCTCCCAGAGCTCGTCGCGCTCGGCGGCCGAGATGGACGCCAGGCCCGTCAGCCGCTTGACCGCCGCGATCTCCGGCGCGCCCGACGACGTCCAGTGGTCCTCGTTGCCCGGCTCGAGCTCGCCCATGGCGGCGCGGATGAGCCAGCCGCGCAGGATCGTCGTGCTCGTGCCTCGCAGCGCCTCCCGGACGACGGCGGCCTCGGCGAACACGTCGCTCGAGCCCTCGATCTCCGGACCCTCCGGCGCGCATGGCGTGACGGTGATGTTCTTGTCGTCGCGCAGCGCCTCGAGCTGCTCGGGGGCGAGATCGCCCTCGGCGACCACCGTCGCCTCGCGGCTCCACTCGCGGCCGGCGCGCCGGAAGCCGTCGCGGGACGCGCTGATTGCGTAGTGCTGCATGACAGACTCCTCTACGCCTACGCCAGCCAGGGCGTGACGATCAGCGTGGCCGTGCCGCGGTAGACGTTCGTCGCGCCGTTCTTGTCGCGGTCCGCGTTGAGCAGCTCGAGCGCTTCCTTCTCCAGGCTCGGCGGCACCACCAGGTGCGTCGGCCGGCAGCCCATCGGCCGCGCCTTGTCGTCCTTGTTGGCCACGGGGGCCTTGACGCCCATGATGGCGGTGCGGGCGGCCTTGTAGCTGTCCGCGTCGAGGTCCTGCTTCGACCCGTAGGCGAGCTGCCACAGACCGTAGCCGGCGTTGACCCGGGCGTCGACCCCGTAGCGGTAGGCGTCCTTCATGAACACGTGCTCGTCGTCCCGCGTGTCCATGCGCCGCAGGTCGTAGTCACGCCGCCGCTGGAAGATGATCGGCTTGATCATCCGCGAGCAGTCGAGCACGAACCACGGCGTGCCGCCGCCGCCGCCGGTGTTCGAGACCGAGCCGCCCTGGCCGTCGGGATGGTCCGTGTCGAAGAAATACTGCCCGTCGTAGCAGAGCGTGTCGAACCCGGCCTTGAGCTGGCCGAACGCCATCTCGCACGGGTGCGCGGCCGCGACCCGGCCCATCTCGGCGAACAGCGGGCGGTAGACCCCGTAGTGGTCATCCTCGATGTCGTCGCGGATGACCTCGACGGTCGCCTCGAACTTCCGGTTGCGGATCGAGTAGCCGTGCTCCTTGATGCCGCGCAGCACGCGCTCGCCGACCCATTCCTTCATGCCTGGGAACTGCCCCAGCCAGCCGTACTCCTCGGTCCGCGTCATCGACGAGACGTCGAGGGTCAGCGGCGCGTGGTCGGCGGGAGCCTGGCCGAAGCCCTCGCGGAACGCCGCGTTGAAGCCGCGGTATAGCGTCTGCAGGTTGCCGGAGTTGATGATCATGTGTTCCTCACACGCCCAGCGCGGACATGTCCACCCAGACGCCGTCGCTGTCGACGTCGACGATCCGGCCGACCTTCGACGCGCCGGCCGCCGCGTCGGTGACCGTCTGGTCGTCGGCCAGGTAGGCCGTCTTGCCTCGCACCGCCGTGCCCGTCTTCGCCAGGTGCACGGTGGCGTTGCGGCGCACCGAGATCGTCTCGTCGCCCGCGCTGCCGCTGGAGTTGTCGGCGCCCGTGACGGCGACGCCGTAGTAGGTCTTGGCGGCGGCCTTCGTGGCTGCCTTCACGTTGCCCGAGCCGTCGATCTCGACGACGCCGCCGGCGTAGACCCGCGCCGCGGCCTGCAGCGGCACGCCGGCGACGATGTCGCCCTCGCGCCAGGGCCGGCTGACGTCCTGCGTCTGCGCCGCCATCACGCCGCCCCCTCGGCCACCGCGATGTCAGCGGCGCGCGACTGCTTGAACGCCTCCTCGGTGAGGCCGAGACTCTTGCAGACGGCCAGCTCCTCGGCCGTCAGCGCCGCCCCGGGGTCGCCCGCCGGGGCCGCCGCCAGCGCGGCCGGCGTCACGATGACCGGCGCGCCGGCGACGAAGCTCTGGAACGCTTCGAGGTTCGCCTTCGCCGAGCCGAGCGCCCAGTCTCGCTGGGCCGGGGCGAGCTTGCCGGCCTTGATGGCGTCGTCGACCGCCGCGGTCGCCCGCTCGCCGGTGCGCTCGGCCTCGAGCGTGTTGAGCCGGGTCGCCACCCGGTCGAACTCGGCCCGCGGCACGAACGCCGTCGGGTCCGGCGCGCCGCCGGCCCGGGCCGCCTGCGCCGCGGCGAGGACCTCGGCGGCCGTCGCGGTCGCCGCCAGGCCGAGCGCCGTGGTCAGCTCCGCCCACCGCGCCTTCGCCGCGGCCAGGATGTCGGCCGCCTTCGCCGTCGACGCCAGGCCCAGGGGCGTAGCGAGCGCGGCCAGGTCGATCGCCGGCGCCGGGTCGATCCGCGCCAGGGCGGCGTCCGCCTCGGCCGCGGTCGGCTCGCTGTCGGCCGTGAGGCCCAGCTTCGCCAGGATGCGCTTCAGTTGCTCGTGCATGGGTTCTCCCGTTGCAGCCAGCGCCGGCAGGTCCAGCGCCGGGTTGTTCGTCAGCGCGGCGCGGAGGATGGCCCTCACTCGGCCGCCGCTAGTGAACGCGAAGGTGGGGCTGACGTACCGGTACTCGCGCGCCCGGAGTCGCTTCATGGCGCGGCTGGTCCACTCGACGCGGCCCCAGATGCCGTCCGCCCGGGCCGCGAGCTCGCGGATCCAGCCGGCGGCCGGGGCCTCGCCCCCGCGGTCCGTCTGGTGGTTGTAGTCGAAGACCAGGTCGGTCGAGCCTGCATACTCGAGGCTGGCGGCGACCACCGCCTCCGCGTCGACGAGGCGCCAGCGGCGACCGTCGCGGGCGAGGATCTCGCCCACCGGCATCAGCTGCACCCATTCGGGCGGACCGCCCGGCGGCAGCTCCACGGCGCACGTGGCGAGACGCTCCGACTCGGCCGCGCACAGCACCGCCCGCATGCGGCCAGTATGGCGCGACGGCGCCGGACATCGCGGGCCGGCGTGTCACTTTCGCGCCAGGGCGCTCAGGGCGACCGACCCGAGGTTCGCGCGCCCTCTATGCTCTCCACATGACAGGCGAGGATGCAGCCAACATCGACCGCGCAAAGGGGCGAGCCATCGCCGCCTACGACGAGGCGCAAGCGCGCGTGCGGGCGGCTCGGGAAAAGGTGGCGCGCACACGGGAGGCAATGGCAGCCGCTGGCGAGGCAGCCGGCAAGCAAGGCTCGTGGCCGGCGCTCATGCGGTCTCTGACCTGGCCGTCGTCCACCGAGGCCATCGCCGAGCTGGACGCCCTCGACAATGCCATCTCCGCCCTGGAGGCCGCACGGCAAGACCTGCGGCAGCTCGGTCTGCACCCCGAAAACTGGTGACAGCCGCACGGAGCGGCCCGCCGCCCGCCGGCTGCTCAGCCGCGCGTGTCGGCGCGCTTGCGGATCCGGTGCAGGCCGGGCTCGGCAACGAGGTTGCGCAGCCACCGCTGCCACCACGTCACGTTCGTGCGCTCGGCCTCGCCGTAGCCGAGAGCCGTCACCAGCTCGTCGTTGCAGGTCGCGTCCAAGGCCCGGTAGACTGGCGGCTCGGTCGCCTCGATGTCGAGCCGCCGGGCCTGCAGCTCGATGAGCGCCGCCGGGGTGAGCGCCGGCCGCGCCCGCAGCAAGTCCTCCTCGAGCCCGACGAAGTCCCGCGCCAGCCCGTCGTTGCGCCGCGCCGTGCGCGCCGTGGCGAACACCAGCTCGTGCGCGCCGGCGAACGCGGTCACCAGCGCCGCGACCGGCAACGCCCACGCCCACGCCGGCGGGAGGCTGGCCAGGGCGGCGGCTACCGTCGCCGAGCCGCCGAACGCTGTCAGCAGGGCGCCGGCGTCGTGGACGCGATCGAGAAAACGCTCGCGGTGGCGGTGATACCGGATCGATCGATGAACGGCGAAGAGCAGCGCGTGGTAGTCCGCCTCAAGCGTGTCCGCCGCCGCCCGCCTTGTCGTCTCGCGGTTTGTCATCGGGCCGTCGCTCCTCGGGCGCGGGACGCGTCGGAGGCTTGACTGTATCACTCGCCTGGCGGCCCCACCCAGGCCACCTGCCCGAGGATCCGGTCTTCTTCCTCCGCCGGCCGCGGTGGATAGCTCGCGTTGTCGCTCGTCAGGCACCAGCGGCCCTCGATGTGCCGCAGGCGCTTGACCATCAGCCCCTCGTCCGTCCGCACCCCGAACAGCTGCCCCTCGAGCGGCTCGATGCGGCCGCGGTCGATAGCCGCCAAGTCGCCGTCTCGGATCGTCGGCAGCATCGAGTCGCCCGCCACCCGGAAGCACGTCACCCGCTCTGGCTGGGCCCACGACGCCAGGGCCCCCGGCCCGAGCTCGATCCCCCGCATCTCGTCGACCTCGTCGAACACCATCTCGCCGGAGCCCGCGGCCAGCCGCGGCAGCGCGAAGGAGACCACCGCGCGCTCCGGCCGCGGCGCGTGGCGGCCGGCGCGGGCGTGATTCGGTCCCAGCAGCTTGGCGCGCAGGTCCGGCGGGATCGGGTCGCCGCCGGCCGCGGCCACCGCACGCACCATGCTCTGCGCAGCCCGCTCGAGATCGGGCGGGAGCATCGCCGGCGGCGGCTCGGCGACCGGGGTCGGCGCCGGCGCGGCACGCGGGTCCGGGATGAACGGCGGCGGGTCCTTTGCCGACGGGCTGCCGCGGTATACCGCCAGCACGACGCCGGATTCCGCGACGTTGGACCGCCTCCACTGGTCGTCGTAGGGCTTCTGCGGCCCGCCCTCCGCCGGCAGCCAGCCGCGCAGGTGGTAGGACGCCTTGTCGATCTTGACGAGCCGCTTGATCGCCTCCTGGCCCTGGCGGTCCTTGAGCCATACCCGTTGGCCGGCCTCGAGCTCGGTCCGCGGGGAGACGAGGCAGTAGTCGCCCGTCTCGATGCCCTCGGGCCGCATCGACACGCCCGAGGCCAGCGCGTAGAACGCCTCCGGGTCCGTCAGCTTCTCGGGGGCCGGCGCGTCGCGGTAGTCCTTCACGCCCGACAGCACGCCCTCGAGCGAGCAGCGCGCCCAGCCGCGCACCGGCATCTCGACGCGGGGGGAGAACGCGGTCAGGGGCGGGATCTGAGTTTCGGGGGGCTGCGACTCAGATCGGCTGGCTTCGCGGGGTGGCCCGACGTAGAACTCCAACCCGAGGGCGCTGCAGATCTCGGCGGCGCGATCCAGCGACGGAGAATGCCCCTCGATCACGCTGTATATGCTGCGGCGCGGCAACCCCGCCTCCGCCTCTGCCGCGCGTGCCGACAGGCCTCGCCGGCCGAGGATCCTCTTAATATGCGTCGCCAGCCGATGTCTGTGGTCCGCCGTCACCGGGATAGATATATCACGCGGGCCGTGCCTCTCGGCGACGGGAGCGGACAAACGCGCCGCAACTTGACAGGCGGGATACATATATCCCATCATGGTGGGCAATATATCTCCCGCCAAGATTGTCCGCCTGATCGACATTCTGGCTGCCGCCGTCGGCCGGAGCCCCTCCACCGTCGGCCGATGGGCTTCTGGTGGGGACGGACGAATGTATGGCCGTCTCCGGCGCGGCCACACAATCACAGTGCGGCGGGCCGCCCGCACCGTCCAGTGGCTCTCCGACCACTGGGCCGTCGACGCCGTCTGGCCCCCCGACATCCCGCGCCCCACGCCGTCCCCCGACTCCCCGGCGGCCCGATCTGAGTCTCAGGCCCCTGAAACACAGATCGCGGACCCGGTGGCGGCGGTCCTCGACCTGCGCCGTCGCGCGACCGACGCCACGGGCGGCGACGCTCCCGACTGGGCGGAGGCCGCGCGCTGCCAGGCCGAGATGATGCGGATCGCGCTACGGCTCGACCCGGCGACCGGCAGGCTGGCGTCGCCCGCGGCCCTGTGCGCGACGCTGGGCGGCATCCCGCGCCACGCCTACGACGATGTCGTCCGACGCTACGCGGGGCGCCCCGGCCTCCAGCCGCGGCGGGGCAGGTGGGGCCAGACGCCCACCGCCCGCCTAGTCGAGGCGCTGCGGCAGTCCGGCGACGTCCGCTTCGCGCCAGCGCCCGCCTCGCCCGCCGCCGCGCGGGCGGTGGAAGCCATCCGCCAGGGAGGACCCCATGCCTGAACGGCCCGGCGCCTGGGCGCCGCTCGCAACCGATCCCGCGCTCGGCCGCATCTGCGTCCCGTGCGGCTCGGCGCCGAACGGCGGCCCCGACGGCCCGCGCGTCGGCCTGCTGTGGCTCGTCGCCGCGGCGCTGGCGGCCGGCCTGGCCGCCGGGGCGCTGTGGGATGCGGCGACGATCCCGGCGATCTTCCGCGCGTGGCCCGGCGGCGAGTGCCTGGCGGTGCGCCCGGCGGGCAGCTGCGAGCACCCGCCGGCGCGGCACCACACGGTGTGGGTCGACCCGGCCGGGCCAGGAGAGAGTGACCATGCCGAAGGACACCATGTCGGACCTGACCAACCACCTGTATGCGCAGATCGAGCGCCTCGGCGACGAGAGCCTCGACGACGTGAAGCTGGACGCCGAGATCCGGCGCTCGAAGGCGCTGACCGACGTGGCCGGCCGCATCATCGACACGCAGCGGCTGCAGGTGCTCGCGTGGCGCACGCTGGCCGACTACGGCACCGCGCCGGACCCGGCGATGCTCCTCAAGGGCGCCGTGCCGCGGCGGATCACCAGGGGCGGCACGTGATCCCCGACGTCGACCGGCGCAAGCGGGACGGCACGTTCGCGCGGGGGAACATCCCTTGGAACGCACGCCGGCCGGGGCGCATGCGGCCGAACACGGGCAGCTTCTCGCCCGGCCACCGGCGCAACCCGTCGAGCCCGCTGTTCAGCGTCTCCCTGCGGGGAAAGGCAACCGGCAGCGCCGAGCTGTACGTCAAGGTGCCGACACCGGCGCGCTATGCATCGCTCAGCCGGCGGGAGCCGACGTCGTGGGTGCCGGCGCAGCGCTGGGTCTGGGAGACCGTGCACGGCCCGGTGCCCGCCGGGATGGTCGTGCTGTCACTGCCTGGTCCGCTCGATGTCAACGTCGACCGCCTCGTGCTGGTCGACCGCGCGGAGCTGGCCATGCTGAACAAGGCCAGGTTCGGATCCCTGCCCGCTGACCTGGACGTGCGCCGCGCAGCCGTCGCCCGGGCGCGGCTGGTCGCGCTGGCGGGCCGGCGGCGGCGGAAGGGGAGGGGTCGATGATCCGCGCCGCCGACGCCCGCCGCTCCGCCCGCCTGCGGCGCGTTCTCGGCGTTCTGGCCGACCGGCGCTGGCACTCGACGCGCGAGATCGTGCGCGCGGCCGACGTGTGTGCTGTCAACTCCATCATGGCCGAGCTGAGGGCGAACGGCTACGCCGTCGCCTGCCGCCACGTGCGGGCCGGCGGCGACCGCCGCTGGCTCTACCGGCTGGAGGGCGGCGTATGACCTCGCGCAAGAGCTCCGGCCCCGGCTGCCCGTCGATGGCCGCCTACTATCGCTGGCGCTTGGAGCAGCAGCCGGCTCCCGAGCCCGGCACGCTGTCCGACGCGGAGGCGATCCGCGAGCTCCGGCTCCTGCTCGACTGTTACCCGGGCACGGACGCCGAGGGCGTGGTCCGGGCGGTCAGCCGCCTGCGGCGGCGCGTCTACGACCTGGAACTGACGGTGCTCGAACTGAGCGGGGACGGCGCGCCATGACTGAGCCCGCCAAGGACCTCACCGTCGACCATCCCGCCCGGGACGGCGCGCTGGCCGCCGCCGACGCCCTGGCGGCGCAGCCCGAGCCGCGCACGGCCGTCGAGGCGGCCGCGCGCATCCGCGTCTGGCGCGACCTGCTGCGGCAGGTGGGCGCGGTGGCCGAGGCGCAGGTGATGGCGGCGTGCTGGGCGATCCGCCGCGAGCACCCGGACCGCGGCGCCTTCGACGTGTTCATCGCCTCGCACCTGGCCGACGTGTTCGCGCCCGATCGGGCGTGGTTGATGGCCGGGACGTGGGACGTGGCGCGCAGCTCGCGCCCGCTGCGCGAGCTGACGCTGACGGCGCCGGCCGACGCGATGGCGTTCGTGCGCGACTTCGTGGCGGCGGTCCCCGACGGGGTCGACTCGCTCGACGAGATCGACCGCGAGGTGGTGGCGCTCGAGGCGGCGCCGCCGCGTGCCCGGCAGCGGAAGCTGCGCGAGCTGGTGGCGGCCCGCGGCGAGGGCGGCCGCGAGGCGGCGGGGCCGCCCTCGCCGGCCTCGCCCGTGGCGGTTTGGCGCGAGCTGGTCGGCGAGCTCGCCGAGCGCAAGCGCCAGGTCGAGCGGCTGGCCGACCGGATCGAGAAGGCGCCCCCGCCGCCCGAGGCGGCCTGGTGGCGGGCCCGGGTGCACCAGCTGACCGACGGGGCGACCGGCGAGCTCGACCGCATCGCCGCCGCGGTGCAGGAGGCCAGCGAGTGATGGCGCTCTCGCGCGCCGCCACGGCACTCGTCCGCGAGACACTGGCGGCCGCGCTGCCCGGCGGGCGCGGGGCCGCGGCCAAGACCTTGGCGCGGCTGCTGGGCGTCTCGATCGGACAGATCTACCGCGCGGCCAATCTGGACGGGCCGAAGCGGGCGCGCCGGCCGGTGCGGCCGGAGTATCGCGCCTGGGTCCAGGCGGCGGTCGCGCTGGCGGCCCAGGCCCCGAAGCCCGCGCCGCTCGACCTGGCGCTGCGCGCGGCGGTGGCCAGCGGGGACCTGCCGCCCGAGGCGGCGCGGATGCCCCTCGGGACCGCCTACCGCATCGCCCGCGAGGAGGGCCTGCAGCCGGCGGTCCGCCGGACCCACCGGATCAGCGCCGACTACCCGATGCAGGCCGTGCTGCTCGACGCGTCCACCAGCCAGCACCTGATCGTCGACCGCAAGCGCGGCACGGACGCCGACCCGCTCCTGCGCCTTCACAGCCGGCCCTACAGCGCGGGCGGCTACAAGAACAAGCCTCTGGGCCCGGACCGGCTGCGGGTGGTCGTCTACGCCCTGTGGGACGTGTGCACGGGCGTCGTCCGCTCGCGCTACGTGGTGGCCCGCGGCGAGTCGGCGCTCGGCGCGCTCGAGTTCCTCTGCTGGGCCCTGACCCGCTCCGAGGACCCGCGCGTCGTGCTCTGCGGGGCCCCCGATGTGCTGTGGGCCGACCAGGGCCCGCTCGTCAAGTCGGCCGCATCGCGCGACCTCCTCGAGCGGCTGGGCATCGAGCTCGCGCTCGGCCTCCCGTATGCCAAGGAGCGCATGGGCGGCGTCGAGCGGACGCACCGCACGCGGTGGGGCCGCTTCGAGCGCTCGCTGTTCCTCCGCGCCGGCGCGGAGACGATCACGCTTGACCAGCTCAACGCCCGGCTCACCGAGTTCGAGGTCGAGGAGAACGGCCGGCGGCAGAGCAGGACGCCGGTCGACGGCCGCGCGGTCTCGCGCACGGCGGCCTTCGCGGCGCTGATGAACCGGCGCCCGAAGGACAACCCGCTGCGCGAGCTCCCGCCCGACCCGATCGAGACGCTGGCCACCGAGGCCCGGCGCAAGATCGACGTGAGCGGCATTATCCGCTGGGGCGGCGTGGTCTACGAGTCGGCCGACTGGCACGACCGCTGGGTCATCGCGCGGCGCGCGGCCGACGGCTCCGGCGACCTGGCCATCGAGGACGAGGCGAGCGGAGAGCGGCGGACCGCCCGCCGCTGGACGCCGCGCCCCTACGGCGAGGTGCGCTCGTCGCCGGCGACGCCCAGGGACCGCCTGCTGGCGAACCCGGCCGCGGCGCCCGCGGGCGGCGACGTCTACGCGCCCGCCGCCGGCCCGCCGGTGGTGGTGCCGCTGCCGGCCCGGACCGCGCCGGCCGCGCCGCTCGCGAGCCCCCTCGAGGCCGGCCGCTGCCGGGACCTGGCGGCGGCCTGGCGGCTGTTCGCGTCGATCTATCCGCACCCGCTGTCGCCGGGGCAGCGGGCGCGGCTGGCGCGGCACTTCGAGGCGCGCGGCCTCGCGCGCGGCGAGGTGACCGCCGTGGCGCAGGAGCTCGTCGCCGCGGCGGGCCGGAAGGTCTCGCATGGATGACGCGCGGGCGGTGATCGATGCCTGGAACCGGCTGGCAGCGCCGCCGCTGCCCCGCTGCCGCCATCTGACGGCGGCACGGCGAACGGAGATCCGCCGCCGGTTCAAGGACTACACCCTGGCCGAGATCGAGGAGGCCATCGCGCGCATCGCCGCCTCGCCGTTCTGTCGCGGCGGCAACCGGCGGCGGTGGCGCGCCAACATCGACTTCCTGCTGCGGCCGAACACGGTGGCGCGCGCCCTGGAGGGCGCCTACGACGCGCCGGGCGGCGCACCGGACGCCGCGGCCGAGGACTACGACGCCTGCATCGAGAGGGCGAAGCCATGACGGACTGCGAGCGTTGCGGCGGGACGGGCTGGGAGGGGGTCGAGGTCGACGGCGTCAGCCGCGTCCAGCGGTGCGCCTGCTGGCAGGCGGAGCAGCGCGCCGTGCCGGCGCCGGTGCCGCGCGAGTTCGAGGCGGCGCGGTGGGACACGTGGCAGGTGACGCCCCGGAACCGCCACGCGCTCGAGGCCGCCCGGACGTTCGCCAGCGCGAAGGACGAGCAGGACCTCTACCTGTGCGGGCCGGTGGGGACCGGCAAGACGCGGCTCGCGTGCACGGTGCTGAATGAGGCCTGGCGGGCGGGGGAGCGCTCGGCCGTGTTCGCCCGCGTGCCGCTCATGCTCTATCGGCTCCAGCCCCGCGTGGGCGTCGACGAGCCCGCCGACCTGTTCGAGTCTTACGCGGAGATGCAGCTGCTCGTGCTCGACGACCTGGGGGCCGAGCGCGACGTGGCGACGGACTACACGAAGCGGATGCTGCTGATGCTCTGCGAGATGCGGCGGGACGCGGGGCGGCGGACCATCTGGACGTCGAACCGGACGCCGCGCGAGCTCGCCGCCTTCATGGGCGACAACCGGCTGGCGAGCCGGATCGCGGGCTGGTGCCGCGTGGTCGAGCTCGGGGGGCGGGACTGGCGGCGGCGCGGCGCCGCGCAGGCAGGAGGAGGTGAGCGGTGCTCTTGACCCGCTTGGCGTTCGGGCTCCCGGCGGACCCCTGGGCCCGCCACCAGCAGACGGCGGACGCCGCGCGCATCGACGCGCTGGTGCGAGCCGCTGTCGACGCGCGCGCCCTGGCGCAGGTGGTCGGCCCGCGCGGCGGCGGCAAGACCTCGGCGGTGCGGGCCACGCTGGCGGACCTCGACGCCGAGGTCGTCGAGCCGCTCCGGCTCGACCCCGAGCGGCTGCGCGCGTTGGACATCACGGCGGCGATCGTGCGGCAGCTGTCGAGCGAGACACCGCGCCAGAGCGCCGAGGCGCGCAGCGTGCAGGCGCGGCGGCTGCTGGGCCGGGCGAGCGCGAAGCGGCCCGTGGCGCTCGTCATCGACGACGCGCACGAGCTCCACCCGTCGACACTGCGGGCGCTCAAGCGGCTGCGCGAGTGGGCCTGGCAGGGCCGCTGGCCACTCGTGGGCGTGCTGCTGGTGGGCCAGACGGACCGGGCGGCGGCGGTGCCGGAGGTGGGGTTGCGCAGCTCGACCGTCGAGCTGGCCGGACTGACCGAGGCCGAGGCCGGCGAGGCGCTCGAGGCCGCCCTCGGCGCCGCGCTGGCGGCCGACGCGCGCGAGCTGCTCGCCGGCTCGCCGTGGGCGCGGGGCTGGCTCGACCTCCAGCGCCTCGCCGACGAGTGCCTGCTCGAGGCGCAGGCGCAGGGAGAGACCGTCGTGACGGCGTCGTGCGCGCGGGCCGTGCTCGGCGCCGTGGCGCGGCCCGGGCGCGAGCCGGCGGCCGGCGCGGCGGCCAATGTCGACGACGTGCTGGCGCGGCGGGGGGTGGCATGAGGGTACCCGACCACACAGACAGGGGGGGAAGTGATGGCCACTGAAGCCCGGCAGCCACACGACGTCGACGCCCTGCTCGGGCGGCTGGACCGACGCCTCGAGATCGAGTCGCGGACCGACTCGGCCTCGCCCGCCATTGACCCGCCCGCCGGGTATCGGGCCGACGCCAAGGGCCGGCTCGTGCCCGAGCGGCTCGTCCGGCCGCAGGACGACCTCGAGGACCAGACCGTCAGGCGCATCCTCGCCTTCGGCGTCGACCTGGCCGACCAGATCAGCCGCTTCCGCCAGCACACCCACGCCGACGTGGCGGCGATGCTGGGCGTGCTCGCCGAGGAGTACGGCGGCGGCCGCCGTCCCGGGCGCCGCGGCAACTACTCGCTCACGTCGTACGACGGCAGGTTGAAGGTGCTCATCCAGGTCCAGGACCAGATCACCTTCGGACCGGAGCTGCAGGCGGCGCGGACGATCATCGACGGCTGCATCGAGGAGTGGGCCGCAGGCGCGAACGCGCAGATCCGCGCGCTGGTCCAGCACGCCTTCGCTCCGGACAAGCAGGGCCAGGTCTCGCGCGAGGCGGTGCTGCGGCTGCGCCGGCTCGACATCGACGACGAGCGCTGGCGGCAGGCGCGCCGGGCGATCGACGACTCGTTGCGCGTGACCGGGACGCGCGTCTACCTCCGGCTCTACCTGCGCGGCTCGAACGAGGGGCGCTGGCGGGCGGTGCCGATCGACATCGCCGCCGCGTGGACCGACACGGACCGGCTGGTGTCGCCGGAGGAGGGCCGACCGTGAGGCCCCCGGACCGCCTCGACATCGAGCGCGGCTCGTCGGTCGTTCGCGACGGCACCCTCTGGCGCGCGGAGATCCATGTCCGCGCCGGCCGCTGGCGAACCGTCTCGCAGGCGACGGCGGATGAGCCTGGGAGCGCGGCGGCAGCCGCCCTCTCGATGGCCTGGCTGGGCATCCTCGACGCCCGCGTCGGCGGATCCCCCCGCCGCCGCGTCGTGGCGGGGCCGCTGTTCGCCACGGAGCGGAGTGAGAGCGAGTGACGCCGATCAGTCAGACCCTCCCGATCACGCCGGCCCAGGTCCGCGCCATCCACGTCGCCATTCGCGCGGCCGGCATCGCGGATGAGGACTACCGCGCCCGCCTCAGGGCCGGCTGGGGCGTCGGCACCTGCAAGGACCTGACGCGCCGCCAGGCCAGCGACCTGCTGGTCGAGCTCGGCCGCCCGCGGCCGCAGCCGGCCCGGCCTCGCGCGCGGGCTGCCCGCCCCCGACCTCAGCCGTTGCCGCCCGGCGTCGTGCGCATGGTCACGCCGGCGCAGCGGCGCCTGATCGAGCAGCTCGCCGCCGAGGTCGACTGGCGCGAGCCGGACGGCTACCGCCGCTGGCTCGCCCGCAACCAGGGCCTGGCGCACGTGGCGACGGCCGTGGCGGCCGCGCGGGTTATCGAGGGCCTCAAAGCCCTGCGGCGGAAGCGTGCCTGAGCCGCCACCCGACCTGCGCCGGCTGATCCGGGAGGTCATCCGCCAGGCCATCGCGTCGCCGGCCTGGCCGGGCCTGACGCCGGCCGAGCAGGCGGACCGCCTGGCCGACCGGCTCGTCGTTGCGGCTCGGCCCCCTGCTTTCGGCCACTGCCGTCAGCGGCTGGCGGCGGCGGCGCGACGCGCGGATCCGCGCCGCCTTCGACGGCCGCAACCACCACGCGCTGGCCCGGGCGGCCGGGCTGTCGGTCCGTCAGGTCCGCCGCATCGTGCGCGCGAGCCGAAAGTGACATCCGCGCCCGCAATGTCCGCGCGGGCGATGCAACACTGGGGCGGAGCCTGTTTATACCCTGTTTTCCGGCGCCGGCCCCGCCGGCCGCCAAAGGAGCCTGTTCCCATGAGGTTGAGACCGTACGTCGTCGCCGCCCTGCTGTTCGCCTGCGTTGCGTTCCTGCTGCCGGCCCCGACGCCGGCGCAGGAGCCGGCGGTCGACGAGGCCCCGATCGAGGAGATCGTCGGGCCGCCCGTCCCCGAACCCTCCGCCGAAGCGCAGGAGCC
Organism: Vicinamibacterales bacterium; assembly: GCA_965214845.1. Lineage (GTDB taxonomy): Bacteria > Acidobacteriota > Vicinamibacteria > Vicinamibacterales > UBA8438 > JAAXGX01. The sequence continues at coordinate 2,828,284 of CBDCCO010000007.1, forward strand.
GGTGAGCGAGGAGGCCGGCAGCGAGGCCGCGGAGCCGGAGCAGGCCGAGGAGGCGGAGCCGGAGCCGCCGACCCTGGCCGACGTTCACGCCGCGCTGGTGGCGGCGATCACCGCCGAGGCCGCGGGCCAGGTTTCCGTCGACGCCGCGACCGAGGCGCTCGACGGCGCGCGGCGGGCGCTCGACGACGCCGAGGCGGCGCACGCCGGCGCGATGCTCTCGCAGGGCGAGCACGCCACGGGTGTGCGCGAGGCGGCCCAGGCGTTCGTCGACTTCCTCACGGCGACCTACCTCGACTAGTTCGTTTCGGCCGCGCCCGGCTGCCTGCCGGGCGCGGCCATGGAGGTCCCCATGACTCACAGAGAACCCGTCGCGCTGTTCGCCGCCGTCGCGGCCGTGGTCGGCCTGGCGCTGCAATGGCTGCTGCCCGACGCGACGATCCCCAACGAGGTGGTCGTCCTGCTCGTTGCCGGCATCGCGGTCGCCGCCCGGCGCTACGTGATACCGGCCGCGAAGCTTGACGACGTCGTCGTCCTCGAGGCGGCGCGGCGCGCGGTGCAGGCCAGGCGCGGCGGCAAGGGTGGTCTCGCCGGCCTCATACTGATCGCCCTGCTGGTCGGTGCCGGCTGCGCCGGCGACAGAGCCGCACCCGCGCCGGCGCCGGAGCCAGCCCCCGCCGCGCCGGCGTCGGAGCCGCCGCCGGCCCCGACGCTGCAGGACGCGCTGCGCGGCGCCGCCGGCGGCCTGCTGCGCGCCGGCGCCGAGGAGGCCGCGCAGCGGGTCGAGCGCCGCGGCCCGCGCTGCGACCTGGAGACCCCCGGCACGCCGGCCGAGTTCGGATCGCTCGAGACGTGGCGGGCGGACCGTCTGGAGGCGGCCCGCGAGCTGCTGCAGGGCTGCATCGCGGCGGGGCGCTTCGAGTTCGCGGACACGCTGGCCAGCGTGGCGAACGAGCTGCGCAGGCGGGAGAGCCGGTGACCACCGAGATCCTGGCCGTCGTGGCCGCGATCGCGTCGCTCGCCGCCGCGGTTGCCGTGGGCCGGGTGCACCGGGTGCGCGAACCCGCGCCGGCCGCCACCGACACGGCATCGCCCGCGCGCCACAGCGGGATGCTCCGGCGCGCGTGGGTGCTGTGGCTCGTCTGCGCCGGCGCCTGGGCCTGCCTCATGGCGATCGAGAACCTGACCCCGCGGGACTCCCTGTTCGGGGACCTGACGCCCGGGCTCGAGAACCTGACGGCGGTGCTCGAGGCGGCCATGCGCGGCTCGGCGGCGTTCCTGTTCTTCGCGGCGGCCGACCGGCTCGTCCTGCCGCAAATCAACTACCGCGACATCATCTGGCCGCCGGAGGACACGCCCTGGCACTCGGTGGGCGTGTATGTGCGGTGCACCGCCCTCGCCGTCTGGGGCCTGCTGTTCGCCGTGGTGCTCCACGGGTTCCTCGCGCGATGACCATCCCCCTGGTGCTGCTGGCCGTGTTCGCGGCCGAGGTCGAGCGCGCGGGCGCCGGCGAGTTCGCGCCGCTGCTTCACGCGCAGGTCACGGTCGAGTCGGCCTGGCGGCCGGACGCCCGGAGCCGCTGGGCGGCCGGACTCGCGCAGTTCACGCCGCCGACCTGGGGCGACATCGCGCCGCTCACGGACCCGCCGTGCGACGGCGTGGCCGAGACCGACCCGGCGTGCAGCATCCGCGCGCAGATCGTCTACATGGTCCGCCTGCTGCGGCGCTACCGCGACTCGGCGGACCGGCGGAGCCAGTGGGCGTTCGCGCAGGCGGCCTACAACGGCGGCGCCGGCTGGATCTCGCGCGAGAAGAAGGTCTGCGCCCGCCGGCTCGGCTGCGACCAGGCCGGCTGGTTCGACAATGTTGAACGCCACTGCGTTCGCGCCGACTGGGCGTGCGAGGAGAACAGGGCGTACCCGCGGAAGATCGCGCGCGCGCGATCGGAGGGGCACTGATGGAGCTCTCTGAACTGATCACCTGGGCCATCGGCCTCGTCGTGTCGGCCATGGTGGCCTTCCTCGGCCGGCTGTCGGCGACGACCTCTCGCAACGGCCGGGAGACGGCCGAGCTCCGCGGCCGCGTCGACGCGATGGAGAAGGTGCACGGCCAGCTCCTGGAGGAGGTCCGCAACGTGCACCATCGCATCGGCGGGGTCGGCCGGACCGCCGACCAGATTTCCGGCCAGATGCTGCAGATTGGCAAGATGCTGACCACCATGCACGAGCACCTGCTGCAGCGCGAGAAGCCGTCGTGACGAGATTCGCGGAGCGCGTCGACGAGCTGCTGCGCCTCGTCATCCTCCAGGTTCTCGCCGCGGCCGCCAAGGAGGGCGTGCCCGACGTCAACGACGCCATCCTGCGCAGCGCGGTCTGCGAGTTCGGGCCCCGCCCCGACATCGAGGTCCTCGGCCGCGCGCTCGACTGGCTGGCCGCCAGGCAGCTCATCACCGTGCGCGAGGCCGGCCAGTTCCGCGTCGCGGCGCTGACGGAGCTCGGCGCCGACGTCGCGGCCGGCCGCGTCACGATGGACGGGGTCCGGCGCGCGGACCTGAGGCTCGATGACTGAGCCCCGCCCGACGCGCGGGCGAATGAGCCGGATCCAGCAGCTCCCCCGCGATCTCAAGGACCTCATCGACGAGCTGCTGCGTTCCGGCGTCTCCCAGAAGGCGATCCTCGAGCGCATCCAGCCGCTGTGCGAGGCAGCAGACGTCGAGCCGATATCGCAGCCCAGCCTCAACCGCTACGCCACGCGCATGGCGGCCGAGGCCGAGCGGCGGAGAGGCGGCATCCTGGGGGCGTTGCACGAGATCGCGGATCGCCTCGAGGCGATCGAGCGTCTGTTGCGCGCGAAGCTCGATGTCTGACCCCAAGCGCCCGACGCGTGGGCACATGAGCCGGATCCAGCAGCTCCCCCCGGACCTCAAGGCGCGCCTCGACGAGCTGCTGCGTGCTGGCGTGACGCAGGCCGAGATTCTGCGCGTGACCGCGCCGCTGCTCGAGGCCAGGGGCGAGCGCCCGCTCTCGCCGGCGGGCCTCAACCGCTACGCCACCCGCATGGAGGCGGTGGGGCGCCGCATCCGCGAGGTGCGCGAGGTCGCGGCGGTCTGGACCGCCAAGCTCGGCGACGCGCCGACCAGCAACGTCGGGGCCTACACGCTCGAGATGCTGCGCACGCTCGTGCACGACCTGACGCTGAAGGCGACCGAGGACGACGACCTGAACATCGAGCAGCTGCGCGAGATCGCCCTGACGCTGCAGCGCATCGAGCGCGCCTCGAAGCTCAACGCGGACCGCGAGCGGGCGCTGCGCCGGGAGCTTGCCGAGCTGGCCGCGGCGAAGGCCGTGGAGGCGGCGAAGGCCGAGGCCGAGAAGAGCGGGCACGAGCTCCTCCCCGAGGCCCTCCGGGCTATCCGCGAGCAGGTCTACGGGATCGTCGATGCCTGAGCCCGCGGTCCCGCTCTATCCGTATCAGCAGCGCTGGCTGCTCGACCGGAGCCGTTTCAAGATCGGCATGTTCGCGCGCCAGACCGGCAAGACCTTCACCACCACGCTCGAGATCGTCGACGACTGCTTCGCCGCGGCCGCCGAGCGGGCCGGCCGGCGCGCGCGCTGGGTCATCCTCTCGCGCGGCGAGCGCCAGGCGGCCGAGGCGATGAACGAGGGCGTCAAGCGCCACGCGGACGCCTACGGGCTCGCCCTCAAGGAACTGGCTTACGACTTCGTCGCCGAATCCGGCAGCCGGCACAAGGCCCTCGAGGTCGCCCTGCCGGGCGGCTCGCGCATCACGGCGCTGCCGGCCAACCCGGAGACCGCCCGCGGCTACTCGGCCAACGTCTTCCTCGACGAGTTCGCGCGCCACCAGAAGTCGCGCGAGATCTGGGGCGCGCTCTTCCCGGTCATCTCGGCCGGCCATCGCCTCCGCGTCACGTCGACCCCCAACGGCAAGGGCAACAAGTTCTACGAGCTGATGACGGCCGACGAGCGGATCTGGTCGCAGCACGTCGCCGACATCCATCAGGCCGTCCGGGACGGGCTGCCGCGCGAGATCGACGAGCTGCGCGCCGGGCTCGGCGACGACGAGCTGTGGCGCCAGGAGTACGAGCTCGAATGGCTCGACGAGGCCAGCGCCTGGCTCAGCTTCGACCTCATCAACGACATGGAGCACCCGGCCGCGGGCGACCCGGAGCTCGCGGGCCGGGGCCTCAAGGTCATCGGGAACGACATCGGCCGGCGGCGCGACCTGTGGGTCGCCTGGGTGCTCGAGCTCTCGGGCGACGTCGCCTGGACGCGCGAGGTCGTCGAGTTGCGCAACGCCACGTTCCGCGCGCAGGACGAGGCCCTCGACAAGCTGGCCGAGCGCTACCGGCCGGCCGCCATCTGGATGGACCAGACCGGCATGGGCGAGAAGCCCGTCGAGGACGCGGTGCGGCGCTACGGCGCGTCGGTCGTCACGGGCTGCATCTTCTCGGCCCCGCGCCGGCTCGACCTGGCCACGGCGCTTCGGACCCGCGCGCAGGACCGCAAGGTCCGCATCCCGGCCGGCAGCCGGGAACTGCGCGCCGACCTGCACTCGATCAAGCGCATGGCCGGCCAGACCGGCCCGCCGCGCCTGGTGGTCGACGACGACGCGGGCGAGGCGAACAGCCACGCCGACCGCTTCTGGGCGCTGGCGCTCGCCTGCGCGGCGCTCGAGGGGCGCACGGTCGAGTTCGGCTACACGCCGGTGCGGTCGTCGCCTGACGCGGATCCGGACGACGACTTCGATGACGATGACCTGGACGGCGCGCCGAACTGGGGCGACTTCGCCGGCGACGCCCGCGGGTGGAGGGGGGTCCGCTACTGATGCCGACGCTCTACGACTACGCGGGCCGGCCGATCGACATGCGGGCGCTGCGCGACGAGCACGCCGGCCCCTCGGTCACCGGCGTCCGGTCGGTCCTGACCACCCACCCGGCCAGCCACATCACGCCGCAGCGCCTGGCCGCCATCCTGCGCGAGGCGGAGGTCCCCGGCGGCGGCAGCGCCGAGCGCTACGTCGAGCTCGCCGAGCAGATGGAGGAGCGCGACCTCCACTACCTCGGCGTCCTCAACACCCGCAAGCGCCAGGTCGCGCAGCTCGGCGTCGCCGTCGAGCCGGCGTCGGACGGCGCCGACGACCTGCGCGACGCCGAGCTGGCGCAGTCGTTCTTCGATCGCGAGGCGGTCGAGGACGAGCTCGTCGACATCCTCGACGCCGTCGGCAAGGGCTACAGCGTTACCGAGATCGACTGGGAGACCTCCGAGCGGCAGTGGATGCCCAGGCGCCTGGTCTGGCGGCTCCCGCAGTGGTTCGACTTCGACCGCGACACCGGCGAGCAGGTCCTGCTGCGCACGGACGACGGCTGGGAAGAGCTCAAGCCCTTCAAGTTCATCACGCACGTCGCCAAGGTCAAGTCCGGCCTCCCCATCCGCGGCGGCCTGGCCCGGGCCGCGGCGTGGGCGTGGCTGTTCAAGTCCTTCACCCTCAAGGACTGGGTGCGGTTCGTCGAGGCCTACGGCCACCCGCTGCGCCTCGGCAAGTACCCGAAGCACGCCGACTCCGACGACAAGGCCGTGCTCTACCGCGCCGTGCGCAACGTGACGGCCGACGCCGCCGCGATCGTCCCCGAGGAGATGGACATCGAGTTCGTCGACGACACCACCGTCCGCGGGCGGGCCGAGGTCTTCGAGCGGTTTGTCGCCTACATCGACAGCCGGATCTCCATCGCCGTGCTCGGGCAGACGCTGACGACCGAGCAGGGCGACCGCGGCAGCCAGGCGCTCGGCAACGTGCACCAGCAGGTGCGCGAGGACATCGAGCGGTCCGATGCGCGTCAGCTCGCCGCGGCGCTGCGGCGGGACCTGGTCATCCCCCTCGTGCAACTGAACCACGGGCCGCGGGACGCCTACCCGCGGGTGGTCATCGAGCGCAAGACGGACGCGGACGCCAAGTTGCTCGCCGACGCGCTCGTCGCGCTCGTGCCCCTCGGGCTCCGCGTGCGCGCCGACCAGGTGCGCAGCGCGTTGCACCTCGACGCGCCCGGCGACGACGACGAGGTACTCGAACCCCCGCCGTCCCCGGCGGCGGCGCGCGCTCGGCCGGGGCTGCCGGTGCTGGCCCGTGCCGGCGCCGACCAGCTCGACGCCGCGCTCGATGCCGCGCTCGACGCGCTCGACGAGCCGGACGTGACGGTCCCGGCCGCCGACGCGCTCGCCCAGCCGCTGCTCGACGCCGCCGCGGCCGGCGACGGCGAGTTCCTCACCCGGCTGGCCGCGCGCTACCCGGCCCTCGACCCCGGCCGTCTCCAGGACCTGACCGAGCGCGTGCTCTTCATCGCGGACACCTGGGGGCGGCTGTCGGCGTCATGAGAGACAGGGGAAAAACGGCACCAACGCGCGACGGGTCAAGCGGGTGCGCGAGCTGCTGATCGGCAATGCCTCCTGACCGCGTCGACCTCGGCCACGCCCTCTACCGCTACACGCTCAGCCGGGACATCGGCCGCCACGGTCCGGGGCTGTTCGAGGCCGGCAACGAGCCAGGTCCGCGGCGCGTGCTCTTCTGCATGCTGAACCCGTCGACGGCCGACGATCTCACCGACGACCCGACGGTGCGGCGCTGCATCGGCTTCGCCCGGCGGTGGAAGGCCCGCGAGCTATGCGTGGTGAACCTGTTCGCCGCGCGGGCGACCGACCCGCGGCAGCTCCGCCGGATGGCGGACCCGGTCGGTGCCAACAACAACGACGTCATCCGCCACGAGGCGCGCGCCGCAGACCTCCTCGTCGCGGCCTGGGGCCGGCACGGGTCGTACCTCGGCAGGGACCAAGTTGTACTGGAAATCCTGTCCCGGGAGGGCGACGTGTGGGCGCTCGGGCTGACGGCCGACGGCGCGCCGAAGCACCCGCTCTACATGCGCGGCGATGCCGTGCTGCGGAAGATCGGGACCGCTCTCGAACAGCATCAGGCGACAGCCCCGCAGCTGCTGATCGGCAATGCCTCCTGACCGCGTCGACCTCGGCCACGCCCTCCAGTTGCCGCCGGGCGGCGCCATCGCCCACCTGCGCACGAAGGGCTACGCCGTCTCCTGGCGCTGGTGGGACGTCTCGCAGGAGGCGCACCAGCGGGCCTTCACCGTGTCGAAGATGGCCAGGCTCGACCTGCTCGAGCAGACGCGGGCGATCATCGACCGCGCGCTGGCTACCGGGATGACCGAGAAGCAGGCGGCCGGGATCCTCGAGGAGCGCCTGCGCGCCGCCGGCTGGTGGGGGCGCAAGGTCATCGTCGACCCCGACGGCCGCGCCGAGCGGGTGCAGCTCGGATCGCCCCACCGCATCCGCACCATCCTGCGCACGAACATGCTCTCGGCCTACGCCGCCGGCCGCTACGCCCGCCAGCGGGAGACGCGCCAGGCCCGCCCCTACTGGATGTATGTCGCCGTCCTCGACCCGAGCACCCGCGACCGCCACCGCGCCCTGCACGGCACCATCCTGCCCGCCGACTCGCCGGCATGGGACGCCATCTATCCGCCCAACGGCTTCAACTGCCGCTGCAGCGTGCGGGCGCTCACCGAGGCCGAGGTGCGCGCCACCGGCCGGCGGGTCGTCGACCGGGTCGAGGTCACCGACGTCGAGCACCAGGTCGGGGTCGACCGCGAGACCGGCGAGGTCATCACCAGACCGGGCAAGCGGATCGGCTGGACCGCCGCCGGCGAGAAGCGCACGTTCAGCCCGGACCCCGGCTGGAGCGGGCGCCCCGGCTCCAGCCTCGTGCGGCCGGGCGGCGGCGGCGCGCCCGGCCCCGACGAGCCGACCTGGCGGACCTTCGGCCGGCCGGCGGCGGCGGACCTGCCCGCCGCGCCGCTGTTCGCCGACCCCGGCGACGCGCTGGTCGACCCGCCGCGCGTCGCGCACCGCTCCCGAGTCCGCACCCTGACCGGCACGGCGGCGAGCGGCCGCCCGTTCGTCCGCACGCCGGTCGAGCGGGTCAGCGTCGCCCGCGCCCACGCCGCCAGCAGCCCCCACCTCGTGCCTGCGCTCGCCGACCCCGACGAGGTCTGGCTGACGCACTACCCCGCCACGAAGGCACGGCGCGCCGAATACCGCGTGCGCTACCTGCGCACCACGGCCGACGGCGGTTCGCTGGTGACCGTGCGGCCGGACGGGTCGCTCACCGTGGCCAGCGTCGCCCGCGCCCGCCTCGACGCCCAGCGGCGGGGCGTGCTGCTCCACGCCCGCGGGGCGCCGCAGGCCGCGCCGTTCGACGAGCCGACCCGCGCGCTCGAGCGCGAGATGGAGCGCAGCCGGGCGGAGTTCACGCGCCTGGCAGCCGAGGTCAACGCGGCCGTGCCGGGATCCCCTGCGCACCAGGCCGCCAAGGCGGCGGCCGACGCGGCCCACCAGCGCTACCAGCAGGTCGTGGCGCGCTACCGGGCGGCCTGGGACGAGCTGCGGGCCGCACCGGCAGCCATCGACGCCGCCTCGCCGCAGGCCGCCGCCGTCCTGCGCGAGGCGCGCGCCGTGCTCGACGACGGGTCGACCTTCTACCGCGACCGGACCCGGCGCCTGCGCATGGTCATCGAGCGGCCCACCGACCCGGAGCTGGCCCGGCGGGTAGACGTCCAGCCCGAGCACGTCGTCGCCGTCGAGCAGTGGTCGCAGTACGTGGCGCCGTCGCTGGCGCGGCAGCAGGCGCGCGTGCGGCTGACGGCGAGTCCGCGCGAGCGCGCGAGCGCGCGGCGCCTCGGCGTCAACCGCGCGGAGCTGAACGTGCACGCGGACTCCAAGCGCGAGACGGTCGTTCACGAGCTCGGCCACACGGTCGAAGACTCCAACGATGCCCTGCTCGCCGAGACCGCAGCCTACCTGCGGCGGGTCTCCCGGGGCGTCGGGAGCCTCGGAGCCGACGGCGACTACGTGAAGGGAGTCGGACGCTGGCAAGAGAACAGCGATGATGGCCACCTGGACCGCTACACGGGGCGGCTCTACCCCAGGCCAGCGGTGCGCGCGGTCGACGTGGAGGGGCGGCGGGTCGACGCCACCGAGGTGATCTCGGTCGGGCTGCAGCGGCTCGCCAAGGACCCGGTCTGGTTCGCGCGCCGGGACTGGGACTTCTTCTCGTTCCTGGTGCGCCGCGTGCTGTGGCGCGACTAGGAGTGTGCGCCCTCGGGGACCGACAGGTCCATCGCATCCCAGTCCGGGACGGGGGGCTTCGGGCTCACGATCTCCGCGCCCGGGATGCGGGAAATCAGGTATTCCGCGGCGAGGTAGCCGGCCACCTGATGAAACTCGGCCGTCCAGTAGTGGGGTCCGGGCGGCGGCAGGATCCCCGCGCTCCGAACGGCGCGGTCGGCCGCGTTCGGGCCCTCCATGCGCCACTTCTCTTCGTAGAGCTCGCCGATCACGCGGTCGGCAACCGGGTCCGAGATGCCGTGCTCGGCTTCAGGCACGCCGAAGGACAGCCCTTCCACCGTCACGACCTGCCCGTCCGGGAGCCGCACCTTGGCCATAGGGCCCAAATGCTAGCATTGACAGGGGACCTGTTCATGACCGAATCCGAAAAGCAGGACGAGATCGGCGCACGGATCGCCCGGTTGAACGAGATCCGGGCGGAACTCACCGTCGTGAGGTCCAAGCACCAGGAGGGCCTCGGGCGCCTGAATGCCGCTGGCAGCAGGATCACGCAAGCCGCTGACGGGAAACACGCCGTGCTTCCAGGACCACCCCTTGGGCACTGGCCCTCGCAGGATCAGCTCGGCGAGTGGAACGCCACCATGAGCCGCTTGAAGGCCGAAGCGGGGAACATCATTCAGGAGCTCACCAACCTCGGACTCGACCCCGAGCTCTTCAGGCTCAACGGCGACTGAGCCTCCCTACCCTCGTGAAAGTCGAGATCCAATATAACGACACCGCCGTCCGCGACGCCCTCCGGCGCCTCCGCGACGCCGGCGCGGACATGAGCCCCGCCATGCGCGACATCGCCGCCGCCCTCAAGGCCGGCGCCCAAAAGGCGTTCGAGGACGAGGCATCCCCGGACGGCACCCCCTGGGAGCCGCTCCGGCAGAGCACCATCGACGCCCGCCAGAAGCGCCGGAAGTGGCCCGGTCAGATCCTCCAGCGCTCCGCCCGGCTCGCCCGCTCGCTGTCCAGCGACTCCGGCGACGACTACTCGGCCGCCGGCACGAACGTCATCTACGGCGCCCTCCACCAGTTCGGGGCCAAGCGCGGAGCCTTCGGCCGGACACGCCGCGGGGCGCCGATCCCCTGGGGTGACGTCCCCGCCCGACCCTTCCTCGGCGTCTCCAACCAGGCCCGCGACGAAATCCTCGAGGCTCTCCGGCGGCACTTCTACCAAGCTGTCCGATGACCAACCTTCCGAGACCTTCCGTGAATTTTCATACACTCCGGCGTCCCGGTATGCAGTCGGTTGCGCAACTCTTCTCGCGTCAATAAGCCTCTCTTCTCGCATCACTCTAGTGACGATGCGCTTGCCCTCCAGGTCCTCCGGCGGGATGTCCGTGGGCACCACCGGCGACACCGGCTCCATGCGCTCGCCGTTGGCCTTGTGCGGAATCGGCTGCGTGGGCCAGGGCTGCTCGCCGGGCGTGTCGGTCTCGGTCGGAACCGGGGTCTCGATGATGGGATGGATCGGCTCGCCCGTCCGCCGGTCCAGGATGTAGAGCCACGAGTTCTTGTTGGCCTGGGCGAGCGCCTTGACCGGCTCGCCGTCGACCTCCATGTCGAAGAGAATCGGCTGGCTGCCGTTGTCGTAGTCCCAGACGTCGTGGTGCACGAGCTGGTAGTACCACGCGAGGCGGCCCTCGTCGAGCGAGAGCGCGATGACCGAGTCGGTGAACAGGTTCATGCCCGCCCGCCTGGTGCTGTCGCCGAACGGGTTGCCCACCGCGACGTAGACCAGGCCCAGCTCCGGATCGATGGACGGCGTCTCCCAGATCCCGCCGCCGTTGCGCACGCCGCCCACCCAGGTCGGCCCGGCGATGTCCCAGCCCTGGTCGCTCTCGTCCTGCGGAATGGTGTTGAAGTGCCACAGGACCTCGCCGCTCAGCGCGTCGACCGCCAGGACGTGGCCGCCGGGGATGAAGCTCTCGCTGCGCGTCGACCCGACGTAGATCACGCCGTCGTGGATCTGGGGGGCCGTCGTGAACCAGTAGCCCATGGAGATGGCGGTCTCGACCTCGGGGTAGCGCAGCCTGAGCACGTCGAGGATCACGCTCGCCTGACCGTTTTCGCCGAAGCCCTCGAGGGGCTCCCCGGTCTGCGCGTCGAGCGCGAAGATGAACGAGCCGGCGGCGCTGTAGACGACGCCGTTCTCGTAGGTGACGCCGCGGTGGCGGAAGATGTAGCCCTCGCGGCGCGCCCCGCCGAGCAGCTCGGTCACGTTGTAGGTCCACAGCAGGTGGCCGTCGGCCGCGTCGACGGCATAGACGCTGCCGCGCGCGTCGGTGACATACATGATGCCGTCGACGATCACGGGCGTGGTCTGGTTGCTGACGCCGTCGATGACGCCGTGCTGGAAGAGCCAGCGCGGCGTCAGGCCGGCGACGTTCTCCGGCGTGATCTGGTCGAGGTCCGCGTAGCGGCCGCCCGCCAGGTCGAGATTGTGGAGCCGCCAGTCCACGTTCTGGGCCTGGGCCGGCAGCGTCATGGCCGCGGCCACGAAGGTCGCCGCGAGGCCTGCCTGCACGCGCTTCTGCAACTTCACGTCCCACCTCCCACCGTGAGCGGATTCATCGACAGGCCATTCTACCTGCCTGCCCCCCGGGCCCGGCGCCGAGACGTGCGGCCAGGCGGCCCCAGGCTAAGGATGGGGATTGCGCTTTGACAGCACGCCGGGTAAGACAATATCTTACTGGCGATGAAGACCTCCGTTTCCACGAAGGGACAGATCGTGCTTCCGGCCGAGATTCGGCGGCAGGACGGCGTCGAGCCGGGCCAGGAGTTCGATGTCGAGCGCATCGAACGGGGCGAGTACCGACTCGTCCGCCGGGCGCCCGTACCGAACGAGGGCGTCGTCGACTGGCTGCTGGCCTGTCCGGAGAAGGGCTTCTTCGTCCCGCTCGAGTCGGAGGGCACCGATACGCTGTGACCTTCCTGGTCGACGCGAACGTGCTGAGCGAGACCACGAAGCCGGTTCCCGACCCGGCGGTCGTCGACTGGCTGCGGCGCAACGAACGGGCGCTCGTCGTGGACCCGGTTGTCCTTGGGGAGATCCGGTTCGGCATCCTGCTGCTGCCCCGGGGTCGGCGCCGGGCGCGGCTCGAACGCTGGTTCGACAGCGGCGTCGAGCGCCTGCACTGTCTGCCCTGGGACGTTGCCACGGGCATCCGCTGGGCCGAGCTCCTCGCCGACCTGCGCACAGCGGGCGCGGCCATGCCGATCAAGGACAGCCTCATCGCCGCCACCGCACTCACCCACGGACTGGTCGTGGCCACCCGGAACCGGACCGACTTCGAGAGGGCCGGCGTCCGCGTGTGCGACCCGTTCGAAGGCCCCGGCAGGGCGTGACGGCAGGCGGCCGCGGCTTCCGCGGTATTGGGGCAGCCGGGTGGTTGCCTTCCCTGCCCGGCCTGCAGTACAACCGGGCGATGAATCGCGACAGGCGGACGCTCGCGGCGGTGACGGGGGTGACGGCGGTCGGCGGCCTGCCGCGGCGGTGTCGCCGCGGGACCGCCGCGGTCGCCGTTGTTGCGGTCTGCCTTGGGATCGGGGCCGCGCCGGCCCGATCGCAGCCGCCCGCCGGCGAGTGGCGGGCCTTCGGGGCCGACCCCGCCAACACCAAATACTCGCCGCTCGACCAGATCACCGTCGAGAACTTCCCCGACCTGGAGATCGCCTGGCGCTGGACGTCCATCTCGACCGACGTGACGCGCGTGCGGCCGGAGATCGACGCGCTGCAGTTCAAGACCATCCCGCTGATGGTGGGCGGGCTCGTCTACGTCAGCACTGCCGTCGGGCAGGTCGCGGCGCTCGACGCGGGTACGGGCGCTCTGGTCTGGTCGTACGACCCGCGGACCTACGAGCGGCTCGACCGCCCGGCCAACGTCGGCTGGCACCACCGGGGCGTCTCGTACTGGGAGGACGCCGCGAGCGGCGACGCCCGCATCTTCATCGCCACGCACGACCTGCTGCTCGTGGCGCTCGACGCGCGGACCGGCGCCCTCTACCCCGACTTCGGCGACGGCGGCGCGGTCGACCTCGCCGGCAGCCTGGGCCGGGCCATCGACCGCAGCCGGCTGACCCACTCGCAGCCGGTGGCGATCGTGGGCGACACGGTCGTCGTGGGCAGCATCGTGCAGGACACCTTTCTCACCCGGCGCGAGGCGGATCCGGGCCACGTGCGCGGCTTCGACGCCCGCACGGGCGAGATGAAGTGGATCTTCCACACCATCCCCCAGGGCGACGAGTTCGGCGCCGAGAGCTGGGGCAACGAGTCGTGGCGCTATCCCGGAAAATTCGTGAGGTTATCGAATCGGTCCCAGGCAGGGCCTGATCGTCGCGCGAAGGACGTTTTCGGACGCGGCGCGTGGTAGGTGGCAGCGTGGTGCAGTGGCCGGGGCGAGGTGACGGCACGCATGAGGTGGCAAGCGCCGACAGGTCGGGCGCAGGGGCGCTGGCGAGCATCCGGGGCGCGGAGGTTGCCGTGGCGACGGCGCGCTATCCGGCGCGCGCCCCGAGCGCGAGGGCGAGGTGCCGCCAGACGTCGCGGTATGGGGTCGCTCGCGGCAGGTGCAGGACGAGCCGGCGGACGGAGCGGACGACGTGGACGCTGACCTTGAGCAACCGGTCGCGCAGCCAAGTCACCTGGGTGCGGGCGCAGGCGGTGCGGGCGGCCCTCAGCCGCAGTTCCTGCATGAGCACGTAGGCGGCGGCCGTCAGCAGGACCCGCAGCTGGTTTGCCCAGAACTTGGTGCAGCTCGTGCGGTCGATCTGCAAGCCGTCGAGCAGTTCCTTGATGCGGTTCTCGATGTCGCCGCGCCCGCAGTAGACCTTCTCGTAGATGAAGCGCGGCGTCTGGCGCAGATTGGTCACGACGAAGCGCGGGTTGTCCCGCGGCTGCCGGCCGGTGAGCTGCACGACTTCGGCCTTGATCACCACGCGGCGCTCACGAGCCCACGTGCCCGCGCGATAGCGGGTGTCGAGGTAGAAGTGCGCCGTCTTCTCGCGCAGCATGTTCTCGGTGCGGGCCGCCACCATGACGTGCTCGGCAGCCCGCAACAGCACGGCGTTCCTGGCCATCGCCACGACGTAGTCGAGCCGCGGTTCGGCATCGAGGAAGTCGAAGACCTCTGGCGTGGCGAAGCCGCCGTCGAGCCGGACGAGAAAGCGCGCCTCGGGAAACGCGGACCGCAGCAGCGCGAGCAGCCGACACAGCACGCCCAGCGTGCCGTCGGACGCCTGCGCCGTGCCGGGCCGCAGCACGGCCGCGCACAGATACTGCTCCGCCTCACGGTCGAAGCTCACAAAGGCCAGCAATGGCAGGTAGCACCAGCTGTCGTAGTAGCTGTTGAACATGGTCAGCTGCTGCGCGCCATGCGTCGGGTCGTCGGTCGGGTCGAGGTCGATCGTGATGCGTCGCACCCGCCCGCGCAGCCGGCGGCGATGCCGCTCGATGACCGACGCCGCCAACTCGCGCCCGAGCCGATAGAGCGCGACGCGGCCCGCACCGTTCTCGAACCGCGAGACCGTCGGCTGCGACGCCAGCCGACCGCCCGCCACCGGGTCGCGCCCGAGCAGCAACTTGTGGATCGGATCATCGGCGAGCTGGTCCGAATCGTTGCCGGCGGGATGGCCGCAGGCGATGCCGAACACCCGCTGGCCCACCAGGTCCTCGAGCGTGTGCCGGACCTTCTCCGGTGCCCGGCGGTCAATCAGACACCGGCCGAATGCCTTGACCAACCCGTAGACGCGCTCGGCGGCCTTGAGCAGCACGGCGCCGCCATCCGAGCTCGACTGCTCGCGGTCGAACGTGGCCACGAGCGGCTTGTCGAACAGATCGGGGAACAGAACAGACTGTGCTATCGTGGGGTCCGTCACGCAAGAGCCTCCGTCGTGCCGAAAACATCTGTCGTCAACAGCGTTTTAGCACACGGAGGCTTTTGTGTCTCTACTCAGGCCGGGCGCCTCATGAATTTTCCAGGCTAGAGCGGGCACACGAACGTCTGGGGCACGATGGCCGTCGACGAGGAGCTCGGGTACGTCTACCTGCCCACGGGCACCCCGACCAACGACTGGTACGGCGGCATGCGGCCGGGCGACAACCTGTTCGCCGAGAGCATCGTCTGCGTCGACGGCGAGACCGGCGAGCGCATCTGGCACTTCCAGGCGGTGCACCACGGCCTGTGGGACTACGACTTCCCGACCGCTGCCAACCTGCTCGACATCACGGTCGACGGACGCGAGATCAAGGCCCTGGCGCAGACCAGCAAGCAGGCGTTCACCTACGTCTTCGACCGCGTCACCGGCGAGCCGGTATGGCCCATCGAGGAGCGCCCGGTCCCGGCGGGCGACGTACCCGGCGAGTGGTACTCCCCGACGCAGCCGTTCCCGACGAAGCCGCCGCCGTTCGACCTGCAGGGGATCACCGAGGACGACCTGATCGACTTCACGCCCGAGCTGCGGGCGGCGGCGCTGCGCCTCGCCGGGCGGGCGCGGCTGGGGCCGATGTTCACGCCGCCGCCCCTGCGCGGCGACGGCGGGCCGCTCATCCAGGCGCCCGGGCCGGGCGGCGGCATGAACTGGCCCGGGTCGGCGGTCGATCCGGAGACGGGGCGCCTTTTCATCCCCTCGCAGACCCGGCTGCGGGCGGTCGAGCTCGTCGAGTATCCGCCGCCGGCGACGGTCGGCTACTTCACCGACCCGTGGGCGGCGCCGGTGCCCGGACCGCGCGGGCTGCCGCTGGTCAAACCGCCCTACAAGCGCGTCACGGCCATCGACCTGAACACCGGCGACCGCGCCTGGATGACCCCGCACGGGGACGGACCCCGCAACCACCCGGCGCTGCGCCACCTGAACCTGCCGGCGCTCGGCGGTCACGTCGGGATGCACGGCGGCGGGCCGCTGGTCACGAAGACGCTGCTGATCGTCAACTCCGGCGGGCGCTACGCGGCGGACGCGGCGGAGGCCGCGCGCACGATCAGCGCCTACCACAAGCAGAACGGCGAGTATCTCGGCTCGGTGGCCCTGCCGGCCGTGCCATACGGCAACCCGATCACCTACCTGCACGCGGGCCGGCAGTACATCGCGGTGGCCGTCGGCGGCGGGGGCGGCGCCGCGGCGCCGCAAGGCGCGCACGGCGCGGGGCGAAGGGGTCCCCGCAAGCGAACACCGGGGGTTCGGGGCGCAGCCCCGTCCGATGGAAGTCGGCTTAACGCGACCCCGCCGCGGCTGCCGCCTCCCGGTCCTCGGCGCGGGCGCCGGAGAGCTGGTTGTAGAGGCCGTAGTTGCCCTCGTGGCAGGCGTACTCGAAGATGACCCCGTCCAGCTTCCGCATCGGCAGCGCCACGGTGAACGGCCGCGTGAAGGTCAGCGGATCGTCGACCGTGTACTCGTAGTGCAGCCGGTCGTCGCCGTCGCGGCGGAAGCGCTCCGTCAGGTGGTAGGCATCGCCCGTCCCGTACGCGGTGCGGATGTTGGAGCCGTAGGCCACCTCGTTGACGAAGTTGCGCGTCTCGACGACCAGCGTGTCGCCCTCCCAGCGGCCGCGCGAGTCGCCCATCCACTGGCGGATGTGATCGGGAAGATGCGCGCGGCCGTCGAGCGGCACGATGCGCGCGTCGTTGATCATCTCGTTGAACAGGACGACGTGGTCGGGCGTCTGGAAGATCTGCACGTTGTTGTTGTACGCGTCCGGCAGCATCGGCGGCCCCACGTTGTTGCCCACGATGCAGCGTTCCGACAGCCCGCGGTCCTCGGGGCCGTCGGTCCCCGCGCCGCCCGAGCGGTAGCGGATCGGCCGGGCCGCGGGCACGTCCCGCTGGAAGTCGGCTTCCTGCTCCACGATCCCCGGCAGCCGCGGCGGCAGCCGCCCGTCCGGCGGATCGATGATCAGCGAGGTGCGCCCGCCCGAGATGACGTTCGTGCCGAAGTCGAGCCAGAACCGGTTGTACCCGCCGACGCTCCCCGGGGGCGGCACGCGATCGACGTTGTTGCGGATCGCCTCGGCCTCGAGCGCGGCCGCCTCCTCGTCGGTCAGCAGCGCCTGGTCGCCGAACTCCGCCGGACGCTCCACCGGGGTGAGGGTGCGGTAGTCCCAGACCGCCTGCAAATCCGGATCGCCCCACGGCGTGCGGGCTACTCCTTCGCTCTCGGGCGGCTGCGCGCCGGCGACGGCCGGCAGCACGACCAGCAGGCTCGCGGCAACGATGGTTCTCAGCGACACGGACGCCCCCCTTTCCGGAGACGGTGCGCAAGGCGCGCCGGAACACCGCGCCTTGCGCCCGGCAGAGTCCTGATCCATCATGTCTTGTACTCGGATGCATGCACGCAAATCAAGACAGATCAAGGAGGTAGGAAAGATGAGCCATCGAATTCCAGCGGCGGCCTGCGCCCTGGCCGCGCTCGTGATGCTGACGCCCCTAGTCGCCGCCGCCCAGCCGGCGGAAACGGCCGCGGCGCCCCGCACGCCGTGGGGTGCGCCGGACCTGCAGGGCGTCTGGGACTTCCGTTCCCTCACGCCCCTCGAACGCCCCGCGGATCTCGGAGACAAGGCGTTCCTGACGGAGGAAGAGGCGGCCGAGCTCGAGCAGAACGCCCTGGCCCGGAACGAGGAGCTGCTCAACCGCCCGGCGCGGCGCACCACCGCCACCAACAGCGTCGACCGCGGCGAGGACGGCGCGCCCGGCTTCTACAACAACTTCTGGCTCGACGGCGGCACGTCCCCAGTCGAGACGCGGCGCACGTCGCTCATCGTGGATCCGCCGAACGGCCGCAAGCCCGCGATGACGGCCGCCGCGCAGCAGCGGCAGGCCGCGATCTCGAGGGAGCGCCGCGGCATCGGCATGCACGCGCCCACCGCCGGCGGCTGGGTCGAGGACTTCGGCAACGAGGGTCTGCAGCTCCGCTGCATCACCGGCTTCAACTCCGGCCCGCCGATGACGCCCGGCGGCTACAACCAGAACGTGCAGCTCTTCCAGACGCCCGACCAGGTGGTGCTGCTCAACGGGGCGCCGAGAACTACTTGTAAATTATTCTCAGCAATGGCTTTGCTGGTAGAAGGACGACCTTGCTTCCCTCGTTAGACCCCTCTTTCCGAACGGGAATCCACGGGACAGCCGAAACCGTCCACGGGGTAAGCGTTCGGCCACGCCGGTATTTTGTACTGGTAACGCGGGTCGATATTCGCTATGGTCTCGGCCATGGCGAGTCGGGACCCGGTAGCCCGACCGGTTACCGAAGGGGCTTCGCTGCCCGGACGGCCGTTCTGGCGGCGGCTGTATGAGCGGGTGCGAGGTCGTGCCGAGGCGGCGGAAGCGCGGTCGGAAGCGCTGAAGCGGGCGGAGGTGTCCGCCCGTTGCGAAGCAGGTTTCTGGAAGTGGCAGTTCGAGTCGTCGCGGCGCAAGCGGCTGGCGGCGGTCGAGCGGTCGAAGGAAGCCCGCCGCGCGGCGAAGGACGCGTTGGCGCTGCAGTCGGAGGTAGCCCGTCTAGGCAAGCTGCTTGCGGATGCCGGCGTCGCGTCGGACCGGTACGGCGAGATGTCCCTGCGCCGGGAGGTTGCCCGGTTGCGCAAGGCGGTGCCGGGGGCGGAGGTGCAGGCGGCCGAGATTCGCCGGCTGCACAAGGTTCTGTGGAAGGAGCGCGTCGACAAGGCCGCCCTGCGCCGGCTGCTGGACGAGACCGTCGGGCTCTACGCCGGGACGAGCAGGCTGCGCGACCAGCAGGACCGGGTCCTGTCGCTGTCGGACGATGTTGGCCGGCTGCGGTATGCGTTGCAGCGGTCCGAGGCGACGGCCGACCGCCTGAAGGTCCGACTGCTTCGCCAGACCGAGTCGGCGCGGGCGAAGTCGCCGGCGGCGGCGGACGTGGCTCTGCGCAAGGCTCTGGCGAAGTCGCGTCGCCGGAAGGCCGCGCTCGTCCGGGTGCGGAAGGAGAACGCGCGGCTGCGTCGGACGGAGCAGGCGTTGCGGCGGCGGGTCGGGACGCAGGAGGCGGAGCTTGTGAAGCTGCGTGCGACCCGGGCGGTGCTGTCGAAGGCGTTGCACGGCCGCAAGAGCGAGAAGCGGAAGAGGCCGGGCACCGGCCGCCCGCGCGGCCAGCGGTGTGGCGCTCCCGGCCACGGCCGCACGCCGCGTTGCGGCCTGGAGGAACGCATCGAGGAGCGCAGTCTGCCGGCCGCTGCGCGCACCTGTTCCGGTTGCGGGAAGCCCTACGCGGCGGTCGGCGCGGAGGAGTCGGCCCTGGTCGAGATCGAGGTCCGGGCCTATCGGCGGGTGATCCGCCGCCCGCGCTGGCGCCGGCGTTGCGCGTGCGCCTCGTCGCCGGCGGAGGTTTCGGCGCCGCCGGCGCCGCGGCTGTTCGACAAGACGCCCTACGGCACCAGCGTCTGGTCGCGGGTGCTGTATGAGCGCTACGCGTGCCTGCGCCCGCTGCAGCGGGTCGGCGCGTGGCTGGGCGACCAGGGGCTGCCGGTCTCGTCGGGGACGCTGGCCGACAGCGTGCCCCGCTTCGTGCCGCTGTTCGAGCCGGTTGCCGGGGCGATCCTCGCGCACCAGCACGCGGCGGCGTTGCGCCACGCCGACGAGACCACGTGGCGCGTGCAGGCGCTGCGCGGGGAGGGCCACTCGGGCCGGGCCTGGCTGTGGACCGCGGTCGGCAACGACGCGGTGCGCTTCCACATCGACGCGAGCCGCAGCGCCGAGGCGGCGGCGAAGCTGTTCGGCGACCTGGCGCCCGAGACGGTGATCGTCTGCGACCGCTACAGCGCCTACAAGCGGCTGGCGCGGCTGCTCGGCGGCACGGTCGTGCTCGCTTTTTGCTGGGCGCATTTGCGACGCGACATCATCCAGTGCGCCGCCGCGCAGGTCCGCCTGACCGGCTGGTGCGAGACATGGCTTGCGCGGATCGCCGCGCTCTACCGCCTGAACGAGGCGCGGCTGGACTGCTACGACCCCGACATCGAGCGCCAGAGCGCGGCGTTCGACGCGGCGCAGGGCGCGCTCGCGGCGGCGCTCGACGGCCTGTTCGCGACGGCGGAACGGGAACTGGCCGACCTGCCGGAGCACGCGCGCGAGGGCAAGCCGCTGCGCTCGCTCGTCAACCACCGCGAGGGGCTCAGCGTGTTCGCCGACCGTCCCCGGGTGCCGCTCGACAACAATCTCGCCGAGCGGGTGCTCCGGGGGCCGGCCATCGGACGGCGCCTGTCGTTCGGCTCCGACAGCGGAACCGGCGCGCAGTTCACGGCGCTGATGTACTCGGTGGTCGGCACCCTGGTGCTGAACCGGATCGATGTCCTGCGCTGGCTCGAAGCGTGGCTGGCGGCGTGCGCCGAGCGCGGCGGCCGGCCGCCGGACGACACCGCGGCGTGGCTGCCCTGGTCGATGGACGCGGCGCGCCGGCGCGAACTGACGGCGCCGACATGACCGCTCCGGTCGAGTGCCGCTACTACGGCCGCGACTTCACGACCGCGGAGATGGCGCTGCTGCGCGCGCTGATCGCCGGGCCGCCGACGCTCAACCGCCACGCCCTGTCGAAGGCGTTCTGCCGCCGCATCGGCTGGTACAAGGCCGACGGCGGGTGCAAGGACATGATGGCCCGCGTCGTCATGCTGGCCATGCACCGGGACGGCCGCATCGAACTGCCGCCGCCGAAGTGGCGCCAGAACCGGCCCGGGCCGATCACCTTCGGGCCCGACACCGAACCGCCCCGCTTGCCGCCGCCGACCACGCTCGACGCCGTCCGTCCGCTCGAGATGCGCACCGTCGTGCGCGGCGACCACGGGGGGAAACTGTGGAACGAGTACGTCGCCCGCTACCACTACCTCGGCTACAAGACCCTGGTCGGCGCCCAGATGCGCTACGCCGTGCACGCGAGCGACGGCACGCCGCTCGCCATGCTCGGCTTCTCCACCGCCGCCTGGACGCTCGCCCC
The DNA here is from genome assembly GCA_965214845.1 of Vicinamibacterales bacterium. Lineage (GTDB taxonomy): Bacteria > Acidobacteriota > Vicinamibacteria > Vicinamibacterales > UBA8438 > JAAXGX01. The sequence continues at coordinate 2,849,397 of CBDCCO010000007.1, forward strand.
GCGCGACCGCTTCATCGGCTGGTCGCGGCGAGACCGCGAGAAGAACCTGCCGCTCGTCGTCGACAACCCGCGCTTCCTGATCCTGCCCTGGATCCGCATCCCCAACCTCGGCTCGCACATCCTCGCCCTCGTCCGCCGCCAGCTGCCCGCGGACTGGACCGCGCGCTACAAGACGACCCCCGTGCTCATCGAGACCTTCGTGCAGACCCCCCGCTACACCGGCGCCGTCTACCGGGCCTCCGGCTGGATCCGCGTCGGCGCCACCCAGGGGCGCGGACGCTACGGCACGAACGACCGGGACAAGCCCACGAAGGACATCTGGCTGCGGCCCCTCCGCAAGAACTGGAAGCGCACCCTCAACCGGTAGAATCAACGCCACGCACCGAGACGACGGTCCACCATACCAGCGTGGCCGAACGCTTACCGCCGGTCCGAGCAGCGTGGTTGCGACGATGGCGACTGGGAATTGCATACGGAACGGGCGACGCCCGCGCACGGAAGACGCCTAAGCAGTTTGAAAACAATGACTTACAAGAACTTGCCGTAGACTGGACCGGAAGCCGTGAGGCACGGCGGGGACCTCCAGCGTCCGGAGCAGTCCCGACAGGGCCATGTCGTTGAACCGCTTGCCGCGCGGGCTCGGGAAGACGCGTTCCCGTTGCTGAGCGTCCGCGCCGCGTCGAGGACCTGTTCGGCGCGGCGAGTCAGGGGAACACGGTGCTCCCGCTTCGCCTTGGTCCGCGTGGCCGGGACGGTCCAGACGTGCTCCTCGGTGTCGATCTCCGTCCACTCGGCGCCGCGCACCTCGCCGGACCGAGCCGCTGTGAGCACGAGAAACTCGAACGCCAGCTTGACCACGGGAGCCGCGCCCGACGCCCGCACCGTCTCGACCGTCGCCGCCACGTCGCGATGCGGGAGCGCCGGCATGTGCCGGACGAGAGCCTGTTGCGGTCCGAGGATCGGGCCGATCCGGCTGCACGGGTTGTCGTCGCGGTAGTTCAACGCGACGGCCCACTCCATGACGGTGCTGATGCGCTGGCGAACCCGCCGCGCCGTCGCCGGCCGCTCGTGCCAGACCTTGCGGAGCGTCTCGACCACGTCGGCGCTCGTCACCTCGGAGACGGGCAGCTTGCCGAGCCGGGGGAAGGCGAACCGTTCCATGCTCGACAGCCAGTCCTTACCGTGCTTGGGGTTGCGCCAGCCGGGCCGCATCTGCGCCAGGACCGCCTCGGCGGCGGCGGCGAAGGTCGGCATGCTCTTGAGGCGCCGCTTCTCGGCCAGCGGATCGCCGCCGGCGCGGGCGAGCCTGCGGTTGGCGAGGGCTTGGGCGCGGGCGTCCTTGAGCGGGACGAGCGGGAAGCCGCCGAGCCCGAGTTCGCGGCGCCTGCTGCGGATGACGAGCCGCTGCACCCAGCTGCGGGTGCCGGTCGGCTGCACGTCGAGGTAGAGGCCATCGCCATCGCAGTAGCGCCCGGCCTGTGCTACGTTGCGGACGAAGGCGGTCGAGAGCGCGTGGTGGGGCTGCCGGCCGTTGGGCTTGCTGGTCCGGGGTCGATTCGGGAGTTCCATCTCTGCCAGTATTCCCCTCAGCGAATGGCGGATACTAGTGGATCGTACCGGACCGGAACGGCCCTCGTCAAGGCCCGGAATTAGTAGTAATCAATGATTATTCAGTCACTTACGGACCATTCCGGACGACATCGGACCGGAGCGTACCTCCCTATATGGTGGACAGGGCTACAGCCACGGCACGCGGATCGTCGGCGCAGTCCGCGGCCGGGATGTCCGGCGTCAGGCCGGGCGGGAACGGGAACGTCTCGAACGTCGTGCTCGGCGTGTAGCGGGGCCGGTCTTCCAGACTCGTCCCGAGCCGAAGCGACCAGACCTCGTGGAACCGGCTGTGCAGGATGCCGAACGTCGTGTCGTCGTCGCGGGCGACGACGATCAGTTGATGGTCGGGGCAGACGCGGGTGTCGCACCACGCGAACAGGCGATGCTTGGCGACGGTCGGCGTCGCGATGTAGCGCAACAGCCCGTTGAGCGCACGCCACATGCCCTGCCGCGGTTCCACGTGCCGCCACCAGTACTCGCGATAGGACTCGCGCCGGTTCCGCTGGCGCATCGGGTGAACGTGCTCCTTCGCCCACCGGAACGGCTCCTCATACAGCGCCGCGTCGCCGGCCGACATCGTCCACCCGAAGTCCACGATCCACTTGCCTGCCGGTCGCCGGGTGAGGTCCATGCCGTTCACCCACGGCCGCAGAACATCGGCGTTGGTCCGGCCATTCGGGTTCGCCGGCAGACGGAGCCACTCCCGCGCCCGGTCGCCCGCAACGTCGAAGGGGCCGCCCTTCGTGTCGCCCATGAATGCCACGCCGGCGTTCTCTGGAAGACGCCGCACGCTCGTCAGGTCCACGCCGGCGCCGCCACGCCGCGCCGTCAGGTCCGTGTGGACCTCATCGACGGACTGGCCGTCGAGCCGAGCGCCAGACACGGACTCATCGCCGGCCCGCGAGAAGCAGATCAACGACACCCGCACCGCCGCGCCGTCAATCACCCACGGCTCGTCGCTCCATGCCTCGAAAATCCGTCGTGTCCTGGTCGCCACTTGCAGTGCCCGCCTGTTCGCGCCGCCTCGTATGGAATTGGTCGCGACGAGTCCGGCTCGCGCCGCCTGGCCGGACGCGATCTGCCGGCCGGCCTTCTCGAACCAGTAGCAGACGAGATCGGCTTCTGCCGGCACGCGCCTGGCGTAGGCCGCGAACATCCGCGACACGTACTCCTCGCCCAGATGCGTGATCAGGAGCTTGCCGCCCAGGAACGGCGGGTTGCCGATCACCGCGTCGGCCTCCGGCCAGTCCGGTTCGGCGTCGTCCGCCGCCAGGATCGCGTCGCGACACTCGATGGTGTCGAGCGGTTTCAGGATCGGGTCGCGGGCCTCCGAGAAGCCGTTGCGCCGCATCCACTGGATCTCGCCGATCCAGACCGACACGCGGGCCAGTTCGGCGGCGTAGGGGTTGATCTCGATGCCCTTGACGTTGGCCGGGCCGATCTCCGGGAACGCCCGCTGGAAGCCGAGCGCCTCGGCCTCGAACTGCACCCGGTGCTCCAGGTCCTTGAGCGCCTGCAAGGCGAGGTACAGGAAGTTGCCCGAGCCGCACGCCGGGTCGAGCACCGTGAACGCTCGCAGGCGATTGAGGAACGCCCGATACCGCCGCTCGGCCTCGTTCCGCCGCTTCGTCCGGGTCGCCGGTGACTTGGCCGCCCCCGCCCGTTCCAGCTCCGCGGCGATCTCCGTCTTCTCCGTGTTCCATTCGGCGAGCCATGGGCGGATCACTACCGGCTCGACGAGCAGCATGATCTTGTCCCGGTCCGTGTAGTGCGCCCCGAGTTGCGCGCGCTTGCCGGGGTCGAGCCCGCGCTCGAACAACGTCCCGAGGATCGACGGGTCGATCTCCGACCAGTCCAGGCGGGATGCCGCCAGCACGGTGTCGATGTCGGACCTCTCCAGCGCCAGCACCGTGTCATCGTCGAACAGCCCGCCGTTGAACCAGTCGACCGGCTCGAATCCGACCCGCCCGCCGGAGGCCATCACCCGGAACAGGTCGCCGGCAAGCTCGGCGAAGTGAGCCGGCGTGCGCTGAGCCTGCTCCAGCATCCGCGTGAACATGTGGCCGGGCAGCAGCCCCACGTCGTCGGCGAACATGCAGAAGACCAGCCGGTTGACGAAGTGCGCGACCACGCGCGGATCGTGGCCCCGCTCCCGCAACGCCTGTGCGAGCGTCGCGAACGACTCCGCCGCCTTCTCGGTGAGCGATTGCCGCGTCTCGCCCGGCCGCAGCCGCTCGGGTTCCGAGAACGCCCACTTGAGCCGGTCGCGTGTCGCCGCGTCAGCCAGGTCGTCGAGGTCGAACTCGTGGGTCTTGCTGACGCAGTTGGTCCAGTTGGTACGGATGCGGAACCGCTGCATGTCGGAGACGATCAGCAGCGGCGGGTTCTCCAGCGCCAGCGCATACAGGCGGAGCTGTCCGAACGCCGCGTCCAGGTCCGCCCGCTTGCCCTTGTACTCCCAGGCGAAGTGGTGGCGCTTCCAGACATCGGCCCAGCCGTCGCCGCCCGTGTCCTTGCGGGCGCCCCGCTCGAAGCAGTACGTCTCGCCGGTCGGGTCGGCCTCGGCCGGCGTCGGCTCGCCGAGGAGCCGGCACAGGTCGATGAAGTGCTCCTGCGAGGCCGAGCGTTCCTTCAACTCGGCGGCGCGCCACTTGGCGATGAACTCGTACGGCGTCATGGGCGCGTTCAGCGTAGCGCATGACGACCGCCACTGCTACGACGCGGGCGGCACGACCGCGCCGTGGTCACCGGCGGCATCGTCGGGCCAGCCAGCGTGAGCATGTGCTCGCCGGCGTCAAGGCTCTCCGCTACGCTCCGACCCCGCTCCGCGGGGCTACGGCCTTGACGCCGGCTCCGCCCACGCTCGTCCAGATTTGGCCCTTAGACAACGATGCCCTCTCAGACGCTACCTCCAGACAGACTGCCGGACGGTTTGTCCGTGAAAATGAGTGGTCGTACGAGATGCCGTACCGTCCCGCTTGAACTCGTACGGTCCACAGCAGTACAGCGCCGTAAAGCATTACTAATCAGCAGTTTACATGAACTCCGTGCTACACTCGACCAGCACGGTGCGGAGCGGAACAACGTCGATCTTCAGCACCAGGATCGCGGCGGCCCACGGAACCAGAACCACGTCGATCCACCCGACAGAACCACCACGTCGAACCAGACGAAGACAACCGCAGCACATGAGAGCCGAAGAAGCCCGCCGACCCGCCAGATCCAAAGAACCCCCGCCCATCCGATTGAGCAACCGGGGCAGATGACAGCGGGGGATTCTCAAGTCGGGAATCGGAACCAGACTTGAGAATCTGGACCCGCTCACCAGATCTGAAATGACCAGCTCACGAACGACGGGAACGGCGGACAGGAACAGCTGGCTCCTGACCCTTGGGTGTCAGGAGCCAGCTTACCCAATGTCCGACATTGGGCTGGCGAGGGGGCGCTGCGCGCCCCCTTCGATCCCCCGGCTTCCCGCGGCCCTGCCGGGCTCGCGGCCGAGCGGCGGGCGTCGCCCCCGCTCCTCCCTGGAGATGCGCCGATGGCTGACCGCCGCATCGTGAGAGCCTCCGTCCGCGCGTCGGCGGCGGAGTTCGCCGCCTGGAAGGCCAAGGCCGCGGCGGCCGGCGTGCCGCTGTCCGACCTGCTGCGGCAGGCCATGGCGCGGACGCGCACCTGGACCGCGGCGGCGGCGGAAGTCGAGCGCGAGCGCACCCGGCAGGTCGCCCGCATCGGCAACAACCTGAACCAGATCGCCCGCTGGGCGAACACGCACGCCGACAAAGCCGACGCCTTCGAGGTCATCGCTCACCTCGTCGCCATCGAGCGGGAGATCGCGCGGCTGGCCCGCCTCCGAGACGAGCGGCCCGATGCACGTTAAGTTCATCGCCCGTGGCACCGGCTCGGCGAAGGCCGCCGCCGACTACCTGCTCGGCGAGCGGGACGCCGCCGGGCAGCCCCGCGAGGGCGTCGAGGTCCGCCGCGGTGATCCCGACGTGGTCGCCGCCGTTGCCGACTCGCTGGAGTTCGAACACAAGTACACGTCCGGCGTGATCGCGTGGGCGCCGGAGGACGAGCCGACCGACGCGCAGATCGAGGCCGTGCTCGACAAGTTCAAGCAGACGTCTTGGGCCGGGCTCGAGCCGGACCGGTACGCCTGGTCGGCGGTCGAGCACCGCGAGCGGGGCGGCGGCGTGCACGTGCACATCTTCGCCGCCCGCTGCGACCTGGAGACGGGCAAGAGCCTGAACATCGCGCCGCCCGGCTGGCAGCAGACCTTCGGCCCGCTGCGCGACGCCTTCAACCACGAGCACGGCTGGAGCCGGCCCGACGACCCGGCACGGGCCAGGGCGGACCAGCCCGGCCACCGCGCCTGCATCGACGCGGCGAAGCTGCGGGCCGGCCTGGAGGTCGAGGCCGACCCGCGCGAGTTGATCCGCGACTACCTGGTGCAGCGCGTCGAGCACGGCGTCGTACGCGACCGCGCCGACGTCGTTGAGGCGCTGAAGGAAGCCGGACTCGAAGTGCCGCGGCAAGGCAAGGACTACGTGACCGCCCGCGACCCGGAGAGCGGGAAGCGGTGGCGGCTGAAGGGAGCGTTGTACGAGCATGACTTCAACCCGGAGCGACTTGACATCGCGGTTCCAGCGGCGGCTGGAGAACGAGCGGGCGGAGATCGAGACGACGGCCGCGCGCGAGCTGAAGGTGCTTGGCGAGAGCTTGAGAGGCGTCGCACAGAGCGCGCTGAATACCATCGAAGCCGATACGGCGGCGTGGATCGGGCAGGTCCGCGGGATGTTCCTGCGCGCGTGGCTGTGGCTCCTGGCGTTCGGCCTGATGCTCTCTGTCGGCATCTGCGGCGGGAGCTGGGCGGGGACGCGCTGGCTGTGGACGACCATCGAGCAGCAGATCGAGGCGCTGGCGGTGCTCCGCGTGGACATCGAGGAGGCCCGCACGACGCTGGCCCGGATCGAGGACGCGACGTGGGGGCTGGAGCTGACGGAGATCGAGGGGGAACGCTTCGTGGTGCTGCCGGCCGGCACGCTGAGCAATCCGCCCTGGACCGTGGGCGGGCGGCCTGCCTTGAAGCTGCCCGGCGAGTGAGGGAGCTGTATGACCGCGCTAGAACAGCAGTTGACGAGAACTTGTCGGGAGTTGTCCGCGCAGTACGAGCGGGAGCGGACGCAGCACGCCGAGGAGATCGCGGCCTTGCAGCGGCAGGTCGAGCACTTCGCCGGGCAGGTGACGCGCTTGATCGCGGACTACAGGGCGCTCGCCGAGACATTGCGCGGGCCGTGGAACTGATGCAGCGGCACGGCCGGCAGCGCGGACCGGAGCGCGACCATGGCCCGAGCCGCTAGCGCAGACTGGGCGCATCACCGGTCGTTGCGGGCGAGGTACTCAGACCAATCGTCCATGAGCAGCCGCCGACGCTCGAACAGGTCCGACCGGGCGTAGGCGGCTTCGACCTTGTTCTGCACGACGTGGGCGAGCGCCGCCTCAATGACCTCTCGCGGATGGTCGGTCATTTCCGCCGCCCAGTCCCGGAACGACGAACGGAAGCCATGCGCAACGGCGGCGATCTCGTGGTACTGGAGCATCTTCGGCAGCGTGGACGGCGAGATCGGCCGCGCGCTCCGCATCGGGAACACGAGCCGGCTGCCGTCGCCGAGCGCCCGCGCCGCATCGAGGTTCTCCAGCGCACGCCCGCAGAGCGGGACACGGTGCTCGCGCTTCGCCTTCATCCGCAGGGCGGGAACGGTCCACACCCGGCCGGCCACGTCCATCTCGTCCCACGTCGCCAGCCGGACCTCGCCGGACCTCGCCGCGGTCAGCACCAGCAGCTCGAACGCCAGCCTGACGGCGGGTTGCGTCGACTTCGACGCCCGCACCGTCTCAATGGCCGCGGCCACCTCCTTGTGGGGCAGCGCCTGCCGGTGCGTCACGATGTCGTTCTGCGGACCGAGCACCGGCACCACTCGGTCACAAGGGTTGTCGTTGCGCATGTCGAGGGCGATTGCCCACTCCAGCACCGAGCGGATGCGCTGGCGGACCTCCCTAGCCGTCGCCGCCTTGACGTGCCAGATGGGCGAGAGGATCTCCAGCACGTCGGCCGTGTTGACCTCGGAGACCGGCCGGCTGCCGATGCGCGGGAAGACGTACCGCTGCATGCTCCGCCACCAGTTCTGCGCGTGCCACCGGCCGCGCCAGCCGCCGCGCTTCTGTTCGAGCACGCGTTGGGCGGCTTCGGCGAAGGTCGGAACACCCTGGACACGGCGTTTCTCCGAGAGGGGGTCGCCGCCCGAGCGGGCCAGCATGCGGTTGGCGAGGGCCTGCTCGCGGGCCTTGGCGAGCGGGACGAGCGTGGCGGCGCCGAGCCCGAGTTCGCGGCGCCGGCCGCGGATAACGAGCCGCTGGACCCAGCTTCGGGCGCCAGTCGGCTGGACGAACAGGTACAGGCCGTTGCCGTCTGCGTGGCGTCCGGGCGGGGCGGAACGGACGAAGGCGGCCGAGAGGGCCTTGTCGGGATGGCGTCCTCGGCGCTTGGTTCTGCGAGGCGAGGGGGCGGTCTTGGCTACAACATCCATCCCGCCATTATATACGGGATTGGGCTGGATTCCGCCAGACGTCCTGACTCGCCCAGCCCAGGACGACGAATCATAAACGATTACTGCTCAGTAGTTTATGGTCTATATCGCATGACCGTGGACACTGGCGGACCACCATTGGGTGTCAAGGCAGCGCGAAGACGAACAGCGTGTTCCCGATGCTCGGCCGCAGCTCCGGGGTCATCCGGCTCTGGGCGTTCGTGGTTCCGGTGGCGCCCGTGCTGACCGCGACGTACTGGCGACCGGCGACGGCGTAGGTGACGGGGAAGCCCGTGATCGGGGAGCCGAGGTTGATCTCCCAGAGCACGTCGCCAGTCTCCTGGTCGAGGGCGCGGAAGCGCCCGTTCGCGTCGCCGCCGAAGAGCAGCCCGCCGCCGGTCGTCAGCAGCGACGTGGTGCCGGCCCGCTGCTCGTAGCGCCAGAGCGTCTCGCCCGTCTCCGCCGAGATGGCGTGGACGACGCCGAGGTGGTCGGTGCCCGGCGCGAGCTCCTCCCGCATGGTCAGGGCTATCACCGGGCTCTCCTCGATGGGCATGGCCATCATCTGCGCGCAGGTGTTGCGCAGCGGGAAGTACATCGCGTTGGTGAGGGGGCTGTAGGCGCCGGCCTCCCAGTTCCGGCCGCCGTACCAGGTGGGGCAGACGGTTGCCGCCTGCCCCGTGGCGCGGAAGACGACCTCCGCGTTCGTGGCCACCGCCCCGGTGGCGCCGTCGATGCCGGTTATGACGTTCTGGCCGACGGTGGGCGTGGCCCAGAGGAACTCGCCGGTGGCGCGGTCGAGCGTGTAGACCACGCCGGTCTTGCCCGGGATGCCGGTCATCACCCGGCGCCGCTCGCCCGGTTGCAGCCGCGGGTTGATCCAGCGCACGGCGGACGCCGACGGCGCGACGGCCGTGTCGACGAGCATCCGCTCGAAGGGGTGGTCGAGGTCCCAGTGGTCGTTCAGGTGCTGATGACCACTATGGCTCTGTAAATCATTCATAACAATAGCCTTACAGTGGTTCTCGCGCCCTTGTTTCCCTCGTTTGCTCCCTCTTCCCAAACGGGAATCCGCTGGCCTGCGAAAGCCCGCGTTGGACCGTTGGACGAGTCCGGCCGCCAACCAGCTCGGTGTGCCCGTCGCGACCGTCCGACCCGAACGGCACACCTACGTTGCAGACTACCACGACTGCCTGCTGTCCCCGGCGCGTCGACGGCGAGCGGGAACCGCCCAATCCTGTGGTTTGCACGTCGGTGAGCCGATCTCCAGGTGCTTCGCGCACTTCCGGGTGAAGGAGGACTCACAGTGATTCGCCCCCTTGCTCTGCTGTTCGCTCTCCTGCCCGCGGCGGCGGTGGCGCAGCCCAACGTCTCAGTCGGAACCAGCGCGAGCCTGGGCTACCGTCAGTACCTCGACGTCCCGACCCAATGCTGCCCGCTCTGGACGTGGGTGGAGTTCGGCTCAGGGCGCTTTGGGCTTCATCTCGACTACCTCTACAGCTACCGCGAGTCGGAGGGCCGCGGAGGCTATCCTCTCGACGGAAACGACAACTGGGAGAGGCTCTTCGGCAAGGCGGAGTTCGACGGTCCCCAGGAGCGCGCCAGCCTCGTGTGGCACGACATCCGCGTGGTGCGGCGCCACGAGGCCGGTGCGGCGCTGGCTTGGAGAGCGAGGGAGCGCCCAGGCTACACCCTGAGCGTCCTGGTCGGCATGGCCTTCGTGAGTTCTGACGTCTACGACTGCCAAGCTGATGAGGGTCCGATCGAGCAGGTTGTGCCGGCACCAGCGGAGTACACTCGCAGCAATCCCGACTACACCGTCTACGAGTGGCGGCTGACCGAGGGCGACAGGGAGAGGTGCCGGGCGAAGACGAGCAGGGGTCGGCCCTCGGGCTCCAGGGTCGGCCTGAACACGGGGGTCACTCTCGACGTGCCGATTGGGGAGCGGGCGTATTTTCGTGCGGGGTATCGGCCTTTCGTTACGGCGGTGGTTGGGTTCGGGGTCAAGTTCTGAAACGAAGGGTAGGCGGACGCGAAGTGGGTGAGGGCGGGTCGCCACGTCATCGCGAGGCCCGTACACACGGCGCTGCCCGAACGCCGCGTCGAGGCGAGCGACGGCAACGACGGATTCTGGCGCGTCGCCACGCGGCGGCCTTCCGGCCTTCCGCAGGAAGAATCCAAGGCGGGAGCGACCCGACCGGCAGGTGTAACGAAGGCACACCGGCCGGGGCCGCAAAACGCAGTTTTGCGGGGGGTCGCTCCCGCCTTGTCCCTGACCCCGTACCCGACCCCGCGTTTGGATCGTACGTGGGCAGTTTGGTCAATGGAATCAATGGCTTGGAGGGAGCACACTGTGACTGGAGGTGTGACAGTGGGTGTGACGCCCCCTGTGATCCGTCACGCTTGATGCAGTTACACCGGAAGCGACCCCATCGTCTTCGGCTCAGGTGTGATCGGACTGGTGCTCTCGGTGTGATCAGGCAGCGGGTCTGATCACAACTCCAGCCGCCGTTCTCCCTGTCGATCTGACTGTCCGTGTCCTCTTCGCCGACCTGCTTGGTCTCCCAATTGTTCGCCGCGCTGCCCGTCTCTTCCGTCTCTCCGTTGAGGGCGTGACCCTTCGATCTCTCGTCCTGGCGAGTTGGCCCGATTCTCGCTCGCGAGCATCGGTCTCTGGAGCGGTGACGAGTCGCGGCGGCGGCTGTGGCGGTTCGGTTCCAGTGGCTCGCTCCGGTCGTTGTGGACGGCCGGAAGCTGTGCTTCCGGCGACAACCAGCCATCCCATCCCGGCGGGTGGCGGGTCACCCGAAGGGCCGAAACGCACGTGGAGGAGACGCGCATTGCGCGGCTTGACGCGCCGCCCGACGGGATGGTTCCACCTGCGCCGACAAGCCCCGCGTCGCGCTACGTGCCGGACCGACCCCATGCTGCCATCCGGCCACGGTGCCGTCCGAGCGCATGCGTCGGCACACGTTGACTCCGGCGGCTGAGGTCGCGTGGCGCCAGCGGCGCCTTTTGGGGCGAACGGGTAAACGCGCCGGGCCGGTGGTTGGCTGCGGTCGCGACCGCCGTGTTCGCCGTCGTGCTCCTCGCGGCCACCGGTTCGGCCGCCGGACAGGACTATTCGCCGGATTCGAGGTCGCGGCGTAGGCCGATGTCGATCTCGTCGCGTTCCACGTTGGCTTCAAGGTGTCCGACTTGACCGTGCTGGGGTGTGTCGGGCTCTCGTCTCCGGTCACCTCCGTCTGGGGCCACTACACCGCAGCCCCCGCCGACACGCCGGGGCGTCGGCGTTCGGACACACGTCCCTTGCTGGCGCTCCTACCGTGCGCCGCCGTCCCGGCCCGGTTCTTCCGCGGCCCGTCAGAACACGAAGCTGCCCCAGATGAAGCAGTTGAGGGCGAACAGGATCAGCACGGAGCTGCCGTTGCAGACGTTCATGGACATCCCGTTCGTCAGGAGGCGGACGACGACGAAGACGAACGCCGCCGCCACGGCAAGAAACAGGGGAATCGTCAGCAACTCCCGCACCACGCCCAGCAGTGTCCAGTCCAGCTTGAAGACGTAGAAATCGAGCACCAGGAAGGCGACGTACGCCGCCGCCACCACGCTGAACGCGAGCACGGCCCTGTCTGTCCGAGTCACCTGCATTGCACGCGCCTCGCGTGGCGGGCCGCGCACCCGCCATACGCAATCTTGATGATACCAGCAGCCTGCCGCCGGGCACGCGGCCCGCCGACCCGCCGGGACCGCTCGCGAGCGGACACGGTCGGGTCTCCCATCCCTGCGTCCGGGATTCACGCCGCGCGAAACGCGGCGCTGTGGTCTACAGACGGCATCGTCGGCCAGCACACCATCCGTGCGTGCTCGCCCGCGTCAAGGCCCGTCGCTGCGCTCCGTCCGCTTCGCGGCTCTCGGCCTTGACCCCGGCTCCGCGCGCGCTACAGACGGGCAATTGTCCGACGATGCCTCACCCCGACCCCGCACAACTCCCGCCGACGACACCAGGCCATCGCGCCGGATCCACCAGACCCCGGTCAGTCGCGGAGTCGCGGGGAACCCATCGGAGAACACGCGGAACACGACCTCGCCGCCGCGCAGCACGGCGGCCACGACCCGAACTCGACTGCCTCCACCGGCTGGCCCACGCCGAACCCGTCAGCCATTGACGAGATCACGGACGGGCTTCAGGGGCAGTCGGAACGAGCGGGGAGGACATCGAGCGGGACCGCGAACACGAGCAGATCCCGGAGAGAGGTGAAGGACGATCCGGACGGCGACGAGGAGACGGTCGGGCGCAAGATCGGAGCACAACCAACACTGGCTCATGACAGCCGTTGGATGTGATGAGCCAGCTTACCCAATGTCCGACATTGGGCTGGCGAGGGGCTCTGCCCCTCGACCCCGGACGGCGACTCGGCGTCCCGCGCCGGCTCAGGCCGCGGCTTCCGTGGAGCCGTCGCCGCGGCGGGCGACCACGTTGCGGGGCGGCATGCGCCGGGCGTCGGCGAATTGCCTCTCACCGGTCGCGCCGGACAACCTGTCCCGGCCCGGCGTCGAGATAGCCGGCCCACTCGTTCATGAGCCGCCGCCGGCGCTCGAACAGGTCCGACCGAGCGTACGCCGCCTCGACCTTGTTACCGACCACGTGAGCCAGCGCCGCCTCGATGACCTCCCGCGGGTGGTCGGTCTCCTCGGCGGCCCAGTCCCGGAACGACGACCGAAAGCCGACTTTCGCCATCCAGCGCCGTTCCGCGCCGTGCTGCGAAATACGCACTGAATACCGTAGTAAAAGGCCACTACTCCCGCTCCGTCGTCTTGACCCGTCTCCACACTTTCGCTATATTCCGCGAGAGAATTGGGAATGGGATAGATGACGATGGACCTGCCCAGGAAACCCCGAGCCACCAAGCGCAGGGGCCGCCATCCCGACAAGGCGCTCTCCGCCGCCTTCTGCCGTTCGGTCGCCGAGGCGGGCCGCTACGCTGACGGGAACGGCCTCTATCTGCACGTCGACCCGTCCGGGGCACGCCGCTGGGTGCAACGGCTGGTCATCCGCGGGCGGTCCCGCGCGCTCGGTCTCGGCAGCTACGCGCTGGTGTCGTTGGCCGAGGCCCGCGAGAAGGCGCTCGCCAACCGCAAGGCCGCCCGCGAGGGCGGAGACCCGCTCGCGGACCGGCGCCGCTCCGAGGGGATCCCGACGTTCGAGGAGGCGGTCGAGCAGGTGATCGCCATCCACGGGGAGGCGTGGCGGGCCGGCAAGACCCCGAAGCAGTGGCGGGCGAGCCTGCGCGACCACGTGCTCCCGCACCTCGGCGGCAAGAGCGTCGACCAGGTGACGACGGCCGACGTCATGACGGTCCTGCTGCCCATCTGGACGCGCAAGCACGCGATGGCGCGGTCGGTGCGCCAACGCATCGGGACGGTCATGCGGTGGGCCATCGCGCAGGGCTACCGGAGCGACAACCCGGCCGGCGACGCGGTCACGGCGGCGCTGCCGAAACTGCCGCGGGTGATCCGCCACTTCCCGGCGCTGCCGCACGGCGAGGTCGGCGCGGCGCTGGCGGGCGTGCGCGTCTCGCAGGCGTGGACCGGGACGAAGCTGGCCTTCGAGCTGCTGGTGCTGACGGCCGCGCGCTCGGGGGAGGTCCGGATGGCGACGTGGGACGAGTTCGACCTGGCCGCGCTGGTGTGGACGGTGCCGGCCGCGCGGATGAAGGCGAACCGCGAGCACCGCGTGCCGCTGTGCGGCCGGGCGGTCGAGGTCCTCCGCGAGGCCGAGCGGCTGCGCGACGTCGTGGCCTCGGTCGAGCGGGCGGGCCTGGTGTTTCCGAGCCGTCGCGGGAAGGTGCTCAGCGACATGGTGTTCTGGAAGCTGGTCAAGCAGCAGCGCCTCGAGTGCGTTGCCGCACGGCTTCCGCTCGTCGTTCCGGGACTGGGCGGCGGAGAAGACCGACCATCCGCGGGAGGTGATCGAGGCGGCTCTGGCGCACGTGGTGGGCAACCGGACGGAGGCGGCCTACGCGCGCTCGGACCTGTTCGAGCGGCGGCGGCTGCTGATGGACGAGTGGGCGGCGTATCTGGCGGCCACCCGGCGTGTGAGCTGAACGAGCTGCGGCCGGGCGGCGGAGATCCTCGACGTCGCGCGGGCGCTCGGGAGCGGCGGTCTCGTGTCCCGATGCGGAGCGGGAGGCCGATCGCGTTGTTCGAGGCTCCCGCTGGTCGTGTCGTCAACGGGGCGGGCGGGTGGGTCGAAGAGCTTCCCGCCCGCGGGAGCGGCGCAGGTCCTCGGACGGTCGTTAGACCGTGCCGTTGGCCGTCGGGTCGATCACATGGCGTCGTGTCCGTAGCCGGGTCCGACGATCGCGTGTGAGATATCGTGCCGGAGCGTGTCCCGGCTGTCGCTGCAGGTCGCTCGCAGCACGAAGCTGACCGAGCGCTCGACCTGTTGCCTCGTCGCTCCGCGTCACCTCGTCATCGGTCGTCCTCCTCGAAACTGCGGACGTAGCGCGAGACGGTCCACGCCGCGATACCGAGGGCCTTGCCGATCTTCTTGAAGCTGAGGCCCGCGGCGCGGAGCTCGACGATGCGCGCGACGATGTCGACCGGGAGCGGCGGACGCAGAAAGCCGCGCCGGCTGGACACCCGGCCCGGGCGCCTGAGCGTTACCCGGTCGGCCGGCATCGGCGCCCGGCGCGGGTCGTCAACGCCCGGGGCGTACTTGCCGAGGTCCTTCCAGTCGATGCGCGCGCGCTGCGGACCCTCTGGCATGAACTCCTCGAGGTCCTGGTCGAGGGCGCCGTCGCTGCCCTGCCAGACCACCTCGGCCTTGGCCACCGCGCCGGTGGCGGCTTCCCGCACCGGGGTCAGCTCGGGTTCGGGCTTGCCGTAGACGACCGAGACGCCGGTGACGTGCCCGGCGCCGGTCCGCCAGCTGACGTCGGCCAGGGCGGCCTGGACATCGGGTCTGGCGAGCGCCGCGGCGAGCGCCGAGCCCTCAGCCGCAGCTTCGACGTGACGGTCAACGCCCGCATCGTGCAGCCGGCGTTGTCGATGGAGCGGACGACGATCTTGGCGCCGACCCGCTGAACGGTTCGTTCGGACATGGTTCTCCTCTCTCCGGGGATGTGTGCGGCGGACGGGCTCACCCGCCGGCCGCGCCGAGTGACCGGGCGGTGTTTCTACGGGGGGTCGAGCTGGGTGGTCGGGGTCGACGTGTCGACGGCAACC
Source organism: Vicinamibacterales bacterium (assembly GCA_965214845.1). Lineage (GTDB taxonomy): Bacteria > Acidobacteriota > Vicinamibacteria > Vicinamibacterales > UBA8438 > JAAXGX01. The sequence continues at coordinate 2,864,825 of CBDCCO010000007.1, forward strand.
CGCGCGGGCTGGTGGCGGGGCGCGCCCGGGACCGCTTCCGCGCTCACGTCGTCGTGCTCGTCGGGCTCCGGCCTGGCGTAGATGGGCCGCCCCGGCGCGTCCTCGCCGAACGCTGCCGCGAGCAGCAGCTCCGCTCGGGCCGGAACCTGCTGGGGGTCCAGCCGCACGTTCATCGTTCCGCTCCTTCCTGGGGTCGTGGGGCCTCTGCCCAGTCGTGCCGTTCGTCGTTGCCGCGCACAGCGCGGCAAACACAAGAGCGCGCATAGCGCGCGGAATTTTTCCCTATCCGGCCACCTGGGCGAAGGCGGCCGGGAGGGGCGGACCGGGGCGAGGGGCAAGGGTCGCGGTTACATGATGGGTCGATCGTACCGGCCCGCCCGCTCTCCCGCTGTGCTCCCATACGGGCCGGGTCTCCGGAGGTCGGGAGTGCGCGCCCCGGCGGGTCCGTGGCACGGTCCGCCGCCCGCGGCGGCATCGAGCGCGCGGTCGATGTCGCTCGGGCGAGTTCGTGTCCGCCGCCACGTCGGCGCCTGCTCGTCGAGGGCCGCGATGAACGCCTCGCCTCCCCCGGGGGCGCTCAGCGCCGCTCGAGGCGAGAGACGCGCCTTTCGGTGGCCGCCCGCCGCTGGCGCCGGGCGGCCCCGGCCTGGCGCCGCTCTTCCCGACCGCGCTCGGCCGCCGCGAGGGCGCGGTCGATATCCGCCGCCGTGAACCGGCCGGTCTTGTCGAACTCCTCGCTGTAGCGGGCGGCGGCGGCCTCGTCCGACAGAACGTCGCGAAGTCGGCCGAGACGGCGCGCGTCCGACGAGGCCGGCGCCGAGGGCCGCATCGACGTTCTCGCGCGTCGTCATGAGGTTGCCGTTCACGTGCCACGGCGGATCAAGATCCGCGAGATGCGCGAGCTGCAGCGCCACGCCGCCGGGCAGGCGCCCGAGCGCAGTTTCGCGGGCCTTGCTCTTCTCCTGCCACGTCGCCTCGTCCCGGCAGCCGCCGACCGGCCGGGCGCGCGTGCCGATCTTCACGTCGACGTGGCAGCACATCGAGTCGTGCCGTTGAGGCCCAATGCCTCTCGTCGCACGACGGTTTCGCACAGCGAAACCGATAAGTGCGCCCTTCGGGTTTTCTGGCTCGTCCAGCCGTTGCTGTCGAGCCCGGGGACCTCGTGGCTGCTCTCGCCATTCTGATCCGCTTCGGGGCCGCCTCGATTCAGGGCCTGTGCCGGAGCCGCGCAGACGTCAAGACGCGCGGTTCGGATTGGAGCGATGCTCGACCGCGTCAACGCGCAGGCGCCGCCCGATGAACGATGACGACTCGTGTCGCCGGCGCGACCGGCGGACGCCGACCGTCGCGCGGTGGCCGCTGTTCGTGAGGGTCGTCAGTGTCGAGCCGGGTGGCGGGAGGTGCTCGAAAGAGCAGGTCGCCCGGGACCAGGAATCGGCCGGCGGGACTCAGTGCTCCGTCACGCGGGGGCAAGTTCCGTCACCGCCCGTTGCTCGCTCTGCGGGACGCGTCCGATCGCCGGGACAACAACTGCGCCAACTGCTTCACGCTCTCGACCTGCTACAGCAGATCCTGCCTGTTGGAGCGCTGCACCGTATGCTCCGCCGCCGCGGCATGAATCAGCAGAAGCTCGTCGGCGCCTCGCTCGTCGCGGCCACCTGCCTCGGTCTGATCCTCGCCGGGTTCGCGGCCGCGCGGCTGGGCCTGTGGGCCGGCGGGTGGTCGGGGGGCGACCTCGATGCCGCGGCGGACGCCCTCGCGCGCTGGCTCACGGTGGCGCTGGTGGCGGCGCTCTTCGCCTGGCTCCGCGGCGCCGTCGTCGAACTGCGGCGTGAGCTCGCCGGCCGACTCGACACCCTCGCCGACGAGGTGGGCCGGCGTCTCGACCAGCTCGGCCGCGAACAGGCCTTCCAGCGCGAGCGGATGGCCAGGCTCGAGGGTGTGCTCGAAGGTCTCGCCGCCCGGCGCGTGCCCGACAACGACTGACGCTCCCCGCCGGCACCGGCAAGGCGGCGACGGACCGAGCCCCTGGGACGCACCCCTCAACTCCTCCGGATGGCCTCCACGCAGGTCCGGCAGATCAGACCTGTCCCGTCGACGAGCAGGTCCCGCGTCCGGCGCCGCGTGCAGGTGCCGAACACCCGGATCGAGTCCGCCCGCCCGTCGGCGGCCGGTTCCGCCCGGCTCGCCCCGCCGACCCCGGAAGCGGTCGCCGACGCCCGCGCCGCGCGGGCGCGGCGGATGGGTGGATCGGCCCGGGCGGCGCCGAGGCCGGTGTCCCGAACGCGGGCTTCAGGGAAAGGAGCTCGCCGCACGTGCTGCCGCGTGTCTCTTCGGAAGCGGCCATGTCGACTACAATCGGCTAGGCCTCGTGCGAGCCTCCGGCTGGGGGTGCCGCTTGGCGGGCAGCCCGGCCGGCGTCCTGACGAAGACGCCGTCGCCGCCGCGGGTCTTCCCCGAACAGGCGCGGCTCGCTGGAGCGCGTCAGGCGCAGATCGCAGGTAGTCCACGACCGACGCGGCGAGCCGGCCGACTGTTGGGAGTTCACACCATGCTCGACACACTCTCCGTCGCCCAGGAGCTGACCGCCGGCGGCATCGACCGCGCCCAGGCCGAGGTCATCGCTAACGTCATGCGGAAGCTCGCCCAGCAGGGCGACCACGTCACCGGCGACCAGTTCAAGGCCGGACTCGCCGAGGTCCGCACCGAGATCGCCGCCCTCGACACGCGGCTCTCGACGCAGATCGCCGACCTGCGCACGGAGCAGCGGACCGGAATCGCCGGCGTCCGCACCGAGATCGCCGAGGTCCGGACCGAGATCTCCGCCTTGGAGACCAGGCTCATCCGCTGGATGGTCGGAACCGTGCTCGCGACGGCGGCGCTGACGTTTGGAATCCTGAGGTTCCTCGCCGAGTAAGCCGCGCAAGCTCGGCCACGGCAATCCGCTCGGTTTCCCATGCCGAGCGGTGGCCCGATAGCCACGTCGACGCCGCCGACGATTCGCCAGTACCACGAGGTCGCCCACCGTGCCGCGCGGCGACCGCCCGCACATCAACCACTACTGCTTCGGCATGGAGGGATTCGACGCCGCCGACATCCAGCAGCGGCTGGCCGCGCACGGCGTCGAGGCGCGGATCCGGATGCGGGCCGATTCCGACCCGCCGGCGGAGGAGCTGACGTTCAACGACCCGGATGGCATCGTCGTGCAGATTCAGGACGTCAGCTACTGCGGCGGCTCCGGGAAGCTCGGCGAGCTGTGCGACCCGGACGACCGGCCGCGCAACCGCTGAGGCCGCGAGTGGCGGCCCGCCGGTGGACGGCCGCGGGGATCCGGCGGCGGTGACGGCGCCGCAGGCCGCCGCCGTCGGCATCAGGGAGCACGCGTCGAAGAACACGCACGCCGTCGCGGAGCGGCTCCTGCGGCGCTGCGACGGCGTGCGGAAGGTGCTCGACATCCCGGCCGGCGAGGGGGCCTTCACCCGGCGGCTGGTCGGGGACTACGACGTCACGGCCGCCGACGTGCAGGCCGTTCCGCCGATCGCCGGCAGCGCGTCCGCCCGGGCCGACATGGTCGAGCGGCTGCCGTGGGACGACGGCGCGTTCGACGCCGTCGTGAACATCGACGGCATCGAGCACATCGAACGGCAGTTCGACTTCGTCCGGGAGTGCCGCCGGGTGCTGCGCCCGGGCGGCTACCTCATCCTCTCGACGCCGAACATCTCGGCCCTGCGCTCCCGCTGGCGCTACCTGCTGACCGGCTTCCACAACAAGGGCAAGGCGCCCCTCGACGAGACCCGTCCCACGCCCTGGCACCACGTGGCGCTGCTCTCGTTCCCCCAGCTGCGCTACCTGCTCCACCGCTCGGGGTTCCGCATCACGGACGTGACGACGAACCGGATCAAGGCGATCAGCTGGTTCTATGCGCCCCTGGCGCCCGCGGCGTGGATGCTGACGAGGTGGGTCTTCCACCGGGAGGAGAAGGACCCGGCCCAGCGCCGGCGCAACCGCGAGATCGCGAAGCAGATGTTCAGCCGCGAGGTCCTCTTCGGCGAGGCGCTGATCCTGCGCGCCAGGCGCCTGCCCGGCGCAGCCTCGTCCGACTGAAGCCCTCAGCCCGGCACCGGCAGCTCCGCCGTGTGGAACGGCTCGAGCGCGTCGATGGCGTCGAGCGGCTGGCGGTCGACGTCCCAGCGGAACTGGCGCAGCACGATCCGATCGGGCAGGAAGTCGGCCAGGGTGAACCCGTGGTCCTCGATGGGCGCCACCGACTCCTCCAGATCGAGGTGGGCCGGCGGCGTCGCGCCGACGCCGCGCACCACCGAGGGGAAGCCTCGCACGGACGTGCCGATCGGGCCGCTCAGCACCGTCGTGACCGGCCGGGCGTTGAGGTCCAGGCGGCCGGCGCGGTGCATGCGGCCCATGCCGATGGCGTGCAGGTCGCCGCTCACCACGAGCGGCACCCGACCGGGCTGCGACGCCATCGCCGCCACCAGCCGGTCGTGCTGACCGAGCCAGCCCGACTGCCAGTAGGCCTTCGCGACGGCGGTGGTCAGCTCGCCCGTGTCGCGATCGAGCACGTCCGGGTACCACTCGCCCCACTTGCCGGCGCTCCAGCCGAAGGGGTTGGACGGCGCGTGGACCAGATGCCGCACCTCCGTGGCGCGCGTCCGCTCGATGAGCCAGCGCTCCACCTGGCGGTCGACGAAGACCGCGTTCGGCCCCGCCAGGCTGACCGTCCGCCGCACGTCGTACAGCAGGACCTCCGCCAGGGCGCCGTAGCGCAGCGTGCCGAAGCTCTCGGACAGGTCGCCGCGGTCGCCCGCCGCCGACCACGGCAGCCCCGCCGGCCGCCGCGCGTCGGGCAGGAACTCGGGATAGTAGAGCTGTTGCGTGGCCCGCGCGAGCTGCAACTGGAACCACGGGATCGGGAAGTTGGCTATCGCGTCGGTGACCGCGTCGTTCTCCCAGTGGTCGTGATCGTCCTGCAGGAAGAACACCGGCGTCGACCGGAAGTCCGTGCCGTAGACGGGCACGATCTGCGGCCCGGCCGCCGCCTTCAGCGCGGCCTCGTTGCCGGCGGCGAGCACGGACGCCGAGAAGTCGAAGTTCGAGCGGCGGCCGGCGGCGCTGAGGCCGCCCGCGCCCTCGCCCTGCCAGACGTGCAGGTCCCAGTAGATGTGGTCGCCGTTCGCGACCGCCGCGTCGGGCTCGAACGCGAGCGCGCGGCGCAGCAGCCGGTTGCGGATCGCCGTCGGCAGGAAGCCGCTCCGCTCGCCGATGCCCGCGTAGGTCCCGCCCGGACCGCCGGCGCAGGTGAAGAAGAGCAGCCGGAACCGCCGCGCTGGCGCGTCGGGCGCGGGGAACGTCGACAGCGGCCACGGCTCGCACAGGGCACGGCCCCCGGGGCCGGCGAGCGACAGGGTGTAGCGGCGCGCCGGCTCGAGCCCGGCGGCCTGAAACTGCCAGTGCTCGCCCGCCGTGTCGTTCATGCGGCCCGTCACGACGGTCTCGCCGACGCGCAGCGTGGGCACGCTCGCCAGCGGCGTGACGAAGGACGCCTTCAGCAGCAGGCGCGAGTCGCTGACCGCGGGCAGCAGGTGCCGCACGCGCCCGGCGTCCCAGCCCTGCGCCGGCGGGGGTGCGGCCTGCGCGGCCAGCCGCTCCAGCGGCAGCCGCGCGAGGACGGCCGCTCCCGCGGCGCCGGCGCTCCCGGCCAGGAACCTCCGCCGATCGACCGATCGCCGCTGCGTCATGATCGCCCTCCGCGCCGAGCTCGCGACAGTGTGTCACATCGCCGCCGGGCGCTTGCCGAATCGTGCGCCGCGCGGGCCCGAAACGCTTGCGCGGCTCCGGCGCTGCCGGTAGAGTGCGGTTCGTACGGGGGAGGAGAAGCCATGCCCAAGTCGACACGGCAGGATGCGAACGTCAGTCGGCGGTCCTTTCTGAAGCGCGGCGCCACGGCCGGTGTCGGCGCGACCGCGCTGGCCGGACTCGGCACGGCGGAGGCGCAGGACTTCTGGGACGTGGCGGCCGACTTCGTCACGATCGGCGCGGGCACCGCGGGGCTGGCCGCGGCCGTCGCCGCGCTCGACCACGGCGCGTCCGTGATCATGGTCGAGGAGAACGTGGACATCGGCGGCCACGGCATGTGCTCCGGGGGCCAGGTCCACCTCGGGGGCGGCACCAGCAACCAGCGCAAGCACGGAGTCGAGGACACCGCCGAGCAGGTGTTCCTGGACTGGATACGCCACGACCACATGCAGAGCCGCTACAGCGACCGCGACCTCGTGCGCGCGTTCGCGGACGAGAACGCGCCGACGTTCGAGTTCCTGATCGAGAACGGCGTGAAGTTCCAGGACCACCTGACCGGCCCGACCCAGGCGTCGCGCGTGCGCCGCCAGCAGCGCACCATCCAGTGGCCCGTGGCCAGCGAGCGGGTGACGCACCACCCGACCCGCGTCGGCTCCGGCCTCGTCCGGGCGCTCGAGAAGAGCGCGCGGGCGAAGGGCGTGGAGGTGCTGCTGCGCCACAAGATGACGAGCATCGTCCGCGAGAGCCCGTCCGCCGGGCGCGTGCTGGGCATCACCGCGACCCACGACGGCCGCACGGTGCACATCCGGGCGCACAAGGGCGTGCTGGTCGCCACCGGCGGCAGCACGAGCAACGTGACGCTGCGGCGCACGTTCGACCCGCGGCTGACCGAGGAGTACCAGGTGGCGGGCGAGCCGTGGTCGCGGCAAAGCGGCGACGGCGAGCTCGCCGCGATGGCCGTCGGGGCCTCGCTGTGGGGCACGGCCAACCAGACCGTCGAGGAGGGCATCGCGATCTCGAAGACCCGCCACATCGGGTGCCAGTGGGGCTACTCGAGCCTGATCTGGCAGCCGGACGCCCGCATCTTCGACCTCGCGCGCGCGTCGGGCCTGAGCGTCGTCGACTGGCACGACCTCATCCTCGTCAACCAGACCGGCCGGCGGTTCTGGAACGAGCTGGACTCCCGCTACGACTTCTTCGCGGCCGCCATGGCCTGGAGCGGCGACGAGCGCAAGCTGAACGGGGGCGGGCCGATCTGGGCCATCTTCGACCAGGACGCCGTGGAGCGGGAGGAGTGGGACCCGCGGCCGCCCAACGTCGACCTCGACGGCTACTTCTTCGCGGCCGACACGCTCGCCGAGCTGGCCGGGGCGATTCGGAATCCGTACCAGGCCGGGCCGCTGCCGGCGGCGGCGCTGGAGGAGACCGTCGCGCGCTACAACACGTTCGTCGACGCGGGCGTGGACGAGGACTTCGGCAAGCCCGCGCCGCGCTACAAGATCCAGCGGCCGCCCTTCTACGCGGCCTGGTCGACGCCCATCCTGCACGACTCGCTCACGGGGCTGCGCACCAACGCCAAGGCGCAGGTCATCGACACGCGCGGCCAGGTCATTCCGGGGCTGTACTGCGCCGGCGAGTCGCAGGGCGGCTTCGCGCAGCACGGCCTGGGGCGCTGCCTGGTGTTCGGCCGCATCGCCGGCCGGGACGCCGCGCTCGACGGCGGGGTGGCGTGAGCCGTGAGCGAGGCGCCGCCGGACGCGGCGGCCGGTGAGCACCCGGCCGCGGCCCCGCACCCGACGAGCATCGCCGTGTGGGGCGTGCCGTCGCCGGTCGTCGCGGGCAGCCGCTTCACCGTGACGGTGGGCGTCAAGTGCGCGGCCGCGTGCTCGCTCGCGGGGCTGCCCGTCGTGGTGCGCGACGCGGCGGGGACCGCGGCCGGTCGGGGACGGCTCGGCTCGCAGCCGGCGCCGGGCACGCGCGCGCTGTACGCCGCGAGCGTGGCGCTGGCCGCCCCGGCGGCGGCCGGCGTGCACGCCTGGACGGCCGCGTTCCCGGCGGCCGGGTCCGGACCGCGGGCGGGGCCGGAGGCGGGGCCTGCAGCCGCGCCGGCGGAGACTGCCGCGCCGCCGGAGGCGCCGCACGCGGCTGCGCGGGCCGCGTTCAGCTTCCGCGCAACCGCGCCGCCCGAGCACTCCGTGACGGTCACGGTTCACGACCAGGAGACGGAGAAGCCGCTCGCTGCCGTCGAGGTGCACCTGGGTCCGTACTGCGCCGCGACCGATGCGGGCGGCCGCGCTCGCGTGGAGGTGCCGCCGGGCGACTACGACCTGTACGTGCGCAGGGCCGGCTACGCGCCGCACACCGCAAAGGTCGCGGTGACCGGCGACGTCGCCCTGCACGTCGCCGCCGCGCCGGCCCCCGCCATGGACCCGGACGACGAGCAGGTCTGGATGTAGCGCCCCCCCTACCCGTCGAGGTGGACCTCGGCCGTCGCTCGACCGCTCACGGCTCCGGCAGGATCCGGAAGCCGCGCCGCGTCTCCGGCGTCCAGGTGCCGGGCTGCTGGTAGTCGTCCCGGCCCGGCATCCTGACCTCGGCCAGCGTCTCGGCGGTCATGACCTCTTCCTGCTGGATGATGCCGTTGCGGTAGAGGAGCCAGGCCGTCACGGCGTAGGTCTCGTCGTCGCTGAGGATGCCCGGCCGGTCATACGGCATGACGCGGCGAATGTAGTCCCAGATGCTCGGCGCGAACGGCCAGAAGCGGATGGGGAAGTAGTTGCTCCGCGTCGTGACGTCGCCGTCCACGAGCTCGATGGACGGTCCCTCGACGCCGGTCGGACCGTGGCAGTTGGCGCAGCCCCGCCGCGCGAACACCATCTCCCCCTCGGCGGCCGTGCCGCTGCCGGGGGGCAGATCCGCCCCTTCCGGTCCGACGATCCGGTCGTGCTGCTCGGCTTCCGTGAGCGGGCGGCCGAGCCCCGAGGGCGAGGCCGATTCCTGTGCCTGCAGCCCCCCGCCCGACACCAGGGCGGCCGCCAGGAGCGCCAGCCCGCTACCCATGGCCGCCCGGCCCATCGCCGATGCGCTTGCCCTCGGCCCTGCGTCTCCGGGGGCAGGCGCGATCTCCCGCTGGCTCATCGTGATCTCCCTCGCGCGATGCAAATCAGCGGCAGAGTCGCTGATTTGCAGACCGCTACGCGTGCACGTCGACGACGACGTCCACCGGCTCGAGGCCGTTCGTGACCTTGCCGTCGGAGCCGACCTTCCAGGGCTGGATCCAGTTGCAGTGTCCGAGCTGGCTCTGCACCGTGCCGTAGAGCTGGCCGCGCGTCAGATTCCAGTAGCGCGCATACTCCGCCTCCGTCGGCTGGAGCTGGTCGCGCTCGTCGAGGCAGCGCGACCGGAGCACGGCTTCCTCCCCGTTCCAGCGCCAGGGCAGATAGAAGCGGGTGTGCGCCTTCGGCAGCACCGGCCCGGCGAGCTCCGCTTCCTGATAGGTCGCTCCGCCGTCGGTCGAGACCTCCGCCTTGCGCACCGCGCCGCTGCCCGACCACGCGAGGCCGCTGATGACGTGGGCCCCGTGCGCCTGCAATTGCTGGCCGCCGGACGGCTGCGTGATCACGGAGTTCGGGCCGAAGTCGTAGGCGTCGCGCTGCGTCTTGGGGTTGGGGGTCAGGAAGCGCGAATGCTCCTGGAACGACAGGTAGGGCTGGTCGACCACCTTGATCCGCTTCAGCCACTTGACGTTGTAGATGCCCTCGAACCCGGGCACCACCAGCCGCAGCGGGTAACCGTGGTCCGGCCGCACCGGCTCGCCGTTCTGGCCGTAGGCGACGAGCACGTCGTCGAGGGCCTTGCCGAGCGGGATGCTCTTCGTGTGCTTCCCGCCGTCGGCCGCCTCCGCGATGATCCACGAGGCCGCATCGCGCAGCCCGACCTCGTCGAGCAGGACCGACAGCGGCACGCCGGTCCACTCGCTGCAGGCCATGCGCCCGTGCGTTCCCGTGACGGTCTCGGCGCGGGGATTCGGCCGGTTGCCGACGCACTCGAGGAAGTACGCCCGCGAGACGAACGGCAGCCGCCGCAGCTCGTCCATGGTGAACACCAGCGGCCGGTCCACCAGGCCCTCGACCTGCAGCGTGTGCTCGGCCGGATTGATGTCGGGGATGCCGTAGTGGTGCTGCGTCGTGAAGTGCAGCGGCGTCGGCGTGATGGTGCCGACCAGGTCGGCCAGCGGCGTCCGGGCGCTCGGCCGATGCGGATGGGGCCGGATCAGCGTCTGCTCGCTGTGGCTGCGCCCCTCGACCTTGCGCGTGGTCGTGACGAAGCGCGAGCGCCGGCCGTAGAGCACGCTCTCGAGCGCGTTGTGGTCGACGACCGCCTGCGCCGCGGCGGCAGCCGATCCGCCCGCCAGCTCCAGCGCCTGCGGCGTCGCCACCAGCCCCGCCACCGCCGCGCCCTGCTTCAGAAACCGCCGCCGGTCCCTGTTCGCGCCCTTCATCGTTGTCCTCCTCGCCTGTTCTCGTACGACGCGGGCCTGCCCCGGGCCCGCCAGCCAATACGGCGGGGCCACAGGGCGCTCCGCCCGTGGCCCCGCAAGGCGCGCACGGCGCGCCTCGGCACCCGCGGCGCGGGGCGTCGGGGCCCCGCAAGCAGGTGCCGGGGGTTCGGGGCGCAGCCCCGTCTACTAGAAGATTGCCAGCGCGTTGATCGGCGAGCCCGTGCCGCCCTCGACGGCCAGCGGCGCGGCGATCAGCGTGAACTCCCAGCGGTTCAGCGACGCGGCGGTCTCGGCCAGCGCCTCCAGGTCCTGGTTGTCGAAGATGTCGACGCCCATGGCCACGATCGTCAGCAGGTGCACCGGCAGATTGACGTCCTCGACCAGCGACGGGACGACGTCGAGCGCGGCGTCGCTGCCGATGAACGAGATGTCGCGCGACTTCACCCACGGCATGGTCGAGGCGTGGAGCCCGGCCGCGTTCTCGGAGATCGTCCACGGTCCCATCTCGGCGCGCCGCGCCCAGCGGCCGGTGCGCATGAAGATCGCGTCGCCCGGGCGCACCGTCAGGCCGGCCATCTCCTCCCAGGCGTCGAGGTCCTCCGTGTAGATCGGCGTTCCCGGCTCCAGATACGGCACGCCCTTGAGGCGGGGGATGTCGAACAGCACGCCGCGCGTCACGATGCCGCCCTGGAGGTTGTCGATCGACGCGTTGCTGCAGCCTGCCTCGGTGATCGTGTCGTGCGAGACGCCGTTGTACATCTTGCCGTTCGACAGGATGTGGCACAGCGAGTCGATGTGGCTGTGGGAGTAGCCGTGATAGCTGACGTTGTAGTTGTCGCTGACGCCGCCGAAGAAGCCCGGCTCGGCGGACGTGTCGGGCACGCCCAGCATGCTGTGGCCGAAGGGCAGCGGCACGTCGTCGGCCTCGCCCTTGAGGACGAGGTGCGCGAGCGACACGGTGATGCCTTCGGTGGCCAGCGCCAGCGCCTCTAGGCGCTTCTCCGGCGTGATCGTGTTCGCCGCTCCCAGTTGATCGTCGGGCCCCCAGCGCCCCCAGTTGGAGAGCTCCTCCATCAGCCGCTCGATATCGGCCCGGACGAGCTCGCGCGACTCGGGCGTGAACGACGGCGGGACGTACTCGGGTGCCGCCTCCTCCGCCATGGGTTCCGACTCCATCTCGGAGCCCCCGCAGCCGACGAGCAGCACCGGAAGGAGCAGCAGCCAGACGTGGGTCGGACGTCGTCTCATCACCTGCCTCCATCGACATTAACCCGGATTATGCGTGAAGGTGGGGTTGGCGACGAGACGCAAGGGCCTTCCGTGTGGTACAAACGTTGTGCTACCAAACGTTTAGCCACAACGGAGGCCCTTGCGTGACGGACCCCACGATAGCACAGTCTGTTCTGTTCCCCGATCTGTTCGACAAGCCGCTGGTCGCCACGTTCGACCGCGAGCAGTCGAGCTCGGATGGCGGCGCCGTGCTGCTCAAGGCCGCCGAGCGCGTCTACGGACTGGTCAAGGCGTTCGGCCGGTGTCTGGTCGACCGCCGGGCACCGGAGAAGGTCCGGCACACGCTCGAGGACCTGGTCGGCCAGCGGGTGTTCGGCATCGCCTGCGGTCATCCCGACGGCAACGATTCGGACCGGCTCGCCGACGACCCGATCCACAAGCTGCTGCTCGGGCGCGACCCGGTGGCGGGCGGTCGGCTGGCGTCGCAGCCGACGGTCTCGCGGTTCGAGAACGGTGCGGGCCGCGTCGCGCTCTATCGGCTGGGGCGCGAGCTGGCGACGTCGGTCATCGAGCGGCATCGTCGCCGGCTGCGCGGGCGGGTGCGACGCATCACGATCGACCTCGACCCGACCGACGACCCGACGCATGGCGAGCAGCAGTTGACGTTCTTCAACGGGCACTACGACAGCTGGTGCTACCTGCCATTGCTGGCCTTTGTGAGCTTCGACCGCGAGGTCGAGCAGTATCTGTGCGCGGCGGTGCTGCGACCCGGCAAGGCCCAGGCGCCCGACGGCACGCTGAGCGTGCTGTGTCGATTGCTCCCGCTGCTGCGGTCCGCGTTCCCCAAGGCACGCTTTCTCGTCCGTCTCGACGGGGGCTTCGCCTGCCCGGAGGTCTTCGACTTCCTCGATGCCGAGCCGCGGCTCGACTACGTCGTGGCGATGGCCAAGAACGCCGTCCTGCTGCGGGCTGCCGAGCCCGTCATGGTGGCGGCCCGCACCGAGAACATGCTGCGTGAGAAGACGGCGCACTTCTACCTCGACACCCGCTATCGCGCGGGCACGTGGGCTCGTGAGCGCCGCGTGGTGATCAAGGCCGAAGTCGTGCAGCTCACCGGCCGGCAGCCGCGGGACAACCCGCGCTTCGTCGTGACCAATCTGCGCCAGACGCCGCGCTTCATCTACGAGAAGGTCTACTGCGGGCGCGGCGACATCGAGAACCGCATCAAGGAACTGCTCGACGGCTTGCAGATCGACCGCACGAGCTGCACCAAGTTCTGGGCAAACCAGCTGCGGGTCCTGTTGACGGCCGCCGCCTACGTGCTCATGCAGGAACTGCGGCTGAGAGCCGCCCGCACCGCCTGCGCCCGCACCCAAGTGACCTGGCTGCGCGACCGATTGCTCAAGCTCGGCGCCAACGTCGTCCGCTCCGTCCGGCGCCTCGTTGTGCACCTGCCGCGGGCAACGCCCGACCTCGACGCGTGGCGCCAAATCGCCCTCGCACTCGGGGCGCGCGCCGGGTAGCGCCCCGTCGCAGCTTCCCCCTCAGCTCGCGGAATCCACACAGGCGCCTGGGGCGCCCTGTCGGCGAAGCTGTCCGCGTCTGGCGCCTCGTACGCCCCGTAACCACGCCACGCCGCTCCACCACGCTGCCACCTGCCACGTGCGGCGACCGCAGACCTCTCTCGCTCAACGATCAGGGCTCGGCCAGCGACCGATTCGACGACGTCATGAATTTTCCGGGCTAGCGGCCCCAGCGGTAGTTGAGGCGGGCGTAGTAGTACCCACCGCTGAAACCCCACGGCGTGAACTGGCTGTACGGCACGCCGAGCGCGCCGGCAAGCACATCGTTGCGATCCGAGAAGGTGTCGAGCAGGTTCTGGCCGCCGACCGCCAGCGATACGCCGGTAACGATCGGAATGTCCACCTCGACGTCGACGATGTACCTGCCGTCGAGGATCGGCGCGTCCGCGCCGCGGACGAACCTGGCGTCGAACAGGTCGACCCAGTCGCCGTAATGGTGCAGGCGTGCGAGCAGGCCCAGCGCTCCCAGGCGCTGGTTGACGGCGACGTTCCAGCGGGTCCTGGGCACGCCGCGCTCCAGGGCGAGCACATCGCCGGGACCGAGCAGATCGGACTCCTCCGTCATCAGGGTGCCGGTGTAGTTCATGGTGAAGCTGAACACCGTGCCGCCGGAAAACGCGGGCGGCGCGTAGGTGGAGACGATGTCGAACCCCTGGGTGCGGGTCGAGAAGTCGTTGATGAAGAACCGGAAAAGGGTCAGCGATTCGGCGGAGGTGATGCCGTCGGCCAGCAGCCGCGCGCGATCCTCCGCGTCCGTGGAAACCAGCCCCGACAGGGCCAGACGGTCGGCGATGGCGACGCGGAAGTAGTCGGCGGTGAGTGTGAACGGACCCGTGTCGACCACCAGCCCGGCCGTGACGTTGCGCGACGTCTCCGGCCGGAGCGGGACGCCGCCGTGGCGTTCCGCCGCGGCGAACGTGGAGGGGACGGTACCGCTGTCCGTCAGCTCCAGTTGATCGTTGAGCGTCGTCTGCACGTTGATGGTGTTCTGCTGGCCGGGTGTCGGCGCCCGGAACCCGGTGCTGACGCCGCCGCGAACCGAAACGGCGTCGCCGAGCCCGTAGCGGGCCGAGAGCTTGCCGTTGGTCGTGGCGCCGAAGATGTCGAAGTGCTCGAACCGGACGGCGCCGCTGACCGTCCACCGGGCATCCACGGGATCGCGCAGCTCGATGTCGCCGTAGACCGCGATGTTGCTGCGGCTCCAGGTCCCGGCGGTGTAGTCGGCGAATCCGGGGAAGCCGTTCGACGCGGGCACGAACCCCTGCGCGGCGAACGGTCCCACTTCCCACGACGGACGACCGCCCGCGCCCACCGTGAAGCGCTCGTCGCGCCACTCGACGCCGCTGGCGACGTTGAGCGCATCGGTGACGGCGTAGGAGAGATCGAAGTTCAGATTGACCTCCTCCTGCCGGTAGAGACCCGGGTCGAAGTCGCGGGGCGTATCCGGACCAAGCGAGGCGTTGACGGTGTTGTTGAAGAAGAAGTCCGACTCGTGGGCGCCGTAGCTGGCGCTGGCGTCCCATGTCAGGCCGTTGGCCATGTGCCGGCGCACGCCTCCCACCGCCGACATGTCCGTGACGATGCCGCCGAAGCGGGGCGTGAAGCCGCCCGGGGCGATCTCCTGGAAGGAGAAGCAGTCGGGATCGGCGAACACCTGCGCCAGGGCGGCCTGATCCGGCACATTGCCGGCAATCGCAACGGTGGGGCAGTTGGCGGAGCCGCTGCCGCGCGCGGCGAGCACGTCGCCGATCAGCAGCGTCTGCCCGCCATCGAGGGAGTAGATGTTGGCGCGCGTGTTGGGGTTCCGGAAGTAGAACCCCTCCGTCACCTTCTTGCTGGCGTAGTTGGCATGGCCGTACAGCTCCACGCCGTTCGCGAACTCGTTGCCGAAGTTGCCGAACAGCTTCAGGTCGTCCTCTATCGTCGGATTGCCCCAGATCTGCGCCGGGTCGGCCACGGCCGTGTTGCCGGCCGCAATGAGCGCCGCGGCGTCGTCGCGCTGCACGCTGCGGTCGGTCGGATCGGCGTTGCCGTACTCGAAGCTGAGGTTCGCGAACCCCGTTTCGCCGAGCGGCAGGCCGGCGTTGCCGGCGACGTTGTACGCGTCGCCGTCGCCCGCGCGGTAGGTGCCGGTGCTGAGCTCCAGGCTGCCGCCCTCGCGGGCGTTCTTGAGCAGGAAGTTCATCACGCCGGCGATGGCGTCCGAGCCGTACTGCGCCGACGCGCCATCGCGCAACACCTCCACCTGGCGCAATGCAATCGACGGGATGGTGGAGATGTCCGGACCCTGCGCGCCGTCCGTCACGCCGGCGAACCAGGCGACGACCGATGAGCGGTGGCGGCGCTTGCCGTTCACCAGGACGAGCGTGTGGTCGTGCGCGAGGTTGCGCAGGCTGGCCGGCCGCACGAGCGTGGCCGCATCGCTGATCGGATGCGTGGCGACGTTGAACGACGGGTTCAGGGTCCGCAACTGGTAGTCGAGCGTGGTGGCGCCCTGGCTGACGACGTCCTCGAACGGGATGACGTCGATGGGGACCGGCGACTCGGTCACCGACCGCGGCCGGCCGCGGCTGCCGACCACGACGACCTGCTCGGCGAGCTCGACCGCCAGCTCCACGTCGAGCAGCGCCGCCGCCCCGGCGCTGACCTGCACGCCGGTGCGTACGACGGTCTGGAAGCCCGCCAGCGTGAAGGTGACGTCGTAGACGCCCGGATCGAGCGCGGTGAGCGCGAACGCGCCGCGGTTGTCGGTAACGGCGGTGCGGACCTGACCGTCAGCCGTCGCGGACCGCGCCTCGACGCTGACGCCGGGCAGCGCGAGGCCCGTCGCGTCGGTCACCGTCCCGGACAGCTCCGCGCCCTGCATGCCGGCGGCGCCGGATGCCGCGGCCAGGCAGGCGAGCCCCACCACGGACGCCAGGACGCTTGCCGCACGCCGTGCCTCGCTGCGCATCTGCGAATATCTCCTCGCCCAATCGTGATGCCTGTGCGACGAAATGGGCGCTGAATACGACAGGACGTGGAACTGTGCGATGGCCAGTATACTGTCAGCCGGTCGCAATCCGTGCGTCATGCCGAACGCTCGCGCCCTCCCCTGCCGCCTCGTCCGCGCGCTGGCCGTCGTGCTGCTCGCGGCGGCGTGCCTCGACCTGCACGCGCCGCAGCTCGCGGCCCAGGCCGGGACGACCACCGGCGTCATCCGCGGCACGGTCCGCGATCCGCTCGGCGACCCGGTGGCGGGGGCCGTCGTCGTCGTGCAGCAC
Source organism: Vicinamibacterales bacterium (assembly GCA_965214845.1). GTDB lineage: Bacteria > Acidobacteriota > Vicinamibacteria > Vicinamibacterales > UBA8438 > JAAXGX01. Next base: position 2,881,213 of record CBDCCO010000007.1, read on the forward strand.
CGCGAGACCGACCTGCTGACCACCGTGGAGACCTCCGCGTCCGGGACGTTCGTGCGCGCCCTGCTGCCGCCGGGGACCTACGACCTGACCGTGGCGCCGGCCACCGCCGGCTTCGGCACCGAGCGCATCGAGGGCGCCACGCTGCGCGTCGGGGAGATGCTCGACCTGGCCGTCGCGCTGCGGGTCGTGACCGCCGAGACCGTCACGGTCGTCAGCGAGCTGCCGCCGACGCTCGACACCGCGGACGTGACGAGCTCGCAGCGCGTGCTGGAGGACGTGGTGGACGGGCTGCCGAGCGACGGCCGCAACTTCATGAGCCTGACGCTGCTCACGCCGGGCGCGTCGATCTCGCAGGGACCGGACGGCGACGAGCTGAACATCAGCGGCCAGCGCGGAATTTTCAACAACTTCATCGTCGACGGCGCCGACTTCAACAACCCGTTCTTCGGCGAGCAGCGCGGCGGCCAGCGGCCGGCCTTCACGTTCAACCAGGACGCCATCGAGGAGCTGGTGGTGGTCAATCAGGGGGCCACCGCCGAGTTCGGCCGCTCGGCCGGCGGCTTCGTCAACGTGATCACGAAGTCGGGGACCAACGAGCTCGCCGGCTCCGCCCACTACTTCGGGCAGTGGGACGAGATCGCGGCCCCGTTCCCGGCGGCGCGCGGCGGCGGACGCCCCGCCTTCCACCGCAACCAGACGGGCGCGACGCTGGGCGGCCCGCTCGTGCGCGACCGGGCGTTCTTCTTCCTGGCCTACGACCAGCAGGCGGCCGCCGAGACCAAGCAGGCGACCCGCCACGTCCGCGGTCCGGCGAACCTGCAGCGTCTCGAGCGCTTCCTGCAGGCGCGCTGGCCGGGCCTGTTCGACGACGAGTTCGGGCCGATCCGGCGCACGGACGACGCGCGCTCGCTGCTCGCCAAGCTCGATCTGAACCTCGACGGCCGGCACCAGGCGTCGCTCAAGTACAACTACACCTGGTCGGAACAGGTGAACGGCACCTTCGACGTCGACGCCTGGGGCGCGTCGGCCAACGGGATCGAGCGCGACCGCTCGCACGCGATCAACGGCAGCCTCCGCTCGCTGCTGACCAACGCGCTCTCCAACGAGCTGCGGGTGCAGGCGGCGCGCGAGGATCGGCCGCGCTGGTATCGGGGACCGCTGCTGCCCGGGGCCCGGCTGCCGGGGCCGCCGCAGTTCGCCGACCTCGGCGGGCGGCCGTTCCCCGACATCACCATGGACTTCGCCGACGGCTTCCGCCTCGGCCTGCCCTTCTTCCTGCCGATCGAGCCGGCGTTCGACACGCGGCTGCAGGTGGTCGACAACGTCTCGTTCGCCGCCGGCAACCACCTCGTCAAGGCCGGGGTGGAGTACAACCGCACGCGCGCCGAGCAGCAGTTCATCGGGCTGGCGAACAGCCGCTACATCTTCGACTCGGTCGGCGGCTTCATCGGCTTCGTCACGCACGGCGACCGCTACGTCACGTGCTCGGACGGATCGGCCGGCGCCTTCGGGGTCTGTCCCCCGGGCTCCGCGGTCGCCGGCCCGGTCCTGCTCTACCTGCAGGCGGCGACGGTGCCCGGCGTCCCGCCCGAGCAGCTCGGGCGCCAGCAGCTCCAGACGCACGAGCTGGGCCTGTTCGTGCAGGACACGTGGCATCCGCACGAGCGGGTGACGCTGGACCTCGGGCTGCGCTGGGACGGCGCCTGGCACCCGAACGTCTTCATCGAGCCGGGCGACACGTTCTTCGGGCCGTACCTGGACGACCCGCGGTTCCCCTCGGACGGACGGGTTCCGGACGACCTCGACAACCTGCAGCCCCGTCTCGGACTGGCGTGGGACCTGGCCGGCGAGGGCCGCACCGTGCTGCGCGCCAACGCCGGGTCGTACGTCGCCCGCATCCCGATGCTCGTCTTCGCCCAGCACCGGACGACCAACGGCGCGTTCCAGCAGACACTCTTCCGCAGCAGCGGCGCGCCGGAACTGGGGCCGGTTCCCGCCATCGACGAGCAGATCGACACCTCGGCCTCGCCGCCGTTCCTGCCCGACATCCAGGTCGCCGACCGCGATCTGGAGCTGCCGCGCACCTGGTCGTTCAGCACGGAGATCGATCGCGATCTGGGCGGCGGGATGGCAGCCAGCGTCGGCTACATCCACGCGCGCACCGCCAACCTCTTCCGCTTCGTCAACCGCAACGACGCGGTCCTCGGGGCGCCCTTCGGGATCGGGACGCACCCGGCCGGCGGCGGCATCAACACGCTCACCGTCACCGAGAGCAGCGCCCGCTCGCGGTATCACGCGCTCACCGCCGGGCTGCGCGGGCGCGGCGGACTCGGCGGCCGCCCGCTCACGTTCGAGGCGCACTACACGCTCGCCTTCGATCGCTCCGACGACGACAACGAGCGCGATCCGTTCACCTTGCGTTACGCCCACGCCGGCAACCTCGCGCCGGAGTACGGCTGGTCGGATCGCGACCGGCGCCACCAGGTGAGCGCGTACGTCCTGGCCACGCTGCCGGCCGCCGTCCAGCTCAGCAACATCGTGCGCTACGTGTCCGCGTCGCCGGCCTCCGAGCAGTGCGCCCAGCGCGGCGCGCGGGCCGCCCAGCCGGCGGACCGGATCTGCGCGGACGGCTCCATCCTCGCGCGCAACACGCTGCGGCGGGAGAACGAGTTCTTCACCTGGGACCTGCGGGTGTCGCGGCGCTTCGCCGTCGGCGGCGGCACCGTCGTCGAGCCGATCGTCGAGGTCTTCAACCTGACCAACGCCGACAACTTCGTCGACCCGGCCGTCGGCTCGCTCCTCTTCAACTTCGACGGCGCGCTGCGCAGCGGTCTCGGCGACACCCGGCGCGCGCAGGTGGGACTCAGCGTGCGGTTCTGATCCGGCCGACCGCCCGCTCCAGCACCCGGAACCATGCATATATTGACCATTGAGTTACATTTGCATGGATGCTGAAGCGCCGCCTGGAACCCACGCTCCACCGGCTCCTGGACAACAACCCCGCGGTGGCGTTGATCGGACCGCGCCAGGTAGGCAAGACCACGCTGGCCCTGGAGGTCGCCCGCGAGCGCCGCGCCGTCTACGTGGATCTGGAACTGCCGAGCGACCGCGCCAAGGTCAGCGACGTCGAACAATACTGCGCCGAGAACGCCGACAGCCTCGTGCTTATCGACGAGGTGCACCGCGCGCCCGGCCTGTTCGCCCCCCTGCGGAGCATCATCGACGAACGCCGGCGGGACGGCAGGCGGGCGGGACACTTCCTGCTGCTCGGGTCGGCATCGATCGATCTGCTGAAGCAGTCGAGCGAGACGCTCGCGGGCCGCATCACCTATTGCGAGCTGCATCCGTTCGGGGCGCTGGAAGCTACCGGCAACCAGCGCCGCCTGTGGTGTCGCGGCGGTTTCCCGGAGAGCCGACTCGCGCGCAGCGACGAGGCCAGCCTGGACTGGCGGCTGGCCTTCATCCGGACCTATCTCGAACGGGACATCCCCCAGCTCGGACCACGCATTCCAGCCGAGACGCTGCGCCGTTTCTGGACGATGCTCGCCCACAACCAGGGGCAGGTGCACAATGCGGCCGCGCTTGCGCGCGGACTCGACGTCAACGGCGTCACGATTGCCCGGTATCTCGACCTGCTGGTCGATCTCCTGCTGGTCCGGCGGCTGCAACCCTGGCGGTCCAATCTGGGCCGCCGCCTCGTCAAGGCGCCGAAGGTCTACGTCAGGGACAGCGGCGTCTGCCACGCGCTCCTGGGCATCGAGACGGTCGACGACCTGTTCGGGCATCCCGTCGTCGGCGGCAGCTGGGAGGGCTTCGTGGTCGAGAACATCGCCAGCACGCTTCCGCCCCGCGCGTCGTGCGGCTACTACCGCACCGCCGGCGGCGCGGAAGTCGACCTCGTCGTCGACCTCGGCGCCGGCGAGCTCTGGGCGATCGAGATCAAGGCCGGCTCGGCGCCCAGGGTCTCCAGGGGATTTCACGCCGCCTGCGAGGACCTGCGGCCTGCGCGCAGATTCGTGGTTCACGCGGGCGACGAGAGCTTCCCGTTGGCGAAGGACATCCGCGCGGTAACGCTGCCCGCCATGATGGAGCTGGTCGCCAGGTCCCGTTGACGCGGGGTCCGCCCCGATTCCGGCTTGCCGCCGGCCGCATCCGCGCTATGATCGGCGCACCCCTTCGGAGCACGGGGCATGAACGACCCGGGAGGAAGCTACAAGGGTTACAAGGAAGGTGCTTGCCATGCCGCTGCTGAACCGCTTGATCGTCACGCCCGTCTTCGGCCTCGCCGTCGCCCTGCTGTGCGCGGGAGGACTCCGCGCGCAGTCCGAAGCGGGCTTCCCGCAGTTCTTCGCGCCGGTGGTCGCCGACCCCGCCGCGGAGCCGCTGCCGAATCCCACGCCCGGCATCCTCAAGGAATGGGCCGAGTTGCCCGACGGGCGGGAGTGGGGCTCGACGGCCGGCGTCGACATCGGCCCCGACGGGCACGTCTGGGCCTACGACCGCTGCGGCGACTTCGGCCTGCAAGGCGGCTGCCTCAACTCCGACGTCGACCCCGTCCTCAAGTTCGATCGGCACACCGGCGAGCTGCTGGCGTCGTTCGGCTCCGGGCTGTTCGTGGTGCCCCACGGCTTCCACGTCGACGCCGACGGCAACGTCTGGGTGACCGACTGGCAGGGCAACGAGGAGGGCACGAAAGGCCACCAGGTGATCAAGTTCAGCCCGGAGGGCGAGGTGCTGATGCGGCTGGGCACGGCGGGCGTCGCCGGCAGCGGGCCGGACACCTTCAACCAGCCGTGCGACGTGATCACCGCGCCGAACGGCGACATCTTCGTCTCGGACGGCCACAGTGGCCAGAACCCCGATCCGGCCGCCGGCTCGACGGGCCGGATCATGAAGTTCACGAGCGACGGCCAGTTCGTCAAGGAGTGGGGCACGATCGGCTCGGCGCCGGGCCAGTTCCGGACGCCCCACGCGCTGGAGTTCGATTCGCAGGGACGCCTGTTCGTCGCGGATCGCGGCAACCACCGCATCCAGATCTTCGACCAGGACGGCAACTACCTCGATTCCTACTACCAGTTCGGCCGCATCAGCGGGCTGTTCATCACCGACGACGACACGCTGTACGCGATCGACTCGGAGTCCGACCGGATCCGGCATCCCAACTGGCGCAACGGCGTGCGGATCGGGCATGCGTCGGAAGACAAGGTCACCGCGTTCATTCCGCCGCACTTCTCCGACGCCCGCCTGCTGGGCACGGCCGGCGAGGGCGTGGCGGTGGACGCCGACGGCAACGTCTACGCCGCGGAAGGCCCCAATTCCCGCCGCCAGGCCGGCGGCGGGCTGACGAAGTACCTCGCGCGCTGACCGCGCGGACAGCAGCGCATCAAGCTCACGTCGCACGGGTTGGGAGGAAGACGATGAAAGCCGACCGGAGAACGTCTCGACCGGCTGTCACGCCGGGTCTCGCGCTCACGCTCGCCGCCCTGCTGCTCGTGCCGCTCGCGGCTGCCGCCCAGGAGCGCGGCACGCCCGAGGGCGAGTGGTGGTATCAGAGCGGCGACGCCTGGGGCACCCGCTACTCGCCGCTGGCGCAGATCGACGCCGACAACTTCGAGGATCTCGAGCTGGCCTGGGTGTGGCGCGGCGACAACTTCAGCCCGCACCCGTACTACCTGTCGCGCTCGACGCCGAGCTACATCGACGGCGTGCTGTACACCGTCGCCGGCTACCGGCGCACGATCGTCGCCATCGATCCGGCGAGCGGCGAGACGCTGTGGACGTATCGCGAGCCCAGCACGAAGCGCTGGGAGGAGTCGATGCGCGCCAGCTACGGCAAGGGCGTGGCCTACGCCGAGATCGACGGACGCGGCGTCATCTACGTCATCACGCCGGCCTTCTTCCTGCACGCGCTCGACGCCAAGACCGGCGAGCACCTGGAGGGCTTCGGCGGGCCGGTCGGCATCCCCGGCTTCCCGGAGACCGGCGTCGTCGATCTGCTGGCCGACCTCGGCTACCCGTACGACCCCGAGAACGGGATTCCGATGGAGATCGGCTACATCACGAGCTCGTCGCCCCCCATCGTCGTCAACGGCACCGTCGTGGTGGGCAACGCGCACGAGCAGGGCTACAACCAGACCCGCGTCGAGAACGTGCCCGGCCACATCCTGGCCTACGACGCCCGCACCGGCGAGCACAAGTGGAAGTTCAACGTCATCCCGCAGTCGGAGAGCGAGTTCGGCTTCGACACCTGGGAGAACGACGCCTGGCAGTGGACGGGCGACGTCTCGTCGTGGGCGCCGCTCTCGGCCGACCTCGAGCGCGGCATCGTCTACATTCCGACCAACGCGCCGACCATCGACTACTACGGCGGGTTCCGGCCCGGCGACAACCTCTTCGGCGACAGCGTGATCGCGCTCGACGCCGATACCGGCGAGCGGCTCTGGCACTTCCAGGTGAACCACCACCCGATCTGGAACTACGAGATCGCCAACGTGCCGATCCTGGTGGACGCCACCGTGGACGGCCAGCAGATTCCGATGCTGGTCCAGACCACCAAGCAGGGCTTCACCTTCGCGTTCAACCGCGTCACCGGCGAGCCGGTGTGGCCGATCGAGGAGCGTCCGGTCCCGCAGTCGATCGTGCCGGGCGAGAAGCTCGCCCCGACCCAGCCGTTCCCGACGCACCCCGCGCCGCTGAATCCGCTCGGACTCGACGCGGACAACATCATCGACTTCACGCCGGAGCTGAAGCAGGAAGCGCTCGACATCATGTCGCAGTACCGCATCGGCGGCCCCTACATGCCGCCGCTGCCCAACAACCACAGCGAGCCCGTCAAGGGCTGGGTGGGCTGCTCGGGCGGGATCAACATCACCCACCCGGCCGTGCTCGATCCGGAGGCCGGCGTGCTGTACCAGTCGTCGGGGCCCGGCTGCTCGGGCCGCACGGTGCAGCCGGGCGCGGCCGTCGACGCGCCCGACCACGGCTGCACGTCGGACTCGGGGCGCTGCACCACCACCGGCACGACCCTCTCCGACTGGGTCAGCGGCGGCGGCGTCGGCTGGGGCGGGCCCCAGGGGCTGTCGATCCACAAGCCGCCCTACAGCAAGATCACCGCGATCGACATGAACACGGGCGAGCACGTGTGGGAGGTCCCGGTCGGGCGGGCGGGTGACCGCGTCGTCAACCACCCGGCGCTCGCGGGCGTCGATCTCGATCCCGAGGCCATCGGCGGCCGGGGCCGGGCGGTGCTCATGGCGACCGGCAGCCTGCTCCTCTCCACCGAGGGCGCCAACGAGCGGCCGGTGCTCAACGCGCACGACAAGACCACGGGCGAGAAGGTCGGCACGGTCGAGCTGCCGACGCCCGGCCAGTACGGCATGATGACCTACCTGCACGAAGGGCGGCAGTTCGTCATCGTGCAGATCGGCGAGGGCGGCGTCTTCCCGGGCTCGCTGGCGGCGCTGGCCCTGCCCGCGGAAGGCTCAGGGAAGTAGCAGGAGTCTGCGCCGTGGGCCGCCGCCGGGGCGGCTCACGGCCCCTCTTCCTCCAGCCTGCGGAGAACGCCGGCCGCGCGCAGGCTCACCATCTGGCTGCGTATCCAGGCCTGGCGCCCGCGCACGTAGGCGGACGGCTCGTCGACGCGGAAGACCGACGGGTTGGGCAGGACCGCCGCGAGCAGCGCGGCCTCCGCCTCCGTGAGCGCGGCCGGCTCCTTCGCGAAGAACCGCTCGCTGGCCGCGCCGACCCCGTATATCCCCTCGCCGAACTCCGCCACGTTCAGGTACACCTCGAGGATGCGGCGCTTGCTCCACAGCAGCTCCAGCTCGGTGGTGATGCCCGCCTCCAGCGCCTTGCGGACCAGGCTGCGCCCCGGCCACAGGAACAGGTTCTTGGACACCTGCTGCGAGATGGTGCTGGCCCCCCGCAACGGTCCGCCGCGCCGGGCCGTCCGCACCGCGTCCCGCAGGGCGTCGAAGTCGAAGCCCGGGTGATCGAGGAACTTCTGGTCCTCCGCCGCGATGACGGCCAGCGCGGCCTCCGGGGCGATGCGCTCCCAGTCGACCCAGCGCGCGTCCAGCGGCGACCGCTGCGCGGCGTCGAGCTGGTAGCGCACCATGAAGGCGGTGGTCGGCGGCGGCACGAAGCGGAACGCGAGCAGGATCAGGGGCGGGACGCCGAGCACCAGCAGGACCAGCGCGACGCAGGCCGTGCGCAGCCTCCGCCTCCACCTGCCCTTGCGCCGCGGGCGCCGGCGTCGCGACGAGCGGGCCACGAGCACCACCTTAACAGCAAATCGGCCGCGCGAGCAGTCCGCGCGTGGAACGGCGGATTCCCGCGGCGTCGCCAGGGCGGGACTCGCTCAGAAGAATCGCAGGCTGACGAACGTGAGCAGTCCGGGCACGATGAAGAAGACCGACAGCGTGTAGGCCAGCGCCAGCCCCTTCCGCTCGCTGCCGAGCGCGGCAATCCACTGGGCGCCGTCGACCGGCAGGCGCCGCAGCCACGGCACCCCGTAGACGACGGCCACGCCCAGCATGTTGTAGAGAAAGTGCGCCAGCGCAATCTGCAGGGCGGTCGTCCGGTTCCCGCCGGTGACCGCCGTGGCCGCCAGCATGGCCGTGATGGTCGTGCCGATGTTCGCACCGAGCGTGAACGGGTACACCTGGCGCAGCGCGAACACGCCGCTCCCCGCCAGCGGGACCATCAGGCTGGTCGTCGTCGACGAGGACTGCACCAGCACCGTCACCAGCGTCCCCGAGAGGATGCCGGTGGCCGGGCCGCGCCCGATCGCGGCGTGCAGGCACCGGCGCGCCCTGCCCACCATGACGGTCTTGAGCGCGGCTCCCAGGTGCGTGATCGACACCAGGATCAGGGCCACGCCGACGGTGATCAGCGCTACGCCGGCCCAGCGCTCGGGCAGCGGCGACACGAGCGCCGCCACCAGGCGGCTGCCCGGCTCGACCACCAGGTCGGCCACGTCCCAGCCCCCCGTCTCGTAGGCGCCGAGCTTCTCGACCGCGGTCACCAGCGCGCCGCTGAGCCTTTCGAGGAAGCCGCACGAGACTTCCAGCGGCAGGAAGATGACGATGCTGAGCAGGTTGAACCAGTCGTGCACCGTGGCCGCCGCGAACGCCCGCCTGAACTCGTCGCCGCGGCCCACGTGGCCGAAGCTGACCAGCGTATTGGTGACGGTGGTGCCGACGTTCGCGCCCATCACCATCGGGATGGCGACCGAGACCGGCAGCCCGCCCGCCACCATGCCGACGATGATCGACGTCACCGTGCTCGACGACTGGACGAGGGCCGTCGCCAGCGTGCCCAGCAGGACGCCGACGAACGGGTTGGTGACGAAGGCGAACAGGCCCTCGGCGCCCGAGCGGCCGCCGGCCGCCTGGGCGAAGCCGCCGCTCACCGTGCTGACGGCCACGAGCAGCACGTAGACCATCGCGCCCACGACGAGCCACGCGGCGAGCTGCGGCGCTGACGGGGTGCTCGCGCCCCGGTCCGCCGCGCCGCCTGTCCGGGGGTTCGGATGACTGGATCCGTCCATGCGCCTCCGTTGCGCCGCGAGTATGTGTGACCGGTATGACGAAGATGAGACGCCGGCGTGAATCCACGGTTACGAATCGGCGGGCTTTACAGACACGTCGCGTTGCCGTCGCCGGTTCGACACCCGCCGGCCGCATACTCGCGCCAGCACTCTCATGCCCGTGCTCGAACGCGTCAACCGCCACGTCTTCGACCTGGTTCATCGGAACAATCTCGTCTACAACACCTGCTGGGAGGATCCCCGGCTGGACCGCGCGGCGCTGAACCTGACGGGGGACGACACCGTCCTCGCGATCACGTCGGCGGGCTGCAACGTGCTGGACTACGTCCTCACGGAACCGGCGCACGTGTACGCCGTGGACGTGAACCCCCGCCAGAACGCCCTGCTCGAGCTGAAGATCGCGGCCATCCGCCGGCTCGACTTCGAGCCGTTCTTCGCCATGTTCGGCCGCGGCTACCTGGAGGACGCGCAGGGGGTGTACCGGGCGCACCTGCGCGCGGAGCTCTCGCCCTGGGCGCGCCGCTACTGGGATCGCCGGATCGGCTTCTTCGCGAACGGCGGCTCGTCGTTCTTCTTCCGGGGCACGGCGGGCCGCCTCGCCCGTGCGCTGAACCTGTACATCGATCGGGTCATCGGCGCCCGCCGTCACGTCGACGCGATCCTCGCGGCGTCGTCGGTGGACGAGCAGCGCGCCATCTACCGCGGCAAGCTGCGCGACCGGTTCTGGTCGCCGCCGGTGCGGCTCGCGCTGGGGCGCGACGTCGTGCTGTCGATGATCGGCGTGCCGGCCGCCCAACGCCGGCAGGTGGACGCGCAGTACGGCGGCGGGATCGTGCAGTTCATGCAGGATCGCACGGACGCGGTCTTCACCCGCATCCCCCTCCGCGACAACTACTTCTGGCGCGTGTACCTCTCCGGCCGCTACACGCGCGAGTGCTGTCCCGAGTATCTGAAGGCCGCCAACTTCGCACGGCTGCAGGCCGGCCTCGCGGATCGCATCAGCATCCACACGATCTCGATTGCCGGGTTCCTGCGGCGGTTCGCCGGGAACATCTCGCGCTTCGTGCTGCTCGACCACATGGACTGGCTGGCGGACCGGCACCAGCCGTCGCTGGCCGCCGAGTGGCAGGCCATCGTGGATCACGCGGCGCCGGGCGCGCGCGCGCTCTGGCGCAGCGGGGGCCTGCGGACCGACTTCCTCGACGACGTCACCGTGCGGGTCGGCCGCACGCTGTACCGGCTCCACGATGTGCTGACCTATCCCATGTTTAACAACGGTACAGCCAAGGCATTTTAGAATCAGCAGCTTACGCCGACCGAACGGCGCAAGTGGCACTACAAATGCGCGTCAACCGGGGGAAGGGGGGCGGTCAGATGATCGTCTTGCGGACGCCGCCCGGCTGCGGGTCGACGCCGAGCGCATCGTAGATGGCCCGCTGTTCGGGTTCGGCTTGCGTGGCCGTGCGCACGTGCAGGGTGCGCCCGTCCGGGCGCCGGAAGGTGGCGGTGACGCGCTGCTGGCCTTCGAGGATGCGGCGCAGGGTGGACCAGCTGGCGTGCTCGCCGTGCGCGCGCAGGCGGGTGCGGATGACCTGCACGAGCTGGTAGGCGATAACAGTGAGCAGCAGGTGGCCGTCGGCCCGCCGCGGCTTGTGGTGGTAGATGGGGCGCAGTCCGAGCTCGGACTTGAGCGAGCGGAAGACGGCTTCGACGTCGGTGAGCGTGGTGTAGGTTCGCCACAAGGCGTCTTCGTCCCAGTCGGTCTCGCTGCTGCGCAGGCAGTAGACGCCGGGATGGGTGGCCATCGAGCCGTCCTGCGGGCGTCGGGTCCAGGTGACGGCGACGGCCTGGTTGCCGGTCTCGTCGGCGGTGACGTCGATCTGGTAGTGCTTGGCGGCGCGGGTGTGGCGCGCCTTCAAGCGCCCGATGCGCTGCCAGACCTGGGCGAGGCGCTTGTGGGCGCGGGGGCGCGCCAGCCCGTCGTTGAGCTTGGTGAGCGCGGCCTCGAAGCGGGTGGCGACGCGCTCGACGATGGCTCGTTCCTTCTGTGCTCGCTCCTCCGAGTAGCAGTACAAGCGCACCTCGTCGGGGTCGGTGGAGACGACCTTGTGCAGGTGCACGGTCTGGTTCGACTGCGTGCGGACCGACACGGCGGCCTCGGCATCGAATTGCCGGTGGCGTTCGCGGCTGACGACCAGATAGCGGTAGCCGTGCTCGCGCAGCCAGGTGATGCAGGCGTCGGTGGCGACGCCGCGGTCCATCACCACCAGGGCGCCGGCCGGCGCCCGCAGCGCCTCGAGCATGCCGGCCAGGGTGCGGTGCTCGCGGACGTTGCCGGCGAACAGTTGCGAGCGGCGGACGAAGCCGCTGGCGTCGAGCATCAGCCCCAGGGTCAACAGCGGGCAGTCGCTGCGTTTCTCCTTCGAGTGCCCGCGCTTGGCCTGGGGCTGCTCGCTCGCCTCGCCTTCGAAATAGGTGTTGGTCAGGTCGTAGAGGGTCACGGTCGGCTGCAGGTCGAACAGCCCGAGGGCGCGGTCGAACAGGTGCGCCTCGATCGCCTCGCGATGCTTCACCAACGCGTCCGAGGCGCGGTAGAGCTGCATCGCGCTGACGGTCTCGAAGTCGACGCCGAGCAGCTCGCCCAGACCGCTGCGCGCTTGCAGCCAGCGGTGCGTCGCGCGCTCCGATGCCGGCTGGGCCAGGCGCCCGACGAGGGCCCCGGCCGCCGCCGCACGCAACGCGCCGTTGACGCCCAACTCGGCCAGCAGGGCCGGCAGCTCCAATTGCTCCAGCGCCCACAGGCCGACCTGCTCCACCCCGACGCTACGGGGACGGGCCAGGCGCAGCGAGTCGACATCGACCCGTTGCACGGCCGCCGGTCCGGCGGCCGTCTCGTCCCTCGGTGCGGCGCGGGCAACCAACTGCGCGGCGATCCGCTGCGCCTCATGCTCGACGGCGGGCGGGAAATCGGCCACCAGCGGCGGTTGGCCGGCCAGGATATCGTCGATGCGGGTGCACAGCAGCGGCCACTGCTCGCGGGGGATGTCGAAGTGGCGCCCGAGATTGAGCAGCGTGCGCTGCCGGACGGTGTTTCCGACGCGCTCGGAGTGGACGAGGCGATGGGAGAAGTAAGGCTGTCGGTCTTCGGTTCGCCGGGTTTGGGTGCGCCGCACGAACATACGGGCCACGATAGCGGGTGGACCCGCCACAGCGCAACCCAGACCATGCGATTATGGCACTACATTGAGCTCAGCCAAACGCCGATCATTTAGAATCAATAACTTACAGAGACGAAACTCTCGAAATGCTGCCCGAATCGGCAAAATGACCGCCGATCTTGTTAAACATGGGCTATCGGTCGCGGCTGGCAGCCGAGCTCCATGCGTGCGACCGCGTGCACACCTACGGCAGCTTCTACATCGCCGACATCATGGCCTCGTCAGCGTAACGCCGTCCGGCCTACCGAGCCGTGCAGATCGCCTCTCACCTCCGGGTCCTGTACCACCTGGCGCTCAAGCCGGTCCGCGGGCGCGACCACGCGGAGCGCCTCGAGTCGTTCTACGGCGGCCAGGCGGACCTCTACGACGCGTCGCGCGCGCGCCTGCTGGCCGGGCGGGCGGTTCTCTACAGCCGCATCGCCGTTCCGGACGGCGGTGTCTGGGTCGACGTGGGGGGCGGCACGGCCGCCGCACTCGAGCATCTGGGCCCGCGGATCGAGCGGCTCCGGAGGCTGTACGTCGTGGATCTCTCCCCGTCGCTGATCGGCCGGGCGCGGGAGCGTGCCCGGGCGCGCGGCTGGAGAAACATCGAGACGGTCGTCGGCGACGGGGCGACGTTCCAGCCGGACGAGCCCGCGGTCGACGTCGTCACCTTCTCCTATTCGCTCACCATGATGCCGGACTGGTTCGCGGCCCTGGACCACGCGTCGACGCTGCTGCGGCCGGGCGGCCGCATCGGCGCGGTCGACTTCTACGTGGCGCGCAAGCATCCCGCTCCCGGCTTCGCCTCGCATCCGTGGCTGGCCCGCGCGTTCTGGCCGCTCTGGTTCGCCGGCGACAACGTCCACCCGTCGCCCGATCATCTGCCGTACCTGGCGCGCCGCTTCGAGCCGTTGTGGATTGCCGAGCGGCATGCGCGCCTGCCTTACCTCCCGCTGCGCGTGCCGTACTACGCGTTCCTGGGGCGGACGCCCCCCGACCCGCATCGAGAGGACATCAGGAGCTGACATGCCAGGCTATGAACCGTACCTGCTGTGCGACCTGCACGTGCACACCCGCTGGAGCGACGGCCAGCTCACGGTCCGCGAGGTGGTCGACCTGTTCGGCGAAACCGGCGCCTTCGACGTCATCGCCATCACCGACCACGTCCTGCGCCGGAAGGACTGGCTGGCCCGCGCCGGACGCGCCGCCACTTTCGGCGCGCGCCGGTTCACGGTCACCGAGGAGCAGTTCGGGGACTACCTGGCCGACATCCGGACGGAAGCCGAGCGCGCGCGAGAGAAGTACGGCATGCTGGTCATCCCCGGCGCCGAGATCACGCGCAACCACAGCCGGCGCGCCCGCAACGCCCACATCGTCGCCCTGGGCATCGACGAGTTCATCAGCGCGGATCAGCCGCCCGAGGCCATCCTGCAGGATATTCGCCGGCAGGGCGGCCTGAGCGTCGCCTGCCATCCCCACCAGCGGCCCCGCCGGCAGTTCACGATCGAGACCACCTATCTGTGGGACCACCGCGACGAGCTGGCCGACATGGTCGACGTCTGGGAGGCGGCCAACCGGGACGACCTCTTCTCGGTGACGAGCCTCAAGCACTTCCCTTACATCGCCAACAGCGACTTCCACAAGACGAAGCACCTGTACTCGTGGAAGACGCTGGTGCGCTGCGAGAAGGAATGGTCCGCCATCAAGACCGCCCTGCGCCGCAACGTCGACGTGGCGATCACGCTCTACCGCAACGGCTCCTGGCCGCGCGACTCGGCCTAGCGTTCCTGGACGCGGGCGCCGCGCAGCATGTTCTCCATCGAGTAGTTGCCCTCGTGGCAGGCGTACTCGAGGATGGGCGAATCGAGCGCCGTCATGGGAATGGCGGCGGTCCAGGGCCGCTCGAACTCCGTCGGATCCGTAACCGTGAAGCGGTAGTCGAGCGTGTCGGCGTCGACGCGGGTGAAGCGCTCGACTAGGCGCATCGCCCGGCTGGCGCCGAAGACGGTGTTCGACACGCGCCGCTCGTACACCTTGTCCGTGAAGTTGGTGGTCTCGACCACCAGCGTATCGCCCTCCCAGCGCCCGCGCGAATCCCCGAGCCACTGCCGCACGCCGGCCGGCAGGTGCGGCCGCCCGTCGAGCGGAACGATGCGCGCGTCGTGCAGCATCTCCGCGTGGATGACGACGTGGTCCGGCGTCTGCAGGATCTGGTAGTTGTGGTTGTAGAAGCCGGGCATCATCGTCGCCGGCAGGCCGCGCGTGATGCAGCGCTCGAAGACGCTCGGCTCCTCCCAGGTGGCCGGATAGGACATCGCCGCCCGGGTCGCCGCCAGCGCGTCGGCGCGCCGCTGCGCGCGCGGCGTCACCGGCGGGAGCCGGCCGTCCGGCGGATCCACGATCAGCGACGTCTGCAGCGTGCGCGTGCCCTGCTCCAGCCAGAAGCTGTTGTAGGAGCCCGTGCTGGTCGGCGGCGGCGCCTGCTGCAGGACCACGAGCTCGGTGGCGCAGGCGCGCGCCTCGGTGCGGGCGCGCGCCTCGTCGAGCTCGGCCCGCTCCTCGAGCGTGAAGCGCTCGCGGGCGGCCAGCTCCGGCGGCCGCTGGAGGGGCGTCGTCGTGGTGTTCGTCCACGTGCCCTGCAGGTCCGGATCGCCCCAGGCGGTCGGCGGCACGGTGGACGCCCTGGCGGGACCGGCCGCCGACTGGCCGGCCGCAACGACGGCCGGCAACGACGCACAGGCGAGCACGGTCAGCACCGCCGCGAGACCTACACGGCCCATCTCACTCCTCCTCCGTGCGCGCGTCACATCTCCGGATTCTCATCGGCCGACGGCCCGTAGATGGACGGCACCGGCACGTCGTTCAGGCGCAGATAGACGCCCAACTGGGCGCGGTGGTGGATCAGGTGGTTGAGCACCCACCGGCGCAGGACGCCGAGCTTGGGCAGGGTCATGATCTGCTGGCCGTTGTGCAGCATCGTCCACGGCTTGAGCAGCTCGTCGTCGGCCGCGCCGGCGATGGCCGCGCGCGCCTCGGCCGCCAGCCGGTCCAGCGTCGCCACGAGCTCGGCGCTGCTCGCCGGCGGTGGAGGCGGATCGAGCGGCTTGCCGCCGGGCGCCAGGTCGAGCTCGTCCTGCGCGATGGCGAGCGTCGCCCAGGACGGAATGTTGGCCACGTGGCCGGCCAGCCAGCGCATCGTGCCCGATTTCGAGTGCGGGGACCAGTCCAGACGGTCGTCCGGCACCCGCTCCAGCGTTGCCCGGGTGCTGGCAATCTCCTGATCGAACTCGGGCAGCAGCGTGTCGCTGATCGCCATCGTCAACCCTCCCGGCCTCCAGTGTAGCCTGAACGCCGCCGGCAGTTCGTATAGACTGGGGCGTTCGCTGCACCATGCCGAGCCGGTTCCGTATCCTCGCGGTCGCAGTCCTCGCGTGCCTCGCGGGCGCCGCCGCGGCCGAAGCCCAGCCGGCGGCCCAGGATACCGGCGCCGGGACGGCCGGGTTCGCGGTCGCGGGCGGCTTGCCGCGGGCGTACGCGCGCCGCGTCGAGGCCGCCCCGCTGCTCGACGGCGACGTCCTCGGCGATCCGGCCTACGCGGCCGCGGAGGTGGCCGGCGGCTTCCGCCAGAACCGGCCCGACGAGGGACGCCGCGCCTCCGAGCGCACGGAGGTGCGCATCGTCTACACCGACGACACGCTGTATTTCGGCATCGTCTGCTACGTCCGCGATCCGCGGACGATCATCGTGGCCGACAGTCGCCGCGACTCGTCGCTGGACGACACCGACAGCATCCAGATCATCCTCGACACCTACCTGGATCAGCAGAACGGCTTCGTCTTCGGCACCAACCCGGCCGGCATCGAGTACGACGGGCAGGTGACCAACGAGGGCGAGGGCAGCGGCCGCATGGGCGGCGGCGGGGGCGGCGGAGGCGGCGGGGGCGGCAGCCAGCAGCAACGCGGGTCGGGCGGCGGCTTCAACCTCAACTGGGACGGGGCCTGGCAGGTGCGGGCCAGCGTCTCGGAGGTCGGCTGGACGGCCGAGTTCGCCATCCCCTTCCGCACGCTGCGCTACCCCGGCGGCGAGCGGCAGACGTGGGGCATCAACGTCCAGCGCAACATCCGCCACCGCAACGAGCGCTCGTTCTGGGCGCCGCTGCCGCGCCAGTTCAACCTGAACCGGCTGTCGCTGGCCGGCCAGCTCCAGGGCATCGAGGTGCCGGCGCAGCGCAACCTGAAGTTGACGCCGTACGTCCTGGGCGAGGCGGTGCGGTCGACGGCGCGGCACCGGACCGTCGGCAGCGGCGAGGTCGGGGCCGACCTGAAGTACAGCATCACCCCCAGCCTGACGCTGGACCTGACCTACAACACCGACTTCGCGCAGGTCGAGGTCGACGAGGAGCAGATCAACCTCGACCGCTTCAACCTCTTCTTCCCCGAGAAACGGCCGTTCTTCCTCGAGAACGCCGGCCTGTTCTCCATCGGGCGGCCGGGGCAGATCGAGCTTTTCTTCAGCCGCCGCATCGGCATCAGCGACGCCGGCGAGCAGGTGCCCATCATCGGCGGCGCCCGCCTGTCGGGCAAGGTCGGCAGCGACACCAACGTCGGCTTCCTCAACATGCAGACCGCGGCCTTCGGCGGCGACGTCGCCTCCCAGAACTTCACCGTCGCGCGCGTGCGCCAGGACCTGGCCAGCCGCTCGAACGTCGGCGCCATGGTGGTCAGCCGGCAGGGCACCGGGAACCTGGCGGGGACCGGCGACTACAACCGCACCTTCGCGGTCGACGGCCGCTTCGGCATCGGCCAGTCCGGCACGCTGTCGGGTTTCGCCAGCGAGACCGAGACGCCGGGCGGCAGCGCCGTGGACACCCACGCGTTCGGGGTCACGGGCGAGTACGAGAACGAGAACACGCGGCTCAACGTGCGCTACACGGAGGTCGGCCCCAACTTCAACCCCGAGGTGGGGTTCTACCAGCGCCGCGGCTACCGCCGCATGGACGCCACGATCTTCACGTTCTTCCGCCCGGACAACTTCATCGGCATCCACGAGCTGCGCCCGCACGTAGCGCACAACACGGTGTGGAACTTCCACACCGGCCTGCACGAGACGCAGTACACCCACATGGACAACCACTGGGAGTGGGAGGGCGGCCACGAGGCCCACACCGGGATCAACCGCACGCGCGAGGGCCTGTTCGTGCCGTTCGAGATCTTCCCGGGGGTCTTCGTTCCGCCCGGCCTCTACGATCACAACGAGTCGCAGCTCACCTTCAACAGCAACCGGGGCACGCCCGTCAGCGCCTCGATCCGCAGCACGATCGGCGGCTTCTTCGGCGGCGACCGGGTCCGGCTGATCCCGGAGCTGACGGTGCGCCTCGGCGAGACGCTCAACGCGCAGTTCCGCTGGGACCGCAACGACATCAGGCTGCCGGGCGGCGACTTCGTCACCAACCTGTCGAGCCTGCGCGTGTCGTACTCGTTCACCACGCGGCTGTTCCTCCAGGCGCTGGTGCAGTACAACGACCGCGCCCACCTCTGGTCGTCGAACGTGCGCTTCGGCCTGCTGTCGGACGCCAACACGGGGCTCTTCATCGTCTACAACGACATCCAGGGCCTGGCCGCCCTCGACGCACGCTTCGACCCGCACCTCGACATCGACGACAGCGCGTTCGGGCGCACGCTGACGCTGAAGTACAGCTACCTGTTCGACCTCCTGCGGTGAGGCCGGGCCGGCAAGTGGCGGACGCAGCCCGATAGTCAGGATTCGGAGGGCGCGGTGTGTTCAACGCTCAGGACCGCGCAACAGCCTCCACGCATCGGTTCGGTCCGGCGATGCCGCAAGCGTGAACACCGCGCGCTCGACATCGACCGCGCGAATGCTGCGGCACGGGAAGACCGGTTCTGCATTCGCCCACGCGGCGACCCGCGTGCACCACGCGGCCCACTCGTTGTAGACGCACTCGTTGTGCCCCGTGATTTTGACCTGTGTGTCAGCCTTCTTGCCGAAGTCGGCTTTCTTCCTGAACGTGAGGGCCTGCAAGGGCGGGAAGTCCGGGGATTGTGAAAATGCCTCGGCAAGCTTCATGTCCAGCACCGGCTGCCTGTCCGGATTGAGGAACATCATGATCTTGGTGACGAACGACATGCCGCTGAACTGCGGCAGGCCGAGCCCCTTGATGTCGCACAGTCCCGGCGCCGGCGTGCGGCACGCGATTCTCATGAAGCTGTCGAGCTGGTTCGCGGTGACATTCTTCCGAAACTTCGCTACCCTGACATCCCTCAGCCCCGGGCTGTTCATGTAGCCCCAGTAGAGGACGTTCGAGAGTCCATCCCTCACATCGCACCGGTTTCGGGCCAGGAGTAGCCGTCGGACCCACGTCTCCACGTTGCGCATGTCCGGGTGGCGGATTTCTTCACGCTTCTCGAAGTCGCAGGTGACGGTCGGGAAGTCGTACCCCTTGATGGCTGCACTCAAGGCCGCAGCGTAGCCAGAGCCTCGCGCCCCACCAGAGCCTCGCGCGAGCAACTCGCGTACCGCCGACACGAGACGGGTCGGAATCGCCATCATCGTCCGATCCGGACCGGACCGGGCCGCCTCATCCTCGGCGGCTGCCTCATCCTCGGACTGCCCCTCGTAGTGATCGAGCACGGCAGCCACTCGTCGTTGATCCCACCCGCTGGGAAAATCAGACTTCTTCATCGATGTCATCGCCGTTTGCCCTTCGACCGCCGAGGAATCGGCTGGCCGACCGGGAACGACCGACCATGGCGATCGTACACGTCAGGCCACCATCGGCAAGAGCGACCCGACACCCCATGGCCGGCCGCTGTTGCCCGCCGCCGCGTGCCCGTGTCATCGTTGCGCGATGGCCGATCGGGACGTGCTGGCGCGCACCTGGCGTCGAGGCCGTTTGGGTAGCGCGTGGGAATGTAGTGCTGGCGCCGAAACGACGCCGGCGGCCTACTACGAAGCGAAGGACTCGGAACGATGTCTGCTGTCTGCTCGCTCGATCCTCGCGCGCGTGAACGGAACCTTGACGAGCTGAGACGGCTCGCGGGCGGCCTGCGGCACGACTTCGCCGTGGAATCCGTGTACGTGTTCGGGTCGTTCGCCCGCGGCGCGGAGCACGAGGGCAGCGACATCGACCTGCTCGTCGTGGGTGAGCTGCCTGGCCGTGTCTTCGATCGCGTCGGCGAGGTGCTGCGGCGCACGACGCTCCCGGTCGAGCCGATCGTCGTCACACCCGCCGCGTTCGAGCGGCGGCGCCGGGAGCGCCATCCCCGATGCGCGTCGCGCTGTGCACGTCGCAGTGACAGCAGGCGCGTTCGAGCGTCAGCGTCCCCGGCACGGTTGTGAACGTCATGGGCCGGCGACCGGCGTAGCGCACCGCCCCGCGTTGGTCCGGACGTCGGCGGCCGCGGTGTCGTCTGGTGTGCCGGCGCTCAGGCGGCCGGCCCGGCGGCGGGCGGCGCGGCGTCCCGCGGCCGCCACAGCACGCCGACCGCCCAGTCCACGTCCAGCCGCTCGCCCCGCCAGGCGGGCGTCGCGGTGTGCGGACCCGGGCGAATGCCCTCCCGGTCGAGTTGCGCCATCATCGACGCCAGCGGCGGACCCGTGACGGCCGCCGCCGACGGCGCCTCCGGCAGCGCCTGGCCGTCGGGCCGGACGAACCGGGGCTCGCCCGCGGCATCGAGCCCGACCCGGAACCCCTCCTCGTGCACCGCCCGGTGATGGCGCCGGCAAAGCAACACTACTACGTGATCCATCGGCGTCCGGCCGTGTGCAGAGATATCTTTAAGTTACTGTAATAATAGGTTGTTACTACTCGTCTCGTCGGACGGAGCGGGTCAGGGTGTTGCGTGAAATCCGGCAACATCTCGTCTATGATTAGGGAATGGATAGTGTGACACCTGACGTGCCGAAACCGCGTCGAACCAAGCCCAAGGGCCGACACCCCCACAATCGACTCGCCGCCGCCTTCGTCCGCTCCGCGCCCGTCGGTCGGCACGGAGACGGCAACGGACTCTACCTCTACGTCCAGCGCACCGGCACCCGAAGCTGGATCCAACGTCTCGTCATCCGCGGCCGGAAACACGAGCTCGGACTCGGCAGCGTCCATCTGGTTTCGCTCGCCGAAGCCCGCGAGCAGGCCCTCGCCAACCGCAAGCTCGCCCGCGCCGGCGGCGACCCCCTGGCCGACAAGCGCCGCACCCAGGGCATGCCCACCTTCGCCGAGGCCGCCGCCACCGTGGTCGAGCAGAAGCGGGCCGGCTGGCGTAGCCCCAGACAGGCGGCCGACTGGCTCCACAGCCTGGAACGCTACGTCTTCCCGCACATCGGAAGCCGGCTCGTCTCCGAGGTGTCGAGCGCCGACGTGCTGGCGGTCCTCACGCCGATCTGGCACGTGAAGCCGGACACGGCGCGGCGCCTGCGCCAGCGCATCCACGCGGTGTTGGAGTGGAGCATCGCCATGGAGCACCGGACCGACAACCCGTGTGACCGCATCGGGCCGGTCCTCGGCCCGCAACGCGACGTCGTGCGCCACATGCGGGCGTTCCCGTCAACGGGACCGCCATCGACCACAGAGCCGAACACAGACCCGCCCCCACGTACAGACAAAGGGTCGGCTCGGCAGCCTCGCGGCGGATCGTGGCGGGATGGTCAGCCAGTTCGGCAAGGAAGGTACCGAGGGCCTTCTTCTAGTGGAGCGGCTGTTGGAGGTGTTGCCAGTGGAGCCCGAGTCGGATGCGGACACAATGCCCGCGCGGTCGGTCCGTGAGCCGCTCGAGGCGCTGCGCGCTGCTCGCGGGCGGATCACCTCGCACTTTCCCTACACCGGCTCACCGGAGGGCGGCGCCGTGCTGGTTGCGGCGCATGGGTTGCGGGATGACGGCGTGTCAGAGGAAGCCGGGTTGCGCAGGCCGTTCGACGGAGCGCCTGCGACCGAGGACGACGGACTGTCGCGGACAGCGTGGCACGCAGTTAGTGTCGATGACCACACCTGCCACGTCGTGAAGCGCGTCTCACGCTTCGTTCGTACGCTCGACCTGCCGCGTGCGATCTCGCGCGACCTGGAACTCGCGGCGTTCCTGCATGATGCGGGCAAGGCCGACCGGCGGTTCCAAGTCTTGCTGTCCGGCACGGAAGCCTGGAACGTGCCCGACGGCCCCGCCATGGCCAAGAGCGGGCGGTCGTCTTCGACGGACGCCTGGGCGCGCGTCGGCCTCCCGCGGGGGTGGCGCCATGAAGCACTGTCGGTACGGATGGCGCAAGCGCATCCCCGGTTCGCCGAGGCTCACGATCCGGCGCTCGTCCTCTGGCTGATCGGCACGCACCACGGATTGGGACGGCCGTTCTTCGACTTCACCGACCCGCGCGAAGGCTTGGCGCGGCACGCCGCCTGCCTCGGCGTCAGGCAGTGGCGACTGGCGCCCGGCCCCGGTCTGGAGTCGCTGGCCTTCGACATCGACGGTGACGATTGGCCAGCGCTGTTCGAGCGGCTCAGGCGGCGCTATGGAATCTGGCGGCTGGCGCACCTTGAAGCGATCCTGCGGTTGGCAGACCACCGGGCTTCGGAGTCGGAGGAGCGCAGGCCGAAGTCGGAGTCGACGCTATGACTGACCGCTCGACGCATCGTCTGGCGGGGTTAGAGCCGGACAACCTCCTGGCTTTCCTGGCGCTCCTGGGACTGCTACGCAGCCTCGAAGAAGCGCGGCCCGAGTCCCTGCCGCGCGTGGCCTGGACTGTCGACAGACCACCGGTCCGACCAGCTTTACATGTGGCCGAGCGGCTGACGGAGGACGAAATCCTTACCGTCGCGTCCACGGGTCTGAACGAGCTGGCGCGTCGGCACGACTTTGACGAGCTCCGGGACCTGAAGCTGTCACCGGACGCGGCGACCCGGCGACTGCGCGCCGTTGCCGCCGGTGACCGCTACACCGCGGATCTGTGGGCGGCACTGATCAGCGACGCCGCCGTTCGGGACAAGAACAAGGCGCGGGAAGCGGAGCCAACGCCGCTCTGCCTGCTGTTCGGTCAGGGCCACATGCACTTCCTGTCACGCTTGGCGTCGGTCCCGCGGGAAGCGGCTCCGCCGCCTCGGGGGCGGCGGTCGGCGAAGACTGCAATCTCTGATACGGATTGTCTACGCGAAGCGCTGTTCCAACCATGGGTGCGTTTAGACGCCACATCGTCGTTTCGCTGGGACCCGCACGAGGACGTGCGCTACGCGACGCGCGCGACGGACCCGACCGATGCCAAGACCAAGGAGAGAACCCAGCACGGCGCCAACCGCCTCGCCGCCATCGGTCTCTCCGCGCTGACGGTCGTGCCGCGTGCAGCGCGCACCGGTGGAGCACATCTGTCCGTTCTCGGCGGATCCCGCGAACGCGACGGGCGTTCCTTCACATGGCCGATCTGGCGTCACCCGATCAGCCTCGCCGCGATCCGGGCACTGCTCGGTCACCCCAGACTGAACAGCCCGGTTGCGCGGGACGCGTTCGGTATCGTGGAACGCCGCCGAGCACGCCGGATTTCAGTGGGCAAGTTCGTGAACGTCACGAGAGCAGAGCCGCTCGAAGACTCCTAATGGCTGGTGAGACTGAATCGCGGAGACGCCGTGGAGGACACCAGCTAGCTGACCGGCAACCGGCTTGACCCTCAAGAGCTGATCCCCCCCAGCAACTCCTTCGTCATGGCAAGCCGCCCGGCCAAGCGTTGAGGCGGAATGGAGATCGTTCTCGCCGCCGCGATCCCGAGGGAGACTGCCAACGTGTACGTGTATGTGCCGAAAACAGATCAAGACCATAAGTCCAGTAGAGTGCCCGTTCGTCCTGAGAGGCGGTATACTTTCCGGCGTGGCGACCATCGATTTCGCCGAGGCGATCCGGCGTCGGCTCACGGAAAATGGCCAATCCAAGTACGGGGCCGCGGTCAACAGCGGCCTGCCGCAAGACGCTATCCGGTCCGTCTTGAACGGGCACGTCCCCCGCCTGAACCGCGTCGAGCAGATCTGCCGCGCCATCGGCCTGGAGCTCTACATCGGTCCGCCGCGGGATATTCAGGTCGAGGCCGACAGCGCACAGCCGTCCCGCCCGCTGACCCGCTTCGACCCGAGCGTCCAACTGCCGGTGCGGGTGCTGTTGCCGCCGACGCCGGACATCTACCTGATGAAGAGCGAAGAGCCGGATCAGACGAAGCCGGCGCCGGTGGATCTGGACGACCCGCAGGCGTTCTACGTGTTGTTTCACGGCCACTCGATGGTCCCGACAGGCATCGGGCCGGCAGACTTCTGCCTCGTCTCTCCGTTCGCGAAGCTCGACCCCGGTCAGCGGATCTGGCTCCGGGACCGGAAAGGGCGCGAAGGGCTGAGGTGGCTGATCAGGCTGACGGCGACCACCTACGAGGTGGCCGCCTGGCAGCCGCCCAAGCCGGACGGCCACCAGGACCTGGTTCCCGAGCGGTGGGAACGCAAGGACGTCGACGACCGCGGCGTCGTCCTGGCGGTGTACCGCGGTTGGCTCGTGCCGTCGGACCCGGTGCATCGGCTTCCCGACTGGCGCCCTGGCCGACTCACCGGTTTGTGGCAGGCGCTGTTCGACGAGCAGCCGGAGCTCCAGGCCGCGGTTGTGGAGCATCTGGAAGAAATGACCTCCTCCCTCAACAAGTGGATCACGGGCTGGCTCGAGCAGGGTTCGGTCCAACGCTCCGACATGGAGGATCTGCTGCAGCAGGTCGAGGACGTGAAGCAGTTGGCGCAGTTGTTGTCCCGGCGCTCGGACGCGTCCCGCAACGAATCCTGAGCGCCTGGCGAACGGTTGACCGGCCCGCCGGCGGGTGTGGGGACGGGAGAGCGGTGACGGATCCTGCCCTCGCGTCACGGAGCCCGCCGGCCGATTCCTCGTCCTCGACGACCTGCCCTTCCGCTCACTTCCCACCACCGGCTCGACACTGACGACCCTCACGAACGGACGGCTGCCGGGCGACAGTCAGCGGCCGCCCGGCGCGCCGGGCGCACGAGGCGTCATCGTTCCTCGGGCGGCGCCTGCGCGTTGACGCGGTCGAGTATCGCGCCGATCAGGGAGGTCGCCTTCGCCTTGCCGAGCGCTTCCAGCCCGGGCTCGTCGGGGTCGACGCCGAACTCTCGCGCGAGCTCGGGATGCTCCTCGACCAGCTTGGCCAGCAACTGCTTCTGCCGGGAGGTGATCGGCGTCGGCCGTGCGGCTGCTGGCTCGGCCTTGTCCGCCTCGGCGGCGTCGGCGGACGGCTCCAAGTCGAGACCGAAGAGGGCACGGTCGTCGGGCCGCGTCAGGGCCTGGATCTGCTCCTCGAGCCAGCCGAGGCTGATGTCCGTCTGCGATGTCTGCGCCGCCCGGACGATGGCCCCGATGATGATCTTGCGCCGGGTCTCCCGCTTGCGTTCCGCTTTCGTCTCGTGCATCTGAAGCTGACGCAGCTGAGCCGCGATCTGCTTGTCGGCATCCTTCGCCCTGGCCGCAATCTGCTGGCGCCGCGTCGTGAGATGGGCGATCCGAGCCGCGCGTCTTGATACCTGCATGACCCGGTATATATCATCGATCTGCGTCGAGCGATAACGTGCAGACGTAACAAGACGAGACACGAGTTCACTGGACTCCACAGCGATGGCTGTGAGAGCCGAGAAACCCGAAGGGCGCACTTACCGGTTTCGCTGTGCGAAACCGTCGTGCGGCGACAGGCTTTGGGGCTGAACGGCACGACGCCATGTACTGCCACGTCAACGTGAAGACCGGCACGCGCGCGACCGGCCAGTCGGCGGCTGCGAAGTACGACTACATCAGCCGCGTCGGCCAGTACGCGCGGGCGCGCCAGGACGAGGTGGTGCACCTCGAGTCGGGCTCGATGCCGGCGTTCGCGTCGTCGGACGCGCGGCTGTACTGGGCGGCGGCCGACAGCCACGAGCGGAGCAACGGCCGGTTGTTCCGGTCGCTGACGGCGGCGCTGCCCAACTCGCTCGACTTCGCGGGTCGGCTCGAGTTGGCGCGCAGCTTCGCCGAGCACGTGACGGCGGGTCAGCTGCCGTACACGCTGGCGCTGCACGCCGGCATCTCGAAGGAGGCGGGCGTGGCGGACAACCCGCACCTGCACCTGGTGTTCTCCGAGCGGGTGAACGACGGCGTGGCGCGCGCGGCGGAGTTGTGGTTCCGGCGGGCGGCACCGAAGGGGGGCGACCCAGCGTCGGGGGGCGCTCGGAAGAGCGAGCGCACGAAGCCGCGGGCGTGGCTCGAGGAGACGCGGCAGGCGTGGGCGGCGGAGATGAACCTGGCGTTCGATCGGGCCGGCGTGGCGGACGAGGTGACGGCCGAGAGCCACGCCGCGCAACTGGCGCGGGCGCGCGAGGCGGGCGACGCAAAGGAGGAGGAGCGTCTTCTGCTCAACCCGCCGTCGGCGCACATCGGGCCGGCGGCGAAGCACCGCTGGGAGGAGCGGTCGCCGGCCCAGACGCCGGACCGGGTTGCCGAGTACGAGGCGGCGTCGGCTGCTGCCCGGGAGGCCCGGCTGGCGCACGCGCGGGACGCGGCGGAAGCCGCCGAGGCGAGGCGGGAAGTCGAGAAGCTCGACGCGGAGATCGCGGCGCTGGAGGCGGAGCAGCGCCGAGCCGAGGCGGCAGCCCGGCGGAGGAAGGAGGCTGCCGAACGGCGCGAAGCGGCGCGGCGCCGGGACGAGGCGAAGTGGGACGAGAAGAACAAGGCCCGCGAAATTGCGCTCCGCCGTGTGCCCGGGGGCGTGGAGCTGTACCTCGCGCACCTGGCCGACCTCGATCCGAAGTGGAACGTGAACGGCAACAGCTCGACGACGTACGCGAACATCGATGCGGCCCTCGGCGCCGCCGAGTCGGACGACACGCGTCTCGGCCGGCTTCGCGACGTTCTGTCGGACGAGGTGGCCGCGACCCGCTACCGCGAGGCGTTCGACAGGACCAGGCGGTTCACGACGGCGGACATCGACCGCGCCCTCGCGGCGGCCGAGCGCGATCGGGCCGAGCGGCGCCGGGCGGCCACCGGGCGGCGCGTCTCTCGCCTGGAGCGGCTGATGAGCGCCCCCGGGGGAGGCGAGGCGTTCACCGCGGCCCTCGACGCGCAGGCTCCGTCGTGGCGGCGGACAGGGACTCGCCCGAGCGACATCGACCGCGCGCTCGATGTCGTCGAGCGCGGCCGTGAGCCCGACGAGGCGCAGCCGTGGCGGCATCGGCTGGTCCTCGAGGCGGAACGGGCCTTTCCCGGCGCGGCAAGCACGGCGTGGCGGGACGCGGGCGCCGGTTTCAACTGGTCCACGACCGAGACCGGCCGGCAGGCCGCGAGCGTGTCGCAGACGCTCTCGGACCGCGCCCGCGCCCGGGCGCTCGCCGCCGAGCGGCCCGAGCCGCCGGCGTCACCCGGCCTGGTGAAGCGGCTGTTCGAGTGGCTGCGGGAGCGAGTCGGAAGACTGCTGGGCAGGCTTCGCCCGTCGCAAGCGGCGCACCCTCAGGACCGTTCTCCGGGCGGCGACGTCGAACCGGCGCCCGCCGCCGCGGCCGAGCGGGCAGTACGAGACCGGCGTCAGGCCAAGAAGCTGATCACGGCCGTCCGGGCGGCCGCCCGGCAGTGGGGAGACGTCCCGCTGGCCACGGACACCGTCGTTTCTGTCGCCGAGTCGATCAGCGCCCGGCCGGGGACGCCGGCGGCTCAGCGGGCGGTCCTCGAGCAGGTCAACTGGGAGACGGTACCCTTCGTCGCTCGCTCGGCCGAGGCTGCCGGACTGAGTGGCCGCTGCCAGGGTGAGAAGGACGCGGCGGCCGACCGGCGCCATCAGCAGGCCCTCAGCGAGTGGAGCGCCCTGCCGCGTCGGCGGCGCTGGTTGACCCGCCGGCCGGAACGCGAGCGTCCCGGCCGGCCGAGCCCGGAAGAAGTCGCGGTCGCTCGCGGCGAGCTGGTCGGCGTCGTCAGGTCGGCCATGATCACCGAGCTCGAGAGGGTTCTGCCGCGGCCTGTCTCTCCACCCACGGATGGCGCCCGAACGCCGCCCGTCGCGGCGGCGGCGCGCCGCGATCGGCTCCAGGTCGAGCGTCCCGCCGAGGGGCGGCGCCAGGCGCCGGTCCGCACGCCGGACACACGGCCCGAACCGGCGCCGGCGGCGTCGCCGCCCCGGCGCCCGGCTCCGCGGGACCGGGGACAGGAACCCGGTTTCTGATCGATCCCCGCGACGATTCGGGCGGGTCTTGTCCGCGCCGCCGGCCGACGGCCGGGATCGCTGTGGACCGTGCCACGGACCCGCCGGGGCGCGCACTCCCGACCTCCGGAGACCCGGCCCGTATGGGAGCACAGCGGGGGAGCGGGCGGGCCGGTACGATCGATCCACCATGTGACCCCGACCCTTGCCCCTCGCCCCGTCCGCCCCTCCCGGCCGCCTCCGCCAGGTGGCCGGACAGGCCAAAATCGCGCGCGCTATGCGCGCTTTTTTTTGCCCCGCTGTGCGGGGCAAGGACGAACGGCACGATCGGGCAGAGGCCCACGACCCCAGGAAGGAAGCGAAACGATGAACGACGTGCGGCTGGACCCCCGGCAGGTCCCGGCCCGGGCGGAGCTGCTGCTCGCGGCCGAGCTCGGCAAGGACGCGCCGGGCCGGTCCATCTACGCCAGGCTGGAGCCCGACGATCACGACGACGCGAGCGCGGAAGCAATCTCGAGCGCGCCCCGCCACCAGCCCGCGCAGGTCGCCGTCGACCCGTCGACCCCGAACACCCATTTCGACCCCCCGTAGAAACACCGCCCGGCCACTCGGCGCGGCCGGCGGGTGACCCCGTCCGCCGCACATCCCCGGAGAGAGGAGAACCATGTCCGAACGAACCGTTCAGCGGGTCGGCGCCAAGATCGTCGTCCGCTCCATCGACAACGCCGGCTGCACGATGCGGGCGTTGACCGTCACGTCCAAGCTGCGGCTGCAGGGCTCGGCCCTCGCCGCGGCGCTCGCGAGGCCCGATGTCCAGGCCGCGCTGGCCGACGTCAGCTGGCGGACCGGCGCCGGGCACGTCACCGGCGTCTCGGTCGTCTACGGCAAGCCCGAACCCGAGCTGACCCCGGTGCGGGAAGCCGCCACCGGCGCGGTGGCCAACGGCGAGGTGGTCTGGCAGGGCAGCGACGGCGCCCTCGACCAGGACCTCGAGGAGTTCATGCCCGAGGGTCCGCAGCGCGCGCGCATCGACTGGAAGGACATCGGCAAGTACGCCCCGGGCGTTGACGACCCGCGCAAGACGCCGATGCCGGCCGACCGGGCGACGCTCAGACGCCCGGGCCGGGTGTCCAGCCGGCGCGGCTATCTGCGCCCGCCGCTCCCGGTCGACACCGTCGCGCGCATCGTCGAGCTCCGCGCCGCGGGCCTCAGCTTCAAGAAGATCGGCAAAGCCCTCGGCATCGCGGCGTGGACCGTCTCGCGCTACGTCCGCAGTTTCGAGGAGGAAGACCGATGACGAGGTGACATGCTATACGGAGCTCGAGGCCCTGGCCGAGCTTCGCCGCTCCATCGCCGAAGCGTCCCCGGACGAGGACTACGGCAGACGCGCGAGCGCCCGGAGCGACATGCATCACCGGACCGCGGGCCGACGCCGTGCGGTTGTACGATGTCATGATCGCGCGCGTGGCCGCCGCCGGCTGACCGCCAGCGGGCCCACGGGACAGCCAGTATGCCGACCACCTACGGAGTCATCCTCGAGACCGAGACCCGCCCGCGTGAAGCCGCGGTCGCCCTCGACCACCTGCCCGCCATCCGGGTCGACGCCCCGAACGTCGACACCGCCGCCCGGCTCGCCCTGTCCCATCACATCGACAGCCGGCCGACCCCGCCTCCCGCCGGGACCTCGTTCGGGCTCCTCGTGATCACGCCGCCGCCCCACGACCCGAACGCGCCTCACCACGACCTCGACGACGAGGCCGAGATACACCACCTCA
Organism: Vicinamibacterales bacterium; assembly: GCA_965214845.1. Lineage (GTDB taxonomy): Bacteria > Acidobacteriota > Vicinamibacteria > Vicinamibacterales > UBA8438 > JAAXGX01. The sequence continues at coordinate 2,910,924 of CBDCCO010000007.1, forward strand.
ACGTCGAGTACTGGCCCACCACAACCGCCGCGCACTGACCGCCCGTCGCGGCCGGAGCGAGCACCCCGCCGTCACCGAGCTGCGGCGCGCCACGAAGCCGTCGTCGCCGACGGCGAGACCGGCCGATGGCGCGTGCGTGTCTTGGGCCGGGCTCCGGCTCATCAAGGCCGGCCCCACGGGCGGAGCGACGATGCAGCAGGTCGAGCTCTCGGTCGGCTTCGTGCTGCGTGCGACCTGCAGCGACATCCGGGACATACTCCCGCACGATATCGCACACGCGGTCGTCGGACCCGGCCACGGACACGACGCCGTGTGATCGACCCGACGGCCACCGGCACGGCCAAACGACCGTCCGCGGACCTGCGCCGCTCCCCGCGGACGGGAGGCTCTTTCGGCCCACCCTCCCGCCCCCCGTTGACGACACGACCCAGGGGGAGCCTCGAACAACCGCCGGAGAGCACATCGGCGCCCGCGACCTTTCCCCCTGATCTGAAGCGGGCAGAGCCAGGAAGCGCGCCGTGCGGCGAAGAACGCCCCCCGCAGGCCGAGTTGGTCAGTCTGCACGGATTTCTCCGGACGCCGACGGCGCGTCTGGCTGGGCCAGCCGCGTGTCCATACCGGCTCCGCCGAACGGTTACGTGGGGGTCCATCGTCCATCGCGGGCCATCGCGAGCTTCCGGAGGCCCGTAGATTCCCGTTTGGAAAGTGGGAATCTACAAGGGAAGGCCGGCCAGAGATCATCAATCAAGTCATTTTATATGAATCACTTACAGGACTTTCTTGGCGACCGGCAAGCAGCACCAGGTTCGACAGCGCCGTCTCCCCGCCGTGCGCCCAGTGGCGGATGTGATGACCATCGCATCGCGTTGCCCGGCAGCCGGGGAAGCGGCAGTGCCGGTCGCGGGCGGCCAGCGCGCGCCGCAGGGCCGGCGAGATGGTGCGCGTCCGGCGGCCGACGCTCAGGACCTCGCCGGCTGGCCCGTGCCGCATCGTGACCCTGGCGGCGTCGCAGGCCAGCCGCCGGGCCGTCTCGGCGGAGACGTGGATGCCGCCCGCCTCGTCGAGCGCCGACTGCCCCCCGGCGGCGGCCGGGACGACCGCGCCGCCGGCCCGCGCCGGCTGCGCCACGGCGCCGACCGGTCGGGCCGCATCTGCCGCCCGCCTCGGGTCCGCCCCGCCGTTGGCGCCTGCCGCCGGGGACGGCACATCCGCGCTGCCGGCTGCCGTCGAGCCCGGTCCGTACGTTCCCGCGGGAACGTACGGACCCGCCGGCCTGCCTCCGGCGTCGCGGACCGTGTCCACTGCGGATGCGTTCGAGCGGGCTGTCGCCGCACCATCCGCGCTCGGCTCGCCGTCTTCCGCCCCCATGGCGAGCGTGTCGGCGTCCACGTGCACGACCACCTGATAGCGGTCGCCGGCCGTGCCCTTGTCGAGCCCGCCGGCCAGCGCCGACTCGGCCACCGCCCCCAGCGCATCCGCCCGCCGTTGCGCCAGCGTCGGCGCCATGCCGCCGGCCGCGTCATCTGCCGCATCCCCGGCCGCGCCGTCCGACCCCGCCGCGCGCCGCTCGGCGTCGAGCGCCGCGTCCAGGGCCCGCCGCACGGCGGCGCCCACCTCGGGCGTCAGCCGGCCGCGCACCACCACCATTCCGTCCTCGTCCACCCAGGTCGCGAGCGACCGCGAGGCATGCCGCTGCGCGTCCTCTGCCGCCTCGGCCGCGCGGTCCACCCGCCGCCACGTGCGGACTATCTGCTCGACGTGCGCTGCGGTGCCGGCCAGCGCCACGTCGAGCAGCGCCTGCTCGGTCTCGGGCGTGGCCACGCGGGTGACCGCGCGCACCTTCGAGTAGGAGACGGCGCCGCGCCGCAGCGCGTCTTGCAGCAGGGGCAGCCCGGCCAGGGCGCGGGCGACCCGCACGTGCTCGCGGGCGGCGCCGGGCGCCAGGCCGGTGCGCCAGCTCAGCCACTCGGCGCAGGAGGCGAAGCCGGTCCAGCCGTTGCGCGCGTCGAACTCGCGGATCAGACCCAGCAGCTCGCCGGTGGCCGCCGCGATGTTGGCGGCCAGCTCGGCGATGCGGTCGCCGAGCGTGTCGACGCCGGGCGCGGTCTCGTCCACACCGTCAGGCGGAACAGCGGGCGGCCCGGCCGCGGCGGGGGTGACGGAAACCGGCGCCGGCGACGCGGACGAAACGGCCGGAGCGAAGCGGGAGTCAGCAGACATGAATCCATCATAACCCCCATTATTTCAACCGCTTGTACGGCTCCAGGCCGGCCGATCGGACAGCCCGGCGACGTTTTTCATGCCGCGGCTGGCGGCGGGGCGCCAGAGTGTGACCAGGGCGGTAGAAGGGGCAGGTCTCGCGGGCATCCGAACCCGACGCCGTCGGTCCCGACGGCGGCTGTCAAGCAGAAAATGCAGGCAGGGCGAAAAAAAGCGGTTCGCCAGGACGTACGGTGCCTCCACTTCTCCGGGCTTGGCGCAGCGACACCCGGCCTTGCCGCAACGCCGAAACGCTCGGTCAGCGTCCCCGAACGCCTCTCCTCGATAGAGGCGAATCGACTGCCAAGGTCGGTGTGGCGACGCCAGTCAAGTCCCGTCCGCAAGGCCTCCCCACCTTTGCTGTGAAACTTCGGCGTAGCGGGAGGCGCACGACGAGTGCGGCCGTGGATCAAGGGGATCGGACGGTCCCCGGCGTACGACTTGAGTCCGGATGGGATGGGCGGTGCGGGGCAGCCCCGATCTATGGCCCGGCACGGCGCCGCGGGGTCCGGAAGCGTCGGGTCAGGAACGCGCGGTTGCTCTCGCCTCCTCGAGGAAGCCGTACTGTTTGAGCATGCGGAGCCACCGCGGGGCGTTGCGCTCGACGACCATTTGTTGGTAGTCGATGCCCGGGTCGGTGTAGGGCCGGTCGTTGCGCAAGACGGCGTGAGTCACCCGCAACAGCTTGTGGGCGGTCGCGAGAATGGCCCGCTTGTAGCCGATGCGGCCGGCGAGGGCGCGGTGATAGTCGTAGAACTGCGAGCGCTTGGTGCGTACGGCGCCGTGGGCGCATTCAGCGAGAGTGGCCCGCAGTGTCGAGTTCCCCTGACGGGCGCGGCCGGCGCGGCGCTTGCCGGCGCTGGTGTTGTTGCCCGGGGCCACCCCGGCCCAAGCGCCGAGATGGCGGGCCTGACGGAAGGCTCCCAGGTCCGGGCCGATCTCGACGAGGATGGTGCTGGCGCTGCCGAAATCGATGCCCGGGATCGTCTGCAACAGCCGCAGGGGGCGCTGGTAGTCGGCCAGTTCGGTTCGGATGCGGGTATCCAGCTCGGCGATGGCGGCGTCGGCCCGGTCGAGGGCGTCGATCTGCATCTTCAGCTTGATCAGCGCGAGCGGGTCGAGGGCGGCGGCCAAGGCCTGGGCCAACGGCTTGAGCTTGGCGTCGACGTGGTTGGTCAGGCCGGCGAGGATGCGGTCCGGTGGATGCCCGCCGACGAGCCCGTCAAGTATGCGCCGCCCGTTGACGCCGAAGATGTCCGACAAGATGCCGCCGAGGCGCAGGCCGTCGTGGTCGAGGGTCTTGTGGACCCGGTTGCGGTTCCGGCTGCGCTCGGCGACCAGCGTCCGGCGGTAGCGGGTCAACTGGCGCAACTGGCGGAACTGACGGGGCGGGACATAGCTCGGCAGGGCGAGGCCGAACTGACAGATGCGGCCCAGCCACAGACTGTCGTTGACATCGGTTTTCTTGCCACGAATCTGTTTGACGTGCTGGGCATGAAACAGTTCGGCGTGAATGCCGGCGTCTTCCAGGGCCTCGAACGGGGCCTTCCAGTAGACCCCGGTGCCTTCCATCGCGGCGGCGGTGACGCCGTGCGACCGAAGCCAGTTGGTCATTGCCCGCAGCCCGTCGGGCAACGCGCTGAACTCGCGTACGGCCGTTCGCGCCAATCCGCGGCCCGCCTCGCAGAGGCGCACGGCGGCCGTGATGCACATCTTGTGGACATCGAGGCCAGCCGCTCGGGGCCAGACCACGTGCATGTCGTCGACGTGCAAGGTGTCGGCGTCGATCCTCTCGGACATATCAGGTACCCTCCCTGGAGGCGGAAGCGGGCGGGCACGTCCGGTGCAGGAACACACCCGCCTCGCGGGCGGGGTTCGATTTGCTGCTCGTCCACGGCCTGAGGCCGGGACGGTTCGGGGCTCGATGCCGGGCGCGCAGCGTCAGTTTGGATACGGGGACGGGGTTCCCCTGACCCCGAAAAAAGCTACGACGACTGTCCCGCTTCCGCCCCTTGAGGATGGCACGCTCCAAGCGTCAACGTGCAGGAGCCGCCGGCCCCGACGCAAAGCCGGGTCACGTTTCATGACGTCGGGGTGAGCGCGACGCCGCTCATGACGGTTTGGGACGGCGAGCGGTTGAAGCTCAAGACTACCGCTTCCACCCACGGCTCGGCCATCGAGCCGTGGCCGGCGCACGAGGAGGTCTGTGAGATCGCACGGGCCAAGCACCAGGCGGAAAGCCTGATCGAGCAGCTCAAGGACGCCCTGAAGGGCATGGGCGTTGACCTCAGCACGATACGTTGACGGCGGAGCGCCGCGCCGTTCCCGCCATCAGCTCCGAGAACAGCAGCGCGCCTGTGATCGCCCAGCCGGCGGCCGCCGGCAGGTGCCCCCAATCGCCGCCACCGGCAGGTCTCTCTGGGCCGGTTTGATGCGCCGGCGCCAGACTGGGGGGCGCAGCGCGCCCCTTATCTTGCGACGGCGATTTCTGTAGGGTGAGTCGATGGCCGGACTGAGCGACTGGTTCCCGATCTTCCGGACGGGCCGGCACAGGTCGGCGTCGGGCGAGACGCGCACGTTCACGGCGTCGGACCTCGACCAGATCGCGTCGCGCTACGACGGCGCGCAGGCGCCCTCGCCCTGCGTCATCACGCACGAGGAGCTCTACAGCCCGTTCGCCTACGCGCAGGTGGCCGAGGTGCGGCGCACGGGCGACGTCCTCGAGGCGCGCTGCGACCCGCAGACGGTCGAGCCGCAGTTCAGCCGGCTGGTCGAAGCGGGCCGCCTGGCGAATCGGAGCGTGCAGCTGCTCCCGGCGGCCGAGGGAGACGGCGGCGGCTGGAAGCTGGGCCACGTGGCCTTCCTGGGGGCGGACCCGCCGGCGGTCGAGGGCCTGGCCCCGATCCGTTTCGCGGCGGCGGGTCTGGTCTTCGGCTCCGACGGTCCCTGGGACGCGGTCGAAGTGGCCTCGAGGTGGGCGGAGATGGCGGCGGCGCTGCGCCGGCTGGCGCGGCGGCTGCTCCCGGCCGAGGAGGCCGACGAGGTGGTCCCCGAGTGGACGGTCCGCGCGGCGGACCAGGCGGTGGGCGAGGAGCGGGCCGAGGCCCGCAGGCAGGAGCCGGGCATGACGACTTACAGCCAGCAGGAGATCGACGCCGCGCGCGCGGCGGGGCGACAGGAGGCCGAGCAGGCGTTCGCCGCCGAGCGGGGGGCGCTCGCCGCGTCGCGGGCCGCGCAGGCCCGGGCGGGGGTGGAGAGCCAGGTCCGGGGGCTCGTCGACGCCGGGCGGCTGACGCCGGCGCAGTCGGCGGGCCTGACCGAGTTCGCGCTGAGCCTGGGCGAGGAGGCGACGCTGACGTTCAGCCGGGGCGACGGCACGACGGCCACGGCGGCGCCGCGGGACTGGCTCTTCGGCTTCCTGGGCGGGTTGCCGGCGCAGCCGCACCACGGCGGCGCGTTGGCCGGCGAGGGCGGCGGCGAGGGCCGGCCGGACCCGACCGACGCGCGGGCGATCCGCGAGGCGGCGCTCGAGTATCAGGCCACGGCGCGGGCGGCCGGCCGCGTGGTCTCCGACGCCGCGGCGGTGGCGGCGGTGACCCGGGGGGCGAGGTGACGGTCAAGGGCCGCGAGGGGCCGCGGCTTCCGTTCGACGCCGGCGCGGCGGTCAAGGCGCACCGGATCGTCAAGCACGGCAGCGGCGACGGGACGGTGGTCCACGCGACGGACACGGCGACCGACAAGCTGATCGGCGTCACCGACCGCCCGGCGGCCGAAGGTGCGAGGGTCGACGTCTGGCTGACCGACGTGGCGACGGTCGAGGCGGGCGGCGCCATCACGCGCGGCGACCTGGTGGGGAGCGGCGCTGACGGCAAGGCGGTCAGCGTGGCGCCGGTCGAGGCGGCCTCGGGCGACAACCACGCGCACACCGGCCGGCGCGTGATCGGCATCGCGCTCGCCTCGGCAGCCAAGGGCGACCTGTTTCCGGTGCGCATCGCGCCGGGCGCGGGCGCGGCGTAGAGGAGGCGACGATGCCGACGACGATCACGGCCACCGGGGCGATCCCCTTCCCGCACGATCCGGCCCGCACGGCCATCGTGCAGATGTATACCGAGCCGGGCATGATCGCGGACCGGGTCCTGCCGCCGACGCCCCCGCTGGGCAAGAGCGAGTTCAAGTGGTTCCGCCACCGGGTCGAGGACAGCTTCGAGGTGCCCGACGCGCGGCTGGGCCGCAAGGGCCGCCCGGTCGAGGTCGAGTTCGAGGGCGAGGAGGTCACCGACTCGACGGACCACTACGCGCTGCTCGACACGGTGCCGCAGGAGGACGTCGACGCGGCGGCGGCGACGCCGACGAGCGCATCCGAGTGGGCCGATCCGGTCGACACGGCGGCGATCCGGCTGACGCACCTTCTGAAGCTCGCCCGCGAGGTGCGGACGGCGGACCTGGTCTTCGGGGCCGCCTCCTACGGGGCCGGCTACAAGGAGACCCTGTCGGCCGGCGACCGCTTCGACGCCCAGGCTGCGCAGCCCCTCAAGACGCTCGAGGACGCGCTGACGACGCCGATCTTCCGGCCGAACGTGGTGGTCTTCGGGCAGGCAGCCTGGTCGGCCTTCCGCCAGCACAAGGACGTGCTGGCGGCGACCAACAAGCAGAGCGGCGCCGAGTCGGGCCTGGCCTCGAGGCGCGCGGTGGCCGAGCTGCTGGAGGTCGACGAGGTGCTGGTGGGTCGCAGCCGCGTGGCGTCGAGCAAGCCGGGCCAGGACCTGGTGCTCAAGCGGGCCTGGGGCAAGTCCGTGGCCTGCCTCTATCGCGGCGCCTACGGCCGTTCGGCCGCGCCGGGGGGCGAGGCCGGCTCGGAGCGCGCCGAGGGCCTGCAGAGCGACATCGCCCGGGCGACGTTCGGCTTCACGGCGGTCTATCAGCCGCTGGGGACCTACAGCCGGCTGAACGAGGGCCTCGGCATCCGCGGCGCGACCGAGCTCATCGTGCGCGAGAGCTCGAAGGAGGTCGTCAGCGGCGGGACCGGGTTCGGGTATCTGATCAGCGGAGCGGTGGCATGAGGCATCAGCTAAAGACGGCCTACCGGCGCGGCGGCGTGCGCCATCCGGCGGGCGCGGCCATCGAGGGTCTGACCGCCGAGGACCTGACGATCCTGGGGGGCGACGCCGAGCCGCTGGCGGAGACGGCCGCGAAGGATCCTGCCGGCGAAGACGCGCCCCCCGATCTGCGCGAGGTCCTGCGCGCGATGGCCGCCGAGGACCCCGGCCGCGCGCACGCCGGCTGGTGGACGCAGGACGGGCGGCCCGAGGTGGCCGAGCTGCGCCGGCGCGGGCTGGCGGTCTCGGCGGCCGACCGGGACGCGGCCTGGGCGGACCTGGGGCCGATCGTCGATCCCGGGGCGAAGTAGCCCCGCCCGGAGCCAAGCGAACATGTGGGCGACGATCTCCGACCTGCTGGCGCGCTACAGCGACGTGCGGGTGGCGAACGCCGCCAGCGCGGACGTGCCGATCGTCACCGCCATCCGCGCGGGCCAGGCGCCCCCCGATCCGGTCAAGGCCGAGGAGGTGGCGGCGGTCCGCGGCCAGCTCGAGGCCGCGCTCGCTGACGCGCAGGCCGAGGCCGAATCGGCGGTCGCCGCGCGCTACGCGCTGCCGCTCGCGGCCGCGCCGAGGCTGCTCGTCCGCCTGGTGGTCGACCGGGCGATGTTCCACCTCTACGGCGACGTCGTCCCCAAGGAGCTTCGCAGTCGCCGCCAGGGCAGCCAGGCGCTGCTCAAGGCGATCCGCGCTGGCGAGCGGCTGCTGGTCGCCCCTGACGGGACGCCGCTGAGGCCCCGGCCGCGCGTGCGGACGGCGGCGGCCGATCCCGTCCTCACCGGTCCGGCGCTGGAGGCCTACCGATGACGCGGCTGCTCGAGGTGGCCGACGCGGCGGCCGAGCGGATCGGCTCGTGGCTGCCGGAGCTGGCGGTGTGCAAGGCGCACGCGGGCCCGTTCGGCAGAGGCGAGCTCGAGCGGCTCGGGACGGCGACGCCGGCCGTCTACCTGACGCTGACGGCAACCACGGCGAACGACGCCGTGGGCGACGGCCGGCAGGACGTGACCGCCGAGTATGCGGCCTCGATCCTGACGACGGCGCGCGGCGCGGACGCGCCGGCCGGGCGGCTGGGGGTGGCGATCGGGGAGGCGCTTCTGGCGCGCACGCCCTGCGAGCAGTGGGGGCTGACGGACCTGGGCGGCGCGGTGGACGTGCGCCTGCGCAACGAGTTCTCGGCGGCTTTGGCCGACCACGGCGTCGCGCTGTGGGTGGTCAGCTGGCGCCAGCAGGTGCGTCTCGGCGCCGAGCTCGAAGGGGACCTGCGGCTGGTGCGCGAGCTGTGCGTCGTCGCCCGCGGCGACGGTCCCGCGCCGCTGCCGGTTCCCGAGGCGGCGCCGTGACGAACGGCCGCCAGATCGCCCGGCTGGCGCAGCAGGTGCGCGATCTGCTGCGCCCGGGCGCGGTGGCCGCGGTCGACCTCGAGCAAGCCCGCGTGCGGGTGCGCTACGACGTGGACGCGCTGACGGCGTGGCTCCCGTGGCTGCCCGCGCGGGCCGGCGACGCGCGCAGCTGGTGGGCGCCGTCGGTGGGCGAGCAGGTCCTGGTGCTCTCGCCCGCGGGCCGGATGGCCGCGGGCTGGGTGCTGCCGGCCGGCTATACCGGCGAGGCCCCGGCGCCCGCGGCCGAGGCGCACGTGCACCGGACGGTCTACCCGGACGGCGCCGTGGCCGAATACGACGCCGAGGCGCACGTGCTGACACTGTCGCTGCCCGCCGGCGCCGCCGTGCGGGTTGCCGGCGACGTGGAGGTGGCGGGCGATCTGACGGTGTCCGGGGATGTGGCGGCGACGGGAGACGTGATGGCGGAAGGAGGCGTGGCGGCGGCGGCGGTCGACGACGCCGGCGGCAGTCTCTCGGACCTGCGCGGCAAGTACAACGCGCACACGCACGCGGCCGGGCTGAACCCGACGCCGGTCGTGCCGGCCTCGAGGGCCTGAACCGCGAAAGACCGAGACCGAGAGACGAGATGGCTGGGATGGACGCGGCGACGGGGCGGGAGCTCGACGGGCTGGCGCACCTGCGGCAGTCGGTCGGCGACGTTCTGACGACCCGCCTCGGCACGCGGCTGACGCTCCGCACCTACGGCTCGGACCTGCTGGCGCTGGTCGACCGGCCGCTGACGGCCGAGACGCTGACGGACCTCTACGCGGCCACGGCCGAGGCCATCGCCCGCTGGGAGCCGCGCCTGGCGCTGACGTCGGTGCGGGCGTCGGCCGCCGGGCCGGGCAGCGTGACGCTCGACTTGGCGGGCGCCTACCGCCCCACGGGAGAAACTGTCACCCTGACGCTCGCCGTGGGCTAGACCGATGCCGATCCCGCTCGACCAGCTGCCGCCGCCCGCCGCCGTCGCCGTCGAGGAGGTGGCGGCGGTGCGCGAGCGGGCCATCGCCCGGCTGGTCGAGCTCGCGCCCGGCTACGAGCCGCGCCCGACCGACCCGGCCGTGCGGCTGCTCGAGGTGGCGGCCTATCTGCGCGTCCTGCTGGGCGCGCGCGTCAACGACGCCGTGCGCGCGACGTATCTGGCCACGGCGGCGGGCAGCGATCTCGACCACGTGGCGGCGAACGTGAACGTCGCGCGGCTGGCCGGCGAGGCGGACGCGGCGCTGCGCCGGCGCGCGCAGCTGGCCTGGGAGGCGCTCTCGGTGGCGGGGCCGCGCGAGGCCTACCGCTTCCACGCCCTGGCGGTGAGGGTCACGGTCGGCGCCGGGGGCGAGCAGGTGGTGGTCGGCGTGCGGCACGCGGGGGTGAGCTCGCCCACGCCCGGCGCGGTGGTGGTGACCATCCTGGCCGACACCGCCGACGCGGCGACCCCGGCCGAGCTGGTCGCGGCCGTCGACGAGGCGCTCAGCGCCGAGACCGTCCGCCCGGTCACCGACCAAGTGACGGTGCGGGCGGCCGCGCGCGAGACCTACCGGGTCGCGGCCGAGCTGCGCGTCGAGCCCGGCCCGGACGCCGAGGTCGTGCGCGCCGCGGCCGAGGCGGCGGTCCGGGCGCACGTGGGCCGGCTCGAGGTGGGGCGCACGGTCTACCGCTCGGCGCTGACGGCGGCGCTGCACGTGCCGGGCGCGGCGCGGGTCGACTTGACCGAACCGGCCGCCGACGTGGCCGCCGACAACTCGAAGGTCGCCGTCTGCACGAGGGTGACGCTGACGACGACGCAGGGGAGCTGATGGGCCTTTTGCCGGCCAACGCGACGGCGCTCGAGCGGGCGCTCGAGACCGTCATCGCGGAGCTGCTCGAGGGCGTGGAGGTCCCGGTCCGCGCGCTGCGTGACCCGGCCGTCTGCCCCGAGGGGTTGCTGCCCTGGCTCGCCTGGGAGCGGCGGCTGCCGGCCTGGGACGCGGACTGGCCGGCAGCCTCGAAGCGGGCGGCCATCGCGGCGGCCCACGGCGTGCACGCGCGCAAGGGGACGCTCAGCGCGGACCGCGCCGTGCTCGAGGCGGCCGGCGCCGTCTACGACTACACGGAGCGGCCGGACGGCGTGTTCGGGCGCGTGCGCGTGGACGTCTTGAACTCGGACGCGTTGCTGCTGAGCCAGGCCGCGCTGCGCGCCGCGCTCGAGCGGACCGGCCGGGCCAGCGTGCACTACGAGCTCGCGTTCGCGGCGGGGCTGTGCGTCCAGCCGCGCGTGGCGGCGGGCTTCGGGGCGGCGGCGGTCGCCCGCTGGGAGGCGCGGCTCTGATGGCGTCGACCGTCACGAACCTCTGGCGCATAACCGCGGCGGGCCGCGCGGCCCTGCTCGACGGGGCGAACCGCGGCACGCGGCAGGTCGTCTTCACCCAACTGGCCGCCGGGTCGGGCAGCGCAGCCGCCGGCGCGGCCAACGACGGCCTGACGGCGCTGCGGACGCCGGTCGACACGGCGCCGCTGAGCGGCAGCACCCAGGTCGAAGGGCGCCTGGCGCTGCAGGCGACCCTCACCGCGTCGAAGGCGTATCAGATCACCGAGGCGGGCCTGATGGCGCGCATCGGCGACGACGGCGCCGAGTTCCTGGCCGCGTACTGGACGGACGGCGGCCGCGCGATCGCGGCGGCGGCCGCCGCCGGCGACACGATCGTGCTGGCCGGCGTCGTCGACATCCAGGCCGCGGCCGCGGACGTCGACGTCACGCTCGCGCCGGCGCTGACGCTGGTGCCGGCCGTGCGCCTCGGCCTCGTGGCGCTCGTCGACGCCGCGGCGATCGCGTGGGACCTGGCGGCCGCGCCGAATGCGGCGGTCGAGCTGGGCGGCAACCGCACGATGGCCAACCCGGCGAATGCGGACGACGGCGCCTACTACCTGTTGACCGTGCAACAGGACGCGACCGGCGGCCGCACGCTCGCGTGGGGGGACGGCTACGTCTTCTCGGGGATCGGATCCGCCGCCGCCGCGCCGAGCCTCGCCGACCAAGCCGCCGAGCGGACCAAGTTCGCCTTCGTCTACGAGGGCGGCAAGATGCGATGTCTCGGACGCACGCTGGGGTTCTGAATGCCGGGGGGTGTGCCGCTCCGGGCCGTGGCGCTCATGCTGCAGGCCGAGCGCACGACGAGCCGCCAGACGAGCCGCGCGACGAGCTATGTCACCTCCTACGTCACGGGCTCGACGACGTCGCGCTCGACCTCCCGGACCACGGCCTACGCCACGGGCTCGACGACGTCGCACTCGACCTCCCGGACCACGGCCTACGCCACGAGCAAGACGACGTCGCGCTCAACCTCGCGGACCACGTCCTACGCCACGAGCTCGAGCAGGACGACGTCGCGCTCGACCTCCTACGCCACGTCCTACCAGACGAGCTCGACGACATCGCGCTCGACCTCCTACGCCACGTCCGTGGTAACGAGCAGACTGACGGCCGCCGGGATCGACATTGGGCAGGTCTATACGACGTACTACACCTCCCAGTTCGCGACCTCCTACGCCACGTCCTACGCCACGAGCAAGACGACGTCGCGCTCGACCTCCAGGACCACGTCCTACGCCACGAGCTCGAGCAGGACGACGTCGCGCTCGACCTCCTACGCCACGTCCTACCAGACGAGCTCGACGACATCGCGCTCGACCTCCTACGCCACGTCCTACCAGACGGGCTCGACGACGTCGCGGTCGACCTCCTATGTCACGTCCTACGCGACGGGCTCGACGACGTCGCGGCCGACCTCCCGCACGACGCTGGAGACGACGAGCTACACGACCACCTGATGGGGAGAGCATGAGGGACGCGACGGCCAGGCAGGTGCGAAAGGCGGGCAGGCTGCCCGCTGACGGGCGGGGCGCCTTCGGGCCGCTGGCGCGGCTCGAGCGGGTCTTCCGCGAGGTCCTCGCGCCGGACGTCCCGACGTTCGACGTCAACAGCGTGCAGGGGGTCTGCTTCGACGAGTGGACGTATACCGAGGGCCTGGGGTGCTTCTGCGCGTTCACGCAGTCGGTCGAGATCAATGCGCAGCTGATCCTCGCCGCGGCCGGGCGCGAGTGGCCCGGGGAGGACCATGCGAGCGTCGCCCGGCAGCTGCCCGACAAGTGGAAGCTCACGGCGCCGGGCGGCGGCGCGGCGGGCAAGCGCGTGTTCTTCGCGCCCGGCGCCAATCTCGGCTGGATCATCAACACGGACAACGTGCTGCGGGCCTTCCGGTCCGACTCGCGCTGGATGCTCAAGCCCCACCCGGTCACGTCCGACGCCGACGTGCGCGAGGCGGGACTGGCCTTCGGCGTGACGCGCATCTACGACCCGCGCTCGAGCGGCATGGCGCTGCTCCGCACGTGCGACACGGCCGGCTTCACCACGGCGAGCGAGATGGGGCTGCTGGGCATGCTGCTCGATCTGCCGGCCGTTGATTTCACGCTGTTCGAGCGCGAGCACCACGGCCGGTACCATCCGCTGTACTTCGCCCAGCGCCGCCTGGGCCTGAGCGCGGCCGACCTGCTCAACCGCGTGACCAACTGTCCGTGGTCCGGGATCGTGCCGCTGGCCACGCCCGACGACGTGGCCCGGGAGCGCTTCGCGGCCTACAAGCTCGAGACCCTGCGGCGGCGCGAGGATCGCTCGCCGCTGATCCGGGACGCCGCTCCGCGGCCCCCGCTGCCCCCGGCGCCGGCCGGGCCGGACGGGTAGGAAGGAAGGGGAGAGCGCCTTGGCATTGCGGCATGGCGTTGCACTGCGGATAGAGCCGGCGAGACGCGTGCGGCCGGGCTGGCACGCGGTGGTCGCGGTCGACGAGGCGTCCGGCCGGCGCGCGACCGGATACGCCGCCCGCGCGGCGGACGCCGCCGCCGCGGCGCGCCGCGCGCTGGGGGAGAGGCCGGCGCCCGCCGGGGCCGGCCGGCGCCGGCGGCGGGCCGGCGCGAGAGGAGACCGGGAGCAGACATGACAACCTACCTGCACGGCGTCGAGGTCGTCGAACAGGATCGCGGCGCGCGGCCGCTGCGCCCCATCGCGACGGGCGTGATCGGGCTGGTCGGCACGGCGCGCCAGGGCCCACGGCAGACGCCGACGCTGATTGCCGGCTCGCGGCGCGAGGCCGCCGAGCAGTTCGGCTCGGCGGGAACCATCCCGCGCGCGCTGGCGGGCATCTTCGACCAGGCCGGCGCGCCGGTCGTGGTCGTCAACGTGCTGGAGCGGACGGCGGTGGCGAGCCAGGCCGCCGTGTTCGCCGGCGACCGGCTCAAGCTCGGCCCGCGCGAGTCGGACAACCGGCTCGAAGACGTGGCGCTCGAAGCGCCCGCCGCGGCGGCGACGGCGACGGTGGGCGCGGGCGCCGCCGCGATCGCCATCACGGCCGCCCGCGCCGGGGCGCCGGGCAACGCCGTCAGCGTGGCCCTCGTCGACCCCGGCGCGAACGACGCGGCGCTGGCCGTGGCAGTGGCGGGCCAGGCCATCACGGTGTCACTGGCGACCAGCAATGCGGGCGCCGTCACCTCGACGGCCGCGGAGGTGGTCGACGCGATCAACGGCTCGGCGGACGCCGCCGCCCTGGCGACGGCGGGGCTGGCCCCGGACGGCGCGCCGGCCACCGTGGTGGCGGCGGTGGCGGCGACCCACCTGGCCGGCGGCGCCGAACAGACGGCCTACGCCGCCGGCGCGGACTACACCGTCGACGTGGACGCCGGCGTCGTCACCCGGGAGGCCGCCGGCGCCATCGCCGCCAACGCGGCCGTGCTGGCGAGCTACTCCCACCTGGGCGACGGCGCCGCGGCGGACGTCGCGGGCGCGGCGCAGGGGGCCGCCTACACCGGCGCCTACGCGCTGCTGCAGGCCGCGGCCGAGGGACTGCCGACGCCGCGCATCCTGATCGCGCCGGGCTGGAGCGACGACGCCGCGGTCGCCCAGGCGCTCGTCGCCGTGGCGGACCGGCTGCGCGCGATCGTCGTGGCCGACGGTCCGGACACGACCGACGCGGAGGCCATTACGCACCGCGAGAGATTCGGCTCCCGCCGGCTCTACCTGGTCGACCCTGGCGTCAAGGTCGGCGCGCCGCCGCGCGTCGAGCCGGCCTCGGCGCGCGTGGCCGGCGTCATCGCGCGGACGGACGCCGAGCGCGGCTACTGGTGGTCCCCGAGCAACCAGCCGATCGCCGGCGTCGTCGGCACGGCGCGGCCGGTCGACTTCCGGCTCGGCGACGCGGCCTCCCGGGCCAACCTGCTCAACGAGCGCCAGATCGCCACCATCATCCGCGAGGACGGCTACCGCCTGTGGGGCAACCGCACCTGCGCGAGCGATCCGAAATGGCAGTTCCTCTCGGTGGTGCGCACCGCCGACGCGGTTAACGAGGCCATCCTGCGCGGGCACTTCTGGGCCGTCGCCCGCAACATCACAAGGACCTACCTTGCCGACGTGGCCGAGGGCGTCAACGCCTTCCTGCGCGAGCTCGTCTCGCTGGGGGCGATCCTGGGCGGGTCGTGCTGGGTGGACCCGGAGCTCAACACCAAGGCGACCATCGCCGCGGGCAAGGCCGTCTTCTCGTTCGACTTCACGCCGCCGGCGCCCGCCGAGCGGGTCACGTTCCAATCGACTCTCACCGATGCCTACCTGGAGGGCCTGGCCTGATGGCAACCATCCCCAACATCCTGCGCAACGTCAGTCTGTTCGTCGACGGCCGCGGCTACGCCGGCGAGATCGACGAGGTGACGCCGCCGAAGCTGACCCTCAAGACCGAGGAGTTCCGCGCCGGCGGCATGGACGCCCCGGTCGAACTCGACATGGGCATGGAAAAGCTCGAGTGCACGCTGCAGACCAGCGGCATCGACCAGACCCTGCTCGAGCAGTTCGGCGTGGCGCTCGGCAGCGCCGTGCCGCTGACCCTGCGCGGGGCGGTCCAGGGCGCCGGCCCGGTCACCGCCGTCGCCATCAGCCTGCGCGGCATCGTCAAGGAGATCGACTTCGACACCTGGAAGCCGGCCGAGAAGGTCCCGATGAAGGCGATGCTGGCCTGCACCTACTACAAGCTCGAGCTCGGCGGGCAGACGGTTCACGAGATCGACGTGCTCAACATGGTCCGCATCGTCAACGGAAAGGACCAGCTGGCCGAGCAGCGCGAGGCGCTCGGGATCTAGACAGGAGGAACGACCGTGCAAGAGCCCCAGCCCAAGACCATCAAGCTGCAGCACCCCATCCAGGTCGGCGGCGCGACCATCGAGCAGGTCACGATGCGGCCGCCGAGGGTGCGCGACCTGCGCGCGGCGCAGCGCGCGGCCGGCTCCGGCGCCCTGCCCGGGGAGCTCGACGTCGCGCTGCACGCGAACCTGTGCGAGATTGCCCCGGCCGCCATCGAGGAGATGCACATGGTCGACTTCCGGCGCATCCAGGACGCCTACGAGGGTTTTTTGTCCCGCGGCTCGACTGGCGGCACGCCCGCGCGCTCATAGCGCACGTCTTCCACCAGTCGTTCGATGCCATCGACGCGCTCGACGCCGCCGAGGCTGCCGAGTGCTACCAGGATGCGCGGGGGCTGGCCAGGGCGCTCTACGGCGTGCGGTGGCGGTAGTGCTCGAAGATGACCACGACGAGGTGGTAGGGGAGCCAGAGCAGCACGGTGAGAATGGCCCACAGCAGGGGGGTGGTCAACAGGAGCGTCAAAACGGCGCCGCCGAGGTGGAACGGGTCGACCAGGAACATCAGCAGGCAGGTGACGGCGAGCGCCAGCAGGCCCGTCGCCGCGGGGAAAACATGCACCGCGCACCGAGCGGGGCCTGACAACGCCATGGGGCGACGATAGCACTCTGATGCCTGATTCCGCCAGCCTCGCCGTCGGTATCGCCGTCGGCGCCACCGTCGGCTCGAGCGTCGGCCGGACGTTCGGCGCCATCGAGCGGCAGAGCCAGCGCGCCAAGCTCGGCTTGGGGCGCGCGGTCCGCGAGTCGGCGTCGCTCAAGCGCGAGCTGGCCGACCTCCGCGGCGAGCAGGTGCGCGGTTCCGGCGCCTCGGCGGAGCTGGCGCGCGACATTGGCCGGGTCGGCCGCGAGCTCGACCGGGCCGAGCGCCGCGCCAAAGGCTACCGGCTCGAGCTGCGGCGCGTCGACCGGCTGCAGCAGGCGGCCGCGGCGCGCAGCCGGGCGGTGCGCCTCGGCGGCGCCGCGCTGGCCGCCGGGGGCTACGCCATCGGCCGGCTCGTCGGCGGCTCGCTCGACGCCGAGCGCTCGGCCGTGCAGCTGGGCACCGTGCTGGCGGGGTCCGAGCAGCTCGGCCTGGCGCGCACGCGGGCCCGCGAGGACGTGCGCGCCGGCCGCAGCCTCCACGACGAGACCGAGCTGCTCGAGCTCCAATACCAGCTCAAGGGCGCGGACCTGAGCGCCGAGGAGGCGCGCATCGGGTCGACCATCGCCTCGCAGGTCGCCACCGCCACCCGCGGCGCCACCACCGACGTCGGCAGCGTGCTCGGAACGGCCATGCTCAACTTCGGGCGCCAGTTCGAGGGCACCACCGAAGAGCGGATGACGGCGATCGGCGACGTGCTGACCGCCACGCAGCAGCAGTTCAAGTTCGACAGCTTCGACGCGCTCGGGGCCGGCCTGCGCTCGGCCAGCAGCGCCGCCAACGACGCCCGGCTGAGCTTCCAGCAGACGGCCGGGATCCTCGGCGTGCTCAACTCGGCGGGGGTCGAGTCCGAACGGGCCGGCACGGCCCTGACCGCGATGCTGCGCGAGCGCACGCGCGCCTCGCAGGAGCTCGGCTTCACGGTCGTGCGCGACGCCGCGGGCATGCTCGACGCCGTGGCCACCATCGAGTCGATCCACGCGAGCGTCGCCCACCTCGACACCGACGCGCGCGACGCGGCGCTGCAGGAGGCGTTCGGCGACGAGGGCAAGGTCGCCATCTCGCCCCTGCTGCGCAAGTTCAAGGAGGGCGGCCTCGACGAGGCCCTGAGTGGGGATGTCGGCGGCAAGACCGCGGAGACGTTCCAGCAGTTCCTTGACTCCGGCCCCGGCCAGGTCGACCGGCTCACGACGAACGTCAAGCTGCTCGGCGCCGTGCTGGGCGATACGTTCCGGGGCGTTGGCGTGGGGCGGCTGACTGGCTGGCTGGCCGACGGCGTCGCCTGGACGAGCCGGCTGATCGAACATTCCGCCGCCGCGCGGTGGACCATCGTGGGGCTCACCGGCGCGGTGGGCTCGTTCATCGGCGCGGTCGTCGCAGTCCGGACCATCAAGTGGTTGTCCCTGTGGGGCGTGGGCGGCGTGCGGGACCTCGCGGTCGCCTACCGCTGGGCGCGCCTCCGCGCGGTCGGCCTGCGGCGCTCGATGCTGGCGACCAAGGCGGTCGCGCTCGGCTCGACGTTGGCCGGCTGGGCGCGCGGCGGGCTGGCGCTGCTGGGGCGCGGGCTGGCGCTCGCAGCCGTCAAGGCGTGGGCGCTGGCCGCGGCGCTGCTGGCCAACCCGATCACCTGGATCGGTATCGCCATCGCCGGTGCGGCGTTGGTCGTCTACAAGTATTGGGAGCCGCTCTCGGGCTTCTTCAAGGGGCTCTGGAAGGGTGTTGTGAGCGGCTTCAAGTCGGCCTGGACCGGCCTGACGGACATCTTCCGGCCCATCATCGACAGCTGGGCGGCCGTCTTCACCGACTTCTCCTGGGCGAAGGTGGGCTCGGCCATCATGAAGACGCTGGCCTCGGGCATCATCTGGCCGGGGCCCGTCGGGCTCGCCCTCAAGGGGGCCTTCGGGAAGATCCGTGAGTGGTTGCCGTTCTCCGATGCCCGCTCGGGGCCGCTCTCTGACCTGACCGCCTCGGGCGCGTCGATCCTGGACACCCTCGGCGCCGGCGTCGGGCGCGCCGGACCAGCCGGCCTGCGCCGGCCGCTGGCTTCCCAGCTGGCCGCGGCCACAACCGGGCTGACGCTCGCCGTGGCCACGCCCGCGGCGCCTGCCGCAGCCGCGCCGACGCCCTTCGCCGCCACGTCCGGCGCCGCTCCGGCGCCGAGCGTCCACAACGACTATCGCACCTACAACATCACCCTCCAGCAGCAGCCCGGCGAGGACGCCGAGGCGCTGGCTGACCGCCTCCTCCGCGAGATCGAGCGCCGCGAGCAGCTCCGCGGCCGGACGGCGTTCTACGACGCCCCATGATGCTGGCCCTCGGCGAGTTCCTCTTCACCCTCCACGCGGCCGCCTATCAGGAGCTCGCGCGGCAGACCGCCTGGCGCTGGTCCGCACAGCCGCGGGCCGGGCGCCTGCCGGCCCGGCAATACGTCGGGCCGGGCGACGACACCCTCACGCTCCGCGGAGCGGTCTTCCCGCACCTGCGGGGCGGACTCGGCCAGCTGGGCCGCCTGCGCGAGGAGGCCGGCCGGGGGCGCCCGCTGCGCCTCGTCACCGGGACGGGCGCCGTGATGGGTCTCTGGTGCGTCGAGCGCGTCGAGGAGACGCAGACCGTCTTCTGGGCCGACGGGCGGCCCCGGCGCATCGAGTTCCGCCTCGAGGCCAGCCGCTACGGCGAGGACGAGCCGGCCGCCGAGCCGTGACTGAGGACGCGCCGCGCCGCGCCGCGCGGCGGGAAAGGAGGCAGCCGTCATGCTAACACCCGCGGGCGCGCGACGCGCCCTCGACCAGGGCTTGCTCGGACAGGGCGCGCTCCATGTCGGCCTGCATACCGCCGTGCCGACCGCCGACAACGAGCTGACGGGGAACGCCTACGCGCGCGTCGCCGTCGCGCCGGCCGGCTGGACCTTCGCCAACGGCGCCGCCAACACCGCCGCGATCGAGTTCCCGACGCCGACGGGCGCCTGGAGCGACCCGACGCACATTGGCCTGTGGGAGAGCGCTCGGCCGTCAGCCGCCGGCTACCTGGTCAACAAAGCGAGCGGCTACGCCGTGGGCGACACGGCCATCGCGGTCGATACCGGCACGGGGACCATCCCCGACGGCAGCCGCGTCACCTTCGCAGGCCATGGCACGGCCTACACCGTGGAAGCGTTCGCGGGCGGCAGCCTCACGCTCGCCGACGGGCTGACAGTCGCGGTGGCCGACGATGCGGCCGTCACCGTCACGACCGGCCCGCTGCTGGCGTGGACGGCGCTGACCGGCGATGCGGCCGCGCCGTCGATGGATGACAACGTGAGCATCGACGCCGGGGAGCTGACGGCGTCCACGCCCGGCACGTCGCTCTTCGACGCGGCGGTCGGCGCGGCCGGGGTGGTGTGGGCGCAGGCGTTCGCGGCGCTTTTCCCAACCCCCAACCCCCACCGCTTCCAGCTTGTTTCGAGCTTGAACTTCGCCAGCTTCCCGGCCTTCGACGCCGGCGCCGGGCTGACGCGCTATGTTCGCTATCTGGCCATCGCAGGCGGCGCCGACCTCGTCGTCCTCATCAATCTGACGGATACGACGGTGCCGCCGGCGGACGTGTCCGCCGACCTGCCGCCCGCGGCGGAGCAGTCCTACCACATCGCGTTTCGAGACCGCACGGGAGGGGCGGCCTGGGACTTCGCGTTCGCGGACGATAAGTCAACGCCCCTCTCCGATCCTTACGAGATGCCGGCCACGCCGGCCACGCTCGACGCCATCCAGGCGGTCATCGACGGCGGCGGCACCCTCGACGTCATCATCTACGACCTGACGGCAGCCGCCACCCTCACGGCGCGGCTCCGCGTCCGGCACCCGGCGGCGATCCGGAGCGGGCCGCACGGCCGGTTGGCGGCCGGCGCGCTGAGCGAGATCCCGAGGCGGCACACCGCGGGGGGCTCGCGGCGGGCGCCCGCCACCATCCGCACCCTTGACGGCGACGTGCTCGATGAGATCTGCTGGCGGCGCTACGGCCGCGAGGACGCCGTCCCCGCGGTGCTCGCCGCCAACCCGGGCCTGGCCGACCAGCCCCCGATCCTGCCGGCCGGGATCGCGATCGTCCTGCCGCCGCTGCCCGCCGCTGAGCCGTCCCCCGCGGCCGTGCGGCTCTGGGGGGACCAACCCCCGAACGAGTGAGCCATGATCCCTGCCGCCCGCATCCGCGCCGGAGGGCGCGACATCACCGCCGCGGTCTCTGGCCGGCTGCTCGAGCTCGCCATCACCGATGAGGCCGGCGTGCAGGCTGACACCTGCACGCTCAAGCTCGACGACCGCGCGCCGGGGATTGCCCTGCCGCCGACCGGCGAGACGCTCCACATCGAGCTCGGCTTCCGCGAGAGCGGCCTGGCCGCGATGGGGGCCTATGTCGTCGACGAGGTCGAGGCCGCCGGCCCGCCCGCCGTCGTGACCCTGCGGGGGAAGGCCGCCGACATGACCAGCGCCATCAAGGCCCCCAAGACCCGCTCTTGGCCCGCGGTCACCTTGGGACGTCTCGTCGCCGGCGTCGCGCGCGAGCACGGCCTCGAGGTGCGGGTCGACCCCGCCCTGGCCGATATCCGCCTCCCGCACATCGACCAGACCGAAGAGTCCGACCTGCAGCTGCTGACCCGCATCGGGGCCGACTACGACGCCGTGGCCGCGCCAAAGGGCGGGCGCCTGGTCTTCCTGCGGCGCCAGACGCTCGCGGCGAGCCAGGCGGCCATCGGAATCGACCGGGCCGAGGCGGCCACCTGGCGGTTCACCTGGGCCGACCGCCAGCGCTTCGCTGCCGCCGTCGCCCGCTGGCATGACCCGGGATCCGGACAGCCGGCCACCGTCCGCGCCGGCGCCGCGACCGGCGGACCCGTCTACACGCTGGCGAACCCCTACCCGGACGCAGCCTCCGCCAGGAACGCCGCCGAGGCCGCGCTGCGCAGGCTCGAGCGCGGAACCGGCACGGCTGCCCTCACGCTCGCGGTCGGCCGCCCAGCCCTCGCCGCCGAGGCGCCGGTCCGCCTCAGCGGCTTCGGCGAGCGACGGGACGGCGACTGGATCGCCACGCGCGTCAGCCACGCCTTCGGAGGCCAGGGCTACACCACGAGCCTCGACCTCGAGACCGTGACCACCCCTTGGACCCGCGTGTCGAGCCCGCCGCTCTCTGTCGATTAACGGCACGTTCTTTGCTTTCGCCTCGAATTTCTCATTTCAAGTGTCACGGCGTCTCATTTCAAACGTCGCGGTACACGTCCAGCAGCGAGCAGTGCCAGTCGGTCGGCGGCGGCGGCTGGTCGTCCGGCACCACATCCTCGATACCGCGGATGCGCCGCAGCAGGCCGACCAGCCGCGGTTTGCAGGCCAAGACGACTCGCGCCCCGCCCTCTGCCACCAGCGGCGCGTAGCGTGCGTACTGGATCACGTCGCCCAGCCCCTGTTCGCCATAGAGCAGGATCGACTGCCCGGCGAGCTCCTGCCCCTCCCACTCGCGCCCGGATGTGTCCTTCGGGCGCCTGTCGAGGCCCTTCACCAGACGAAACCGATCCGGCCAAGCAATAGCGCAGCGTCCTGCCAGGAAGTTGGCGCGGCCGCGCGCCATCCGTGCGTCTTGATGGTCGGGATCGACCTCCAGCGCCGCTCGGCAGCAGGCCAGTCCCTCGTCGAGGCGGCCTTGAGCGATCAGGCTCTGTCCCAGCGCCGCGAGCAGCGACGGCGAGTCACGCTTCCGCGCCAAGCCCGCGCGCAATTGCTCCTCGTCTTCCTCGTGGTTTCCCAGCCAGTTCAGTACTTCGTGCAGATACCCGCGCGAGCCCCATGAAGCCGGATCGAGTGCGACCGCGCGCCGTAGAGCTGCCGCGGCAGCGGGCCGCCGCAGCTTCCAGAGCGCCAGACCCAACCCCGCCCAGAGTTCGCTGTCATCCGCACGCCGGCTCAGTACCGCCACGTAGTGCTCGACAGCTTCATCGATCCGCCCCAGCCGTATGAGCATCGCGCCGTAAGCACGCGCCGCTTCCATGTCATCCGGCTTGAGAGCCCAGGCCGCGCGATAGTGCTTCAGCGCGCCCTCGTCATCGCCAGCTTCCTTGAGCGCGTTGCCCAGGTTGTAGTTACACTCGACGTGCCGCGGGCAAACGCGCGCGCCCTCGCGCAAAGCCGCGAGGCCCTCGTCCTTGCGGCCCAGCCGCCGCAACGCCACCCCGAGATTGGACCAGCAGTCGCATGTTTTGGAATGGCGCTTCAGGATGGCCCGGTAGGCATCCACCGCGGCAGTGAGTTGGCCGTCGGAGTGGAGCTTGATTGCGCGCTGGACAGCGAAACGGACGTTCATGACGAAGACACAAAAAAAGAGCCGACCGGCCACGCGCCGGTCGGCTCCAACGTTCACATTCCACTAACGGGCAGAGGACTCTGCCGCGTCACGACGTGTTCCTAGCCCATGTTTAACAAGATCGGCGGTCATTTTGCCGATTCGGGCAGCATTTCGAGAGTTTCGTCTCTGTAAGTTGTTGATTCTAAATGATCGGCGTTTGGCTGAGCTCAATGTAGTGCCATAATCGTATGGCTTGGGTTGCGCTGTGGCGGGTCCACCCGCTATCGTGGCCCGTATGTTCGTGCGGCGCACCCAAACCCGGCGAACCGAAGACCGACAGCCTTACTTCTCCCATCGCCTCGTCCACTCCGAGCGCGTCGGAAACACCGTCCGGCAGCGCACGCTGCTCAATCTCGGGCGCCACTTCGACATCCCCCGCGAGCAGTGGCCGCTGCTGTGCACCCGCATCGACGATATCCTGGCCGGCCAACCGCCGCTGGTGGCCGATTTCCCGCCCGCCGTCGAGCATGAGGCGCAGCGGATCGCCGCGCAGTTGGTTGCCCGCGCCGCACCGAGGGACGAGACGGCCGCCGGACCGGCGGCCGTGCAACGGGTCGATGTCGACTCGCTGCGCCTGGCCCGTCCCCGTAGCGTCGGGGTGGAGCAGGTCGGCCTGTGGGCGCTGGAGCAATTGGAGCTGCCGGCCCTGCTGGCCGAGTTGGGCGTCAACGGCGCGTTGCGTGCGGCGGCGGCCGGGGCCCTCGTCGGGCGCCTGGCCCAGCCGGCATCGGAGCGCGCGACGCACCGCTGGCTGCAAGCGCGCAGCGGTCTGGGCGAGCTGCTCGGCGTCGACTTCGAGACCGTCAGCGCGATGCAGCTCTACCGCGCCTCGGACGCGTTGGTGAAGCATCGCGAGGCGATCGAGGCGCACCTGTTCGACCGCGCCCTCGGGCTGTTCGACCTGCAGCCGACCGTGACCCTCTACGACCTGACCAACACCTATTTCGAAGGCGAGGCGAGCGAGCAGCCCCAGGCCAAGCGCGGGCACTCGAAGGAGAAACGCAGCGACTGCCCGCTGTTGACCCTGGGGCTGATGCTCGACGCCAGCGGCTTCGTCCGCCGCTCGCAACTGTTCGCCGGCAACGTCCGCGAGCACCGCACCCTGGCCGGCATGCTCGAGGCGCTGCGGGCGCCGGCCGGCGCCCTGGTGGTGATGGACCGCGGCGTCGCCACCGACGCCTGCATCACCTGGCTGCGCGAGCACGGCTACCGCTATCTGGTCGTCAGCCGCGAACGCCACCGGCAATTCGATGCCGAGGCCGCCGTGTCGGTCCGCACGCAGTCGAACCAGACCGTGCACCTGCACAAGGTCGTCTCCACCGACCCCGACGAGGTGCGCTTGTACTGCTACTCGGAGGAGCGAGCACAGAAGGAACGAGCCATCGTCGAGCGCGTCGCCACCCGCTTCGAGGCCGCGCTCACCAAGCTCAACGACGGGCTGGCGCGCCCCCGCGCCCACAAGCGCCTCGCCCAGGTCTGGCAGCGCATCGGGCGCTTGAAGGCGCGCCACACCCGCGCCGCCAAGCACTACCAGATCGACGTCACCGCCGACGAGACCGGCAACCAGGCCGTCGCCGTCACCTGGACCCGACGCCCGCAGGACGGCTCGATGGCCACCCATCCCGGCGTCTACTGCCTGCGCAGCAGCGAGACCGACTGGGACGAAGACGCCTTGTGGCGAACCTACACCACGCTCACCGACGTCGAAGCCGTCTTCCGCTCGCTCAAGTCCGAGCTCGGACTGCGCCCCATCTACCACCACAAGCCGCGGCGGGCCGACGGCCACCTGCTGCTCACTGTTATCGCCTACCAGCTCGTGCAGGTCATCCGCACCCGCCTGCGCGCGCACGGCGAGCACGCCAGCTGGTCCACCCTGCGCCGCATCCTCGAAGGCCAGCAGGCGTCACCGCCACCTTCCGGCGCCCGGACGGGCGCACCCTGCACGTGCGCACGGCCACGCAAGCCGAACCCGAACAGCGGGCCATCTACGATGCGCTCGGCGTCGACCCGCAGCCGGGCGGCGTCCGCAAGACGATCATCTGACCGCCCCCCTTCCCCCGGTTGACGCGCATTTGTAGTGCCACTTGCGCCGTTCGGTCGGCGTAAGCTGCTGATTCTAAAATACCTTGGCTGTACCGTTGTTAAACATGGGCTAGAGGATGAAGTCGCCAACCTCCAGTGCCTCGGCGCCTTCGTTGCTGATGCCCGTCAGCGTAAGGGTGTTGTTGGTGCCCTCAAAAGTCAGAACCGTGGTGCCTGTGGTCGTCGTGTTGTCTGCGCCCCTCAAGATAACCCCGAGTTCAGTCGGGCTCAAGTCCAGCGCCGTGAGGTCGATCTTATCAGTGGCCCCGCCACGGACGGAAATCTGGAAGTCTTCGATTGTGTCCGTGCCACCGGTATAAACGAAGGTATCCGAGCCTCCTCCGCCCCTCAACGAGTCGCCGCCTGCACCACCTTCCAACCTGTCACCGCCTGCACCGCCAACCAACATGTCGTTGCCGCCGCCACCAATCAGGGTTGTGGGAGTCCGCGCGTTTCCGATCAGCACGTCGGGTTCGTCGCCGCCGATCACCTTCTCGATGCTGATGTAGACTCCGCCGGCGTCCTCAGTGGTGTCATCGGCAGTGTCGGTTGTACCCTTATCATCCACTGCCTGCATTCTCGCGTTGAGATTTACATAGGGCCGGCGCAAGAATAACTTCCCATTTTGTCACATCGGCTCGATGGTGTAGTTCCATTTCGGCATGACGGCGTCCGGTGTGATGCGCAGCTCTCGCATCTGGGCGTCGGTGACCTTGACGCCGGTCTCGTAGGTCTTCCGCACGAGGTAGGCGCGGACCCTCAATCCAGTGGAGGTGCGTGTGGTGCGCAGGTATTTCAGGATGGTCTCGAAGCTGTCGAGGGGTCGGCCCGCCCAGTTCTTGCTGATCTCGCAGAACAGGCGGTGTTCGATGGGGTTCCACTTCGACGTGGCCGGCGGGTAGTGGGCCACCCTCACGCGCAAGCCGTGCCGGTTGCAGAGACGATGTTGCAGGTTGAACTTCCAGGCGCGGGCCGTGCAGCTGTTGCTGCCGCCACCGTCGGCCAGGATCTGCAGGGTCTTGGCTTCGGGGTAGCGCTTGCGGCCCTCGGTGCGCCACCACTTCTCGATGCAGTCGACGGCGAACGCCGGGGTGTCGGCGGTTTGGCCGACGAAGACGGTGCCGGCATTGGCGCGGGGGTCGTAGATGCCGTAGGGGATGGCGAGGCCGTGGGCGTCGGAGCGGAAGTCGTGGTCGTTGACGAGTTCGGGGCTGCGGTCCCATTTGGCGCCGGGATTGCGGAACCTGCCGACGAGCTCCTTCTTCTTGGTATCGACGCTGATGAGGGGGCTGTTGTCGGCGGCGCAGCGCTCGCGCAACTCGGCGATGTGCCGGAACTGCCGGTCTCGGTTCGGATGCGAGGCGCCGGCGAGCTTCTTGTGGTTGACGCGCAACGAGTAGCCCATGGCCTTGAGCAGTCGGGCGACGGTCTGCGGGCAGACGTGGATGCCGAGCCCGCCAAGTTCGTCGGCGAGCTTGGCGGTGGTGCGGCTTGTCCACTTGAGGCCGCTGACCGGGTCCCCGGCCGTCTCGTGGGTCATCAGGGCTTCGATGCGGGCGAAGACTTCGGGCGTTTTTTTTCCGCCGGTGTTCGTCCGCCGCCGGCGCGCCGCACCCGGTCGACCTCGACATCGCGCTCGACGAGCTGCCGGCGACCGGCGGCGACCGTGGACGGGTCGATGCCGAGCAGTCGGGCGATGCGCCGGTCGCCGCCCCACCCGCACTTGAGCGATTCGAGTCCGGCGAACAGCCGGCGCTGGCGCTCGTCGAGCAGGCTGGCGAACAACACGATGGCGGCGCGCAACTGCTCGGGCATCAGGTCGGCGTCGGGCAGCGGTCGCCCGAGTCCGGGCGTGGCCATCAGCAGCCGTCGGGCGCGGAGTTGACGCGTCTGCTGCGCGTGGTCGGTGGCGCAGTAGAGGAACTGGCCGGCGAGCTTGTGCCGTGTCAGCCGGCCGTCGCCGACGAGCTTGCGCAGGGCGTCCTGGGTGCCGACACCGAGCCGGTTGTCGAGCTCGTCGACGAAGTGTCCGGCCTCCGCGTCGTTGACGAAGGCCTCGGCGGTTGCGACGAGGGTGCCGGCACGGGAGAAGCGGACGCCGGCGAACGCCCACAGGCCGTGCTCGTCGAAGTCGGCGAGCTCGTAGAGCGTGTAGTAGCCGCCGCGATGGGAGTAGCTGGTGCGGGCGTCGAGGTCCTTGAGCTTGCGGAAGGCGGTGCGCCTGCTGACGCGGGGACCGAGGGCGGCCATCACGTCGGGCAGGGCGGCGACGGTTCGCTCTCGGAGCAGGGCGACGACGGTGTCGGCGGAGAACTGGGTCGGTCTCATTGTGGCACCATTACGGACTACAGATTCCGCAATGGTGCCACAATCCGTGGTCGGATCGCTACTCTTCAATCCGAAATCCGCCCTGTCTGTGTGGTGGAGTCGCCGGGCCGAGCGTGCTTGACGCCGCGTTCTAGTGCGACACTACGGCCGTTTGCAGGAAGTTATTTTTGCGCGGACCCATAGACGCCCAAGGCGCCGGTTGCAATAGCGGCTGCTCCGGAGGCGTCGATGGTGTCCATCCCGCCGCCGCCATCGACCATCTTGTCCTGGTCGGTTGTAGTGAGGGGGCGGTGATTCGCCTCGTTCACGTTCGTCGTCGTTGCATCATCCGTGTGGACTGCCGTGGTCTCGCTGCTTGTGTCTGGGTCATCGTTGACCTCCACCGACCCCGCGTAGACGAACACGTCGTCGCCGCCGCCGCCGTCCATCACGTCAACGCCTTCGCCGCCGTTGATCATGTCGTCGCCGGAGCCGCCCAAGAGCGTGTCGCTCCCGTCGCCGCCACTGATTTCGTCGTCGCCCTTGCCACCGCTGATGACGTCGTTGCCGCCCCTGCCGGACAGCATGTCGTCGCCGTCCAGGCCCATGAGGACGTTATGGCCCATGGCCCCAGTAGCGGACGACTCGTCCGCCCCCTTCAGCACGTCGTCATGCATCGAGCCTTTGAGGTTCTCGATGGCCACGAGCGAGTCGCCCTCGGCATGGCCGCCCTCGCCCATCGCCGCGCCCGCGACTTTCTTGTCCAGATCGATCGTGACGCCGGCATCCGACTTGCTGTAGTCGGCGGTGTCGCCGGCGGTAATCCTCGCAACGACCCCGGAGACGACGAGCGCCATGCCGTCCTTTTGGTCATCTTCGCCCGGCGTCATCGTTTCGGCGTCGAACTTCCCGCCGAACAGCTTGTCAGCGCCAGGACCGCCGGCCAGGGTGTCGGCGCCGTTTCCGCCCTTCAGGGCGTCGTCACCCATCTCGCCCATGAGGTTGTCGTTGCCGTCGCCCCCGTACAGGGTGTCCATGCCCTTTCCGCCATGCAGGGTGTCGTTGCCCTTCATGCCCTTGAGCTTGTCGTCACCCATGTTGCCGTAGAGCCTGTTCGATGACGAGGCAGCCATGGCTTCATCGGTTGTGGTGTCAGGGTTGTCGGCAACGGCCGCGCCCCTGTCATTGCCGGTGAGCATGTCGTCGTACATGGACCCGCGGAGGTTCTCGATGTCCATGAGCGAGTCGCCCATGGCGTCGCCGCCCATCGGTGCCGGCTTCGTGGGGTCGGTCTGGTGTCGCAGATCGACCATCACGGCCTCGGGCGACATCGCGTAGGACGCGGTATCGCCCATCACATCGTGGGTCCCGCCCATCAGATCGTCGGCGCCAGGGCCACCCTCCAATATGTCGTCGTCGGCACCGCCATCAAGGATGTCCTCATCCATGCCGCCGTACAGCATGTCGTTGCCGGCCTGGCCCAGCAGGGAGTCAACGCCCATGTCGCCGTAGAGCGTGTCCATCCCGTCACCGCCCCACAGCTGGTCGTCGTCGTCGCCGCCGCGCAGCAGGTCGTTACCGCGCTCGCCGTACAGGTTGTCGCTGCCGCCGCGGCCGTAGAGCTCGTTGTGCGCATGCGTGCCGTAGAGCACGTCCCCGAACTCCGAGCCCCAGAGAACCTCGATGCTGGCCAGCGCATCGCCCTCGGCGTCACCGCCGCGGATCGGCTCCCTGTCGTCGTCCCTGTCGACAAAGTCGGTGCGCATGTCGACGTGAACGCCCCTCGGCGAATCCGTGTAGCTGGCGATGTCCTTGCCGGGGCCGCCGTTCATCTTGTCCGCGCCCGGACCGCCGATCAGCCGGTCGTCGCCCGCGCCCCCGCTCAGCTCGTCGTCGCCCATCCCGCCCCAGAGCACGTCCATGTCGGGGGTGCCCCTGAGGATGTCGTCCATCATCGTTCCCGAGAAAATCGCCATCGTCCTCTCCTTGAAATGCAGAAGGCTCGCGGACGCCCGCTCATGCGCTGTGTACGCCATAAAAGTGCGACTGTGTTATTTGCATCTCCGCGGATGGAGTGATTTGAGTACACTTCCATCGTTGTACCCCCCACTTTTTCTGGCTAAGATTTCTTGCGGGAGGGCTTCGGTGGAGGCGATCAACGGGGATGCGGCGGCTGATGCGCGGCGGACGCCATCCGACCGTCTCGACTGGCGCGGGGCGGTGAAGCCCTGACGGCGCGCCAGGCGTTCGCGTTGCGGGTGCTGGCCGGGCCGGCGGCGTTCGCGGCCGTGCGCGCCGCGCCCCTGGCCGGTCTCGGGCCGGAGGCGCACTTCGCGGTTGCCGCCTACGCGTGGATCCTGGCCTGGTGGGCGACCGTGCCGGTGCCGTGGGCGGTCGCCAGCTTTCTGCCGTTCGTGCTCCTGCCGGCCGGCGGCGTGATGCCCTTCGCGGAGGTGGCCGGCCTGTACGGCCAGCCAATTCTCCCCTTCCTGATGGGCTCGATGCTCCTCGGGCACGCCCTGCGCAAGCACGGCCTGGCGACCCGGGTGGCCCTGGCGCTGCTGAGCATGCCGGGCGCCGCGCGGTCGAGCGGCAGCCTGCTGCTCGCGCTCCTGGTGGTGGCCGCGGCGAGCCTCGCGGTGCTGTACGGCGCGGCCGCCGGCGAACTGGCGACCCCCATCGGCATCGCGTTCAACCCGCTTGTGCTATCGGTGCTGGAAGAGACGACGCGCTACCGCATCAGCTTCGCGCAGTGGACGTCGACCGGGGTCGTTCTCGCCGCGGGCGTGGCGGCCACCGTGCTGACGGCCATCGCCGTCATCGTGCTGAGCACGGTCCTGGTGCCGGCGTTCGGGGCGTTCAGCGTGCGGTGAGCCTACGCGACGTCGCGGTCGCGGCGGCCGGCGAGGAACCCCTCGAGCGAGCCTTCGAGCTTCGCCATCCGCTCGCGCAGGTCGGCGAGCTCGCGGGTGACCTGATCGAACCGCGCGTTCATCTCCTGCCGCAGGCCGCTCATCTCCGTGGTCATCTCCTGGCGCAGGCTGGTCATCTCCGTGGTCATCTCCTGCCGCAGGCCGCTCATCTCCGTGGTCGTCTCCTGCCGCAGGCCGCTCATCTCCGTGGTCATCTCCTGCCGCAGGCCGCTCATCTCCGTGGTCATCTCCTGCCGCAGGCTGGTCAGCTCCGTGGTCGTCTCCTTGCGCAGGCCGGTCATCTCCTGGCGCAGGTCAGTCATCTCCCGGCGCAGGCCGCGGATGTCGGCCCGGACCCAGCCGAACAGGGCGACTATCAGCGCCGGCGTCAGCCACGGGATGAGGCCTTCCATCGAGTTCACCTTATCACGCGGCCCCGGCCTCAGCCGTTCCGCTGCCCCTGCCGCCCGGGGTCGTGCCTTCGCGGGTCACGCCGTATCGACGCGCAACGGCGTGTGCCTTGCAAGCGCATCGAAGTCGGCATCGGCGTGCAGAACGGGCAGGTCAGCCCGGATGGCCAGCGCGCCGATCAGACAGTCCATGAGGACGCGAACCGTCTCGCCCCGACGGCGGCAATGGCGATAGAGCGCCGCCGCCTGATCGAAGTCGCCGGGTTGCATCGGAACGAGCGCGGCACGCGCGATGAGACCCAGGCGGACGTGTCAACGAGGACCATTGTTGCGTCCCCGCATCAGCCGTCCCGCTGCCCCCGCCCCGGCGGCGTCTCCGGCCGGCACGTCGCGCACAGGCCGTACGGCTTGTTGACCGGCCGCGCCCGGCAGCCGCGGCAGGTGTGGTGGGTGCACAGCCAGCGGTCGGCGACCCGCAGCACCTGCTCCTTGCCGCCGCACAGGTCGCAACGCTCGAGCCCGGTGTGGACGTAGCGCTTCACCCGCATCGCCCGACTTCCTCGCGGCGCCGCTCAGGCCCCCGCCTTGACGGCCCGGCCCGGCTTGTCCGGCTTGACCGGCGCCAGGTTGGCGCGGCGCAGGGTGCGCAGCACCTCGTCGCGCGGGCCGAAGGTCTCCACCCCGCCGGCCCGGAGCACCAGCACCTTGTCGGCCAGCGCCATGATGCCGGCGCGCTGGGCGATGAGCACGACGGTGCAGCCGCGCTGGTGCAGCCGCCGCACGGTCTCGGCCAGCGCCAGCTCGCCGTCGCCGTCGAGGTGCGCGTTCGGCTCGTCGAGCACCAGCAGCGCCGGGTTGCCGAACACCGCGCGCGCCAGCGCCACCCGCTGGCGCTGGCCGCCGGAGATGGGCACGCCGCCCACCCCGATCGGCGTGTCGTAGCCGCGCGGCAGGCTCAGGATGATGTCGTGCGCGCCGGCGAGCTGCGCCGCCGCCACCACGTCCTCGTCGCTGGCCGCGCCCAGCCGCGCGATGTTGTCGCGCACGGTGCCGCGGAACAGCTCGACGCTCTGCGGCACGTAGCCCACGTAGCGGCCGCGGTCGGCGTCGGGCCAGGCCGTCACGTCCGCCCCGTCGAGCCGCACGTGGCCCGTCGAGGGCTGCAGCGAGCCCACCAGCAGGCGCACCAGGGTGGTCTTGCCGGCGCCCGAGGGGCCCACCACGCCCAGCACCTCGCCGGCCGCGATGCGCAGCGAGATCTGGCGGATGATGGGCAGGCGCACGCCCGGCGGGACGTAGTTCACCTTGTCGAAGACGACGTTGCCCGCGGGCCGCGGCAGCACCGTGCCCGTCTCGTCGGCCGGGGCGCGCTCGAGCAGCTCGGCCAGCCGCTGGTAGGCCGCGCGGGCGCCGACGAAGAGGCGCCAGGAGCTGATGAGCTGCTCCAGCGGCGCCAGCCCGCGCGCCGCGATCACGGCCGAGGCGACGATGCTGCCGGCCGACATCTGGTTGCCGATGACCAGGTAGCCGCCGACGCCCAGCATGGAGGCCTGCAGGCCGAAGCGCAGCGCCTTGGCGGCGGCCGTGATGCCGCCCGAGGCGTCGGTGGCCGAGGTCTGCTGGTCGAGGCTGTGCGCGGTGCTCTCCTGCCAGCGCCGCGCCAGGTCGGGCAGCATGCCCATGGCCGTGATGGCGTCGGCGTTGCGGATGGCCGCGTCGGCGTCGTTGAGCGTGCGCACCGACGCGCTGTTGGCCTCGGTCAGCCGCTTGCGGGTGGCCAGGTCGTTGAGCGCGGCGCAGCCGAACAGCGCCACCGCGCCGCCCAGGCCGATCCAGCCCAGCACCGGGTGGATGACGAAGACGATGGCCAGGAAGACCGGCGCCCACGGGGCGTCGAACAGCGGCGTGATGCCCTGGCCGGAGAAGTAGCCGCGCACGGTGGCGAGGTCGCGCAGCCCCTGCGCCGAGACGCCGCCCCCGGCGCGCCGCGCCTCGGCGATGGCGCCGCCCAGGATGGGGCTGCCCAGCTCGCGCTCGAACCAGGCCCCCACGCGCGCCAGGATGCGGTTGCGCACCGCGTCGAGCAGGCCGAACGTGGCCAGCCCCACGGCCACCATGGCGCTGAGCGCCAGCAGCGTGTCGATGTTGCTGGTGGTCAGCACCCGGTCGTAGACCTGCATCATGTACATGGGCACGGTCAGCATCAGCAGGTTGACGCAGGCGCTGAACAGGGCCACGCCCACCCAGGCGCGCCGGCACGCCGCCATGGCCTGCTGCAGGGGTCCGGGCTGCCTGGCTTCCATGCGCGTCCTTCGCGTCCTCAGGAGGCCGCCGGCACCTCGCGGCCGGCGCCGGCGGGCCGGTCGGCCGTCACCGAGCCGCCCTCGAGCCGCACCACGCGGTTGCAGACGCGCTCGATGAGCCGCTCGTTGTGCGAGGCCAGCACCAGGATGCCCACGTCGTCGAGCAGGGCGTGCAGCCGGGCGTTGACCTTCTCGAGGAAGGCGGCGTCGCCCGCGCCGATCCACTCGTCCATGAGCAGGATCTCCGGCTGCACGGCGGTGGAGATGGCGAACGCCAGGCGCGCCTTCATGCCGGCCGAGTAGCAGAACAGCGGCAGGTCGAGGTAGTCGCCCAGCTCGGTGAACTCGGCGATGTCGGCCGTGCGGCGCTCGATCTCCTGGCGCGCGAGGCCGGCGGCCAGGCCGCAGATGCAGATGTTCTCGAGGCCCGTGGCGTCGCTCTCCATGCCCAGATTCAGGCTGAAGAGCGTGGTGATGCGGCCCGCCACCCGGACCTGTCCGCGGAGCGGCTCGTAGACGCCCGCGATGGTGCGCAGCAGGGTCGACTTGCCGGCGCCGTTGGGGCCCACGAGGCCCACCCGATCGCCCCGCCGCAGGCGCAGCGAGATGTCGCGCAGCGCGTGGACGGTGACGGTGTGGCGCGTGCCGTAGCTGACGCGCGCCCCGATGCGGCGCCCCAGCAGCCGCTTCTTCAGCGAGCGGCTCTCGGCCCCGTAGATGGGAAAGTCGACGGCGACGTTCTCGAGATCGACGGCGAGCATGGGGTGGCTACACCCAGTAGGGCACACGGCTCCGGTAGCGCGCGAAGACGAGCCAGGTCAGCGTCCAGCCGGCGGCCGTGACCGCCAGCACCAGCATCCAGGTGACCGCGGGCAGCGCCTGGCCCAGCAGCGGCGCGCGGACGAGCTCGATGAAGTAGGTGAAGGGATTGTACAGCGCCAGATGCGAGCGCGGGCCGAGCTGGTCGGGAATCCAGATGACCGGCGTGACGAAGAAGACCACCCGCATGACGCTGCCGACGATCTGCGCCACGTCGCGGAAGCGGGCGCAGACGGTGCCCAGCAGCAGGCCCACCCAGACGGCGTTGGCGACCACCAGCGCCAGCCCCGGCACGAGCAGCAGCGCGTGCAGCCCGGCGGCCACCCCGAAGATGACGGCCACCCCCACGTACACCAGCCCGTTGTGGGCCATCGTCAGGAGGTTCTCCCAGACGTCCTTGAAGACGAACAGCGCCAGCGGCCGCCTGGCGTTCGTGATCCACACCTTGTGCCGCACGAACACCGTGCAGCTCCGGTTGACGGCCGCCTGCACGAACTGCCAGGCGATGAAACCCAGGGCGACGTGCGGCAGGTAGCGCTCGAGGGGCATGTTGAACAGCCGCCCGTAGAGCAGTCCCAGCGCCGTGACGAGGACCGCCAGCGAGATGGTCAGCCAGAGCGGGCCGAGGATGGACCGCCGGTAGCCGCGGCGCAGGCCCTGCAGCCCCATGGCCCCCCACAGCTCCCAGCAGCGCAGGCCGTCGAGCAGGTCGGCCGCCGCCAGCGCCGCGCGCGACGGCGCCGCGGCCGGCGGCCCCGCGGCGGGGGCGGGCAGGGAGACCACCCGGGCCGGCGGCGGGGCCGCGTCCGGGGTGGACGCGTCCGGCGTGGACGCTGCCGCGATCACGCCGTGTCACCCGCCACGCGCCGGCCCGTCACCGCCTCGCGCAACCCATCGATCAAACTCCGCCGACATGCGAATTCCTCCCCGCGCGGCATGGCGTGCTGCGGCCGATTGTATACCGCCCGGCCCGCCGGCCGACGGCGCCGGGAGGGCGCCTGGAAGTCCCCGCGCAGGTCAGGTCGACATGACCACGAACACGACGATCCGAGGGTCCGTCATGGCAGCAGCAGGCGCACCAGCACGCCGACGGCGGCGATGGTAGTGGCCTGCACCAGGGCGAGCCGCCAGGTGAGCGTGGCGACGGCTTGAGCGATCTCGCCGCGGACGTCGGCGCGCAGCGTGTCGAGGTCCCGCCGCGTCGCATGGTCGCCGTGCTCGGCAGCCTGCTGCACGGCCGCGGTGACGGCCGCGGCCTGGTCGCGGTCCATGCCGGCGTCGGTCAGCGTGCGGGCGATCGCGAGCGTGTCGAGCATCGGGCTCAGCATAGCACGCGCCGGTCAAACCTCTCTCCTCGGGGCTGACGCACGCCCCCCACCCCCCTTGACACCGGCAGGCTTGATCGGTACGGTCGCCTCGCGTCCAACGGAAGCGGGACGGAGGTGAGGCCACGGCAGGCAACGATCGTCTCATCGTGGCGCTCGACGTCGCGACGCACGATGAAGCCGTCGCGCTGGTGGACACGCTCGACAACGTGTTCTTCTTCAAGGTCGGGCTGCAGCTCTTCCTGGCCGGGAACCTGTTCGGGCTGCTGCGGCGCCTGCAGGCCGCGCGGGGCGAGCAGGGCGCTGTCTTCGTCGACCTGAAGATCGCCGGCGACATCGGCAACACCATCGCGCGCTTCGTCGAGCGCGCGGCCGAGCTCGGCATCCGGCTCATGACCTTCGTCGAGGCGGCCGAGACGGCCATCACGCGGCACACCCTGGCGGCGGGCCGGGCGGCGCGGGCGCCGGGGCGGTTTCCGCGGTTCCTCGTGGTGCCGCTGCTGTCGAGCCTCGACGCGCCGGACGCGCGTATCGTCGGCCGCGCGCGGCCCATGCTCGAGGCCGGCTTCGACGGGCTCATCGTGTCGGGGACGGCCATCGGGGCCTGCCGGGCGGCCTTTCCGGACGTGACGCTGGTGAGCCCGGGCATCCGGCCGGCGTGGTGGGACGCCCGCGACGACCACGTGCGCTTCACGACGCCGGCGGAGGCGGTCCGGCTCGGCGCCGACCACCTCGTCGTGGGCCGGCCCGTGCGCAGCGCGCCGGACCCGCGGGACGCCGCGCAGCGCATCCTCGACGAGATCGACGAAGCCGCTCAGCGCCGGGCATCGGCGGCCTCATGAGCCAGCCGGCACGGCGCATCATCCACCTCGACATGGACGCCTTCTACGCGTCGGTCGAGCAGCGCGACGATGCGGCGCTGCGCGGGCGGCCTGTGGCGGTGGGCGGGCGGCCGGAGAGCCGCGGCGTGGTGGCGGCGGCCAGCTACGAGGCGCGCGCCTTCGGGGTGCGCTCGGCCATGGCGATGGCGCGGGCGTTGCGGCTGTGCCCAGAGCTGGCCATCGTGCGGCCCGACTTCGCCAAGTACCGGGCGGTGTCCGCGCAGGTGTTCGCGCTGTTCCGGGCGGTGACGCCGCTGGTCGAGCCGCTGGCGCTCGACGAGGCCTACCTGGACGTCACCGAGAACGCGTGGGGCGAGCCGTTCGCCACGCCGGTGGCGCGGCGGCTGAAGCAGCAGGTCCGCGCCGAGACCGGGCTGAAGGCGTCGGCCGGCGTGGCCGCGAACAAGTTCCTGGCCAAGGTCGCGTCGGGGCTCGACAAGCCCGACGGCCTGACCGTGGTGCCGCCGGGCCGTGTGGAGCCGTTCCTGCGGAAGCTGCCGGTGGACGCACTGTGGGGCGTCGGGCCGGTGACGGCGCGCAAGCTGCGGGCGCACGGCCTGACGAAGCTGACCGACATCCGCACCGTGGGCGAGCCGGCGCTGCGGCGGCTGGTCGGCCGGCAGGCGGCGTGGCTGCGGCGGCTGGCGCACGGCGACGACGACCGGCCCGTGACGCCGCACCGGGTCGCCAAGTCCAGCGGCGCGGAGCGAACCTGGCCCGAGGACCTGCTGGACCTCGAGCGCATCCGCGGCGAGATCGAGCGCATGGCGCGGCGCGCGGGCGAGTGGCTCGGGGGCGGCGCGCGGGCGGCGCGGACGGTGACGATCAAGGTGCGCTACGCCGACTTCACGACGATCACCCGCAGCCTGACGGCGCGGCCGGCGGCCCGCGACGGCGAGACGGTCGCGGCGCGCGCCCTCGCGCTGCTGGCGCGGACCGAGGCGGGCGCCCGGCCGGTGCGCCTGCTCGGCGTGAGCGTGCACAACTTCGCGGCGGCCGGCGACGACGAGGCGGACGCGGCGCCCGCCGACCCGCTGCTGTGGGACCTGCCGGCGGACCCGCCCCCGCCATGACGGCCGCGCTGCCGGCGGAGCTCGCGCGGCTGGGCTGGGACCGTGCGTTCGCGGCGGCGTTCGACGCCGTCGCGGCGCCCGGCCTGGTGCCCGCGCGGGTGGGCGTCGAGCACAACCATCTGTACCGCGTGCTCACCGACGCCGGCGAGCTGCTGGCCGAGGCCGCGGGCCGCCTGCGGCACGGCGCGGCGGGCGCCGACGCGCTGCCGGCCGTGGGCGACTGGGTGGCGGTGCGCGCCGGCGCCGCGCGCCGGGCCACCATCCGCGCCGTGCTCCCCCGCCGGAGCTGCTTCGCCCGCAAGGCGGCCGGCGACCCGA
Organism: Vicinamibacterales bacterium; assembly: GCA_965214845.1. Taxonomy (GTDB): domain Bacteria; phylum Acidobacteriota; class Vicinamibacteria; order Vicinamibacterales; family UBA8438; genus JAAXGX01. Next base: position 2,948,297 of record CBDCCO010000007.1, read on the forward strand.
CGCGGCGGCAGGTGGTGGCGGCCAACGTCGACACGGTGTTCCTCGTGGCGGGGCTCGACGGCGACTTCAGCCCGCGCCGGATGCAGCGCTACCTCGCCGCGGCCGCCGAGAGCGGCGCGGCGCCCGTCGTGGTGCTCAACAAGACCGACGTCTGCGGCGGGGTCCGCGACGCCGTGGACGCCGTCCGCGCGCTGGCCCCGCGGGTGCCGCTGCACGCCACGAGCTGCACGGCCGAGCACGGCCTCGACGCCCTCGCGGCCTACCTGACGGGAAGCCGGACGGTCGCCCTGCTCGGCTCGTCGGGCGTCGGCAAGTCGACCATCGTCAACCGCCTGCTGGGCGTCGAGCGGCAGCGCACGCGCAGCGTGCGGCGGGGCGACGGCCGGGGCCGGCACACGACGGTGCACCGCGAGCTGCTGGTGCGGCCGGACGGGGGCGTCATCATCGACACGCCCGGCATGCGCGAGCTGCAGCTCTGGGACACCGAGCGGGCGCTCGAGGACGTCTTCGACGACATCGAGGCGCTGGCCGGCGACTGCCGCTTCCGCGACTGCCGGCACCGCAGCGAGCCGGGCTGCGCGGTGCGCGGCGCGGTGGCCGAGGGCCGGCTCGCGGTCGGGCGTCTGGCGCACTTCCAGCGCCTGGACGACGAGCGCGCCGAGTTGCAGGCGCGGCGCGAGCGCCTCGAGCGGCTGGCCGAGCAGCGGCGGGCCGGCACGGCGCGCGGGCGCGGCTCGCGGCGCCTGCCGGAGAACTGACGCCGAGGGCGGCGGCTCCTGATAAGATGAACCGCATGGTCGACCGGGACCAGATCCCCCTGCTGCTCGGCATTGGCGCCATCGTCGTCACCCTCAGCGCCGGGACGTGCTCGACGAACGCGCGCATCGGCGACCTGAACGACAGCATCAACAACCGCTTCGACGACGTGAACCGCCGCATCGACGACGTCAACCGCCGCATCGACGACGTGCAGACCGACGTGCGCGAGCTGCGCGGGCTCCTCTTCGAGAGCCTCAAGAGCGACGCCCCCGCCAACTGACGCAGTCCCGCTCAGTCGCCGTCCCGCGCCAGCCGGCGGCGGGCCCAGGCGGCGTGCTCGCCAACCAGCGGCGCGGCGCGGGAGTCGTCGTCCCCCGCAGCCGGCTCGGCCAGCGCCGCGGCGGCGTCCGCCGAGCCGCTGTTGCCGAGGGCGACGGCGGTGTTGCGCCGCAGGCGGCGCAGGCCGGCGTAGGCCATCGCGCTGCGCTTGACCGCCGGCCGCAGCACGGCGTCGGGCTGGCGCCACAGGGCGTCCAGGCGGGGCTGGTCGAGCGCCGGGTGCGGCTGCCACGCGGGATCGGTCGAGACCGGCGGCTGCGCGTTCCAGGGACAGACCTCCTGGCAGATGTCGCAGCCGTAGACGTGGCTGCCGAGGTCGGCGCGGGCCGCCTCGGGCAGCGCCCCGCGCTGCTCGATCGTCAGGTACGCGATGCAGCGGTTGGAGTCGAGCACGTGCGGGGCGACGAGCGCGCCGGTGGGGCAGGCCTCCAGGCAGAGCGTGCAGGTGCCGCACTGGTCGAGCGCCGGCGCGTCCGTCTCGAGCGGCAGCGTGCAGACGATCTCCGACAGGAACAGCCACGAGCCGATCTCGGCGTTGATCAGGCAGGTGTTCTTGCCGATCCAGCCCAGGCCGGCGTACTGCGCGTAGACGCGCTCCTGGACCGGGCCGGTGTCGACGTACGCGCGCGCCTCGAACGGCTCGCGGCTGGCGGCGCGCAACCAGTCGAGGAGCTGCCGCGTGCGGCGGCCGATCACCGCGTGGTAGTCCTCGCCCCAGGCGTAGCGCGAGACGCGGGCCTGGCCGGGGTCGGCCTGCTCGGTCGAGTACGGCCGGTCGACGTGGTAGTTGGCGGCGAGCGCGATCACCGTGCGCGCGCCCGGCAGCACCTGCCGCACGTCGGCCCGGCGCGCGGCGGTCCGCTCCAGGTAGCGCATCTCGCCCGCGTAGCCGCGGTCGAGCCACTCGCGCAGGAAGGCCAGCTCGGGGAACGCCCCGGCCGGGGCGACGCCGCACAGCGCGAACCCCAGCGCGCGGGCGCGGACCTTGACGTCGGCGGCGGACGGTTGGGCAGCGGGAATAGCGATCGATGCTAGCAGATCGTCCGGCGATCGGGGCCGTCCGCGGCAGGACTCGCCCGCCCGCTACAATGGCATTTTGCGCCATGCCGTGGACAGACATTCTGTCGCCCGCAGTCGTGATTGCCGTCGTCGTGCTGTTGTGGCGGCAGACCAACGGCCGCCTCGACATGCTGACCGCCACCGTCGCCGACATCGACCGGCGCCTCGCCATGCTCGAAGGACGCATCACCGGCTGGCAGGACCGCCGGCACGCGCTGCGTACATCGCCGCCCGGCGACTAGGTCAAGCAAGGCGCGCACGGCGCGCCGGCCGCCGCCAGCACTGCCTCGGCCGCCCGGCGGCTCGCGCCGGCGCCGCCCAGCCGCTGCCGCACCTCGCCCAGCGCGCGCCGGGTCTCGGCGGCGTGCGGCGTGTCCGTCAGGAAGCGCACCACCTCGGCGCTGACCGCCTCCGCCGTGAAGGCGTCCTGCACGAGCTCGGGGACGACCCGGCGGCCGGCGATGAGATTGACCATGCCCACCGTGTCGACGTGCGCGAACGCGCGCACCACGCGGTAGGTGAGCGCCGACAGCCGGTAGACGATCACCAGCGGGCAGCCGTGCAGGGCGGCCTGCACCGTGGCGGTGCCGGAGGCGGTGACGGCCGCGTCGGCCGCGGCCAGCGCCGCGTCGGCGTCCGACTCGACCGTCGCCAGCGGCGCGCCGGCGGCCGCGAGCCGCGCCAGCGGGGCGAACAGGCTGTCATCGAGGCGCGGGGCGCGCGCCACGATGAACTGCGCCGCCGGCACCCGGCGGCGGACCAGCGCCGCGGCGCGGACCAGCTCGGGCAGCAGCGCGCGCACCTCGTTCGGCCGGCTGCCCGGCAGCAGCGCCACGGCCGGCGCGCCGGGGTCGAGGCCGTTGGCGCGCAGCAGCTCGGCCCGCGGCCGCGGCGGCCGCGCCAGCTCGACCAGCGGATGGCCGACGAAGTCGACCGGGATGCCCGCCGCGCGGTAGATGGCCGCCTCGAACGGGAAGATGACCAGCGCGCGCCGCGCGAAGCGCCGGATGGTGCGCAGCCGGCCCCGCCGCCACGCCCACACCTGCGGGCAGACGTAGTAGACGACCGGGACGCCCAGGCGGCGCAGCGCGCCGGCCAGGCGGAAGTTGAAGTCGGGAAAGTCGAGCGGGACGAAGACGTCCGGGCGCTCGGCGCGCGCCAGCCGCAGCAGGCGGCGGTAGACGGCGAGCGAGCGCGGCAGGACGGCCAGCGCCTCGGACAGCCCGGTGACCGTCAGCCCGCGGTAGTCCTCGACGGCCTCGCCGCCGCCCGCGCGCAGGCCCGGACCGCCCAGCCCGTACACGCGCGCCGCGGGGTCGAGCCGGCGGATGGCGCCGGCGAGCGCGCCGGCGTACAGGTCGCCCGACGGCTCGCCGCAGGAGACGAGGACCTTCACCGCCCGCCGGCGTCGATGCCGTAGAGGTCGACGCTGGCGATGGGCACCACCTCGTAGTCGTCGAAGCCGACGCCGGGCAGGTCGTCGACGAACGCCGCGGCGTCGCCGACCAGGACGATGGCGAGGGTGTCCGGGCGCAGGAAGTTGCGCGCCACGCGCTGGATGTCGTTCGGCGTCACGGCCCGCACGCGCTCGGGGAAGGTCTCGAGCGCGTCGAGGTCGAGGCCGAAGAGCACCGCCTCGAGCACCTGCGTGGCGATGGCGTTCGGCGTCTCGATCGACAGCGGGAAGTTGCCCGCCAGGTAGTCCTGCGCGCCGCGCAGCTCGCTGTAGCGCACGCGGTCGCGCTGCAGTCGGGCGATCTCGTCCACCATCAGGCGCAGCGCCTCGCCGGTGGCCGGCGAGCGGGTCTCGGTCTGCGCCATGAAGTCGCCGGTGAACTGCCGGCCGGACAGGTCGGCCGAGGCCGCGTAGGTCAGCGAGCGGGCCGTGCGCAGCACGCTGCCGAGCCGGTTGCCCCCCTCGCCGCCGAGGATCTTGATGGCCACGTCGAACGTCAGGAAGTCGGGGTGGGCGCGCGGCAGGGCCAGGTGCCCCACGCGCATCACCGTCTGCACGGCGTCGGGCTTGTCCACCACGACCAGCCGGCGCGCGGGCGTCGGCGGCTCGACGAGGCTCGGCACCGGCAGGTCGCCCCGCGCCCAGTCGCCGAGGACGCGGCGGACGCCGGCCAGCGCCTCGTCCGCGGTGACGTCGCCGACGACGGCCAGGATCGCGTTGTTGGGGATGTAGTGCGCGCCGTGGAACGCCGCCAGGTCGGCGCTGCGGATGCGCTGCAGCGAGGCGGGCGTGCCGTTCACCGGCCGGCCGTACGGGTGCCCGCCGTAGACGAGCTGGCCGAAGACGATGCCGGCCACGTAGCCCGGATCGTCCTGGCTGACCTGCATGCTCGACAGCAACTGGCGGCGGTGGCGCTCGATCTCGGCCGGGTGGTAGGTCGGCCGGCGCGCGACGTCGGACAGCAGGTCGAGGGCGAGGTCGAAGTCGTCCTTCAGCACCAGGATGTTGACGAAGCTCAGGTCGCTCCCGGCGCCCACGGCGAGGCTGCCGCCGACGTTGTCGATGGTCGCGGCCAGCTCCTGCGCGCTGCGGCCGGCCGCGCCCTGGTCGAGCAGCTCGGCGGCCATGGCGGCGACGCCCGGCAGCTCGTCCGGATCGTTCGTCGCGCCGGCGCGGACCAGCAGGCGGATGTTCACGACGGGCTGCTCGTGCGCGCCCACCACCACCACCTGCAGGCCGTTGTCGAGCCGCTCGAGCTCGTACGCCGGGAAGTGCACCTCGGGCGCGAGCAGCGGCGGCGGCGGCGTCTCGGCCGGCCAGTCGGCGACCTGCGCCGACGCGGCGGCCGGCGCGAGGGCCAGCGCCAGCGCGAGAGCCAGAGCCAGAGCCAGCGCCGGCAGCACGGCGGCGGCCGGACGGCGCCGCGCCCCCGGGGACCGCGCGGTCATCGCGACGCCACCCCCAGGCTGGGCCGCCGGAAGCCGCGCGAGCCGCGCGGCAGGATGGTCAGCACCAGCCGGTTGTCCTCCCGGAAGTAGGTGCGCGCCACGCGCTGCACGTCGTCCTTGCTGACGTTCATGAAGATGTCGAACTCGCCGTCGGCCGTGGTGATGTCGTCGTGGATCACCGCCGCGTGGGCCAGGTGCGCCGCCTTCTGCGAGTTGGTGATGCGGCCGATGATGTAGTCGCGCGCGAACTGGTTCTTCGTGCGCTGCAGCTCCTCGTCGCTGACCGGATCCTGCTTCAGCCGCTCGAGCTCGCCGATCAGCGCGTCGGCGGCCTCGTCGGGGCGGCGCCCGGGGGCCACGATGGCGACCGCGTAGAACAGGTTGGGGTCGTCGATGATGTTGCCCTGGCCGAAGGCCGAGACCGCGAGCTGGCCGTCGTAGACCAGGCTGCGGTAGATGCGCGAGCTGAGCCCGTCGGAGAGCACCTTCGACGCGATGTGCAGCGGGTAGGCGTCGGGATGCCCGTCGTAGGTGATGTGGTGCGCCACCACGACGGCGGGCAGCGGCCAGTTGTCGGCCTCCACCGTGATCCGCCGCTCGGCCTGCCAGGCCGGCTCGCGCGGGATCTCGCGCGGCACCGGGCGGCCCGCCTTCGGGACGCGGCCCAGGTAGTGCTCGATCATCTCCATCGTGTTGGCGGGGTCGATGTCGCCCACCACGACGATGGTGGCGTTCTCCGGCGTGTAGTAGGTCTCGTAGAACTCGCGCACGTCGGCGATGGACGCCGCCTCGAGGTCCTGCATCGACCCGATGGCCGTGTGCTTGTAGGGATGCACGTCGAACGCGTGGTCGTAGACGATCTCCGAGAGCAGCCCGAACGGCTCGTTCTCGTAGCGCCAGCGGCGCTCCTCCTTGACGACCTCGCGCTCGGCGTCGAGCGTGCGCCGGTTGATGCGCAGCGTCGCCATGCGGTCGGCCTCCAGCCACAGCACCAGCGGCAGGTACTGCGACGGCACGGTCTGCAGGAACACCGTGGCGTCCTCGGTGGTGTAGGCGTTGCCGTCGCCGCCGACGCGCGAGATGTGCGTCAGGTGCTGGTCGGGCCGGACGTTCTTCGAGCCCTTGAACATCAGGTGCTCGAACAGGTGCGCGAACCCCGTGCGCCCCGCCGGCTCGTTCTTCGACCCGACGTGGTACCACACCTCGACGTGGACGATGGGCGTGGAGTGGTCCTCGGACAGCACCACCTTCAGCCCGTTGTCGAGCGTGAAGAGCCGGTAGTCGAGCTTCGGCGGACGGACCTGGCCCGACAGCGTCGCGGCGAACAGCGTGCCGAGCGCAAGCGCCACGGCAGCGGCCCGAAGGCGGGTCTTGGCAGCCATGGCTGGGATTATCTCACAGTCCCCGCGTGCCATACTGGAGCCGGCCGACGCTTCACGGAGAGTGCGTTGTATTCATCGATACGAATTCGTGGCTACCGGCGGCTCGATTCGTTCCAGATGCGGGGGCTCGGTCGCGTCAACCTGCTCGTCGGGACGAACAACTCCGGCAAGACCTCGATCCTGGAATGCATCGAGTTGCTCCGGTCGGCGGGCGACCCGCACGTGCTGTCGTCCATCGCGGGACGTCGGGGAGAGTGGGGGCACGCGAGCGAAGGAGATGCGCGGGCGCCGCTCGGAGCTGATCCAGGCCCCCTCGATGTTTCCCACCTGTTCGCGAACCGCGAGCTGCGGGGCACGATAGACATCGAGGGCGACCGCACAGGCGACACCGCTGCCGCCGGTGGGAACCCCAAGGTCACCGTGTGTGTCGAAGAGTCGTCCGAGCCGGCCGGAGAGAACGACGGACGGCTCATCCTTCGCGTCAAGTGGTCGGATCCGGACGACGAGTACAGGGCCATGGTCACGGAGGACGGACTGCTATTCCGACCTCGACGGTTCGTGCGCGGGCGAAACGGTTCAGCGCAAGCTGTCCAGTTCGTCAGGACTAGTGGCGCGACGGCAGTGGATGTCGCTCGGACGTTCAGCAAGTTTGTCCTCACGCCCAAGCACGAGGCCATCAAGCAGGCACTTCGCATCGTCGAGCCGAGCGTCGAAGACCTGGCGCCGATTGCGGATGACCGTACCCGGTTCGGTCGCGACACGCCTGGGGGCGTGGTGCTCAAGCTTCGCGGCGTCGCGGACCGCGTGCCGATTGGGAGCATGGGCGACGGCATGTGGCGCATGCTCGGGCTGGCGCTCGCCATCGCGAACGCCGACGGCGGAGTTCTGCTCGTCGACGAGATCGACACCGGCCTTCACTACACGGTCATGGAAGACATGTGGCGCATGCTCAGCGAAGCCGCCGCCGCAGGGTCTGTCCAGGTGTTCGCGACAACGCACAGCCACGATTGCGTTCTGAGTCTTGCGGCAGTCTCGAAGTCGGCTGCAGGCGGGGTCACGATCCAGAGAGTTGTCCGGAGCCGGGGCGAGGCGGTCAGGGTCGGCGGCGACGCAATCGTTGCCGCCGCCGAGCGAAACCTGGAGGTCAGGTGAGTTGCCTGTTCACCCCAGGAAGCTGCTCGTGGAGGGCAAGACGGACCAGCGCGTAATCCCGTACCTGATGGAAGCCAACGGCGTCCCGTGGCCGGACTATCGCGATCCGGACTGCCCCGCGTTCATTGCCGAGTACGGCAGCGTCAACGACGCGGCCGGAATCGTGACAGGATGCTCGGCTCCGACCCTGCCCGGACCCCGGCCGCGTCCGCGGCGGGCAGGCCTCACCACGCCCGCGCCGTCAGGCGCACGCCGAGGTGGAACCAGCGGGGGGTGTCGCGCGTGAACTGGCCGGCGTCGATGCGCTGCTCCCAGCCGGCGAGCAGGTCGACGGCGCCGACGCCGGCGGGGAGCCGCACGCCGGCGAGCAGCCGGCCGCCGCGGCGGGTCGCGCGGCCGAGCTGCGCGCGCTCGACGGGGACGACGACCCCCGTGGCGGCGGCGACGAGCGAGAGCCGCGGGTTGAGCGGCAGCTCGGCGGCCGCGTGCAGCTCGAGCTGCGCCGTGTAGTCGACGTTGGCGCGCTCGACGGTGCCCATGGCCCGCGCGGCGGCGTCCACCCGCACCGGTCCGACCGCGAAGCGGTCGCCGTAGGAGACGCCCACCATGTTCCAGGACACGCTGCCGAGGTCGGCCCGGTCGGCGAGGTGGCGCGACACGTGGTGGAAGGCGGCGCCGAGCTCCCCGCGCGGTAGCCGGACGAAGAGCGCGAAGTCGGTGGTGTAGTTGTTCTGGTTGGGATCGACGTCGCGCAGCTCGCTGCCGATGATGGTCTCGAGGCTTGCCAGCAGGTTGCCGCGCACCAGGCCGAGGTCGAACAGGTCGACGTCGAGGCCAAGGTCGGCGTCCCAGTTGTAGCGCGCGTCGGCGCCGGGCCCGGCCAGGCGCGTGATGTCGAGGGTGGTGCCGAGCGCCGTCAGCACGCCGCGGGCGGGCGGGACGTCCATGCGCGGCAGCACGCCGCCCAGCGTCTGGGCGGCCGCCGGCGCCGGGCGCCAGAGCGCCGCGCAGGCGAGCGCCGCCCACAGCAGGCGCGGGACGCGACGGCGCGCGGTAGCGTGCATGGCAGGCCCGCGCACAGTATCATGGAGGATAGTCGTGAACGGGTTTGCTGAGTGGGTCCTCGCGCTGATACCCACCGGGGTGTCGCCGTCGGGCGCGCTGGGCTGGCTGTTCGGGATCTCGCTGCTGCTGTTCGCCGGGACGCTCGGGGCGATGCCGGTGGTGCTCGCGCGCATGCGCGCGGACTACTTCGTGCGGCCCGACGCGCCGGACGCCGGCGGGCGCTACCCCGCCCTCCGCTGGGCGCTGCTCGCGCTCAAGAACCTGCTCGGCCTCATCCTGCTGCCGGCGGGCCTGGCGATGCTGATCCTCCCGGGCCAGGGCATCATCACCGTCCTGGTCGCGCTGACGCTCCTCAATTTCCCGGGCAAGCGCCGGCTGGAGCTGCAGATCGTCCGCCGGCGCCCCGTGCGGGCGGCCGCGGACTGGATCCGCGCGCGCGCCGGGCAGCCGCCGTTCATTGTCGATTGATTTGATGGGGTTGCGCGGCTTCCTCTAGATGGGGCTGCGCCCCAAGCCCCCGGCGTCCACTTGCGGGGGCCCCATAGCCCCGCGCCGCTCCCGCCGAGCCGCGCGGTGCGCGGCTTGCGCCGGCTGCGCCGGCGCGGCTTTCGTCAGACGGGGCTGCGCCCCGGGCCCCCGGCGTCCGCTTGCGGGGACCCCATAGCCCCGCGCCGCTCCCGCCGAGCCGCGCGGTGCGCGGCTTGCGCCGGCTGCGCCGGCGCGGCTTTCATCAGACGGGGCTGCGCCCCGGGCCCCCGGCGTCCGCTTGCGGGGACCCCATAGCCCCGCGCCGCTCCCGCCGAGCCGCGCGGTGCGCGGCTTGCGCCGGCTGCGCCGGCGCGGCTTTCATCAGACGGGGCTATGGCCCGGACCTCCGGCGTTCGGTGGCGTGGCATAATGCCGGGCATGTGGCGGGCGGTCGGCAGCGGGAACGGGGCCGGGGTGAGGGCGTCGCTCGCCGTCGCGGTCGCGTTGCTGCTGGTGGCGGCGGCGGCGACGCTGCGGTCGGGCTCGCAGGACGAGCCGCCGCGGGCGGGCGGCCCGCCGGACGTCGCGGCGGCCGCGACGGCGGCGCCGGCTGCTGCGGTGGCGTTCGACCACCGCGTGCACGTGGCGGACAACGGCCTCGACTGCCAGTTCTGCCACGCCTACGCCCGGCGCGGGCCGGTGGCGGGCCTGCCGCCGGTGGCGCGCTGCGCGGGGTGCCACCGCTTCGTCGCGGCGGAGAGTCCCGCGGTCGCGAGCCTCATGGCGCGCTTCGAGGCCGGCGAGCCGCTGGCCTGGACGCGCGTCCATCAACTGCCCGACTACGTGCGCTTCACCCACAAGCGCCACGTGCGCGCCGGCGTCGCCTGCCGGACGTGCCACGGCGACGTGGGCGCCATGCGCACCGTCGAGCAGGTGGCGCCGCTCACGATGGGTTGGTGCGTGGGCTGCCACGAGCAGCGGCAGGCGCCGGACGACTGCCTCATCTGCCACTACTGAGCGAGGCCGGAAGTACCCTTACAATAGGCGGATGGCTGGGGGAGCGCAGCGTTCGTCCGCGAACGTCGGCGCTGCCGGTCCGGACGCCCCGCTGACCCGGACCGTCGGACGGCGGATCTTCCTGAAGGTGCTCGGCAGCGCGGCGCCCGCCGCAGCCGCCGCGGCCTGCGCCCCGTTGCCCGCCGAGCAGATCATCCCCTACGTCGTCCCGCCCGAGGACGTGGTGCCGGGCGTCGCCGCCTGGTACGCCACCGTCTGCGGCGAGTGCCCCGCGGGCTGCGGGATGCTGGTCCGCACCCGCGAGGGGCGCGCGGTGAAGGTCGAGGGCAACCCCGAGCACCCGCTCAACCGCGGCGCCCTGTGCATCCGCGGTCAGGCGGCGCTGCAAGGCCTGTACAACCCCGACCGGTTCGACGGACCCCGCCGGCGCCGCCGGCCGGGCGGCGACGGGCCGGGCGACGGCCTGCTCGAGCCTGTCGCCTGGCCGGCGGCGCAGCAGTTGCTCGTCGAGCGGCTGCAGGCGGCCCGCGCGGACGGCGGGCCCGGGCGGATCGCGGTGGTGACGCCCCTGCTGACGGGCACGCTCGACCGGCTCGTGGCGCGCTGGGCCGCGGCCATCGGCGCGCGGCGGCTGCGCTACGAGCCCTTCGCCCACGAGGCGCTGCGCGCCGCCAGCCGGGCGGCGTTCGGCCTCGACGCCGTGCCGCGCTACGACTTCGCCCGCCCCGACCTCGTCGTCTCGTTCGGCGCCGACTTCCTCGAGACCTGGCTGTCGCCGGTCGAGCACGGGCGGGCGTTCGCGGCAGGCCGGCGGCGGGGCGGCGGCCTGCGCACGCGGCTGGTGCAGCTCGAGCCGCGCCAGTCGCTGACCGGCGCGCAGGCGGACGAGTGGCTGGCCCTGGAGCCGGGCACCGAAGGCCTCGTGGCCGCCGCCATGGCGCACACGATCATCGCCGAGCGGCGGGCGCTGCTGCCGCGCGCGGAGCTGGGCGCCGCGGCGCGCCTCTTCGAGCTGGTGCGCGAGCACGCGCCGGAGCAGGTGAGCGGGCGGACCGGGGTGCCGGCGGCGGCCATCCGGTCGCTGGCGCGCCGCTTCGCCGACCCGGCGGCGGGCGGCGGGCGGACGCTGGCGGTGGGCGGCGGCGCGGCCGCCGGCGGCGCCGCGGCGACGGCGGTCCAGATCATGGTGCACCTGCTCAACCACGTGGCCGGCAACACCGGGGCCACGGTCGCCTTCGACGCACCCGCCGGCGACGGCCCGGCGGTGCCCGGGAGCTGGAGCGGCGCCGGCACCTACCGCGGCCTGCGGGCGCTGGCCGCCGAGATGGAAGCCGGCGCCATCGACGTGCTGCTGCTGCACGACGTCAACCCGGTGCACGCGCTGCCGGGCGGCGCCGGCTTCGCGGCGGCGCTGGCCAACGTGCCGACCGTGGTGAGCACGGCCGCCTGCCCCGACGAGACCGCCGCGCTCGCCGACCTGGTGCTGCCGGCCCATACCCCGCTCGAGGCCTGGGGCGACGCGGAGCCGGCGGGCGGGGTGCGCGGCCTCCAGCAGCCGGCGCAGCGGCCGCTGCACGACACGCGGCACCTGGGCGACATCCTGCTCGACGCCGGCCGCGCCCTGGGTGAGGACGTCGCGGCGGCCCTGCCGCCGGAGGGCGACTTCGCGGCGCTGCTGCGCGACGAGTGGCGGGCGGCGCACGCGGCGGCGGGCGGCGGCGACTTCGAGACGTTCTGGGCGGACGCGCAGCGCCGCGGCGGCGCCTTCGAGCCCGCGCGCACGGCCTCCGTGGCGCTGCGGCGGGCCGTCCTCGAGGCGCCGCTCGAGCTCGACCCGGGGCGCGGCGAGCGGCCCTTCACGCTGGTGGCGTACCCGACGGCCCACCTCTACGACGGCCGCGGCGCCAACCGCGCCTGGCTGCAGGAGGTGCCCGACCCGCTGCTGAAGACGACCTGGAGCAGTTGGGCCGAGCTGGCGCCGGAGACGGCGCGCGCGCTGGGCGCGGAGGACGGGCAACTGCTGCACATCGAGTCGGACCACGGCGCGGTGGACGCCACGCTGCTGGTCAACCCGCACCTGCGGCCCGGCGTGGTGGCCGTCCCGCTCGGGCAGGGGCACACGGCGTACGGCCGCTACGCGAACGGGCGCGGCGTCAACGCCGCGGCGCTGCTCGATCCGCGGCCGGAGGAGGCCGGGGGCGGCCCGCGCTGGCTGGGCACGCCGGTCGACGTCGCGCCGCGGGCGGTCCGGCGGCCGGTGCCCCGCCTGCAGACGACCTTCGACCAGGACGGCCGCGGCATCGCCCGCGCGGTGACGCTGGAGGAGCTGGCGGCGGGCGGTCCGGCCGCCCCGGCCGAGGAGCCCTTCAGCCTCTATCCGGACCACGCGCATCCCGAGCACCGCTGGGGCATGGCCATCGACCTCGACGCGTGCACCGGCTGCAACGCCTGCGTCGCGGCCTGCTACGCCGAGAACAACGTCCCGGTCCTGGGCGCCGACGGGATGCGCCGGGGGCGCACGATGGCCTGGCTGCGCATCGAGCGCTTCGTCGAGGACGGCCCGGCGGGCCCCGACAACCGCTTCGTCCCGATGCTGTGCCAGCACTGCGACCATGCGCCGTGCGAGTCGGTCTGCCCCACCTACGCGACGTACCACACCGCCGAGGGGCTCAACGCGCAGGTCTACAACCGCTGCGTCGGGACGCGCTACTGCGCGAACAACTGCCCCTACAAGGTGCGCCGCTTCAACTGGTTCGATCCGGAGTTTCCCGCGCCGCTCGACCGGCAGCTCAACCCGGACTTGACCACCCGCACGGTGGGGGTCATGGAGAAGTGCACCTTCTGCGTGCAGCGCATCCGGGAGGCGCAGGACCACGCGCAGGACGCGGGCCGGGCGCCGCGCGACGGCGAGATCACGCCGGCCTGCGCGCAGACGTGCGCGGCGCAGGCCATCGTCTTCGGCGACCTCGGCGATCCCGCCAGCCGGGTGTCGCGGCTGGCGGCCGACCGCCGCGCCTACCGCGTGCTCGAGAGCCTGAACACGCGGCCGGCGGTGACCTATCTGCGCAAGGTGCGGCGGGCGTGACGGCCGAGCGCAGCGACGCGATGAGCCTGGGCGCCACGACCGACGACGTCCTGCGCACGATCGGACGCCCGGGCCGCGCGTACGCCGCGGCGGTGGCCTGCCTGCTGGCCGTGCTCGCCGTCGCCGCCGCCGCCTTCGCCCGCCAGGTGGGCACCGGCCTGGGCGTGGCCGGCTACCAGCCGCCGATCCTGTGGGGCGTCTACATCACGAACTTCGTCTTCTGGATCGGGATCACGCACTCGGGCACGCTCATCTCGGCGGTGCTGTTCCTGTTCCGGGCGCGCTGGCGCACCGGCGTGGCGCGCGCCTCGGAGGCGATGACCGTCTTCGCGATCATGACGGGCGCGCTCTTCCCCATCATCCACCTCGGACGGCCCTGGGTGTTCTACTGGCTGATGCCGTACCCCAACGCGCGCGAGCTGTGGGTGAACTTCCGCTCGCCGATCATCTGGGACCTGTTCGCCATCATGACCTACCTGACGGTGAGCGTCGTCTTCCTCTACGTCGGGCTGCTGCCCGACATCGCGACGGCGCGCGACCGCGTCCGCGACTGGCGGCGGCACGTCTACCGGCTGCTGGCGCTCGGCTGGTCGGGCTCGGACCGCGAGTGGCACCACTACCGCAGCCTGTACGGCCTGCTGGCCGCGCTGGCGGTGCCGCTGGCCGTCTCGGTGCACAGCGTCGTCTCGTGGGACTTCGCCACGACGCTCCTGCCCGGCTGGCACAGCACGATCTTCGGGCCCTACTTCGTGGCCGGCGCCATCTTCTCGGGCGTGGCGATGATGATCACGCTGCTGGCGCCGATGCGCACGCTGCTGGGCCTCGAGCGCTACATGCAGATCCGCCACTTCGACAACCTCGGCAAGCTGCTGCTGGTGCTGTCGCTGGTGATGACCTACGCCTACGGCATGGAGTTCTTCGTGGCCTGGTACAGCGCCAACCCCTTCGAGCAGGGCGCCTACTGGGCGCGCCTGACCGGCCCCTACGCGCCGCTGACGTGGACGATGCTCGCCTGCAACTCGGCGGTGCCGCTCGTGCTCGTCGCGCGCCGCGTGCGCACGTGCCTGCCGGCGCTGTTCGCCGTGGCCATCCTCGTCAACGTCGGCATGTGGCTGGAGCGCTACGTCATCGTCGTCTCGTCGCTCGCGCGGGAGTTCGACCCGGCGAACTGGACCGGCCTGTACGATCCGACCTGGGTGGAGTGGGCCATCACGGCCGGGTCGTTCGCCCTCTTCGGGCTGTTGTTCCTGCTGTTCGTGAAGCTGTTCCCGCCGATCGCCATGCACGAGATCAAGGAGCAGGCGGAGGCCGCATGAGCCAGGCGACGCTGCTCGGCGTGTACGCCAGCGGCGAGGCCGCGGCGCGCGCGGCGGCCGCCGTCCGGGCGGCGGGGCTGGGCGCGGCGGCGACCTACGCGCCGGCGGCCGATCCGGCGCTGCTCGCCGCCGCGGCGCGGCGGCCGAGCCCGGTGCGGCTCTGCACGCTGCTGGGCGGCCTGGCGGGCGCCGCCGCCGGCATCGCCTTTCCCGCGTACACGATGCTGGACATGGGGCTCATCGTCGGGGGCAAGCCGGTCGTCTCCATCCCGCCGCTCGTCATCATCGGCTTCGAGCTGGCGATGCTGGGCGCGGCGCTGGGCGGGCTGGCCGGCTTCCTGCTGCTGAGCCGGCTGCCCCGCCGGCCGCCGCCGGCGCTCGCCGGGCGGGGGTTCACCGACGACCGCTACGGCGTGCTGGTGACCTGCGCGCCGCGGCGGCAAAAGGCCGCGCGCGCCGCGCTCGAGCAGGCCGGCGCCGAGGAGGTGCGCGACGGTGCGTAGCAATCGCCACCGCGCGGCGGTGGACGGGCCGGCGCGCGGGCGGCCGGCGCGTGGCGGGACGGCGCGCGGGCTGCTGGCGGCCGGGCTGCTGGCGGCCGGCGGCCTCTGGCTGGGCGGCTGCGCGGGCCCGCCCGACATGGGCCGCGGCGCGGCCGTCGGCCCGCACACGCCGCAGGCGCCGCCGGCCGGCGTGCTGGCCGTCGGGGCCCCGGCCGTCCTGGCCCCGGACGCGGCCCGCGCGCAACTGCGGAATCCGCGCCCGGCCGCGCCGGACGTGCTGGCCGAGGGCGCGGAGCTGTACGGCATCTACTGCCTGCCCTGCCACGGGGCCCTCGGCACCGGCGACGGCCCGCTGGCGGCGCACTTTCCCCGTATGCCCGATCTGCGGGGGCCGCGCGTCGGGCGCGCCGCCGACGGCCGCCTGTACACGGTCGTGCGCCGGGGCGGCTTCCGGATGCCCGCCTACGCCGACGTGCTGAGCGCCGCCGAGCGCTGGGCCGTCGTCACCTACCTGCGGACGCTCGGAGCAGGCGATGCCTCCCGTTGACGGCCGGCCCCGGACGGTCCTGGCGGCCCGCGAGCGGCGCCTGGCCGGCGCGCTGGCCCTGGCCGGGGCCGCGGCCTTCGCCTACGGCGCCGCGTTCGGCGACGCCGCGCGCGCGTGGCAGGCGCTGCTGGTGAACTTCCTGTTCTTCACCGGCCTGGCCCAGGCCGGCGTGGTGCTCTCGGCCCTGGTGCAGGCCACGTCCGCGCGCTGGGCGCGCCCGCTCAAGCGGGCGGCCGAGGCGACGGCGGGGTTCCTGCCGGTCTCGCTCCTGCTGCTGGCCGTCCTGCTCGCGGGCCTGCCGGCCTGGGCGCCCTGGGCCGGCGCGGCGGGGCACGCCCGCCAGGGGTGGCTCACCGTGCCCTGGTTCGCGGCGCGCGAAGCCGCCGGGTTCCTGCTGCTGGCGGGCGTCAGCGCGGCCTACCTGTACCACTCCGTGCGGCCCGACGTCGGCCTGCTGCAGGAGCTGGACGGCCGGCCGCCGGCCGGGTTCGCGGCGCGCCTGATCGCGCGCTGGCACGGCGCCGCGCTGGAGCGCGACCTGTGCCAGCGCAGCCAGAGCCGGCTGGCGCCCGTCGTGCTGATCGCCTACGGCTGGGTCTTTTCGCTGGTCGCCTTCGACTTCGTGATGGCGCTCGACCCCCACTGGTACTCCGCGCTGGCCGGGGGCCACTTCTTCACGGGCAACCTGCTGGGCGGCATCGCGCTGCTGGCGCTGGCCGCGGCCTGCCGCGAGCGGCTCGGCCTCGCGGCCCACGTCGGGCGGCGGCAGCTCCGCGACCTCGGCACCCTGCTGTTCGGCTTCGCGATCCTGTGGGCCTACCTGCTCTGGTCGCAGTACCTGGTGATCTGGTACGGCGACCTGCCGGAGGAGGCGGCGTTCGTCGGCCGCCGGCTCGCGGGCGCCTGGGCGCCGCTGGCGTGGCTGGCCGCCGGCCTGATCTTCCTGCTGCCGTTCGTCGTCCTGCTCAGCCGGCGGGTGAAGGCCTCGGCCCGCGGCCTGGCCGCCGTCGCGGCGGGCGTCCTGGCCGGGCTGTGGCTGGAGCGGTTCGTCCTCGTGGCGCCCTCGCTCACGCCCGGCGACAGTCTGCCGCTGGGCCTGCCGGAGCTGCTGGTCACCGCCGGCGCGCTCGGCGCGTTCGTGCTCTGCTACGCCCGCGTCCTGGAGACGGTCCCGGTGCTGCCGATCTCGGATCCGAAGCTGGCGCCCGCGCCGCCCGCCGTCAGCGCGTCGCGCTGAAGCCCGTGACGGGCGGGTTCGCCAGGAAGTCGTCCCAGAACGCGTTGCCGCGCTGGCTGGGGTGCAGTTGCACGTCGACCCACCGGAAGTCGCCGAAGCCGGCGGCCCGGAACGCCTCCTCATAGGTCTCCGGCGCGAGGTAGAAGTTGGTGACCTCGAACCGCGTGCCGTCGTCGTTGGTGATGGTGTAGCGCACGGGCCCGCCCTCCCAGAGCGGCGCGGGGTAGGCGCGCTCCAGGCCGTACTTGCGCCACGCGCCGTTGTCCGGCGCCGGGTTGCGAACGTTGTCGCAGAGGCCGGCGAAGCGGCCGCCCGGCCGCAGCGCGTCGTGACAGGCCCGGCACAGGCCCCGCAGCTCGTCCGCGCTGCGCGCGTAGCTCAGCAGGTAGACGGCCACGACCACGTCGACCGGCGCGGCGGGCGCGAACGACGTCACCTCGGCCTGCCGGTAGGCGCAGCCGAGAGGCTGCCCCCGCTCCTCCGCTTCGGCCCGCCGGATCATCTCCGCCGACACGTCGACGCCCGTGGCCGCGGCCGCCCCGGCCCGCTTGAGCGCGCGCGTGTAGTAGCCGTCCCCGCAACCCATGTCCAGCGCCGCCGCGCCCGCGACGTCGCCGAGGATCGCGAGCAGCGTGTGCGTCTCGACGGCCTCGCGGAACGACAGCCGCATGGAGTCGCGGTACGCGTCGGCGATGGCCTCGTATGCCTCGATCTGATCCACAGCGCCCTCCGGGAAGTGCCGAATCGCGGCCATTCAAACTACTCCAATTCGTCCATGACCAATTCTTCTGCCATGTCGATCCGAAACAGCGGAAGTGTCATCGGTGGCCATTCCAGTCGCGCGAGCGACGACTGCACGAATTCCCGCCAGTACCCCCATACGTGAAACGGACAGTAGTGCAGGGCGAACGTTTCCAACTGTTCGTCGCTGAAATCCGTCGACTCAGGCCGGAAAGCATACGCTGCTTCCAGCGTGGCCTTCGCAACGACGCATGGTTGACCGTCCTCCGCTGGTTCCGAAGACGACGGCGTAGCATCCAATCGGAATAGCAGCGTGCTCGTTGCCGTGAAGCCGGCACGCTCTCTGCTCACGACGGGCCTGCGGAATCTCGTTGATGCACAGAGGTCCAAGTCGTCGATCGCGGTCGCAACGTGTGCATGTGCGGAGAATCCGGAGAATCGAACCTGCGTCAGGTGGGTGCCCATCACAACCGTATTGGCCACCTCCATGGGCGTCGGTCTCGGTCGATCCTTGCCGGGGTCACGAGACTTCCGCGGGCGGCGCGCGCCGTCTCGCTTGCCCGTCGTCTCCGCACTCTTCCTGGCCATCACGCTGCGAGGCCCATGAAGGAGGGTGACGTGACCCGATCCTTGGCACTATCCGCAAAATGCCGCCGGCCAAGAGCTGCGCGTCGACGCCGCCGACGAATCAGACGAACGTCCATGCTGCTCACACGCAATCGACCCACTGCTTCGTCGACACTCAAGACGCTTGAATTGGCTGCCGCCAGGTGTTCACGCAGCTCGGATGCTGTCTCGAGGAGATACTCGGGATCCGCTCTCAATCGAACCAGCCGATCCAATGCTTGTGTCTGGATCTCACCTCTCCTCCATCGCTTGAGCGTGGCGATTCCCACGAAAACGTACCTGGCAAAGTCCGGCCACTTCATGTTCAGGCCACGGCGTAGGTTGTCGAGTTCACTCGTCGTCAGCAAGCCCACCTTGCTGCGATAGGCATCGGACACTGCCCGATAGTACGTCCGGGTATTCTTGCCCAGCATGACGACCCGGCCGCAATTCGGACACTGTGGCGCCTCTAGCGTTACCGAGACACGTTCGCCCCTCAACTCGGTCTCCATGGTTCGGGGGGCTGCAGGTTCCACAACGTGGCCGCACTTGATGCACTTCATTGGTATTTCCTCATCGCGGGTTCCTGGAGCGGGACTCGTGGAAACTCACGATGATCAACCGGTTGTCGAACAGCGGAAAATTTCAGGTACATCTCGCGTTGAAGGTACTCCGAGCGCCATACGGCCTGGTACAAGACGTGCCCCTCGCACAGATCGCCATATCCGAGGTCGTCCCGGCGCCGAAGGCTGTCCACCGTGAGCTCCTGGAGGCTCTTCCGCAAGGCGACGGTGATGTCAGGCTCGCCGCGGATCTCGATTGCGTCGCAGTCCCGGCGGAGGCGGTCGTAGTCTTCGGCTTCCCAGGCATCACCACGACGGATGAGCCGCCGCGCCCCCGCCAGTACCGCACCGAGGTCGCATGGGCCGCTGCGGGGTGGCTCGCTCGCCATGGACGACACGAACGCTTGGTCGGCACCAAATGCCCCTGAATCATGCCAAGGACGAAGACGATTGACGGTATCAATTGATACCTGGCCGCGTCAAGTCGCCGGGCAGGCCCGCGTCCGACGCACAGAGCAGGTGCCGAACATCCGTCGTGTGTGCTGAGTCAGGCGACGCTCAAGGGCGCTGGACGCTGTCGAGGAGGCGCAATCGCAATCGGAACGCCGCAGGCATGCCGGCAAGGTCGGAGGTACACTACCCCGTATGGAACGCAGCCGCGCCTACCACCTCGGGCGGTTGGCAGGCAAGCAGTATCGCAAGGCGAAGTGGTACTGGCAGTCCGCCACCGGCAGCGAGGAGGAAGCCATCCGCGCCGAGCACGGGGTCGGGCGGGACATGGCGGCCGTGGTGCGCGAGCAGGCGGGCGGCGCGGGCGACCCACGGGCGCAGGCGCTGCTCGACGACGTCAGCGCGGCGCTGGCCGGCCGGGTGCGCAACCGGGCCCACCGCTTCGAGGTGGCGGCGCTCGCCGGCGGCGAGGCGACCGCGTTCGCGCTGCCCGGCGGGTTCATCTTCGTGGCGCCCGCCCTGGTGGAGCTGGCCGGCGGCGACCGCGACGAGCTGGCGTTCGTGGTGGCCCACGAGATGGCGCACGTCATCCGCCGCCACGCCATCGACCGCATCCTGGGGCAGAAAGCGCTGTCGGCCGTCTCGCTGGCGACGCCCGCCACGCGGACCATCGCGCCCTGGCTGCGCTCGGTCGGCGTCCGCTGGCTCGAGAACGCCTACTCGCGCGAGCTGGAGTTCGAGGCGGACGAGCTCGGCGCGCGCCTGATGCGCGCCGCCGGCTTCGACCCGGCCGCGGCCGCCCGCATGCTGCAGCGGCTGGGCGCCCTCGACGCGCACGCCGACCCGCTCGGCCTCGGCGGCTACCTGTCGACCCACCCCCCGGTGGTCGAGCGTATCCGCCACCTGCGCGAGCGGCTGGAGCTCCCGAGCTGACGCCGGCGGCATGATACGCTGGACGGCCGCGCCCGGCGCATCCATCATGCACGAGCAGCCCCACCAGATCATGAGCCGGCCGGACGCCGGCGCCCCGGTCCTGTCGCGCGAGCGGCTCATCCGGCGGCGCTTCGAGCGGCGGCTGCGGCTGCTGCGGATCCCCGACGACCTGAGCGGCTGGACGGTGCTGGACATCGGCGCCTGGCACGGTTTCTTCTCGTTCGAGTGCGAGCGGCGGGGCGCCGAGCGGGTGCTGGCCGTCGACCGCTACGCCTGGGACCGGTTCGGCGCGGACGAGTTCCTCGCGGCGCGCGAGCGGCTCGGCTCGTCCGTGGAGCACCGCCGGGTCGACGTCCACGACCTCGACCCGGCCGAGGTCGGCCGCTTCGACCTCGTGCTGCTGCTCGGGGTCTTCTACCACCTGCGCAACCCCCTGCGGGCGCTCGAGCGCATCCGCGCCGTCACGAAACGGCTGCTCATCTGCGAGACCCACGTCCTGCTGCCCTTCGTGCACGAGCGCTACCCGCTGGTGCCGTTCTTCCCGGGCGACGAGCACGCCCGCGAGGCGCCCTACGAGCTGTGCGCCATGCCGACGCTCGCCGCCCTGGGCCAGATGCTAGAATCCGTCGGGTTCAGCGAGGTCGAGACGGTGTACACCCCGTCGTTTCGCTACTGGAAGAAACTGCTCGCGCTCGTCACGAACCGCCCGCGCTCGGGGCGCGGGATCGTCCACGCGAGAGTCCCCGGGGAGATCGGAGCGTCATGAAAGTCGCGGTAGTCGGGCTGGGAACCATGGGCGCGCCGATGGCGGACAACCTGATCAAGGCCGGGTTCGAAGTCACGGTGCACAACCGCACGCGGAGCCGCGAGGAGCCGCTCGAGAAGCTGGGCGCCGTGCGCGCCGCGACGCCGGCCGCCGCCGCCGCCGGGGCGAGCGTCGTCCTGACCTGCGTCTCCGACACGCCGGACGTCGAGAACGTGCTGCTCGACGCCGAGCGCGGCGTGATCAACGGCCTGCAGGCGGGCGGTCTGGTGATCGACTGCTCGTCGATCGAGCCGGAGGCGACGCGCCGCATCGCCAGCGCGTTCCGCGCGCGGGACGTCGGCTACGTCGACGCCCCGGTGTCGGGCGGGTCGGAGGGCGCCGTCAAGGGCACGCTGACGATCATGTGCGGCGGCTCCGAGGAGGACTTCGAGCGCGCGCAGCCGGTGCTGCAGGTCATCGGCAGCCGCGTCACCCGCATCGGCCCGGTCGGCTGCGGGCAGATTGCGAAGGTCGCCAACCAGGTGGCGATCACGGGCACCTTCTTCGGGCTGGCCGAGGCGCTGACGCTGGCCTACCGCGCCGGCGCCGACCCCGAGCGGGTGGTCGAGGCCATCGGCGGCGGGGTGGCCGGCTCGTGGATCCTCAACAACCGCTCGCAGAAGATGCTGCAGGACGACTACCCGCTCGGGTTCCGCCTGCGCCTGCACCGCAAGGACCTGGGCATCGCCCTGGCGACCGCTCGCGAGAACAAGGTGCCCGTCCCCGTCGCCAGCCTCGTGGCCACCATTGAGGACGCCCTCATCGCCCAGGGCTACGGCGACGAGGACATGTCGAACCTGGCCCGCTTCGTCCGCCGCGGCGCCGGCATCCCGGACGGCCCGCTGAAGAAGGCGTAGCCAGCAGGACAGGGACGGCGCGCGCACTCGCGCTGCCGGGGGCTTGGGGCGCAGCCCCATCGAATCAATAGAACAGAACGGCTACCACGAACAGGACCACCGCGAAGGCCAGCATCCACTGCCACATCTCCTGCTTGTCCTCGGCGGGCAGGAGCTGGAACGTGATGCTGCGGTGGGCGGAGACCGCGTTGCGCAGGAACGGCGCCGACGAGAGGCCGTAGCTCTCCATGACGAACGCGCGGCCGCCGGTGCGCTGCTCGACCATGCCCAGCCCGTCGGTATTGAGCCGGGTGCGGATGCCCTCGAGGTCGGCCTCGAGCGACTCGTCGTAGTCGATGCCCCGCACGTAGTCCTGCAGGACGTCGTCCAGGTTCGTGCCGGTGCGCGAGCCGATGCCGACCGGGTACACGGTCAGCCCGCGCCGCTGGAACTCGGACAGCGCCGCGTCGAGCCGCGACATCTGCTCGCGGGTGCCGAAGAAGTCCCCGTCGGTGAAGAGGATCACCAGGCGGTCCGAGCGCTGCTCCGGGACCCACTCCTCGTCGCCCGACTCGAAGCGGTCCTGGTTGTCGGTGGACTGGTAGACGTGCTCGAAGGCCGACGCGATGTCGCTGTCCCAGGGGAACGCGTCGCCCGAGAGCGTGCTCGGCGGCGCCACGCGCCCGAGCTGCTCGATGAAGCGGTCGGCGTCGGACGACATGTGGGCCTTGCGCACCGCCGTCGTGCCGAAGACGAACAGCGCCGTCCGGTCGCCCGGCGTGAGGATCTCCTCGGTGTACAGGTTCAGGGCCTCGCGCACGGCCAGCTCCAGCCGCGACGGCCCGAGGTCGGTCACCCACATGGACGCCGAGCCGTCGATGACGATGGCCACGTCGACGTCGCCGCGCTTGAAGGTGCGCCCGCCGAACACCCAGTAGGGCCGGGCCGCGGCCGACGCGACGGCGACGAGCACGAGGACGGCGACGAACCAGAACTTGATCGGCCCGATCAGCGGGTACGTGGAGCCGTGCGTGCGCGCCGGACGCAGCATCACGCGCAGGGCGAAGACCGCGAACCCGACCGCCAGCAGCACCAGCGAGATCGGGATCGCCATCAGGAACTCCGGGTTCTCGAACTCGACGGCGTTCCGCAACAGCGATAGCTGCATGGCTCGGACCTCTCGGCGCAGACTCCTGGCTTAGCCGCGGCGGCGGCGCGTGGGCGTCCCCTCCCCCTTCATCTGCTCGAGCTCGGGGGCCTGCAGCTCGCGCAGCGGCTCGAGCGCGAGACGCACCGCGTCGGGGTTGCTCGTCAGGTCGTAGTTCCACTTGTACTCGAAGCGATCGGCGCCGTCGCTGCGCAGGGCGCGCTCGAAGTCGGCGTTGACGTCGTCGAGCACCTCCTGGATGATGGCGGCCTTGATCGCCAGCCCGTCCGGGTTGTCGTCGCTGATCGCCCGGTAGCGCTGGCGCGCGAGCTGGAACTTGGCGCTGCCCAGCAGGTACGAGGCGCGCGGGTCGTCGACCTCGTCGGACAGGTTCTCGACCACGGTCTCGTACTCGCCGCGCAGGTAGCGGTAGGCCGCCTGCTGCAGGAAGGCGTCGCCGAACAGGTACGCCTCGGCCAGCCACTGCACGCCCCAGGCGCGGCTCTGCTCGTAGAAGGCCGTCACCTGGTCGAGCTCGGACTCGGCCTGCTCGAAGTTGCCGCGGCGGACGCTGTCGCTCAGCCCGTCGAGACGCTCGTAGAATCCGGCCAGGCTCAGCGACGGGCCGGCCACCACGACGAGGAAGACGACGGCCAGCACGAAGCCGAGCAGGTAGCGAAAGGCATGCTCGCGGTCGAGCAGATCGGTCACGCGCATCGTTGGACTCCAGTCGGGCCGCCTACGGCCCGGTTCCCCAGAACAGCTCGGCCAGGAACCCCATCGGGATCCCGACCACGAGCATCGCCAGCGCCGCCAGCAGGAAGCGCGGGTAGATCGGCACCTTCAGCGCCCGGTGCTTCAGCTCGTAGCGGACCGCCTCGCGCTCGTCGATCGCCTCGTAGGCCCGGCTGAGACTGTCCTGGTCGGTGACGTCGAAGTAGTCGCCGCCGTACTCGCGGATCATCTCGATGAGCCGGGGCGTCGTCGTGGGATGCCCGATCATCGCGGTGCGGATGTCGCTGGTGTTGATGTAGATGATGTACGGAACGATGTTGCGCTGGTTGAGCGCGGCGAACTCCGAGTCGGGAAACTCGTCGACGGCCGCGTCCGTGATGATCAGCACCGCGCGGTTGAGGTTCGTGCCCGCGCCGGTCAGCGCCTCGTCCTGCTCGAAGTGGCGCATGATCGAGCGCAGCGGGCGGATGATGTTCGTGTCGCCCTCGGCCGGGATGATCCGCACCTTGTCGGGAGGCACCACCATCGCCTTGTCGAGCCGCTGCGTCGTGACGTACGGCGCGTCCCAGACCTGGAAGTAGTAGAGCTCGTCGTCGGTGACGAAGTCGTCGACCATGTACGGGTAGGTCGAGAACAGCCACAGCGAGACGCGGTCGTTCTTGTCGCGCCGCATCTCGAGGAACTCGAGGTGCGCGTCGCGGGCCACCTCGGCCTTCGACTTGCCGGTGTCGGGGAACTCCCACGCCATCGAGCCGGACGTGTCGACGAGGTCGACGCGCACGCGCGACTCGATGTAGCCGCTGACCTCCTCGGTGGCGGTGAGGAACGGGTCCGCCGCCGCGAACAGGATGAGGGCCAGCGCCGCCCCGACCAGCACCTTCGGCACGCCGTGGAGGGCGCGCGCCATGAACCGCTTCTGGTGCAGCAGATCGATGTCGTGCCCCGAGTGGTGGCGCGTGTGGCGCCGCCGCCGCAGGCCCAGGCGGCCCAGGGTGAAGAAGACGCCGGCGACGACGAGCACGGTCAGCACGATGGCCATGCCGATGTCGCCGTAGCGGATCTGCTCGAACTGCGTCTCGATGAGCTCGAGCGCGCTCGACTGCACGAAGCCCACGAACTCGTCCCAGGTCATCAGCATGGCGTCACCGTACTTCGAACAGCGACCTTACCTGCATCCAGAGCCGGATGTGCGGCCGCAGCCTCGACAGCGAATCCTCGAACGCCCGCGCCTCGCGGGCCGGGTCGGCGATGGGCGCCGTCGAGTCGTGCTCCAGGCTCGACTGGTAGTCGACCAGCCGCGCGGTCATCCAGCCCAGCGCGTCCTTGCGCGGCCCGTCCTCGAGCCCCGCGACGTACGAACCGATATCCTTCGGCGTGTCGCCGACGTGCAGCTCGGGCAGCTCCGCCTGCAGGTACTCGCGGCCGTGGATGATCAGGTTGCGGCGGACGTCCTGCAGGACGGCGCCGTTGTCGGCGGGCGCGAGCCGGCCGAGCTCCCGGACGTGCCGCAGCAGGCTCCGCCGGGCCTGCCAGATGGAGGGCGGGACGGGAATCTGCGCCTCGAGCTGCTCGAGCTCCTCGTCCTCCTTCCGCTTCGCCTCGGAGACCGCCCTGGGCTTGCGCGCCTGGCGCACGAGCAGCACCAGCCAGACCACCAGCGGGATGGGCGCCAGCGCCCAGGCGAGGACGCGGAAGGCCGTGGCCCGCGCGCCGAAGGTGCCCAGCTCGATCGTGTCGCGGATGTCCAGCAGGGGCGTGTCCGTGAGGGTCGTCACGTAGCGGATGAGGTTGGCCCCGCTGTCGACCCGCCGCACCTCGGCGTCCTCGACGTCCTCGCCGAGGTCGCGCAGGAGGTAGTAGAAGCTGAACCCGGGCAGGATGTAGGTGGACTTCTCCGGGGCGATCAGCCGGAAGGTGTAGTGGAAGTCCCAGATGTGCTCGTCGTCGACCTGCCGCTTGCGGACGTCGAGCGCGAGCCCCTCGAACGGGTGCACGGGCAGCGTCTCGGGCACCATCCGGTCCTCGAGGATGAGGATCTCCTGGCCGTCGTCGATCAGATCCGGGAACCGCACGCGGTAGGTCTGCCTGATCGGGTCGCCGGTCTTGACGACGGTGGGCTCGACCTCGAGCGTCTCGATCCCGACCAGCGACGCCTCTTCCGGGGGCGCCTCGGCGGCCGGCTGCGGCTGCGCCGCCGCGGGCGCGCCGAGCGCCGCCGTGAGGGCCCACACTGCCGCGCCGGTCGTCCAGCAGCTACGTTTCATCAGGTTCTCAGTCACCACGATCCCTCACCGGGACATGCGCGAAATCAGGAACTTCGCGAGCTCGTCCGCATGATTCTCGGGCGTCAGCACCACCGAGTCGATACCGCACTGATGCTTCAGCCGGTACTGGATGTCGGCGTGCGCCTCCTCGATCTGCCGGCGGATCGCCCCCGCCTTGCGGGCGGAGATGACCGTCTGCTTGCCGGTCTCCATGTCCGAGATCCGGATGTACCCGAGCCGGCTCCTCACCTCGAACTCGCCCGGGTCGTCCAGAATGAGAAACATCATATCGTGCTTCGCCGCCAGCGTACGCAGCCGCTTGAAATCGATCGAGTCCGGGTCGTTGACGAAGTCCACCATGTCCGAGAGGACCACGACCGAGTGGCCCGTCTTGAGCCGCGCCAGCATGAAGTCCATGGCGACCGAGAAGTCGGCGTGCCGCCGCGACGGGAACTCGCGCTCGAGCTGCAGCTTGTCGAAGATCTGCTTCGCCATGTGGAAGACCTGCGGCGAGCCGAGCCGCGGCCGCATGTACATCTCGACGCGGTCGGAGAAGCCGAGCAGGCCGACGGGGTCGCGGATGTTGGCGCGGGTCAGGCCGATGTTGCCGATCAGCTCGAGCAGCAGCAGCGCCTTGTTCGACTCGTGCGAGAGCTGGAACAGGGTGGAATGCGACAGGTCGACCACGAGCAGCGTGCGCAGCTCCTTGGGCTCCATCCGCTCGATGCGGAACAGCCGGCGGGGATACGTCCTGAGGCTCAACGTCCACGCGATGTCCTTGAGCGGCTGGCCCTGCCGCCACTCGTCGACCCCGACGATGTCGTACCCGAACCCCTTGAACGCGCTCTTGTGCTCGCCGTAGTGGATGCTCGTCGCCTTCCGCTTGGCCTTGATGCTGTGCTTGATGTCGCGGAAGCGGGCGAACACCTCCTCTACTTCCACGGAGGAACCTCCATGTCCTGGATGATCTTCGCGAGCAGCTCCTCCTTGACCACCGAGAACTCCATCCCCTCGCGCAGCACCAGGCGGTGCGCCAGCACCGGCTCGGCGACCGCCTTGATGTGATCGGGCGTGATGACTCTGTCGCCGTTGAAGAAGGCGAACGTGCGGGCGACCGCCTCGAGATGGAAGTGGACGCGCGGCGAGATGCCGACCCGGACGTACTCGCGCACGGTGCGCGCGACGCGGCCCTGGGCCCGGTGCGGGCGCGTGTTGCGCAGCAGGCGGACCTTGTACTGCTGGCCGTACTCGGAGATCTTGACGTTGTCGAAGATGAAGCGCGCGATGTCGAGCACCTCGTACAGGTTGGTCAGCTTCTCGACGTGCTTGCCCACCACGTTGTGCGCGCTGATCTTCAGCTCGTCGTCCTCGTCGTCCGGATCCATCATGTTGATGGACAGCGTGGTGCGGTCGAGCTGCGCGACAGGGTTGGCGAACGTGCCCTCCTCCTCGCCGAAGATGTTCTCCGTGCAGATGACCATGAAGAAGCGCGGCCCGTCGATGTCGTTGAAGTCGCACGACAGCGGGAAGAGCGGCAGCATCTTGCCCTCGGCGAGGTTGCCGTAGTCGGACGAGAGCGTGGCCGAGCTCTCCTCCATGCCCTCGAGCACCGCGGCCTTGGTCTTGCCCGACAGGCGGTTGTCCTCGTCGATGAGGACGATGTGGGCCATCAGCTTGCCCGGCTTGAAGTGGATCTTGCGCGTCCCGTCGAGCTCCTCGACGATGGTCTCGTAGCCGAGGATGTCCTCCGGCATGTAGGTCGGCAGCCCCTGGATGCGCTCGAAGCGGGCGTCGACCGCCATGGCGCACGCGCTGACGAGGTCGGTCTTGCCGGTGCCCGTCGGCCCGCGGAACATCAGGTGCGGCTGGCGCAGCAGCTTGCCCTGGCTCAGCTTGTCGGTGTACGGCAGCAGCGTGAAGAAGGCCCACGACAGGATGCGCGCCGCGTCGTCGAGGCCGTAGAGCCACTTGGTCGACTCGCTCTGGAAGCGGTCGACCACCTCCTGGGCGCGGTCGATGTCGATGGCCGGCTTGGGATCGGGCTGCGGCCGCGCCCCGGTCTGCACGGCGGGCGCCGCGGCGGCGGCGCCGTTGCCCGCCTCGGCCGGGGCTGCGGCTACCGCGGCCGGCTCGGGCGCCGGCGCGGGCGGGGCCTGGGCGGCGGCCTGGGTCTCCGGCTGCGGGGCGGTCTGCGTCTCGGGATTCCCTGCGGGCTTCATGTCGGCGGACATCGAGGTCTCCTCCTCTTCAGCGCACCCCGAAACCGACCGTCATGCCCACGTAGACTTCCCGGCCCGGCGAGGGCTCGTAGTAGCGTCCGCCGAAGGCGTTCGTGATCGTCGAGGAGTTGTAGCGTTCACCGAAGAGGTTGTCGATTCCGACGAACGGCCGGAAGTCGGCGTCGCCACCCTTCGTGTCGAAGGCGAAGCGCAGGTCCACTACGGTGTAGGCCCAGTTGTGGGCGGTGTTCGCGTTGTTGAGCGTGTACTCGTCGACCCAGCGCACGGTCGCCAGCGACGTCATGCCGAAGGGCGCGCGGTGGGTCACGCCGCCGAACACGCGGTGCGGCGGCGCGCCCGGCTCCATGAAGCCGCCGTAGTCGGTGCCGTTCAGGACGAAGCGGTCGAACATGAAGTCCTGGTAGGTGTAGGCGAAGCGCGCGCTGAACGTGGAGTCGGGCACCCACTCGAGCAGCATCTCGACCCCGTTGCGCGAGGTCTCGCCGGCGTTGACCTGGAAGATCTCGTCGTCGGGGCGCTGCACCGGCACGAACGCGTTGGTCACGTTGGCCGTGTAGAAGGCCACCTCGTAGCGCAGGCGCGCCGGCTCGGCGAGGCCCCGGACGCCGAACTCGAAGCTGGTCAGGTCCTCGGGATTGAGGTCCTGGTTGAACCCGCCCTCGCCCGTCGGCGTGTTCGACAGCTCGACCGTCGTCGGCGTCTCGTAGGCGGTCGACAGGTTCGCGAACAGGTTCATGTTGTCGGTCGCGGCCACCGTCACGCCGACCGAGGGGCTGACCGCGTCCATCGTCCGGTCGCCCGACTGGTCGCCGTCGTCCAGCCGCCGGTCGCCGGCCCGGAAATCATAGTAGTTCCAGCGCACGCCGGCGTTCAGCCGCACGCGGTCGGTCGGCGCGATGCCGATCTGGGCGAACGGACCGGCCGACATGACGTCCTCGGTCTGGTTGACGCGCAGGTCGGTGGACGAGCCGTCGCCGGCCTGGCCGAACTCCATGCGGTCGTCGTTCTGCGTCGCCACGTCCACGCCGGCCGCCCAGTCGATGGTCACCGCCCCGGCCTCGGCCGCGCCCACGTACTCGGAGCGGAACCCGAACCCCGTGCGGCCCAGCTCGATGTTGCGGAAGGCGCCGACGGCGTCCAGGTCGCGCCACATGCCCCAGCCGGTGGCGCGGAAGCGCTGCGTGTCGCTGAAGCGGTGCTCCAGCGTCACGCCGCCCTGGCCCTGGCTCGCGCCCTCGCCCCAGCCGCGGGCGGCCGCGATGCCGCGCGCCAGGCAGGCGCCGGCGATGCAGTCGCCGCCGGCGCCGCGCTGCGGCGCCGTGCTCGCGTCCTCGCGGTTGAGGAAGCTCGGGCTCTGGGCGAACGGCGCGTCGTACAGGTTGAAGATGCCGCGGATCTCGGTGTCGGCCGTCAGCTCGCGCCGCACCACGAAGTTGGCCTGCGTGATCTCGGCGTGGGCGTTCTGGCGGAAGCCGTCGGTCTCGAAACGGCTGATGCTGGCCATGAACTGCGTGCCGGTGTTGCCGCCGTCCAGGCGCACCTGCTGCCGGTTGTAGCCGTGGCTGCCGAACTGGATGTCGGGCGTGATCGTCAGCCGGCGCGACGTGTCGAAGGTGGTCTCCAGGTTGATGACGCCGCCCGCCGAGTTGCCGTAGAGCACCGAGCTGGGGCCGCGGATGACGTCGATGCGGCCCACCGAGCCCAGGTCGACGTTGCCCGGCTCGGTCGTGCCGTCGGCCGTCGTGATCGGGATGCCGTCCTGGAGGATCGCCACGCCGCGCAGGCCGAAGCGCGGCTCCGGCGCCCGGATGCTCAGGCCGATGCCGCCCGACAGGCCGTAGTTGCGCCGGTTCTGCACGAACAGCCCGGGGATGCCGCGCAGCGCCTCGTCGAGCGACGCGCGCCGCTGCCCGACCTCGATCGTGTCGCGCTGCACGACGGTGACGGAGGTGGGCACCAGCTCGAGCACCTGGTCCGTGCGGGTGACGGTGACCGTCTCCGCGAGCGGCGCGATGCCGAGCACGATGTCGTGGGCGAGCGCGCCGGCGCCGAGCGTCACCGCCCGCGGCTCGGTCCGGAAGCCGGGCAGGATGCCCTGCACCGTGTAGTCGCCCGCCGCGAGGCCGACCAGGCGGTACTCGCCCCGGCTGTCGGTCACCACGCTCCGCGAGCGGCCGCTGTCCGCGCTGGTCACCGTGACCGTGACGCCGGGCAGCATGGCGCCGCTGTCGTCCTGCACCGTGCCCTCGAGCGCGCCGCCCGGGCCCTGCGCCGCCGCGGCGGACGCGCCCCCGGCCAGGGCGAGCACGACGCCCAGCAGGCAGGCGGCCAGACGGCCGGCCGTGATGGACACGTCCGTGGTCATGCTACGCGGTGGCGGCGCGGCCGGGCGGCCGCGCCAAGGCCAATGACGCCAGCGCCACGACCGCGAGACCGGCGGCGATGAAGAAGGCCTGCCGGTAGTCGCCCGTGGCGTCGAAGACGCGGCCGGCAATCACCGGGCCGACGATGCCCGCGATGCCCCAGGCCGAGAACAGCAGGCCGTAGTTCACCCCCATGTGCCGCGTGCCGTAGAAGTCGGCGCAGGTGGAGGCGAAGACCGACAGCAGCGTGCCGTAGCAGTAGTAGATGACGACGAGCAGGAGGTAGAAGAGCACCACCTGCCCGGCGAAGCTGTAGAAGACGGGCAGCGCCACCGCCGAGACCAGCACCATCAGCCGCAACGTGTTGAGCCGGCCGAACGTGTCGGACATCCACCCCGACAGGACGCGTCCGCCGGTGTTGCCGATGGCGCCGATCGTCAGCCCGAGGCCGGCCGCGGCGCCGAGGCCCGCCGCCTCGCCCACGGGGACGAGCTGGCTGATCACCATCAGCCCGGCCGCCGACCCGAGGCAGTAGGCGACCCACAAGAAATAGAAGGTGGGCGTGCGCACCATCTCGCCCGTGGCGAAGTCGCGCCCGGCGGGCGCCGCCGCCGGGGGCGCGGCGCCGGCCGCCGGCGCGGGCGCCGCGGTCGGGGGCCGGTAGCCCTCCGGCGGATTCCGCAGCAGCCAGGCCGCCACGAGCGTCATGACCAGGAAGATCGCGCCGGAGATCTGCATCGTCCCCTGCCAGCCGTAGGCCGGAATCAGCACCTCGCGGGCCAGGGGACCGTAGATGCCGGAACCCGCCCCGTAGCCGCCCACGACGAGGCCGATCGCGAGGCCGCGGCGGTCGGGAAACCACTTCGAGCAGACGGGGATCGGTATGGCGTAGCCGAAGCCGTTCCCGGCGCCCGCCAGCGCCCCGAACGTGACGTAGAGCCACAGCAGCGACTCGGTCTGGCTGGCCAGGAAGAAGCCCAGCGCGTAGAGGATGCCGCCCGCCGCGGCGACCCGCCGCGGCCCGAAGCGGTCCTGCAGGAAGCCGGCCACGACGAACCAGGAGCCGATCGAGAGAATGGCGATGGTGAAGACGACGGAGACCTGCGTGCGCGTCCACCCGAAGTCGGCGTCGAACGGCGCGACGAAGACGCTCCAGGCGTAGATCACGCCGAGCGCCAGATTCATCAACACGCCGCCAACGACAACGAGCCATCGGTTCATGGTCGGTCCGGGTGTGAAAGA
Source organism: Vicinamibacterales bacterium (assembly GCA_965214845.1). Taxonomy (GTDB): domain Bacteria; phylum Acidobacteriota; class Vicinamibacteria; order Vicinamibacterales; family UBA8438; genus JAAXGX01. Next base: position 2,980,055 of record CBDCCO010000007.1, read on the forward strand.
ATTGTGACAGCCTAGCTTCTCGCGGCCGAGTGGTCAACAAAAGCGGCTGCATTTCTTGGCGGTCTGGAGGGTGTGGCGCGTGGCGGACGGCACTTCATCTGCGGTCGTGAGAGCGGTCGGCAACCTCGGCGAGCGGTTGTCCGATTTCACCCAGCGCTGGATCCCGGACTCGTGGGTCGTCTGCATGATCCTGACGGTGATGGCGATCGTGCTGGCCATGTTCGGCGCCAGCGCCACCCTCAACGAGGCGGTGCTCGCCTGGGGCGGCGGCATGTGGCAGCTCCTGGAGCTGGCCATGCAGTTCAGCATCGCCATGATCGCGGCCCACGCCTGCGTGTCGTCGCGGCCGGTGTTCAACATGCTGGACCGGCTCGCCAACCTCCCCGACAAGCAGCGGCCGGTGCAGGCGGTGGTGCTGCTGGCGGTCTTCTCGATGACCATCGGCTACGTGAACTGGGCCCTGAGCCTGGTGGCCTCGGCGCTGTTCGTGCCGTTCGTCGCGCGGCGCAACCCGAACGCGGACATCCGCGTCCTGATCGGTGCGGCCTATCTCGGGGTGGGCACCATCTGGCACGGCGGCCTGTCGGGCTCGGCGCCGCTCATCCTGGCCACGCCCGGCAACCCGCTGCTCGAGCCGGGCTCGGGCGAGCCGGTCATCGACCGGCTCATCCCGGTGACCGAGAGCCTGTTCAACCCCTTCAACCTGACGTACATCGTCGTCCTGTTCCTGGTCGCGCTGGGCACGATCGCCGTGCTCCACCCGCGCGGCAAGCCGCGCACGCTGACCGCCGAGCAGATCGATCGCATCATGCCGACGCTGCCGGAGGCCGACGAGCGGACGACGCCGGCCCGGCGCCTGGAAGGGTTCCCCGGCTGGATCTGGCTGGCGGCGATCCTGATCGGCTACCCGCTGGGCCATTCCATCGTCACGCGCGGCTTCGGGGCGAGCTGGACGATCAACGCCTACAACGCCGTGTTCCTCGTCTCGGCCCTGCTGCTGCAGGCGCGCCCGGCCAACCTGGTGCGCGCCTTCGCCAACGGCGCGCGCACCGCGTCGGGCGTCATCCTGCAGTTCCCGTTCTACGCCGGCATCTTCGGCGTCATCAACAACACCGACCTCGGGAGCTGGCTGGGCAGCCTGTTCGTGCGCTTCGCCACCACCGAGAGCTACCCGCTGGTGGTCTACTTCTACTCGGGCTTCATGAACCTGTTCGTGCCGTCGGCCGGCTCGAAGTGGCTCATCGAGGCCCCCTACCTGCTGCCGGCCGCGCAGGAGCTCGGCGTGTCGGCCACGACCACCGTCCTGGCGTACGCCTACGGCGACTCGACGACGAACCTGATCCAGCCCTTCTGGGCCATCCCGATCCTGACCGTCACCGGCCTGCGCTTCGGCGACGTGCTGGGCTACACGGGCATCGTCGCGGTCGTGTGCACGATCACCAGCGTGATCGCGATGCTGCTGATCCCGGCGGCGCTGTAGGGGGCAGCCCCCCCTACGCGGCGGCGAGCTGGCGCAGGACGTAGGGCAGGATGCCGCCGTGGCGGTAGTAGTGCAGCTCCTCGGGGGTGTCGATGCGGGCCGTCGCGACGAACTCGGTCGTCGACCCGTCGGGCGCCGTGGCGCGGACGCGGACGTCGCTGCGCGGCGCCAGCCCGGCGGCGATGCCGCCGAGCTCGTACGACTCGGCGCCGGTCAGCCCGAGCCCGGCCGCGCCCTGGCCATCCTTGAACACCAGCGGCAGCACGCCCATGAACACCAGGTTGCTGCGGTGGATGCGCTCGAAGCTCTCGGCGATGACGGCGCGGACGCCGAGCAGCAGCGTGCCCTTGGCGGCCCAGTCGCGCGACGAGCCGGAGCCGTACTCCTTGCCGGCAAGCACCACCAGCGGGGTGCCCTCCGCCTGGTAGCGCATGGCGGCGTCGTAGATGCTCATCTGCTCGCCGCCGGGCTGGTGCCGGGTCCAGCCGCCCTCGGTGCCGGGGGCCAGCCGGTTCCGCAGCCGGATGTTGGCGAACGTGCCGCGCATCATCACCTCGTGGTTGCCGCGGCGGCTGCCGAACGAGTTGAAGTCCTTGGGGTCCACGCCCTGGTCGATCAGGTAGCGCCCGGCGGGGCCGTCCGGCGGGATGGCGCCTGCCGGCGAGATGTGGTCGGTGGTGACGCTGTCGCCGAGCAGCGCCAGCACCCGCGCGCCGGCGACGTCGCCCGGCGGCGCCGGCTCGGCCTCGAGGGCCTGGAAGAACGGCGGGTGGCGCACGTAGGTCGACTCGTCGGTCCAGGCGAAGCGGTCGCCCCCGGGCGCGAACAGGCCGCGCCAGCGCTCGTCGCCGTCGAACACGGCGCCGTACTTGGCGGTGAACTGCTCGGTCCGCAGCGCGGCGGCCAGGGCCTCCTGCACCTCGGCCGCCGACGGCCACAGGTCCTTCAGATAGACGTCCTCGCCGTTCGTGCCGCGCCCGAGCGGCTCGGTCGTCAGGTCGACCGTCATGCGGCCGGCGAGCGCGTAGGCGACGACGAGCGGCGGCGACGCGAGATAGTTGGCGCGCACGAGCGGCTGCACGCGCCCCTCGAAGTTGCGGTTGCCGCTGAGCACGGACGTCACGACCAGGTCGCGCTCGCGCACCGCGGCGGCCACCTCGGCGGGCAGCGGCCCGCTGTTGCCGATGCAGGTGGTGCAGCCGTAGCCGACCAGGCCGAAGCCGAGCTGCTCGAGCGGCTCGAGCAGGCCGGCCGCGCGCAGGTACTCGGTGACGACGAGCGAGCCGGGCGCCAGGCTGGTCTTGACCCAGGGCCGCGGGCGCAGGCCGCGCGCCGCCGCGCGTTGGGCCACCAGCCCCGCGGCGATCATCACGCTCGGGTTCGAGGTGTTCGTGCAGCTCGTGATGGCGGCAATCACGACCGCGCCGTCTTCCACGCCCGGCGCGCCGGCGGCCGCGCCGTTGCCGGCCGCGGGGGCCGGCGTCTCGCGCCCGGCGGTCAGCTCCTCGAGCGCGCCGGCGAACGCCGCCTTCGCGCCGCGGAGCGGCACGCGGTCCTGGGGCCGCTTGGGACCGGCCAGGCTCGGCTCGACGGTGGCGAGATCGAGCTCGACCACGTCCGTGTAGAGCGGCTCGTCGGCCGCGGCGAACAGCCCCTGCGCCTTCGAGTACGCCTCGACCAGCTCGACCTGCGCGGCGTCGCGGCCGGTCAGCCGCAGGTAGTCCAGCGTCATCCCGTCGATGGGACAGATCGCCACCGTCGAGCCGTACTCGGGCGACATGTTGCCGAGCGTCGCCCGGTCGGCCACGGTCAGCGACGCCAGCCCGGGGCCGCAGAACTCGACGAACTTCCCGACGACGCCGTACTGGCGGAGCCGCTCCGTGATGGTCAGCACCAGGTCGGTGGCGGTGGTCCCGTCCGGCAGCGCCCCGACCAGCCGGAAGCCGACGACGTCGGGGATGAGCATCGAGATCGGCTGGCCGAGCATGGCGGCCTCGGCCTCGATGCCGCCGACGCCCCAGCCCACGACGCCGAGCCCGTTGACCATGGTGGTGTGCGAGTCGGTGCCGACCAGGGTGTCGGGATAGGCGACGGCCGCGCCGTTCGCGCCGTCGCGGCAGACCACCCGCGCCAGGTACTCGATGTTCACCTGGTGGACGATGCCGGTGTCGGGCGGCACGACGCGGAAGTTGCGGAACGCCTCCTGCCCCCACTTCAGGAAGGCGTAGCGCTCGCGGTTGCGCGCGAACTCGAGCTGCGCGTTCAGGTCGGGGGCGTCCGGCCGGCCGAAGTAGTCGACCTGCACCGAGTGGTCGATGACCAGCTCGGCGGGCTGCAGCGGATTGACGGCCTCGGGGTCGCCGCCGAGGCGCGCGATGCCGTCGCGCATGGCGGCCAGGTCGACGACCGCCGGCACGCCCGTGAAGTCCTGCAGCAGGACCCGCGCCGGCATGAAGGCGATCTCGGTGCGCGTGCCCGGCGTCCAGCGCGCGAGCGTCTCGATGTCGCCCGGCGTCACGAAGCGGCCGTCCTCCCGCCGCAGCATGTTCTCAAGCAGGATCTTGAGCGAGTACGGCAGGCGGGCGACGCCGGGGTAGCCGGCCGCCTCGAGCGCCGGCAGGCTGTAGTAGCGCACCGGACCGCCGCCGGTGCCCAGGGTGCGTTGCGTGCCGAAGGTGTTGGTGTCGGTCATTGCTCTCAGGTTCTCCCGAACCGCCAATGATCGCTCACGAGCGCGCCGCGGGGCAAGCGCCCTCAGCCGCCGCTAGCCGGAGGGACGTCGGGTGCGGTGCGGGTTGGTCGGATCACGGCCGTGTGCCATTCCGTGCCCGCTTGCGCCGCCTGCACGGTCGCCACGCCTCGCAGGATAACGCGCAGGCTCGCCGGGCTGCGCCCGCCAGGAGCGCAGATGACGAGATCCCCATCCTCTCCTGGGCACAGATCCCACTGGTGCAGTCCGTAATAGCGGTTCTTCCTGCCTTCGTTGGTCGAGTGGGCCAGGAACACAGCGCCGCCGGCCTTGCAGACCCTGACCATCTGGCGGATTCCCAACAGCGGGTCGCGGGCGTGATCGAGAGCCTTCCGGCAGTACACCAGGTCGAACGAGTCTTCGGGAAAGGCGTCGGCTAGGAGTCTGCGCCGCAGAAAATCGGTGCGACAATCATAGGCGAGCACTCGACGCTGGAAGGACTTGATGTCGACGACGTTTCGCCCCTACTCGCCGGACCAGTCGCTGCTGCTGCCACCGGACGTGCGGGAGTGGCTGCCGGAAGGCCACTTGGCGCACCACGTCAGCGATCTGGTGGACGGTTTGGATCTGACGGCATTCTACGCCCCGTACGAGGGAGACGGTCGTCGCAACGCCCCGTATCCTGGAAAATTCATGAGGCGCCCGGCCTGAGTAGAGACACAAAAGCCTCCGTGTGCTAAAACGCTGTTGACGACAGATGTTTTCGGCACGACGGAGGCTCTTGCGTGACGGACCCCACGATAGCACAGTCTGTTCTGTTCCCCGATCTGTTCGACAAGCCGCTCGTGGCCACGTTCGACCGCGAGCAGTCGAGCTCGGATGGCGGCGCCGTGCTGCTCAAGGCCGCCGAGCGCGTCTACGGGTTGGTCAAGGCATTCGGCCGGTGTCTGATTGACCGCCGGGCACCGGAGAAGGTCCGGCACACGCTCGAGGACCTGGTGGGCCAGCGGGTGTTCGGCATCGCCTGCGGCCATCCCGACGGCAACGATTCGGACCAGCTCGCCGATGATCCGATCCACAAGTTGCTGCTCGGGCGCGACCCGGTGGCGGGCGGTCGGCTGGCGTCGCAGCCGACGGTCTCGCGGTTCGAGAACGGTGCGGGCCGCGTCGCGCTCTATCGGCTCGGGCGCGAGTTGGCGGCGTCGGTCATCGAGCGGCATCGCCGCCGGCTGCGCGGGCGGGTGCGACGCATCACGATCGACCTCGACCCGACCGACGACCCGACGCATGGCGCGCAGCAGCTGACCATGTTCAACAGCTACTACGACAGCTGGTGCTACCTGCCATTGCTGGCCTTTGTGAGCTTCGACCGTGAGGCGGAGCAGTATCTGTGCGCGGCCGTGCTGCGGCCCGGCACGGCGCAGGCGTCCGACGGCACGCTGGGCGTGCTGTGTCGGCTGCTCGCGCTGCTGCGGTCCGCGTTTCCCGAGGCGCGCTTTCTCGTCCGGCTCGACGGCGGCTTCGCCACGCCAGAGATCTTCGACTTCCTCGATGCCGAACCGCGGCTCGACTACGTCGTGGCGATGGCCAGGAACGCCGTGCTGTTGCGGGCTGCCGAGCACGTCATGGTGGCGGCCCGCACCGAGAACATGCTGCGCGAGAAGACGGCGCACTTCTACCTCGACACCCGCTATCGCGCGGGCACGTGGGCTCGTGAGCGCCGCGTGGTGATCAAGGCCGAAGTCGTGCAGCTCACCGGCCGGCAGCCGCGGGACAACCCGCGCTTCGTCGTGACCAATCTGCGCCAGACGCCGCGCTTCATCTACGAGAAGGTCTACTGCGGGCGCGGCGACATCGAGAACCGCATCAAGGAACTGCTCGACGGCTTGCAGATCGACCGCACGAGCTGCACCAAGTTCTGGGCAAACCAGCTGCGGGTCCTGCTGACGGCCGCCGCCTACGTGCTCATGCAGGAACTGCGGCTGAGGGCCGCCCGCACCGCCTGCGCCCGCACCCAGGTGACTTGGCTGCGCGACCGGTTGCTCAAGGTCAGCGTCCACGTCGTCCGCTCCGTCCGCCGGCTCGTCCTGCACCTGCCGCGAGCGACCCCATACCGCGACGTCTGGCGGCACCTCGCCCTCGCGCTCGGGGCGCGCGCCGGATAGCGCGCCGTCGCCACGGCAACCTCCGCGCCCCGGATGCTCGCCAGCGCCCCTGCGCCCGACCTGTCGGCGCTTGCCACCTCATGCGTGCCGTCACCTCGCCCCGGCCACTGCACCACGCTGCCACCTACCACGCGCCGCGTCCGAAAACGTCCTTCGCGCGACGATCAGGCCCTGCCTGGGACCGATTCGATAACCTCACGAATTTTCCGGGGTATGACCCGCGGATGATGGTGAAGGTGCTGCTCTACGCGTATGCGACGGGGGTGTTCTCGTCGCGTGGGATCGCCCGGGCGCTGGAAGAGGACGTGGCGTTCCGGGTGTTGGCGGCGGGCAACTTTCCGCAGCACCGGACGCTGTGCGAATTTCGGCGCCGGCACTTGGAGGACTTCCAGGCGCTGTTCGTGGAGGTGGTGCGTCTGGCGCAGGAGTTGGGTCTGGCTCGCCTCGGCAAGCTGTCGGTCGACGGGACGAAGGTGCGTGCGAACGCGAGCAAGCGCAAGGCGATGAGCTACGACCGGATGGCGGAGGCGGAACGGCGTCTGGAAGGCGAGGTCGCGGCGCTGTTGCGCCAGGCGGACGAGACCGACGAGACCGAGGATGCGTGCTTGGGCGCCGAGGTTCGGGGCGATGAGTTGCCGGCGGAGTTGCGTCGGCGGGAGGCGCGTCTGGCAGCGATCCGGGCGGCGAAGGCGCGGTTGGAAGCGGCGGCTCGGGCGGCGGACGACGCGCGGGGTCGGCAACCTGGGCAGGACCGGAACCCGAAGGGCGGGCGGCCGTACAAGCGGGCGTATGGCGAGCCGGACGAGAAGGCGCAGAGCAACTTCACGGACCCGGAAAGCTCGATCATGATGACGAGCAACGAGGGCTTCCAGCAGTGCTACAACGCGCAGGTGGCGGTGGACGCCGAGCACCAGTTGGTGGTGGCAACGGGTCTGACGGCGAACGCGAGCGACCAGGGTGAGTTGCCGGTGTTGCTCGACACGGTCAACGAGACGCTTGACGCGCAGCCGGCGACGGTGCTGGCCGACGCGGGGTACTGCAACGAGCGAGACTTGACGGACCTGGAACGGCGGGGCGTTGACGGGTATGTGGCGGCGGGCCGGGAGGGCAAGCAGGCGGTTACCCGCAATCTGGAGGAACATCCGGCGACGGGTCGGATGATAGACAAGCTGAAGACGAAGGCGGGCCGGGCGGTGTATGCGCAGCGCAAGTGGTTGTCGGAGGCTCCCAACGGCTGGATCAAGCACGTGCTGGGCTTCCGGCGCTTCAGCCTGCGTGGACTGGCGAAGGCGCGGTGCGAGTGGGACCTGGTGTGCCTGGCGCTCAACGTCAAGCGCCTGCACGTGCTGAAGGCGACGTAGAGGGCGGGGCATGAGGCTCGCAACGGCGACAAATCGACGCGGATCGCGGCCTCTGGCGGGCCATGTGGCCCGTGATGACCGATTTTCGCCTTCGGTTCGTCAACGGCCGCAAAATCTACCGCGCCCTGCCGACCGACACCGTTGCCCCGGCACGTGACTCAGGTCGTGAACTCACGACCCTTTCGTGCCGCAAATCTCCTGCGGCGCAGACTCCTAGCGTCTCGGCTCCGCCGGGCCGTGGGCACTCTCGTTCCCACGCCAGTCCGAATTCCTCGAACAAGGCGCGGTACTCGTCGGCGAGCGGATCGACGGCGACGAGATCGATCCGCCACTGTTCTGAAACGGTCTCGACTTGGGAAAGCGGCCCGCTACCGACATCGAGGACCCGCACCACGGAGCCGGGTGCAAGGTGGCCTACCAGCTTCGCCAGGTGAGGTTGGAACCGGCGTGCCCGGTCCGCCGCCTGCTGCTGGAACATGTCGATGTACGCCTTGTTGGGATGCGTGCCGGCGACCACGGAGCGCCAGAACGCGGCTTCGTGGCGCAGCCCGTCCTGCCGTGAATGCGAGGCGGTCTCACGGCCATCGAGAATCCGCGCCTGCACGCCGGCCTGCATGCTCGTCTTCCAGGTCCGCTCGATCTCTACCTGGTCGAATAGCCCGCACATGCGGATGAACGTCTCCGCCGTGTAGAGCCACCACCAGGGACCGCTCAGCAACTGTTCCCCGGCCCGGACGAACTCTTGCGGGTTGAGCCCCTCGGTGGCGACTTTCTCCCGTCCGGCATCGATGTAGTGTTCCTGAAGAACTGCCAGCGCCTCCGGTTCAAGCGCAGGAACAAGCAGGCACTCGCCTGAGCGCAGACTGAGCGAGCCGCGCTTGTTGGCGATCCGTTCCGGCACGACTTGCGACCAGAGCAGGACCCGCTCGCGGGTGATCCGGATCATGTGGTGGATCGCGTTGATGGGGTTCGGCATGTGGTAAATCACGCCCGAACAGTGGGTTATGTCGAATCGGCCCACGTCGATCGTAAAACGTTCGCTTCCCAGGTCGCCTACCACGCTGCGACAGCCCGACACCCCGCGCGCGCGGCAGCGTTCATCGAACGCCTGCCATAGACGGTTCCCCGCCGGCTGGATGTCGATCATGGTCGCCTCGCGCGCGCCGGCCAGTAGTGCAGTGGTCGCCTTCTCGTTGACCGTGCCCCACAAACCGCCGACGTCAGCAAAGGTCTTGCCCGGCACCAGGGCCCGGATTACGTCCTCGCCATCCCGCTGGCGTTGTTCGGGAGCGGGGTTCGCCTCGCCGCGCCGGCCGCTGTCCGCGTGTTCTGTTACCCGGGGTTGGTCACCGGGGAAGGTGGCTACAACGTCCCCGGCGCGCCCCGGCCGGGAGATCCGCCACATGGCGAGCAGCCGCCAGTAGATCCGCCAGGTGGCGATCAGCACGCCGGCACTGGTCAGTACGATCGCCACCACCTGAACAACGCTCATGACACGACCCCCACGCGGCTTGGACGGCGCGGCGCGCCGCCCACCGGTTACGAATTATCGTTGTCGATCTACATGCGCCGTTTCTTCGCGGGCCAGTAGTAGGCCAGCCCCGCGTGCGGCGCGATCAGCGTGGTCGCGTCGACGTCGCGCAGCGGGCCGGCGGCGGCGAGGTAGCCGTCCACCGCGGCCGCCAGCGCGTCTGGATCGGCCGGATACCACGTGCCGGCCACCGCCGCCGGCCGGACGGGGTTGGGCGCCGCCTCCAGGTGGGGTATTCTGGCACCATCCAAGCGAGGTGTGACGTGCGGAGTGGAACCATCAGCGGAGCGCTCGTCGCGGCGGCCCTCGGGCTGACCGCCTCCGGCCCGGCCGCCGGGGCCGGGCAGGCGGGCGAGTACGCTGCCGGCATCGAGACCTGGCGCGCCGAGCGGGAACGGCGCCTCACGGCCGACGACGGCTGGCTGGCCGTGGCCGGCCTCTTCTTTCTCCGGGAGGGCGAGAACACGTTCGGCAGCGACCCGCTGCACGACATCGTCCTGCCGGCGGGGCCGGCGAACGCCGGCGCCTTCGACCTGAGCGGCCGGCGGGTCGCGCTGCGCGCCGCGCCCGGCAGCACCCTGACGGTCGACGGGCGGCAGGTCGCGGCCATGCAGCTCCACCCGCGCGAGGCGCGGGCCGACATCGCCATCGAGGACCTGACGCTGTTCGTGCACTACAGCGGCGAGCGGCTGGCCATCCGCATGCTGGACCGGAACAGCGCGATCCGCCGCGACTTCGGCGGGCTGCGGTGGTATCCGGTGGACGCGGCCTGGCGCGTGCCGGCGCGCTTCGTGCCGCACGACGAGCCGCTCGAGGTGAAGATCCAGAACATCCTGGGCGACATCGAGACGCTCACCAGCTCCGGCACCGTGCGCCTGCAGCTCGGCGGCGAGGAGCTCGAGATGCTGCCGGTCGACGTGGGCGATCAGCTCTGGTTCATCTTCCGCGACCTGACCAGCGGCAGCGACACCTACGCGGCCGCGCGCTTCCTGTACGCCGACGCGCCCGGGGAGGACGGCCGGATGGTGGTCGACTTCAACCGGGCCTACAACCCGCCGTGCGCCTTCAATCCGCATACCACCTGCCCGCTCCCGCCGCGGGCCAACCGGCTGCCCGTGCACGTCGAGGCGGGCGAGCTCGACTACCGCCCCGCCCGCTGAGGGCGGCGGCGGACGCGATCTCCCGCAGCTCATGTCGACGCGGCTGACCCGGGCGGACGTCGAGCGCATCGCGGCCCTGGCCCACCTCGACCTCACGGCGGACGAGACGGAGCTGTTCGCGAAGCAGCTCGCGCAGATCCTCGAGTACGCCGAGCGCCTGCGGGAGGTGGACACCACGCAGGTGTCGGCCACCTGGCACCCGAGCGCGGGGTCGGGGGCGTTGCGCGACGACGTCCGGCGGCCGTCGCTGGCGCGCGAGGACGCGCTGGCGGGCGCCCCGGACGCCGCGCCCGACGGCCTGTTCCGGGTGCCGAAGGTGATCGGTTGATGGCGCCCGGCGACTGGACGCTCACCCGGCTGCGGGCGGCCGTGGCCGGCGGGGACGTCTCCGCGCGCGAGGTGTGCGACGGCTACCTGCGGCGCATCGCCGCCGCGGACGGGGAGATCCACGCCTTCACGACGGTGCTGGGCGAGGCGGCCCTGGCGCGCGCCGAGGAGGTGGACCGCCGCCGCGACGCGTGGCGCGACCGCCCGCTGCTCGGCGTGCCGGTGACGGTCAAGGACGTCATCTGCACGCGCGGCGTCCCCACCACCGCCTGCTCGCGGATCCTGGCCGGCTACCGCCCGCCCTACGACGCGACGGTCGTCACGCGCCTGCTCGCCGCCGGGGCCGTGGTCATCGGCAAGACCAACTGCGACGAGTTCGCCATGGGCTCGTCGACGGAGCACTCGGCGCTCGGCGCCACGCGCAACCCGTGGGCCCCGGACCGCATACCCGGCGGCTCGAGCGGCGGCGCGGCGGCCGCCGTCGCCGCGCGCCTGGCGCCGGCGTCCGTGGCGTCCGACACCGGCGGATCGATCCGCCAGCCGGCGGCGCTGTGCGGCGTCGTCGGGCTCAAGCCGACCTACGGGCGCGTCTCGCGCTACGGCCTGCTGGCGTTCGCCTCGTCGCTGGACCAGATCGGCCCGCTGACGCTGACGGTGGCCGACGCGGCCGCCGTGCTGCAGGCCATCGCCGGCGCCGACCCGGCCGACGCCACCTGCGCGAGCGAGCCGGTGCCGGCCCTGGCGGGCGTGTTTCCGGGCGACGCGCGGGGCGCGCGCATCGGCGTGCCGCGGGCGGCGCTGGCCGCCGGCGTGGATCCGGAGGTGCTCGGCGCCTTCGACGCGGCGCTGGCGGTGCTCGTCGGGCGCGGCGCGGCGGTGGTGGACATCGACCTGCCCCACCTGGAGTACGCCGTGCCGGTCTACTACCTGGTCGCGCCCGCCGAGGCGAGCTCGAACCTGGCGCGCTACGACGGCGTGCGCTACGGGCTGCGCGCGGCCCCCGAGGGCCGCGAGGCGACCCTCGCCGCCATGTACGACCGGACGCGCGACGCCGGCTTCGGCGCGGAGGTCAAGCGCCGCATCATGCTCGGCACCTACGCCCTGAGCGCGGGCTACTACGACGCGTACTACGTCCACGCCCAGCGCGTGCGCAGCCTCATCCGCGGCGACTACGACCAGGCGTTCGCCGCCGTCGACGCGGTGGCCATGCCCACCACGCCGACCCCCGCGTACCGCCTCGGCGAGCACGTCGACGACCCGCTCGCGATGTACCTGGGCGACGTCTTCACGGTGAGCGCGAACCTGACCGGGCTGCCGGCCATCAGCCTGCCGGCCGGGTTCACCAGGGCGGGGCTGCCGATAGGGTTCCAGTTGACGGCGCGGGCGTTCGACGAGGCCACGCTGCTGCGGCTGGGCGACGTGCTCGAGCAGGACGCGCCCTGGAGCGGCGCCCGGCCGCCGCTGGCCCCCGCCTGATCGAAGCCCCGGGGCTACTGCTCGCGGCCCGACTGCTCCTGCAGCTCGGGCGTGCGGAGCTGGTCGGCCGGGCCGCGCGGCGCGGTGGGCGGGAGATACTGGGCCCCGCTCCCCAGGCACTCGGCCAGGTCGCGGACGATGGCGGAGCCGGGCTCCCGCCGGCGGAACTTGCAGTAGCCGGCGAGGACCAGAAAGCCGACGAACAGGACGAGGATGAACCCGGTGGACAGGACCAGACCCTGCAACGCGGCGAAGGCGACCTCGAAGGGACTGGAACCGGCTTCGAAGGGACTGGGACTCATGATGGCTCCTCGGTGGCTGGCCGCGGATCGGGGAGCTCATAGACGATCAGCCCTTCGTCGACCTCCTCCATGGCGATCCGCTCCAACTTGATCGCCGTGGCCGGGCGCTCGCCCGTCTCGGGGTCGGGCGCGAGCGCCGCCAACCGGGGCAGGGCGCCGCGCCGGAGCTGCTTGGCCCGCCGGGCGGCCACGTCGACGTACAGGAACCGGCTCTCCACCGGCGGCATCCGCTCGCGCGACGCCGCGGGCCCGGGAGCCTCGACCGCGTCCGCTGCGGCTTCCACGTCCACGTCCGCCACCGCAGTCTCCGGAAGCTCCGCTTCGCTGCTCATAGCCCCCTAGAATAATCGAAGTCGCCCCCTCGCGTCGAAGGGACCGGCCACGACCGGCGCGGTCGGCGCCGGCCCGGTTCGCTTGCGGCGGAGGGCTGTGCGATCATGGGTCGGGATGAAGATTCTCTTCGTCGGGGACATCGTGGGCAAGCCGGGGCGCCAGATCCTGCGCCGGGCGCTGCCCGCGCTCGTCGCGCGCCGCGGCATCGACCTGGTCATCGCCAACGTCGAGAACGCGGCCGGCGGCAAGGGCGTCACGCGCGAGGTCGCCGAGGCGATCCGCGACGCGGGCGTCGGCGTCATGACGACCGGCAACCACGTCTGGGACAAGAAGGAGGCCATCGACTACATCGGCCTCGAGCCGCGGCTGCTGCGGCCGGCGAACTTCCCGGCGGGCGTGCCCGGGGCCGGCCGCTACGTGGCCCGCTCGGCGCGCCACGAGCCGGTCGCCGTGATCAACGTGATGGGCCGCATCTTCATGAACCCGCTCGACAACCCGTTCCACGTCGTGCGCGCCGAGCTGGAGGCCGTGCGGTCCGAGGCGCGCGTCGTCGTGGTCGACTTCCACGCGGAGGCCACGTCCGAGAAGCTGGCGATGGGCTGGCATCTCGACGGCGCCGTCACCGCCGTGCTCGGCACCCATACCCACGTGCAGACCGCCGACGAGCGCGTGCTGCCGAACGGCACGGCGTACATCACCGACGTGGGCATGACCGGGCCTCACGACTCGATCATCGGGGTGCGCACGGGGGCCGCCCTGCAGCGCTTCCTCGACGGCATGCCGGCGAAGTTCGAGACGGCCACCGGGGATCCCCGCCTCAACGCAGTGCTCGTCACGGCGGACGCGGCGACGGGCGCGGCCCTGGGCATCGAGCGGCTGAGCCTCTCGACGGAGGACGTCGAGGCGCAGGCCGCCGGCGCGGGGGCCGCGTGAGCGCGCTGCCGGGCCTGCCGTTCGACGCCGCGCCGCACCCGGCGCCCCGCCGCCGGCGCGTGCTGACGGTGACGGAGCTGACCGCCCGCGTGCGCGGGCTCCTCGAGGGCGAGTACGGCGAGGTGTGGGTCGAGGGCGAGATCTCCAACGCGCGCCTCTGGAAGACCGGGCACCTCTACTTCACGCTCAAGGACGCGGGCGCCCAGCTCCGCGCGGTGATGTTCCGCTCGGCGCTGCGCTACCAGCGCTTCCGGCCGGAGGACGGACAGCACGTCGTCGCCCGCGGCCGGCTCAGCGTGTACGAGCCCAAGGGCGAGTACCAGATCGTCTGCGAGCACCTCGAGCCGCGCGGCCTCGGGGCGCTGCAGCTCGCCTTCGACCAGCTCCGCGAGCGCCTCGACCGGGAGGGCCTGTTCGACGCGGCCCGCAAGCGGCCGCTGCCCGCGCTGCCGCGCAAGATCGGCATCGTCACGTCGCTCGACGGCGCGGCGCTGCGCGACATGCTGACCGTGCTCGGCCGGCGGCATCCGAACGCGCACCTGGTGGTCGCGCCGGCGCGCGTGCAAGGCGACGGGGCGGCCGCGGCGATCGTCCGCGGGCTGCGGCACGTGCAGCGGATCGCGGGCGTCGACGTGGTCATCGTCGGGCGCGGCGGCGGCTCGCTCGAGGACCTCTGGGCGTTCAACGAGGAACCCGTGGCGCGCGCGATCGCCGCCGCGCCGGTGCCGGTCATCGCGGCCGTCGGCCATGAGACCGACTACACGATCAGCGACTTCGTCGCCGACCTGCGGGCGCCGACCCCGTCGGCGGCCGCCGAGCTGGTGGTGGCGCCCCGGGACGAGCTGCGCGCGCGCATCGCGGGCCTCGCCGACCGCCTGCGGGCCGCCCTGCGCGACGCGCTGCGGCAGCGGCGGGCGGCCGTGCACCGGCTCGCGGCCCGCCCGGGCCTGGCCGGGTGGCCGACCCGCGTGGCGCTGCGCGGGCGGCAGGTCGACGAGCTGGCCCACCGCCTGGCGGGGGCCGCCCGCGGCGGGGCGGGCCGGCGGCGGCGGCGCCTGTACGAGCTGCGGCTGCGCCTCGAGGCGCTCGACCTCGGCCGGCGGCTGGCGGCCATCCGCGCGCGCCTCGCCGCGGCGCGGGGCGGCCTCGAGGCGGCGCTGGCGGCGGGCCAGCGCGCGCGCGAGGCCCGCGTGCGCGTCGCGGCGGGCCGCCTGGAGACGCTGAGCCCGCTGGGGGTGCTGGCGCGGGGCTACGCGGTCTGCTGGACCGGCGACCGCGCCGCGATCGTCCGCGACGCGGCGGACGTCGCGCCCGGCCAGGCCGTGCACGTGAAGCTGCAGCGCGGCGCGCTGGACTGCGAGGTCACCAGGGTCGAGTGATGGACGACACCACAATCAACGACTTCGAATCGGCGCTGGCCGAGCTCGAGTCCATCGTGAAGGAGCTCGAGCAGGGCAACCTGGCGCTCGAGCAGTCGCTGCGGCTGTTCGAGCGCGGCGTCGAGCTGTCGCGCTACTGCCATACCCGGCTCGACGCCGCGGAGCGGCGCATCGAGGTGCTCACCGAGCAGGGCGAGCCGGGCCCGGCGCCGGCCGCCCTGGCGCCGGCCGCCGGCAAGGACGCCCCGTGACCCCGTCCGGCGAGACCGACGTCCGCGAGTACCTGCGGGCGCAGGCGGCGGTCATCGACAGCGCCCTCGAGCGCTACCTGCCCGCCGCGGGCGACTGCCCGCCGCTCGTCGCCGAGGCGATGCGCTACAGCCTGTTCGCGGGCGGCAAGCGGCTGCGGCCGATCCTGACGCTGGCCGCCGCCGAGACCGTGGCGCCGGAGGCCCCCGCCGCGGGCGCGGCCGACGTGCTGCCGGCCGCCTGCGCCGTCGAGATGATCCACACCTACTCGCTCGTGCACGACGACCTGCCGGCGATGGACGACGACACGCTGCGGCGGGGGCGGCCGACGGCGCACGTCGCGTTCGGCGAGGGCGCGGCCATCCTGGCCGGCGACGCGCTGCTCACGGAGGCGTTCCGCGTCCTGACGCGCTGGCCCGGCGGCGGCGACCCGGCGCTGGCCGGCCGCAAGCTGCGGGCGGCCGAGCGCGTGGCCGCCGGCGCGGGCGCGGGCGGCATGGTCGGCGGTCAGGCGCTGGACCTGCAGGCGAGCGGGCAGGTGCCCGGCCGCAGCCTCCCCATCGCGGACGGCGACGGGCTGCGCGCGCTGCACGGGCTCAAGACCGGCGCGTTGATGCGCGCCGCGGCGGCGGCCGGCGCCATCCTGGGCGGCGGGACCGGCGCCGAGATCGACGCGGTCGACGCCTACGCGGCGCACCTCGGCCTCGGGTTCCAGATCGTCGACGACATCCTCGATGTCGAGGGCACGGCCGACGCGCTCGGCAAGACGGCCGGCAAGGACGCCGCGGCCGGCAAGCCGACCTACCCGTCCATCGTCGGCCTCGACCGCTCGCGGGCGCTGGCCGTCGAGGCGATCGGCGCGGCGAAGGCCGCGCTGCGCGCCGGCGGCCTGAGCGGCCGGCTCGACGGGATCGCCGATTGGGTGCTCACCAGGACGCACTGACGCCGCGCCGGCGCCGGGGCGCGCGGGCCGCAGGCGCATGACCCGCCGCGTCAGGCTCGACACGCTCGTGGTGGCGCGCGGCCTCGCCGCGACGCGCGCCCGGGCGCGGGCGCTGGCGCTGGCCGGCCAGGTGCGCGTCGACGGGACCGTCGTCTCGAAGGCGGGCGCGGCGGTGCCGGCCGACGCGGACGTGACCCTGGCCGCCCCCGACCACCCGTACGCGGGGCGCGGCGGCATCAAGCTGGCCCACGCGCTCGACGCGTTCGGCGTGGCGGTCGGCGGGCGCACCGCGCTGGACATCGGCGCCTCGACCGGCGGCTTCACCGACGTGCTCGTGCAGCGCGGCGCGGCGCGGGTGGCGGCGGTCGACGTCGGCCACGGCCAACTGGCCTGGAAGCTGCGCCAGGATCCGCGCGTGGCCGTGCTCGAGGGCATCAACGCGCGGGGGCTCGAGCGCGCGTTGCTGCCGCCCGCGTTCCGGCAGGTGGACCTCGTGACGGTCGACGTCTCGTTCATCTCCGCGAAGCTGATGCTGCCGCCGATCCGCCCGCTGCTGCGGCCGGACGCGGACGTCATCGTGCTCGTCAAGCCGCAGTTCGAGGCGGGGCGCGCCGAGGTCGGCAAGCGCGGGCTGGTGACCGACGGCGCGGTGCACCGGCGCGTGGTCGAGGAGGTGGCCGCGGCGGCGGATCGGATAGGATTGGGGCGCGTTGCCGCCACGCCGTCGCCGATCACCGGCGCGGAAGGCAATCGGGAGTTCTTCCTGCACCTGCGCGCGCGGGCGGCCGCAGCGAACGCATGACGTCCCCGACCCCGCCGCCGGGCCCGCCCGCCACCGTCGGCATCGTCGCCAAGACCCGGCTGCGCAAGGCCGCCGCGGTGGTGGCCAGCCTCACCGACTGGCTGGCCGCGCGGGGCGTCGGGGTGGTCGTCGAAAGCGACACCGCGCGCCTCGTCGAGCGCCAGGGCCTGCCCACCTGCTCGCGCGACGAGCTGCCGTCGGCCGCGGAGCTGATTCTGGTGCTCGGCGGGGACGGCACGCTGCTCGGGGTGGCGGGCCGGGTCGCGCGCTCGGCGGCCTCGCCCCCGATTCTCGCCGTCAACTTCGGCAGCCTCGGCTTCCTGACCGAGATCACGCTGCCGGAGCTGTATCCGTCGCTGGAGTCGGTGCTGGCCGGCGCCGCGCGCATCGACGAGCGTCGGATGCTGCACTCGCGCGTGCTGCGCAACGAAGCGGTCGTGGCGGACCGCATCGTCCTCAACGACGTCGTGCTGGGCAAGGCGGCGCTGTCGAACATCATCGACTTCGCCATCACGCTCGGCGAGCAGTTCGTCATGTCGTCGCGCGCCGACGGCCTGATCATCGCCAGCCCGACCGGCTCGACGGCGTACAACCTGGCCGCCGGCGGCCCGATCGTGCACCCCACGGTCGACGCCGTGCTCCTCACGCCGTTCGCCCCCCACACGCTCACGAACCGGCCCATCGTCATCCCCGCGACGGCGCCGGTGCGCGTGACGCCCGCGCTGGGCGGCGCGCATCAGTCGGCCTACGTCAGCTTCGACGGCCAGTACGGCTTCGAGCTCGCCCCGGGCGACAGCGTCACCGTCGAGCGGGCGGCGCGGCCGCTGCGCGTCGTCCGCGCGGAGTCGCGCAGCTACTTCGCCGTCCTCCGCGAGAAGCTCAAGTGGGGCGAGCGCTGATCGGCGGGTGGTGGATGATCTGGATCCGGTTCCCGTCCGGATCGTCCAGGTACAGCGAGCGGGCGCCGTCGCGGTGCGTGCGCGGGCGGCTCGCCAGGGCCACGCCGCGGCCGTCGAGGTAGGCCGCCCAGGCGTCGACGTCGCGCGCCTCCGGCACCAGGATGCCGAGGTGATCGAGCGCGGTCTCGCGCGCGCCGGCGCCGCCGCGCGCGCGGTGCAGGGCGAGGTTGTCGGCGCCCGACGTCAGGTAGCTGTTGTCGGCGTCGGGCTCCCATTCCACGCGGAACCCGAGCACGTCGACGTAGAAGCGGCGGGTCGCGTCGAACGCGCGGACGTGCAGCGCCAGATGCCGGAGGCCGAGGTGCGGGGGCCGCGCGTCCATTCATATCATGGTAGCAGGGGCCCCGGGCGGCGGGGCGCCACTTGCCGGGCGCCGAACCGTGCGTCTAGAATCGACCGCATGTCTCCCCGCTCGGCAGCCCAGACCCGTTGCGCACTGTGCGGCACCAAGGAAGTATCGGAGCCGCGCGGCGAGGAGAAGTACTGCCGGGACTGCTGGGACAAGAAGATCGCGGTCGAGGAGATCGTCGCCCGGGAGTTCGCGATCAAGCGCTACATCCGCGCGCACAGCTCGGAGAAGTACCTCGTCTACCACTCGACGCAGAAGCGGCCGTGCGGCCAGCTCATCGTGGTCGACGACGGCTACGACCTGTTTCTCAGCCTGATTCTCTACCCCACGTTCGCCTGGGACGAGCCCTCGTACCACCTGGAAGGCGATCCCGAGGGGCGCTCGTTCGCCGAGCTGGTGGTCGACGTCGTGGCCGCGGAGGTCATCGAGCCCTGGGGCGGGGGCAAGTGGCACCTCGAGATCTTCCGCTCGGTCAACCCCGAGCCCGAGGAGTGGAACGGCGAGATGTAGCCGCAAGCGGACGCCGGGGGCTTGGGGCGCAGTCCCGTCCAAATGTTTGAGATTTGTGACTGCGGAGACCTATAATCCGGGGTTCAGGGGCCCGCGCCGCGGAAGGGCGCGTCCCTGCCAGGCGGGATCATGTCGGGAGGAGCTGCGATGACTCGATTGAGCCGTGTTCTGCTGTTCGGTTTCCTGGCGTGCGCGTTGGCGGCCGCGGCCTGCGGCGGTTCGGAGCCGGAGGCCGCCGAGGGCGAGGCCGCCGCGGCGGGGCCGGCCCCGCCGAGCCCCGAGGCGGTCGCCGCGGCCAATCGCCTGACCCAGAGGCTCGGCGACGACCTCCAGCTCGTGCCGACCCAGCGCGGGCTCGCCGAGATCGGCTACACGGAGCCGGAGGCCAGCCGCGACGGCGACTTCATCGTGACGCAGATCCGCGTGAAGAACCTCGCGGAGAACGCCATCGCCGGGTTCCAGATCGACGAGTTCTGGTTCGATCGCGGCGGCAACACGGTGACGGGCGACTCGGTGCGGTTCCGCGAGCCGTTGCTCGTCGGCCAGGTGGTCGACATCGAGCTGCGGGTGCCGCGCACGCGGAACATGAACAGCAGCAACTACGAGTTCAGCCACCAGAACGGGGAGATCAAGGCGACCGAGCTCGAGGAGATCGAGGACCCCGAGCCCGCGGAGGGCGAGGAGGGCGACGCAGAGGACGAGGACGCGTCGTAGGTCGGCGCGGCCTTCCCCTGCGCCCGCAGCGGCCCGCCCCGGCGGCGGGCCGGCGGGCGCCGTCCTTCCCCGCCGGACGCGCCGGCACGCCTGCCCGCCGGCGCGTCCCGACCGACCCCTCCAAACCGGCGAGCCCCGGCGCGCGTCCAACCTGAATAGACCGTGCCGATCATCCCCGACCCCGCTGCTATACTCGGCGCCGTGACCATGGACATCGAGGCCGTCCAGGCCGCCCTCCGCGAGGACGGCCTGGACGGCTGGCTGCTGTACGACTTCCACGGCTCGAACCCCATCGCGCGCGCGCTGGCCGGCCTCGGCGGCGGCGGCAAGCTGACGACCCGCCGCTGGTACTACCTCGTGCCGGCCGCGGGCGAGCCGCGCGCGCTGGTCCACCGCATCGAGCAGGACGTGCTGGCGCACCTGCCGGGGCGGCGGCGGCTCTACGCCGGCCGGGCGCAACTGGAAGCGGGCCTGGCCGAGCTGGCCGGCGGCGGCGGCCGGCTGGCGATGGAGTACTCGCCCGGCGGCGCCATCCCTTACATCTCGCGGGTCGACGCGGGCACGGTCGAGGCGGTCCGCCGCCTGGGCGCGGCCGTCGTCTCGTCCGGCGACCTGGTGCAGCGCTTCGAGGCCGTGTGGAGCGCGGAGGCTCTCGCCACGCACCGCGCGGCGTCGGCCAGCCTGTACCGCATCAAGGACCGCGCGTTCGCGCTGGTCGCCGAGCGCCTGGCGACGGGCGCGCCGGTCAACGAGCTCGAGGTGCAGCAGGCCATGGTGCGCTGGTTCGAGGAGGAGGGGCTGGTGAGCGACTCGGCGCCCGTGGTGGCCGCCCAGGAGCACAGCGGCAATCCGCACTATCTGCCGACGCCGGCGAGCTCGCGGGCCATCGCGCGCGACGAGATCGTGCTGCTCGATCTGTGGGGCAAGCAGGAGGCGGCGGGCGCCGTCTACGCCGACATCACGTGGGTGGGCTACACGGGAGCGCAGGTCCCGGCCGAGGAGGCGGCGGTCTTCCGGGCGGCGCGCGAGGCCCGCGACGCGGCGGTCGCGCTCGTGCAGGACGCCGTCCGCGCGGGCCGCGAGCTGCGCGGCTGGGAGGTCGACCGCGCCGCGCGCGAGGTCATCGACGGGGCGGGGTTCGGCGCGCACTTCGTGCACCGCACCGGGCACAGCCTGGGACAGGAGGTGCACGGCAACGGCGTGCACATGGACAACTACGAGACACACGACGACCGGCGGCTGCTGCCCGGGACCGGGTTCACGATCGAGCCCGGGATCTACCTCGAGCGGTTCGGCGTGCGCACCGAGATCAACATGCACGTCGGCCCGCGCGAGGCGGCCGTGACCGGTCCGCTGCAGGCGGCGCTGCTGGCGCTGGGAGTCAGCGGCGAAAGCGGGGTGGCAGCCTCCCGGCACATGGAGTAACGTAAAGTCTGATTGAAGCTGGAGGATCATGATGTCGAAACGACGGAACACGGTGTGTTCTGCAGCCTTGATCGCGGTTGCGTCGATGGCGCTGGGGATGGTCATCGCCTCGCAGCTCGACCTGGCGCCCGCCTCGTCGGCGCAGACGCAGACGTTCACGACGCCCCCGATGAACAGCGCGCCGCTGGACGGGCCGATCAACGCCGGCACCTTCCGCGAGATCGCGCGGACCCAGACCGACATGGTCGTCAACATCCGCGTCGAAGCGGAGCGGCCGACCGACGAGTCGGGCGACTTCTTCGGTGACGATGACGATCTGTTCCGCCGCTTCTTCGGGCCGCGCGGGCGGCAGCGGCCGCGCGAGGCGCCGTCGGCCGGCACCGGCTTCGTCATCGACGCCAGCGGCCTGATCCTGACGAACAATCACGTGGTGGAGAACGCCACGAAGATCGAGATCGACTTCTTCGGCGACGACGAGCGCGACCTGTACGAGGCGCGCGTGCTCGGCCGCGACCAGCTCACCGACAGCGCGCTGCTCGAGCTAGTCGACCGACCCGACTGGGAGCTGCCCGCGGCCACCTTCGGCGACTCGAGCCAGATGGCCGCCGGCGACTGGGTGATGGCCATCGGCAACCCGTTCGGCCTGGGCCACACCGTCACGGTGGGCGTGATCTCGCACATCGGCCGGCCGTTCCGGTCGGTGCCCGGGCGCTCGCAGGAGATGCTGCAGACCGACGCCGCCATCAACCCGGGCAACTCCGGCGGGCCGCTGCTGAACATCCGCGGCGAGGTCGTCGGCATGAACACCGCGATCGTCAGCGACCGCCAGGCCAACGTGGGCGTCGGCTTCGCCGTGCCGATCAACACCGTGCGCGACCTGCTCGAGGAGCTGCGCGGCGGCAAGGTGACGCGCGGCGTGATCGGGGTGGTGATCATGCCGGTGCCGCGTGACGACTACGAGCAGCTCGGCCTCGCGGACGCCGATGGCGCCCTCGTCCAGTCGGTCAACCCGGGCGGCCCCGCCGCCGACGCCGGCATCGAGCCCGGCGACGTCATCGTCGCCTATGGCGGCGAGCCGGTCGAGGACACGCGCGACGTGCAGAGCCGGGTCGTCGCGACCCGGCCCGGGACCACGGTGCCGCTCGACATCATCCGCAACGGCGAGCCGCTGACGCTGGACGTCACGATCGGCGAGCTCGATCTCGAGGCGGAGGTCCGGCCGGCGACGGCGGACGCCCGCGAGGAGACCAGCGAGGGCTTCGGCATCACCGTGCGCGACCTGACGCCGGAGGTGGCGCGCCGGCTGCGCGTGCCGGACGACACCGAGGGCGCGGTGGTGGCCGACGTGCAGCGCGGCGGCACCGCGGCGGCGGCCGGCATGCAGCAGGGCGACATCATCCTGCGCATCAACGGCGCCGCCGTCGCCTCGGCCGGCGAGGCGACCGCCGAGCTGGCCGCCATCGAGTCGGGGCGCACCGCGTTCCTCCTGGTGCAGCGCGGCGAGACGCGCGTGTTCCTGCAGGTGCGCAAGGAGTAGCGCCCGCGGCGGCCGGTCCATGACGCTCCGCGAGCTCATCGTGCAGCGGATCCGCGGCGAGGGTCCGCTGCCCTTCGCGGAGTACATGGACCTGGCGCTCTACCATCCGGCGCTCGGCTACTACGCCCGCGCCGACCGGCGGTCCGGTCGCGCGGGCGATTTCCTTACCAGCGTCGACAGCGGCGCGGCGTTCGGCGCGCTGCTGGCGCGCCAGTTCGTCGAGATGTGGCGGCTGGCGGCCCCCGGCGGCGCCGCGCCGGACCTCGTGGAGGCGGGCGCCGGGAGCGGGCGGCTGGCCCGCGACGTCCTGGACCACCTGGCGGCGGCCTGCCCCGACCTCTACCGGACGCTGCGCCTGACGCTGGTCGAGCGCAGTCCGGCGGCGCGGGCCGCCCAGGCAGCCACCCTCGGGGCGCACGCCGCGCGGCTGGCCGGCGCGGCCAGCGAGCTGCCCGCCGGCGTGCGGGGCGTCGTGTTCGCCAACGAGCTGCTCGACGCGCTGCCCGTGCACCCGATCGTGATGACCGCGGACGGCGTGCGCGAGGTGCACGTCGACCTCGACGGCGAGCGGCTCGTCGAGCGCCTCGGTCCGGCGTCGGCGGCGGTGCGGGCCCACGTGGCGCGCTTCGGCATCCGCCTCGAGCCGGGCCGGCGCGCCGAGGTCAGCCCGGCGGCCGTCGCCTGGGTGGCCGCGGCCGCGCGGCGGCTGACGCGGGGATTCCTGGTGCTGATCGACTACGGCCACGAGGCGCGCGAGCTGTACTCGCCGACGCACGCGCGCGGCACGCTGACCTGCTACCGGCGCCACCGCGCGGCGGTCGGCGGCGAGGGCGGCGCGGCGGCGCCCTGGCTCGCCGCGCCCGGGGCCTGCGACATCACCGCGCACGTCGACCTGACGGCGGTCCGGACCGCGGCCGAGCAGGCCGGCCTGCAGACGCTCGCCGTGCTCGATCAGACGTACTTCCTGCTGGCGCTGGCGGATCTCGACGGCGGACCGGCGGCGCGGCCCGTGGACCTCGGCGCGCTCCGGGAGCGGCTCGCCCTCAAGACGCTGCTGGTTCCCGGCGGCCTCGGGAGCACCCACAAGGTGCTGATCTTCGGGCGGAACGTGGGGACGCCCAGCCTGCAGGGGTGCGCCTTCAGCCGGCGGGCGACGTGAGCGCCATGGGCGATCCGATCGAGCGCGAGATCAAGCTCCGCTTCGAGTCGGCCGCCGCGGCCCGCGCCGCGGTGCGCGCGACCGGCGCGGCGGCGCGGCGGGCGCGCCGGCTGCAGGACGACCGGCTGCTGGACTGGCCCGACGGCCGGCTGCGCGACCGCCGCTGCACGCTGCGCGTCCGCGACCAGTCGGGCGCGGCCGTGCTCACGTTCAAGGGACCGCCGCAGCCGGGCGCCATGAAGGTGCGCGAGGAGCTCGAGACGACCGCCGGCGACGCGGCCCTGCTGCTGCGGCTGCTCGCGCGGCTCGGGCTGCAGGTCTGGTTCCGCTACCAGAAGTACCGCGAGGAGTACGCGCTGGAGGACGTCGTCCTGACCGTCGACGAGACCCCTATCGGCACGTTCGTCGAGCTCGAGGGCGGCGAGCGCGGCATCACGGAGATTGCCGCGGCGCTCGGCCGCAGCGCCGACGACTACATCGTCGCGTCGTACCGCGACCTCTTCCTGTCCGCTGCGCCCGGCGGCGCGCAGGGCCGCACGGACATGGTCTTCGATTCCCGGCCGTGACCCCGCCGCTGCCGCCCGCGCTCGTGCTCACGGCCGGCCTGGGCCG
This sequence comes from Vicinamibacterales bacterium, assembly GCA_965214845.1. Classification (GTDB taxonomy): domain Bacteria; phylum Acidobacteriota; class Vicinamibacteria; order Vicinamibacterales; family UBA8438; genus JAAXGX01. Next base: position 3,004,450 of record CBDCCO010000007.1, read on the forward strand.
GCGGCTGGCCCCGCTCACGGACCTGCGCGCCAAGCCGGCCGTGCCCGTGGCCGGCCCGCCGTTCATCCTGCGCGTGCTGCGCTGGCTGTCCGCGCAGGGCGTGCCGGGCGCCGTGCTCAACCTCCATCACCGGCCGGACACGATCACCGGCCGCGTCGGCCACGGCACCGCCGCCGGCATCGCGGTCCGCTACTCGTGGGAGCGGACCCTGCTGGGCACCGCCGGCGGGCCCCGCCGGGCGCTCGGGCTGCTCGGCCCGCGCTTCTTCGTCGTCAACGGCGACACGCTGACCGAGGTGGACCTGGGCGCGCTGGCGCGCGCGCACGCGGCCAGCGGCGCGCGGGTCACGCTGGCGGTCACCGCGAACCCGGATCCCGATCGCTACCGCGGACTGGACGTCGACGAGCAGGGCCGGGTGCTCGGCTTCCGGGCGCCGGCCCGGCCCGCGCACCCGCACTTCACCGGCGTGCAGCTCGTCGAGGCGCCGGTCTTCGCCGGGCTGCGCGACGGCGAGCCGGCGGCGTCCATCGGCGGGGTCTACGACACGCTCGTCGCCGAGCGGCCCGGCGCCGTGCGGGCGTACGCCTGCGGGGCGCCGTTTCGCGACATCGGCACGCCGGGCGACTACCTGGCCACGTCGCTGGCGCTCGCGCGCGCCGAGGGGCGGCCGGCGCTGCCCGCCGGCGCGCGCTGCCGGATCGACGCGGGCGCCGTGCTGACACGCACGGCCGTGTGGGACGACGTGGTCGTCGCAGCCGGGTGCCGGCTGGTGGACTGCATCCTGGCGGACGGCGTCCGGCTGCCGGCGGGCAGCGTGCTGGAGCGGCAGGTCGTCACGCCCGCCGGCGCGCCGCCTCCGCGCGGCGGGCGGCGGCTCGGCGAGGCCTGGCTCTCGCCGCTCGACCGCGCGCCCGCCGCGGACGCGCGGGGCGCGGCAGAGAGCCGCTGACGCGCCCATGGGGACGGACGATCTGCGGCGGGTCCGGACGTACCTCGAGCGGACCGGCCTGGCGGCGGCCGCGATCGACGAGCTGCCCGGCGACGCGTCCGACCGCCGCTACGTGCGGGTGCGCGCGGCGGACGGCGCGTCGCAGGTCCTGCTCGTCCACCGCGGGCCGATCGATGCGGCGACCCTGCCGTTCGTCAACGTGGCGCGCCTGCTGGCGCGCATGGACGTCCCGGCGCCGGCCGTGCGCGGCAGCGCCGGGGACCTCGGCATCCTGGCGCTCGAGGACCTCGGCGACCTCACGCTGGAGCGCTTCCTCGCCACGGCCACGGCCGCGCAGCGGCGGGCGGTCTACGCCGACGCGGTGGACCTGATCGCCCGCCTGCAGCGCCGCGGGCGGGAGCTGGCCTCGCCCGCCTACCGCCCCTTCACGCTGGCCTTCGACGAGGACAAGCTGGCGTGGGAGCTCGACTTCTTCGTCGAGCACTTCCTGCTGGGCCACCGCCGGGCGGCCCTTTCCGCGGCGGCGCGCGCCGCCCTCGCCGCGGAGCTGCGCGCCGTGGCCCGCGAGCTGGCCGCCGAGCCGCGCGTCCTGTGCCACCGCGACTTCCACAGCCGCAACCTCATGCTGCACGCCGGCCGCCTCCACGTCATCGACTTCCAGGACGCCCGGCTGGGACCCGCCACCTACGACCTGGTGTCGCTGCTCCGGGACTGCTACGTCCGCCACGAGCCGTCGTTCGTGGCCGAGATGGTGGCGCACTATCACGAGCGGGCGGGCTCGCCGGGCGGCGCCGCGTTCCTGGACCGCTTCGATCTCATGTCGGTGCAGCGCCACCTCAAGGCCCTCGGCACCTTCGGCTACCAGGCGACCGCGGCGGGCAACGAACGCTACCTGTCCGCCGTCCCCCGCACGCTCGGCTACCTGGCCGACGTATTCCGCCGCACGCCCCGCCTCGACCGCCTGCGAACCCTCCTGTCCCCCAGCCTCCCGGAACTCGACCAGGAGTCTGCGCCGTAGAAGGCGTGCACAGCACGCCTCGGCGGTAGCGGCGCGGGGCTGTGGGGTCCCCGCAAGCGGACGCCGGGGGCTCGGGGCGCAGCCCCGTCAAAATGAAGCTGCGCACAGCGCGCCTCGGCGGAAGCGGCGCGGGGCGAAGGGGCCCCCGCAAGCGGACGCCGGGGGTTCGGGGCGCAGCCCCGTCTGATGGAAGCCGACGCCGGGGCTTGGGGCGCAGCCCCATCTGATTGAAGCTGGGCTAACATGGCGGGCGTCATGGATGCGCACATCAGCGAGATTGCCGACCACGAGGGGCAGGAGGTCACGCTCCGCGGCTGGCTGCACAACCGGCGCTCGAGCGGGAAGATCCATTTCCTGACGGTGCGCGACGGGACCGGCTTCGTCCAGGCCGTGATGTCGAAGGCGGCCGTCGGCGACGACCTGTTCCAGGCCGCGGACCACCTCGGCCAGGAGACGGCCGTGGCCGTCCGCGGCCTCGTGCGCGCCGACGCGCGCGCGCCCGGCGGCTTCGAGGTCGACGTCCGGCACCTGGAGCGGGTAGGCTCTTCGCAGGACTACCCGATCACGCCCAAGGAGCACGGCGTCGAGTACCTGCTCGACCGCCGGCACCTGTGGGTGCGCGCCGCGCGCCAGCAGGCCATCCTGCGCATCCGGCACGAGATCATCGACTGCATCCGCACCTTCTTCAACGGCCGCGGCTTCGTGCTGGTCGACACGCCGATCCTGACGCCGGCCGCGTGCGAGGGAACCACGACACTGTTCTCCGTCCCGTACTTCGACCACGCCACCGCCTTCCTGACGCAGAGCGGCCAGCTCTACAACGAGGCCAACGCGATGGCGCTGGGGCGCGTGTACTGCTTCGGGCCAACGTTTCGGGCCGAGAAGTCGAAGACGCGCCGGCATCTGACCGAGTTCTGGATGGTCGAGCCGGAGATGGCCTACGCCACGCTCGACGACGTGACGGCCCTCGCCGAGGAGCTGGTGGCCGCCGTCGTGCAGGGGGTCCTCGAGCGGCGCCGGCCGGAGCTGGAGGTGCTGGGGCGCGACACGGCCCCGCTCGAGCGCGTGCGCGCGCCGTTCCCGCGGGTGTCGTACGACGAGGCGGTCGAGCTGCTGCAGCGGGACGGCCGGGAGTTCGAATGGGGCGGCGACTTCGGCAGCCCGGACGAGACCGCGCTGGCCGGCCGCTTCGATCGGCCGCTGGTCGTGCACCGCTTTCCCACGGCCGCGAAGGCGTTCTACATGCAGCCCGACCCGGAGCGGCCCGAGCTCTCGCTCTCGGTCGACGTGCTGGCCCCGGAGGGCTACGGCGAGATCATCGGCGGCGGGCAGCGCGTCGACGACTACGACACGCTGGCCGACCGGCTGCGGGCGCACGACCTGTCGGCCGAGACGTTCGAGTGGTACCTCGATCTGCGGCGCTACGGCAGCGTCCCGCACGGCGGCTTCGGGATGGGCGTCGAGCGCGTCGTCGCCTGGATCTGCGGCCTCGAGCACGTCCGCGAAGCCATTCCGTACCCGCGCCTGCTGCACCGGCTGACGCCCTAGGAGTCTGCGCCGCAGAAACGGTGCAGACTCCGCAAGGCGCGCACAGCGCGCCTCGGCGGGAGCGGCGCGGGGCGAAGGGGTCCCCGCAAGCGAACGCCGGGGGCTCGGGGCGCAGCCCTGGGCGCAGCCCCGTCCAATTGAAGCCCGGTTGCCGGCCCGATTGCCTCGTGATAGCATTGTGGGCTCCATCGACGGTCAAGCTGGACAGGTGGGCGTTTGCCCACTTTTTGTTTTTTAGGGTCTGTTGGCGTGCGGGACGACGACGATCTCCTGGCGCGCGTCACGGCCATCGCCGAGCGGGTCGCCGGCGGCTGCGGGCTGGAGATCTTCAGCATCGGGCTGCGCCGCGAGTCGATCGGCTGGGTGCTGCGGGTCGTGCTCGATCGGCCGGGCGCCGGCGCGGGTTCCGCGGAGCCGGTGAGCGTTGGCGACTGCGAGCAGGTGAGCCGGGACCTGAGTGCGATCCTGGACGTCGAGGTGACGTTCGCGCACCCGTACACGTTGGAGGTGTCGTCGCCGGGCCTCGACCGGCCGCTGCGGCATCTGGGCGATTGCCGGCGCTTCATCGGGCGCCTGGCGAAGATCGTCACGACCGGCGCGGTCGACGGCCAGCATGCCTGGACCGGTCGGATCGCGGACGTGGAGGGGGAGGACGTGATAATCGACGCGGCGGACCGCGCTCGGCGGATTCCGTGGTCGCTGGTATCGCGCGCCCGGCTGGAAGTCGAATTCTAGCAGGCCGTGGTGAAACCCCGCGTCGCACCGAGAACCGGGCCATGAACAACCCACTGCTGCAGACCATCGAGGCGGTCGCCAAGGAGAAGGGGATCGAGCCCGAGGTGATCATCACGGCCATCGAGGACGCCGTCCTGACCGCGTCCCGCAAGTACTACAAGTCCGACGAGAACCTGAGAACCAAGTTCAACCCCGAGACGGGACAGGTCGATCTGTTCGCCGTGCGCCAGATCGTCGAGGACGTCAGCGACCCGGTCACCGAGATCTCCCTCAAGGAAGCCCAGGACCTGTACGGCGAAGACGCCGAGGTCGACATGGAGATCGAGTTTCCGAAGCCGACCGACGTGCTCGGGCGAATCGCCGCGCAGACGGCCAAGCAGGTGATCTTCCAGAAGGTGCGGGAGGCCGAGCGCGACAACGTGTACGCCGAGTACAGCGACCGCCTCGGCGAGGTCCTCTCGGGCACGGTCAAGCGCTTCGAGAACGGCGACATCTTCGTGGAGGCGGGGCGCGTCGAGGCGCTGCTGCCCCGGCGCGAGCAGTCGCGGGCCGAGAACTACACGACGGGCGACCGCGTCCGCGCCGTGATCCGCGAGGTCAACAAGAACACGAAGGGGCCGCAGCTGATCCTCTCGCGCACGGACCCGGTGCTGCTCATCAAGCTGTTCGAGCAGGAGGTGCCGGAAATCTACGACGGGACGGTCGCGATACGCGGCGCCGTGCGGGAGGCCGGGGACCGGGCCAAGGTGGCGGTGTACTCGCGCGAGCGCGACGTCGACCCGGTCGGCGCGTGCGTCGGCATGAAGGGCACGCGCGTGCAGGCCATCATCCGCGAACTGCGCGGCGAGAAGATCGACATCGTGGAGTGGTCCGAGGACGCCGCGCTGTTCGTGACCAACGCGATCAGCCCGGCCCGGGTGCAGCGCGTCACGATCGTCGACCCGCTCGAGAAGATGGTCGAGGTCATCGTGGAGGATCGCCAGTTGTCGCTGGCGATCGGCAAGAAGGGTCAGAACGTGCGGCTCGCCGCCAAGCTGACGGGCTGGAAGATCGACATCAAGAGCGAGGAGGAGAAGCGGCGCGAGGTCGAGGCGCAGTTCGACGGGCTGGCCGCCGGTGAGCCCGCGACCCTGACGCTGCCGGGCCTCGACGAGGACCAGGTGCGCAGGCTGAGCGAAGCGGGACTGGACACGGCCGACAGGCTGCTCGCCGCCACGACCGACCAGTTGGTGGGGATCGCCGGCATCGATCCGGAGGCGGCCGAGGCATTGAAGGCGACGATACAGGAGCAGGTTGCGGCGGCCGAGCGCGCGGTGGAGGAATCCGCCCAGCCGGCCGAGGCGGCCGACGAACAGACGACGAGTTGACCGCGGGTGCTGGCCGCGGTGCTTTGCTGAGAGATTTCACTTGGGCACTATCCGGATATACAAGGTCGCCGAGGTTCTCGGTCTCCCCAGTCAGGAAGTCATCGACCAGCTGCGCCGCGACCACGGCATCGAGGTCAGCAGCGCCTCGAGCACCGTGGAGGAGATCGTGGGCCACCAGTTCGCGGCGCGCATCGCGCGCGAGCGGGGCATCGAGCTGCCCAGCGGTCCGCTGTTCGCGGACACGCCGGCGCGGCGGCCGGCCGCCAGGCGGGGCCGGCTGGTGAAGGCGAAGGCCGAGCCGCCGAAGCCGGCCAGGCCCACGCTCGGTCCGCCGCGGCTGATCAAGAGCGCCAAGGCAGCGCGCGCGGCGGCCAAGGCCGAAGCCGAGGCGGCGGCCGCTGCGGCGGTGGAGCAGGACGGCGCAGGCGAGACGGCCGACGCCGCCGGGCAGGAAGGCGCGGGCGAGGCCGCCGTTGCTCAGCCCGCGGCGGCTCCGGCCGCGGCGGTCCCGGAGGCTCCGGCGGCGGAGGTCGTGGCCGCGCCGGCGGCGACCGTGGTCCAGGACGTGCCGCCGCCAGCGCTGACCCCGTCGCGCGCCGCGATCATCGCGAAACCGACCGGGCGGGTGGCGCCTCCCACGCTGCGGCTGCGTCTCGAGGAACCGAAGCCGCCGAAGCCCGCGGCACCACCCGCGGCGGCCGCCGGCGCACCACCCGCGGCGGCCGCCGGCGCACCGCCCGCGGCGACAGCCGGCGCGCCGCCCGCGGCGACAGCCGGTGCACCGCCCGCGGCGACAGCCGCGAGGCCGCCCGCGGCGGCCGCCGCGAGACCCCCCGCCGCGGCCGCCGGCCGCACGCCGCCGGGCGTGGCCAGAACGCCCGCGCCGGGGCGGACGCCGCCCGCGGTGCGCACGCCCCCCGGCGTGCGCACGCCGCCGGGAGCCCGGATGCCCGGCAGGGCGGGACAACCGCCGCTCGGCGGGCCGCGGCCGCTGCCCTCGCAGCCCGTTCGCCCGCCGTCGTCGCGCCCGCTGCCGCCCCGGCCGGCCGTCGGCTACCGGCCGCCGCCGCGCCCGCATCGCCCGCACGGCAGGCGCTCCGACCGGCGGCCGCGGCAGCAGGCGCCGCGCGTCCCCCTCCCGCCGCCGCCGATCACGCGGACGATTACCCTGGCGGAAGGCATGACGGTCAAGGATCTCGCCGACAAGCTCGACGTGAAGGCGAAGGAGGTCCTGAAGAAGCTGATCGAGAAGCGGCTGATGATGACCATCAACACGACGCTCGACACCGAGACGGCGACCATGCTCGCCCGCGAGTTCGGTGCGGACGTCAAGATGCGCACGTTCGAGGAAGAGATGGTCGTGCTCGAGGCCGAGGTAACCAGCCCCGACGATCTCGTTCCGCGCGCACCGGTGGTCACCGTCATGGGCCACGTCGACCACGGCAAGACGACGCTGCTCGACGCCATCCGCGAGACGCGGGTCGCGGAAGGCGAGGCGGGCGGGATCACGCAGCACATCGGGGCGTACGCCGCCGAGATCAACAAGCGCCGCATCGTCTTCCTCGACACGCCCGGTCACGAGGCGTTCACGACGATGCGCGCGCGCGGCGCCAGCGTCACCGACGTGGTGGTGCTCGTCGTGGCCGCCGACGACGGGGTCATGCCGCAGACGCAGGAAGCCATCGACCACGCGCGCGCGGCGAAGGTGCCGATTCTGGTCGCCATCAACAAGATCGACAAGGCGGACGCGAACCCGGACCGCGTCAAGAACGAGCTGGCCGAGCGCGATCTGGCCCCGGAGGACTGGGGCGGCCAGACGGTCATGGTGCCCGTCTCGGCCAAGAAGCAGGAGAACCTGGATCTGCTGCTCGAGATGATCCTGCTGGTCACGGAGATGGGCGAGCACAAGGCGAACCCCAAGCGGACGGCCGCGGGGGCGGTGCTCGAGGCCAAGGTGGACCGCGGACGCGGCCCCGTGGCCACCATCCTCGTGCAGGACGGCACGTTGCGCGTCGGCGACAACTTCATCGCGGGCACCAGCGTCGGCCGCGTCCGGGCGCTCATCGACGACCGCGGGCAGCAGGTCAAGGAGGTGGAGCCGTCGAGCCCCGTGGAGGTGCTGGGGCTGACGAGCCTGCCGCAGCCGGGCGACACCTTCCAGGTCGTCGCGGACGCCGCCAAGGCGCGCCAGATCGCGCTCCTGCGCCAGACCCAGGCCAAGGAGAAGGCGCTCGGCAGCCGCGGCACGCGGCTCACCCTCGAGTCGCTGCAGCAGCAGTTCTCGGAGGGCGAGGCCAAGGAGCTCCCGATCATCATCAAGGCCGACGTGCAGGGCTCGGCGGAGGTGCTGGCCGAGTCGCTCGCCAAGCTCGGGGACGAGCGGGTGAAGATCCGCATCATCCACACCGGCGTCGGCGCCGTCAGCGAGTGGGACGTGCTGCTGGCCTCGACCTCGAACGCCATCATCATCGGCTTCAACGTCCGGCCGGACCGCAACGCCGCGGTCGTGGCGGAGCGCGAGGGCGTCGACATCCGCAAGCACTCGGTCATCTACAACGTGACCGACGAGGTCAAGAAGGCGATGAGCGGCCTGCTCGAGCCGACCACGCGCGAGCAGCAGCTGGGGCTGGCGGCGGTCCGCGAGGTCTTCAAGGTGCCGAAGTTCGGCGCGGCCGCCGGCTGCATCGTGACCGAGGGCCGCATCACGCGCGCGGGCGACGCGCAGGCCCGTCTCGTCCGCGACGGCGTGGTGGTCCACGAGGGGCGCATCGGATCGATCCGGCGCTTCAAGGACGACGTCAACGAGGTCAAGTCCGGCATCGAGTGCGGCATCGCCTTCGAGAAGTTCGCCGACATCAAGGTCGGCGACGTCATCGAGTCGTTCACCGTCGAGACGGTTGCCGCCACCGTGTAGGCGAGCGCGTGCCAGTCGTCGGCCTCCTGTCGATCGAGATGCACGTGCCCGGCGCGCGCTCGCTCAAGGACAAGCGGACGGTCCTGCGGAGCGCGAAGGATCGCCTCCGGCGCCTCAACGTCTCGGTCGCCGAAATCGACCACCAGAGCCTGCGGCAGCGCTGCCGTCTGGGCGTTGCCGCCGTCGGCGCCACGCAGACCGGCGTCGAGCGCTCGCTGCAGGCCGTCGTCGAGGAGATCGAGCGGCACGACCCGGGCCTGATCGTAGCCACCGACCTCGAGTGGCTCGCCTGAAAGCCGCGAGGCGCGCAAAGCGCGCCTCGCGGGAGCGGCGCGGGGCGAAGGGGCCCCGCAAGCGGACGCCGGGGGCTCGGGGCGCAGCCCCATCTGATAATAATGCCGAGCCACAACCGGCCGCAGCGGGTGGGCGACGTGATCCGGACCGAGCTCGGCACGCTGCTGCTGCGCGAGGTGCGGGACCCGGGCGTGCAGGACGTGACGGTCACGCGCGTGCAGATGACGAAAGACCTGCAGCATGCGCGCGTGTACTACACGGAGCCCGCGGGCAGCGACGCCCGGGCCGCGCGGCGGGCGTTGCGGCGCGCCCGACCGTTTCTCAGGCGCCGGCTCGGCCGCATCGGGCTGCGGCACGTCCCGGAGCTCACGTTCCTCTACGACGAGGCCATGGAGCAGCAGGATCGGGTGGCGCGCCTGCTCGACGAGGTCGACGCGGCCCGCCTCCCGGATGCCCCTGACGAGCATGCCGACGACGGCTGAGCAGCCGCTGCAGCAGGTGCTCGACGCCCTGCGGTCGGGGAACCGCTTCGTGGTGGTCTCCCATGCCCGGCCCGACGGCGACGCCAGCGGGTCGCAACTGGCCCTCGGGCTCGCCCTGCGGCGCCTCGGCAAGCACGTGCGGATGGTGAGCCGGGACCGACCGCAGGCCTGGCTGCTGTCGTTCGCGGAGGCCGCGGACGTGGAGGTCGCCGACCGGGTCGAGGGGGAGTTCGACGCCGCGGTGGTCCTCGAGTGCGGCTCGCTGGAGCGCACGGGGCTCGCGGGGCTCGAGCGCTACTTCGTGATCAACGTCGATCACCACCGCGGCAACACGCTGTACGGCGCCGTCAACTGGTTCGACGAGACCGCCGCGGCGTGCGGCGAGATGGTGCACGAGATCGTGGCCGGCCTCGGCGTGCCGCTGACGGCGGCGATCGCGACGTTCCTCTACGTCGCCATCCTGACCGACACCGGCTCGTTCCGCCACGCGAACATCACCGCCCGGACGTTCGACATCTGCCGCCGGATAGCGGCCGCGGGCGTGTCGCCGGCCGCGGTGGCGGCGCGCGTCTACCAGCAGGCGCCGGTGGGCACCCTGCGGCTGACCGGCGAGCTGCTGCGGGGCATGGAGCTGGCGGGCGCGGGACGGGTGGCGGTGCTGCACGTCGACGACGGGCTGCTGCGCGCGACCGGCTGCGCGCCGGAGGACCTCGACGGGATGATCAACCTCCCGCTGCAGGCGCGCGACGTCCGGGCGGCGGTGCTCTTCAAGGAGCTCGGCGGGGAGATTCGCGTCAGCCTCCGCTCGAAGGACGCGATCGACGTCCGCGCGGTGGCGGCGGCGTACGGCGGCGGCGGGCACCGCAACGCCGCCGGCTGCGAGCTGCCGCCCCCGCTCGAGCGCGCCCGCCCCGGGCTGGTCGCGAACGTGGTGGCGGCGGTCGATGCCGGGACGGGCTCCTGAGGCCGCCGTCGACGGCGTGCTCGTCGTCGACAAGCCGCGCGGGCTGACCTCGCACGACGTGGTCGCCCGCGCCCGGCGCCTGCTCGGCACGCGCCGCGTCGGCCACGTCGGCACCCTCGATCCGCTGGCGACCGGGGTGCTACCGCTCGTCGTCGGCCGCGCCACGCGGCTGGCCGCGCTGCTCGCGAGCGGTCCGAAGACGTACGCGGCCGTCATCCGGCTGGGGGTCGTCACCGACACGTACGACGCGACGGGGACCGTCGCGCCGGACGCCGGGCACGATCCCGCGCTGGCGGCCGCGCTCGACCGGGCGCAGATCGAGGCCGCCGGCCGCGCGTTCACGGGCACCTTCCGGCAGCAGCCGCCGCCGTTCTCCGCCAAGAAGGTGCGCGGCGTGCGCGCCTACCGGCTCGCGCGCCGCCGGCAGCCGGTCGAGCTGCGCGCCGTGGAGGTGACGGTCCACAGCTTCGAGATTCTCGCGCTGCGGGACGCCGAGCTGCAGTGCCGGGTGCGTTGCGCGCCAGGGTTCTACATGCGCTCGCTGGCCCACGATCTGGGCCGGGCGCTGGGCTGCGGCGCCTGTCTCCAGAGCCTGCGGCGCGAGGAGAGCGGGGCGTTCACGCTGGACCAGGCGCTGACCCTCGACGCGCTCGCGGGCGAGGGCGCGGAGCCGGCGCGGCACCTCGTCGCCCTGGCCGAGCTGCTGCCCGAGCTGCCGGCCGTCGTCGTCACCGGCCGGGGCGCCGAGCGCGCCGCGCACGGCAACCTGCTGCGCGCGGCCGACCTCCAGGCCGGGGCGGGACCGCCGCCCGTCCCACCGGCGGCGGCGCGGGTCAAGGTCCACGACGCGGCCGGGACGCTGCTGGCGATCGCGGAGACGGCGCCCGGCGGCGTTTTGCATCCCCGGATCGTCTTGGTGTAAGATGCGATCTTGTTAATCATAGGAGACAGAACAATTTAACGGTGGCGGCGGCCTGGTGCTCCCGTGAGCCGGGCGTTCACGGGATGACGGTCTGGGCCGTGCGCGGAGGCGGATGGACGTGGTCTTGCACAAGGAGCGGAAAACGGAGCTCATCGGTTCCTATCGTACCCACGACGCCGATACGGGATCGCCGGAAGTCCAGGTGGCGATTCTCAGCGAGCGCATCAGCGGCCTGACCGAGCATTTCAAGATTCACGCCAAGGACCACCACTCGCGGCGGGGTCTGCTGAAGCTCGTCGGGCAACGGCGGCGCCTCCTCGACTATCTCAAGGGCAAGGATTCCGATCGGTACGCAGACTTGATCAAGCGGCTTGGCATCCGCAAGTAAAGCGCGACACCCAACCCGCCTTTTCTCGCCTCATCTGGCGTCCTCCCGCCCCTTGACCACCCAGGGAGCAGAATAAATGCACACAGGCCAACTGAACGTCGGCCGCGAACAGCTCAGGATCGAAACCGGCAAGCTGGCGAAACAGGCGGACGGCGCGGTGGTCGTCACCTACGGCGGAACGGTCGTGCTGGTGACCGTCTGCTGCGCGTCCACGGCGCGCGAGGGAATCGACTTCCTGCCGCTGACGGTCGACTACCGCGAGTACACCTACGCGTCCGGCCGCATACCCGGCGGATTCTTCAAGCGCGAGGGCAAGCCGACCGAGAAGGAAGTGCTGACCAGCCGCTTCATCGACCGCCCCATTCGGCCGCTGTTTCCGGCCGGCTGGAACCGGGAGACGCAGGTCATCGCGCTGGTCCTGTCGGCCGACGTGGACCACGACCCCGACGTGCTGGCGCTCAGCGGCGCCTCCGCCGCGCTGGCGCTCTCGAAGATCCCTTCCGAGAAGACCATTGCCGCGGTCCGGGTCGGGTTGATCGACGGCGAGCTGCTGATCAATCCGACCTACGCCGAGCGCGGCCGGAGCCGGCTCGACCTGGTGGTCGCCGGCAGCAGCGACGCGATCGTGATGGTGGAGGCGGGCGCGAAGGAGGTCTCCGAGGACGAGATGCTCGGCGCGCTCCAGGCCGGCCACGAGGCGATCCGCGAGATCGTCTCCACGATCGACGCGCTGGCCGCCGCGGGCGGCAAGCCGAAGCTCGCCGTGGAGGCGCCGGTCATCGACGCCGGCGTCCGGCGGGAGGTCGAGCAGCAGGTCCTGGAGCCGTTGAGCGCGGCGATGCGCATCCGGGACAAGCTCGAGAACTATGCGCAGGTCGACCAGGCGCTCGCCGATCTGCTCGCCTCGATCCCGCAGGACGAGGGCCAGCGCCGGCAGGACGCCGCGCGGGTCTTCAAGGAGCTCAAGGAGAAGGTGCTGCGCGACGAGGTGCTCGAGCGCGGGCAGCGGCTGGACGGACGCCGCTTCGACCAGATTCGCGACATCTGGTCCGAGGTCGGCGTGCTGCCGCGCGTGCACGGCTCGGCCGTCTTCACGCGCGGCGAGACCCAGGCGCTCGTGACGGCCACGCTCGGCACGGCCGACGACCAGCAGAAGATCGAGCACGTCGACGGCGAGACGTACAAGCGCTTCCTGCTGCACTACAACTTCCCGCCCTTCTCGGTGGGCGAGGTGAAGTTCCTGCGCGGGCCGGGCCGGCGGGAGATCGGCCACGGCCACCTCGCGGAGCGCAGCCTGAGCCCGATGATTCCCGGCGAGGAGAAGTTCCCCTACACCGTGCGGGTCGTCTCCGACATCCTCGAATCGAACGGGTCGTCGTCGATGGCGACGGTCTGCGGCGCGACGCTGGCGCTCATGGATGCCGGCGTTCCGCTGAAGTCGCCGGTGGCCGGGGTGGCGATGGGGCTCGTCATGGAGGAGGACGGCGAGCGCTACGCCGTCCTGTCGGACATCGCGGGCGCCGAGGACCACTACGGCGACATGGACTTCAAGGTGGCGGGCTCGGCCGAGGGCATCACGGCCCTGCAGATGGACATCAAGATGACCGGCGTCCCGACCGCCGTCATGCGCGAGGCGCTGGCCCAGGCCCGCGCCGGCCGGCTCGAGATCCTCGAACGGATGCAGGCCACGATCGCCGCACCGCGCGACTCGATCTCCACCTACGCGCCGCGCATCGTGACGATCACCATCCCGGTCGAGAAGATCCGCGACGTGATCGGACCGGGCGGCAAGACCATCCGCAGCATCGTGGACCGGACCGGCGTCAAGATCGACGTCGAGGACGACGGCCGCGTCAACGTCGCCTCCGCGGACGAGGACTCGGCCCAGAAGGCGATCCGGATCATCGAGGAGCTGACGGCCAGCCCCGAGCTCAACAAGACCTACCTCGGGAAGGTGCAGCGCATCGCCGATTTCGGGGCGTTCATCGAGATCCTGCCGGGCATCGACGGCCTGCTGCACGTCTCGGAGATCGCGCACTACCGGGTTGCCGACGTGCGCGACGAGTTGCAGGAAGGCGACCAGGTCCTGGTCAAGGTGATCAACGTGGACCCGTCCGGCAAGGTCCGGCTGAGCCGCAGGGCCCTGCTGCCGGCGCCCGCGGATGCGCCCGCCGACGACCGCGGCGACGACATGGCCAGGGTGGGCGCCCCTAGCGGTCCGCGCGGCGGCCGACCCCGGAACCGCCCGCCGCGCCCCCGCGGCGGCCGCGAGCCGGCCAAGCGCCAGGACTGACCGCCGCCCTGGCCGCCAGCAGGCGGTCGGACCAGGGCGGGTGCGAATAGGACAGCCAGGCGGTGACGCGGGACGGCCGCTCCTCGGCCAGCGACTGGGCCGCGAGCCGCCGCAGCCCGGAGGCGAGCGCCTCCGGCTTTCCGGTCAGGTCCACGGCGTAGCGGTCGGCGCGGCGCTCCAGCCGCCGCGACAGCAGGTTGGTGAGCGGGGCCAGCAGCAGCAGGGCGGCCCCGGCCGCCAGCACCGCGATCGGCAGCCCGGCGACGTCGGCGACGCCTGCCAGCCCCAACCGCGGCCCGAGGCCGTGCAGCGCCCACTGCGCCGCGCCGCACGCCAGCGCCGCCGCCAGCGTCTCGCACGCCACCGTCTTCCACACGTCGCGGTGGACATGGTGGGCCAGCTCGTGCGCCACGACGACCTCGATCTCGTCGTCGCTGTAGTCGGCCAGCAGGGCGTCCGTCAGCAGCACGCGGCGCGTCGACCCGATGCCGACCAGGGCCGCGTTCGGCCGCGGAGGATCGGCGCCCAGGCGCCACTCGTGAATGCCGATCGCGGCCGCGCCGGCACGCCGGACGAGCGCCTCGAGACGCCGTCGCAGCGCCGGGCGCTCCAGCGGCCGGAGGTGATAGAGCCAGGGCAGGACGAGCGGCGCGAGATGGGTGGCGGCGACCGTCAGGACCGCCGCCGCCAGGCTGGCGGCCAGCCACCACGACGCGGGCCAGCCGCGCATGGCGGCATACAGGAGCACCGCGCCGGCCGTCCACGCCGCCACGCGCACGACGGTGGCGCCCGCGTAGCCGCACAACCAGTCGCCGGCATGCCGGCGCGAGACGTCGAAGCGGCGATCGAGGACGAACTCCCCGTACCAGGCCAGCGGCAGGTCGATGGCCCGGCCGGCGAGCGACACGACGAGCGTGTAGCCCGCCACGACCAGCGAGGCGTGCAGCAGGTCAGGCACCGGCGCCAGCGCCGCCGCCCGCGCGGCCGCCTCGGCGAGCGTGCGCGACAGCCCGGATCCGGCCAGCGCCGCCAGCAGCGCGGCCCAGGCGCCGGCCCGCAGGACGGCGGCGCGCCGCCGCCGCCGCCGATACCCCGAGGACTTGGCTTCGTTCACGGCGCGCCGTTCCGGCGGGGTTCGGTGAGACGCACGCTGCTCTAGTTGAGCCTGACGGAGATGAGCTTCGAGACGCCCGGCTCCTCCATGGTGACGCCGTAGAGCCGGTCGGCAATCTCCATGGTCTTCCGGTTGTGGGTGACCACGACGAACTGCGTGCAGTCCTCCATGCCGCGCAGCATGTCGACGAAGCGCCCCACGTTGGCCTCGTCGAGCGGTGCGTCGATCTCGTCGAGCAGGCAGAAGGGGCTGGGCTTGTACTTGAAGACGGCGAACATCAGCGCCATGGCGGTCAGCGCCTTCTCGCCGCCGGAGAGCAACTGGATGCTCTGCAGCCGCTTGCCGGGCGGCTGGGCGACGATGTCGATGCCGCTCTCGAGCACGTCGTCCTCGTCGAGCAGCACGAGGCCCGCGCGCCCGCCCCCGAACAGCGTCGAGAACGTTGCCTGCAGATGCTCGTTGACGGCGGTGAAGGCCTCGCGGAACCGCTCGCGGGTCGTCGCGTCGATGCGCTCGATCGCGGCGCCGGTCGACTGGATGGAGTCGAGCAGGTCCTTGCGCTGCGTCGTCAGGAAGTCGTGCCGCTGCTCGAGCTCGTCGAACTGATCGATCGCCATCAGGTTCACGGGGCCGAGCCGGTCGATCTTGGCGCGCAACTCGCCGATGACGTCCTCGGCGGTCAGCAGCGCCGGCTCCGGGCTGTCCTCCGCGCCCGCGGCGACGGCCGGCGCCTCGCCCTCGTCGCTCTCGTCGTCGAGCAGCGCCGGACGCTCGACGGCGGCCGCGATGACGCCGTCCCGCTCCCACTGCTCGACCTCGGCCCGTACCTGCTCCAGATCGGTCTGCAGGCTGTCGCGGCAGGTTGCCGACAGCGTGGCGTGCTCGGCCTCCGCCCTGGCCCGCTCCACCTCGATGCCGGCGACCTCCGCGTGGACCGCGTCGAGCGCCTCGCGCGCGGCCTGCACCTCGCGCCCCTGCGCGTCGATCCGCCCGCGCAGGTCGGCGGTGGAGGCATCCACGGCGCGCACCTCCTCGCGCCGCACCTCGAGCTGCCCGGTCTCCGTGTCGAGCTGCACCTCGGTGCGGGCGATCGAGGCCCGCAGCGCGTCCAGCTCCGCGGCCGCCCGCTCGTTGTCGGCCGCGCGGGCGCTCGCCCGCCGTTCCAGATCCGCGGCGGCTTCGCGCAGGCGGCTGACGTCCGCCTCCAGGCCCGCCGCCCGCTCGACCAGCTCGGCATGCGCGACGCGGGCCTGGTTGGCCTCCCGGCCCAGTCCCTCGACCGACTCGCGGGCGTCGAACAGACGCCGCTGGGCGGCGCTGCAGCGCTCCTCCGCGGCGTTCTGGTCGACCTCGAGCCGGGCGACCTCGTCGCGCGCCTCGGCCTGCTTCCCCGTGAGCGCCTCGCGTTCCTCGCGGGCCTGCCCGCACTCGGTCCGGACCACGTCCTGCCGCTGCTGCAGGCGGGCGGTCTCCTCGTCGCAGCGCGACAGCCCCAACCGGGCCTCGAGCAGCTCCTTCTCGCGCGCGTGCTCGTCGGCCTGCAGGCGCTCGAGCTCGGCCTCGGCGCCGGCGACGGCCGCGTCCAGCTCCGCCACCTCCGCGCCGAGACGGCGGACCGCCTCCTGCGCGGTCTCACGGCGGCCGCGCAGCTCCTCCAGCTCGCCCTCGGTGCGCAGGATCCCGCGGGTCTCGGACCGCCCGCCGCCGTGCACGACGGCGGAGCCGCGGAAGACCACCCCTTCCGGCGTCACGATCGTCTCGCGCGTGTCGCGCGAGGCGGCGGCCGCCGCCTCGAACGACGGCGCCAGCCAGCGGCGCGCCAGGAGGCGCCGGACCGCGGCGGCGGCCGGGCCGTCCACGCGGGCCAGATCCGTGAACGGCGTCAGCCCGGACGCCGGCCGGGGGGCCGGTTCTGCGGCCTCGCGCTCCCGGGCCAGGAGAAAGCCGCAGCGCCCGGCCCCGTTGGCCGCGGCGAGCTCCATCCCCTTCCGCGCCTCCTCCGGGCCGCGGACCACGACGCACTGCAGCAGCTCGCCCAGACCGGCCTCGAGCGCCCGCTCGTGCTCGCGATCCACGTTCAGGTGATCGGCCACCGAGCCCAGGTGGCCGAACGCCTCCGACGGCTGGCTCAGCAGCAGGCGGGCCGCGTCGTTGTATCCCTCGCGCGCCGCCACCAGCTCCTCGAGCGAGGCCACGCGCGCGGACAGCGACGTCAGCTCGTGCTCGCGCTCGCGCGCCGCCGCGATCCGCGACTCGCGCGCCTGCCGCGCCGCGACGTGCTCCGCGGCGCGCTCCGCCCGCGCGGCGCGCGTGGCCCCGAGCGCGGCCTCCACGCGGGCCGCGAGCGCGGCGGCCGCCTCGCGATCGGCGGCCAGGCGCGCCGACTCGGTCGCCACGTCGGCGGCCTCGGCCTCGAGCTTCGCGATGTCGCCGTCGACCCGCCCGATGGTCTCCGGCACGCTCTTGAGCACGTGCTGGAGCACCGTGGCCGCGTTCATGGTCGCAAAGACCTCGTTGCGCGACGCCTCGACGTCGGCCTCGAGGCCCTCGAGCGCCGTCTGCGCCGCGGCGAGCGCCGCGGCGGCGCTCTCGAGGCCACCGCCGGCCGCTTCCCGCTCGGCGTCGCACCGCTGCCACGCGTCGGCCTGCGCGGCCAGCTCCGCCTGCAGCGGCTGGCGCTTCGCCTCGAGCGCCTCGAGATCGGCCGCGCCGCGGGCCGCCGCGTCCGTGACGCTCGCCACCTGCTGCGTCTCGAACTCGATCTGCTGCTGCAGCCGGCCGGCCGCCAGCTCGTGGGCGTGCGCGGCATCGCGCGCGGCGGTCGCCGAGCGGTCCGCGGCGGCCAGCTCGAGACGCTGCCGCTCGTGCGCGGCCTCGAGCGCCGCCAGACGCGCGGCCGCGCCCGTCTCGCGGGTGCGCGCAGCGTCGAGGCGCCGCGCCGCCGACTCGCCCGCCTGCGCCAGCGCCGCGCCCTTGCGCGCGTACGACACTTTCTCCCAGCGGCGCAGCTCCTCGCGCAGCCGGCCGTAGCGGCGCGCCTTCGCGGCCTGGCGCTTGAGCGCCCCGCGCTGCTTGTCGACCTCGAAGACGATGTCGTCGACGCGCGTGAGGTTCTGCTGCGCGGCCTCGAGCTTGAGCTCTGCGGCGCGCCGGCGGCTCTTGTAGCGGGTGACGCCCGCCGCCTCCTCGAGCAGCCGCCGCCGCTCGAGCGGGCGCGCGCTCAGAATCTGGCCGATCGCCCCCTGCTCGATGACCGCGTAGGCCTTGACGCCGACCCCGGAGTCCATCAGCAGGTCCTGGATGTCCCGCAAGCGGCAGACCTGCCCGTCGATGAGGTACTCGCTCTCCCCCGACCGGAACAGGCGCCGGCCGACCTCGACGTCGCGCGCGATGCAGGGCGTCTCGTCGAACTCGTCGCCGGACCCGCCCGCGGCGGCGTCGGCGGCATCCCCGCCGTCGGCCGGCGCGCCGTTGTCCCCGTTCCCGGACGCCTGCGCGCTGCCGCCGTTGCGCCTCCCGAGCAGCGCCAGCGCGGCGGTCACCTGCGACAACTGCAGGCGGACCTCCGCGGTCGCGGTCGGCCGGCGGGCATCGCTGCCGCCGAAGATCACGTCCTCCATCCGCTCGCCGCGGAGGCTGCGCGCGCTCTGCTCGCCGAGCACCCAGGTGATGGCGTCGATGACGTTGCTCTTGCCGCAGCCGTTGGGGCCGACGATGGCGGTGACGCCCGTATCGAAGGCCAGGTCGGCCCGTTCGGGAAAGCTCTTGAAGCCGGCGATCCGCAGGCGGTTCAAACGCATGGTGCGCTGTTCGTTCCCGGGCCCGGTACGCAACAAAGCCGCTCGGACAGGTCGACTGGCGCCTCTACCTGTCGAGCGGCTGGGGACGCTCTGACGTCGGATCCGGGTCGTGTCTGAAGCTCCGAACGTCGCGGGCGCCGGGACCGTCCCGCCGCCGAGGGCAGTTTAGCAAGGGCGCCCGCCGCGCCGCAAGCGCCGGGACGTGTCAGCCAGACTCCGCAAGGCGCGCACAGCGCGCCTCGGCGGGAGCGGCGCGGGGCGAAGGGCCC
This sequence comes from Vicinamibacterales bacterium, assembly GCA_965214845.1. Classification (GTDB taxonomy): domain Bacteria; phylum Acidobacteriota; class Vicinamibacteria; order Vicinamibacterales; family UBA8438; genus JAAXGX01. Next base: position 3,023,507 of record CBDCCO010000007.1, read on the forward strand.
CCCGCAAGCGAACGCCGGGGGTTCGGGGCGCAGCCCCGTCCAATGGAAGCTCAGCCCCGTCTAATCGACGCCCGCCGCCACCACCGCGGGCTGGCCGGCGCCCTCGAGAAGGCGCTCGGCGGCGTCGAACAGCGCGCTGGCGCGGCGGATCTGGGGATCCACGTCGAACAGGTTGCGCCGGGCTTCCTCGACGCCGAACAGCGCCAGGTCGATCTGGTACCGCAGCATGGCGGTGATGAACTCGATGTCGGCGCCGAACTGCTCGTCGTCCACGCTCAGGCCCCGGTCGCGCACGTGCGCCTTGAACTCGTCGAGCAGCACGTCGTCGAGCGCGAAGCCCCGGGACACCACCTTGCGGCCCCGGCCCGCGACGGCGACGCGGCTGTCGCCGGCCGCCGAGAAACGCTCGGCGAAGCTCGCGAACTCCTGGCGCGCGGCCAGCAGGCGCCCGAACCGGGACGGATCGAACCCCTCGATCGGGCCGGAGACATGATGATCCGGCTCGATCCCGCCCCCGCTGTACACGACCCGCCCGCCGGTGGTGTACTTGCGCTCGGCGGGCGTGTGCGCGCGGGGGCTCTGCTCGCGCATCGAGTACGTGAGGTACTCGTCGAACGTGCCGTCCCACGGGCGCTGGATCATGCGCCCGCTCGGCGTGTAGTAGCGCGCCGTCGTCAGGGCGAGGCCGGCCCCGTGGCTGACGCGGTAGATGGACTGCACCAGCGCCTTGCCGAACGTCGTCTCGCCGACGATGAGGCCGCGGTCGTGGTCCTGCACCGCCCCGGCGACGATCTCGGAGGCGCTGGCGCTGTTGCGGTTGACGATGACGACCAGCGGCACGTCCGTGAACTCGCCCTCGCGCGTCGCGTGGTAGTCCTGGTCGGAATTGTCCACGCGGCCGCGCGTGTAGACGATGAGGTCGCCGCGCGGCAGGAACTGGTTGGACACCTTGATGGCCTGATCGAGCGGCCCGCCGGGATTGTTCCGCAGATCGAGGATGAGCCGCTCCATGCCGGCGTCCCGCAGGCGGCCCAGGGCGGCGTTGAGGTCGCGGTCGCTGGCCTCGGAGAAGTCGCCGAGCTTCACGTACCCGGTCCGATCGCCGGTGAGGAACGCGGCCTCGACGGTGGCGATGGTGATTTCGTCGCGCTCGACGGTCATGTCGATCAGCTCATCGTAGCCGGTGCGCCGGATCGAGATGTCGACCGCCGTGCCCTTCGGACCGCGCAGCAGGCGCACGGCGTCGTCGCTGCTCATGTCCTTCGCGTTCTGCCCCGAGATTCTGGCGATGACGTCGCCCCGCCGAATCCCGCTGCGGTAGGCGGGCGAGCCCTCGAAGAGGCTCATCACCGTGATGTCGCCGTCGATGACGTTGATCGAGATTCCCAGCCCGTAGTAGCGGCCCTCCTGGCGCTCCCGGAGCTGGGAGTAGGAGCGCGGGTCCATGAAGTTGGAGTGCGGATCGAGCGTCTGGAGCATGCCGCCGATGGCCCGGTAGATCAGGCGCTCGGTGTCGACCTCCTGGACGTAGTGGGTCTCGATGGCGGCCAGGGCTTCGGCAAACCGGTCGTAGTGCTGCGGGAGGTCCTCCTGCGTCGCGAGGACCTGGCCGCCGAACAGGCCGCCCAGCAGCGCCGACAGCACGACCGCGCTTGCGCCGAGTGCGAGTGGGGATACAGCGCGCATGATGACGCCATGCTATCACAGACAAGCCTCTGTCCAGCAACGACTTCGAGACATGCGGCGGGCGCCGCCGGCTTGACCCGGGAGCGCCGTCTTCCTATAATTTTCGCGGGGATTTTTCGCCCCGACCAAGCAAGGAGCGGCAGCATGTTCGGCTCAATCGGGATGCCCGAGCTGATAATCATCTTCGTCATCGCGCTGATCGTGTTCGGTCCGCGCAAGCTGCCCGAGCTCGGCCGGTCCCTGGGCCGCAGCCTGACGGAGTTCAAGCGCGCGTCCAACGATCTGCGGAACACGCTCGAGGAAGAGATCCGCGTCGAGGAGACGCCTCCCCCCGAGCCGGAGAAGCCCAAGGCGGCCGAGCCGGCGCAGGTTCCCGAGAGCGGAAATACCGGCGCGTAGCCGGTGAGGTCGGTTCCCGGCGACAGGGCCGGGCACTCGCCGCGGATGCGCCGCGGTTTTCTCCATGTCGCTGGTTCCGGTCCCAGACCCCGCTGACGACGAGCCGTTCGGCGACGACGCCGAGCTCGACGAGACCGGCGGCAGAATGTCGTTTCTGGAGCACCTCGACGAGCTCCGGAAGCGCCTGCTGATCTCCGTCGCCGCGCTGCTCGGCGGCTTCCTGGCCGCGTTCTCGGTCATCTCGTACATCTTCGAGTTCATCATGCGGCCGCTGCAGGAGATACTGCCGGAGGGCGGCCGCCTCGTGTACACCGAGCCGACCGAGGCGTTCTTCCTGTACATCAAGATCGCCGCGCTGGCCGGCCTCATCCTGGCCATCCCGATCATCCTGTACCAGATGTGGCGGTTCGTCGCGCCGGGCCTCTACGCCCGCGAGAAGAAGTTCGCCATCCCGTTCGTCTTCTTCGCGTCGGTCTTCTTCGTCGGCGGCGCCCTGTTCTCGCACTACATGCTGTTCCCGTGGGCCTGGACGTTCCTGGCGGGGTTCACGACGGACTACATGGAGTTCTTCCCCCGCATCCAGCCGGCGTTCTCGCTGTACGTCAAGCTCCTGCTCGCCTGCGGCGTGGTCTTCCAGATGCCGACGGTGGTCTTCTTTCTCGCCCGCGTCGGCGCCGTGACGCCCGGCTTCCTGGTGCGGAACACCAAGTACGCGATTCTCCTCATCTTCGTCTTCGCCGCCGTGCTCACGCCGACGGGCGACCCGGTGGTACTGACCCTGATGGCCACGCCCATGGTCGCCCTCTACGGACTCAGCATCGCCATCGCGTGGGCCGTGCAGCCGCGGCGGGACGACTGACGCGCGCCGCGCGGATGTGCGGGCCGGCGCGTTGACTTGCCCGATATCACGCGCGATACTTACGTCATCCAACTGTCATGATCTCGCTATCAGGAAGTGTTTCGATGAAACGAAACCTTGTCGTCGCAGGCGTCAGCGCCTGCCTCATCGCGCTGCTGGCGGCGCCTGCCGCCGCCCAGGACGGGGACGCCACGCGACCCAGCGGGTCGACGTTCCTCGGTGACACCGGCCTGTGGTTCGTGCCGACGGCGGAGATTCTGGCCGGCGGCGCGGTCGCGGCCAGCGGCCAGTTCGTCAACCTCAACCGGGAGCAGGGGTTCAGCAACATCGAACATGTGGCCGGCACGTTCGCGGTCGGGGTGGGCGGCCGGGTGGAGGTCTTCGGTTCGGTCCGCTTCCTCACCCGCATCGACCGGGACATCCAGCCGCTGTTCGGGGCGGGCCTCTCGACAGGCACGATGCAGCGCCACGGCGGCGTGCTCAACGACTACCCGACGGTCAGGCAGGCCTTCAGCGGCAACCAGTTCGGCGACGTGGCGCTGGGCGTGAAGATCAACCTGCTGTCGGAGGAGCGCCAGGCGCCGGTGGCGTTCGCGCTGCGCGGCTTCGTCGAGCTGCCGACGGGCGACGAGCTGACCGGCACGACCAGCGGCGGGGTCGACGGCGAGGTCGATCTGGTCGTCAGCAAGGCGGCCGGCAACGTCGAGATCGCCGGCTTCGGCGGCCTCGCCTTCCGCTCGGATCCCGCCGGCATCGACGTCTCCAACAGCATCGCGTGGGGCTTCGGCCTCGGCGCGCCGCTGCGCGGCCCCGTGCAGGTCTTCGGCGAGGTCGGCGGCGAGGCGTACCTCAGCGACATGGTGACCCTGAGCGAGCCGCTGCTGGCGCTGGACGGCAGCCTGTCGCCGCTGATGTCGGACCTCCGGAGCCCGCTCGACGTCACCGTGGGCCTGCGCTGGAACGGCCCCGCGGGGTTCTCCGTCGGCGGCGGGCTCAACTGGGCGGCCCGGCACACCGACCGCGCGCGGATCCGTCAGGCGTCGACCGTGCAGGACCGGCTCGGCCTGCTGGTCCGCGTCGGGTACCACCCGGGCGTCCGCGTGTACCTGCCGCCGCCGCCGCCGCCACCGCCGCCGGCGGCGAACCAGCCCCCGACCGTCACGGTCGCCTGCGACCCGTGCGAGCTCGGGTTCGGCGAGGAGAGTGCGCTGCGCGCCGACGCGACGGATCCGGACGGCGACCCGCTCGACTACCGCTGGAGCGCACCGGCCGGCGAGCTGCTCGAGGCGCAGAACCAGCCGACGCAGCGCTGGCGGGCGCCCGCGCAGGACGGCCCGGTGCCGGTGACCGTAACTGTCAGCGACGGCCGCGGCGGCTCCGCGTCGGACACCGCGACCATCCGCGTCAACGCCCCGCCGCCGCCGCGCGAGTTCGTCTTCGAGGACGTGCACTTCGACTTCGATCGCTACACCCTGCGGGCGGGCGCCGCGCGCGTGCTCGACGAGGTGGTCGCCGCCCTGGCGGAGGAGCCCGAGCTGCGCATCGAGATCGAAGGCCACACCTGCAACATCGGCACGGCCGAGTACAACCTGGCGCTCGGCGACCGCCGGGCCAGCGCCGTGCGCGACTACCTGACCGGCCAGGGCGTGAACCTGGATCGGCTGCAGACCGTCAGCTTCGGCGAGGAGCGCCCCGGCCACGACAACGCCCGCGAGGAGACGCGCCGCCTGAACCGCCGCGCCGCCCTGGTCGTGCGCCTGCAGTAAGGCGCGCACAGCGCGCCTCCGGCGGGAGCGGCGCGGGGCTATGGGGCCCCCGCAAGCGGACGCCGGGGGTCCGGGGCGCAGCCCCGTCAAAATGAAGCCCGGCGCGGGCTCCCCAACTAGTAGGACTTGGCGAAGTAGACGTCGGTGAGGCCCGGGTTCCCGCACCGAATGCAGCCGCCGGACGCGGGCGGCGGATCGAGCGGGATGTTGCGGATGGTCGTCTGCATGTCCGCCTTGATGCCGGTCTCGCATTCCTCGCGGCCGCACCAGGGCGCAACGACGAACCCGGGGCGGCCGCGGAGCGCTTCCTCGAACGCGTCCCGGGTGGTCACGCGGCGCGTGTGATCATCCCGGAACTTCAGCGCGCGATCGAGCAGGTCCTGCTGCAGCGCGGCGAGCAGCGCCGGCAGGCGGGCCGCCAGCTCGTCGAGCGGCACGGGCAGCTTCTCGCGCGTATCCCGGCGCACGACCAGCACCTGTGACTTCGCGATGTCCCGCGGTCCGATCTCGATCCGCAGCGGGACACCCCGCAGCTCCCACTCGGCGTACTTCCACCCCGGCGTGTACTCCTCCCGGTCGTCGAGCATGACCCGCACGCCGGCGGCGGTCAGCGTGGCGGCCGCCTCGCGCGCCCGGGGCAGCACGGTCTCCTGCCAGTTGCCCCGCGGTATCGGCACGATCACGACCTGATGGGGCGCGATGCGCGGCGGCAGGATCAGGCCGCTGTCGTCGCCGTGCGTCATGATCACGCCGCCGATCAGGCGCGTGGTCATGCCCCAGGACGTCTGCCAGACGTACTGCAGCGACTTGTCCCGCGCCTGGAACCTGATGTCGAACACCTTCGAGAAGTTCTGGCCGAGCATGTGCGACGTGCCGGCCTGCAGCGCCCGGCCGTCGCCCATCAACGCCTCGATCGAGTAGGTGACCTCGGCGCCCGCGAACTTCTCGCTGTCCGTCTTGCGCCCGTCGCGAACGGGCATCGCCAGCTCGCTCTCGGCGAAGTCCTTGTACACGCCGAGCATCCGCAGCGCCTCGGCCTCGGCCTCCTCGCGCGTCTCGTGCGCCGTGTGCCCCTCCTGCCACAGGAACTCGGTGGTCCGCAGGAACAGCCGCGTCACCTTCTCCCAGCGCACGACGTTGGCCCACTGGTTGATGAGCAGCGGCAGATCGCGCCACGACTGGATCCACTTGGCGTACATGGTGCCGATGATGGCCTCGGACGTGGGGCGCACGACGAGGCGCTCCTCGAGCTCCTCGTCCCCGCCATGCGTGACCCACGCCACCTGCGGCGCGAACCCCTCGACGTGCGCCGCTTCCTTCCGCAGCAGGCTCTCGGGGATGAACAGCGGAAAGTACGCGTTGACGTGGCCGGTGGCCTTGAAGCGGGCGTCCAGCGAGGCCTGCATCAGCTCCCAGACGGCGTAGCCGTAGGGCCGGATGACCATGCTGCCCTTGACCGGCGAGTAGTCGGCGAGCTCGGCGCGCCGCACCACGTCGGTGTACCAGCGCGAGAAGTCCTCCGAGCGTGGCGTGATCTCAGTTACGAACGTGTCCTGCTTCGCCGGCATCGACCGCTGTCACCCTGCCTTTCGACTCCGTTACGTGGCGCGTCCAGTCTATATCGTTCCGCTCGGGAAAATCGGACCGGTAGTGGGCGCCGCGGCTCTCCTCCCGCCGCAGCGCGGCGCGCGCGACAAGCCGTCCGACCGTCACGATGCTGGCCAGCCGCGCGGCCGCGGGCGCGCGGGCCGCGGGCGCGAGCGCCGCGGCCCACGCTTCGAGGGTCTCGAGCGCCCGCGCCAGCCGCGGGCCGTCGCGGAACAGGCCCACGTCCCGCCACATCAGGTCGCGCGCCGCACGCTCGGACAGGCCGGCCGGGGCCGCGGGCGCGCGGTCGCCGCCGGCCGTTGCGGCGGGTGCGAACCGGGGCCGGCCGTGCTCCGCTGCCCAGCGGCGCATGGCGCCGGCCGCGACAGCGCCGAAGACGAGCCCTTCCAGGAGCGAGTTGCTGGCCAGGCGGTTCGCCCCGTGCACGCCGGTGCAGGCCACCTCGCCCGCGGCGAGCAGCCCGGGCACCGAGGTGTGCCCGTCGAGATCCACGTCGACCCCGCCCATGATGTAGTGGGCCGCGGGACAGACCGGTATCCGGTCGCGCGCGAGATCGAGACCGGCGCGGCGGCAGGCATCCGCGATCGTCGGGAACCGGGCGCGGACGAACGCCGGCTCGAGATGGTCCATGGCGAGGTACACGCGCCCGTCCGTCCGTTGGCCCTCGCGGGCGATTGCGCGCGCGACGCGGTCGCGCGGCGCCAGCTCGCCGGCGGGGTCGGCGCGTTGCATGAACCGCTCGCCGGCTGCGTTGACAAGCACGGCGCCCTCGCCGCGCAGCGCTTCGGAAAGCAGGAAGCGGGGGGCGCCCGCGACGTCCAGCACGGTGGGATGGAACTGCACGAACTCGAGATCGGCGACGCGGGCTCCCGCGCGGTAGGCCATGGCAATCCCGTCGCCGGCCGCGACCGATGGATTGGTGGTCTCGCGGAAGACCTGCCCCGCCCCGCCGGTCGCCAGCAGCGTGGCGGCGGCGGTCACGCTGGCCAGCCGGCCGCGGTCGTCCAGGAACCGGGCCCCGGTACAACGTGCGCCGTTCACGGCGACGTCCACCGCCAGGGCGTGCTCGATCACCCGCACCCGGGCGCAGCCGGCGATGCGTTTCCAGAGGACCCGGCAGATCTCGCGGCCCGTCGCGTCCTGCGCGTGCAGCACCCGCCGCACGCTGTGGGCGCCTTCGCGGGCCAGCGCGGGCTCGCCGCCCGGCTCCCGGTCGAAGCGCGCACCCCAGTCGAGCAGCTCACGGACGTAGCGCGGCCCCTGCTCCGTCAGGGCCTGCACCGCCGCGGCGCGGCACAGGCCGGCACCCGCCGCGATTGTGTCGGCCGCATGCAGCCCGGGCGAATCGCCCCTGCCGACGGCCGCCGCGATGCCCCCCTGCGCGAACGCCGTGCTCCCCTGCGCCGCGCCGCCCTTGGTCAGGATCAGCGTCTCGCCGGCGCCGTCCAGATCGAGGGCCGCGCGCAGCGCCGCGATGCCGCTGCCGATGATCAGGAAGTCGCATTCAAGATCCGCCAAGCACGCTCCCCCCTGGTGACCGTCCCCGGGCCGCGCGACGTTTGCTGCTATCCTACATGACGCTACCTGCCCCGCCGGCTCCCGCAATGACGCCACCCGTGCAGATCGACGTCGAGACCGCGTCGCGCGCCTACCAGGTGCACGTCGGCGCGGGCCTCGTGCAGCAGATCGAGCAACTGGTGTCGGCCGCCGGCGCGAGCGGGCAGCGATTCGTCATCTCGAGTCCGCCGATCTGGAAGCTGCATGGCGGCGCCGTCGAGCAGGCGCTGCCGGGCGCCCGGGCGCTGCTGATGCCCGACGGCGAGCGGGCCAAGACCCTGCATACCGTCAACCGCCTCTTCGAAGCGCTGATCGAGCAGGGCGCCGACCGCGGCGCCACCATCGTCGCGGTCGGCGGCGGGGTGGTGGGCGACGTGGCGGGCTTCGCGGCCGCGACCTTCCTGCGCGGCGTGCGGCTGGCGCACGTGCCCACGACGTTGCTGGCGCAGGTCGACAGCGCCATCGGCGGCAAGGTCGGCGTCAACCACGCGCTCGGCAAGAACCTGATCGGCGCGTTCCATCAGCCGATCGTGGTGGTCGCGGACCCGGTCGTGCTCGAGACGCTGCCCCGCCGCGAGTTCCGGGCCGGGCTCTACGAGGTCGTCAAGTACGGCGTCATCGCGAGCCGCGACCTGTTCGACCGCGTGGACCGCGACCTCACCGCGATCTTCCAGCGCCGGCTGGCGGCGCTGGTGCCCGTGATCGGCGAGTCGTGCCGCATCAAGGCGGAGGTCGTGGCGGCGGACGAACGCGAGAGCGGGCTGCGCCGCATCCTCAACTTCGGCCACACCGTCGGCCACGCGATCGAGGCGGTGAGCGGGTACCGGCGCTACCGGCACGGCGAGGCGGTCGGCTACGGCATGCTCGCCGCGGCCGACATCGCCGTGGCGCGCGGGATGATGTCCAGCGCCGACTTCTCGGCGCTTGCCGGTCTCATCACCAAGCTCGGCCCCCTGCCGCCGGTGGGCGACCTGCGCGCGTCGGAGATTGCCGCGGCCATCCGCCGGGACAAGAAGGTGCTCGCGGGACGGCTGCACATGGTGCTGCCGACGCGGCTGGGCGAGACGGTGATCGTCGACGACGTCACCGGCGACGAGATCGGGGCCGCGCTGCGCTCGCTCGGGATCCGCGACTCCGCCTCCTGATCCGGCAGCCCGCCGCGCCGGCCGCGGCCTCAGCGGACGAGCGTCCACGACGCCAGCGTGATGCGATCGGCCGCGTCGCTCCGCCGCAGCGTCGCCTGCACGGCCCGCTGCGCGAGCGACGGACCCACGCCGGCCGCGTGCAGCAGCACCACGCCGTTGGTGTCGCGCGCCGGATCGCCGTCGGTCTCGGCCGGATCGTCGGCCAGCCAGACCGCGACGCGCAGGAGCCCGAGCGACGGATCGCGCGGCAGGACGGCGCTCAGCGGTCCGTGCGCATAGAGCCGCCAGCGCAGACCCCGGCCGGCCCCGCTCGCGCCCGCGCCGCGGCGCTGCAGCTCGACGGTCATGCGGCCGAGGTCGAGCGTCGCGCCGCCCGCCAGCCGCTGCGTCGTCGGGCCCGCCCACAGCGCGGAGCGCCGGCTGCCCGCCAGCAGCGCGTCCCAGGAATCGACCGGCTGCAGCTCCTGCAGGGCCCACTCGAGCGCCGCCTCGGCGGCGTAGAGCGTCTGGGCCGCCCGGCGGTGATGCGCCGAGATGGCCGTCTCGCTCGACGTCAACGGGATCAGGGCGCCGGTCAGGGCCACGAGCACGAGCAGCGCCAGCAGGGTGACGACCAGCGCGATGCCGCGGGTGCTCCCCATCACGAGCCCCTGAGCGCCACGTCGAAGACGCCGGTCAGATCGGGCAGCTGGCGCCGGCCGTCGCGCGCCGGACCGGGCCGCGCGAACAGGGACGGGTCGCGCCCGCGCAGCCACGCGCCGGACACCTGCAGGCGGATCTCGACCCGCACGCGCCGGATCCGGAACAGGTCGACGTCGTACGGCAGCCGCCCGCCGCAGTGCGGCCCGTCGAGGAACAGGGACGGCGCCAGCTCGCGCTCGGGGTCGCCGCCTGCCCGCCCCGGCGGCGCGGCCGCCGGCAGGGCCCGCAGGCAGGCCGCCAGCGGGCCGTCTCCGGCGCCGCCCGCCGGCAGGGCGCCACCCCCGAAGTAGCGCAACGTCAGACCGACCACGTCGTCCAGCACGGGCACGTCCGTCACCCAGCCGTCCTGATAGCGCAGCTGGGCCGCCGCGCGATCGTGGTAGTAGGCGCGCAGCTCGAGCGGGACGATCGACGCGCCCGCGGCGAACGCCTGCACCGCGCCCCCCGCGATCGGCCGGACCCCCAGCGCATCGTCGACCACCCGCGTCACCCGCACGATGTCGGAGCGGCCTGCGCCGTCGAAGACCAGCGCCAGGCTGTTGGCCTCGAATGCGCAGGTCGTCGCGCCGGCACGGCAGCGCGCCGCGCCGGGCCCCAACTGCACGTCTGCGGCGGGTCCGGCCAGCGGCGACGCCAGGGGCGCGGCGGGGCTCCGCGGCGGGGCGTACAGAATCGTCACCGCGTCGGCGGCGAACGTGGCGCCGGCCGCCGGCGGGTGGCGCTGGCCGACCAGCGCCGGGACCACGGGCGCCCGCAGGCGCGCGACCGATACGTCGAGGGTCGGATGCGGCCCGCTGCCGGCGCGCACGAGGTCCGCCTGGAGCCGCACGAACGCGGCGCGCAGCCGCTGCTGCGTGTCGGCCGCGTGCGGCTGGACGGCCAGCGCGCCGCGCGTCGGATCCACGAGGCTGAACACGGACCCCAGCAGCACCATGACGATCGCGGCGGCGATCACCAGCTCCGCGAGCATGCTACCGCCGCCCCTTCAGGGCGCTCAGCCGGACCACGCCCGGCACGTTCGGGGACAGCGCCGCCGCGCCGGCCCGCTCGGCCACGCGCAGCGGCAGCACGACCACGTCGAGCACGAGCAGATCGTCGGGCAGGCGCGGATCGGGCTGCACGGACCAGCGCCTCACGAACGCCGTGCCGGACGGCGGGCGCTCGCCGCCGCCCACGGGCGCCCCGCGGGCGCTCAGGTAGTCGACGTACCCGGACACGTTGCGCTGGAGGCTGCCCCCCGCCGCGGCGCCCGCGCCCGGACCCCCGGGGTCCGCGCCGGTCGGGTCGGTTGCGCCGGCCGACTCCGGCCGGCGCTCCCACGCCGGCGAGCGCAACTGCTCGATCTTCTGCACGGCCAGCAGCAGCGCGAGCGTCTCGTCGCCGGCTGCCCGCACCGCGGCGACCGACGCCAGCGTGAGCTGCGCGACGCCAGCCGCCAGGACGACGATCAGGCCGCACGCGATCAGGGCCTCGAGCAGCCCGAAGCCGGCCGCCGCCGGAAGACCCGGCCGACGGGTCCGGCGGCGGCGCCTCCCGGGCGGGCGGGGAGCTGCGTCCATGGTGGGAGAACCATGCAATGTCCGATCCGCTGGCCCGGCGGTGTCTGGCAGGCTGCCGGCGCAGTGCGGGCCGCCGCGCGGCAGGCGGCGTCTGCAGAAGCCGCCGCCCCGGCGGTCTGCCGGCACGGCAGGAAACTGCGCCCCGTCTATGGCAGCAGGCCGGCGTACCAGGCCAGCAGGGGCTCGCCGGCGACGGCGGCCGCGAGCGCGCCGACCGCCAGGAACGAGCCGAGCGGCAGCGGATAGCGGCGGTCGGCGAGACCGAGCGCCAGCATGCCGAGCGCGATGACCGAGCCGAGCGACGAGGCCAGCAGCAGCGTCACGAACGCCAGCTCCCAGCCGAGGAACGCCCCGATCATGGCCAGCATCTTGACGTCGCCCATGCCGAGCCCCTCCTCCCCGCGGAGGCGGTGGTAGATCGCGGCGACCGCCAGCAACCCGCCGCCGCCCGCCGCGGCGCCCAGCAGGGCGGCGCGCCAGCCCGGCTCCAGGCAGACGCCGGCCGCCACGCCGAGCGCCACGCCCGGCACGGTGATCTCGTCCGGCAGGATCCGGTGCCGCAGATCGACGACGAACAGGATCACCAGGGCGCCCGTGAACGCCAGGCGCACGAGCAGGAGCGGCTGCCAGCCCAACTGCCAGTACTGCAGCAGGAACAGGGCCGGCGTGGCCAGCTCGACGAGCGGATAGACGACGGAGATCGGGGCGCCGCAGGTGCGGCAGCAGCCCCGCAGCACGACATAGGCCAGCACCGGCACGTTCTCGAACCAGCGCAGCGCCCGCCCGCAGGCCGGGCAGCGCGAGCCGGGCCGGACCACCGACCGGCGCCGCGGCAGGCGGTAGATGCACACATTGAGGAAGCTGCCGACCGCGAGTCCCGCCGCCGCCAGCAGGACGGCGCCCCCCGGGTCCATCACGGCGGCGCCGTCGCGCCCGGCCCGGCGGGCAGCGGAAACAGCGGCGACGCCGGCGCCACGGAGACGGCGCCGCGCTGCAGCGTGTACGGATGACCGGCCGGATCGAGCGGTCCGTCCGCGGCGCCCGGGCGCAGCTCCGCCCAGGCCGACGGCGGGCGGCCGGCGCGCCGCGCGAAGCGGTCGACGGCCGCGGCGTACGCGTCGAGGGCGTCGAGGGCGTCGAGCTGCAGCAGGCGCCGCTCGGCCTCGGCGCGCAGCCAGGGGTTGTCGGCCGTCCCGTACACCTGCCGCCAGAGCGCCCGCGAGCCGCGCCGGTCGCCGCCGCGCACCAGGGTGTCGGCCGCCAGCGAGCGCAGCCACCACGGGGCGCCGGGCGCCTCGCCCGCGCGCTCGAACCAGCCGGCGGCGGTCTCGTAGTCCTGCAGCCACCAGTAGTGCACAAATCCGATGTCGTGCAGGTACTGCCAGCGCCCGGGCCGCGCGCGGAGCCCCTTCTCCAGCAGCGCCACGGCCTGATCGGGGCGGCCCGGCCCGTGCGGATGCGCCTCCGCCAGGAGGATGGCGCCGAGTCGGTACGCGACGTCGAAGCGCGGATCGAGCGTGGTGACGATCTCGAGCAGCGGCTGCAGCAGCTCGTAGCGTCCCGCGCCGGCGCCGCCGCGCCGCGTGCGGCCGTAGTGCTGGACCGCCCGCATCCAGTACAGATCCGCCAGCGCGGAATCGAACGACAGCGCCAAGCGCTGCAGCGCGGCGCCGGACGGGACGTACAGGACCGGCTGCGCGACGCGCGGCGCCTCGTACGTGCGGCCCCGCGCGTACTGCAGGCTGGCCGCGGCGGCGGCGAGCAGCACCAGGATCGGGACGACGAGGCCGGGACGGGCGGCCCGGGGCACCGTCGGGCGGCGGGCGGACGGGCGGGCGGAGCCGCCGCCCGGAGGCGGGTCGGGCGGGGTCATGTCAGGTCGCGCCGCGAGAAGACGAGCATCGCGCCTCCCAGGAAGAGCGCCGCGTAGAGCAGGCCGGTCGCGGTCGTCAACGCCACGTAGCCCGGCGGCACCGGCTGGGCGTGGACCACCTCGGCGGTGACGTTGAACGGAGCCAGGCTCGGCAGGACGAACGAGAAGCCGGTCGCCAGCGAGGCTGTCAGGCCCGGGCCGACGACCTCCCCGAGCGCCCGCAGATCGGCGTTGAAGTGTCCGGCGACGTACAGGCCGAGCGTCATCGCGGCCGCGAGGGCCGGGCTCGAGAAGGTCGCGAAGAACAGCGCGACCGCGGCGACCACCAGCAACTGGACGAGAATGAGGAAGCAGGCCTTCAGCAGGGCCGGGTCGACGGCCGGGGCCTCCCACCCGCGGCGCGCTTCCGCGCTCTCGGTGACGGCCACGAACGCCAGCACGCCGTACAGCACGATGGCCAGCACGCCGACGTTGACGACGAGCGCCAGCACCAGCCCGGCGTACTTCCCCAGCACGACCTCGTGCCGGCGCACGGGCTTGGCGAGCAGGGTGTAGACGCTGCGGCGCTCCACCTCGCCGGCGAGCAGGCCGACGCCCAGCACCACGGCCGTGAACAGTCCGCAGAGGGCGGCCGCCGTGAGGCCCAGATCCTTGACGATCTTGACGTCCTGCCCCGCCGTGAGCTGGCCGCTCAGCCAGGCCGCGCCGATCAGGAGCACGGCGAACGGGATGATGACGTACAGGACCCGGCCGCGGGCGGCGTCCCTGAAGGCGTGCCAGGCGAGCTGGGCAATGACCCGCATGGGATCCGGCGTCGGCTCAGCCGGCTGCCTCCCGCTCCGCCTCGCCGGCGGCGACCGTCCTGACGAAGAACTCCTCGAGCGTCTCGTGCCGCGGGTCGAGCGCGAGGATGCGCGCGCCGCCGCGGATGAGCGCCGCCAGGAGCGGCTCGGGGGGCCGGCCGCGAGGCAGCGCGATCACGCAGCGTCCGTCGTCGGCGCGGGTGACGCGCTCCAGCCCGGGCTCGATGGCGGCGACCTGCGCCGGCGTGACGCCCGCGACCACCAGCTCCCATCCGCGCACCTCCAGCCCCAGGTCGGCCATCCGGCCCGCGGCGGCCAGGCGCCCCCGGGCGAGGATGGCGATGCGGCTGCACAGGGCCTCGGCGTCGGACAGGATGTGGGAGCTGAGCAGCACCGTGCGGCCTTCCTCCCGCAGCGCCAGGAGCAGACTGCGCACGGCGCGCCGTCCCAACGCGTCGAGCCCGGCCAGGGGTTCGTCGAGCAGGACGACCTCGGGGTCGTTGAGCAGCGCCTGGGCGACCCCGACCCGCTGCAGCATCCCGCGCGAGCAGCGGCGGAGCGGCCGGCGCCGCTCCGCGTCGATCCCGACGCGATCCAGGAGCCGCGCGGCCCGCCGGCGGGCGTCCGGCGCGGCGAATCCGAACAGGCGCCCGTAGTGGAGCAGGAGCTCCTCGGCCGAGAGGTTGTCGCCGAACGCGGGCGCCTCGGGCAGGAACCCGACGCGCCGGCGCACGGCGACGTCGCCGGCCGGACGGCCGAGGACCTCCGCGCTGCCCGACGTGGGAAAGAGCAGTTGCACGAGCAGCTTCAGGGTCGTCGTCTTGCCGGCGCCGTTCGGACCGAGATAGCCGAGCACCTCGCCCGGAGCGACGTCGAGCGTGACGCCCCGCAGCGCCGCGACGGGGCGCCGGCGCCAGAATCCGATGTCGAAGTCCTTGGTCAGGGCGAGCAGGCGCACGGCAGCCATCGTTCAATCGCGCGGTCCGTTGCGGAGCCCGGCCAGTTCCCGCGCGATGGCGCGCTCGAAGAACTCCGGCGCCAGCCCGCCGCGCACCAGCACCCCGTTGACGACGAACGTGGGCGTCGCCTCCACCGGCAGCGCCGCGCCTGCGGCGATGTCGGCCGCAACCTCGGCCGCCGCCTCTTCGTAGCGCGCCGCGAAGTCGTCGACGCCGGCGATGTCGCGCAGGGCGGCCGCGATCCGCTCCGGCGTCAGGCGCTCCTGGTTGGCGTACAGCCAGCGCTGCAGCGCGGCGGCCTGCGCGCTGCCCGCGCGCCGGGCGAGCCGCACGGCGGCCGCCGCCTCGCAGGCCGCGTCGTGCGGGCCTGCCGGCGCCTGCGGGTTGCACTGCGGGTCGAGCGGAAAGTCCAGGGTCACCAGCCGGACCGCTCCGGGACGGCTGGCTTCGTAGCGCGCGAAGATGGGCTCGTAGCCCGCGTACGCGCGCGCGCACGCCGGACACTGGTAGTCCGTGAACATGACCACCACCACGCTGCCTTCCGGCCCGGCGACCGGCGGCTCGACCCGCGGCTGGCTAGCCCACCAGCGGTCGAACTCCGCCGCGCGGGAGGCGCCGGCCGGCGCGGGGGCGAGCCGCGCCAGTTCCGGCGCGTGCGGCGCGAGCCAGACGACGGCCGCGGCCACGCCGGCGGCCGCCGGCACCGCCAGCGCCCACGCCAGCGGCCGGCGAGCCAGCCGGCCGACGTCGCGGGCGAGCGCCGCCGGGAGGCGCCGCAGCGGCGTCGCCGAGGCGCTGTCGGACAGCACGAAGATCCCGATGGCGGCCACGTGGACGACGCCGCAGAGCAGGCACAACGTCTGCAGCACCACGAGGGACGCGTACGCCAGGTACATGGCGACCGCCAACCCGGCGGTGGACCAGGTGACCAGATAGCCGGCGACGTCCGCGCGCGAGTCCCGGGGCCCGCGCGCGTCGGCCAGCACGAGCAGCAGCACGCCGGCGAACCACAGCACGCCGCCCAGGGCGACCGGCACGCCCGCGACGCTCCCGAAGCGGCTGCCGTACACGTCGGTGCAACTGACCGCCGCGCTCACGTCGCAGAAGGCGGCGTACCCGGGATCCCGCAACAGCCGGGCGTGACCGTACGTCGACAGGGCCGACGCCAGCAGCCCGGCCGCCGCGAGCAGCACGATCCGCGCGCGGGTACGTCTCGTCATGGGTCGCGGCGGCGGGCGGCAGGGCCGGATGCCGTGCGACGGCTCATCCGGGTTGGGTGCCGGGGACCAGCTCCCCTACCGCCTCCGATTGCTGCCGGGGCCGTGCCGGCTCGCCGCCGGCCGCCGGCTCCGGCTCGACCTCCGGCGGGCGCGCCGGACCGGCGACGATGGGCAGGATGGGAGCGACCACCACCGGCTCCGGTCGCACGACCAGCACCGGCCCGCCGCGCAGGGCGGCACGTCCGAACATCCAGGCCAGCCGCAGCGCCAGCACTGTGCCGACGCCCAAAAGGGCCGGCCCGGCGAGCCACCGGTCGGCGGGCAACCACAGGCGCTCGATCGCGAACACGGCGGTGTACAGCACCAGGTAAATGGGAAAGCAGACGCCGATTGCGAGCATGCCCCGCCTGATTCGTTCCACCATCGATCTCTCCCTCGACCTCTCCTTGTCCTACCATAGCTCCTGCACCACGTAGGGAGCCACTACGAACAGCGCGGCGAGCAACCCGCCGGCCGCCCACGCGCCGCCGACCGTGAACCCCGCGGTCACGCGCAGCGCAACCGCCTGGAGAGCAACGAACCAGCACCAGACGTACGACGTCACCACGCGTAGCGTCGAAGGCAGGGGCTCCCCCTCGCTGGCCTCCTGATAGGCGCCCAGGACGTCCACCAACTCGACGGACGTTGCGCCCGGCGGTAGCCGCAACGGTGCGGGCTCCCACCACACGGCGACGATCACCAGCGAGACCACCGTGAACGGCAACTGGGTCCAGTACGCCAGCGCGGTGAACTCCACCAGCCGCCGCGCGCGCCCCGACTGAGCGAACAGCGCGTCCAGGGCCAGCGCGGCCAGGGCGCTCAGCGCGAATACGGAGCACGCCGCCGTGACACTCGATATGACCCCGATGGCATCACCGACCCAGGCGGGAGGCAGCGCAACCGCTTCCACGCCCGCGAGGGCGACATCCACCACCCGGCGCGACTTGCCCATGACCACCAGCACGGCAACGGACGTGAAAGCGGTGTACGCCGCCAGCGGGACCAGGGCGGCCAGGTAGCGCGGGGGCCGCTCGAGCCGCGCCCGGAAGCACCGCACAGGGCTGAACCACAGGTGACGGATCCGACCGAGATCGGCATCCGCTTGCGGGGCGCTCATTCCACCATCCTCCCGTAGCTCTGTATCGCGTGCGCCTCGATGCCCGCGGCCACGACCAGCAACAGCGGTGCGCAGGCGACGACCGCGAGCGCGGTGCGCGCGTCAGACGCCGGCCGCCCACGCAGCCAGTCCAGGCACGAGCAGGTGATCACCTGCGCCGCGCAATTGGCCGCCACGAACGCGGCGAACTCCAGGAGTGCGAAGGACAGCGCGTACCAGAACACGGCCGGCGAAGCATCGGGCAGGGCCGCCATGGCGTAGCCGATGCCGTACCCGTTGGCGCCGAGCAGCAGCAGGCCGTAGGCGCCCGCGCTGAACATGCCGAGCAGGACGATCCACAACAACACCTGGCAGTTGATGGCCAGCACGGTGCGCGCCTCTTCGACAGCGGCTGCCGCATCGTACGACGTCCCGCCCGTCCGGGACGGATGGAGCTGCTCTCCCTGCAGCGTGGAGTTGCTCCATCCGGCCCCGAACGCGCACGAGAGCGCCGCGAGGTTGACGACGGTCGTCACGATCCACCGTTGTGCCCGCGGCACGAGCATCCCCCGCCTAGGACGCGGCGGTGATACCGCAGGCGATGCCGAAGACCACGCCCCCGGCTCCGCCTATCCCCAGCGCCAACGGCGCCAAGCCGCAGGCCATCGTGGAGACGATGCTCATCGCGTAGGAGTCCATCATGCGGCCCCAGGCAGGGCCGCCGGCTCCGTTGTCGGCCGCCGCCGGGGCGGTCGGCGCCACCGCCACGAGCGCGGCGGCGAGGGTGAGGACGAGCGCGATTCGCTTCAACATGACACTTACCTCCTGCCCGATGTCCGAGCCCGACCTCCAAGAACAAGCGCGAGCGCGGCGTGCGCGCAGCGCGCGAACGGTGTTACTGAATGGGCGTGGAGCCGGCCGGCGCGCCCGCGTGAGTCACCGGCACCGTCTCCGTCGACTGGAAGATCGTCCCGCCCTGATTGGTGCCGAAGAACCGGCTGCCGCCGCCGCCGACGGGCGACGCGCCCGCGAAGTACGTCGCGACCACCGCGCCGGCCGCCGCCCCGTTGCAGGACGCGGGCGCGCCCGCTACGGCCTCGCCCGGCGTCAGCGCCACCGAGTAGCTGCTCTTGAGCGACGGGTCCGCGCCCAGGTCGGGACCGATGAACCCGTCGCCCCCCAGCACGGCAGGCGGCGTCGCCAGCACGGCCAGCGAGGGCGCGTAGAAGCCGCTCCCGCAACTGGCGGCATACGTCGACTGCGCGCCGTTGATAGCCCGCAGCGAGCCGATGGCCGAAGCCTCGTTCCCTGCCATGCGCGCCCGCAGCAGCCCGGGCACGGCCGTGGCCGCGATCACCCCGATGATGGCCACGACGATGAGCAGCTCTATCAGCGTGAAACCCCTGGTATTCCGCATGTTCCCTCTGCCCCTTCTTCAAGCAACCGCCATGCCACTTTGGCCGCGGGCCTCTCCGTCATTGTAAGTACAACCACCGTAAAGTGGTTACCCGGTCGGCTCGACGGCTTCCGCGGGGCGCGGCGGCGCCGGTGGCGGCCAGCCGACAACCGCCGTCGCCCGGCGTCCGGCGCGCGGCCCGCCCGGCCCGATCCGGCCGCCTCGGTCACACGGCCATCCTGCTGATGAGATCGAAGATCGGCAGGTACATGGCCAGCACGATGCCGCCCACGACGACCCCGAGAAAGGCGATCAGGAGCGGCTCGAGCAGCGCGAGCATGGCCGCGACGGCCGCGTCGACCTCCTCCTCGTAGAAGCCCGCGATCCTGGCCAGCATCGTGTCGAGCGCGCCGGTGGTCTCGCCGACGTGGATCATCTGGGTCACCAGCAGCGGAAAGACGCGCGTCTTCCGCAGCGGTGCGGAAACCGGCTCGCCGCTCTCGATCGAGCCGCGGGCGGTCAGCACGGCGCCCTCGACGACGGCGTTGCCGGCTGTCCTGGCCGTGATCTCCAGCGCATCCAGGATCGGCACGCCGGCGGACAGCAGCGTGGCCAGCGTCCGGCAGAAGCGGGCCACCGCCACCTTGCGCAGGACGGTCCCGAACGCCGGGGCCCTGAGCAGCGCGCCGTCGACGAGCCGCCGGCCGCGCGGCGTGCGGTAGCAGCGGCGCAGCCCCAGCGCCGCCGCCCCGCCCGCCAGCAGCAGCACGGGAGCGACGACCGCGAACCCGTCGCTGGCGGCCATCACCAGGCGCGTCGGGAACGGCAGCGTCGCGCCCAGCCCGTCGAACAGCGACGTGAAGGCGGGCACGACCTTCCACAGGACGGCCGCCACCACGACGGCGGCGATGGCCACGACGGCCGCCGGATACGTCAGCGCCGCCCGCACCTGCGCGCGCAGCCTGACGGACGTCTCGATGTACGTCGCGAGCCGCTGCAGGATCACGTCGAGGACCCCGCCGGCCTCCCCGGCCGCCACCATGTTGACGTAGAGCGTGTCGAACGCGCGCGGGTAGCGGGCCAGCGCCGCCGCCAGACCCACCCCGCCCTCGACGTGGACGCGAACCGCCAGGATCGTCTCGCGAAAGCCCGCGTCCTCCTCCTGCGCGCCGAGCACCTCCAGGCTTTCGACCAGCGGCAGCCCGGCGTCGATCATCACCGCGAGCTGGCGGGTGAAGACGGCCAGCCGCTTGGGCGGCGCCGGCCGCGCGGCCCGCGCGGTCCTGCGCTGCGCCGCGCGCGGCGCCTCGACGGCGTCGATCCGCGTGACGAAGATCTCCTCGCGCCGGAGCGCCTCCACCGCGGCGTCGACCGAGGCCGCGGCCCGCTCCCCCGCGACCGGCGCGCCGGCGCGGGTGCGGCCGGCGTAGCGGAACGTCGGCGTCATCGCGCTCGACCCGGCGCCCCCGGCGCCGGCCACGGCCGGCCCGCCGCGCGCGACCGCCTGACGATCTCCTGCAGCTCGTCGCGATTCGACGAGCGGGCCAGCGCGGCGGCCAGGGCGATGCGCCCCTGGCCGACCAGCGCCGCCAGCGACTGGTTCATCGTCTGCATGCCCAGCCTGTCCTGGCCCGTCTGCAGCATCGAGTACACCTGCTGGTTCTTGCCGTCGCGGATCAGGTTGCGGATGGCGGGCGTCGCCACCATCACCTCCGCCGCGGCCACCCGCCCGGCGCCGTCCGCCGCGGGCACCAGCGTCTGACAGACCAGCCCCTCGAGCACCGCCGCCAGCTGCGACCGGACCTGCTGTTGCTGGCCGGCCGGAAACATGTCGACGACCCGGTTGATCGTCTGCACGGCGGAGCCGGTGTGCAGCGTCGCGAGCGTCAGATGGCCGGTTTCGGCGATGCGCAGCGCCACCTCCATGGTCTCGCGGTCGCGCATCTCGCCGATCAGGACGACGTCGGGATCCTCCCTGAGCGCCGCGCGGAGCGCGCTGCCGAAGCTGGCGCAGTCCGTGTGGACCTCGCGCTGGTTGACGATGGACCGCTTGTGCGCGTGCACGAACTCGATCGGATCCTCGATGGTCAGGATGTGCCCCCGCCGCTCGGTGTTGATCGTGTCGACGAGCGCCGCGAGCGTGGTGCTCTTGCCGGACCCGGTGGGGCCGGCGACCAGCACGAGACCGTTGGCGAGCCCCGTCAGCGTCCGCACGACCGGCGGCAGATCGAGCTCGTCGAACGACGGAATCCGCTCGGGCACGAGACGGTAGACAGCGGCGACGGCGCCGCGCTGCCGGAACGCGTTGCACCGGAACCGCGCCAGCCCGGCGATGCCGAACGACAGGTCGACCTCCTCGCCCTGCTCGTGGCGCGCCCGCTGGGCCGCGCTGAGCCGGCTGTAGACGAGCTCGCGCGTCGCGTCGGGCGTCAGCGGAGGGTGATCGCCGAGCGGCCGCAGCTCGCCCCGCTCGCGCACGAGCGGCGGCGCGCCGGCGGTCAGGTGCAGATCCGACCCCGCCCGCTCCGCGGTCGACCTCAACAGCTCCAGCAGCGTCGCCGTCATCGCCCCCTCCGTCGGCCCGCGGGCAGGCGCCCGGCCCGTTATCCGCTCGTCTCGCGCAGGACCTCCTCCACCGTGGTGACGCCCGCGGCGACCTTCTGCAGCCCGCTCTGCCGCAGCGTCAGCATGCCCTCCTCCAACGCCTGCCGGCCCAGCTCGTGCGACGCGGCGCCGGCCAGAATCATGCTCCGCAGCGCCGGACTGAGCGCCATCACCTCGAACAGCCCGACCCGGCCCTTGTAGCCGGTGTCGTTGCACGCGCCGCACCCGCGCCCCGCCCGCGGCACCGTCTCGGCGGCCGCGCGCTCGGAGAAGCCGATGCGGACGAGCGCCGCGGGCGGCATGGGCGCCGGCTCCGCGCAGCGCGGACAGACGCCGCGCACGAGGCGCTGCGCGCACACGAGGTTCAGCGAGCCGGCGACGAGAAACGACTCGATGCCCATGTTCAGGAGGCGCGCCACGCTGCCCGGGGCGTCGTTGGTGTGCAGGGTCGAGAGCACGAGATGGCCGGTGAGGGCCGCCTTGACGGCGACCTCGGCCGTTTCGGCGTCGCGGATCTCGCCGACCAGGATGACGTTGGGGTCCTGGCGGAGGAACGATCGCAGGGCGGCGGCGAACGTCAGCCCGATCTGCTCGCGGATCTGCACCTGGTTGACGCCGGGCAGGTTGAACTCGACCGGGTCCTCGGCCGTCATGATGTTGACGGCCGGCGCGTTGAGCCAGGCGATCGACGAGTACAGCGTGCTGGTCTTCCCGCTGCCGGTCGGCCCCGTCACGAGCACCATGCCCCAGGGGCTGCGGATGCCGGCCTCGAAGCGCTGCAGCGACTGCGCCTCGAAACCGAGCCGGGTCAGATCCAGCGTGAGCCGTTCCCGGTCGAGGAGGCGCAGGACGAGCCGCTCCCCGAACAGCGTGGGCAGGCAGGACACCCGCAGGTCGAGCTCGCGCACGCCGCCGCCGCCGGCCCGGAAGCGCAGCTTGATGCGGCCGTCCTGCGGCAGGCGCCGCTCGGTGATGTCCAGCCGGGCCATGACCTTCAGCCGCGACGTCACCGCCTCGCGCAGGTGCGCCGGCGGCTGCATCGCGCTGCGGAGCCGGCCGTCGATCCGGAAGCGGATGCGGAGCTCCCTCTCGTACGGCTCGACGTGCACGTCGCTGGCCCCCTGCCGGATGGCGGCAGCCAGCAGCCGGTTGACCAGCCGCACGACCGGCACCTCGTCACCCCTGGGCTCCGCGTTCGCGGCCGCGGGGTCCTCCGCTTCGTGGAGGATCTCGATGTCGGCGTCGGCATCCGGCGCCGCGGCGAGGCCGGACGGCTCGCCGGCGGCGTTCCGCCGCGCCGGCGCCTCCGGCCGCGGGCCGGGCTGCTCGTAGTACTTCCGCAGCGCGTCGGCCACGGCCGTCTCGCAGGCCACCACCGCCTCGACCTTGCAGCCGGTCATGAACGCGATGTCGTCCAGCGCCGACACGTTCGCCGGATCGGTCATCGCGACCGTCAGGGTCGCGCCGCAGCAGCTCAGCGGCAGCAGCCGGTGCTGGCGGGCGGCGGCCGGCGGGACCAGCGCGAGCACGCCGCGGTCGACCTCGAAGCGTGCGAGGTCGACCGACGGCACGCGGAAGCGGCGGCTCAGCGCCGCGGCGACGTCGTCCTGCGTGACGTACCCCAGCGCAACGAGCGCGCCGTCCAGCCCGCCGCCGCGGGCGCGCTGACGCTCGACCGCCGCGTCGAGCTGCGGGCGCGTGATGAGCCTGGCCCTGACCAGGATGTCCCCGAGTGCGACCGGCATCGCCCCTCCTGCCGCCGCGCGGCGGCGGCGCCTGCGCGCGTGGACGCGGGAGGCGCGAGAGGAGTCGCGGACGGCCCGCTCCTAGAACCCCACGCGGGCGGCTACGCCCCAGCTCCTTTCGGGGGAGTCGCGCCCGCCGGTGAGCTGTCCGTCCAGGTACACGCCGGGCATCAGCGCGATGCTGAGGCCGACCGCACCGACGACCCGTGCATCCTCGGCCTCGAGGTTCACACGCGCTCCGCCTCGAACCGCGAACCAGCGGCCGAACCAGCGCTCGGCCCCCGCCGCCGCGTTGCGCCGTGATCCCCCGGCGGCGTCCGGCCCCGAACGGGTGAGATCGAGGTCGGCGGACACCAGCAGCCCGGCCACGGTGCGCACGGCGAGCCCCGCCCGGAGCCGGCGGTCGAGGCGGATGCCGCCGCCGCCGGGCGCTTCGAGGCGCGGCTGTCGCAAGTTTCTTGCCACCAGCCCGACGCGCACGGTATCGCTGCCGATCAGCACACCCGCGTCGAGGTCGAACGCCTGCTGGCCGAGGACGTCGAGCGGCAGGTCGCCGCGCGCGAGGCCGGCGGCCGCCGACCCGAGCGTGAGCCGTCCGAGCCCGGCCGCGGCGCGCACGTAGCGCAGGCTGGTGCCGAAACTGACACCCGGCAGGACGAACTGGGCTCCGGATATTGCAACGTTGTGGGTCACCAGGGAGTGCGCGTCGTCCACGCGCAGGCGGTAGTACGCGAAACCCACCTCGTTCGTCGACAGCGCGGCGATGGTCCCCGCGCCGGCGGCCGGCAGAGCGTGGAGCGGCCCGGGGTCCCACCCGCCCGCCCGCGAGTGGTCGAGCAGCAGGCTCAGGAAGTCGCCGGTCGCCAGTCCGGCCGGGTTCCAGTAGACGGCCGTGGCGTCGTCGGCGACCGCCACGAACGCGCCGCCCATGCCGAG
The DNA here is from genome assembly GCA_965214845.1 of Vicinamibacterales bacterium. Lineage (GTDB taxonomy): Bacteria > Acidobacteriota > Vicinamibacteria > Vicinamibacterales > UBA8438 > JAAXGX01. Next base: position 3,047,459 of record CBDCCO010000007.1, read on the forward strand.
GGCGCGCGTGCCGAGGGCCTCGAACGGCTGCGCCTGCGCGACGCCGGGCCCGGACGCCGCGGCCAGCAGCAGGACGAGAACGCCAGCCGCAGCCGCTAGCCGACGAGCACCGCGGCGGCGATGACCGTGGTCCAGAGTCCCTCCTTGCTGCCCACGGCGGACTGGGTGATGTTCCGCGTGAGCACGATCTGGTTGGAGAGCCGGTAGACCTCCTTCTTCTCGTCCCAGCTCGTGTCGGGATCGAAGTCCAGACCGAGCGTCGTGGCCAGCATCTCGGCCGCGAGATCCTCGGCGTAGTCGCCGGCGGTCTTCTCGCTCTCGCCGAAGCTGTGGTGCTCGGAGAGATAGCCGTAGAGCTTCTTGTTGCGCGGGATGGCGACGCCGATGGTGGCCGCAATCAGCCGTTGCGGCTCACGCGTGGCCGCCTCGGACATCACGACGAACGTGACCTGCCCGGGCCTGAGCCGCTGCGCCCCCTCGGTTCTGGACAGGATCTTGCACCCTGGCGGGAAGATGCTCGAGACGCGCACCAGATTGCAGGCGGCGATCCCGGCCGAGCGCAAGGCCAGCTCGAACGAGGTCAGTTTTTCGCGATGCGTGCCGACGCCCTTGGTGAAGAAGAGCTCCTGCGGGACGAATCCAAGCACCGGGAACCACTGTGGATGGGGTAAGGGTTGTCGGAAGTCGTGCGGCTGTACGGCGGAACGCATCGTAGTGAAACGGCCGAACCGTGTCAAGGACGCCCGGCGGGGCGCGGCGGCCCCGCTCCGCGGCACGGTTGCCGGCACGCGATTACATACAATGGATTCGAGCGGCGCCCGCCGGAACGGGGGTTTCCCCGGGGAGGAGTGGACACGGTGAGCGGTGGACGCAAGGTCCTGCTCGGCATGGCGGTGGTGCTGGCGGGGGCGGCGCTCGCCGGCCTCAGACTGTACTATTCGCGCGCCGACAATCCGCTCGTCGACGTCGAGCGGATCGAGCGCCGGAACCTGGAAGCGGTCGTCTCCGCGTCCGGCACCGTGGAGCCGCAGCTCTCGGTCGACATCAGCTCGAGCGTCATGGGCCGCGTCACCCGGCTGGCCGTGAACGAGGGCGAGCGGGTCGCGGCCGGCCAGTTCCTCCTGCAGATCGATCCGGAGTCGCTGCAGGCGGCCGTCGACAGCGGCGTGGCCGCCCTGCGCGCCGCGGAGTCGAGCCTCGATCAGGCCCGGGTGGCGGTGGAGACGGCGCGCGTCAACGTGGCGCGCGCGAGAGAGACGCTCGAGCGCCAGCAGGAGCTCTGGGAGCTGCGCCTGGTGTCGCGGGACGACTACGACCAGGCCCGCCGGGACGTCGAGCTGCGCGACACGGAGTATCGGGCGCGCACCGTCGAGGTGGCCACGGCGCGCCAGCGCGTGCAGCAGGAGCGGGCCCGGCTCGACAGCGCGGAGTACGACCTGACCCAGGTGACGATCACCGCCCCGATCGACGGCGTCGTGACGCGGCGCAACATCGAGGCGGGCGAGACGGTGGTCATCGGCACGATGAACAACCCGGGCACGGTCCTGATGACGATCGCCGACTTCTCCGTGCTCGAGGCCCACGTCGAGGTGGACGAGACGGACATCCCGGCCGTGCGGTTCGACCAGCCGGCGGAAATCACCATCGACGCCCTGCCCGGCCGGGTCTACCGCGGCGTCGTGACCGAGATCGGCAACAGCCCGATCCAGAGCGAGGCGGCCGGATCGCAGGCCACCAACTTCCGGGTGGCCGTCACGCTCGACGGCGATGTCCCGGGCGTGCGCCCGGGGTTCACCGCCACCGCGGACATCACCACGGCCACCCGCGCCGACGTGGTCGCGGTCCCCATCCAGTCGACCACCGTGCGGGAGATCGGCCGCGGCGCGGCGGCCGGCGGCGCGGCCCCGACCTCCTCGTCGGTGACGCCGGCCGTCTCCGCCGCACAGCCGGCCGCGGCGGACGCAGGCGAGCCGGAGGAGGTGGAGGGCGTGTTCGTCATCCGCGAGGAGCGCGCGGTGTTCGTCCGGATCGAGACGGGGATCGCCGGCGACCGCTACCTCGAGGCGCTCACGGGGCTCGCGGCCGGCGACCTGGTCGTGACCGGTCCGTTCGACGTCGTGCGTACGCTGGAGGACGGCGACGCGGTCCGCATCGATGAACGTCCAGCTGGCCGGTGAGATGATGCGGGTCGCGCTCGGCGCGATCTGGTCCAACAAGCTGCGGTCCCTGCTGACGATTCTCGGCAACGTCGTCGCGGTGGCGTCGATCATGGCGCTGGTCTCGCTGATCGCGGGGATCAGCGACGAGGTCGCCGACAGCATCGTGACGGAGGTGGGCGCCGACTCGTTCCTGATCGATCGCGTCGGGCTGGTCACGAGCGAGGAGGAGCTGGAGCGCCGCCGGGGCAACCCGCGGATCTCGCTGGACGACCAGGCGGCCGTGCGCCGCTTCAGCCCGCGCGTCGCGGCCGTGATGGCCCAGGGCCGGGAGACCGGCGAGGTGCGCTACCGCGACGAGGTGCTCGAGCGGGTCACCATTCAGGGCGTCACGAGCGAGTACGACCGCTTTCCCGCGTTCACGGCGGAGCGCGGACGCCTCATGACGCCGACGGAGGTCGCCCGCCGGCGCAACGTGACGCTCCTGGGCCGGTCGGCGGCCGACCGGCTGTTCGGCGGCGCGGACCCGCTGGGCCGCACCGTCACGATCCAGGGGGTGCACTTCCGCGTGGTCGGCGTCAGCCGCCCCAAGGGCACCCTGTTCGGACAGTCGCAGGACGAGTTCGCGGTGATTCCGCTCGGCGCCTTTCGGCGCCTGTTCGGCAGCCGCCGGCCGCTCACGCTGACGGCGCGGCCCGCGGACCCCGCCGATCTCGAGCGCGCCATGGACGAAGCCACGGTCGCGCTGCGCATCGCGCGCCGCCTCGGGCCGCGCGAGGCGAACAACTTCGGCCTGCTGACGGCCGCCACCGTGCTGGACATCTTCAATCGGGCCACCAGCGGGCTGGTCGCGGTGCTCGTCGGCGTGGTCGGCCTGGCGCTGGTCGTGGCCGGCATCGTGATCATGAACATCATGCTGATGGCGGTCTCGGAGCGGACCCGGGAGATCGGCCTCCGCAAGGCGCTGGGCGCGAAGCGGCGCGACATCCTGTGGCAGGTGCTCTCCGAATCGATCTTCCTGTCGCTGGCGGGAGGCGCGCTGGGGACGGCCCTCGGGGCGGCCGCCGCGGCGGCCCTCGAGCGGTTCACGCCGGTCCCGGCCGTCGTGCATCCCTGGTCGGTGCTGCTGGCCCTGTCGGTGACGGCGGCGGTCGGCCTGTTCTTCGGACTCTATCCCGCGGCGCGGGCGGCCGCGCTCGATCCGATCGAGGCGCTCGGCCGGAGCGCGTAGCCGTGCAGGGCGCGCTCCTCGTCGAGATCGTCCGGATGGCGCTCGACACCATCCGCACGCAGGCGCTGCGCTCGGCGCTGACGGTTCTCGGCGTCCTCATCGGCATCGCCGCGCTCGTGGGCATGACGTCGATGGTGCGCGGCTTCGACGAATCGCTGCGCGACACCATCAGGACGATTGGCCCGGACACGATCTTCGTCACCCAGTTCTCGGGCCTCAGCGTCTCCTCGGGCGACGACTTCTTCGAGCTCATGCAACGCCCGAGCCTGACGCCCGCCGACGCCCGGGCCATCGCCCGCAGCGCGCCGACGATCGACAGCGTCACGCTGGTGCTGGGCGAGGGGGGGGCGCCGACCCAGGCGCAACTGCAGTACCGGAATCGGCGGTCCAAGGCGATCAACGTGCTCGGCTCGACCGAGAACTTCGGAGTCTCCTCAAATTCGTGTGGGTAGCGGTGGCTCCAGCTTGATGCCTCCGCAGCAGAGGTACAGCATCGAGATGAGCGGACGGTGTGAGTGGAAGCCGTAGGCGCGCCGTGCGATGACGCGGAGCTTGTTGTTGATGCCCTCGACGGGTCCGTTGGTCATGCGGGTGTCGAGGTAGGCGAGGATCCCCGCCGCGTGCTTCCGGATGGTCCGCGCGAGCTTGACGAACGGCGCCAGCCGTGACCGCGCCGCCCAGTCCAGCCACTGCTCGAGCAGCTCCTCGGCCTCGTCGGGTCTGGCCTGCTCGAGGATGGTCGCCAGGTACTCGTTCAACTCGTAGGCGCGGTCGAGGGCGCGGTTCTCGCGGCGCAGGGTTGCCAGCCGTTGTGCTTGGCTGGGCTTGAGGCGCGCCGGATGCTTCAGCAGCGCGTAGCGCGTCCCCTTGAGGGCTTTGGCCGCGGTCGCCCCCAGGCGGTGTTGCTCCGCCCGGCGGACGGCGTCGACCGCGTCGGCCGCCAGCCGTTCAACGTGGAACCGGTCGTAGACGACCCTGGCCTGCGGCACCCGTTCCCGCACCGCCTTGCCGTAGCTCGCCGCCAGGTCCGCCGTCACCAGCGTGATCCGGGCGCAACCGGCCGGTCCCAACAGGTCGAAGAACCTGCCCAGCGTGTCGGCGCTGCGCCCCTTCCCGGCCCAGACCACGCGCCGGCGGTCAGGGTCGACCAGGACCGTCAGATAGTGGTGCCGCTTCCGATAGCTGAACTCGTCAATGCCGATCCGCCGCAGCCCGGCCAGCCGCGTCGAATCCAGCCGCCGAGCCACCACCCGCTCGACGATGCCGCCCACCGCCGGCCACGAAATCCCCACCAGACGACTCACCGTCGTCCGGTCCGTCACCTGCGCCAGATAGGCCACCAACTCCTCGAGCGGCGCCGTGAACGCGCTGCCGTGCACTGCCCACGACACCTGCTCGACCCGAACCCCGCAGCGACCACACGATACCCGCCACGGGGCATACCGCAGCCACACCGTCGTCCGACCCCACGGCACATGGCGCCACAGCCGAGCCGGTTGCCGGTCGTAGCGTGGGGCCCGGCCGCCGCACGCGCCGCACCGCGAGCGCCGCCACGACGGCCGCGCCGATACGCGGAACATCCCGTTGCTCCCGATACGCACCTGCTCGACGTACAACTGCGTGACACCGAGCAATCGTCGTAGTAGGGTCGTCACACGCATGGGGCTGTCCTCCTCCTCATTGGTTCTCCTTTGTCATGCCAATGAGAACAGGACGCCCCTGCGTTTTCAATGATTTCCAGCGGCTCGCCGAGGGCTGACCACCCGCCGGCTCCGGTCAGCTGCGGGCCGCGATTCACGGCCCGACCAGCCCAAGCCCAATCTCCCCTTTGGACGGCCCGGACGCCCCGTCCAGGCCGGGCCGCAAGGCCCATAACTGCACTCTGAGCGTAGGGACGGACGGCGTGTCACCCGCCAGGGTCGCAGCGAAGCGGAGAACGCGCGTAGCGCGTTGACACGCCGTCCGTCACGTAGCTACCCCACCGCTCGCTGAACCCGCCGATCACTCTCACCCCGGACCCACACCTGATTGAGGAGAGCCGAACTTCGCGGCCGTCTACCACATCGACGTAGCCACCGGCCGGTTCTTCACGGCCGCCGAGGTCAGCCACCGCCGGCAGGTCGCCGTCCTCGGACAGACGCCGTACCAGGCGCTGTTCCCCCACGCGGATCCGGTCGGCAAGCTCGTGCGCCTCGGCAGCAAGCGCTATCGGGTGGTCGGCGTCCTCGGCCCGCGCCCGTCCCCGGGCGGGCTGGGTGGGGGCCAGGACGACTTCGTCGTCATTCCGCACTCCGCGTACCAGAAGCAGTTCGGGCTGCGCGCGACGCGCGCGAGGCGGGGCGAGCTGCGGAGCATCATGATCGCGGCGGTCCCGCGGGCCGGCGTCGACCGCGACGATGCGCTGCGGGACGTCGAGAGCGTCATGCGCATACGCCACGGCCTGCGCCTGGACGAGCCGAACGACTTCGATCTGCTGACCCAGGAGGCCGCCCTGCGGCTCTGGGACCGGATCAGCGGGGCCACCTATCTGGCGCTGGTCGCGATCTCGTCGATCGCGCTGCTGGTGGGGGGCATCGGCGTCATGGCGATCATGACGATCTCGGTGACGGAGCGGACCCGCGAGATCGGGACGCGCAAGGCGCTGGGCGCCCGGCGGCGCGAGATCCTGTGGCAGTTCCTGCTGGAGGCCGTCGTCCTGACGGCGGCCGGCGGCGTGCTCGGCATCCTGACGGGGAGCGCCATCGGCCTCGGCGTGCACTACGCCACCGGCTTTCCGATCTCGCTGCCCTGGTGGTCGCACGCCATCGGCTTCGGCTTCTCGACTACCGTCGGCATCCTGTTCGGCTTCTTCCCCGCCGTGCGGGCCTCGGGCCTCGATCCGATCGAGGCGCTCCGGCACGAATAGGGTATTGGGCTTGAGCCGCCTTCCGCCGGTCGACTACGATTGTAGGTCTGGCCGCTGCAGCGGGGCGCTTGCCACGGGCTGCCTGTCAGGGGAGGTCAACCGTACATGAAGGTCTATGCCGCGGAGCATATCAGGAACGTCGCCCTGGTCGGCCACAGCGGGTCCGGCAAGACGCAGCTGGCATCGGCCGCGCTCTTCGACGCGGGGATGGTCAACCGGCTCGGCAAGGTCGACGAAGGCAACACCGTCACCGACTTCGACGAAGAGGAGATTGCCCGCAAGCACACCCTGTCGTCGAGCGTGGCCTTTGCGGAACGGAACCGGGTAAAGGTCAACCTCATCGACACGCCGGGCATGGCGAACTTCCTCAGCGACACGCGCGCCGCCATGCGCGTCACCGACGCCGCGGTGGTCGTCGTCGATGCCGTGGCGGGCGCCGAGGTGCAGACCGAGAAGGTCTGGGGTGCCGCCAGCGAGCTGGGCGTGCCGTGCCTCGTCGCGCTCAACCGCCTCGACCGCGAGCGGGCCAGCCTGGAGCGGGCGCTGGCCTCGCTGCGGGAAGCCTTCGGCCGCGAGATCGTGCCGATCCAGTTGCCCATCGGCGAGGAGAAAGGGTTCGAGGGCATCGTCGACCTGGTCGCCATGAAGGCCCTGCGCTTCGCCGGCGGCGCGGACGAGCCGGCGGAGGCCGCCATTCCGGATGCGCTGGCGGAGGCGGCCGGCAGCGCTCGCGAGACGTTGATCGAGATGGTGGCCGAGGCCGACGACAGCCTCATGGAGAAGTTCTTCGAGGCCGGGACGCTGTCGCAGGAAGAGCTGGAGCGCGGCCTGCGCGCCGCGGTCGGCCAGCGTCTCATCTTTCCGCTGGTATGCACCTCGGCGCTCGCCAACGTCGGGATCCAGCCGCTGCTCGACGCCATCGTGACCTATCTGCCGTCGGCCGCCGAGTGGCCGCTGGCGGCGGTAGCGCGCGAGAACGGGGAGGCGTCCACGTACGACGCCTCGGCGGACGCGGCGGCGGCGGCCTTCGTGTGGAAGACGATTGCCGATCCCTTCGCCGGCCGGATCACGCTGTTCCGGGTCGCGGCCGGCGCGCTGACCGCGGACCAGGGCATCCACAACGTGACGCGGGACGGCGTCGAACGGCTCGGCGGGCTCGCGCTCATGCAGGGCAAGACGCAGGCCGCGGTCGAGCGTGTCAACGCCGGCGATCTGGGCGCGGTGACCAAGCTCAAGGACACGCAGACCTCCGACACGCTGGGCGCCCGGGACGCCGCGTTCGTCTTCCCGGCGATCGCCTTCGCGGAGCCCGTGCTGTCGTACGCCATCGAGCCGAAGAGCCGCGGCGACGAGGAGAAGATCAGCAGCTCGCTGCAGCGGCTGCAGGAAGAGGATCCCACCATCCGCTACGAGCGGGATCCGCAGACGAAGCAGTTGCTGCTGTCGGGGCAGGGCCAGTTGCATATCGAGGTGACGGTCGCCAAGCTGAAGCGCCGCTTCGGCGTCGAGGTGAACCTGAAGCTGCCGCGCATCCCGTACCGCGAGACCATCACCGCCGCCACCGAGGCGCACGGGCGGCACAAGAAGCAGACGGGCGGCCACGGGCAGTTCGGCGACTGCAAGATTCGCGTCGAGCCGCTGTCGCGAGGCCAGGACTTCGACTTCGCCAACGAGATCTTCGGCGGCTCCATCCCCCGCCAGTTCATCCCGGCCGTCGAGAAGGGCATCCACGAGGCGCGCGAGAAGGGCTATCTCGCCGGCTACCCGATGGTCGACTTTCGCGTGACGCTGTACGACGGCCAGTTCCACGCGGTCGACTCGAACGAGATGTCGTTCAAGATGGCGGGGCGGCTGGCGTTCAGGGATGCGATGTCGCGGGCGCGCCCCACGCTCCTCGAGCCGGTCATGAACGTCGAGGTCCGCGCGCCCAGCGACTTCGCCGGCGACCTGATGGGGGATCTCAACGGGCGCCGGGGCCGTATCGGCGGGATGGAGACGCGCGGCGCGTCCACCGTCATCAAGGCGCAGGTCCCGATGGCCGAGATGCTCACCTACGAGCAGCAACTGACCTCGGCCACCGGCGGCCGCGGGTCCTACCACATGGAGTTCTCACACTACGAGGAGGTCCCGGCCCACCTGCACGCGCGGGTGATCGCGGAAGCCAGGGCCGACCGCGGCGAGGCCGAAGCCGACGAGGACGAGTAGCACGGTCCCCAGTCAGGCAAAAGGCGCGCACAGCGCGCCTCGGCGGAAGCGGCGCGGGGCGAAGGGGTCCCCGCAAGCGGACGCCGGGGGTCCGGGGCGCAGCCCCGTCTGATTGAAGCCCGGCGTCAGGACTTCTCCGCGCCCTCGCCCCGGAGGCGACCGGCCACCCGCCGCAGCCGGCCGCCCACGCCGGCCGAGCCTTCCGCGGCCTGTCCCCCGGCGCCCTCGGACGGCGAGGTCTTCTCCTCCGGCGTGTACTCGCTGCCGACGAGCTCGACCTGGGCGAGCGGCGCGTCGTCGCCCTGGCGGCGGCCGGAGCGCAGCACGCGCGTGTACCCGCCCGGGCGCTCGGCGAAGCGCGGCGCGATCGACGCGAACAGCTTGCCGACCATCTTGCGATCCGCCATGTCGCGCGCCACGATCCGGCGCGCGTGCAGCGCGCGGCTCGTCTCCGCGCCGTCCGCGATCCCGCGCTTGGCAATCGTTATCAGGCGCTCGACGAACGGACGCAGCTCCTTGGCCTTCGCCAGGGTCGTGGTGATCCGTTCATGGCGGATCAGGGCCGTGGCCTGATTCCGCAGCAGCGCGAGCCGATGCTCCGACACCCGCCCGAGCTTCCGGTGTGCGACTCGGTGACGCATAGATCTCTATTCCGTGGAAACGGACTCGGTGTCCGCGGGCGCATCGAGACGCATGCCCAGCGTCAGGCCCATCTGGGTCAGCAGATCCTTGATCTCGCTCAGGGACTTGCGGCCGAAGTTCTTGGTCCGCAGCATCTCGGGCTCCGTCTTCTGCACCAGCTCCCGAATGGTCCGGATGTTCGCGTTCTTGAGGCAGTTGTAGGAACGCACCGACAGCTCGAGCTCCTCGACGCTCTTGTCGAGATGCTCGTTCGCGATCTGCGGCTCCCTGTCCGCCTCCGGCTCCTGCGGCGCCTCGAGCGGATCGTCGATGTTGATGAAGATGTTCAGGTGATCCCGGATGAGCTTGGCGCCCAGCGAGACGGCGTCGCGCGCCGTCACCGACCCGTCGGTCCAGACGTCCACCGTCAGCTTGTCGTAGTCGGTGGTCTGCCCCAGCCGCGCCGCCTCGACGAGGTAGTTGACCTTCTTGACCGGGGAGTGGACGGAATCGATCGGGATCCAGCCGATCCCGAGATCGTCGGCGAAGTTCTTGTCGGCCGAGACGTACCCGCGCCCGCGGTTGACGCGCATCTCCATGTTCAGCGAGCCGCCCTCGGAAACCGTCGCGACATGCACGTCCGGCTCCAGGATCTCCACGTCGGCGTCCGTCTCGATGTCGCCGGCCTTGACCTCGCCGGCTTTCTCGCTCTTGAGATACAGGGTCTTCGTCTGATCGACGTGCACGCGGATCGGAATCTGCTTGAGATTGAGAATGATGTCGGTGGCATCCTCGACCACACCGGGAATGGGCGAAAACTCGTGCAGCACACCATCGATCTTGACGGCCGTCACGGCCGCGCCCTCGATCGACGACAGCAACACGCGGCGCAGCGCGTTGCCGACCGTGGTCCCGAAACCGCGCTCGAACGGCTGGGCGTGAAAGCGCCCGAAGCGGTCGGTCAGCGTGTCGGTATCGCACTCCAGCCGCTTGGGTCGCTGAAAGCTTTTCCACAACATCGAGTTCTGTCCTTTCGGCGTTGCGAGAAGCCGCCGATCACTTCGAGTAGAGCTCCACGATCAGCTGCTCCTGCACCGGCAGATTGAGCTGGTCGCGGGTCGGCGCCGCCGTCAGCCGGCCGCTGAGCGCCTGGCCGTCGAGCTGCAGCCATTCGGGAATGCCGCGGCCCTTGACCTCTTCCATCGCGTAGAGGATGGCGGGATTCTTCGCGCTGGAGGCGCGCACCGCCACCACGTCGCCGGCCCGCACCGAAAACGACGGAATGTCCGCGCGCCGGCCGTTGACCGTGAAGTGGCCGTGGCGCACGAGCTGGCGGGCCTGCGGCCGGGACGCCGCGAAGCCCAGCCGATAGACGACGTTGTCGAGCCGCCGCTCGAGAAGCTGCAGCAGTGTCTCGCCGGTGACCCCCTTCTGCCGATCGGCCTCCTCGAAGTACCGCCTGAACTGGCGCTCCAGCACGCCGTACATGCGCTTCACCTTCTGCTTCTCGCGAAGCTGGAGCCCGTAGCCCATGAGCCGCTGCCGGCGGCCCTTGCCGTGCTGCCCGGGCGGCACGTTGCGCCGCTCGATGGCGCACTTCTCGCCATAGCACCGTTCCCCCTTGAGGAACAGCTTCATCGCCTCGCGCCGGCACAACCGGCAGACCGGACCAGCGTATCGCGCCATGTTCTGTCAGCCCTCTTCAAACCCGCCGGCGCTTCGGCGGGCGACATCCGTTGTGCGGAATCGGGGTTACGTCCCGAATCGACTTGACCTCGAGGCCGACCGACGTCTGCAGCGCCCGAATCGACGACTCGCGCCCGGCGCCCGGCCCCTTGACCCGCACGTCCACCGAGCGCACGCCGAACGCCTTCGCACCGTGGCCGGCGTTGATGGCCGCCTGGGTCGCCGCGAACGGCGTGCCCTTGCGGGACCCCTTGAAACCGATGCCGCCGGCGCTCGACCAGGACAGCACCCGACCCTCGGCGTCGGCGATCGTGATGATCGTGTTGTTGAACGACGCCTGAATGTGCACCACGCCGTGATGCACGACACGCTTCTCGCCGCGCTTCTTGAACGTCTTGGTGCGGCGCTTGCGTTTCGCGGGCGGGGGAACGCTCGCGTCGACGACATCCAGCTTGGCCATCCGCTTCCTTTCCTCAATCGGACGGGGCTGCGCCCCGAACCCCCGGCGTCCGCTTGCGGGGATCCCTGCGCCCCGCGCCGCTCCCGCCGAGGCGCGCTGTGCGCGCCTTGCGGAGTCTGCACCGTTGTACGGCGCAGACTCCTAGCTCGTCTTCTTCTTCGCGACGGCGCCCTTCCGCGGCCCCTTCCGCGTGCGGGCGTTCGTGTTCGTGCGCTGTCCCCGCACCGGCAGATTGCGGCGGTGCCGCAGTCCGCGGTAGCAGCCGATCTCCATCAGCCGCTTGATGTTGACGGAGATCTCCTTGCGGAGGTCGCCCTCGACGCCGCCCTCTTCCTCGATGACCCGGCCGATCCGGCGCACCTCGTCCTCGGTGAGATCCTTGACCCGCGTGTCGAGATCGACACCCGCCGTCTGCAGCAGCGCCGTCGAGCGCGTCGGGCCGATGCCGAAGATGTAGGTCAGACCGACCTCGATCCGCTTCGTGCGCGGAAGATCAACGCCTGCAATGCGCGCCATCGTCCTCTACCCCTGCCTCTGCTTGTGCTTCGGGTTGCTGCAGAGCACCCGCACCACGCCGCGGCGGCGGATGATCTTGCACTTGTCGCACAGCTTGCGAACGGATGCTCGTACCTTCATCTCGTCTCCTGCGCGGCGGCCGGGCTGCCGCAACCCGCCTGCGACAACGCCGCCGGATCGGCTGCCGTCGGCCGACTCAGCACGCACGGGCCTTCCTGCAGCACCGCCACCGAATGCTCGAAGTGGGCCGAGAGACTCCCGTCGGACGTCACCGCGGTCCAGCCGTCGTCCAGCACGCGCACGGCCGGCAGGCCCGCGTTGACCATCGGCTCGATGGCCAGCACCATGCCTTCCTTCAGGCGCGGCCCGCGTCCCGGCTCGCCGTAGTTCGGAATCTGCGGCTCCTCGTGCAGGCTGGTGCCGATCCCGTGTCCGACGAACTCGCGGACCACGGAGAACCCGTGCGCCTCGACGTGGCTCTGCACCGCGTGGCCGAGATCCGACACGCGCCCGCCGACCTGCGCGCGCTCGATCGCCCGGTCGAGCGCTTCCCGCGTCACGCGCAGCAGACCGGCGGCGGCCTCGGAGATCGCGCCGACGCCCACGGTCAGGGCCGAGTCGCCGTAGTAGCCGTCGAGCACGACCCCCATGTCCAGCGAGACGATATCGCCTTCCTCCAGCCGCCGCGCGGACGGGATGCCGTGCACCACGGCTTCGTTGATCGACACGCACAGCGTCGCCGGATAGCCGTGGTAGCCCTTGAAGGCCGGCACCGCGCCGGCCGCGCGCACCCGCGCCTCCGCCACGGCGTCCAGCTCGCGGGGGGTCACGCCCGGCTCGATCAGCGCCTGCATCTCGCGCAGGACGTCGGCCACGAGCCCGTTCGCCCGCCGCATCTTCTGCACCTCGGCACGTGACCTGCACGCGATCATCGGTCGTCTCCGTGCGTCATCCGCCGGGCGGCGGCTGGCGGCGGACGGCCGCCAGCGCCTCGTCGATGGCCGCCCCGAGGGCGGCGTGCACCGCGTCGGGCGGCTGGCTGCCCTCGACGCGGCGAAAGCTCGGGCGGTCCTCGTAGAACGCGACCAGCGGCTGCGTCTGCTCGTGATACACCCGCAGCCGCTCCCGGACGACGTCCTCCCGGTCGTCGCTCCGCTGCACCAGCCCGGCGCCGCAGCGCGTGCAGGCCGCCGGCAGGTCGCCGCCGGCCGTGCCGTACGGCGCGCCGCAGCCGCCGCACACGCGCCGGCCCGACAGCCGCTCCACCAGCTCGCGGTCCGGCACGCCCAGCTCGATGACGACCAGCGGGGCGCGGCCCGTCAGGATCTCGTCGAGCGCCACCGCCTGCGCGACGGTCCGCGGAAACCCGTCGAGGATGAACCCGCCGGCCGTGTCGTCGCGCGCCAGCCGCTCCCGGACGATCCCGACCATCAGCGCGTCGCTGACGAGCTCGCCCCGTTCCATGACCGCCCTGGCCTGCAGGCCGAGCTCCGTGCCGGCCTGCACGGCCTCGCGCAGGATGTCGCCGGTCGAGATCTGCGGAATCCGCCGGACCTGCTCGATCCGCTTCGCCTGGGTGCCCTTGCCGGCGCCCGGGGGCCCGAATATCACGAGATTCGCCGCCACCGCCGTCCCTTTCAAGAGCTAGCCGCGGCGCCCCTTGATCCGGGTCTTCTTCATGAAGCCGTCGTAGTGCCGCATGATCAGCTGCGATTCGATCTGCTGCACCGTGTCCATCGACACGCCGACGATGATCAGCAGCGACGTGCCGCCGAAGTAGAACGTCACACCCATCCCGTCGGTGATGAAGCGGGGCAGCAGCGTATCCAGCTGATCGCCGATGAACGGCACCGCGTCGGCCCGGAAGCCCGCGATCAGCAGGTCGGGCAGCACCGCCACCAGCGCCAGGTAGATCGACCCCACCAGCGTGATGCGCGTGAGGATCGTGTCGATGTGCTCGGCCGTGCGCTTGCCCGGCCGGATGCCGGGAATGAACCCGCCGTACTTCCGCATGTTCTCCGCCACGTCGTCCGGGTTGAAGATGATCGCGGTGTAGAAGTAGGCGAAGAAGATGATGCCGCCCATGTACAGGAGGTAGTACAGCGGCATGCCGTTGCGCAGCTGGTCGGTCAGCGCCTGGCCCCAGCCGCCCGCCGGGAAGGCGGTGGCGACCGTGGCCGGGAACGCGATGATCGACGAGGCGAAGATGACGGGAATCACGCCGCCCGTATTCACCTTCAGCGGAATGTGGGTGCTGCTGCCGCCGTACATGCGCCGGCCGACCACGCGTTTCGCGTACTGCACCGTGACGCGCCGGTGCCCGCGCTCGATGAACACGACGGCCCCCACGACCAGCACCATGACCGTCAGCAGGAGCAGGACGCGGATGATCCCCATCTGCCCGGTGCGCATCTGGTCCAGCGTCGTCAGCACGGCCGACGGCAGCCCGACGACGATGCCGGCGAAGATGATCAGCGACATCCCGTTGCCGACCCCGCGCTCGGTGATCTGCTCGCCCAGCCACATGATGAAGGCGGTGCCGGTGGTCAGCGTGAGCACCGTCATGAAGCGGAAGGCCCACCCGGGCGCGTAGACCAGCGGCAGGCCGCCGGCGATGTTCGTCTGGCGCTCGAGAAAGATCGCGATCGCCAGCGACTGGACGATGCACAGCACGATGGTGCCGTAGCGCGTGTACTGGGTGATCTTCCGCCGGCCGAGCTCGCCCTCCTTCGACAGGCGCTCGAGATACGGCCACACGACGGTCAGCAACTGCAGGATGATCGACGCGCTGATGTAGGGCATGATGCCGAGCGCGAAGATCGTCACCTGCGACAGGTTGCCGCCCGAGAACATGTCGTACAGCCCGAACATCGTGCCCGACGCCTGCTCGGCGAGCAGCGCCAGCGCCTCGGTGTTCACGCCGGGCGTCGGAATGTGGCTCCCCACCCGGTAGACGGCGAGGATGGCGAGCATGAACAGCAGGCGCCGGCGCAGGTCCGGTATCGCGAACGTGTTCCGCAGGCTCTCCAGCATCAGTCGGACTGGCTCCCGGAGGTGGCCGCCAGCACCTCCACCCGGCCGCCGGCGGCGGCAATGGCCTGGCTGGCCGCGGCGCTGAAGCGATGCGCCTTGACGGTCAGCCTCTTCGACAGCTCGCCGCGCCCCAGCACCTTGATCAACGCGCGCGAGCGGCGCACGATCCGCCGGGCGCGCAGCAGCTCCGGCGTCACCTCCGCGCCGTCGTCGAAGCGGGCCGCGAGGGTGTCGAGGTTGACCACGGCGTACTCGACGCGGAACGGATTGTGGAAGCCGCGCTTCGGCACGCGCCGGTGCAGGGGCATCTGGCCGCCCTCGAAGCCCCGCTTGCGCTTGAAGCCGGACCGCGACTTGGCGCCCTTGTGCCCGCGGCCGGCGGTCACCCCGGTCCCGGAGCCCTCGCCCCGACCGACGCGCTTGCGCTTGCGCCGCGCGCCTTCCGGCGGATGCAGATTGCTCAGATCCATGGCCCTACCCCACGCGCACGAGATGGCGCACCTTGTGCAACATGCCTCGAATCGACGGGTTGTCCACCACGTCGACGGAGTGCCCGATCCGCCGCAGGCCGAGACCGCGCACGACGAGCGACTGCCGCTTGTCGTAGCCGATCGGGCTGCGGACCAGGGTCACGCGCAGCCGCGGCGCCGTTTCGTTGCGCTGCCCGCGTCTCATCGCTCACCTGCCACCGGCGTGCCCGCCTCCGCCGTCCCGCCGGCCGCGTCACCCGCCGCCAGCGCCAGATCGACGCCGCGCAGCCGCTCGACCTCCACCGGGTCCTTGAGCTCCGCCAGACCGACGAAGGTCGCACGGACCACGTTGTGCGGGTTGTCGGAGCCGAGCGACTTCGTGAGGATGTTGTGAATGCCGGCCGACTCGACGACGGCACGCACCGCGCCGCCCGCGATGATCCCGGTGCCTTCCGGCGCCGGCTTCAGCAGCACGCTGCCGGCCCCGAACCGCCCGACGATGGTGTGCGGAATCGTCGTGCCCTGCAACGGCACCCGCACGAGCGCCTTCTTGGCCGACTCGATCCCCTTCTTGATGGCCGAGGGCACCTCCTTGGCCTTGCCGACCGCGAAGCCGACGTGCCCCAGGCCGTCGCCGACGACGACCAGTGCGCTGAAGCTCAGGTTCTTGCCGCCCTTGACGACCTTGGTCACACGGTTGATCGACACGACCGTGTCCTTCAGGTCGAGCAGCGTGGGGTCGATCTTCGGTCGTGCGTCTCGCATGCTCTAAAACTCCAGGCCGGCTTCGCGGGCCGCCTCCGCCACGCTGCGCACACGTCCGTGATACAACCGGCCGCCGCGGTCGAACACGACCTGCTTGACGCCGCGCTCGAGCAGGCGCTCGGCCACCACGCGGCCGACGACGGTCGCGCCCAGCTTGTTGCCGCCCCGCGCGCCGTCCTCGAACCGGGCGCGCACGCTGGCCTCCTGACTCGAGGCCCACGCCAGCGTCCGCCCGGCCTCGTCGTCGATGACCTGCACGCAGATGTGGGCGAGGCTCCTCGACACCGCCAGCCGCGGCCGCAACGGCGTGCCGTGGATCCGCTTGCGCTGCCGCAGCCGGATCCGGCGCCGGCGATCCCTCTTGGTCTTGATTCTCATCGACTACGCCCCGGTCTTGCCGACCTTCTTCTTGAGCACCTCGCCGGTGTACCGAATGCCCTTCTGCTTGTAGGGGTCGGGCTTCCGCAGCGCGCGCAGATCCGCCGCCACCTGCCCGACCTGCTGGCGGTCGATGCCGGCGACGGTGATGTGGTTCTGCTTGTCCACCGTGATGTCGATGCCGCTCGGGACGGGGAACTTCACCGGGTGCGAGTACCCGAGCGAAAGGACGACCTCCGGTCCCGACACCTCGGCGCGGTAGCCGATGCCGACGATGTCGAGCTCCTTGGTGAAACCCTGCGAGACGCCGTGCACCGCGTTGGCCGCCAAGCTCCGCGCCAGACCGTGGAACTTCGCGAGCGACCGGTCGTTCTCGCGCACGGGCAGGGCCGTCAGCTTGCCGTCGGCCAGCTCGAAGCGCACCCCGGGCGGCACGGGCTGACGGAGCTTGCCCTTCGGTCCCTGCACCTCGACGGCGTCAGCCGCCAGGGTGACCTTGACGCCGTCCGGAATCGGAATCGGCTGCTTGCCTACACGCGACATGGATGCACCCCGGCTCCCGTCCGAGCCCTACCACACATTGCACAGAACCTCGCCGCCCACGCCCGCCCTGGCAGCGTCGCGACCGGTCATGACGCCCCGCGAGGTGGTGAGGATGCTCGTTCCCAGTCCGGCCAGCACCGGCGGGGCCTTGTCGCGTGCGAAGTACACCCGCCGGCCGGGCCGGCTGACACGCTCCAGGCCGGACAGCACCCGCTGGCCGCCGGGACCGTACTTCAGCACGATGCGAATCATCTTCCTGGGCTGCGTGCCGCGCCGGCCGGCGACCTCGACGAGCTTGAATCCCTGAACATATCCCTCGCTCTGGAGGATCCGCGCAATCTCGACCTTGAGCCTCGACAGCGGCACGTCGACACGCAGATGCCGGCTCGACGTCGCGTTCCGGATCCTCGACAGCATGTCAGCAATCTGATCAGGCATAGGCCCTCGACTTCTCCCGTCTCACCCAACCACCCGGCCCGTGCACGGTGCCTCCGCCGGCTACCAGCTGCTCTTCGTCACGCCCGCGATCTCGCCCTCGAGGGCGAGCTTCCGGAAGCAGAGACGACAGAGCGCGAACTTCCGCAGGTACCCGCGCGGCCGGCCGCAAACCCGACAGCGGTTGCGCCCGCGAACCCTGAACTTCGGCGGCCTGAGCTCCTTGACCTTCTTCGCGATCGTCGACATGGTGATTTCGTCATCGGCGGCCCGCGGGCCGCGCGTCAGTTGGTCCGAAAGGGCATGCCCAGCAGTTGCAGCAACCGGCGTCCCTCACCGTCGGTCCTGGCCGTCGTTACGACCGACACGTTCATACCGCGCGACTGATCGACCTTCATGTAGTCGATCTCCAGAAAAATCAGCTGGTCGCGGAGACCCAGCGTGTAGTTGCCGCGACCGTCGAACCCGTCCGGCGAGATGCCGCGGAAGTCCCGCACGCGGGGCAGCGCGATCGAGATGAGGCGATCGAGGAACTCGTACATGCGCTCGCCGCGCAGCGTCACCATCGAGCCGATCGCCATGCCCTGCCGCAGCTTGAACGCGGCGACCGACTTGCGCGCCCGGGTGGTCACCGGCCGCTGCCCCGTGATCCGCGTCAGCTCGTCCGCCGCGGCGTCGATGAGCTTCGGGTTCTGGGTCGCCTCGCCGATGCCCATGTTGACCACGACCCGCTCGATCTTGGGCACGGCCATGATGGTCGTGTAGCCGAACTCCTTGCGGAGCGCGGGCACGACCTCGTCACGATAGCGTTCCTGCAGCCGGCTCACTTGTCCACCGCCCCGTCGCACTTGCGACACACGCGTATCTTCCGCCCGTCGCCGAGCAGCTGGCGCCCGACGCGTGTCGGCGCCCCGCACTCCGGACAGACGATCTGCACGTTCGACGCGTGCACGGAGCCCTCCCTCTCGACGATGCCGCCCTTGATGTTGCGCTGCGGATTCGGCCGCGTGTGCCGCTTGACGAAGTTGACCCCCTCGATCACGAGGCGGTTGCGGCCGGGCAGCACCTTCAGCACGCGGCCACGCTTGCCACGGTCCTTGCCGGTGACAACGACCACGTTGTCGTTCTTCCGCACGGGGGTCTGGAGTCTGGACATCGTTCCGATCGCCTCACAACACTTCCGGCGCCAGCGAGATGATCTTCATGAACTTCCGCTCGCGCAGCTCGCGGGCCACAGGCCCGAAGACGCGGGTCCCGATCGGCTCGTTCTGCTCGTTGACGAGCACCGCGGCGTTCCGGTCGAACCGGATGTAGCTGCCGTCCCGGCGCCGGTGCTCCTTGTGGGTCCTGACGATCACCGCCCTCACCACCTGGCCCTTCTTCACGGCCGAGGCCGGCGTGGCCTCCTTGACCGCTGCCGTGACGAGGTCCCCCAGCCCGGCGTAGCGCCCCGTCGCGCCGCCCAGCGGATTGATGACCGCGATCTTCCGCGCCCCGGAATTGTCCGCGACGTCCAGCACCGACTGCATCTGAATCATGACGCGCCCGTCCGATCACACCGTTTGCTCAAACTATCCGGGCCCGCTCGACGATGCGGACGACGACGAACCGCTTGCGCCGGCTGAGCGGGCGCGACTCGACCATGGCCACCCGATCGCCGACCTTCAGGCTGTCGGTATCGTCGTGCGCCATGAACCGCGTCGTGCGCCGGCGAATCTTGCCGTACACGTTGTCCCGCACCCGGCGCTCGACGGCAACGATGACGCCCTTGTCCAGCTTGGCGCGGACCACGACGCCGATAACCTCTCTCTTGTTGGCCATCGCTCAGTCTTCTCCGCCGTCGGCGCCGTCGGCGCCGCCGGCGGTCTCCGCCGCCCCCGCCAGCTCGCGCTCGCGCAGCAGCGTCTTGACCCGCGCCCGCTCGCGCCGCAGGTCGCGCATCTTGTTCGACGCGTCGGTCTGGCCCATCGACCTCTGGATACGCAGCCGAAAGACCTGATCGTCGAGCTCGCCCACGCGTTGCTGGAGGTCTTCCGTGCCCAGCTCGCGCAGCTCGTCGATGCCCGTCATGAGCCGTCACCCGCGCCGAACCGCCGCGTGAACTTCGTCGGTATCGGCAGCTTGGCGGCCGCCAGCCGCATCGCGTGCTCCGCGTCGACGGCGCTCACGCCCTCCATCTCGAACAGGATCCGGCCCGGACGCACCACCGCCACCCACTGCTCCGGCGCGCCCTTGCCCTTGCCCATGCGGGTCTCCTGCGGCTTCTTCGTGATGGGCTTGTCCGGAAAGATGCGCACCCAGATCTTGCCGCCGCGCTTGACGGCGCGCGTCATCGCGACACGGGCGGCCTCGATCTGACGGTCGGTCATCCAGCACGATTCGAGCGCCTTCAGCCCGTAGTCGCCGAACGAGACGGCCGACCCGCGCCAGGCCTTGCCGACCATGCGCCCCCGATGCTGCTTCCGATACTTGACCTTCTTCGGCATCAACATGGCGATTCCCCCGGATGCCTACAGGCGGCCGCGGCGCGGCGGGCGGTAGTCTTCCTCGCGGCTGGTCTGCGGCTCGAGCCGCTCGCCCTTGTAGAGCCATACCTTGACGCCGATGGCGCCGTAGGTGGTGCGCGCCTCGCCGAACCCGTAGTCGATGTCGGCCCGCAGCGTCTGCAGCGGCAACTGCCCGTGCAGATACCACTCGGAGCGCGCGATCTCGGCGCCGTTGAGACGTCCGCCCACCCGCACCTTGATGCCGCGCGCGCCGAAGCGCAGCGCCGACTCGACCGCCTTGCGCATGGCGCGCCGGAACGCAACGCGCTTCTCGAGCTGCAGCGCGACCGACTCGCTGATGAGCTGCGCGTCGAGCTCGGGCTTCTGAATCTCCTGGATGTTGATGAACACCTCGCGGTTCGTGCGCTTCTGAATGTCGGTCTTCAGCTTGTCGACCTCCGTGCCCTTGCGCCCGATGATGATGCCCGGCCGCGAGGTGTGGATGTCGAGCTTCAGCTTGTTGGCGGCGCGCTCGATCTCGATCTTGGACACGCCGGCATGGGAGAACCGCTTCTTGAGGTCGGACTTGAGGGACAGGTCCTCGTGCAGCAGCTTGGCATAGTCCCGGTCCGCGTACCAGCGCGAGCGCCACGTCTTGTTGTAGCCGAGGCGAAATCCGTAGGGGTGAACCTTCTGTCCCATGCTCGACCCTGTCTCCTACGATTGCGGCGCCGCGTCGACGGCGGGCACGCTGGTCACGGTCTCGGGCTTCTCGCACACGGTGACGGTCAGGTGCGACGTGCGCCGGGTGATGCGGAACGCGCGGCCCATGGGCGCGGGGCGAATGCGCTTGAGCGACGGCCCCTGATTGGCGTAGCACTCGCGCACGTACAGCCGGTCCGTGTCACCGCTCGCGCCTTCCTGCTGCTGCGCGTTGGCCACGGCCGACCGCAGCACCTTCGCGATGTCGCGCGCAACGCTCTTGCGGGTGAAGCGGAGCGTGGCCAGCGCGCTGTCGACCGTCCGCCCGCGAATGAGATCCATGACGAGCTTCGCCTTCTGCGCCGACGTGCGGACATAGCGCGCGGTGGCGCGGCCCTCGATCATCGCCCGCCCCTCGCCACGGACGCCACCTTCTCGCCGCGGCCGGTGTGCCCGCGGAACAGGCGGGTAGGCGAGAACTCCCCGAGCTTGTGCCCCACCATGTTCTCGCTGACGTAGACCGGCACGAACTTCTTTCCGTTGTGGACGGCGATCGTGTGCCCGATCATCTCCGGCACCACGGTCGACCGGCGGGACCACGTCTTGATCACCTTCCGTGCGTTGTCGCGATTCATCACCTCGATCTTCTCGAGGAGCGGAATATCGACGAACGGTCCTTTCTTCAGCGATCGACTCATCGCGGCAGCTCCCGTCACCTCGAACGCTTGCGCTTCTTCCGTTGCAGGATGAAACGGTCCGACGGCTTCCGGCGGCGGGTCTTGTAGCCCTTCGCCGGCTGTCCCCACGGCGACACCGGATGCCGGCCGCCCGCCGCGTGGCCCTCGCCGCCCCCCAGCGGATGGTCGACCGGATTCATCGAGTTGCCGCAGACGTGCGGCCGCTTGCCGCGCCAGCGGTTCCGGCCGGCCTTGCCGATCGACACGTTGCCGTGCTCGACGTTGCCGACCTGGCCCACCGTGGCCAGCGCGTCCGGCGGCACGAGCCGCGTCTCGCCGGACGGCAGCTTGACGGTCACGTGCTTGCCGTCCTTCGCCACGACCTGCACCGCCGACCCGGCGCTGCGGGCGATCTGCCCGCCCTTGCCGGGCCGCAGCTCCACGTTGTGCACCTGCGTGCCGAGCGGCATGTTCCGGAGCGGCAGCGCGTTGCCGGGCAGGATGTCGGTCTTCTCGTCGGCGAGCACCGTGTCGCCGACCTTCAGGCCGACCGGGTGCAGGATGTAGCGCTTCTCGCCGTCGGCGTACGCCACCAGCGCTATCCGCGCCGACCGGTTCGGATCGTACTCGACGGTCGCCACGCGCCCCGGCACGCCGCGCTTGTCCCGCCGGAAATCGATGACCCGGTAGGCGCGCTTGTGGCCGCCCCCGCGCCACCACGAGGACACCTCGCCGCGGTTGTTCCGCCCGCCCGACTTCTTGAGCGGCTTCGTCAGCGGCCGATACGGCCGGTCCGTCGTGATCTCGTCGAAATCGTGGGCGGACTGAAACCGCCGACCGGCCGACGTGGGCTTGTACCTGCGAATCGCCATCGTTCGCCTTCGACCTCTCTGCTAGCCCGCCCCTTCGAGGAACTCGGGGATCTTCTCTCCCGGCCGCAGCCGCACGTACGCCTTCTTCCAGTCGGGCCGCTGACCTGCGAAGCGCCCCTGCCGCTTGATCTTGCCGTGCGAGATCGCCGTCCGCACGCTCGCCACCCGGGTGCCGAGCAGCTGCTCGACCGCCCGCTTGACGTCGACCTTCGTCGCGTTCATCGCCACCTCGAAGGTGACGATGCGCTTGTCGTCGAGCAGCACCGACGACTTCTCCGTCACGATCGCCCGCCGGATGACGTCCGTCTGCTTCACGATGCCAGCACCTTTTCGAGATGTATGAACGCGTCCGCGGTCACGAACAGCCGCGGCGCCCAGGCGACGTCGCGCGCCGTCAGGCGGCGGGAGCCGACGGCGCGCACGCCCGGGAGGTTCCTGACCGCCAGCTCGAGGTTCGGCTGCGGCTTCACGTCGACGAGGAGCGCCCGCTCCCCGCTGTCGAGGCGCCCGAGCAGCTCCACGGCGTCCCTCGTCCGCGGCTCGTCGACCGTCAACTGCTCGACGACGGTCACCGCACCGTCGCGGAGCTTCTGACTGAGCGCGGCCCGCAGGGCGCGGCGCACCACCTTGGCCGGCAACGCGTAAGCGTAGCTGCGCGGCTGGGGTCCGAAGACCGTGCCCCCCTTGCGCCACAGCGGGTTGCGCACCTCGCCGACGCGGGCCCGGCCGGTGCCCTTCTGCCGCCACGGCTTGCGGCCCGTGCCCCGCACCTGGCCGCGCGTCTTCGTGGCATGGGTGCCCCGTCGGTCGGCCGCGTTCTGCTGCACGACCGACTCCCAGACGAGCCCCTCGTCAACCGGCCCGCCGAAGACCTCGTCACTGAGATCGATCGAGCCGACCCTGTCGTTCTGCTCGTTGACCACGTCCAGCGTCATGTTCCGCTCTCGCCTGCCCGCCGCGCGGGTCAGCCTCGCCTCTTCTTCTTCTTCGTGTCGTCCGGCGCGGGCTGCACCACCTCGCGGCGGGGAGCGACCGCCCGCCGAATGACGACGTAGCCCCCGGGCGCACCGGGCACCGCTCCGCGCACGACCAGCTGGTGGTTCTCGGCGTCGACCTGGATGACGCGCAGGTTCCGCACCGTGACGCGGTCGCCGCCCATGCGCCCCGGCCCGCGCATCCCCTTGAGCACCCGCGACGGATACGACGACTGGCCGATCGAGCCGGGCGCGCGGTGGAACATCGACCCGTGGGTCGCGCGCCCGCCACCGAAACCGTGCCGCTTGACGACACCCTGGAAGCCGCGGCCCCGGCTCTCGCCCACGACGTCGACCTGATCGCCGGCCGCGAAGAGCGAAACCAGCACCTGCTCGCCTGCCTGCGGCGCCTCGCCGCCGGCGGCGACGGCCACCTCGCGCCGGATGCGGGTCGGCGGCACGCCGGCGCGCCGGTAGTGGCCGGCGACCGGCTTCGACACTCGGGCCGGGCGCTGCTCGACGAGGCCGATCTGCACCGCGTCGTACCCGTCCCGATCGACGGTCTTGCGCTGCACGACCACGCAGGGGCCGGCCTGGAGAACCGTGGCCGGCGACACCACCCCGTCGTCGCTGAACACCTGCGTCATCCCGATTTTCCGTCCGATGATCCCGGCCACCATGACTCCGTCCCGCGCGGGCTCCCGGCCCGCCAATCGGACTCCTAGTTGTGTTCCTTGCCGAACGCCTTGATCTCGACGTCGACCCCCGCCGGCAGATCGAGCTTCATCAGCGCGTCGACCGTCTGCGGCGTGGGCTCGAAGATGTCGATCAGCCGCTTGTGCGTGCGAATCTCGAACTGTTCGCGCGACTTCTTGTCGACGTGCGGCGAGCGCAGGACCGTCCACTTGTTCGTGTCGGTCGGCAGCGGAATGGGCCCCGCGAGCCTGGCGCCGGTGCGGCGCGCGGTGTCGACGATCTCGGTCGTCGACTGGTCCAGCACACGATAGTCGTACGCCTTGAGGCGGATACGAATCTTGTCGCTGAACGTCGGCATCGTCGTCTCTCCTCCGCGGCGCGGCCCCCGCCTACTCGACGATGTCGGTGATGGTGCCCGAGCCCACCGTCCGCCCGCCCTCGCGAATCGCGAACCGCAGCCCCTTCTCGAGCGCCACCGGCGTGATCAGCTCCACGCTGATCGCCACGTTGTCGCCCGGCATCACCATCTCGACGCCCTCCGGCAACGTCGCCACGCCCGTCACGTCCGTCGTCCGCAGATAGAACTGCGGGCGATAGCCGTTGAAAAACGGCGTGTGACGGCCGCCCTCGTCCTTCGTCAGAACATACACCTCGCCGCGGAACTTCGTGTGCGGCGTGATCGACTTCGGCTTCGCCAGCACCTGGCCCCGCTCGACGTCGTCCTTCTCCGTCCCCCGCAGCAACACCCCGATGTTGTCCCCGGCCACCCCCTCGTCGAGCAGCTTGCGGAACATCTCCACGCCCGTCACCACCTTCTTCTGAGTCGGCGTGAAGCCCACGATCTCGATCTCCTCGCTGACAATCACCTTCCCGCGCTCGACGCGGCCCGTCACCACCGTGCCGCGCCCCGAGATCGAAAACACGTCCTCGATCGGCATCAGAAACGGCTTGTCGATGTCCCGGGCCGGCAGCGGAACATACGAATCGACCGCCGCCATCAGCTCCAGAACCGCCGCCTCGCCCGCCGCCTCGCCCTCGAGAGCCTGCAGCGCAGAGCCCTTCACCACCGGGATGTCGTCGCCCGGAAACTCATACGTGCTCAGCAGCTCCCGAACCTCCAGCTCCACCAGCTCGAGAAGCTCCGGGTCGTCCACCGCGTCAACCTTGTTGAGAAACACCACCAGCGACGGAACCCCAACCTGACGAGCCAGCAGAATGTGCTCGCGAGTCTGCGGCATCGGACCGTCCGTCGCCGCCACCACCAGTATCGCGCCGTCCATCTGCGCCGCGCCCGTGATCATGTTCTTGATGTAGTCCGCGTGCCCCGGGCAGTCCACGTGCGCGTAGTGCCGCTGCTCGGTCTGATACTCCACGTGAGCCGTCGCGATCGTGATCCCCCGCTCGCGCTCTTCCGGCGCGTTGTCGATCGAGTCGAAGCTCCGAATCTCGTTCTTCCCGTCCTTCTTCGACAGAACCGACGTGATCGCAGCCGTCAGCGTCGTCTTCCCGTGATCGATGTGCCCGATCGTCCCGATGTTCACGTGCGGCTTCGAACGGTCAAACTTCTCTTTCGCCATCGCTCCTGCCTCATCTTCCCTGGATGCGAGCCACGACCTCCTCGCTGATCTGGGCCGGCACCTGCTCGTATCGTTCAAAGTGCATGGAGAACGTCGCCCGTCCCTGCGTGCGCGAGCGGAGATCGGTGGCGTACCCGAACATCTCGGCCAGCGGCACGTGGGCATTGACGATGCGCGTGCCGCCGTGCGCCTCCATCGACCTGACACGGCCCCGCCGGGCGTTCATGTCGGTGATGATGTCCCCCATGTACTCCTCGGGAACCACGACCTCGAGACGCATGCTCGGCTCGAGCAGCACCGCGCCCGCCTTGCGTGCGGCGGCGCGGAACGCCATCGAGCCGGCCATTCTGAACGCCATCTCGGAGGAGTCGACCTCGTGGTGCGAGCCGTCGTACAGCGACACGCTGACGTCCTCGATCGGGTAGCCGGCGAGAATGCCGGTCGTCAGCGCGTCGCGCACGCCCTCCTCGACCGACTTGACGTAGTCGCGCGGGATCGCCCCGCCCACGATGTCGTCGACGAACTCGAATCCGCGGCCGAGCGGCGCCGGCACCACGCGGATCTTGACGTGCCCGTACTGCCCGCGGCCGCCCGTCTGCCGCACGTAGCGGCCCTCGCTCTCGACCGCACGCGTCAGGGTCTCGCGGTAGGCGACCTGCGGGCGGCCGACCGCGGCCTCCACGCCGAACTCGCGCCGCAGCCGGTCGACGAGAATCTCCAGGTGCAGCTCGCCCATGCCCGATATGACGACCTGTCCCGTCTGCTCGTCGGTCTGGACGCGAAACGTCGGATCCTCGACCGTCAGCTTGGCCAGCCCCGCTCCCAGCTTCTCCTGATCGGATTCCGTCCGCGGCTCGATCGCCAGCGAGACGACCGGCTTCGGGAACTCCATCGACTCGAGCACGACGGGGCGGCGCTGGTCGCAGATGGTGTCGCCGGTGCGCACGCTCTTGAGGCCGACCGCCGCGGCGATATCGCCCGCGTACACCTGCTGGATTTCCTCGCGCTTGTTCGCGTGCATCTTCAGCAGCCGCCCGATCCGCTCGCTGCGGCCGCGCACCGGATTGAAGACGGTCGCCCCCGACTTCATCACGCCCGAGTACACCCGTATGAACGTGAGCCGCCCCACGAACGGGTCGGTCATGATCTTGAACGCCAGCGCGGAGAACGGCGCGGCATCGTCGGCCGGACGCTCGACCGGGGTCTCCTCCGCCTGCCGCGGGTCGAGGCCCACGATGGGCGGCACGTCGCCGGGCGACGGCAAATAGTCGACGACGGCGTCGAGCAGCGGCTGCACGCCCTTGTTCTTGAAGGCGGACCCGCACACCACCGGCACGAACGGCGGCTCGTCGTTGCGCACCGACTCGACGACCCGGCGCCGCAGCGCGGCGCGGATCTCGTCCTCCCCGAGCGGCACGCCGTGCAGGTACTTGTCGAGAATCTCGTCGCTGACCTCGCTGACCTTCTCGATCAGCGTCTCCCGCAGGGCGGTCGCCTCCGGCCGGCACGCCTCGGGAATCTCCTCGACGCTGGACTCGGCCCCGAGCGTCTCGTCCCGGTAGCGCACCGCGCGCATGGCCACGAGGTCGATCACGCCCGCGAAGCCGTCCTCGGCGCCGATCGGCATCTGCACCGCCACGGGGTTGGCCTGCAGCTTGGACCGGATCTGCTCGACCGTGCCGGCGAAGTCGGCTCCCACGCGGTCCATCTTGTTGACGAAGCAGATGCGCGGGACGCCGTACTTGTCGGCCTGACGCCAGACGGTCTCCGACTGCGGCTCGACGCCCGCGACCGCATCGAACACGGCCACGGCGCCGTCGAGGACGCGCAGCGAGCGCTCCACCTCGGCCGTGAAGTCGACGTGGCCCGGCGTATCGATGATGTTGATGCGGTGGTCGCGCCAGAAGCAGGTGGTCGCCGCCGAGGTGATGGTGATGCCGCGCTCCTGCTCCTGCGCCATCCAGTCCATGACCGCCGTGCCGTCATGCACCTCGCCCAGCTTGTAGGTGATCCCGGTGTAGTACAAGATGCGCTCGGTCGTGGTCGTCTTCCCGGCATCGATGTGCGCCATGATGCCGATGTTCCGATTGCGGCCGAGCGGGACTTGCCTGGGCATGATTGCGGACTTCTGCGCTCGGGCGGCACGGCCCGTGGAGCTCCGCGGCTTCAGCTCAGCGACCGCCATGGCTCTTCTTTCCGGCCGCGGAGGCGAACAGGACCTTGTGCATGTTCTCTACCACCGGTAGTGGGCGAAGGCCTTGTTGGCTTCGGCCATGCGGTGCGTGTCTTCCCGCTTCTTGACGGAGCCGCCGCGCAGATTCGACGCGTCGATCAGCTCGTTCGCCAGCCGGTCCCGCATCGTCTTGCCGTCGCCGCGGCCGCGCGCCGACGTCGTGAGCCAGCGGATGCTGAGCGACAGCCGGCGGTTCTGGTTGACCTCGACCGGCACCTGGTAGTTGGACCCGCCCACCCGGCGCGACTTGACCTCGAGGCTCGGCTTCGTGTTGTCGATCGCCTTCTTGAAGACCTTGAGCGGATCGTCGCCCGTGCGGTCCCGGATGATGTCGAGACTGCCGTAGACGATGCCTTCGGCGACGCTCCGCTTGCCGCCCTTCATGATCATCCGCACGAACTTCGTCACCAGCGTGCTGCTGTACAGCGGATCCGCCGGCACCTCGCGCTTGGGAACTTCTCGTCGCCGCGGCATCTCTCGCTCCTGTTCCCCTACGCCTTCGGCCGCTTGGCGCCGTACTTCGAGCGCGACTGCTTGCGGCCCTGCACGCCGACGGCGTCGAGCGTCCCGCGCACCACGTGGTACCGCACCCCCGGCAGATCCTTCACGCGCCCGCCGCGAATCAGCACCAGCGAGTGCTCCTGCAGGTTGTGCCCCTCGCCGGGTATGTAGCTGGTCACCTCGATGCCGTTGGTCAGGCGCACCCGGGCGACCTTGCGCAGCGCCGAGTTCGGCTTCTTCGGCGTCTGCGTGAACACCCGCACGCAGACGCCCCGCTTCTGCGGGCAGCTCTGGAGCGCAGGGCTCTTCGTCTTGTTGAGCACCGCCACGCGGCCCTTCCGGACGAGCTGGCTGATCGTCGGCACGACGACTCCTAACCTCGACACCGCCTGGCGCGACGGCAGGTCGCGCGCCAGCGGTCGACAATGTGGCCCAGGCCTAAAAGCCGCACCGGCTTGGCACCTGTGGCCGGTCAACCCGATTTCTGTAAGCTCGTCGAGCGGCGCTGGCCCCGGCCAGCGCCGGGGTCATGCCTTGTGCAGCGAGGCACCTCTCGGGCAGGTCGGAGTCGGACAAGGACGCCGCCGACTCCGACCAAACCTTCGGACAATATCACATGGCCCCGATCCGCGCAATGCGTTCCGCTGCGGCGCGGACTACTCGACCGCCTCGTCGCGCCGCACCGCCTCGTCGGGCTCGATGAAGTACTCCATCTCGCGCTCGAACTCGAGCTCCTCCGGCGACGGCGGCGGCGGCGGGGGCGGCTCGTCCGGCTCGATGCGCACCCGCTGGTAGTACTCGAAACCGGTGCCGGCCGGTATCAGCCGCCCCATCGTCACGTTCTCCTTCAACCCGCGCAGGTGATCGACGCGGCCTGAAATCGACGCCTCGGTCAGCACGCGCGTCGTCTCCTGGAACGACGCGGCGGAAATGAACGACTCGGTCGACAGCGAGGCCTTCGTGATCCCGAGCAGCATCGGCCGGCCGGTGGCCGGCCGGTCGCCCTCGGTGCTGACCCGCTCGTTCTCCTGCAGGAAGCGGACCTTGTCGACCTGCTCGTCGACCAGGAACTCGGTGTCGCCCACGTCCTCCACGCGGACCCAGCGCATCATCTGGCGCACCATCACCTCGATGTGCTTGTCGTTGATGTTGACGCCCTGCAGGCGGTACACCTCCTGGATCTCGTTGACCAGGTAGCTCTGCAACGCCTTCTCGCCCAGCACGCTGAGGATGTCGTGCGGATTGCTCGGACCGTCCATCAGCGGCTCGCCGGCCTTGACCCGATCGCCCTCCTGCACGTTGATGTGCACCCCGCGCGGCAGCGAGTACTCGCGCGGCTCGGCGCTGGAATCCTCCGGGATGATCAGGATCTTGCGCATCCCCTTGACGATCCCGCCGTACTTGACCTCGCCGTCGATCTCGCTGATGACGGCGGTCTCGCGCGGCTTGCGCGCCTCGAACAGCTCGACCACGCGCGGCAGGCCGCCGGTGATGTCCTTGGTCTTGGTCGTCTCGCGCGGAATCTTGGCCAGCACGTCGCCGGCGTCGACCTCGTCACCGTCGGCCACCATCAGGTGCGCGTGCGAGGGCATGTGGTACTTGCGCCGCTTCTTGCTGTCCTTGCCGCGGATCTCGATCGTCGGCTGGCGCTTCTCGTCCGGCGAGTCCACGATGATCAGCCGCATGAGGCCGGTCACCTCGTCGACTTCCTCGTGCACCGTCAGGCCCTCGATGATGTCCTTGAAGCGCACCGCGCCCTTCTGCTCGGTCAGGATCGAGAAGGTGTACGGATCCCACTCCACCAGCACCTGCCCCTGCTCGACTTCCTGGCCGTCCTTGACGCGCAGGTGCGCGCCGTACACCACCGCGTAGCGCTCGCGGTCCCGGCCCTTCGTGTCCAGCACGACGAGCGAGCCGGTGCGGTTCATGACGACCAGCGAATCGTCCGGCTTCTGCACCACCTGGATGCCCTCGAACTTCACGGTGCCGGCGTGCTTGCTCTCGAGCGTCGACTGCTCGGAGACGCGCGACGCCGTGCCCCCGATGTGGAACGTCCGCATCGTGAGCTGCGTGCCCGGCTCGCCGATGGACTGCGCGGCGATGACCCCCACCGCCAGCCCGAGCTCGACCAGCTTGCCGGTCGCCAGGTCGCGGCCGTAGCACCGCGCGCAGACCCCGCGCCGGGAGGCGCAGGTGAGCACCGAGCGGATCTTGACCTTCTCGATGCCGGCCTCCTGGATCTCCGCGGCCAGCTCCTCGGTGATCTCCTGGTTCTTCTCCGCGATGACGTCGTCCGTGAACGGCTCGCGCACCTCCTCGAGCGTCACGCGGCCCATGATCCGGTCGCGCAGCGGCTCGATGATCTCCCCGCTCTCGACGATGGCCCGCGACTCGATGCCGTCGAGCGTGCCGCAGTCGAGGTCCGAGATGATCACGTCCTGGGCGACGTCGACCAGGCGCCGGGTCAGGTAGCCCGAGTCGGCCGTCTTGAGCGCGGTGTCCGCCAGCCCCTTGCGGGCGCCGTGCGTCGAGATGAAGTACTGCAGCACGGTCAGGCCTTCGCGGAAGTTGGACGTGATCGGCGTCTCGATGATCTCGCCCGACGGCTTGGCCATCAGCCCGCGCATCCCGGCGAGCTGGCGGATCTGCTGCTTGCTCCCCCGCGCGCCCGAGTCCGCCATGACGTAGACCGGGTTGAAGCCCTGCCCCGACTCGTCGAGATCCTCCATCTCGCGGAACATCTCGTCGGCGATCCGCTCCGTGACGTCCGACCAGATCGCGATGACCTTGTTCTTGCGCTCGCCGTTCGTGATGGCCCCCTCGAGGTACTGCTGCTCGACCTTGATCACCTCCTCGCTCGCGCTCTGCACGAGCGCCCCCTTCTCCTGCGGGATGACGAGGTCGTCGATGCCGATCGACAGGCCGGACTTCGTGGCGTAGAGGAAGCCGAGGTCCTTCAGGCGGTCGAGCATCGCCACCGTCCGCTCGAGCCCGTGGCGCAGGTAGCAGTACTGCACGAGCTGCTGCTGGCCCTTCTTCTTGAGCAGGCCGTTGACGAACGGGATGCCGTCCGGCAGGGCGTTGTTCAGCACCACGCGGCCGACCGTCGTGTCGATGATCTTGCGGTCCAGGTTCTCGACGGCGGCGTGCAGCACGTCCTGATCGTCGCGCGCCTCGGTGAGATCCATGAACTCGCCGCTCAGCCGCAGCCTGATCGGCGTGAGCGTCTCGACGTCGCCCGCGTCGAGCGCGAGCAGCACGTCGTCGGCCGAGCGGAACACGCGCCCCTCGCCCTTGGCCCCGGGCTTGCTCTTGGTCATGTAGTAGCAGCCGAGGACGATATCCTGCGACGGCACCGCGATGGGGGTGCCGTTGGAGGGCGACATGATGTTGTTCGACGACATCATCAGCACCGAGGCCTCGATCTGGGCCTCGGGCGACAGCGGCACGTGCACGGCCATCTGGTCGCCGTCGAAGTCGGCGTTGAAGGCCGTGCAGACGAGCGGGTGGATGCGGATGGCCTTGCCCTCGACCAGCACCGGCTCGAACGCCTGGATGCCGAGGCGGTGCAGCGTGGGCGCGCGATTCAGCAGCACCGGGTGCTCCCGAATCACCTCCTCGAGGATGTCCCACACCTCCGGCTCGTGCTGCTCGACGATCTCCTTGGCCTGCTTGATGGTCGTGACCAGGCCGCGCTCCTCGAGCTTGTTGTAGATGAACGGCTTGAAGAGCTCGAGCGCCATCTTCTTGGGCAGGCCGCACTGGTGCAGCCGCAGCTCGGGACCGACCACGATCACGGACCGGCCGGAGTAGTCCACGCGCTTGCCGAGCAGGTTCTGCCTGAAGCGGCCCTGCTTGCCCTTGAGCGTGTCCGAGAGCGACTTGAGCGGCCGGTTGTTCGCCCCGCGCAGCACCCGTCCCCGGCGGCCGTTGTCGAACAGCGCGTCCACGGCCTCCTGCAGCATGCGCTTCTCGTTGCGGATGATGACGTCGGGAGCCTTCAGCTCGATCAGCTTCTTGAGCCGGTTGTTGCGGTTGATCACGCGCCGGTACAGGTCGTTGAGGTCGGACGTGGCGAACCGTCCGCCGTCGAGGGGCACCAGCGGGCGCAGCTCCGGCGGGATGACCGGAATCACGTCGAGAATCATCCACTCGGGCCGGTTCGTCGAGCGCCGGAACGAGTCGACCACCTTCAGCCGCTTCGCGAACTTGAGCGTCTTCTGGGCCGACGTCTCCGCGCGCATCCGGGCGCGCAGCTCGACGGCCAGCTCCTCGATGTCGACCCGCTTGAGAAGCTCCTTGATCGCCTCGGCGCCCATGCGGGCCCGGAACTTGCTTCCGTGCTCCTCGCGCGCCTTGCGGTACTGCTCCTCCGTGAGCAGCTGGTTGGGCTTGAAGTCGCCGTCGCCCGGCGAGATCACCACGTAGGCCTCGAAGTACAGGATGCGCTCGAGGTCACGCAGCGAGATGTCGAGCAGATGCCCGATCCGGCTCGGCAGCCCCTTGAAGAACCAGACGTGGCTGACCGGCGTCGCCAGCGTGATGTGCCCCAGCCGCTCGCGCCGCACCTTGGCCTGGGTCACCTCGACGCCGCACTTGTCGCAGATGACGCCGCGGTGCTTCATCCGCTTGTACTTGCCGCAGAGGCAT
Organism: Vicinamibacterales bacterium; assembly: GCA_965214845.1. GTDB lineage: Bacteria > Acidobacteriota > Vicinamibacteria > Vicinamibacterales > UBA8438 > JAAXGX01. The sequence goes on from CBDCCO010000007.1 coordinate 3,080,231, forward strand.
TCCCAGTCCGTCACCGGGCCGAAGATCTTGGCGCAGAAGAGGCCGTCGCGCTCCGGCTTGAACGTGCGGTAGTTGATGGTCTCCGGCTTCGTCACCTCGCCGTGGGACCACGACATGATCTTCTCGGGCGACGCCAGGCTGATCCGGATGGCGTCGAAGTCCACGGTCAGCGAGCCCCGATCGGCGTAGCTTGGTCGCATGAAGTCCCTCTTCTCGAGATTCACCGTCACAACACCTCCGGCAGGATGCTCTCGAGCGTCGGCTCGGCGCTCTCCTCGGGCTCGGGCTCCGGTATCTCCAGCGGCCGCCCCGTCTTGATGAGATCCACGTCCAGGCACAGCGCCTGCAGCTCGCGGATGAGCACGTTGAACGACTCCGGCAGGCCCGGCGTGAACGAGGCGTCGCCCTTGACGATCGCCTCGTAGATCTTCGCGCGGCCCGTGACGTCGTCGGACTTCGCCGTCAGCAGCTCCTGCAGGATGTGCGCGGCGCCGTACGCTTCCAGCGCCCACACCTCCATCTCGCCGAAGCGCTGGCCGCCGAACTGCGCCTTGCCGCCCAGCGGCTGCTGCGTGATGAGGGAGTACGGCCCGATCGACCGGGCATGCAGCTTGTCGTCGACCAGGTGCGAGAGCTTCAGCATGTAGATGTAGCCGACGGTCACCTCCTGCTCGAACGGCTCGCCGGTCATGCCGTCGTACAACGTCGTCTTGCCGCTCCGCGGCAGACCGGCCTTCTCGAGCCAGCGCTTGATCTCCTGCTCGCCGGCCCCGTCGAACACCGGCGACGCGAAGTACAGCCCGAGCGCCTGGGCCGCCCAGCCCAGGTGCGTCTCCAGGATCTGCCCCACGTTCATCCGCGACGGGACCCCCAGCGGGTTGAGCACGATCTCGACGGGCTTGCCGTCGGGCAGCCGCGGCATGTCCTCCTCGGGCAGCACGCGGGCGATGACGCCCTTGTTGCCGTGCCGGCCCGCCATCTTGTCGCCGACCGAGAGCTTGCGCTTCATGGCGACGAACACCTTGACCAGCTTGATCACGCCCGGCGGCAGCTCGTCCCCGCGGCGAATCTTTTCCTTCTTCTCCTCGAACAACTGCGTGATGACCTCCACCTGCCGCTCGGAGCGCTCCTCCACGGCGCGCAGCTCGCCCTGCAGCGCGGCGTCCACGTCGGTCAGGCGCGCGCGTATCAGATCCGGGTAGCTGCACGCCTCGATGACGTCGCTCGTCAGCACCGTCCCGGCGGACAGCAGGGTCTCCGCGCCGTGTCCGTCGAACAGGTCGGCTGCCAGGGTGCGCCCCTCGATCAGCACGGCCAGACGCTTCTTGACCTCGTCGTGCAGGATGCGGATCTCGTCCTGGAGATTCTTCTCCAGCATCTCGAGCTCTTCCGACTCGATGGCCTTCGCGCGCTCGTCCTTCTCGATGCCCTTGCGCGAGAAGATCTTCACGCCGACGACGATGCCCTCGATGCCCGGCGGGCAGAGCAGCGAGGCGTCCCGGACGTCGCCGGCCTTCTCGCCGAAGATGGCCCGCAGCAGCTTCTCCTCGGGCGTCAGCTGCGTCTCGCCCTTGGGCGTGACCTTGCCGACCAGGATGTCCCCCGGCTTGACGTAGGCGCCGATGCGGATGATCCCGCTCTCGTCCAGATCGTTCAGGAAGCCCTCGGAGACGTTCGGAATGTCGCGGGTGATCTCCTCCGGCCCCAGCTTCGTGTCGCGCGACTCGATGTCGAACTCCTCAATGTGAATCGAGGTGTAGTAGTCGTCCTTGACCAGACGCTCGGACACCAGGATGGCGTCCTCGAAGTTGTAGCCCCGCCACGGCATGAACGCGCCCAGCACGTTGCGCCCGAGGGCCAGCTCGCCCTGCTCCGTGCACGGGCCGTCGGCCAGCACCTGCCCCTTGGCGACCTTCTGGTCGACGCGCACGATGGGCTTCTGACTGATGCAGGTGTTCTGGTTCGAGCGCCGGAACTTCGTCAGGTTGTAGATGTCCGCCAGCAGATCCTTCGACACGTCCGCGGCGCCGTCGCCCTCGACGCGCACGACGATCCGCTGCGAGTCGACGTAGTCGACCGTCCCGGCGCGCCGCGCGACCACGACCGCGCCCGAATCGCGCGCCGTGATGTGCTCCATCCCGGTGCCGACGAACGGCGCGCGCGCGCGCAGCAGGGGCACGGCCTGCCGCTGCATGTTCGACCCCATCAGGGCGCGGTTCGCGTCGTCGTTCTCCAGAAACGGGACGAGCGACGCCGCCACCGACACCAGCTGCTTGGGCGATACATCGATGAAGTCGACCTTCTCGCGCGGCGCGAGCACGAAGTTGCCGGCCTGCCGGGCGTTCACCCGCTCGTCGGTGAGCCGGCCCTCCGCGTCGAGCTCGGCGTTGGCCTGCGCGATGAGGTACCGATCCTCCTCCCAGGCCGACAGGTAGAAGGAATGCGGCTCGAATTCCGCCGCGCGCTTCTTCCGCCGCTTCGCGGCGGCGTTGTCCCGGTCGATCTCCGCCGCGCCGACGATGTCGCCCGTCTTGTATTTCGTGCCGCCGCCGTTCGTGACCTGCACGAAGTCGAGGGCGGAACCCTCCCTGACCCGGCGATACGGCGACTCGATGAACCCGAACTCGTTGATCCGCGCGTAGCAGGACAGCGACGAGATCAGCCCGATGTTCGGTCCTTCCGGGGTCTCGATGGGACAGATGCGGCCGTAGTGGGTGGGGTGGACGTCACGCACCTCGAAGCCGGCCCGCTCGCGCGACAGCCCGCCGGGTCCGAGGGCCGACAGCCGCCGCTTGTGGGTGATCTCGGACAACGGGTTGGTCTGGTCCATGAACTGCGACAGCTGGGACGAGCCGAAGAACTCGCGAATGGCCGCCATGACCGGCTTGGCGTTGATCAGGTCATGCGGCATGGCGGTCGCCATCTCCTGGTAGACCGACATCTTCTCCTTGATGGCGCGCTCCATCCGCACCAGGCCGATCCGGAACTGGTTCTCCAGCAGCTCGCCGACCGACCGCACGCGCCGGTTCCCCAGGTGGTCGATGTCGTCCACGTTGGTCGGATTGCGCCGCAGCTTCAGGAGGTACTTGATGACCTCGTAGAAGTCCTGCGGGTGCAGCACCTTCTCGTCGAGCGACGTGTCGAAGCCGAGCTTCGTGTTCAGCTTGAGCCGGCCCACGCGCGAGAAGTCGTACTTCTGCGAGTTGAAGAACATGCTCTCGAACAGCGACCGCGAGCTGTCCAGCGTCGGCGGGTCGCCCGGGCGCAGCCGGCGGTAGATCTCGATCAGCGCTTCCTCGTGCGTGCGGATCGGATCCTTCTTCAGCGTGGCCGACATGACCGAGCCCACGTCGTCGCGCTCGGGGAAGAAGACCTGGATCTCGTCGACCTCCTTCTCCTGCGCCATGGAGATGATCCGCGGCGTCACCTCCTCGTTCGTGTCGAGGATCACCTCGCCGGTGGCCGGATCGACCACGTCCGCGGCCGCGTACGCGCCCTCCAGCTCCGTGTCCGACACCTCGATCCACGCCACGCCCGCCTGCCGCAGCGCCTCCACGGCCGAGCGGGTGATGCGCTTCCCCGCACGCACCACGACGGCCCCTTCCTTGCCCTCGACCTCGCCCGCGGCGCGCCGTCCCACGAGGCTGTCGTCCACCGCCCAGCGCAGCGTCTTGTCGGCCAGCGAGATGCGGTCGACCACGTGGAACGTCCGGATGATCTCGTCGTCGCCGCGCAGGCCGAGCGCGCGCAGGAACACGCTGGCGAGGAACTTCCGCTTGCGGTCGATGCGAACGTAGAGGAGATTCTTGGCGTCGTACTCGAACTCGACCCACGATCCGCGGTACGGGATGATCTGCGCGACGAAGAGCGACTTGTCCTCCGAGTGGAAGAAGGCGCCCGGCGAGCGGTGCAGCTGCGACACGATGACGCGCTCGGTCCCGTTGATGATGAACGTCCCGTTGTCCGTCATCAGCGGAATGTCCCCGAAGTACACCTCCTGCTCCTTGATGTCGCGGACCGCCTTGGCGCCCGTCTCGCTCTTGTTGAACACGACGAGCTGGATGCGCACCTTCAGCGGCACGGCGTACGTCATGCCGCGCTCCTGGCACTCCTCGACGTCGTACTTGAGCTTGATGTCGACGGTGTCGCCGCAGATGTCGCAGACGGCGCCGGCGACCCGGTTGGTGCGGCCGCACGCCGGGCAGTTGACGTCGTGCTCGCCCACGGGATCGGCCTCGAGCACTGTCCCGCAGCCCGTGCACGGCCTGCGCAGGTGGTCCAGGCCCGACAACCGGCCGCACTTGCACTCCCAGCTCCCGATCGAGTAGTCGATGAACCCGAGCTCCGAGTTCTCGCGGAAATCCTTGATCGGAAAGACCGACTTGAACACCGACTGCAGCCCGCTGTCCTCGCGCTCGTCGGGCAGCCGGTTCATCTGCAGGAAGCGCTCGTACGACTTCTTCTGAATCTCGATCAGGTTCGGGATCGGAACGGTCGTCCGAATCTTGGAAAAGTTGATCCGCTCGCGGTACGTGTTCTCGGGCAGGGTGTGCACAGCTTGATCACCTCGTCGTCGATCGCTGCGGTGACGATGAGCGCCGGACCCGCCCGCGGGGGCGGCGGACCCGGCAAGGCGCTGCGTCGGGCCGGATGACCCGGCCCGTCCATCACTTGATCTCGACCTGGGCGCCGACGTCCTCGAACTTCTTCTTGACCGCCTCGGCCTCGTCCTTCGGGATGTCCTCCTTGACCGCCTTCGGCGCGCTCTCCACCAGGTCCTTCGCCTCCTTCAGGCCGAGACTGGTGACCTCGCGCACGACCTTGATGACGTTGATCTTCTTGTCGCCGATCGCGGTCAGCATGACGGTGAACTCGGTCTGCTCCTCGGCCTCGGCCGCCGCGCCCGGCGCCGCCGCACCGGCCACCGCCACCGGCATGGCGGCAGCCGCCGTGACCCCGAGCTCCTCTTCCAGCTTCTTGACGAGCTGCGAGAGCTCGAGGACGGAAATGCCCTTGATGTAGTCGACCACCTGATCCTGCGTCACGTCAGCCATCGTTGCTCCTTCTCTGCTCCTCTACCTGCGCCAGCACGCTCATCAGATCGCGCGGAACCGCGCTCAGGACGCGCACGAGCTGCGTCGCCGGCGTCTGCAGCAGCGCGAGCAGCGACGCCAGCAGCCCCTCCCGGGACGGCAGCTCGGCCAGGGACTTCACGCCCTCGGCATCGATTTCCTGTCCCTGCACGACGGCCGCCTTCACGGCCAGCGCGGGCTCGTCCCGGGCGAAGGTGACCAGCGTCTTGGCCAGCGCCACGGGATCGTCGGCGCTGTAGGCCACGGCCGTCGTGCCGCGGAAGTGCCGGCCCAGGCACTCGTACGGCGTGCCTTCGACGGCCCGCCGCGCCAACCGGTTCTTCACCACCCGATAGCCGCCCTGCGTGGCGCGGACCTGCCGCCGCAGCTCGGTGACCCGGGGCACGTCCAGCCCCTTGAAGTCGAGCAGGATGACGCTGCCGGCGCCCCCCAGCTCGTCGACGAGGAGCTTGATGCGATCCTCTTTCTGCGCTCGTGTGATTGGCATGAATCGACTCGTCTGCCGCGCTCGGCCCCGGCGGCCTCCTAGCGGGTCGCCGCGTCGACGGCGGTGCTGTCGACGCGCACCCCCGGGCCCATCGTGGACGACACGGTGATGCTCTTCAGGTAGCGGCCCTTGGCCGCCGCGGGCTTCGCCTTGACCACGCTCGAGACCAGGGCGTACGCGTTCTCGACCAGCTTCGCCGGGGTGAACGACGCCTTGCCGATGGGCGCGTGCACCACGCCGGCCTTGTCGACGCGGTAGTTCACCTTGCCCGCCTTGATCTCGTTGACGGCCTGCGCCACGTCGGCGGTGACGGTGCCGGTCTTGGGGTTGGGCATCAGGCCGCGCGGACCCAGGATGCGGCCCAGCTTGCCGACCGACCGCATCATGTCCGGCGTGGCCACGACCGCCTCGAACTCCAGCCAGCCGCCCTGGATCTTCTCCACCATCTCGTCGCCGCCCACCACGTCCGCGCCGGCCTCCTCGGCTTCCCGCTGCTTGTCGGGTCCGGCAATGACGAGCACCCGCTTGCTGCGGCCGAGACCGTTCGGCAGCAGCACCGTGCCGCGCACCATCTGGTCGGCGTGCTTCGGGTTCACGCCCAGCCGCAGCGCGATCTCGATCGACTCGTCGAACTTCGCGAACGTGATGTCCTGGAGCAGCGGGATGGCATCCTCCAGCGAGTAGGGTCGGGCCTCCACCCTGGCCTGCGCCGCAACGAACTGCTTTCCGCTTCGTGTCATGATCTCGTCCCGGCGGCGGCGAGCGCCGCCTACGGCTCCACGTCGATGCCCATCGACCGCGCCGTGCCGGCCACGGTCCTGACGGCCGCCTCCAGGCTCCCGCAGTTCAGATCCGGCATCTTCGTCCTGGCGATTTCCTCGACCTGCTGAACGGTGACGTTGCCCACCTTCGACCGGTTGGGCTCGCCGGAACCCTTGGCGATGTTCGCCGCCCGCTTGAGCAGCACCGCGGCCGGCGGCGTCTTGGTGATGAAGCTGTACGAGCGATCCTGGTAGACCGTCACGACCGCCGGAATGATCAGCCCCTCCTGGCTCGCGGTCTTGGCGTTGAACGCCTTGCAGAAGTCCATGATGTTCACGCCGTGCGGGCCGAGCGCCGTGCCGACCGGGGGGGCCGGCGTGGCCTTGCCGGCGGCAATCTGCAGCTTGATCAGGCCGATGACCTTCTTCGCCATATCGTCTCGCTAAATCTTCTCCACCTGCAGGAAATCAAGTTCCACGGGCGTCGAGCGGCCGAAGATCGTGACCATCACCTTGAGCGTGTTGCGATCGACGTTCACCTCGTCGACCACGCCGTTGAAGCTGGTGAACGGCCCCTCGTTGATCCGCACCTGGTCGCCCCGGTCGAACGTGTACTTCGGCTTCGGCTTCTCGGCGGCGACCGTGACCTGGTGCAGGATCTGGTCGACCTCCTCGCGCGTGAGCGGCGTGGGCTGCGCGCCCGCGCCCACGAAGCCGGTGACCTTGGGCGTGTTCTTGACGACATGCCAGGCGTTGTCCGACATGTTCATCTCGACCAGGATGTACCCGGGAAAGAAGCGCTTCGAGCTGACCACCTTCTTTCCGCCGCGCATCTCGACGACGTCCTCGGTCGGGATCAGGACCTCGCCGATCTCCGCCTGCAGACCGTAGGCCTGCACGCGCTGCTGCAGCGACTCGGAGACCTTCTTCTCGAACCCCGAGTAGGTGTGAACGATGTACCACTGCTTGGTGCTGACGTCCGTCATGACGCACCGAAGGTCGTGAAGATCAACCGCGCGACCCGGTCGAACACCAGGTCGGCGCCCCACAGGTACAGGCCGAACAGGATCGACGTGAGGATCACGACCAGCGTGGTGGCCTGCACCTCTTTCCAGGACGGCCACGTCACGCGCGAGAGCTCGTTCTGCACCTGGGCCAGGAACGTCCGCGAACGCCCCCACCACCCAAATACGCCCTTCCTGCGGCCCACCGTCTCGCGGGGGCTTTGCAGCATAGCCGATTTCGCCATCGTCCTCGCTTGCCGGGAACCGCGCTCCCCGGGCCGTTCTCGATCAGTGGCAGGCCAGGAGGGACTCGAACCCCCAGCCCCCGGTTTTGGAGACCGGTGCTCTACCAGTTGAGCTACTGGCCTGTGTTTCCACCAACGCTACTTGGTCTCTCGATGGGGCGTGTGCCGGCGACACCAGCGGCAGTACTTCTTCATCTCGAGACGGCCCGTCGTCTTGCGCTTGTTCTTCGTCGTGTTGTAGTTCCGCCGCTTGCACTCGGTGCAGGCCAGAATGATGATGTCGCGCACTCGTCTCTCGCTTCCCGTTCAGCCCCTGCTACTCGACGATGTCGGTGATGGTGCCCGAGCCCACCGTCCGCCCGCCCTCGCGAATCGCGAACCGCAGCCCCTTCTCGAGCGCCACCGGCGTGATCAGCTCCACGCTGATCGCCACGTTGTCGCCCGGCATCACCATCTCGACGCCCTCCGGCAACGTCGCCACGCCCGTCACGTCCGTCGTCCGCAGATAGAACTGCGGGCGATAGCCGTTGAAAAACGGCGTGTGACGGCCGCCCTCGTCCTTCGTCAGAACATACACCTCGCCGCGGAACTTCGTGTGCGGCGTGATCGACTTCGGCTTCGCCAGCACCTGGCCCCGCTCGACGTCGTCCTTCTCCGTCCCCCGCAGCAACACCCCGATGTTGTCCCCGGCCACCCCCTCGTCGAGCAGCTTGCGGAACATCTCCACGCCCGTCACCACCTTCTTCTGAGTCGGCGTGAAGCCCACGATCTCGATCTCCTCGCTGACAATCACCTTCCCGCGCTCGACGCGGCCCGTCACCACCGTGCCGCGCCCCGAGATCGAAAACACGTCCTCGATCGGCATCAGAAACGGCTTGTCGATGTCCCGGGCCGGCAGCGGAACATACGAATCGACCGCCGCCATCAGCTCCAGAACCGCCGCCTCGCCCGCCGCCTCGCCCTCGAGAGCCTGCAGCGCAGAGCCCTTCACCACCGGGATGTCGTCGCCCGGAAACTCATACGTGCTCAGCAGCTCCCGAACCTCCAGCTCCACCAGCTCGAGAAGCTCCGGGTCGTCCACCGCGTCAACCTTGTTGAGAAACACCACCAGCGACGGAACCCCAACCTGACGAGCCAGCAGAATGTGCTCGCGAGTCTGCGGCATCGGACCGTCCGTCGCCGCCACCACCAGTATCGCGCCGTCCATCTGCGCCGCGCCCGTGATCATGTTCTTGATGTAGTCCGCGTGCCCCGGGCAGTCCACGTGCGCGTAGTGCCGCTGCTCGGTCTGATACTCCACGTGAGCCGTCGCGATCGTGATCCCCCGCTCGCGCTCTTCCGGCGCGTTGTCGATCGAGTCGAAGCTCCGAATCTCGTTCTTCCCGTCCTTCTTCGACAGAACCGACGTGATCGCAGCCGTCAGCGTCGTCTTCCCGTGATCGATGTGCCCGATCGTCCCGATGTTCACGTGCGGCTTCGAACGGTCAAACTTCTCTTTCGCCATGTCTGCACTCTCCGCCAACCAGGCCCGGGGCCGTCATTGCGCGCCGCCGCCGCGCGGGTCTGGAGCCGATGACCGGGATTGAACCGGTGACCTCGTCCTTACCAAGGACGCGCTCTGCCAACTGAGCTACATCGGCCCGTTCCGGCCGCCGCCCCGCGGGCCGCCCGGACGAAAACTGGAGCGGGAGACGGGGATCGAACCCGCGACCAACAGCTTGGAAGGCTGTGACTCTACCACTGAGTTACTCCCGCCTGCCCCACCTCGACCCCTCGACCCGGCTCGCCGACCGGCCGCCAGCCGCCGCCCCGCGGCCGGTACGCGCGCCGCGCGCCGCCGGCCCGACCCGTCGCATCCGTTCCGACCGCCGCGCCGCTCGCGGGCGCCGACCGAGCAGCGAAGTGGTGGCGAGGGGAGGATTCGAACCTCCGAAGCCGCTAGGGCGACAGATTTACAGTCTGTTGCGTTTGACCGCTCCGCAACCTCGCCCACGTTCGCGCTCTCTCCGCCTCCGGCGCGGCGCCCCCCCACGCCGGCCCGGCGCCGGCGCCGGCGTGTCCTCGACCGACCGGTGACAGCTCGTGCTGTTGTTTCGGATGGTGCCTGGCCAGACGGCCGCGCTTCGCCGTTCATGGAGCTGGCGAAGGGATTCGAACCCCCGACCCGCTGATTACAAATCAGCTGCTCTACCGGACTGAGCTACGCCAGCCGGACAAATCAGTCATTGTAGCACAGACCGGTGGCCGGCGACGCTTGCGATCCGTCCCGCGCGCTCAACCTGCCGGCGGCGGCCCCGCCCGCTGGCGCACCGCCTCGAACAGGGCGATGCCGGCAGCGACCGACACGTTGAGGCTGGACACCCGCCCGCGCATGGGGATCGACACCAGCCAGTCGCAGCGCTGGCGTACGAGCCGGCGCAGGCCGCTGCCCTCGGCGCCGATCACGAGCGCGGTCGGCGCCGTCAGGTCGAGGCTGTGGTACGGGCGCTCGGCGTCCTCCGCCAGCCCGACCGTCCAGACGCCGGCCCGGCGCAGCTCCTCGAGGGCCCGGCTGATGTTGACGACCGCCGCCACGCGCAGGTGCGCCAGCGCACCGGCCGAGGCCCTGGCAGCCGTCGCGCCCAGCGGCGCCGAGCGCCGGGTCTGATGGATCAGGCCGTCGACGCCGGCCGCCTCCGCCGTCCGCGCCACGGCGCCGACGTTGCGGGGATCCTCGATGCCGTCGAGCACGACGAGCAGCGGCACCGCCCCCGCGTCCCGCAGCAGATCGTCCAGCGTGCGCCGCGGGGGCCGGTCCACCTCGGCCGCCACGCCCTGATGCGGCCCGCCCGCGGCCAGCCGGTCGAGCTCGGCCGCGTCCGCGTGCCGCACCGCGACCCCGGCGCGGGCCGCGCGGGCAACGAGGCGCGCCACGCGGGCGCCGGCCCCGGCTCGCACCCAGAGCCGCGACACGGTGCCGGCCCGCAACGCCTCGAGCGCCGGGTTGATACCATAGACGATCATCGGCTCCGGTGTCCTCGAGATGGGGCTGCGCCCCAAGCCCCCGGCGTCCGCTTGCGGGGACCCCACTGCCCCGCGCCGCTCACGCCGAGGCGCGCTGTGCGCGGCTTCCTTCACATGGGGCTGCGCCCCAAGCCCCCGGCGTCCGCTTGCGGGGACCCCACTGCCCCGCGCCGCTCACGCCGAGGCGCGCTGTGCGCGCCTAGCGGAGTCTGTGCCGGTCTACGGCGCAGGCTCCTGGCCCGGGGGGCGGGGCAGCAGCGTCGCGACGGCGTGGACGACGAGCGCCTCGCCGCGGCCGACCTCGCCCACCCCCTCGCTCGTCTTGCCCTTCACGGCGATCCGGCCCGGATCCACGGCCAGCGCCGCGGCCAGCCGCTGCCGCATCGCGTCGGCGAGCGGCCGGATGCGCGGCCACTCGGTCACGACGACGACGTCCACGTTGCCGGCGCTGAACCCCAGGTCGCGAACGACCTCGGCCACCTCCCGCAGCAGATCGATGCTCGCCGCGTCCTTCCAGCGGACATCGTCATCGGGATAGCGCTGGCCGATATCGCCCGCGCCCGCGGCGCCGAGGAGGGCGTCGGCCACCGCGTGACAGACCGCGTCGGCGTCGGAGTGGCCGAGCAGACCGCGGGGACCCGGGACATGCACGCCGCCCAGCACCAGCCGGCGTCCGGCGGCGAACCGGTGCAGGTCGTACCCCAACCCCACCCGCGGCACCGCGGCGGCGGCGGCGGACGCCAGCCGGTCGGCGGCCGCGAGGTCGGCGGCGCGCGTGATCTTGACGTTGGCCGGATCGCCCTCGACCAGGCGTACCGGATGGCCGGCCCGCTCGGCGAGCGCGGCCTCGTCCGTCGCTTCCGCACCGCCGCCGCGGGCGATCGCGTCGCGGAGGACGCCGGTGCGGAACGCCTGGGGTGTCTGGGCCAGGAAGATCCGCTCGCGCGCGAGCGTCGCCCCGACGAAGGCCGCGCCGTTCTCGAGCCGGCCCTCCTTGACGGTATCGAACGCGGGCAGCGCCGCGATGGCGGCGCCGGACTCGACGGCCGCGTCGATGGTCCGCTCGATCAGCTCGGGCCCGCAGAACGGCCGCGCGGCGTCGTGCACGACCACGACCTGGCTCGCGGGGTCCACCGCCTCGAGCCCGGCCGCCACCGAGTCCTGCCGGCGGGCCCCGCCCGCCACCCAGCGCACCGGCGTCCGCACCTCCCGCACCTCCGCAGGCGGCGCGGCCGCCAGCTCGGCCGGGAGCACGACCACGATCTCGTCAATGCGCTCGCTGGCGTCGAACGGCGCGATGCTGCGCTCGAGCAGCGTCCGCCCCCCGACCGTCCTGAGCTGCTTCGGAACCTGGCCGCCGAGGCGGGCGCCCCGGCCGCCGGCGGCGATGATGGCGGATACGAACATCTGCAGACGACTATAGCGCGCGTACCCGCCGCCAGGAGGCGCTCGTCACGGGCCCGTCACGGTCGCCTGCACGATCTGCCGGGCCCGCTCGGCCAGGCGACCGGCGTCGGCGCGGCCGAGGCCGGCGGTGGGCAACGGCTCGTGGACGACCAGCTCGACGTCGCCGGGGCACGTCATCAGGCGGCCCTTGGGCATGACGTGGCGGCTGCCCGAGACGGCGACCGGCACGACGGGCAGCCCCGCCTCGATGGCCAGCAGGAACAGGCCGCGCTTGAAGTGCAGCACCTCTCCGTCGGCGCTCCGGGTGCCCTCCGGGAAGACGATCAGCGAATGGCCGCGCCGCATGAGGCCGGCCACCTTGCGCAGCGTCGCCCGCCCGGCGCGCTCGCGATCGATGAGCAGGTGGCCGGTGTAGCGCAGGTGCCACCCGAGCACGGGAAACGCGCCCAGCGAGGCCTTGGCGAGGATGCGCAGCTCGAACGGAAGCGAGGTGATCAGGATGGGGAAGTCGTAGATGCTCTGGTGGTTCGACACGAAGACGTACGACCGTCCCGGCTCGATGAGCGTCAGTCCGCGGGCGCGCACGCGCACGCCGGTCGTCGCCAGGATCAGCCGCGACCAGGCGCGCGCGCAGCGGTGCGCCACGCGACCGCGGCGCTCCACCAGCATCGACGTCAGGGACACGAATCCGAGCACGGCGGTGTAGACGCTGATGGCCGGGATCAGCCAGAAGACCGTGCGCCACCAGTGAAAGGGCGGCAGCTTCACTCGATGAGCGCCTCCAGCGCCTCTTCGACGGTGCCGACGCCGACGTGCCGGCAGCTCTCGCCGGCCGCGGCCGGCGTCGAGTTGCCGGCCGGCATCACGCAGCGGGTGAAGCCCAGTTGCGAGGCTTCCCTGACGCGCAGCGCGGCCTGCGGCGTCGCGCGCACCTCGCCCCCCAGGCCGACCTCGCCGAACACGGCCGTCCCCGGCCGCACCGCGCGGTTGCGCAGGCTCGACGCCACGGCGGCCACCACCCCCAGATCGGCCGCCGGCTCGTTGACGATCAGGCCGCCCGCAATGTTCAGGAACACGTCCTCGCCCGCCAGCTCGAGCCCCGCGCGCTTCTCCAGGACCGCCAGCAGCAACGCCAGGCGGTTGTGGTCGAGACCGCTCGCCGTGCGCCGGGAGGTGCCGTAGGCGCCGCTGCTCACCAGCGCCTGCACCTCGACGAGGATCGGCCGCGAGCCCTCGATCGAGCAGAGCACCACGGATCCGGGCACGCTCGCGGCCCGCTCGGACAGGAACAGCTGCGACGGGCTGGGCACGGCCCGCAGTCCCGCGCCGGTCATCTCGAAGACGCCCAGCTCGCTGACCGGGCCGAAGCGGTTCTTCACCGCGCGCACGATGCGGTGGGCGTGATGCCGCTCGCCTTCGAAGTACAGCACCGTGTCGACGACGTGCTCGAGGACCTTCGGCCCCGCCAGGCTGCCGTCCTTCGTCACGTGCCCGACCAGGAACGTCGGCAGCCCGCGTCCCTTGGCGGTGAACAGCAGCTGCGCCGCGGCCTCGCGCACCTGCCCGATGCTGCCCGGGGCGGACTGCAGCTTGCCCGAGAAGACGGTCTGGATCGAATCGACGATCAGCACGGCCGGCTGCACCCGGTCGACCGCCTCGAGGATGCGCTCGAGGCAGGTCTCCGCCAGCAGGTACAGCGGCGCCGCGCGCACGCCCAGCCGCTCGCCCCGCATCTTGACCTGCTGCGCCGACTCCTCCCCGGAGGCGTACAGCACGGGGCCGAGCGTGCGGGCGGCCGAGGCGGCCGCCTGGAGCAGCAGCGTCGACTTGCCGATGCCCGGCTCGCCGCCCAGCAGCACCACGGACCCCGGCACGATGCCGCCGCCCAGGACGCGGTCGAACTCGTCGATGCCGCTGGCCAGGCGCGCGACGTCCGGCATCTCGATGTCGTCGTAGAGGCGGGCGGCGGCCGCCTCCCCCGCCGGCCCGAAGCGTCCGGCGCCGCCGTCGCCGGCCGCGGGGCGCGCCGGCTCCTCGACCAGCGAGTGCCAGGCGCCGCACTCGGGACAGCGTCCGAGCCACTTGCTCGCCTGCGCCCCGCAGGCCTGGCACGCGAAGACGGTCCGCCCCGGCTTCATGGGCCCTCCGAGCCGCTATCCGCCCCCGAGTAGACGCGCGCGATGCGGCTGCCCACGCGGCACATGATCTCGTGCGGCACCGTGCCGATCCAGCGCGCGACCTCGCCCGCATCGATGCAGTCGTCGCCCTGTGCGCCGATCAGCACGACATCGTCGCCGGGATCGACGTCCAGCTCCGTGACGTCGATCGTGATCGAATCCATGCAGACGGAGCCGACGATGCGGACGCGCCGCCCGCCCACCAGCACCTCGCCGACCCCGGCCAGCCGGACGTCCAGCCCGTCCGCGTAGCCGGCGGGAACGACCGCGACGCGCGTCGGCCGCGCCGCGGTGAACCGCGCCCCGTAGCCGGCCGATTCGCCCGGCCGCATGCCCTTCACCGCCACGACCCGGCTGCGCAGCGACATCACGGGCCGCAGCCGCAGACCGGCAGGCGACGCCTGGGAGGCCGGCGTCAGGCCGTAGAGCAGCAGCCCCGGCCTGACGGCGTCGAGCCACGTGCGCCGGTCGCGCAGCAGCGCGGCGCTGTTCGCCGCGTGGCGCGGCGGGTGCCCGAGTCCGAGCTGCGACAGCGCGGCCAGCGCCGCGTCGAACCGCTGCCGCTGCCGCTCGAACAGCCCGTGGCCGGGCTCGTCGGCCGTCGCGAAGTGGGTGTACACGGCGTCGAAGGCGAGGTTCGGGCTGGCGAGCACCTCGGCCAGCGTCGTGCCGAGATTGTCGTGGCGAAAGCCGAACCGGTTCATGCCGGTGTCGATCTTGAGATGGCAGCGGAGCCGCGCGCCGCGCCGCGCGGCCGCCGCCTGCAACGCCCGCGCGGCCGACGGCGACGAGACCGTGGGGGTCAGGCCGTGCTCGAACACGCCGCCGAGGTCGCTGACGCTGAGCGCGCCGAAGACCAGAACGGGAATCCGCACGCCGCCCCGGCGCAGGCGGACGCCTTCCTCGATGTCCGCGCAGGCCAGCATGGTCGCCCCGGCCGCCTCGAGCGCGCGGGCGACGGCCACCGCGCCGTGCCCGTAGGCGTTGGCCTTGACCACGGCGATGAGATCCGGACGCCGGCCGGCGCCGGCCTCCGGCGCGACGAACGCGCGGACCGCCCGGTAGTTGGCCTTGAGGACCGCGAGGTCGATGCGGGCGAAGGTCGGGTGGACCACGGGTGCCGCGCCGCCTCACGGACGGTCGGACGTCAGCAGCTCGAAGCGGGTCTGCTGCTTCAGGAACGCCAGCCTGACCGTCCCGGTCGGCCCGTTGCGCTGCTTGCCGATGATGACCTCCGCCACGCCGGCGTTCTCGGGCGTCTCCTCGTACATCTCCTCGCGGAAGATGAACATGACGACGTCCGCGTCCTGCTCCAGCGCACCGGACTCGCGCAAGTCCGAGAGCTGCGGGCGCCGGTCGGAACGCGACTCGGGGGCGCGGCTGAGCTGCGAGAGCGCCACCACCGGCACGTTCAGCTCCTTGGCGAGCCCCTTCAGGCCTCGCGAGATCGAGGCGATCTCCTGCGTCCGGTTCTCGAACCGCCCCCGCCCCTGCATCAACTGGATGTAGTCGACGATGACCAGATCGAGCTTGTGCTCCGCCTGCAGGCGGCGCGACTTCGCGCGCATCTCGAGCAGGCCGATGCCCGGCGTGTCGTCGATGAAGACGCGCGCCTGCGCCAGCCGCCCCATCGCTTCCGACAGGCTCCCGTAGTCGGACTCGGTCAGCAGGCCGGTGCGGAACCGGTGGGAATCGACGCGCGCCTCGGAGGTCAGCATCCGCATGAAGAGCTGCTCCTTCGCCATCTCGAGGCTGAACACGCCGGCTGTCCGGCCGCCGGCGGTCCCCACGTGCTGGGCGATGTTCAGGGCGAACGCCGTCTTGCCCATCGACGGCCGCGCGGCCACGATGACGAGATCGGCCGGCTGGAGCCCCGCGGTCATCTCGTCGATGTCGACGAAACCGGTCGGGACCCCCGTCACGACGTTCTTGAGGTCGTGGAGCTTCTCGAGGGTGGCGAAGCTGGCCTCGACCAGGTCGCTCAGGGGTACGAACCCGGAATGAACGCGGTCCTCGGCGATCGAGAAGATCTCCTGCTCCGCCCGATCGAGCACGACGTCGGCGTCCTCTTCGGCGGCGTAGGCGCTGGCGACGATCCGGTTTGCCGAGTCGATCAGGTTGCGCAGCGTCGCCCGTTCCTTGACGATGCGCGCGTAGTGTTCGACGTTGGTGGACCGCGGGACGCCGTCGACCAGCGAGGCCACGTAGGCGGGGCCGCCCACCGCTTCGAGCACGCCGGAGCGGTCCAGCTCGTCGCGCAGCGTGACCAGATCGATGGCCAGCCCGCGCTCGCTGAGATCCACCATGCGGTCGAAGACCTGCTGGTGGGCCAGCCGAAAGAAGTCGCGCGCGTCGAGGAGCTCGGCGGCGACGTTGAAGGCTTCGTTGTGAATGAGGATGGCGCCCAGGACGCAGCGCTCGGCCTCGAGGTTGTGCGGCAGCGGGCGCCCGGCGGGCGCGCTCGGCGCGGCGTCAGCCATCGCACGGACTCCGGGACGGAGCCGGGACAGGCGCCCCGGGGCGCGTTGCCGGCCGGACGCGGCGGGCGCGCCGCCGCGGGTTCCTACTCGGCGACAGGCTCCTGGCCATCCGCGTCCGCGGCCGGCTCGCCGTCCTGCTGGACCTGGTCCTGCTGGTCCTCGTCCTGCTCCTTGACGACGACGACGCGCAGGTCGACCGTCACGTCGCGATGGATCCTGACCTGCACGGTGACCTCGCCCAGGTGCTTGATGGGCTCGTCGAGATGAATCGCGCGCTTGTCGACCGGCAACTGCCGCTCGGCCAGGTACTCGGCGATGTCGGTTGCGGTCACCGACCCGTAGAGCGTCTCGGTCTCGCCGACGCGCCGGGCGAACACGCACTCCACGGCGGCCACGCGGTCCGCAACGCCCTGCGCGGCCTGGCGCTCCTCGGCCTCCCTCACGTCCGCCACCTTGCGCTCCGCCTCGACCTGCCGGCGGTTCGACTCGGTGACCGGCAGCGCCAGGCGGCGCGGCAGCAGGTAGTTGCGCGCGTAGCCGTTGGCCACGTTGACAATGTCGCCGCGGCGGCCCAGATGGTCGATATGTTCCCGCAGGATGAGCTCTACCACGTGGAGGTCTCCTAGTCCGTGACGTAGGGAATCAGCGCGAGCTGGCGCGCCCGCTTGATCGCCGTCGTCAGCTTGCGCTGGCACTTGGCGCACGTGCCGGAGGTCCGCCGCGGCTGGATCTTGCCGCGGTCGGCCAGCGCCATCATGAGGAGGCGCACGTCCTTGTAGTCGATGTAGTCGATCTTGTCCACGCAGAAACGGCACACGCGCCGCCGCCGGAATCCGCCGCGGCGCGGGCCGCCGCCCGACGGGCGTCGTCCGCCACGTTCGTCCCTCATTCCTTCACCTCCGCCGGGGTCTCCGCTGCAGCCGGGGCGGGCGCCGGGGTCGCGGCCGGCGCCGAGGTCTGGGTGTCCGCCGGGGGCGCGGGCGGCGCCGCCGGGGGCGCGGCTTCAGGCGCCGCGGGGGTCCCGGCCGCAGCCGGCGCCGCGGCCGGGGGCGTGTCCGCCGCCTGGGCCGCCGTCGGGGCCGGGGCTTCAGGCGCCGCGGCGGGTGTCCCCGCCGGGGCTGCGGCCGGCGCCGGCTCCGCCGTCAGGCCGCGCGCCTCGCGCCGGCGCTGCCGGCGCGCCTGCCGCCGCGAGCGGGTGCGCTCCGCCTTGCGGAGATCCTCGTCCACGCGCACGATCAGGTAGCGCAGGATGTTGTCGGCGACCTTGAGCCGCCGGTCCAGCTCCCCGACGATCTCGCCCGTGCCGCTGAAGAGCTCGAGGACGTAGGTGCCTTCCTTGTGGCGGTCTATCTCGTACGCCAGGCGCCGCCGCCCCCAGTTGTCGGTCTTGTCGATCTGCCCGCCCCGGGTCGTGATGATCTCCTCGACCTGCGTGTGCAGGCCGTTGACCGCCTCCTCCCCGGCGCTCGGGTTCATGACGTACACCAGCTCGTACTGTCGCGTCTCCTGCATCGCACTCCTCTCGGTCTGTCGCGGCCGCCGATCCCCCGGCGGCAAGGAGCAGTAGTTCCGAAATCCCGCGCCTACGCCTCGCCGTTGAAGCGGTTCATCGTCACGTCGATCCCGTCGGTGACGAATACTTCCACGGCGTTGCCGGCGTTCTCGATCGCCGGCCTGATTGCATCCAGCTCCGACTCGTCGAACGTCGCCAGGACGTGGCCGGCGAGGTCACGCCGCCGGTCGCCCCGATCGACACCGATCCGCAGGCGCGCAAAGGCCGTGCCCAGCACATCGATCACCGACCGCAGGCCGTTGTGCCCGCCGTCCGAACCGCCGCGGCGGGCCCGCAGCCGGCCGAGCGGCAGGTTCACGTCGTCGGCCACGATCAGGACATCGTCGAGATCGAACCGGTAGTACCGGACCAGGTCGCCGACGGCCCGGCCGCTGTGGTTCATGAAGGTCAGCGGCTTGGCGAGCACGAGCCGCGCGCCCGGCCCCCGCTCGCGCGCCATGAGCGCTTCGGCCGGGCTCGACTCGAAAGCCAGGGCACGCCGCCGCGCCACCTCGTCGACCACGTCGAAGCCGACGTTGTGGCGCGTTCCCGCGTACCTCGCGCCCGGGTTGCCGAGCCCGACTATCAGCTTCACTGCGACTGCGCCGGCTCCTCACCTGCCTCCGCCTTCCCCTTCTTGACGACCTCCGGCTGCGCCCCCTCCTCGGCGGCCTCGGCGGCAGCCTCCTCCTCCGGCTCCTCCTCCACCTTGGGCGCGATCACGTGCGCCAGCAGCGTCTCGGGCTCGCTCACGGGCGTCCACGAGACGCCCTCGAGCAGGTCGCGCAGACGCACGCCCTGGCCGATCAGCAGCTCGCTCACATCGATCTGGAGGTTCTCGGGAATCTCCGTCGGCAGGCACTCGACCTGCACGTCGCGCTGCACGAAGTCGAGCAGCCCGCCCTGCTGCTTGACACCGGCCGGCTCGCCCACGAGCAGCACCGGCACGGTGACGGTGATGACCTTGTCGAGGGCCGGTCGATAGAAGTCGACGTGCAGCAGGGAGTTGCTGATCGGATCGAGCTGAAACTCCCGCACCATGACCTGGCTGCTGTCGCCGCCGTCGACGCTCAGGGCGATCAGGGTGTTCACGCCCGATTCGGAATGCAGGATGCGATGCACCTCGTCCGGATCCACCGCGAGCGGCACCCCGCCGGTCGAGTCGCCGCCGTAGAGCACCGCCGGCACGCGTCCCGATCGCCGCAGGCGCCGGGCCTTGTTCTTTCCCAATCCGTCCCGTGTCGCCGCCGCCAATGTCACGTCCATCTGTCCCTGCCTGTCCACCGTCCGCGCCGTCCCGAATCAGACGAACAGGGACGACACCGAAGTCTCCTGGTGAATGCTCTGAATGGCCCGTCCGAGCAGCTTCGCCACCGACAGCACGCGTATCCTGGACGACCGCGCCAGCTCGGGACGGAGCGGGATGGTGTCGGTGACGATCAACTGCTCGAGCGACGAGTCCTCGATCCGCTGCAGCGCCGGTCCCGACAGCACGCCGTGCACGGCGCCCGCGAAAACGCGCGCGGCGCCGTTCTCGCGCACGGCGCGCGCGGCCTGCTGGAGCGTGCCCGCCGTGTCGACGATATCGTCCTGGATGATGCACACGCGGCCCTGCACCTCGCCGACCACGTGCATCACTTCCGCGCGACCGTCCTCCGACCGCCGCTTGTCGATGATCGCCAGGTCCGCGCCCAGCCGTTTCGCATAGGCGCGCGCGCGCTCCACGCCCCCCGCGTCCGGCGAGACGAACGTGACCTGCGCGTCGTTGTCCAGCCGCGCCAGATAGTCGATGAAGACCGGCGCGGCGAACAGATGATCCACCGGGATGTCGAAGAAGCCCTGGATCTGCGCCTTGTGCAGGTCCATCGTCAGGACCCGGTTGGTGCCGGCCGCGCTGAGCAGGTTCGCGACCAGCTTGGCGGAGATCGGCACGCGGGGCTTGTCCTTGCGATCCTGTCGCGCGTACCCGTAGTACGGCAGCACCGCGGTGATGCGCGCCGCCGACGAGCGGCGAAACGCGTCCACCATCACGCACAGCTCGATGAGATGCTGATCGACCGGGGTGCAGGTCGGCTGGACGACGAAGACGTCCGTGCCGCGAATGTTCTCGTCGATCTGGAACGAGACTTCACTGTCGGAGAAGCGCCTGAGACAGGCGCGGCCGAGCGGCACACCGAGGAAGTCGGCGATCTTCCGGGCGAGCTCGGGGTGTGCGCTGCCCGAGAACAGCTTCAGGTCTCCGATCGTCATGGCGCGCTGAACTCACGCGGCGCACGGTGGGCGCCGGCCGCCGCCGCGCTGCCCTCGCGGGCGGGGGCGCTGGTTGGGGCGGAAGGATTCGAACCTTCGAATACGGGATCCAAAGTCCCGCGCCTTACCGCTTGGCCACGCCCCATCACGACTGTGCCGAGGCTCGCGGACGGAACACGGACAGCCCGACTCGAACGCTGCGCAAACGATTACTTTAGCCGATGCGCAAGGAGCGGGCAAGGGTCAGCGGCCGGGTCGCACGGCCGTCCCGCGCCTGAACTCGGCGCGCCCCGTGGTGCGGCTCACGACGGTCCGCCAGCCCCGCCGGCGCGCCGCAAGCCGCGCCGCGTGCGCGGCCGCCGGCGTGGCGTACAGGCCGAAGACGGCCGAGCCGCTGCCGGTCATGGCCGCCTGCAGGGCGCCCGTCCGGCGCAGGCGCTCGATCATCCTCCCCACCTCCGGGTGGCGCTCGACGACGACGGGCTCCAGGTCGTTCGCCAGGCCGCGCAGGCCGCGGCGCCAGCCCCGCGGCAACGCGGCGGGCCCTGCGCCGCCCGGCCCCGCCATGGCGTCGAACCAGCGGTACGCGTCCACCGTGGACACGCCGAACGGCGGGCAACCGAGCACCACCCAGAGCGGCTCGATGTCCGGCAGGCCGCGAATGCGCTCTCCGCGGCCCCTGGCCAGCGCCGTGCCGCCCGCCAGAAAGTACGGCACGTCGGATCCCACCCGGGAGGCCACGGCCCGCAGCCAGCCGTCGCTCGCGGCGATCCCCCAGACGGCGCACAACCCCCGCAGCGCAGCCGCGGCGTCGCTGCTCCCGCCGCCCAACCCGGCGGCGGCCGGAATCCGCTTCCTGATCGTCACGGCGGCGCCGGTCGGATCGCCGGTCCGCCCGCTGGCCGTCCACAACGCGCTGGCGGCCGCCCACACGAGGTTCGCACGATCCTGCGGCATGCCGGACGACCGGCTGCGGACGGTCAGCGGGCCGGGCCGGCGGCGGAACGCGAGCGTGTCGTGCAGGCCGAGGGACTGCAGCAGCGTGCACACCTCGTGGAACCGGTCCGGACGCCGGCCCAGGATGCGCAGGTGCAGGTTGATCTTCGCCGGCGCGCGGACGGTGCACGTCACGGGTCGGCGGGCCGGCGCGGCGGGAGCCCGGCCGCCTCCGGAGGGCGCGGCTCCTCCAGCGGTCCCGGCGCACCGCGGAGCGTCTCGAGCGGCACGGGCACGAACCCGTCCGGGACCTCCTGGACGAAGGCCCGCTCGTCGAGCTCCATGTTGATGTCGACCTGCGAGAGCGTCGCCGTCAGATCGGTCGCGGCGGCGTCCGGCGCGGCGGTCTGCACGCGTATCCGCCGCGGCAACCCCCGGACGTGACCGGCGTACTCCACGATCAGTCCCGGCCGGCGACCGGCGACCACGACGGGCGCCGGCCCGACCGCGCGCAGGTACAGCGTGGCGTCGCCCTCGAGCGCGACCGCGATCCAGCCGCCGCCGTAGGTGCGGGCCGCGACCGCCCGGGGCTGCGGAACCAGACATCCGGTGAGCAGGGCCCGGAAGTCGGCCGGGCCGAGCGGCAGGCCCGCCAGCGCCGCGAGCAGGTCGCGTCCGCTCGCCCCGGTGACCACGCGGCGTTCGCGGGGCAGCAGGAGCACGGGCGGGGCGGAGCCGGCCACCAGCACGAAGGCGGGCGCGCCGAACGGGGCCAGGCCCTCGAGGCGCAACGACCCCGGCCGGGCGAGCGCGCCTCGCACGCGCCCCCGCAGCCGCGCGTCGCCCGTGCGGCCGCTGATGGCGAGCAGCAGCTCGAGCGTCCTGACGCGGCGGCAGGGGTCCACGGCCGCGGCGAACAGGTCCTCGTAGTCCGGCAGCGGCGTCCCCGATCCGCGCGGCAGGGTGATGCGCGGCGACGCGCAGGCGCCCAGGACGAGCGTGAGGATGCAGAGACAGGCGAGTCCGGGAGTCGGCGCCGTAGAACGGCGCCGACTCCCGCAGGGTTGGTTGGGCGCCGAGCGGAGCCGCCAGGCGACGATTGGCGGGCTAGCGCCCGAGCCGGCGTCTGGCGTCGCCAATCTTCCGTTCGATGGTGGAACGCTCGATGTCGTCACCGTCGCCGGCCAGCGCGCGCTCCCAGGCTGCGATGGCGTCGGCGTAACGGCCGAGCCGCAGCATCAGGTCGCCGAAGTGGTCCTGGATGACGGAGTTCCAGGCCATCTGCTCCCGCGCCCGCTGCAGCAGGCTCTCGGCGCGCTCGAGCCGATCGAGCTTGAAGTACGCCCACCCGAGGCTGTCGAGGTACGAGCCGTTGTGCGGGTCGATCTCGATCGCCCGCTCGAGCAGATCGACCGACTCCTCCAGGCGCTCGCCGCGATCCGCCAGCATGTAGCCCAGATAGTTCAGGGCGGCGGCGTGCTCCGGATCCCGGTCCAGGACCCGCCGGAAGGTCAGCTCCGCGTCCAGCGGCCGATCGCTGCGCTCGAGAACCGCGCCGAGCTGAAACAGGATCGACGTGTCGTCCGGGAACCGCCGGTCGGCCGACTCGAGCAGATCGACCGCATCCTCGAGGCGCTCGTAGCGGCTGTAGAACGAGGCCAGCACCAGGTAGGCGGACGGCTCCCCGGTCCGGTCCCGGAGGGCGTCCCGCAGCATGTCGACGCCGGCGTCCACGTCGCCGCCGTCGCCGAGCACGCGGGCCTGGAGACGGGCCACGGTGAAATTCCCCCCGTGGTGCCCCCGCAGGCCCTCGAGAACGCGGCGGGCGTCGGCCAGCCGGCCGGCGCTCAGGTGCGCCTGCGCCAGCCGCGCCGCGAACTCCAGACCGGTCGGCCTGAGCGCGACACCCTGCTGGTAGACCCGGCTGGCGGCATCGTAGTCCTGGAGCTGCTCGTAGGCATGGCCGACCCGCCTGAGCAGTCCGGCGACCTGCCGCGTCCGCAGCTCGCGCGCCTCCGCCTCCGCGAGCAGCGGCTCCAGCACCTCGACGACCTGTCGGTGCTGCCGGCGGCGGCTGAACACCTCGGCCAGCGCGAAGGTGCCGCGCAACCCCTCGGGCTCGACCTCGACCAGCCTGCGCGCCACCGCCTCGGCGGCATCGAAGTTCCCCAGCTCCAGCTCGACCTCCGACAGGAGGTACAGCCCGGCCGCGTCCGTCGGCCGCATCGTGACGAGCTCGTCGAGGACATCGCGCGCCCGCTCGGCCCGTCCGTCCTGCAGCAGCGCGTTGGCGAGCTCGCGCCGCGTGCGCGCGCTGCGCGGGTTGCGGTCGACGGCGCGCTCGTACGTCTCGACGGCATCGCCCCAGCGGCCGCCCCGGCCGTACAGCTCCGCGAGACCCCGCAGCGCCCGCGACGAGGGCGGGCCGGCGGCGACGACGCGTTCCAGCGTCTCGACCGCGTCCGCCATGCGGCCGCCGAGCTCGTAGGCCCGCGCCAGCAGCAGTCCCGTCTCCGAGAAGCCCGGCGCCTCCTTCTGCAAATCCTCGAGCAGGTCGATCGCCTGCTGCGCCGCGTCGTCGCGCAGATACAGCCGGCCCAGGGTCAGCTCGACCTGAAAATCGGGCAGCGGCCCGACACGCGCCTGCTCCAGGTGGTCGATGGCGAGCCGGATGTCCTCCGCCGTGCCCGCCCGGGCGTTGGCGCGCGACGCGTATACCAGTCCCAGGATGCGGTGCGCCGTCGCGTTGTCCGGCTCGCGCGCGAGCGCCTCGCGCGCCGCGGCGACAGCCTCCTCGCCGCGGTTGTGGCGGGCGTAGAGCGAGGACAGCTCGGCCAGGATCTCGCCGGTCGCAAGGTCCAGCTCGGACGCCTCGCGGTAGGCGCGAATCGCCCCGTCGACATCGTCCTCGCTCTCGAGATAGCGCCCGCGCAGGAACAGGCGGTACGCCTCGCCGCGGTCTGCGGGGCGCGCTTCCGGATCCGTCTGGGCCGCAACGGGTTGGGCGGCAGGCAACAGCAACCAGACGAGGACGCCGACTAGAAGACCGGCGCGCATGGCGAGTCCGATTGTTCCACAGGAGGCGGCACGACGACAAGCCGGCAGTCGAAAAACCCGGTTGCGGCCGCCCGACCGGCCGCGGGCCGTTTTGCTATAGTGAGCTGGGTTCTTCCGCGGAGGTTCAACTGGGCGTCGACCCGGAGCTGCTCGCGATCCTCGCCTGTCCCGACTGCAAGACGCCGGTCGTTCTGGTGCACGAGGGCGCCGGCCTGAAGTGCGGACAGTGTCGCCGCGTGTACCCGATCAAGGACGACATCCCGGTGATGCTGATCGACGAGGCCACCACGGAACCCGTCACCACGGACGCCTAGGTGGTTGCCGACACCCGGCGGCTCGAGCAGGTCGCGCGCGCGGCGCTGTTCGCGTTCGTTGCGGCCCTGCAGATCTCGATCGCCGCATCCTCCCTGCTCCTGACGGCGACGCTCGGCCTCTGGCTGGCGCTCCTCGTGCGGGGACGCGAGCGCCCGCGGCTCCCGGCCTTCTTTCCGCCGCTCGCCGCGTACGCGCTGTTGACGATGGCGGCGGTCGCGGCCTCGGTCGACCCGGCCGCGAGCCTGTCCGATGCACGCGAGGTGCTGCTGCTGCTCGTCGTGCCGGCCGTCTACCGGCTCGCCCGCGGGCGAGCGGCGGCCACCGTGGCCGGCATCATCGTCACCGTCGGGTCCCTCGCGGCGCTCTACGGCATCGTGCAGTACGGCATCCTCGAGTACGACCATCTGGGCCGGCGCCCGCAGGGCTCGATGGGGCACTACATGACCTACTCGGGCCTCCTCATGCTGGTCATCTGCGTGGCCGCCGCCCGCGTCCTGTTCGACGCCCGCAACCGCACCTGGGCCGGCCTCGTCCTGCCGGCGCTGGCGGTCGCCCTGGCGTTGACGTTCACCCGCAGCGCCTGGGTGGGAGCATGCCTGGCCGTGGGCCTGCTGCTCGTGCTGAAGGACCTCCGGCTGCTGGCGGCCGCGCCGGTGCTGGCCGCCCTCTTCTTCATGCTGGCACCGGCGGGCATCACCGACCGCGCGTACTCGATGTTCGATCTGCAGGACCCCACGAACCGCGACCGCTTCGCGATGGGACGCGCGGGCTTGCGGATGGTGCGGGATCACCCGCTGACCGGCGTCGGACCGGACATGGTGCAGCGACTCTACCCGCGCTACCGCGACGCGGCCGCCGTCAACGACACCAACCCCCACCTCCACAACGTGCCGCTGCAGATCGCGGCCGAGCGCGGGCTGCCCGCACTAGGCGCCTGGCTCTGGTTCGTGGCGGCCGCGGCGCGCGAGCTGGCCGCGAGGTTCCGGCAGCCGCCTTCGCGCGCGGCGGCCGGCGCCGGCCTGGCCGCGCTGGCCGGCATGCTGGCCGCGGGGATGTTCGAGTACAACTTCGGCGACTCCGAGTTCCTGATGCTGCTGCTCGTCGTGCTCACGCTGCCGGCGGCCGGCGCCTGGTCCGGGGCGCACGCCGGCAGCGGGCAGCACGCCGGCGGCCGGGAGGCCGCGCCGTAGACGGCGCGGCGGCGGGCAGCTCATCCGTTCCTGCGCGGCGCCGCCCGCGGGCGGGCGGCAGGGGCGCCGGTCTCGGCAGGGGCGCCACAGCTCCGCCTGACGGCGACGACGTCGCGCTGAATGCCGGCGAGCCGCTCCTCGGCCGCGGCGACCCGCGCGTCGAGGCGGTCGAGGCGCGAGCTCAACGCCCGGGACAGGACAGCCAGCTCCCGCTGGAGCCGGGCGCTGATGCCCTGCACCAGAGCGTCCCGGTCGTCGGGCGTCATTCCTCCGCGCGCGTCGCGCTGCCGGCGCGGACGGCCCGGGTCCGGGTGACCGCCACGGCGTGCTCGACCCTGATTCATAAGCCCCTGCTCGAGCGAATAGTAGCCGCTCAATATGATTTTCTCGCGAACAATCTGCTCATGAATGCGACTTTTTCATGACCATCAACAAGTTCGGGAGCTGCCTCCGCTATCATTGGCCCCGGTGCGGTGCGGCGGAGCCAGCCGTTGCGGAGCGACGACGAGCTGAAGCGCGAGAACGGGGCGCTGCGGAACCGCAGCGCGAATCTGTGCGCGGCTGTCCTGCGCATCAACACGAGCCTCGAGGTCACCACCGTCCTGCGCGAGGTCGTCGACAGCGCCCGCGCGCTGACCGGCGCCCGCTACGGCGTGATCACGGCAATCGACGACTCGGGGCAGGTCGAGGCATCCGTCTTTTCCGGGTTCACGCCCGAGGAACACGAGCGGTCGGTCCGCTGGCCCGCCGCGATGCGGCTTTTCGAGCACTTGCGGGACCTTCCGGGCGTGCTGCGACTGTCCGACCTGGCGGCCTACGTCCAATCGCTCGGCCATGCACCGGGGCCCGCGTGGTGGTCGACGCCGTTCCAGGGCACGCCGATGCATCATCGGGGCGCGCACGTGGGGCTCTTCTTCCTTGCCGCCAAGGAGGGCGGCGGCGAGTTCACGATCGAGGACGAGGAGATCCTGGTGCTGTTCGCATCGCAGGCGGCGGCGGCAATCGCCAACGCCCGCACGCACCGGGACGAGCGCCGGGCACGGGCCGACCTGGAGGCCGTGGTCGAAACGTCGCCGGTGGGGGTCGTGGTCTTCGATGCCAGGACCGGCAGCCCCAAGTCGCTCAACCGCGAGGCGCGGCGCATCGTCGAAGGCCTGCGCACGCCGCGCCGCCCGCTGGAGGAGCTGCTGGACGTCGCCACGTTCCGGCGGGCCGGCGGGCCGGCCATCGCCCTCGGAGACTTCCTGCTGGCGCGGCCGCCGAGCAACGGCGAGGCGGTGCGCGCCGAGGAGATCGTGCTCTCGGTCCCCGACGGCCGGAGCGTCGCGATGCTGGTCAACGTGACGCCGATCCCCGCCGCTGACGGCCAGATCGAGTCGGTGGTGGTCACCATGCAGGACCTCGCGCCGCTGGAGGACCTCGAGCGGCTGCGGACCGAGTTCCTGGGCATGGTGAGCCACGAGCTGCGGGCGCCGCTCACCTCGATCAAGGGCTCGGCCGCCACCGTGCTGAACGCCTCGCAGGTGGTCGACCCGGCCGAGATGCTGCAGTTCTTCCGGATCATCGACGAGCAGGCCAACCACATGCGGGGCCTGATCAGCGACCTGCTGGACGCGGGGCGCATCGAGACCGGCACGCTCTCGGTCGCTCCCGAGCCCACGGAGGTGCCCGGTCTGGTGGACCAGGCCCGCAGCACGTTCCTGAGCGGCGGCGGGCGGCACGTCGTTCGTATCGACCTGCCGCCGGACCTGCCGCGGGTGATGGCCGACCGGCAGCGCGTCGTGCAGGTCTTCAACAACCTCTTCTCCAACGCGGCGCGGCACTCGCCCGAGTCGTCGCCCATCCGGGTCGACGCGGCGCGGGACGGCGTTCACGTCGCCATCTCGGTAGCCGACGACGGGCAGGGCGTGCCCCCGGAGCAGTTGCCGCACCTGTTCCGCAAGCACGCCGGCGCGGCCGGCGCCGGCCGGGAGCCGGGGGCCGGGGGCTACGGCCTGGGCCTCGCCATCTGCAGGGGCCTGGTGGAGGCGCATGGGGGCCGCATCTGGGCCGCGAGCGGCGGGGCGGGCCAGGGCACGCGATTCACCTTCACGCTGTCCGTGGCCGAGGAGGCCGGCGACGGCGCCGCCGCGAGCGGGGCCCCGAGCCGCGCCCGCACGCCTCGGAAGACCGGGGCGGAGGCGCGCGTTCTCGTGGTGGACGACGACCCGCAGACGCTGCGCTACGTGCGGGACGCCCTCGCGGCCGCCGGCTACTCCCCGGTCGTGACGGGCGACCCGCGGGAGCTCTCCCGCATCATCAGGAAGGAGCACCCCCGGCTCGTCCTGCTGGACCTGCTGCTGCCCGGGACGGACGGCATCAAGCTGATGGAGCAGGTTCCCGAGCTCGCCGATCTGCCGATCATCTTCATCTCGGGCTATGGCCGGGACGAGACGATCGCCAGGGCGCTGGAGATGGGAGCCACCGACTACGTCGTCAAGCCCTTCTCGCCGACGGAGCTCACCGCGCGGGTCAAGGCGGCCCTGCGGCGGCGGGCCGATCCGGAGCCCTTCGTGCTGGGGGACCTCGCCGTCCACTACCAGCAGCGGCGGGTGACCGTGGCCGACCGCCCCGTGGCGCTGACGGCCACCGAGTACGCTCTGCTGCGCGTGCTCTCGATCAACGCGGGGCGGGTCGTGACGTACGACTCCTTGCTGCGCCGGGTGTGGGCGGGGCGGAATCGCGGCATCGGCGACGCGAAGCTGGTGCGCGCCTTCGTGAAGAAGCTCCGCCGCAAGCTGGGCGACGACGCCGGCCGGCCGGCCTACATCCTGACCGAGCGCGGGGTCGGCTACCGCATGCCCGGACCGGGTGACCGGTAGGGGGGGCGGGCCGCCGCCGGGCCCACCCAAGGTACAATGGCGGCCGGTTCGGCGGCTGGACGGCTCGGGCGGCACGGGAGTCTGGCATGAGAATCGCAACTTCCTGGGCGGGCGCACTCCTCGTTGCGGCGGCTTCCGCCGTGGCGCTCTCGGCCGCGGGCCCGCAGGCGGGTGCGGCGGGGCCGTTCACGGCAGACCAGGCAGCGGCGGGCGGCGCGGCATTTCAGGCCAACTGCGCGTTCTGCCACGGCGCGGATCTGTCCGGCGGACCCTACGCGCCGCCGCTGGCCGGCCCCACGTTCACGGCGGGCTGGAGCCGGCGGACGACGCACGAACTGATCGAGGCGATCCGCACGATGCCGCCGGGCGACCCGGGCGCGCTGGGCGACGCGGCCCACGCCGGCCTGGCCGCCTACATCCTGCAGGCGAACGGCGTGGCCGTCGGTCCGGCCCCCCTGACGGTGACGGCAGCCGCCCCGCTCGCCGCGCTGCTGGCAAGCCGCTCCGCCGCGGCCGCGCCGCCCGGAGCACCGCTGCTGCGGCCATCCTGCAGCCCGCTGGCGGCACGGCCGCCCGGCGCGGCGCCGGCGGACGGACGGCCGACGCGGTCGAGCAGCGAGTGGCCGCTGTACGGGGGCTCCGCCACGAACCAGCGCTACTCGCCGCTGGCGCAGATCACGACGAGCTAATGTCGCCGCGCTCGGCGGCGCCTGGGCGACCCGGCTTCCAGGCCCCACCAACCAGTCCTCGCTCACCATGTCGAACGGCCGGATCTTCGCGGCGTTGATGAACTGCAACGTGGCCGCGCTCGACGCGAGGACCGGTGCGATCGCGTGGGTCGCCGAACTGGCGGAGCCGCCCGCGCGGCGCGGGCTGGCGGTCGCCCCCGATCTCGGCTTCGTGCTCGTGGCGGGCGCCGGCGGCACGGTCCATGCCCTCGACATGGCAACCGGCGAGCCCGCCTGGACGCATCCGCTGGCGCGGGATGCCGCCAACGACATGCCCCTGCGGATCACCTCGGCGCCGACCTACGCCGACGGCGTGCTGCTCGTTGCGCTCGCGGGCGGCGACAGCGGCCGGCGGGGCGGGGTCGCCGCGCTCGACGCGCGCACCGGGACCGAGATGTGGCGCTTCTACGCCATCCCCGGACCCGACGACGTCGGGTTCGAGACGTGGCCCAACAACGAGATGTGGCGGGCCGGCGGCGGCGCGGTCTGGAGTCCGCCGGCTGTCGATCCCGAGCTGGGCATGGTCTACTTCGGCACCGGCAACCCGAACGGCAATCCGCTGGGCCTGCAGGGACAGCATCCCACGCAGCATCCGGGTCCGCACCCCTCGCACTCGGGCGACCTGCGCCCGGGCGAGCAGCTCTTCGCCGCCTCGGTCGTGGCCCTCGACCTCGCGACGGGCGCCTACCGCTGGCACTTCCAGCTCACGCGGCACGACATCTGGGACATGGACGTGCCCACGCCCATGGTGCTGTACGACACGACGCTGGACGGACGGCCCCGCAAGGGCATTGCGGTCATGCGCACCGACGGCTACCTCTTCCTGCTGGACCGCGTCGATGGATCGCCGCTGCTGCCCATCGAGGAGCGCCCGGTCCCGCAGGATCCGTTTCAGGTGACGGAGGCCACGCAGCCGTTTCCCGCCGGGGGCGAGCAGGTGGTCCCCAACTGCATCGAGCCGTGGCTCGTGCCGCCGGGGTTCCGGACCGGTTGCTACTTCGACCCGCTCAACCAGCCCGACGTGATGGTGCCCTACATCGGCACCCGGCAGGCCCCGATGGCCTACAGCCCGCAGACGGGGTATTTCTACGTGGGGGCGGCCGTCTTCCCGTGGTGGGCGACGCGGTTCGGCGTCTCGTACAACGAGCCGGGCATTCAGTGGTACGGCTTGATCACGGCCGTCGACTCGCGCACGAACACCATCGCGTGGCAGCGGCGCTCCGCGTATCCCAAGGCGCACGGCGGCGGCATGCTGGCCACGGCGGGCAACCTGGTGTTCCACGGCGAGGTGGACGGCACCGTGCAGGCCCTCGACGCGGCGACCGGCGAGCTGCTGTGGCAGTTCCAGACCGGCCTGGGCGCCGACTCGGCCCCCGTCATCACCTACGAGCAGGACGGCGAGCAGTACATCGCCCTCGCGCCGAGCGGCGGCGGGTCGACGCACGGGCCGCCGATGGGCGCCCGGTCGACCGGCGACGCCGTGTGGGCTTTCAGGCTCGGGGGCGCCGTTCGACCGGCCAGTCCGCCGGCGTTGCCGCCGCGGGTGCAGACCTTCGAAGGCCACGGGCCGGTCGAGCGGACGAACGCGGTCGTCATCGACTTCGAAGAGCGGCGGAGGGACACCATCCGGCCGCCGGGCCTCGAGATCGACGACTACGAAACGTTCGAGCCGCGGCGCGTGCAGGTGGCCGCGGGCGAGCAGGTCACCTGGACGAACACCGGCGCGGCGCCGCACACCATCACCGTTCGTCAGCAGGCCTGGACGACCGGGCCGATCGCGCCCGGCGCGACCGGCTCAGTCCGCTTCGATACGCCGGGCAGGTATGTCTACACGTGCGAGCAGCACCCCTGGCAGCAGGGAGAGATCACCGTCATGCGGTAGCCCGACACCATGCTGATCACCAGGAAGCACCTGCCCCGCCGCGCCGTGCTGCGCGGCCTGGGCGCCGCGGTCGCCCTGCCGCTGCTCGACGGCATGGTCCCGGCGGCCACCGCGCTCGCGCGGACGGCTGCGGCGCCCACCGCTCGTGCAGCCAGTCGCTCGCGAACCGCGGCGCCGCGGGCGCCGGCCCGGCGCCCTCCGGCGCGCCGCCGTCGACCCGCGCCGCGATGGTGTCGACCTGCGCCTGGCTCAGCGCCGTGACGTCCCTGAACTTCCCGAAGCGCGGGTCGGCGAACCACGGCGGCATCTCGCGCGCGACGACCTTGGTCCTGATGGCGCGGGCCCACGGCCGCGCCTCCTGGTACGACGTCAGCGCCATCGGCGCGACCTGGCCCGCGCGGTGGCAACTCGCGCAGCTCTCGTACAGGATCGGCCCCACGTCCGCATTGAAGGTAGGCACGGACTCCGCGGCGGCGTTCTCATGCCGGACGGCCCTCCAGCCAGGGCCCCGTCTCAATCCTAATGCCGAAAATGCCGCCGGCCCGCGAACACCATCGCCAGCCCGTGCTCGTCGGCGGCGGCGATGACCTCCTCGTCGCGGCGTGAGCCGCCGGGCTGCACGACCGCCGTGGCGCCGGCGGCCGCTATCGTGTCGATCCCGTCGCGAAACGGAAAGAACGCGTCGGACGCGGCCACCGTCCCGGTCAGCGGGCCCGCCTTCAACGTCGCGACCTTGACCGCGTCGACGCGGCTCATCTGGCCGGCCCCGACGGCCGCCGCGCGGTCGGCGTGGGCGAAGAGGATCGTGTTCGACTTGACGTGGGCGCACACCCGCCAGGCGAACCGCAGGGCCGCCCATTCCTGTGCGGTCGGCGCACGCTTCGTGGCGACGCGCAGCCGCGTGCCGGGCGCAATCTCCGCGCCGTCGCGCCACTCCACCTGCGCCTCGGTGACGCGGTCGCGCTCCTGGACGAGCAGGCCGCCCAGGATGGACCGCACCTCGCGCCGGTCGGCTCCCGTCCCGGTCAGGCGACCGAAGTCGGCGAGCACGAGCCGCAGGTTCTTCTTGGCCGCGAGGGCCGCGCGCGCCTCGTCCGACGCGGCGGGCGCGACCACGGCCTCGATGAAGGTGCTGGTGATCGCGCCGGCCGTGTCGGCGTCGAGCGGCCGGTTCAGCCCGACGATGCCGCCGAACGCCGAGAGGGGGTCTACCTCGCGGGCGGCGACGTACGCGTCATGGAGCGTCCCGGCCGTTGCCACGCCGCACGGGTTCGTGTGCTTGATGACCACGGCGGCGGGCGTGGAGAACTCCAGCGCCAGGCGCGCGGCCGCGTCGAGATCCAGCAGGTTCGTGAACGACAGCCCCTTGGCCTGCACGACCTGCGCGGCCCCGAAGCCCCAGGCGGGATCGATCCCGTAGAGCGCCGCCTCCTGGTGCGGATTCTCCCCGTAGCGGAGGTCCTGGAGCTTGCGTCCGGACACCGCCAGATGGTCGGGCGCCAGCCCGTCCAGCGTCAGCGGTGTGCGGGTGAACCGCCCGTCGTCGACGCCCACCGCCGCGAGGGCGGCCGCGATGGTGCCGTCGTACTCGGCGGTGTGCGCGAACGCCTTGCGGGCAAGGTCGAAGCGGAAGCGCTGATCCAGCCGGCCCGGATCGTCGAGCGCCTGCAGCACGCGGGAATAGTCCGCCGGGTCGACCACCACCAGCACGTCCCGGAAGTTCTTGGCGGCCGACCGCACCATGCTCGGCCCGCCGATGTCGATCTGCTCGATCAGCTCGTCGAAGCTCGTGTCGGGCCGGGCCGCCGCGCTGGCAAACGGGTACAGGTTGACCGCGACCAGATCGATGGGCCGGATCCCCTGGTGCGCCAGCGCCGACAGATCGTCCGGCCGATGCCGCCGGGCCAGGAGGGCGCCGTGCACCGCGGGGTGCAGCGTCTTCACGCGGCCATCCATCATCTCGGGAAAGCCGGTGACCTCGGAGATGCCCATGACCTCCAGCCCGGCGTCGCGCAGGGCCCGAGCCGTGCCGCCGGTCGACACCAGCTCGACGTTGCGCTCCGCGAGACCCCGCGCGAGCTCGACGAGACCCGTCTTGTCCGAGACGCTCAACAACGCACGCATGACGCTCACTGCCTCCCTGCAAGCACGATGGTCGGGTGGGGCCGCCTGCGCGGCGCCCGATGGTATCCTGAACGGCCGAACCCCGGCAAGGCGCGCACAGCGCGCCTCGGCGGGAGCGGCGCGGGGCTATGGGGTCCCCGCAAGCGAACGCCGGGGGCTTGGGGCGCAGCCCCATCTGGTGGAAGCGCGGCGCGGGGCGAAGGGGACCCCGCAAGCGGACGCCGGGGGTTCGGGGCGCAGCCCCGTCTGATCGAAGCGTGGTTGACTCCCTGCACGTCATTCCCTCGATCGAGCAGCTCCGCCAGCGCGACGCCGTGCGGCGGCTCGAGGCCCGCTTCGGACGCGACGCGGTGGTCGCCGCCCTGCGGACGGAGACGCAGTCCGTCCGGGCGCGGCTGGCGGACACGCCGCAGCCCGGCGCCGACCGCGAGGCGATCGCGCGCCGCATCGAGAGCAGCCTCGCGCGGCAGTTGCCCGCGGCGCTCGCACCGTCGCTGCGGCCGGTAATCAACGCCACCGGCGTCATCGTCCACACGAACCTGGGCCGCGCGCCGCTCGGCCGGCCGGCGATCGAGCGCCTGACCGCCGCAGCCGGCTACTCCAACCTCGAGTACGACCTCGACCGGGGCGGCCGCGGGTCGCGCGCCGTCCACGCGCGGGCGCTGCTGCGGCGCCTCACCGGCGCGGAGGACGCGGCCGTCGTCAACAACAACGCCGCCGCGGTGCTGCTGGCCGTGGCCGCGCTGGCCGCCGGCCGCGAGGTGCTCATCTCGCGCGGCGAGCTCGTCGAGATCGGGGGCGGGTTCCGCATTCCCGACGTTCTGCGCCAATCGGGCGCGCTGCTGCGGGAGGTCGGCACCACGAACCGGACGCGCGCCGCCGACTACGCCGCCGCCATCAGCGACCGCTCGGCGCTCATCCTGCGCGTGCACCCGTCGAACTTCCGCATCGAGGGCTTCACCGAGCGCCCGCCGCTGGCCGCGCTCACGGCGCTCGGCCGGCAGTTCGACCTGCCGGTCGTCGAGGATCTCGGCACCGGCAACCTGCTGGATCGATCCGCCTGGGGGGACGGGCCGGAGGGCGGCGACGAGCCCACCGTGGGCGCCAGCGTGGAAGCCGGGGTCGCCGTCTGCTGCTTCAGCGGCGACAAGCTGCTCGGCGGGCCCCAGGCCGGCATCCTCGTCGGGCGGCGCGACCACCTGCAGCCGATCCGCCGGCATCCGCTCATGCGGGCCCTGCGCGCGGACAAGCTGGCGTACGCCGCGCTGGAGGCCACGCTGCTGGAACATGCAACCGGACGCGCCGCGCGGTCGGTCCCGGTCCTGGCGATGATCCGGGCGACGGTGGACGGGCTGGACGACCGGGCGCGCCGCATCGCCGCGAGCCTGACGCACGCGGCCGGCCTGGCCCTCGCCGTGGGCGCCGGCGAGTCGACCATCGGCGGCGGCACCACGCCCGGCCTGACGCTCCCGACCCGCCTCCTGCGCGTGCGGCTGGACGGCTGCAGCGCCGATGGCCTCGAGGCGCGGCTCCGCGGCGCCGCGCCTCCCGTCATCGCCCGCATCGAGCGCGACGAGGTCGTGCTCGACCTGCGCACCGTGCAGCCCGTGGAGGACGACGCGCTGGCCGCCGCGCTCGCGCGGGTCGCGTCAGGCGGGGCCGCCGGCTGACTTGCGTCGGGGACAGGCGGCGCAGCGGAGCGACTCGCCGTCCGGCCCCACGACGTCCGGGCCGCCGCAGGAGCCGCGCAGGCAGGGATAGTTGAAGAGAATGCCGACGGCCATCACCAGCATGACCGCCGCGATCACGGCCACGGAGAGCAGGAACAGCGCCATCGTCATCCCATCTTACTACCAGCCGCGGGGCGTCAGCGCGCCCCGGCCAGCGCGGCGAAGGCGGGCGTCTCGCGTTCGCGCAGCGTGCCGTCGTCGCCGCGCACGATGAGCAGCGCGGCCCAGCCCTGAGCGACGGCCAGCTCGTAGCCCGCGTCGGGGCCCAGGACCCCGAGGGCGGTGGCGATGGCGTCGGCGCGGACGCACAGCGGCTCGACGACGCTGACCGACGCGAGCCCGTGGTCCACCGGCCGGCCGCTGCGCGGATCGATCGTGTGCGAGACCCGCCGGCCCGCGACCTCGTAGTAGTTGCGGTAGTCGCCCGAGGTCGCCAGCGCCCGGTCGTGCAGGCGGACGAGACGCTGGACGGCCGGCGGCCCCGGCGCCGGCCGCTCGATGCCGACGCGCCACGCGTCGCCGCGCGGGCTCAGCCCGCCGGCGCGCACCTCCCCGCCCACCTCGACCAGATACGAGGCGAACCCTTCCGCGTGCAGCCGCTCGGCAACCCGATCGACCGCGTAGCCCTTGGCGAGCGCGGACAGGTCGCACGACAGCCGCGGGACGAGCTTGCGAATCGACGACGTGGCGGGCTCGATCCGCAGCCGCCGGAAGCCGACCCGCCGCCGCAGGCGGTCGATGTCGCGCGCGGTCGGCAGCGCGGCCGGCTCCCCCGCCGGCCCGAAGCCCCAGGCGTCGACCAGCGGCCCGACGGTGACGTCGAAGGCGCCGCCGGTCAGCTCGCTGATCTCGAGGGCGTGCCGCAGCACCGCCAGCGTGTCGGCCGACACCCGGAACGGCTCGGTGCTGCGGGCGCGGTTGAAGCGGCTGACCTCCGACTCCGGCCGGTACGTCGACATGCGCTCGTCGACACCGGCCAGCGTCCGCTCGATCGCCGCCCGCAGCGCGGCCGCGCGTTCGTCGCTCAGGTCGTCGGCCACGACCCGCACGGCGAACGTCGTGCCCATGGTCGGGCCCTCGAAGAGATGGACCGCGGGCCCGTCGCCCGCGGGCAGGCAGGCGCCGGCGCAGAGCAGGACGGACAGGAGCGCGCGGGCTCGTCGCACGGCGGCCAACTCTCCGGCGCGCCCTACCCGAAGTCGTCGAACAGGATGTTCTCGGGCTCGACGCCCAGCCCGTCCAGCATCTCCATGCAGGCCTTCAGCATGAGCGGCGGGCCGCACAGGTAGTACTCGATGTCCTCGGGCGCGGGGTGGTCCTTGAGGTAGTTGTTGTAGACGACCTGGTGAATGAAGCCCGTGTCGCCCGTCCACTTGTCCTCGGGCAGCGGCTCGGACAGGGCCAGGTGCCATTCGAAGTTGTCGTGCTCGGCCGCGATGGTGTCGAAGTCGTCGATGTAGAACGCCTCGCGCAGGCTGCGGGCGCCGTACCAGAAGCTCACCTTGCGCGCCGTGTGGACGCGGCGGAACTGATCGAAGATGTGCGAGCGCATGGGCGCCATCCCCGCGCCGCCCCCGATGAAGAGCATCTCCGCGGCGGTGTCCCTGGCGAAGAACTCCCCGAAGGGCCCGGAGATCGTCACCGCGTCGCCCGGCTTGAGCCCGAACAGGTACGCCGTCATCTTGCCCGGCGGCGTGCCCTCCGGCGCGCGCGGGGGGGGCGAGGCGATGCGCACGTTGAGCATGATGACGCCCTTCTCCTCCGGGTAGTTCGCCATCGAGTACGCGCGGGTCACCGGCTCGTCCAGCTCGGCCGTGTACTTCCACAGGTTGAACTTGTCCCAGTCGGCGCGGTACTCGTCCTCGACGTCGATGCCCTGGTACGGGTAGCTCCCCTCCGGCGCCTCGATCTGGATGTACCCGCCCGCCCGGAACGGCACCGCCTCGCCGGGCGGCAGCTCGAGCAGCAGCTCCTTGATGAACGTGGCCACGTTGTGGTTCGAGCGGACCTTGCACTGCCAGCGCCGGATGTCGAAGATCTCGGCCGGTATCGCGATGCGCATGTCCTGCTTGACCTTCACCTGGCAGGACAGCCGCACCCCGTCGCGCACCTCGCCGCGGTCGAGGTGGCTGAGCTCGGTCGGCAGCACGGCGCCGCCGCCGTCGAGCACCTTCACCTTGCAGACGCCGCAGCTCCCCTTGCCGCCGCAGGCGGACGGAATGAAGAGCCGGCTCGCGGCCAGCGTGCCGAGCAGGGTGCCGCCGCAGGGCGCCTGCAGCGCCCGGTCCGCCTCGTCGTTGACCGTGATGCTCACGCTGCCGGTCGCGACGAGCTGCCGCCGGGCCACCATCAGCAGGCCGACCAGCGACACGATCGTGAACGTGAACATCGCCACGCCGAGTGTGACCGTGATCATGCCGCGCTCCTACAGCTGCACGCCGGCGAACGCCATGAAGCCTATCGCCATCAGCCCGACCAGGATGAACGTGAGACCGAGGCCCCGCAGCCCCGCCGGGGGGTTGCTGTAGCGCAGGCGCTCGCGGATGCCGGCCAGGGCCACGATGGCCAGCGCCCAGCCGACGCCGGACCCGAAGCCGAAGACGGTGCTCTCGGCCAGCGTGTAGCTGCGCTCCACCATGAACAGCGATGCCCCCAGAATGGCGCAGTTCACCGCGATGAGCGGCAGGAAGATGCCGAGCGCCGCGTACAGCTTCGGGACGAAGCGGTCGAGCGTCATCTCCACGATCTGCACCATGGCGGCGATGGTGCCGATGTAGGTGAGGAACCCGAGGAACGTCAGGTCCTGCTCCGCCAGACCGGGGTGCAGCCAGCTCAACGCGCCGGGCTGCAGCAGGCGGGTGTGGATCACGTTGTTCATCGGCACCGTGATGGTCAGCACGAAGATGACCGCCACGCCGAGGCCCAGCGCGGTCTTCACCTGCCTCGACACGGCCAGGAAGGAGCACATGCCCAGGAAGAACGCCAGCGCCATGTTCTCGACGAAGACGGCCTTGACGGCGAGGTTGACGTAGTGCTCCATCACTCGCTCTCGATCTGCTCCGGCTTCCAGGCCCGCAGCGCCCAGATGAAGAAGCCGATGATGAAGAACGCGCCCGGCGAGAGCACCATGAGCCCGTTCGGCGTGTACCACCCGCCCTCGCTGGCTAGCGGCAGGAGCTGGGTGCCGAACAGGGTGCCGAAGCCGAGCAGCTCGCGCAGGAACGCGGTGCCCATCAGGATGGCGCCGTAGCCCAGGCCGTTGCCGATGCCGTCGATCAGGCTCATGGCCGGCGGGTTCTGCATGGCGTACGCCTCCGCGCGGCCCATGATGATGCAGTTGGTGATGATGAGGCCCACGAAGACGGAGAGCTGCTGCGAGATCTCGAACAGATAAGCCTTGAGCAACTGGTCGACCACGATGACCAGCGAGGCGATGATCGTGAGCTGCACGATGATCCGGATGTTCGTCGGAATGTGCTGGCGCAGGGCGCTCACGAAGAAGTTCGAGGACATCGTCACCCCGATCACGGCGGCGCTCATCACCAGGGCCGTGTCCATCCGCGTCGTCACGGCCAGGGCCGAGCAGATGCCGAGCACCTGCAGCGTGATCGGGTTGTTGTTGAAGATCGGGTCGACGAGCGCTTCGCGCGTCTTCGTCTGCACGGCCATCAGGCGCCCCCTCCCGCCCGCAACCGCTCCAGGTACGGGCGAAATCC
This sequence comes from Vicinamibacterales bacterium, assembly GCA_965214845.1. Classification (GTDB taxonomy): domain Bacteria; phylum Acidobacteriota; class Vicinamibacteria; order Vicinamibacterales; family UBA8438; genus JAAXGX01. The sequence goes on from CBDCCO010000007.1 coordinate 3,119,229, forward strand.
TTCCCCGCCGAGCCAGAAACGCAGCATGTTGGTGACGCCGCGGCTCGTCATCGTCGCCCCGGCGAGACCGTCCACCCGGTACGGATCGTCCGCGGCCGGGCCGGCCCGGCCGCGGATGACCTCGATGCGCACCTCGTCGCCGTCGCCGAACGCCTGGCGGCCCGGCCACAGCGCCTTCCAGCGCGGGTTGTCGACCTCGCCGCCGAGACCCGGCGTCTCCCCGTGCTCATAGTAGGTGATGCCGCGGATCGTCTGCAGGTCGGCGTCGAAGGCGACGAACCCGTAGAGCGTCGACCACAGGCCCATCCCGCTGATGGGCAGGATCACGAGCTCGAGCGCGCCGCCGGCGCCGCGCAGCTCGTAGACGACGGTGTGGTGCGCCACCCGCGCGACCCCCGCCGGGTTGTCGGCCGCGGCGCGGCTGGTGTCCTGGTCGGCCGCGGCCGCGCGGTCGTCGAACGCGTCGGGGTCGATGTCCGCGACCTCCTCCCCCGTCGCCACGTCGATGACCACGGCGCGAATCACCTCGAAGCGGGCGTCGATCTCCTCGGCCGACGGCCGCTCGTCGCTCGCGGCCAGCCCGGCCGCCACGAGCACGTTGCGGCGCTTCTCGAGCGCCGCGTTCGCCGCCTGCAGGTCCTGGAGCGCCACGGCCGAGGTCGAGACAACGATGGCGCAGACGACGCAGACGGCGGCCGCGAAGGCGAGATTGTAGGCCGCGCTAGCGTGCATTCCGGGCCCTCCTCCGTCTGATGTTCGCCTGCACGGCGAAGTAGTCGATCAGGGGCGCGAACAGGTTCATGAACAGGATGGCGAGCATCATGCCCTCGGGGTAGGCCGGGTTGACCACCCGAATCAGCACGGCCAGCACCCCGATGAGAAAGCCGTAGACGTACTGCCCGCGCAGCGCGGTCGGCGCGGAGACCGGGTCGGTCGCCATGTAGACCGTGCCGAACGCCCAGCCCCCGAGCAGGAGGTGCCAGGCCGGCGACACGTCGAAGAACGGGTTGGTCGCCGAGCCGATGCCGTTGAGCGCCAGCGCCATCACCGCGGTTCCGGCCGCGACGCTCAGCATGATGCGCCACGACCCGACGCCGGTCACCACCAGCACCGCCGCCCCGAACAGGCAGGCGACCATCGAGGTCTCGCCCATCGAGCCCGGGATGAAGCCGACGAACGCGCTCCACGGCTCGACCGCCGCGGCCACCGCCGGCGTGCCGCCCAGCGTCGCCTGCGCCAGCGAGGTTGCGCCGCTCACGCCGTCGGACGCGGTCTGCGCGGCAATCCACACCGTGTCCCCCGACAGATCGGCCGGGTAGGCGAAGAAGAGGAACGCGCGGCCGACCAGCGCCGGGTTCAGGACGTTCATGCCGGTGCCGCCGAAGATCTCCTTGCCCACGACGACGCCGAACGAGACGCCGAGCGCGACCTCCCAGAGCGGGATGGTCGGCGGCAGGATCAGCGGGAACAGCATCCCGGTCACCACGAACCCTTCGTTCACGTCGTGCTTGCGCACGGAGGCGAACAGCATCTCCCAGAAGCCGCCCACCGCGAACGTCACCGCGAGCACCGGCAGGTAGTACAGCCCGCCGTGCACGAAGCACGCCGCCCAACTGTCCGGGGAGAACCCGATCCCGAGCAGCTCGACCACGTGGGTCTGCCAGGTCTCGAGCGGCGGGGCGCCCATGGCGATCGCCCGGTTGGCCTGGTAGCCGGTGTTGTGGAAGGCCATGTAGATGCAGCCGGCCAGCGCGAACACCACCGTCATCATCATCCGCTTCAGATCGAGACCGTCGCGGACGTGGGACGGGCCCCCGGTCACGTGACCGGGGGTGTACAGGAACGTGTCCTGGGCCTCCCAGAGGGCGTACAGCTTCTCCAGCCGGCCGCCCGGCTCGAAGTGGTGCGCCTGCCGGTCGAGGAGACGGCGCAGAAGCTTCATGACGCGGCGGCGGCCTCCCTATCCTTCCTTCTCGAGCGTGTCCAGCACATGACGCAAATACGGCCCGTAGTCGTTCTTGCCGGCGCAGACGAACGTGCAGAGCGCCAGGTCCTCCTCGTCCAGCTCGAGGCACCCGAGCTCCTCGGCGCGGTCGACGTCGCTCATGAGCAGCGCCCGCAGCAGGGGCGTCGCCATCAGGTCGAGCGGCATGACGCGCTCGAACGTGCCGAGCGGCACGATGGCCCGCTGCGAGCCGTTGGTGGAGGTCGTCAGGCGCAGCGGCCGGCGGGGCAGGCACGCGGAGACGAACGTCCGGATCGCGGAGAACTTGTCGAGGCCGGGCCCGAGCCAGCCGAGGAACTCCCGCTCGCGCCCCTCGACGAGCACCGAGATCTGCTGGTGGTAGCGTCCCAGATAGCCGTGCACCGGACCGGCGGCCGCGCGCCCGGCCAGGACCGAGCCGGAGATCGCGCGCGTCTCCACGTCCTCGAGCTCGCCGCGCAGCACGTCGTCGAGGGCGGCGCCCAGCCGGGTGCGCAGCAGCCGCGGCCGGCGCACCGGCGGCCCGCCGAGCGCGACGACGCGGGCCGCCTCCAGCGACCCGCTGCGGAACAGCGCACCGATTGCCGCGACGTCCTGCGCGCCGAGGTGCCAGACCGTCTTGCCGCGATCGACCGGATCCAGCGTGTGGATGTGCAGGCCGACCGTGCCCGCCGGATGCGGGCCGGCGAACTGCTCGTGACGCACGCGCTCGCGGGCCGGGACCGCGATGGCGGTCTCGGGCGCGGTGCACACGAAGACGGGCCCGTCGGTGAGGCGGCCGACGGCCGCCACGCCCCACTCGAAGGCCGCTGCATCCGTCACCGCCGCGTCGAGCGACGGCGCGAGCGGCTGCGTGTCGATGGCCGTGACGAAGATGGAGTGCGGCCGGGCTCCCGGATTCGCGACGCGTCCGAAGGGGCGGGCCCGCAGCGCGACCCACAGGCCGGACTCGACGAGCAGCTCCTGCACCTCGTCCGGGCTCAGCCCGGCGGGGTGGCGACCCGTGAACGCCCGGTAGCTCTCCTGCTCCGGCTCGCGGCCCTCGCGCTCCGCGCGGCTCAGCTCGATGACGACGGACTGCAGCGCGCGCCGGTCGCCGCGGTTGACGGCCGTCACGGTGCCCGCGGCCGGCGCGGTGTAGCGCACCCCGGCCGTCTTCTTGTCCTCGAGCAGGAGCTGGCCGCGGCGCACGCTGTCGCCCACCGCGACGTGCATGGTCGGCCGCAGGCCGACGAAGTCCGCCGCAACGAGCGCGACGTGCCGCGGCGCCGGCGCCCGCTCGACTTCCTGGACCGGCTCGCCCGCTAGCGGCAGCCGCAGACCCTTCCGGAACCGGTGGAGAGCCATCTGGGTTGTGAATGTTTTCTCAAGCGTGGTCGAAAAAATACGGGGCGACCGCCCCGCGGATGACTAGCTTGTGACAAAAATATCAAACTACGCAACCCATCGTACTGCCGCCCGCGGAGGCAAGTCAATGCTCGCGGCGGCGCCGGGCCCTTCGCAGGGTTCTAACCTCCCTTTGCGCAAGGGCTTAGTTTTGACTTGCGGCGCGTGCGCGAGTACGCTTTCAGCCGCTTGAAAATCATGCTCAACGGTGATCCCTACGAAATCGCCGGCCCGCTGACCGTGGGCCAGTTGCTCGCCAGGCTCGAGATCGATTCGCGGCGCGTCGCCGTGGAGCACAACCTCGCGATAGTGAAGCGCGCTGCGTACGACGCGGTGGTCGTGAGCGACGGCGATCAGGTGGAGGTGGTCAACTTCGTCGGGGGCGGCGCGCATGCCGGCTGATCCGCTGACGCTGGCCGGCCGCACGTTCGGCTCGCGCCTCATCGTCGGGACGGGCAAGTACCCGTCGAACACGGTCATGGTGCAGGCGCACGCGGCCTCGGGCACGGAGATGGTGACCGTGGCCGTGCGGCGGGTGAACCTCACCGACCGCTCGCAGGAATCGCTGCTCGACTTCATCGACGCCGACAAGTACTTCCTGCTGCCCAACACGGCGGGTTGCTACACGGCGGACGAGGCCGTTCGAACCGCCCACCTGGCGCGCGAGGTCGGCCTGTCGAGCTGGGTGAAGCTCGAGGTGATCGGCGACGAGCGCACCCTCTTTCCGGACAACGAGGCCCTGCTCGAGGCGACCCGCAGGCTGGTCCGCGACGACTTCGTCGTGCTGCCCTACACCAACGACGACCCGGTGGTCTGCCGCAAGCTCGAGGACGCCGGGGCCGCGGCCGTGATGCCGCTCGGCGCGCCCATCGGCTCCGGGCTGGGGATTCAGAACGCCAACAACATCCGCATCATCAAGGCCGCGGCCGGCGTGCCCGTCATCGTGGACGCCGGCGTCGGCACGCCGTCGGACGCCGCGCTGGCCATGGAGCTCGGGGCCGACGGCGTCCTGATGAACACCGGCATCGCCGGCGCGCGGGACCCGGTCGTCATGGCGCGGGCGATGCGCCTCGCCGTGGAAGCCGGACGCGCCGGATTCCTCGCCGGGCGCATTCCGCGCAAGCCGTACGCCACCGCCAGCAGCCCGCTCGAGGGCGTCGTCGGGTCGTAGCTTCAGATGGGGCTGCGCCCCAAGCCCCCGGCGTCCGCTTGCGGGGACCCCGCAGCCCCGCGCCGCTACCGCCGAGGCGCGCCGTGCGCGCCTTGCGGAGTCTGCGCCGTTCTACGGCGCAGGCTCCTGGGAGCCTGTGGCGGCGGTCGGGGCCGGTTCGCCCGTGCCCCGCACTCGCTGCAGGTCGGCATCGACCATGGTGCGGACCAGGGTGTGAAAATCGACCGCCGGCTGCCAGCCCAGCACCGTGCGGGCCTTCGACGCGTCGCCGACCAGGTGCTCGATGTCGGCCGGCCGCAGGAACCTCGCGTCCGTGCGCACGTGGTCGCGCCAGTCGAGGCCGACGTGCGAGAACGCGGTCTCGACGAGGTCTCGCACGGAGTGGCCGATGCCCGTCGCGACCACGTAGTCCGACGGCGCGTCCTGCTGCAGCATGGACCACATCGCGCGCACGTAGTCGCCGGCGAACCCCCAGTCCCGGCGCGCGTCGAGGTTGCCGAGCACCAGCGTGCGGGCGCGGCCGAGCTTGATGCGCGCCACCCCGTCGCTGACCTTGCGCGTCACGAACTCGAGCCCCCGCCGGGGCGACTCGTGGTTGAACAGGATGCCCGAGACGGCGAACAGGTCGTAGCTCTCGCGGTAGTTCACCGTGATGTGGTGGGCGAAGGCCTTGGCGGCGCCGTAGGGGCTGCGCGGATAGAACGGCGTCCGCTCGTCCTGCGGCGTCTCGCGCACCTTGCCGAACATCTCGCTCGACGACGCCTGGTAGTAGCGGATCGACGTATCGACCTGGCGGATCGCCTCGAGCAGGCGCGTCACGCCCTGCGCGTTGTACTCGCCGGTCAGCATCGGCTGGTCCCAGGACGCCGGGACGAACGACATGGCGGCGAGGTTGTAGATCTCGTGCGGCCGCACCTCGTCCACGAGGCGGATCAGCGAGAGCTGATCCAGCAGATCGCCCGGGCGCAGGTCGATGCGATCGAGGAGGTGCTCGATGCGCCAGTGGTTCGGGGCGCTGAGGCGGCGCACGACGCCGACGACCTCGTAGCCCCTGTCGAGCAGGAGCTCCGCCAGGTACGAGCCGTCCTGCCCGCTGACGCCGGTGATGATGGCCCGTTGCGACATGCCGTCCACGCCCGCGCACCGGGAGTCTACGGCCCGACCAGCCGATCAGCCGCCCCAGAGTGCAGATCTTGTACAACCCTACAGAAATCCGCCGAAATCCGCGACGCAGCAGACTCCGCAAAGCGCGCACGGCGCGCCTCGGCGGGAGCGGCGCGGGGCAATGGGGGCCCCGCAAGCGAACGCCGGGGGCTTGGGGCGCAGCCCCATCTGATTTTAGTGGCGCGCGGCGGCGTGGCACAATCGTCGCCGGCCATGGAACGTCTGGACGTGGCGATCGTCGGCGGGGGCGTCGTGGGACTGGCCGCCGCCTGCGCCGTCGCGGAACGCGGCCGCTCGACCTGCGTGCTCGAGCGCCATTCGCGCCCGGGGCTGGCGTCGAGCACGCACAACAGCGGCGTCATCCACGCCGGGATCTACTACCCGGCGGGCTCGCTCAAGGCCCGCCTGTGCGTCGCGGGGCGCGACGCGCTCTACCGGTTCTGCGCGCGGCACGACATCCCGCACGCGCGCTGCGGCAAGCTGATCGTCTGCACCCGGGACGGCGAGATCCCCGAGCTCGAGCGGCTCGCCGCGCGCGGGGCAGCGAACGGCGTCGACGATCTGACGGTCGTCGACCGCGGCTTCTTGCGCGCGCGCGAGCCGGCCGTCGACGCCTGCGCGGCGCTGTGGTCGCCGTCGACCGGCATCGTCGAGGCGGAGGGCCTCGTGCGCGCGCTGGCGCGGCTGGCCGCCGGCCGCGACGCCTACCTGCTGCCCGGCACGCCGGTCCGCGGCGGCAGCGCCGGCCGCGACGACATCGAGCTGCGCACCCCGCGCGAGACGATCGCCGCGCGGGTCGTGGTCAACGCCGCCGGCCTGCACGCCGACGAGCTGTCGGCCATGCTCGGCGGCGAGCCGTTCACGATCTACCCGGTCAGGGGCGAGTACGCGGAGCTGGCGCCCGGCCGGCGCCACCTCGTCAACGGCCTCGTCTACCCGCTGCCCGACCCGGCCGGCCACGGCCTGGGCGTGCACTTCACCCGGACCACGTGGGGCACGGTCACGCTCGGGCCGACCGCGCGCTACCAGACCGCCCGCGACGACTACGAGGCCGACCGGCTCCCGCTCGACGTCTTCCTGCGGGCGGCGCGCCGCCTGCTGCCCGCGCTCGCGCCGGACGACCTGCGCCAGGGCGGCACCGGGATTCGCGCGAAGGCGTGCCCGCCGGACGTGCCTTTCGCCGACTTCATCATCCGCCGCGACGCCCGCGTCCCCCGCCTCGTGCACGCCGCCGGCATCGACTCGCCCGGCCTGACCGCGTGCCTGGCCATCGGCCGCCTGGTGTCGGAGCTGGTCGAGGAGGCAATGGGCTGAGACGGCGCTCCCACCAGGAGTCTGCGCCGCAGAACGGCGTAGACTCCTGCGGGATTGGTTGGACGCCGAGCGGAGCCGTCAGGCGACGATTGGCGGGCTGGAAGCCGGCTGGCCGACGGCTCGAGCAAGGGTGCGGTCGCGACGGCTCAGGCGGCGTTGCCGTCACGGCGGCCGGCCAGGAAGCCCTCGAGCGCCCCTTCGAGCTTGGCCATGCGTTCCCGCAGGTCGGCAAGCTCGCGGATCACCCCGTCGAAGCGCTTGTCGACACCTTCGAAGCGCTTGTCAATGGCGTCGAAGCGCTTGTCGACGCCTTCGAAGCGCTTGTCAATGGTGTCGAAGCGGGCGTCGAAGCGCTTCTCGAGCTTGTCCGTCCGGCTGATGAGCTCGGAACGGAGCCATGCGACGAGGGCGACCAGGAGGGCGGGCGTGAGCCATGGCGTCAAGGCTTCCACTACGGCAAGCGTAGCACGATGCGCCGTGTGCAACTACGGCGCAGACTCCTGGCCGGCGGCCCGCTCCGCGGCATAGCGTCCGAGCGCGTCGGCCCAGCTCGGCATCTCGATGCCGGCGCGGGCCAGCCTGGCGTTGGCCAGGGCGGAGAACGTCGGACGGCGCGCCCGCTGCGGGCGATCGGCCGCGGCGACCGGCACGATGCGGGCCTCGCGGCCGAGGCGGCGCGCCAGCTCGGTCGCCACCTCGAGCCAGGTGCCCCGGCCGGAGCCGACGCAGTGATAGACGCCGGCGGGCGGCGCGGCGGCCAGCAGCGCGGCGGTCGCGGCCACCACGTCGGGCACGTAGCTCGGCGAGACCGTACGGTCCGCGAACGCGTGGACCTCGCGCCCCGCCAGGATGGCGTCCGCCATGCGGTCGAGGCTGCTGGCGCGCACGCCGGGCCGCCCGCCCCCGAACAGGCTCGCCACCCGCAGGACGTACGCCTGCGCATCCCGCGCGAACCACTCGCCCACCAGCTTGGACATCGCGTAGACGCTCTGCGGGTTGGGAGCCTCCTCCTCGGTGTACGGCGCGGCCGCCCGGCCGTCGAAGACGAAGTCGGTGCCGTAGTGCACGAGCGTGGCGCCCGCGTCGCGCGCGGCGCGGGCGAGGGTGCGCACGGCAAGGGCGTTCACCTCGAAGGCGGCCACGGGATCGTCCTCGGCGCCGTCCACGTCGTTGTAGGCGGCGCAGTTGACGATGACGTCCGGCGCGGCGGAGCGCACGGCCGCGGCGACCTCCGCGGGCCGCGTGATGTCGAGCGCGCCGCGGCCCCGGGGCGCGACCCGGTGCCGGGCGCCGAGCACCGCCGCCAGCGTGGACCCGAGGCGCCCCTCGGCGCCGGTGACGAGGATCGTCACCGGCCGCGGCCCTTCACCATCGCGCGCGTCTCGCGGTCGATCTCGCGGCGCCGGATCGTTTCGCGCTTGTCGTGGGTCTTCTTGCCCTTGGCGATGCTCACGGCCACCTTGACCCGGCCGTTCCTGAAGTACATCCGCACCGGCACGAGCGTGCAGCCGCGCTCGACGGTCTTGCCGATCAGCTTGCGGATCTCCCCCTTGTTCAGCAGCAGCTTCCGCCGGCGCAGCGGCTCGTGGTCGGCGTACCCGCGATGGCTGTAGGAACTGATGTGCACGTTGTGGAGAAAGACCTCCCCGTTCTCCACGCGCCCGTAGCTGTCCCGCAGATTGACGCGGCCTTCGCGAATGGACTTGACCTCCGTGCCGAGCAGCACGATGCCCGCCTCGAAGGTGTCGAGCAGGTGGTAGTCGTGGCGCGCCTTGCGGTTGTCGGCGATGAGACGCTCGCCGGCCCGGTCGGTCATGGCTGGGCGGTCTCGCGGCACGCGGCGAGCTGCGCGGCGAGGCGCAGCGCCGCGATCATGCTGGACGGATCGGCCACGCCCCGGCCGGCGATGTCGTACGCGGTGCCGTGGTCGACCGAGGTGCGCACGATCGGCAGCCCCAGCGTCACGTTGACGGCGCGGCCGAACGCGACGAGCTTGACCGGAATCAGCCCCTGGTCGTGATAGCAGGCCACCACGGCGTCGAACTCGCCGCCGAGCGCACGGACGAACACCGTGTCGCCGGGCAGCGGGCCCTCGACGGCGATGCCGCGGGACCGCAGGCCCTCGACGGCGGGCCGCAGCACCCGCGCCTCCTCGTCGCCCATGAGCCCGTCCTCGCCCGCGTGCGGATTGACGCCCGCCAGCGCCAGGCGGGGGGTCGGGCATCCGAACCGCGGCAGCTCGGCGGCGGCGAGCTCGACCGTGCGCTCCACCCGCTGCCGCGTGAGCAGCGCCGGGACCTCCGCCAGCGGCACGTGCACGGTCGCCAGCACGACGCGCAGGCGGTCGGTGTGGAACATCATGGCCACGTCGGACGCCCCGGTCAGGTGCGCCAGCAGGTCGGTGTGGCCGCGCCAGGGCAGGCCGGCCAGCCGCCAGGCCGTCTTGTTGATGGGCGCGGTCGCCACGGCGTCGAGACGCCCCGCGAGCGCGTCGGCCGCCGCCCGGCACACGGCGTCGAAGGCGGCGCGCCCGCCGCTCGCCGTCGCCACGCCCGGCTCGACCGCCGCACCGGCGCCGGCGGACGCCGGATACAGCACGGGCTCGCAGACGTCCGTGACGCGCGGGTCGCAGGCGGCCCGGTCCGCGATTTCCGGCCCGATGCCCGCGGGATCGCCAACGGTGAGACCGATGCGGGGCAGCGCCATCAGGCCTCGCGCCCGCCGCTCGCGGTCGGGTTCAGGAGCCCGCGGAGCACGTGCCGCAGCCCCCGCTCGCGCAGTCGCCGCCGCACCCGCCCCCGGCGCTGCTGCGGCTGCACGAGCCCTCGTGGGCGCACCCGGCGAACTGCTCGCCCGCCGCGTTGGGCAGCTCGTACCGCAGGCAGCACTTCAGCCGCCCGCACAACCCGGAGAGCCGCGAGGGGTTGAGGCTGAGGTGCTGCCGCTTGGCCATCTTGATGGAGATCGGCTCGAAGCCCTTGAGCCAGGTGGTGCAGCAGAGCGGACGGCCGCACGTCCCGTAGCCGCCGAGCAGCTTCGCCTCGTCGCGGGCGCCGAGCTGGCGCATCTCGATCCGGCAGCGGAACTCGGCCGCCAGATCGCGCACGAGGTCCCGGAAGTCGACGCGGTCCTCGGCGGTGAAGTAGAAGACCAGCCGCGAGACGTCGAACGGCTGCTCGACGCGCACCAGCTTCATGGCGAGGCCGCGCTCGCGTATCTTCATCAGGCCGATCCGGTAGCCCTCCCGCTCGCGGTGCTGCTGCGCGAGACGGTTCGTGATGTCCTGCTTCGACGCCCGCCGCAGGACCCGGTCGGCGGAGCTCGCCGGCGGCGCCTTGCGCCCGGCGAGCTGCGGCAGCGGCGGCCGCACCGTGCCGTAGGCGCGCTGCGCGCCCCGCGCCACGACGACCGCGTCGCCCGGCTGCAGCGGGGGCTTGAAGCCGACCTCGGGAAGGAGGAAGTGGTGCAGCCGCCCGACCGGATCGAACTTGATGCTCACGAACGGCGGCGGTTCGGATTCGGCCATGCTCTCACCTGCTACAGGCGGCACGCGACCCAGTCGGCGACCACCTTCGGGCTGGCGTTCTGCGCGGTCGCCGCGAGCGCCTCGCCGACCGCCGCGAAGGCCCGCACGCCGCGGCGTGCGGCAAGCGTTCGCGCCAGCGGCTCGAACCGGTCGTGCAGGTCCGCGTTGGCGAGGGCCGCCCGGTCCGCGCCGCTGGCCAGCAGCGTGACGTCGCGCAGCATCGACGCCAGCAGCCGCAGCCGCCGCGTCAGCTCCTGGCGCTGGACCCCGCCGCCTGCCTTGCCGCCGCTCCTGCCGGCGAGCAGCGCCTGCGCGCCGTCGAGGCGCGACTTCGTGTCGGACGCCCGCGCCACGGCCTGCAGCAGAGCCAGCGCCGCGCCGCGCGCCGCGGCCAGCTCCCCGGACGCCAGCAGCAGGGCGCGCCCGACGCTGCCCCCGGCGGATGCCGCCGACGCCAGCGCGGCGGGCTGGTCGTAGCCGTGATCGCGCACCAGGACGCCGGTCACCTCCGCCGTCCCGAGCTGCCCGAAGCTCAGGCGCTGGCAGCGCGACCGCACCGTGGCGAGCAGCGTGTCGGGACGCGCCGTGACGAGCACGAACTGCGACGCGTCCGGCGGTTCCTCGAGGGTCTTGAGCAGCGCGTTCTGCGACTGCGGAACCAACAGGTCGGCCGCGTCGATGACGATGACCCGGCGCTGACCCTCGAAGGGCCGATACCTGGCCTGGGCGACCGCGCGGCGTACCTCGTCGATGGTGATGGCCCCGCCGTCCCCGGCTTCGACGGCGAGCACGTCGGGATGCGCGCCGCGGGCGATCCGCGTGCAGGCGGAGCAGCGGCCGCAGGCGTCGAGCGGCAGGGCGGGCGCGGAGCCGGACTCGCGCGGCAGGGACCCGCGCAGCGGAGCGGTGCAATTGAGCGCCTGGGCCAGCGCCGTGGCCGCCAGCCGCTTCCCGACCCCCTCAGGCCCCGCGAAGAGCAGGCTCGGCGGCAGCGACGCTCGGTCGACGGCCCGTGAGATCAACTGCACGAGCGCACGATGACCCGCGATGTCGCGAAAAGCCATGCACGAAACCGAATCGTAACACACGGGTCGCGGCGGGCCGGCGGGGCCCCGCGGCGGCGCGTCAGTCGCGGCGAGGGTGCGGCAGGTGCCGCAGAATCCAGCCGGCGGCCTCCAGCAGGTTCGACGCGACGGCGTCCGCCGTCGCGCCCGGGACGGGTTGGGCGGCCTGGCTTGCGCCGTAGCCCGTCCTGACGAGAATCGCGGCGGTGCCGGCGGCGCGGGCCAGACGGACATCGGTCCAGCGGTCGCCGACGACGACCGAGCGGTCGAGATCGAGGGCCAGGTCCGCCGCCGCCTGCCGGATCATGCCCGGTGCGGGCTTGTGGCAACCGCAGCGCCGGCGGTACGCCGCCAGCGGGGCGTCGGGCAGATGGGGACAGTGGTAGTGGCCGTCGAGCCGCGCGCCGGCCCGGGCGAGCACCTGCTGCAGGCGGTCGCGGACCTCGACCACCACCTGCTCGCTGATCATCCCGCGCGCCACGCCCGCCTGGTTCGTCACCACGACGGCGGCATAGCCGGCTCGCCGCAGCAGGCGGACGGCCTCGACGCTCCAGGGATAGAGGCGCAGCCGGTCGAGGCGGTCGACGTAGCCGACGTCCTCGATCAACGTCCCGTCCCGGTCGAGGAAGACGGCCGGCGAGCGACTCGGCTGTACGCCTGACATGGGCTGGCGGCGCCCGGCCGCCGGCGGGCGTGGACGCCCGCCGCCACCGCACCCGGACGCCCGCGCGTTGCAGCAGAGATGGCGGGGCCGACGAGACTCGAACTCGCGACCTCCGGCGTGACAGGCCGGCGTTCTAACCAGCTGAACTACGACCCCGCATCTGGACGCTGCACGCCGCCCGGCGCCACGGCCGCCGTCGGCGGCTGGTGGGCGGTACAGGACTCGAACCTGTGACAGCCGGTGTGTAAGACCGGTGCTCTGCCACTGAGCTAACCGCCCGCTCCGCCCGCTGCGTGACCCCGGAGCCTTGCATTATACGGCATTCCGAGCCTCAGGCGGGGCGCAGCCACGCCTTCAGGGCGAGAATGCCGAGCGCCCCGACGAATCCCGCCAGCGCCTGGTGCTCGCCATTCGCGACCAGCCGCGCGAGGCTGAAGCGCCGCTCGGACGCGGCCGCGGCGCCGCCCACGTAGCGTTCGAACTCCGGCCCGAACACGTCGCGCAGGGTCGCCTCCTCCAGGCGCACGGCGGCCGCCAGGCTGATGCCGAGATACCCGAGCACGAGGCCCGCCGCCGGCAGATCGGCGGCCGCGACCGCGAACCCGACGCCGATGACGGCCGATCCGCAGTACAGGGGGTGGCGCAGGTAGCGGTACGGCCCCGAGCGGGTGATCTCCTGCCCCTTGCGCAGGTGGCCCGCCGCCCACACCCGGAGCGCCTCGCCGACGGCGGCCGCCAGCGCGCCGGCGCCGAGCGAGCGCCAGGTCGGCTGGGCCAGCCAGAGCGCGCCCGCGCCGACGAGGAAACCGGCCGACACGCGGGCGCGGGCAATCAGAAACAGCCGGCGGTGGCGCGCGGCGGCGTCAGGCATCGTTGGCGGCGAGCCGGCGCGCCACGGCGCCCGACACGTCCTCGACCGGAATGGACGCGAGGCAGGGCCGCTCCTGGCCGCAGCGCCGGACGACCACGCCCGTCGAGCCGGCCCGCCGCAGCCGGCAGCGGCACGGTTGGCGGGGCGACACGACGACGTCGCGCGGCGACCAGGGTCCGTTCCGCCGCGGATCGCTCGGCCCGTAGATGCCGACGGTCGGGGTGCCGACAGCGGCGGCGACGTGGAGCGGACCGGTATCGCCCGCGACGACGACCGCGGCGGCCCGCGCCAGCGCCACGAGGCGACCTACGGTCGTGGCCGGCGCCGGCGCCGCGGCGCCGGCCGCGGCGTCGACCACCCGCTCGGCCAGCGCCCGCTCGCCCGGCCCCCACAGCACGACGGACCGCAGGCCGCGCGTGCTCGCCAGGCTGCGCGCCAGCGCCCCGAAGCGCGCGGGCGGCCAGCGCTTGCTGGCCCAGGCCGCGCCCGGGTTGATGAGCGCGAACGGCCGGGCGCGATCCGCGCCAAGCGCGTCCCGCGCCTCCCCGACCACGGCGGACGAGTGGTCCGCAAGCGGAAACTCGACGGGCCGCGCGCGCACGCCGAGGCAGGCGACCAGGGCCAGGTTGCGCTCGATGACGTGGACCGGATTGCCCAGCCGCGGCGTCTCGGCGTACAGCCAGCCGGCCGGACGCTCGCGCAGGTGCGCCCGCTCGAGGCCGATCAGCCGCCCGGCGCCCGCCGCGCGCGCCAGGAGCGCCGACTTCAGCAGGCCCTGGAGATCGAGCGCCACGTCGTAGCGGGCTGCCCGCAGCCCGCGCACGAGGCGCGGGAGACGCGCCAGGCGGCCGGTCCGCGGCACGCCGATGCGCCGGTCGACGGCCGCCACGAGGTCGACGAGCTCGCGATAGCGGTCGTCGACCAGCCAGTCGATGCGCGCATCCGGGAAGGTGCGCCGCAGGCCGGCAACGGCGGGCACGGCGTGCACGACGTCCCCCAGCGAGCTCAGGCGCACGACCAGGATGCGCATCGGCATGATTCAGGACTGCCGCGAGGCCGCCCCCGGCGGAGGCGGGCGGAGCGCGATGGCCGCGATCAGGTCGCGCGTCGAGTGCGCCTTGGGATCGCCCACGATGGCGGTCCGGCCGCCGTAGCCGCGCACGATCGCCCGCTCGGGCACCGTCTCGACGGTGTAGTCGGTGCCCTTGCAGTGGACGTCGGGACGCAGCACCCCCAGCAGCTCCGCGACCGTGGGTCCGGAGAAGACGACGACGTAGTCCACGACGGCGAACGCCGCCACCAGCTCGGCCCGTTCGCCAGCCGGCAGCACGGGACGCCCCGGCCCCTTGAGGGCGGCCACGGACGGATCGTCGTTGATGGCCACCACCAGCCGGTCCGCCTCCGCGGCGGCGCCGGTCAGGTAGCGCACGTGGCCGACGTGCACGACGTCGAAGCACCCGTTGGCGAGCGCGATGGTGCGCCCCCCGGCACGGTCCGCCGCGACCAGTCCGCGCAGCGCCGGCAGCGAAACGACTCGACCCATTTCGTTCCAGCCCGCGCCGTTCTACGGCGCAGAACTCCTCAGGACACGGACGCCCGGCCCGTGCGGACGGCGCCGCGCAGCTCGGCGGCGGACACCGTCGCCGTCCCGCGCTTCATGACGACCAGCCCCCCGGCATAGTTGGCCAGGGTCGCCGCCTCCAGCAGCGACGCACCCGCGGCGAGCGCCAGCGCAATGGTGGCGATCACCGTATCGCCCGCACCGGTCACGTCGGCGACCTCGTCGGTGCCGAACACAGGGATGTGCGCCGTCTGCCGGCCGGGCACGAACACCGCCATCCCGCGCCGCCCGCGCGTCAGCACCAGTCCCTCGGCCCGCAGGCGCTTGAGCAGCGTCCGGCCCGCGCGCTCCAGCTGCGCCGGATCGTCACCGATCGTGAGGGCGAGAGCCTGCTCCGCCTCCGCCTCGTTGGGGGTGCACGCCGTCGCGCCACGATACCGCAGCAGGTCGTAGCGTGAATCGATGACGATCGGGACCGCCGCGCCGCGCCGCGCCGCCGCGCGGCGGATGCCCGCGACCAGGGCGGGACGCGCCAGGCCGGAGCCGTAGTCGGACACCAGCACCGCATCGCACTCGGCCGCGGCCGCGCGGGCGGCGCGCTCGAACGCGAGGCGCGTCCCGGGGTCGTCCGGCACGCCGGCCTCGCGGTCGATGCGCACGACCTGCTGCCAGGTCGAGTGCGCCCCGCCGGCCAGGATGCGGGTCTTGACGGGCGCCTGGTAGCCCCTGGCGCGGACGAGGCCGGCGTGGTCCACCCCGCGCGGCAGCGCGCGCGCCACGCGCCGATCGGCCTCCGCCGTGCCGAGCAGGCCGACCAGGCGCGCGCGCGCCCCGAGCGCGGCCACGTTCGCGGCCGCGTTCCCCGCGCCGCCCGGCACGACGGTCGTGCCGTCGTACTGGAGAATGAGGACCGGCGCCTCGCGCGAGACGCGCGACAGCCGGCCGTGGATGAACTCGTCCGCGATCACGTCCCCGATCACGGCCACCTGCCGCTCGCGCGCGGCGTCGACCAGCTCGAGAAGACGCTCGATCACCGGCCCGTGTCCTCGCGAGGGGGCGGCGCCCCGGAGGCGGCGGCGGCAGCGGCGGCCGCCGTGCCGGCGGCCTCGTCGGTCCGCCAGCGCCGGTGCATCCAGAGCCACAGGTTCGGATGCCGGCGCACGTACCGCTCCAGCACGTCCGTGCAGCGCTGCGTATACGTGCGGAGAGGGTCGGGATCGTCCGCCGGAGGCGGCGCGACCGGCTCCTCGTACACCAGGCGATAGCGCCCGCCCGGGAGCGGCAGCGCGAACACGGGCACGACCGGCGCGCCGGTCCGCAGCGCCAGCGCCGCGACGACCGACGTGGTTGCCGCCGGACGCTCGAAGAACGCCACCGTCACGGCGCTGCGATCGTGCATGTGCTGGTCGATCATCATGGCCACGGACGCCCGCTCGCGCAGCGCGCGCAGCAGCCCGCGCACCGCCCCCTCCCGGGGCAGCACGCGCGTGCCCACGCGCTGCCGGACGCGGCCGAGCAGACGGTCGAGCAGCGGATTGTCCAGCGTGCGCGCCACCAGCACGACCGGCGCGAACAGCACCGCGTGCACCATGGCCTGCAGCTCCCAGTATCCAACGTGGCCGGAGTAGAAGACCACGCCCCGGCCGCGGGCGAGCGCCTGCTCGACGCGGGCGCGCCCCTCGACATCCACCAGCCGCGTCATCTCGCCGGCGCTCATCGCGTCGAAGTTGAGCAGCTCGATCACGTGCCGGCCGAAGTGCTCGAAGGTCGAGAGCAGAATCGCCCGCAGCTCGTGCTCGGCCCGGGCCGGGAACGCCCCGCGCAGGTTCGCCAGGGCCAGCTCGCGGCGACTCCCGTGCACGCGGTGGAAGAGTCGTCCCAGGGCGGCGCCGACGCCCAGGCTCGCCCGCCGCGGCAGCGCGCGCAGCGCGGCCCGCAGCGCCAGGACGGCCGCGTACTCGAGCCGGTGCCTCATGCGGCCCGCGCCCGCTCGACGCGTCCAGCGAGCCACGCCCGGAACGCTGCCTCGGGCTCGATCGGCACGGCCAGCGGAATCGACAGCAGCGGAAAGGCGAACGGGGCGTGCGGCAGCAGCCGCACGCGATCCTTCTCGGTGGTGACGACGTACTCCACCCGCCGCGCGGCCGCCAGGCGTTCGATGCGGGCGACGTCCCGGGCCGCATACGGGTGGTGGTCGCGAAACGCGAGCGTGGAGGCCACGACGTATCCCCGCGCGCGCAGCGCGCGGAAGAAGCGCCGCGGCTGCGCGATGCCGGCCACGGCCAGCAGCGGCGCGCCGGGCGGCACCGCCACCTCCTGCTGCGTCTCCGCGTGCCGCGCCGGCTGGAGCACCCGCGTGAAACGAAACGCCTGCCCGACGGCCAGCCGCGCGGCGAGCGCGCGCGCCCGGCCGGCATCCGGCGTTTCGACGATCAGCGCGTCAGCGTGGCGGGCCGCGTCCAGCGGCTCCCGCAAGCGGCCGCCGGGCAGCGTCCGCGGATCGGCCAGGTCCTGCTCCGCCAGCAACAGCAGGTCGACGTCCCGGTGCAGGGCGAGGTGCTGGAAGCCGTCGTCGAGCAGGTGCACCGTCGCCCCCATGGCCGTTTCGGCCAGCCGCCCGGCCCGGTGCCGGTCCGCGGCCACCAGGACCGCCGCGTCGCGCAGCGCCAGGGCCAGCATGAACGGCTCGTCGCCAGCCTCCGCCAGTCCCGCACGCACGCCGTCGGCGTCACGCACAACGACGACGCCGTCGACCCGGCGGGTGCGGGCGTAGCCCCGGCTCAACACGGCGGGCCGCTCGCCCAGCGCCACGAGCAGCCCCGCCAGGCGGGCGGTGATCGGCGTCTTCCCGCTGCCGCCCACGCGCAGCGCGCCGACGCTGACGACCGGCCGGTCGAGGCGGCGCCGGGCCTCGGGCCGCCGCTCGTACCAGCAGCGCCGGCGCCGGGCGAGACTGCCGTACAGGCGGCTCAGCACGGGTTGTCCGCCGCGCGGGCGTCCCGGGACGCGGCATCCGGCCGCAGGAGCTCCGCCATGACCGCGAGCGTCCGGCGCCGGGCGCCGCGCTGGTCGTCCACCACCGCCCGGGCCGCGGCGCCGAGCGACGCGCGGCGCCGCGCGTCGGACAGCAGCGCCTCGAGCGCCCCGTCGAGCTCGTCCTGCGAGCCGAGCTGCCAGGCGGCTCCGCGGGCCACGAACAGGCCGGCGATCTCCGCGAAGTTCTCCATGTGCGGCCCGAACACGACGGCCTTGCCGAACGCGGCCGGCTCGATGGGGTTGTGGCCGCCGGCGGGCACGAGGCTGCCCCCCACGAACACGACCGTCGCGAGGCGGAACAGCCGGGCGAGCTCGCCGATGGTGTCGAGGATGATGACGTCGGCCGCCGGCGCCGCGGCACCCTCCAGCTCGGTGCGCCGCGCGACGGCGAAGCCGCGGCCGGCGGCGAGCCGGCTCGCTTCCGCGAACCGCTCGGGATGCCGCGGCGCGATGATCAGCAGGGCGCCCGCGGCCGCACGGCGCGCGCCGGCGAACGCGCGCAGCACCGGCTCCTCCTCGCCGCGGAGGGTGCTCGCGGCAATGATCACCGGCCGCCCGGCGGCGAACTCGAAGCAGCGCAGGGCCCGGTCGCCCGCCGTTGCGCCCGCGGCCGCGTCGTCGACGGCGTCGAACTTGAGGCTGCCGGTGACGGTCAACCGTCCGGGCGGCACGCCCAGATCGCGAAAGCGGCGGCTCCAGGCGCCGTTCTGCACGCACAGGTGGTCGAGGCCGTTCAGCACGCGCCGCATGAACGGGCGCACCAGCCGGTAGCGCCGGTAGGACCGGTCCGAGAGCCGGCCGTTCACCAGCACGGTCTTCACGCCGCGCCGGCGGCACGCGCGCAGCAGGTTGGGCCAGATCTCCGTGTCGATCAGCACGAGCATGTCCGGCGCAACGCGATCGAGGGCGCAGGCGACGAACCGCGCCAGGTCCAGCGGGGCGTAGAACACGGCGTCGAGCGCATGGCTCGACTGGCGGGCGACGAGCTGGCCGGTAGCCGTGGTGGTCGACATCAGCAGCCGGTGCCGCGGATACGCGTCCCGGAGCTGGGTGACGAGCGCGCGCGCGGCGAGCACCTCGCCGACCGACACCGCGTGGATCCAGATCGACGGCGTGCGGCCGGGGTTCACATCGGCCGGGGGCCGGCCCACCCTGTCCCGCAGCCGGCCCACGGCCTTCCGCTGGCGGACGGCCCGATACCCGACGACCGGCAGGTGCGCGAGCAGATACGCGCACAGCGCCAGGCTGTAGAGCAGGTACATCGTTTCCGGGTTGCCGGAGTATAGCAGCGGCGCCGCGGCCCGGTCTTCCGCCTGCCCGAGCGGGGGGATAGAATCGGGGCTGTGGCCCGCTGCTGGACCGAGAGCTGGCCGCTCCGGACCCCTGCAGGTGGAGACCGCGCACACGGCTCTGGGAGTCGAACGATGGTTGTGAGCGCCGAGAAGACCCCGGTCACTGCTGACGAGTTGCCCGCAGTCTCCGCCCGCCTCTCGGCCTTGGGCAAGCGCACGGAGCTGGTTGGAGGACACCTGATTGTCATGGCACCGGCGGGAGGACGGCACGGCCAGGTCGCGCACAGGCTCGGGCTCTTCGTCGGGAACCACGTCCTGGAACGGCGTCTCGGCCGGGTCTTCGCTGCGGAGACCGGTTTCGTTCTGCGGCGCGATCCGGACACGGTGCGTGCGCCGGACGTGGCTTTCGTCGCCGTTGAGCGGCTGGGAGCCGGGGAGATTCCGGCCGGGTTCCTGGAGATGGCTCCGGATCTGGCGGCAGAGGTGGTCTCTCCCGGCGATTCCGCCGCCGCCGTGCGCGACAAGGTCCAGGACTGGCTGAAGGCGGGCACGCGGGTTGTCTGGGTCGTCTGCCCCGAGACGCGGTCGGTGGTCGTGCATCGGCGAGGGCACGGAGAGAAAGCGCTCCATGAAGCGGACGAGCTGGACGGGGAGCCTGTGTTCGAGGACTTCGCCGTCCCCGTCCGGGAGCTGTTCGCGTAGGAGCCGAGAGACCGGCCTCGACATCGCCGCCCGGCGCCCGTCCGGGGCGCTTCGAGCTCCCAATCGAACGCCGTGGCCCAGCCTGCCGCCGCGGACCGCTCCCGGTTGACCGCCCCGGAGGGGGCCGCCTAGAATTGGTCGTTTGCAGGCCCCTTCGGGGGCCCGGACAGGAATGACACATCTCGCGGAGGCAGCGGACATGGCCATCAGGGTCGGCATCAACGGGTTCGGCCGCATCGGGCGCAACGTGCTGCGGGCGGCGCTCGGGGACGGCGCGCTCGAATTCGCGGCGGTCAACGACATCACCAGCCCGGACACGCTGGCCCACCTCCTGAAGTACGACTCGGTCCTCGGCAATCTGCCCGAGGAAGTCGCGGTCGACGGCGACGCGATCCGGGTCGGCGAGCGCTCGTTCCGGGTGCTGTCCCAGCGCGACCCGGCAGCTCTCCCGTGGGGTGATCTCGGCGTCGACGTCGTCGTGGAGTCGACGGGGCTGTTCACCAGGCGGGACGACGCGGCCAAGCATCTGGCGGCGGGCGCCCGCAAGGTCATCATCACCGCGCCCGCCAAGGGGCCCGACCTGACCGTGGTGCTCGGGGTCAACGACGAGAACTACGACCCGGCCGCCCACCACATCGTCTCGAACGCGTCGTGCACCACGAACTGCCTCGCGCCGGTGGCCAAGGTGCTGCACGACAGCTTCGGACTGCGCCGCGGGTGGATGACCACGGTGCATGCGTACACGAATGACCAGCGCCTGCTCGATCTGCCGCACAAGGACCTGCGCCGCGCACGCGCCGCAGGCGTGTCGATGATCCCGACCACGACGGGCGCGGCGGTGGCCGTCGGCGAGGTGCTGCCGGCGCTGAAGGGCAAGCTCGACGGCATCGCCATGCGCGTCCCGACGCCGAACGTGTCCGTGGTCGACCTGGTCGCCGAGGTGGACGGCTCGACGACCGCCGAAGCCGTGAACCAGGCCTTCGCGGCCGCCGAGGCGGGGCGCCTCAAGGGCATCCTGCACCTGTCGGCCGCGCCGCTCGTCTCGATCGACTTCCGGGGCAACCCCCACTCGTCCATCGTGGACGCGTCGTACACCAGCGTGATGGGGGGGGACTTCGTCAAGGTCCTCTCGTGGTACGACAACGAGTGGGGCTACTCGTCCCGCTGCGTGGAGCTCGTCAAGCTCCTCGGGACCCGGGGACTCTAGAATCTCCCGGGCTTCCGCTGCCCCGCGTGCCCAAGCGCTCGATCCGCGACCTCGATCCGGCAGGCCGGCGCGTCCTGATCCGCGTCGACTTCAACGTCCCGATCGCGGACGGCGCGGTGGGCGACGACACCCGCATCCGTGCGGCCCTGCCGACCCTGCGCTACGCGCTCGAGCGGGGGGCGACAGTCGTGCTCGCCTCGCACCTGGGCCGCCCCGGCGGGCGCCCCCGGCCCGAGCTCAGCCTGCGGCCGGTCGCGGACCGTCTCGCGGCGCTGCTCGGCGCGCCGGTCGGCTTCGCGTCCGACTGCGTGGGCGACCCGGCGCGGCGGGCGGTGGAGGAAGCCGGACCGGGCGGCGTCGTGCTGCTCGAGAACCTGCGCTTCCACGCCGCGGAAGAGCGGAACGACCCGGCGTTCGCCGCGGCCCTGGCGGCGCTCGCGGAGCTCTACGTGAACGACGCGTTCGGCGCGGCGCACCGCGCCCACGCGTCGACCGCCGGCGTGGTCTCCCACGTGCGGGAGGCCGCGACGGGACTGCTGATGGACGCCGAGCTGGAGCATCTCGGATCGCTGCTCGGCGCCCCCGCGCGGCCGTTCGTGGCGGTCCTCGGCGGCGCCAAGGTGTCGGGCAAGCTCGACGTCATCGAGAGCCTGCTGGCGCGGGTCGACGCGTTGCTCGTCGGCGGCGCGATGGCCTACACGTTCTTCCGCCGGCAGGGCCTGCCGACCGGGCGGTCGCTGGTCGAGCCCGACCTGCTGGCGGCCACGAGCCGCGTCGAGGACGGCGCGCGGGCCCGCGGGGTCGACCTGCGGCTGCCGGCCGATCACGTCGTCGCCGAGCGCATCGCGCCCGGGGCCCGGGGCGAGACGCTGGCCGTGACGGACGCCGCGATCGGCGACCGGCTGGGCGTCGACATCGGGCCGCGCACGCGCAGCAACTACGCCGCGCTCATCGCCGCCGCGCGGACCGTGGTGTGGAACGGCCCGCTGGGCGTGTTCGAGGTCGACGCGTTCGCGGCTGGCACGCTGGCCGTGGCGCGCGCGGTGGCGGAGACGGCCGCCACCACCGTGGTCGGCGGGGGCGACTCCATCGCGGCGCTCGCGAAGGCCGGCGTGCAGGACCGCATCACCCATGTCTCGACCGGCGGGGGCGCCTCGCTCGAGTTCCTGAGCGGCCGCACGCTGCCGGGCGTCGCCGCGCTGCCCGACAACTAGCACCATGAGAAAACCGCTCGTCGCAGCCAACTGGAAGATGCACAAGACGGTGGACGAGGCGCTGGCCTACGCCCGGGCGTTCCGCCCGCTCGTCGCCGGGGTGCGCGACGTCGAGATCGTGCTGGCCCCGCCGTTCACGGCGCTGCACGCGCTGGCCGGGGCGCTGGCCGGCAGCGGCATCGGGGTGGCCGGGCAGGACCTGCACGCGGAGGCGCAGGGCGCGTTCACCGGCGAGATCAGCGCCGGCATGCTGCGGGACGCGGGGGCGGGCTACGCGATCGTCGGGCATTCCGAGCGGCGCCACCTGTTCGGCGAGACCGACGCGGAGGTCGGCGCGAAGGTGCGCGCGGCCGTCGCCGCGCGGCTGGCGCCGATCGCATGCGTCGGGGAGACGCTCGCCGAGCGCGAGTCGAACCGGACGTTCGACGTGCTGGATCGCCAACTGCAGGCCGGCCTGGCCGGGCTGGCCGCCGCCGCCGCCGAGTCTCTCGTCGTGGCGTACGAGCCGGTCTGGGCAATCGGAACCGGCCGCAACGCGACGCCCGAGCAGGCGCAGGAGGCGCACGCGCACATCCGGGGGCGGCTGGGCGACGTGCTGGGCGAGAGCATCGCCCGCACGCGGCGCATCCTCTACGGCGGCAGCGTCAAGCCCGGCAACGTCGCCGCGCTGGCGGCGCAGCCGGACGTGGACGGGGCCCTGGTCGGCGGCGCCGGTCTCGATCCCGGCAGCTTCGCGGAGATCGTGGCCGGGACCCGCGGCCTGCTATAATCAGTGGCCATGCTCGGCATCGCGCTGTCGGCCGTCTACGTGTTCGTCTGCCTCTTCCTGCTGGTCGTCGTCCTGCTGCAGCAGGGCAAGGGCGGGGACATTGCCGCCGCCTTCGGCGGCAGCGGCAGCCAGGCGGCCTTCGGGGCCCGCGCCGGCGCGACCGTGCTGACGCGCGCGACGACCGTGTTCGGCGCGCTGTTCATGGTCGGGGCGATGGTGCTCGCCATCCTGGGGCAGCGCGGACCGGGGTCGCTCCTCAGCGGCATCGACGCGCCCGCTGCGCCCCCGCCCGCGGCCCAGACGGAGCCGGCTCCGGCCGACGAGCCCGCGGACCCGCCGCAGTAGCCCGCGTCCCCGCCCGCGCCCGGCCGCGGCGCGTGTACAATGGAGTTTCGTAGCTTGGCCCCGCACTTGCTCGTGCGCGGCCAGGCACAGACGGCGCGCGCCGCCCGGCGGCGGCCGTCCGGAAGCTGGCGGAAGTGGCGGAACTGGCAGACGCACCAGCTTGAGGGGCTGGCGGTGGCAACATCGTGGGGGTTCAAATCCCCCCTTCCGCACCAATTCCCAGGGGTTCTCGACGCCGCCGCGCGGCCCGGGGCCGCGCCTCGCCGCCCAGCGCGCGACCCCCACCCGTTACGATCGACGCCATGGACTACCTGCGGGCGTTGCGTCCGCACCAGTGGGTCAAGAACCTCCTCGTCTTCGCGCCGCTCGTCGCCGCGCACGAGATGCGGCCCGGGCCCTATCTGGTGGTGGCGGGGCTGTGCGCCGCGCTCACGGCCTGCGCGTCGGGCACCTACATCCTGAACGATCTGCTCGACCTGCCGTACGATCGCCGCCACGCGCGCCGGCGGCGGCGGCCGCTCGCGGCGGGCACCGTGAGCCTGCTGCCGGCGGGCGGGCTAGCCGCCGCGCTGGCCGCGGGCGGGCTGGCCGCCGCGTTCTGGCTGTCGGTCCCGGCGGGACGCTGGGTGCTGCTCTACCTGGCGGTGACGGCGGCCTACTCGCTGGCCCTGAAGCGCAAGCTGTTTCTCGACGTCATCGCGCTGGCCGTCCTCTTCACCCTGCGCGTGCTCGCCGGCGGCGCGGCGGCCGCCGTGCCCCTCTCGCCCTGGTTCCTGGCGTTCTCCGTGTTCGTCTTCCTGGCCCTGGCCGTGGCCAAGCGCCAGTCGGAGCTGCAGGCGCTGCGCGCGGCCGACCTGTCGGCCGCGGGGGGGCGCGCCTATCGCGCCGAGGATCTGGCCGTGCTGGTGCTCACGCTCTACGTCTCGAGCCCCGCGGTGAGCGAGCGCTACGCGCGGCCGGACTTCCTGTGGCTGGTCTGCCTGCTGCTGCTCTACTGGCTGGGCCGTACGATGCTGCTCGCGAACCGCGGCGCGATCGGGGACGATCCGGTGGTGTTCGCGCTGCGCGACCGGACGAGCTGGCTGGTCGGCGGCGTGATGGTCGTCCTGTTCGCTGCCGCCCTGTGCGGGATGCCATGCACGCCCGCGAGCTGATGGGGATGCGATGAGGGGCTGGTCGGGACTGCTGCTGGCGACACTGCTGGTCATCTACCTGCCCGGCCTCGGCCACGGGTTCATCAAGGACGACTTCGTCTGGATTGCGTCGAACCAGGTGACGCGCCCGGCCGATCTGGTTGCGCCCTTCCTGCAGGCGCCCGACTTCTACCGCCCGCTCGTCCAGCTGAGCTTCGCCGCCGACTGGTGGCTGTTCGGCACCGCGCCGCTCGCCTACGGGCTCACGAACCTGGCCTTCCTGCTGGCGGCGGCGGCCGTTCTCCGGAGCCTGGCCGTCGCGCTGGGGATGACGCGCGGCAGCGCGCTCGTCGCCGCGGCGCTCTGGAGCCTCAGCTTCCACGGCATCAACATGTCGCTGCTCTGGATCAGCGGCCGGACCGCGCTGCTCGCGACGCTGTTCGCGCTACTCGCCGCCCGCGCGTTCGTGCACGAACGCGCGGCGCGGGCGGCCGGCTGGGCGCTGCTGGCCATGCTCTCCCGGGAGGACGCTGTGCTGCTGCCGTTCGTCCTGCTCGCGTGGGGCGCGCTGCCGGCGCCCGCCGCGGACGGCGCCGCGGACCGCGGGCGGATCGACCCGTGGCGCGCCGCGCGGCGCGCCTGGCCGCTGTTCGTCGTGCTCGCGGTCTATCTCGCCGCCCGGGCCGCGGCCGGCGGGATGACGCCCTGGACAGCCCCCGCGTTCTACCGCTTCACGCTGGATCCCGCGACCGTCGGCCGCAACGTGCTCGAGTACCTCGACCGGGCCGCCACGCTGCCGGCCGCCGCGGTCCTGGTGATGGGCCTGCTGGCCGGTGCCCTGCCCCGCCCGACGGCGCGGCAGTGGCGGCTCGTGACCCTGGGCGCGGTGTGGATGATTGGCGGCTACGGCCTGGCCATCCTGCTGCCGGTGCGCTCGAGCCTCTACGCCGTCGGGCCGGCGGCCGGCGCCGCGCTCGCGGGGGCCGCGCTGCTGGCCTCCGTCTGGAGCCGCGCCGCGCCCGCTGCGCGCCGGCGCATGGTCGGCGCGGCGGTGCTCGTCGCCGTGCTCGCGGTGCCCGTGCACTGGTCGCGCAACGACCGCTGGGTGCAGTGGGCCAGGCTCTCCACGCACGTCCTGGACGAGATTGCGCCCGTCGCCGCGCGGCTGCCGCCGGAACGCGTCGTGCGGCTGGACGACGACCGGAGCGTGCGCACGAATCTCGACGCCGCGTTCGGGACGTTGATCGAGGAAGCCGTGCGGGTGCGCACGGGCCTGACGCGGCGCGTCTGGATCGAGCCGCCGGTGACCGACGCGCGGGCGGGCGGGCTCGTCGCGCCGGACGCGGCGGACGTTGCCGCCCGGTTCGCGCTGCGCGACGGCGTGCTGGTGCGCGTGGAGGCCGGCCCGTAGCCCGCCAATCGTCGCCTCGCGGCTCCGATGGGCGCCCAACCAACCCTGCAGGAGTCTGCGCCGTTCTACGGCGCAGACTCCTGGCCGCCCCGCCCGGCGCCGGCGCACTTGTCGCCGGTGGCGGTTACCGGTAGGCTATCGGCCAGTTTCCGGGGAGAACCGATGGCCCAAGTCTCGATTACCGTCAACGGCAGGCGACGCTCCGCCGACGTGGAGCCGCGCCTGCTCCTGGTCCATTTCCTGCGCGAGCACCTGAACCTGACGGGCGCGCACGTCGGCTGCGACACGAGCCAGTGCGGCGCCTGCACCGTCCTGCTCGACGGGCGGAGCGCGAAGTCGTGCACCCTCTTCGCGGTGCAGGCCGACGGCTCCGAGGTCACCACGATCGAGGGCCTCGCCGACGGCGACCGGCTGCACCCGCTGCAGGAGGGGTTCTGGGAAGAGCACGGCCTGCAGTGCGGCTACTGCACGCCCGGCATGATCATGTCGGGCGTCAACCTGCTGAACGACAACCCGGCGCCCAGCGAGCAGGAGATCCGGGACGGGCTCGACGGCAACCTCTGCCGCTGCACCGGCTACCAGCACATCGTCAACGCGGTGCAGCACGCCGCCGGCCGCACGCGGGAGGGGTAGGGCATGACGACCTCACCGGTCCTGCCCAAGCTCGTCGGCCAGCGTGTCAAGCGGCGCGAGGACCCGCGTCTCATCCAGGGCCGCGGGACCTACGTGGACGACGTCAAGATCGCCGGCCTGCAGCACCTGGCGTTCAAGCGGAGCGACATCGCGCACGGCCGCATCCTCGCGATCGACACCAGCGCCGCGGAGGCGCTCGACGGCGTCGAGGCGGTCTTCACCGGCGCGCAGATCGCGGAGCTGCTCGGCCCGATGCCGATCGGCACCCCGTTCCCGTCGCCGGAGCACCGCGCGGTCGCCGCCGACATCGTCCGCTACGTCGGCGAGCCGGTCGCCGTCGTGGTGGCTCGCGACCGCTACGTCGCGCGCGACGCGGCGGACGCCGTCGCCGTCGACTACGAAGCGCTGCCCGCGGTGGTCGACCCCGAGGAGGCGATGTCCGGCCGGCCGGCTCTGCTGCACGACGACTTTCCGAACAACCACGCGGTCGGCCCGCTGCCGGCCGGCACCGGCGTCGGGGGCGACGGCACGGTGGACGACACCGCGATCGACCAGGCGTTCGCGGACGCCGAGGTGGTGGTTTCCCAGCGCATGGTCAACCACCGGCTGGCGCCCACCTCGATCGAGCCGCGCGGCGTCGTGGCCCACTACGAGCCGGGCAAGGACGCGTTGACCATCTGGTCGTCGACGCAGAACCCGCACATCCTGCGCACGTTCATCGCCTCGCTGACAGGCCTGGGCCAGGACCAGGTGCGCGCGATCGCGCCGGAGGTGGGCGGCGGATTCGGCTCGAAGATCAACATCTACGGCGAGGAGTACGTGGCGGCCGCGGTCTCGAAGCGGCTGGGCCTGCCCGTCAAGTGGGTGGAGGACCGCTCGGAGGCGTTCCTCAGCACCATCCACGGGCGCGACATCCTCTGCTACGTCGAGCTGGCGGCCCGGCGGGACGGCACCGTGCTCGGGCTGAAGCTGCGGCTCGTCGCCGACATCGGCGCCTACAACATGCTGCTCACGGCCGCCATCCCGACGCTGACGATGACGATGGCCAGCGCCACCTACGCCATCCCCGCCATCCGGGCGACGCTCACGGAGGTGTTCACCAACAAGACGCCGACCGACGCCTACCGCGGCGCCGGCCGGCCCGAGGCGATCTATTTCGTGGAGCGGGCGATGGACATGCTCGCCCGCGAGCTGGACATGGACCCGGCAGAGCTGCGCCGCCGGAACTTCATTCGACCGGACCAGTTTCCGTACACCACGCAGACGGGGGCCGTCTACGACTCGGGCGACTACGACAAGGTGCTCGACCGGGCGCTGGAGAACGCGGGCTGGGAGCAGCTCAAGGCCGAGCGGGACGCCGCGCAGGCAGAAGGCCGGCTGGTCGGGCTGGGCCTGGCGATGTACGTCGAGATCTGCGGCGTCGGCCCGTCGTCCGGCCTGCCCACCGGTGGCTGGGAGCACGCCCAGGTCACCATCGAGCGCGACGGCCGGATCAGCGCCACGACCGGGGCGTCGCCGCACGGGCAGGGCAACGAGACCACCTTCGCCCAGATGCTCGCCGACCAGTTCGGCGTGCCCTTCGAGCACGTGACCATCCGGCACGGGGACACGGCGGTGGTCAAGCAGGGGATCGGCACCTTCGGCAGCCGGTCGCAGGCGGTGGGCGGCGCGGCGCTGCACCTGGCCGGCGGCAAGGTCAAGGCCAAGATGGCGAAGTTCGCGGCCGCGCTGCTCGAGGCCCACGAGGCCGACCTCGTCTTCGAGAACGGCCGCATCGCGGTGGCGGGGGCGCCCGCGGCCGCCAGGTCGTTCGCGGAGGTCGCCGCCTACGCGCATCGGCCGCTCAAGCTGCCCGCCGGCCTCGAGCCCGGGCTGAGCGACGAGGCCTTCTTCGAGCCGAGCAACAACACCTATCCCTTCGGCTGCCACATCGCGCTGCTGGAGATCGACCGCGACACCGGCGAGCCGCGCCTGCTGCGCATGGTCGCGGTCGACGACGCGGGCCACCTGATCAACCCCCTGATCGTCGAGGGCCAGATCCACGGCGGGCTGGCGCAGGGGATCGGGCAGGCCATGGTCGAGGAGGTGGTCTACGGGGCCGACGGCCAGCCGCTGACCGGCTCGTTCATGGACTACGCCATTCCGCGCGCGAGCGACTTCCCCCGCTTCGAGCTCGACAGCACCGTGACGCCGACCCCGGTGAACCCGCTGGGCGCCAAGGGGGTCGGGGAGGCCGGGACGATCGGCTCGACCCCGTGCGTCGTCGCGGCCGCGGTCGACGCGCTGCGCGGGTTCGGCGTCCGGCACATCGACATGATGCTCCGGCCCGAGAAGCTGTGGCGCATCATCCAGGGAGGACAGGCGTGATTCCGACCGCATTCGACTACGCGCGCGCGACGTCGCTCGACGACGCGATCGCGCGGCTGCAGGCCGCGGGCAGCGCCGGCAAGCTGATCGCGGGGGGCCACAGCCTGGTGCCGCTGATGAAGCTGCGGCTGAGCGAGCCCGCGATCCTCATCGACATCGCCCACATCCCGGACCTGGCGGGGATCCGGGAGTCGAACGGGCTGATCGAGATCGGCGCCGGCGCCCGGCACCACGACGTGGCGACGTCCGCCCTGCTGCGCGAGCGCTGCCCGGTGGTCGCCGACACCGCCGCGGTCATCGGCGATCCGCAGGTCCGCAACCGGGGCACGCTCGGCGGCAGCCTGGCGCATGCCGACCCGGCCGCCGACTATCCCGCCGCCATGCTGGCCGTCGACGCCGACCTGCACCTGAAGGGACCCGGCGGGTGGCGGGTCGTGAAGGCCCGCGACTTCTTCCAGGGCGTCTTCACGGTCGACCTCGCGACGGACGAGATCCTCGCGAAGGTGACGTTCGCCCCGGCGCGCGCCTCGGCGTACGCCAAGCTCCACCAGCGCGCCTCGCGGTTCGCCATCGTGGGCGTGGCGGCCGCGCTCGAGACCGGCGCCGGGATCGTCCGGACGGCCCGCGTCGGCCTGACGGGCGCCGCGTCGTGCCCGTCGCGCCTGGCGGGCGTCGAGGCGGCGCTCGCGGGACAGCCCGCGACGGCCGCCGCCGCGGCCGCCGCCACGCGCGGGGCGGGCGACGGCGTGAGCGAGCTGAACGCCGACATCCACGGCAGCGCGGAGTACCGCCGCGCGATGATTCCGGTCTTCACCCGCCGGGCGCTCGACGCCGCGCTGGCGCGGGCGGGCGGCCAGATTCCATGACGGTAACCCCGGTTCTGCCGAAGCTCGTCGGCCAGCGCGTCAAGCGGCGCGAGGACCCGCGCCTGATCCAGGGTCGCGGGACCTACGTCGACGACGTCAAGCTCGCCGGCATGCAGCACCTCGCGTTCAAGCGCAGCGACGTGGCGCACGGGCGCATCCTGTCCATCGACACGAGCGCCGCGGAAGCGCTCGACGGCGTCGAGGCGGTGCTCACCGGCCGCCAGATGGCGGAGCTGGCCGGCCCCCTGCCGGCCCTGCTGCCGTTCCCGGCGCCCGAGCGCCGCGCGGTGGCGACCGACGTCGTCCGCTTCGTCGGCGAGCCGGTCGCCGTCGTGGTGGCCCGCGACCGCTACGTCGCGCGGGACGCGGTCGACGCCATCGCGGTCGACTACGAGCCGCTGCCGGTCGTGGTCGATCCCGAGCAGGCCATGACCGGCGAGCCGGTCGTCCTGCACGCCGACTTCCCGAACAACCTGATGCTCGCCTCGCTGCCGATGGGCACCGGGGTCGGGGCGGACGGCACGGTCGACGACACCGCCGTCGACCAGGCGTTCGCGGACGCGGAGGTCGTGATCTCGCAGCGCATGGTCAACCAGCGGCTCGCGCCGACGCCCATCGAGCCGCGCGGCGTCGTGGCCCACTACGAGCCGGGCAAGGACACGCTGACCATCTGGTCGTCGACGCAGTCCCCGCACATGCTGCGCACGTTCATCGCCTCGATGAACGGCATGGGCGAGGACCAGGTGCGCGCCATCGCGCCGGAGGTCGGCGGCGGCTTCGGCTGCAAGTCGGCCGGCTCGGCCGAGGAATGCGTGTGCGCCGCGGTCTCGAAGCGCCTGGGCCTGCCGGTCAAGTGGGTGGAGGAGCGCGCCGAGGCCTTCCTCGCGACGAGCCACGGCCGCGACCTCATCGGCTACGTCGACCTCGCGGCCGGCCGCGACGGCCGGGTGCTCGGGTTCAGGCTGCGGATCGTCGCCGACGTCGGCGCCTACAACATGCTGTTCACGGCGGCCATCCCGACCTCCACGATGACGATGGCGAGCGGCAACTACGCCATCCCGGCCATCCGCGCGACGCTCACGGAGGTCTTCACCAACAAGACCCCGACGGACGCCTACCGCGGCGCGGGCCGCCCGGAGGGCATCTACTTCCTGGAGCGGGCGATGGACATGCTGGCCCGCGAGCTGGACATGGATCCGGTCGAGGTGCGCCGCAGGAACTTCATCCGGCCGGAGCAGTTTCCCCATGCCACCCAGACCGGCGTGGTGTACGACTCGGGCGACTACGAGAAGGCGCTCGACCGGGCGCTGGAGAACGCCGGCTGGGAGCAGCTCATGGCCGACCGCGACGCCGCGCGCGCCGAGGGCCGGCTGGTCGGGCTGGGTCTGTCGATGTACGTCGAGGTCTGCGGCGTGGGCCCCTCGTCGGCGCTGCCGATGGGGGGCTGGGAGCACTCGCAGGTCACCGTGGAGCGCGACGGGCGCATCAGCGCCACGACCGGCGCGTCGCCGCACGGACAGGGCAACGAGACCACCTTCGCGCAACTGCTGGCCGACCAGTTCGGCGTGCCGCTCGAGCACATCCGGATCCACCACGGCGACACGGCGGTGGTGAAGCAGGGCAGCCTCGGCACGGGCGGCAGCCGCTCGCAGGCGGTAGGGGGGGCCGCGCTGCACCTGGCGGGCGGCCGGGTCAAGGCCAAGATGGCGAAGTTCGCCGCGCTCCTGCTCGAGGCGCACGAGGCCGACCTGGTCTTCGAGAACGGCCGCATCGGCGTCAGGGGCGCCCCCGCGGCCGCGAAGACCTTCGCCGAGGTGGCCGCGTACGCCTACCGCCCGCTCAGGCTCCCCGCGGGGCTCGAGCCGGGTCTGAGCGAGGAGGCGTTCTTCGAGCCGACCAACAACACCTACCCGTTCGGCTGCAACATCGCGCTGCTCGAGGTGGATCGCGACACCGGCGAGCCGCGGCTCCTGCGGATGGTGGCGGTCGACGACGCGGGCCACCTGATCAACCCGCTGATCGTCGAGGGCCAGGTGCACGGCGGCCTCGCCCAGGGCATCGGCCAGGCGCTGGTCGAGGAAGTGGTCTACGGCGGCGACGGCCAGCCGCTGACGGGCTCGCTGATGGACTACGCCCTGCCGCGAGCGAGCGACTTCCCGCGCTTCGAGCTCGATAGCACCGTGACGCCGACGCCGTTGAACCCGCTGGGCGCCAAGGGCATCGGCGAGGCCGGCACGATCGGGTCCACGCCGTGCGTCGTAGCCGCCGCGGTCGATGCCCTGAGCGAATTCGGCGTGCGCCACATCGACATGCTGCTGCGGCCCGAGAAGCTCTGGCGCATCATCCATGGAGGCCGGGAGGCGTGACGCCGCAGCGCCCGCCGCTGCCGCCGTTCACGGCCGAGACCGCCGGGCAGAAGGTGCGCCTGGCGGAGGATGCGTGGAACGGCCGCGACCCCGCCCGGGTGGCGCTGGCGTACACGCCCGACAGCCAGTGGCGGAACCGCGCGGAGTTCATCAAGGGGCGCGCGGAGATCGAGGCGTTCCTGACCCGCAAGTGGAACCGCGAGCTCGACTATCGGCTCATCAAGGAACTGTGGACCTTCGGCGGCAACCGCATCGCGGTGCGCTTCGCCTACGAGCATCGCGACGACAGCGGCAACTGGTTCCGCGCCTACGGCAACGAGAACTGGGAGTTCGACCGCGACGGCCTGATGCGCAGGCGCATCGCAAGCATCAACGACCTCCCGCTGGCCGCGGGCGAGCGCCTGTACCGCTGGCCCCTGGGTCGCCGGCCGGACGAGCATCCCGGCCTGAGCGACCTGGGTCTGTGACCCGGCCCGACCCGCGGTCGCCCGCCGCTGTCAGGGCCACCGGCACAATCTCCGGTCACGGCAAGGCGGCGGGCGGATCGCCGCCTGTCGGACGCGACAGGAACCGACCACCTCGTTGCGGCAGCGGCACCCGTACGATTTGTGGCATGGAACGGCTGCCCGGCGCGCCCGATTGTGAGATCATGATGCGATGCATCGTCTTGCGTGGTCCTGTCTCGTGCTGGCGGTCGTCGCCGCCCCTCTGCCGCTGGCTGCGAACGACTGGCCGGAGTGGCGCGGCGCCGGCCGGCTGGGCGTCTGGACGGATACGGGCATCCTCGACGAGTTCCCCCCGGGCGGCCTGACCGCCACTTGGCGCGTGCCGATCGGCGGCGGCTACGCAGGCCCGTCCGTCGCGGACGGCCGCGTGTTCGTGACCGACGCGTCGCGCGCGGACCCACGCAGCACCGCGGCGGTCGAGCGCCTGCTCGCCCTGGACGAGGCGACCGGCGAGGTCCTCTGGACCCGCGAGTGGGACACCAACTACGCGGGGCTGCAGCTCATCTACGCGACCGGCCCGCGCGCCACGCCGACCGTGGACGGCGACCGCGTGTACGCCGTCGGCGCGACCGGGAGACTGCTGGCTCTCGACGTGGCAGACGGCAGCGTGCTGTGGCAGACGGACTACGTCCGCGACTTCAACGCCTCCATCCCGTCGTGGGGCATCTCCGGCGCGCCGCTGGTGGACGGCGACCGGCTCATCTGCCTCGTCGGCGGCGAGCCGGACGCCAAGGTCGTCGCCTTCGACAAGCTGACCGGCGAGGTGCTCTGGCAGGCGCTGTCGTCGGACTGGGAGCCGGGCTACACGGCGCCGATCCTGATCGAGGCGGCCGGCACCCGGCAGCTCATCGTCTGGCACCCGCGCGCGGTCAGCTCGCTCGATCCCGAAACCGGCGCCGTCTACTGGGAGATTCCCCACATCGTCGACATGGGGATGTCCATCTCGACCGCCGTCCGCAACGGGCCGTATCTGCTAGTCACCTCGCAGTGGGGCGGCGCCCGCATGCTGCGGCTGACCGAGTCCCATCCCGACGCCACCCTGGTCTGGGAAGGCGTCGGCCAGAGCGACCCGGAGTACGGCCGGGTCTTCGACACCATCGACTCGGTGATGAGCTCGCCCGTCATCCTGGGCGACTACGTGTACGGGGTCGATGGACACGGCGTCCTGCGCTGCCTGGAGCTGCGGACCGGCCGGCGCGTCTGGGAGACGGACGCCCTCATCGGCGCACGCGCGAACCACGCCACGGCGTTCATCGTGCGGCACGGCGACCGCTACTTCATCAATACCGACGTAGGTGAGCTGGTGATCGCGCGGCTCTCGCCAGCCGGCTACGACGAGGTCAGCCGCACGCACCTGATCGACCCGACCAGCCCGGTGACGCGGCGCCGGCCCCAGGGCCAGGGGCCGGTCGTGCACTGGTCGCACCCGGCCTATGCGAACCGGCACATCATCACGCGCAACGATGAAGAAATCGTGCGTTTCTCCCTGGCCCGGACGCCGTAGCCGGTCGGCTGCGGACACGGCGCGGCGGCGGCGGCGAGGCACCCGGCCGGCCGCGTTGCACGCGGGCACGGCCCTGGCGTTCGCAGCGGCCCTGGCGCTCACCGCAGGCGGCGTCCTGTCGCCGGGGGTGCACGCGGCCGCGGCGGGCGCGGCGCAGCAGGACGGCGGCGACCCGCGGCTGATCGCGGTCATCGGCGACCTGCACATGGGCGGCGGACGGGACGCCGGCGGCGCCTGGCAGGCCGGCGAGGACTTCCGCTGGGCGGACGAGCTCGAGGGCTTTCTGGCGGCGCTCGACGCGGAAGGCGCGGGCGCGACCGACCTCGTCCTGAACGGCGACACCTTCGAGCTGGCGTCACCCGACTGCGTCCACGACGACCCCACGCTCGGATGCACCGAGCCCGAGGCGCTCGCCGCGCTGGAGCGCGTGCTCGCGGCGCACGCGCGCGAGATCGAAGCGCTGGCCGCGTTCGCGCGCGCCGGGTCGAACCGCGTCGTCCTCGTCCCGGGCGACCACGACGCCGCCCTGCTCTTCCCCGCCGTGCGCGCCCGCGTCGAGCAGGCGCTGGGAGCGCCCCGCGTGGAAGTACCCGCGGCCGGCGCCTGGGCGTCGTCCGACGGGCAGGTGTACGTCGAGCACGGGCACCAGCTCGACTGGCGGGCGGACCGCTTCGCCACCTGGCCGGCGCCGTTCATCGAGCGCGACGGCCGGCGACACCTCGAGCGCCCGCGGGGCGCCCGCACCGCGGGCGCGCTGATTCGGGAGCACGAGCAGCACTATCCGGTGGTGGACAACTTCGCCGACGCCGGCGCCGGGCTGACGCACGCGCTCGCCGCGGCGGGCACCGCGGACCTCGGCGCGGCGGCCCCCGACCTGCTGCGCTACGTGCTGTTCCGGATGCCGTGGCAGCAGTTCCGCGTCGACCTCGACATCGGCGACGTGCAGGCGCCCGCCTGGGACCTGGCGGCCGTGCGGGCGCAGGGACCGTCGTTCCTCGTCGACTCGGTGCCCGAGGACGACCCGTTCAGGCCGCTGGCCGAGCGCGCGCTGGAAGCGGGCGCCCTCGGCGAGATGACGAGCGCCCTGAGCGACGAGGAGCTGACCGCGCTCTGCGACTACCGGGCCGCCACGCGCCGGGCGCGCCGGCGCTTCGAGCGCTACCTGACCCAGATCGATCCCCTGGGACCGCCGGTAGCCGAGTGCCCCCGTCTGCCCGACAGCCGCGGCGGGCAGTTCGACTATTTCTGGCGGACGCGCGACCTGATCTACGGCCGCCGGCTCGCCACGGTGCAGGCCGGCCTGCCCGACCGCGGGCGGCCCATCGCCGTCTTCGTCCACGGCCACACGCACCTGGTCGACTGGCGGCAGCGCGTCCTGCTGTCGACCAGCCAGGGGCGGCCGGTCGTCGTCGACGGCTTCTCGCCGGTGCGCGACGCGCTCGCGCCGGTGGTGGTCAACGGCGGCGCGTGGCAGCGGACCGTCACGCCGGTCCAGTTCGAGCGGCTGCGGGCGGGCGGCGACCTGTCCGCCGCCGAGTTGCTGCGCGCCCTGCGCCCGGAGCACCTCGCGCCCTGCTACAGCTTCGTCCGGATCGACCCCTACGAGGGGACGCCCGCGGCACCCGTGGTCCGCTACTGGCGCCAGGCGGAGAGCGGGGCCTGGGAGCTCGCCGGCGAGTGCGGCCGGGAGCCCGAGCTGTAGTTGATCGCGCACCGGGCGCGGGCCCGGCGATGCAGCGGCGCGCCCGTGCCTATGCCCCGTCCCGCCAGCGACTGCGAGATGCTCCGCAGCAGCAGGAAGTTACGGGAGCCGGAGAGCGGGAATCGGCCGGGCGCCGGCTCCGCATCGACAATCGTCTGGATGTACGAGAACAGATCGGGCGCCCGCTGCGCCTCGTCCAGGATCACCGGTCCGTCGAAGCGACCGAGGAAGCCGCGCGGGTCGTCGAGGGCGAACGCGCGCTCGTCCGGGGATTCGAGCGAGACGTAGCGGTGATGCGAAAAGGTGCGCCGCAGCAGCGTCGTCTTCCCGGATTGGCGCGGTCCGTTCACCGATACGACGGGATACTGCGTCGCCGCCCGTGCGACTGTCCCCGCGAGGTGCCGCGGAATCACGCGGCCGTGTACATAGCGACGATCCGATCTTCAAATTGAACCGGCTTGCCGCTGGTCGACAGCCGGTGCACGCCCGGATGGCTCCAGGACCCGAGCGGCCGACGGATCGCGCCAGAGCTTGCAAGGGACTCGCCGTCAAGGCAGCTCGCCGCCGAGCGTTTCCACCAGGGTAATCAGCGCCGACAGGTCGTCGTGTCCCCGGTCCTGCCCGTGCAGGCCGTTGACGAGCTGCATCGTGACGGCGCCGGCCGGCAGCGCGACGCCCAGGTCGTGCGCCAGGCCCAGGACGATGTCGAGGTCCTTGTGATACAGGCGGCTCTCGATGCCCGCGGCGAAGTCGCGCCGCGCCATCCGGTCGCCGAAGAAGTCGAGCACGCGGCTCGACGCCATCCCGGCCAGCAGCGCCTCCCGGACCTGCCCGGGGTCGAGCCCGGCGCGCCGCGCCAGCGTCAGCGCCTCTGCCACGCCCTGCGCCGTCACCAACAGCAGGAGCTGATTGCACGCCTTCGTCGCCTGGCCCGCGCCGTGCCCGCCCATGTGGCGCACCGCCGCGCCGAGACAGTCGAGCAGCGGCCGGACGCGCGCCAGGACCTCGGCCCGCCCCCCCACCATGATCGAGAGGGTTGCGTCGCGGGCCCCCTGCGGTCCGCCCGACACCGGCGCGTCGAGCATGTCGACGCCGCGCTCGGCCAGCGCCGCCGCGATCGTCCGGGTCGCCGCCGGATCGATGGTGCTCGTGTCGATGACCACGCTGCCGGGCCGCGCGCCGTGCACGACCCCGCCGGCGCCGAGCAGGACCGACTCCACGTCGCCGGTGCCGGTCACCATCGTGAAGACCGCCGTGCAGCCGGCGGCCAGCTCGGCGGGGGTCGCCGCGACCGCAGCGCCCCGCTCGACCAGCGGCCCGCACGATGCGGCGCGCCGCGCGTAGACCGTCACCTCGTGACCGCCTCGCAACAGGTTGGCCGCCATCGGGCGCCCCATCACGCCGAGACCGATGAATCCGACCCGCATCGTCTTTGCCCTCCCTCGCGGGCCGCGCCCGCCGGGCCGCCGATACGATACCATTGGCGCCGACACGCAGCAGAGGGAGGGAGACAATGAGTCATCGAGACGCCCGGCACGCGATGAGCGCGGTGCTCGCCGGTCTCGTCGTGTTGCTCATGCATGCCATGCCTGCCACAGCCCAGGACCGGATGCCCCCGATTCCGGAAGACCAGATGACGGCCGAGCAGAAGGCGGCCGTCGAGGAGTTCAAGCGCGTACGTCAGAGGCCGAACATCAGCGGACCGTTCGTGCCGCTGCTCCGGAGCCCGGAGATGTTGAGCCGCGCCCGCAACGTCGGCGACCATGCGCGGTACAACACCGTGCTCCCGCCGCGGCTCAGCGAGATGGTGATCCTGCTCACGGCGCGCCACTGGACGCAGAATTACGAGTGGGCGGCGCACGCGTCGATCGCCGAGAGCGAAGGGCTCGACCCGACCATCATCGCGGCGATAGCCGACGGCCGGCGGCCCGCGTCGATGGCCGACGACGAGGCGGTGCTCTACGACTTCTGCACCGAGCTGTTCCACAACAAGGGAGTCAGCGACCCGACCTACGCCCGCATGGTCGCGGCGTTCGAGGAGATCGGCGTCGTCGACACCATCGGGATCATGGGCTACTACTCGCTGCTGGCGATGGTCATGAACACCGCGCGCACGCCGCTTCGGGAGGGCGTCGAGCCGGGGCTCGCGCCGTTCCCGAGGTAGCCGGGAGGAGGGTTGCCATGCGTTGCCGACTCGCCTTGCGCGCCGTGGTTTCGGTTGCGGCCGCCGCGTTGCTGGCGGCCGTGGCCGCCAACGGATCACCGACCGCGGCCGGGCAGGCCGCCGCGCCCGCATCGTGCGCCGCGCTGACCGCGCTCGAGCTGCCGGACACCACCATCACCGCCGCGGAGCGGGTGCCGGCCGGATCGTTCACGCCGGCGGCCGGGGCGGCGCCCGTGGACGTGCCGGCCTTCTGCCGCGCGGTGGGCCGCACGACGCCCGCGATCCACTTCGAGGTCTGGCTGCCGCAGGAGGGCTGGAACGGCAAGTTCCAGGGCATCGGCAACGGCGGCATGGCCGGCTCGCTGCGCTACGACCGGATGGCCGCCGCGCTGGCTCGCGGCTACGCCGCGGCCGCCACCGACACCGGTCACGTGACCGCGAACACCTTCGATGCCACGTGGGCCTTCGGCCGGCCGGATCTCGTCGCCGACTTCGGGCACCGGGCGCTGCACCTGACCACCGTCAACGCCAAGACGATCATCGAGGCCCACTACGGCGCGCCGCCGGCCTACTCCTACTACGTGGGATGCTCCAAGGGCGGGCAGCAGGGGCTGATGGAGGCGCAGCGGTATCCGGACGACTACGACGGGCTGATCGCCGGCAACCCCGCCCACGACTGGACGCGCTTCTACGCCGGCGCGCACCTCTGGTACGCGCAGGCCACGCTCGCGGATCCCGAGAGCTACATTCCGGCTGCCAGGCTGCCGCTGCTGGCCGCCGCGGTCAACGCCGCCTGCGACGCGCTCGACGGCATCGAGGACGGCGTGCTCGACGACCCGCGCCAGTGCCGCTTCGACCCCGTCGAGCTGACCTGCGCCGACGGACAGGACCCCGCCACGTGCCTCACGTCCCGGCAGGTGGACGCCGTGCGGGCCATCTGGTCCGGCAGCCGCAACCGGCGCGGCGAGCCGCTGTACCCGGGCCTGGTTCCCGGCGGCGAGGCCGCGCCCGGCGGGTGGGCGCGGTGGGTCACCGGCGATGCGCCGTTCACCAGCCTGCACTGGCTCGCCGCCGAGGGCTTCTTCCGCCACATGGTGTTCGAGGACCCGGACTGGGACTTCCGGTCGTTCGACTACGACGAGGACCTGGCCTTCGCCCTCGAGAAGGTCGGCCACGACCTCGACGCGGCGGACCCGGACCTGCGGCCGCTGCGCGACCGGGGCGCCAAGCTGATCGTCTACCACGGCTGGAGCGACGCCGACATCTCGCCGCTCGGAACGATCGACTACTACGAGGATGTCGTCTCGCTGATCGGCGCGGGACAGGACCGGGAGACGGCGCTGGCGAGCACGCGCGACTTCTTCCGCCTGTTCATGGCGCCCGGGATGGGGCACTGCCGGGGCGGGCCCGGCCCCGATCGGTTCGACGCGCTGACGGCCCTCGAGCGCTGGGTGGAGCAGGGCGAGGCGCCGGCCCGGATCGTGGCGTCGCGCGTCAGGGACGGCGCGGTCGACCGCACCCGGCCCCTCTGCCCGTATCCGGAGGTCGCCCGGTGGAGCGGGAGCGGCAGCACCGACGAGGCCGCGAACTTCGCCTGCGTCCCGCCGTCCGAAGAGCGGTAGCAACTGGCCCAAGCAGAGGCCACCGAGCGATCGTCGCGGTGGCCTCAAAGGCGCGCACGGCGCGCCTCGGCGGGAGCGGCGCGGGGCGAGGGGGCCCCGCAAGCGGACGCCGGGGGTGCGGGGCGCAGCCCCGTCTGATTAAAGCTCTTCGTCCGCCACCGCGCGGTCGGCGCGTTCCTGCACGGTGCCGGGCACGCCGAGCCGGGTGTTGGCGCCCAACTCCGCGAGGAGCGCGGCGGTGTCGGGGAACGCCTGGAACTGGAACGACTGCTTGGAGCCCTCCGCGAGACGGAACGGCGTGCGGCCGCGGAAGTCCCGCGCATCGATGTCGGCGCCCTGATGCACGAGGTACTCCACCACCTCGTTCAGCCCGCGGAACGCGGCGCCGTGCAGCGCGCTGAAGTCGGCCTCGTTCACCGCGTTGATGTCGGCGCCCGCCGCGAGCAGCACCCGCACGGCCGCCTCCGCGCCGGCCGAGCGGGTGCCGCGCGTCTGGTTCGGCCGGAACGTCGAGCGGCCGAGGCCCGCCGCCGCCATGAACGGCGTGGTGCCGTCCTCCGTCGTCAGGTGCTGATCGGCACCCGCGGCCAGCAGCGCCTCGATGACCGCGGCGCCGGCGCGGGCGTGGGACTCGGCATCCGCCGTGCCGGCGCGCCGGTAGAACCCGCTGCCGGCCGCATCGAAGGCCGCCACCCACAGCGGCGTGGCGCCGCGCAGGTTGCCGGTCCCGCACGCGAACCGCTCGAACGCCCCCTTCTTCGGGTAGCCGATGTACTCCATCAGCATGGCCGTGGTGGTGATCCGCCGGTTCGGATCGGCGCCGTGGCGCAGCAGGGCCTCGACCAGCGCCGGCCGGCGGTCGGGGTGGAGGCTCACCCGGCCGTTGTCGCGCCGCCCGCCCGACCTGCGACTGGCGCCGTGGCTCCGGTCCCAGTCGATCAGCCAGCGGTCGACAACACCCGCCGCCGCGTGCAGGGCGGAAATTCCGGCCATCGTGCCGTCGGGATCGGCACCCTCATCAAGCAGGAAGCGCGCGAAGTCGTCGCGCCCGTGGATGATGGCGAACGGCAGCGCGTGCGTCCCGTCCGAGCCGACGCCGTCGACGTCGGCACCGGCGGCGAGCAGCAGCCGCGCGGTGTCGATGTCGCCGTTGCGGGCGGCCGTCAGCAGCGGCGTCAGGCCCTTGGAGGTGGACGCGTGAACGTCGGCGCCGCTCTCCAGCAGCAGCCGCACGATGTCCCGATGGGGCGCCTCCACCGCCCACATCAGGGCCGTGGCCGACAGCTTGACCGTCGCGGCGTTCACGTCGGCGCCGTGCGCCAGCAGCGCGCGGACGGTCGCCCGGCTGCCCGTGCGCGCGGCCACCATCAGCGGCGTCAGGCCGCTGCTCTGCGCTCCGTTCGCGTCCGCGCCCGCAGCCAGCAGCGCGGGAACCAGGACCCGGCTCGCGTTTTCGGCCGCCCGGATGAGCGGCGTCACCCCGTGATCGTCGGCCGCGTTCACGTCGGCGCCCGCCGCCAGCAGCAGACGGACCGCCTCGTGGTCGTCCCAGTGCGCGGCCCACAGCAGCGCCGTCGCGCCGTCCGCGCGGCGCGCGTCGACGTCGGCGCCCGCGTCCAGGAGCGCCCGCAGCCCCGCCAGGTCCTGCCGGGCGGCCGCGTCGACGAGCCGGAGGTCCGGCGCGGCCGCCGTCAGGCCGGCCGCAGTCACCAGGGCGGCGACGAACAGCGCCCCTGCCCGCCGCAGGATCATTGCAGCCATCGTTCCATCCTCCACTAGGAGTCTGCGCCGCAGGAGATTTGCGGCACGAAAAGGGTCGTGAGTTCACGACCTGAGTCACGTGCCGGGGCAACGGTGTCGGTCGGCAGGGCGCGGTAGATTTTGCGGCCGTTGACGAACCGAAGGCGAAAATCGGTCATCACGGGCCACATGGCCCGCCAGAGGCCGCGATCCGCGTCGATTTGTCGCCGTTGCGAGCCTCATGCCCCGCCCTCTACGTCGCCTTCAGCACGTGCAGGCGCTTGACGTTGAGCGCCAGGCACACCAGGTCCCACTCGCACCGCGCCTTCGCCAGTCCACGCAGGCTGAAGCGCCGGAAGCCCAGCACGTGCTTGATCCAGCCGTGGGGAGCCTCCGACAACCACTTGCGCTGCGCATACACCGCCCGGCCCGCCTTCGTCTTCAGCTTGTCTATCATCCGACCCGTCGCCGGATGTTCCTCCAGATTGCGGGTAACCGCCTGCTTGCCCTCCCGGCCCGCCGCCACATACCCGTCAACGCCCCGCCGTTCCAGGTCCGTCAAGTCTCGCTCGTTGCAGTACCCCGCGTCGGCCAGCACCGTCGCCGGCTGCGCGTCAAGCGTCTCGTTGACCGTGTCGAGCAACACCGGCAACTCACCCTGGTCGCTCGCGTTCGCCGTCAGACCCGTCGCCACCACCAACTGGTGCTCGGCGTCCACCGCCACCTGCGCGTTGTAGCACTGCTGGAAGCCCTCGTTGCTCGTCATCATGATCGAGCTTTCCGGGTCCGTGAAGTTGCTCTGCGCCTTCTCGTCCGGCTCGCCATACGCCCGCTTGTACGGCCGCCCGCCCTTCGGGTTCCGGTCCTGCCCAGGTTGCCGACCCCGCGCGTCGTCCGCCGCCCGAGCCGCCGCTTCCAACCGCGCCTTCGCCGCCCGGATCGCTGCCAGACGCGCCTCCCGCCGACGCAACTCCGCCGGCAACTCATCGCCCCGAACCTCGGCGCCCAAGCACGCATCCTCGGTCTCGTCGGTCTCGTCCGCCTGGCGCAACAGCGCCGCGACCTCGCCTTCCAGACGCCGTTCCGCCTCCGCCATCCGGTCGTAGCTCATCGCCTTGCGCTTGCTCGCGTTCGCACGCACCTTCGTCCCGTCGACCGACAGCTTGCCGAGGCGAACAAGACCCAACTCCTGCGCCAGACGCACCACCTCCACGAACAGCGCCTGGAAGTCCTCCAAGTGCCGGCGCCGAAATTCGCACAGCGTCCGGTGCTGCGGAAAGTTGCCCGCCGCCAACACCCGGAACGCCACGTCCTCTTCCAGCGCCCGGGCGATCCCACGCGACGAGAACACCCCCGTCGCATACGC
The DNA here is from genome assembly GCA_965214845.1 of Vicinamibacterales bacterium. Classification (GTDB taxonomy): domain Bacteria; phylum Acidobacteriota; class Vicinamibacteria; order Vicinamibacterales; family UBA8438; genus JAAXGX01. The sequence continues at coordinate 3,161,879 of CBDCCO010000007.1, forward strand.
GTAGAGCAGCACCTTCACCATCATCCGCGGGTCATACGGGGCGTTGCGACGACCGTCTCCCTCGTACGGGGCGTAGAATGCCGTCAGATCCAAACCGTCCACCAGATCGCTGACGTGGTGCGCCAAGTGGCCTTCCGGCAGCCACTCCCGCACGTCCGGTGGCAGCAGCAGCGACTGGTCCGGCGAGTAGGGGCGAAACGTCGTCGACATCAAGTCCTTCCAGCGTCGAGTTCTCGCCTACGATTGTCGCACCGATTTTCTGCGGCGCAGACTCCTAGCTTCAATCAGACGGGGCTGCGCCCCGAGCCCCCGGCGTCCGCTTGCGGGGACCCCACAGCCCCGCGCCGCTCCCGCCGAGGCGCGCTGTGCGCGCCCTGCACGGTTCTCCGGCGCAGACTCCTGGCATCGACAAGGCGCGCAAGGCCGCGGGATTTCGGCGGCGCGTCAGGGAACCGCGACGTCGGTCACCGCGCGGTCGGCCCGCTCCTGCACCGTGCCGGGCACGCCGAGCCGGGTGTCGGCGCCCAGCTCCGCCAGCAGCGCCGCCGCCTCCGGGAACGCCTGGAACTGGAACGACTGCTTCGAGCCCTCGGCCAGGCGGAACGGCGTCCTGCCGCGGTAGTCGCGGGCGTCGATGTCGGCGCCGCGCGCGACCAGGTACTCCACCACCTCGTTGAGGCCGCGGAACGCCGCGCCGTGCAGGGCAGTGAAGTCGGCCTCGTTGACCGCGTTGATGTCCGCACCGGCTTCCAGCAGGACCCGCGTCGCCTCCTCGGCGCCGCGCGAGCGCATGCCGCGCGTCCAGTTCGGCCGGAACGTCGAGCGGCCGAGGCCGGCCGCCACCATGAACGGGGTGGTGCCGTCGTCGGTCGCGAGCGACTGGTCGGCGCCCGCGTCGAGCAGGACCTGCACGATCTCGGCGCTGCTCTCGACGCGATAGTTCTCCGAGCCGGCGGCGCTGCTGCGGTAGGCGCCCTCCGAGGCGGCGCCGAATGCCGCCACCCACAGCGCGGTGGCGCCGCGCAGGTCGCCGGTGCCGCACGCGAAGCGCTCGAACGCCCCCTTCTTCGGATAGCCGATGTAGTTCATCAGCATGGCCGAGGTGGCGATGCGGCCGTTCGGGTCGGCGCCGGCCGCCAGCAGCGCCTTGACGAGCGGCAGGCGCTGCGCGGCCGTCAGGTAGATCCGGCCGCCGCGCGAGCGGTAGCGGCTGACGTAGCGGGCGTCGCCGTGCCGCTGGTCCCAGCCGGCGAGCCAGGTGTCGACGTTGCCGGCGGCAGCCGCCAGCGCGGGAATGCCGTCGATCCGGCTGTTCGGGTCTGCGCCGTTCTCGAGCAGGAACAGCGCGAAGTCCTCGTGGCCGTCGACGACCGCGAACGGCAGCGGGTAGGTGCCGTCGGCACCGGGCCGGTTGACGTCGGCGCCAGCCGCCAGCAGCAGCCGCCCCGTCTCGATGTCGCCCTGCTGCGCCGCGGTCAGCAGCGGCGTCATGCCCTTGGTGGTGGATGCCTCCACGTCGGCGCCGTGCTCGAGGAGCGCCGCGACGATGGCGCGGTGGGGCGCGGCGACGGCCCACATCAGCGCCGTCGCGCCCTGCTCGGCGGTCGCCGCGTTGACGTCCGCCCCGTGCTCGAGAAGCGCCCGGACCACCTCGACGCTCCCGGTGCGCGACGCCACCATCAGCGGCGTCAGGCCGCTGCGCTGCGCGACGTTGGCGTCGGCGCCCGCCGCCAGCAGCACGTCGACCAGCGCCGCGCTCGCGTTCTCGGCCGCGCGCGCGAGCGGCGTGACGCCATGGTCGTCGGCGGCGTTCGGCTCGGCGCCCGCCGCCAGCAGCAGCTCGGCCGTCCCGATGTCGTCCCAGTGCGCCGCCCACAGCAGGGCCGTCACGCCGTCGGCCCGGCGGGCGCCGGCGTCGACCCCCTGGTCGAGCAGCGCCCGCACCGCCGCGGCGTCCTGCCGCGCCGCCGCGTCGACCAGCCGCAGGTCGGGTGTCGCCGCCGCGGCAAGACCGACGGCCGCGACGATCATGCCCGCCACAACGCCGCCAACCGCCATCCGCCGGATGCTTGTGGACTTCACCATGCGCCTCCGCTTCATCAATCAGATGGGGCTGCGCCCCGCCCCCGGCGTTCGCTTGCGGGGACCCCTTCGCCCCGCGCCGCTGCCGCCGAGGCGCGCTGTGCGCGGCCTCCTCCAGATGGGGCTGCGCCCCAGGCCCCCGGCGTCCGCTTGCGGGGACCCCATAGCCCCGCGCCGCTGCCGCCGCAGCCGCGCCGTGCGCGGCTTCACTACAGACGGGGCTGGCTGGCGCGGCGCTCACCCGCCGGACCAGCGCTTCAGCCGGAACTCTTCGGCGCCGGCCGGGTCCGCCTCGCGGTAGACCGCGTGGCAGGCCTGGCAGGCCGCGTCGACCGCGCCCAGGGCCGCGCTGACGGCGGCCGGGTCGATCGTCAGCTCCGACAGCGCCACGTCGAGGTCGTCGAGGCGACCGGTCGCGTCCCGCACCATCCCGACCGCGTCGTCGCGATCGTTCTTGCGCCAGAAGGTAATCGTGGGCGAGAGCTGCTCGCGCGCCCGCGTCACCCGCACCTTCGCCTCCTCGAAGTCGCCCGCCTCGACCATGCGGGTCAGCAGCGAGAACTGCCGCCCGACCCCTTTCATCGCCTCGTCGAGGTCGTCCCCGCTGAAGAGCGGATAGTCCTGGGCCAGCACCGCGGCCCCCGTGCACAACACCATTGCCGCCGCCAGATATCGCATCGTTGTTCTAGTCTCTTCGAGTCACGGAACCAGCGTGTCCGCCACGGCCCGGTCGGCGCGTTCCTGCACCGTGCCGGGCACGCCGAGCCGGGTGTTGGCGCCCAGCCCGGCGAGCAGCGCCGCCGTCTCGGGAAACGCCTGGAACTGGAACGACTGCTTCGAGCCCTCGGCCAGCCGGTACGGCGTGCGGCCGCGGTAGTCGCGGGCATCGATGTCCGCCCCCTGGGCCACGAGGTACTCGACCACCTCGTTCAGGCCGCGGTACGCCGCGCCGTGCAGCGCGGTGAAGTCCGCCTCGTTGACCGCGTCGATCTCCGCCCCCGCCGCCAGCAGCACCCGCACCGCCGCCTCGGCTCCGCGCGAGCGGAGGCCGCGCTTCAGGTCCGGCCGGAAGGTGCACTGGCCCAGGCCGGCCGCCGCCATCAGCGGCGTCGTCCCGTCGTCGATGGCGAGCGAGGCATCGGCGCCGGCCGCGAGCAACCGCGCGATGATCGCGGCGTGCTGCTGCGCGTTGTCGCGATCCACGGCCGCGGGCACCGGCACGTAGCCCTGGCCGTTGGCGTCGTGCGCCGCCACCCACAGCGGCGTGGCGCCGCGCAGGTCGCCCGTGCCGCACGAGAACGACTCGAACGCGCCCTTCGTCGGGCGGCCGATGTAGTCCATCAGGATCACCGACGTCCCGATGCGCGCATCGGGGTCGGCGCCGGCCGCGAGCAACGCCTCCACGAGGGGCAGGCGCTGTGCGGGCGTGAGGTAGATGCGGCCGCCGCCGGCCCGTTCGCGCACGGCGTACTGGGCGCCGCCATGCTCGCGGTCCCAGTGGAAGGTCCAGGGGTCGGTGTTGCCGGCCGCGGCGGCCAGCGCCGGGATGCCGCCGATGGTCTGGTCGGGGTCGGCGCCCTGCTCGATCAGGAACAGGGCGAACTCGTCGTGGCCGTCGACGATGGCGAACGGCAGCGGATAGGTGCCGTCCGCGCCCGGCTGGTTCACGTCCGCGCCAGCGGAGATCAGCAGCCGCGCGGTCCCGATGTCGCCGTGCTGCGCCGCGGTCAGCAACGGCGTCATGCCCTTGCTGGTGGAGACGCCGACGTCGGCGCCGCCCTCGAGCAGCCGCTCCACGACGATGCGGTGCGCCGCGGCGACGGCCCACATCAGCGCTGTGGCCCCGGTCTCGGTCGTCGCCGCGTTGACGTCGGCGCCGTGCCCCAGGAGGGCCCGGACGACCTCGATGCTGCCGGTGCGCGCGGCGATCATCAGCGCCGTCAGTCCGCTGGCCTGCGCGGCGTTGGGATTGGCCCCGCCCGCCAGCAGCCGGTCGACGGTGGCGGCGCTTGCGTTCTCGCTGGCCCGCATCAGCGGCGTCACGCCGTGGTCGTCGGCGGCGTTGACGTCGGCGCCGGCGTCGACCAGCAACCCGACCGTCTCCCGATCGTCCCAGTGGGCGGCCCAGAGCAGCGCCGTCACGCCGTCCGCGCGGCGCTGGTCCACGTCGGCGCCGGCGCGCAGCAGCGTCCGGACCGCCTGCGCGTCCTGGCGGGCCGCCGCGTCGACCAGGCGCTCCGCCGCGGCCGCCGGCGCCGGCCCGGCCGCCAGGCTGCAGAGCGCTGCCGCCAGCACCGCGCGCCGGGCGCCGGCTGCCGTGAAGCCGCCTCTCAACGTGTCGAGAATCCCCATGAAATCGGCCCCGCTATTATATGCGGGGGCCTGCGCCTCCTTCGCAACGTTTTTCTTGTGCCCGTCAGGGCGCCGTCTGTTAGATAATAGGCAATCTGTCTCCAGGGTTGATGACCATGTCAAGAATGCGCGGCAGCACAATCGGCATCATCGCGCTCGCACTGGCGTGCGGCTCGCAGCTTCCGGCGAGCGCACAGGCCGCCGGTCCGGGTGCGTCCCAGGCAACCGGCGCAGCGTCAGCGGGCGTCGCGGCTCCCTCGCGGGCGGTGCTCGACCGCTACTGCGTCACCTGCCACAACGAACGGCTGCAGACGGCCGGGCTGACGCTCGACAACGTCGACATCAGTCGGGTGGACGTCCACGCCGAGGTGCTCGAGAAGGTCGTGCGCAAGCTGCGCGCCGGGCAGATGCCTCCCGCGGGCCGCCCGCGTCCGGACGCCGCCACCGCCGACGCGTTCGCGACGGCGCTCGAGACGGCGCTCGACCGGGAGAGCGCGACGATGCCCAATCCCGGGCGCGTCGCCTCCCGGCGCATGAACCGCGTGGAGTACGTCAACGCCATCGAGGACCTGCTGGCGTTGCAGGTGAACGGCGCCGAGTTGCTGCCGAGCGACATGGCGGGCTTCGGGTTCGACAACAACGCCGACGTGCTGGCGATGACGCCGTCGCTGATGACGCGCTACATCGCGGCCGCCACCAAGGTCAGCCGCGCCACGATCGGCAGTCTCGACAACCGGCCGATGATGCAGGTGTACGAGGTCGGCTTCGAGGAGCGCGACGTCCGGGTCAGCGAGGACATGCCGTTCTCGACCATCGGCGGCCTGTCGCAGCGGCACATGTTCCCGCTCGACGGCGACTACGTGTTCGCGGTCCGCCTGAAGCGGAACGCCACCGTCGAGACCATCGAGGGCATCGAGGAGGACGAGCACGAGATCGAGCTGCGCGTCGACCATCGGTTGATCACGCGCTGGGAGATCGGCGGGCAGTTCCCCGGGCCGGACCCCGGCGTGCTGATCGCGGTGCCGGAGGACGACATCGAGGGCCAGCGGCTCCACGAGTACCGCATGACGGCCGATGACGCGCTCGAGATCCGCGTGCCGATCGAGGCCGGCCAGCGGCTCGTGTCGGTGGCGTTCACCGATTCGGCCCCCTCGCCGCACGGCCTGCGGGGCGCGCCTGGCATCGACAAGCTGTTCATCTCCGGTCCGTTCGACGGCACCGTGCCGGACGACACGCCGAGCCGGCAGCGGATCTTCACCTGCCGCCCGGCGGACGACGCGCCGGCCGTCGAGCAGGAGGCTTGCGCGCGGGAGATCATCGGCGCCCTCGCGCGGCGCGCCTACCGCCGGCCGGTCACCGCCGCCGACGTCGACCCGCTCGTCGGCGTCTACCGCGACGGGGTGGCCGAACGCGACTTCGACTTCGGCATCGAGCGCGCTCTCGAGGCGCTGCTGTCCATGCCGGAGTTCCTGATGCGCGTCTACCAGGAGCCGGTCGACCTGGCGGCCGGCGAGCCGTACCGGCTGAGCGACCTGGAGCTGGCCTCACGGCTGTCGTTCTTCCTCTGGCGGTCGATCCCGGACGACGAGCTGATCGATCTGGCCGCCGCGGGCCGGTTGAGCGCACCGGACGTGCTGTCGGCCCAGGTCAGCCGGATGCTGGCGGACGACCGCGCCACGCGGTTCATGAACGACTTCGTGGGCCAGTGGCTGCAGGTGCGCAACATCAACGAGCAGGCGCCCGACGGCGCGCTGTTCGCGCAGTTCAACGACACGCTGCGGCGGGCGATGGTGCAGGAGACGCAGCTCTTCTTCGAGAGCCAGTTGCGCGCGGACCGGCCAATCCAGGAGCTGCTGACCGCCGACTACACCTTCCTGAACGAGCAGTTGGCGCGCCACTACGGCGTGGACGACATCTACGGCAGCCACTTCCGCCGGGTGGCGTGGCACGACGACCGGCGGCACGGCCTGCTCGGCCACGCCAGCCTGCTGACCGTCACCTCGTACGCGAACCGCACCTCGGTGGTGCTGCGCGGCAAGTGGGTGCTCGAGACGCTGCTCGGCGCGCCGCCGCCGCCGCCGCCGCCGAACGTGCCGCCGCTGGAGGAGGACGAGGCCGGCGCCGCGCCCACGTCGCTGCGCGAGAAGATGGAGCAGCACCGGCGCAACCCGGTCTGCGCGAGCTGCCACACGGAGATGGACCAGCTCGGCTTCGCCATGGAGCACTTCGACGCCATCGGCCAGTGGCGCGAGACGGACCGCGGCGCGACCATCGATGCGACCATCGATTGGGCGAATCGGACGATCGACAGCCCGCGCGCGTTCCGCGAGGCGCTGGTCGGCAAGGGCGACGAGTTCGAGAAGACGGTCGTGGAAAAGCTCCTGACCTACGCGCTCGGCCGCGGCGTCGACTACTACGACGCGCCGACCGTGCGCCGCATCGTGCGGGAGCTGGACGCCGCGGACTACCGCTGGTCGGCGCTCATCGAGGGCGTCGTCGCCAGCCTGCCGTTCCAGATGCGCGGGGCGGCCGAGATGCCGGCGGCTACCGCGGCCGACGACGCCGGGCTCTGAGTCCGGCCCTGAATCCTACGCAGACGAGGGAGGTATCTGCCCATGTTCATCACGAAGATGCAACTGCCGCGACGCACCGTGCTGCGGGGCCTCGGCGTCAGCCTGGCGCTGCCGCTGCTCGACAGCATGGTGCCGGCGCTGACCGCGCTCAGCAAGACGGCCGCGGCGCCGGTCCGCCGGTTCGGCGTGTTCTACATTCCGAACGGGATGTCGATGCCGTACTGGTCGCCCCGGGGCGAGGGGGCGCTGACGGACCTGCCGCCGACGCTGCAATCGCTCAACGAGTACAAGGACCGCGTGCTGCTGCTGGGCGGGCTGGCCGACGAGGCCGCCAACCTCGTCAAGGGCGGCGGCGACCACGCGCGCTCGGCCGGGACGTTCCTCACCTGCATCCCGTTCAAGATAACCGCCGGCGCCGACGTCTACGCCGCGGTGTCGATGGACCAGATGGCGGCGCGGGAGCTGTCGAAGGAAACCCAGCTCGCCTCGCTCGAGCTGGGCATCGAGTCGAACGCGATGCTCGGGTCGTGCGACGGCGGCGCGAGTTGCGCCTACACGAACACCATCGCGTGGCGAACGCCGACCACGCCGCTGCCCATCGAGAACGACCCGCGCGCCGTGTTCGAGCGGCTGTTCGGCACGAGCGGCAGCACCGATCCGGCGGCGCGGCTCGCGCGGCTCCGCCGCGACCGCACCATCCTGGACCTGGTGGGCGAGGAGCTCGACGACCTCGAGCGCGTCATCGGCCCGGGCGACCGGGTGAAGCTGGACGAGTACCTCGAGTCCGTGCGCGACATCGAGCGGCGCATCGAGATGGCCGAGCGGCAGAGCACCCGCGAGCTGCCGGTGGTCGACCAGCCCGTCGGCGTGCCGAACGACTACGCGGAGCACGCCAAGCTGATGATGGATCTGCTGGCGCTCGCCTTCCAGACCGACCTGACGCGCATCAGCACGTTCATGCTGGCGCGGGAGGTGTCAGGACGGGCCTATCCGGAGATCGGCGTGCCCGACTCGCACCACCCGCTGTCGCATCACCAGGACGAGCCGGCCAAGCTGGAGCGGTTGCACAAGATCAACGAGTACCACTTCCAGCAGTTCGCCCACCTCATCAAGACGCTGTCCGAGACGCCGGAAGGCGACGGGACGATGATGGACTCGAGCCTGTTCCTCTACGGCACGGGGATCAGCGACAGCAACACGCACTTCCACGACGATCTGCCGATTGCGCTGATCGCCGGGAAGAACACGGGCATCAAGGGTGGCCGGCACGTCCGCTATCCGGACGGCACGCCGCTGGCGAACCTGCACCTGTCGATCCTCGAGAAGCTGGGGACCCCCGAGGAGACCCTCGGCGACAGCACGGGCAAGCTGAAGTACCTGAGCGGCCTCGCCTGACCTCCGGCGGGCCGGTCCGGACACCCGGGCCGGCCCGCATCCTTCGTCCGCTTGCGGGGCCCCTTCGCCCCGCGCCGCTCCCGCCGAGGCGCGCACAGCGCGCCTTGTGGGGTCCTACTCGGCGCTGCTGCCGGCCAGGCCCATCGCGCGGCGCCACGCGGCGAGCTGACCGATGTGCGTCGCTTCGTGCGCGGTCAGCATGTAGCTCAGGGCGTCGCCGATCCGGGGGAAGTACTTGCGCATGCCTTCTTCCGGAAACTCCTTGGCGAAGAGCGCCGGGTCGGCGCCGGCCAGCGCCTCGGCCACCCGCTCGTGCTGGGCGGTCAGCTCGGCCAGCAGCGCCTCCCTGGACGGGTACTGCGACGCGTCGCCGCTCGGCAGGCCGTCGACCGTGGGCGTCGCCTCCCAGTCGGGCGGAAACGTCGATTCCAGGCCCAGGGTCTTCGCGACGTAGTTCGCCGACGAGGCGAGGTGCTTGAGCGTCCACGCGGGGTGGTTGACCACGCCGTGCGGCTGCGCGACCATCTGCTCGTCGGTCAGGTCCTTGACCAGGCTCCGGATGTGGCCGAGGTTGAAGCGGTAGGTGAAGATCAGGTGCTCCTGCATCGATGTCTCCTGAAGGGGCCGCTCAGCGGCCCGGGTAGCGTTCGGGTATGCCCGGCGGAATGGCGCCGAACATGACGTGGGCGGCGGACGTCCCGGCCCACATGAGCCAGGGCCCGTCGAGCCGCTCCTCGGTCGGCAGCCCGGTCGACTCGCCCGTGGCGTGCGGCAGGTTGATCGAAACGTGCAGCACGGCTTCCTCGCGCGTCGGGCCGACGAGCGCGTACTGCATGGCCCCGTGGTTGACCTCCGCGTCCGGGCCGCCGGAGGCGAACAGCTCGGCGAAGCTCCGTGCGCCCTCCGCCAGGCCCCGGGTCATCCAGTCCATCACGTCCTGGAAGCTCGAGTGGTAGCACTCGACGGCGAAGCCGCGGCTCGGACGGTCCGGCTCGCAGACGAGCTCGTTCGTGCCGTGCCGGATGATGGTCGGGACCCCCTGGGCGTCGCGCAGGATGACCGTCGCGCCCGCCCGGAGCGCCTCCGGCGCAGCCAGCACGGCCTCGGCGATCAGCTCGGCCCGGTCCCCGACCTGCGCCGCGGCGAGCCCGGGCGTCGCCGCCAGCAGCAGGGAGCAAACGAGGCATCTCGAACGGCTCATGGTCGGCGCTCTCCTTGTTGCGAGAAGGCTATCATGCGCGGCGGTTGCACTGGGAACCGTCCTGCGCCATGATGAGCCTGACGCAGAAGTCCATGGACTGCCAGGGAGGACAACCAATGACGTACCGCTATCTCGTCGCGCTGCTGACCGTGGCGGCCGTGGCCGGGCTGACGCCGGCGCCCGCCGCCGGCCAATCCGACGATTCGTCGGCCGTGCCCCGCACCGCGTGGGGCGACCCCGACCTGCAGGGGCACTGGTCGTACGCCACGCTGACGCCGCTGCAGCGGCCGGCGGAGGTCGAGCAGAGGACGTTCTTCACGTCCGAGGAAGTGGCCGCGCGGAACGCGCGCGCCAAGCAGGATCGTCCGGATCGGCCCGGGATCGATCCGGGTTCCTACAACGCCTTCTGGGTGGACCGGGGCGAGGTGCTGCCCGACCGCCGCACGTCGCAGATTGTCGATCCGCCCAGCGGCCGGCTCCCGCTGAACGCCGAGGGCGAGGCGCGCGTGGCCGCGTTGCGCGAGCACCGGCGGATGCATCCGGCCGACACCTGGCTGGACCGCAGCGCCTGGGACCGGTGCATCACCTACCACGGCGTGCCGCCCGTGGGCACCAGCTACAACAACACGTACCACATCCTCCAGACGGCCACGTACGTGGCGATTCACGTCGAGAACATCCACGACGTGCGCATCATCCCGCTCGACGGACGGGCGCACCTCGGCCAGGACGTCCCCCAGTGGAACGGCGATTCCCGCGGGCGCTGGGAGGGGAACACCCTCGTCGTGGAGACGGTCGGCTACAGCGACAAGACGGAGCTGCGCTTCCCCTCGACGCGGAACACGCGCGCGGTGGAGCGCTTCACCTGGGTGGACGAGCACACCATGGGCTACACGTTCACCATCGAGGATCCGGAGATCTACACGCAGCCCTGGACCGTGGAGCGCCCCTTCCAGGCCGTGCCCGACTACCAGATCTTCGAGTACGCCTGCCACGAGGGCAACTACGCGATGCCGAACATCCTCGCCGGCGAGCGCGAGGCGGAGCGGGTGGCCGCGCAGCAGGATTCGAAGTAGCGCATCGCCCCCGGGACGAGGGCGCGAGCAAGCCCTCGTCCCGGACCGCACCGTCAGGCCGCGCGGGCACGCGGCTCACTGCTGATCCGAGCCGCGCTGCAGCGCGCGGTGCCGCTCGTACTCGTCCTCGCCCAGGGTGACGAGGTTCGTCACGCCCATCGACATCTCGTCGATGGTCCGCTGGCCGTAGCCCACCCAGTTCTCCGGCGCCGGGTTGTGCCGGTTCCCCGCCGAGTTGTCGTGGTAGCCGGTGACGTGCAGGCGCGTGCCGGCCGGCAGCACTGGCGGATCCTCGTACGCGTACGCGAACTGCCAGGCCCAGTTGTAGCGGGTGATGGCAGTGAGCAGCTCGCGCCGGCCGTCGGGCAGGATCGCCGCCAGCGACATCGCCTTCCCGCGGTAGTGCATGTGCGCCTGGAAGTCGAGCACCCGGGTGGGCGCGTCGAGCTCGTGGTAGAAGTCCGTGCGCACGCTCTCCGCGCCGGCCGGGAAGTCGAGCCGCAGCGGCTCGCGGTTCTCGGCCGCGCCGATGATCACCGTGTAGGGCCGATGGGCCGGCACGACGCCCGGCGGGTGCAGGACCAGCCCCAGGCGGCTGCGGTCGAGCACCTCCTCGCCGATGGCGTGATAGTGCATGGCGAAGAGCAGGCTGGCGTCCCGCTGCATCAGCTTGCCGGTGTCGTCCGGATAGCGCTCGACCTCCTTGCCCGCCGCCCAGTTGAGGAAGAGCTGCCGGCGCTCGAACGGCACCGTCCCGCCCGCGGCGGCGTCGTCCGCGTCGACCTTGTACACCGTCGCGTGGTGGAGCACCTCACGGCTGCCCGGCATCAACTGCATGGCCCGGACGTAGCGGTCGCCGTCGAGCCCGATCCGGTCCGGCGCGAGCCAGACGTCGAAGAACTGATCGGTGGCCTCGGCCGGGACCAGGTACTCGTCGATGTGCACGATGTGATCGGGCTCGCCGATCACCCACTCGTACCCCGCCGGGAACGTCCGCGGCGGCGGCAGGTCGGACGGATCGCCCGCGGGCGCCCCGCCGTCGACCCAGCGCACGATCGTGTCGATCTCGGCCTCCGTGAGCGAAAGGTCGTCAACGTACGCCCGCGTGTCCAGCGTGCGGTCGATCTGCCAGGGCGGCATCTCGCGCGTCAGCACGCGCTGCTTGATCGCGCGCGCCCAGGGCCGCGCGTCGCCGTAACCGAGGAGCGACATCGGCGCCGCCTCGCCGGGCCGATGGCACTGCTGGCAGGCGCGTTGCAGGATCGGCGCCACGTCCCGGCTGAAGGTCGGCCCGCCGGCCGGGGTCTGGCCCGCCGCGGTCGCGGGCCAGGCGCAGATGGCGACCGCCGCGCAGGCAGCCGCGCCCCGCATCGTCTTCGTCATGGTCAAGGCAGCCATCGCTCTCCTCCTACCAGCCGGTCTGTTGCCGGGCGCCCCGTTCGGCCGCCAGCCGCTCGTAGTCCTCGTCGCTGAGGAACACGGCGGTGAGGTGCGCGTTGGCCATCTCGTCCGTGCTGCGCTGGCCATAGCCCACCCACTTGCTGGGGTCGGGGTTGAGGCGGTTGCCCGCCGTGTTGTCGTGGATCGAGATGGTGTGCAGGATGGTACCGGCGGGCAGCAGCGGCGCCGCGTCGTCCTCGAACATGTACGCCATCTGCCAGTTGAAGTCGAAGCGGTCGACGCAGGCGACCATCTCCCGCTCCATGACGCCGCGCGTGTTCACGCGCGGGAGGACGACGTTGGGGTAGATGGCCTCGAGGCACATCGCCCGGCCCCGCATGTGCATGTGGGGCTGGAAGCCGTCGAGCCGCGTCGGCCGGTCGAGGCGGAAGTACGCGTCGCTGCGGCTCACCGAGTGCGGCGCGATGTCGATGTCCTTGTTGTCGTAGATGGTCAGCCAGCGGCTCACGTAGCGCGGCGTCTCGCCGCGCGGATAGAACACGAACCCGACGCTGGTCGAGTCGCGGGCCTCCTCCCCGATGGGGTAGTAGTGCATGTTGAACCGCACCTGCGAGCCCGCCTTGAGCAGCCGCCCGGAGCCGTCCGGGAAGATGTCGCCGGCCTTGCCCATGACGTACTCGCTCAGCGGCGTGGACACCCGCCCGCCCTGCGGGCGGCCGTTCACCCGCTCGTCCGACAGGAAGGGATCGGGCTCCTGAACGACCGCGGTGTTCGCGTGGTGCGTGAAGAAGCGCCCGGTCCGCGACGGCTTCGTCTCGACCGCCCTGACGTAGCGATCCTCGGCGAGCCCCGTCTCCACGACGAAGCCGGGCCACCAGTCGGGGCCCTCCGCGTACATGACGATCTCTGGGCTCGACACGACGAGATCCGGCTCGCCGATCGCCCACTCGTCGTCGTCCCGGAACTGCACCGGCGGCGGCAGGTCGGCGGGATCGCCCAGGAGGGCGCCCGCGTCGACCCAGTCGACGATGGTCCGGATCTCCGCGTCGCTGAGCGACCGGTCGTTCTTGTAGCGCTGGATGCCCACCGTCCGGTCGATGTGCCAGGGCGGCATCTCGCGCTGCGCCACGCGCTGCCGGATGGCCCGGGCCCAGGGCCGCGCGTCGCGGTACTCGAGCAGCGACATCGGGGCGGCAGTGCCCGGACGATGGCAGACCTGGCAACTGCGCTGGAAGATGGGCGCCACGTCCTTCGCGAACGTGACCGGCGGCGCCTGCGCCGCGGCCGCCCGCGCCGAGCCGAGGCCGGCGGCGGCGACCGCCAGCACCACCAGCAGGCCGCGGCGGACGGCCCGCCGCCGCATCCGGCACGTCGTTCCCATCTCGGACCTCCCGCTCCTGGTCGATCGTCACTCGGACGTCACGGTCACCTGCACGGTGGCCGTCGTCCAGCAGCACGTGTAGCCGGGGACGCCGGAGCCGCTGCTGGCAGTCAGCATGGACCCGTCGTCGGCCAGCGCCTGCAGCAGGTAGACGCCGGGCGCGCCGAACCTCGCCACCGCCCGCGACTCGCCGGCGGCGGCCAGGGGCGGCGCCGCGTCGTCGAACGTCACCTCGCCCGGGCCGCGGTACTTCCGCCACGACACGGTCAGCGCCGGCGGCGACCGCCGCGGGAGCCCGTCGTCGCGCACCGCGGCGACGACCGTGGCAGGCAGCGGGAAGGCAACCGTCCGCGCGGGCCCCGGCGTCAGCGTCGGCGCGCGGTTGCCGGTGGGGGGCCATTCGGACCTGGAGATCTGATACTGCGGCGAGTACTGTCCCCGCCCGCCGGCGTCCGCCAGCGACGCGACCGCGCGCTCGGTGCGGCCGTTGACCGCCAGCGTCCAGACGAGTTGCCGGTCGCCGAAATCGTGCGGGACCACGACCGCGAAGTTGATCTTGTGGCGCCGGCGCAGGAAATGCGTGGGCTGCCCCCGATCGCGCGGGCCCGGCTCGAAGAAGTTGTCGGGGCCGAGCGGCACGTCGACGTCCTGCTCCCAGTTCCGGTTCTGGTAGCCGAAGTACAGGCTGAAGGTGCCGTCGGCGTTGGGCTCCCAGCCTTCGAAGACCGGCACGACCTCCTGCCCCGTGTTGCGCCGCACGTGCAGCAGGTCCGCGACCGACTGCGCGAGCCCGTCGGCCGCGGCGGCAACGCACAGCGCCAGCACGAGGAAGCCGCCCCGCGGCGTCATCGCCGCCCCTCGACGGTCACCGTCACCTCGTCGTCGCTCACGAACTGCGAGTCGTCGGCCCGCAGCCGGAGCACGTACGTGCCGGGCGCGCCGAACGTGGCCGTCGTCACCGCCGCATCCGGCGGCTCGAAGGTGACGGGACCCGGTCCCCGGTAGCGCATCCAGGCCGCGCTCACCGGCGCGACCGCGCGGCGCGCGCGGCCGCTGTCGGTCGCCGTCGGCCCGCTGTCGGCGACGGCCCCGCTCAACCTGACGGGCACCCCGGCCGCCACGGTCAGGTCGGGCCCCGCGTCGGCCTGCGGCGCCCGGTTGCCGCGGAAGTTCGCGCTGGTGTCGATCACGTACAGCGGATCCAGGGACCCCGTGGCGGTCTCGGTGCGGCCGGCACGGCCCAGCGTCCAGACGATCGTACCCTCGAACGCCGCCGGCACGGCCACGCGGAACGCATGCCGCTGCCGCCCGGGCTGGAACACGGTCGGCTGGCCGTCGTCCGCGCCGCCCGAGGGGGACGGCGCAAGGCGGTTGCCGTCGCCCACCGCCACCTCGACCTCGCCCGCGTTGCGGTTGACGTAGCCGAAGTACAGCGTGTAACCCCCCGTCGCGCCCCGCACCCAGCCGTCGAACGACGGACTGATCGTCCCCGCGACCTGTTCGCCCGCGACCGGCACGCTGGCCGGCGCCGCGATCACCGCCAACCCGACCGCCAGGAAGCACCACGCCCGCATGCTCGCCATTCCCCGTTCGACGAGGATCATCTCACAACCCGGGCGGTCGCCCGCCAGGAGTCTGCGCCGCAGAGCGGTGCAGACTCCGCAAGGCGCGCACAGCGCGCCTCGGCGGGAGCGGCGCGGGGCTATGGGGTCCCCGCAAGCGGACGCCGGGGGTTCGGGGCGCACGCAGCCCCGTCTAGTTTCAGAACACCGCGATCGGATTGATCGGCGAGCCCGTGCCGCCCTTGATTGGTAGCGGCGCCGCCACCAGCAGGAACTCCCAGCGCCCGAGCTCCGCCGCCACCTCGCTCACTTCCTCGAGCTGCAACTGGTCGAAGATGTTCAGCCCCAGGAAGACCATGGCGAAGTAGTGCACCGGATGGGTCGGCAGCGGGTTGCCCGTGTAGCCGGACGGCAGCGCGTCGAGCGACTCGTCGCTGCCGATGATCGCCACGTCCCGCTCCCGCAGCCACGGGATGCAGGCCGGGGCCAGCCCGGCGCTGCTCTCGAACGGCCCCAGGGCGGCCAGCCTGGCGAACCAGCCGGTGTTGATGAACAGCGCGTCGCCGGCCGACACCCGGACGCCGGCCTGCCGTTCCCAGGCCTCCAGGTCCTCCGGGTAGATGGGCTCGCCCGGCTCGAGGTACGGCACGCCCCTGAGCCGCGGTATGTCCATGAGGATGCCGCGCGTCACCACGCCGTGGCGCAGGTTCTCGATGCCGCCCCGGATGGTGCCCCGGTCGGTGATGTCCGTGTACGGCAGCCCGTTGTAGTACTGCCCGTGGTAGAAGTTGTGGGCCAGCGCGTCCAGGTGGCTGCGGCTGCCGTGCGCTCCCAGCGTGAGCTGCTCGGGCGGCGGCGCGGTCCACGGATTCGTCGTGACGTACTCCTCGTGGTCCGGCCGGAACGTGAAGCTGAAGCGGTACGGCGCGGACCGGCCGGGCTGCTCGACGTTCGGTATCTGCTCCTCGGCCAGCGAGACGGACACGCCATCGCGGACGAGCGCCGCCGCCTGCCGGCGCTTCTCGGGCGTGATCAGGTTGATGGCGCCCAGGTCGTCGTCCGCGCCCCAGCGCCCCCAGTTCGAGTGCGCCGCGATCCACTGCTCGAGGCGGGCCACCGTGAGCGGCTCGTCGCCGCGCTGCCGGGCCTCGACGCCGCGGGGCGCAAAGCACACGCCGCTGATGCCCAGCGTCAGGGCGAGCACGGCGGCTGCCGGCATTGCGCGCGTTCCTGCTCCCATCACGGCGTCCTCCCTGGAACGCTCCCTCCGCCGTCCCGCGGCGGGGAACGTCGCCAATCGTTACAGAACCAGCTTCCCGGTGCTGTCCGAGAACTGCTCCAGCGGCACGTCGACCTGCTCGAGCAGCGCCAGGAGCAGGTTCGCCATGGGGCTGTCCGGCGGACACCGCCGGTGCGATCCGCCCCGCACCGGGCCCGCGCCGCCGCCGACCACCAGCGTCGGCAGGTTCTCGTGCGAGTGCGTGTTCGAGTTGCTCATGCCCCCGCCGTACAGGATCAGCAGGTGGTCCAGCAGGCTGCCGTCGCCGTCCGGCGTGGACCGCAGGCGGTCGAGATAGGCCGCGAACAGACCCATGTGCAGCACGTTGATGCGGGCCAGCTTGTCGAGCTTGTCGTGCTCGTCCTTGTGGTGCGAGATCGAGTGGTGCGGGTCGGCCACGCCGATCTGCGGATACGTCCGCTGACTGATCTCCTTGCCGAGCATGAACGTGGCGACCCGCGTCAGGTCGCTCTGGTACGCCAGGACCTGCAGGTCGAACATGAGCCGCGCGTGCTCGTCGTAGGTGTCCGGCACGCCTATCGGCCGCGGCATGTCCGGGACCGCCGCGTTCTGCTCCTCGGCGACCTGGATGCGCCGCTCGACGTCGCGGATGGCGTCGAAGTACTGCCCGAGCTTCTCGCGGTCGGCGCGGCCGAGCGTGCGGGCGAGGTCCGCGGCGTCGCGCCGCACGGAGTCGAGGATGCTGCGGTCCTGCGCCAGGCGCTCGAGCCGCGCCCGGCCGCCGGCCGAGTCGCCGGCGCCGAACATCCGCTCGAAGAGGGTGCGGGGATCCGTCTCCACCGGCAGCGGGGTGGTCGGCGTGCGCCACGACACCGTGTTCGTGTACGCGCAACTGTAGTTGCCGCAGCAGGCGCCCGTGAAGTCGGCGCCCTCCAGGCCGACCTCCAGCGACGACCACTGCGTGTGCCGCCCGAAGTGCTGCGCGGCAATCTGGTCCGCGGTCGTCGCCGCGCGCACCCTCGTCAGCGACTCGTTCGGCGCCACGCCCGTCAGCCACGACGCCCCGGCCACGGCATGGGCGCCGGTCACCTGGTTGGCGAGGCCGCTCAGGACGCGCACGTGATCGCGGAACGGCGCGAGCGGCTGCAGTATGCGCGGCAGCTCGAATCCGCGCCCCTCGGCCGCGGGCACCCAGTCGGCCATGCTCGCGCCGTTCGGTATGTAGACGAAGCCCAGGCGACGGACGGGCCGGGCCGGGCTCGCGGCGAGCGCCGTCAGCGCCGGCGCCATCGCATCCAGCAGCGGCAGCGACAGGGCCGCGCCCAGGCTGCGCAGGACGGTTCGCCGCGACAGCGCCTTGCGGGTGATGATCATGCTCGCCAACCTCCAGCAGCCTTATTCGGACAGGGCGGCGCGCCGCATCCGGAACGGCGTGCTGCGGACGACGCCGAGCACGAGCGCGGACAATCGGTGGCCGTCGGCGGCCGCCTCCCGCGCGATGGCGCGAATCGCCGGCCGGTCGTAGTGCTCGAGTCCGCGTCCGGTCGCGTACATGAGCAGCTTCTCGACCACCGTCTCCACGAACTGGTCGGGGCGCGCCAGCAGCACCTGCCTCAGATCGGCCGGGCCGCGGAATGCCACGCCGTCCGGCAGCTCGCCCGCCGCGTCGATCGGCTCGCCCGACTCGGACTCCGCACGCCACGCGCCGACGGCGTCGAAGTTCTCGAGCGCGAGCCCGAGCGGGTCCATCTTCGCATGGCAGGCCGCACAGGCCGGATTCCGGCGATGCGCCGCCATCGCCTCCCGCATCGACAGCGCCTCGCCGCCGCCGTCCTCTTCCCCCAGGGCCGGCACGTCGGGCGGCGGCGGGGGCGGCGGCGTGCCCAGCAGGTTCTCGAGAATCCACTTGCCGCGGTTGACGGGCGACGTGCGGGTCGCCAGCGACGTGACCGTCAGCACGCTGCCATGCCCCAGGATGCCCGCCCGCGCCGCCTGCTCCGGCGCCAGCTCGACCCGCCGGAACCAGTCGCCGCGCACGTTCGGGATGCCGTAGTGCCGGGCGAGGCGCTCGTTCACGTATGTGTGGCTCGCGGTGAGCAGGTCGAAGACGCTCCGGTCCTCGCGCAGGATGCTCCGGATGAACAGCGCCGTCTCGCGCTGGAATGCCCGCCGCAGGTTCTCGTCGAACGCCGGGAAGCGGTCCTCGTTGGGCACGGCGAACGCGAGGTTCCGCGTGCCGAGCCACTGCACGGCGAAGCTGTCGACCAGGGCGCTCGCGCGCGGGTCGGCCAGCATGCGCCGCACCTCCCGCTCCAGCACCGCCGGATCGCCCAGCCGCCCCGCGGACGCCAGGGTCAGCAGCGGCTCGTCGGGGAGGCTGCTCCAGAGGAAGAACGACAGCCGCGACGCCAGCTCGAGATCGGCGAGCGGGTACGGCGCGCCGGGCGCGACGCCGGGCGGATCCGGCTCGACCCGGAACAGGAAGTAGGGACTGACGAGAATCCGCTGCAGGGCGAGCTCGATGCCGGCCTCGAACCCGCCGGCGGCCCGTCCCGACTCGTAGAACCCGAGCAGCGTCCGCAGGTCGGCCCCGGTGACCGGCCGGCGAAACGCCCGGCGCGCCAGCGCCGCGACGATCGTCCGCGCGCACCGCCGCTCGCGCGCCGCCGAGTCTGCGGGCGCCGGCCAGCAGGTGAAGATGCGGCGCCGGCTCGGCGTCCGGCCCGGTCCCGCCACGTGGTAGGGGCCGCGAATCTCCAGCGCCCCGATGCCCGCGAGCCCGAGCTTGGCGTGGTAGTAGTCCCACGACTGCGGCTGGACGGGCTTCTCGGGCGGCCCCTCGATCGCGCTCGACGGGCTCGGGAACGTCACCCCGACCACGTGCGGCCCGGCGGTCACCGCGATCCGCAGCTCCAGCTCGTCGTCGGCATGCGTCAGGTAGTTCGCCAGCGCCGTGTAGGTGGCCTCGAGCCCCTCCGCGCCCCGCTCGATCTCGGCGCCGCCGACCGCGAACGACCCGACCCGCTGCCCGTCGACGAGCACGTCGATGCGGTAGGCGTGGAGCAGGCCGCGGATCTCGTCGATGCGGTTGCGCTGCATGCGCACCTTGAGCAGGTACTCGCCGTCCATCGGGAAGTAGTGCCGGATCGCGACGCCGCCGCGCGTGCCGAGCGGCAGCGCCGCGTCGGTGCGTCCGTCCTGCACGAGCGTGCGCGGCACCCGGTACAGCACGGCGCGCTCGGCCGGGTCGCCGACGGCGAGCCGGCTGACCTTGCGGGCCGCCGACAGGTAGCGTTCGAGCAGCAGCGGCGAGACCGTCAGCACGTCCGCGATGTTGTCGAATCCGGCGCCCGAGTCGTCGGCGGGCAGCAGCGCCGCGACATCGACCTCGAGGTCGAGCAGGTCGCGCACGGCGTTGCCGTACTCGGTGCGGTTCAGCCGGTGGACCGCGGGCCGGCCGGGGTCGGGGTGCTCGCGGGCCAAACGGTCCAGCGCCGCGCTGAGCCGCGCGACGAACGGGGCGGTCTCGCCCGGCGTGGGACGCGGCCGTCCGGCGGGCGGCATGTCCCCGGTGCGAAGCTTCCCGAGGACCTTCTCCCAGCGCTCGGGGTCGCGCTCGACGGCGCCGATCTCCAGTCCCTGCAGCGTCAGGCCGGCCGTCCGCAGCCGGTCGTTGTGGCAGGCGGCGCAGTAGCGCTCCAGCAGGCCGCGGCCGGCGGCGGACGGCCGCTCCGCCTGCCCGGGATGCGGCGCGGCGTCGGCCACGGCGCCGGCCAGCGCGGCGAGCAGCGCGACGAGACGTGCCCCGCGGGACGTCATGCCTGCCATGCAGTACGGATCTCAAACGAAAACCGTGCAAGTTGCAAGTTGCAAGCTGCAAGCGCCGGCCGGATCCGGCGCGCGGTCCCCGCCCGGCCGGCGGCATGCGAGAATGGCGTCATTCCGGTGCAGAGGAGCATGCCATGAGCGGCGCCCCACACCCGACGCACGCCGCGCGGTCGCTGCGGGCCATCCTGGCGGCGGTTGCGCTGGCGGCCGGCGACGGACAGCCGGCGCTCGCGGTGGATGATCTGCGGCTCGTCGAGGCCGCCCGGCGGAACGATCCGGCCGCCGTCCGCGTCCTGCTGGCGGAGGGGCTGGACGTCGACGCGCGCCAGCCCGACGGCGCCACGGCGCTGCTGTGGACAGCCCATTACGACGACGCGGAGACCGCCGCGCTGCTGATCGCGGCCGGCGCCGACGTGGACGCGGCCAACGACTACGGCGAGTCGCCGCTGTCGCAGGCCGGCCGCAACGGGAACGCCGGGCTCGTCGCGGCGCTGCTGGCGGCGGGCGCCGATCCGCACGCCGTCAAGCCGACCGGCGAGACGCTGCTGATGACGGCCGCGCGCGCCGGCAGCGGCGCCGTCGCCGACCTGCTGCTGGCCCGCGGCGTGGCGGTCGACGCCCGGGAGTCCGCCAATGGCCAGACGGCGCTGATGCTGGCCGCGGCCCACCGGCAACACGCCGTCGCCCGCGCCCTGATCGCGGCCGGCGCCGACGTGAACGCCGCGTCGACGCGCGGCTCCACGGCGCTGCACTTCGCCGTCCAGCAGGGCGACGTGCCGCTGGCCAGGCTGCTGCTGGCGGCGGGCGCGGACGTGCACGCCGCGCTGACAGTGCGCCAGATGGACCAGTTCACGCTGGGCCTGGTGGAGACCTTCGAGCGCCAGACGCCGCTGTGGCTGGCCATCACCAACTGCCGCCGCGACGGCCTCGAGTACTTCGGATCCACCGAGCCCCATCCGGTGTCGCTCACCTGCCCCGTCAACGCGGAGCTCGGCGCGCTCTTCCTGGCGCACGGCGCGGACCCGAACGCGCCCGACGGCGCGGGCTTCATGCCGCTGCACCGCGCGGCGCAGGCCGGCATGACCGAGCTCGTCGAGGCGCTCCTCGCGCACGGCGCGGACCCCGACGCGCGGGTGCCGGCCGACGCCCGGCAGTGGACCGGCGAGAATCGCGGCGGGGCGCGGACGATTGCGCCGGTCCCGATCGGCGCGACGCCGCTCTTCATCGCGGCCTGGACGCACAACCCCGAGATCATGCGGGCGCTGCTGGCGGCCGGCGCCGACCCGCACCTGGCCGCCGCGGACGGGACCTCCCCCCTGGCGGCCGCCGCCGGGACGCGCGGCCGGCCGCCGCTGGGCTACTCGCGGCGCCTGGACGCGCCCCGCATGCTGCAGGCGGTCCGCATCGCGCTCGACACGG
Organism: Vicinamibacterales bacterium; assembly: GCA_965214845.1. GTDB lineage: Bacteria > Acidobacteriota > Vicinamibacteria > Vicinamibacterales > UBA8438 > JAAXGX01. Next base: position 3,183,389 of record CBDCCO010000007.1, read on the forward strand.
GCGCCGACGTCGACGCCGCCAACGCCGCCGGCCGCACGGCAATGCACGGCGCGGCGGCCCTCGGGTCGACCGCGCTCATCGAGCTGCTGGCCGAACGCGGGGCCCGGGTCGACGCGGAGGACAACGAGGGGCAAACCCCGCTCGACCTGGCGACCGGGAGCGGCAGATACGAGGAGGGCGAGTCGAACGGCGCGGCCGCGTTGCTGAGGGAACTGGCGGAAGCTCAGCTCTCCCACGACAGCGTGAAGCGTTGCTGTGGTCCGTCGTGCTCCAAGACACACCGCGCCAGGACATCCTGGCCGATCAGCGCGTGGATCCCCTGGGTCCGCAGAAGCTCTGTCTCCATCGCGGAGATGGAGGGTAGGTCCAACGGGGCACTCTCCCCGGAAGGAATCAGAAAAATCGACAGGTCCACCAGGGCTACTCTGTGCGCGTCACCGCCCGTGGACCGCGTGTGGATGGGGTTCGCCGCGAAGGGCGGTGGGACTATCTCGTCGAGGACGGCGAGTTGTTCACGGTCCGGCTGTGGAAAGAGGTGCGGGCGAACCTGACTTGATCGAGCGCCACTCGTCCCGCCGCCGCCCCCTCGACGCCGGCTTCCTGGCCACCCGGCTGGCTGGCGCCCGAAGTTGCGACCGCGTCGCCGGCTACTTCTCGTCGTCGATTCTCGAGATGGCCGGCGCGGCGCTCAGGCAGCGCAAGGGACGCAGGCGCCGCGCTCGCCTGCGGGCGGAACAGCAGGCACCGCGAGGATAGCCGCTGAGAAGGGGCGGGCGACCTCGTGGTACAGTGGCGACGATGGCGGCGAATCGGACGAGGACCGACACGGGCGGAACGCGCCTCGTGCTCACGCTGTCCGAATTCACCGACATGGCGCGGAACGGCTGGCCGGACGACGACATCTATCGGTTCATGATTCACGATCTGCCGCGGCGATTCCATGGGCTGGACCGCGAGGCGCAACGCGCGGTGCTGGCCGAACGCCCATCCTTGACCGGCGCCCGGTGGGACGCGCTGCTGGCGGCGACGGTCGAGCACGTCGCCCACCTGCACGGATTCGACCACCCGGCCTGGGTGGACGAACCGGGCCGGTTCACCGCGCCGACGTGGACTCCGTTGCGAGAAGATCGCGCGACCATCGGCGACGCCGCCTGGTGCCCCGGCGCGTTCCTGAGACATGGCGCCCTCGTCGATCCGCGCAGCCTGGACCGGCGGGGCGGCGAGATCCATGTCTGGGCCCCTTGACCGGAACCGGTTGCGGGAACTGTTCGACGCCCTCTCGACGGAGTTGCGGGCACAGGGCCACCGCGCGCACATCTACCTCGTCGGCGGCGCGGCGATGGCACTGTGCTTCGACAGTCGCCGCAGCACCCGTGACGTCGATGCACGCATCAGCAGCGGGCACGGCCCCGTGACGCAGGCGGCACGGCGCATCGCTCGACGCGAGGGACTCCCCGAGTCGTGGTTGAACAAGCAGGCGACGACGTACATGCCGAGTACGCCGGATACGCATGCGCCGACGGTGTACGACTCGCCGTCCCTCGTCGTGACCGGGGCATCGGCCGAGCACGTCCTGGCGATGAAGCTCGAATCGGGACGGGCCGAGGATCAGAACGACATCAGGACGCTGGTCGGGCATCTGAAGCTGACCGATTACGCCGAGGCCGAAGCGATTCACCGCTCGACGTTCCCGGAGGGACGAATCCGAAGGCTGGCGAGAGAAGCGCTGCGGGACGCGGTCAGCGAGACCACGGACTGAACCAGGGCGCCCCGGCTCAGAGGCTCAGAGGTTACGGGGTGCGGTCATACCCGGCAAGATGCCGGTCGAGTGCCCACACTCGGACCCGGCGGCCGGGGTGCAGAGCGCAGGTGCGCTTTCACGCCTGGATGATCGACAGATCCACCATGCCTGCACCTCGCATTGCGGAATCCGGGAAGCTCTCCAGCCATTCCATCAGCTGCCCGGTGTCCGGCAACGGTAGCAGCGCCCACGGCGCCCGTCCCGCGAGGGCCTCACTCACTCGGTCCCGGAACACCTTAGCCCGGAAAATTCGTGAGGTTATCGAATCGGTCCCAGGCAGGGCCTGATCGTCGCGCGAAGGACGTTTTCGGACGCGGCGCGTGGTAGGTGGCAGCGTGGTGCAGTGGCCGGGGCGAGGTGACGGCACGCATGAGGTGGCAAGCGCCGACAGGTCGGGCGCAGGGGCGCTGGCGAGCATCCGGGGCGCGGAGGTTGCCGTGGCGACGGCGCGCTATCCGGCGCGCGCCCCGAGCGCGAGGGCGAGGTGCCGCCAGACGTCGCGGTATGGGGTCGCTCGCGGCAGGTGCAGGACGAGCCGGCGGACGGAGCGGACGACGTGGACGCTGACCTTGAGCAACCGGTCGCGCAGCCAAGTCACCTGGGTGCGGGCGCAGGCGGTGCGGGCGGCCCTCAGCCGCAGTTCCTGCATGAGCACGTAGGCGGCGGCCGTCAGCAGGACCCGCAGCTGGTTTGCCCAGAACTTGGTGCAGCTCGTGCGGTCGATCTGCAAGCCGTCGAGCAGTTCCTTGATGCGGTTCTCGATGTCGCCGCGCCCGCAGTAGACCTTCTCGTAGATGAAGCGCGGCGTCTGGCGCAGATTGGTCACGACGAAGCGCGGGTTGTCCCGCGGCTGCCGGCCGGTGAGCTGCACGACTTCGGCCTTGATCACCACGCGGCGCTCACGAGCCCACGTGCCCGCGCGATAGCGGGTGTCGAGGTAGAAGTGCGCCGTCTTCTCGCGCAGCATGTTCTCGGTGCGGGCCGCCACCATGACGTGCTCGGCAGCCCGCAACAGCACGGCGTTCCTGGCCATCGCCACGACGTAGTCGAGCCGCGGTTCGGCATCGAGGAAGTCGAAGATCTCTGGCGTGGCGAAGCCGCCGTCGAGCCGGACGAGAAAGCGCGCCTCGGGAAACGCGGACCGCAGCAGCGCGAGCAGCCGACACAGCACGCCCAGCGTGCCGTCGGACGCCTGCGCCGTGCCGGGCCGCAGCACGGCCGCGCACAGATACTGCTCCGCCTCACGGTCGAAGCTCACAAAGGCCAGCAATGGCAGGTAGCACCAGCTGTCGTAGTAGCTGTTGAACATGGTCAGCTGCTGCGCGCCATGCGTCGGGTCGTCGGTCGGGTCGAGGTCGATCGTGATGCGTCGCACCCGCCCGCGCAGCCGGCGGCGATGCCGCTCGATGACCGACGCCGCCAACTCGCGCCCGAGCCGATAGAGCGCGACGCGGCCCGCACCGTTCTCGAACCGCGAGACCGTCGGCTGCGACGCCAGCCGACCGCCCGCCACCGGGTCGCGCCCGAGCAGCAACTTGTGGATCGGATCATCGGCGAGCTGGTCCGAATCGTTGCCGTCCGGATGGCCGCAGGCGATGCCGAACACCCGCTGGCCCACCAGGTCCTCGAGCGTGTGCCGGACCTTCTCCGGTGCCCGGCGGTCAATCAGACACCGGCCGAATGCCTTGACCAACCCGTAGACGCGCTCGGCGGCCTTGAGCAGCACGGCGCCGCCATCCGAGCTCGACTGCTCGCGGTCGAACGTGGCCACGAGCGGCTTGTCGAACAGATCGGGGAACAGAACAGACTGTGCTATCGTGGGGTCCGTCACGCAAGAGCCTCCGTCGTGCCGAAAACATCTGTCGTCAACAGCGTTTTAGCACACGGAGGCTTTTGTGTCTCTACTCAGGCCGGGCGCCTCATGAATTTTCCAGGTTAGGGTCCGCGCAAAAATAACTTCCTGCAAACGGCCGTAGTGTCGCACTAGAACGCGGCGTCAAGCACGCTCGGCCCGGCGACTCCACCACACAGACAGGGCGGATTTCGGATTGAAGAGTAGCGATCCGACCACGGATTGTGGCACCATTGCGGAATCTGTAGTCCGTAATGGTGCCACAATGAGACCGACCCAGTTCTCCGCCGACACCGTCGTCGCCCTGCTCCGAGAGCGAACCGTCGCCGCCCTGCCCGACGTGATGGCCGCCCTCGGTCCCCGCGTCAGCAGGCGCACCGCCTTCCGCAAGCTCAAGGACCTCGACGCCCGCACCAGCTACTCCCATCGCGGCGGCTACTACACGCTCTACGAGCTCGCCGACTTCGACGAGCACGGCCTGTGGGCGTTCGCCGGCGTCCGCTTCTCCCGTGCCGGCACCCTCGTCGCAACCGCCGAGGCCTTCGTCAACGACGCGGAGGCCGGACACTTCGTCGACGAGCTCGACAACCGGCTCGGTGTCGGCACCCAGGACGCCCTGCGCAAGCTCGTCGGCGACGGCCGGCTGACACGGCACAAGCTCGCCGGCCAGTTCCTCTACTGCGCCACCGACCACGCGCAGCAGACGCGTCAACTCCGCGCCCGACGGCTGCTGATGGCCACGCCCGGACTCGGGCGACCGCTGCCCGACGCCGACCTGATGCCCGAGCAGTTGCGCGCCGCCATCGTGTTGTTCGCCAGCCTGCTCGACGAGCGCCAGCGCCGGCTGTTCGCCGGACTCGAATCGCTCAAGTGCGGGTGGGGCGGCGACCGGCGCATCGCCCGACTGCTCGGCATCGACCCGTCCACGGTCGCCGCCGGTCGCCGGCAGCTCGTCGAGCGCGATGTCGAGGTCGACCGGGTGCGGCGCGCCGGCGGCGGACGAACACCGGCGGAAAAAAAACGCCCGAAGTCTTCGCCCGCATCGAAGCCCTGATGACCCACGAGACGGCCGGGGACCCGGTCAGCGGCCTCAAGTGGACAAGCCGCACCACCGCCAAGCTCGCCGACGAACTTGGCGGGCTCGGCATCCACGTCTGCCCGCAGACCGTCGCCCGACTGCTCAAGGCCATGGGCTACTCGTTGCGCGTCAACCACAAGAAGCTCGCCGGCGCCTCGCATCCGAACCGAGACCGGCAGTTCCGGCACATCGCCGAGTTGCGCGAGCGCTGCGCCGCCGACAACAGCCCCCTCATCAGCGTCGATACCAAGAAGAAGGAGCTCGTCGGCAGGTTCCGCAATCCCGGCGCCAAATGGGACCGCAGCCCCGAACTCGTCAACGACCACGACTTCCGCTCCGACGCCCACGGCCTCGCCATCCCCTACGGCATCTACGACCCCCGCGCCAATGCCGGCACCGTCTTCGTCGGCCAAACCGCCGACACCCCGGCGTTCGCCGTCGACTGCATCGAGAAGTGGTGGCGCACCGAGGGCCGCAAGCGCTACCCCGAAGCCAAGACCCTGCAGATCCTGGCCGACGGTGGCGGCAGCAACAGCTGCACGGCCCGCGCCTGGAAGTTCAACCTGCAACATCGTCTCTGCAACCGGCACGGCTTGCGCGTGAGGGTGGCCCACTACCCGCCGGCCACGTCGAAGTGGAACCCCATCGAACACCGCCTGTTCTGCGAGATCAGCAAGAACTGGGCGGGCCGACCCCTCGACAGCTTCGAGACCATCCTGAAATACCTGCGCACCACACGCACCTCCACTGGATTGAGGGTCCGCGCCTACCCCGGATTATGCGTGAAGGTGGGGTTGGCGACGAGACGCAAGGGCCTTCCGTGTGGTACAAACGTTGTGCTACCAAACGTTTAGCCACAACGGAGGCCCTTGCGTGACGGACCCCACGATAGCACAGTCTGTTCTGTTCCCCGATCTGTTCGACAAGCCGCTCGTGGCCACGTTCGACCGCGAGCAGTCGAGCTCGGATGGCGGCGCCGTGCTGCTCAAGGCCGCCGAGCGCGTCTACGGACTGGTCAAGGCGTTCGGCCGGTGTCTGGTCGACCGCCGGGCACCGGAGAAGGTCCGGCACACGCTCGAGGACCTGGTCGGCCAGCGGGTGTTCGGCATCGCCTGCGGTCATCCCGACGGCAACGATTCGGACCGGCTCGCCGACGACCCGATCCACAAGCTGCTGCTCGGGCGCGACCCGGTGGCGGGCGGTCGGCTGGCGTCGCAGCCGACGGTCTCGCGGTTCGAGAACGGTGCGGGCCGCGTCGCGCTCTATCGGCTGGGGCGCGAGCTGGCGACGTCGGTCATCGAGCGGCATCGTCGCCGGCTGCGCGGGCGGGTGCGACGCATCACGATCGACCTCGACCCGACCGACGACCCGACGCATGGCGAGCAGCAGTTGACGTTCTTCAACGGGCACTACGACAGCTGGTGCTACCTGCCATTGCTGGCCTTTGTGAGCTTCGACCGCGAGGTCGAGCAGTATCTGTGCGCGGCGGTGCTGCGACCCGGCAAGGCCCAGGCGCCCGACGGCACGCTGAGCGTGCTGTGTCGATTGCTCCCGCTGCTGCGGTCCGCGTTCCCCAAGGCACGCTTTCTCGTCCGTCTCGACGGGGGCTTCGCCTGCCCGGAGGTCTTCGACTTCCTCGATGCCGAGCCGCGGCTCGACTACGTCGTGGCGATGGCCAGGAACGCCGTCCTGCTGCGGGCTGCCGAGCCCGTCATGGTGGCGGCCCGCACCGAGAACATGCTGCGTGAGAAGACGGCGCACTTCTACCTCGACACCCGCTATCGCGCGGGCACGTGGGCTCGTGAGCGCCGCGTGGTGATCAAGGCCGAAGTCGTGCAGCTCACCGGCCGGCAGCCGCGGGACAACCCGCGCTTCGTCGTGACCAATCTGCGCCAGACGCCGCGCTTCATCTACGAGAAGGTCTACTGCGGGCGCGGCGACATCGAGAACCGCATCAAGGAACTGCTCGACGGCTTGCAGATCGACCGCACGAGCTGCACCAAGTTCTGGGCAAACCAGCTGCGGGTCCTGTTGACGGCCGCCGCCTACGTGCTCATGCAGGAACTGCGGCTGAGAGCCGCCCGCACCGCCTGCGCCCGCACCCAAGTGACCTGGCTGCGCGACCGATTGCTCAAGCTCGGCGCCAACGTCGTCCGCTCCGTCCGGCGCCTCGTTGTGCACCTGCCGCGGGCAACGCCCGACCTCGACGCGTGGCGCCAAATCGCCCTCGCACTCGGGGCGCGCGCCGGGTAGCGCCCCGTCGCAGCTTCCCCCTCAGCTCGCGGAATCCACACAGGCGCCTGGGGCGCCCTGTCGGCGAAGCTGTCCGCGTCTGGCGCCTCGTACGCCCCGTAACCACGCCACGCCGCTCCACCACGCTGCCACCTGCCACGTGCGGCGACCGCAGACCTCTCTCGCTCAACGATCAGGGCTCGGCCAGCGACCGATTCGACGACGTCATGAATTTTCCGGGCTACCTCGTGCGGAAGACCTACGAGACCGGCGTCAAGGTCACCGACGCCCAGATGCGAGAGCTGCGCATCACACCGGACGCCGTCATGCCGAAATGGAACTACACCATCGAGCCGATGTGACAAAATGGGAAGTTATTCTTGCGCCGGCCCTTTGCGCGGCTTCTTCGCTGACGACCGTCGCGCACGTCGGCAATGTGATTGCCGGTCTCGAAGACCGCGCCCATAGGCAGCAGCAGGTTGGCTCCAGCGTCAACCAGCTCGCCGAACTCGTCCAGAACGGCGTTGCGATCCTGATTGAAACCGGGCACGTCGAGCACGTTCAGCAACACGCTGGTGTCGACGATGATGATTGGCGGCATGACGACGACGGTTGACTGGTCCTGCCGGTCAACCGGTCTGCGTCCGGAGATCGCTCAGCCACTCGTGGGCGCGGCGCTTCCGATCCTCCGAGCCCGGATGTTCCTTCACGAAGCGTTCGATGAGTCCGCGCGTCATCAGATGGCCGACCGAACCTTGCGCGATGAGCTCGGGATAGTCCGGCAGATCCGTCAGACGAACCAGTCGGCTCGTCCCGTCCTGGGGGCTCCGGTAACAGAACACCACGTTGGGTACGGCATCGTCCGGCAAGGCGTCCAGCAGAGCGGGATTGTGGCTGCTGATGAGCACCCGGAGGTTGCGTTCCTTCGCGATGCGCGACATCTGATTGAGAAGCCGCCCGGCTCGGCTTGGATGCACGCCGTTGTCGATCTCTTCGATTACGACGAGGGCACCACGGGCTGACAGGATGGCGGCCGCGATCGCCAGCACACGAAGCGTGCCGTCCGACAGGAGGCTGGCGTCGTACGTTGTGCTGCTTCCGCCAAACGTCTCGGTGAGCGTGACCATGACATCGCCTCGAGGCGTCTCGATAAAGTCGATCTCCGTGATGTCCTGCTCGGGTAATGCCCGGACAAACTCGATCAGTTCGGCCTTGTTCTTCTGCTCCTGACACAGGTTGTACAGCACGGCCGAGAGGTTCCTCCCGCTCTCCGCCAGGTTCTGCTCCGTCTTGAAACTGTAGCTCCGCATGAGCGAGGGGCGCGGATCGAGCAAGGTGATGGTGGAGAGCTGCTCGTGAAACCGGCGGGTCGCCGCCGGGATCTCCTGTTGAGCCTTCGTGTGACCGCCGTAGAATCTCGCCGAGCTCATGAGCTGGCACAACACGGCAGTCTGATCGCTGCACCGGATCTGCGGCTTCTTGCCGCCTCGCGCGAAGTTGTTGTACGCGACCCACATGTCGCCCAACGCGCCCGTCGATGGCGTAACGACTTCGAAGAGCGGGGCGTCCGAGGTCATACCGGTTCCGGTTAGCCGTTCATCCCTGATGTGCAGATCGCCGTCATCGCGCACTTCGACCGTGATCGAATAACGATTCCAGTCGGAGGTCGCTGTTCGGCAGGACAGCGAGAAGGCGCGTTCTCCTCTGCACGCAAGATCGCTGACGTTGCCGCGTATCCCGCGATCCTCCTGCAGAGCGTGCCGGATCGACCCGAGCCGGTCGCCCGCGGCCATCCAGGACAGCAGGCGCATCGCTTCGATGGCGTTGCTCTTGCCCGACGCGTTCGCGCCAACCAGGGCGGTCAACGGCGCAAGCTGCAGCGTGGCGCCGCGATAGCTCTTGAAATTCTCTATCGTGAAGCTGGACAGCATCGGCGCCCCTCCAGATCGTGTCGCGCGGCGGCTCCACGACCCGGCTTGACTCTACCCGCACCTGCAGCCACGCGACGCCGTCCGGAGCGAAGCCGGCTGCCGCGCGGGGGAGAGTGGTGCCGGTGCAGGGACTTGAACCCCGGACCTAGCGGATATGAGCCGCTCGCTCTAACCAGCTGAGCTACACCGGCACGCTGGGGACGGCCAGCAGCAATCCATTATAGCGAAGGCGCCCGCGGCCGCACGCCGGCAGCGTCTACACGATCAGCATCGCGTCGCCGTAGCTGTAGAAGCGGTAGCGGCGCGCGACCGCTTCGGCGTACGCCGCCAGCAGCGGCTCGCGGCCGGCGAATGCGCTGGCCAGCACGACCAGCGACGACCGCGGCAGGTGGAAGTTGGTGAACAGCGCGCCCACGACGCGGAAGTCGAACCCGGGGGCGATGTACAGATCCGTCGATCCCGCGCCGGGCGCGAGCCGTCCGGCGCCGCGCTGGCCCGCCGCCTCGAGCACCCGCGTGGTGGTCGTCCCGACGGCCACGACCCGGCGGCCGTCGTCCAGCGCGGCGTTGATGGTGCGCGCCGCGGCCGGGGTGATCTCGAACGGCTCCGCCGCCAGCCGGTGCGACTCGACGTCCTGGCCGCGGATGGGCTGGAAGGTGCCGTAGCCCACGTGCAGCGTGATCGCGGCGCGGGCGACGCCGCGCGCCGCGAGCGCCGCGAGCAGCTCGGTCGTGAAGTGCAGCCCCGCCGTCGGGGCGGCCACCGACCCGCGCGCCCGCGCATATACCGTCTGGTACCGCTCGCGGTCGCCCGCCGCGGGGGGCCGCTTGATGTAGGGGGGCAGCGGGACCTGCCCGATCGCGTCGACCGCGGAATCCACGTCCCGGCCGTCGGCGGCGGTCAGCCGCACGGTCCGCCGGCCGTGGAAGTGACTGGCCAGCACCTCGAGCCGCAGCCGGCAGCCGGCCGCCTCGAACACGGCGCGCGCGCCCTCCCTGAGCTTCTGGCCGGGGTGCAGCAGGACGTCCCAGCGCTCGTCGTCGAGGCGCGCGAGCAGGAGGCACTCGACGCTGCCCCCGCTCGGGTCGCGGCGTCCGAGCAGGCGCGCCGGGTACACGCGCGTGTCGTTGACGACCAGCACGTCGCCCGGCTCGAGCAGCGCGGGCAGGTCGGCGACCCGCCGGTGCGTGGACTGCCCGCTGCGCCGCTCGAGCCGCAGCAGGCGCGCCTGGTCGCGCCGCGGATGCGGCTCCTGCGCAATCAGCTCGGGCGGCAGGTGGTAGTCGAAGTCGGAGGTCGGCGTCGGCAACCGGCTGTGCTCGACAGTCCGCGGGCTGTCAGTACGCCCACCGCAGCAGGATCGCGCCGACCGTGAAGCCGGCGCCCACCGCGGCCAGCAGCACGCGGTCGCCCTTCTTCAGGCGGCCCTCCGCGAGCGCATCGGCCAGCGCGAGCGGAATGGTCGCGGCCGTGGTGTTGCCGTAGCGGTCGATGTTGATCACGACCCTGGAGGCGTCGAGGCCGAGGCGCTCGGCCGTGCTGGTGATGATCCGCCGGTTGGCCTGGTGCGCCACGAAGAGGTCGACGTCGGCCGCGCTCATCCCGTTCTGCGCGAGCACCCGGCGGCAGGCCTCCTCCATCTTGCGCACCGCGAACCTGAAGACCGTCGCGCCGTCCTGGCGCACGTAGTGCATCCGCTTCTCGACCGTCTCGTGCGTGGCCGGGTGCAGACTGCCCCCCGCGGGCATGCACAGCGCCGGCCCGCCGCTGCCGTCCACCTCGTGGGCGAAGTCCAGCAGGCCGACGCCCGGCTCGGTCGCCGGCGAGATGACCACCGCGCCGGCCCCGTCGCCGAACAGGACGCACGTGGCGCGGTCCTGGTAGTCGATGATCGAGGACATCACGTCGGCCCCGATCACCAGGGCGTGCTCGTGGGCGCCGGTCGAGACGAGCTGCGCGCCGGCGGTCAGCGCGTACGTGAACCCGGAGCAGGCGGCGCCGAGATCGAAGCCCCAGGCGTTGGACGCGCCGATCTTCGTCTGCACGAGGCAGGCCGTGCTGGGAAAGAACATGTCGGGGGTCGTGGTCGCGACGACGATCACGCCGATGTCGTCCGGGGTCAGGCCGGCCTGCTCGAGCGCACGCGAGGCGGCCTGCCGGGCCAGGTCCGAGGTGGCCGTGCCCTTGTCCACGACGTGCCGCTGGCGGATTCCCGTGCGCTGCAGAATCCACTCGTTCGAGGTGTCGACCAGCTTCTCGAGGTCGGCGTTCGTCAGCAGGCGGGGCGGCACGTAGGTCGCCAGCGCGGCGATCCGGGTGCCGCGGAGCTGCGTGCCGCCGCCAAGCCTGCCGCCACGTCCGTTCGTCACGCGTCTCCGCCCCTTTCCACGACCCCGCCGTTTCACCAGAGCCGCGCGCTGCGCTCGGGCCCGGGCCTCCCGAAGTAGTTGTACGCCCGTTCGGTCGCGACGCGACCCCGCGGGGTGCGGTCGATGAAGCCGGTCTGAATGAGGAACGGCTCGTAGATGTCCTCGATGGCTTCCTTTTCCTCGCTGATCGCCGCCGCGATGCTGCTGAGGCCGACCGGGCCGCCGCCGAACTTGTCGATGATCGCCTCGAGCAGGCGCCGGTCGGCTTCGTCGAAGCCGTTGTCGTCGACCTCGAGCAGCTCCAGCGCGCGCCGGGCGACGTCGAGGTCGACCGCGCCGTCCGCGCGGACCTCGGCGTAGTCGCGGACGCGCCGCAGCAGGCGGTTGGCGACACGCGGCGTCCCGCGGGCGCGCCGGGCGAGCTCGCTGGCCGCCGGCTCGTCGATCGGCACCCCCAGGATGCGCGCCGAGCGCGTCACGATCTCGCGCAGCTCGTCCTGCGTGTAGAAGTCGAGCCGATGCACGATGCCGAACCGGGCGCGCAGGGGCGACGTGAGCAGGCCCGCGCGCGTGGTCGCGCCGACCAGGGTGAACCGCTGCAGCGGCACCTTGACCGACCGCGCGCTCGGGCCCTGCCCGATCATGATGTCCAGCTCGTAGTCCTCCAGGGCCGGATAGAGGATCTCCTCGACGACCGGGCTCATGCGGTGGATCTCGTCGATGAAGAGGACCTCGTGCCGGGCGAGGTTCGTGAGCAGCGCGGCCAGGTCGCCCGGCTTCTCCAGCACGGGCCCGGACGTCGCCCGGACCTGCACGCCGAGCTCGCCGCCGACGACGTAGGCCAGCGTCGTCTTGCCCAGCCCGGGCGGTCCGTAGAGCAGCACGTGGTCGAGCGCCTCGCCGCGCTTGCGGGCCGCCGCGATGGACACGGTCAGGTTCTCGCGCACGCGCTCCTGGCCGACGTAGTCGGCGAGCGAGCGCGGCCTCAGACCGGCCTCGTACTGCTCCTCCTCGACGACCGGCGCCGCGCTGACGACCCGCTCCGTTGTCACGATCCCCAGTCTCGGCCTGCGCTCAGCCCGCAAGCTCGCGCAGCGCCCGCCGCAGCGTCCCCTCGAAGCCGGCCGCGCCCGCCTGCCGGGCGGAATCGAGCGCGCGCTCGGCCGCTGCACGATGGTACCCGAGGTTGAGCAACGCCGACAGCACGTCCGCGCGACCGTCGTCGCCCGCCGCTTCCGGCTCATCGCCTGCGGGCGCGTGAAGACCCGCGGCGGCGAGCCGATCCTTGAGCTCGAGACCGATCCGCTCGGCCGTCTTCTTGCCGACGCCGGGAATCCTCGTGAGCCGGGCGACGTCGCCGTGGCGCACCGCCTGGATGAAGTCGGGGGGCTCCATGCCGGACAGCACGGTCAGCGCCAGGCGCGGGCCGACACCGTTGACGGCGATCAGGTGCTCGAAGAGCTGGAGCTCGAGCGCCGTGGCGAAGCCGAACAGCGCCAGCGTGTCCTCGCGCACGTGCGTGTGCACGCGCAGCGTCACCTCCGCGCCGGCTTCGCCGAGGCCGTAGAAGGTCGAGAGCGGCACGTGGAGCTCGTACCCGACGCCATGGACGTCGACCACGACGCGGTTGGGCTGCTTGTCGCCGAGGCGGCCGCGCAGGTATCCGATCATGCTACCCGCGCGGCACATATCGCCGCCAGCTGCGCGCGCCGGGGGCCGGGGCCGGGCGCCGGCGCGCCGGGCCGTTCGAGTGCGCGTGGCACACGGCCACCGCCAGGGCGTCGGAGACGTCCAGCGGCGTAGGGGGCTGCTCCATCCCCAGCAGCAGCGCCACCATCTGCTGGACCTGGCGTTTCTCGGCGCGGCCGTAGCCCACCACGGCCTGCTTGACCTCGGCCGGCGTGTACTCGCAGACCGTGACGCCGGCCGCGGCCGGCGCCAGCATCAGCGCGCCGCGGACATGCCCCAGGACCAGGGCGGAGCGGACGTTCCGCGCGTAGAACAGGTCCTCGAGCGCCACCACATCCGGCCGGTGCCGCGCGAGCAGCTCGGCCAGGCCGCGGTGCACGACCAGCAGCTTTTCCGCAAGGGCTATGCCAGAGGGCACGGTGACCGCACCGCAGTCGACGACGTGGTGCCGGCCGCCCTCCGTCTCGATGCAGCCGTAGCCGGTGCGCTGGGAGCCGGGGTCCACCCCGAGTATTCTCACGCCAGCGACGCCTCGATCTCCTTTGCGTCGATGTCGAAGTTGGACCACACGTGCTGCACGTCGTCGTGGTCCTCCAGCAGCTCCATCAGCTTCAGAATCTGGCGCGCGGGAGCGCCCTCGAGCTTCACGTAGTTCTGCGGCAGCATGGCGAGCCGCGCGCTCACCGGCTCGACCCCCGCCTGCCTGACGGCCTCGAGGACGGCCTCGTACGACTCCGGGGCGGTCACGACCTCCCAGGCGTCCTCGTCCTCGCGAAAGTCGTCGGCGCCGGCATCGATGGCCACGGTCATGAGCGCCTCCTCGTCGGCGCCGTCCTTGTCGACGATGAGATGCCCGTGCTTCGTGAACATCCAGGCCACGCTGTTGGTGGTGCCGAGATTGCCGCCGTGCTTCGACAGCAGGTGCCGGATCTCGCCCACCGCGCGGTTGGTGTTGTCGGTCAGCACCTCGATCAGGAGCGCGGCGCCGCCGGGGCCGTAGGCCTCGTACGTCACTTCCTCGTAGGCGACCCCGGGCTCCTCGCCCGTTCCGCGCCGGATCGCCCGCTTGATGTTGTCGGCGGGCATGTTGACCGCCTTCGCGTCGGCGATCACCGTCCGCAGGCGCGGGTTGCTGTCCGCGTCGCCGCCCCCGTCGCGCGCGGCGACCGTCAGCTCCTTGATGATGCGGGTGAACACCTTGCCGCGCCTGGCGTCGGCAGCCCCCTTCTTGTGCTTGATCGAATGCCACTTGGAATGGCCTGACATGGGAAATGCTCTCCGGCTGTATGAACGACTGGGAGACGCGAGGCCGGAACGCGCGACAGCCGTCCGGGCTCGCGACGACCGGCATTCATTATGGCAGAAGTCGCCGCGCGGGCGCGATTCAACCGGCGCGGCATGAGCGGTTATGATAGAGGGTGCCGGCGGGTGCACGGCGATGGCCGGCAGGATAGACCATGTCCCTGATACCCGACTGGGCCCCCAACGTTCATCCGCTGGTCGTGCACTTTCCGATCGCCCTGCTGGCGGCCGGGCTCGTGGTCGACCTGCTCAGCCTGCTGATGCGGCGGCGGCCGGCCCTCAGGCACACGGCGACCTGGCTCTATTGCGGCGGCGCCGCCACCGCCGGCCTCGCCTACCTGAGCGGCGAGCGCGGCGCGGACGCGATGCTGCTGCCGGCCCAGGTTGCGCCGCTCGTGAGCGAGCACGCCGACTGGGCGTTCCGGACGACCCTGTTCTTCACCGCCTTCGCCGCGGCGCGTCTGGCCATCTCGTACGCCCTGCCGCCGCGGCCCGCCGTCCTCTGGACGGCGTTCGTCGCGGCCGTCGCAGGCGTCTGGATGCTGAACGAGACGGCGGAGCGCGGCGGGTTGCTGGTCTATCAGCACGGGCTGGGCGTGCAGGCCATCACCACCGACGAGTCGGTGGACGAGCTCCTCGCGGAAGCCGGGGCGGAGCCGACGGACCCCGGCATCATCGACCTGCAGGGCGGCTCGTGGGTCTGGCGGCCGGTCCAGGGCGCCCCGGCCGTGCTCGCGGACCAGTTCACGTGGCTGCGAGGCAACGCTTCGGGTCTGGCGGCCGAGATGGTGGACGACCAGGAAAAGGGCCCTGTGCTGAGCCTCGCCGCCCAGGGACCGGCGGCGCTGTTCGTCACGGGCGGCGAGCTCGACGCCGCCCAGGCCGACGTGTACGTCAATCTCGACGGCTTCGAGGGCGAGCTGCAGATCGTCCTCCACGCCCGGGACGACCGCACGTTCGACTTCTTCTCCATCGCCGGCGCGACCGCGAAGCTGGGCCGCATGGAAGACGGCGCGCCGACGGTCTTCGAGGAGGGCTCGTTCGAGGCCTCGGGCTGGCTCTTCCTGCGCCTGTTCGGCGGCGACGGGCACTTCCGGGGCTACGTGAACGGCGACCTGCTGACGCACGGGCACGCCGACGACCTGGCGCCCGGCCGCTTCGGACTGCGAGTCGACGGCACCGGGACCGTTCTCGTGCAGCAGATCCAGGTGCAGGCGGTCGGCTGAAGATCCTACGGACGGCTGGAGTGGCCCAAGCCGCGCACGGCGCGGCTTGGCGGCGGTGGCGCGGGGCATTGGGGTCCCCGCGAAGCGCCGCCGGGGGTTCGGGGCGCAGCCCCGTCCAATGGAAGCCCCATCCAACTAACGCCCCAGGCGCATCGCCAGCGGGATGAAGACGATGCCGTTCACGGCCCGCTCGGGGCCGGTCTGCCGGAACCCCAACCGTTCGTAGGCCGCGACGCCGTAGCGTGACGAGTTGATGGTCACCCGCTCGACGTCCGGCCGCCGGGCGCGGGCCTCCGCCAGCCCGCGCTCGAGGAGCCGGGCGGCGATCCCCCGCCGGTGGAAGTCCTTCGCCACGAACAGCAGCGCGACGTGGTTGCAGTCGCGCACCTCGATCATGCCGGCCAGCACGCCGTCCGCCTCGGCGACCATCACGAAGTGGTCGCGCTCGGCCCGCCGGCGCAGCGCCTCCGCCTCGGCGTAGCGCCGGAACTCGGCCACGCCCTGCTCGGTGGTGTAGTCGGGCGCGATGAACTCGTCGAACGAGGCCAGCACGAGCGCGGCGATCGGCTCGGCGTCGTCCGGCGTCATCATCCGGATCCGGCAGGCGGCGGCTTCAGGCACGGCTACTCCTGCGCGACATCATGGTGCTCCCACAGGTATTCCGGAAAATAGGTGTGGAGATGCAGGAAGATCTCGTGCACCAGGTTGATCGAGCGCGTGACGCCGTACGCGTGATGCCCGGGCTTCGCCACGACGTGGAGCAGCATCGTGCCGCGCCGGCTCGAGCAGCTCGGCCGCGCACGCCGCGGGTCGATGCGGCGGTGGGCCGGCAGCGTCCTGGCCGAGCGCCCCTCGACGAAATGCTCCAGCGCCGCGTACAGCGCCGAGCGCACGCGCACGTGCGGCAGCACGTTGGTGAACGTCAGCGTGCCCGAGTCAGGCTCGTAGGTGAGGGTGAACGGCTCGCGGCCCAGCCAGAGAAAACGGAAGTAGTGGCGGCCCGCCCGCGCGGGCCGCTCCGTGTAGCCTCGAAACACGCCCCGGTCGGCGTACGCCTGGAGGCGCCCGCGAACCGCCGCCAGCTCGTTGCGGACCGCTGTCATGCTCCGTGCGCCCGGCGGCTAGTGATTGTACGACATGACGCCCGGCTCGACCTTGCCGAGGAATCCGGGCGGGTACTGGCTGCGCACCCAGAACTCCTTCTTGGCCTGCACGTTCAGGACCGCCGGGCGGCTCTCGCTCAGCGCCACCTCGTACGCGCGGTCGAGCGCCGGCCGGAAATCCTGCGGGCGCGTCACGTACTCGCCGTGGGCGCCCAGCGCCTCCCCCACCTTGTCGTAGCGCACGTTCTCCTGGAACAGGTGGATGGGCACCCCGACGGGGTTGTTGCGCTGGCCGGTCCACGTGCCCCACGCGTTGTTGTTGTAGACGATCAGGACGACCGGCAGGCGGTACTTCGCCAGGGTCTCCAGCTCCATGCCGGAGTAGCCGAACCCGCCGTCGCCGGTGATGGCGACGACCGGATGCCCCTCGTAGCCGGCCTGCGCGCCGACACCGTGCCGGACGGCGACCGCCGCCCCGAGCGCGTAGCCGACGTCGGGCCCGATGGCGCCGTACTGGTAGGCGCCGTTGATCACCTGTCCCGGGCGGAATGCGCGCAGGTAGCGGCGCGTGTAGCGCGCCACGCCGTAGCCGCCCTGGACCACGGTCGTGCGCTCCCGCGGCAGGTTGCCGTGGTACAGGAAGTCGGCGACCTCCTTGCCGATGACGGCCGGGTGAACCGCGTCGGTGTAGCCCAGTCCGGTGCGATAGAACTCCTCGTTCTCCGCCTCGAACTCGCGCCGGGCGGCCGCGACCTCGGCCACCCAGGCGTCGCGCCGCTGGCTGGGCATGGCCTCGGCCAGCGCCTCGAGCGCGACCATCTCGTCGGCGACGATCCCGACCTCGATCGGCAGGTTGCGGCCGATGTCCTCCGCCGCCGGATCGATGCGGATGTAGCGCGCATCGGGTCCGAAGGCGAACTCGCCGACGGTCGGCATGCAGTGCTGCCCGACCAGCAGCACGACGTCGGCGCTGGCCAGCGCCCCCGGGGCGGCATCCGCCGACAGCTCGTGGCTGGCGGGGAACTGTCCCTTCATGGCGCCCGACTCGACCACGGGGATGTGGGCCTTCTCCGCCAGCCGCCGCAGCGCGTCCCAGGCCTTGTGGTAGAAGACGCCGTTGCTCGACACGATGATCGGCCGCGCGGCGGCCCGCAGCAGCCGGACGGCGGCGTCGATCGCCCGCGGCTCCGGATACGGCTTCGCCTCGGTGCGGTACTGCGTTCTGTCGTAGTAGTACTCCAGCTCGCTGGCGTCGGCGAACCGCGCGCCGGCCACCTCGGCCGGAAAATCCAGGTGCACCGGCTTCGGCACGCCGGTCTTGAGCTGCCGGAAGGCGTACCCGGCGTACTCCCACGTGCGCTCCGGCGTGATCAGCCGCTTGCCGTACTTGCGCAGGCCCTCGGTGGTCGGCTGCTGGTAGCAGTCCTGGATGCCGCGCTCCGTGTCGTCGCCGCGGATGGTCGTGTTGCTCGCCAGCACCAGCATGGGAGAACGCGCCGCGTTGGCCGCCGCGATGCCGCAGATCATGTCGGTGAAGCCCGGGCCCTCGGTGCCCGACGTCGCGGCGATCTCGCCGGTCGTGCGGCAGAACGCATCGGCGGCGTGACACAGCGACCCCTCGTGCCGGCCCGAGTAGGTCGGAATCCCCGCCGCCGCCATCGCGTGCACGACCAGGTAGTTGCCGGGACAGCAGAAGAGCGCGCCGACGCCCTCCTCCTTGCAGGCCCGCGCGAACACCTGCGCGCCGATCATCGGAAACTCGACGGGCGCCGCGGGGACCTTGGCGGCCTCGGCGAACTCCTTCGGAACCGCGATCGGCCGGGCGTCGTCCTCCGCCGCCAGGGCCGCGCGACCGGTACCGAGCGCCGCCGCCGTGGCGCCGGCGCCGCCGAGCACCGCCTGGCGCATGAAGGCGCGCCGCGACTCGGTCCCCGCCCGGGCCGCCTGCTTCGTAGTCCGCTTCCTGGTCTTCATGACGACCTCCAACTTCCTCCAGATGGGGCTGCGCCCCAAACCCCCGGCGTCCGTTCGCGGGGACCCCTTCGCCCCGCGCCACTCCCGCCGAGGCGCGCTGTGCGCGCCTTGTGGAGTCTTGGGCCGATCCTAGCAGGAGTCCGGGGCGTTCTACGACGCGGACTCCCGGTCGCGGGCTCGCCGGGGGTCAACCGCCGGGCGTCAGCCGCCGACGGCGACCCCCGCCACCTCGAAGCGCGCGCCGAACAGCAGCGGGCCGGAGCCGAGGAAGGCGCGGGCCGGGGGCGCGCCGGTGAAGTACTCGCGGTACACGCGGTTGAACACGCCGTAGAGGGACACGTCCGAGCAGAAGACCTGGACGTTGACGAGATCGTCCATGGTCATGCCCGCCTCGGCCAGCACCGCCTGCACGCCGTCGAGGACGTTGCGCGCCTCCTGCTCGGCGGTCGCCGGCTGGCGGCCGGTCTGCGGGTCCATCCCGAGCCGGCCTGCGACGTAGAGCGTGTTGCCGGCCAGCACGGCATCGCTGAACGGCGCGGCCACGGTGCGCCCGGGCAGGTTGATGACGCGCGGGGCGGTCGCGCCCTGCGTGGCGCTCAGCACCCCCACGACGCTCGCCACCAGCGCGCCGACGACGACGCCGCCGATGAACACGAATCCGTTCCCGTGAGTCTTCATGATGGTTCTCCCTACACGCCGGTCAGCAGCACGGTCGATCCGGTCGTCCTGCGCGCCTCCAGGTCCCGATGCGCCCGCGCGGCGTCCTGCAGCGCGTACGTCTGGTTCACCTCGATCCGCACCACGCCGCGGCCGACGACGTCGAACAGCTCGGCGGCCGTCGCCTCGAGCTCCGCGCGCGTCGCCGTGTAGGTGGCCAGCGTCGGACGCGTCAGATAGAGCGACCCCTTGGGCGCCAGCACGCCCGGCGCGAAGGGCTCGACGGCGCCCGACGCGTTGCCGAAGCTCACCATCAGGCCGCGCGGCTGCAGGCAGTCGAGCGAAGCGTTGAACGTGTCCCTGCCGACGGAGTCGTAGACCACCGGGACCCCCTTGCCTCCCGTGAGCTCCCGCACGCGATCGACGAAGCTCTCCTCCGTGTACACGACTGGATGGTCGCAGCCGTGCGCCTTCGCGAGCTCGGCCTTCGCGCGCGTTCCCACGGTCCCGATGACCGTCGCGCCGAGGTGCTTCAGCCACTGGCAGGCGATCAGGCCGCACCCGCCCGCCGCCGCGTGGAAGAGCACCGTGTCGCCCGGCTGCACGGCGTACGTCCGGCGCACGAGGTACTGCACCGTGCATCCCTTGAGCATCACCGCCGCCGCCTGCTCGTCGCTGATCCCGTCGGGAATCCTCACGAGCTGCTGCGCCGCGACCACCCGGCGCTGCGTGTAGCTGCCGAGGTTCATGCAGTAGACGACGCGGTCGCCGACCGCCACCTCGGTCACGCCGTCGCCGACAGCCTCGACGACGCCGGCGCCTTCATTGCCGATGGTCGCCGGGAACGACGGCGCCGGGTAGAGCCCCGTCCGGAAGTAGACGTCGATGAAGTTGAGACCGGCCACGGTCTGGCGGATCAGCGCCTCGCCCGGCCCCGGATCCGGAACGTCGACCGCCTCCCAGCGCAGGACCTCGGGACCGCCGGTCTCGTGAATGCGCACCGCGTGTGTCATCGATCGCTCCCCTGTCTGCCGTCGTGTCGGCGCCGCCGCAAGCCCATCCTAGCAGCCCGTGGCAAAAGCCCCACTGCATTCGACGGGCGATGCATCCCGTCTGACTTCGTTGTTCCTCGGTCGAATATGCCCAATATGCTCCCTCGTCACGCCTTGTCAGCCGGGCGCCTCGCCCGTCTCGGTGCAACGCGGGGTTTCACCACGGGCTGCAGCAGCCCCGGGAACGGGCGCGCGCGTTGCGCTACCATTAGGCACGCTCCATGCCCCCCGACACCGGCGCGTTCGACGCGCACCACCCGCCGTCAGCGGACCTGCTCGCGGATTGCGTGCACTGCGGCTTCTGCCTGCCGCCGTGCCCCACGTACGCGTTGTGGAGCCGCGAGACCGACTCGCCGCGCGGGCGGATTCACCTGCTGCGGGTGGCGCTCGAGGGCAAGGCGTCCATCACGCCGGAGCTCGCGCGTCACTTCGACACCTGCCTGGGCTGCATGGCCTGCATGACGGCCTGCCCCTCCGGCGTGCAGTACGACAAGCTGGTGGAAGCCGCGCGGCCGCAGCTCGAGCGGCACGTCCGGCGGCCGCTGGTGGACCGGCTCTTCCGCCGGCTGATCTTCGCCCTGTTTCCCTACCCGCGCCGCCTGCGCTGGCTCGCGCTCGAGCTGTGGGCCTATCAGCGGCTCGGGCTGCAGCGGCTGGCGCGCGCCAGCGGCCTGCTGGACGCGCTCCCGGCGCGCCTGCGCGCCATGGAGGCGGTGGCGCCCCGCGTCTCCGTCGCCGGCGCCTGGTCGTCGCTGCCCGGCGTCGTTCCCGCGACCGGGACGCGGCGGCGGCGGGTCGCGTTGCTGCTCGGCTGCGTGCAGCGCGTCTTCTTCAGCGACGTGAATCGCGCGACGGCCCGCGTGCTCGCCGCCGAAGGCTGCGAGGTGGTGATCCCGCAGGCCCAGGGGTGCTGCGGCGCGCTGCCGCTGCACGCCGGCCTCGAGGACGACGCCGCCGCGCTGGCGCGGCGCTTCATCGACGCGTTCGAGCCGTCGCTCGCCGCCGTCGACGCCATCGTGATCAACGCGGCCGGCTGCGGATCGACGCTCAAGGAGTACGGCCACCTGCTGCGCGACGATCCGGCGTACGCGGCGCGCGCGGAGGCGCTGGCCGCCAAGTGCCGGGACGTCTCCGAAGTGCTGGCCGACCTCGAGCCGCAGGCGCCCCGCCACCCGGTCCCGATGCGCGTGGCCTATCACGACGCGTGCCATCTGCAGCACGCGCAGGGCATCAGCGCCGAGCCGCGGCGCGTGCTCGCGGCCATCCCGCAGCTCGACGTGCGCGAGGTGCCGGAAGGCGGGCTCTGCTGCGGGTCGGCGGGCATCTACAACCTAGTCGAGCCGGAAGCCGCGGAGGCGCTCGGGCGGCGCAAGGCCGGGAACATCCTCGCGACCGGAGCTGACGCGGTCGTGTCGTCGAATCCGGGTTGCCTGCTGCAGCTCGGCAGCGCGCTGGAACGCCAGGGCCGCCCCTTGCGCACGATGCACCTGGTGGAGATCGTGGACGCGTCGATCCGCGGCGAGACGCCGCCGGCGGCCGCCGCGGGTTCGGGGCGCAGCCCCGTCTGAAGGAGGTTTTTCATGACCGCTCGAGTTGCCGCACTGGTGTTGACGCTCGGCCTGTTCGGACTGCTCACCCCTGCGCCGGCCGCCGGTCAGGATGACGGCGCCTGGTCCGCGCCGCGAACTGCGTGGGGCGATCCGGACCTGCAGGGAATCTGGTCGAACACGACCACGACGCCCATGGAACGGCCGGCAGACCTCGCGGGCCGCGAGTTCCTGACGGAGGAGGAGCGGGCCGCGCGGAATCCCGGTTCCGGCATCTCGGCCGAGGAGCAGTCGGACTTCATGCCCACCGGCGCGTACAACGACTACTGGCTCGAGAAGGGCGAGCTGTCGCTGCGCACGTCGCTGATCGTGGAGCCGCCCGACGGGCGGTACCCGGCGCGGACACCCGCCGCGGACGAACGCCGGGCGCGGCGGTTCGCCAGCTTCACGGGCGGCGGCGAGCTCGCGTCCTGGAACGACTTCAGCACCTATGACCGGTGCCTCACGCGCGGCATGCCCGGCGCCATGACGCCCGGCTTCTACAACCACAACTACCAGATCCTGCAGACGCCGGACCATGTCGTGCTGCTCGTGGAGATGATTCACGACGCCCGCATCGTGCCGCTCGACGGGCGCGCCGGGCCGCCGGCGACGGTGTCCCAGTGGCTGGGCAGCTCCAGCGGCCGCTGGGAGGGAGACACCCTGGTCATCGAGACGACGAACCTCCAGGAACCGCAGCGCCGTGTGGTCGAGCGCCTCACCCGGGTGGGCGCCGACGCCATCGAATACCGCGTGACCGTCAGCGACGAGGAGGAGTGGACGGGACCGTGGACCGCCCTGATGCCGATGACCGCCATCGAGGGTCCGATCTTCGAGTACGCCTGTCACGAGGGCAACTACTCGCTGCCCAACATGCTCGCGGGCAAGCGCGCGGAGGAAGCCGAGGAGACGGGATCGCGCTGATACGTTCTAGATTCCGCCCGGTCCGCGTCCCGTGTTCAGCAGGCCGTCCGGATCGAACCGGCGCTTGATGGCCTCCATCACGCGCCGGCCCGCGCCGAGCGAACCCCAGGGATCCACGCTCCGGCGCAGTGCCGGCTCGCCCCGTCGAATGACGGCCGACCCGCGGCCGGCGGGGAGGCGCTCGCGAAGCTCCCCGACCAGCCGGGCCTGAGCCTCGAGCGGGCCGTCGAGTCGCAGGTCGACGACGCCGAGCGCCGCCCGGCCGGCGAGCGCCATGCCGACGCCGGTCGCGTCCGCCCGGTCCCGCAGCCAGACGAGCGTCGGGAACAGCTCCACCGGCACCGTGCTCAGCTTGACGAGCGTGCCGCCCGACGACCAGTGCGCCAGGTGGCGGCGCCACGCCGCCTGCTCGTCGCGTCCGCTGTGAACGACCGCGCCCGCAGCGCCGCCCGCGAGGGCGCAGGCCGCGTCGGCCTGCTCCGACGCGGCAGCCTCGACCGATTCGAACCGCACCAGCAGACGCGGCGGCGGCGCGGCGACCTCGATGGAGACCGGCGCCAGCGCCGAGCCTGCGAGCCGGCTGGCGACCGGCGCGGCCGCTTCGAGGGAGTCGAAGGCGAGCTCCACGGTGCGCGAGTCCGGCGGCGCGGGGGCCAGCTTGAACGTCGCCGTGAGGATGACGCCGAGGCAGCCGAACGATCCGGTCAGCAGCCGCGAGAGATCGTAGCCGGCGACGTTCTTGACCACGATGCCGCCGGCCTTCGCCACGCGCCCGTCGACGCGCGCCATGGTGACGCCGATGATCGAGTCGCGCGGCCCGCCGTGGCCGTGGCGGCGGGGGCCGCTGTCGCTGGTCGCCACGACGCCGCCGACGGTCGCGCGGTCCGGCCACGGGGCATCCCACGGCAGCCGTTGACCGTGCGCCGCGAGCTGGGCGTTCACCGCGGCGGGCGTCGCGCCGGCCTCGACCGTGGCCGTCAGATCGCCGTGCCGGTGCTCGACGACGGCACGGAGTCCGGCCGTTGAGAGCAGCAGATCGACCGCGCCCCCCGGCGCGCCCCACTGCAGCTTCGTGCGCCCCCCGGCCACCCGCACCTGCATCTGCTCGGACGCCGCCCACGCCAGCGTTGAAGCCAGCGCGTCGCCGCTGGCCGGCTCCGCCACGATGCGCGGCCGCACGCCGTCGACGGCGTCCCCGTCGACCGCCGCGCGCGCCGCGGCGCCCGTCTGCCCCGCGAGCCGCTCGAGGAGCGCCGCCGTGGGCGCGGCGGTCGCCATCAGACCCGCTCCGCCAGGCCGGCCGCCTCGGCCGGATGCCTGCGGTACGGACCGGGCACCTCCCCGCACAGGCGCGGCGTCGGAAACACCTTGCCCGGGTTGCAGATATTGCCGGGATCGAACGCGCACCGCACGAGCTGCATCGTGTCGAGATCGCTGTCGCTGAACATCTTCGGCAGATGCTCGGCCTTGTCGGCGCCCACGCCGTGCTCCCCCGTGATCGACCCGCCGACGTCGAGGCAGTACGTCAGGATCTCGGAGGCGACAGCGTGCGCCAGATCGGCCTGTCCGGCCACCCGCTCGTCGTAGCAGACCAACGGGTGCAGATTGCCGTCGCCGGCGTGGAACACGTTGCCGATCTTCAGGCCCGAGCGCTCGGACAGGCCGCGGATCCGGCCCAGCACCTCCGGCAGCCGGGTGCGCGGGATGACGCCGTCCTGCACGTAGTAGCTCGGCGACACGCGGCCCATCGCCGCGAAGGCCGCCTTGCGCCCCTGCCAGAACCGCGCCCGCTGCGCGTCGGTCCGGGCCACCTGGATCTCGAGCGCCTGCGCCGCGGTGCAGACTTCCTCGACGCGGCTGAAGAGCGCCGTGACGTCGGCCTCCGCACCGTCCAGCTCGACGATCAGAATCGCCTCGACAGGCGGAAAGTCGGGGTGGACCGCCGCCTCGGCCGCCTCGATCGTCACGCGGTCCATCATCTCCACCGCCGCCGGGATGATGCCCGCGCCGATGATGCCCGACACGGCGTTGCCGGCCGCCTCGGTCGAGTCGAACGCGGCCAGCAGCGTGCGCACGGCCGCCGGCTTGCGGAGGAGCTTGAGCGTCACCCGCGTGACCACCGCCAGCGTGCCCTCCGAGCCGACGAGGACGCCGAGCAGGTCCAGGCCCGGCGCGTCGAGCGCCGGCCCGCCAAGCTGGATCGACTCGCCGTCCGGCAGCACCGCCTCCACGCCGAGGACATGGTGCACGGTGAACCCGTACTTGAGGCAGTGCGCGCCCCCGGAGTTCTCGGCGACGTTGCCGCCGATCGAGCAGATCACCTGACTCGACGGATCCGGTGCGTAGTAGTAGCCGTCACCGGCCACCGCCTTGCTGACGTCGAGGTTCATCACGCCCGGCTCGACCGTGATGCAGCGGTTCGGGATGTCGATCTCGAGGATCCGGTTCATCCGCGTCATCACGATCAGGACGCCGTCGGGATGCGGCATGGCGCCCCCGGAGAGCCCCGTACCCTGACCGCGCGCCACGAACGGCACGCCCTGCTCGTGACACAGGCGCACGATGCGCTGCACCTGCTCAGCGGCGGTCGGCAGCACGGCGACGCCCGGTTTCGAGCGTAGCTTCACGAGGCCGTCGGTTTCGTACGTCAGCAGCTCGCCGTGGTCGCGCACAATCCCCTCGGCGCCCACGATTCGCTCGAGATTGGCGAGAAACGTCTTGTCCACGGCGGCCAACCTCCCTGGCGTCGTCCTGCGCCCTACGGTCTCGAGTACTGGTCGATGACGCGCGTGATGGCTCGCTGGCAGACCCGGCAGAACCCGACCGGGTTGCGTGTGAACATGAGGCAGTCGACCTCGGGGCGGTAGAGGCCGGTCGGCTCGTACGACGCCCCCTCGAAAGCGCCCACCCGGCCGGCGTGGGGCAGCGCCTGCAGCAGGGCCGTCTCGCGGTCCATCTGCGCCGTGAAGAGGGCGTCCAGCTCGTTTTCGGGCGCGCCCGCCGCCCGCAACGACGCGCGCTCGCGCTGCGCCGCCGTGCTCCCCTGCTCGAACGCCGCCTTGTCCCAGGGCGTGGGCAGCGGCGTGTCGGACGCGACCAGATCGCCCCACTTGAGGTTCTCCGGATCGTGCAGCGCCGTGACGTTCGGCTCCCACGGTTCCGGGTGATACGCCGCGCCCGTCTCGTACGCCACGTCGGACGTGTAGTACTCGTCGGCCAGACCGGCGAAGTGATGGCCGAACTCGTGGACGAACACGTACTCGGCGAACCCCGTGTCGGCGGCCGCGGTCGCCTGGAAGTTGAAGATCCCGCCGCCGCCGTACTGCGCCTCGTTGACCAGGATCTCGAGGAACTCGTAGGGCGCCGCGGACGCCGCGTCCCGCAGCGCGCGGTTGTCGTAGGTGAGGAGATAGCGTTCGGAATCGAAGATGTTGTATTCCGTCGACAGGGGCGTCCGGCGGAACTCGAGGGCCCGCGGACGGCTGACGCCCGGGCGGGCCGACGGCAGATCGAGCCCCCACACGTTGAAGTCCGAGCGGCGACTCCTGAACGGCTCCTCCTCGAACAGGGCGCCGACCAGCCGCCGGGCGTCGGCATGGAACTTGGGCAGCTCCGCCTCGACGTACCCTTCGCCGATCACGAGCAGGTCGACCTTCTCCGCCGGCGGGCCGCTCTCCTGAATGGCCCAGACCTCGCCCCTGGGCGCCCGCTCGGCCGGATTGACGAACCGGGACTCGGGATCGACCACCGTCGACCAGACCTCGTGGAAGCTGTTCTCGGCGTCGCGCACCTTCAGCACGACCTGCACCGGCCGCCGCGGCCAGGGAAAGCGCAGCGACTCGTGGAAGGTCCGGTGCACGCGCCGCGACTCGGGCGTCGTTTCCCACTCGCCGTAGATCGACGCGAACCCGCGCGAGTAGATCGCCCGGTTGGTCTGCCGGTCGACGACCTCGAAGAGGTACTTGCCGAGGTTGAGATCGTCGACGAGCCGCGTGCGGCTGCCGGCCCACGGGCCGTCCGATACGACCCGATCGAGACCGAAGATCTCCGTTCCCCGTCCACCGGAGTGGAAGTAGTCGACGCGCATCGTCTTGTCGATGAAGTACGCGTCGAAACCTTCCCCGCCGGTCGACCCGCCCTGGCGGGCAGCGCCGAGCCAGGCTCCGTAGCCCAAGGTGCAGGCCGCCGCGAGCAGGATGCCGACGACGCGCCGGGTAACCGTTGCTCCCATGGGAGGTATTCTAATCGCTGACCGCAAGCTCGCCCGGCACGATCGGCCGGGTGCGCGGGAGCTTCCCGCGATAGGCCATCCAGCCCACGACCCCGAGCACGCCCACGAACGCGCACAGCTTCGCGGCGTCCGCCGCGCGGGTCGGGGGCAGCACCGCCCACAACAGCCACAGCACCGGCTGCGCCAGACAGACGGCCCACACGGCTCCGTAGAAGTAGCGCCGCTCGTGCCCCTCGCCCCGCGTCGACGGCTTCACGCGCGGCAGCCTTCCGGCGGCGCCCAGAAGCCATACGGCCCCCGCCAGCGGAAAGTACGCCGCCTCGTAGAGTTGCCGCAGATACCAGCCGCCGCTCGCGATGGCGACGACCAGGCCCGTCAGATTCAGCAGCCCGAACGAAACCACCGCGCTCCACGCCAGCGTGTAGCAGACGCGCCGGTAGAGCGGGTTCGGCTTGTCCTCGGTGAAGCGGATGATGTAGGGCCGCGGCTCCACGCCGGGGAGCCGGCCGCGCCACCCGGCCGCGCCCGTCGCGACCAGCACGAGTCCCAGCCAGCCCGCCATGCGGCCGTCGAAGCCGCTCTCGAACAGGTCGAAGGTGAGCGGCCCCGGCGCGATGAAGCAGACCCAGATCCAGATCGGCCAGTGCGCAAGCCGATAGGCCGCCGTGTTCCGCTCCCGAATCCGCCGCCGGCTCGCCAGCTCGACCGGAATGCCGTCGAACGTGCCGCCTCCACCCACGCCGCTACGCCTCCACGGCAAGCCGCGTCGGCGCGCCGGCCGCGCCCCGCAAGCGCCACTCGCCCCGCCACACCCGCACCGCGTTGCCTCCGTCCCGCTTCGCCCGATACATGGCCGCGTCCGCCCGCGCCACCAGCGCACCGGCGTCGCGCTCGCCGGCCAACGTCGTGCTGACGCCGAAGCTCGCCGCTGCGGCTACCGTCCCCCCGGGCGCCGCCACCCGCCGCCGCGCCAGCTCCGCCCGCAGCCTCTCCGCGGCCTGCGCCGCCCCCTCGCAGGGCGTATCCCGCAGCAGCACGACGAATTCGTCTCCCCCGTACCGGCACCGTACATCGCTCCCGCGTACTCCGTCCCTCAAGACCGACCCCACCTCCGCCAGCACCCCGTCTCCGACCCAATGTCCGTACCGGTCGTTCAGCCCCTTGAGGTCGTCGACATCCAGGAACATCAAGGACGCTCGGCGTCCGCGCTCGCCGGCCCGCCGCAGCTCCGCCCCGATCCGCTCCATGCCGGCCCGCCGCGTCCGGCACCCGGTCAGCGCATCCGCCCCCTGCCCGGCCACCCGGCTTGCCAGCTCCATGTTCTCGACGAACAAGCCCAGCAGCGCCGCCGCCACCTTCAACGCCTGCCGCTCCCGCGCCCGCAGCGGCTGCTCACGACCGGCCACGTGCCTCCCCACGACCAGCGCGCCCACCGCCGTCCCGCGCTCCCCCAGCGAAAACCTCTCGTCGCCCGCCGCCGGGCTACGCCGTCCCAAGGCACGCACGCCGCCCGCGCCGCGCACCTCCAGCCAGGCCTCCCGCGCACCGATCGCGCCGCGCAACTCTTCCCACGCCGCCCGCGGCACCGCACCCGGCTCCTGCGCCCGGCGTAGCGCGTCGCCCAGTCCGACGAGCCGTCCCACCTCGTCCAACCGTCCCTCGCTCTCGCTCCGTTGTCTCCCGGCAGCCTCGCACCACGCCCGTACACGCAAACACCCGGGGCCTCGCCGGCCCCGGGTGTTTCAAGATAATCCCGGCAGCGACCTACTCTCCCACGGAGTCACCCCCGCAGTACCATCGGCGGAAGAGGGCTTAACTGCCGTGTTCGGTATGGGAACGGGTGTTGCCCCTCTCCTATTACCACCGGGAAACGAAAGAAACCGAACCCCGCACATCCGACGGGCGCCCGGCCCCCCCCCGCCGACCCGCCTCCACGGCGCGCCGGCGAGGAAATCCTCTGCCTCACTCCGCAACTGAATACTCCACAAACGGCAGCTTCCCGACGCAGCGACAAGAGAATATGGTCAAGCCTCACGGCTGATTAGTACCAGTCAGCTCAAGCCCTCACGGGCCTTACACCTCTGGCCTATCACCTGGTGGTCTTCCAGGAGCCTTCAGGAGCCGAAGCTCAGGGAGATCTCATCTTGGGGAGGGCTTCACGCTTAGATGCTTTCAGCGTTTCTCCCTTCCGAACGTAGCTACCCAGCGCTGCCGCTGGCGCGACAACTGGTACACTAGAGGTTCGTCCATCCCGGTCCTCTCGTACTAAGGACAGCCCCCCTCAAATCTCCTACGCCCATGGCAGATAGGGACCGAACTGTCTCGCGACGTTCTAAACCCAGCTCACGTACCGCTTTAATCGGCGAACAGCCGAACCCTTGGAACCTGCTACAGCTCCAGGATGCGATGAGCCGACATCGAGGTGCCAAACCTTGGCGTCGATGTGAACTCTTGGCCAAGATAAGCCTGTTATCCCCGGCGTACCTTTTATCCGTTGAGCGATGGCCCTTCCATGCGGAACCACCGGATCACTAAGGCCTGGTTTCCCATCTGCTCGACGTGTCTGTCTCGCAGTCAAGCTCGCTTCTGCCTTTGCACTCTCCGGCTGATTTCCAAACAGCCTGAGCGAACCTTCGCGCGCCTCCGTTACATTTTGGGAGGCGACCGCCCCAGTCAAACTACCCGCCTAGCAGTGTCCCTGACCTGGATGACAGGCCGAGGTTAGAACACCGAAATGCCAAGGGTGGTATCTCACCAGCGACTCCCCGGACCCCAAGAGGCCCGGTTCAAAGTCTCCCACCTATCCTGCGCATAACACACCAGCATTCACTACTAAGTTGTAGTAAAGGTGCACGGGGTCTTTCCGTCTTGCCACGGGCAACCGGCGTCTTCACCGGTACCACAAATTCGCAGTGTCCCTCGTTGAGACAGCGCCCAGATCGTTGCGCCATTCGTGCAGGTCGGAACTTACCCGACAAGGAATTTCGCTACCTTAGGACCGTTATAGTTACGGCCGCCGTTTACCGGGGCTTCAATTCAGGGCTTCACCTCCGAAGAAGTTGACCCCTCCTTTTAACCTTCCGGCACCGGGCAGGCGTCAGACCCTATACGTCGTATTCGACTTCGCAGAGTCCTGTGTTTTTAGTAAACAGTCGCCTGGGCCTCTTTATTGCAACTCCTTCCCGCTCACCGGGCGAGCCGGATCACGAGCTGGAGCACCCCTTCTTCCGAAGTTACGGGGCGAGTTTGCCGAGTTCCTAAACGAGGGTTCTCACTCGCGCCTGAGGATATTCTCCTCGCCTACCTGTGTCGGTTTGCGGTACGGGTACCCGAACGACTCCTTAGAGGCTTTTCTTGGCAGCGTGGCGTGACCCGCTTTGCGACCTTACGGTCTTGCCATGGCACCTCAGGGAATGCGAGCCACCGGATTTGCCTAGCGACTCCCCCTACATGCCTGAACCTACACGTCCAATCGTAGGCCGGGCTAGCCTCCTGCGTCCCCCCATCGTGATAACGTCGTTCAGGTAGTTCCGGAATGTTGACCGGATGTCCATCCGCTACGCCTTTCGGCCTCACGTTAGGACCCGACTGACCCTGAGTGGACGAACCTTCCTCAGGAAACCTTAGGCTTACGGCGGAGTGGATTCTC
The DNA here is from genome assembly GCA_965214845.1 of Vicinamibacterales bacterium. Classification (GTDB taxonomy): domain Bacteria; phylum Acidobacteriota; class Vicinamibacteria; order Vicinamibacterales; family UBA8438; genus JAAXGX01. The sequence goes on from CBDCCO010000007.1 coordinate 3,214,045, forward strand.
ACCACTCTTATCGCTACTTATGCCGGCAGGGTCACCTCTCTGCGCTCCAGTGGTCCTCACGGTCCACCTTCACTGCCCAGAGAACGCTCCTCTACCACTCGCAGACCCCGTAGGGTCCGTCGAATCTACGGCTTCGGTACTGTGCTTGAGCCCCGTTACATTGTCGGCCCGGAGCCGCTTGACCAGTGAGCTATTACGCTTTCTTTAAAGGATGGCTGCTTCTAAGCCAACCTCCTGGCTGTCTCGGCGTCTCCAGTTCCTTTCCCACTTAGCACAGATTTAGGGACCTTAGCCGGTAGTCTGGGCTGTTTCCCTCTCGACCATGAAGCTTAGCCCCCATAGTCTCACTCCCGGGATGCGGGTCGTTGGCATTCGAAGTTTGGTTGGATTCGGTAAGCGGGTAAGCTCCCTAGTCCATCCAGTGCCCTACCACCAACGCCGACCTCCCAAGGCTGCCCCTAAAGGCATTTCGAGGAGAACGGGCAATCACGAGGTTTGATTAGCCTTTCACCCCTACCCTCAGCTCATCCAAGCCGTTTTCAACCGACACTGGTTCGGGCCTTCACGCGGTGTTACCCGCGCTTCACCCTGGCCAAGGGTAGATCACCTCGCTTCGCGTCTACTCCCCGCGACTAAACGCCCATTTCAGACTCGCTTTCGCTACGGCTCGCTTGCGCTTAACCTCGCCACGGAGAGTAACTAGCCGGCTCATTATGCAAAAGGCACGCGGTCAGGCATTCCCGGTTGACCGAAGTCGGCCGGGCATAGCCCTCCCACTGCTTGTAGGCATACGGTTTCAGGTACTATTTCACTCCCCTAACAGGGGTTCTTTTCACCTTTCCCTCACGGTACTGGTTCACTATCGGTCGCCAGGGAGTATTTAGCCTTGGGAGATGGTCCTCCCGGGTTCTCGCGGGATTCCCCGTGTCCCGCGATACTCAGGAACCTGCCCAGCG